>NZ_KK088654.1 GCF_000600975.2 Limimaricola hongkongensis DSM 17492 | reverse complement strand
AGGGTCAGCGCCGCCGCCAGCGAGGTCTTGCGGTTGCCCCTTGGCAGGAGAAGCACCACGCGCCGAACGATGCGGGTGCCGTCTTCATGGCGCGGCCCGTACATCTTGCGCACGATCCGCTCTTGCCACGGGTCGAGCTGGAAAGGGTGCCCAAGCGCCGGGTTCTTCGGATGCTTCAGCCGCTTCAGCCATTGCACCGCGCGTTCGCCGTAGCCCAACGGATCGGGGATCTCGGAGCCGTCATCAATCCACGAGGGAGTCAGCATCGTCATCCTCCCGAATGGCAGGGCGCGAGCGGGATACGGGCGTCAGGCCCAGCTCGGCCGCGAGGAGGCGCGAGCGCGTCATGGCGTCCGCTTGGATGCCCACGGCCGGGTTGCGCTTCATGGCCCCCTCTACGTCGATCACATGGCCATGTTCCTGAAGGTGCCGCTCCATCTGCCGAACCTGCCCGATGGCGGTGCAGTAGTTCTCCAGGCTGCCCAGATCGGCCACGGTCAAGATCCGGCGTTCCGACAGGATCGGCATCACGCGGTCCCATTCGGTCGCGGCGTCGGCCGAGAGCCAGTCAGGCGCGGTGATGTCGGTGATCGCCTCGGGATCGGTTTGCATGTGGGGCTTGGTGCCGCGCATCATTCGTCTCCTTGTGCCACGCAGCGCAGCTCCAGACCGACGCGGCGGCCGAGCGGTGTCAGCTGGCGGATGTTGTAAGAGCGGCCCTCGAAGATCACTCGGTCGGCATTGGTCACGCCAGCGAGGTATCGGGTCCGAAAGACGGCCAGCTCCTCGTCGGTCGCGCCGCCGTCGCCGAGAAACTCCTCGGTAGATTGCTCGACCAGTTCGGCCCGAAGGATCGCCTTGCGGGTCCATGTGCTTGTCGGGGTGCCTGCATCGTTCACCGTCGTGGCGGCTTCCTCGATGGCGATGCGGTAGATCAGCTTGCCCGCCTTCATGGCTCGACCACCAGGCATTCGACGGTCAGGACCGCATGGGAGGTCTCCCCATCCGGGTCACGCATGGAGCGCCCGTCAGACACGCGCAGATCGCCAAGGTGATAGCCCCCGCCCAGAGACAGCCGGTCGCCCCTCAGAGCGCCACGTACAGCCGCGCTGATAGCCTTCACGCCTTCGAGGGACGGCTCGCGCTTCCAGATATGCAGCGTGTGCCAGACGCGCGTGTGCGCCCGCTGGAGGCTGGTCCCTTCATCGCGGAGTTGGGACTCGCCTAGGATGATGCCGGGCCTCGGAGCGGGCCGCTGGTGGCTGTCCACGATGCCTGTCGCTGGCACCAGTGCCGTGACCGCAGGAGACGCCACCAGACGCGCCCTGATAGCCTTCTGCACCTCGATGTCTGCGCCCATCACTTCGCCTCCTTGATGGCCTTGCCGATGGCGCGCTTGATGCGGTTCTCTGCCTTCTTCTTTGCCAGTCGAAAGCCCGGCCAGAAGAACGGCTGCGCCGGGTGATGGCGTGTCCCGTATTCCTGAAGGTGCGGATAGCGCACGTCGCTGTTGCCTGCGGTCACAGCCACTTGGTTCTCGGGCACTGCATGGGAGCCGCCGGGCTGAGAGTAGGGCGGGGTCATCTGCCCCGGTCCCGTCACCTCGATACTGCCCTTCAGATCGCCGTCAGCCTCGGGGGCAAGGGCTTCCATGGCGTCCGCGATGTCGTAGCCGCCCTGCATGAGGGCAGGCCTCACCGCCTTCCGGGCCGCCTTGGGGATGGCATTCATGCGCTTCTGAAACTTGGAGAGGCCGCCGTCGCTCATCAGAAGGTCCACTCCCGATACTCGGTGACGATCTCGCGGACGCCGAACGGGACTTCTTTCGCGCCCTCGCTCGCTGCCTCGCGCTGTTCGTACCACCATGCCGCCAGTTGGCTCACGGCTTCGATCAGCACCGGGGGGACCGGGTCTTGATCCACGCCGCCGAAGTTGGCCTCGATCTTGAATCCGAGAAGCCGCTCGATATGGTTCTGAGCCGCCTCGATCTTGCGATAGATCATCCTGTCATCATGCCCGCCCTCGTCGCCGGTAAAGGCGAGGTGCTCCTTGATGTCGTAGAGGTCCACGATGGGCATGGCGAAAATCCTGTTTCGTGCGAATATTGTGCGCTGTTCCCCGCGCCGGTCCCCCGTGATGGCCAGAAGTCGTTGACCACCCGGGGGCTAGGCTCAGCACCAGATGCGGCGCAGCGGTCGGGCGAAGTCAGCGTCGAGCACGTCGTTCGTGGGATGGCCGCCGAGGTGCTGCACTTGGTGGCGGACGAACAGCTTCACCTCAATGCCGTCATGGGCGAGGCGCTGAAGCTCGTTGTTGAGTTCCTTCACCAGTTCGCTCGCCTTCTCGATGCGGTCGACGTCAGTCATCACACACCTGCCGCAGCGTTGACGCGGACCACGTTGGAGTTCACCCACAGCGAGCTGTTCAGCTTCATGACGCTGTTGGCGGTGTCGTAGGCCTCGGAGACGCTGCCCACCTTGGCGATAAACATGCGCTCGGAGGGCGTGCCGCCAGCGGGAGCATCGTTGAACACAACGCGGAAGGCGTAATCCTGCGGTGTCTTCTCGGCCGCGAGGAGCGCCTGCTGCCCTGCATCGGCGTAGTTGATGGCCGCGATAATCTCCATTGCACCGGCATTGCGGGTGCCCTTGATGCGCTTGGTGCGGCCTTCACCGACGATGTCCTGCGAGATCTCGTTGGCGGTGTCACCCACAGAGCCGAGGCTTTCGAGCCCAGTGATCTCGGTCCAGGTCTCGGTGGAGAAGTCGCCTTCGACGAAGTCAGTGGACTTCATGGCTTGGGTGCCGCCGATGTAGAGCTTGGCGCCTGCGGTGGAGAAGATCATGGTGTGTTACCTCTTGAGAGTGCGCCGCTCTTCACGCTGCTTGGCGCTGTTGTGGTCGCGGGCGCACAGCGCCTGCCAGTTGCTCCGATCCCAGAAGAGGACCGGGTCGCCCTTGTGGGGCTTGATGTGGTCGACGGTGTCGGCAGGCTGCCCACAGCGGCGACAGAATGGGTGCTTGGCGAGGAAGTCGGCCTTGGCCTTCTCCCATGTGCCCGTGTAGCCGCGTTGGCTGCTGTTGGGCCTTGTGCGGTCGAAGCGGGCTTTCCGTTCCCGGTCGCTCTTGGCCATGCACAGGCACTTGGTCCCGGCTGGCACACGCTTCCCACAGGCGCATAGACGCGGCGGCTTCGTCGGCATGGAATATTCCCCGGCGACGGGAGCGAGAGGCCCCAAGCCCCTCGCTCCCTCCGATCTCGCTGCCCTTGGCCCTGAAATGCCGCTCCGACGCGAGGCAGGGAGAGCAGCTTGCCGCTTTGGGGCGGATCGTGTCGCCCGTCAGAAGTCCCTCGCGCCGGATCACGTTAGACCTCGGGACGCTCGGCCAGGTCGGACAGGACAGCGACGGCACCGGCCGCAATGCTGGTCCCGCCCGCCTTGGTCAGGACGACGCGCACGTAGCGCTTGAAGCCCCGATAGCCGAGTTTGTAGGTCGAGGTCGCTTCAAGCGTTGCCGGGGCATCGCTGTCGGTCAGGTCGGCCGCCACGTCAGCGAAGTCGCCGCTGGTCGTGGTGTCGCTCTCCTGAAGCTTGGCCGAGAAGTCACCGGCCGAGACGATGGCGCCGGTGTTCAGGATGAAGGCAACGCGGCCCGCATCCTTCAGGTCGATGGCAGTGCCGTTCACCGAAGCCGATTGCACGGCAGGAGCGACAGCGGCGATGGCGCGGATGTTGCTGGTCAGGTCACGCATGACAGATCTCCTTATGCGCTCATCTTGAGCTTGCGGAACTTGGCGGTCTGGAGGACGCGGCCACCGACGCGGCGGGTCGCGTGAATCCGGGTGATGCCCTCGGTCGCGCGGATGTACGGGTTCACCAGAACCGACAGGCCCACGCGGTCGACGATGCGGTAGCCGGACCAGTCGCCGTAGAGGATCGGGAAGGCACCGGACGCAATGTCGGGCATGTCGACCATCTCGACCACGGGACGGCCGAGAACGGTCTCGGGCTGACCGGCCTGATAGGAGGGCTGCCACAGGTAGTTGCCATCGCCGCCCTTGAGGGTGCGCAGCGCCGCGAGCGTGGTGCCGTTCATCGCCCATGCGCCACGGTTCCGGTAGGTCGCCGGGAGCGCGTACATCAGGGCAATGAGGGCGTCGGCCTTGAGGTCGGTCGCGTGGCCGTTGTTGGTCTCGGCAATCCCGGTCTTGGTGAGAATGCCTTCGGGCTGGATGACGCCGTCACCGGAGAGGAACGCAACGCCTTCCTTCTGGCCAAAGTCTTCCGCCAGCGCGAGGCGAACCTCGGCCTCGGCTTGACCGGCGCTGTCAGCGAGGAGGTTGTTGGAGATGTCGACGAAGGTGGCCAGCTCCTTCACGTCGACTTCCGCCTGACCGAAGCCCGGCTCGGATTCTTGGGCGGGCTGAGCCTCACCCTTCCAGCGGGCATTCGTGATGCCGGTGCGGGTCGGATAGATCACGGACGGCGCGCCGGTCTGGCGGACGCTGGCCACGGTGCGGACGGGCGAGAACTCGACCAGGTCGCGGATGAACTCGCCGCTCATTTCGGCCGGGGCGAGGTAGCCGCCCTGAGGGTCGCTGGAGACGGTCAGGGTCTTCAGTTCGTCAGCCGGGGTCGCATTGCCTAGGCGCAGGTAGTGGCCGAAGGCTTTGCGCTCTTCGCCCATGTCGGCCTTCTGCTCGCCGCCCTGCGGACGGTTGGACTTGGCTTCGAGCTTGTCGAGACGATCCGCGAGCTTCGACGTGTCGGCCTTCGCCTCGATGTCGGACAGTCGCTTGTTGAAGGTCTCGGTCATGTCGCCGAGGGCCTTGGTGACGATGTCGTTCGCGTCGTCGTCTTCGCTTTTGCGCTCGAATGCGCTTGGGCTTTGAAGGGTCATGCTTGCCTCTTGGAGAGCTGCGCCGTGGCGCGGTTGATGGCAGCGGCGAGCGACAGCGCCCGAACCGCAGATTTGGCCGAAGTCACCTTCGCGCCGGGATGCATGGGGATCGTCACAAGGGACGCTTCCAGAAGCTCGAGCCGCTGGATGGTGCGGCCGCCGCCGGAACGGTTGCCTGCCTTGATGGTGCGAAAGCCGATGGAGATGCCCCGCACAGCGCCAGAGCGGACCAGAGCGGCCACCTCACGCGCGCGAGTAACCTCGCCCACCAGAAGCCGCCCCTTGAGGTGCAGCCCGTCTTCCCGCTCCTCAGCGCCATCCCATGCGCCGATGGGGTCATTCATGTCGTGGCCGAAGAGCATGGGCAGGGGCAGAGAGGCCCCGGTGAACGCGCCCTTCTCGATCATGTCGCCGATGCGGTCGGGCTTGCCGAAGGGCCATGCGAGACCTTCGATGTCGCCTTCCTCGCCCGCGTAGAGCTTGGTCTCGATGAACAGCCTATCCATCAGGCGTTCCCCCGATGGGCAGAGCGGTCTGCCGCGAAGGCGTCCACTTGCGCTTGAACCCATGCACCGGCTTTCAAGAGGCGGATGATGTTGCGATGGGTGAAGGGCACCGGGTCGCCGTCCTCGGTGATCTCCCATGACAGGATGCACCGGGCGAGGTTGTCGAGACGGGCTTGCTCGCGAGCGGCAGGGGAAACCCGGCCATCGGCGTCGGCGAGGTCGGCCAGATCGTCGGCGAGCTTCAGACGCGCGGCGCGTTGGGTCTCGCTGTCAGGGCCTGCGATGCGAAGGCGGATGCCGGTCGGCTTCCCGTCGACGGGATCGGCCAGCTCGTACCAGTGCCCGCGCTCCTGGTCTTCCGCCATGGCCCGGATGTCATTCAGCTGCATCGGTCGGCTCCTGAGCGGTGACAATGTTGGGGTTCAGGAACTCTTCGCCGCCTTCACGGGGCGTGAGGCCCAGCCATGCGCGGCCTTCGTTCGGATTGATGACCCGGCTGGCGATCAGGCTGTTGATGACGGTCGAGCGGGTGCTGAGGTCGGCGCGGGTCAGGTCGTCACGGTCGAAGCGAACGGCATGGGTGGCGCGCTCATCGGGCAGGAACAGGGCGCGGCGCAGAGAGCCTTCGAGGGCACGAAGCCAAGGCTCTAGACAGTAGACGAGGAACTCCCGGCCCATCTGTTCGGTGTTGCTCCACGTCGCCCGGTCGAGGTCGAAAAGCATCGAAGGCGGGACACGGAAGGCACGGGCGATTTCGGTGGCCTGGTACTTCCGGTTTTCGAGGAACTGCGCGTCGGTCGAGCTGAAGGTGAACGGCTCGAACTCGGCCCCATCGAAGAGGATAGCCGTCTGCCCGTTGGCGTCGTTGCCCTCATGGGTCGAGCGCCATGCAGTCCGGGCGGCCTTCACCGATGCCTCGCCCATGCCCTTCGGAAACTTCAGAGCGCCGGAGGGGCGGGCACCACGGCCGAAGAGCTGCGCGGCGTGCTTGTCCAGCGAGAGCGAGATGCCGATGGCCTCCCGTGCCAGCGAGAGCGGCGCGCGGCCGAAGGGGCAGCGGAGGTGGATGACGTTCGCCCCCGGTACGGGGCGGTTGTCGATCTTGTAGCTCGGTTCGCCGGTCGTCTGGTCGATCTCGACGGTGATGACGCCGCGCCGGTAGCGAATGATCTCGATCACGCGCCCGTCGATCCGGTTCACATAGGCGAGGCCGCCAGCGTCGTCGGAGAGGGCGTCAATGACGAGGTCGCGGATCAGCTCATAGCCGCTGGTCCAGTCGTTCGCATGGTCGCGCAGGAACGCGAGGGCGGGATGGTTCGGAGCGTCGATCTCGGTGCCATCGGCGTCGACGGTCTTCACCGCCACGTCGAGGCAGGCAACAGCCTCGGAGATGACGCGGATGGCAGAACCGACAGCCGGGACGCGAAGCGCGGTCTCGCCCGAGACAGTGACGCCGCCCGCCGTGGTGAAGGTCAGACCCAAAGCGGCATAAAGCTCCTCGCTCGGTTGGGCGAGAGACTTCGTGTCGACTTCAACGGTGCGCTTGGAGAATGGCCAGATCATGCAGCCAAACTACCCGCGCGCGCGAGCGTCCGGCAGCTGGCCAGATCTAGCAAATCGTTGTTTCTTATAGGGTTTAGGGGCGGCCAGGCATCCGCACGGCTTACCCGGGGATGCCCGCGAGAGGAGTTCTGAATCTATCTCAGGAAACTCTTGAGGCTTGCAGATTCTCTAGCTCTCGCTCCGCCATTAACTGCTGGATGGGGCTGCCAGTAAGCAACATCAGGCGCATCGTTGCTTCGATCAGGAAGCGCAACTCGACTTCGCTGATACGGGACTGGCTGGGGATAGGTCGCAGCGTTTCACGGTTGGCGGCAAGATGGGCAGCCGTCTGGCGACCGTCTTCATAAGCCCGCTCGTGTTTGCCCCAGTTACCGAAAGTAGCGGGTTTGCGGAGGCGGTAATCCTCATAGCCCATACGGAAGGCTCGGGTTTTGCAGTAGACCCGCGCCGTAACGCCTCGCGTGCTGCCCTGACTGGTCGTTGCGGGCATCACTTCGACCTCAGCCAAGAGACCAGTTCGGAGCGGAACGCGAAGTAGCGGCCGCCGGGGCGATAGATGGGCGTGGTCGGAGACTTCGACCACCTGCGGACGGTGTCGACCGAGACGCCGAGAACCAAGGCGATGCCGTTCAGGCCCCAGATCTTCTCAGGGCCAGCGAGGAGACCGTCGAGACGCCAACGGTCGAGGGGAGGAATGTCAGTCATGGTGATCCTGCCAGTGAGGGTGACAGCGGTCTGCCCACCCAGCACCGAAGCATTGCCCCGGCTCATCACTCAATCGGCCTCCGAAGGAGCCGATACCTGCCCGAATGATGACTTGCGACCGCATACCTTGATAGAACAGAAAATGCAGTGAAAGTCAAGGTTTAGCCGCATTCCAGCGAGGGTTATCCACAGAAAGAACCTGACAGGATGCCGCGACTGGGTGCCTGTGCTCGGACCCGTCCGCCAGACAGACCCGTCCAGCTGCCGCACTACCCCATGCGTGAGCGGTTGCGTTACCCGGTGACGGTCGCCGCCTGCGTTGCTCCATGCGTTGATGGTGCGTTACCCCGGACATGGTTCGCCCCCGCACGACATGCATCCCGCATCAGGTGCGCCCTGGCAATGCTACACCGATGCCAGCGGCAAATCCTGCCAACGGCAAGAAGGCGTCGAAAGCGGCCAGGATCATGCCACTCGCCACGGCGCATGAAGCGCAGTCGGGCCAATGGCTTAGCTCAGAATCCTCTTACATATGGAGGGGAGCGGCGGGGAAGGTGATCAGGTCTGGGTAATGTCGATCCGGCATCGGCATCGGTGGCAGCGGGTGCGGCAACGAATGTGCCCTCTAGGTTCATACCATCTGAAACCGCTATCGGATGGCCGCCGCTTGCTTACAGCCATGATCGAACCCTGCCGAGACGATGACGAGGCCAAATCGCCGTCGACCCCCTCAATCCCTCCATCCGCCTCCCTCCATGCCCATCCCGGAGGCGGCTTCCCTCCATCTGTAAGAGGATTTCGGACTAAGGCATTGATAGGATACGAGAATGTTCGCCGTTGCGAATGGTTCTCAACAAGGCGGTTTCGAGGGCTATGGCGGCTACTTTTCGGATACCGTCAGGCGGCTTCCGGTGACCTTGTGAGCGGCATCGATCATGGCCTCTTCGAGGTCGGCGCGCTTCGAGACGGGGACCAGGAAGCTGTCGTGGATCGGTAGCGCGATGATGCCTTTGCGAAGGGTCATCTCGGTCATGACGATCTCGGCCATATCGGAATCGTCGCGCATCAGGGAAGCGCCGGCGTCTGAGTGCAAGCTGTCCGCGATGGCCACATGCCGCGCCTTCACTGCCTTGATGAGCGCGGTCGCTTTGATCTTGGCTTCGGCGCTGCCGGGTTCGACGCCCAGCTCGCTAGACATCAGGCCGTTATGCGCAATGGACTCCTGAGCCTTCCGCTGGGTCGTGGCGTTGATCAGGGTGAGCGTTGCTACCTTCGCGAGCTTACGCGGCCAACCATCGATGGCGTAGCAATCCTCGGAGATAGGCAGGCCTCGCCTCGCATAGAGCATGGCGATGTGCATCCCATCGAAGTCGAGCTCGACGGTCGGCTCATCGTTAATAGTAACGCCGCGTCGGTTGTCTTTCGGTGTGTTCTGCCAGCTCGGGCCTCGGGCGTAGTAGCGTCCGCCCCTGTTAAAGTCGCGGTTGTAGATCCGCGCCATGGGACATGCGAGGTTCGGCAAGGCGACGACATTGGATTGCGTCGGAAGCGCGATGTTGGCTGACGTGATCGCTTCGTTGAATGCCTCGGTCTTCTGGTCCTGCCGGTCAATGGCCCGAGTTCGCCGGTAGTCGACGGGCTTGCCCTTCGCATCGCGCAAGATCGTGACTTGGGTCAGAGGGGCCAATCTCAAACGCGGTTTCTCTTCCAGAATGGCTTGCACCATGGCGACGAGTTCGGTCGTGGCCTCGAAGGCGCTTTGCCAGTTCAAGTAGCCCGGGAGCTGGCGGTAGTGATGGATCAGACCCTTGGCTTCCAGTTGGTCGACTGCGCGCGTCACCTTTGTGTAGGTGATGAGAGGATGCCGATGGGCGCCGTAGTAGTTCCAGTTGCGGCTGTAGGAGACAGGGCGTCCCAGGAAGAACGCCTCGAAGGCCGCCAGGACGATTGCAGCGCCAGTCGCGTCCGTATCGAAGGCCGTGTTGATCTCCGCCCAGACGGGCTTGAGGTCGTACTTCACGCCCAGCGGAATCTGCCGTTCGTCTTGTTCGGGGTAATATACATCGCTCACTCAGACCCGGTCCTTGCCTTGGACTCAGTGGCTAATCAGGCTTGCAGGAGGCGGACGGTTGTCCTAATCTCTCCATGTCACAGGCTGCAAACCGAACCACCGGTTATGTTGCTTTTAGAAGCCCGCTATTCGGTCGCCACCGAGGCGGGCTTCGCTCGTTGTGGCTCACGCCACAGTGATCAAGCTACTGCCAGAAATTGCGTATCGCAAGCATGACACCACTATCACTTCCATCTTGCGCCTCAAGATCGCCACTCATCCACGCATATTGCCCGACTTTGTTACCGCATGGTTACGCTTTTGCGTAAATATGTGGATGCGGCTTCACGCAATCGTGCAACTGTGCCCTTAAGGATTTGCGATTCACAGGGGCAGGGAGAGCCATGAAGACACTGGTAGTCGCGGCGCAGAAGGGAGGAGCGGGGAAGACCACCCTCGCCCGGAACCTGTCTGTTGCCGCCGCAGGGGAGCCAAACCGGGTTCTCTGCCTCGATCTCGATCCGCAGGCCTCGCTTCGGGGATGGTGGGAAAGCCGCGAGACGGATGCCCCGGCGATGCTGGAGCGCGACCCTGCCCCGCACTCCCTCCGCGCCACGTTGAACGCCGCGCGCGAGCAATTCGATCTCTGTATCATCGACACGCCGCCAGCCGCGCCGGAATGGCTCACTGACGTGATCTCGGCCGCCGACCTGGTGTTGATCCCGGTGCGCCCATCGCCCGACGATCTCCGCGCAGTCGGTGCCACTGTCTCGGCCGTCAACGCCGCGAACGTGCCCTTCGTCTTCGCGATGTCGCAGACGCCGCGCGCCAAGATCACGGAAGAGACGGCGCGGGTGTTGGCCCAGCATGGTCGAGTTGCGCCGATCAACATCGCGCAGCGCGTCGTCTACGCCGAGAGCGGGGCCACCGGGCTTGGCGTGACGGAAGCCGGTGACGCGAAGGCGAGCGAAGAGATTGTGACACTCTGGACCTACGTGAGAGGCATCCTCCATGGCTAAGAAAACCGTGACCCTAGACGGTCTGCTCAACACCTCAGCGAAGCCGACCGATACCGGCATCCCCCAGCGCGGCGGAGCGGCACCGGCCAAGCCCGTGAAGCGCGAGGGCGAGAAGCGGCTGACGCTGGCACTCGATGGCGCGACCTACCGGCGGCTTCGGCTCCACGCGGCGCAGACCGATAAGACGCATCAGGCGATCCTCGAAGCCGCACTTACGGATTACCTCAACCGCATGGATACGTGACGTCGTAGGTGTGCGGATACGTAAATACGCGCTTCCGCAATCTACCCTAGGGCGTGGTTCGGCGCGCAACGGGTTTTATGTTAAGGACATTGCGCAGCTGCATAAACACCCCTAGGTTGTCACTAGGAAGCGAGGGCGCCCATGAACACCATTACAGTGTTGCAGCCAGATGATCCGGTCATTGCCGAGTTTCACATGATAGGAACAGCCACATCGGTTCTTGGTCCCCTCAAGTTCCCCTTAGCATCCTTGGCTCCAAAGATCGGAAGCTTGATCACTGAATGGCGCTCAGAAGGTTCGGTCCCTTACCGTATTGTGGCCAGGCGCACCGAGCATGACGCTGGCCGTCTTGTGTACACGGTGGAGTTGGCAGAGAATACTCGACATGAAACGACCCGCCGGGCAGGGCGGGCCGCACTCACTATCTAGGTCAACTCGTAAAAACGTAGCTGTGTCGATCACATGCTACGCCTATAGACCCTAATGATTACTTCCCCTAGGTCACCTACCTATTGGGATAGGTTCAGTGACCTAGGACGCATTATCTCAGCGCTTCAACTGGGCTCGGGTCTCGGCCTCCATGGCATCCTGCACTTCGGCCAAGATGCCTTGCGTGTGATAAATCGACATGAGGATCAGGTCGCGCAAATCGGCCGGCGTCCTGTCCTCACTGGACATCTGCTGAATCTGAAAGATCAGGAAGTCGAGGCCGCTGTGGGCTGTGCCAGCCTTCGCCGAGAGCTCTTGTGGGTTGTAGTTCGCTGCAGCCATCACACCGACTCCTTGAGAGCGCGAAGACGCTGCCGGACTTCACGGGTCTGGTCGCGGTATTCGGTCGCCAAGTCCCGAGCCTTGTTCGCCACGGACCAGAAGGCTTGGCAATCCTGCTTGTCGAGGTCTTCACCCTTGCTCAAGGCAAAGCAGAGCATGTCGAGCGCCCAGACGATCTCTTCCATGGGTTCGTCGATCTTGATCGTCGGCGAGGCGTTCAACGCCTTGAATGCGTCACGGATGGCCGTCTTGGCATCCTTCGAGAAAGCCGCCTCTTGGTCTTCGCCCCGCATACGATAGGCATCGACGCCCAGAAGGTGGAAACCTTCATGGTCGAGGCTCTTCAGCTTCTCGACGGCATCTTCGGGCAGGTCGGACAGGTTCAGGCGGGTAGCTTGTGCAATCATTCGGTTCTCACTGGTTTGGCTTCTCACAGCCATCGCCGGTGTCGGACCGGCGGCCGGGGGGTGAGAACCTGCCAGTGAGACAGGTCGAACGCTTTTAGGGTCCCCCCTTGGACAGCACGCTCGCCCCCGGCCTGAAGCCATACTTCGCCGATCCTTCCCGACCGGGAAAGGCAAATCTGTCCAAGACGTTAAGTCATCACTGGTTCGCGGGTTCTCACACCCAAGGCCGAACATGCACAGGCGGAATCTAGCCCGCAAGCGCTATCTGTGCGCGAGCTGCTAATCCTTCTGAGAAAGATTCATAAGTCCTTGTTTACGTAAGTACGCAACTACGCATTGATGCATTTATGCAACTAGGTGCCGCTTCAGAATGGGAAACATGGAGGAACTGGTCGTGGCTGAACTCAAAATCCCGGAACTTGAGACCCTTATTGAAGAAGTGCGGGGGCTAAGAGCTGACATCCGCGAACTCCTACAGCGCTCCCTGCCGCCTGAGTCTCTTTGGGATGTAAAGACGATGGCACGATACCATCGTGTATCAGAAGATACGGTCATGCGCTGGGTCCGCGAAGGCCGGATCAAAAGCAGTCGGTCAGGAAGCAAGCTGCGGTTTGAGCCAAGAGCGAAGCCGGACTGAGACGCCGAAATCGTTGCTGCCGGAAACACTTTTCCAGAACAAGGAAACAGGAACCCGTCGATCTGGAACAGATCAACAGATTGGACGAAACTCAGTAAATTTGTTTCTCAACTATGGAGTAATGGGGGGAGAGCATCTACCTGTGCAAAACAGTCTAAATACTTTCTCTTGCAACTATAGGACATCCGATGCCTGACATCCCCGCCGCCTCTCTCAAGTACGAAGACTTGGTTGAGAAATATAAGGCTTTCTCAAAAGGTCAGCGAGACTACTACAACTCATGTGTAAACTTCGCCTTTAATATTTTAAAGCAGGTAGAGGCACAAACGGAAGCTCCCAGGAGCTATACGGTGTCAGAAGATAGGACCTCTTGGGAGGAACCCTATGTCAGCTTGATGGCAGTTGAGGGCGGAGAAAGCCACAAGGTTAAGCACCCAAGGGAGGCTGTGAACTTCGACGACGAGGGGTACTTTCATTTTGCCGTTTATATCACTCTTGAACATGGGCCTCAGTCGTGGCCCAAGAACAAATTCCCAGTGAAGTTAAGGTGCTTCAAAGCCGCTGACAGGATTACGGTTGAAGTTCATGAGCAAACTGAGACTTTCAGTGCGGCGGACGAAGATAAAGCCGTATCCTTCGCCGCTGATCATATAGTTCTTGCGATTGCGAGCTTTCTAGACACACCGGTTGAAGACATGGTCCAAACGCAAAAGGTAGGTTTCGGCTTCATCTAAGGGCGAGGTCGAACAGCGTGGGTGTCATCGCCTCCTTCGATCTCTGCGGCAGGGCCTTCGTTCCTTCGGGAAGGTTCTGCCGCGCATAGACCTTCGCCATCCACACCTCATCCATGGCAGTGATCGTCTCGACGTGGTGCGGCTCCAGCGGCGTTCGGGTCAGCCGCGACCACGCTTCAATCTCGGTGAAGGTGATGGCATTCGGCCCGTTGGCCCCGGTGCTGCGCGTACGCGACAACGCTAGGAAGGCCCGCCAGAGGATGCCACTGCCTTCGGGGGGCATCGCTCGCCCGCCGTCGAGATGGGCCTTCAGAGAGGCGCAGAGAAGCCGTTGAAGCCGGGTCATCGGGCCCTCGGATCTTTTTGGATGCCCTTCACGCGGGCAGGCATCTGCCTGTCATAGGCCCCGATTCCCTGCCGCATGATTGCGCTGGCTTCATTGCGGACGGTCTCAACCGTGATGCCCTCGGCAGCATGGAGGATCAGTTCGACGGGCTGCGGCTTCTGCGGTTGGCTGGATACCGCCCCACGCAAGGCCGCCTGCGCCTGCGGTACGTTCAAGATGCCCCCGGATTGCGACGGCACGAAGATCTCGCTGTTGGGCGTCCGCTCGTTGACCAGGTAGGGCGTCCCACCCTGCACCGGACCACCTGTCGCCCGTGCCGTCAGCGCCGCGCCCAAGGTGCCTAGAAAGCCACCACTCGGACTGTCAGCGAGGCCCAGCATGGCCTTCTGTATCTGCACCCGCCCCAGTTCCATTAGAAGTCCGGCCAGCGCGTCCTTGGCGCTCATGGAGCCGGAGACGATGCCGGTGAAAAGGTCGGTCATCTTGTCCGCACCGCGCTCGGCATGTTGCTGGATCAGATCGAGGCGGTCGGCCGCGTCCTCTGCCGCTTTCCCCGCTTGCGTGTAGCCCAAGGCCAACTGGTCGATCTCGGCCCGCAGTTCGGGCGTGATCTCCTTGCCCGATGCCTGCGCCGCATAGAGAAGCTCGGCCCGCTTGCGCGCGTACTCCATGGCATCACCCACGGCCATGCCGCTGTCGGCCACCGCTGCCAGTTCGACGGCCTCGGCCTGGAGCTGTGCAATCTCCTCGCGGGTCGATTTGATCTCCTGCTCCAGCTCGCTGAGCTTCGGGGCCTTGGAAGACCCGCCGCCGGAAGATCCACCACCACCAGAACCCGGAGGCGACCACCACTGAAGCTCTGCCAGCATCGGGGGCCGCTCGGACGGTCGCGTGACGCTGGTCGGGGCGTTCTCGGTCGCCGTGGCAAGTTTCCAGTCGCCGAAGCTGCCGCCCATCGAACGGGGGTCGCCGCCTCTGCCCGCGTTGGGAGGGGTCGTGGTGCCATCGGGAGTGCCGCCGGGTAGCGCCGCCCTGAGCGCGCGGGCCTGCGTCACCGCCTGCGCCAGTCGCCCGATCAGTCCACCGACAGCCGCGATGGCCCCGGAGAACTCCACTTTGTCGATCGCGGACAGCTCGTTGAACGCCGCGTTCGCCCCCTCGGTCAGCGCCGTCATCCGGGTCTCGAAGGTCTCGGCATCCACGGTGCCGTCGCGCATGTCGGACGACAGGGTGCGCATCTCGGCTGCGATGTTGGCCAGTTCGTCGGCGGCCTCGGTGTAGCCGAAGCTCCGCATCTGCATGGACGCCTGTTCGAGCTGCGGGACCAGTGCGCCCGTCTGGTCTGCGAGGCCCTCATAGGCCTGCCGAATGCGGCCCACGGCTTCGGCGTTCTCGTCAGCCGCCAGCGTCTCGTCGTCGAGGTTCTCGGCGATGCCGGTGCCCAAGAGCCCCTCGGCCTGCTCATAGCTTCGGAACAGCCCGTCCAGTTCCTCGCGCATGTTCGAGACCTGAGAGGCGAACTCGACCGAACCCACGGCCAGAGACTTGAAGAAGCTGCCGACGCGGGTTTGCAGCTCGCCCCATTTGCGGTCCAACTCGGCGGCCTTCCGGATCATCTCGTCATCCATCACGGCACCGACTTCATGCGCGCGCTCGATGGTGCGGCGAAGTCCTTCCTCGCCTTGGCCGATCAGCTCGACGAAGCGCTCGCCCGCCGTGCCCCCGAAAACCTCATCTGCCACCCGGATTTGGGCCGCGCTGTCGAGGTCGCCCAGCCGGTCGACGATTTCGAGAAGAAGCTCGCTCGGATCATCCAGACCGCGCGCGAGGTCTGCCGCGTCATAGTTCAGCCGCCGGAAGGCTTCGGCTGCCGGTCCCTTGCCGGTCACGATGAACTCGTCGGCGCGAAGGTTCAGTTCCTTCAGACCGTCCACCATGCTGTCGATGCCGATGCGGTTCTGCTCGGCCACGAACTTCCATTCCTGAAACGCCGTCGCACTCACACCTGCGCGCTTCGCCTCGTCGCCCAATGTGGCGATGCCCTTGATGGTCTCGCCGATGTTCATGTTCACCGATGCCAGTGCGCCAGTGACAACCCCCAGCACTGCACCGCCCGCGAATGCCCGGCTGAAGCTGCCGATCCGCGCTGTGGTCGAGGCGAGCGCCTGGTTGATGCGCGTGGTCGCCCGGTTCATGTCGGCTTCCATCTGCCGGGTCGCCGATGCCGATCCGCGCCGGAGGCCCTGATAGGAGCGGGTGCCGGTGCGCTCGGCCTTCTTCATGCGCTTCTCGAAGTCATTGATCCGCGCTTCGAGGGATACGATCAGCCGTTCTTCATCCATCATGCCATCCACAAATCTTCGGTGAACCACGGCCGGTTGGTGACGAACTCACCCTCATCCGATGCCGCGCGGGCGACGGCCATGGCAGCTGCCACCGCGCCGTCGATCTTGTTGCCGCTCTTGCCCTTGTGGAACGAACGGTTGCCTGCCTGGTCGACGTGCAACTGGATGTTCTCGAAGTTCCACCGCAGGACGGGGTGCGCCCCATGCTTGAACCGGCCACCGAGAATGGCGCGCTCCAGCTCCTTCACTGCCGGGGCCATGCTGACCCATCCTTGGCGGAACTCGACCACGGGGAAGCCGTCATCATTCAGGTTGCCCATCATGTGCCGGCCATAGGTCGGATCGAACGCGATCTCCTGCACAGAGAAGCGCGCGCACAGTTCGCGGATATGGCTTTCCACCGCCCGTAGGTCGACGGTGTTGCCCGGTGTCGGGATGATGAAGCCTTCCTCGGCCCATGTGACGTAGTCGACGCCGTGAAGCTCCCCACGCGCCCGGAGATTGTCTTCGGGGCAGAAGAACCACGGGACCACCTGATAGCCGTCATCGCCATCGCGCCAGCAAGCCACCACGGCCGTGAGGTCTTCGTTCTTCGACAGGTCGACGCCGATCCATGCCGGGGCCTGCACCATGTCCAGCTCGTCGAGGTCCACCTCTGCCTTGCCCTGGTCATAGACGTGCATCTCGACGAAGGGTGAGGTCGACTGGTCCAGCCATCGGTTCAGGTTGAACTGAAGGAAGCTGTCGCGCTCGAACGGGGAATGCTGCGCCTTCTGCGCCTTGTCGCGGAAGCCCATGATGTCGGGATAGCCATAGGGCAGGCCGGGGTTTGTGCCGAACCAAACAGCTTCGTCGGTCCAGTCATCCTCGGCCTCGGCCATGAAGATCACGGGCAGGGTGGCGGGATCGTCGATCTCACCCTTCTGCACCTTGATGGCGTATTCCACCTGCTTCCAAGCGAGGTTCTCTTGCCCACGGCCGGAGGTGCTGGCGACGATCAACAGAGTTCCCGGCACCTTCACCAAGGCACTGTCGAGGGCTTCCCATTGGCGCAGACCGGCGCGGCCTTCCCATGCATGGATTTCATCGGCGATGACGACATTCGGCGTCTTACCGTGCTGCACCTTGCCGTCAGAGGCGACGGCCACGTAGCGGGACCGGTCGCGGGGGAACGCGATGCGCGAGGTGTATTCCCGCACCTGAAGGTGTTTCGAGAGCCGGGGATCGCCTTGGACGATCATCGCGGCTTCGTTGAAAAGCTCCATCGCCTGTTCATGCGCAGAGGCCGCCGAGACGGTCAGGCCGCCCGGTTGCCGTTCAGGCCCGACGAGATGCAGGAGGGTCAGCGCCGCCGCCAGCGAGGTCTTGCGGTTGCCCCTTGGCAGGAGAAGCACCACGCGCCGAACGATGCGGGTGCCGTCTTCATGGCGCGGCCCGTACATCTTGCGCACGATCCGCTCTTGCCACGGGTCGAGCTGGAAAGGGTGCCCAAGCGCCGGGTTCTTCGGATGCTTCAGCCGCTTCAGCCATTGCACCGCGCGTTCGCCGTAGCCCAACGGATCGGGGATCTCGGAGCCGTCATCAATCCACGAGGGAGTCAGCATCGTCATCCTCCCGAATGGCAGGGCGCGAGCGGGATACGGGCGTCAGGCCCAGCTCGGCCGCGAGGAGGCGCGAGCGCGTCATGGCGTCCGCTTGGATGCCCACGGCCGGGTTGCGCTTCATGGCCCCCTCTACGTCGATCACATGGCCATGTTCCTGAAGGTGCCGCTCCATCTGCCGAACCTGCCCGATGGCGGTGCAGTAGTTCTCCAGGCTGCCCAGATCGGCCACGGTCAAGATCCGGCGTTCCGACAGGATCGGCATCACGCGGTCCCATTCGGTCGCGGCGTCGGCCGAGAGCCAGTCAGGCGCGGTGATGTCGGTGATCGCCTCGGGATCGGTTTGCATGTGGGGCTTGGTGCCGCGCATCATTCGTCTCCTTGTGCCACGCAGCGCAGCTCCAGACCGACGCGGCGGCCGAGCGGTGTCAGCTGGCGGATGTTGTAAGAGCGGCCCTCGAAGATCACTCGGTCGGCATTGGTCACGCCAGCGAGGTATCGGGTCCGAAAGACGGCCAGCTCCTCGTCGGTCGCGCCGCCGTCGCCGAGAAACTCCTCGGTAGATTGCTCGACCAGTTCGGCCCGAAGGATCGCCTTGCGGGTCCATGTGCTTGTCGGGGTGCCTGCATCGTTCACCGTCGTGGCGGCTTCCTCGATGGCGATGCGGTAGATCAGCTTGCCCGCCTTCATGGCTCGACCACCAGGCATTCGACGGTCAGGACCGCATGGGAGGTCTCCCCATCCGGGTCACGCATGGAGCGCCCGTCAGACACGCGCAGATCGCCAAGGTGATAGCCCCCGCCCAGAGACAGCCGGTCGCCCCTCAGAGCGCCACGTACAGCCGCGCTGATAGCCTTCACGCCTTCGAGGGACGGCTCGCGCTTCCAGATATGCAGCGTGTGCCAGACGCGCGTGTGCGCCCGCTGGAGGCTGGTCCCTTCATCGCGGAGTTGGGACTCGCCTAGGATGATGCCGGGCCTCGGAGCGGGCCGCTGGTGGCTGTCCACGATGCCTGTCGCTGGCACCAGTGCCGTGACCGCAGGAGACGCCACCAGACGCGCCCTGATAGCCTTCTGCACCTCGATGTCTGCGCCCATCACTTCGCCTCCTTGATGGCCTTGCCGATGGCGCGCTTGATGCGGTTCTCTGCCTTCTTCTTTGCCAGTCGAAAGCCCGGCCAGAAGAACGGCTGCGCCGGGTGATGGCGTGTCCC
>NZ_KK088653.1:62500-1020876 GCF_000600975.2 Limimaricola hongkongensis DSM 17492 | reverse complement strand
ACGCTGTCGCCGCGCGTTACGGGGTGAAGCCGAACCAACTGTCGGCATGGCGATGCCTGGCCAAGCAGGGGAAGCTTGTCCTGCCCGCCGCCGAGATGCCGGATGAGCCGATGGCCTTCGCACCGCTCGTCCTGTGCGAGGCGGGGCCGCCGCAGCCATCGCAGCCCTCGGGTCAGTCCGCCGACAGGCTGCGCCTCGTCTTCGGCGATGTGACGATCGAACTCGCCGCCGACACCGGGGCGAAGCGCATTGCCGAGATCGTCCACGCGCTCGGGGCGTCATCGCGATGATGCCATCCCATACCGTCCGTATTCTGGTGGCCACGCAGCCTGTGGACTTCAGGAAGGGCCATGACGGCTTGGCTGCGCTGGTGCAGTCGGTCCTGAAGGAAGATCCGTTCACCGGCACCGTGTTCGTGTTTCGGGCGAAGCGGGCCGACCGATTGAAGATCCTGTTCTGGGACGGGAGCGGACTGGTGATGGCCTACAAGCGGCTGGAGGAAACCACCTTCACTTGGCCGGCGGTTCGGGACGGCGTGATGACGTTGAACCGGGTGCAGTTCGAGGCTCTTTTTTCCGGCTTGGACTGGCGGAAGGTCCGGGCACTGGAGGCGCGCCGACCCGCTGCCGCAGAGTGATGCGGCAGAAGAATTAAGGTGCAATTCCAGCGGCTTATAGTATGTTTTAAGCATGCCTTCCGCTATGGAAATAAACCTGTCGGCCATCCCCGAGGACCAGCGTGAAGCTGTCGCCGCGCTGCTGCGTGAGCGAGGTGAGCTGAAGGACGAAACGGCAAGCCTCAAGAGCGAAACGGCCGGTCTCAGGGAGATCATCAAGCGCCTCGAGCACCTGGTGGCCGAGTTCAACCATCTCATCCATGGCAAGCGGTCCGAGAAGCTCAGCGAAGATGAACGACAGTTGGCCTTTGAGGATCTTGAGGCAGCGGTCGCCGAAGCCAATGAGCAAAAGGAAGCGCAGGCGCCTTCCGATCCCCGGCCTCGAGGTGCGGCCAAACGCAATCGCGGTAACCTGCCCCGGGACCTGCCTCGCATCGAGCGCGTGATCGAGCCCGACAGCCTGCAATGTCCCTGCGGCTGTGGGCAGATGCACAAGATCGGCGAGGATCGCACCGAGCGGCTGGACATCGTGCCCGCCCAACTGCGGGTGATCGTCACGGTTCGCCCCAAATACGCCTGTCGTGCCTGCACCGATGGCGTGCGTCAGGCTTCGGCACCCGCCGCCCTGATCGAGGGCGGCCTGCCGACCGAGGGGGCCATCGCCCATGTGCTGGTCGGCAAATACGCGGACCACCTCCCGTTATACCGCCAGAGCCAGATCCTCGCCCGTTCCGGCATCGACATCCATCGCAGCACCTTGGCCGATTGGGTCGGCGTCGCGGCATTCAATCTGGGGCCGGTGGTGGACCGGCTGGCAGAACACCTGAAGACCTCGACCAAGCTGTTCATGGACGAAACCACGGCACCGGTGCTTGACCCCGGACGCGGCCGAACCAAGACCGGCTTCCTTTGGGCCCTGGCCCGGGATGATCGCGCCTGGAGCGGCGACGATCCACCCGGCGTGGTCTACTTCTACGCCCCAGGCCGGGGCGGGGAGAATGCAGAGACGTTCCTGGCCGGCTTCGACGGCATCCTGCAGGTCGATGGATACACAGGCTACAACCGCCTGGCCCGCCCTTCCCGCAAGGGCGGTGAGCCGATCCGCATGGCGTATTGCTGGGCACATGCCCGGCGCAAACTGAAGGAAGTGTTCGACCGCGACGGCTCGGAGATCGCGGCCGAAGGGCTGCGCCGCATTGCCGAGTTCTACAAGATCGAAACTGACATCCGCGGCATGGTGCCGGAGCTGCGGCTCTCGGCTCGGCAGGCGCGAACAGCACCGCTTGTCGCCGCCTTTGGCGAATGGCTGCAAGAGCAGCGCTTGCGCATCTCCGCCAAATCGCGCCTTGGCGAGAAGCTCGCCTACATCCACCGCCACTGGGACGGGCTACAGACCTTCCTTCATGACGGGCGCGTCGAGATCGACTCCAATTGCGTCGAAAACCTCATGCGTCCGATTGCTCTGAACAGAAAAAACGCGCTCTTTGCCGGCCATGATGAAGGTGGAAAGGCATGGGGCCGCATCGCCTCTCTTATCGAGACCGCGAAGATCAACGGCGTCGAGCCGTTCGCCTACCTCAAGGCAACACTCGAAGCCATCGCCGCCGGCCATCCGCAAGGCCGGATCGAAGAGCTCCTCCCTTGGAACTTCAACCCGTCAAGCTGATCCCGAGTGGGGCGCAGGAGCCGCTTACAGCTGCACGGTTTCCCGATTGAGGTAACAACCGATACAACGATCGCGGACGTGATTTCCGATCGGCTGAACCGCGGCAGAAAAATCGGCAAGTCAGCCCTGCAAAACGTCGAGTATATCCGGAATCACCCATTCGGCCAGACCAAGGTCTCTCTGCTTACGCAGCAGCAGCTCTATGCCTTTGCCGAAAACCTCTCGGATAGCGATAGAACTCCACAAACCGTGGCGGGTTACATGACGCATTTGGCCGCTACTTTGAAATGGGCGCACAGGCGCGGAACCCTGCTTCCTATCGAGGTGGTGTCACTGGCGATGGAGACCCTTTGGGAAGACGAAGTCCTGGCGCGGTCCGAGGAAAGGAAGCGGCGGCCTCAAATTGCGGAACTCAATGCGATCCTTACCGCCCTCACCAACAACCGTCGCCAAAAGCTTCCCATCGCGGTCCTCGTAGTTTTTGCCATCTACTCGGGACGCAGGCTGGGCGAGATTTGCCGGCTTCGTTGGGAGGATCTGCAGGACAACAAGAGGCAGATCCTGGTTCGCGACATGAAGCACCCGCGCAAGAAGAAGGGCAACAACGTCTGGTGCAAACTGCCGCCGGAGGCGCTTGAGATCATCCAAGCAATGCCTCGCACTTCCGAGTATATTTTCCCCTTCTCAGAAAGGTCCATCGGCACGGCCTATCGCCGTCATCGAGACAAGGTCGGAGTCGTGGATCTGCGCTTCCATGATTTCCGCCATGAGGCTATCAGTCGCCAGTTTGAGATTGGCAAGTCTGCCTCTTTCGTTGCTAAGATCTCGGGGCACAAGAACGGTGGCTGCCTTTACCGATACGAGCATGTTGAAGAAGTTGGCGACAAGTTTGCGGACTGGCCGTGGTTCGACCGTGTGCTGGAGATATGCCGGGCACTTCACGTGTAGACGCTCGCCACATGTCGCTCCTGTCGGCGGCAGCGATCAAACCAGCTTCTGAAAAATTGCCGCGAACCGAGGTCCTCTTCAGAACATGAAGAGAAAGTGGAGAAAACCATGAAAACGATCGACCTTCTCCTTGCCCGTTTCGGCGGAGACCCGGTGATCCCCCTCGAGATCGCAGCAAACTACTGGAACTACAAGCCGGATACCTTGAAGCAAAAGATTGATGATGGCGATATTCGGATCCCATACTTTAGCTTGGACGAAGGCAGTCAGAAAGCACGCAGGTTCGTCCGGCTTACGGACCTCGCTGCCCTGATCGATCTCAAGTATTCCGCGGCCCTTGCGAAGTTTCAGGATCAGTGGGCCGAACTCGATGCTGCCTGAGTGGGAGGGTGGGCGCGGCGAACATCTACGCGCCCTCCCGCCATCTTCGACATTCTTGGCGGGTCAGCCTGGGGGTCTTGTTGGCCGCCTTTTGATTGCAGCTTACACGAGGCCTGATCGCCGCCATAAACCTACTTTCAATGCCTCCCGCTTGCTCCCCACTGAACAGGAATCAGCTCAATAAGGTTTTCGTAAGGGTGCAGCCCGAGTTATGTTCACGATCGGCGGCCAATGCTCCGACATGACCTACCACCGAGCTTCGCATACCGTGAGATCTCTGCACAATCTGAATAAACAGCGGCCGAAAGGCAAGGCCACATTATTTCCGCCAACGCCTCTGGAAGACCATCACCACCACAGGGACCAATCTCGTTCGACCGGTATTTTCATCGAAACCAACGACGGAAGCCCTCCAATGAAGGCTGCCGTCTTGCAAGTGGCTTCAATGACGTCAGTAATACCTCAGAATCCGGGCGATCATTGCGAGCCCTTCTTCGTCGGCGATGCACCACATCGCATTGGCAATGGTGGCGGCTGCGCAAGGGATCAAACAAGCCTCCTTGATCGATTCCAATTGCTCAGCGTTCAACCTCCAATTCATGAGGCAAGGGGGGCACGCTTCCCTCTCTTCCCCTGCTTCCCTCGCTTCCGCCCACTCAATGAGGGCCGACTCGACGTCGTTCGTGTTCAAAGTGTTCTCGTAGTTCATATCCGTCTCCATTCTTGTAATCAGAAGGTCATACCGTTCGCTGGAAACGGAAACGGGCATCCGATCATTTTTGTCCCAGATCATGTGCGCCAAGGCCTAAAACCAAGCGGCAGCTTCCGACGTCCGCTCTCGGCCCAAGCAGACATCCAGCCGCTGATCAATGCAGCGCTTCGACGAATAGAAGCGGACCTCAGGCCATGCCCGCCTTGGGATACAGGAACACTTGCGTCTCCAGCGACACCTTGTCGTGTCCGTCGGGCCTTTTTGCAGAGTTCCCGGCCATACGGCTCACACAACGAAGCAGCCGCTTAGGTGGGTGGCATGACGAAGCCCACGCCTGCCAGCGGATCGACGCCTGGCGCCACGACTACAACCGCCATCGGCCTCATACGAGTCTCGACGGGTTGACGCCCAGCGAGTATCATCACCGGAATGAAAACGACAAAACCCTGAACAGAGCTAACCTATAAACGAGGACTCTCAGGGGGGCAGGTCACGTGCCATGTTGTTGGGCGGCGGGCCGCTTTTTTTGTCTGGCTGTGCCGGAAAGTTTCGATCTTACAACGGAGCCGTTGTAACCCGGTTGCTGAACTGGCCCCCGTTTCGACCCGACACTCAGACATAAGCACGTGCTTATGTCTGACTACGAGATCATCACCGATGGCGGCCGCAGGCGCCGCTGGTCTTCGGCGGAGAAGCTTCGGATTGTCGAAGAGACGCTGGAGGATGGCGCCAGCATTTCGGTGGTAGCGCGCCGCAATGGCGTGGCGGCAAACCTGTTGTATCGTTGGCGGCGCCTGATGCTGGATGGGGGAGCCGTGGCCGTGTCCGGAGATGACGACGTCACCAGCAACCGCGCTGTGCGGCAGATGGAGGAGCGCATCCGCGAGTTGGAGCGGCAACTCGGGCGCAAGACGCTCGAGGTCGAGATCCTCAAGGAAGCCTTGGACAAGTCGCGCTTAAAAAACCAATATGGCTCGCGCAGTCGCAGTCCAAGAGCGGTTCCCAGTGAATGCCGTGGCCGAGACGCTGGGCGTCTCCCGCTCGAACCTGATTGCCCGGCTGAACGGGAGTGCGAAGCCGCGTCGGCGCTATAACAAAGCGCAAGACGCGGTGGTGCTTCCGCTGATCTCGGCGATCGTGGCGGCGCGGCCGACCTACGGCTACAGGCGCATCGCGGCGGTGCTGAACCGATGGCTCCGGGCCGAAGGCACTGCACCCGTGAACCACAAACGGGTTTACCGCATCATGAAGGCGCACGACCTCCTACTGGCTCGTAGATACATTGAGAGGCCGGAGCAGACGCATGAGGGCAAGGTCATCATCATGCGCACGAACATTCGCTGGTGCTCGGAAGGCTTCGAGTTCACCTGCTGGAACGGCGATGTCGTCCGAGGGGTCTTCATCATCGACACGCATGATCGGGAGATCATCGCCTGGCGGGCCGCGGTGAACGCCGGCATCAGCGGCTCGGTCATCCGCGACATGAAGCTGGAGGCCGTCGAGACCCGCTTCAGGGGCTACCGGGCGCCGCATCCTGTCGAGATGCTCAGCGACAACGGCTCGCCTACGTCGCCAAGAGCACCCGCATCTTCGCCCGGCAGCTGGGCCTGAAGCCCTGCTACACGCCGGCGAAGAGCCCGCAGAGCAATGGCATCGCGGGGGCCTTCGTGAAGACGCTGAAGCGCGACTACGTCCACGTCACGCCGCTTCCGGATGTCGCTACCGTCCTCGAGTTGCTCGCCGGCTGGTTCGAGGACTACAACGTCCATCATCCGCACTCAGGGTTGAAAATGCGCTCGCCACGCGAATTCATCGCAGCTCAAACCGCAACCGCCTGAGTGTCCGGTGAAACGGGGGCAAGACCAGTTGCGAATTTTCGAGGGGCAGCGGTTACTGATGCTTGACGGTGCGTATGGTGTCTTGAATACCTACCCCATCGACTTGAGTTTCGCACCTGAGGACCCTAAACAGTTCGAAGGGGATGGACGGACGCCGGAGGGCTCATATCTGATCGATCGGCGAAATCCGGAAGGTCTCTTTCACCTTTCCATTGGCACTTCCTATCCTAATGATGCCGACATCGCTTTTGCGGAGGCGCGTGGCCGACCTCCCGGAAAGGACATCTCTATCCATGGTGGCCCGAGACCCGGGGTCGACCCCATGGATATTCGCGACTGAACGGCAGGCTGCATCTTCGTGTCGGACCGTCAAATCGAAGAAATCTATGCCATGGTGCGGAACGGCACGCCCATCGACGTCTACGCCTAATGATCAGACAAAGCGACGCCGCAACGCGACGTTGATGGCTTCGATGGCAGCCACCATGATGACAACTGCGAGTGTCACACTGGCCGCCTTGTCGTATTGGAACGAGCGCACGTAAGTCTGAATATAGAAGCCGATCCCGCCCGCTCCGACAATGCCCAGGATCAGGGACTCTCGAAGGTTGAGCTCGAAGCGGAAAATCGTGTCTCGAACGACGACGGGGGCCATTTGTGGCCAGACCGCATGTCGGAGACGCACCAGCGGCCCGGCACCCGCGCTTTCGAGCGCCGCGATGGGCGCGCGAGACACCCCGTCGATCGCTTCGGCATAGAATTTGGCCAACATGCCGGTCGCATGAAAGGCCACAGCGATGATTCCGGGCAGCGGACCCAGGCCGACGGCACCGACCATAAGCATTGCCACAAGGATCAGCGGAATGGCTCTGACGAAGGCGAGAAGCATCCTAACCGGCCGATAGAGCACAGGCGATACCATCGTTTCGGACGCGAGTATGCCGAGCGGGGCCGATAGGATCACCGCCCCCAGGGAACCCAAGATCGCAATTCTGAGCGTTTCTGCGCTTCCCTTTACGATTTCTTTCATCACGGTCGGATCTGGGGGGAACATCCGACCGAGGAATTCGGCTATTCGCGGCCCGGCCGACAAGAGGCGCGACAGTTCGACGTCGGTCGTCATGAAAGACCACACGATGGCACCGGAGACCAACGCGCTGGTCGCGAGGCCGCCGAACCCGCGCGACCGCATCAGGAGACCGCTCGCAGAGCGACATTCGGCATCGGCTCTGTATCCCGGTAGAGATCCTCGGTCGCGTCCTCACTGAGCTCGGAGGTGGGAACGTCGAAGACGATCCGTCCGCTGCTCATACCGATGATGCGTCGTGCGAAGCGACGCGCCAGACTGGGCTGATGCGACGAAAACATCGCCGTTGCCCCGCGCGCCCTCGCCGCATTGGTCAGCAACGCCAAAACCTCGGCAGCCCGCGCGGGGTCGAGGCTGCTGACTGGTTCGTCAGCGAGGATAAGCCGAGGCTCCTGGGCCAGACACCGTGCGATGGCGACGCGCTGCCGCTGCCCGCCGCTGAGACTGTCAACCCTGCGCTCGGCGAGATCGGCGATGCCGCAATCGGCAAGCGCGGCGAGCGCGGCCTTCAGATCATGTGCAGCGGGTGAGCCGAACAATGCGCGCAAGGTCGACATGCGCCCCAACCGGCCATTGAGAACGTTCCGCAAGACGCTGGACCGTTCGACGAGGGCATACTCCTGAAACACGAAGCCAGTATCGGGGCGACGTGCGCGGTGCGGTGGTTGATCAGGATCAAGGGGCGCATCCAACACTGAGGCTCGCCCCCGCCAGCCTTGAAGCCTGCCGTCGAGCAGCGTGAGGAGCGTCGTCTTGCCTGCACCGGAAGGTCCAAGCAGAGCGACGCTTTCCCCCATGGAGATGCCCAGGGAAATTCTCTCGAGAGCCGGGAAATCGGAACCTGGATGGGCAAAGTTCAGGTCTTCTATCTGCACGGCGAGGCTCATTTCAGCAGACCGTATTGCCTGGCCAAGTCGCGCACCCCTTCGTAGGCGGCCGGATCGGCCCTGACGTAGCCATCGGGCCCGTAGAGGAACCGTAGCTTGTCGCGGTGCTCAGGCTTGTTCAACAGCATCATGGCATCGACGAACCGCGTTCGCAGGCCGGCATCCAGGCCCGGACGAGCGATCACCACGTGGCTGGGAATGGCTTCGCTCTCTGCGATCCAAGTAACCTGCGCCTGTTGCTCTGGCGTGAGAAGGAGGTCGGCATATTGACTGGCGCCCGCCGCATCGACCAGCCCCTCGGCCATCGCCTGCATGGCCTGCTGATAACCACCCGCGAAGAAAACTCGTCCAAAGAATGTGTCGGCGGCTTCCGGGCGATCAATCAACCCCGCGCGCTCGAACTCGGAAAGCGGATAAAGATAGCCCGATTCCGATATCGGATCGGCGAAGGCGATGTCCCTGCCACGCAGGTCGGCGAGCGATTTGATACCGGCGTCACGCCGAACGAAGACACGTCCGGTGTAGTTCGGAGCGCCGCGGTAGACCTCGGATAGAAGTGGGATCGCGTTGATCTCGGCCTCTGCCAGGACGAAGGGGAGCGCCCCCATAAAGGAGATATCCGCATCGCCGTTCCTCAACGCCTCCACAGCGGCGGCATGGTCGATAGTGACGAACCCCTCGACGGGTGCACCGATCTGCTCGGTCAGCCAGCCGGTGATGGCTTCGATATCACCAAGCAGCTTTTCCGGATTTTCCTGCGGGATGAAGGCAATGCGCAGCGTCATATCCTGCGCGGCAAGGGGGGGCGCCACGAACAAGCTGCTCGCTCCAGCCAAAGCCAGAAACGTCCTTCGATTCACTCCTGTCGTCATTAGAAGGCCCTTTCGTCGATCGCACTGGCATCCGACTTGAAAGCCGCCCAGCTCGCTTCGGCAGCCTCCCAGTTATCGCTTCGCACGGCAGTTCCGACCTCATTCAGTTTCTCGGCAAGAGCATAGACATCCGGCCGGGCGGCAAGATTGGACATGGTGCTGGCGTCCGCCGCGAGATCCGCGGCCACAGTGTTAGTGAGGAGCAGGATATGCTCTGCATCCCTCCGCGGGATCAGCATGTCGAGTGTCGAGGCGAACGTCGTGAGCTCGGAGAATGCCAGACGGAAGGCAGTGTTCTCGGTATCGAATGCCTCATAGGGTTCGTCCGCCGCCCCTACTGCCTCGAGATACGCGGTCAGATCGGCACGCTCCGCCATGGTCAGCTGAAGCGACTTCTCCTCGTTGAACCAGTCCACGACAGCAGCCAAGGTTGGCAGCGATCCATCGTGGAAATAAGGCGCTGTATAGACGGTGCCGAGCAGCGTGGGGGTATCCAACGCACCGGCGCGGGCGCCTTCGTAAGCCGGCGAGACCGACCCTATGTCATGTGCCTGGCGGTCCAAGAAGTTCGCATCCGGAACATGGCAGCTGGCGCATGATCGGTCGCCAAGACCCGCAAAGGGTCGATTGAAGATCGCTTCCCCGCGTTGGGCGGCTTCGGGGGCCGATGCGGTCAACCTGCCCTCGGATGTGAGCATGGAGTTGGGCAGGAAATCGAATTCGAGCATGTAGGCGACCAGCGCGTCCAACATGAAAGGTGTAGGCTCGTCTCCACCGAACTCGTTGACGATCACGTTGCGGCTGAAGTCACGCAAGGATGCGAAGCGGCCATCGCGACCGTAAGGTCCTGTGAAGCGCAGGCCGCGCAGGCTCGGGATGTCGAGTGGGTCGTCGCGCCGGTCGTTGAAGATCGGATTGAAGAAAGCGCCATCCACGTCGATCGCACCGGGCTGGTGGCTGGCGCCGGGGATGAAGAGCCGCTGGTTCACATCGGAGCGATTGTGACAAGTCGAGCACGCAATCCCGAGATCACGCGCAGGACTGCCGAAGATCTGCGCACTGTCGAACAGCATATCGCCGAAGGCAACGAGCGGCAGGTCCGTTTCGTCGATACCCTGCTCTTCAAAGTTGAGCACAAGCAACGGCAGAGGGTCTTGATCGAAGATATCCGAGCCGGGCGGCAGGCTCGGCGGCAAATCGATCGATCTGCCACTGATCGCCGCCGTTTCTGGCAAAGCGCTCAGGGCATCCCGTGCCACGAACGCGTCAACGAGGTAGTTCTCATCAAGATAATCCGAGATGACGGAGCGCGCGGCTACCATTGCTTCGGTATGTGTGGGTTTCGCACCTGTGCCAAGAAGGCCAGACGAGCCCGCGCTGCTGGCAAGTTCCAGCCAGGCGCGACCGATACGTCTCGCAGCCTCGGGATCGGCCGCGGCAATGCCGTCCGCGAAGGCCCGATAGAGTTCGCGGGCCTCCCGCACCGCCCCTTGGGCGGTCACCGGCCTTTCGGCCTTGATGGCCCGATCCAACTCTTCGTCGATCCGGCGCGCGATCAGCCGTGTCGCCTCGGCAAAGACCGCGTGCCGATCCTGGCGCGAAATCGCGTCCATGAGGAGGTCGGGCTCCAGCTCGCTTGTGTCGTCCAGACGCGCCAATGCCCCGCTTGGAAACTCCGATCCGGGGTAAGGTTGGGTCCAGGCTTCCTCTATCTCCTCCCATGGCAACGGCTCGAGATTGCCCAGAAAAAGCGTCAGCCGATAGGCGGCCGCCTCAGGGAGCCAGGGGGCTTCCTTCGCTGGGGTTGCAGAAACCGGCCCCGACAAGCCGGATACCCCTGCAAATGCGACAAACAGGGAGAGAAGGAGTCTCGGGATCATGGAAGCCTCCAGCCTAAAAGTTAGACAAGGCTAACATAGGTGTAGACGGCTAACAAGTTGTCAATGCCACCTCCTCGCTGCAATGTCGGAGGATGAAGAAGTTGCCAACACATGGGCGTGTTACGCCCGATGCCACCGACAGAGGCGCCAAAGCGCAAGCGGAAGGCTTCGCCACCGTGCGTCAGGCCCACGAGAGCGAAATGGCCGAGGACTATGTCGAACTGATTGCCGAACTGATCGAATTACAGGGAGAGGCGAGACCAGTGGATATCGCTGAGCGCCTCGGAGTGAAGCCGCCCACGGTCACCAAGAACATCTCGCGCCTGAAAGATGCGGGGCTCGTTTCCCGCGAACGGTATCGAGCTATCTTTCTCACGCCGGCAGGGCAGAAGCTGGCAGAAGCCTGCCGCAGACGCCACCGCATCGTGGTCGCGTTTCTCCTCAGCCTTGGCATTGATGAGGACACCGCAGAACGCGATGCCGAGGGGATCGAGCATCATGTCAGCGAGAACACCCTTGAGGCCTTTGAAAGAGCGACAAGTCGCTTTGAAAAGAAGTGCTGATGTCCGGGAAACGACGGGAACACGACAAAGCTTGCGCCATGCATGGCCTTGGCGGCCTAACAATATTCGCTCGACCGGCTTATGGCGTAGCTTCGAGAGCGTCGAAGCTACGCACACCCGAAAGGCCTGCGCAACTCAGAATCTTCACCCCTTCGACCGCCAGAGCCATTCTTCCGACCGGAACGTCAATTGGCTCACCGCGAGGGCGGCTACATCCGTGTATTAAACATCATTGACATGAAATTCAGGAACCGGCTTTCAGTTTGAGTCTCTATGGATCATCCATGTCCATACAACTCGGCATTATCATGCGCATTTCTCTCATTCTCGAATTCAAGGCTTGAGTGAGAAATGCCGAAGTCGTCCTTCAATCGGCGCTTGATTTCGGCTTTCACGGCCTCGATGCCCTCCCAGCTCAAATCGTTTAGAACCACATGACAGTCGAGAGCGACCTCATGCTCCTGCATCTGCCACAGATGCACGTGATGGACATCTTTGACGCCCTCGGTTTCCCGCATCGCCTGGACCACAGCGTCACTGTCAATCTCCGGGGGACTGCCAAGCATCAGCGTCCGGATCGGACCGCCAATCTCGGTCAGTGCCAGATAAAGGATATACAATGCGATGCCGATGGTGATGGCAGGATCGACCCAACGAAGGTCGTAAAGGAGGATCAGCGTGCCGCCGATGATGACGGCCACCGAGGCGAGCGCATCCGAAAGATTGTGCAAAAACAGCGCCCGGATGTTCACGCTGCCTTTCTGCATCGAGTAGGTGAGACCCGCCGTCAGGGCGTCGATGATCAATGCGATTCCGCCGAGGATGACGACCGTCCAGCCGCGCACCTCGGGCGGATCGATCATCCGCATGCCGCCTTCGTAGATCAGGTAGAAACCGACGAGAATGAGAGTTGTGTAGTTGATGAGGGCGGCCACGATCTCGATCCGTCCATAGCCGAAGGTCATCGTCGAATCCGCTGGCCGACGCGCGATCTTTCGGGCGACGAAGGCGATGACGAGCGAGGCCATGTCCGAGAAGTTGTGCAGCGCATCCGCGATCAGCGCGAGACTGCCAGCGAATATGCCGCCGACGATCTGCGCCACGGTTAACAGAGCATTGGCCCATATGGCTATGGAAACACGCCGGTCCCCGGATTCGGGATCGAGATGCGCGTGGCCGTGGTCATGCGGCATGTCTATGTTCCTTCGGCAAACCTTTTTTCGTGGCCCCTATTCCAGGCACAAGGGGAACATCACCATTCCGGATCTTGCGCACCCGCGCGTTCATCCAATGGCGGATCGCATGGCGATACAGCCTCTCTCTGAAGCTGCCGATCGCCTGCTTGCGGTTCTCGAAGAAAACGTCGGGTGAAGCGAAGGTTCCGAGATCGCGGGCAATACCTGTTTTCTGGATGTAGGTATCCTTACCGGTCCACTGGACGTGCGGTGCGCAAAGGCGATCCGTGCCGACACCATAGCCGCACAGATTGTCCTGATCCGGGAAAGCGGCTTGGATCGCCTGAAGATACAGGCTGTCGAGAATGAACCCTTCGAGGTTGAGCCAATCGCCATCCAGTTCGACCTCCACCCAGGAATGAAGGATTTCTGCTGGAGCCCATGGATAGACCGCCTCCGGCACCACGCCACGCTGAAGCGTCTTGTGGATCGTGAACCCGTGCAGCCTGCATGGCACTCCCACACCGCGTAGAAGCGCCATCAACAAGGTGGCCTTGGTATTGCACTGGCCGTAGCCGTCCCGCAGCACGCTGCTGGCCGAGATGTCATCTGCTCGATTGTAGCCAAAGGGAATGTCGTCGCGCACGAAATCGTAGATGGCCCCGATCCGATCGGTTTGCGGCAAACGCGACCAGCCCCGCTCCTCGATCAGGGCGGCAATGGCAGGCACCTTGAAATCCAACATTAAGGTGGTTTTCGTCAGGCAGGTGGCATTTTGCACGAACTCTCTCCACGAATCGTTGGGAAGAGAGGTAGCCCCTACAGTGACTGTAGCTTCAAGGCTTTTTCGCTCACGTGGCGCGCGGCGCTGCAAGAATGATCATTGCGCCCGTCAGGCTCACCATCGTCCCGACGAGGTCCCACCGATCGGAACGGTTCCCCTCGGCCATCCACATCCAGAGCACCGATGCGGCGATGTAGATGCCGCCATAGGCCGCGAAGGCACGGCCCGCCGTGGACGTCTCGACCTGTGCGAGCAACCATCCGAATAGCGCCAACGAGACCATGCCGGGCAAGAGCCAAAGCGGCGAAGCGCCGAGCCGCCACCAGGCCCAGACGGCAAAGCATCCCGCGATCTCGGCAATGGCGGCCAGCGCATAGGCGATGGCGGCGCTCAAGTGCCGATGCCCTCGTGGTCCGTCAGGCACTCGGCGTGGTCGCGCAGCACTTCGAGCACGCGGCAGTCCGCCGCCTGCCCGCCGCTGCATTCCTCGATCATGCGTTCCAGCTCCACCCGCAGGAGCTCAAGACGGGCCATGCGCTGCTTGACCTGCTTGAGCTGGCGTCTGGCGATGGCATCCGCTTCCTCGCAGGATCGGGCAGGATGATCGCTGAGGTCGAGCAGTTCGCGGATCGCATCGAGCGAGAAACCAAGCTGCCGGGCGTGACGAATGAAGGACAAGCGGTCGAGTTCGGCATCGCCATAGCGGCGCTGGCCGCCATCGGTCCGCCCCGGTTCGGGCATCAGGCCGACCTGCTCGTAATAGCGGATCGTCTGAACCTTCGTGCCTGTCCTCTTCGCCAGATTACCAATCGTCAGCATCGTCGCACTCCAAACCTAAACTCTCCGTAGGTTTGGAGCGGCGGTTTGGCAAGCTGGTGGCGCAAGATCACAAACTGCTTTGCAGAGTTCACGCAAAGAGGGGTTGAACCTCCAGTGGCTCGAGGTTTTAGCAGTGCGCCGAGAACTCCGGAATCGGTCTTCTGACGGCCGATAGCACCAAGCACTGGCCCTTCGTAGGAACAAGACAACATATGACCAGCCATCTGGCGAATGACGACCTGTCCGAGATGACGAGCCCCTCTATCGATTGTGCTCACTATTCCCTGCCGGGGCAGCCCAACGCGACCAACAACCCTGTGGCCTTTAACTCTGCCATCCAGGAGCCAGCATGAGGTTGCGCTATTGGACCGCGGGGGGTGCGGCGTTCGGTGTTTCGGTGGGTATCCTTTTCTACTCGACCCTGGCTCCGACGGAGACGGTGCCGCCGGCCCTGAATGCGATCGGTGATTGGGCGCCCGTCCCCATAGCGTCACCGCAGCTGTCTCAGGACAGCCCAATCGAAATCTCTGCGGAGCAAGATGTTGCACCCTTCGCCATGCCGTTGGCTCTCCCCGAGGTGTTGGTGACCGCAACTGCCCTGCCGGTGATGGCGCCGTCGCCTGCCGCATGGTCGCGCGAGATTGCCGCGGGCGAGACGCTGGACACGGTTCTGATGGACGCTGGCCTCAAAGCGGCGGATCGCGCGGAGGTCGCTCTTGCGATCGGCGTCGAATACGATCTCCGCAAGCTCCGCCCCGGTCACGTCGTTTCCGTCATTACGACCGATCATGGCGCCCCGCAGCGGGTCACGCTGGAGGTCGATGACGGCACTCGTATCGAGACAATTTTCGGGGATCGCTTGGCCACCCGTGTCGTCTCACCGGAGCCCGAGGTCGAGATCGTGGCCGGGCAAGCCGAAGTCGTGACCTCGATTTCCTCGGCGCTTGCGGAGACGGGCATCCCGTCACGTTTTGCCGTCGATCTCGCGCAGATACTTGGCGGCACGGTGGATTTCCGCCGTGAGCTCAGTGGCGGCGAGACCCTGCGCCTGCTTTGGCGGGAGATGAGGGTGGAGGATGCTGTTATCGGCGAACCTCGGTTGGCCTTCGCATCTCTGGATGTCGGGGACGCTCTCTACGAGGTGGTCTGGCCCGACGATGAAAGCGGCCGTGCCACCATTTATCTTGATGGAGAGGTGCTGCGGGTTTTCGCCCCGCCCGTGCAAGGCGCGCGACTTTCCTCCGTCTTCGGAAAGCGCACCCATCCGGTCTATGGCAATGTGCGCATGCACACCGGCGTCGACTTTGCCGCCGCTCGGGGGACACCCGTGAATGCCACGGCCCCCGGGCGCATCGCCTATGTGGGCTGGCGCGGCGGCTATGGCCGGGTCGTCGAGATCGCGCATGGCTCGGACACCCTGACCCGCTATGCCCATCTCAGCGGAGTGCCGGACGGGTTGGCACGAGGGCAGCGCGTCGCCGCAGGCGATACCATCGGCCTCGTAGGTGCCACCGGCACGGCGACCGGTCCGAACCTGCATTACGAAGTGCGTGTGAACGGCCGTCCCACAGATCCCCTGTCGGACGAGCGCTTGGCGCAAGCGACCGATCAGGCCGCCGATGCTCGCGAGGCGCTGACCCGCCTCCTGGATGCGCGGTCCCGGCTCGAAGCCCGCCTGTCGCAGGAGCTTTAACACGTCGCGACCGGTAGCCTCTGACCGTCTCCATTCCCGCTCGGACAAGGACTTTGATGATGGAGCAGATGTCCCCGCTCGCCCTTGGCGTCGTGGGCAGTCTTCTGGCCGGCGCCATGACCGCGGTCGGTGCAAGCCCTGTGCTGCTGGGCCAGATCCCGTCGCGCGCCATGCGCGACCTTGCGCTCGGCTTCGCCGCAGGCGTCATGCTCGCGGCATCGTTCTTCTCGCTGATCATTCCGGCGCTTGATGCGGCCGAGCCCCGCTTCGAGAACGGCGCGGCACCGGCGGCTATCGTCTGCGTGGCGATCCTGCTGGGTATCGGCGCCGTGGCATGGATGAACGAGCGTTTGCCTCATGAACATTTCAGCAGCGGACGGGAGGGTCCCGAAGCCGCGTCCCTCAGGCGGGTCTGGCTCTTCATCTTCGCGATCACGATCCACAATATCCCGGAAGGCCTCGCAGTCGGCGTGGGCTTCGGGGCCGATGGCCTCTCGGGAGGACTGCCGCTCGCCTTGGGCATCGGCCTCCAGAACGCCCCCGAAGGGCTTGCCGTGGCGGTCTCTCTTCTCGGCGAAGGGTATGACAAGGGCCGGGCCTGGACCATCGCCGCGCTGACCGGCCTCGTGGAACCGATCGGTGGTGCGCTCGGCGCGGGCGTGGTCTCGCTGGCCCAGCCGCTCCTTCCCTGGGGCCTGGCATTCGCGGCGGGCGCGATGCTCTATGTCATCAGCCACGAGATCATCCCCGAGACCCACCGCCGAGGGCACCAGAACAAGGCGACATTCGGCTTGTCGATCGGGCTTGTCCTCATGCTCTTCCTCGATGTCTGGCTTGGCTGACGAATGTGTGCCGAGGGACTTGAAGCTACAGCCGCTGTAGGTCGTATGCCGAACGCAATCTGGGAATCACGGCGGGGAGAACGCCTTGGCGGACGGCAATTTTCGACAACACGAGTGGCGTGTGACGGGCATGGATTGCGGCTCCTGCGCCGCAAAGGTGCGCGGGGCCGTGGGGCGCCTTCCGGGCGTGTCAGATGTCGACATCGCTCTGATGGCCGAGCGACTGCGATTGACCCTCGACGAGGGAGAGACTCTGCCAACGCAGGTCGAGAAGGCGGTGCGAGCCGTCGGTTTCGGGATCGCGCCCAAAGGCGCGGCGCCTGAGAGGCCCGAAGGCGGCTTCGTCCTGCCAGATGGCGCTTTGCCCGACATGACGCAGGAGGATGACGTCCACGAGGAGACCGTGGGGCAACCCGCGGAGCCCGGCGGCTCATCCTGGTATCAGACGCCGAAGGGGCGGCTGGTGATCGGCACCGGCGGACTGCTGGCTGTCGCCGCGGCCTCGCACCTGTTCATGCCGGCCCACATCTCCAAATGGGCCTTCATCCTCGCAACGCTCATCGGCCTCGCCCCGATAACGCGGCGGGCCGTTGCCATGCTGCGGACGGGCATGCCCTTTACCATCGAAATGCTCATGACGATCGCCTCCATGGGGGCCCTCGTGATTGGCGAAGCGGAAGAGGCCGCGCTTGTCGTGTTTCTCTTCGCAGTGGGCGAGATGCTCGAAGGTCTCTCCGCCAACAAGGCGCGGGAAGGCATTCGTGCGCTGTCGCGGCTCGTTCCGAAAGTGGCACTGCTCGAAACCGAGGGGCGCATGCGGGAGGTGCCGGCACAGGCGCTTCGGGTGGACCAAACCGTGCTGGTCCGCCCGGGAGACCGCGTCCCCTGCGACGGCGAAGTGATCGAGGGGACCTCGGGGGTCGACGAAAGCCCCGTAACCGGCGAAAGCGTGCCGCGCCTCAAGGAGCCAGGCGCGGCGGTCTTTGCCGGATCGATCAACACCGAGGCGGCCTTGCGCGTGCGGGTGACGAAGGCGGCCCAGGACAACACCATTGCGCGCATCGTGCGTCTCGTCGAGGAAGCCGAAAGCGCACGGGCCCCGACCGAGCGTTTCATCGACCGCTTCAGCCGGGTTTACATGCCCGCCGTGGTGGGCGCGGCAATTCTGGTCGCCCTGGTGCCGACACTCGCCTTCGGCGCGGCGTGGCAGGACTGGGTCTATCGTGCCCTTGCCCTGCTGCTCATTGGCTGCCCCTGCGCGCTGGTAATCTCTGTGCCAGCCTCGATATCCTCGGCCCTGTCGACAGGGGCCCGCCGGGGCCTGTTGATGAAGGGCGGCACCGTTATCGAAGCGATGGCGCGCACAACGCATGTCGCCTTCGACAAGACCGGCACGCTTACGCAAGGACGGCCCCGCGTGACGGATGTGATCGCCCTGTCCGGGAGCGAGACGGAATTGCTGGCGCGCGCGGCCGGCGTCGAAAGCGGGGCCAGCCATCCGCTTGGCCGGGCGATCTGCGCCATGGCCGAGGAGCGAGGCATCGACGCCGCACTGACCAGCGCCGCCAAGGCGCTTCCCGGTAAGGGCGCCGAGGCCGCGGTCGATGGAAGGACAATCTCGGTCGGCTCGCCCCGGCTGGCCGAAGAGCGGGGCGCGATGACCGACGCAGTGCGCGACCAGGTCTCGACCGTTGAGGCCGAGGGCAAGACGGTGGTGCTTGTGCTTGGCGATACGACGCCGCTGGGGATCATTGCTTTGCGCGACGAGCTGCGGTCCGATGCCTCTCGGGCGGTCGCCGAACTCCAGGGGCTCGGGATCGAGCCGGTCATGCTCACGGGTGACAATCCCCGCACTGCGCAGGCCATTGCGGGCCAGCTCGGCATTGCGCATCAGGCCGGCCTCATGCCCGAAGACAAGGTTGCCGCCATACGCGGCCTGACTTCCGAGGCACGGGTGATGATGGTCGGCGACGGCATCAACGACGCGCCGGCGCTGGCGGCCGCGCATGTAGGCGTCGCCATGGGCTCGGGCACTGACGTGGCGCTCGAGACTGCCGATGCCGCGATCCTGCGCGACCGGGTGACGGACGTCCCGGGCACGATCCAGCTCGCGCGCGCGACCATGTCGAACATCCGGCAGAACATCGTCATCGCTCTCGGGCTGAAGATGGTCTTTCTCGTGACCACGATTTTCGGGATCACCGGTCTGTGGATCGCCATTCTCGCCGATACGGGCGCGACCGTGCTCGTGACACTGAACGCGTTACGGCTGCTGTTCTTCCAGCCAAGCAATGACACCGCCGCCGGAGGTTGTCGCAACCGGGCGATATCTCGGCCCGGCGGAACTGCTCGCGGGTCCGAGGGCGTTGCCTCCCGGAAAGCGCGGAATGTGGTATGAGTGGTAGTCTTCTGATCTGGATACCGGTGCTGTTGGCCGCCGTCTGGGCTGCCCACTGGGGCGCGGAGCATCTGGCAGAGCCTCTGAAGAAGCTACGCAAGCAATGGGGGTTCTCGGTGGCGGCCGGGGGTGCCTTCATCGGCCTCGCCGCAGCCTCTCCGGAGATTGGGATCAACACCACGAGTGCTCTGCGTGGTGTCGGCGATATCGGTCTGGGCGCGCTTCTGGGATCGAACGTGCTCGCCATTCCTCTGATGGTGCTGACGGCCTACGCCGCCACTCGCAAGAAGCGCATCGAAGGTCACGACGACCACGCAGAACACCGACGGGCGCATTTCCTGGAGATCGATCGCCGGGCTGTCACGGTGCAGGCCCTGCCATATCTCGGCATCATCGCGCTCTTCGCAATGCTGACGCTGCCCGCACCTTGGCGTGGCCTCCAGCCCCTCGACGGTTGGCTTTTACTGTTGGGCTATCTTACCTATGTCACACAGGCCCTGTTGCGCGGACGCGGTGACGGCGAAGAAGTCGAGTGGAGTTCAAAGGAAAAGCGGCTGGCAGCGGCCGGTGTTGCGTCCTTGGCCATTGGGGCCTACTTCACCGTCTTTTCGACCGAGAAGATCGTGGCCACACTCGGGCTATCCAAGATCATCGGCGGTCTCTTCATCACTGCTCCTATGGCCGCACTGCCCGAGGTCTTCGCGACCTGGTATGTCGCCCGCAGCGGACAGATCACGTCGGGCGTCACCAGCGTCATCGGCGATCATGCCGTGACCATGACCCTGGCCTTCATTCCGCTGACGATCGTCGGGATGACGATCGACGATTTTCAGCTATTCTGGATTACGCTGAGCTTCGTGGCCGTAATGCCCGCCCTCTACGCTGCGTTCATCTGGTGGGGACGTAACGGCTTCCGACTCTGGCAGGTCCTCGCCTTGCCGGTCGTCTACGCGCTCTACCTTGTTCTTCTGGTGGTCTGGGTGCAGCCTTTCGGCACGGGCGGATGAAACTTTCATCATTGCGCCGCACCGAAAGTGGAACGCGGAGCCAGAGATGGGCGCACTATTTGCGCAGATATTTCACCAGCGCCATGATCGCGAGGATCACCAGCAGGAGGATCAGGAGACCCCAGATCCCCATGCCGAACATCATTCCGCCGTCCATCATCTACGTCTTCCTGTGTTGTGGCCGCGTCAATACTTGCGCGGACCTTCGGCCTTTTTAACCCCCGGCATGGACGATGGCTTGGTCCAATGGCCCTGAGGCCGAGTCAAAGGGCGGAGCACCGCGATGATGCTCCGCCCGTTTTGTCAGCAACAACCGGAGCGGCCTTCCGGCTGCGAGACTTTCTGCACGAGGTCTGCGGTTTCCGTCCCTTGTGCCTCACGCGCGACGTCGGCCTGCGCGACCATACCGCAGCATTTGCCTGCCTCGTCGGTGACGACGGCGCGGCGCACCTGGCGCTCCTCCATCTTATCGCAGCAAGATGAGACCTCCTCTTCCGCCGACGTGGTGAGCACGTCCGATGACATGACGTCCGAAACAGCGGTCTCACCGGATTTGCCTTCGGCAACAGCCCCGCAGCAGATGTCGCGATCCGTGACGACCCCAACCGGTTCACCCGCATCGTTGAGCACGGGCAATGCACCGATAGACTGTTCGGCCATGAGCTTCGCCGCTTCTTGAATGGTGGTGTCCCTCCCACAGCAGGTGGGGTTGCTCGTCATGATGTCCTGAACTTGCATGTCTTGCTCCTCTGCTGAGTGCCGGGACAAACCACTACGGCCGGGACGACGTTCCGTGGGTGCCTCCGCTTCGGCGACGAACCGCGGGTTGACGGTCTCGTGAGAGATTTCCGCACAGGCCCGGTAGACAGGTGCCCCGTCCGTTCATAGATCTGTGCCATGCGCCTCTGGCTCCGCCTTGTCTCGCTCTGCCTCTCGCTTGCCCTTCTGGGCGGCGTGATGATGCATGATGCGGCTGGCGCCCGGATGTCGTTCGACATGGCCGCATCGGCCGTTGCCGACTCGCAGGACGATCCCTGCCCTGCTTGCGACCAGGACGCGAACGAGCAGCTGGTGTGCGATCTCGACTGCACCGCGCCCCTGCTGTCGACCGAGGGGGCATCTGAGATCCTACCGCAGACCGTTGCCACGCGTAGCATGACGCGTCCGGATGATACGGCGCTGCGAACACGTCGCCCGGGTTTCGATCCCGCGCCCCCACGAACCACTATCCTGAGCTGACCGGCCGCACCGCATAGGTGACGGCCCGGTATCGCCGTGCCTGTCCAACTTGGACAGGCAGGCCGTGAACCGACCGATCCCTTCTCAGGATACCTTCCATGACTTCCCATACCGCACGCGCGCTTTCGCGTCGTAGCGTCCTGTCCTCCGGCCTCGCCGTGCTGGGCGCGACGATCCTTGTCCCCGGCTTTGCCCGATCAGGCCCGTCGCTGGCATTCGACCCGGCCTTTGCCCTGGCCTTTGACGGCTCCGCCATTCTTGCCGCCACGCCCGACGGGTTACTGCGGCACGACGGCGAAAGCTGGACGAAGCTCGGCGACGTGGAGCCGCCCAACACTCTCTCGACCCACCCGTCCCGTCCTGGTGTTATCTACGCCGGATGGCAGGACGGCAGCCTGCGCCGCAGCGATGACAGCGGCGAAAGCTGGACCGCGGCGGATGCCGGACTGCCCGGTGCGTCGATCCTGTCCCTCACCATGGCCGCGCAGTCATCTGGCATCCTTTATGCTTCTCTCGAAGGCGACGGGCTGTGGCGCAGCGAGGATGACGGCGAGACGTGGAATTTCGTCATGGACCGTCCCTATCTCGACGGCGCAGAGCATGACGTGCTCAGCCTTGTCTCGGTCGCCAACGAGACCGGGATGGGCGGCATCTGGCTCTATGCGGGAACGCGAGCCGGGCTGACGCGGGTGCCAGACTGCTTCTGCCGTTGGCAGGATGTCGTCGCGGGCGATGCGATGGATGCATTGGTCGCGGGCAACGCACCCACCGAGGCCGCCGCGCTGCCCGCTGGTGAGCCGGTCGAGATCCTCGCTCTCGCGCCCGACGCGCCCGAGCGCATCCTCGCCGCGCTGCCCTCCGGGCTGTGGCTGTCGACGGATGCCGGGGTGAACTGGGCGCAGGTCACCCCCGATCCCGCCACCGCGCTCGCCGTCGATCCCGCCGATCCACTCCACGTGATCGCGGCCGGTCCCTCCGGACTGCGCGCTTCGCGTGACGGCGGCACCATCTGGACTTCCTTCGATCAATCCCAGGACAGCTGACATGAACCGCAAGCTTCTAACCATCGCCGCCGCGGCCTTCGCCACCGCCGCCGCCATCGGCGTAGCGACCCTCACCACCGCCGAAACCGACAGCGCCGCCGATGCTCCAGCCGAAGCCACCGTTCCGGCCGAAAAGCAGATGACGATCTGGCGCGATCCGAACTGCGGCTGCTGCGACGCCTATGCCGACTACATGGAGGAGAACGGCTATCACGTGACGCGGATCGACGACCCGGACTTCGACAAGCGCTCGATCGAAGCGGGCGTGCCCGAGCAGGGCCTTGGCTGCCACCTCGCGCAGGTGGACGGCTACTATGTCAGCGGGCTGGTCCCGGCCGAGATCGTGGAGCGCCTGACCACGGAGCGTCCCGAGATCACCGGCATCACCTTGCCCGGCATGCCGATGAATGCCCCGGGCATGGCCGGCAAGAGCGGCACGCTCAAGACCTACGCCTTCTCGGGCGACGACATCACGGTGTTCTCCGATGAATGAGTGCATGGAGGGCATGATGTCGATGATGGGTAGCCCGATGATGGGCACCATGATGCTCGGAGGCGGGCTGGTCCTGCTGCTGGTGCTGACCGTGCTGGTCCTGAGCCTGATCGCGCTGGTCAAGTTCCTCAGGAGCCCGCGATGAGACGCGGCCTGACGCTGGGGCTCGTTACCGGTTTGGCCGGCGCCGCCGCGATCGCGGCGGTGGCGCAGGGCCTGCTGGAGGAGGAAGCAAAAGCGCCCGAGCAATCGCAGGAGATCGCAGGGCTCTCCGTTCTCGGAGAGCCGGTCACCCGCGACATGGTCGAGCAAGGTGGCGAGATCTATGCCGAGAGCTGTGCCGCCTGTCATGGCGCGAAACTCGAGGGTCAGCCGGACTGGCGCCGCCGGACCGAGGACGGGCGCATGCCCGCGCCGCCGCACGACGACAGCGGCCACACCTGGCACCATGCCGATCGGGACCTGTTCACGATCACCAAGCATGGCGTCGGCGCGGTGGTGCCGGGCTACGAGAGCGATATGCCCGCCTTCGAAGGGCTGCTGAGCGACGACGAGATCAAGGCAGTGCTGGCCTATATCAAGACCAGCTGGTCGACACGCGAACGCGCCTTCCAGGCCGAGGTCTCGGCCGGTGCCGAGGGCAAGCCATGAGCGCGGCGGAACAGGAACCGCGCAAGCGGCCCCGTGGTCGGGTATTAGTGCTCCTTCCGGCAGCGCTGTTCGCAACACTCGCGGCGGCGTTCTACTGGGGCCTCATGAACTCCGACGACCGGCTGCCCTCGGCCCTGACCGGCAAAGCGGTTCCCGAGTTCGACCTGCCTCCCATCGAGGGCCGCGCCGACGGCCTGTCCACGGCGGACCTGCAAGGCGAGGTGTCGATCGTCAATGTCTGGGCCTCATGGTGCGTGCCGTGCCGGGTCGAGATGCCGCTCCTGGTCGAGCTGGCCGCGCGGGACACGGTCCCGATCCACGGCATCAACTACAAGGATGCGCCGGATGCGGCGCTCCGTTTTCTCGACGAGACGGGCGATCCCTACACCCGCATCGGCGCCGACCGCTCCGGGCGCGCCTCGCTCGACTGGGGGGTCTACGGGCTTCCAGAAACCTTCGTCATCGATGCACACGGCGGCGTTGCCTACAAGCATGTCGGTCCGTTCGATCGCCGCTCGCTGGAAGAAGAAATCCTGCCGGTCGTGCGCCGGCTTCAAGCGGAGAACAGGACATGAGCGAGCGATCGACGAACGCGATCGGGGCGATCCCCGCAAACCGGCTTCCCGGCCTGGGCAGGCGTGGATGGATGTTGGTGGCGCTGGCCGTCATCGGCACCGGCATGGCCCTGAACTGGGGATGGCTGACCGCCATCGGGGCAGCCCCCCTGATCCTGAGCTTTGCCCCATGCGCCGCGATGTGCGCGCTGGGGCTCTGCATGCGCGGGGGCTCGTCCGCCTGCGCCAACAAGACCGCTCCGGCAGGCAAGCCGGACACCCCGACAGACTGAACCCTACCTCGAAAGGATACAACATGAAGACCATTACCAAGTTCGGCAGCGCCGTGGCCCTGTCCCTGCTCGCCTTCGCGCCCGTGGCCTACGCGCAGGATACCGCCCCGGCGGACGCAGAGGAGACGAAGGAAGGCGGCCACATGGGTGGCGACATGACGGGGATGCAGGGCATGGCCGGAATGGAAGGCATGGAAGGCATGGAAGGCATGGAAGGCATGATGCCGATGATGATGAAGCACATGCAGGCCTGCATGGAGATGATGGAGACGATGAACACCCACATGCAGGAGCATCACGACCAGGCCGATCAAGCCGATCAGGGCTGATCGAAGGCCCGCCCGGGCTCCGGCCCGGGCCGGCCAAACAGAAAGACAGACAGATGCCCATTTCCTCTCCCGACACCTTTCACAAGCGGCTGCGCTTCCTCCTTTGGAGCGGAGCCGCCGTCTTCACCGTTGCCACTGCCGGGCTGCTGGTCCTGCAAGATCAGGCCGAGCCCGCACAGGTCGTCTATAGCGGCGAGGCGGACATCCGGTCCGACTTCGAACTCGTCGATCATACCGGGCGCCCGGTCACCGAGGCGGACTATGCCGACCGCTGGCAGCTCGTGTTCTTCGGCTTCACCAACTGCCCCGACGTCTGCCCGACGACCCTGGCCTACATGGCCACTACCCTCGACCTGCTGGGCGGGAACGCGGACCGGGTCGCGCCGCTCTTCATCACCGTCGACCCCGAACGGGACACGCCCGAGGTCATGGCAGATTACGTCGCGAACTTTCATCCCCGGCTGGTGGGGCTGACGGGAAGCCCGGCCCAGGCCGCGGAGGCCGCGCAGAGCTTCAAGGTATATCACGAGCATTTGGCGGATGCGGAGGCGCAGGACGGATACACCATGGCCCATGCCGGGCACATCTACCTGATGCGCCCTGATGGCCGGTTCGAGGCCGTCTTCCTCGAGGGGGATCAGCCGCCCGAGGATCTCGCCGAGGAAATCGAAATGCGACTGGACAAGGAGAGGCGCAGTTGATGCGACAGGCAATTCTCATCTCCATGACAGCCGCCATGGTTGGCTCGGCAGCCTCGGCCGATCACCCCGGGGAGCGGTTGAACGAAGTCACGGCCGAACAGGAACCGGGCTTCGAGGCGATCTTCCGGCCCGGACCCGATCTCGACCTCGTCACCGTGGACGGGGAAACACCAAGCCTGGAAGACTTCGCCGGGCGCATTCTCGTGGTCAATTTCCGTCAGGCATCCTGCACCGAGGCCTGCGACGCGCAGCACCAGCAGTTGGCAAAAGCGGTCACCTCTCTTAATGCGAGCCCCATGCGTGAGATGGTCGGCTTCGTGACCGTGGTCGAGGATGCGGCGGACATTGATACGCTCGACGCCGAGAACTGGTCGATGGTGCGGTCGCAGGGCGGTCTTGAGGAGCTCGAGGCGCGGCTCGCTGCTGTCTCAGAGCGCTCGGACGAGGCGATGATGATCCACCTTTTTGACCGGCAGGGCCGCCATGTCGGCATCTTTCACGGGATCGATTTCGAGCCGCTCAATCTCCTCATGCATATCAACGGGCTGACCAACGCGCATCCGCATCCGGAACCCGAAGGCATTCTCGACAGGGCGCTGGGGTGGTTCGAATGACGGTGACAAATTCAGCAAGCGTCGCGGCGACCCCGGACTGGCTGGGGGTTCTACGGCGCTATTTTCTGTTCTCCCTCATCGGCCATCTGCTCTGGGAAGTCGCCCACATCCCGCTCTACACGATCTGGACCGAGGGCAGCGCGGGCGAGATCGTTTTCGCCATCGTGCATTGCACGGGCGGCGATCTGATGATCGCCTTCAGCACCCTGCTCCTGGCACTGTTCCTGTTCGGACGGTCAGAGTGGCCGGGGCAGCGGTCCGTCCCGGTGCTCTTGGCCGCTGTGGTGATGGGCGTGGGCTACACCATCTTCAGCGAATGGCTGAACATCGTCGTGCGGGAGGCCTGGGCCTATCGCGACATCATGCCAGTGATCCCGGTCATCGACGCGGGACTGACACCGTTCCTGCAATGGCTCGTCGTGCCCACGGCGGCCTATATGGGCGCCACCTCCCGGCGCGCGTGGCGGAGATGAGCCATGCCTGACATCCAGACCCTCGGCCTTCTCGCCGCGCTTCTGGCCGGCACGGTATCCTTCCTGTCGCCTTGCGTCCTGCCGCTGGTGCCCGGCTATGTCTCCTACATTGCCGGGCGCACGGGACCGGGCAAGGCGCCAAGCCGAGCCACGATAATCTGGCTGAGCATCTGCTTCGTGCTGGGATTCTCGACGATCTTCATCGCGCTCGGCGCCTCCGCCACCGCGCTCGGGCAGGCCCTGCTGCGCTGGCGCTTTGAGCTGAATATCCTCGGCGGGGCGATCGTCGCGCTGTTCGGTCTGTTCATGCTGGGCGCGGCCCGTATTCGTGCGCTGGAGCGCGACCTGCGCTTCGATCTCGATATTCCCGGCGGGCAGCCCATGGCGTCTTATGTCCTCGGCCTCGCCTTCGGCTTCGGCTGGACCCCATGCATCGGGCCGATCCTCGGCGCGATCCTCACGGCGAGCGCCATGCAGACGACCATGGGCGAAGGAGTGGCGCTCCTCGCGGTCTACTCCGTCGGACTCGGCGTGCCCTTTGTCTTGGTCGCTGCCTTTATCCAGCAGGCCGGCACGAGGCTGCGCAGGGTCCGTGGCTTGGGGCGCGGCCTGCACAGGATCGCCGGGGCGGTGATGATACTGATGGGGCTCGCGATGATGACCGGCCAGCTGACCGTCTTTTCCTACTGGTTGCTCGAGACGTTTCCGGCCTTGGGAGCGATCGGATAGGCACCGGATTACGGTGGTATCGTGCGACATCTGCATGGGGAAACGGCATGGGCATTCTTAAAGCGCACTACGTATTGACCCCGCTCGACTGCAACAAGGGCCTTATTCGGTTGTCCAACTTTGAATTCAATGCCCGTCCACGTCCTGTCCAGCTTCGACGCGGGCGAGCAGAAGTGTTTGCTCGAGAGCGGCTGCAAGCGCGATGAGGAAGACGATCCAGGTATCCAGCGCAGCGACAGCAAATCCGCCGACGAATGGCAACACGAAGACCGGCGCCGTAAGCTCGTCAAAATAGCTGCTGTAGGCGGGTCGGCGGTCCTCCGGCGATCTCTCCATAAGCAGCCCTATGACCGCGATGGTCAGGCCATTCGCCAAGGCCCCGAGCAGCAGAAAGACAGCCAGCAGCATCGGCATGAGCGCAGCCTGTGACGCAGGAACCATCAGCAGCGCGACCGGCGACGCGATGCGGCCGGCCGCGATCACGCGCATCAGGCTGAGCTTGCCCAACCGGTCGCCCCACCAACCCCGAAGCGGGTTGCTGAGCAAGGCGCCCGCCTTCTGGGCTCCCAGCAGAAGCGCCACGTTTTGCAGGCTCATGCCCAACTTGTCCGCTGCGACCACGAAGAAGGGCACTGCGGCGAGCAAGGCGCCGCCGCACGACTGCGCGAAGACGAAGCGCCGGAACACGGCGTCGTTTCGGAAGGTCGCGGCGCCCTCCTTCAGATAGGCTGCAAAACTGGCGGTCGCCTTCGGCGGGGCGGCTCTCTTAGGTTTCCCCATCGCGGTGAAGACGATGGACGACACCAGCATCAACGCGGTGGCGACGTCCAGAACCGCCGCGTAGGACACAGAAATTCGAGGGCCCGGAGCAGCCTGTCTGCAATGGCGGCGACAAGCAGGGCCACAAGGCCACCCCCGAAGAAGCGGATCGCGAGGAGCCTGCTTCGCTGCTTGGATGGCACGGACCGGGCCACGATGTCGTTGTAGCCACGCCGACAATGCCGCTGAGACAGGCGTAGACGGTCCACAATCCGAGCGTGGCCGCGCCGAGCGCCGCCGAACTCCCACCTGCGCCCGCACCGGCCCACAGGATGCCGGCGAGCGCGGCGATGGCCGCCGTTCGCCCGAAAGCTCCAAGCACGTAGAACGGCATTGATGCGCCGCTGCGCCCCGCGAGGTAGCCCACGAAGAGCTGCGGCAGGAGCCAGCCGAGCCGCAGGATCGTCGAGACGGCACCGACAGCCACCGGGCTGCCGGTCAGCTGGAAGACCAGCGCCGATATCACAGTGGCGCTGTCCACCGCAGCCGAGCCAGCCTGGAACGCGGTGCTGGCACCCGCGACGTGCCAGAACCGGCGGCGGGGGTCACCTGCCGCTCCAAGCCGCCGGCTCGACGAACAGCCCGAACCAGATCGACCACAACCCGAGGCCGATGAAGATCGCCCCCAGCAGCCAACGGCGCGGCTTCAACCAGTTCGCGACCCGGTCGAGCCCGCCTGCAAGGCCGGGCGCGACGGACAGGGGAATGAGCGGAAGCGTAAGCGCCAAGGCGAAGACAGACATCATCAGCACGCCGGTCGCGGCCGAGCCACTGGCGGTCGCCGTGCCGATCAGCCCGAACAGGATCGGCGCGGCGCAGGCGGGAATGTTCAACCCGAAGGCTGCACCTTGCAGGAGCGGCGCGTCGGCGATCTTCCAGCAGTCTGGTGCGACCCGGACCCGCCGGCGAAGCCCCCTGTCACCGCCCGCAATGATCGCGATCCCGAGGCCAAGGTAGATCGCCCCGAAGACCAGCCACATCCCGGTCTGAACGCCGATCAGACGCTGGCCGAGAACGACGATCAGGCCACCGAACCCGCCCATGACGACGAGACGTGCCAGCAGGAAGACCAATGCCGCGCTCAATCGCTGTCGCAGCCTACGTCCCTGCTGGGCCGAGAGGAACAGCATATGCGCTCCGATGGTGCAGGGTTCGACGAAGCCGAGGAGTCCGAGGCCAAGGGCAAGCAGGATCGATTGATCAGTAAGCTCCATGTCCCTCGTCTTATTCAACTTCTCGGTCGACGTGCAGGCAATACGGGCAGATGGCCGCCGGTCAGAACATTGACCCGATGTCCGATGCCCCAGTCGGATAGGCTGCCGGCATGGCCTTCACCTGCGCCGCCGTCAGCCCCAGCTTGATCGCCAGGGAGAAGACATTGATCAGCTCGGCATAGTCCGGGCCGAACATGTGCGCGCCGAGGATCTTGCCGTCCTCGGCCGTGATGATCTTAGCGCCCGCATGGCTTTCTCCCAGCCGCTTCTGCGAGAACCAGCCCGAGGTATCGGTGAAGCTCACCTCGACATCGGCCCTTTCTCGTGCCTCCTCCTCGAGCAGGCCGACCCGCGCCAGTTCGGGAATGGTGAAGACGACGCTCGGCATGCCGGTGTAGTCGGGCTCGGTCCGCTTGTCCTTGAGCATGTTCGAGGCGGCGATCTTGCCCTCGAACACCGCCACCGGGGTCAGCGGCTTGCCGGGCGAGGCGGCGGCGTCGCCGGCCGCGAAGATGCGCGAGTTCGACGGCGATTGCAGCCAGGGTGTGACCTTCACCCCGCCTTGTTCGGTCTCGATGCCCGCGGCGGCGAGGTCGAGATGGTCGATGGCGGGCACCCGCCCGGCGCCATGCACGACAAGATCGGCCTCCACGGCGTCGGTCCCATCCGCCGTCCGGAAGACCACGCGGTGCGCTCCACCCTTATCCTCGACCCGCTCAATCACCGCCTCGGCGAGGACCTCGATCCCGGCGGCGCGACTGCGGTCCAGCAGCATGTCGACAAGGTCGGGGTCGAACCTCTTCAACTGCCGCGCGCCGCGATCGAGGATGGTCACCTGCGCTCCCGCCCGCGCCGCTATATGCGCGAACTCGAAGGAGACGTAGCCGCCGCCGACGAAGACGATCCGGCGGGGCAGCTCTGCGAGGTTCAGGAACTCAGTGCTGTCGATCAGCCGCTCCGCGCCGGGAAACTCCAGCGAGCGCGGCTTCGCACCCGTGGCGATCAGCGCGTGGCGGAAGGCGATCTCGCCATGACCGTCGATCGCCATCCGGTCCTTGGCGATGAAGCGGGCGCGACCGTGCAGCGTCCGCACCCCGGCGTCCTTCAGCCCGCTCTCCATGCTCTCGGGCACGGGGTCGGTGAAGCTCTCCTTATGCTTCATCAGCGCCGGCCAGTCGATCCGGGTCTCGCCCGTGATGCCCTTGCCGGTGAGCCGCCGCGCAGCGTCGACCGCCTCGGCACCGGCGCGCAGCATCTTCTTCGGGTCGCAACCCCTGAGCGCGCAGGTGCCGCCATAGGGCAACTCGTCGACGATGGCGACGGACCAGCCAGCGCGGGCGCACTTCTTCGCGGCGCTGACACCTGCCATGCCGGCGCCGATCACGATCAGGTCGAGTGTCTCGGTCATCTCTGCTCCTCGTTCCTTCTGGTCGGATTGGAGTCGCTTCCCGCCTTCAGCGGTATCGGCCCATCATGCGCTCGCTCAGTCCCCAGATCGCCGCTGTGCCCCCGCCAGTCGCGAGGCCGAGCCAGAGCCAACCATCCTTGCCCAGCGGCACCAGCCCGGTGCCATGCCCCAGCACCGGCAGGGTCATCGCCAGCAGAAAGGGGCCAGTGTAGCGGCAATGCACCCGGCCGCAGCGTCGGGCATTGAGCAGGCAGGCCCCGCCCATCCATGACAGCGCCAGCAGCCAGATCTCCGTCTTGGGACCATCGGGCAGCGGGATCGTCAGGAGCATGGCGCCGATGGGCAGCCACCACGCAAGGACGGCGCTGCGGGTCGATCCGAGGAGGTCGCGCTTCGATCCTCCGCTCATGGGGTCACCCTGCGCAGCAGCTGAGCGCGGCCACGTCCTTCTCGAAGGTCTGGGCGGCGAGCTTCAGCCCCTCAACCGTGGTGAGATAGGGCATGATCGTGTCGGCCAGCTCCTCGTAAGTGAGCCCCGCCTTGAGGGCCATCGCCGCCGTCTGGATGCTGTCCGCGCCTTCGGGAGCGAGGATCTGCGCGCCCAGTAGTCGCTTGCTGTCCGTCTCCGCCACCAACTTGATCAGCCCGCGCGTGTCGCGGGCGGCCAGCGCGCGCGGCACGGCGTCGAGCGGCAGAACCGAGGTGACCACCTCGTGCCCGGCAGCCCGGGCCTGTGCCTCGCTCAGCCCCACGCCCGCCACCTGCGGGTCGGAGAACACCACCCAGGGCATCGTGCCGTTGTCATAGCTGCGCACCTCGCCCGCCACGGCGTTCCGGGTGGCGATCTTGGCGCCGTAGGCCGCCATGTAGACGAACTGGTCGCTGCCGGTGACGTCGCCCGCCGCCCAGACGTTCGGGTTGGCGGTGCGCATCTGCGCGTCGACGACGATCCCGCCCCGCGCGTCGGTCTCTATCCCGGCCGCGCCGAGGTTCAAACGATCGCTGTTCGGCACCCGGCCGGTGGCGAGCAGCAGTCGTGCGGCGTCGTAGCTCTCACCAGCGGTGGTCGTCAGGCGCACGCTGCCGCCGTCGTGTGCCACGCTCTCGTAGCCCGTAACCCGCGCCAGGCGGATGCCCTCCTCGGACAGGTAACCTTCCAGCGCCTCGGAGATTTCCGGTTCGGCCTCCGGCAGCACGCCACGACGGCTGACCAGCGTGACCAAAACGCCCGCACGGGCGAAGAGCTGCGCCAGTTCCACCCCGATATAACCCGCGCCGAGGACCAGCATGGAGTCAGGCAGCGTGGTCAGCTCCAGCGCCGAGGTGCTATCGAGCGCATCCACGGTCTTGATGCCGGGGATCGCCGGCACATGCGGGCGGGCGCCGGTGGCGACGACGATCTTCGCCGCCGGAAAGGCATCGCCGTCCACGGTGAGCCGCCCCTCGTCGTCGAACCGGGCGCGGCCCTCGACGTAGTCGATGTTGTCGTGCCGGGGCAGCACATCGGAATATTTGGCCGCGCGCAGCTCCTCCACCAGCGCCTGCTTCTGCGCCACCGTCGCGGCCCATTCGGTAACGCCGGCCCCGGCCTCAATGCCGTCGAACCGGTTCGCAGCGCGCGCATGGTGCAGGCCCTCCACGGCGCGGATCAGCGCCTTGGAGGGCACGCAACCAACGTTGACGCATGTGCCGCCAATGGTCCCTTCGCCGATCAGGGCGACCCGTGCGCCGGTTTCGGCGGCGGTGATGGCGGCCGAGAACCCGGCCGAGCCGGCGCCGATGACGGCAAGGTCGTAGGCGCCGCCCTTGGGGGTGCAGCAATCTTTCATGTCAGTCTCTCTTAGCTGATGCGTTGGCGCCGCCAGAGGGCATAGAGGGTGATGCCGAGGAATATCGCGAGCGTTGGCAGCAAAACGATGTCGAGCCAGCCCAACAGGACGGAGAGTCCGACCGCACCCAACAGGACCACCAGGATCGGGGTGAAGCAGCACAGCGCCACGACGACGGTGCCGATCAGCCCGTATTTCAGCAGGCGATCGTTCTTGTCGGGGGATGTCTCGGGCCGGGTCACGACCCGCTCCCGGCGGCGAGCGCCGCGCCGTAGCCGACGCCGGTGACGGCGGCGATCAGCGCCTCGGGATCGGTGACGGCTTCGTCGTAGCGCAGGACGTAGATGCCATCCTCGGCTTCGCCTTCGGTGAACTCGGCGATCTCAACCGTGTCGACGCGCTTGAGTGTGGTGCCGACGATGTAGCTGCACGACGGGCAGGTCAGGCCGGTGACGTGAAGACGGGTCTCGGCTTCATCGGCCTGGAGCGCGACCGGTGCGAGACCGAGCGATGCGGCGAGCAGGAGATGTTTCATCGGCTGGGGGCTCCGTATCAGAAGGTCAGGATGAGGGGCGCGGCATAGGGGAAAGCGAGGGCCAGCAGCACCACGGCGAGGGCGCCCCAGAGAAGCCCCCGCATCAGGCTGCGATCCACGGGGCGCGCGCAGGCCCCGGTGCCGCAATCTTTGGCGGGCACCGGTCGGTAGGCCTTCCAGAAGCCATAGCCGAGCGCCGCCGCCGCGAAGGAAAAGGTCACCCACTTGTAGGCGTAGAGCGCGGTGAGCTGGCCGATGAAGACGCCGGTAACGCCGAGGCTGACCAAGACCAGCGGCAGGATGCAGCACGACGTCAGCGCCAGCGCGCCAAGCACCCCGGCGCCGGTCGCGGCCCACCCGGTCTTGTCTGGCCGTTCACCTGTCCGTCGTTCGGTGTCGATCGTCTCCGCCGTCATCGCGTTGCCCCGTTGTCGCTCGATGACAGGCAAGATAGGGTCTGTAGTAGCTACAGGATCAAGGAGAAATCCGATTCCGGACGATCACGCCCCCGCGAACGACCTGAAACGCTCCGATCTCGCCCGAATGACCGGCTGCAATCTCGAGACGATCCGCTACTACGAGAGCGTCGGCCTGATGCCCGATCCGCCGCGCACCTCTTGGGGTCACCGCCGCTACGGCTCGGCGCACGTGGAGCGGCTGAACTTCGTCATGCGGGCCCGGGATCTCGGCTTCACCATGGAAGAGATCCGCGGCCTGCTGGCCCTCGTCGACCGCGGCAGCCATACCTGCGCGGAAGTCGAACGAAGGGGGCGCCACCATCTCGACGTGGTCCGCTCTAAGATCCGCGACCTTCAGGCGATTGAATCCGTTCTGGACGGCACTATCGCACGCTGCACTGGGTCTGACACTCCCGACTGCCCGTTGCTCGACGTTCTCAATGAAGGGCAGATTAAGTCGGAACGTGTAGAGAGCGCATCCGATTAGCTGCTGTTCATGCGAAGTGCAGCGAAAGGCCGGTATCCGCCCTTCATGCTACGAACGTTCCTGACTCAAAGCAGACTCTCAGGCACTGCGCAGCGAAAGTCGTCAGATAGCTGCTCATTGATGACAGCGTAGTGAAGGGGCAGTGCTTGGACTTGCACAGGTATTCAGTTGCTGACCATATGCGCCCGATGGCTCGCCTCCTTGCACTCTGCCTGTTCCTGATCGGGCTGCTGGCTCAATCCGTGCCCATCGCCGCCGAGGCGATGCCAGCGATGCACGAGAGTCCGGCCGTGGTCGCTATGACCGATTGCGCCAATTGTCCCGAGGAAGCGATGCCCGGCGGCGATGTCTGCCAGGACGTAGGCGCTTGCGCGTCCGGCGCGGTTGCACTCGACCTGATGTCCCCAGACTGGCCCTTCTTTTCTGCCATCCGGGAAGTCCAGCGCGTGTTCGGCTACGCTGCGCCGGGCGGAGCCAGCCCGGCTCCGCTTCTGGAGCCACCCCGCTACCTGATCTGAAGCCGTCCGTCCGCTCGAAGGCGGGCCAACGCCGCGCCTTTCGCGCGGCACCTTCCGATCAGGATTATCCAGATGACCCATTTCACGGGCCTCTCTCGCAGAGGCTTCCTCTCTGGCGCCGCGGCGCTGGGTGGCGCTTCGTTCCTGCCGAACGCCGCCGCATCCGGACCGCAGTTAGAGCTGACCGCCATGCGCACGCAGGCGCAACTCCTTGCCCCGCCGCGCCCGGCGACGCCGGTCTGGAGCTATGGCGGTGCCCTTCCGGGCCCGGAACTCCGCTTCCGGCAAGGCGACCGCCTCAGCCTGCGCGCCCGAAACGACCTCGACACGCCGACCAGCATACACTGGCACGGTCTGCGCGTGCCCAACGCCATGGACGGCGTCGCGCATCTCACCCAGCCGCCGATCCCGCCGGGCGGAGACTTTCACTACGAGTTCGACCTGCCCGATGCCGGGACCTACTGGTATCACCCGCATATGGGCGGCGCCGAACAGCTGGGGCGCGGCCTCGCGGGCGCGCTGGTGGTTGAGGAAGAGACGCCGATCCGCGTCGATCGCGACCTCGTATGGATGCTGCAGGACTGGCGGCTCGAACCGGATGGCGCGATCGCGCCCGGCTTCGACGGCATGCATGACGCGATGCATGGCGGCCGGATCGGCAACCGCGTGACGCTGAACGGCCGGCCCGGCCCCCGCATCGCGGTCGCCCCGAACGAGCGCCTGCGGCTCAGGATCGTCAACGCCGCCACGGCGCGGATCTTCGCGCTCGACTTCGGGGCGCTCGCGCCGGTCGTCGTCGCGCTCGACGGCCAGCCGGTTGCGCCGCATGCGCCCGAGGGCGGCGCGGTGCTGATCGGGCCGGGCATGCGCGCCGACATCGCGCTCGACGCCAGCGGCGGGGCCGGCACGGAAGCGCCAGTGCGCGACCTGTTCCGGCCCGACGGCGCCTACGAGGTCGCCACGCTGGTGCATGGCGATACGCCTCTGCGCACCCGCGCGCCGGACTGGGACATGGCGCTGCCCCCCAACCCGCTACCCGAGCCCGACCTTGCCGCCGCGACGCGCCACGACATCGTGTTCCACGGCGGGATGATGGGGCAGATGATGATGGGCGCGGATGCGCCCGCGATGATCGACCAGATGCGGCAGGGCCGGATGTGGTTCGTCAACGGCCGCGCAGCGCAGGGCCATGACGACCCGCCCCTGATCGTGGCCGAACGCGGCAGCACGCAGCTGATCGCGATGGAGAACCGCACCGGCTGGTGGCACCCGATCCACCTGCACGGCCACGTCTTCCGCATCGTTTCGCGCGATGGCCGGCCGACCGTGCACCGCGAATGGCGCGACACCGTTCTCATGGCCCCCGAGGAGCGCGTCGAGATCGCGTTCCGGGCCGACAACCCCGGCGACTGGATGCTGCACTGCCACGTCCTCGCCCACCAGGCTGCCGGCATGGCGGCGCTGGTCCGCGTCGTCGACGCGGCCTGAACCATGGAAAGGAAACCCCGCATGAAGACCCTCAGGACCCTCGCCACTGCGACCCTCTTCGGCCTCACCGGCCTTCCGGTGCTGGCCGACGCGATGACGCTCTACAAGGACCCGAACTGCGGCTGCTGCGCGGCGCATGCCGAACACCTGCGCGAGAACGGCTACGAGGTGGAGATCGTCGAGACCTACGACCTCGCCACCGTCAACAAGGAGGCAGGCATCCCGATCGGCCAGCAGGGCTGCCACACCGCGCTGATCGACGGCTACGCGATCAGCGGCCACGTGCCCGCCGACATCCTGTCGCGCTTTCTTTCCGAGAGGCCCGAGGCGATCGGCCTCAGCCTGCCCGGCATGCCGATGGGCGCGCCCGGCATGGGCGACGACCCGGAGGCCGAACTCGACGTCGTGATGATCGACGCCGAGGGCACGGCGCTGCCCTATCCGGCCGAGTGATGCCCTTCCGGCCGGCGCATCCCCGCGCCTGCCGTTTCCCGATGATTGGAGACCCGTATGATGGGACCCGAGATGATGACCGCCATGGGCGGATGGATGATGCTCGGCATGGGCGCGGTCTGCCTGCTGGCCGTGCTGGTGCTGCTGCTCGCCGCGGCGGCGCTGATCAAGTATCTTCGCAGCCCGGGAGGATAGCCATGGCAAGACGGGGAGCAGCGGTTTTCGTGGCCGCCTCTGGAGCCGCACTGCTGCTGGGCGCCGGCGCGGTCGCGCTCTGGCCCTCGGCCGGTGACGCGACCGAACACGGCCGCCAGCTCTACCTCGACAACTGCGCGGCCTGCCACGGCGCCGAGCTCGAGGGCCAGCCCGACTGGCGCCGGCCCTTGCCCTCCGGCCGCCTGCCCGCCCCGCCGCATGACGCGACAGGCCACACCTGGCACCACCCCGACCGGGTGCTGCGCGAGATCATCCTGCGTGGCACCGAGGCGGTGGTCGGCAACGGCTACGAGAGCGACATGCCGGGTTTCGAGGGTCTTCTCACCGAGGCCGAGGTCGAAGCGATCCTCGACTACCTGAAGTCGGAATGGCCCGAGCGCGAACGCACGCATCAGCAGCGCGTCACGGCGGCCGACGAGACCGCCGGCGGCTGACCATACCCCCCGGCTTGCTTCGCTGCGGGCGTCGGCCGGGGGCCGTGTTCAGGTGTGGTGGTCCATCCCGTGCTCGTCCGGGCTGTAGGGGTTGCCTGCCTTCGGATAGAGATAGACCTTGGTGCCCGTGGGGACCTTCTCGTAGAGTTCGATGATGTGGTCGTTCACCAGCCGCGCGCAGCCGTTCGAGACCGCCCGTCCGATCGTCGAGGGCTGGTTCGTGCCGTGGATGCGCAGATAGGTGTCCCGACCGTCGACGAAGAGGTAGAGCGCCCGGGCCCCGAGTGGGTTGTCGAGGCCCCCGGGCATGCCGTCCTCGGCGTATTGCTCATATTTCTCGGGCTCGCGCCGCACCATGGCCGGGGTCGGCTTCCAGCTCGGCCATTCCTTCTTCATCCGCACGACATAGCTGCCCGCATGATAGAGGTCCGCGCGTCCGACGCCGACGCTGTAGCGGATCGCCCGGCCTTCGGGCAGGGTCCAGTAGAGAGCGAACTCGTCCGGCATCACGTGGATCTCGCCCGCGGGAATGCTCGGCGCGATATCAACCTCACGCGGCAGGAACCGCTCGGGCAGCGCGCCCCCTTCATGCGCCTGCACCAAGCCCGGCAGCCCGGCTCCAGCCAGCCCGAGCCCGGCCATTCGTGTCAGAAATTGCCTTCTCTGCATGCCATTCGCCTCATGTTTGGCCGGTTGCGGCAGCCCAACGACCGTCCGGCTCTGTCAGTTCATTCCATTCAATATGGTCAATATGATGGGAACTCCGGCCCCGAGACCAGACACGAACGGGTCAGCCGGTATCGGACAAAGGCGCCTTCCCCCCCATCACCTGGAGCATGAAAGAGCCGGAGGCGGTGATCATCAGGAAACCATGGAACGCCTCGATCCCGGTGATGAAGCGCAGGTGACCGTCCGGGTTCAGATCGCCGCGGCCCAACGTGGTGAAATTGACCAGCGAAAAATAGAAGTAGTCCATGAGCGTCGGGTCAGGCGTGCCGGGTCCGGAAGGCCTCAGGTCGCCGATCTGCAATCCCCGCACCGCCCAGACGAAGGCAAAGGTGTATATCAGCGCCTCGATCACATGCGCCACGGTGATCGCGCCGATCGTCATGGACAGATGACGGCCCCGGGCACTGGCCGGACCGCACGCGATCGCATCCGAGACGCGTTTCAGCATGACATAGTGAATGGCGCTGCACAGCGCCACGACGACGGCGGATATGAGGATGGCCAGGATCATGCGGACCCAACAGCATGGGTCACCGGATCGTTTCGCCGATCAGTCACGCGCCTTCTCGAGCAGCGCGACCATCTCCCGGAACTTGGTGCGCTGCTCGTCCGGATCGCCCGAAAGGATCGCGGCCTCGAGGCAGTGATTGGTGTGATCCTCGATCAATAGCCGTTCGACCGCCTTCAGCGCCGAGCGCACCGCCGCGGTCTGGGCCAGCACGTCGACGCAGTAGCGATCCTCCGCGACCATACGCGAGATCCCCCGGATCTGGCCCTCGAGCCGCGCCAGCCGCTTCTGGATCGCCGCCTTGTTCTGCTTTTCCTGCATGTTTGTCGCCTCCAGCCGGGCCTGACGCCTCCGGCTCTTGGAACCATACGCCATCCGGTCTGTTCCGGACATACCCTATATGGGTATCTCGACGGCATATACCCCATGGGGGTATATTCGGGCATTGAGGCGCCGAGTCGGTGCCTCAGGAGCACAGGAGGACGCGCCATGGACCACAGCTGCCATGCGCATGCGCATAATCACGATCTGCCCGCCGACCGCATCGCGACCGATCCGGTCTGCGGCATGTCGGTCGATGTCGAGACCGCGAAGCATGTGGCCGAGCACAAGGGCGAGACCTTCTACTTCTGCTCGGCCAAGTGCCGCGAGAAGTTCGACACCCGGCCCGAGATCTTCCTCGACCCGGCGCTGAAGGCCGCGCCGCCCGAGCGCGAGGACGTCATCTACACTTGCCCGATGCATCCCGAGATCGAGCAGGTCGGCCCCGGCTCCTGCCCGATCTGCGGCATGGCGCTGGAGCCAAAGGGCATCCCGATGACCGAGGGGCCGAGCGAGGAATATCTCGACTTCCGCCGCCGCTTCGTTCTGGGCGCGGCGCTGACCGTGCCGCTGGCGATCATCGCCATGGGCCGGCACTTCGCACCGCACGCCTTCGCCATCATCTCCGCACCGATGCTCGACTGGATCGAGCTGATCCTCGCCACGCCGGTGGTGCTCTGGGCGGCGCTGCCCTTCTTCGAACGCGGTTGGGCGTCGATCGTCCGTCGCAGCCTCAACATGTTCACACTGATCGCGCTCGGCGTCGGCGTGGCCTATGCCTACTCGGTCGTCGCCACCGTCGCGCCGCAGCTCTTCCCGCCGCAGTTCCGCGGCCACGAGGGCGAGGTCGGCGTCTATTTCGAGGCGGCGGCGGTGATCGTCACGCTGGTGCTGTTGGGCCAACTGCTGGAGTTGCGCGCCCGCGAGCGCACCGGCGGCGCGATCCGCGCGCTTCTGGACCTCGCGCCCAAGACGGCGCGGCTGGTGGATGACCGCGGCGAACGCGACGTGCCGCTCGACATGGTTCGCACCGGCGACCGGCTCAGGGTGCGGCCGGGCGAGAGCGTGCCGGTCGACGGCGTGGTGGTCGAGGGGCGTTCGACGATCGACGAGAGCATGATCACCGGTGAGCCGATCCCGGTCGAGAAGGCCGAGGGCGATCCAGTCACCGGTGGGTCGCTGAACCAGACCGGCAGCTTCGTGATGCGGGCCGAGAAGGTCGGCGCCGAGACGATGCTGAGCCGCATCGTCGCCATGGTCGCCGAGGCGCAGCGCAGCCAGGCACCGATCCAGAAGCTCGCCGACAGGGTTTCGGGCTACTTCGTCCCCGCCGTGGTCGGCGTGGCGATCCTCGCCTTCGTGGTCTGGAGCCTCTTCGGCCCAGACCCGGCCATGGCCTTTGCTTTGGTTTCGGCGGTCTCTGTGTTGATCATCGCCTGTCCCTGTGCGCTCGGCCTCGCGACGCCGATGTCGATCATGGTCGGCGTCGGCAAGGGTGCGGGCCACGGCGTGCTGATCAAGAACGCCGCCGCGCTGGAACGCTTCGCCGCGGTCGACACGCTGGTGGTGGACAAGACCGGCACGCTGACCGAGGGCCGCCCGGCTCTGGTCGAGGTGGTGGCCGAGGGTATGGCCGAGGACGAACTGTTGGGCCTCGTCGCGGCGCTCGAGGCGCAGTCCGAGCACCCGCTCGCCCGCGCCATCGTGGAAGGTGCTGCGGCGCGCGGCATCGCCCTGTCCGAAGTCGAGAGCTTCGACAGCACCACCGGCAAGGGCATCTCGGGCCACGTCGCGGGTCGCCATGTCGCGATTGGCAACGTCGCGATGATGCGTGACGTGGGCGCGGACACCGCCGCGCTCTCGGAGCGCGCCGACGCCGCGCGCCGCAAGGGCCAGACGGCGATCCTCGTGGCCGTCGACGGCCGCGCCGCCGGACTGGTGGCCGTGGCCGACCGGATCAAGGAAACGACGCCCCGCGCCATCGCAGCGCTGCACGACGAAGGCCTCAGGATCGTCATGCTGACCGGCGACAACGCGGTCACCGCCCGCGCCGTGGCCTCCGATCTCGGCATCGACGAGGTCATCGCCGAGGTGCTGCCCGCCGACAAGCAGGCGGCGATCCGGCGGCTGCAATCGGAGGGCCACACCGTGGCGATGGCCGGGGACGGGGTGAACGACGCGCCCGCACTGGCGGCCGCCGATGTCGGCATCGCCATGGGCACCGGTGCCGACGTCGCGGTCGAGAGCGCCGGCATCACGTTGGTCCGAGGCGACCTGACGGCGCTGGTGACCGCCCGCCGGCTCAGCCGTGCGACGGTCCGCAACATCAAGCAGAACCTGCTCTTCGCCTTCCTCTACAATGGCCTCGGCGTGCCGGTCGCGGCCGGCCTGCTCTACCCGTTCACCGGGTTGCTGCTCTCGCCAATCATTGCGGCGGCGGCGATGAGTCTGTCCTCGGTCTCGGTGATTGGCAACGCGCTGCGCCTGCGCGCCGCACGGGTCGGTTTCGAGGCGAACTGAACTGACGGAGGTGCCGCCAGGCCATCGGTCCGGCGGCGCCTCTTTGCATGCAAGCGGGCCCTCCCAGGTCCGACAGTGAAAGGAGAGTTTTCATGTCCTACTGGCGCTTCGCCGCGATGATCGCGACCTCGACGGTGGTGATGTTCGGGCTCATGTATCTCAATACCTACGCCTTCGAGCACATCTTCTTCAGCGAGACCCGGACCTACATGGCGCTGCTGATGGGCGCGGCGATGGCGGTGATCATGCTGAGCTTCATGCTGTCGATGTATGCCAGCAAGTTTATCAACATCGCGATCTATGCCGGCGCCGTCGTGGTCTTCGGCGTGACGCTCTGGCTGATTCGCAGCCAGGAGACGGTGGACGATACCAGCTACATGGCAGCGATGATCCCGCACCATTCCATCGCGATCATGACCTCCGAGCGCGCGCAGATCGAGGACCCGCGCGTGCGCAAGCTCGCCGACGAGATCATCGCCGCGCAGCGCAAGGAGATCGGCGAGATGCGTCACCTGATCGCCGACATCGAGGAGAACGGCATCGCCACCGACCCGGCGCTCGGCGAATCCGAAGCCCCCGCCGAGGAAGGCACGGTCGAGGAGGCGCTAAGCTCCGCGCAACTGGCCAGCCTCGACCCTGCGGGGCTGACCCCCGAGGAGATCGAGACCACACTGGAGAGCGACGCGACCTGCGAATTCCGCCGCACCAACGAGGGCGAACCGGTGCTCGCCATGGCGAATGAGAGCGGCGCGATCAAGCTGTCAGGCGTTCTGATCCCGCTCGCCGCCGGTGGCCCGATCGCGGTCGAGACGCTGGAGGACGGCATCCGGCTCGCCGCCGAGGATGTCGACATCACCGTGATGCCCGACCCCGGCGCCGACTGGACCGACACCGACGACAGCCTGCGCCGCGCCGAGGCCGAGATGACCTTCCATCTCGAGCAGGGCCTGCGGGTGGGCTATCGCGGCTTCCTCGATTGCGCCGCCTGATACCGGCAGAACTCCGCGTCCCCCGTTTGCACCAGCGCGCCGGGCCTGACAGGGTCCGGCGCTTTCCCGACATTCGAACGAAAGGATTGCCCATGAAGAGCCTGATCACCGCCCTCGCCCTCCTTCCCTTTGCCAGCAGCGCCCTCGCCGGACCGGGGCACGGCGCTGCCCATGGCATTGGCGAACCTGGAGATCCGGCAAAGGTCGACCGGGTGGTCGAGATTGCCATGGACGAGATGAGCTACTCGCCTGCGTCGGTGGAAGTCGCGGCCGGAGAGACGATCCGTTTCGTAGTGAGCAACGAGGGCCGGCTGGTGCACGAATTTAACCTCGGCACACCCGACAGCTGGGCCACGCATGAAGACGAGATGCAAGCGATGATGCGCGAGGGCATGATGAGCATGCGCCGCGTCGATCACGAGAAGATGCAGGAGATGGGCATGGCCCATGACGATCCGAACAGCCTGCTGCTCGAGCCAGGCGAGAGCGCCGAGATCGTCTGGACCTTCCCCGAGGATGGTCAGGTCGGCTACGCCTGCAACGTGCCGGGCCATCTCGAAGCTGGCATGAAAGGCAAGGTCGCGCTGGAGGCCGGCTAACCCCATGGCCACCCGGCAGGCCTCGGGCGGGCTGGTGCCGCAGGACGACGCTGCCTCACCCGGCAGGCCTTGATCGAGATCAAGGCGGCGCCGACGCGGGCGCCCCATGGTCACAAGAGACATCCGACCTTGGAGAGTGCTATGAAACGCTTCGCAATTGGCTTGCTCCCGAGCCTGTTCGCCACCGCCGCCCGGGCCGATCCCGGCGATTACGACCACATGATGGGCTGGGGCAGCGGCGGCTTCGGCATGATCTTCGGCCCTGTGCTGTGGCTGATCGTGCTCGGCCTCGTGGTGGCGGGGGTCATATGGCTCGTCCGCCGGCTCGATGAGGGTGCGGGGCCGGGCCGAAAATCCGGCGCGCTCGCCGAACTCGACCTACGCCTTGCGCGGGGCGAGATCGACACCGAGGAATACGCCTCGCGCAAGCGCCTGCTGGGCGCCTAACCTGCCGCGGCGGACCTCCCAACCCCAGCAGAATCCTCGCATCCCTTGGCCCGAGGGAACTGCTCGCAGAAAAACGGCCGCTCTGGCGGCGGCCGTCGGGCCATCATCCGCCCGATATCACGGCGGGCTCCGTCTACGGGACGACGCCCCCCCGCCAAGTCAATGCGCGGCACCGGGCGCCGCGTGCTCCAGATCCGTGGCAATCTCGCTCCCATGGCCATTGCCGACTTCAGGCGTCGTGCTGCCGTGAGCGTCCGCATGGCCGGCATGGCCTTCACCGGCATGTGCCATCGCGGTGGATTGGCCATGATGGCCTTGGCTGACCGGCAGGCTCTCCGCATAGGCGCGCAGGCCGAGGTGAAAGACGGCAGCGAAGGCGAGCCCCGCCACGATCATCATGAACCAGCTCTGCCGATGCAGGACATAGCCCTGACGAATCGCGAAGGCGAGCGAGGAGATGAAGATGCCGATCGGCGCGCTATAGCTGGCGAAGATTGGCGTGTCGTTGAAGTGCTGCGCCGCGCCGGAGACCATACCGATGCCCACCGCGAGGAGAAGCGATACCAAAACGTATTTCACGACGCTGTCCCCGAGAATGCCGGTCTTGAAGAGCACCTCGTTGAGATAGGACCCGAAAGCGAACAGCACGGCCCCGATGGCCATCAGTCCAAGGGCGTAGACACGCATGTCCGGCTGCGCGGCATGGACAATGGAACCCGAGATCAGGCCCATGCCGAGGAACATGGTGAGATAGGAAAAATAGGGTTTGAAGACCTCCCAGGGCGGGGTGAAGGTCACTTCGTGGGGCTGGGCATTTACTGACATCTGCTCGACGCTTTCGTTGTGCGTGGGGTTCGACTTTTTGTTCCGGCCTCGATGTCGAGGCCGGGTTCACGCGCGACCGCCGGTCGCCACGTGGATTTTCATTAAGCAAGGGTCGGGACTCCGGCTGCGTTGGAGCAGCAGCCGGAGCAAACCTCAGCCCACGGTGACCGCGAACTCGGTCATCATCCCAGAGGCCAGATGAGGCATCTGGTGGCAGTGCAGCATCCAGCGCGCCGCTTCGCCGGCATCAAGCGCCACGGTAACGGCCGCCATCGGTGGAACGTAGACCGTGTCGCGCAGCGCGCCCGCGAAGCGCACCCCGTTGATCTCTACCACCTGGAACACATGGCCGTGCAGATGCATCGGGTGGCCCATGGAAGACATGTTGTGGAACATCAGTTCCACTCGCTCGCCACTGACTGCCGGAACCGGCTGATGCTCGCTCCAGACCCGGCCGTCGATAGTCCAAACATAGGGCTGCATCTGGCCGCCGAGCATTACCATCTGCTTCCGGTCCGCCGGGCGATCGGCGAGCGGCATGGTTGCGCGCAGTAGCCCCTCCTGCTCGAGCTTGAGATCGAAGGCCGGGGCGGCCCGCTGCGCGGTGGCGGCGAGCATCTCGACCTGCGCACCCTTGCTTGCAAGCACGATCCCGGTCCGCTCGACCGCGCCCTCACGCAGCGCCAAGACTGGGAAGGCGCCGCCGCCCGGCAAGTCGATCTCGATATCGAGACGCTGCGCCATGGCGGCGCCGAAGCGATGACCTGGCAAAGGCTGCACCGGATGACCGTCGACGGCGACCAGACGCGCCGGGGCCGTGCCGGTTTCGATCCAAAAGGTGGTCGCGGCGGCGGCATTGATCACCCGCAGCAGCACCCGCCCGCCCGGCTCGACCTGCACCACCTCGGGGTCCGTCAGAGTGCGGTCGTTGGCCAGGTAGGCGTCGAAGTTGTAATCGTTGAGGTCGGCGGTCATCGGCTCAGATTGCGCCATGGCGCCATGGTCCATTCCCGACATCGAGCCGTCCATGCGCATCCCGCCCATGGCGGACATTGCTCCGTGGTCCATCCCCTGCATAGCCATGCCGGAGGTGATCTGCTCCATCACTTCTTCGGGCGATGTAAAGGAGAAATCGTGCAGGAACATCACCACCTCCTGCCGGTCGGACGCGAGGTCCTCGGCGCGGCGCACGATCAGCGGCGCGGCGAGCATGCCGAGTTCCTGGGTCGGGATGTGGCTGTGCATCCAATGCGTGCCGGCGAGCGGCGCGAAATCGTAGTCGCGGCTCTCGCCAGCGGCCAATGGCGGCATCGGCAGATTCGGAATGCCGTCCTGCGCGTTGGGTGGGATCTGCCCGTGCCAGTGGATCAGCGTCTCGACATCGAGCTGGTTCTCGAGCCGCACCGCGAAGCGCTGGTCGGGATCGAGCGCGAGCCCGAGCCGGCCGTCCGGGCCGATCAGCCCCATGACGGTGGCGGCACGACCGTCGATGTCGAGCGTGCGCGTCGTCGCGCGCAGAAGCAGCGGTTCCGCGGCCTGAGCGCGCGCGAAGACGGGCATGGTGGCGAATGCGGCTGCAGCCGCGCTGGTGGCGAGAAAGCCACGACGGGAAAGGTGATGGGTCATCTGTCTGAAATCCATGCGGCGCTCGGGCCGCGATGCGGGGACCCCCGATCGGACGGAGGCGTTAACGCGGGATCTCAGGTCTTCTGCGGGGGATGCCAGGGGGGCATCGGCGGTTGGCCCGTCATTAGGATCGGGGCGAAACCCGTCTCGACCGGCTCCCGGCCGGTCAGGCCACGATAGCCCTCGGGTCGCAGGGGGCGCGGCCGTTCGGCAAGACACAGCAGGGCACACTCGGCCGATGCGTTCTCTTCGGGAGCACGGTCGCCTTGCTCGGCAATCGAAACGAGATGATGCGCGCCATGCCCCTGGCCCTCACCATGTGCGGTCGCGGCGCTTGCCCCAGACAGCGCGACGGACAGCATCAACAGCCCTCCGAAGAGGGCCACCAAGAACTGAAGAATCGCATGTCGACGTCGCATCGTGAAAGGAGAGATGGCAGGTTCCGGCCCGGATACAAGTGGCTCGCACCCGGGCCGGAACCGCGGCGGCGCTTCGCCGCCCAAGGATCGCCTTCCGGCCATCAGTCGATGCCGTTCTCGCGCTGCAAGGCCCGCACGTAGGCAACGACGTTCGCCACATCCGCATCGGTCAGGCCTTCGATCGGGGGCATGTCCCCGAAGTCCCAGTGATGCGACCGCACGCCGTTCCGCACGGCGGCAAGGAAGGCGTAGTCGCCATGGTGACTGGGCTCGTAGGTCTTGTGGATGAGGGGTGGCGCCACGCCGTTCCGGCCGGCCGCGTTCGCCCCGTGGCAATCGGCGCAGACCGCCTCGAAGGCGCGCTTGCCCATCTGCGCTTGCTCGGAAAGCTCGGCAGGCAGCGCCACCTGCACGATTGCCGCACCCTGCGCGATCTCGCTGGTGTCGGGCGGGGTCATGGAGTGGCCCGCCATGTCGCCCTGGTTGGGCGTCGAGGCAACCCAGAGCAGGCCGCCCGCAAGGATGAGGCCAGTGACACCGAGGATGATCGTCTTCTTCATATGTTCGTCTTTCCAATGGATTGGCCCCGGCGCGGCGGTTGCCGCGCCGGGATTTGTGTCAAGAGCGCTCAACGTAGCTGTGCCAGCGCGTTGAGGCTGGAAGGCTTGGTTTCAGGATCAAGCAGATAGGTCGCGATGGCGCGCCGGTCGCTCTCGTCGAGAAAGCTGGAGCCCTGCTCCACCACCTCGGTCATGGAGCCACCGAGCACGTCGCCTGACGGCGTGATCCCAGTTTCAAGCGCATAGGCGAGCGCGCTCGCCGTCCAGCCGCCTTCCGTCAGATCGGCGGCGCGGATCGACGGCGCGGCCGAACCGCCCGGCAGATCGTCATTGCCACCAAAGCTCTCGGCATCGAGCCCACCCAAGAGACCTCGCCCGGTATGGCAGGCGCCGCAATGCGCCGCCCCCTCCACCAGCTCGCGCCCCCGGTTCCACTCATCCGAGCGACCGAGCACCGGCCGGCTCTCGGCTTCGCGCATCGCTGAGGCCCGCCACGGCTTGAGGCCCGAGCGGATACTGAACGGAAATCCGACGCTGCTTTCCGCCCGCGTTTCGGCAACCGCCGGCACGGTGGCCAGCGCCGCCCAGAGATCCGCGATGTCCTGATCCGAGAAGCCGGCATAGAATTCAAAGGGGAAGGCCGGGTAATAGGGTTCGCCCTCGGGCGAGACCCCCTCGCGCAGCGCCCGGGCGAGGTCATCCGGCGTCCAGCTTCCGATGCCGTGTTCGAAATCGGGGGTGATGTTCGGCGGCACGAAGCTGCCGAAGGGCGTATCCAGCGGCGCGCCGCCTGCCAGCGCCGGACCATCGGCCGCCGTGTCGGTATGACAGGCTACGCAGCCCGCCGCCCGTGCCAAATAGGCGCCGCGCCGGACGTCGCCGTCGAGCGTGATCCGCGGCGCATCTTCGCCGATCGGCCAAGCCCGCAGCCCGGCATACCCGCCACCCGTCACCACACCCATTAGGAGGATGCTTCTGAGAAGTCCCCTCATCCTCAGCTCCCCGCCCGGAAGCGGCCATGGCAGGCCGCGCAGGCCTCACCGATCCGGCGGAAGACCTCCGGCGCGGCGAGCGTGGCGTAGTCGGGCCCAGTAGCGCCCGCAGACTCCGCGGATGCAGCGGCGAGCACCTTCCGCTCCGCCCTTCGCCGGGGCTCGACGCCCAGGAGCTGCGCCACCGAGAATGCGCTGCCCGGCCCGGCTTGGGCCGGAGCGGCATCGGGCATCATCATGCCTTCGTGCCCCGCCATGGACCCGCCCATCGCCATGCCTGCATGAGGATCGGGCGCCGTCAGCCCGTTCGAGGCGGCCTTCGCAAGGCCCTCGGCATGGCGGCGCAGCTCGTCGGCCAGAGCGTCGAACGTCTCGCGCTCCTGCCATATCGCTTCCTTGGCGTAGGATACCCCGCCCCCGCTGCCCTCCGGAAAGAGCCGTGTCATCTCGCTCCCGGCATGTGCCGCGATCGCGCGACCGGCCTCGACCACGCGCGCCACGTCATAGGGGGCCTCGCCCCGCATCATCGGGGTCACATCGCGCAGGGCGTCGCGCATCGCCACCATTCCCTCCATGCGCTCGCGCACCACACCCGTCGCGCCGTTATGCGCGAGCACGGCCCCCGCGGCGGTCCAGATCGCCAGCGTGGCCATCGCCATCTTCTTGCTTGTCATACTGCCCTCGTCGAATGAGTCCGATTTTCAGATCAGACCCTTCGACGGGGAGGCGGCAGGGCGATGTCGGGCTGCCGGGACGGCGGTTCCGCCCCTTCGACGCTAACGGTCATCCGTCCGGCCAGCCGCAGCGGCGGGCTTAGAAACGCCCCCTCATCCGCAGGAACCACGATGCACCGCATGCTCGGATGGCAGATCGTGGACTGGGGCACTGGACCGGTGACCGCGGCAGGCGCGACGGATGCGTGCTCCGCATGGCCGTCCGCCGCATGCGCGTGATCCGAGCCGGCAACGTCCCCCAGGCTCCCGAGAAGCAGAAGCCAGCACAGGGTCAGCCCGACAATTTGCCTCAGCAGCATGGGAGACGATGCCCTCCGCACATCCAGCTCATGGCCACTCTACGACAATGGTGCGAGGCCCGGAAGGAAAGAGTGGATGCCGTGCGAGGGAAGGCTGAAACGCGCCCATGCAGCCAGCCTACTTGGGAAGTTGCGCCGTCCGAGAGTGCCGCCTCAGCCTGAAGGTGAAAGCCGAGAGCACGAGCGGGCAGGTCGAGTGCAAGCGACGAGCGCCAATGCAGCTGACGGCGGCTGATCGCGCGACCGCGGCCGTGGCTGGGAAAGACAAAGGCCATCTACTACCTTTCCCGATGACATCGATCGGCAGCACTTGATTTGCATTCGCACGCCTGACCACGAAAGCGATAAGTAGCAGACCTTCGAGGCAGTTGCCACGAATGTCGGCCTACCGCCCGTCAGACAAAGGTAGCATTAACCTGAGACCCTGTTCCTCCTTCAGTTTGAGGTAGAGTCCGTCCAACTTTAGAGACGGACATGGAGCGATTGCGTTTCATAGCGATTGCGTTTCATGAAGAACAGATCATCGGGATGCTGAAGGAGCAGGAGGCCGGGCTATCGACGGCCGAGGTGTGCCGCAATCACGGCGTCAGCCAGGCCACTTGCTACAAATCCATGGCGCGCTTCGGCGGGCTGGAGGGCGAGCCTTGTCTGCCATTGATGGAGTGGATGGCTCCCGCTCCCGGCATCGCAATGTGCCACGTTGGGTGCTGTCATGCTGAACCCATGAAGGGAGCCATCCATGGAACAGCCTATCACAATCGGCGTCGATCTCGCCAAATCGGTCTTCCAGCATCACGGCGTTGATGCCGAGGGCGCCGTCGTTCTCAGGCGTCAGCTGCGGCGCAGCCAGATGCTCGAGTTCTTCCAGAACCTGCCACCCTGCCTCGTCGGCATGGAAGCCTGCGCCGGATCCCATCACTGGGCCCGCGCCCTTGGCCGGTTCGGCCATTGATGTTCGCCTGATGCCCCCGTTCTACGTCAAACCGTATGTTCGGCGCGGCAAGACGGACCTGGCCGACGCGGCCGCGATCTGCGAGGCGGTCACACGGCCCTCGATGCGCTTCGTTCCGGTGAAGAGCGAGGAGACGCAGGGGCTGCTGCTCGGCCACAAGGCCCGCGAGTTCCTGGTCCGTCAGCTCACGCAGATCACCAATGCCATCCGGGCCCATCTGGGCGAGTTCGGCATCGTCGTGGCCAAGGGCGTCCACAACATCGGTAGGCTGCTGGAGGCCGGAGACCGCGCAGATCTTCCGGCTTCTGCGCGACAGCCGCTCCGCCTGCTGGCCGAGCAGTTCTTTCAGACCCAGGAGAAGATCGATGAACTGACCCGGGAGATCCGCCGGGAGGCTGAGGCCAGCGCACCAGCCAGAAGACTACAGACCATCCCCGGCGTCGGCCCGATCACCGCGACCGCGCTGGTGGCGACCCTGCCGGATGTGACGGGCTTCCGGACCTCGCGCGATCTGTCCGCCTGGCTCGGTTTGACGCCAAAGCCGCATTCGAGCGGCGGCAAGGAACGGCTGGGCCGCATCTCGAAGATGGGCAATCGCTACCTGCGCCGCCTGCTGTATCTTGGCGCCATGGGCGTCATCACGTCTCGCCGACGGGGGCAGCCTGGCGAGGACTGGTTGTGGCGGATCTTGCAGCGGAAGACCGCGAAGCAGGCCGCCATCGCCTTGGCCAACCGCATGGCCAGGATCGTCTGGGCACTGCTGAGAAATGGGACGGAATACGAGGCCGTGCGCGCAGCCTGAGAGCTACGACGCCCTTTGCCTCGGACGAAATGGTGAGGTGCAAGGTGGCATGATGGCCAACTGAGGGACATATCGCCGGAATACCCTGTTCGGATCGCAGCACCTTCGAGCGCGTGCCATTGATCGGGATCAAAGGCGAGACGCGGAGTTTCATCAAGGCGCGCAGCCTTCGAGCTGCAATCTCGACGCCGAATAAATGGCCGCAACCGACCAGTCGCCGGAACGCCACGAAAGCCCTTGCCACGCGGGAGCCATCCATAAATGGTCCAAGCGACCATTGGCGACGGGACCGAGTTCACCTCCATGGCCATCTTGGCCTACAGCCAGCGCACAGCGGTTGGCTGGTATTACATCGCGCCCGGCAAGCCGATGCGAGACACGGCTTCGTCGAAAGCTTCAACGGCCGGCTCCGCGACGAGCTGCTTCTGTAATCGGGGCGTGTTCGTCAAGCGCGGTCGGGTCTGCTTCCGTCATGGGGTCATGCTTCTGTCCGCAGTCGGTCCGTTGTAGGGCTCGCCGCATGTTGGCGGTCGAAGGTGAGGCGGACCATGCTAAACGGCGGGCTTGCGTGATTGCGCGCAGAAGCAGCACCAGGCACTCGTGCGGCCTTCCTCATCCCCGTCCCTGACGGGACCCTTTCCGAAGCCTTGGCGAGCGGGAGTGCCGGCTTCGGGATCAGATCATGCAGCAGCTCCCCAATGGAACGGGGCATCATCGCGCCACATGCGATGCATCACGACGGCAAGCTTGCGGGCCACGGCGATCTTCGCCTTCTTCAGGCTGCTCCGCTTTGCGATCCTCAAGCCCCAGGCTCGGATCGAGGTCCACTGCCGGGAACGGGTGAGCATGACATGGCCGCCGTGAAGAGCGCCGTGCGCGTAAAGGCATCGCCAGATCGGCTGATGCGACCCCTCACGTCGGTCTCACCGGACTGGTATTGTCGTGGGGTAAGACCAAGATGCGCGCCGACATCGCTCGAACGGCGGAAGCGACACGGGTCATCGATTGTCGCCTTGGATGCCAGCGCCGTGACCGGCCCGACGCCGGGAATGGTCATGAACCGACGGCAGAGTTCGTCGTTCGCCGTGAGGCGCAGAAGGGCCCGATGGAGTTCAGCCAGTTGCGCCTGCATCTCGGCGCGCCCGCGAAGCAATGCGGACATGCAGAGTTCAAGGTTCGGATACCCCACGATGAGTTCGCGCACCCGGGTGTCGAAGTCTCGCGCGGCGACGCGCCCGACCTTCAGGCCGAACGGACGCAACAAGCCGCGGATCTCGTTCTCGTGGTTGCGCAGCTTATTGACGAAGAACTCGCGCGACATCAGGAGCGTGCGCATCTCCTGGCTTTCCGTCGACTTCACGTGGACGGCCTTGAACCAGCCTGAGCGGATAAGCTGCGCCAGAGAGCGGGCGTCATTGCGGTCGTTCTTGTTGCGATTCATGGCCACCATCGCGGCCTTGGCGTGCCGCGCTTCTATGCAGACGGCGGGCAGTCCGGCGCTTGTCAGGCCATTGTAAAGCCACTTCGACAATGGCCCGGCCTCGAAACCAACCCGCTCGAAGGTGCCGCCAATACCAGCCAGCACTTCGCCAATGTCGGCAGGGTCCGAGACCGCCTTTGCCTCAAGGATCATTCCGCCCTCGGCATCGACAACACAGATGCTGGTCATCTCGAGTGAGACATCGAGGCCCACATATAAAACACTGGTCATGGTCCTTCTCCCGGTTGTGGACTTACCGGCAAGAAGACTACCGGCGATTCCGGAGACTGAGCCCCGGTTACGCCATCTCAACGAGGTGCTGTTCTCGACGCTCGGCGATGCCCGACGTCAGGTCCAGGCGTGGCAGCTCGATTACAACCCGCACCACCCCGATTCAGCCTTGGGCAATATCCCACCCGCCGAATTTGCCATGAAAACAGCGCTGGAACAGCAGGCCGCATAGCCTCAGAAACCACCCACGGTTTCTCCGTCAAACCGGAGGAAAGACGGGTCGCAGGTCAGCGCGGCCCGCACCGCGGACCTCGGCCTGCCCATAAAATGCTACGCGGCATCAGGTGTGACCGCTTTAGGGAGCCGCGCGGAAGCGAGAACCTCGACGACGCAAGTCCGGTAAAGGCCGATCGCACCACATCGGCTCATGCCGCGGCTGGGGAAGCCTATACTTTCGCGGCGCGAGCAGTTTGCGCGCGGATCGGAGGTCACTATTCGGGCCCAAATAATTGCCGCCTACCACAGGAGATGTTGAACCCTGGCATTCAATTCCGAGCTCTGCAATTCTGCCGGTCCGCAACCTTCCATTCTCGAAAATTCTTTAAGTTGCCGCCGCAACGCAGCACATTTCTTATTTTTCCCCAAGAAACATTTTACAGCATTTTCTGTCCTGAAGACCTGCGGTGCATCTGCAGAAAGACCTTTGTGCGACAGACGGACGACGCCCTTCTCAACCAGCCCGGTAATCACCGCGGCTTGAACCCGGCAGGGACACAGATCGTCCCATGATACCAAGGCATCAACCGGAAGCCCGGGGATCGGAATACTGCAGCCGAGGATGACCCGCTTCGGGCGGTCGCTGCGGGCGAGGCGAAGACGCTCGACCATCTGGCGCGTCGCCAGTTCACGAGCCTGCAGCTGCAGCCGCCTGATGCGCGGATCGGGGTGGCAGGGCACCAGCACTGCCATGGCCGAGCCGTCAGTCATCTCGTATTGAACCTCTTCCTCCGGCAGCCTGAGGTTTCCCTTCTCATCAGCTTCGATTAGCCGAAGGGGCCGACCCGGCGTGTCACCCCACAGCGCTCGTCCTTGATCCTCCAGAGCGGAGACCGGCAGTTCCTCCCGTCCAATGACGATGACACTCGAGCACGTCTTGTAGCGGTTCGAGCCCAGAGCACGTCCACCGAACCAGAGCCAATGCGCGCCATGCAGGCGCGTGTTCAGCATGAACTGAGAAACCTCATCCTCGGTCATGCTGCCAAAGTCATGGCCGGCATCCTCGAAAAAGGTGCGGACCACCTTCTTCGTAGCCCCGACCAGAACGCCGCTATTGTTCCCCAGGCGGTCTCGCAACACCTCCCTGGCGATGATGCGCCGCCACTCCTCCCGCAGTTTCTCACTTCCCAGCAAGGAGGTGGTCGACATCCGCCTGTCGTGGAGCTGCTGAATGATCGCGTTGGGCCGCAGCGTTAGCTCGTGCTCGGCGATCACATTGCAGCCGACTGCAGTCAGGATCTCGCGGTCCGCATCGGCATCCAACACGAGCATCGGCTCCGAATGCGGCATCGTGCGTTTTCGTATGACACGCAGCACAGGCTTGCCGTCGAACATGTAATGCCTCAGCCGCTCGCATCGGACGAGCCCGTTCCGCTTCGTATCAGCGAGCACGGACCATATCGCGCTGAACAGCGAGACCTGCCGGTGAACCAGCTCGGCTTTCACCAATGTTGCCTTCTGGTTCTTGGTGTCCTGATCCGGCGCCAGCTCGGCGACTGGCGGCCGGGCTTCTCTCTCAAGCTTGGCGAAACCGTCGAAGTCCTCGGCCGTATAGGGCAGCGAAAGCGGGGACCCGCCGGCCATCAGAGCCGCTGTCACCTCCCCCGCGGCCATCAGCAGGTCGGCGTGTTGAGCAGCTTTCGTTTTGAACAGAAACGGCCGCGGGGCAAGGAACTCTCCGACCTCGATGTCCCGGATCCACACGAGCTCCCGCCAGAATGACTCGTCGACGATGCGTTGCGTGCAATCCTGGCCGCTCGGATCGGGCAGTCGAAGATAGGTCGATGCCAGGAAGGCATGCGTGGCATCGCTCTGGAACTGGGCGAGGTAGGCGCAGCCTTCGAAATGCGGGCATCGGCGAATGGTCCCGTCCTCATCCTTTCGCTCGCAGAAGTTCTCTCGCACCGAGATCCCAAGGCGACTGGCGCGCTCGACGACATCCACCTTCTTGCACATGGGACCCGACCCGTCAGACCGTGCTGCCGCCCTGCCCCGGATCGCCTGTGCCTTCAGACCGAGTGCCGCGGCCTCACCGGCGGCTTCCTCGGCGAGGGCAAGCGTCGGAACGTGGAAGACGACACGCCCCTCTTCGCTGGCCTCCACGCGCCCTGCCATGCGGCGGCGCTGCTCCGTGCTTTTCCCTGCGCCGGGGCTCGCACGCACCACGACGGTGGGAATGCCGTCATCGGCGCCTTCCGCATCACGCTGCTGACGCTCTGCGGTTTCCAAGGCCTTCTGCAGCCGTTGTGCAGCCTTTGAGAGGCACGTGTAGTCAGTTTCCAATGCAGGGTGCGCGGAGGGGTATGCGCCAGCCCCACAGAACCGGCCCTTGCTGTCCCGCTTGATTGCAAATCGCTGATCCAGTGCCATCCTCAGTCTCCCTATCGGTCTGATGGGGAGATCGGACCGGCTCGGAAGACCCGGAAGAAATCAGTTGGATCCGGAAAAAGGGGGTCGTCCCGGTAATAGATAGCCTATTAGCGGCGCGACACCTTTTCTCGTCGGACCCGCGAGACCGGTCGCGCCATTCCATCCGCGTCTTTGGCTGCGGTTCCAATTTATTTACCTCGGAAATTTCCGAATTTCCGCCATGGGACCCAATTCCTCCATAGGCGAATGGAGCAGGCCCATGAAACGACCGAAATACTACACAGCGAACGAGGTGGCGGAGATCTTCAACCGGGATCCGCACACGATCCGGGACTGGATCAACCACGGCTGCCCGACGCCGCATGGGCTGGTCAAGCTGCAGGCGGCGAAGCTCGGCAAGGCATGGACGATCAAAGACGAGTGGCTCGCGGTCTTCGAGCTTCGAGTCCGGCCTGAGACTGGAAGGCCGGAGCTCGATCTCGAATGACCGGTCACCCTCGACAAGGAAGAACAATGACCCTCGCCCAAACGCTCCGTGGCTATCTGGAAGAATCCGGTGAAACCAAGCGCGCCCTTTCGCTACGTGCCGGACTGAACCCGAAAGCAGTCGCCGACATCCTGAACATAGCTGGGCTCCGGCCACGCCACGCAACCCTGCGGGCTCTCTCTGACGCAACCGGCCTCGACCTTTTCAGCTGCGAGGCGAGTCCGCGCTGCTCGTATGCGGACCTGATCGCATCCACCCGCGAGAGGGAAAACGGCGGCCTCGTCTCCAAGTTGAGATGGCTTTGCCGCAATGCGGGCTGGTCACCGGAGCTGCAATCGGTCTGCAAGCAGGACGTGATCGATTTCTTCGACCGGCATACAGCCGCGAGCTTCAATTTGTCAGCCGGAAGCTATGCCACCTATCGATCCGCGCTGATCAAGGCGGTCGGCGACATGCAGCCGCGCACGCGCGGCCGCCGCATCGATGATATCGGCGGGATCTACGCCGACGTGCACCAGGCGATCACCAGCGGCAGTTTCCCGGAGTCTGTCAGGCTCGCCTCCGGCTCCTTCCTTCTCTTCCTGCACGACGAAGACGTGGCCCCCGGCGAAATCACCACCGAGACCTTCGCCGCCTACTTCAATCACCGCGTGGCCAACTCGGCCAAGAGCGAGGCCAAGTGCGAGAAGCATGTCCGAGAGATGGCCGGCCTCATGAAGCGTTTGGCAACGGAGCCGGATTTCGACCGTTTCGGCTTCACGCTTGCCGACCACCCCTTCTCGGATCGCCGCGAGAGGTTCGGCGTTTCGGACGCGGCCATCGCGACGGTGATGGAGGAGTTTGACCGACGGGTGGCGCCATGGGCGCAAGGCCAGAGGTCCCGCGACGGCCTCGAGCGCGCAGCGTTCATCGCAATGCTCGATGATACGGACAGGACGACCACCGTCTCGGACAAGAAGGCACGTCTGCGCGCGAAGCGCGAGGCGAAGTCCGCCCGACCGGGGCAGCAGGCCAAGCCCGTAGCGAACAGCCAGTCTGAGCGCTTGCGGCAGGCGGGCTTCCTGATCGGCAAGGATCGGTGGAGCGACCGGACGCTGTGCACGCGTCGCGGCTATGTCGTCTCGCTCGCAAAAGCGGTCGCAGCTACGGCCGACGTCGTGCCCGAGACCATCGAAGAACTGACCGACCCCGAGTTCCTCGAAGCCGCGTCGGAAGCGCTGGAGGAGGCGAACAAGGGGGAATTCCCCAGTGGATACGTGGCAGGCGTGCTTAAATGCGCCCGCAAGATCGCACGCGATTTCCAGTGCCGCTCACCCGAGGATCTGAGAGAGATCGACGACCTCGTAGCGCTGCACAGGGCGGACCATGCAGGCATCGCGCCGCGCAACAAGGCCAAGCTGCGGAGGTTCAACGACCAGCGCATCCAGAAGACGATCGACCTGAGTGCCAACATTCTGGCGGATGTGAACCTGACCATCGATCGGAAACGAAAGGCCCATCGCAAGGCGCATGGGCATCTGCCGAAGCCGATCGAAGTCATTGATCCTGAACTGGGCCGAGACATCATGTCGGCGCTGGCGCATGACATCCTACTCGCACGGGCCCCACGCAGCGAAAACGTGCTACAGGCGCGGCTCGACTGGATTGCCTGGCAAGACGGTCGAGCGCGGATCGTTATCCCGGCCGTCCAGGTCAAGATGCGCAGCAACGGCGACGCCGATCTGGTGGTCCAACTGGGTGATGCCACCAGCCGCCTGCTCAGGAAGTATCTCGATGTCGTTCGGCCGGCCCTGCTCGACCCGTCGGCGCAGCAGAACCCGTATCTTTTCCCGGCTCAGGGCAAGACCCTGCACGGCTATTACAGCTCCCTTCTCAAGCGCGTCACCCGTCTTCTGCACCGCAAGGTCGGGGTGCAGATCAACCCGCACCTCTATCGTCATCTTATCGGATGGGTCTGGCTCAGGGAGAGCCTCGACAACCTGCCGAAGGTGCAACGCCTGCTGGGCCATAAGAGGCTGCAGACTACGATCGACCACTACGCCGAGCTCGATGACAGTCTCGTCTCCGCAGAGTGGCTGAAAACCCTGGACCGCAAGTCGGCGGCCTGAGCGCGCAGCTGGCGCCCCGACAAGGAACACATCATGAATAACCACCTGAAACTGCTGTCAGAGTTCAGATCTGCGGCCCCCGAAACTCCTGCACCCTCGCGTGTTCGGCTGACGCGTCATCTGGAGACGCGCATCACGGCCGTCGGCGACGCCGCATTCGCGGAGTTCGCCTACCTCCACAAATGCGCTGCCGAGATCTGGGGCGCTGAGAGAACGGCGCATTTTGCCGGCATCCTCCGGCAGATGCGGGTCACGGCGAAGGCACCGCGCAAGTCATCATGGACGAAGGCGGAAGCACTGGCCGCACGGCTGCCCACGGCATGGCGGCCGAGTATCCTGAACCGGATCAGGGCGTCGAAGTCGGGACGACGCACCAAGGGGTGTCCCCTATGGAGCGCCGACCACACCAAGAACGTCGCCTGGGCCCTCATTCGATGGACAGAGCACTGCCGGTCCCGTGGACTTGACCTGCTGCCCACCGGGACAACCCTCGACGCCTACGCCCAAGACGTGGCGCACCATGCGACCGACCGAACCGCGGCCGACTATATCGGCCGCGTCCTTTCAGGGCTCTCAGTGGTTGCACCGGCCTTCAATTCCTTGGCTTGCGAATTCGTGGTCGCCGACTGGGAGGAGCGCGCAGCAGCGCAAGGGGCCACGACGAAGACCGGTGCCCAGCTTGTCGGGGCATCGCGGATCTACGACCTCGGCTTCGCGATCATGGCGAAGGCCAGAGCCCGGGAGCTTCGTGGCATCCGTGCGGCGAAGGAGTTCCGCAACGGGGTGCTTCTGGCGATGGCGGCCGCCCTGCCCCAGAGAGGCCGTGCGCTCTCATCACTGAAATTTGGGCGAACCCTGGAACTGACCGACGGGTCGGCGATCCATATCCGGATACCGGCACACATGTTGAAGCTGCCGGAGGATCGAAAGTCCGGCGAGCCGTTCGAGCGCACCCTCTCGAGCGAAAAGCTCGCGGCGGCCCTGCGCGAGTATCGGGCGGCCTATCGTCCCCTCTTCGATGAGGGCAACAACCTGTTTCCGTCCATGCTGGCCCGCAATACGGCGATCAGCGAGGCACAGATTGGTCGCCTGGTGGGCAACCTGACTGAGGAAGCGTTCGGCGTGCGCGTCTCGATCCACCGGGTGCGCGACAACGTGGCAACCGAGGCCAGCGAGCGACTGGCGCGCGGCGCCCATGCGTCTTCGGCTCTTCTGGGCCATCGGGGTCTCGGCACCACCCAACGTCATTACGACCGCTCCACGGGGCTTGCCGCTGCGCAGGAATTTCTACAACTCGTCGACAGCCAGCGCCGGTCCTCGACCGACTTGGCGCTGTAATCCGCTCGCAGGAGAACCCGCCGATCAGCGCTCCTCGCTGCGATTTCCTCAATTTCCGAAGCGTGTTGAAAACGGCTGGCATTCACCCGCACGGGGTGAAGTTGAGGCATTTTCAACAATTTCTGCCCATCTCCGGATCTTCCGTAACACGGGAGATGCAGAAGACGCTAAGCCAACATTGCCCTCGGTTCAGGCTTTAGTAACCGCACACCCGCCCCCAACCCTATGCCTCCCACGCTTCCGTGACATTACGCCGAGGCAGCCAACTCATCGCCGCCACCCTATCAAACAAAGTTCTTCTCGATCCTGGTCTGCCCCCACTGAAGTGCTCCGCCTACTGAGATAGATTTATCTCGCCAGAAGGAGGACGAAGCGATGGGTGGAAAGCGCGAGAAGCCCGAGGACATCGTGCTGAAGCTACGGCAGATCGAGGTGCTGCATGGGCAAGGCATGCCGGTCGCCGATGCGGTGCGCCAGGTCGGGATCACACAGCAGAGCTACTACAGGTGGCGGCGACAATGCGGTGGTATGAACCGTAGCCAGCTGAAGCGGCTGGAGGAGCTCGAGAAGGAGAACCAGCGCCTGCGCCAGGCGGTCTCCGATCTGACGCTCGACAAGCTCATCCTGGCCGAGGCGGCGCGGGGAAACTTCTTCTCTATTCGGGGGTCATGGGTCAACTCCGCAGTCTGAGCCTGCATGTCGGTGAAGATAAGGTCGGACCTGCGGAGCTTGTGCTTCTCTCCGAGGTCGGCGTTTTGCCGCCTCATGATGGGATCAGAGGAAGTGGGCGGAGCCATCTGAGCCGCGCGATCAGTCGGGCTGTCGCTCGAGTTTCCACGGTCTCGCCCTCTCCCTTCGTCCCCGCAGGGACCCCCTCCGACCGGAGGAGCTCGGTGATTGTTCGGCGATCTCTCCTTTCGGGTCCTTTAAGCCGTTTGCCCAGCACTCCAGCGGAACTGCGTGCCGTCTCTCCACATGCGGTGGAGAACGATGGCCAGCTTGCGGGCCACGGCGACGATCGCCTTTTGGACGCCCCGGCGTCGCGCAACGCCCATCCCCCAAGCCTTGAGGGAACTCCAGCGACCGCGCGGGCTGGTCAAAAGCACGAGCGCGGCTTCGTAGAGGGCCGTGCGCATCATGGCATCGCCACATCGCGAAACCCGGCCAGTCCTGCTGACCTCACCCGACTGGTAAAGGCGTGGCGTCAGACCATAATGCGCACCCACACACTTCGAGCGACCGAAGCGAGCCGGGTTATCGACACAGGTGCGGTAGGTGAGCGCTACCACCGGGCCGACGCCTGGTGCCGTCATCAGAAGGCGGCATACGGGATCGACGCGGACCGCCTCGAGGAGCAGCTTGTGCAATCTGGCAAGCTGCGTTCGTAAGGCATCGCGGGCCAGAAGCAGCGGGATGACGACGGCCGCAATCGCGGAGTGGTCCTCGACGAGTTCGCGAACCCGGGCATCGAAGCGTGCCGTGCCGACGGTGCCAACCTTCAGGCCGAAGGTGCGCAATTGCCCGCGTAGATCGTTCTCAATGTCATAGGCCTTGCGCTGTAACAGCTTGCGCGAGATCAGCAGCAACCTTCTTTGCTGACTGGCTGGTGTCTTGACGTGGACGGCCTTGAACAGGCCTACGCGCATCATCTGCGCAATGCCCTGGGCATCGTTGCGATCGGTCTTGTTGATCCGGGCGGACAGAGCCGCGTGCATGTGGCGCGTCTCGACAAGGATCGCCGGAAGATCGGCTTCGACCAGCCCCGCGTAGAACCAAGACGAGAGCGGCCCTGCTTCAAGGCCGATCCTGCCAAAATCGATACCGAGGCCCTGAAGGTGCTCGCTGATCACGACAGGATGGCTTTCGACAGAGGCAAAGTGAACGACCTCGCCTCGGAGGTCGACGACGCAGATGGCGGTCTCCTTCACGGAGACATCGAGGCCGACGAAGTGCTGCTGGGACATGAGTTCGCTCCTGATTGCAGATCGAGCCCCATCATGCCGTCGGTCGGCCGGCGTAACGCGACCCGAATACCCCATCTGAGCCCTTCGCGCCGCCGCCAGTGCATCGACCATGTGCGGCAGGAACTGGGCGTGTCCGAGCGCCGCGCCTGCCGCACACTCGGCCAGCACCGCTCCACGCAGAGAAAGGTGCCACGCGGCCGGCCGGACGAAGCGCGCCTGACGGCGGACATCATCGAGCTGGCGCGCCAGTATGGCCGCTACGGCTACCGCTCCGTCACCGCGCTGCTGAACCAGTCCGGCTGGCGGGTAAACCTCAAGCGGGTCGAGCGCATTTGGCGGCGCGAGGGGCTGAAAGTCCCGCAGAAGCAGAAGAAGCGAAGTCGGCTCTGGCTGAACGACGGCTCGTGCGTCCGTCTGCGACCGGAGCGATCGAACCACGTCTGGTCCTACGACTTCGTCCAGGACCGGACACATGACGGCCGGGCTTACCGCATCCTCAACAACGAGCCATTGACCGCCATTGGTCCGAGGACAATGGCGAGTGACGAGTTCACGAAGGAGGCACTGATGATCCGTGTCGACAGGAAGCTCAACTCCACCGACGTGGTGGACGCCCTGACGGACCTGTTCATCCTGCGCGGGCCGCCCGAATTCATTCGCTCCGACAATGGGCCCGAATTCGTGGCCGCGAAGGTGCGGGACTGGGTCGAGGCCGTCGGTGCCAGGACCGCCTTCATCGAACCGGGCTCACCATGGGAGAACGGCTACTGCGAGAGCTTCAATGCCCGCTTCCGCAGCGAGCTGCTCGACGGAGAGATCTTCTACACGCTGCGCGAGGCCCAGATCCTGATCGAGCGATGGCGGAAGCACTACAACACTGTCCGGCCCCACAGCGCCTTGGGATACCGCCCACCGACGCCGGAAAGCGTCGTGCCCGTCGACCGGAGATCGACCATGCACTAACAATTAACCTGGAGCACTCAGACGGGGCAGCTCAGTTCCATCTCTCGCCTACCCAGACGGGCTGAATGAAATGGATGAGAGATGACTGTGTATTGCACGACCAACACACCGACCCACCCCATTCTCATGGCTCGTCAGGGATTTGGAACATCACCCCCGAGAAACATTGTTTCCCGGGGGTGATCACCTTTAGCAGCTATGTGGACCGTTCAGTGGTTAGGAACGATGGGGATCTTACTCTCGTTCAGACTCTTGAGAACCTGACTAAAATCACGATCCAAGAGAAAAGAGGGCCCGACAAGCTCCCGCTCTACCTCGCGCGCGAGCTGAAAGGTATTCGCGACCAATGTCAAAAAACTATTCCATTTTTTACTCTTGTCGAAGATCTTCCGAGTTCCATCTGGAGACATAAGAGCTTCCGCTTGCGAACGATTGACAGCAAGTTGGTTGAGAAAGGCGCTGATCCCAGATAGTATTGCCAAGTCCCTCGCGACATGGCGCATGATCGAATTCGAAGGGCAATGGAACACCACGCTGGCAATATCGTAGCTGCTGATTGTTAGATCCTTTTTGCTATCTGCACTAAGGCTCTTCAGCAACCGTATAGCCATTTTCGCACCGCCGTAGGTGTCCTTTCCCTTTTTGTCGATGTGATGCCGGAACAGAAAAGGGTAGTTATGGTGGCGTTCTTTCGTATCCTTGTTTATGACGCCGACACCGCGAAAAATCTCATTCTGGTATCTTTGATAGTCGACACTGTCGAACCAATGGGATGGAACGACATCCACCTTACGCCGGAAGCCACCTTCCGAAAGCTGGATTGATTTGGCATTAGACCTGTCTACTTTTGCCCCCCAGAAGTGAGTGGTCAGCTCCTCCTCCGACGCGGTTCTCATTGCGAGAACCTCATCCGCAATGGTGCCTGGACGTGTAGAAACCACATAGTTGCAAGCGCTGGGGCCAGAACCCGCGAACGTGATGGTTTCTCCATGGATCTCCAGGAGATCTACATCGCTCGCCCCGCGAATATGCGTATTCATGGGCACGGAGCCTTGTAGCCGAAACCGAGGCCGGTAGCCGTGTTTCAAAAGCCGTTCGGTCAAGGCATTCTCGACCTTTTGCGCCTCCTCAATCGAAATCTCCGTCGAACGGAAATCCACCTCTTGCATCGCACCCAAGGCATATCTCGTAGCTTGGTTGTTCGTGCGCCGGTCATATTCCTCTACGAAGCCTCGGTTCACAAGGGGAACGTTGGAGGCGTCCATTCGGCGCGACTTCAGGCGCTTCAGTCGATCCTCAATGCTATATTCCATTATTCTGCCACCTTGGTAAGCACCATCTTCCCGTGGGTCATGCGTCCGCCGCCGTTGAAGTAGTTGCCGCTTGCAGACTTGAGATCTGCGTCGAATAGAAAGTCGCAGTGCCCGAGGTGCGAAATGAGCTCCTTCTGCCCCGCATCCGGTTTATTTTCATAGCTATATATCAATCGATACCCTGCTCGCCCCTCATTCACTACGGCTGCGGAAATGCTCTTCGATGAACTCTGCTCAGTCCGAAGGTGAACTGTGATTTTCTCGTAGCATTGTGTGATATCGATCACGCCGCTCCAGTCGTATTTCGGGTTGTCCTCTGGATCATAAGACTGCCCAACAACCTTCCAACTACCTTCAAAGTCAGGCACGCCTACAAGGCCCCTTAGTCGCACCACCCTCCAAATATACTTATTAAAGATCAGAAAAAGCACACTAAATATGAAGGAGCCAGTAAGCGGCCAGAGGATGAGGTCAGGCACCTCGACTTGTTGGTTGGATAGGTATGTCGCCGTTAGGCCAGCAAGAGTAGCAAAGACGCCTGAGACGGCGCCTGCAACAGCGGCGATGAACATTCCAATTCTCGCGCGACTATGGCCCACAACGGAATATTCATGGTCTGCCATACCTATCTTCCTTATCATGGCCGCCGCGTCGCACTGTTCTACAGCGCGCCCATACCAAAGATAGATTCCACCCCTACGAAACGGAAGATCTTGCGGTAAGAAACTTTTTCCGCACCAACTGTGGTGGCGCGGGACTGCCATCTGTTCTCAAACTTTCGCCAAAGGGGCGTGCCGTGGTAAGGCCTTGACCGGTATAGAATGCGCCTCAGATCAAGCTCCTTTCTGGGGGTTCTGACCAGGCAAACTGGTCCGAGCTGGATGCGATTGTTGCATGGAGCCCATCTCCTACAACATCTGACCCGGACCCGAGCGAAACAATCAACTTCAATACAGGCAGGTCTCCTGCTTTTCGACGCTCTTCTGGACGAGAGCGCCGACAAAGCACGGAGACCACCTGAAAGAGAGCCAGGTGAGGATTCAGATACGCACACAAGAAGGAAGGAGGCGCCTGCACTTGTCACCCGAGGCATCCAGCTGAGGGCTCAACGGGAGAACATCGTGTTCGATATTCCCACGGCCTCGACGGCCCTTCACCAATTCATCGAAACTAATAACGAGGCACTGCAGAATGCGGCCCTCCTGCTGGGCGGCCGTCCCTGGCTCCGCCGGGTCCAGGCGCTGATTGACGAACTTCGGTTCGACGCGTCGTTCAGCAACAAGCTTCGGCGCGAAGTCCTCGCACTATACGAGCTGCTTACTCTGGAGCATGTGCACGACATGGAGCGCCCGGAAGCTGCCTACTTCGCCATGCTCGATCCTTCGGCGCCTTACGTCGAAGATATCTGCCTGTTGGTTGAGGGGTTGGAGCATGCCCTCCAAGACGCTGGATCGGCGGAGGAAATGCCGTGTCCCGCCCGGTTCGAGGAATGCCGCAATGGATGACCTCACCATGCCGACAGACCCCCTCCAGGCAGCGATATTTAGAGCGCTCGGCGCTGGAGATGGAGCCCTACTCATGCTCGATGAAGCTGACGAATGCGAGGCTCTGGATGCGGAGCAGTCGCGGCAGGCTCATGGCCTACGATCAAGAATCGAGAATGGGCTACTCATCGTCACATGTGACATCACCGCTGTTCGGGGCCTCGCGGCGAGCCTCGAAGATAGTATCAAGCGAGCGACCTCGACCTACTTCGTTCATGATGAATGCGATATGTCTGGAGGGCATGAAGAGGAGGTTGTCACGAACGACGGCTTCACCCTGATCGCACTGCGAGCTCGCCTGAATGATCTGGCCCACTGCCTCGGCGAAGTGAAGAACTTGCTTCGAGCTGAAGAACTGGTCGCTGAACTCAGGTCGTAGTCACTGGCCTTGCTCGTCTCGCCCGAGTGCGAGGCGAGCTCGAAGACCATTTGAGCTCCCGAGCTTATTGGGTCCGAGCGGCAGCTGGCGGGGAGACAGCGAGGATTTGTCGCTTCTCCCGGTAACATCCAATGAACCATGTGCCCCGCACAAAACCCTTGCCAAGATGGTCACAACCGCAACACAGTTACTGCTACACGCGGAGTCTGGCCGCGCCCAAAGGCAACTTTCTTACATTTTCGATAGGTTAATGGTCTTTTCTGCCTCAATCGCCGGAGACAGGATGGCCAGTGATAGTCCTGGAACCCCGCAAGGCGGCATATTCTTGACCTGCGATCGCCTCACATTGCTACAAGCGTGCTACATAGCTCGCGGAACAAAACTAAGCACTTGAAATATAATGAATAAAATAACGTCTCACCGATCCATCATCGGCGCCACGCTCAGGCGCGCTGCCCGGATGACCTCAGAGGTATCTGATTTCACGTGGCTTTCCATATCGCTTGCTCGTGGTGTTTCGCCGAATTCGCGCGGATTCAGGCTGGTTTCCGCGCGAGTGCCACATGATGTAGCACCGAAAGCGGCGTGTAGCACTTTTTTGCCCCCGCGTGCCAGTCGTTCGCCGCTCCGGCGGATATCCCTTTCCATTCCCCCGCTTCGAGCATGCTGCTTCGCCACGCGCTGCTCCGTGCTGCGGCGATTCAAACAAAACCCGCCCCCGGAATGTCGGTCGGACCCAATCTCCCGGGCACCGCAAGTAGAGACCGAATTGCGCGCGTGTTCGATGCCGGTTTCCGCGTCTACGGCGCCTGCAAGGCATGACGCCAGCTGGAGCGGGAAGGCTTCGACGTGGCGCGATGCACGGGTGGCGCGACTGATGAAGTCGATGGGGCTACGGGGCGCCTTTCGCGTCAGGCCGATCAGGACGACCCGGTCGGACAAGGCCACCCCTTGCCCGCGCGACAAGGTGACCCGCCGGTTCCCTGCGCCGGCGTCCAACCGGCTATGGGTAAGCGATGTCACCTGTGTCGCGACCTGGCAGGGCTTCGTTTCGTTCGGGCCATGCCCTGGAACCGATGGCGGGCAGGCCCTTAGCTTTTGTCATCGGCGCCTATGCCAAGCGGATCGTCGGCTGGCGCATGAGCCGCACGACCCATACGAGCTTCGTCCTCGATCCTTTGGAGCAGGCGGCCCAACAGCGCCGGGCTGATCCACAAGGCACGAGGCGCTTCATGGGGCCAATCAGAACGCGACGCGGTCAGGGCCTTTGAGCTGAAGCATCTCGCGCGCCTCGTCAGGCGTTGCCGGGGCGAGCGACAGGCTCTCCAGCATTTCCTTGGCCTTACTCACCTGCTGCGCGTTGGATTCCGCCAGCATTTTCGGCCCGATCCACAACGAATCCTCCAGGCCGACCCGAACGTTGCCGCCAAGAGTCGCGGCCTGCGCGGCGATGCGCATCTGGTTTGACCCCGCCCCCAGCACCGACCAGCAATAATCGTCACCAAAGAGCCGGTTCGCGGTACGCCGCATATGCATCACGTCCTCGGGGTGCGGTCCGATACCGCCCAAAAGGCCGAAGACGCTCTGCACGAAGAGCGGGCCTTTGGCGATGCCACGGTCCACGAAGTGTTTCAGGTTGTAGAGGTGACTGATGTCATAGCATTCGAACTCGAAGCGGGTGCCGTTGGCATTGCCGAGTTCAAGGATGGTCTCGATGTCGCTGAAGGTGTTCTTGAACACCAGATCCCGGCTGTTCTCGAGATGCTGGCGCTCCCAATCATGCGCGAATTCCTTGAAGCGGTCGAGCATCGGGTAAAGGCCGAAATTCATCGACCCCATGTTGAGCGACGCCAGCTCGGGCTGGAAGGTCAGCGCCGGTTGCATGCGCTCTTCCACGGTCATGTGCGGGCTGCCGCCCGTGGTGATGTTGATGACCGCGCCGGTCGCCTGCTTGATCCGCGACAGGAACGGCTCGAAGGCGCGCGGGTCCTGTGTCGGGCGGCCGGTCTCGGGATCGCGCGCGTGCAGGTGCAGCACCGAGGCACCGGCCTCGGCAGCCGCGATCGACGCCTCGATGATTTCCTCGGCCGTCACCGGCAGATGTTTCGACATCGACGGGGTGTGAATCGCGCCGGTCACGGCGCAGGTGATGATGACCTTGTTCTTCGCGGGCATGGTGTCCTCCCTTTTGCCTGTCAGTCTTGGTCGCTGGCGTGCTGCAGATGCGCGGTCAGCGCCATCAGCCTGCGATCGCGCCGGTCGCAACGTGCCTCGTGCGCATCGATCGGATCGGCGCTGCGCAACTGGTCCACCAGCCTGTCGATGACCTCCGCCGTCCAGGGCTGCGCATCACGCGCTTCGTCGAGACGGCGGTAGATCGGCCCATAGCGCCGGGCATAATCGCCAGCGCCATTTGGTGCGTTGAGATCGATCGTCTCGAACGGGCCCATGAAGGCCCAGCGGCGACCGAGTCCGTCACGCATCGTGCGGTCGATGTCGGCAGCCGAAGCGACGCCATCGCGCAACAGGCGCAGCGCCTCGTTGAGCAGCGCCCCCTGCAACCGGTTAAGGACGAAGCCCTCGACCTCCCGGCGCACGAGGATCGGCGACTGCCCCACCTGTTCCATCAGGGCCATGGTGCGGTCGACGATCCCGGCGGCAGTGTCGGGAGACGGTGCGACCTCCACCAGCGGGATCAGCGAGGGCGGATTGACCGGGTGCGCCACGATGGCCCGGGACCGGTCCTGCATCTGCCCGTTGAACTTCGAGGCGACGATGCCCGAGGTCGACGAGGCGAGGATCGTGTCCGGGCCGGTCCTGGCCTCCAGCTCGGCAAAGAGACGGCTCTTGAGCTCCGCGTCCTCGGGGCCGCACTCCTGCACGTAGCTGGCCGTTTCCACCGCCTCGCCGAGATCTCCCGCGCAGCGGATGCGTGAAAGAACCGCAGCGGGATCACCGACGAGACCGGCGTCCCGGAGATCTTCGAGCGTCGCCCGGATTCGCTCCCGGCTTGCCGCGAGGCTCGCGGCGTCGATGTCGGTGATCGTCACGTCCAGCCCCGCCCGCGCGAAGACGGTGGCCCACGCCCGACCGATCAGACCGGCACCGACGATGGCGATGCGTTCTGGTTTGGGCATGAGCTACAGCGACTCCACGTTGCCGCAGACGCTGATCGCCTGACCCGTGATGCTGCGCCCGCCGGGTGCGCAGAGAAACAGCGCCGTTGCGGCGATTTCATCGGGATCGACCATCCGCCGCAGCGATATCTTCTCCAGGTTGCGCCGCTCCATTTCCTGGTAGCTGATGCCCAGCGCGTCCGCGCGATCGCGAATGACCCCCTCGATCCGAGCTCCGCGCACGATGCCCGGCAGTATAGCGTTGACCCGAACGCCATCCGGCCCCAGCTCGGCGGCGAGGCTCTTGGTCAGGCCGACCACCGCCCATTTGCTGGCCGCGTAAGGCGTGCGGTAGGCGAAGGCCAGGCGACCGGCCACCGAGGCCAGGTTGATCATCGCGCCCTGGCTCTCGCGCAGATGCGGCATGGCGTGATGGGCAATGTGGTATTGGCCGTTCAGGTTGATATCGATGGTCTGCTTCCAGGCATCGGAATCGATCTGGTCGATCGCAGCCGTCGGCCCGGCAATGCCGGCATTGTTCACCACGACGTCCAGACCACCCATGGCCTCGGCCGCCCCGGAGACGAACGCGCCAGCGGCGTCGTGGTCTCGTACGTCGCACAGGCTGCGGCCTTCGGCGTAGCTGGCCCCATCCAGGGCTTTGCCGTCGATGTCGCAGATATGGACGCGGGCCCCCGCCTCCGCGAAGGCCTCGCCGATGCAACGGCCGATGCCGTTCGCCCCGGCGGTAATGATGACCCGAAGGCCCGATCTGGGTCTCAGACTGTCCACGCAATTCATGCTCAATTCCTCCCCGTTTTTGTGTTCGTGTTGTCCAGAATGCCGTCGAGATCGCGGGCAGCCTCGCGAATGTCGCGCGCCACCGCTTCGCGGGCCGCGTCGGCATCGTGGTCGCGCAGGGCGCGGAGCGCCGCTTCATGGCAATCCATTGATTGGTCGAGATGCCCGGCCTTCCCGATCGCCAGTCGCACCAGCGGACCGGTCCTGAGCCAGAGCCGTTCGATGATTCCCAGCAGCGTCGGGCGCTGGGCCGACTGGTAGATCAGCGAATGGAAACGCCAGTTGTTCTCGAGATAGAGATCAGCATCCCTGGCCTCGACCGCCCGGCGCATGAGATCGAAGGCGTTGGCAACCAGACGCATCTGGGCCGGGCGGATCAGCTCGGCGGCCATCTCGGCCGCCATCCCCTCGAGCTTGATCCGGATGTCGCGGATCTCGGCCAGCTCCGCGGAGCTGATCATCGGCACGCGGTAGACGCGGTTGCCACCATGGATCTCGAGACCGCCCTCGGTCTCGAGCTGCCGCAGCGCCTCGCGGATCGGGGTCGTGCTGATTCCCAACGTCGCCGCGAGCTGGCGCAGGCTCAGCTCTTCGCCGGGGCGCAGCGAGCCGCTCATCAAAACCCGCCGGAACTCGGCATAGACCTGCGCCTGCGTCGTCGTTCCCTCTTCGAGGGCGATCGGCCTGAACGGCGAACGGGACGCGCTCTCATCAGGGGTGCTGGCGAAAAATTCTTGCAAAGTGTGATCTCACTTTTCGGACTTCACCATGGAGGCTTGCACGCAAATCGGCACAAATCCAGCCCTGATATCGTCGAAAGGCGTATTGACAGCAAAGCGGACTGTTACCTAACGTCCAAAAGTGAGATCACGGTTTGATGCGCTCGGAGGAGGCCGGTCGAACCGGATGAAGCAAAGACCCATGGGGTCGGGAGGAGAACCGAGAATGCGCTACAAGATTTTCGCCCTTGCAGGCAGCACGGCCCTGGCGCTCGCCAGTGGCGTTCAGGCACAGCAGACCCATGTCGGCGAGACGGGTTGCGACCCCGATCAGGCCGAGCGGGTCTTCGATGTCAGCCTGCCGCTTGGTGCCAAGTCCCAGCAGGGTATCGGCGTCCTGAAATTCGGCGAGGAACTCGCGGCAACCTCGAACTGCCGGTTGCTGATCCGTCCGCATTACGACAACGCGCTGGGCGCCGAGCGCGAGGTGGTCGAAGGCATGAGCTTCGGCATCATCGACGCCGGTATCACCTCGACGGGCCCGATGGGCGGCTTCGTCGACAGCTTCATGCTGTTCGATCTGCCTTACGTGTTCACCGGCTACGAGCACGCCCACGGGTTTCTGGACAGCGAGCATGGCCAGAAGCTGGCCGACGAACTCAAGGCGAATGCCAACGTCAAGATCCTGGCCTGGATGGAGAACGGCTTCCGTCACAACACGAACAATGTTCGCCCGCTCAATTCCCCCGCTGACCTGGAGGGGATCGATCACCGCACGCAGGAGAGCCGGGTGCAGGTCGAGACCTGGGATGCGCTCGGAGTCAACCCGTCGCCGATGGCCTGGACCGAAGTGTTCACGGCGCTGCAGCAGGGCGTGATGGACAGTCAGGAGAACCCGCTGGCCACGATCTACGACGTCAAATTCTACGATGTGCAGGACTATCTGAACATCACGCAGCACGTCTATTCGCCAGCTCCCCTCATGATGAGCGGCAGCCTGTTCGACAGTCTTTCCGAGGATGACCAGCAGCTGCTGCTCGATGCGGCGCAGGTGGCGCTGCCGGTTCAGCGCCAGGCCTCCCAGGACCTCGAAGCCAAATACATGACGGAGCTCGAGAAACTGGGCATGACCGTGACCAAGCCCGACCTCGCGCCGTTCCGCGAGAAGGTGCAGCCGGTCATCCAGAAGTGGACCCCGACGGTCGGCGAGGAGCTCGTCAAAGCAGCCCAGTCCTTCCAGAACTGAGCCCTCTCACTGCCACTCCGAGCGCATCCGCGCTCGGAGTCCCTTCCCGTTTCCGAGGCCCATTTCATGAAGACCGTCCTCAACGCCCTGATCGGGACGATCGATACGATCAACCGATGGACCGGCTGGCTCCTTGCGGCCTTGCTGCTCGTCATGACGGTGCTGATCACCTGGCAGGTTTTCGCGCGCTTCGTGATGGGCAGCCCGCTCACCTTCTCCGAGGAGGTTGCGCGCTTTGCCATGATCTGGATGACCATGCTCGGCGCCGCGTATGCGTACCGCCATGGCACGCTGATCTCGGTCGACGTGTTCACCGACATCGCCGGCCCGCGCGCCACGCGGATCCTGAAGGTGGTGATCGCGATCATCTCCTTCGTCTTCGCCTACGTGCTTCTGACCGAGGGCTTCTCGATCACACTCAGAGTGGCCGGACAGACCGCCCCCAGCACACGGGTGTCCATGGCCTGGCTCTATGCGGCCATGCCGGCAGGCGCTGCCTTGATCGCGCTCAACGCGGTTGCCGTGGCATTGGACGCCCTGCGCGCGCCGCTGGCCCCGCGCCCGTCGCTGAAGGAGGCTGACGCATGACCGCCCTGCTGTTCGGAACCCTCATGATCTTCCTTGTCATCGGCGTCCCGGTGACCTTCGCCCTCGGCCTCGCGGCCGTCGCCACGATCTGGCAGGGCGACCTGATGCCCCTGCTGATCGTCCCCCAGGAGATGATCCGCGCGACAAATTCGTTCCCGCTGCTAGCGATCCCCTTCTTCATCCTGGCCGGCTTTCTCATGCAGCAGGGCGGCATCTCGCGCCGTCTCGTCGACCTGTCCAACGCGCTGGTCGGCCAGATGACCGGCGGTCTTGCGATGGTGGCCATCGTTACCTCGCTGTTCTTCGCGGCCATCTCCGGCTCTGGCACGGCAACGACCGCCGCTGTCGGTTCGATCCTGATCCCGGCAATGGTCGCCAAGGGATATGACCGGCCATACGCCGCCTCGAACCAGGCCGCTTCGGGCGCTCTGGGCGTGATCATACCGCCCAGCATCCCGCTCATTCTTTACGCGGTCGCCGCGAACCAGTCGGTGGGCGACATGTTCATCGCCGGCATCATGCCGGGCATCGTCGTGACCATATCCCTGCTGATCTACGCCTATTTCTACGCGCGCAGCCATCCGCATGTGCAGACCGAAACGGTCGGCCGTGGCGACCTGCTGCTGGCGCTGCGACGTGGCCTGCTGGCGATCCTGATGCCGATCCTCGTGCTGGGCGGGATCTATGGCGGGGTCTTCACCCCGACCGAAGCCGCCGTCGTCGCCGTGGTCTACGCCTTCGTGGTCGGCGTGATCGTGTATCGCGAGCTGGGCGTGACCGAACTTCCGAAGATCTTCAGGGATTCTGCCATCACCTCGGCGGTCGTGCTCAGCATCATCGCGGCGGCGGGGCTCTACGGGCGGGTCATCCTGTCACTGCAGATCCCGCTGAGGCTCTCCGAGTTCACCATCGGGACGATCGAGAGCTGGGTGGTGTTCATCGTTCTGGTGAACCTGTTGCTGCTCGTCGTGGGCATGTTCCTCGAAGCGGCGGCCGCGATCCTGATCTTCACGCCGATCCTGCTTCCGATCGCGATCAAGTTCGGTTTCGATCCGATCCACTTCGGCATCATCATGGTGGTCAATCTCGCCATGGGGATGTTCACGCCACCAGTGGGCCTCAACCTCTTCGTCGCCTCGCAGATCTCGGGATCGAACGTCACGCAGATGACCCGGCGCATCCTGCCCTTCGTGGTGATCGTCTTCGTGAACGTGCTGATCCTGAGTTTCGCGCCAATCTTCTCGATGGGCTTCCTCAAGTGAGGACGCCCCGATCCACCCCCATTTGTCTCCAGGAAAGCCGCGACGCACCCTAAGCCCATGTTTTCCCGGCCATACCTGCCTCAAACGTTCCAGCCCATCATGGGCGCGACGGAGAGGCGGGCGGCTTGGGTCACTTGGGCCCTTCCGGTGTTCGACAGCGAACTTCGGGCCATCGCGGCGAGACCTGCGTTTTCTGCCATGGGGCGGACATCAAGGGCAGCGTTGTAGCGCCGACGCCGCCGGGCGCATCGCCGATGGTCCCGGCGAGACCATCGACGAAACGTCTCAGAGCCGACCGGCCAAGCCTCCGACATGAGCCGCCGACCGTTTCGCATTGCACGCAGACCGTTCTGCCGCGCCGGACCAAGGCTTCGGCCCGGCGCGGCTCGGGTCATCCCCGCGCCGATGCCATGCCGCCGCCGTCGACCGGCGTGGCGGGCAGGTGCCGCCGTCCCTTCTTTTCACCAAGCATCAACATGGCGGGCGTCACCACAAGCGTCAGCACCGTCGCGACCACGAGACCGCCTGCGATGGCCGATGACAGCTCGGTCCACCACTGGGTCGACGGCGCGCCGTAGACGATCTCGCGGGTGAAGAAGTTGATGTTCAGGCCGATCACCATCGGCATCAGGCCCAGCGCCGTGGTGACCGAGGTGAGCACCACCGGCCGCAGGCGCTGCGCGCCGGTGCGGATCGCCGCCTCGTAGGGCGACATGCCGGTCTTTTTCAGGTCGTTATAGGTGTCGATCAGCACGATGTTGTTGTTCACCACGATCCCCGCCAGCGCGATCACCCCGATGCCGCCCATGACGACGCCGAAGGGGCGACCCGTGACGAGCAGGCCGAACAGCACCCCCGCCACCGAAAAGACGATCGCCGACATCACCACGAAGCTCTGGTAGAAGCTGTTGAACTGCGTCACCAGGATCGCGAACATCAGGATGATCGCGGATATGAAGGCGCCGACGAGAAAGGTCATCGCGTCCGCCTGATCCTGCGCCTCGCCACCGAACGACCAGTCGACCGTCTCTGGCAGATCCGCGCCCTCGATCGCGCCGCGCAGCGCGATGATTTGGTCGTTGACCAGCACGCCCGGCGCGACATTGGCTTCGATCGACACCACGCGGCGCTGGTCGATGCGCTTGATGGTGCCGGTGCGCGGGCTCGGCTCGAAGGTCACGAAGTTCGAGATCGGCACCAAACCGGCATTGGTCGGCACGCGCAGCGATTGCAGCTCTTCGAGCGTGCGCTCGCCAGAGGGAAAGCGCACCCGGATATCGACCGAGCCGTCGGCGTCCGAGGGGCGGTAATCGGCCACGGTGATGCCTTGGGTCAAAAGCTGCACCGCCTGTCCCAGGAGCGACACGTCGGCGCCAAAGCGCGCGGCCTCGGAGCGGTTGACGCGGATGCTCCATTCGACGCCCGGCAAGGGGCGCGTGTCGGTGACGTCGGTAAAGCCGCCGATGCGGTCCATCTCGGCGCGGATCGTCTCGACCGCCGCGGCCTGCGCCTCGGGGTCGGCGCTGCGCAGCTTGATGTTGACGGGCTTGCCCGCCGAAGGCCCGCTCGACGCGGTCTGCACCTGCACGTCGATGCCCGCGATGTCGGCCATCTCGCCGCGGATCTCCTCGCCGATCAGCTCGGCGCTGCGGCGCGTGTCCCACTCGGTCAGCTCGAGCTGGATCGTGCCGATGGTCTCCTCGTCGCCCTGCCCCGACCCGGCGGTGGAGCGGGCATAGACCGAGGCGATACCGGGCTTGTCGATCAGCCGCTCCTCGACCCGGCGCACCAGCTGGTCACGCTCGAAGATCGAGAAATTGTCGCGGGCGCGCACCTGCACCTGCATGAAGTCGGGCTCGACCGAGGGAAAGAAGCTGACGCCATTGCCGAACTGGCCATAGGCGCCAAAGCCCGCGAGCAGGAAGGCAAAGGCGAACATCAGCGTGGCCCAGGGCCGCAGGATCGCCTTTTCCAGCAGACGGACATAGCCGCCGGTGAGCCCCCTGAGACGGCGCGGATCGCCCGTTTCGGCGGCGTGCAACGTGGCCTTGTCGGCGGCCGATTGCGGCGGCCGCTTGCCGATGATCCCGCCCATGACGGGAATGAAGATCAACGCCATGAACAGCGATGCCGCCAATGTCAGGATCACCGTGATCGGCAGGAATTTCATGAATTCGCCCACCGTGCCGGACCAGAACAGCAGCGGGAAGAACACCGACAGCGTGGTGGCGGTCGAGGCGATGATCGGCCAGGCCATGCGCTTGGCCGCGAAGGCATAGGCCTGTTTCGGCGCGGCGCCCTCCTGCAGCTGGCGGTCGGCCAGCTCGGTCGTGACGATGGCCCCGTCGACCAGCATGCCGACCACGAGGATGAGCGAGAACAGCACCACGAGGTTCATGGTGAACCCCATGACCATCAGGGCCGTGACCCCCGCGAGGAACGCGCCGGGGATCGACAGGCCAACGAGCAGCGCCGAGCGGATGCCCAGCGCCCAGACGATGACGATCATCACCAGGATCACGGCGGCGATGACGTTGGCCTCGAGATCCGAGAGCATGGTCTTCACCTGCTTGCTCTCGTCCTGCATGTAGTTGATGTCGACGCTGTCGGGCCAGCCGGCCCGCGCCTCGGCGACGACCTGCTTCACCTGCGCCACGGTGTCGATGACGTTCGAGCCAGTCCGTTTCTTGACCTCGAGCGCCAGCGCAGGCTGGCCGTCGATCCGGGCAAAGCCCGACGGGTCGGCAAAGGTGCGGCGGATCGTGGCGACGTCGCCGAAGGTGACGACGGTGTCGCCGCGCACCTTCACGGGCAGCGCCATGACATCCTCGATGTCCGAGATCAGCCCCGGCACCTTGAGCACGATGCGGCCCGCGCCGTTCTCGATGGCGCCGGCGGCGATCAGGCGGTTGTTGCGGCTGATCTGGCCGATCAGCTCTTCGAAGGACAGGTTGTAGGTCTCGAAGATCGTCGGATCGATCAGCACCTCCAGAAGCTCGGTGCGCGAGCCGGCGACATCGACCTCGAGCACGCCGCCCAGGCCCTCGATCCGGTCCTGAAGGTCTTCGGCAAGCTGGTTCAGCGTCCGCTCGGGCACCGGGCCCGACAGGATCGCGGTGAGGATCGGAAACAGCGCGGTGTTGGTCTCGGTCACCGTGATGTCGCTCGCGTCATCGGGCAGCTCGCCCGAGGCGCGGTCGGCGGCCTCGCGCACGCTATCGAGCGCCTCGTCGGCGTCGAAGCCCGGTTCGAACTCCAGCATCACCGAGGCGTGGCCCTCGCGCGCCGAGGCTTCCATTTTCTTGAGCCCCGTCAGCGCCCCGAACTCGGTCTCCATCGGTTCGACCAGCAGCCGCTCGGCATCCTGCGGCGAGATGCCTTCGAGCGTGGTGAAGACATAGACCACCGGGATCGGGATCTCGGGCGAGCTTTCCTTGGGGATCGAGACATAGGACAGCGCGCCGACGCTCAGGATCGCGATCAGCGCGAGAATGACGGTGCGGGTGCGGCTGAAGGCCGCGTCGATCAGCCCGTTCATTGGATCCCGCCTTCCGCGGGAGCCTCGGAGGCCCCAAGCACCACGGGCGCGGGACCGGCCTGCGGCGCCGCCTCTTCGTCGGCGCGCGCATCGACCAGCTCGCCATCATTGACGAAGCCCTGGCCGACGCTGATGATCCGCGCCGTCTCGGGCAGCCCGCCGATCCAGATGCCGTCGGTCTGCGCCCGTATGATCTCGATTTCCCGGAAGGCCACCCGGTCCTCGTCGTCGACCGTCTTGATGCCGAGCGTGCCGTCGGTGCCGAGCGACAGGATCGCGGGCGAGACGAAATGCGCGACCTGTTCGCCGGTGGCGATGCGGACCTGCGCGCTGATCCCGGCCGGGATCGCGCCATCGGCGTTGGGCACCTCGATCTCGGCGGTGAAGGTGCGGGTCTGCGCGTCGGCGCTGCGCCCGACGAAGCGGACCTCGCCCTCCGCCGTCTCCCCGGTGATGAACGCGACCTGCGCCACCTGCCCGGCCTCGATCTGCGACAGCTGCTGCTGCGGGATCTGGATCGCGATCCTGAGCGGCGTGTTGTCGACGATGCGCGCCACCTGCGCGCCCGCGTTGACGAACTCGCCCTGCTCGACCTCCAGCGCCTCGATCCGCCCGTCGAAGGGCGCGCGCACGATGGTGTCGGCGAGCGCCTCCTCGGCCGCCGTCACGGCGGCCTCGGCGGCCGCGAGCGTCGAGCGGGCCTGTGCCACGCGATCCACCGTCGAGGTGCCCCGTTCCAGCAGCGTCTGCGCGTTGTCGAACTCGCGCTGGGCGCGGTTGCGTTCTTCCTGCGCCCGCTTGAGGTCGGCGTCGCCCCGTGCCGTCTCGAACCGCGCGATCACGTCGCCTGCCTTGACCTCGTCTCCGCGCCGGAGCGGCACCCCCGAGATCTGGCCGCCGGTCTCGGCAAGGATCTGCGTATCGCGCTCGGCCAGCGCCTGTCCTTCGGCGGCAAAGACCTGCGCCACGGTTCGGGCGGTCGACTCCTGCACGGCGACAGCCACACGGTGCGAGGCGCTGCTTGCGTGCTCGGCCGCGACCGCCTCGTCCCCCGGCTCGGAGGGCAGGACGAAACCGCTGCCCATCCAGCCGACGAGCGCCAGAACGAGGCCGCCCGCCACGAGCTTGGACCGGTAGGAGCCGACATCGCTGTCGAAGGTGAGAGGCGCGGGGCCCTCTTCGGGAGAGGTGGTCATGATGAGATCTCCGGGTGCCGTTCCGAAACGGAACGGTCGCATTGAGTTGGGCGGCGGCGGCCGCGTGTCAATCGTCGGATCCGTACGCCTGCGCAGAGGCGATCGCGGTCGCGACATCGCGGTGAAAGGCCGCGAGGGAACCAAGCCGCGCGCGCCGGGCGCCGGCCCTTTCCGGCAGCGCCGAAAGAACCGCTTCGAATTCGCGGCTGGCGGCGGCCCGGCGGGCGCTGAGCCAATCGCGCAGCGCCGGCAGAACGGCGGGCGACAGCTCGATATACTCCTGCCGGTCGCCCTTGCGCGCAACGCGCCGGACCATGCCTTTCGCCTCGAGATCGCGGGCGGCGACGCTGATGCTGCTGCGTCCCAGGCAAAGGGCTTCGGCAAGTTCCCCGAAACTCAAGGCCCGGCCTTCGAACGCCAGAATTGCAAACAATCGCCCGGCGGTACGGGATGCGCCTTCGGCCTGGGCCAGCACCCCGAGGCGTTCGACGAAATCGCGGCGCAGCGCGGTCAGATCCTGTGTCGAGCCGGTCATGCAAGGCGCCTTTCGGAACGGATGCCGCGCATATAGGAAGCGGCCGGCACCCTGTCCAGATGTTTCAGAATTTACTGAACGATCCACATGGCTGCCACAGGTCCCTTGTCGTCATGTCAAAGTGAACGAACTGGACGATCTGAAGGGACGATCATACATTGCGGCCAAAGGAGTGCCCCATGACCGACACCGAGACCGATACGCTCGCGCAGGTTCGAAGCGAGTTCATCGAGAAGGTCGGGCTGATCGCGCAGAACGAGGGTCTGCCAAGAATCGCGGGGCGGGTTTTTGCCCTGCTCGTCTTCGATGGCGACGTGCTGTCCTTTGGCGACATCACCCGGCATCTGGAGGTCAGCCGCGGCAGCATCAGCTCCGCCACCCGCCTGCTCGAGGATCGCGGGCTCATCAAGCGGCTGGGAAAGCCGGGGCAGCGGCAGGATTTCTTTCGCCTCGCGGACAACCCCTATGAAAACATGCTTGGCGCCGTGGCCGGCAATCTCGACCGCGCGCGGGCCGAGATCGGCGAAACCCTCGCGCTTGTGCCCGACACCCGGCCCGAGATCCGGCGCAGGGTGCAGGACTATGCACGGTTCTACGAGGAAATGGGCCGGGCCGTCCGTCAGTCGATCGAGAACCTGAAATAGCCCCGCCTGCCGCCCGCGACGGTGCGGAGCGGCCGGGACGGGGCGAATGGGCCTGCCTGCAGGCACGGGGCCGTTTGGCCGGTTTTCGCCGCGCCGATACCCGCGCGGCCCGATGCGTCACTGGATTTCGCGGATCGCCGGATAGGCGCGCCGAAACGCCGCGTAGCCCGCATCATGCGCCTCGCGCAGCCCGGCGACCGGCGCGATGCGTTCGCCGATGGCCGGGGCGGTCATGACATGTTCGGGCGCCGCCCCGGTCGCCGCCACGAGCCCGAGCCGCGCCGCCCCGAGCGCCGCGCCGAACTCCCCGTCCTTGGGCAGGTCGAGCGGCACGTCCAGCACCGTCGCGATCAGCCGCAGCCAGTAGCGCGACCGGCTGCCGCCGCCGATCGCGATCAGCCGGTCGACCTCCGCCCCCGCCGCCTTCAGCGCCTCCAGCGAATCGCGCAGCCCGTAGGCCACGCCTTCGAGCACCGCACGGGTCAGGTCGTCGCGCGTGGTCTCGGCGCCGATCCCGGTAAAGCTGCCCCTGATTTCGGCATCGTTGTGCGGCGTCCGCTCGCCCGAGAGATAAGGCAGGAACCGCACCCGCCCCGGCGCCCCGATCTCGTCGCCCAGCGCGCCGGTCAGCTCGGCCGCCCCCATGCCGGTGATCGATGACAGCCATGTCAGGCTATCGGCGGCCGAAAGCATGACCCCCATCTGGTACCAGCGCCCCGGCACCGCGTGGCAAAAGCTGTGCAGCGCCGTTTCGGGCGCCGGGCGGTACCCGTCGCGCGCGGCCAGAAGCACCCCCGAGGTGCCGAGCGACAAGAACCCCTCGCCCTCGTTCAGCGCGCCGATGCCGCAGGCGGCGGCGGCGTTGTCGCCCGCGCCCCCGGCGACGGCGACCGACCCCGACAGGCCCCATGCGGCGGCCAGATCCGGGCGCAGCGTGCCCGCCCTGTCGCAGCCTTCGACCAGCCGCGGCATCTGCGCGCGCCGCATGTGCCCGGCATCGAGCAGCGCCTCCGACCAGTCGCGCGCGCCGACATCGAGCCATGCGGTCCCGGCGCTGTCGGACATGTCGGCCACGTGCTCGCCGGTCAGATAGAGGTTCAGATAGGCCGCAGGCAGCAGCACCTTGGAGATGCGGGCATGAGCGTCGGGCTCGTGGGCGCGGACCCATTCGAGCTTGGGCGCGGTAAAGCCCGGAAAGACGATGTTGCCGGAGGTGGCGCGCACGCCCTCCATCGCGTCGAGCCGCGCGGCCTCGGCATGGGCGCGGGTGTCGTTCCACAGGATGCAGGGGCGGATCACCCGGTCCCCGGCGTCGAGCAGCGTCGCGCCATGCATGTGGCCCGCCACGCCGATACCCTTGAGCCCGGCGAATTCAGGGCAGCTCTCGCGCAGCTCGGCAACCGCCGCCTCGAGCGCCGCGATCCAGTCGGCCGGGTCCTGTTCGCTCCAGCCCGGATGCGGATGGTCGGCGGCGTAATGGCGCTCGGCGGCGCCGATCGGCGCGCCGCTCTCGTCCAGAAGAAGGGCGCGCAGCCCGGAGGTGCCAAGGTCGATGCCGAGATAGCTCATGGTGAAACGCGGTCCTGATCGGGGGCGATGGATGACCGAGCCTTACCCCTTCCGGGGCCTCCGGGGCAAACGCCGATCCCGCGTCTTGATTCGCGGCGACCGGGCCGCAATGCCCGGCTCGACCGGCATCCGCGCAGCGCCGCGCGGCGCAAAGCGAGGGTTGCCGGGCCTGCAACCGGCGCTGACGGCCGAAAGAAGCGGCTGATCGGGCGGGAAATGTCCCGGCACGTCTGGTCGCCGCCGCCGGACTTAGCGATAGTGCGCGCCATGTCGCTTTTCATCATCGCCCTCCTCCCGTTCCTCGGCGCGCTGCTGCCCGGTCTGATGATCCGGGCCGGTCGGCAGGCCTGCTTCACCGCCACCTTCCTCGTCACGGCGCTCGCGTCGGTCGGGCTGCTCACGCACCTGCCCGCCATATTGCGCGGCGAGACGATCTCGGCCCGGCTCGACTGGATGCCGGGGCTGGGGCTCAACGTGAACCTGTTTCTCGACCCGCTGGGATTCATGTTCGCGGCGCTGATCCTCGGGATCGGCCTGCTGATCATCGCCTATGCGCGCCACTACCTGTCGCGCGACGACAACATGGGCGAGTTCTTCAGCTACCTGCTGCTGTTCCAGGGCGCGATGGTCGGCATCGTGCTGTCGGACAACATCCTGCTGCTGCTCATCTTCTGGGAGCTGACCTCGCTCTCCTCCTTCCTGCTGATCGGCTTCTGGAAGCACCTGCCCGAGGGCCGTCAGGGCGCGCGCATGGCGCTCGCGGTGACCGGCATGGGCGGGCTCGCGCTGATCGGCGGCATGCTGCTTTTGGGCAATATCGTCGGCAGTTACGACCTGACCGTCATCCTCGAGAACCGCGACGTGGTGCAGGCCTCGCCGCTCTACGTGCCCGCGCTTCTGCTGATCCTTCTGGGCTGCTTCACCAAGTCGGCGCAGTTCCCGTTCCACTTCTGGCTGCCGCACGCCATGGCGGCGCCGACGCCGGTCTCGGCCTACCTGCATTCGGCGACGATGGTGAAGGCCGGGCTGTTCCTGATGGCGCGGCTCTGGCCGGTGCTGTCGGGCACGCCGGAATGGATCTACATCGTCTCCTCGGCGGGCCTGCTGACCATGGTGATCGGCGCCTTCATCGCGATCTTCAAGCACGACCTGAAGGCGCTGCTCGCCTTCTCGACCGTCTCGCATCTGGGCCTGATCACCTTCCTTCTGGGCACCGGCACCGCCTTTGGCGCGATGGCCGCGGTGTTCCACATCCTCAACCACGCAAGCTTCAAGGCCGCGCTCTTCATGAGCGCGGGCATCGTCGACCACGAGGCGCATACCCGCGACATGCGGCGCCTTGGCGGCCTGCGCAAGCTGATGCCGGTCACCTTCGTGATCGTGCTGCTCGCAGGCCTGTCCATGGCGGGCATCCCGCTGCTGAACGGTTTCATCTCCAAGGAGATGATGCTCGAAGAGGCCACGCACACCACGCTGTTCGGCGCGCCGATGCTGGTGACGGTGGTCGCGACCGTGGGCGCGCTGTTCTCGGCGGCCTATTCCTTCCGGCTGATCGCGCATACCTTCTTCGGCCCCGAGCGCGACGAGTACCCGGCGCATCCGCATGATCCGAACCCGGGCATGTGGCTGCCGCCCGCCCTGCTGATCATCCCGGTGGTGGTGATCGGCCTGTTCCCGGCGCTGGCCGAGCCCTTCGTGAAGCTGGTCACCGGCGCGGTGATCGGCTCCGCCGCCGAGATGCCCGACGCGCATCTGAAGATCTGGCACGGGCTGAACCTGCCGCTCTTCATGTCGGCCATCGCGGTGCTCGGCGGCGCGGTGCTGCTGGCGCTGTTCGCGCCGCTGTCGCGGATCTGGGAGGCGGCCCCGCGGCCAGAGGCCAAGGACATCTTCGACAGGCTCATCGCGGCCTGCGTGCGCGGCGCGCGGCTGTTTGCCCGCGGCCTGCATGACGGCTCCTTCACCCGCTATGCCGCGATCATGGTGGTGACGGTCGTCGCGATCGGCGCGCATGCGTGGTTCTCCGGCACCACCGGCGCCGAGATCCGGCGGCCGCTGCTTCCGGTCACGCCGATCGCCATCGCGGCATGGGCGATGCTGATCATCGCGGCCGGCTTTCTCGTCGCGGTGCATCGCAACCGGCTCGCGGTGCTGATCCTGATGGGCATCATCGGCCTGATGGTTTCGGTCGGCTTCAACCATTTCTCGGCCCCCGATCTCGCGCTGACGCAGATCTCGGTCGAGGTGGTGACGATCATCCTGCTGCTGCTCGCGCTCAACTTCCTGCCCAACCGCACCCCTGTCGAATCCGGCGCGCTGCGGCGGGCACGCGACGCGGTCATCGCGCTCGCGGGCGGGGCCGCGGCCACGGCGCTGTGCTGGACCATCCTGTCGACCGAGTTTCCGATCGCGCCGATCTCGGATTATCATCTCGCCAATTCCTACAAGGGCGGCGGCGGCGACAACGTGGTCAACGTGATCCTCGTCGACTTCCGCGGCTTCGACACCTTTGGCGAGATCATCGTGCTCGGCATCGCCGCGCTCGTGATCTATGCGCTGACCGAGGCGCTGCTCTCGGGTCCGGTGCGCCGCCGCCTGCTCAATCGCGGCTTCGAAGAGGCGCAGGCCGGCGACGCGCATCCCTTGATGATGGTGGTGCTGACGCGGGTGATGATGCCGGTGATCCTCATGGTCGGCGTCTATATCTTCCTGCGCGGGCACAACGATCCCGGCGGCGGCTTCGTCGCGGGTCTCGTCGTGGCCATCGCGGTGGTGACGCAGTACATGGCCTCGGGCTTTGCCTGGGCCGCGCGGCGGCAGCGCTACCCCTATCACGGCATCATCGGCGCGGGCGTCTTCGTGGCGGGCCTCACCGGGATCGGCGCATGGTTCGCGGGGCAGCCCTTCCTGACTTCGGCCTTCGGCTATTTCCGCATCCCGCCGATGGAGGAGTTCGAACTGGCCACCGCCATGGGCTTCGACCTGGGCGTGTTCCTCGCCGTGGTCGGCGCGGTGATGCTGTCACTCGAAAGTTTCTCGCGGCTGGGGTACAGGGCGGGCACGGAGACCTCCGATCACGCGATGGACATCGACCCTTCGCGCGACGAGGAGCTCACTCCGACCGTGGGTGCACAAGGCAAGGTAATCTGAGATGGAATTCCTGATCGCAACCGCCGTCGGCGCCCTGACCGCCGCGGGCATCTACCTTGTGCTGCGCCTGCGGACCTTTCCCGTCATCATCGGCACCTCGCTTCTGAGCTATGCCGTCAACGTGTTCCTCTTTGCCTCGGGGCGGCTGGCGCTCAACGCGCCGCCGGTGCTGCGCGACGGTGCCGAACGCTACACCGACCCGCTGCCGCAGGCGCTCGTGCTGACGGCCATCGTCATCTCCTTCGGGATGACGGCGGTGGTGGTGATGATCGCGCTGGGCAGCTGGCTGTCGGCGGATGACGATCTCGTCGACCGGCCCGCCGTCCCGGAAAGCGACGCGCGCCGTCCCTCCCTGCCCGAAGGAGACGCATGATGAGCCACTGGATCATCACCCCCGTCGTGCTGCCCGCGATGCTGGCCGCGATCCTCGTGCTGATGGTGCGCGAACACATCGTGGTGCAGCGCGCGCTGTCGATGGCGGGCGCGCTGGCGCTGACCGCGATTTCGATCGGCCTGTTCTGGCAGGCCTCCGACGGCACCATCACGCTCTACCAGCTCGGCAACTGGCCCGCGCCGTTCGGCATCGTGCTGGTGGCCGACCGGCTGTCGACGCTGATGCTCTTGCTGACGACGCTGCTCGCGCCGCTTGTGCTGCTCTATGCCATGGGCTCGGGCTGGGACGCGCGGGGGCGGCATTTCCACCCGCTGTTCCAGTTTCAGCTGATGGGCATCCTCGGCGCGTTCCTCACCGGCGATGCCTTCAACCTCTTCGTGTTCTTCGAGGTGCTGCTGATCGCCTCCTACGGCCTTATGATCCATTCGGGCGGCAAGGACCGGCTGCGCGCGGGCACGCAATACGTGCTCTACAACCTGCTCGGCTCGACCCTGTTCCTGATCGCGCTCGGCACGATCTACGCCCAGACAGGCACGCTCAACATGGCCGATCTCGCCGGGCGCGTGGCCGCGCTCGATCCCGGTGCCAGCGCCGGCATCCGGGTCGCGGCGGTGCTGTTGCTGATGGTGTTCGCGATCAAGGCCGCGGTGCTGCCGCTGCATTTCTGGCTGCCCGACAGCTATGCCCATGCCCCCGCCCCCGTGGCCGCGTTGTTCGCGATCATGACCAAGGTCGGCGCTTACGGCATCATCCGCGTCTACACGCTGGTCTTTCCGCCCGATCTCGAGATCACCCAGGGTCTGTTCGACACATGGCTCATGCCCGCGGCCCTGCTGACGCTGGGGCTGGGCATGATCGGCGTGCTGGGTGCGGGGCGGATCGACCGGCTGGTGGCCTTTTCGGTGATCGGTTCGATGGGTCTTTTGCTCAGCGCGGTCTCGGTTTTCACCCCCGACGGCATCGCCGCGGCGCTCTACTATGCCATCCATTCGACCTTCGCGACGGCGGCGCTGTTCCTGCTGGTCGACCAGATCCGCGACCGGCGCGGCGCGGCGGGGCCGTTTCTCGTGCAGGGCCGCCCGATCGAGGGCGGAGCGCTGCTGGCGGGCATGTTCTTCGTCGCGGCCATCGCCATGACCGGCCTGCCGCCGCTGTCGGGGTTCCTCGGCAAGCTTCTGATCCTCGACGCGGCGGGTGCGAGCCCGCTCATGTGGTGGGTCTGGGCGGTGGTGCTGACCGGATCGCTGGTGGCGGTGGTGGGCTTTTCGCGCGCCGGGTCGCTGATCTTCTGGAAGGCCCATCAGACCGGCCCCGACACCGACCCCATCGACCCCGAGACCGCGCCCGAAGTCGAGGACGACACCGCGCAGCCGGGATCGACCAAGGGTCCGGTCGCGCCGCGCCCGGTGCTGCCGATGATCGCCATCGGCGGCCTCGTCGCGATGCTGATCGCGCTCACCGTGTTTGCCGGGCCGGTCAACCGCGCGCTGACCGCCACGGCGGCGCAGCTCTTCGCGCCCGAACCCTATATCGGGCTGGTGCTCGAAACGCCCGGCAAGAAGATCAAGAACGACTCGCACGGCGCGGCGGACGACCACGCCGATGCGGCGGATCATGACGGCGCCGAAGCCGGGGAGGATCACTGATGTCGCAACGCCTGGCCCGCAAGCTGCTGCCGCACCCCATGCTGTCGACGATGCTGGTGGTGGTGTGGTGCCTGCTGATCAACCATCTCAGCCTCGGCACCGTCGTCTTCGGCGCGATCCTCGGCCTGCTGATCCCGATCTCCACCGCCGCCTACTGGCCCGACCGGCCGAAGATCACCCGGCCCTGGCGGCTCGTGTCCTACATGGGGATCGTGATCTGGGACATCGTCGTCGCCAATGTGCAGGTGGCAATGATCGTGCTGTTCAAGCGCAACGCGGACATGGCGCCCAACTGGGTCGTGATCCCGCTCGAACTGCGCACGCCCGAGGCGATCACCATGCTCGCGGGCACCATCACCCTGACCCCCGGCACCGTCAGCGCCGACCTGTCGGCCGATGGTGCGGCGCTGCTGGTCCACGCGCTCGACGCGCCCGATCCCGACGCCGTGCGCGACGAGATCAAGACGCGCTACGAACGCCGGCTCAAGGAGATCTTCGAATGATCGACACCGCACTTTCCATTGCCATCGGCGCGGTCGGGCTGGCGCAGCTCCTGGCCATGGTCCGGCTGATCCTCGGGCCGCATACCGGCGACCGGATCCTCGCGCTCGACACCATGGTGATCAACGCCATCGGCCTGATCATCCTGCTCGGGCTGCGCTGGGGCACGCATATCTATTTCGAAAGCGCGATGATCTTCGCGATGCTCGGCTTCGTCTCGACCGTGGCGCTGGCGCGCTTCGTGCTGCGCGGGGACATCATCGAATGACCGGGGGCATGATGTTGCTCGATCTTCTCGTGACGCTGCTGCTGATCGCCGGCGCGGGGTTCATGCTGGTGGGATCCTACGGGCTGTTGAAGCTCGATCAGCCGATGAAAAGGCTGCACGCGCCGACCAAGGCCTCGACCCTCGGGGTGGGCTCGCTGCTGATGGCGTCGATGGTCGACACCTTCGCCACCGGTGACGGCTCGCTGCACGAGCTGCTGGTGTTGGCTTTCCTCTTCGTCACCGCGCCGATCACTGGAAATTTCATCGCCAAGGTGCATCTGCACCGTCAACGCGACGACAATGACCTGCCGCCGCCGCCCGCCGAAGAAGGCTGGGCGACCCACAGCGAAAAGTAACGCGCCCGGCCATCCGGGCCGGGGAGCGTGCCGTGAGCCTGACCACCGACACATGCGATGCCGGACCGATCCTGCACCTGCGGGGACATGGGCCGGAGGGGCTGCGCCTCGCCGCCGTGGTGATCCGCAAGGCGGGCGTCCCCTGCGGAACGCTGCGCGCGGCGGGTGCGGACCATGCGCCGAAAAGGCTCGCCGATCTGGAGGGGCTGACGTTCTGGCGCTTCGATGTCGTGCTCGGCCCCGAGGATGGCGGCTACGAGTTCGAGGGCAGGCGTTTCGAGGTCTGCACGAAGCTGTCGGGCGACCTGCGCCTCGCCTTCGTGTCGTGCAACGGCGAAGAGAACGGCGACATGGATCGCGACCCCGCGGAGCGCGACGCGATGTGGGGCCGGCTGCGCGCCGCGCATGAAGACCGGCCCTTCGCCGCGCTGCTTCAGGGCGGCGACCAGATCTATGCCGACGAGGTCACCCAAGGCCACAGGCTGAGCGAGGGCTGGCCCGAGGATATCCCCAGCGCCGCCAGCGAGGCCGATCTCGCGGATCTCGCCGCGCATCTGCGGCGCGGCTTCGTCGCGCGCTACATGCGCGGGCTGGCCTCGCCCGAGGTCAAGGCCGTCGTGGCGCGGGTGCCGACGCTCGCGGTATGGGACGATCACGACATCTGCGACGGCTGGGGGTCGCTGCCGGTCGTGGCCACCGAGAGCGATGTGGGCCGCACGCTGTTCGCGGTGGCGCGCGAGATGTACCTGCTGTTCCAGCACGGCGCGGTGGAAACCGACATTCCCGAGGTCTTCGCGGATCCGAGCGGCGCGCATCTCGGCTGGCAGCGCACCCTGCCGGGACTGACGATCACCACGCCGGACCTGCGCTCCGAACGCGGCCGCAGGCGCGTCATGGGCGATGCGGGCTGGCGGCTGATCGAGCGCCCCTCGCCCGAGCCCGAGCGCACGATGATCGTCTCGTCGGTGCCGATGCTCGGCCCGCGCCTGTCATTGGTCGAGGCGGTGATGTGGGTCTGGCCCGGCATGCAGAAATACGAGGATGACCTGCGCGACCAGTGGCAGAGCCGGGCGCATCGCGAGGATTGGAAACGGGCACTGCGCGCGATGCTGGCGCTGCGCGCGAAAGGCCCGGTGACGCTTTTGTCGGGCGAGATCCACTTGGCCACCCGCGCCGAGATGGCCGCCGCGCCCGGCCCGGTGCACCAGCTCGTGGCATCGGGCATCGCGCATCGCGCCCCGCCCAAGGGCTATGCGCGGGGGCTGGGCTGGCTCGGGCAGCTTGGAGAAGGGCCGCTGGACGGGCACAAGATCCGCATCCTGCCCCTGCCGGGCAAGCGACGGCGCTACGTGGCCGAACGCAATTTCCTCGTGCTGGACCGGCGCGCGGGCGACTGGACCGCCACCTGGCACCTCGAGGAAAGCGGCGAGACGCCGCCGCTGCCGATCTAGGCCAGCGGCAGGGTCACCCGCGCCGCGAGCCCGCCTTCGGCGCGGTTCGACAGCGCGATCTCGCCGCCATGGGGCGCGGATGATGCCGCGCGCGATCGACAGCCCCGAGCCCGGCGCCGCCGGTGTCGAGGCTGCGGCTGTTGTCGCCGCGCATGAAGGGGTCGAACATCGCGCCGAGCTGCGCCTCGGGGATGCCGGGGCCGTCATCGAGAATGCTCACCACAGCCCGCCGCCGCGCCTGCTCAAGCCGCACCCGCGCCGCGCCCGCCCATGCGGATCGCGTTGTCGATGAGGTTGCCGCAGGCCCGGCCAAGCGCCACCGGACGCCCCGTGACCATGGCCGTCCCACCTTCGAAAACCGCGCCTCCTTCGGCGCAAAGCCGCACCAGCAGCGCGGCGAGATCGATCTCGCCCACAGGCTCCGCCTCGTTGCCTTCCCTCGCGAAGCTGACCAACCCCTCGGCCATCACCGCCATTTCGTCGAGCGTGCGGATCATCGGTGCGCCATCCTCGTCGTCGAGCATTTCCGCACGGATGCGCAGGCTGGTGATCGGCGTGCGCAAATCGTGCCCCACGGCGGCGAGCGTTCGCGTGCGTTCGGCTTCGAACCGGGCGATCCGGGCCTGCATGTCGTTGAAGGCCGCCGCCGCGTCGCGCATTTCACGCGCGCCGGTCTCGGCCACGCGGATGCTGCGATCGCCGCGCCCGGCGGCGCGTGCCGCCGCCGCCAGCGCCCCCAGGGGCCGCGTGAGCTGGCGCACGAACCAAAGTCCCACCCCAAGCACCGACAGAAGCGACAGCCCGAGGCCCAGCCAGAACACCTCGTGCCGCGCGCCGCCCGGCGGGCGCAACTGCGCCGCCGCGACATTGAGCCAGCCGCCCGCCCCCGCCGGGTCGAGCGCGATCGACACGACGATGACCTCGCCGCGCCCGCCTTCCGGCCCGCCGCGATCCGCACCGGCGAGGCGCCCCCTCTCGACGGTCGTCACCCGCACCTCGCGGTCGCCAAGCGCCGCGGCCAGCCGCGCCTCCAGCGCGCGGGCGCGATCCCCGGTCGCCGCCGACGACACGATCGGCACCGGCCCGACATCGATCCGCGCCAGCCGGGTCGAGGCCCGGCGCGCCAGCCGTTCGCGGGCCACGGGGCGCAACGCCTCCATGGCGGGCACCAAGGCCACGATCCGCTCCACTTCGCGCGCGGCGCCCGCCTCGCGGTCGAGCCGGTTGCGCTCAAACGACAGCAATCCCAGCGCCACGAGGTTGGCCACCAGCAAGGCCGCGGCGAGCAACAGCGCAAAGCGCGCCGCCATGCCCCGCGGCAGCAACCGCGAGATCACGGCGCCACCTCCACATCGGCGGCCAGCAGGTAGCCGCCGCCCCATTCGGTGAGGATCAGCCTCGGATGTTTCGGGTCGTCCTCGATCTTGCGGCGCAGGCGGCTGATCTGGTTGTCGATGGCGCGGTCATAGGCCTTGGCCTCTCGCCCGGCCACGAGATCGAGCAGCCGCGCGCGGTCGAGCACGGTGCGCGGCGCGTCGAGAAACAGCGCCAGAAGGCGGCTTTCGCCCGAGGTCAGCCCGGCCACGCGCCCGTCATCATGGTGCAACTTCCGCGCGGTGGGATCATGGGTCCAGCCCGCAAAGCGGCGGCGCGTCGCGTCAAAGGCGGGCGGCGGCGGCGGCGCGCGGCGCAGCACCGCCCGGACCCGCGCCAGAAGCTCGCGCGGGTTGAACGGCTTGGTCACGTAGTCATCGGCCCCCAGCTCCAGCCCGACGATGCGGTCGGTCTCGTCCGCCATCGCCGTCAGCAGGATCACCGGCGGCCCGCCGCGCGCCACCAGCCAGCGGCACAGGCTCAGCCCGTCCTCGCCCGGCATCATGACGTCGAGCACGACCAGACCGATCCGCGCCGTTTCCACGATGCTGCGCGCTTCGGCGGCGTTGGCGGCCAGACGCACCCGGAACCCCTGTTTCTTGAGGTACTGCCCAAGCGGTTCGCGAATGTCGCGCGCATCGTCGACGACGAGAATCTGCTCGGCGGTATCGGTCATGGGCGGCCTCCTGCGGGTCTCGGCCCCCTTTCTAGGGGGTAGTCAGGCCGGTATGCCAGCACGGCCCGTCCTCTTCGGCGCGGAGTTTTGTCGCCGGATGTAACACGAAGAGCGCCAACCCGCTTGCCACCCCGCCGCGGTCTGGATACATCGACGTCGGGGCCGGCTTAGCTCAGCTGGTAGAGCGTCTGATTTGTAATCAGGGGGTCGGGGGTTCGAGTCCCTCAGCCGGCACCATCAATCACGATATCTCAGCGGTTGGCGCGCGCCAGAAGCCCAACCGCGATCAGCCCGACGGCGGTGATCATCAGCGCGGCGGGCGCGGCTTCGGCGATGTTCTCGAGGCTGGCCTTGGCATGCACCCGCGTCGCCAGCGTATCATAGCCAAAGGGGCGCAGCAGCAGCGTCGCGGGCAGCTCCTTCATGCAATCGACGAAGACCAGAAGCAGCGCCGAACCGACGCTGGCCCGGATCAGCGGCACATGAACGCGGCGCAGCGTACCGCCCGCGCTCTGGCCCAGCGAACGCGCCGCCATCGGCAGGCTCGGCGACACCCGGCCCAGCGCCGCATCGGCGGTGCCCTGCGCGATCGCGAAGAACCGCACGCAATACACCAGAACCAGCGCCGCCGCCGTGCCGGTGAAGATGAGCCCCGGATCGCGCCCGGTCAGCGCGAGCACCGCATCCGCCAGCGCGTTGTCGAACTGCGCCAGCGGGATCAGGATACCGATGCCCAACACCGCGCCCGGCGCGGCGTAACCGATCGCCGTGATCGGCAGCAGCAGCACCGGAAGGCGGCGACCCGACAGCCGCGTGCCATAGACCATGAACAGCCCCGCCAGCACCGTGACAAACGCCGCCGCCCCACCGGTGGCCAGAGTGTGCACCAGCGCCCGGATCAGCCCCGGCGCCGCCCATTCACCGGCGTCGAGCGCGTGGCCGGACAACACCGCCACCGGCAGCACGAACCCTGCAAGGAACGGCAGAAGGCAGGCGAAACAGGCCAGCGCGCCCTGCCCGCCCGACAGCCGCATCGGCGTCACCGGGCGCGGCTGTCGGGCCGAGCCGAAAAAGCGCGAACGGCGACGGCTCAGCTTTTCCAGCGTCACGAGGAACACGATCATCGCCAGAACCAGCGTCGCGATCTGCGCCGCGCCGCCCAGGTTGCCCGCCTGCAGCCAGACCGTGAAGATGCCGGTGGTCAGCGTCTGCACCGCGAAATAGTCGACCACGCCGAAATCGTTGACCGTCTCCATCATCACCACCGCGACCCCCGCGGCGATGGCGGGGCGGATCAGCGGCAGCCCGACCCGAAAGAATCGCCCCCATGGCCCGACGCCGAGCGCGCGGGCCACTTCGAACCCCGCCCCCGATTGCTCGCGCAGCGCCGCGCGGGCCAGCAGATAGACATAGGGGTAAAGCGCCGCCGACAGCACGAGGATCGCCGCCCCCCGCGACCGGATCTGCGGAAAGGCGTAATCGCGCGCGTCCTGCCAGCCCATGAGCCCGCGCAGGCCGGTCTGCACCGGCCCGGCATATTCGAGAAAATCGACCAGCGCATAGGCGCCCACATAGGCAGGCACCGCGAGCGGCAGCAGCAGCGCCCATTGCAGCCATGAATGCCCCGGAAAGCGGTACATCACCACCAGCCAGGCCGCGCCCGCCCCGACGGCGGCGGTGATCGCGCCGACCGAAAGCATCAACAGCACCGTGTTGCCGAGATAGCGCGGCAGCGTCGTCGACAGCAGGTGCGGCCAGATGTTGTCCTCGGGGTTGAAAGCGAACCAGATCACCGACACCACCGGCAACAGCACCAGCGCGGCAATCGCCACCGCGCCTGCCGACCACGGGTCGATTCCGCGTCCTGCGCCGCCGGGGACGCTTGTCTGACTGGTTTTATCGGACATGGGCCCCGCGGTAGCTCAAAGCGGTTTCGCTGTCCAGATAACTCCTTATATTGGGCGGGATACGGCCCGGGCGCCCCATCGGGCCCGGCACCACGAGGACCCGCGGCAAGCGGGCAGAGGGACGGCAGACGCATGGAAATCGCCTTTCACATCGGCGCGAACTGCACCGATGACGACCGGTTGCTGAAATCCGTGACCAGGAACCTGCCGGGCCTTGCGGAGCAAGGCATCCGCGCGCCCAACCCCGCGCGCTATCGCAGGCTGCTGCGCGAAGCGATCCAGCACCTGCGCGGCGAGGCCCCCGAACCGGGCACGCGCGACGTGCTGATCGACGCGATCCTCGAGCATGGCGAAACGACCGAGCGGCTGGTGCTGGGCAACCCGGCCTTCATCTGCACCCCGGCGCGGATCTTCGACGCGGGCCGCTTTCACGATCTGGCGGGCTTCAAGGCGCGCTCGCTGCGGGCGCTGTTTCCCGACGACCGGATCGAGATGTTTCTCGGCATCCGCAACCCGGCCGCCTTCGTGCCCGCCTGCTGGGATCAGGCACGCGGCCGCGGCGTCGACGCCTTCATGGCCGGGACGGACCCGCGCGGGATCCTGTGGTCGGACGTGGTGGCGCGGCTGCGCGAGGCGGCGCCGGATATCCGCCTGACGGTCTGGTGCGACGAGGATTCGGCCCTGCTCTGGCCCGATCTCGTGCGGGCGCTGGCGGGGATGGCAGAGGACGCGCCGGTCGAGGGCGGTCAGGATCTCGTGAACGAGATCATGCGTCCCGAGGGTACGGCGCGGCTGCGCGCCTATCTCGCGGCGCACCCGCCCGCGACGGCAGCGCAGCACCGCCGGGTCGTCTCGGCCTTTCTCGACAAATACGCCCGCGCGGAGGCGGTCGAGACCGAGATCGACATGCCCGGATGGAACGCGGCTCTCGTCGCCGAACTGACGGCGATCTACGAGACCGATCTGGAGCGGATCGCCGCGATGGACGGCGTGCGCCTGCTCAGGGCCTGAGCCGGATGGCGGCGGGGCGCCTGCGCGCCCCGCCATCCGGCTCAGCTCATGCCGAGCGCGGCCTTGTACATGTCGAGCACCGCCTCTTCCTCGGCGATGTCGTCGGCATCGCGCTTCCTGAGCGCGATGACCTTGCGCAGGATCTTGGTGTCGTAGCCGCGGCCCTTGGCCTCGGCCATCACTTCCTTGATCTGCTCGGCGATGTCCTTCTTCTCGGCCTCGAGATGCTCGACGCGTTCGATGAACTGGCGCAGCTCCTCGCCTGCCGCGTTGCTCTGCTCGTCGATCACGGATGCGTCGCTCATGGGGATCTCCTGATGGGCCGATAACGGACCCTCTCCCTAGCGCCGGGCCCGCGCGGCATCAAGCGGCTGCCGCCACCGGCGCGCGGTCTTGTGCCGCCCGGCGGGGGGCGCTAGTCCGGCACGGCAGCGAACACGGGCGGGAGACCGGGCATGGACATCATCATCTGGATCGGCGCGGCGATCACGCTGGTGGGCTTCGCCGCCATCCTGTGGAGCCTGCTGGCGGTGCTGCGCCTGCGGCGTCAGGGGCTCGACGACGCACAGATGCGGACGCGGCTGGCCCGGATCGTGCCGCTCAATATCGGGGCACTGATGCTGTCGATGCTGGGCCTGATGATGGTCGTGGTCGGCATCATCCTGTCCTGATCTCGGCGCTCCGGCCGCGCCGCAGCGCCGCATCGAGATCGCCATCGGTCTCCAGAGCGGCGCGCATGAGCGGCGGCACCTCGAACACCGGGTCCTCGCCGCTCCAGCCCTGCATTTGTCCGACGAGCTCGGCCATGCCGATCTCGCGCGCGGCATGGAACGGTCCGCCCGACAGCCGCGCCCAGCCAAGACCATGCACCGCCAGCGCGTCGAGATCGGCGCTATGCGCCACCCGCCCCGCCGCCAGAAGCCGCGCCCCCTGCGCCACCGTCGCGGCGAGCCGCCGTAAGCCCTCCTGCCCCTCGCTGCCGCGAACCAGCGCCGCGAGCAGCCCGCGCCCCTGCGCGGTCGGCCGGGGATCGTCCCCCTCCCGGTCGAGCAGTTGCGACGAGATCCGTCGCTCCGCGAAGTAAAGATGGCGCAGCGCCGCGAATTGCGGGTCCCCAAGCGCGTCGCGATGCGCCGTCCGTTCGAACCGCAACGCCGCGGCCGCCGGCAGCAACACGGCCGCCTCGACGCAATCGACCACCCGCCCGGCGCTGCGCAGCGGGGTCTCCTGAACCACCTGTCGGCGCCGACGGGTGGCGGCGAGCCAGGCGGCACCATCGGCCATCCTCTCGCGCCGCCCGGCCACGGGCCGAGGCCGAAACCCCGCCGCGGCAAGCTGCGTGACGAGATCGCGGGCCGCCGCGCCGAGCCCCTCCTCGACCACACCGTCGATCACTCCGGCCTGCCGCGCCACCTGTGCGGGGGCCAATCGGCCCAAGAGCAGCATGTCGAGCGCCGCCTCGGCACCGCAGAGCGCGGCAAGCCTCTGACCACCGCCCGCGCCGGGCGGCAGGCCGAGCACGATATCGGGCAGGCCGATCCGCGCGCCCGGTGCCGCGAGCCGGTAATGCGCGGCCAGCGCCAGCTCGGCGCCGCCACCGATTGCGCTGCCCGACAGCGCAGCGACCACCGGCACCGGCAATTGCTCGATCCGGCGGCAGAGCCGGTGCAGCGGCGGCGTGTCGGGGGCGTCGGACACCCCGATCTCGCGCAGGTCCAACCCGACCGAAAAGACGGCGTTGGCGCCCCGCAGCACCACCCCACACGGTGGCGCATCATCACCGAGCGCCGCCTCGATCTCGTCAAGCGCGGCTCCCAGGCCACGCCGTGTCGCGGCACCGAGCGGGTTACCCGGCGCGAGATCGATCGTCACTTCGACGATCCGGTCGATAAGCCGTGTCGTGACCGGCGCGCCCTCCATGGCCGTCCCCCCGCTGCCCCATCCTGGCGCATGATCGGCGGCCCACCCCGCATGCGCAAGGCCCCGTGCCATCGGCGGAGGCGGCGCATGACCGCAACGCAACGCCGCTGGACGCGCGGCGGAGGGCGCTGTAATCATCCCGCATGGATATTCGCCGCATCAGCCCCGACTACGCCGTCAGCCCGCAGATCGAGCCGGAGGACATTCCCGCCATTGCCGAGGCCGGCTTTGCCACGGTGCTCTGCAACCGCCCCGATGACGAGGTGCCCGCCGAGCTTCAGGCCGAGGCGCTGCGCATCGCCGCCGAGGCCGCCGGTCTGCGCTTTGCCACCAACCCGGTGACCCATCAGGGGTTGAACCGCGAGACCGTCGACCGGCAGATGCAGGTGCTCGACAGCTCGGACGGGCCGGTGCTGGCCTATTGCGCCTCCGGCACCCGCTCCTCCATCGTCTGGTCTCTGGGACAGGTGGGCCGGATGGAGACCGACGAGATCATCGCCGCCACCACCAAGGCCGGCTACGACCTCGATCGCCTTCGCCCGCAGCTCGACGCGCTGCGCGAGGATAGCGGCGACGCGGACGGCGCTTCCGACAAGGACTGACCCGCCGCTCACTCCGGCAGCCGGGGCGGGATATCGAGCGGCAAGTCCGGCGGGGCCTCGGGCGGCGCAAGTCGCACCGCCCGCAGGCCCGCCCGCTGGCCCAGCCTGACGGTGGCGACCTGCCGCCCCCGCCCGTCTTCGAGACGGATGGCGGTCAGATCCACCCCCGGCAGCATCAGCAGATCGCCCGAAGCAAGCGCTTCGATGTCGCGCGCGGGCAGCCGCATCCTGTGCAGCACCGCCTCCAGCTCTGCCGGGGCTTGCAGCACGCTGTCGCGCAGCGCGGTCTCCCATGCCGCAGCGGGCGGCGTTTTGCAGGACGCATCGGCCCGGCCGGGAAGCGCCAGCACCAAGACGCCGCCGCGGCCGCTTCCCGGGCCGATCTCGACCTCGAAACGCAGCAGCTCGTAGCGCGCCTCCGGCAGGATCAGCCCGGCGGCGCGCGCATCCTCCAGCCGCACTCCGGGCCGCAGCCCCGCCACAGACTGCAGGTCAGGATCATCGACGGACGCAAGCCGATCCAGCAGGCCCGACAGCAGTGGCGCCATCATCGCGGCCTCGGTGCCGGTGACCGGCCCTGCGGGCACTGGCTGCGCACGTGGGACGCCCAGGGTCTGCACCTCGACCACGGCGCAACGCAGCTGCGCCTCCACCGCCGCCAGCCCGGTGATCGCCCCGTCCGCGCCAAGCCCGATCAACAGCATCTCGGGGCCGAGCATCTCCCCGAGCGCATCACGCGCCACCCGGTCGCGCGCGACCCCGCGCACCACGAGCGGCAGCCCGATCGTGTCCTGCGCCGCGCGCGCCAGCGCCAGCCCCGCCCCGCCGCCGTTGGCGGACCCGGTGGCGGGCGTTTCGTGGCCGCCGATCAACCGGCGCAGCACGCTTTCCATGGTCATCTCGGCCATCCTGTCTGGCGACGGCGGCGCGCGATGAAGCCCCCGGCTTTCCAGATCTACACCGCCTCGGGTTGATCAATCGCTAATGGCGAGACCGCCCGCGGCAGCTCCACGCGGAAGGTCGCGCCGCCCGGCCCCGGCAGGAAACGGACCGCGCCGCCGAGCCGGGTCATGATCTCGCGGCAGATCGCCAGCCCCAGCCCCGCACCTCCGGCCCGCCCCGGATCGCCCAGCCGCGAAAACTTTTCAAAGATCACCCGGCCATGATCCGCCGGAATCCCCGGGCCGTTGTCGATGAAATCCACCGCGCCCAGCGCCGGGTGCCAGACGATGCGCAGCTCGGGACGCCCGGCATCGCAATATTTGCGGGCATTGGCGATCAGATTGATGAAGACCTGCGCCAGCCGGTCGGGATCGGTCTCGATCTGCACCGTCTCGGCCTGCGGATCGCGCAGCAGCCGCAGCCCGCCGGGATCGGGCAGCGCCGCGGCGACCGCACGGTCGATCACCTCCCCAAGCCGCACCCGCCGCAGGTCGAGCCGTCCCTGCCCGGCTTCCAGCACCGACAGGTCGAGCAAATCGTCGAGCAGCCGCGTCAGCCGCCCCGCCTCGTCGCCTATGATCGCCGCGAAACGCGCCTGGTCACGCGGCTCCAGACCACCTTCGCGCAGAATTTCGGCAAAGGCCCGGATCGAGGTCATCGGCGTGCGCAGCTCGTGGCTGACCTGGCTGAGAAACCCGTCCTTTTGCACCGAGAGCGCGGTGAGCTTGGCATTGGCCTCGCGCAGCGCGCCTGCGGTGCGCTCCAGCTCGGCAGATTTCTGTTCCAGCCGTCCCGAATACTCCACGATCTGCGCGGTCTCGTCGGCCACGGCGATCAGGTCCTCGACGGTGACGCTAGCGCCTTCGGTCATCTGGCCGATCATCGCATGCGCCGTGGCCGCGCCGACCGATCCCGCCAGATCGCGTTCGAGCGCGCGGATGAAATTCGGCGTCACCTCGGGCAGTGCGCCCGCCCGCCCCTGGGCGGCGGCGGCGCGGGCGAACAGCGCCTGCGCCTGCGCGGCGCCGATGATGCGCTGCGCCATGACCAGAAGCGTTTCGGCATCCGCCGCGCCCCGCGACCAGCCGCCCGGCCCGCCGGACACATCGAAGACGCCGACGAACTGCGCGCCCTGCAATCGCTCCACCGGCCCCGGAAAGCTCGCCAGAGACACCGCCACGAAGGCCGCGGCATTGAGCGTGAGAGACCACATCGCGGCATGCAGCACCGGGTCGAGCCCGCCTGTCCCGAACAGCGCCTGCGGCCTGAGCCAGCCCAGCCCGAAGGGCCCCTGCGCCATCACCGAAGCCGGGATCGCTGTGCCGTCGCCGACGCTCGGCAGGAACATCGCCCAGAGCCAGACCGCAAAGCCCAGCACCAGCCCCGCCGCCGCGCCGCCGCGCGTGGCGCCACGCCAGAACAGCCCGCCCAGCATGGCGGGCAGCACTTGCACCACGCCGACAAAGGCCACCAGACCAATCGAGGCCAACGCGGCGCCGCCGCCCGACAGGTGAAAATAGAGATAGCCCAGCCCCAGCACCCCCAGGATCGACAGCCGCCGCGAGGTCAGCACCATGGCGCGCACATCGCCCGACATCACCGCGCCCTGGCTGCGCGCATGCAACCACAGAGGCACGACGATGTGGTTCGACACCATGGTGGCCAGCGCGATCGTCGCCACCATCACCATCGACGCCGCCGAGGAAAAGCCGCCCAGAAACGCCCAGGCCGCCAACCCGTCGCGGCCCGCGTCGAGCGGCAGCGTCAGCACGAACATGTCCGGGTTCGCCTCGGGCAGCCGCTCCAGCCCCATCACCGCGATCGGCACCACGAACAGGCTCATCAGCGCAAGGTAGAGCGGAAACGCCCAGCTCGCGGTGCCCAGATGCGCCTCGTCGGCGTTCTCGACCACAAGCACCTGGAACATGCGCGGCAGGCACAAAAGCGCCGCCGCCGACAACAGCGTAAAGCCAATCCAGCGACCGCTCTGCTGATCCCATGCCGCGATCGGCGAGGCGTCGATCCGCGCCAGCATCTGCGCGGGCCCACCGCCCAGATCCCAGACCACGAAGACGCCCACCGCCAGAAGCGCGCCGAGCTTGACCACCGCCTCGACCGCGATCGCCATGACGATGCCGTGGTGGCGTTCATTGGCATCGAGGTTGCGAGTGCCGAACAGGATGGTGAACAGCGCCAGCCCGATCGCCGACCACAGCGCCACCGAGCTTCCGCCCAGAGCCGCGTCCTCCGGCCCGGCGAAGACGTCGAGCGATTGGGCGATGGATTGCAGCTGCAGCGCGATGTAGGGCGTCACGCCGATCACCGCGAGCAGCGTCACGATGACCCCAAGCAGGGTCGATTTGCCATAGCGCGAGGAGATCAGGTCGGCGATCGAGGTGATGCGCTGCGCCCGCCCGACTCGCACCAGCTTGCGCAACAGCCACCACCAGCCAAGCATGACGAGGCTCGGACCGAGATAGATCGTCAGGTATTCGAGCCCCGAGCGCGCCGCGTAGCCGACCGCGCCATAAAAGGTCCACGCGGTGCAGTAGATCGACAGCGACAACGTGTAGATCCACGGGCTCCTGAGCCAGCTGTCATGCCCCTGCGCGGCGCGGCGCTCGGCCGCGAAGGCAACGCCGAACAGGAAGGCCACGTAGAAAAGCGCGATGCCGACAAGCGCGTTGAAGCCGAGCATCTCAGCCTTCCTCCTGCACCCCGGCTTCGGCGTCCGCCCGGCGCAACGCGCGCGCCAGCAGCACCGAGACCAGCACGCTCACGCCCCAAGTCGCGAAAAGATAGACCAGCACCGTCGACACCGGGGTGCTCCCGCGCGGCCACAGCAACGGCAGCGTCCACAGAAAGCCCGCCGCCAGCGGTGCGAGCCGTGCCGCGTCATGCAGGCGGCGGCGGCGGTAGGAGGCCCGGGCGAGAAAGACCGGCCGACCGCCCCTGCGCGGGGTCTCACCCCCCGGCAAGGGCGCGCACCCGGTCGAGCACTTCGGCGTTGGAGAAAGGCTTGGTCATGAAATGCGTGGCCCCGAGCTTCAACGCCAACTCGCGGTCGCGGGCCTGCCCGCGCGCGGTGAGCATCATCACCGGCAGGTGACGCGTGGCCTCGGCGCCGCGCAGCTCCTGCAGGATGTCATAGCCCGACCGTCCCGGCAGCATCGCGTCCAGGATCACGAGATCGGGCGGATGCGCATGCACCCGGGCCACCGCGCTGGCGCCGTCGGAATGGGTGTGCACGGTCCAGCCATCCCGCGACAGGATGAAGCTGACCGCCTCGATGATGTTCGGCTCATCCTCGATCAACAGAACGCGTCTGGCCATGTAGCCCCCCCTCGGCGCGCATCCCTCCCCGGCTGCGCGGCCCCGAGCGATACTATCACCATGCCGTGCCGCGCTGTCAAAGCGGCCGGGGCGATGCGGGCAACAAGGAGGGCTCGCGCCGTGCGGGGCAGCCGTCGCGCGGGCAGAGCCTGCAACCGGGGCCGACCGCGCGCCGCAACCGGGGCGCGGCCTCGGGCAAGGCATCGCGCGGCAGCATCAGCATCACGGCACCCGCGCGCGGCGGCGCGGCCCAGTCGGGGCCGGTCTCCACCGTCGAGACGGCGATGCAAAGCACTTCGGGCGCCGTCTCACCCGGCATCGCGGCCAGCGCCCGCAGCGGGCGGCCGGGTTGCGACAGCGCCTCGAACAGCGGCCAGAGCGGACAGGCGGCGCCCCCGCGCGGCAGCGTCAGCCCGTCCAGCGCCCGGCGCGGGCCAAGCGCGCCGCCCGCGTCGCAGGTGACGAGCCCGGCCCGAGTCGGGCCGATGCCGGGCGGCAGCGATGCCAGCCGCCGCAAGAGCCGTGGCAGCGTGCAACCAAGCCGCGCGGCCAGCGCCAGCGGCTCGGGCGTCTCGCGCCAGCCGCGCGCCATGGTGTCGAGCGGCAGCGCGACCGCGTCGGCGCGGTAGGTGTCGCACCAGCCGTTCAGGATCTGCCGCGCCGAGGCATCGAGCCCCGGCACGCCCGCGGCGACCTCGGCGGGGCGCAGCGAGGGGCTCTCGCCCTCCAGCGCCGGGACATGGTGCCCCAACCGGTCGAGCGCCGCCTCGACCCGGTCGAGCGGTGACAGCGCGCCGGAGCCCGCCGCCTCGCCGGGCGCTTCGAGATAGCCCGCGAGCCTGCGGCTGCTTTCAGCCAGCCGCAGGCTGTCGGCGTGGATGTTGTTGTGAAAGCGGGCCTGCCAGTCGCGGTCGAGCGCCTCTCCTTCGACCAGGATCGAGGCGGTGGACCGGATCGCGGTGGCGGCGGTGATCACCTGGTGCAGCGAAGCCGACAGCTCGGGGTCGTGGGCCAGCCGGTCGTTCAGCCCGGCCACCTGCGCCTCCAGCGCCTCGATCCGCGCGGCCTGCGCCTCGACCAGCCCGGCCCAGTCCGGAAACCGCCCCGCGAAAGCCTCGGCATCCTCGGCCCCGTGCCCCCGCGCCGCCGCCGCCGCGCCCAGCCGGTCGATCAGGGCATCCCCGGCCCCTTCGGCGATCTGTGCCGGTTCGAGACCGAGCGCCTGCGCGATGGCGATGAGAAGCCGCCCGCCGATCCGACGGCGATCATGCTCGATGAGGTTGAGATAGGACGGCGAGATCCCGACCCGGCGCGCCAGATCAGCCTGCGCCAGCCCCGCATCGAGCCGCCGCGCCCGGATCCGCCCCCCCGCGAGCCTGCGTCTGCCCGGATCAACCGCCATGCCCGCCCCGCCCGATCAAGGGCTTGCTGCGGTTGCGAGAAAAGCAATTGACAGATTTTCGGACAGGCATGTTCACAAATTTACAGAAAAGCCGCCCACCTCCAAGCCTTTATTGCCTGATTTTCAGTTCGGACCCGATAATCGACCTGCACCGAACGGTGTGGCGGCGCGCCGGGAACGGAGGAGGTTTCCGGTGCGCCGACCGCAAATCAGGGAGGAGACCACATGAGACGACAGAACTTCTCGCGGCGCGGGTTGCTGAAGACCGGCGCGGTGGGTAGCGCGGGGCTCGCGCTGCCGACGATCTTCACCTCGAGCGCATCGGCCTTCACCAACGCGCCGACCGGCTCTTCGGTGACGCTCGGCTTCAACGTGCCGCAGACCGGCGCCTATGCCGACGAGGGCGCCGACGAATTGCGCGCCTTCCAACTCGCGGTCGAGCACCTGAACGGCGAAGGCGACGGGGGGATGCTCAACACCTTCTCGTCGAAGGCGCTCGACGGCACCGGCATCCTCGGCAAGAAGGTCGAGTTCGTCACCGGCGATACCCAGACCAAGTCCGACGCCGCCCGCGCCGCAGCGCAATCGATGATCCAGAAGGACGGCGCCGTGATGATCTCGGGCGGCTCCTCCTCGGGCGTCGCGGTCGCCGTGCAGGGGCTGTGCCAGGAGGCGGGCGTGATCTTCATGGCCGGTCTCACCCATTCCAACGACACCACGGGCAAGGACCGCAAGGCCAACGGCTTCCGGCATTTCTTCAACGCCTACATGTCGGCCGCCGCCCTCGCGCCGGTACTGCAAAACCTCTATGGCACCGAGCGAAAGGCCTATCACCTGACCGCCGACTACACCTGGGGCTGGACCCAGGAGGAATCGATCGCCGCCGCGACCGAGGCAATGGGCTGGCAGACCGCCGAAAAGGTGCGCACGCCGCTCGGCGCGGGCGACTTCTCCTCCTATATCGCGCCGGTGCTGAACTCGGGCGCCGATGTGCTCGTGCTCAACCACTACGGCGGGGACATGGTGAACTCGCTGACCCAGGCGGTGCAGTTCGGACTGCGCGAACGGCAGGCCAACGGCCAGGACTTCCAGATCGTCGTGCCGCTTTATTCCGAGCTGATGGCGCGCGGCGCGGGCTCGGCCATCGCCGGCATTCCCGGCTCGCAGAACTGGGACTGGAAGCTCGAAGACGAGGGCACCAAGGCCTTCGTGAAGAGCTTTGGCGAGAAATACGGCTTCCCGCCGTCGCAGGCCGCGCATACCTGCTACGTGCAGGCGCTGCTCTATGCCGACGCCGTCACGCGGGCGAATGACTTCAACCCCTGCGCCGTGGTCGAGGCGCTGGAGGGCTTCGAGTTCGACGGCATGGGCAACGGCCCGACGCTGTACCGCGCCGAAGACCACCAGTGCTTCAAGGACGTGGTCGTCGTGAAGGGGGCCGAGAACCCGCAGGACGAGTTCCACCTCGTGGAGATCGTCGAGGTCACGCCGACCGCGCAGGTCACCTATGCGCATGACCACCCGATGTTCGCGGGCGGCGCGCTGGGCGAGTGCAACCCGGGCGCCTGACGCCCCACCCGACATTGCCGGTCGCGGCCCCCGCGACCGGCCCCTCCCGACGCGCGCCCTGACGGGGTGCGCGACCGGGGGCGGCTTGACCCATCACAACACGGCCAGCCTCAGCAAGGAGGGGGACCATGGACGCCATACTCATCCAGATTCTGAACGGGCTCGACAAGGGATCGGCCTACGCGCTGATCGCGCTCGGGCTCACGCTCATCTTCGGCACGCTCGGCGTGGTGAATTTCGCCCATGGCGCGCTGTTCATGATCGGCGCGTTCTGCGCGGTCACCCTGCAGAAGATCCTGACCATCAGCGTCACCACCATCGACCCCGAGCGCACCGATTTCCTCGGCAATCCGCTCAAGGTGAAGACCCCCTATGTGGAAAACTGGTTCGGTCCCGAAATCGGCGCCGCAATCGTCGACTGGGCCGTGCCCTTGGCGATCCTGCTGGCGATCCCGGTGATGGTGCTGGTGGGCTTCGTGATGGAGCGCGGGCTAATCAAGCATTTCTACAAGCGCCCGCATGCCGACCAGATCCTCGTGACCTTCGGCCTCGCCATCGTGCTGCAGGAGATCATCAAGTATTTCTACGGCGCCAATCCGATCCCGACGCCCGCGCCGCAGGCTTTCACCGGCAGCCTCGACATCGGCGTCTGGCTCGGCTTCGATCCCTATTCGATCATCTACCCCTACTGGCGGCTGGTCTATTTCTTCTTCGCGGGCATCATCATCGCGGGCGTCTTCGCCTTCCTGCAATTCACCACCTTCGGCATGGTGGTCCGCGCCGGCATGGCCGACCGAGAAACGGTGGGCTTGCTGGGCATCGACATCGACCGCCGCTTCACGCTGATGTTCGGCCTCGCGGCGGCCGTCGCCGGTCTCGCGGGTGTCATGTACACGCCGATCCTGAGCCCGAACTACCACATGGGCATGGATTTCCTGGTGCTGAGCTTCGTGGTGGTGGTCGTGGGCGGCATGGGCTCCCTGCCCGGCGCCGTTCTGGCGGGGTTCCTATTGGGCATCCTGCAGAGCTTCGCCTCGATGAACGAGGTGAAGTCGCTGCTGCCCGGCATCGACCAGATCATCATCTACCTCGTCGCCATCGTCATTCTGCTGACCCGCCCGCGCGGCCTGATGGGCCGTCGCGGCGTGATGGAGGAATAAGCCATGCTCGGACTTGAACGCAAAGACACCCTTCTGCTGATCGTGGTGGCGGCGATCACCCTGTTCGCCCCGATCATCCTCAACCCCTTTCCGGCGGGCTCGGCTCTGGCGCAGTTCAACGCGGGCTATCCCGACCTGATGCAGCGCTTCGTGATCTTCGGGATCTTCGCCATCGGCTTCAACATCCTGTTCGGCCTGACCGGCTACCTGTCCTTCGGCCACGCGGCGTTTCTCGGGATCGGCTCCTATTCCGCCGTGTGGATGTTCAAGCTTCTGTCGATGAACGTCATCCCGGCGATCATCCTGTCGATCGTCATGGCCGGGCTCTTCGCCCTCGTGATCGGCTTTGTCTCCTTGCGCCGCTCGGGCATCTATTTCTCGATCCTGACGCTGGCCTTCGCGCAGATGAGCTACAACCTCGCCTATTCGGTGCTGACCCCCGTCACCAACGGCGAAACCGGGCTGCAACTCACCCTGTCGGACCCGCGCATCCTCGACGGCGCCTCCACCGGCGGGCTGCCCGTCACCTCGCTGTTCGGGGCCGAGATGCGCGACACCACCACGCTGTTCGTGGGCCCGTGGTCCTGGGACTTCTCGGTCGGGTATTACTTCAGCGCGGCGCTGATGCTCGTGGCCTTCTACCTGTCGGTGCGCATCTTCCGTTCGCCCTTCGGCATGATGCTGCGGGCGGTGAAGTCGAACCAGCAGCGGATGAACTACACCGGCCTGAACACCCGCCCCTACACGCTCGCGGCCTTCGTGATCTCGGGCATGTATGCGGGGCTCGCGGGCGGGCTCTTGGCGGCGATGGACCCGCTGGCGGGCGCCGACCGGATGCAATGGACGGCGAGCGGAGAGGTGGTGCTGATGACCATCCTCGGCGGTGCCGGAACCCTGATCGGGCCGGTGCTGGGCGCGGGCTTCATCAAGTATTTCGAGAACATCTTCTCGAAGATCAACGACGGCATCCTGCACCAGTGGTTCGCCTTCATGCCCGACGGGCTGGAGAACGTCATGGTCGCCGTCATCCACCCCTTCATCGGCAAGGGCTGGCACCTGACGCTGGGCATCATGTTCATGCTGGTCGTCATCTTCCTGCCCGGCGGTCTGGTCGAGGGGGCGCAGCGCACGGGCCGGCTGTTCCGCCGCCGCGACCGCAACGCAGATCACGTCGAATCCGACGCCGCGCGCCAGCGCGCCGCCGCGGAATAAGGAGGCCGTCATGGGCATTCTCGAAGTCAAGGGCGTCAACAAGCGCTTCGGCGGGCTGCAGGCGCTGGGCGACGTCAATCTCTCGGTCAAGGAGAACACGGTCCACGCCATCATCGGACCCAACGGCGCGGGCAAGTCGACGCTCCTGAACTGCCTCGTCGGCAAGCTGATCCCGGATTCGGGCAGCGTGATGTTCGACGGCCAGTCGGTGCTCGGGCGCAAGCCGCACGAGATCAACCAGATGGGCATCTCCCGCGTGTTCCAGACGCCCGAGATCTTCGCCGATCTCAGCGTTCTGGAAAACGTGATGATCCCCTGCTTCGCGCGGCGCGACGGGGCGTTCCGGCTGCATGCCTACGAAACGGTGCGCCGCGAGGCGGGCATCCGCGAGCAGGCCGAAGCGATGCTGGCGGACGTCAACATGGCCGACAAGCGGCACATGACCGCCGCGAGCCTGTCGCGCGGCGACAAGCGGCGGTTGGAGATGGCGATGTGCCTCGTGCAGACGCCCAAGCTCCTGCTGCTCGACGAGCCAACCGCGGGCATGGCGCGGGCCGACACCAACAACACCATCGAATTGCTCAAGGAGATCAAGGCCAAGCGCGACATCACGATGTGCATCATCGAGCACGACATGCACGTGGTGTTCTCCTTGGCCGAGCGGATCACCGTGCTCGCGCAGGGCACGCCGCTGGTCGAGGAGACGCCCGAGAACATCAAGGGCCACCCCAAGGTGCGCGAAGCCTATCTGGGCGAAGCGCAGGTCTGAACGCGGGAGAGACGACATGACCGAGACAGCGACATTCGACCGCGATCGCAGCAGCGCCGCGACCCATCCCAAGTTCCTCTCCATCTGGGACATCCAAGCCTATTACGGCGAAAGCTACATCGTCCAGGGTGTCAGCTTCGACATCCACGAGGGCGAGATCCTGGCACTTCTGGGCCGCAACGGCGCGGGCAAGACATCGACCCTGCGCACCATCGCCCGGCTCGACGATCCGGCGCTCCGACATGGCGAGATCTGGCTCGACCACAAGCCGCTGCACAAGATGAAGGCGCATGAGGCGGCGGCCAGCGGCATCGCGCTGGTGCCCGAGGACCGGCGCATCATCCCCGGTCTCACGGTCGAAGAGAACCTGCAGCTGGCGCAGATCGCGCCGCCCGTGGGCTGGTCCCTGGAACGGATCTACGGTCTTTTCCCGCGGCTCAAGGAGCGCCGCCGCCAAGAGGGCGTGACCTTGTCGGGCGGCGAGCAGCAGATGCTCGCCATCGCCCGCGCTCTGGCCCGCGACATCAAGGTGCTCTTGCTCGACGAGCCCTACGAAGGACTGGCCCCGGTGATCGTGCAGGAGATCGCCAAGACGCTGAACATCATCCGCGATCAGGGCATCACCACGATCATCGTCGAGCAGAACGCCGTGGCCGCGCTCAAGCTCGCGGACCGGGCGGTGATCCTTGACACCGGCTCGGTCGTCTATGACGGATCGGCACAGGAGGTGCTCGAGGACGAGGCGTTGCGCCAGCGCTACCTCGCGATCTGAGCACGAGGGAGAGAGAATGAAGGATCAGCTCATGACACCGCAGCTTCACGAGCCGAGCGAGGAGACGCGCGCGCGCGCCCATGCCGACCGCGCCGCCTATGACCGGATGTACGCGCAATCGGTGCAGGACCCCGAAGGCTTCTGGTCCGAACAGGGCCAGCGGCTCGACTGGATCACCCCCTTCAGCAAGGTGAAGGACACGAATTTCGACCTTGGCCGCGTCTCGATCAAGTGGTTCGAGGACGGCACGCTCAACGTCGCGCAGAACTGCATCGACCGACATCTCGCCACGCGCGGCGATCAGACCGCGATCATCTGGGAGCCGGACGACCCAAAGGCCGAGGCGCAGCATGTCAGCTACCGGCAGCTGCATTCGCATGTCGGCAAATTCGCCAATGTGCTGAAGAAGATGGGCGTGGAAAAGGGCGACCGCGTCGTCATCTACATGCCGATGATCCCGCAGGCGGCCTATGCGATGCTGGCCTGCGCCCGGATCGGCGCGATCCATTCGGTGGTCTTCGCGGGCTTTTCGCCCGACGCGCTATCGGCGCGGGTGACGGGCTGCGATGCCAAGCTGGTGATCACCGCCGACGAAGCGCCGCGCGGCGGCAGGAACACCCCGCTCAAGAGCAATGCCGACAAGGCCTTCGAGAAATGCCCCGAAGGCACGCAGATGCTGGTCGTCAGGCGTTCCGGCGGCGCGGTCGAGATGGTGGAGGGCCGCGACCACTGGCTCCATGAGATGGAGGACGGCATCTCGGACGACTGCCCGGCCGAGGAGATGGGCGCCGAAGATCCGCTCTTCATCCTCTACACCTCCGGCTCCACCGGCCAGCCCAAGGGCGTCGTGCACACGACCGGCGGTTATCTCGCCTATGCCGCGATGACGCATCAATACACCTTCGACTACCATGATGGCGACGTGTTCTGGTGCACCGCGGATGTCGGCTGGGTCACGGGCCACAGCTACATCGTCTACGGGCCCCTCGCCAATGGCGCGACCACGGTGATGTTCGAAGGCGTGCCGACCTGGCCCGACGCCTCGCGCTTCTGGCAGGTCTGCGAGAAGCACAAGGTGAACCAGTTCTACACCGCCCCCACCGCGATCCGGGCGCTGATGGGCAAGGGCGATCACTGGGCCGAAGGGGCGGATCTGTCGACGCTCAAGGTGCTGGGCACGGTGGGCGAGCCGATCAACCCCGAGGCCTGGGAATGGTACGACCGTGTCATCGGCAAGGGCCGCGTGCCGATCGTCGACACATGGTGGCAGACCGAGACCGGCGGCCACATGATCACCTCCCTGCCCGGCGCCATCGCCACCAAGCCGGGCTCGGCCACCCTGCCCTTCTTCGGCGTGCAGCCGGTCGTGCTCGACCCGCAATCGGGCGCGGTGATCGAGAAGACGGAGGCCGAGGGCGTGCTCGCCATCGCCGATAGCTGGCCGGGGCAGATGCGCACCATCTGGGGCGATCACGACCGTTTCGAGCAGACCTATTTTTCGCAATACAAGGGGTACTACTTCTCGGGCGATGGCTGCCGCCGCGACGGCGACGGCTATTACTGGATCACCGGGCGCGTGGACGATGTGATCAACGTCTCGGGCCACCGCATGGGCACGGCCGAGGTCGAAAGCGCGCTGGTCGCGCACAAGGCCGTCTCCGAGGCGGCGGTGGTCGGATATCCGCACGAGATCAAGGGACAGGGCATCTATGCCTATGTCACGCTCATGGAGGGGGTCGAGGCAACCGAGGCGCTGCGCAATGAATTGGAGGCCTGGGTGCGCCAGGAGATCGGCCCGATCGCCAAGCCCGACTGCATCCAGTGGGCGCCCGGCCTGCCCAAGACCCGCTCGGGCAAGATCATGCGCCGCATCCTGCGCAAGATCGCCGAAAACGACTACGGCAGTCTCGGCGACACCTCGACGCTGGCCGAGCCGCAGGTGGTCGAGGAACTGATCGAGAACCGCATGAACCGCGGCTGAAACCGCGGCGCCGGGGCGGGTCTCGTCCCGGCGCCTTCACGATTTGCACATGTTCGCCTGACAGCCTGTCGCTCGTGGGGGCTCCTGATTCGGGAGCATGAGATGGAAATTGTCAGACCGATGTCGCCGGTTCTCAGCCCGGCCAACGGGATCGGGCCGGTTGTGCCGCCCGACGACGCGCCGGCCTCTGCGCCGCGGCCGGACGTGCCGCCCGTGGCACGCGGCGAAGGTCCCGCCCCCGCCGCGCCGCGCCCGCCCGACCAGATGCGGCTCGGCCTCGTGCAGGCCGGCCTGCTGGCCGGCCCCGCTCCGGTCCGCGACCACGCGCCCGAACGCGTTCTCAAACCCTGGGGCGTTGCGATGCTTCCCGACAGCGAACGCGCGGAGGAACGCCGCGCGAAACAGGCCGACGCCGTCGCGGAGCAGACCCGCGCCCTGCCGGCATCGGCACCCGCCGCCCCGGCCCCCGACGGACACGAAGCAGCCGGCGCCGACACCCGGCCCATCGCGACCACCCCCCCGGCAGAGCCGGTGCCGACGCGCCTGTTTCCCGCCCGCGCGGCACCCGACGCGACGGCCCCCGCCCCGCCACCGGCCCCCGACGAAAGCGCGCCGCCCCCCGGCTGAACCGATATTCATCCCGCCGCCCCGGCGCTTGCTGCGCCGGGCTGCTTTCCTCGCCCCGCGAACCGGCGTATAAGCCCCCGGAACTGCAGCCCGGACGGGCGCGATACGAGGGGCCCAGAGCTATGAGCGACAAGACCAGCCACGACAGCGATGTCAGCTTCATCCGCGCGCTCGCGGAATTGCTGCACGAGAACGACCTGACCGAGCTTCAGGTAAAGCGCGACTACGGCGAGAATGACAGCCTGAACGTCCGCGTCAGCCGCGCCCGCGAAGTGGTCCAGCAGGTCGCGATGCAGCAGCCCGCCGCCGCCCCGGCCCCGGCGCCCGCCGCCGCGCCGAGCGCCGCCCCGGCACCCGCTGCCGCCGTGTCCGAGGATCCGGCCAGCCATCCGGGCGCCGTCACCTCGCCCATGGTCGGCACCGCCTACCTGCAGGCCGAACCCGGCTCGCCCGCCTTCGTGACCCAAGGCGCGCAGGTGAAGGAGGGCGACACCGTCCTCATCATCGAGGCGATGAAGACCATGAACCAGATCCCCGCGCCCCGCTCCGGCACGGTCAAGCGCATCCTCGTCGAGGATGGCAGCCCGGTCGAGTTCGGCGCGCCCCTGATGATCATCGAGTGAGTCCCATGTTCGACAAGATCCTCATCGCCAATCGCGGCGAGATCGCGCTCCGGGTCGTGCGCGCCGCGCGCGAGATTGGGCATCAAGAGCGTCGCCGTGCATTCCACCGCCGATTCGGACGCCATGCATGTGCGCATGGCCGACGAGGCGATCTGCATCGGCCCGCCGCCCTCCGGCCAATCCTACCTGTCCTTTCCGGCGATCCTCTCGGCCTGCGAGATCACCGGCGCGCAGGCGATCCATCCCGGTTACGGCTTTCTGTCCGAGAACGCCGCCTTCGTGCAGGCGGTCGAGGATCACGGCCTGACCTTCATCGGCCCCACCGCCGAACATATCCGTGTCATGGGCGACAAGATCACCGCCAAGGACACGATGAAGGCGCTGGGCGTGCCTTGCGTGCCCGGCTCCGACGGCGGCGTGCCCACCGTCGAGGCGGCCAAGAAGATCGGCAAGGAGATCGGCTACCCGGTCATCGTCAAGGCCACCGCCGGCGGCGGCGGGCGCGGCATGAAGGTCGCGAAGACCGAGGCCGAGATGGAGCGCGCCTTCCAGACCGCGCGCTCGGAATCGAAGGCGGCCTTCGGCAATGACGAGGTCTACATCGAGAAGTACCTCACCACGCCGCGCCATATCGAGATCCAGGTCTTCGGCGATGGCAAGGGCGGCGCGGTGCATCTGGGCGAGCGCGACTGTTCGCTGCAGCGCCGCCACCAGAAGGTCTTCGAGGAGGCCCCCGGCCCGGCCATCACGCAAGAGCTGCGCGACCGCATCGGCAAGGTCTGCGCCGACGCCGTGGCCAAGATCAACTATGCCGGCGCCGGCACGATCGAGTTCCTGTTCGAGAATGACGAGTTCTACTTCATCGAGATGAACACCCGTCTTCAGGTGGAGCATCCGGTGACCGAGGCGATCTTCGGCGTCGATCTCGTGCGCGAGCAGATCCGCGTGGCCTCCGGCCTGCCGATGTCCTTCACGCAGGACGACCTCAAGATCCGCGGCCACGCCATCGAGGTGCGGATCAACGCCGAAAAGCTGCCAAATTTCGCGCCCTGCCCGGGCCGGATCACGCAGTATCACGCCCCCGGCGGGCTCGGCGTGCGGATGGACAGCGCGCTCTATGACGGCTACCGCATCCCGCCCTATTACGACAGCCTGATCGCCAAGCTGATCGTGCACGGCCAGGACCGGGCCGAGGCGCTGGCGCGGCTCAACCGGGCGCTGGGCGAGCTGATCGTGGACGGCATCGATACCACCGTGCCGCTGCATCACGCGCTTCTGGGCGAGCCCGACATCCAGTCGGGCGACTACAACATCCACTGGCTCGAGCATTGGCTCGAGCAGACGCTCCAAGGGTAAGGCGGGGGCCGCGCATGTCCTTGCGGCCCCAACCCCGGCTCACGCCCGAGCTGCTGCTGCACGGCTACGCGCAGGGCGTGTTTCCCATGGCCGAAAGCCGCGACGACCCGGAGATCTTCTGGGTCGATCCGCGCCAACGCGGCGTGCTGCCGCTCGGTGGCCTGCGCATTTCGCGCAGCCTCGCGCGGCGGATGCGACGCGGCGGCTTCGAGATCGCGGTGAACCGCGATTTCACCGGCGTGCTCAGTGGCTGCGCCGACCGGTCCGAGACATGGATCAACGCCGAAATCTTCGATCTCTACACCGCGCTGCACCGGATGGGCTTTGCCCATTCCGTCGAGGTGCGCCATGACGGCGAACTGACCGGCGGGATCTATGGCGTGACGCTGGGGGCCGCGTTCTTCGGCGAAAGCATGTTCTCGCGCCGCACGGATGCCTCCAAGCTGGCGATGGCCTGGCTGGTCGACCGGCTACGGCTGGGCGGCTTCGCGCTGTTCGACGCACAATTCTTGACGCCGCATCTCGCCAGTCTCGGTTTTGAGGAAGTGCCGCGCGCGCGCTACCGCGCGGCTCTGGCCACAGCGCTCGAACAGCGCGGCGATTTCGATGCGCCGGGCGCCCCCGCGCCCGCTCAGGACGTCTTGCAGCGCAACGCCCAGACGTCGTAGCGCGGGTGATCCATGGCGTTGAGCGCCGGCGCCGAAGCAATCATCCAGCCTTGGAATACCGGCTCCTCGATGGCCTGATAGCGCACGATCAGCCGCTCATAGGCATCGCCGGACGGGTTGTCGGCGGGGTAGCGGCACTCGTCGAGCATGATTGACAGATGCCCGACGCGGCCCGTCTCGCCGGAAGCGAGGTCGAGATCGGTGCTGATGCCGGTGATCTTGTCGAGCACGCGCAGCACGCCGCCCGGCGCCACGGCCGCCTCCTGCGCGGCCAAGGGCAGCGCGGACAGGCCCAGGGCCAGCAGCGCGCCCAGGCGGATCACTCGGGCTGCCACGCGTCGTAATCCTTGTCGAGCGCCGGGGCGGCGCGGCGGATCGAGCCCTTGGGCGCATAGGCCATCGCGGTGCCGGTATGGTTGGGCTCATGCTCTTTTTCCCAAGCCCGGTGCGGCATCGGACGCTCGACCGGCGTCTCGTTCCAGATCCGATGCAGCCAGCCATGCCATTCGGGGTCGATGCGGCTCGCCTCGACCTCGCCGTTATAAATGACCCAGCGCTTCGAATCGTCGGCGTTGCGGTAGAAGATGTTGCCCTGCCGGTCCTCGCCCACCTTCTGGCCCTTGCGCCAGGTGAAGAGCTGGGTGCCGAAGGTCTGACCGTTCCACCAGGTGAAGGTGCGCTTGAGAATGCTGCCGAGGCTCATGACGGGTCTCCTGTCCTGCGCCCCGTCATGCCGCAAAGCGCCCCCGAGGTCCAGTGGTCAGCGCCCTTCGCGCAGCCGCGCGGTCACCTCGATCTCGATCCGCATCGCGGGCTCCATCAGGCCGCATTCGATCATCGTCGCCGCCGGGGCCGACGCGCCCCACGCCGCCCGCAACAGCGGCCAGCAGGCCGGGAAATCGGCGCGGTCGGGCAGCATGTAGGTGACGCGCGCGACCCGGTCCATGCCGGAGCCGGCCGCTTCCAGCGCGCGGGCCAGATTGTCGAGCGCGGCTTGGCACTGCGCCTCGATCCCGTCGGGCAGGGTCATCGTCTCGTAATCATAGCCGGTGGTGCCCGACACGAAGACCCACCCATCGCAAAGGACGGACCGGCTGTAGCCGATCCGTCCCTCGAATTCCGATCCCGAGCTGAACCGCTGCACGGCTTCAGCCAGCCGAAGCGGTCTCTTTCTTGGCGCCGTCGGCGTGGATCATCAAAGGCTTGCCCTCGCCCACCGCCTCTTCGTTGACGACCACCTCGGTGACGCTGTCGAGGCTCGGCAGCTCGAACATGGTGTCGAGCAGGATGCCCTCCATGATCGAGCGCAGGCCACGCGCACCGGTCTTGCGCTCGATCGCCTTGCGGGCGATCGCCATCAGCGCGTCGTCGGTGAAGGTCAGCTTGGTGTCCTCGATGTCGAACAGGCGCTGGTACTGCTTGACGAGCGCGTTCTTGGGCTGCGTGAGGATGGTGACCAGCGCCTCTTCGTCGAGATCGGTCAGCGTCGCGATCACCGGCAGACGACCGACGAATTCCGGGATCAGGCCGAATTTCAGCAAATCCTCGGGCTCCAGGTCGCCGAAGATCTCGCCGATGCCGCGATCGTCATCCGACCGGACGTCGGCGCCAAAGCCCATGGCCGAGCCCTTGCCGCGCTGCGCGATGATCTTGTCGAGACCGGCAAAGGCGCCGCCGCAGATGAACAGGATGTTGGTGGTGTCGACCTGCAGGAACTCCTGCTGCGGATGCTTGCGCCCGCCCTGCGGCGGCACGGAGGCCACGGTGCCTTCCATGATCTTCAGCAATGCCTGCTGCACCCCTTCGCCCGACACGTCGCGTGTAATCGAGGGGTTGTCCGACTTGCGGGTGATCTTGTCGACCTCGTCGATATAAACGATGCCGCGCTGCGCCCGCTCGACGTTGTACTCGCTGGCCTGCAGCAGCTTGAGGATGATGTTCTCGACATCCTCGCCGACGTAACCGGCCTCGGTCAGCGTCGTCGCATCCGCCATGGTGAACGGCACGTCGAGGATCCGCGCCAGCGTCTGCGCCAGCAGCGTCTTGCCGCAGCCGGTCGGGCCAATCAGCATGATGTTGGATTTCGACAGCTCGATCTCGGAGGATTTGGCCGCGTGGTTGAGCCGCTTGTAGTGGTTGTGGACCGCGACCGAGAGCACGCGCTTGGCATGCATCTGGCCGATCACGTAATCGTCGAGCACGTCGCAGATCTCGCGCGGCGCCGGGACGCCTTCGGAGGATTTCAGGCCGGAGCCCTTGGTCTCTTCGCGGATGATGTCCATGCACAGCTCGACGCATTCGTCGCAGATGAACACGGTCGGCCCCGCGATGAGCTTGCGCACCTCGTGCTGACTCTTGCCGCAGAAGCTGCAGTAGAGTGTGTTCTTGCTGTCGCCGCCGGACGTGCTTGCCATATCGAACCCCCGGGCCATCGGCCCTGCTTTATCTCTCTCGGACTGCCCTTCCTGAGACGATAGGGCAGCCATTTCGCGGCCACAACGCCAAAATCCCGGCGCCGGAAGCGCGATCCCCCGCATCGGCGGAGTGATCGCGCAGCCTGATCAACCCGCGGTGTTGGGCGTCTTGTCCTCGCCCTGCGCGCGGCTGGTCAGGATCTCGTCGATCAGGCCCCAGTCGCGGGCTTCGGTCGGCGACATGAAGTTGTCGCGCTCCAGCGCCGCTTCGACCTTTTCCAGCGGCTGGCCGGTGTGGTGAACATAGATCTCGTTCAGCCGGGTCTTGAGCTTCTGGGTTTCGGCGGCGTGGATCATGATGTCCGTCGCCTGCCCCTGGTAGCCGCCCGAGGGCTGGTGCACCATGACGCGGGAGTTCGGCAGCGAGAAGCGCATGCCCTTTTCGCCCGCGGTCAGCAGCAGCGAGCCCATCGAGGCCGCCTGGCCGATCACCAGCGTCGAGACCTTGGGCCGGATGTACTGCATGGTGTCGTAGATCGACAGGCCCGAGGTGACGACACCGCCGGGGCTGTTGATGTACATCGAGATTTCCTTTTTCGGATTCTCGGCCTCGAGGTGCAGCAGCTGCGCGACGATGAGCTGGCTCATGCCGTCATGCACCGGGCCGTTCACGAAGATCACGCGTTCCTTCAGGAGGCGCGAGAAGATGTCGTAGGCGCGCTCGCCGCGGCTGGTCTGTTCGACCACCATCGGGACGAGGTTCATGTAGGTCTCAACGGGATCGTGCATCTGCTCTGCCTTTTCGGGAACGCTTGCGTCTCATGCGGATCTTGTCCTCACAGAGTCTTAGTGGTCTGCCGGAGGGGTTTCAACTGCAGCCCGGACGACGACGCGGGGGTAAGGCCGGCCTGTCCCGCCCGGGCAGAACGGGCGTGACGGGCCGGCCCGGCGACCGTCCGGCAGCGAAACGGCCATGGCGCGGTTCCAGTCTTTGGTCAGTCGTCTCCGCCGGTCAGCAGGAAGATCAGGAACGCTACCACCACCAGACCCGCAAGGGCGGCCACCATCATGGCGATGGTCATGGCGTCCTCCTGGTCGTGTCTGGCGCAACGCGGGCCGCAGCGGGAGGTTCCGCCCCGGCACGGCGCGCCGCTGTCAGACCATCGCCTCGGGAATGCCCGGAAGATTGCGCCCCAGTCGCCAGGCCGGACGCAGCGGATATGGCAGCAGCATGTGCGCGCGCAGCTCTGGCACCCGCGCGCGATCCGCCTCGACCATGCCGCGCCAGCGCGCCACCAGCGCCGCGCCGCCCTCGCCCGGTCGCGGCAGCCCCTCCGCGCCCATCCAGTGCCGCATGCAGGCCTCGCGCAGCCGTTCGACCGACTCCGCCCCGTCGAGCCGCACCCCGGCCTCGGTGTCCCAATGCATCGAGCGCCCGTTGAGATTGGCCGAGGACACGATGGCGGCGGTCCCGTCGGCGATGGCGACCTTGGCGTGGACATAGATGATCGGCGCGCGCCACATCCGGGCGCGCGGCCCGACATCCGCCGGGCGCGCCCGGCGCGGCACCGCGGGCGAGACGATCAGCGCCCTGTCGCCAAAGGCACGGCGGATCTTGTTGATGCAGCGCGCCTGCAGGTAATCGCCGTAGCGCGCATCCATGCGCGCGGTGTCGAACGCCGCGTCCTCGGGTGCCGCCGGGAGCACCATGACAAGCCCCAGCCCCGGATTGGCGCGGCCCGCCCGCGCGAGGCTGCGCGCGATGTCGCGGTCGCGCATGAACTGGGTTTCGACATAGATCAGGTCGCGCGCCCCGGCGAAGAGATCGCGATGCGCCTCGTAAAGCTCCTCGACCTGGCGCTTGGGCGACATCCGCCAGATCGCGGGGCTGCGCCGCGCCGAAAGCGTGCGCAGGATCCGCCCCGTCGGCACCGGGTCGACCCCCTCGTTGATGGAAAGATAGCTGTCGAGATGGCGATGCGCATCGGCGACGGCCGTGCCGCCCATCAACAGCTGCACGTCGTGCCATGTCTCCTGCGCGGGGCGGTCATGGCGCAGCGTGTCGTAACGGCGATCATCTAGATCGAGACCGCCGATATAGAGCCAATCATCGTCGAACACGGCGAGCTTCTGGTGATGCGTCGCGAGGTGAAGCTCGGGGATCGGCCAGATCTTGGCGACCGGCCTGCCCCGCCGTTCGCCGATATGTCCGGCCAGGCCCCGCCGCAGCCGCAGCATCCGGGTGCGTTCCTCCGGCGGCAGGCCGCCGAGCCTGCGGGCGACGCGGCGCAGTTCGCTCCAGCTTTTGTACCACAACAGCGTCCGCGGCACCGCGCCGACCCGGGCGGGATGCATCGCCGCGCGCAGCACCAGGCGATCGGGATGGCCCGAGGCCTCTCCGGCCGCGATCAGCCCCTCAATCGACTGCCATGTCATCGCATGCATCGCGGTGACGGCGATCGGATCGAAATCGGTGATCGCGATTTCGATCCGAAGCCCGGCGCGCAGCTTGTGCACGATCAGATCGAACCATGTGGTGCCGATTTCGCGGGCCGAGGCCGAATGCAGGCGGGTGAAGGGGTCGAACACCCGAAACGACATGCGCACCCGCGAGCGGGCCTCCAGGAAGCAGCGCTCGAACACCGGGTAGGCCTGCTCGGCGGTGATCAACGGCATCGGGATCTGCGGATCCCTTGGCAGGTCGGGATCGGGGAGCGTCTCGCGCGCCCAGCGGGCATGGGCCGGATCGCTGTCGCGACCACCGGTGCCGCGGGGCGCGCGAGAGGAAGAGCCCGCGCCTTCATCCGCGGCGCGCGACATCAGTAGTCCTGCGGATCATATTGCATCTCGCGCACCGGGAAGGCGGTCGAGAGGCGGTAGACATTGCCTTCGTGCAGGGTTTCGCTCGGACCACCGAGCTGCGCCGCGAAGGCCTGGATGAGGTTCATGCCCAGACCCTGCGCGCGCGGCCCCTTGCCGGAGGCCTCTTCATGGCCCTGCGGCGCCGCCCCGGCCGAGTTGGCGATTTCGATCCGCACCATGCCGCCGGCCTCCGCGCGCATCGACACCGACACCCAGACCGCCCCTTCGGCATCCGGCGCGGCATTGGCCAGCGCGTTGGCCAGCGCCTCGGAGGTCAGCAGCGACAGCGGCACCGCCTGATCGGGCAGCAGTTCGAGATCCTCGAGATCGAGCCGCGTGGTCATCTCGGGGCGCGGGCTCGACGCGCCCGATTGCTGGGCCACGATCTCGCGCAAGAGCCGGGCCGCATTGACCCGGCCGACATCCTGGCTCTCGTAGAGCGTGCGGTGGATCGTGGCGAGGCCGAGCACCCGGTCCTGCAGCCGGCTCAGGATCTCGCGCGTGGTGGCGTCGGGGGTGCGGCGCATCTGCATCGACATGATCGAGGAGATGAGCTGCAGGTTGTTCTTCACCCGGTGATGCACCTCCTTGAGCAGGATGCCGCGCTCGCGCAGCTGGTCTTCGAGCCGGGCCTCGTCCTGCAGGATGTTGCCGGCCATCTGCACGAATTCGCCCTCGATCTCGCGCAGCTCGCGCGACATGTCGCCGGTGCTGCCCTGCTGCGGCAGCTGGCGGCTCGTGCCGAAACGGCGCATCGACCGGCCCAGCCGCCGGACATGGCGGATCACCAGCCGGTGGATCGCGTAATAGGCCACGAGCAGGCTCGCCGCCCACATCAGGATCGGAAACAGGCTCGGCAGGAGCGGCGAGGCGAAGGCCCCCGAGGCGGGCCAGATGCCCAGCTCGAACACCGTCCCCGTAACCAGCGGCGTCACGGCATAGACGAGCTGCTCGCCTTCGGGCGAACGGCCGGACGCGGCGACGGCGCGCAGGCCGGTCTTCTCGCGCAGGTCGAACCCTTCGGGCAACAGCGTCTCGAGCGGCCGGTCGGGGTTCTGCAAGGTGAGCACCTCGCCCAATTCGTTGTAGGTCACGAGCTGGACCGGCTTGCGGTCGGCCTCTGCGGGGCCGACCGGTGCGGCGATACGGCGCTGCGGAATCGCGAGCTGGACATAGCCCCGGAACTCGCCGTCCCGCTCGATCGGGCTGGCGACGTTGATCACCGGTTCGTCGGCCACCTCGTCACGCTGGTTCAGCGTGACGATGGCATCGGGCGACAGCGACATCTGTTCCCAGATGCGAGTGTCGCGCATGTCGAGCGGCACGTCATGCGAAGAACAGCGCATGATCCCGTCGGGATCGACCAGACCGATCAGCGCATAGAGCCTGCGCCCCTCGATATAGCGGTCGAGATAGCTCGAACAACTGGCCGGATCGTCGAGCTCGTCGATCACGACGCCCAGCGCTTCGGCCACGCCGAAGGCGCGTTCGATGGTCTGCTCCACCGGCGCCCCCGCCTGCGCCGTCAGCGCAAGCAGGGAAAGCTCGGACCGCCGCAGCGTTTCGCGTTGAAACTCGGCGGTCTGGTAGATCGCGATCAGGCCGATGGGCATCAGCGCGATGGTCAGGAAGGCGACCACGCGCAAGACCAGCCCATGCGCGTTGAACCAGCCGCCGCCCTTCGCCGGCCGGGCCCGTTCGCCGGTGGCGTCCGTCACAAGTGAGACCCACCACTGGCCGCCAGAACGGCCATCGTTGCCTCGTCGGTCATGCCGAGCCCGTCCTGATCCTCGAGCTCGAGCAGCTCGGCCAGCCGCACCCGTGCGCGGTTGGCGCGGCTCTTGATGGTGCCGATCGCGACACCGCACATTCCAGCCGCTTCCTCGTAGGAAAAGCCCGATGCCCCGACCAGGGCCAGCGCCTCGCGCTGTTCGTCGGGCAATTGCGCGAAAGCCCGCAGGAAATCGTTCATCTGAAGCCGCCCGTCATGCGCCGGCTTCTCGGCCAGCGACGCGGTGAACACGCCGTCGACATCGGCCACCTCGCGCTGCGCCTTGCGGCGGCCCGAATAGAACGTGTTGCGCAGGATGGTGAACAGCCACGCACGCAGGTTGGTGCCCGGTTTGAACTTGTCGAAATTGGTCCATGCCTTGACCACCGTGTCCTGCACGAGATCGTCGGCCTGGGCGCCGTTGCGCGTCAGCGACAGCGCAAAGGCCCGCATGGCCGGGAGGTGTTCGACCAGCTCTTCTTTCGGATCCTGTTGGCTCATTCTAGCCCCTGCCCACCTTGGATGCGTCCGCCGTTTCCCGGTCCGAATGCGTCTGGTCGGCCTCGGACGATGCGTCATCCGCATCCTCACCGGCCTTCAGCCGCGCCAGCAGATCGGTGAACCGGTCTGGCAAAGCCTCGTCGGTGAGCTGCTGGAAGGCGCGCTTAAGATGGGCGTCGATGTCTCCACGCGCGCTCCCCTGGTCCCTCTGTGTCATTCCCGCTTATACCCTCGTCATTGTCGGCAGCCTCGCATAGCATGACCGCATCATGGAACCACAATGCCAATGGCCGCGTTCGGTTCCAGAAAAAATGAATTTGGGGACTCTCAGCCGATGACGACAACCACCACCGCACCCGACCTCGCCACGGTGATCGGGCACGAGCTGCCCTATCTGCGCCGCTATGCGCGGGCGCTGACAGGAAGCCAGGACAGCGGTGACACCTATGCCGCAGCCACGCTCGAGGCCATTCTCGAGGATCGCTCGGTCTTCGACACCGACGCTTCGCCGCGCACGGCGCTGTTTCGCGTGTTCCACCTGATCTGGCAAAGCTCCGGCGCGCCCGTCTCCGGCGACGAAAGCGGCCTTGCCGCCGCGGCGCAGGCGCATCTCGCCAAGCTGACCCCCAACACCCGCGAGGCGCTGCTGCTCAACACGATCGAGGATTTCTCGACCGCCGAGATCGCCGAGATCATGCAGACCGACGAGGACGAGGTCGCGCATCTCGTCAAGATCGCGCGCCAGGAGATGGAAGACAGCATCTCGGGCCGTATCCTCGTGATCGAGGACGAGGCGATCATCGCCATGGACCTGCAATCCATCGTCTCGGACATGGGCCACGCCATCACTGGCGTCGCGCGCACCCGCGACGACGCGGTCAAGCTGGCGCAGCAGGAAAAGCCCGACCTCGTGCTGGCCGACATCCAGCTCGCCGACAACTCCTCGGGCATCGACGCCGTGCGCGACATTCTCGAGGCGCATGGCAACCTGCCGGTGATCTTCATCACCGCCTTCCCCGAGCGGCTGCTGACCGGCGAGCGTCCCGAGCCCGCCTTCTTGATCTCCAAGCCTTACGGCGAAGAGCAGGTGCGCTCGGCGGTGAGCCAGGCGATGTTCTTTTCCTCGACGGGCCCCCTGCACGGCTGACGCTCCCCTCGCCCGGCCCCAAAGGCCGGGCGACCTGCCGCCGCGCATCGGCCTAACCGATCTCTCTTGGCCGCGGGCCGGGATGAATGGCGCCCTGCGAAATGCCGGTGCCCGACCGGACGATCCGGGCCCAGACCACGTTGATCGCAGCCCCAAGCAGCACCAGCCATGCCGAGATGAACAGCCACATCAGCAGCGCCACGACCGCGCCGATCGAGCCGTAGACCTCGTTGTAATTGCCGAAATTCGACAGGTAATACGAGAACCCGGCAGAGGCGAGCAGCCAGAACAGGATCACCAGAAAGGCCCCCGGCGTGATCCAGCGCCCACGCGCGCCGCGCATGTTGGGCCCGAACCGGTAGAGCACCCCGAGCCCCGCCAGTACGATGCCGAAGGCCGCGATCCATCGCACCGCCTCGAGCGCCCAGCCCGTGCCGCTGCCCAGCGGCAGCACCGCCAGCAGGATCGGCGCGACCACCACCACCAGCATCGCCAGCACCGCGATCGCGATCAGCGAAAAGGTCAGCAGCATCGCCACGAGCAGTTGCCACACGCCGTTGCGATTGGGACGGCCATAGATCTGGTTGAGCCCGAGGATCAGCGAGGCGACCCCATTGCGGGCCGAGAACAGCGCCACGAAGGTCGACATGACCGTCGCGAAACCCAAGGTTTCAGGCCGGGTCGACACCATCAGGTTCAACTGCTCGGTCAATAGCCCGTAGGCCTCGACCGGGATGATCTCGCGCATCAGTTCGAGCTGCGCCTTGATCACCTCGGGATCGGCGACGAGGCCGAAGATCGCGATCAGCGCGGCGATGGCGGGAAAGATCGCGAAGACCGAGTAAAAGGCCACCCCCGCCGCGACCAGCCCGAGCTGCACCTCGCCCGACAGGGTCCACAGCCCGATCAGCAACCGCCACAGCAGGCGCGGCAGGGTGAAAAAACGGGTCGATCGGGACAACAGCTGCACTCCGCCATAACATGAGCGGATGCTCGCTCACATGCAGGATTGCATGCGGACCGGAGGTTGTGAAGGGCACGGGAAACATGGGGGTGGCCGGCGGTGGATCTTCCCCGAGGGAATGATCAGGAAGGTCCGCCGCCGGCCTTGGGGAATGAGAGAGGCGAGGGAACGGCGCCTCTTCATCCACCAAACCGGCGGCGCGGCACTTGGTTCCCCAGAAAAATCGACGCGGTTCGATTTAGTTTCCGACAGGCGCGATCGGCTTTTGCAGCGCCGCGAGATAGGTCCGGGTCCACCAGTCGATATCGGTCTCGCGGATCGACTGCATCAGGCTCAGATGGCGGGCCTGCCGCTCGTGCAGCGGCATTGACAGCGCCTGGTCGATCGCCTTGGCGGTTTCCCCCGGATCATATGGGTTGACCATCAGCGCCGCGTCCATCTGCTCGGCCGCGCCCGCGAAATGCGACAGGATCAGCACGCCCGGATCGGCCCCGTCCTGCGCGGCCACGAATTCCTTTGCGACGAGGTTCATCCCGTCGGCCAACGGCGTCACGAGACAGGCGTCGCCGCGCCGGTAGAGCCCCGCCAGCACATCGCGCTCGATATTGCGGCGAATGTAGCGGATCGGCGTCCAGTCGAGCTCGGCCATTTCGCCATTGACCCGGCCGGTGATGGTTTCGAGCTCCTGACGGATGTCCTTGTAGGCCTCGACATTCTCGCGCGAAGGCGGCGCGATCTGCAAAAGCGTGGCGCGCACCTGCGGGTCGGGCCGGTGCGACAGGTATTCGCCAAAGGCCGCGAAGCGCTGCGGCAGGCCCTTGGAGTAATCCAGCCGGTCGACCCCGAGCACCAGCCTCTCGCCCGGCGACAGGCGCAGATGCTCGCCCGCATCGGCGTTCTTCTCGGCGGCTTCGATGAAACCGTCGACATCGATGCCGATCGGAAAGCTCGCCACCTCGAACTGCCGGTCATCGAGCTTGAGCCTGCCCCGCAGCAGGATCTCGGCCCCGTTGTCGCGCAGGAAATCGAGCGCGTTCGACACGTCGCGCTTGGTCTGCAGCCCGATCAGATCGAAGGACGACAGCCATCCGGGCATCAGCTTGCGTTCCGGCAGTGCGGGCATGTCGGAAGGGTTCGGGAACGGGATGTGCAGGAAATACCCGACGCGGTTCGCCACGCCGCGACGGCGCAGCGCCTCGGCCAGAGGCAGGAAATGGTAATCATGCACCCAGATCACGTCTCCGGGCCGCACCACCTCGGCGATCAGCCCCGCCACGCGCTCATTGACCTCGCGGTAGACCCGGGCCTGGTCGGGATCGACTTCGAGCAGGTCGGTCCGATGATGGAAAAGCGGCCAGAGCGTGGCGTTGGCGTAGCCGAGATAGAAGCCATCATGCTCCTCCTCGGTCAGATCGAAGCTGTAGCGCTCATAGGGGTCCGCGGCGATCCGGGTCAGCCCCTTCGCGGCCTCTTCGGGTGCGACCCGCTTGCCCGAATTTCCGATCCAGACGCCGCCGCGCTCCTTGAGCGCGTCATGCAGCGCCACCACCAGGCCGCCCGATGGGGCGGCCTCCGTGGGGATGCGGTTGGAAACGACGATGAGGCGACCTTCGGACATGGTTACGCCTCGGCCCAGCGGCGCAACGTCCTCCGGGCGGCCTCGGGATTCTTCAGGCGGCAGCCCGCGGCGGTCTCGCCCTCGCCCACCTTGACGGCGATGCCGCCCTGCTCGGCCACCCAGTGCAGCGCCGGCTCATCCGTGACGTCGTCGCCGAAGAAGATCGGCATGGTGCCCGCGAAGGCGCCGCTCTCCATCATACGGCGCATCGAGACATCCTTGCCGATGCCGGCGGGGCGCAGCTCGTAGGCCATCTTGGAGTGGTGCAGATCGAAACCGTCATGGGTTTCGGAAAGCGCCCGAAGGAAGGCGTAGGCCTGCGATGCGAGATCCTCGTTCTGGCGGAAATGCAGCACCACGCCGGTCGGCTTCTGCTCGCAGATCAGCCCCTCATGGGTGGCGGCGAAGGCCGCGGTCATCGTTCCCAGATGGCCGACGGTCGCGGGGTCGGCCAGCTCGTGGTTGCGGATCTCGCCCGCCTGGCGCTCCTGCGCGCCATGACCGCCGATGATCGGGCCGTCGAACCCCTGCAGATATTGCTGCACATCCTCGATCGCGCGCCCGGTGATGATCACCACCCGGCCATCGGTCTTGGCCGACAAGGCGCGCAGAAGGTCGCCCATGCCGGCATCGACCTCGATCGCGTCGGGGCGATCGGCAAGTTCGACCAGCGTGCCGTCGAAATCGAGAAACAGGGTCGATCGATCCAGCTTTGGCTCGGGCACACCGTCGACCGTGTGCTCGCTTTGGTGCTCACCGTGAAATCCGATCATCTCGTAATACATTCCCTGTCTCCAACTGGCGGCCAACGGCCCGCAGCCACCCGGATCGCAGACGCGAAGGTGGCTTTTGGATACAACCATGCGCGGTGGCGCGGGTTCCCGTTCGGCGGTCTTCCCCGGCCTGCCGTCGCGGCAGGCCGCCTTTCATTTGTCGGGCATGGCGCATCGCTTGACAAGCGCCGTCTCCGCCCAGCGCGGGCCATCGTTCAGGCCGCGGCGAAGCCCGAATGGGTGTCGAGCAGGAACTGCGCGAAGATCGGCGCGCAGGCGGCCCCGAGCCCGCGCGCATTCCCCCCGACCGTGCCCGCCTCGATCCGGGGCGGCACCAGGCCGCGCAGGTCGATCCGCCCCATGGCGGCGCGAATCCGCTCCACGAGAGCCATACGGACCGCTTCGGGAAAGCCGCCATCGAACAGCACGGCCTCGAAATCGATCACCGCGCAGACCGTGGCCGCGGCACGGGCCAGCTCTTCGCCGACCGCGTCGAGCCATGGGTCGACCACCGCGTCGAGCCCCGACCAGTCCTGCGGCAACATCCACAGCCGCGACGGATCGTGCCCCGCCGCCACGAGACGCTTTTCGAGAATGTGCAGCGAGGCCGTGTCGAGCAGCTGCGCCGGGCGCCCCTGGGCATCATGCGTGGGCAACGGCCCCATCGCGCCCGCATTGCCCTGCGCGCCACCGAACACGGAATGGTTGAGAACGATGCCGCCCCCGATGAAAGAGCCCATGAAGAAATAAGCATAATCGCGGAACGCCCGGCCACGGCCGAACACGTGCTCGGCGCGGCAGGCGGCGGTGGCGTCGTTCTCGACATAGACCGGCAAGTCCGAAAACCGCGCGACCTCGGCGGCGAAATCAAAGCCGCGCCAGCCATCGAGTGCCGCGGGCGGCCCGCCCACCGTCTCCTGCCAGACCCACAGCTCGCCCGGACGCGCCACGCCGATCCCGACGATCCGGTCGCGCAGCGCCGATGGAAGGCAGGCCGCGAGCTTTGCGAGTCCTTCCTGCAAAAACCGCAAGATCCCGTCGGGATCGGGATAGCGATACGTGTCGTGCAGCTGCCCGCGCACCTGCCCGTGCAGATCGACCAGCATCAGGTCGGCGCTGCGCCGACCGACCTTGAGCCCGATCGAAAAGGCACCGTCTGGGTTCAGCCCCACCGGCACGCGCGGCTTGCCGACGCGGCCGCGCTGCGGCGCGCCGCGCAGCACCATGCCATCTGCGTCGAGACGGCGCAGGATCACCGAGACCGTCTGCGGCGACAGCCCCGACAGCCGCGCCAGATCGCTGCCCGGCATCGGCCCGTGCCGCTGCAGCAAGGTCAGCAGCAGACGCGCGTTGTGGTCGCGCAGCCCGCGCTGGTTCGCCCCGCCCGCGAGGCTGCGCACTTCGGATATGTCCATGGGACGTCCTCCCGGCTACAGCATGACGCGCCCACAATTAATAAATCAACAGGATTTATTTATTGACCGACGCTCTGGAATCGGTGTCATCTGGCCGCGATCCCGGCGGTGGAGGAGCCCCGGGGCGACATCTGGGAGGATTACGGACATGAAGACACTTCTCGCGGGAACCGCGCTCGCCCTCGTCGCGGCCGCCGGCGGCGCACAGGCCGAAAGCCACATGCAGGACGTTTCGGCCTGCCTGATCACCAAGACCGACACCAACCCCTTCTTCGTGAAGATGCGCGAAGGCGCGCAGCAGGCCGCCGACGAGCTGGGAATCTCGCTCAACGCCTATGCCGGCACCGTCGATGGCGACCACGAAACCCAGGTCGACGCGATAGAGACCTGCATCGCCAACGGCGCCTCGGGCATCCTGATCACCGCCTCGGACACCTCGGCCATCGTCTCGGCGGTCGAGCAGGCACGCGACGCGGGACTTCTGGTGATCGCGCTCGACACGCCGCTCAACCCGATCGACGCGGCCGACGCGACCTTTGCCACCGACAACTTCAAGGCCGGTGAGCTGATCGGCCAATGGGCCCGTGCCCAGCTCGGCGACGAGGCCGAGAACGCCAAGATCGCGATGCTCGATCTCGGCGTGAGCCAGCCCTCGGTCGACGTGCTGCGCGACCAGGGCTTCCTGACCGGCTTTGGCATCGACGTGAAAGATCCCAACAAGTGGGGCGACGAGGACGATCCGCGCATCGTCGGCAACGACGTGACGGCGGGCAACGAGGAAGGCGGCCGCACGGCGATGGAGAACCTGCTCGCCAAGGACCCCGAGATCAACGTCGTCTACACCATCAACGAGCCCGCCGCCGCCGGCGCCTATGAGGCGCTCAAGGCGATCGGCCGCGAGAATGACGTTCTGATCGTGTCGATCGATGGCGGCTGCCCCGGCGTGGCCAATGTCGCCGACGGCATCATCGGCGCCACCTCGCAGCAATACCCGCTCGACATGGCGCGGCTCGGCGTCGAGGCGATCGCCCAGTATGCCGAGGACGGCACCCTGCCCGAGAACACCGAAGGCAAGGATTTCTACGACACCGGCGTGAAGCTGGTCACCGACAAGCCGGTCGACGGCGTCGAGTCGGTCTCGGTCGAGGAAGGCCAGAACCTCTGCTGGGGCTGAGGCCGCGGCACGATTGAATTGTTCCGGGCCCTCGCGGGGGCGCGGAACGGCCGCGATCGGGGCGGGATGCGTCCCCACCCCGATCACGGCGGGCCACGCGGCGTCGCCGCGGACCATGCCACACGCCACGGGAGGGGCGCCTCATGACAGACACCGATCACTATGAATCCTCGGTCCGCGAGAAACGCGCCGAAAAGGTGGCCGAGTTCGAGAGCCATTCGAAAGGCGTGATGAGCCGGGTCCAGCACGCGCTGCACGTGACCCCGGCGCTGGTGCCGCTGATCGTGCTGATCGCCTCGATCGTCATCTTCGGCCTGCTTCTGGGCTCGCGTTTCTTCTCGCCCTTCGCGCTGACGTTGATCCTGCAACAGGTGCAGATCGTCGGCATCGTCGCCGCGGCACAGAGCCTGGTGATCCTGACCGCGGGCATCGACCTCAGCGTCGGCGCGATCATGGTGCTCTCCTCGGTGGTGATGGGACAGTTCACCTTCCGATACGGCATCCCCGCACCGATCGCCGTGCTGTGCGGCCTGACGGTCGGCACCGCCTGCGGCTTCGTCAATGGCTGGCTGGTCTCGGTGATGCGGCTGCCGCCCTTCATCGTGACTCTGGGCAGCTGGCAGATCTTTCTCGCCACCAACTATCTCTATTCCGCCAACGAGACGATCCGCGCGCAGGAGATCGAGGCGAACGCGCCGATCCTGCAGCTGTTCGGCGCCAAGTTCGAGATCGGCGGCGCGGTGTTCACCGTCGGCGTGGTGTTCATGATCGCGCTGATCGTGGTGCTGGGCTGGGTGTTGCGCCAGACCGCATGGGGCCGGCATGTCTATGCGGTGGGCGACGACGCCGAGGCCGCGCAGTTGTCGGGCGTCAACGTCAAGCGCACGCTGATCTCGGTCTACATGCTGTCGGGGCTGATCTGCGCCTTTGCCGGCTGGGCCCTGATCGGGCGGATCGGCTCGGTTTCGCCCACCTCCGGCTACGACGCCAACATCGAGAGCATCACCGCCGTGGTGATCGGCGGCATCTCCCTCTTCGGCGGGCGCGGCTCGATCATGGGGTCGCTGTTCGGCGCGCTGATCGTCGGCGTGTTCTCTCTTGGCCTGCGCCTTCTGGGTGCGGACGCGCAATGGACCTATTTCTTCATCGGTGTGCTGATCATCGCCGCCGTGGCCGTGGACCAGTGGATCAGGAAGGTGTCGGCATGAGCATCGATCAAACCCGCGAACCCATTCTCAAGGGCCGCAATCTCGTCAAGCGCTACGGCAAGGTGGTGGCGCTCGACCATTGCGACTTCGACCTCTACCCGGGCGAGATCCTCGCCGTGATCGGCGACAACGGCGCCGGGAAGTCGACGCTGATCAAGGCGCTGTCGGGCGCGGTCATCCCCGAGGATGGCGAGGTGACGCTGGAGGGGCGGAAGGTCAACTTCCACTCGCCCAACGACGCGCGCCACGCCGGCATCGAGACGGTCTACCAGACGCTCGCGATGTCGCCCGCCCTGTCGATCACCGACAACATGTTCATGGGGCGCGAAATGCGAAAGCCGGGCCTGCGCGGCAAATGGCTGCGCCAGCTCGACCGCCCGGCGATGGAGAAGTTCGCGCGCGAAAAGCTCAACGACCTCGGGCTGATGACGATCCAGAACATCAACCAGGCGGTCGAGACGCTGTCGGGCGGCCAGCGCCAGGGCGTGGCCGTGGCGCGCGCGGCGGCCTTCGGCTCCAAGGTCATCATCCTCGACGAGCCCACCGCCGCGCTCGGCGTCAAGGAAAGCCGCCGGGTGCTGGAACTGATCCTCGACGTGCGCTCGCGCGGCATCCCGATCATCCTGATCAGCCACAACATGCCGCATGTGTTCGAGCTGGCCGACCGCATCCACGTGCACCGGCTCGGCAGGCGGCTTTGTGTCATCGACCCGAAAAATCATTCGATGTCGGACGCGGTGGCCTATATGACTGGGGCAAAGGTTCCCGAGACCGAGTTCGAGGCCGCGTGACGGCCCCCAAGGAACAAGAGGCGCGGTTGCTCGACACGACACTGCACATCAACGCGCTGGCCGATCGGGTGCACGATCTGGCCAGCCGCAAATCCCGGGTGATCGTCGGCGTGGCCGGCGCGCCCGGAAGCGGCAAGTCGACGCTTGCGGAGGAACTGGCCAAGCGGCTGCAACGCCAGAAGCTGGTCTCGCGCACCGTGCCGATGGACGGGTTTCATCTTGACAACACCGTGCTCGACCTGTGGGGGCTCAGAACCCGGAAAGGCGCGCCCGAGACCTTCGATGCGCGCGGCTTCCTCTTGCTCGTCAAGCGGCTGGCGCGGGGCGAGGAGGTGTTCGCCCCGGTGTTCGACCGCGCCCGCGACATCGCCATCGCCGGCGCGCAGCTCGTCGAGGCCGACGCGCAGGTGGTGATCGTCGAGGGCAATTACCTGCTGTTCGACGAAGCGCCCTGGTCCGAACTGGCAAAGCTCTGGGACATTTCCGCCTATCTCGACGTGCCGCTGCCCGAGCTGCGGGCGCGGCTGATCGCGCGCTGGCTCGGCCACGGGCTGAGCCGCGCCGCCGCGACGCAGCGCGCGATGCACAACGACGTGCCCAACGCCCAGCGGGTGATCGATCACGTGCTGCCCGCCGATCTGGTGCTGCGCCATCCCGGCACGGGATAAGGCGAGCCCACTGAATTCTTGGAAAACATGTGGGTTTTCCGCATTTTCTGCCGGAATTTTGGGCGTTGCTGCATGCCGATTCCGCCCTATGCTCACATCCAGGTGAAGCGCAGCGTGCCGACATGGCCAGCGCTTCGCCCAATGAGGACAAGGGACAGGGAGGCCCGTCGACATGACACAGACCCACCGCAGATTATCCCAACGCTCCATGGCCTTCGTGCTGGCGGGCGGGCGCGGCTCCCGATTGCGCGAACTCACCGATCGCCGCGTGAAACCGGCCGTCTATTTCGGCGGCAAGGCGCGGATCATCGATTTCGCCCTCTCCAACGCCATGAACTCCGGCATTCGCAAGATCGCGGTGGCGACGCAGTACAAGGCGCACAGCCTGATCCGCCATTGCCAGCGCGGCTGGAATTTCTTTCGCGCCGAGCGCAACGAGTTTCTCGACATCCTGCCCGCCTCTCAGCGGATGAGCGAAAGCTGGTGGTACCGCGGCACCGCCGATGCCGTCACCCAGAACGTCGACATCGTCGACGGCTATGACGTCGACTACATCGTCGTCCTCGCGGGCGACCACATCTACAAGATGGATTACGAGGCGATGCTGGAACAGCATGTGTCCTCCGGCGCCGATGTCACCGTCGGCTGCCTGACCGTGCCCCGCATGGAGGCCACCGCCTTCGGCGTGATGCATGTCGACGAGAACAGCCGCATCACCTCGTTTCTCGAAAAGCCGAAGGATCCGCCTTCGATTCCCGGCCAGCCCGACAAGGCGCTGGCCTCGATGGGCATCTATGTCTTTTCGTGGCCCTTTCTGCGCGATCTGCTGATGCGCGACGCCGAGGACGAAAATTCCAGCCATGATTTCGGCACCGACCTGATCCCCGACATCGTCAAGAACGGCAAGGCGGTCGCGCATCGCTTCGACGACAGCTGCGTCCGCGACGAGGGGCGCGAGGCCTATTGGCGCGACGTCGGCACGGTCGATGCCTTCTGGCAGGCCAATATCGACATGACCAATTTCGACCCCGAGCTGAACCTGTGGGACCGAGACTGGCCGATCTGGACCTATTCCGAAAGCGTGCCGCCGGCCAAGTTCATCCATGACGAAAAGGACCGGCGCGGCTCGGCGGTGTCCTCCATGGTCTCGGGCGGATGCATCATCTCTGGTACCGAGGTGCGCAATTCGCTGCTGTTCACGCAGGTCCACACCAATTCCTACTCGGTGCTCGATCATACCGTGGTGTTGCCCTACGCCACCGTCGCGCGTCATGCGCGGCTCAAGAACGCGGTGATCGATGCGGGCGTGCACATTCCCGAAGGGCTCGTCGTGGGCGAGGATCCCGAAGAGGACGCCAAGCATTTCCGCGTCTCCGATGGCGGCGTGACGCTGATCACGCAGGCCATGCTCGACAAACGGGCCGCGGCGCTCTGATGCGGGCGCTCTCCGTCGCCTCCGAATGCGTGCCGCTGGTCAAGACCGGCGGTCTCGCCGACGTGGCGGGCGCCCTGCCCGGCGCGCTCAGGGCCGAGAACATCGAGATGCGGACCATCCTGCCGGGCTACCCGGCGGTGATGGCCGCGCTCGATCCGGGTGCGGCACAGGTCATGTCCGAGGCCGACCTGTTCGGCGGCTCGGCCCGGCTGCTCGCGGGGCGCGCGGGCGGGCTCGATCTGTTCGTGATCGACGCGCCGCACCTCTACATGCGCGAGGGATCGATCTATCTCGGCCCCGACGGGCAGGACTGGCCCGACAACCCCGAACGCTTTGCCGCGCTGAGCCTGATGGCCGCGCGGATCGGCGCCGAAGGCGTGGCGCTCGACGGTCAGGATTGGCGCCCCGATCTGGTGCATTGCCATGACTGGCAGGCAGGGTTGGTGCCCGATTACCTCGACCAGTTCGGCGGCCAATGCGCGACGGTGCTGACGATCCACAACATCGCCTTCCAGGGGCTGACCGGCCACCACATGATCGAAAGGCTGCGCCTGCCCCGATCGCGCTTTCACCCCGACGGCTTCGAATATTACGGCAAGCTCTCGGCGCTCAAGGCCGGGCTGATGCGCGCCGACCGGCTCACCACCGTTTCGCCGACCTATGCCGCCGAACTGATGCAGCCGGACTTCGGCATGGGGCTCGACGGGGTGATGCGGGCGCGCCGGCGCGACCTGTCGGGCATTCTCAACGGTATCGACGAAAGCGTCTGGAACCCCGCGACCGACCCGGCGATCGCCGAGACCTACCGCCACCCGGCGGGCAAGGCCGCGAACCGCGAGGCGCTGCGCGCCGAGATGGGCCTGCCCGAAACCACGGGACCGCTTTGCTGCGTCGTCTCGCGGCTGACCGAACAGAAGGGGCTCGACCTGCTGCTCGCGGCGCTGCCCGCGCTTCTGGAGCGCGGCGGCCAGCTCGCGCTTCTGGGGTCGGGCGACCCGGGCCTCGAGGCGGCCTTCCGCGAGGCCGCGCGCGAGGATGGGGTCGCGGTGCGCATCGGCTATGACGAGGCGCTGTCGCACCGGCTCATCGCCGGGGCCGACGCGATCCTCGTGCCGTCGCGGTTCGAGCCCTGCGGGCTGACGCAGCTTTACGGGCTGCGCTATGGCACCATTCCGCTCGTGGCGCTCACCGGTGGTCTCGCCGACACCGTCATCAATGCCTCGCCGGCCGCCATCGACCGCGGTGTCGCCACGGGGCTGCAGTTTCATCCCGTCAGCGCCGATCCGCTGGCCGTCGCGATCGACCGGCTGTGCGATCTGCACGCCCAGCCCGAGATCTGGGCGCAGATGCAGGCCAACGCGATGCGTCAGCCTGTCGGCTGGGCCAGCTCGGCACGGGCCTATGCGGCGCTGTACCGGGATGCTATCGCCACCGCATGAGCACCAGAACCCGGATCAGCGCCGGTCGTCCCCACCCCTTGGGCGCCACGCCAGACGCGGGCGGCGTCAACTTCGCCGTCTTTTCCCAGAACGCCACCCGCATGCAGCTGTGCCTGTTCGAACGGTTCGGCCGCGAAACCGCGCGGATCGACCTGCCCGAACGCGAAGGCCATGTCTGGCACGGCTATATCCACGGGCTCCGGCCCGGTCAGCATTACGGCTTTCGCGCGCACGGGCCCTATCGCCCCGGCGAGGGCCACCGCTTCAATCCCAACAAGCTGCTGCTGGATCCTTACGCGCGCCAGATCAGCGGCCACCCGATCTGGCACGATGCGCTGCATGGCTACGACACCCGCTCGAAGCTCGGTGATCTGAGCTACGACACCCGCGACAGCGCGCCCTACATGCCGCGCGCCGTGGTCTGCGACACCTCGCGCCTGCTGCCCGCCAAGCATCCCGACCGGCCCATGGCCGACACCGTGATCTACGAAGCACATGTCGCCGGGCTCACCGCCGACCGGCCCGACATCGCCGGGCGGGGCCGGTTCCAGGGGCTGGCCTCGGACAAGATCCTCGACCATCTGGGTCGTCTCGGCGTCACGGCGGTCGAGCTTTTGCCGGTCCACGCCTTTCTCAATGACCGGTTTCTGGTCGAAAAGGGGCTGACGAATTACTGGGGCTACCAGTCGATCGGCTTTTTCGCCCCCGAGCCGCGCTATCTCGCCAATCATGACATCGCCGAGTTCCGCGCCATGGTCGACCGGTTCCATGCCGCGGGGATCGAGGTGATCCTCGACGTGGTCTACAACCACACCGGCGAAGGCAACCAGCTCGGCCCAACCCTGTCGTTCCGGGGCCTCGACAACGCCAGCTATTATCGCCTCGCCGAGAACCGGCGCCACCACATCGACGACACCGGCACCGGCAACACGCTCAACATCGAGCATCCGATGGTGCTGCGCATGGTGATGGACAGCCTACGCTACTGGGTCGAGGTGATGGGGGTGGACGGGTTCCGCTTCGACCTGTGCACCACGCTGGGCCGCCGCGCCGAGGGTTTCGACCGCAACGCGCCCTTCTTTCAGGCGCTGCGGCAGGACCCGGTGCTGGGTCGCGCCAAGCTCATCGCCGAGCCGTGGGACATCGGGCCGGGCGGCTACCAGCTCGGCGCCTATCCCGCGCCGTTCGCGGAATGGAACGACAAGTTCCGCGACGAGGTGCGCGATTTCTGGCGCGGCACGCCTTCGATGGTCGGCAAGCTGGCCGCCCGGCTGTCGGGCTCGGCGCAGCAGTTCGATCACGACAACCGCCCCGCCACCGCTTCGGTCAATTTCCTGACCGCGCATGACGGCTTCACGCTGATGGACGTGGTGTCCTATGACGAGAAGCACAACGAGGCCAATGGCGAGGGCAACCGCGACGGCCATTCCGCCAACCACTCCGACAACATGGGGCACGAAGGCCCGACCGGGGACGCCTCGATCAACGCCGCGCGGGCGCGCCGGCGGCGCAACATGCTCGCGACCCTGATGCTGTCGCAGGGCACGCCGATGCTGCTGGCGGGCGACGAGCTGGGCAACAGCCAGATGGGCAACAACAATGCCTATTGCCAGAACAACGAGATCGGCTGGGTCAACTGGGAGGGCACCGATCCGGGCTTTCTGGGCTTCGTGCGCAAGCTGGTGGCGTTCCGGCGCGCGCATCCGATCCTGCGCCAGAAGCGGTTCCTGCACGCCCAGAGCCGCAAGGACAACCGCACCGACCTGTTCTGGCGCCGCGCCGATGGCCGGCTGATGACCGAGGCCGACTGGAGCGACCCCGAGCGTCGGCTTCTGGCCTTCGAGATGCGCACCGCGTCGGGCACGCCGGACTACGCCGCGCTCGAATACGCGCTCTTTGCCGTGGTCAACAATGGCGGCCCCTGCCTTGTCACCCTGCCTTTCCCGCCCGAAGGTTATGTCTGGGTGCGCCACGTCGACAGTGCCCGCCCGGACGCATCGCCCAAGCCGCATGGCAGCCGGACCCGCATTCGCGGCCGCTCGGTTGTCGTCATGGTGCTGGAGCCGTCACAAACGGATCCCGCCGATCCCGCAAGCCGAGGAGATTGAACCAGTGGAACAGATCACGGTGAACACTAAGCCCATTCAGGGCCAGAAGCCCGGCACCAGCGGGCTGCGTAAGAAGACCCGCACCTTCAAGGAGCCGCATTTCCTCGAGAACTACGTGCAGTCGATCTTCGACGGCATCGGCGGCATCGAGGGCAAGACGCTCGTGCTTGGCGGCGACGGGCGCTATTTCAACGACCGCGCGAGCCAAGTGATCCTGCGCATGGCGGCGGCCAATGGCGCGGCGCGCGTGATCGTCGGGCAGGACGCGATCCTGTCCACCCCTGCCGCGTCGCACCTGATCCGCAAGCGCGGCACCGATGGCGGGCTGATCCTCTCGGCCAGCCACAATCCCGGCGGCCCCGACGCCGATTTCGGCCTGAAATACAACGCCGCCAATGGCGGCCCAGCCCCCGAGAGCATCACCGACAAGATCTATGCCGCGACGCAGGGGCTGACCCGCTACCGCATCACGGAGACACAGGACATCGACCTTTCCACCCCCGGCGTGACGGCGCTCGGGCAGATGCAGGTCGAGGTGGTCGACCCGGTGGCCGATTACGCGATGCTGATGGAGGAGATCTTCGATTTCGACGCGATCCGGGCCCTGCTTTCGAACGGCTTCCGGCTGCGCTTCGACGCGATGCACGCCGTCACCGGCCCCTACGCGGTCGAGATCCTAGAAAACCGCCTCGGCGCGGCGTCGGGTTCGGTGGTCAATGCCGTGCCCTCGCCCGATTTCGGCGGCGGCCATCCCGATCCGAACCCGATCTGGGCTAGCGATCTGGTCGCGGCGATGATGTCCGACGACGCGCCCGATTTCGGCGCGGCCTCGGATGGCGATGGCGACCGCAACATGATCATGGGGCGCGGCGTCTATGTCACCCCCTCCGACAGCCTCGCGCTGCTGGCGGCCCATGCCCATCTGGCGCCGGCCTACAAGCGCGGGCTGAAGGGCGTGGCCCGCTCCATGCCCACCTCGGCCGCCGTCGACCGCGTGGCCGAGAAGAAGGGCATCGCCTGCTACGAGACGCCGACGGGATGGAAATTTTTTGGCAATCTGCTCGACGCTGGAAAGGCGACGCTGTGCGGCGAGGAGAGCGCCGGGACCGGATCGGACCACGTGCGCGAAAAGGACGGCCTCTGGGCGGTGCTCTTGTGGCTCAACATCCTCGCCGAGACCGGCAAGAGCGTGAAGGAGCTGCTCTCCGAGCATTACGCCGAATACGGGCGCAATTATTACTCGCGCCATGATTACGAGGACGTGGAGAGCGCCAAGGCCAGCGCCCTGATGGACGCGCTTCGCGGCAAGCTCGGGAGCCTGCCGGGGCAGAGCTTTGCCGGGCTGACCGTCAAGACCGCCGACGAGTTCTCCTATGACGACCCGGTCGACGGCTCCCGCGCCACGGCGCAGGGCCTGCGGGTGGGTTTCGAGGACGGCAGCCGCGTCGTCTTTCGCCTGTCGGGCACCGGCACGGTCGGCGCGACCTTGCGGGTCTATCTCGAAGCGCTGGAGACCGACCCCGCGAAATGCGACCGCGACCCGCAGGAGGCGCTGAAACCGATCATCGCCGCCGCCGACGAGATCGCGGGCATCAAGTCCCACACCGACCGCGACGCGCCGAACGTGATCACCTGACACGCCCCGGCCCCGCCGCCCGCGCGGCGGGGCCTTACAGCCAGCCCTTGGCCTTGAACCAGATCCACGTGCCCGCCGCCGACGCCACCATCGCGCCGAGCGCGATGTAATAGGCAAAGGGTTCGTCGAGTTCGGGCATGTTGGCAAAGTTCATCCCGTAGATGGACGCGATCAACGTCGGCGGCAGGAACAGCGCCGCCACCACCGACAGCGTACGCACCACCGCGTTCTCGTCGAGATTGATCATGCCCAGCGTCGCGTCGGTCGCCAGCGCCACGCGGCTGTTGAGAAAATCGAGATGCACCTCGAGCGCGTTGATGTCGCGCATCTGTGCCTTGGCCAGCGTCGCGATCTGCGGATCGCGGTGCTTCATGGTGCCGTTCCAGACCATGAAGGTCGACAACATCCGCTCCATGGTGAACAGCGCCAGCCGCACCTTGGCGGTCAATTCGCCCTGCTGGCCGATGTCGCGCAGCGCCAGACGCAACCCCTCGACGTCGTTCATTTCCTCGCCATAGACATCGCTGGCCACCCGGTCGAGCACGCGGCCCGCGGCCTCCAGCAGATCCGCCTGCCGCGCGATGATCTCCTCGACCAGCCCCAGAAAGATCCGCACCGGCGTGCCCGAGCCGGCACTCGACCGCTCGGCCCGCGTGGCAAAGGTCGCGAAGGGGCGCGGCGTGTGATGGCGTACCGTCACCAGCCGGTCGGGCGTCAACAGGAAGGTCACGGGAGCCGAGAACTGCCGGTCCTCGGCGTCGCGCCCCGGCAGCATCACCGTCATCACTTGGCAATCGCCCTCGCGGTGCAGCCGGTTGGAGATTTCGATCTCCTCCATGTCCTCGAGCGTCGGCACCCCGATCCCGAAGGATTCGACTCGCGCCGTCTCTTCCGCGTCCGGGCCGCACAGATCGATCCAGAGCGCCTCCCCGAGATCGCGCTCTGCCCCGAGCGGCGCAAGGCCGTTTTCGGCGGGAAGATAGGCGGACAGCATCGGCGTCTCCTCGTTCCATGTGTCGAAACAAGGAGCTAGCGCGCCATGGCCGCCGTCCAGACCTGCCTTGGTCGGTTGCGATGAAAACCGCGGCCTTTCCGATGCGGCAGACCGGTCAGCGCTCAGTCTTCTCCGGCGTCCTCGCGCGGCGGATCGAAGACCACGAAGAACTGGTAGGCGCACCAGAGCCCCGCCGCGCCGAACAGGGCCGCCCAGCCGGGCGCGCCACGCCAAAGCTCGACCCCGGCCCAGCCCAGCGTCAGGACCACCACCAGCACCCGCCGCCATGGCGGAATGAAAAACGGGCTCTGGATGTCGAACAGCTTGCCCATGGGTCTCCTCGCGGTGTCATGCCATCATCATGGCGCGCAGGCGCCTGTCCTCGCAAGAGGACCGCGCCGCCCCCACACCGAAAGAACAGGCCGGTTTCCTTCGCACGGCCCGGTTTTGCTCAGCGCAACCCGTCCCTTGCAATGATTTCGGCCAGACGCGTCATCGCCGCGGCCCGCGCCGCGGCCAGCCCCGTGGCGCCCTCGGCCTGCGGGATCGGCACGGCGATCTCGAAGGTTTCGGCGCGGTCGCGGCCCAGCGCGTCGCGCGTCGCCACGAAATACTGCCCCGCCACCCGGAACCGCCCCTGCGCATCGGCGAGGAATTCCTCCAGCCGGACCTCGACCCGCGCCTCGGCGAAATCGTCGAACGGCCACGGCTCGGAGGCGACGCGCGCGCCGGTCGACAGGCGCAGCGCCCGCGACAGCTCCAGCGTCGCCGCGCGCACCGGGTCGTCGGCCCAGAGCAGATCCTTGGCCGGTGTGATCACCCCTTCGGGCGTTTCGACATAGATGTCTTCGAGCGCGGCATAGGTCGGCAGGGTGATCTCTCGCAGCTCGACCGAGCGAAAGGCGATCGCCATCTTCTCGGCGGGCGCGACCTGCGGCACCGCGTAGCGCAGTTCCGGGCCGCCGCAGGCCGCGAGACCCGCGACGAGCGCCATGGCGGTGAGAGTACGGTTCATCATGGCCTAGCGTCCTGTCAGAAGCGAATTGGGGCGGCGTTCGATGGCACGGGCGAGCGATCCCACCGCCTCGGCGGCCTTGGAGACGTCGCGCAGCGCCGAGCGCAGGTCGCGCAGCGCCGGTTCCGTCGCATCGCCGATCACCCCCACCGTGCCGTTCGAGGTGACCAGCAACGCCTCGGCGCGGCTGACCAGCGAGGGCAGCGTCTGCGCCGCCTCGGCCAGCCGGTCGGCGGCATTGGCGGCGGAGGCGAAGGTGGCGTTGGCGTTCTCGACCACCCCGCCCTCGCGCACCTGGCCCAGGATCTGCCGCAGCTCGTCGAGCGCGCCGTTCAGCTCGCCCGGCAACGCTCGCGCCGTGTCCTGCGACAGGATGCGGTCGGCGGAGTTGATCAGGCTGTTCGCTTCGGCGACGAGCACCTCGAGCGGCAGGTCGGCGGCCTTGCCCGCCACGGCGTTGAGGCTGTCGATCAGCTGCGGCGCACCGGCAAGCGACCGGTCGAGGCTGTCGGCGGCGCGGGCGGCGCTGTCGATCGCGGCGACGAGGCTTTCGCCGCCGCCCCCTGCATTGACCTCGGCCAGCAGCGCGCGGGCCTCGGTCACGCCGAGTTCCAGCTCGCCCGCCAGCGTGCCGATCTGTCCCGGCAGCGCGCGCGCCGCATCGGTACCGATCAATGCCCGGGCATCGCGCGCCAATCCCGACACCTGATCGAGCAGCGCCTCGACGGGCAGATCCTGCGCCGTCGCCGCCACCGCGTCGATCCGCTCCACCAGCTGCGGCACCCCCGCGAGCGAGGCATCGAGCGATGCCGCCGCCGCGCCCGCCGCGTCCACCGTGTCGAGCAGCCGGGCGATGCCCTGCTCCTCGTCGAGGGTGGCGACTAGGCCGCGCGCCTCGGCGGTGCCGGCTTCGAGCTCGGCCAGAAGCGCGTTGATGCGTCCCGGCATGGCCTGCGTCTCTTCGGCGCCGACCAGCGCGCGCGCCTCCTCGGCCAGCCCCGACACCTCGGCCAGAAGCCGGTCGAGCGGCAGGTCGGCGGCGTTCTCCGCCACACGGTTGAGGTTCCCGACCAGCTCCGGCACCCCGTCGAGCGCGGTGTCGAGATCGGCGGTCACGGCGGCGGCGCTGTCGACCGCCTCGAGCACGCGGCGCACGGCTTCGGCGGCGCGCACCTCGTCGAGGATCAGCCGGACATCCGAGACGACCAGTTCGATCTCCTCCATGACGCCACCGATCTGGCCGGGCACCGCCTGCACCTCCTCGGAGCCGACGAGACCGCGGATGTCGCCCAGAAGCGCGCGCACGTCGCCCGGCGTCTGTTGCAGGTCTTCGGAGCCGATCAGCCGGGCCGAGTTTTCGAGAAAGCTGGTGGCGGAGGCGAGCAGCTCCTCGATCGGCAGGTTGTTGATCCGGTCGAGCGTGCCCTGCGCCGTCGCCTGCACGTCCGAGATCTCGCTTTGGGTGACCGGGACGGAGGGATAGGGCAGCGCATTGACATCGAGCGTTGCGGCCCGCGCGCCGGGCACGTCGATCAGCTGCACCTTGAGCCCGCCGGTCAGGATCGAGCCGGTGACGAGCCGCGCGCGCAGTCCTTCTGCCACCTCGTCCACGAAATATTCGAGCGCCTGCTCGACGCCGCCATCGGTGGCCATGCCAAGCCGCGAGGGCAGGATGTTGAGCACGGTCTGCAACCGCACGCCGCGATCACCGAACCGCTCCTCGTCGACCAGCCCGTTGAGCCCCGAAACCGAGCCGATGCGCACCCCGTCAAGCTCGACCGGCGCGCCGACGGCGAGCCCCGAGACATTGCCGTCGAACACCGCCACGAGGTTGAGCGACGGCCCGTCGGGGGTGTTGAACACCGAATTGCGCGCCGTTTCCTCGGCGTCGTAGACCTCGAAGGTCTGGCCGTCCTCGGCCAGTGTCGCGCCGGACACGAAGGTGTCGAAAGCCAGCCCGCCCGCGAGCAGCGCCGCGACGCTGTCGAAATCGATCTCGGCGCCGCCGGTGCCGATCTTGACCGAAAAGCCGGAGGTGTCCCAGAACCGCGTGGTTTCGGTGACGAGGTTGTCATAGGGGGCGTAGATCACCCCCGGCGCCTCGACGTAGAACCCGTCGGTCGAGACCCCCGCCTCGCCGATCCGGCCCGCCTCGACCCCCTTGTAGAGGATCGGGCTGTTGCCGGAGAGCACGCCTTCGGTGGCGCGCAACGTGATCTCGATGCCCTGCTGGTCGGGGCCGAGCAGCGGCGGGCGCTCCAGCCCCTCGAAGCTGGTCTCCTCCGATCCGGCCCGGCCATCCCACTGGCCGCGGATATAGACGCCCGACAGCACCGTATCGAGCCCCGAGACGCCTTCGGTCGTGACCTCGGGCCGGACGATCCAGAAATCGGAGCCGGCATCGACATAGCGCGCCACGTCCTTGTCGAGGCGGATCGCGATGCGGACCCGGTCGAGCCCGTCGGTAAAGCCCACCTCCTCGACCACGCCCACGGCCACGTCGCGAAAGCGCAGCTCGGTCTCGCCCGCCAGCACGCCGCCCGCATCCTCGAAGGTCACCTCGATCAGCGGGCCCTGGTCGTTCCAGCTTTGCCAGCCGATGCCCAGCGCCACGGCAAGCGCCCCCACCGGCACCAGCCAGACCACGGAGACACGGCTGCGCAGCGAACGTTTCGGGCCGGACACCGGGACCTCGGGCAGCTCTGCGCTCACGCGCGGGGCCCGGCGTCGGTGTCGTCTTCCGCGCGATCCCAGATCAGGCGCGGGTCGAAGGCTTGGGCGGAGAGCATCGTGAAGATCACCGAGAGTGCGAAGGCGAGCGCCGCCGGGCCCGGCTTGATCGAGGCGGCCAGATTCAACTGCACCAGCGCCGTCAGGATCGCAACCACGAAGACGTCGATCATCGACCAGCGGCCGATATACTCGACGATTTCATACATTCTGTGGCGCGAATGCGGTGTCGTGCGGCTGCCGCGCCGCACCGAGACGGCCAGCCACGCAATGGCCACGAACTTGCCGATCGGGATCGCCACGGAGGCAACCAGGATGATCAGCGCCACGAAAGGCGCGCCATGCAGCGCCAGTTCCACCGCGCCGCCGACGATGGTGTCCTCGGAGGTGGTGAACAGCACCCGCGTGCGCAGCATCGGGTAGAGATTGGCCGGGATGTAGCACAACAGCCCCGCCACCCACCACGCCCAGACCCGGCTCAGGCTATGGGTGTCGCGCGACACGAGCGGCTTGCCGCAGCGGCCGCATTGCGCGGTGCCGCCGGGCCAGACGCGGGTGCAGCGGGTGCAGGCGACGAACCCCGCCGCGCGCGCGGTGACCGGCCCGCTCATGCCGTGGCCTTGTCACGGCGCGCGCCGTAGCCGTGTTCGAGCGCCTGCCACACCGACCAGCGGCACATCCAGCGGTCATGGATCACCGTGAGAAACACCAGCCCCGCGAACATCCAGAAGGCCGGGCCGAAGCTCAGATGCGCGAGATCGGCGACCTTGACCAGCGCCACCGCGCAGCCCAGCGCGAAGATCTCGGCCATCGACCATGGGCGCATCTCTTCGGACATGGCAAAGAGCCGCAGCGCGCCGGGCGGCGCGGGCCGGTCGAACACCAAGGGGCCGAGCACGTAGATGGTGAGGATCGCCCGCGCCAGCGGCACCAGCACGATCAACGCCGTCACCGCGAGCGACAGCACCAGCAGTGGCCCGCCTGTAAAGCTCAGCGCCGCGTCGAGCAGCGTCGCATTGTTGACGAAGCCCTGCCGGCTGATCTTCAGGAACGGAAACCAGACCGCGCCGAGCACGAGGATCAGCTGCGCCGCCGCCAGCGCGATGATGATCATGCCCGCGCGCTTTCGCGGGGCGATCAGCACCGTGTGACAACGCGCGCAGGTCGCGCGTTCGCCATGCCCCGGCATCCGCGCGCGGTACAGCGCGTCGCATTGCGGACAGGCGATGAGCTCGCCGGGATCGACCTGCGCGATGTCAGTGCTGTGCATGGGGGTCCGTCCGTGAGATCAGTCACGCCGCATGATAGGCGCGCGGGCGGGGAATGACCACGGGGCGGCGCCTATGACCATGCGATGCGGCCGGGGCCGAAGCGTCGGCTTTTCGCGTATTTGGGGAATGGTGAATGGGATCGCGCCGTCTCCAAGCGCTGCGCCTGCCGACACGCATGGAAAGGGAAGGGAAAAAGAAAACGAAGGCCGGGGGGTCGGGAGCGGCGCGCGCGGGTTTCTCCGGCCCTTTCACCATTCTCCAAATACGCAAATCCCGACGCCACCGCCCGCGCCCGCTCCTCATTCCTTGTGCCCGACCCCGCCCGGCGTCGGCGTGATCACCGTCACCGTCTCGCCCGCGCCAAGCCGGGTCTGCGCGCAGGCGGCGAGCGTTTCGGTGGACCCGTCATGCCGCCGCACCTCGGTGCGCCCGACCTCGCCCGCGCGGCCGCCATCGAGCCCTTCGGGCGGGCGGTGCCGGTGCGAGGACAGGATCGACAGGTCCATCTCCTGAAGAAACCGCAGCCTGCGCCGCGTGCCGTCACCGCCGGGGAACGCGCCCGCCCCGCCCGATCCGGGCCGTAGCGCGAACTCTTCGAGCAGCACCGGGAAGCGGGTTTCCAGCACCTCCGGGTCGGTCAGCCGCGAATTGGTCATGTGGGTGTGCACGCCCGCCGTCCCGGCAAAGCCGCGCCCGTCATTCATCCGCCCCGCCGGGCTGCCCGAACAGATCGTCTCGTAATACTGGTGCGCGTCATTGCCGAAGGTGAGATTGTTCATCGTCCCCTGCGCATTGGCCAGCGCGCCAAGCGCCTGGAACAGCGCGTTGGTCACGTGCTGCGAGGTTTCGACATTGCCCGCCACCACGGCGCGCGGATAGGCGGGCCGCAGCATCGAGCCTTCGGGGATCACGATCTCGATCGGCCGCAGGCAGCCCGCGTTCATCGGGATGGGTTGTTCGCACATCACCCTGAACACATAGAGCACGGCGGCGCGGGCCACCGGCTCGGGCGCGTTGAAATTGTTCTCGCGCGCCTCAGATGTGCCGGTGAAATCGACCTTTGCGCGCCGGGCGGCGCGGTCGACGGTGATGTGCACCCGGATCGTCTGGCCCGTATCGGTCTCGTAGGCGCATTCGCAATCCGACAGCCGCCCGATCAGCCGCGCCACCTCTTCGGCGGCGTTGTCCTGCACATGGCCCATATAGGCGCGCACCACGTCGAGGCCGAACTCGGAGACCATGCGCCGCAGTTCCGCCGCGCCGCGGGCATTGGCGGCGACCTGCGCCTTGAGATCCGCGATGTTCTGGCCGGGATTGCGGCAAGGATAGGGGTGGTCGGTCAGAAGCTCCTGCAGCGCCGACTCGCGGAAGCGGCCCCGATCCACGAGCTGGAAATTGTCGATCAGCACGCCTTCCTCGTCCACGGTCGTGGCCAGCGGCGTCATGGATCCCGGCGCGGTGCCGCCGACATCGGCATGGTGACCGCGGCTGGCGGTCCAGAACAGGATGTCTGCGCCCGCATCGTCGAAGACCGGCGACACCACGGTGATGTCGGGCAGATGCGTGCCGCCGTTATACGGCGCGTTGAGCGCGAAGACGTCGCCGGGGTGGATCACCGGGTTCTGCCGGATCACCGCCTCGACCGAACGGTCCATGCTTCCCAGATGCACCGGCATGTGCGGCGCGTTGGCGACCAGCGCCCCGTCGCGGTCGAACACCGCGCAGGAGAAATCGAGCCGTTCCTTGATGTTGACCGACTGGGCGGTGTTCTGCAGCGCCACGCCCATCTGCTCGGCGATGTTCATGAACAGGTTGTTGAACACTTCGAGCAGGATCGGGTCGGCCTCGGTCCCGGCAGCCAGGGCGCGCGGCGCGGCCTCGTGGCGGGTGAGCAGGATGTCGTCGCGGCCCGTCAGCCGCGCGGTCCAGCCCGGCTCGACCACGATGGTCTGGTTCGGCTCGATGATCAGCGCGGGCCCGCGCATCTCGTGGCCCGGCGCGATATCGGCGCGGCGATGCACCCGCGCCTCGTGCCATGCGCCGCCCGAGAAGAAGCGCGCGGTCTCCTCCGCCTGCGCGACACCGCGCTCGGGCGCCATGCCTCCCGTCTCGGCCAGCGCATGCGCCGGCTCGGTGCCCTCGACCTCGACCGCCTCGATCACCAGCATCCGCTCGGGGCTGAGAAAGCCGAACTGCGCCTCGTGCGCCGCCTCGAACGCCGCGCGCGCCGCCGCCATGTCGTCCGCATATGCGACCTGCAGCGCCGTATCCGTGCCCTCGTAGCGCAAATGCAGCCGCGTGGCATAGCTTTCGCCCGACACGCCCTGACCGGCCAGCTCGGCGCCGACCTGCGCGGTCAGCTCGGCGATCACCGCGTCGAGCGCGGGCCGCGTGCCCTCTTTCAATGGCTGCACCAATCCCTGCTGGCGGCTGGCCGAAACGGTGGCAAGGCCGATGCCATAGGCCGAAAGCAGGCCGGAGAGCGGGTGGACCAGCACCGCCTCCATGCCCAGCGCGTCGGCAACGAGACAGGCATGCTGCCCACCCGCGCCCCCGAAGGAATTGAGCAAATAGCGCGTCACGTCATGGCCGCGCTGCACGGAGATTTTCTTGATCGCGTTGGCCATGTTTTCCACCGCGATGCGCACGAAGCCCTCGGCGGCCTCCTCGGGGCTGCGCTCGCCCGCCACCGCCGCGAAACCCGCCCGCACACCGTCGCGGTCGAGCGGCTGATCCTGACCGGGGCCGAAGATCGCCGGAAAGAGATCGGGGTCGAGCTTGCCCAGCATGACATTGGCATCCGTCACCGTGAGCGGACCGCCGCGCCGGTAGCAAAGCGGTCCCGGATCGGCCCCGGCGCTGTCGGGGCCGACGCGAAAGCGGTTGGTGTCCGCATGCAACACCGACCCGCCGCCCGCCGCGACCGTGTGGATGCGCATCATCGGGGCGCGGATGCGCACGCCCGCCACCTCGGTATCGAAGGCCCGCTCGTATTCGCCCGCGCAATGCGCCACATCCGTCGATGTGCCGCCCATGTCGAAACCGATCACCCGGTCCCAGCCCGCGGCGCGCGCCGTTTCGACCATGCCGACCACGCCGCCCGCCGGGCCCGACAGGATCGCGTCCTTGCCCTGAAACGCCTCGGCCGCGGTCATGCCGCCCGAGGACATCATGAATTGCAGCGTCGGGCCCGGCTCGCCCGGCGGCGTGGCGCCCAGCGCACCGGAGACCCGCGCCACGTAGCGGCGCAGGATCGGCGAGAGATAGGCATCAACCACGGTGGTGTCGCCCCGCCCGACGAGCTTCAGGAGCGGCGACACCTCGTGGCTGACCGATACCTGCCCGAAGCCCATGCCGCGCACCGCCTCGGCCAGCGCCGCCTCGTGCGCGGGCGCGTTCCACGCATGCATCAGCACGATGGCCACCGCGTCGATGCCCTCGGCGCGCAGCGTCTCCAGCTCGGGGCGCAGCGCGTCGGCATCGAGCGGCGTCTCGACCCGGCCATCGGCGCGGATGCGCTCGTCTACCTCGATCACCCGGTCATAGAGCTGTTCGGGCAGCGCGATCTCCTTGGCGAAGATGTCGGGGCGCCCCTGATAGGCGATCCTGAGCGCGTCGCGAAAGCCGCGCGTGATCAACAATGCCGTCCGGTCGCCCTTGCGCTCCAAAAGCGCATTGGTGGCGACCGTGGTGCCCATCTTGACCGTGCCGATGCGCGCGGGTTCGATCGCACCGCCCAGAAGCCGGCGGATCCCTTCGATCGCCGCGTCCTCATAGGCCTCGGGGTTTTCCGACAACAGCTTCAACGGATGCAGGGCGCCCTCTGGATCGCGACCGACGACGTCGGTAAAGGTGCCGCCACGATCGACCCAGAAATCCCAAACGCTCATTGCCCCTGCCCTCTCGTGTTGCGATTTGCCAAGGGGTGCGCATTCCTCCGCCGGTGGTCAAGCCGTCGCGCGGATTCACGCATAAGCCCAGCCTATGGGCAAATGCCCGCAGCTATGGCACTCTGCCAGCCAGGGGCCTACGGGACAGAACACCGCATGGAGAACGGCATGACGCATGACTGGGACCTGATCATCTTCGATTGCGACGGTGTGCTGATCGACAGCGAATTGCTGAGCGCCGAGGTGCTGATCGAGCTTCTGGCCGAGGCCGGCGTCGACATCGGCTTTGACCATGTGCGGCGCAATTTCCTCGGGCGCAGCTTCGCGACCGTGGCAAAGCATATCCGCGAGGATCTGGGTCATGATCTCGCCCCCGATTTCGAACAGCTTTACCGCACCCGGCTGCTCGCGCGGTTCGAGACCGAATTGAAACCGATGCCGGGCATCGCGCCGGCGCTGGCGTTGACCGCGGCACGCGGCGTGCCGGTCTGCGTGGCCACCTCCTCCTCGCCGCCGCGAGTGTCGCGGTCTCTTGACATCGCCGGGCTGGCCCCGGCGTTGCGGCATGTCTTTACCGCAAGCCAGGTGGCCCGCGGCAAGCCCGCGCCGGATCTGTTCCTGCTGGCCGCCAAGGAAATGGGCGCAGAACCCGCCCGCACGCTGGTGATCGAGGACAGCCTGCCCGGGCTGGAGGCGGCGGCGGCGGCGGGCATGATCGCGGTACGCTTCATCGGCGGCGGTCACCTCGCGGGGGCCACGCTGCGCCATGATCCGGCGGTGCCGCTGCTGCGGGACTGGGCCGAATTTCCCGCCCTGCTGGACCGGCTGCGCCCGGAGGCCGTGGCATGAGCCAGTCACGCTTCACCCCCGAAACCGCCCGGCTCGACGATGCCGCCCGCGCGGGCTGGCTTTACTATGTCGCGGGCAACACCCAGGACGAAATCGCCAGGAAGCTCGGCGTGTCGCGGCAATCGGCGCAGCGGCTGGTGTCTCTCGCGGTGTCCGAAAAGCTGGTCAAGGTGCGGCTCGACCATCCGATCGCCCGCTGCATGGACCTGTCCGGCGCCTTGGCCGAACGCTACAACCTGCGGGTGGCCGAGGTGGTCCCGTCGGACCCCACCGCGCCAGAGCTGATGACCGGCATCGCCATCGCCGCCGCCGCCGAGCTGGAAAAGCTGCTCAAAAGCCCCGAGGAAAAAATCATCGCGTTGGGCACCGGCCGCGCGCTTCGGGCCTGCGTCGAACAGCTTCCGCGCATGGATTGCCCCCAGCATCGCATCGTCAGCCGACTGGGCAACATGATGTCGGACGGCTCGGCCACGCCCTACAACGCCGTCATCCGCATGGCCGAGCGGGTCGGCGCCAAGCACTACCCCTACCCGTTGCCGGTGCGCGCACGCGACGAGGAAGAGCTGCGGGTGATGCACAGCCAGGAACCGGTGCGTCACACGATGGAGCTTTGCGCGCGTGCCGATTTCACGCTGGTCGGCGTGGGACAGGTCGGGGCGAACGCACCGATCCATCTCGATGGCTTTCTCGACCAGCAAGGGATGGACGACCTGATCGCTCAGGGCGTGGTGGGCGAAATCACGAGCTGGGTCTATGACGCCGAAGGCCGGGTTCTGGACAATGCGTTCAACCGCCGCGTCGCCTCCGCGCCGCTGCCGGTGCGCGGTGGCGGGCCCGTGGTGGGGCTCGCCGCCGGGCCCGGCAAGGCGGACGCGATCCGCGCCGCTCTCAGGGGGCGGCTGATCGACGGGTTGATCACCGACGAGGCGACCGCCGAGCGGCTCCTGAAGCGGTAGCCGCCCGGCCTCGGGCGCTACCCCTTGGCGTAGCGGTCGAGCGTGGCCGCCACGCCATCGGACCAGATCGCGCCGATCTGCCGCGCGAAGGCGCCGGCGAAGGTCGGATCATCGCCCAGATCACCGAACACCGCCGCGTTGGACAAGAACGCCTTCGGGTCGTCCTTCGTGGCCATCGCCCGGCGCTTGAGGTCGTCGGCATTGTCGTCATTGGGGGCGATCTCGGCCCCTGCCTCGTCGGTGCCCGCGCAGTAGCGGCACCACATCGCCACCTCCAGCGCCAGCCCATCGACCGGCCGCCCCGCCGCCAGCGCGTCGCGGACCACCGGCAGGATGAATTTCGGCTGCCGGTTCGTGCCGTCGAAACACAGCCGCGGGATGGTGTCGCCGATCTCGGGATTGGCGAAACGCTCGGCCACCTTGCGGCGATAGGCCTCGAAATCGACGCCGTCGATCGGCGCGAGCGTCGGGATGATCTCGCGCGTCTCGAGCGCGGCGAGCCAGGACACGATGCGCGGATCGGCCATGGCGTCATGCACGAAATGATGCCCGAGCAATGCCGACGCATAGGCGATGGCGGCATGACCGCCATTGAGAATACGCAGCTTCATCAGCTCGAAGGGTGCGACATCGGTCACGAATTCGGCCCCGACCCGTTCGAGCCGCGGGCGGCCTTGCGGGAAGTTGTCCTCGAGCACCCATTGCCGGAACGGCTCGCAGGCGACCGGCACCGCGTCGTTCAGCCCGAAGCGGTCGCGCACGATGGCGCGTTCCCGGTCCGAAGTCGCCGGCGTGATGCAATCGACCATGGTGTTGGGGAACGCGACATTGGCCGCGATCCAGTCGGCAAAGCCCGCATCCGACAGCGCCGCCAGCCCGACGATTGTCTGTTTCGCCACGTGCCCGTTCTCGGGCAGGTTGTCGCAAGACATCACCGTGAAGGGCGCGAGGCCCGCGTCGCGGCGGCGCTTCAGCGCGGCGAGGATCATCCCGAAGGCGGTTCTTGGCGCATCGGGAGCCTGCGCGTCGTGGCAGATGTCGGCGTGGCTGTCGTCGAACCCGCCGCTGCGGGCATCGACGAACCAGCCGCCTTCGGTGACGGTGAGCGAGACGATGCGGATCGCCGGATCGCTCATCCGGGCGACGAGACTGGCGGCGTCGATCTCGGCGAAATCGATCATCGCGCCGGTCACGCGCGCCGAAAGCCCGGCCGGGTCCAGCTCGACCACCGTTGTGAGCCAGTCCTGCGCGGCGAGCGCGTCGCGCATCTTCGCGTCGCCGGGCCGCACGCCTGCGCCGCAGATGGCCCAGTCGTGATCCGTCCCGGTTTCGAACAGCCGGTCGAGATAGACCGCCATGTGGGCTCGGTGAAAATTGCCGACGCCGATATGCACGATGCCCGCCGAGAGACCGACGCGGTCGTAACCCGGCCCCTCGACCCCTTCGGGAAGGAGATCGAGAGCGGCGGCTTTGAGATCAATGGCCATTGTCAGCCTCCTGTAGATACGGGATGAGCCATCAGCTCATCCACTGGCCGCCATCGACGTTGTAAGTCTGCGACACGATGTAGTCGGCCTCTGGCGAAGCGAGGAACACGGCCATGCCGGTGAGATCCCCCGGTGTCGCAAAGCGGCCTGCCGGCACGCCGGCGGCGACCTCGGCCTTCTTCTGCCCGGGCGCCTTGCCTTCGAGCTTGGCGAACATGCTGTCGACATGCTCCCAATGCGCACCGTCGACGACGCCGGGCGCGATGGCGTTGACGTTGATGCCGTGCCTGATGAGGTTGAGCCCCGCCGACTGCGTCATCGAAATGACGGCGGCCTTGGTCGAGCAATAGACCAGCACGAGAGGTTCGCCCCGGCGCCCGGCTTGGCTCGCCATGTTGATGATCTTGCCGCCGTGACCTTGGGCGACCATCTGCCGCGCCGCCGCCTGCATGGTGAACAGCGTGCCCGCGACGTTGACGGCGTAGAGCCGCTCATAGCTCTCGCGGGTGATGTTGACCGTCTCGGCGGCGTCGAACAGGGCTGCGTTGTTGACGAGAATGTCGATCTTGCCGGTCTTCTCGACCACCGTCGCAATGGCGGCGTCGATGCTGCCCTGCCGGGTCACGTCGATCCGGACGGCATAGGCCCCCGCGCCGATCGCGGCGGCGGCCTCCTGCGCCGCCCCGAGATCGATATCGGCGATGGCGACCTGCGCTCCCTCGCGGACATAGGCTTCGGCGAAGGCCCTGCCGATGCCGCGACCGGCGCCGGTGATCAGCGCGGATTTTCCAGCCAGCCGGGTCATGAGATGCGCAGCCCCTGCCCGTCGAAGCGATGGATCTTGTCGGCCTGCGGCGTGAGAAACACGGTATCGCCGTGATGCAGGTCGACCTCGCCGCCCGCGCGGATGGTCAGCGTTTCGGCCAGACCGGTGTCGTGCACGTGAAAGAAGGTGTCCGAGCCGAGATGCTCGGCCACGCCGATCCGACCTTTCCACGCGCCTTCGCTGGCCGAGACGTCGATATGCTCGGGCCGCACGCCGATTGTGGCGGCGTCGTGCTTCTTGGCCTCCGCTCCCTCGATCAGGTTCATCTTGGGCGAGCCGATGAAACCCGCGACGAAGGTGTTGCGCGGGTTGCGATACAGCTCCAGCGGCGAGCCGACCTGCTCGATGTTGCCCGCGCGCAGCACGACGATCTTGTCGGCCATGGTCATCGCCTCGACCTGGTCGTGGGTGACGTAGATCATCGTGGTGTCGAGCTTCTTGTGCAGCTCGGAGATTTCCATCCGCATGCCGACGCGCAGCGCCGCGTCGAGGTTCGACAGCGGCTCGTCGAACAGGAAGGCCGCCGGTTCGCGCACGATGGCGCGGCCGATCGCGACCCGCTGGCGCTGGCCGCCCGACAGCTGGCCGGGGCGGCGGTCGAGATAATCGGTGAGGTTGAGCGCGCGCGCCGCGTTCTCGATCCGGCGCTTCTGCTCGTCCTCGGGCATGCCCGCCATCTTCATCGGGAAGGCGATGTTCTTGCGCACCGACATGTGCGGGTAGAGCGCGTAGCTCTGGAACACCATGGCGAGGCCGCGCTTGGCGGGCGGCAGGTCGGTGGCGGGCTTGCCGTCGATGCGGATCTCACCATCGGTGACGTCCTCGAGCCCGGCGATCAGCCGCAGAAGCGTGGACTTGCCGCAGCCGGAGGGGCCGACGAAGACGACGAACTCTCCGTCATTGATCGTCAGGTCGAGCGGCGGGATGACCTCCACGTCGCCGAATTTCTTGGTCACCTTGTCGAGCGTGATGCGTCCCATTGGTCTATTCCTTATTTCACTGCGCCGAAGGTGAGCCCGCGGACGAGCTGCTTCTGGCTGAACCAGCCGAGGATGAGGATCGGCGCGATGGCCATGGTCGAGGCGGCCGAGAGCTTGGCGTAGAACAGGCCTTCGGGGCTCGAATAGCTGGCGATGAAGGCGGTGAGGGGTGCGGCCTTGGCCGCCGTCAGGTTGAGCGTCCAGAACGCCTCGTTCCAGGCGAGGATGACGTTGAGAAGCAGCGTCGAGGCGATCCCGGGCACCGCCATCGGCGTCAGCACGTAGATGATCTCGTCGCGCAGGCTGGCGCCATCCATGCGGGAGGCTTCGAGGATCTCGCCGGGAATTTCCTTGAAGTAGGTGTAGAGCATCCAGACGATGATCGGCAGGTTGATCAGGGTCAGCACGATGACCAGGCCGGTCTTGGTGTCGAGAAGACCCACGTCGCGGAAGATCAGGTAGATCGGGATCAGCACGCCGACGGGGGGCAGCATCTTGGTCGACAGCATCCACATCAGCACGTTCTTGGTGTGCTTGGCCGGCACGAAGGCCATCGACCAGGCGGCGGGGATCGCGATGATCAGCCCCAGCACGGTCGAGCCCAGCGAGATCACCACCGAGTTCCAGAAGTGCCGGAAGTAGTTCGAGCGCTCCATGACGGTGGAGTAGTTCTCGGTGGTCCACTGGAAGAACATGAACGAGGGCGGCGAGGAAATCGCCTCGGCTTCGGTCTTGAAGCTGGTGACGATGGTCCAAAGGATCGGGAAGAAGATCGCGAGACCGATGATCCAGGCGGCGATGGTGTAGCCGGCCTTGCGGCGGGTGGAGACGGCGCGGGCCATGTCAGGCACTCCCTCTGTTCGGTGTGCTGTGCGAAGGGCGGGGTTGGCGCGGGGTCAGGCCCCGCGCGGCGATGATGATGTGCTCAGGCATCGAGGTTCTTTCCGATCATCCGCATCAGGAAGATCGCGACGATGTTGGCGAGGATGATGGCGACCACGCCGCCTGCCGAGCCGCCGCCCACGTCGAAGTTCAGCAAGCTGCGGGCGTAGACGAGATAGGTCAGGTTGGTGGAGGCCACGCCCGGCCCGCCATTGGTGGTCACGAGGATCTCGGCGAAGACCGACAGCAGGAAGATCGTCTGGATCAGGATCACCACGGTGATCGCCCGGCTCAGATGCGGCAGGGTGATGTACCAAAAGCGCGACAGCGGCGAGGCCCCGTCCATCTCGGCGGCTTCCATCTGCTCAGAGTCGAGCGACTGGATCGCGGTGAGCAGGATCAGCGTCGCGAAGGGCAGCCATTGCCACGACACGATGCCGATGATCGAGGCCAGCGGCGCGTGGGTCAGGAAGTCGAAGGGTTGCAACCCGACCGCCTTGGAAAACTCCGCAAAGAGCCCCGAAACCGGGTTCATGAACATGTTCTTCCAGACCAGCGCCGACACGGTGGGCATCACGAAGAACGGCGCGATCACGAGGATGCGCACGATCCCCTGCCCCCAGATCGGCTGATCGAGCAGGATCGCCAGCAGGATACCGCCCACCACCGTGACGATCAGCACCCCGCCGACCAGCAGCAGCGTGTTCAGCATCGCGGTCCAGAAGGCCGGGTTTTCGTAGAACAGCCGGTAATTGAGAAAGCCCACGAAACGTTCGGTGCCGGGCATCAGCAGGTTGTAGCGCAGAAGCGAGAAGTAGATCGTGAGCGCCAGCGGCACGATCATCCACGCCAGCAGCAGCAGCACGGCGGGTGAGATCATGATCCGGGCGGCGGATCGGGAATGTTGGGTGGCCATCGGTGGTCCTCCGGGTCTCGGGACGGGCGGCGGCGCGCGATCCCTTTGCCCGGTCGCGACAGCGGCCGGAGGGGATGGCGGGCGGCAGCCCGTGGCGGTGACGAAATGGTCGGCGGGGCGGCGGGGCCGGCCGGGAGGGTCCGGCCCCGCCTGTCATGAGGCGCGGCTTACTGGATGTAGCCGCCGGCCTTCATCTCCTGCATGGTCAGGTCCTGCGCGGCCTGAAGCGCCTCTTCGGCCGATTTCTGGCCGGCGAGTGCTGCGGCGAATTGCTGGCCGACCGCGGTGCCGATGCCTTGGAACTCGGGGATCGCGACGAACTGGATGCCGGTATAGGGCACCGGATCGACGGTCGGGTTCTGCGGGTCGGCCGCGTTGATGCTTTCCAGCGTCATCTCCGCGAAATCGGCCGCTTCGAGATAGGCGGGGTTCTCGTAGAGCGAGGTGCGGGTGCCCGGCGGCACGTTGGCCCAGCCTTCGTTCTCGGCCACCAGCTCGGCGTACTCCTTGGAGGTCGCCCAGGCCACGAAGGTCTTGGCGGCATCCTCGGCATCGGTGCCGGCGGGAATGCCAAGCGACCAGGCCCAGAGCCAGTTGCCGCGCTTGCCCAGACCATTGTCGGGCGCCAGCGCGAAGCCGACCTTGTCGGCGACGGTGGAATCGTCGGGGTTGGTCACGAAGGAGGCGGCGACGGTGGCGTCGATCCACATGCCGCACTTGCCCTGCTGGAACAGCGCGAGGTTCTCGTTGAAGCCGTTATTGGCCGAGCCCGGCGCGCCGTACTCGTTCTGCAGCATCAGGTAGTCGCTGAAGGCGGTCTGCCACGCCTCGCTGTCGAATTGCGGCATCCAGTTCTCGTCGAACCAGCGCGCACCGTAGCTGTTGGCCATCGAGGTGATGAAGGCGGTGTTCTCGCCCCAGCCGGCCTTGCCGCGCATGCAGACGCCGTAGACCTCGTTCTCCTTGTCGGTCATCGCCGCGGCGGCTTCCTTGATGAAATCCCAGGTCGGCGCCTCGGGAAACTCGATCCCGGCCGCTTCGGCCAGATCGGTGCGATACATCACCATCGAGCTCTCACCGTAGAACGGCACCGCGTAGAGCGTGCCGTCAACCGAGAGGCCCGCGCGGATCGAAGGCAGCAGGTCGTCGACGTCGTAGTCCTCCGGCAGATCGTCGAGCGCCACGAGCCAGCCCTGATTGGCCCAGATCGGCACCTCGTAGGTGCCGATGGTCAGCACGTCGTACTGGCCGCCGCGGGTGGCGATGTCGGTGGTGACGCGCTGGCGCAGCACGTTCTCTTCCAGCGTGACCCAGTCGAGCTCGATCTCCGGGTGCATCTCGGTGAAGGCCGAAGACAGCTCCTGCATGCGGATCATGTCGCCGTTGTTCACGGTGGCGATGGTGAGCGTCTCGGCCTGCGCCAGCGCGGCCATGCCGCACAACGCGGTCGCCCCCATCAGGGCGCGGGTGGTCTTGGTCATGTCTCTCCTCCCAAACACTGCCAGGGCATTTGCCTAGCCGATGGGCAAATACTCATTCGAAAAGTGAGTCGTGTCAATAGCGGCGCATGGCGGCATTGCGCCGCGCGCATGATCAAGGCGCTGTTAACTTTTCTTTCCGGGCCCTTATCCGAAAGGCAGCTTGCTGCATTCGACCGATCACGTTTCGAGCCGGGCCCTGTTTGACGGCATTGGCCGGTCAGCATGCCTCTGAGCGGCTCCGAACGGCACCGTCACGGCCCATGGCCCATGCGCCGCCGTCCAGGGAACCGCCCGGCCCGAAATTCGCCGCGCGCGCCCGATCCTGCCGGTTGCACCCCCACGCCATCGCGTCCCTCTTGACGCCGCGCCCCCGCCTGTCACAAGGCGGGCCATGAGCACAGGCGCCCTTTCCATCGACCTCGACGCGCTCGCCGCCAACTGGCGCGCGCTTGATGCCATGACCGCCAGCGAAACCGGCGCGGTGGTCAAGGCCGACGGCTACGGCCTCGGCGCGGGCCGCGTGGCGCGCAGGCTCGCCCATGAAGGCGCGCGGCGGTTTTTCGTGGCGGTGGCCGAAGAAGGGGCCGCGCTGCGCAAGGCGCTTGGCCCGGTGCCCGAGATCTACGTGTTTTCGGGCCACATGGAGGGCGACACGCGCCGTCTGGCCGCGGCCGAGCTGATCCCGATGCTGAATTCGATCGACCAGCTCGCGCGGCATCTCGAAGCCCTGCCCGACCACCCTTTCGGCATTCAGCTCGACACCGGCATGAACCGGCTCGGCTTTGAGTGGTCCGACTGGGCCGAGGCCGCGGCGATCGCGCTCGACCACAACCCGCTGTGGCTGACCAGCCATCTCGCCTGTGCCGACGAGGCCGATCACGAGATGAATCCCTACCAGCTCGATATCTTCCGGCAGATGACCGACGGGCTGGGCGTGCCGCGTTCGCTGTCGGCGACGGGCGGCATCCTGCTTGGCCCCGATTATCATTTCGACCTGACCCGCCCCGGCATCGGCCTTTATGGCGGGCTGCCCTTCGAGGCGGCGCAGCCGGTGGTACGGCTCGACCTGCCGGTGGTGCAATGCCGCGATCTCGTCGCGGGCGAGGTCGTTGGCTATGGCAATTCGTGGCAGGCGGAACGGCCAAGCCGCATCGCCACGATCTCGGGCGGCTATGCCGACGGTCTGATCCGGGCCATGTCGGGCCGCGCGACGCTGTGGCATGGCGACACCCCCTGCCCGCTGGTGGGCCGGGTCTCGATGGACCTGCTCACCGTCGACATCACCGATCTTGGCGAAGACCCGGTCTATCTCACGCTGGTCGGCCCGCATCAGGGCGTCGATTCGCTGGCCCAGGCGGCCGGAACGATCGGCTACGAGATCCTGACATCGCTCGGATCGCGCTATGCGCGGCTCGATATTTCGGGCTGATCCTGCGGCGCGGGACCGGTCCGGTTCACGTTTGGCGACAATCGCATCACAATTCTTGGTGAACAGGCGCATTCTGGAACCGGCAAAGACCCGCCGAGGTTAGAGTGGAAACTGACACATCCGTGCCGGAGACCGCTCGTGACCCAGTCCAGCCCTGCCGCTTTTGCCACCCGTGCCCTTCAGATGATTGCCATGACAGTGCTGGCGCTCGCCGCCGCCGCCGCGGTCGCCGCGACCGTTGCCGCGACGCTGGGCTATTTGCCCTGGCTCGAAATCGGTGCCCGCTTCGGTGAGACCGCCCTGCCCTGGGCCGGGATGGCGCTGCAGATCTTTCTCACCGGCCTGCTCGTGACCTTGGTGTTCTTCCTGCCCTCCTCAAGCCGGGTACTGGCGCTGGAAAAGAGCCACCGCGACTTCCGCATCTCGATGGACGACGTGGCCCGCGCCTATCACGTGGCGCACACAGCCGACCGCGCCGGGGTCTTCACCATGTCGTCGGAATTCGACGCGGTGCGCGAGCGGCTCGCCTTTTTGCGCGATCACCCCGATCTGGGCCATCTGGAGCACGACGTGATGGAAATCGCCGCGCAGATGGGCGAACAGGCACGCGATCTCGCGGACATCTACTCCGACGAAAAACTCGCCCGCGCCAAGAAGTTCCTCGCCCAGCGGCAGGAGGACGCCGAGCGCCAGCAGGAGCGCATCGTCGAGGCGCTGCATGTCTGCCGCGAGATGAAACGCTGGTCCGACCAGGTCGAGCTTGAGGAAAGCGTGGTGGCGAGCCAGCTTGCGCAGCTCGACGACCAGCTGCGCGGCATCCTGCCCGATCTCGGCTACGAGACGCCGAAGCCCGCACAGGGCGACGAGGATGCTGTCGATGATCTTCCCAAGGTCGTGAACATGAAGCCCGCCGCCGAGTGATCGGCGCGGTGCGACGCCCAGTCGACGCCCCCGTCAACGCAAGGTGAACATCCATGGCCCCGCGCGATGCGCCGGGCCATTGCCCGTGCGCCCGTGATGGGTGAAAAGAGCGGATGGCCAAGGATCTCAATTACGTTTGCACCGAATGCGGCGCGACCCATTCGAAATGGTCGGGGCGCTGCGACGCCTGCGGCGCGTGGAACACCATCCAGGAGGAGGCGCCGCTGACCTCCGGCCCCGGCGCCAAGGCGCTCGGCGCGCAGCGCGGGCGCAAGCTGGTGCTGACCGATCTTGCCTCCACGCCCGAAGCGCCGCCGCGCACCGTCTCGGGCGTGGCCGAGCTCGACCGGGTGCTTGGCGGCGGTCTCGTCGCGGCCTCCGCCCTGCTCGTCGGCGGCGATCCCGGCATCGGCAAATCGACGCTGCTCTTGCAGGCCGCCGCCCGCTTCGCACGCGGCGGGCTCAAGGTCATCTACGTCACCGGCGAGGAATCGGCGGCGCAGGTGCAGATGCGCGCCCAGCGCCTCGGCCTGACCGAAAGCCCCGTCACCCTCGCCGCGGAAACCAACCTGCGCGACATCCTGACCACGCTCGACGCCGAGCGCCCCGATCTCGTGATCATCGACTCGATCCAGACCATGTGGTCCGACAAGGTCGAGGCCGCGCCCGGATCGGTCAGCCAGGTGCGGACGGCGGCGCATGAGCTGACCAGTTTCGCGAAAACGCGCGGCATCGCGGTCATCATGGTCGGCCACGTCACCAAGGAAGGCACGCTCGCGGGCCCGCGCGTGGTCGAGCACATGGTCGATTGCGTGCTCTATTTCGAAGGCGAACGCGGCCACCAGTTCCGCATCCTGCGCGCCCACAAGAACCGTTTCGGCCCCGCCGACGAGATCGGCGTGTTCGAAATGACCGGCAAGGGGCTCGCCGAGGTCAAGAACCCCTCGGCGCTGTTTTTGTCCGAGCGCGACACCGCCTCGCCCGGATCGGTGGTCTTTGCCGGGATCGAAGGCACGCGCCCCATCCTGTGCGAAATTCAGGCGCTCGTCTCCCCCGCCCAGCCGGGCCAGACCCGGCGCTCGGTCGTCGGCTGGGATGGCGGGCGGCTGGCGATGATCCTCGCGGTGCTGGAGGCGCGCTGCGGCGTCTCGTTCGCCGGTCTCGACGTCTACCTCAACGTCGCGGGCGGCCTGCGCATCGGCGAACCCGCAGCCGATCTCGCGGTGGCGGCGGCGCTGATCAGCGCGCGCGAGGACAGCGCATTGCCGGTCGACTGCGCGATCTTCGGCGAGATTTCTCTTTCCGGGGCGGTGCGGCCGGTGGCGCAGATGGAAAACAGGTTGAAAGAAGCCGCGAAACTTGGTTTCACGCAGGCCATCCTGCCACAGCGCCCCAAGCGCCGCGCCGGGGCGGACATGGCGGCCGGGCTCGACCTGCGCGAGATGCGCGATCTGCCCGGTTTCGTCGACACGGTGTTCGGACTGGCGCCGGGCGAACGGGAATAAGGGTTCTCATGGAAAGTTTCACGATCATCGACGGCATCGTCGCGCTCATCGTCGTGGTGTCCGCATTGCTGGCCTATTCGCGCGGCCTCGTGCGCGAGGCGCTCGCCATCGCGGGCTGGATCGGCGCGACCATCCTCGCCTTCATCTTCGCCGACCAGGTGCGGCCGCTGGTGCGCCAGATCCCGGTGGTGGGCGATTTCATCGGAGACAGCTGCGAATTGTCGATCATCGCCGCCTTTGCGGTGGTCTTTGCCATCGCTCTGGTGCTGTTCTCGATCTTCACGCCGGTCTTCTCGGGCGCGGTGCAGCGCTCGGCGCTGGGCGGCATCGATCAGGGCCTCGGCTTCCTGTTCGGGGTGGCGCGCGGCATCCTGCTCGTGGCGGTCGGCTTCTTCGTCTACGAGGTGGTGCTTTCGGCCCAGTCGATCCCGATGGTCGAGAACAGCCGCGCCGCCGCCGTTTTCGGCCAGATCACCCAAGGCTTCACGACCGAGGAACCGCAGGCGGCGCTCGCCTGGGTCACGCTGCAATACGAGCAGCTGGTCGGCCTTTGCGCCGCCCCGGCCTGAACCTACAAGAGCACGGCGCGGATGGCATAGGCCACCGCGCCGACCGTGGCGACGCCCATGGCCCAGATCGCCACGAACCAGACGACCCGCCGCAACATCAGTGATACCCCTTGTTCGGGTCGAGCTTGCCGCGAAACACCCAGTAGGCGTAGGCGGTATAGGCGAGGATGATCGGCACCAGCACGATCGCGCCCACGAACATGAAGAGCTGGCTCTTGGCCGGGGCCGCGGCCTCCCACAGCGTCACCTCGTGCGGGATCGCGTTGGGCCAGACCGACAGGCCAAGACCCAGAAAGCACAGCGCGAACAGCGCCAGCCCCAGCAGAAACGGCATCCGGTCGCGCCCATCGGCGAAAAGCGACCGCGACAGCGCCAGCGCGATGAGCGCCAGCAGCACCGGCACCAGCCCCGTCAGCAGCACCAGCGGCCAGACGAACCAGCGCGCGGCGAGACCGACCTGCAAAAGCCACGTGGCCACGCTGACCGCGACGATGCCGACCAACGTCGCCACGAAGAACCCGCGCGCCATCAGCCGCACCCGGTGCTGGATGTCGCCTTCGAGCTTCATGTTGAGCCAGCAGGCGCCCAAGAAGCCGTAGCCCGCCACCACGGCCAACCCGCAGATCACCGAAAACGGCGTGAGCCAGTCCCACCAGCCGCCCGCATAGGCGCGCCCCTCGACCTCGATGCCCTGCAGGAACGCGCCGAGGATGATGCCCTGGCTCAACGCCGCGACGACCGAACCGGCGATGAAGGCCGCGTCCCAGGATTTCTTCGACAGCCACGAACCGGCCCGCCAGCGATACTCGAAGGCGACGCCGCGAAAGATCAGCGCCAGTAGCATCGCGATGATCGGCGGATAGACCGCCGGCATCAGGATCGCGTAGGCCATGGGAAAGGCCGCGAAGAGCCCGCCGCCGCCCAGCACCAGCCATGTCTCGTTGCCGTCCCAGACCGGGGCGACCGAGTTCATCATCAGGTCCCGGTCCTCTTTCTTGCGAAAGAACGGGTAGAGGATGCCGATCCCGAGATCGAAGCCGTCGAGCACGACATAGACGAAGACCGCAAAGGCCAGAAGCAGCGCCCAGGCCACCGTCAGGTCGATCGAATAGAACATCACGCGCCCTCCTTGGCCATGTCGTGCCCATCCTCGCGCATCTGCTGCTGCGGCGTGATGCCGGTGGTGCGGATCGGACCCGGCTCGACCCGCACGCCGCGCTCACCGCGTTCGGGCGCATGGCGCATCAGCTTGAGAATATAGGCGATGCCCGCGCCGAAGATCACGAAATAGATCACCACGAAGGCGATCAGTGACACGCCCACCGCGCTGGCGCCCAATGGCGAATGCGACTCGGCGGTGCGGAGCGCGCCATAGACCACGTAGGGCTGGCGCCCGACTTCGGTGGTGATCCAGCCGGCGATCACCGCGACGAGCCCGGACGGCCCCATCACCAGCGCCGCGCGGTGCAGCCAGGGCGCGTCGAACAACCGGCCGCGGAACCGCGCCCAGAGCGACCACAGCCCGACGCCCAACATCGCGAAGCCCAGCCCCACCATCACCCGGAAGCTCCAGAACACCACCGCGACGGGCGGCTCCTCGTCGTCGGGGATGGTGTCGAGCCCGGCGAGCGGCGCGTTCAGGTCGTGCTTGAGGATCAACGAGGACAGCTTGGGGATCTCGATCGAATAGCGCACCTCGCCCGCCTCCTGGTCCGGCAGGCCGAACAGGATCAGCGGCGCGCCATCGGGGTGGCTGTCGAAATGGCCCTCCATCGCCATGACCTTGGCAGGCTGGTGTTCCAGCGTGTTGATCCCGTGCATGTCGCCCAGAAAGATCTGCAAGGGCGCGACCAGCGCGGCCATCCACATCGCCATGGAGAACATGGTGCGCACGCCGGGATTCTCGCGCCGCCCCCTGAGCAGGTGCCACGCCCCGACCCCGCCGACGATGAAGGCGGTGGTGAGATAGGCCGCCGTCAGCGTGTGCGCGAGCCGGTAGGGGAAGGACGGGTTGAAGATGATCGCCCACCAGTCCTCGGGCACGAACTGCCCGTTCTCGGCGATGGAAAAGCCCTGCGGCGTCTGCATCCACGAATTCACCGACAGGATCCACGTGGCCGAGATCGCGGTGCCGACGGCCACCATCAGGCAGGCGAACATGTGCAGGCCCGGCCCCACCTTGTCGCGCCCGAAGATCATGATGCCGAGGAACCCGGCTTCGAGGAAGAAAGCGGTCAGCACCTCATAGGCCATGAGCGGCCCGATCACCGGCCCGGCAAGGTCGGAGAACACAGACCAGTTGGTGCCGAACTGGTAGGACATGACGATGCCCGACACGACGCCCATCGCGAACGAGATCGCGAAGATCTTGAGCCAGTACTTGAACAGCCGCAGGTAAGCCTCGTCGCGCGTCCACAGGTACAGCGCGTTGAGCACCGCCAGAAAGCTCGCCAGACCGATCGAGATCGCCGGAAAGATGAAGTGAAAGGCCACCGTGAAGCCGAATTGCATCCGGGCCAGCATGACCGCGTCGAAACCGAGGAAAGTGTCCATCTGCGCATCTTCCTGTTGTCTGCACCTGACTTAAGCGCCACGTCCGCCGGGGCAACGCGGCATCGTGACCCTACGACGTGTTGTACGGGTTGCGCCGCGCCGCCGGATTGGGCATTGGGCGACCCGACGGAAAGGATGATACGATCCTTTCGTGACAGTCGGACGCGAAGGCCGTAAACGGTCCTCGCAACGCACCGTATTCGGAGCCAGCCAGATGCGCGATTTTCCCGCCCACCCCTTCGATGACGACAAGCTCAAGGAGGAATGCGGCGTATTCGGCGTCATCGGCGTCTCGGACGCCGCGAACTTCCTCGCGCTCGGGCTGCACGCCCTGCAGCACCGCGGACAGGAAGCCGCCGGCATGGTCACCCACGACGCCGAGACCGGGTTCTGCTCGGCCCGCCGCATGGGCTATGTGCGCGACAACTTCACCTCGCACGAGGTGCTCGCCACGCTGCCCGGCACGCTCGGGATCGGTCATGTCCGCTACTCGACCGCCGGTCACAAGGGCCAGACCGCGATCCGCGACGTGCAGCCGTTCTTCGGGGAGTTCTCGATGGGCGGCGCGGCGGTCGCCCATAACGGCAACCTGACCAACGCCGCGACGCTGCGCCGCGAGCTGATCGAGCGCGGCTCGATCTTTCAATCCTCGTCGGACACCGAATGCATCATCCACCTGATGGCGCGTTCGATGGGCCGGTCGATTCCCGACCGCATGGAAGAGGCGCTGCGCAAATGCGAAGGCGCCTTCTCGATCGTCGCGATGACCCGCACCAAGCTGATCGGCTGCCGCGATGCGCTGGGCGTGCGCCCGCTGGTGCTGGGCCGCCTGGGTGATGGCTGGGTGCTGTCGTCGGAGACCTGCGCGCTCGACATCGTCGGCGCCGAGTTCGTGCGCGAGATCGAGCCGGGCGAAATGGTGGTGATCACCGCCAACGGCGTCGAGAGCAATTTCCCGTTCAAGAACCGCTCGTCGCGCTTCTGCCTGTTCGAGCATGTCTACTTCTCGCGCCCCGACAGCATCCTCGGCGGGCGTTCGGTCTATGAAACCCGCCGCCAGATCGGCGTCGAGCTGGCGCGCGAGGCGCCCGTGGAGGCCGATCTCGTCTGCCCGGTGCCGGATTCGGGCACCCCCGCGGCGATCGGCTTCAGCCATGAGAGCGGCATTCCCTATGGCATGGGCATCATCCGCAACCAGTACATGGGCCGGACCTTCATCGAACCCTCCGAGCAGATCCGCAACATGGGCGTGCGGCTCAAGCTCAACGTCAACCGCGCGCTGATCCGCGGCAAGCGGGTGATCCTCGTTGACGATTCGGTGGTGCGCGGCACCACCTCGCGCAAGATAAAGGAAATGATCCTCGACGCGGGCGCCGCGGAGGTGCATTTCCGCATCGCCTCGCCGCCGACCGCGTGGCCCTGCTTTTACGGCGTCGACACGCCCGAGCGTGAAAAACTGCTCGCCTCGCACATGAGCGAGGAGGAGATGCGTCGCCATCTCGATGTCGACAGCCTGAAGTTCATTTCGCTCGACGGCCTGTATCGTGCCGTCGGCGTGAACGAAGGCCGCGATCCCAAGGCGCCGCGCTATTGCGATGCCTGCTTCTCTGGCGATTACCCGGTGGTCCCCGCCGACATGGTCGACAAGGGTTTCCAGCTCAAGCCCGCGGCGGAGTGACACCGGCGCGCCGGGACCCTCAGCAGGGGGTGGTCCCGGCCCTGTCGTCGAACGCGGCTTCGAGCCGTGCGATGTCGATCCGGCCCATTTCCATCAGGCTTTGCGCGACGCGGCCCGCCGCGTCGCGATCGGCCCGCGCCATCAGTTGCGGCAGCGCCTCGGGCAGCACCTGCCACGACAGGCCGAACCGGTCGCGCAACCAGCCACAACGCCCGCCCTCGCCGCCATCCGCCGTCAGCGCCGCCCAGAGGCGGTCGGTCTCGGCCTGGTCGACGGTCATCACCGAAATCGGCACCGCCTCGGTCAGGCGCAGATGCGGGCCGCCATTGATCGCGACATAACCGGTGCCCCCGAGACGGAACTCGACGACGTTCACCGTCGTCCCGTCGGGGTCGCGCAGAACTCGCTCGACCCGGCTGTCCGGCAGCAGGGAGACGTAGAACCGGGCGGCCTCCTCGCCTTGGGTGTAGAACCAAAGACAGATCCGCTGTTGCGCCTGCTGCATCCGCACGCCCTCCCCCACGCGAAGGGTATCGCGCGCGCAGATGCGGCTCAATCATGCTTGGAGACCGTCGGCCCGGCGCCAGCGAAGTTCAGCCGTCGCATCGCCGCGGGCCGCCCCCTTGCCGGGCCAAGGAATATGCTGCAAATGCCAAGCCAAATGACCGAGCATTCGATCTTTCCCCATGCGTCCACGCGCCCCGATCGCGTCATCGTTCTGTGCACCGGGCGCTGTGGCTCGACCACGCTGGCGCGCGCCTGCTCGTATCTCGACGGCTGGACCGCGGCGCATGAAAGCCGCACGCATCTGACCGGCCCGGCGCGGCTCGACTACCCGGCCCGCCATATCGAGGTCGACAACCGGCTGAGCTGGTTCCTGGGCCGGCTCGCGCGCGACATCGGCGACACTGCCGCCTATGTGCATCTGAGCCGCGACCCGGAGGCCGTCGCGCAGAGCTTTGCGCGGCGCGCCAATCAGGGCATCCTGCGGGCCTACCGGCAGGACATCCTGACCCACACCCGCTGGCGCCAGCCCAAATCCCCGCTGATCGAGCAGTGCCGCGACCATGTCGACACCGTCACCGCCAATATCGAGGCGTTTCTCGGCACGCGCCGTCACGTGATGCGCATGCGGATCGAGGAGATCGAAACGGATTTCGACCGCTTTTGCGACTGGATCGGCGCGACCGGCGATCTCGGCGCCGCCCGCGCCGAGCTGACGCGCCGCCACAACGCGACCCAAGGAGACCACCCGGCATGACCGACACCGCAAAGCTCGTCCTGATCACCGGCGCCAGCCGCGGCCTCGGCGCCGCGCTGGCCGAAGCGCTGGCGCCCGGCCGCCACGTCATTGCCGTGGGCCGCACCACCGGCGCGCTCGAAGAGCTCGACGACCGGATCCGCGCCGCGGGCGGCCAGGCCACGCTGGCGCCCATGGACATCACCGTGCCCGAGGCGATGCAGCAGCTCTGCCGGTCGATTCACGACCGGTGGGGCGGCATCGATATGTGGGTCCACACCGCGATCCACGCGGGCCCGCTCGCGCCCGCGCCGCATCTCGCGGACAAGGATCTCGACCGCTCCATCGCGGTGAACCTGCGCGCGACGGCCCGGCTCGTGTCCTATGTCGCGCCGCTTCTGGGCCAGACGGGCCGCGCGGTGTTCTTCGACGACCCGCAGGGGGGCGAAAAGTTCTTTGGCCATTACGGCAGCACCAAGGCGGCACAGATGGCGCTCGTGCGGTCGTGGCAGGCCGAAAGCGCCAGGACCGGGCCCGAGGTGCGCATTCTCGCGCCGCGCCCCATGCCCACCTCGACCCGCGCCCGGTTCTTCCCCGGCGAGGATCGCGCCACGCTGGCCGATATCCGCGACGAAGCGGCGCGGCTGCTGCCTGAGATCCTCAAGGCCTGAGTGGCGATCCCAGCCGGGGCCGGTCTCGGGCGTATTTGGAGAATGGTGAACGGGGCGGCGCGTCAGGACCGGCCCGCCTCTCCCGGAATGCTTGCCGCCCCCCAGCCGCTCCCGTAACAAGGAGCCAAAGGGGGCCCGAATGCGCATTCTCATCACCAATGACGACGGCATCAACGCACCCGGGCTACAGGTGCTCGAGGAAATCGCCGCCGAGATCGCCGGCCCCTCGGGGGAGGTCTGGATCGTGGCGCCCGCCTTCGAGCAATCCGGCGTCGCGCACTGCATCTCCTACACCCACCCCACCATGATCGCCGAGCTGGGCCCGCGCCGCTTCGCCGCCGAGGGAAGCCCGGCCGATTGCGTCATGGCGGGGCTGCACGACGTGCTGGCCGACGGGCGGCCCGACCTTGTGCTCTCGGGCGTCAATCGCGGCAACAACGCCGCCGAGAACGCCATGTATTCGGGCACCATCGGCGGCGCGATGGAGGCGGCGCTGCACGGGCTGCCCGCGATCGCGCTGTCGCAGTTCTACGGGCCGGGCAATGTCCGCGCCGAGGATCCGTTCGAGGCGGCGCGGGTTCATGGCGCGGCCACGGTGCGGCGGCTGCTCGATCACGGGATCTGGGACAGCGAGGCCGATTACCGGCTGTTCTACAACGTCAATTTCCCCGCGCTGCCGGGCGCGGAGGTGCGCGGGCTCCGGGTCGGGCGGCAGGGCTTCCGGCGCGAAACCTCGTTCGGGGTCGAGCCGCATGTCTCGCCCTCGGGGCGGCGGTTCCTTTGGGTGAAAGGCGGGCGGCAGGACATTCCCACCGGGCCCGGCACCGATGCGCAGGACAATCTCGACGGTTATATCTCGGTCGTGCCGATGCGCGCGGACCTGACTGCGCATGATGCGCTCGATGCCGTCACCGCCGCATTGGGAGATGCCGTGGAATGAGCTTCGACGCCGACGCCAAGATGAAGTTCCTCTATGCGCTGCGCTCGCACGGGGTGACGGATGCGCGGGTGCTCGACGCGATGGAAAAGATCGACCGCGCGCGTTTCGTGAAGGGGCTCTTCGCCGAGCGCGCCTATGCCGACATGCCGCTGCCCATCGCCTGCGGCCAGACCATCAGCCAGCCCTCGGTGGTGGCGCTGATGACGCAGGCGCTTGACGTGCAGCCGCGCGACAAGGTGCTCGAGGTGGGCTGCGGCTCGGGCTACCAGGCCGCGATCCTGAGCCTGCTGGGACGGCGCATCTACACCATCGACCGGTTCCGCAGCCTCGTGGCCGAAGCCCGCGCGACCTTTGCCGGGATGGACCTGCCCAACATCACCGCGATCACCGCCGACGGCTCGCACGGGTTGCCCGAACAAGCACCGTTCGACCGGATCATCGTGACGGCGGCCGCCGAGGATCCGCCCGGCCCGCTCTTGGCCCAGCTTCGGGTGGGGGGTATCATGGTGCTTCCCGTGGGGCAGTCGGATACGGTGCAAAGCCTGATCCGGGTGCGGCGGGAAGAAACCGGCTTCGACTACGAAGAGCTGCGCGCGGTGCGCTTCGTGCCGCTCGTCGAGGGGTTGGGACAGGACTGACACGGGGCGCGCGCGCATGCATGCGCCCGGCACATGAGAGAACCCCCGGACCACACGGGGGACCGAAGGGATACGAGGACAGATCGATGCAGAACACCCCTCTTCGCCGCGCGTGGCGCCTGCTGTCTTGCTCCACCGCGCTCGCGCTGCTCGCAGCCTGCGCCGAGCCGTTCGACCCTGACCTGCGCGACATGGGCAATGGGTTCGACACCTCGGCCGCCGCGCTCAACCCGGCGCCGCGCCCGCGCCCCGACGACCGCGGCGTGATCTCCTATCCCAACTACCAGGTCGCGGTCGCGCGCGAGAGCGACACGGTCGCCTCCCTGGCCTCGCGGCTCGGGCTCGAGGCGGGCGCCGTGGCGCGCTATAACGGCGTGTCGCCCGATGCCGCCCTGCGCGGCGGCGAGGTGGTCGCCCTGCCCAGCCGGGTCTCCGAGCCATCGCCCGCCACCGGCGCCACGACCACCGGGCCGATCACCCCGTCGAACCCCGGCGCGCCGTCGACCGCCACGGGCCGCATCGACGTCACCACGCTGGCCGGGGCCGCGATCGACCGCGCCGCGCCGCAATCGGGCACGCCCGCGCCACGCACCCCCGCCATCAGCAACACCGCCAGTTCGGTGCCGTCGACGCCCGCGCGCAGCCAGCCCAGCGGGCAGGAGCCGGTGCGCCACCAGGTCAGCCGGGGCGAGACCGCCTATTCGATCTCGCGGCTCTACAACGTGCCGGTGCGCAGCCTCGCGGAGTGGAACGGGCTCGGCTCGAACCTCGCGGTGCGCGAGGGGCAGTTCCTGCTGATCCCGCCCGCCGGGGCCGCCCCGGCCTCCGCGCCCGCCCCGACCCCGGTGGCGCAACCCGGTGCAGGCAGCCCGACACCGACGCCGCCCTCCGCCGCAGCGCCCCTGCCCGAGGTGAACGAACCCCCCGTCGCCTCGGCTCCCGAACCCGAGCCCGAAGCAGCGCCCACCCCCGCGCCGCAGCCCGTCGCCGAACAGGCCAAGCCGAGGGACGCGGCCATGGCGATGCCCGCGCAGGGCCGCATCATCCGGGCCTATGCCAAGGGACGCAATGACGGCATCGACATCGGCGCCCCCGCCGGCAGCGCCGTGAAGGCCGCCGCCGCCGGTACCGTCGCCGCGATCACCACCAACACCGAAGGCATCCAGATCCTCGTGATCCGCCATCCCGACGAGCTGCTCACGGTCTATACCCATGTCGTCGATCTCACGGTCGAGCGCGGCGCCAGCGTCTCCAAGGGCCAGACCATCGGCAAGGTGAAGGCCGGCAGCCCGAGCCTGCTGCACTTCGAGGTGCGCAAGGGCATGGAAAGCCAGGATCCCACCAACTACCTGCCGTGATCCGCGACCTGCGCCATGCAGAAAGGGCCGCCCCACGGGGCGGCCCTTTTCGGTTTCAAAGCAAAGATGTGTCAGCCGATCCTGATGCCTTCGCGCCCCGCGAGATCGGTGAAGAACTGCCATGCGACGCGGCCCGAACGGCCGCCACGGGTGGCTTGCCACTCGATCGCCTCTGCCCGCAGGCGGTCGTCGTCGATCTTCAGGTCGAAGGCCTCGCAATAGCCCCGGATCATCGACAGGAACGCATCCTGATCGCAGGGGTGAAAGCCCAGCCACAGCCCGAAGCGGTCCGACAGCGAGACCTTTTCCTCGACCGCCTCGGACGGGCTGATCGCGGTGGAGCGTTCGTTCTCGATCATGTCGCGCGGCATCAGGTGGCGCCGGTTCGAGGTGGCATAGAGCACGACATTCTCGGGCCGCCCCTCGATGCCGCCATCGAGCACCGCCTTGAGCGATTTGTAATGCGCGTCGTCATGGCTGAACGACAGATCGTCGCAAAACAGGATGAACCGCTGCGGCGCATCGCGCAGCAATGACAGGCAACGGTCTATGGAAGCGAGATCCTCGCGCTGCACCTCGACGATCTTGAGGTCGGGAAACTCCGCCTCAAGGGCGCCATGCACCGCCTTGACGAGGCTCGATTTTCCCATGCCGCGCGCGCCCCACAAGAGCGCGTTGTTCGCGGGCAGCCCCTGCGCAAAGCGCCGGGTGTTGGCAAGCAGCGTGTCGCGCGCCCGCTCGATCCCCAAAAGCAGGCCGAGATCCACCCGGCTTACCGATGCGACGGGCGACAGCCGGTCGGGATCGGGTTGCCACATATAGGCGGGCGCCGCATCCAGCGCGGGCGCGGGCCGTGGCGCCGGGCTGATCCGTTCCAGCGCCGCGGCGATCCGGTCAAGAGCGTCCGAATTCATCGCGCCGCCTCGTCATCCTCGTCCTCATCCTCGACCCACAGGCCTTCGGCCCGCAGATGCGCTTCGCGCTTTTTCTCGACCCGCGCGACGAGCAGGATGGACACCTCGTAAAGGCCGTAGACCACGGTGAACAGGATCACCTGGCTCACCACGTCCGGCGGCGTCGCCACCGCCGCGAGCAGCAGGATCGCCACCATCGCGTATTTGCGCACGCCCGCGAGCCCCTTGGCCGAAACGAGCCCCGCCTTGCCCATCAGCGTCAGCAGAACAGGCAGCTGGAAGCACAGCCCGAAGGCCACGATGAACTTGATGGTCAGCGCCAGATAGGCCTGCGCGGAACCTTGGAACGCGATACCCGCCGCCGCCGTCTCGGATTCGGGCCCCTCGACGAGGCTGCCGGGTTGCTGGAAGCCAAGGAAGAAGTCGAAGGCCAGCGGCGTGACGATGTAATAGGCGAAGGCCGCGCCGAGAAAGAACATGAAGGGCGAGGCGATCATGAAGGGCAGGAAGGCGCCCTTCTCGGATTTGTAGAGCCCCGGCGCCACGAAGCGCCACATCTGGTGCGAGATGACCGGAAAGGCGAGCACCAACCCGCCCAGCATCGAGATCGACACCGCGACGAAGAATCCCTCCTGCAGCGCGATCAGGATCAGCCCGCAATCCTCCTGCCCGCGCGCCGCCATGGCCGAGCACAAGGGCCGCGTCAGGAAATCGAAGATCGGGTTCCAGACGGTGAAGCACACCACCATGCCCGCGATGAAGGCGAGCACCGAGCGGATCAGACGCGTGCGCAGCTCGGCGAGATGCTCGATCAGCGGCGCCGAGCTGTCCTCGATCTCGTCAACGGGGGTCATGATGTCGTGTCATCCTCTTGCGCGGGCGCGGGTCCGGTCTTCTTGCGCGCGGGCGCCGCCTCGGCGGTCTCCAGCGGCTCCGCCGGGGCGCTGATCGGTTCCGGCTTGGGTTCGGGCGCGGCCTCCGGCTCCATGTCGGCCAGCTCTTCGGGCGTCGGTTCCGCCGCCTCGCGCGCCTGCCGCTCCGTCGCGGCCCTTGCGGTGGACTCCTCGACCTTGCGCCGCGCCTCGGCGCGTTCTTGCGAAAGCTTCTCGGTTTCGCCGCCCGGCTTGAAGCCCTTCTTCAGCGTGTCGGTGCCAAAGCCCTTGGGGTCGGCGGCGGCCTTGATGGTCTTCTGGATGTCGCGCATGCCGCTTTCGTCGGCGGCATCCTCCATCGCGCGTGAAAACTCGCGCGCCATCGCCTTGGCCTTGCCGGTGAACCGGCCGATGGTGCGGAACATGCCGGGCAGGTCCTTGGGGCCGACCACGATCAGCGCCACGATCCCGATCAGCAGAAGCTCGCTCCAGCCCAGATCGAACATGTCGGTCTATCCTGTCTCGGGGTTACACCCGGTCCTTGGTCTCGGAGGCGTGCGGCTGGGCCTCGGGCTCGTGCACGGTGCCCGCCTCGTTCACGGTCTTGGACTGGTCGTCGATTTCCTTCTTGCCGTCATCGACGCCGCGCTTGAAGGCGGTGATGCCTTTGCCGACTTCGCCCATCAGCGAGGAAATCTTGCCGCGGCCGAACAGCACCAGCACCACGACGGCGATCAGAAGGAGGCCCGGAAGGCCGATATTGTTGAGCATGGCGTGTCTCCCATCCCGGCGGCCCCGCGGGGGGCCGCACCTTGTCTCGTGGTCCCCAGATACGCCCGCCGCCGACCGGACGAAAGACCGGAAGCCCCAATCCGGCGTCAGGCCGCCGCTTTTCTTGACACAAAGCTGTCAGTTGTCACTTTCATGGCAGGAAGAAAGGATCCCGCATGCCCCGCACCGACCGACTCGTCGAAATGATCCGCATCCTGCGCGACGGGCGGCTGCACCGCGCCGAGGATCTGGCGGCGCGGCTGGGCACCTCGCTCAGGACGATCTACCGCGACATGGACCGGCTCATCGCCTCGGGCGTGCCGATCGAGGGGCGCCGGGGCCTGGGCTACCGCGCCACGGCGGCGGTGACGCTGCCGCCGCTCAACCTCACCATGACCGAGCTGGAGGCGCTGCATCTGGGTCTCGCGGCGGTGGCGCAGGCCGAGGATGCGGAACTGCGCGAGGCCGCGCGCTCGCTGTCGGCACGGGTCGACGCGGTGCTGCCCGAGGATCGCGACCGCGCCGTCGGCTGGAGCTTTGCCACGCCGCCGCTGGGCGACGCAGTGGCGGGGTTTCGCCACATGGCCAGTCTGCGCGCCGCGATCCGGGCCCGGCAGAAGCTCCAGTTCACGCTGCGCGACGCGCCGGAAACACAGGTGCTGCGCCCGCTCAGGCTCGATTACTGGGGCCGGGTCTGGACGCTGGCGGGCTGGAACGAGACGACGCAGGGCTTCGCCGAGCTCAGGGTCGATCGAATCGTCACCCTGCGGGTGCTGCCGCAGCTTTTCGTGGACGAGCCGGGGCGGATGCTCTCGGACCTGGAGGCCGGGCGCGGGTCATCGGCGTAGCGTCCGCGTATTTGGGGAATGGTGAAAGGGGGGCGCGCCCTTGTCCTTCACCATTCCGCAAATACGCAAATTCCGCCGGTTCAGCCCGCGCGCCGCTTGGGAAACACGAAGCAGCGATCCCGCCGCATCATCAGCCAGAGCCTTGTGCCCGGCTTGGGCAAGAACACCGACGGCACGGAGGCGCGCAGGATTTCGCCGTCATGATCCATGCGGAACTCCACGAGGCTCGATGCGCCCAGAAACCGCGCCCGTTCGACCGTGCCGGCGGCGGGCGTGCCTTCGCGCGTGGTCGGGTTGGGACCGCGCCCCTGCCGGTCGAAATCGATCTTCAGGTGCTGCGGCCGGATCACGATCTCGACCTCGGTGCCGTCCGGCAGGCCGGGCGTCAGGAAATCTCCGAAGGGCGTGTCGCACAGCGCCCCCTGAACGGTGCCCTCGATGACGTTGATGTCCGAGAAGAAGGCCGCCGCCTCGCGGTCGGTGGGCGCGTTGTAGATGTTGTAAGGCGCGCCGTACTGAACCACGCGCCCGTCGCGCATCAGCGCGATCTCGTCGGCCATGCGCATCGCCTCGGCGGGCTCGTGCGTGACCAGAAGCACCGCCGTCCCTTCGGCCTTGAGCACGGCGAGCGTCTCGTCGCGGATGTCGTCGCGGAGCCGGTCGTCGAGGCCGGAGAACGGCTCATCCATCAGCAGGATGCGCGGGCTGGGCGCCAGCGCGCGCGCCAATGCCACGCGTTGCTGCTCGCCCCCCGACAGCTCGTGCGGATAGCGGTCGATGTGGCGGCGCATGCCGACCTTGTCGAGCAGGCTTTCGACGCGGGCGCGGATCTCGGCTTTGGGCCCCTTCAGGCCGAAGCCGACATTGCGCGCCACGTCGAGATGCGGAAACAGCGCGAAATCCTGGAACATCAGCCCGATGCCACGCTCTTCGGGCGGCATGTGCAGCCCGGCTTCGGAAATCGGCGCGCCATCCACATAGACGCCGCCCGCATCCTGCCGGTCGACGCCCGCGATGATCCGAAGCGTGGTCGACTTGCCGCAGCCCGAAGGCCCGAGCAGGCAGGTCACCTGCCCGGGCATCACCTTGAGCGACACGCCGGAGACCACGCCGCGCCCCGCAAAGGCACGGGTCAGGTCGCGGATTTCAAGCCGCGGCGCGGGAACGGTCTGTTGCGGCGTGCGGGGCGGCGGGGCGGTCTCGAACAAGGGCGAAATCCCGATCAAATGCGTCGGGTTGCCCTAGCAATCCCGCTCCGCGCCCGCAAGCTCACATGGTCTGGTTGCCGACGCCGCCATCCAGAAGCACGTTCTGCCCGACCATGAAGCCCGCGTGTTGCGAGCACATGAAAGCACAGGTCGCGCCGAATTCGGCCGCGGTGCCGTAGCGCCCCGCCGGGATGCTTGCCTCGCGCCGGGCGCGCGCTTCCTCGACCGGGATTCCGTCCTTCTTGGACGCGCCATCATCGAGCGAGGCGGCGCGGTCGGTGTCGTGGATGCCCGGCAGCAGGTTGTTGATCGTCACCCCCGAGGGCGCGACCTGCCGCGAGGTGCCCGCGACATACCCCGTCAGTCCCGCGCGTGCCGCATTCGACAGGCCGAGCTGCGGGATCGGCGATTTCACCGATTGCGAGGTGATGTTGACCACCCGCCCCCATCCCCGCTCCATCATGCCCGGCACGAGCGCCTTCATCAGCGCGATCGGGCTCAGCATGTTGGCGTCGAGCGCGCGGATGAAATCCTCGCGGTCCCAGTCGGTCCACATGCCCGGCGGCGGGCCACCGGCGTTGGTGACGAGGATATCGACGCCCTGCGCCGCCTCGATCAGTTCGGCCTGCCCCTCGGGCGTGGTCACGTCGCAGGCCACCGCCGTCACCGTGACGCCGAAGCGGTCGCGAATCTCCTGCGCCGCCTGTTCGAGCGCCTCGCTTCCGCGCGCGTTCATCACCAGATCGACGCCCGCCTCGGCCAATGCCTCGGCGCAGCCGCGCCCCAACCCCTTGGACGACGCGCAGACCAGCGCCCGTTTGCCCCTGATGCCCAGATCCATCAGCTACCTCCTTGTTTGCGTTCATGGACTAGCATCGGTCCGGGCCCCGGGCAATCATGCCGCCGGACCGCAAGACCCATGGGCAGAACGACGATGAAAGACGAACAGCTTCGGCAACTGCGCGTCTTCGATGCCGGGGATGTCCGCGTGGTGCAGGGCGTGGCGCATGGCGATCCGCTGAGCTTTGCCGACGAGCTGGTGCCCGGCGACGCCTATCGTCTCGGCCCCGACGCCCCGAGCCGCTGTCTGGACCTGAGCGCGGAACCCGATGGGAGGTTGCGGATCACCGGGGGCGCTGCGGACGGGCATGCGGGCCGGGTGCTGCATGTCGACAGCTGCCTGACGCTGATGGCACAGGATGGCACGGCCGAGGAGGCGGTCGTGCTGGTCGAGGTCGAGGACGCCGCGGCCATCGCGGTCTACCTGTTGCCGCTGGGTCGTCTCGCACAGGGCGACGACTACCGGCTTGTCGGCATCGACCGCCATGCCGGGACCGCACGGCTCGCGCAGTTGGCCTGCGCCTCCTTTCCGCGCGGCACGCATGTCGCGCGCGCCGGCGGCGCACAGGTGCTGGTCGAGGATCTCGCCCCCGGCGATCGCATCCTCACCCGCGACAACGGCGCGCAGCCGCTGCGCTGGATCGGCCGAACCACGCTGCGCGCCACGGGGCGCTTTGCGCCGGTGCTGATCCGAAAGGGCGCGCTGCACAACGCGCGCGATTTGTGGCTCAGCCCCGACCACCGCGTTTTCATCTGGCAGCGCGAGGACCGGCTTGGCGCCGGGCGGGCCGAGCTGATGGTCAAGGTGCGCCACCTCGTCAATGGCGACAGCGTGGTGCGGCGCGAGGGCGGGTTCGTGGACTATTTTCAGCTGGTCTTCGACGATCACCAGATCGTCTATGCCGAGGGCATCGCCGCCGAATCGCAGATGATCGACCATCGCAGCGCGGACGCCCTCCCCGCCGGCATGGCGCCCCACGCAACGCCGCGCCATCTCGACTACGAGGTGTCGCAGACGCTCGTTTCGGGCCCTGAAAGCGTGGCCTTGCTGCGGCGTGCCTCGGCGCTCTAGGCCGCCGGGGCGATTGCCCTGTCCTTGCGCATTCTCTATAGCGCGCGCATGGACAACCGCCCCGCCCTCCCGCCCGAAATCGCCCGCCGCCGGACCTTTGCGATCATCTCGCACCCGGACGCGGGCAAGACGACGCTGACCGAAAAGTTCCTGCTGTTCGGCGGCGCGATCCAGATGGCCGGACAGGTCCGCGCCAAGGTCGAGGCGCGGCGCACGCGTTCGGACTTCATGCAGATGGAGAAGGACCGCGGCATCTCGGTCTCGGCCTCGGCGATGTCCTTCGACTTCAAGAATTTCCGCTTCAATCTCGTCGACACGCCCGGCCACTCGGATTTCTCCGAGGACACCTACCGCACCCTGACGGCGGTGGACGCCGCGGTGATGGTGATCGACGGCGCCAAGGGCGTCGAGAGCCAGACCCGCAAGCTGTTCGAGGTCTGCCGCCTGCGCGACCTGCCGATCCTGACCTTCTGCAACAAGATGGACCGCGAGAGCCGCGATACCTTCGAGATCATCGACGAAATTCAGGAAAACCTCGCCATCGACGTGACGCCCGCCTCCTGGCCGATCGGCGTCGGGCGCGAATTCCTGGGCTGCTACGACCTCTTGCGCGACCGGCTCGAGCTGATCGACCGGGCCGACCGCAACCGCGTCGCCGAGAGCATCGCCATCGACGGGCTCGACGACCCCAAGATCGCCGAGCATGTGCCGCCGCACCTGCTTGAAAAGCTGCGCGAGGAGGTCGAGATGGCGCGCGAGCTTCTGCCCGCGCTCGACCCGCAGGCCGTGCTCGAAGGGCACATGACCCCGATCTGGTTCGGCTCGGCCATCAACAGCTTTGGCGTGCGCGAGCTGATGGAGGGCATCGGCACCTATGGCCCCGAGCCGCAGGTGCAAAAGGCGCAGCCGCGCGAGATCGCGCCCGAAGAAGGCAAGGTCGCGGGCTTCGTGTTCAAGGTGCAGGCCAACATGGACCCCAAGCACCGCGACCGCGTCGCCTTCGTGCGCATGGCCTCGGGGCATTTCGAGCGCGGCATGAAGCTCACCCATGTGCGCACCAAGAAAACCATGGCGATCTCGAACCCGGTGCTGTTCCTCGCCTCTGACCGCGAATTGGCGGACGAAGCATGGGCCGGCGACATCATCGGCATCCCGAACCACGGCCAGCTTCGGATTGGCGACACGCTGACCGAGGGCGAGCTGCTGCGCGTCGCGGGCATCCCCTCCTTCGCGCCCGAATTGCTCCAGACCTGCCGCGCGGGCGACCCGATGAAGGCCAAGCATCTCGACAAGGCGCTCTCGCAGTTCGCCGAGGAAGGCGCGGCGAAGGTGTTCAAGCCGACCTTCGGCTCGGGCTTCATCGTCGGCGTCGTCGGCGCGCTGCAGTTCGAGGTGCTCGCGAGCCGGATCGAAATGGAATACGGGCTTCCGGTGCGCTTCGAGCCGTCGCAGTTCACCTCGGCGCGCTGGATGGCGGGCGACAAGGCCGCGGTCGACGCCTTTGCCGCCAAGAACAAGCAACACGTGGCCACCGACAATGACGGCGACCTCGTCTACCTCACGCGGATGCAGTGGGACATCGACCGGGTCGAACGCGACCACCCCGAAATCCGCCTGACCGCGACCAAGGAAATGATGGTCTGATCCCGCCCGGCAGGGTCGAGACGTGAAGAAGGCGGCCCTTTATGGGGCCGCCTTTTTCCATCATGCAGACGAGACAGACGCTCAGCCGACCAGCTTGGCGTCCATCGTCACTTCGGCGTTCAGAAGCTTCGACACCGGGCAGCCGGTCTTGGTGGCTTCGGCCGCCTTGCGGAACTGTTCCTCCGAGGCGCCCGCCACCTTCGCGGTCACGTCGAGATGCACCTTGGTGATGGCAAAGCCGTCGTCCTGCTCTTCGAGCGACACGGTGGATTTCACCTGGATGTCATCGGCGGTCAGCTCGTCTTCGCCGAGGTTGAGGCTGAGCGCCATGGCGTAGCAGCTGGCATGCGCCGCGCCGATCAGCTCCTCGGGGTTGGTGCCGGGCTTGCCCTCGAAGCGGGTGTTGAAGCCATAGGGCTGGTCCGACAGCACGCCGGTCTCGGTCGAAACGTGCCCCTGCCCGGTTTTCAGCCCGCCGCTCCATTTCGCGGTTCCGTGCTTGTTGATCATGCCGCATCCCTCCTTTTTCGGGTTCCGGTCAAAACGCCCCGACCGCCCGCCGCGTTCCGGGCATTTCTTGACCTCGGACGCGTTTCGGCCTATGGGGCGGACCAAGTCGAACGACCCGGCAATCCGGCCGGGCGGGCCGCGCCTGCTCCTGCGGCCAATCGGTGCCGCAGTCTCGAAAGGCTCACATGACCCAGTTCAACGATCTCAACCTCGATCCCAAGGTGCTCAAGGCCATCGCCGAGGCCGGCTATGAGACGCCGACCCCGATCCAGGCGGGCGCCATTCCGCCCGCGCTCGAAGGCCGCGACGTGCTGGGCATCGCCCAGACCGGCACCGGCAAGACAGCGTCCTTCACGCTGCCGATGATCACGCTTCTGGGCCGGGGCCGCGCCCGCGCACGGATGCCGCGCAGCCTCGTGCTCTGCCCGACCCGCGAGCTTGCGGCGCAGGTGGCCGAGAACTTCGACACCTATGCCAAGCACACCAAGCTCACCAAGGCGCTGCTGATCGGCGGGGTCTCCTTCAAGGAGCAGGACGCGCTGATCGACAAGGGCGTCGACGTGCTGATCGCCACGCCGGGCCGCCTGCTCGACCATTTCGAGCGCGGCAAGCTCCTGCTCACCGGCGTGCAGATCATGGTCGTCGACGAAGCCGACCGGATGCTCGACATGGGCTTCATCCCCGACATCGAGCGGATCTTCGGCCTGACGCCCTTCACCCGGCAGACGCTGTTCTTCTCGGCCACCATGGCGCCCGAGATCGAGCGGATCACCAACACCTTCCTGTCGAACCCCGAGAAGATCGAGGTGGCCCGCGCCGCCACGACGGGCGAGAACATCAAGCAGGGCGTGGTCATGTTCCGCGCCAGCCGCAAGGACCGCGAGGCGGGCGAAAAGCGCGACCTGCTGCGCCGCCTGATCGACGCCGAGGGCGACACCTGCACCAACGCGATCATCTTCTGCAATCGCAAGATGGACGTGGACGTGGTCGCCAAGAGCCTCAAGAAGCACGGCTATGACGCCGAGCCGATCCATGGCGATCTCGACCAGAGCCAGCGCACACGCACGCTCGACGGCTTTCGCGCCGGCGACGTGAAGATCCTCGTGGCCTCCGACGTGGCGGCGCGCGGTCTCGACGTGCCGGCGGTCAGCCACGTGTTCAACTTCGACGTGCCCAGCCATGCCGAGGATTACGTGCACCGGATCGGCCGCACCGGGCGTGCGGGCCGCAAGGGCACCGCGATCATGATCTGCAACCCGCGCGACGAGAAGAACCTCGAGGACGTCGAGCGTCTGGTGCAGAATCCGATCCCGCGTCTCGACGACCCCAAGGGCGCCAACGCAGCCCCCGCCGAGGCCCCCGCTGCCGAGGCCGCGAACGAGGAGGAGCGTCCGCGCCGGACCCGGACGCGCAGCCGCTCGCGCACGCGAGACGAGGCCAAGCCCGCCGTGAAGGCCGAAGCGCAGGAGACCACCGCGCCCAAGGCCGAAGCCGCGCCCAAGGCCGAGGCCAAGCCGGCTCCGGCAACCGAAACCAAGCCCGAGCCGAAGGCAGAGCCGAAACCCGACCCGACAACCCGCGGCGGCTTCGGAGACGCGGCACCCGGAGTCGCGTGGCGGAAACGATCGGGGCCGTGGTGGCCGCGACCGGCGCAAAAGCGACACCCGCGAAGAGGACATCGTCGGCATGGGTGAAGATACCCCCGCCTTCATCCTCAAAAGCTTCGAAGAGCGGCGCGCCGGTTAAGGCGCGCCACCGCCGGCGATGCGGTTTGCACTGACGCTCTCGGTCGCGCTGTGGCTTCCGGCCCTGCCCGTACAGGCCGGGGAACAGCACTGCACCGCCACTGTCAACGGGCGCGAGACCGTCGTGACTTATGACGACGCGATCGATTTTCAGACCGAGCTGGGCACGCGCGAAACGCTTTCACGCTGGCCCCGCGCGGTCTGGAACAAGGCATGGGGTTCCCCGCCCGCCTGCGACAGCCGGGTATTGTTCACCTATCTTTCGGTCGAGCTTCCGCCCGAGGACACCGAAGGGTATTGCCTGCAGTCCGATCCCGACGACGAGGGCTGGCTTCTGGTGCCCGGCGAACGCGGCGACACCGCGCAATGCAGCGTCACGACCTGCGACCGGGTGAACGCCGCCACCGACAGCGCCATCGACACCGGCGCCGCCCTTGCCGGTCTTCTGCTCACCCCGCCGCCGACCCCCGCCGAAGCCGTGGCCGCGCCCGAGCGCCTGCTGCACAGCTCCGGCGCGCTGGTGCTTAAGGGCACGGCCGAATGGCTCGCCACGAGCATCGGCACGGCGGCGCCGGGCGTCACGGCGGCGCTCACTGGACCGGTGGCCATCGGCGCGGCCGCGGCCTCCGTCGTGGTGGTGGGCAGTGCCGTCTATGTCTGCAGCGGCTGACGGGCGCGAGAGGCGTTCAGGGCGGAATTTGCGTATTTTTGGAATGGTGAACGGGCATGTCGTGCGCATCGCCCGGCCTTTGGGCTGTTTGGCGACGCCCCTGTCCCGAAACGACGAAAGGGAAGCGCGCGGCTTCCCTTTCACCATTCCGAAAATACGCCGCGGGGGTGCGGGGGCGCGAAGCCCCCGCCCCAGTCGGCACGCGCGATCAGCTCAGACGGCTGACCACGACATTGACCTCGGGCTTCTTGCCGGTCTCGGCCTGCGTGGTCGAACGGGCGATGCGCTTGAGTTCGCGGTCGAGCTTGTCCTCGTCGCGCAGCATCTTGCGACCCGCCTTGTTCACGAACTGCGCGAGATCGCCTTCAAGCGTCTCGACCAGCGCGGCGTTGGAGCGCCCCTTTTCGGGCAGGCCCATGATCTCGCACCACGGATCGCCCAGCGGCTCGTCGTTCTCGTCGACGATCATCGTCACCGTGACATGGCCGTTGAGCGCCATGCGGATCCGGTCGCGGACCACGCCGTCGAGCGCGCCGATCATCACCGAGCCATCGAGATAGGAGCGGCCCGTATCGATGTATTCGGCCACCTTGGGCGCGTTGCCCGACAGGTCGAGCATCATGCCGTTGACCGCGACGATCCCGGACAGGCCCCGCTCCAGCCCCAGCTTCACATGCTCGCGCAGGTGGCGGTGTTCGCCATGCATCGGGATCAGGAATTGCGGGCGCACGATGTCGTGCAGGAGTTGCAGATCGGGCCGGTTGGCGTGGCCCGAGACATGGAACAGCCCATGCGTGTCCTCGATCACGTCCACGCCCTTTTCCGAGAGCTGGTTCATGATCTTGATCACGCCGCGCTCGTTGCCCGGAATGGTGCGCGAGGAGAACAGGAAGCTGTCGCCCTCCTGCAGCTTCAGCCCCAGATAGGAGCCCTGCGCCAGCTGGGCGCTTGCGGCGCGGCGCTCGCCCTGGCTGCCGGTGACGAGCAGCAGCAGCTTCTCGCGCGGGATCGAGGCGGCCTCTTCCGGGCCGACCGTCTTGGGAAAGCCGGTGAGCAGACCGGTGTCGGTCGCGGTTTCGACCATGCGGCGCATGGCCCGGCCCAGAAGACAGACGGTGCGCCCGGCCCGGTCGGCGGCGATGGCGATGGTCTTGAGCCGCGCCACGTTCGAGGCAAAGGTCGTGGCCACCACCATGCCCGGCTGCGCCGCGATCAGCTTTTCGATCTCGGGCGCCAGCGTCGCCTCCGAGCGGCCCGGCTGCGGCGAGAACACGTTGGTCGAATCGCAGACCAGCGCCTTGACGCCGTCCTTGGACACCTCGGCCCAGAGATCGGGGTTGAACGGCTCGCCCACGACGGGGGTATGGTCGACCTTGAAGTCGCCCGAATGCAGCACCCGGCCCTCGGGGCTGTCGATCACGAGGCCCGAGCTTTCGGGGATCGAGTGGCTGATCGGCACGAAGCCGACCTTGAAGGGGCCGGCCTCGACCACGGCGGGCCAGGGCTCGACCACGTTGAGGATGCTGTCGGGCGCGCCGTGCTCGTCGAGCTTGTGGCGCGCGATCGCGGCGGTGAACTTGCGGGCATGGATGGTGGCGCCGAGGCGCTTCCAGAAATGGCCGACCGCGCCGACATGGTCCTCGTGGGCGTGGGTCACGAAGATCGCCTCGATGCGATCCTTGCGGGCCTCGAGCCACGAGATGTCGGGCAGGATCAGGTCGACGCCGGGCGTCGTGTCCATGTCGGGGAAGGTCACGCCGAGATCGACGACGATCAGCCGTTCCTGACCCGGTTTGCCGTAGCCGTAGACATAGGCGTTCATGCCGATCTCGCCGGCGCCGCCGAGAGGAAGGTAGATCAGTCTTTCGCCGCTCATGCGGTCTCCTTGTTGTATCTGTGGATGACGGTCAGCCCGTGCATCGTGAGGTCTTCTTCGATGTCGTCAAAGAGCATGTCGCCCTGCGCGAACAGGGGCGCAAGCCCCCCGGTTCCGATGATCCGCATCGGCCGGTCGCGCTCCGTCCGAATGCGGTCGCATATGCCGCGAACGAGGCCCACATAGCCCCAGAAGATGCCCGATTGCATGCAGGCAACGGTGTTGGTGCCGATCACTTTCTCGGGTTTGCTCACATCGACATGCGGCAGGGCCGCCGCCGCCTGATGCAGCGCTTCGAGGCTCAGATTCACGCCCGGCGAGATGACGCCGCCGACATAGGCGCCGTCATGCCCTACCACGTCGAAGGTCGTCGCGGTGCCGAAATCGACCACCACCAGGTCACCGCCATGGCGGTCCCATGCGCCCACCGTGTTGACGAGCCGATCGGGTCCGACCTGCGTGCCCGCATCGACGCGCGGCGCCACCGGCAGGCGGCAGTCGGGCTTGCCGACCACGAGCGGTCGGCAGTTGAAGTAGCGATCCGCGAGAACGCGCAGGTTGAACACCACGCGCGGCACGGTCGATGACACGATCATCGCGTCGATCCGGGCCTCGATGCCCTGCATCTTCATCAGGGTCGAAAGCCAGACGTAATACTGGTCCGCCGTGCGCTGCCACTCGGTCGAGGTGCGCCAGGTCGCGACGAAGCATTCCCCGTCCCAGATCGAGAACACGGTGTTGGTGTTGCCGCAATCGATGGCGAGAAGCATCCAAGCCCCCTCAGAAAAACACGTCGGCGGCGCTGATCGCGCGCAGGCCCTTGGGGGTCTTGAGCATCAGGTTGCCCGCCTCGTCGACCGTCTCGAACACGCCGGTGACCTCTTCCGATCCGGTGCGCGCGGTGATCACCTCGCCCAGCCGGGCGGCGTGGCGCAACCAGTCCTCGCGGATGCGGCCAAAGCCGAAGGCGTCGAGCTTGCCTTCTTCGGTGGCAAAGGCGTCGGCGAGATGGGTCAGGAATTCCTCGGGATCGACCAGAGGCCCGCCATTGTCGGCGACAGCTATGGGCGGGAACGCGGCATCGCGCACGCCGTCGGGCCGCACCGCGAGGTTCACGCCGATGCCGATGGCGAGCCAGTCGACAAAGGGGCCCTGCCCGGCGCTCTCCAGCAGGATGCCCGCGACCTTGCCGCCATCGAGCAGCACGTCGTTGGGCCATTTGAGCGACAGCCGGGTGCGGTCGACATGGATCGCCAGCGCCTCGAACAGCGCGACGGAAGCGAGAAAGCTGCGCCGCGCGGCTTCGGCGGGCGTGGCTTCGGGGCGGTAAACCAGCGTCGCGGCAAGGTTGCCCTGTTCGCTGGTCCAATCGCGCCCGCGGCGGCCACGGCCCGAGGTCTGCTCATGCGCCATGATCCATGTGGGCCCGGCAAGACCGGAGGCCGCGCGTCGCGCGGCCTCCGCCATGGTGCTGTCGACGGTGTCGAGCACGACCCGCTCCCACCCCTCGGGCCAGAGCCCGCGGGAGGTCGGATCAGTTGACAAGGGTCGCCGCCGCGGCCGCGGCCAGCGGCTCGATGCCGAACAGGTTGATCACACCCACCACCATCACCGCGGCCGACGCCATCAGCACGCCCCACAACAGCGGCGAGGTGCCGGTGTCGAGCGCCTCGCGCTCCTCGCGCTCCTCGCCGAAATACATGTAGTAGACGATGCGCAGGTAGTAGAACGCGCCGATCACGCTCGCGATCACACCCAGCACGGCGAGCCATGTCAGGCCACCCTCATAGGCGGCGCGCAGAACGTAGAGCTTGCCGAAGAAGCCAACCATCGGCGGCACGCCCGCGAGCGAAAACAGCAGCACCAGCATCGCCAGCGCCCGCATCGGCGCATAGCGCGAATACATGTGCAGCGCGTTGATGTCGGTCACAGGGCGGCCATCGCGCTCCATCGACAGGATGAAGGCGAAGGTGCCGATGTTCATGGTGACGTAGATCGCCATGTAGATCAGCATCGCCTGCACGCCGAAGGCGGTGCCCGAGGCGAGGCCCATCAGCGCGAAACCCATATGGGCGATCGAGGAATAGGCCATCAGCCGCTTGATGTTGGTCTGGCCGATGGCGGCGATGCCGCCCCAGAACACCGAGACCACCGACAAGAAGGCCACGATCTGCTGCCAGTCGCCGACCACGCCGCCAAAGCCGTCGAAGACGACGCGGGCGAAGAGCGCGATGGCCGCGACCTTGGGCGCGGTCGCCATGAAGGCGGTCACGGGCGTCGGCGCGCCTTCATAGACGTCGGGCGTCCACATGTGGAACGGCGCGGCCGACACCTTGAAGGCGAAGCCGACCATCAGGAAGACGAGACCGAAGATCAGACCCAGCGGCGCGCCGAGCGAGGTGGCGAGGAAGATGCCTTCGAACTGGGTCGTGCCGGCAAAGCCGTAGACCAGCGAGGCGCCGTAGAGCATCAGGCCCGACGACAGCGCGCCGAGCACGAAGTACTTGAGACCGGCCTCGGTCGACTTTTCGCTGTCGCGGCGCAGAGAGGCGACGACATACATGGCCAGCGACTGCAGCTCGATGCCCATGTAGAGCACCATCAGGTCGCCCGCCGAGACCATCACCATCATGCCGACCACCGCGAGCGCGACAAGCACCGGGTATTCGAAGCGCAGAAGGTTGCGCCGCGCGAGGTATTCCTGGCTCATCACCAGCACGACAGCCGCCGAAAGCAGGATCGTGATCTTGGAGAAGCGGGCGAAGCCGTCATCGATGAAGCTGCCCGCGAAGGCCGGGTCGGTGCCTTCGCGCGTGGCGATGAGAAAGGCGACCAGAGCGAACATCGCCGCCGTCGCCCAGATCAGGATGCCGGCGGACTTGTCCTTGGTGGTGTAGACGCCCGCCATGAGCGCTGCCATCGCGTAGACCGAGAGGATCACCTCGGGCAGGACGGTCTGGAGATCGAGTGAGAACATGTGTCCTGGTCCTTAGTGCTGTGCCGGGGCCGCCGAGGCGACGGCGCTCTCGGAGCCATGCGCCGCGACCGCGACCTCGACCTGGTCCACGAGCGCCGCGACGCTCGGGCCGGTGATGTCGGTGACGAGGCTCGGATAGACGCCGAGCAGGATCGTCATGACCACCAGCGGCGCGAAGATCCACTTTTCGCGGGCGGTCATGTCGGTGATCGACTTCAGGCTTTCCTTGATCAGGTCGCCCATCACCACCCGGCGATAGAGCCAGAGCGCGTAGCCCGCCGAGAAGATGACACCTGTGGTGGCGACGAAGGCGACCCAGGTGTTGGCCTGGAACATGCCCATCAGCGTCAGGAATTCGCCGACGAAGCCGGAGGTGCCCGGCAGGCCGACATTGGCCATGGTGAACAGAAGGAACACCGCCGCATAGGCCGGCATCCGGTTCACGAGGCCGCCGTAAGCCTCGATGTCGCGGGTGTGCATCCGGTCATAGATCACGCCGACGCCAAGAAAGAGCGCGCCCGAGATGAAGCCGTGGCTGATCATCTGGAACACCGCCCCGTCGAGACCCTGCTGGTTCAGCGCGAAGATGCCGGCGGTGACGAAGCCCATGTGGGCGACCGAGGAGTAGGCGATCAGCTTCTTGATATCCTTTTGCACCAGCGCCACGAGCGAGGTGTAGACGATCGCGATGGCCGACAGCCACAGCACCAGCGGTGCCCAGATGTCGGAGGCGACCGGGAACATCGGCAGCGAAAAGCGCAGGAAACCGTAGCCGCCCATCTTCAGCAGGATCGCGGCCAGCACGACCGAACCGGCGGTCGGCGCCTGCACGTGCGCGTCGGGCAGCCATGTGTGCACCGGCCACATCGGCATCTTCACCGCGAAGGAGGCGAAGAAGGCGAACCACAGCAGCGTCTGCACGCCGCCGACGATCTGCACCCCGAGGATCGGGAAGGTCTCGGACGCGAAGTTGTAGCTCATCAGCGTCGGGATGTCGGTCGTGCCCGCCTGCGCGAACATCGCCACCATCGCCACCAGCATCAGCACCGAGCCGAGGAAGGTATAGAGGAAGAACTTGAACGAGGCATAGATCCGGTTCTTGCCGCCCCAGATGCCGATGATCAGGAACATCGGGATCAGGCCGGCCTCGAAGAACAGGTAGAACAGCACGAGATCCAATGCCACGAACACGCCGATCATCAGCGTCTCGAGCACGAGGAAGGCGATCATGTATTCCTTGACCCGGTGCGTCACGTCCCAGCAGGCGGCGATGACGAGCGGCATCAGGAAGGTGGTCAGCATCACGAACAGAAGCGAGATGCCGTCGACGCCGAGCTTGTAACGCATGCCCAGGAGCCATTGGCGGTCCTCGACGAACTGGAAGCCGGGCGCCTCGGGGTCGAAGCCCGCGAGGATGAAGATCGACACCACGAAGGTGAACACGGTCGTCGCCAGCGCCACCCATTTGGCGTTGCGCTGCGCCGCCGCGTCATCGCCGCGCAAAAACAGCGCGAGGATGCCCGCGCCCAGAAGCGGGATGAAGGTGGTCAGAGAGAGAAGGTTGCCCATCTGTTATTCGGCCCCCCCGGCCAAGGTCATCCAGGTCAGGATCAGGGCGAGGCCCAGAACCATCGCGAAGGCGTAGGTAAAGACGTATCCGTTCTGCGCGCGGCCCGCGAGGCGGGTGAAGAAGGGCACGATGCCCATCGCCACGCCGTTGATGCCGCCATCGATGACGTTGCCGTCGCCGCGGGTCCACAGGAACCGGCCGATGGCCTGCGCGGGGCGCACGAACACGTGGTCGTAAAGCTCGTCGAAGTACCACTTGTTGAGCAGGAAGTTGTAAAGCGGGCGCTGGTTGCGCGCGAGCCGCGCGGGCAGGTCCGGCTGGCGGATATACATGATGTAAGCCAGCCCGAGGCCGAGCAGCATCGCCACGAAGGGGCTCACCTTGACCCATGTGGGCGAATGGTGCGCCTCGTCGAGCACGTGGTTCTCGGGCGCCATGTAGATCGCCCCCTGCCCCGGCGCCGCGATGCTGGCGGTGGTGCCATGATCGGCATCCGCCGCATGCGCGACATCCTCGGTCACCGCGTCGGCGGCGTGATCGACATCGCCCTCGGCCAGCTCCTCGGTGGCCGCCACGACGCCCTCGCCGTGCCCGTCACCGCCCTCGACGCTTTCATGCGCCGACGGGATGCCGAAATACTGCGTCACGCGGGCATGGTCGCCGAAGAACGGCGCGTACCAGATCATGCCGGCGAGAACCGCACCGAGAGACAGCACGCCGAGCGGCACGAGCATGACGCTCGGGCTTTCATGCGCATGGTCGTGCGTGTGCTGGTTGCCGCGCGGCTTGCCGTGGAAGGTGAGGAAGATCAGGCGCCACGAGTAGAAGCTCGTCATCGCCGCCGCGACCACCAGAAGCCAGAAGGCATAGGCGCCGCCGCCCGCGAAGGCGCTCTCGATGATGGCGTCCTTCGACAGGAAGCCCGCGAAACCGATATGGGTGAGCGGAATGCCGACGCCGGTGATCGCCAGCGTGCCGATCATCATCGCCCAGTAGGTATAGGGGATCTTCTTGCGAAGACCGCCATAGTTGCGCATGTCCTGCTCGTGGTGCATCGCGTGGATCACCGAGCCGGCCCCGAGGAACAAAAGCGCCTTGAAGAAGGCGTGGGTGAACAGGTGGAACATCGCCGCCGAATAGACGCCCGAGCCCGCCGCCACGAACATGTAGCCCAGCTGCGAACAGGTCGAATAGGCGATCACGCGCTTGATGTCGTTCTGCACCAGACCCACGGTCGCGGCGAAGAAGGCGGTGGTGGCGCCGACGAAGACGATGATCGACTTGGCGTCGGGCGCGAATTCGAGAAGCGGCGACATGCGGCAGACGAGGAACACGCCCGCCGTCACCATGGTCGCGGCATGGATCAGTGCCGACACCGGGGTCGGGCCTTCCATCGCGTCGGGCAACCAAGTGTGCAGCAACAGCTGCGCCGATTTGCCCATCGCGCCGACGAACAGCAACAGACCGATGATCTCCAGCGCCTGGAAATCCACGCCGAGGAAGTTCAGCTCCATCCGCGACATCTCGGGCGCGGCGGCGAAGATGTCCGACAGCTGGATCGAATCCGCGAGGAAGAACAGGCCGAAGATGCCCAGCAGGAAGCCGAAATCGCCGACCCGGTTGACCACGAAGGCCTTCATCGCCGCGGCGTTGGCGGACGGTTTGCGGAAATAGAAACCGATCAGCAGGTAGGAGGCGACGCCCACGCCTTCCCAGCCGAAGAACATCTGCACGAGGTTGTCGGCCGTCACCAGCGACAGCATCGCGAAGGTGAAGAAGGACAGATAGGCGAAGAAACGCGGCCGGTAGCTTTCGCCGGGGCGGAAGTTCTCGTCATGCGCCATGTAGCCGAAGCTGTAGAGATGCACGAGGAAGGAGACCGAGTTGATCACGACCAGCATGATCGCGGTCAGCCGGTCGAGCCGGATCGCCCAGTCGGTGGCGAGGCTGCCGCTTTCGATCCAGCGCAAGATCTGGATCTGCTCCATCTGGCCGTCATGGCCGAGGAACACGATCCACGAGAGAAGGCAGGACAGCCCGACCAACGAGGTGGCGACCCATTGCGCGCCTGCCTCGGTGATCAGCCGCCAGCCGAAGCCCGCGATGAGCGCGCCGACCAGCGGCGCGAAGAGGATGATCGTTTCCATGGTCTCCTCAGCCTTTCATCACGTTGACGTCTTCGACTTCGATCGAGCCGCGGATCCGGAAGAAGCAGACGAGGATGGCGAGACCGATCGCGGCCTCCGCGGCCGCGACGGTCAGCACGAAGAGCGTGAAGACCTGCCCCACCAGATCGCCCAGATAGGCCGAGAAGGCGACGAAGTTGATGTTCACCGCCAGCAGCATCAGCTCGATCGACATCAGGATGATGATGACGTTCTTGCGGTTCAGGAACAGCCCGAAGATGCCGATGACGAACAGCGCCGCCGCGACGGTGAGATAATGCTCCAGCCCGATCGGGCTTTCGGCAAGTACGACTTCCATCTTTGTCCCTCCGGGCGTTGCCTACCCGTTGAAGTATCCATTGGCCACCGGCCCCGCCGGGGCGATGCCGATCGCGACCGCGGCGCGCGCGCCGCGGTTCGTCCTCAAAGCCCCTGGCCGGGCTTCACGTCCTTCATTTCCAGCGCCTTGGCCGGATCGCGGTACATCTGCGCCAGAATGTCCTGACGCTTCACGTCCTTGCGGTGCCGCATGGTCAGCACGATCGCGCCGATCATCGCCACGAGCAGCACGAGGCCCGCGAGCTGGAACAGCAGGATGTACTGATCGTAGATCAGCAGGCCGAGACCTTGGGTGTTCTCCACGTCGATCACGAAAGGTGCCGCGAGACGCTCGTCATACCCTTCGGAGTAATCCCAGACGCCGAATGCCAGCGCCAGCTGCATCAGCAGCACGACGCCGATCAGCAGCGCCAGCGGCATGTATTTCGCCATCTCCGCCTTCAGCTCGGCGAAATCGACGTCGAGCATCATCACCACGAAGAGGAACAGCACCGCGACGGCGCCGACATAGACGATCACCAGAAGCAGCGCCACGAATTCGGCGCCGACGAGAATGAACAGCCCCGCCGAGCTGAGAAAGGCGAGGATCAGCCACAGCACCGAATGCACCGGGTTGCGGGCGATCACGGTGAACAGCCCGCCGACGATCGTCGACAGCGCGAAGAGGTAGAAGATGATGGCGACGGCGGTCATCGTGCGGTGTCCTTTCCGGTGTCCTCGTCCATGACCTCGGTGGCGATCTCCATCGCGCGGGTCATCGCGGGCACGCCGCCGAACATCCCCGCCTGGGCGATGGTCTCGGCGATCTCCTGTTTGGTGGCGCCCGCCTCGCGCGCGTGGCGCACGGTGAGACGGACCTGGCTTTCGGCCTGCGCGCCGAGGATGGTCAGACCGGTCAGCGTCAGCAGCAGCCGGGTCTTGGCGTCGAGCCCCTCGGGGTTGAGGGTGCGTCCCATGAACGCCTCCATCATCTCCTTGGGCATCGTCGGCCAGAGCTGCTCGAAGCCCTTCGGCGTGAAGCTCTCGAGCGCGGGATTCATCTGACGGGCCCAGTCCTGGCCCATCTTCATCATCTGCGCGAAGGGGTTCTGATCGGTCACGGCGTGATCCTCAGCGGTACGGCGCGTCAAGCTCGAGATTGCGCGCGATTTCGGCTTCCCAGCGGTCGCCATTCGCGAGCAGCTTGTCCTTGTCGTAGTAGAGCTCCTCGCGGGTCTCGGTCGAATACTCGAAGTTCGGCCCCTCGACGATCGCATCCACCGGGCAGGCCTCCTGGCAGAAGCCGCAATAGATGCATTTCGTCATGTCGATGTCGTAGCGCGTGGTCCGGCGCGAGCCGTCCTCGCGCGGTTCGGCATCGATGGTGATCGCCTGCGCGGGGCAGACCGCCTCGCACAGCTTGCAGGCAATGCAGCGCTCTTCGCCCGAAGGATACCGCCGCAGCGCGTGTTCGCCGCGGAAGCGGACCGAAAGCGGGCCCTTTTCGTGCGGGTAGTTCACGGTCGCCTTGGAGCCGAAGAAGTATTTCAGCCCGAGCTTCATGCCCTTGGCGAAATCCTGCAGCAGGAAATACTTGGCGGCGCGGGTGTAGTCGATTTGCGTCATGCTCAGACTCCCAGGGTCCAGCGGGCCCAGAACCCGCCCAGGACCTCGAATTTCGCGAGGAAGGCCACGATCACGACCCAGGCGAGCGACAGCGGCAGGAAGACCTTCCAGCCAAGGCGCATCAGCTGGTCGTAGCGGTAGCGCGGGGTGATCGCCTTCACCATCGCGAAGATGAAGAAAACGAAGATCATCTTGAGCGCCATCCACAGCACGCCGTCGGGCAGGCCGGGGATCGGCGACAGCCAGCCACCGAAGAACATCAGCGACACCAGAGCGCACATCAGCACGATGGCGACGTATTCGCCGATCATGAACAGCAGGAACGGGGTCGAGGAATATTCCACCTGATAACCGGCAACGAGCTCGGATTCGGCTTCGGGCAGGTCAAAGGGCGGGCGGTTGGTTTCGGCCATGGCCGAGATCAGGAACAGGAACAGCATCGGGAAATGCGGGATCCAGTACCAGTTGAGCAGGCCCCAGTCGCCATCCTGCGCCGCCACGATGTCACCGAAGTTGAGGCTGCCGGTCGAAATAATGATGCCGACGATGATCAGGCCGATCGACACCTCGTAGGAGATCATCTGCGCGGCCGAGCGCAAGCTGCCCAGGAACGGATATTTCGAGTTCGAGGCCCAGCCGCCCATGATCACGCCGTAGACCTCGAGCGAGGAGACGGCGAAGACGTAGAGCAGCGCCACGTTCAGCTCCGCGAGCACCCAGCCATCGGCAAAGGGGATCACCGCCCAGGCGATCACCGCCATGACAAAGGAGATCATCGGCGCGAGGAAGAACACCGGGCGATCGGCGCCGGCGGGCACGACCACTTCCTTGAGAATGTATTTCAGAAAGTCCGCAAAGCTCTGCAGCAGGCCGAAGGGGCCGACCACGTTGGGGCCGCGGCGCATCTGGACCGCGGCCCAGACCTTGCGGTCCACCAGCAGCAGAAAGGCGAGCGCGACCAGCAGCGGTACGATCAAAAGCAGAGACTGACCGAGGATCAGCAGCACGGCTCCGATGCTGGTTTCGGTGAAGAATTCGACCATGGTGCTTCCCTCAGACCGTCGGGATGCCGTTCAGTCCGCAGTTCTGGACGGTGACTTCGGCATCGATCGTGCGTAGCCCCTCAGGCAGGGCCGGCGAGATGGTGTAAACAGCATCGGCGCGCCAGTTTCCAGCCGATTCATCGAGCTGGGTCCGTACGTGCCGGGCAAATCCGTAGCCCCGGATCAGGGCGTATTGGGCGGCGGCGCACTCGGCATAGGCGATCACATCCCCCGCCTCGGCGCCGCCGCTCATCGCGACATGGAAGTTGACGAGATCCCCGTCGAGCAGCCGCGTCTCCACGCCGTCATGCGAAAGAGCGGACGGCGCCGTGCCCCGCGAAGCCTCGGCTTGCGGGCCGCAGCCGGCGGCCAGGGCCGCCAGCGGCAGGAGAAGCGCGCCGCGCATTCTCACTCGGCTGCGATTTTCTGCTGCCGCCGGGCGCGGGCATTGCCCGCAAGCTCGCCCATCAGCTCGCTGGCGCGGGCGACGGGGTTGGTCAGGTAATGCTCGGCGACGATGCTTTCGAAATCACCGAGGCTCTCATCCATCGACCCGAGCGCCAGAGGTTGCCATTCGTTTTCGGCGACCTCGTCGATGCGCTGCAGATGCGGATGCGCCTCGACCAGCTTCTGGCGCAGCTGCGCGAGGCTGTTCCACGGCTGCACCGCGTCCAGCTCGGCCGACAGCGCCCGCAGGATGGCCCAGTTCTCCTTGGCCTGCCCCGGCGCGAAACCGGCGCGCAGCGCCAGCTGCGGACGGCCTTCGGTGTTGACGAAGAGCCCCTGCTCCTCGACCCAGGCCGCCGCCGGCAGGATCAGGTCCGCGCGATGCGCGCCCCGGTCGCCATGGCTGCCCTGGTAGATGACGAAGGCCGCATCGGGCAGCGCGATCTCGTCGGCGCCCATGTTGTAGACCACCTCGGCGCCTTCGAGCGCGGCTTCGACGCCCCCCTCGGACACCGCGCCGACATCCATCGCGCCGACACGAGAGGCCGCCGAATGCAGCACCATGAGCTTGCTCTTGGTGCGGGTCGCCAGTTCCATGGCGTGGGCGAGAACCGCCTCGCCATCGGCGCCGGTCAGAGCGCCCTGCCCCACCACGACGACCGACGGCTCCTCCAGCACGGCGCCGAACTCGTGACCGAGCAGATCGGAGAGCGCCTTGCGGCCCGTGCCCGCGTGATGCGCGTCATAGGTCAGCTCGGCTGCCGTGCCGACATGGCCGACATTGGCGCCGGCGAGCCATGCCTTGCGGATGCGGGCGTTGAGCACCGGCGCCTCGATGGCGGGGTTGGTGCCGACCAGCATGATGTGCTTGGCGGCGTCGAGATCCTCGATCTTCGCCGTGCCGACATAGGCCGAACGATTGCCCGCGGGCAGCTTCGCACCATCGGTGCGGCACTCGACGGTCCCGCCCTGCCCCTCGATCAGGGTCTTGAGCGCGAAAGCGGCTTCGGTCGGGGCGAGATCGCCGACGAGACCGACGACCTTCTTGCCCTTCATCGCGGCCGCGGCGGCGGCCAGGGCTTCGGGCCACTCGGCGCGGCGCAGCTTGCCGTTCTCGCGGATATAGGGCGTGTCGAGCCGCTGGCGCGACAGCCCGTCCCAGACGAAGCGCGCCTTGTCCGACAGCCACTCTTCGTTGATGCCGTCATGGTTGCGCGGCAGGATGCGCATCACCTTGCGGCCCTTGGTGTCGACCCGGATCGACGAGCCGAGCGCATCCATCACGTCGATGGTCTCGGTCTTGGTCAGCTCCCAGGGCCGGGCATTGAAGGCGTAGGGCTTGGAGACAAGCGCGCCCACGGGGCACAGGTCGATGATGTTGCCCTGCAGGTTCGAATCCAGCGTCTGGCCGAGATAGGAGGTGATCTCCGCATCCTCGCCGCGCCCGGTCTGGCCCATCTGGCTGATCCCGGCCACCTCGGTGGTAAAGCGCACGCAGCGGGTGCAGGAGATGCAGCGCGTCATGTGCGTCTCGACCAGCGGGCCGAGATCGAGATCCTCGGTCGCCCGCTTGGGCTCGCGGAAGCGCGAGAAATCGACGCCGTAGGCCATCGCCTGGTCCTGCAGGTCGCATTCGCCACCCTGATCGCAGATCGGGCAATCGAGGGGATGGTTGATGAGCAGGAACTCCATCACCCCTTCGCGGGCCTTCTTGACCATCGGCGAATTGGTCCGCACCTGCGGCGGCGCGCCTTCGGGTCCGGGCCGCAGATCCTTGACCTGCATGGCGCAGGAGGCCGCGGGTTTCGGCGGACCGCCCACCACCTCGACGAGGCACATGCGGCAATTGCCGGCGATGCTCAGTCGCTCGTGATAGCAGAAACGGGGGATTTCGATCCCCACGGTCTCGCAGGCCTGGATGAGCGTCATCGCCCCCGGCACCTCGATGACCTTTCCGTCGATGCTGACTTTGCGCAAATCGGACATGGCAGGCCGCCCCTTTCCTCGCGTCGGACGCATGCCCCCGGATCGGGGGCTGCGATCGAGGGGGGTTCTAGCGCGGCTCGCCCGGTGATGCCAGACGCATCCATGCGCCGGATCGGGGAAAATTCGGCCCCCGCCGCGCAAAAGGGCTGCGGCACGCGCGCGCAGCCCCTTGGTTCAGCTCACTTGAGCAGCGTGCCGATGCGGCTGCCCGCCGCCATCTCGGCCCGACCCACGGCGCAATAGGTCTCCCAGTCGCCCTCGACGCCACCTTTCTGGCGCAGCAAGGCGCGGGCCTCGGCTTCGAGCTTCTTCTTTTCGGCCTTGTCGTCGATGAAGGCGGAGACCTGCGCCCGGCTGTAGCCCAGCTCCAGCGCATGGCTTCTGAGCGAATTGAGATAGGTGATGCCGGTGAACCAGCGCGAGTCGAGGCTCTCGCATTTGCGGCCGATCTCGTAGGCGATCGCGGTCGAGATCAGCCCGTCGCGGATCTTGGCGTTGTCGCGCAGCGCGGGCAGCGCGGCGGTCGCGCCCGCCGCGATCGTGAAGCCGAGGATCAGCGCGGCGCTGCGCGCGATATGGGGGATGGTCATGCGTGATGTCTCCTGTCGGGCCGCTGCCGGGGGCCTGCTCGTTCCCCCGTGCGGCGCTTCTCGACGAGACCTTGGCCCGGAAAGGGCGATATTCAATATCACGCTATGGAGGGGCGGTAGCGACCGGCGGATGGCCGCGCTCGGACGAAAGGCCGGGCGTCAGCTGTCGCCGTCATCCTCGACCATATCGGCCTCGTCGCGCTTGAGTTCGGCTTGGGTTTCGCCCTTGGCGTGGGCGAGACGCTTTTCGACCCACGGCACCGCGACATGGGAAATGAGCGGCACGGTGAAGGCGGTGGAGATCAGGATTTCCAGCCACAGGGGCACCTCGATGCCGAGCCATTGAAAACCGTAGCTGAACAGCAGAACCGAAGGGTAGACCGCGAGCCAGACGCCGAAATTCTTCAGCGCCTGGTCCCGCCATGTCATGGCGCGGCGATGATCGCCGCGCAAATTCACTGCGCGGCGACTGCCGCCGCCACGCCGCGCCCCTTGATGCGATCCTCGATCTCGTCGCGGAAGTTGCGGATCAGGCCCTGGATCGGCCATGCGGCGGCGTCACCCAGCGCGCAGATCGTGTGGCCCTCGACCTGCTTGGTCACGTCGAGCAGCATCTCGATCTCCTCGACCGCCGCATCGCCGCGCACCATCCGCTCCAGCACCCGCATCATCCAGCCGGTGCCCTCGCGGCACGGCGTGCACTGGCCGCAGCTTTCGTGCTTGTAGAATTTAGACAGCCGCCAGATCGCCTTCACCATGTCGGTGGACTGATCCATCACGATGACGGCCGCCGTGCCGAGGCCCGACCGCTGTTCGCGCAGCCAGTCGAAATCCATGATCGCGTCTTCCATGGTCTCGGCGCGCAGCACCGGCACCGAGGAACCGCCCGGAATGACGCCCTTGAGGTTCTTCCAGCCGCCGCGGATGCCGCCGCAATGCTTGTCGATCAACTCCTTGAAGGAGATCGACATCTCCTCCTCGACGACGCAGGGCTTGTTGACGTGGCCCGAGATCGCGAACAGCTTCGTGCCGGTGTTGTTGGGGCGGCCAAAGCCCGCGAACCATTCCGGCCCGCGGCGCAGGATGGTCGGCGCGACGGCGATGGATTCGACGTTGTTTACCGTGGTCGGGCAGCCATAGAGGCCCGCGCCCGCCGGGAAGGGCGGCTTCATGCGCGGCATGCCCTTCTTGCCTTCGAGCGACTCGAGCAGCGCGGTTTCCTCGCCGCAGATATAGGCACCCGCGCCGTGATGCAGGTAGAGGTCGAAATCCCAGCCCGATCCGGCGGCGTTGCGGCCCAGAAGCCCGGCATCGTAGCATTCGTCGATCGCCTGCTGCAGCGCCTCGCGCTCGCGGATGTATTCGCCGCGCAGGTAGATGTAGCTGACATGCGCGTTCATCGCGAACGACGCGATCAGGCAACCTTCGATCAGCGTGTGCGGATCGTGGCGCATGATCTCCCGGTCCTTGCAGGTGCCCGGCTCGGATTCGTCGGCGTTGACGACGAGATAGGCGGGCCGCCCGTCGCTTTCCTTGGGCATGAAGGACCATTTCAGGCCGGTCGGGAAGCCGGCGCCGCCGCGACCGCGCAGGCCGGAGGCCTTCATCTGCTCAACGATCCAGTCGCGGCCCTTCTTGATGATGTCGCCGGTGCCGTCCCAATGACCACGGGACTGCGCGCCCTTCAGCGAGCGGTCATGCATCCCGTAGATGTTGGTGAAAATGCGGTCCTGATCCTTGAGCATCGGCTCACCTTTCGTCGTCCCGGCGCGCACGCCAGGTTTGATATGTCATCCACAATCCCATGACGAACCCGGCAAGGGCCATCAGGTCGAACAATCCGCGCCAGCGCTGCGGCAGGCCGAGCGCGTTGCCCGCGAAGACCGCGATCACCCAGAAGGCACCGGTCCCCGCGAGAACCAGCGCGGCCCGGCGGCCCGCCGCGCCGCTCATGCGTCGTCCTTCGTCATCTCGCGGGCCTGGCCGATCCAGTCGTCGCGCTGGATCCGGCCCCTGAACCCCTCGAGATGATCGTCGATCCATGCCGCCTCGCCCTCGCTCCACGCCGCGATCTGGCGCAGGTGCCACACGCCGAGCCGGTTGAGCTGCTCCTCGAGCTTGGGGCCCACGCCCCGCAGCCGCTTGAGATCGTCGGCCTGTCCGCGCGGGGCGTCCAGAAGCTCGGGCTCCTGCCGCATTTCGGCGGCGACGCCATCAGGCATCTCCGGCGCGGGCGGTGTCGCGGCCTCGGCGTCCTGCGCCTGGACCCGCGACACCTCGTCGCCCAGATCATCGGCGCCGGCGTCGTCCAGAACCGACACGTCGTTCACGCGCGACGCCCCGGTCTCTTCCACCCTGCTGGCGGGACGGACGCTTTCGGCCTGGCGTCCGCCGGTATCGGCGGCAGTGCCGGTCGCGTCGGTCGGCAAAGGCGCGACGGTGTCGTGCCGTTCAAGATCTTGCGGCCTCGCCGGGACATCGTCTTTCGCGGGCGCCGTCTCTGCGTCCTGCGTCTCTTCGCCGGGGCAGACCAGCGCCAGCACCAGAGCCGCCGCCGCGGCGGCCAGAAGCGCCGCGATCAGCAGCGAGGAAAACCAGCCTCGCGCACCAAGCGCGAGCAGGATCCACAGCAGCACGCCGCCCAGAGCGGCGGCGCCGATGGTGATGGTCCGGCAGCTTCCAATACCGTTCATGCCGCATCCTCCGAATGGCCGGGACGGATCGTCCCGCCCTTCGTCTTAGGACGCAACGCCGCCGAATCAAACGGATGCGCGGGCCGAACCGGCCCGCGTCGCCCCCGCCCGTATCCGGCAGCGCGCCCCGGCATCACTTGTCTTTCGAGGTCTTCGGCGTGTCGCCATCCTTGGCGGCATCGCCGGGCGTCTGGGTCCGGGGCGCGTTGTAGACACCGCCCGGCGCCGCCGGATCGGCGGTGCCGGTCTTGTCCCCCGTCGCGTCATCCGCATCGGTCGCGGGCGCGGCCTCGCCGGAGGGTGCGACCGGCTTGCCGCCTTCGGGGGCCTCATCGCCATCGACCGCGTCACGCGGCTCTTCGGCGGGGAAATCGGCCGAGACGGGCTTGGCCGCGCTCGACGCGGGGGCTTCCTGTTCGGTCACGCCGGAGGCGTCGGCGCTGCGGCCCTTGGCGGGCTCGGGCTCGACCGGGTCGGGCTGGCCCTCGGCCTCGTGATCGTCCTGACGCTGCCACGGCGTGGTCAGCGGCACCTCGGTGCCGTCGATCCGCTTGATCGTGTCTTGGAGCTCCACCGCCAGCGCCACGGCGGCGTTGTGCGGGTTGCGATCCTCGGCGCCCTCGGCCAGCGAGGTCAGGTTGTCGATCGGCTCGGAGGCATAGCGGCCATTCTGCGGGCCCGGCACCGGCACGTTGCTGGCGGCCATCTCGTCGATGATCTCCGACAGGCGCTCGGTCGTCAGATCCTCGTAGTAATCCTTGCCGATCTGCGCCATCGGCGCGTTGGCGCAGGCGCCGAGACACTCGACCTCCTCCCACGAGAACTTGCCATCCGCCGACAGCTCGTGCGGTTTCTTGGCGATCTTCTCCTGGCAGACCTTCATCAGGTCCTCGGAGCCGCACAGCATGCAAGACAGCGTGCCGCAGACCTGGATATGCGCCACCGAGCCCACGGGCTGCAGCTGGAACATGAAATAGAAGGTCGCGACCTCGAGCGCCCGGATATAGGCAAGATCGAGCATCCGCGCGACTTCCTCGATGGCGGGACGCGACAGCCAGCCTTCCTGCTCCTGCGCGCGCCACAGAAGCGGAATGATCGCGCTGGCCTGCCGTCCCTCGGGATACTTCGTGATCTGCGCCTCGGCCCAGGCCTGGTTGGCCGGGGTGAAGGCGAAGCTCTCGGGCTGTTCGGGGTGAAGTCTGCGCAGCATTCGCTCGTTCCGGTGTTCTGGGCGCCTCCCGTCGGGCGGCGCGGATCATGTCAGGAGGGCAAACGCCCTCAGATGCAGTTGGAGGTCAGCACCCGGATGGTGCCATCATCGGTGACCTCGGCGCGGCCCTGCGCGGTCAGCTGGGGTCCAAGCTCCAGGAGCTGTTGCTGGGTCAGGTTCGCCTTGAGCAGCACCTGCGCCACGTTGTCGGAGGTGATGGCGCAGCCCTGCGCCTCGATCGCGGCGACGAGCCGGTCGTCGGGGGTCATCGGCGCGGGCGTCTCGGTGCGGGCCGAGGCTTGACCGACGCTGCCGACGCGCCCTTGCGCGCCGTAATTCCCGATCTGCGCCCCTGCCGTGCAGGCCCCGAGCGCCGCGAGCCCCATGAGCGCCATCGTCATCCGCATCGCCGTCATCTCGAACCGTCCCCGTCCTGTCGAAAGCCGGTGGCATTGCGCCCCCGGCCGGTTGCCTCAGGGCCGCCGCCTCAGCGGTCGACCTCGCCGAACACGATGTCCATGGTGCCGATGATCGCCGCCACGTCCGCAAGCTGGTGGCCAGAGGCCACGTGGTCCATCGCCTGCAGGTGCAGATACCCCGGCGCACGCAGCTTGGCACGGTAGGGTTTGTTCGACCCGTCGGCCACGAGATAGACGCCGAATTCGCCCTTGGGCGCCTCGACGGCGGCATAGACCTCGCCCGCGGGCACGTGGAAGCCCTCGGTATAGAGCTTGAAGTGATGGATCAGCGCTTCCATCGAGGTCTTCATGTCCGAACGCGTCGGCGGCGTGACCTTGCCGCGGGCAAGAATGTCGCCCGGCTCGGCGCGCAGCTTCTCGATCGCCTGACGGATGATCTTCACGCTCTCGCGCATTTCGGCCATCCGCACGAGGTAACGGTCGTAGCAGTCGCCGTTCTTGCCGACCGGGATCTGGAATTCGAACTCGTCGTAGCACTCGTAGGGCTGGGCGCGGCGCAGGTCCCACGCAAGGCCCGAGCCGCGCACCATCACGCCCGAGAAGCCCCAATCCTGGATCTCCTCCTCGGTGACGACGCCGATATCGGCGTTGCGCTGCTTGAAGATCCGGTTTTCGGTCAACAGCCCGTCGATGTCGTCGAGCACGTTGGGGAATTCATGCGACCACGCTTCGATATCGTCGATCAGCTCGGGCGGCAGGTCCTGATGCACGCCGCCGGGCCGGAAATAGGCCGCGTGCAGCCGCGCGCCGCAGGCCCGCTCGTAGAACACCATGAGCTTTTCGCGCTCTTCAAAGCCCCACAGCGGCGGGGTCAGCGCGCCGACGTCCATCGCCTGCGTGGTGACATTGAGAAGATGCGACAGGATGCGGCCGATCTCGGAATAGAGCACGCGGATCAACGAGGCGCGGCGCGGCACCTCCGTTCCGGTCAGCCGTTCGATCGCGAGGCACCAGGCATGTTCCTGGTTCATCGGCGCCACATAGTCGAGCCGGTCGAAATAGGGCAGGTTCTGCAGGTAGGTCCGGCTTTCCATCAGCTTTTCGGTGCCGCGATGCAGCAGGCCGATATGCGGATCGCAGCGCTCGACGATTTCGCCGTCGAGCTCCAGAACCAGCCGCAGCACGCCGTGCGCCGCCGGGTGCTGCGGCCCGAAGTTGATGTTGAAGTTGCGGATCTTCTGCTCGCCGGTCTTCGTGTCCTCGAAGCCCTTGGCGTTGATGGTCGTGCCGTCCATGGCTTACCCTTTCGCGCCCGCGTCGCCGGCCTTGTCGTCGCCGGGAAGCACGTATTGCGCCCCTTCCCAGGGGCTCATGAAATCGAACTGCCGGTATTCCTGCACGAGCTTCACCGGCTCGTAGACCACCCGCTTTTGCACCTCGTCGAAGCGCACCTCGGTGTAGCCCGTGGTCGGGAAATCCTTGCGCAGCGGAAAGCCGCGGAAGCCGTAATCGGTGAGGATGCGGCGCAGGTCCGGGTGACCGGTGAAGATGATGCCGAACATGTCGAACACCTCGCGCTCGAACCAGTTGGACGAGGGATGGATCTCGATGATCGAGGGCACCATCTCGTCCTCGCGGACCTCCGCGCGGATGCGGATGCGCTGGTTTTGGTACATCGACAGGAAGTGATAGACCATGTCGAAGCGCTTTTCGCGCCCGGGATAATCCACCGCCGTGATGTCGATCAGCGTCGAGAAGCGGCAGGTCGGGTCGGTCTTGAGAAGCTCGACGACACCAGGGATCGCTTCGGGCGTCACGGTGACGGTAAGCTCGCCGAAGGCGACCTCCCAGCCGGTCACGCAGTCGGGGCGCTTGGATTCGAGATGCGCGCCCAGGTCGTTCAGTGCCTCGCTCATGGCGATTCCCCCGGAGAAATATGGTCTTGGCGGGCGCGTGGTCGCGCCCGCGGGGTGTCAGCGGACGATCGTGCCGGTGCGGCGGATCTTGCGCTGGAGCTGCAGGATTCCGTAAAGCAGCGCCTCGGCGGTCGGCGGGCAGCCGGGGACATAGACGTCCACGGGCACGATCCGGTCGCAGCCACGCACCACCGAATAGCTGTAGTGGTAGTAGCCGCCGCCATTGGCGCAGGAGCCCATCGAGATCACGTAGCGCGGCTCGGGCATCTGGTCATAGACCTTGCGCAGCGCCGGGGCCATCTTATTGGTCAGCGTGCCCGCGACGATCATCAGGTCGGACTGGCGCGGAGAGGCGCGCGGCGCGGTGCCGAACCGCTCCAGATCATAGCGCGGCATCGAGGAGTGCATCATCTCCACGGCACAGCAGGCCAGACCGAAGGTCATCCAGTGCAAGCTGCCGGTGCGCGCCCAGTTGATCATGTCCGCGGTCGAGGTGACGAGGAATCCCTTGTCGGTCAGCTCGCGGTTGAGACTTTGCGTGGCGACCTCGCGGTCGGCCCCCGCGGTGTTGGCGCCGGTCATCACTCCCATTCGAGTGCCCCCTTCTTCCATTCATAGGCGAAGCCGATGGTCAGCACGCCGAGGAACACCATCATCGACCAGAAGGCCATCATCGACACCTCGCCGAAGGCCACGGCCCACGGGAAGAGGAACGCCACTTCGAGGTCGAAGATGATGAACAGGATCGAAACGAGGTAGAACCGCACGTCGAATTTCATCCGCGCGTCGTCGAAGGCGTTGAAGCCGCATTCGTAGGCCGAGACCTTTTCGGGGTCGGGCCGGCGCACGGCGAGCACCACGGCGGCGAGGATCAGGATCGCGCCAAGCGCGATGGCCAGGCCGAGGAAGATCAGGATCGGAAGGTATTCCGCAAGAAGCAGTTCCACGTCGGGTCCTTTCACGCGGGAGCTGTCGGTCGATTTCGCGATCCATAAACCCCGGTCCGGCAAGGGTCAACCGAGCCCGACGCCCCCGAGCTGCGTCCGATGCGCGCGCCGCTCCCTTTCGCCTCCGCTACGGAGCCTCGCGCAGCTCGGTCTTCACCTGCTCCAGCTCCCGGTCGAGAAAGAAGGAGATCAGAGACCGGATGATGACCAGAAGCCCGAGGAACACCAGATCGGCCAGCGCGAGGCTGAGCGCGGTGTGGATGATGTCGGACACGATGAACAGCTCGAGCCCCGCGAGGATGTAGCGCCCCAGTTCGATCCGCTCGCGGTTGGTGGCCTGCACCCGCGCCGCGTCGTCGCGCCGTATCTCGGCCCGGCTCACGCCGAGGATGAAGCGCGCCGCCCCGATCAGCAGCAGCGCGATGGCGAAGAGATCGATGATCGCCGCGACCCATTCGAGCCCCAGCACCAGCCAGCCGAGATGATGGTGCAACACGCCGCCTTCCGAGCCGAATTCCCAGATCGATCCCATCGCGCCTCTCCCGCCCTGCTGCGTCCCGGCCTTACTGTGGATCGCAGCGCGGCGCGGTCAACCGGCGGAACCCCCGGCCCTGCCCTGCGTTGGCCGCCCATGACACACGCTCTTCGCCCGATCGCGCTCGCCCTCGCCCTTCTTCCCGCCGCGGCTCATTCGGAGGTCGTCGGCAAGGTCGGCGTCGACTGGGTCGGCAACGACGTCATCGTCGAGGCGATTCCCGACCCCGAGGTTGAAGGCGTGACCTGCCATATCGCCTATTTCGAACGCTCGGTGATCGACCGGCTGAGCCAGGGCAACTGGTTCGAAGACCCGTCGAACGCCTCGATCGACTGCCGCCAGACCGGGCCGATCACGTTGGGCGACATCGACCGCTCACGCGGGGGCGAGCAGGTGTTCCGCGAAAGCCGCTCGATCATCCTCAAGACGATCCGCATCAGCCGGATCTATGACGAGGAAAACCAGGTGCTGATCTATCTCGCGCATGGCAGCGAGCTGACCCAAGGCTCGGCCAAGATGTCGATCTCGACAATCCCGCTTTATGAGACCGACGCGGCGCGCTGAGCCTGCGCCGCCTTGTGCCGCTAACGTGGAGATCTGCGTATTTGAGGAATGGTGAAATGCGGATCGCACCCGTATCCGGGACGTGCGCTGCCTTTCATCACTCTCCAAATACGCAAATCCTGCGGCCCGCTCCCAAGACCTTCGTCAGCCCAGCGCCTGCACCGCAGCCACCAGCTCATCGTAATGACCGATCAGCGCTTCGGGATGCAGGTCGGCGGTGCGATGGCCATTCGGCCCGAACCGCACCAGAATGGAGGGCACGCCCGCGGCGCGGGCGGTGATCCGGTCGGTTTCGGTGTCACCCACAAGCACGCAATGCGCCGGATCGCCTCCGGCGCGCCGCACGGTCTCGCGCAGGCATTCGGGATCGGGCTTGCGCATCGCCAGCGTGTCCGCACCGATGAGACAGGCGAAATCGCCGCGCACACCGAGCCGGTCGAGCAGTTTTTCGGCCAGCGCCTCGGGCTTGTTGGTGCAGATCGCGACCGGGTGACCGAGCCGCCTGAGCTCGGCCACGGCCTCCATCGCGCCGGGAAACAGCGTCGAATGCCGGTCGATTTCTTCCTCGTAATAGGCGAGCAGCCGGGGGTATTGCCGATCGACATCGGCCTCGTCGACCTCGCCCACGCGGGACAATCCCAGGCGCAGCATGGCGCGCGCGCCATGCATGGCGGTTGCCGCGTCCTCTTGCGGGTCCAGCAGCGCTCCCAATCCGAGATCCGCGAAACAGCGGTTGGCGGCGGCGATCAGGTCACCGCTGGTTTCGGCGAGCGTCCCGTCGAGGTCGAAAATCACAGCGCGCATGAGCATTGTTTCCTGTAATGATGCGTAGCGGGAAGTGATCCCGTCAACAGGCCCTCGGGCTTGTGCCCATAGATGCGGCTAGTAGAAGCCGGATCAAGCAACAAGAGGGGCAGCAATGAGCACGGCACTGATCGTTTTGGCCGCGGGCCGGGGCACGCGGATGAACTCGGACCTGCCGAAGGTTCTGCACGAGATCGGGAGCGCGCCGCTGCTGCACCATGCGATGGCGGCGGGCATGGCGCTTGAACCGTCGCGGATGATCGTGGTCGCAGGGCACGGCGCCGCGGCGGTGGAGAAATCCGTGACGGCCTTCGACGAAGGCATCGTCACGGTCCGGCAGGACAGCCAGGAGGGCACCGGCCACGCCGTGAGCCAAGCGCGCGCGGCGCTCGACGGGTTCGCGGGCGACGCGATCGTGCTTTATGGCGACACGCCCTTCATCCGGCCCGAAACGCTCAAAGCGATGCTGGCCGCCCGCGCCCGGGCCGATGTGGTGGTACTGGGCTTCGAGGCCGCCGATCCGGGCCGTTACGGCCGTCTCGTGACCACCGGCGACAGCCTCGATCGGATCGTCGAGTTCAAGGATGCCGACGACGCCACCCGCGCCATCACCCTGTGCAATTCCGGCGTCATCGCCGCGGATTGCCGGACGCTGTTCGAGCTGCTCGACCGCGTCGGGAACGACAACGCCTCGGGCGAATACTACCTGACCGACATCGTCGGGCTGGCCCGCGAGGCCGGGCTTTCGGCCGAGGTGGTGCGCTGCGACGAGGCCGAGACGCTGGGCATCAACACCCGCGCCGAGCTGGCCGCCGCCGAGGCCGCGTTTCAGGCCCGCCGCCGCACCGAGGCGATGGAAGACGGCGTGACGCTGCTCGCGCCCGAAACGGTCATCTTCGCGCGCGACACGGTGGTCGGCCGCGACACGGTGATCGAGCCCCATACGGTATTCGGCCCCGGCGTCACGATCGAGAGCGGCGCAAGGATCCGGGCGTTCAGCCATCTCGAAGGCTGCCACGTTTCGCGCGGCGCCACGGTCGGCCCCTTTGCCCGGCTGCGTCCCGGCGCCGAGCTGGCCGAGGACGTGCATGTCGGCAATTTCGTCGAGATCAAGAACGCCCAGCTCGGCACCGGCGCCAAGGTCAACCACCTGACCTATATCGGCGATGCCGATATCGGCGCGGGCACCAATGTCGGCGCGGGCACCATCACCTGCAACTATGACGGCGTGTTCAAGCACCGGACCACGGTGGGCCGCGATGCGTTCATCGGCTCCAACACCATGCTGGTGGCGCCGGTGACGCTCGGCGACGGGGCGATGACCGCGACCGGCACAGTGGTGACCCACAACGTGCCCGCCGGCGACATGGCCGTGGGCCGGGCGCGCCAGGCCAACAAGCCGGGTTTCGCGACCCGGTTCTTCGACAAGCTGCGCGCCGCCAAGGCCGCGAAATCGAAAGGCGAGTGACATGTGCGGAATCGTTGGTGTCCTAGGCAATCATCAAGCCGCCCCGCTGCTGGTCGAGGCGCTCGGCCGGCTCGAATATCGCGGCTATGACAGCGCCGGCATCGCCACGCTGGACGAGGGCCGCCTCGGTCGCCGCCGTGCGGTGGGCAAGCTGGTGAACCTGTCGGACCGGCTGGTGCACGAGCCGCTGCGCGGCCATTCGGGCATCGGCCACACCCGCTGGGCCACCCATGGCGCCCCGACCGAGGCCAACGCGCACCCGCATGCCGGGGCCCGTGTCGCCGTCGTCCATAACGGCATCATCGAGAACTACCGCGCGCTGCGCGCGGAGCTCTCCGAGGCGGGCATCGGCACCCGGACCGACACCGACACAGAGACGGTGGCGCTGTTGTGCCAGCTGCATCTCGACCGCGGCCTGCCGCCGCGCGAGGCCGCCGCCGCGACCATTGCCCGGCTGGACGGCGCCTACGCGCTGTGTTTCCTGTTCGAGGACGAGACCGACCTGTTGATCGCCGCGCGCAAGGGCAGCCCGCTGGCCATCGGCCATGGCGAGGGCGAGATGTTCGTCGGCTCGGACGCGATCGCGCTCGGCAACCTGACCGACCGGATCACCTATCTCGAGGAGGGCGACCGCGCCGAGGTCACCCGCGCGGGCGTGGTGATCTTCGACGCCGCGAACCGCGAGGTCAGCCGTCCCGAGAAGCGCATCGCAAAGGCCGCGGCGCAGGTCGACAAGGCGGGACACAAGCACTTCATGGCCAAGGAGATCGCCGAGCAGCCGCGCGTGCTGGCCGCGGCGCTGGGGCATTACCTGACCCCCGAAGGTGCAATCGCCCTGCCCGAACCGGGCATCGACTTTGCCTCGGTCGAGCGGCTGACGCTGGTGGCCTGCGGCACCGCCTCCTATGCCTGCTACGTCGCGAAATACTGGTTCGAGCAGGTCGCACGCCTGCCGGTGGAAATCGACGTCGCCTCGGAGTTCCGCTACCGCGAGCCCCCGATCCCGGCCCGCTCCGCCGCGCTCTTCGTCAGCCAGTCGGGCGAGACCGCCGACACGCTGGCCGCATTGCGCTATGCCAAGAGCCAGGACGCGCGCATCCTGTCGGTGGTCAACGTCACCGAAAGCTCGATCGCGCGCGACAGCGACATCGCGCTGCCGATCCTCGCGGGTGCCGAGATCGGCGTCGCTTCGACCAAGGCCTTCACCTGCCAGCTTCTGGTGCTCGGCGCGCTGGCGCTCGAGGCGGCGCGTCAGCGCGGCACCATCGACGACGCGGCGCTGGCCGCGCATCTGCAGGCGCTGCGCCAGCTGCCCGGCCTGGTCGACCAGGGGCTGAGCATCGAGGCCGAGTGCCAGCGCGTCTCGCGCGGTCTCGCCGAGGCGCGCGACATCCTGTTCCTCGGCCGCGGCCGGATGTTCCCGCTCGCCCTCGAAGGCGCGCTGAAGCTCAAGGAAATCAGCTATATCCACGCCGAAGCCTACGCATCGGGCGAGCTCAAGCACGGCCCCATCGCGCTGGTCGACGAGCATGTGCCGGTGATCGTCATGGCGCCGCATGACGAGCTGTTCGACAAGACCGTGTCGAACATGCAGGAGGTGATGGCCCGCGGCGGCAAGGTGCTTCTGATCACCGATGCCAAGGGCGCGCGCATCGCCGGCGATGGCGTCTGGGAGGTGATCACCCTCCCCGAGATCGCTCCCCTCTGGGCCCCGATCCTCTATGCCCTGCCCGCGCAGCTGCTGGCCTACCACACCGCCGTCGCCAAGGGCACCGATGTCGACCAGCCCCGAAACCTCGCCAAATCCGTCACCGTCGAGTGATACGAAAAAGGGGGGCGCGACGCCCCCCTTTCACCATTCCGGAAAATACGCAGATCCCGAAGTTTCCACCGGGCACGCCGTCAGCCGCGATAGACCGTCAGCTCGGGCAGGTCCGTCAGCGCCACCCCGAGCAGCCGCATCGCGGGCAGGCTGATCTCGCTGCCCGAGCCCGCCGCTCCGCCCGATGGCCGCAGCTCCAGCTTCACCGATTTTCCGCTCGCCGTCTCGACCCGGCCTTGGGTCACGCTGTTCACCAGCGGCGTTTCGATCCACAGCCCCGGGTCGGCGGGCGCGCCGAGCGAGGCGATGGTGGTACCGAGCCGCTGCTCGCCCGCGGGTTCCGGCGCCTGCGTGGCGGCGGCGCGCTGCTCGGGCGTCGTGGTGTCGAGCGCCTCGGCGCTCGCGCCGGCGGGCGGCGGCGCGGGCCGGGCGGCCTGCTGGGGTGCGGCGGCGGGCGCGGATGGGGCCGGAGCCCTGCTCGGGGCGCTGGCCTGCTGCAGTTCGGCGCAGGCCGAAAGCAGGCCGAGCGCGGTGAGGGCGGTGGGGATCATGAGGCGTGTCATGGCCCGGAGGATAGCGGCCTGTGCCTTTGCGACAAGTGCCCGGCATCGCTTGCCATCCCACCGCCCCGACCCTACCTTTGCGTCATGACCGCAGCCCCCCTTCCGCCCCCCGCCGCGCCCCTGATCGACCCCTTTGCCCGGGCGATCCGCTACCTGCGCGTTTCGGTCACCGACCGCTGCGATTTTCGCTGCGTCTACTGCATGTCCGAGAAGATGCAGTTCCTGCCCAAGAAGGAGCTTCTGACGCTGGAGGAGCTCGACCGGCTCTGTTCGGCTTTCATCCGGCTCGGGGTCGAAAAACTGCGCATCACCGGCGGTGAGCCGCTGGTGCGGCGTAATATCATGGAATTCTTCCGCGCGATGACGCGGCATCTCGACAGCGGCGCGCTCAAGGAGCTGACGCTGACCACCAATGGCAGCCAGCTTGGCAAATACGCCGAAGAGCTCTACGCCGCCGGGGTCCGCCGGGTGAACGTCTCTCTCGACACGCTCGACGAGGAGAAATTCGCCCGCGTGACCCGCTGGGGCCGCCTGCCGCAGGTGCTCGACGGGATCGACGCGGCCCGCGCCGCCGGGCTTCAGGTCAAGATCAACACCGTCGCGCTCAAGGGCTTCAACGAGGACGAGCTGTTCACGCTGACCGAGTTCTGCGCCGCGCGCGGCATGGATCTGACCTTCATCGAGGTCATGCCGATGGGCGATATCGGCAATGAGGACCGGATCGGCCAGTACTGGAACCTCGCCGAGCTGCGCCACACGCTCGGCACCCGCTATTCGCTGCACGACCTGCCCGACCGCACCGGCGGACCCGCGCGCTATGTCCGTCTTGGCGAAACCCGCCAGCGGGTCGGCTTCATCACCCCGATGAGCCATAATTTCTGCGAAAGCTGCAATCGGGTGCGCGTGACCTGCACCGGCGAGATCTATACCTGTCTCGGGCAGGAGGGCCATTCCGACCTGCGCGGCCCCTTGCGTGAAAGCGAGGGCGATGCGGGGCTGGAGCGCGCGATCCACGCGGCGATCGCGCTCAAGCCCAAGGGGCATGATTTCGATTATGACCGGCAGGAGGTTTCGGGCCGGGTCAGCCGCCACATGAGCCACACCGGGGGATGAGCGGGGCGCCATGGCTGTTGCGGCTCTGGCTTGGCGGGTCGCGGGCCTTGCCGCGGCTGGCCGAGTTCACGCTGGCACGGCGCGTGCATCGCGGTCAGTCCTCGGACCCGGCCCGGCTGGGCGAACGGTTGGGCCGGGCGACGCTGCCGCGGCCCGAGGGCAGTCTCGTCTGGATCAACGCGGCCTCCGTCGGCGAGGTGGCTTCGATGGCCGATCTCGCGCGCGACCTGATGGCGGCGGGGCATCCCGTGCTGATCACCACCACGACGACCACCGGCGGAGCACGTGCCCGGCGGATCGATGGCGCGCTGCATCAGTACCAGCCGCTCGACACGGCGCGGGCGACGCGCCGGTTTCTCGATCACTGGCGGCCCGCGCTTGCCTGTTTCGTCGAGGGCGACCTCTGGCCGCGCCTGCTGCACGAGACCGCCGCGCGAAGCGTGCCGATGGCGCTGCTCAACGCCCGCCCCTCTCGCTCGCGGATGCGGGCGCCCCGGATCAGCGCGGCACTTCTGTCGCGATTTGACCTCGTGACCACACAAAGCGAGGCGGTGCGCGCGGAAATCACCCATCTCGGCGTGGACCCTGCCCGCGTTCTCGCGCCCGGCGATCTCAAGGCCGCGGCCGCCCCTCCATCCGCCGACACGGACCGCCTTGCCGACCTTCGATCCGCGTTTGGGGGCGCGCCGCTCTGGGCCCGCCGTTTCGACCCATGCCGAAGACGAAGGCGCGGTGATCGCGGCACATCTGGAGGCGCGCAAGCGCCATCCCGGCCTGCGCATGATCCTCGCGCCCCGCCACCCCGATCGCGGCGCGGCGGTGGCGCGGGCGCTCGCGGCGGCGGGGCTGGAGGCGCAGCGCGGTGACATGCCCGGCGAGGCCGAAATCTGGTTGATCGACCGGCTGGGCGAAACCGGGCTGATCTACCGTCTCGCGCCGCTGGTGTTTCTCGGTGGCTCGTTCGGCCCGCAAGGCGGGCACAACCCGTGGGAGGCGGCGGCGCTTGGCGCGGCGCTTTTGCACGGCCCGCAGGTGCCCCATGCCGCCGCCGCCCATGCCACGCTCGACGCGGCGGGTGCGGCGCGCATGGTGGCGGATGGCGCGGCGCTCGGCGCGGCGGTGGGCGGGCTGATCGGCACGCGAGATCTCGACGCGATGCGCGCGGCGGCAAAGCGGGTCATGGCCGATATCGGCCAGGCGCGCCCGCAGACACTGCGCGCGTTGCAGGCGCTGATGGCCACGCGGCTTGAACCCGGCCACATATTCTCTAAGGCAGCGCCATGACCTTGCGCGCCGTCATCCTCAACGACACCTCGACCCGGTATCACCACGGATGCTCGCGGGTGATGCGGCTGCTGACCGAGGGGCTGGGGCGGCACGGGCTTACCATCACCGCCCGCAGCCCGGCCCGGCATGACTGGGCGCGGGACGGGTCGTTTCTCGACGCGATGCGCGCGGCGGACGTGATCGTCATCAACGGCGAAGGCACGCTGCATCATGGCCGCCCCGCCGGGGCGCGGCTGCTTGAGGTAGCGGAACACGAGGCGCGCGGGACGACGCCGATCGCGCTGGTCAACGCGCTGTGGCAGGACAACCCCGCCGAATGGTCCGAACCGCTCTCGCGCATCGATCTGATCGCGGCCCGCGACAGCGCCAGCGCCGATACCATGGCACAGGCCGTCGGGCGCGAGATCCGCTGGCTGCCGGATTTGTCGCTCTCGGCTCCGGCCCTCACCGCATCGCTTCCCCGTGACGGCGTGATCGTCGGCGACAGCGTGAAGCCCGCCCCGCGCCGGGTGCTGGGGCGCGCCGCCGCAACGCTCGGGAATGCGGCGCTGGTGCCGACCAAGACGCTGACCGGCGGCATCTGGCGCCTTGGGCCCGCCCGCGCCGCGCTGGCGGCGGCGTGGTACGGGGCGCTCGGCCTGCCCGCTTTGGAGATGCCCGCCGACGAGACCGCGTATCTGAACCGGATCGCGCGGGCGCGGCTGCATCTGACCGGGCGCTTTCACGCGGTCTGCCTGTCGATGCTGACCGAAACGCCGTTCCTCGCGCTCGGCTCCAACGCCTCGAAGATCGAACGCCTGCTCGCCGATGCCGGGCTCGACCCGGAACGGCTGGTGCGGGCAGAGGCGTTCTCGCCGCCGCCCGATGCCGCCCCGTTCAGCGAGGCGGAGCTGTCCGCGATCCGCGGATTTTGCGATATGGCGCAGCGGCGGGCGGAAACATTATTCGCCGACATCGCGGCGCTTGCGAAAGGGCCGGCATGAACAGGATCGGCTTCGAGATCGCCAAGCGCCGTGCCGACGAGACGCGGCTGGCGCGGCTGGGCCTGCCGGAAACCGGGCTATTGGCGCGGCTCGAAAATCGCCGCGTGGCCTTGATCGGCAATGCGCGGTCGTTGTCGGAGAAGGCACTGGGCGAAGAGATCGACGCCGCCGATCTGGTGATCCGGCTGAACGCCGCGCCACTGCCCTCCGCGGCATCGCATGGCAGCCGCACCGACTGGCTCGCCATGTCGATCCCGGTGCCCGCACCGGTGATCGCGGCGCGGGCGCCCGATCTGCTGTTGTGGATGACGCCCAAGCGCAAGCGCCTGCCTTGGCGCGTTGCCCGGCTGCCGGGATTTGCCCTGCTTCCAGCGGCACGGGCGGCGGCGCTGCGCGAGCGTCTGGGCGCGCGGCCCACCACCGGCATGCTCGCCATCGACCTTCTGGCGCGCTCTGAGCTCGCCTCGGCGCGGCTCTACGGCTTTGATTTCTTTGCGTCGAAATCGCTGTCGGGCGGACGCGGCGCCGCCGATGTGCCGCATGACTTCGACGCCGAGCGCGACCGGGTCGCGGCACTCATGGCCGCGGACCCGCGCTTTTCGATTGCCTGAGCCGTCAGGCCGCCGGCATCCGGCGTTCAACGACGCCTGCCCACCACGAGCAGCCCGTCGGGATCGCCTCGTCGGAGAAATCATATTCCGGGTGGTGGACCGAGGCCGTGTCGCCATTGCCGACAAGAATATAGGCGCCGGGCCGCTCTTCGAGCATGTAGGCGAAATCCTCGCCGCCCATGATCAGCGGCGCCTCGGCGCAATCGCCCGAAATCTCGCGCGCGACCTCGGCGGCGAACTCGGTCTCCGCGCCGTGGTTGATCATCACCGGGTAGCCCTTGATGTAGTTGACCTTGGCCGTGGCGCCATAAGCCTGTGCCGTGGTTTCGGCTATGGCGGTCAGACGCTCCTGCCCCAGCTTGCGCAGCTCCGGCGACATGGTGCGCACAGTGCCCTTCATCTGCACCCGCTGGGCGATCACGTTGAACGCCTTGGACGAGGTTTCAAACGAGGTGACGGAAACCACGATCTGCTCGGTCGGGTCGGCGTTGCGGCTGGCGATCGATTGCAGCGCCAGCACCACGTGGCTCGCCACCAGCGTCGAATCCACCGTCTCGTGCGGCTTCGCGGCGTGGCCGCCGCGGCCCTCGATGGTGATCTCGAACTGATCGGTGGAGGCGAAGAAGGCACCGGGGCGGATCGCGAACTGCCCCAGAGGGATGCCGGGCCAGTTGTGCATGCCGTAGACCTCCTGGATGCCGAAACGCTCCATCAGCCCGTCGGCGCACATTTCGCGGCCGCCGCCGCCGCCCTCTTCGGCGGGTTGGAAGATCACCACGACCGTGCCGTCGAAGTTGCGCGTCTCGGAGAGGTACTTCGCGGCGCCCAAGAGCATCGCGGTGTGGCCATCATGGCCGCAGGCATGCATCGCGCCATCCGTCTTGGAGGCGTATTCCTTGCCGGTCTGCTCGTGGATCGGCAGCGCGTCCATGTCGGCGCGCAGGCCGATCACCTTGCCGGAGGCGGTCTGCTTGCCGCGGATCACGCCCACGACACCGGTGCGCCCCAGCCCCTCGACCACGTCGTCACAGCCGAAGGCGCGCAGCTTTTCCGCCACGATCCCGGAGGTGCGGTGCGTCTCGTAGAGGATCTCGGGGTTCTCGTGCAGGTCGCGCCGCCATTCGGTGATCTCGGGGAGCAGCTCGGCGAAGCGGTTCTTGATCGGCATGGTGAAACCTTTGGGGAAACGGAATGTCGGATGCGGGCGCGAGACTGCGCCCAAGCGGCGCCGGGTGCAAGCCGGGCGCGGCCCTGCCGCGCGGTCAGGGGCGCCAGTGCTCGGCCACCCACGGCGTGGGCCGGATGTAATGGCGCAGATAGCGCAGCGGCCCGTCCTGCCGGCTGTCCGAGAACAACCCGCGCAGATGCGCCCCGGCGCTTTCGGGCGCATAGGGCGGGTAATGCCCCTCGATCGCATGGGTCGGGTGCAGCCCGCCCGGAAAGATCACGATGCGAGCATCTTCGGGCAGCCTTGGCGCGGCCAGGTAGTTGAGAGGAAACGGGCGGCGGCAATGCATGCGAAAATGCCGGACCCAAGGCTTCGGAAACAGCTTGGCCCCGCCCGGCGCGTTGCGGGTGACATAGCGCTGCTCGAACCGGAATTCGTCGGCGATGCCCTGCGGATCGGCGCGAAACCGCTCCTGCAATGGCACCAGCTTGCCTACCGGAAAACGGAACACCGAGGTCTGGCCGAGCTTTTCGAGCGGCGTGTTCGGGTTGCGCGACAGGATCACGTCGTCGGGGTCGCCGTAAGTGAAGAAATCGTCGAGCGAACCGGTCACGACGAGGTCGAGATCCATGAACAGCACCGGCCCCGTGAGGTTGCCGAGCTTCGGCCCCCAGAGCCGTGACTTGGGCCAGATGCCCTTGGAGTTCTTCGGCATCTCGACATTGATCGGCGGCAGATCCTCGCACTGCACCTCCGGCCGGATGCCGTCGCGGTTGTCGGTGAAGCAGGTTAAGCTGAAGGGCGGCGTGATGTTGCGCGCCACCATGCCGTAAAGGCGATTGATGAAGGGCGCGCCGTATTTGGTGCCCCAGTTGATGCAGATCACCTGCTTGATCATCGCCTACGCCCTTTCGTCATGCTGCGCCTATCTAGCGCGGCAGGCCCGGCGCGGCCAGCCACGCGCTGGGCGGCGGGCGCACCCGGCCTAGATCGCCCGGCATGGATAACCTCCCCCCGATCCCCGCCCCCTATGCCACCGCCGACTGGCGCCGCCGCATCGCCGATCTCTATGCCGCAATCCGCGCCGAGCCGAATCCCGAAACCGGCTGGCGGCTCTGGCACAAAACCCGCTCGCGCCTGTTTCGCGACCACCCCGCCTCGCCGCTTTCCGAAACGCAAAAAGCCTGTTTCGACGCCATCACCGTCTGGCCTTACGACCCCGCCTTGCGCTTCGAGGTGGATCTCGTGGCGCAACAGGGCCCGACCATCGATTTCGAACTGGGCACGGATGGCACGATGCGCGCCCGCCCCGTGGCACGCACCGACGGGCTGAAGCAAGGACTCGGCGCGGAGCTGACGCTCTGGTGGATCGGTGGCTATGGCGGCGGGCTGTTCCTGCCGTTTCGCGACGCGACCTGCGGCGCGGGGAGCTATGGCGGCGGGCGCTATGCGATCGACGCGATCAAATCCTCGGATCTCGGCCTCGCGGCGTCGGGCCGGCTGATCCTCGATTTCAACTTCGCCTACACCCCCTCCTGCGCCTGGAGCCCCGACTGGGTCTGTCCGCTGGCGCCTCCGGAAAACCGGGTTGAGGCCGCCATCACGGCGGGCGAGCGCGACCCTAGTGGAGACGCTTCCTGATCCGGCGCAGCATCAGCCAGACCAACGCCACGACCGGCAGCACCAGCGCCGCCGTCAGCGCCGTCTTGTCGATGCCCAGCGGATAGGCCACCGGGCCGAACAGGTAGGTGGCAAGGCTCACCGCGTAATAGCTGATCGCCACGACGCTCAGCCCCTCGACCGTGTGCTGCAGGCGAAGCTGCGCATCGGCGCGCCGGTCCATCGACGCCAGCAGCGCCTGGTTCTGGGCCGAGCGTTCGACATCGACGCGGGTGCGCAGCAGGTCGCCCGCCCGCGCCGCGCGGTCGGACACCGAAGACAGGCGCCGGTCGGTCGATTCGACCGTGCGCATCGCCGGATCGAAGCGGCGCATCATGAACTCGGCAAAACTCTGCCGCCCGCCAAAGCGGGTCTCGCGCAGGATGCCGATGCGCTGGTTCACCAGCGTCTCATAGGCGCGCGTGGCGCCGCTGCGGAACCCCGATTGCGCACGCAGCTTCTCCAGCTCCGCCGATACCTCGAGCAGCCCCGCCAGCGTTGCCGCCGCATCGCCCGGCCCCGCCGCCATCTCGGCCACGAGATCCGACACGCGTGCCTCCAGCGCGCCGATGCGCGGCCCCATGCTCCGCGCCTGCGACAGGCCGAGCATCGCCATGGTCTTGTAGGTCTCGATCTCGCACAGCCGCTGTACCACCCGGCCGATCCGCCGTTCCCCGGTGCCGGGGCGGGCAAAGACGGCAAAGCGCATGTGCCCTGCCGGATCGATGCGGAAATCGCCCGCGACGATCAACTGGTCGTCGAGCACGCGGCTCACCGCCATGCTTTCGGCCACGAACCACGCCCCTGCCCGACGCGCGATTTCCTCCTCGCCCGCCGCCAGTTCGACCCGGATCAGCGCCGAGGTGAGCCTCTGGCCCGGCATCGCGTCGAGCCATTCGGCGGGAAAGCCCGAAAGCCCCTCGCGGAACGGCGGCTCGGAGGCGCCGTCGCTGAGCAGCATGTAGCTGGCAAACTCGGTATGGCTCTCCCATTTCAGCCGGTACCGCCCTATCTGTCCCGACCAATGCGTGGCGCCGGGCTGCGGATGCGGGGCACCGAACCAGTCGAGCAGCGCCACGAGATGCGCCCGCTCGGCCTCTGCATCGCGGGGCGTGCCCGGCACCGGCCCGATCGCGAGAAAGGCCGCCTGCCCCGGCGCGCCCAGCCGCGGAAAGGGCCGCGCGTGCAGCTCGTTGGCCAGCTCCTGGCGCAGCGGGTGATCGACAAGGCTCATGGCGGCTCCGGGCGACTGACGTTGCGGCAGGATGACCGGAGCCAAGCTCCCTGTAAACACCCGAAAATTCCACGATGACACCATGTTGGCGCATGAGTTCGCATACCGCGACGGGGCTGTGCGGGCGGGGCGGTTTTCGTCTTTGCACCCACGCCCCATATCGGGGGTCGAACGCCAGGAGCCCGACATGCAGAACTACTCCCTACTCGACCTCGCCCCGGTGACCGAAGACGAAACACCCGCGCAGGCGCTCGCCCATGCCACCGATCTCGCGCGGCACGCCGAAGATCTGGGCTATCACCGCTACTGGCTGGCCGAGCATCACAGCATGCCCGGCATCGCCTCGGCCGCGACCGCCGTGGCGATCGGCCATGTCGCGCAGGCGACGCGCACCATCCGCGTCGGCGCGGGCGGCATCATGTTGCCCAACCACGCGCCGCTGGTCGTGGCCGAGCAATTCGGCACGCTTGACGCGCTGCATCCGGGGCGCATCGACCTCGGGCTCGGACGCGCGCCCGGCACCGACGGTGCCACGGCACAGGCGCTGCGCCGCTACAATCAATCGGCGGACGCCTTTCCGCAGGACGTGGTGGAGCTGATCGGCTATCTCGACGATGACGAGGGCCGTGGCCCGGTGCGCGCCGTGCCCGGCATGGGATCCCATCTGCCGGTCTGGATTCTGGGCTCTTCGACCTTCGGCGCGCAGCTTGCGGCCTATCTGGGCCTGCCCTACGCCTTTGCCTCGCATTTCGCGCCGCAGATGCTGGAACCTGCGATCAAGGCCTATCGCGACGGGTTCCGCCCGTCGGAACGGTTGGACAAGCCCCATTTCATGATGGCCGCCGGGCTGCACGCCGCCGACACAGACGCAGAGGCGCAGTATCACCGCTCCTCGCAGATCCTGTCCTTTGCGCGGCTGCGCACCGGCACGCCGGGCCGCCTGTCGCGCCCCGTCGAGAACGTCGCCGACCACGTGCCCGCCAGCGCCATCGCGGGCGCCGAAGCGGCGATGTCGGTCTCGGCCACGGGCGGCCCCGATACGGTACGCCGCCAGCTGCGCGAGCTGATCGACCGCTACCAGCCCGACGAGCTGATGCTTACCGGCATGATGTACGATGCACAGGCGCGCAAGCGCAGCTTCGAGATCGGCGCGGAGGTGCTGTCGGACATGAAAACGCCCGCCCTGGCCTGAACCAAGGCGGGCGCGTTTTCGATCCGGGCGGCGACGGGCCGCCCGGAAACGATCAGATGACCACGACGTCCAGCGGCGGGAAGCCGTTGAAGCAGACCGAGGAATAGGTCGAGGTATAGGCCCCGGTGTTGCGGATCAGCACCCGGTCGCCCGATTTGAGGCTGAGCGGCAGGTTCATCGGGCGCTTTTCATAGAGCACGTCGGCGCTGTCGCAGGACGGACCGGCAAGAATGCACGGGCCGGTGGTCTCGCCGTCATGCGGGGTCACGAACTGGTAGCGGATCGCCTCGCCCTCGGTCTCGGCCAGCCCCGAAAAGCGGCCGATCGACAGGTACACCCAGCGGTGCATGTCGCGCTCGGACTTGCGCGAGGTGAGCATCACCTCGCAGGCGATGACACCGGCCTCGGCGACCATGCCGCGGCCCGGCTCGGCCATGACGCGACGCGCGCCCGGGAAACGGTCCTCGACCAGCTCCATGACGGCGGCGGCGTAGTCGGTGGGCGCCTGGATTTCCTCGCCGTAGAAGGCCGGGAAACCGCCGCCGATGTTCAGAAGCTCGAGGTCGTGACCGGCCGCCTTGGCCGCCGCCCAGATGCGCGACAGCTCGTCGAGCACCGGCGCCCACATTTCGGCGTGCCGCGTCTGCGAGCCGACATGGAACGAAAAGCCCAGCGGCTCCAGCCCCAGCTCGGTCGCGCGATCCAGCAGCTTGAGCGCCATGTCGCGGTCGCAGCCGAACTTGCGGGTGAGCGGCCAGTCGGCGGTCGAGGTCTCGACGATCAGCCGGACATAGACCTGCGCGCCCGGCGCGTGCTCGGCGATCTTCTCCAGCTCCTCCTCGGCATCGACCGCGAACATGCGGATGCCCGCGTTGTGCGCAAAGGCGATGTCGGAGACGCGCTTGATGGTGTTGCCGAAGGAGACATGCTCGGGCCGCGCGCCCTGGGACAGGCACAGCTCGATCTCGGCGCGCGAAGCGGCGTCGAAATGCGAACCGAGCTGCACGAGACGCTCGATGATCGCGGGATGCGGGTTGGCCTTCACGGCATAATGGATGTCGGCGCGACCGAGACCGGCGCGAAGCGCCTCGAACTGCGTCTCGACCCGGTCCACGTCGATCACCAGCGTCGGCCGGTCGAACTCGGCGGTGGCGGCATAGGCCTCCAGACGGGAATCGACGGCGAAAGAGGGGGCGCTGGCGCCCGCAAAATATGCAGTCATGTGCATCTCCGATAGACTGACGGGGGCCCGGAGAGGGCCGGCGGTTCCAAGGGAGACGTTACCGTCGCTGCATAAACGCGTGCTGGGTCTGTGCGTAGGCCCCTCGGAAGAGGCGTGCGTCCAGGCGTGGCCAGAGGCGCGTGCGTTGGCGTCTTGAGGGGGCATTTGGGGCAAAGTCCGAGTCGGATCAAGAGGAAATCTCCGATAAATCGAGATTTTTTCCCGCCCGCGTTTTGCACCCCGATCCCCCTTGTTCTATAGGGGTTCATCGCAATCCCAGAGGACCCCCATGCCGCGTCTTGTCCTGTTCAACAAGCCGATGAACGTGTTGTCGCAGTTCACCGATGCGAAAAGCCCCTCGCCGCGCGCCACGCTGTCGGACTTCATCGACCGGCCCGGCGTCTATCCCGCGGGGCGTCTCGATCGCGACAGCGAAGGGCTGATGCTGCTCACCGATGACGGGCGGCTGCAGGCGCGGATCGCCGATCCTAGGCACAAGATGGAAAAGACCTATCTCGTGCAGGTCGAAGGCGCGCCGACCGAGGCCGAGCTGGAGCCGTTGCGCCAAGGGCTCACGCTCAAGGATGGGCCGACCAAACCCGCCCGTGCCCGGCTGATCGATGCGCCCGAGCTTTGGGAGCGCGACCCGCCGGTGCGGTTTCGCAAATCGGTGCCCGACGCGTGGATCGAAATCTCGATCCGCGAGGGGCGAAACAGGCAGGTGCGCCGGATGACCGCCGCCGCCGGGTTTCCCACGCTCAGGCTGGTGCGCTGGCGCATCGGCGACTGGGCGCTCGACGGGCTGGCACCGGGGGAATGGCGCGAGATCGTCGTCTGAACCGCGTACGGCTGGCGTCGGATCTGCGTATTTGGAGAATGGTGAAAGGGGATCACCCGGCGGGCTGCCACAGCTCGATCGGGTTGCCCTCGGGATCGTGGATGCGCGCGAAGCGGCCGACCGCGCTGTCCCATTCGTCACGGCGCTCCACCGCGATGCCCGCCGCCGTGAGCTGCGCCACCATCGCGTCGAGATCGGCGACGCGGAAATTGATCATCCATTGCTGTTCGGGGCGGCCGAAGTAGTCGGTGTCGCGGTCGAACGGCATCAATACCGTCGGCCCCGCTTCCTGCCGCCAGATCGACGGGCCGGGGCCCTCGATCCCCAGGTGATCGAGATACCATTTCGCCAGCGCTTCGGGATCGCGCGCCCGAAAGAACATGCCGCCGATGCCGGTCGCCTTTTCCATCTCGTGACCCTTTCGCTGTCACAAGAATCCTAGCACATTCTCAGCGCGACGGCGCCCCGCGCGGGCCCGGCCGCCACGTGGCGAAGGTCACCATAAGCGCCGCCCCCGTGATCGCCGCCACCCCCGCGAGGCCAAGCTCGTCCGGCATCACCCCGAACAGCACCGCGTCGAAGCCAAGCGCCCAGACCAGCCCGGTGAAGTCGAACGGCGCCAGCACCGCGACCGGCGCGCGCGCCACCGCCTCGGTCGCCGCGACATGCGCAAGACCGCCGGTAAGCCCCGCGCCGATCAGCCAGATCATCATCTCGCCAGAGGGGGCGTTCCAGCCGAAAGGCAGCGTCGCCAGCCCCGCGAGAGCCGAGACGGCAGCGAACCAGAAGGCGATGGTCGCGGGCCGCTCGCTTGTCGTCATCGATTTGATATGCACCCGCACGAAGGCCATCGTGATGGCATAGCCAAGCCCCGCCGCGACACCGATCAACGCCCCCTGCCCCGGTGCCTCCAGCGCGGCGCCGAGCATCAGCGCCACGCCCGCGAAGCCCAGCGCCGCGGCACCCCAGACGGCGGGGCCGATCCGCTCTCCCAATAGCCATGCCGCCAGCGGCAGCGTCAGCACCGGGGCGAGATAGCCCAGAGCCTGCGCGTTCGCGACCGGCAGGTAGGCGAGCGACAGGAAGGACAACGCCATCGACAGCGCCCCGAACAGGCTGCGCGTCAGGTGCAGGCCGGGGCGGCGCGTGGCGATCGCGGCGGGAAATTCGCGGCACAGCGCCATGTAGGCGCAGATCGGGACCAGCGCGACGGCAGAACGCCAGAACACGATCTGCCCCAGCCCGACCTCGCGCGTCGCCACCGCCACCATCGCCGACATCGCGGTGATGAGACACGCGGCCAGAAGCCTCAGCCCGATGCCGGTCAGGGGGGTGCGGGACGTCATGCCGCGACCCTCGCCCATGGATCACGGTCCCGCAACGCAAAAGGCCCCGCACACGGGCGGGGCCTTTCGGAACTGTCGGCGCGATCAGGCGATCTTGGCGAGCAGATCGTCGAGCGACTTCTTGGCGTCGCCGTAGAACATCCGCGTGTTGTCCTTGAAGAACAGCGGGTTCTCGATGCCCGAATAGCCGGTGCCCTGCCCGCGTTTGGACACGAAGACCTGCTTGGCCTTCCACACCTCGAGCACCGGCATCCCGGCGATGGGTGAATTCGGGTCGTCCTGCGCCGCCGGGTTCACGATGTCGTTCGACCCGATGACGATGGCGACATCCGTTTCGGGGAAGTCGTCGTTGATCTCGTCCATCTCCAGCACGATGTCATACGGCACCCGCGCCTCGGCCAGAAGCACGTTCATGTGGCCGGGCAGACGCCCCGCCACCGGGTGGATCGCGAAACGCACGGACTTGCCCTGCGCGCGCAGCCGCCGGGTCAGCTCGGACACCGATTGCTGCGCCTGCGCCACCGCCATGCCGTAGCCGGGGATGATCACCACGCTGTCGGCATCGTCGAGCGCCTGCGCCACGCCGTCGGCGTCGATCGCCACCTGCTCGCCTTCGACCTCCATCGCCGGGCCCGAACTGCCGCCGAAGCCGCCCAAGATCACGCTCACGAACTTGCGGTTCATCGCCTTGCACATGATGTAGGACAGGATCGCACCCGAGGAGCCGACCAGCGCGCCGGTCACGATCAGAAGGTCGTTGCCCAGCGTGAAGCCGATCGCCGCGGCGGCCCAGCCCGAATAGGAGTTCAGCATCGACACCACCACCGGCATGTCGGCGCCGCCGATGCCCATGATCAGGTGCCAGCCGATGAAGCCCGCGATCAGCGTCACCAGCACCATGGTCCAGATGCCCGACCCGGTCAGGTAGAGAAGACCCAGCGCGAGACACAGCGCCAACGCCGCGGCGTTGAGCATGTGGCCGCCCGGCAGCTTCTTGGGCTTGCCATCCACCTTGCCGGCAAGCTTGCCGAAGGCCACGACCGAACCGGTGAAGGTCACCGCGCCGATGAAGATGCCCAAGAACACCTCGACCTTGAGAATGCCGATCTCGGTCGCATCCTTGAGCGCGAGCTTCTTGCCGAAACCGGTCAGTTCGCCGAAAAATCCGCCGCCCGCCACGGACAGCTCGGTCGGGTCCAGCAGCGCCAGTCCCGCGCGATCAAGGCCGTTGGCCGCCAGCACGCCGTTGATGTCGTGCAGCATGATGTCGGCGTTGAGACCGATGAACACCGCGGCGAGGCCCACGAAGCTGTGCAGCGCCGCGACCAGCTGCGGCATTTCGGTCATCTGCACCCGGCCCGCGACGACATAGCCGGCAAAGCCGCCCGCCGCGATGGCGATCAGGATGAGAAAGAGATTGTGCACGCCGGGGCCGAACACGGTGACGAAGACCGCCACCGCCATGCCCGCGATGCCGTACCAGACCGCGCGCTTGGCGCTTTCCTGGTTCGACAGGCCCCCGAGCGACAGGATGAAGAGAATGGCCGCGACGATATAGGCGGCCGAAACGATGCCGATGCTCATGATCCGGCCCCCTTACGACTTGCGGAACATGGCGAGCATCCGGCGCGTGACCAGAAAACCGCCGACGACGTTGATCGAAGCGATCAGCACCGCGATGAAGGACAGGAACACGACGAGCCAGTTGCCCGAGCCGATCTGCAACAGCGCGCCCAGGATCACGATGCCAGAGATCGCGTTGGTCACCGCCATCAAGGGCGTGTGCAGGCTGTGGCTCACGCCCCAGATCACCTGGAAGCCGACGAAGCAGGCCAGCGCGAAGACGATGAAATGGCTCATGAAACTTGCTGGCGCCACCGCACCGATCAGCAGCATCACCAAAGCACCCGCCGCCAGAAGACCAACCTGATCCTTGGTCTGCTTCTTGAAGGCGGCGATCTCCTGTCCGCGCTTTTCCTCGACCGTCAGCTCGCGCGCCTTCTCCTTCTTGGGGGCGGCGGCGATGGCGGCGGTCTTGGGCTTGGGCGGCGGGAAGGTGATCTCACCGCCATGCGTCGCCGTGGCGCCGCGGATCACGTCGTCCTCCATGTCGTGATCGATCACGCCGTCCTTGGCAGGCGTCAGATCGGCCAGCATGTGGCGGATATTGGTGGCGTAGAGCGTCGAGGACTGCGTCGCCATGCGGCTCGGGAAATCGGTATAGCCGACGATGGTGACGCCGTTGTCGGTGACGATCTTCTCCTCGGGCACCGTCAGCTCGCAATTGCCGCCCCGCTCGGCGGCGAGATCGACGATCACCGAGCCGGGCTTCATCGCCTCGACCATGTCAGCTGTCCACAGCACGGGCGCGTCGCGGCCCGGGATCAGCGCGGTGGAAATGACGATGTCGATGTCGGGCGCCAGTTCGCGGAACTTGGCGAGCTGCTTTTCGCGAAATTCGGGGCTGGAAGGGGCGGCATAGCCGCCGGTGGCGGAACTGTCCTGGCTGTCCTCGAAATCGAGAAAGACGAACTCCGCGCCCATGCTCTCGATCTGCTCGGCCACCTCGGGACGCACGTCGAACGCGAGCGTCACGGCCCCCAGCGAGGTCGCGGTGCCGATCGCGGCGAGACCGGCGACACCCGCGCCGATCACCAGCACGCGGGCGGGCGGCACCTTGCCGGCGGCGGTCACCTGCCCGGTGAAGAAGCGGCCGAAATTGGAACCCGCCTCGATCACCGCGCGGTAGCCCGCGATATTGGCCATCGACGACAGCGCGTCCATCTTCTGGGCGCGCGAAATGCGCGGCACCATGTCCATCGCGACCACGGTCGCGCCCGCCTGCTTGGCGGTGTCCAGCAACTCGGCGTTCTGGCCAGGGTAGACCATCGAAATGAGCGTTTGCCCGTCGCGCAGCCGCGCGCTTTCCTCGGGCAGCGGCGGGCGCACCTTGGTGACGATCTGCGCCTCGCGCCACAGCGTGTCGGCATCCGGCACGACGGTCACGCCCGCCGCCTCATAGGCCGCGTCGGTAAAGCCCGCGGCCAGGCCGGCCCCCGCCTCGATCAGGCAGTCATGGCCCAGTTTCTGCAAATCCTTCGCCGAAGTCGGGGTCATCGCGACCCGCGCTTCCCCCCCATGGAGTTCCTTTGGTGCCCCTATCCTCACGCCACGTTCCCTCCGGTCATTCTGCGTCCGCAAATCAGTATCGAGGGAAAGAATGTTTCACAAGGGCAGCAGGGAGCTTTGCTGCCGCTGGGTTATACGGGCCTCAAATCCAGCGCCGCACCCGGTTCGACCATCGCTCGAAATCCGCTCCGAAACGCGCGCGCAGCATCGCTTCCTCGCCCAGGATGAAGCGGCGTTGCAGGATCGCGGCCAGCACCGGCACCAGCAGAAGCGCCGAGGGAGCGTCGAACAGCGCGGCGCCGCCCGCCAGCAACAGAAGGTCGCCCAGATAGATCGGGTTGCGCGAAAAACGGAACGGGCCCTGCGTCACCAGCGCCGCCGCATCGCGGCGCGGCATGACCTGGGTACGCGCACCCAGCATCGCGATCACGGCCCAGATCATCAGCCCGAGCCCCGCCGCGACCGCGCCCCATCCCGGCACCGCGTGCCAGTCCCCGAAACCGAACCATTCCGGCTCGATGCGCGACAATACCCAAGCGGCGGCAAGGCCGAGGGCGGTCCAGACGGGGGGCAGGTCGATCCGGGTCATGTCCCCATCTCTGCCCCGCCCGCGCCGCGCTGTCACGCCCCCGTCGCGCGCAGTTGCGCAAGGACAGCCTTGCTGCCACAACGTCGCGGAGGAACGCGAGGAGGAGCGCCGAGATGACCGATTTCCAAGCCACGAGGGCGATGTTCGACCTGCCCGACGGCGTCACCTATCTCGACGGCAACTCGCTCGGCCCCCTGCCCGCCGCCGCCCCCGAACGCATGGCGCGCGCGATGCGCGGCGAATGGGGCGAGATGCTGATCACCGGTTGGAACAAGGCCGGCTGGATGGATCAGCCCGCGCGGCTCGGCGACCGGATCGGCAGGCTGATCGGCGCGCCGGAGGGCACCACCGTGCTCGGCGACACGCTGTCGATCAAGGTGCACCAGGCGCTCGCCGCGGCACTGGCGCTGCGCCCCGAGCGCCGGGTGATCCTCAGCGACAGCGGCAATTTCCCTTCGGATCTCTACATGGCGCAGGGGCTGGTCGAGCAGCTCGGGCGCGGCCATGAGCTGCGCGTCGTGGCGCCAGAGGAGGTCGAGGCGGCGATCGACGAAGACGTCGCCGTGACGATGATCACCGAGGTCGATTACCGCACCGGTCGGCGCCACGACATGCCCGCGCTGATCGCAAAGGCCCATGCGGCGGGCGCGCTCGCGATCTGGGATCTCGCGCATTCTGCGGGAGCGGTGGATGTCGACGTGGCCGCCGCCGACACCGATTTCGCGGTGGGCTGCACCTACAAGTTTCTCAATGGCGGCCCCGGCGCGCCCGCCTTCATCCATGTCGCGCCGCGGCTGATCGACGAGGTGCAGCCCGCGCTGTCGGGCTGGCTCGGCCATGCCGATCCCTTCGCCTTCGAGCCGGGCTACCGCCCCGGCCCCGCCATCGCGCGGATGCGGGTCGGCACGCCGCCCGTTCTGGCGATGGCGGCGCTGGAGACGGCGCTCGACATCTGGGACGGCGTCGACATGACCGACCTGCGCGCCGCGTCATTGGCGCTGGGCGACCGGTTCATCGCGGGCGTCGAGGCCGCCTGCCCCGAGCTGGAGCTGGCCACGCCGCGTGAACACGCGCAGCGCGGCAGCCAGGTCTCGTTCCGCCATCCGCAGGGCTATGCCGTGATGCAGGCGCTGATCGCGCAGGGCGTCATCGGCGATTTCCGCGCGCCCGACATCCTGCGCTTCGGCATCACGCCGCTCTATCTCTCCGAAGGCGACATCGACCGCGCGGTCGACGTCCTCGCCGCGATCCTGCGCGACAAAAGCTGGGACCGTCCCGAATTCCACGCCCGCGCCGCCGTGACCTGAACGGCGAGCCATGGGCGGCTCAGGGCTGCGGCACCGGCAGCCCGCTGGGCACCGTGTCCGGCACCCCGAGCCGCCCGTCGCGCGCCACCGGGTCGGTCAGCGCGGCAAGAAACGCCACCAGCGCGTCGATCTCCTCGGGGAAAAGCGCCACAGACGGCCGCGTCACCGCCGCCGCGATGGCGGCGCTCTGGGCCGGGTCGTCGAGGATGCGCCAGTCCGCCACCGGCATCTCGGGCAGCACCGCCTGCGTCCGGTCATAGCTTTGCCAGCCCGCCGCCGGGTCGAGGTGGTCGGCCACGAAGCCGCGCAGCGTCGCATGGCTGCCGGCATGGCCATATGGCGCGGTCAGCGCCACGTTGCGCAAGGACGGCGTGCGAAAGGCGTGAAGATCCTCGGCCCGCCCGGTGACGCGAAACCGTCCCTCGTCGCGGGCGTGGCTTTCGAACCGCGCCGCCTTGCCGGGGCCGATCTGCGGCACCCCCATGGCATGGAATCCGTGATCGGTCTGGAACGGCCCGGAATGGCAGTCCGAACAGCCCGCCGCGCCGTAAAACAGCGCCAGCCCGGCCTCGGCCTCGGGGGAGAGGAGCGTGCCCTGCCGCAACCGCGCATCGAACGGGCTGGTGTCGGAGCGAAACTCGAAGGTCATGAAGGCGGCGATGGCGTCGGAGATGTCGGTAAAGCCGATCTCGCCGGGCGCAAGCCCGCGCACCGCCTCGAAGCGCGCGGCATAGGCCGGGACCTGCGCCACGCGCCGCGCGATCAGATCCCACGCGCCGCCCGGCCCGGTCAGCCGCCCCTGCCGCACCGCCTGCGCCACCTCGTTCTCGCTGTAATGGCCCGCCATCTCGTCGGGGCTGAGCACCGGGAACATGGTCTGCGCCGACAGCATGGAGGCAAACCCCGCGACCATGTCGGCATCGAGCGGCGTGCGCATGCCGCCCGGGGCGGAGGCGTCCAGCTCGATCCGGCCGTCATGGAACATCGAGACATATTCGACCGCGCCGACATTCCACAGCGCCGGGCTGTTGCGCGGGACGCGCTGTTCGGGCGGATTGCCGGGGTCGACCCTGCGCGCGGGCCCGAGCCCATGGCCGCCATCCCCAAGCGACAGCGACAGCCCGTCGGAGGTGCCGAAGGCCGGGTGATGGCAGGTCGCGCAGGCGACCTCGCGGTTGCCCGACAGGATCGGGTCGTAGAACAGCAATTGCCCCAGCGCCGCCTCGGCGGGATCGACCGGCGGCCATGCCGCATCATCCAGCGGCGCGGGCAGGTTTTGCGCCGGGCTGATGCCCGGCCAGCAGATGACGGCCATCGCGGCAAGGCGGATCACGATCTGTCGCATGGCGCTCCCTCTGCTTTCGGCCGCAAAGGTGCCGCAGCGCCGCGCGCAGTGCAACTTTCATCCCGCCGCGCGGGCAGGACGGGCGGCAGGGGGTCAGGCGCTGCGGCGCGCCTGCGCGAGCGGCTGCGACTTGGCGGCCCATGTCCGGGCGGCCTCGCCAAAGGCCTCGAACAGCGGTCGCGACACCGGGTCGGCGCCCGCGTTCCATTCGGGATGCCACTGCACCGACAGGGTGAAGCCCGGCGCGTCCTTGACATAGAGCGCCTCGGGCGTGCCGTCGGGAGCGTGGCCATCGATCACGATGCGGCGGCCCGGCGTCTTGACCCCCTGCCCGTGCAGCGTGTTGGTCATCACCTCGCGCGCGCCGAACAGCCGGTGGAACGGGCCATCCTCGGAGAGCGTCACGACATGGCGCAGCGCGAACTTCTCCTCGAGCGTGCCATCGGGCGGCATCCGGTGGTTGGTCCGCCCCGGCAGGTCACGGATCTCCGGGTGGAGCGTGCCGCCCATCGCCACGTTCACCTCCTGAAAGCCGCGGCAGATGCCCATGAAGGGCTGGCCGCGCTCGACGCAGGCACGCACCAGCGGCAGGGTGATCGCATCGCGCGACCGGTCGAACGCCCCATGCGCCGGGGTCTCGGCTTCGCCGTATTCGTCGGGATGGACATTCGGGCGCCCCCCGGTGAGCAGGAAGCCGTCGCAGGCCTCCAGAAGCTCCTCGACCGAGACGAGTTTGGGGTCGGCGGGAATCACCAGCGGCAGGCCGCCCGAGACCTGCGACACCGCCGAGGAGTTCATCGCGCCGCCTCCATGGGTGACGTAATGGCCGTCGATGACGTGGTTGTTGCCGATGATGCCGATGACGGGACGGGTCATGATCGCTCCGGTTGCTGCTCTCTACAGATATAGGGCCGGCAGCCTCCTGAAAAGCGCCGCGCGGCCCGGAAGCTCCGGGCCGCGCGCACATGTACCCCTCGATGGGGGCACATCGGGGGCGCCCGTGACGGATGCCCCCGGTTATCGGGGTCAGGCGTCGCCCTTGAGCCCCGCCGCCGCGATCCCCGCCAGCGCCGCCTCGGCGTCGTTGTCGGAGGTGTCGCCGGTGACGCCGACGCCGCCGAGGATCTCGCCATCATCGCCGCGCAGGATCACGCCGCCCGGCACCGGCACGACCTTGCCGCCGAAGGCGCCGTTGGCCGCCGTCATGAAGTAATGCTGCGCCTCGGCGCGGGCCATTTGCGCCGAGCCGGGCATGCCCAGCATCACGGCGCCGTAGGCCTTGCCCTCGGCGATGGCGTAGCGGCCCGGGGCCGCGCCGTCCTCGCGCTCGAAGGCGAGCGGGTGGCCGCCCGCGTCGAGCACGATCACCGACATCGGCTTGAGCCCCATGTCATGCGCCTTGGCGAGCGTTTCGCGGATGATGGTGCGGGCGGCATCGATGGTAAGCTTGGACATCATGCGGTCTCCATGTTCTTCAGTTCGAGGCGGCGCCGGTGCAGCACCGGTTCGGTGTAGCCCGAGGGCTGCTGGCGGCCCTCGAAGACGAGATCGCAGGCCGCCTTGAAGGCGAGCCCGTCGAAATTCGGCGCCATCGGCGTGTAGGTGGCATCACCGTCGTTCTGGCGATCCACCACTTCGGCCATCTTCTTCATCGCCGCCATGACCTGATCGCGGGACACGACGCCATGATGCAGCCAGTTGGCCAGCGCCTGCGAGCTGATCCGGCAGGTCGCGCGATCCTCCATCAGGCCGACATCGTTGATGTCGGGCACCTTGGAACAGCCGACGCCCTGATCGATCCAGCGCACGACATAGCCGAGGATGCCCTGCGCGTTGTTCTCGATTTCGCGCGTGACCTCGGCCGCGTCGAAATTGCGGCCCGTCGCCAGCGGGATCGTCAGCAGATCCTCGAGCGTGCCGCGCGCCCCGCCCTTGGCGATCTCCTCCTGCCGCGCCATCACGTCGACCTGGTGGTAATGCGTCGCGTGCAGCGTCGCGGCGGTCGGCGACGGCACCCAGGCGCAGGTGGCGCCAGATTTCGGGTGGCCGATCTTGGCCTCCAGCATGTCGGCCATCCGGTCGGGCATGGCCCACATCCCCTTGCCGATCTGGGCCTTGCCCTTGAGACCGCAGGCAAGCCCGATATCGACGTTGCGATCCTCGTAGGACTGGATCCAGGCCGAGGATTTCATCTCGCCCTTGGGGATCATCGGGCCGGCTTCCATCGAGGTGTGGATCTCGTCGCCGGTGCGGTCGAGGAAGCCGGTGTTGATGAAGGCGACCCGGTTCTTCGCGGCGCGGATGCACTCCTTGAGGTTGGCGGAGGTGCGGCGCTCCTCGTCCATGATGCCGAGCTTGACGGTGTATTGCGGCAGGCCGAGCATCTCTTCGACCGCCGAGAACATCTCGTCGGAGAGCTTCACCTCGTCGGGGCCGTGCATCTTGGGCTTCACCACGTAGACCGAGCCATGCACCGAGTTGCGCGGCCCTTTGGTCTTCTTCAGGTCGTGCATCGCGATCAGCACGGTGATCGCCGCGTCCATCAGCCCTTCGGAGATCTCGTGATCGTCCGCCTTTCCGATGATCGCGGGGTTGGTCATCAGGTGGCCGACATTGCGCACCAGCATGAGCGAGCGGCCCTTGACGGTCCTGGTGGACCCGTCGGGCGCGGTAAAGGCGCGGTCGCCCTCCATGCGGCGGGTCATCTCCTCGCCACCCTTGCGGAAGGTGGCCGAAAGCGACCCCTGCATCAGGCCAAGCCAGTTGCGATAGGCGAGCACCTTGTCCTCGGCATCCACCGCGGCGACGGAATCCTCGCAATCCATGATGGTCGAGACGGCGCTTTCGAGACGGATGTCGGAGATGCCGGCGCGGTCGGTGCCGCCGATCCGGCTCGACGGGTCGACCACGATCTCGATCAGCAGGCCGTTCTTTTCCAAAAGCACCTGCAGGTCGGCATCGCCGGCGGTGGTGGAGCCCGCGAACTGCTCGGGCTCGCGCAGGCCATGCTCGGCATCGGCCTTGCACGCGACGAGCGTGCCGCCCTTGATCTCGATCCGGTCGATCTCGGCCCAGGAGGCGCCGTCGAGCGGCGCGACCGCGTCGAGATGCGCGCGGCCCCGCGCGATCACCTGCGCGCCGCGCGCCTCGTCATAGCCCTTGCCTTGCGGCAGGCTGCCCAGCGCGTCGGTGCCGTAAAGCGCGTCATAAAGGCTGCCCCAGCGCGCGTTCGCGGCGTTGAGCGCGAAGCGCGCATTGGTGATCGGCACGACGAGCTGCGGGCCCGGCGTGGTCGCGATCTCGGGGTCGGTGTTCTCGGTGCCGATCTCGAAGTCATCGCCTTCGGCCACGAGGTAGCCGATCTCCGTGAGCATCTCGCGATAGGCGGCGGCGTCGATCTGCTGGCCCTTGCGCTCCACATGCCAGGCGTCGATCTGCTCTTGCATGGATGCGCGCTGCGCCAGCGCATCGCGGATGCGCGGTCCGAACTCGGCCTCCAGCCCCGCGAAGCCTTTCCAGAAGGCGGCGGCGTCGATCCCCGTCCCCGGAAGCGCCTCGTTCTCGATGAAGCCTGCCAGCTCGGGCGCCACCAGCAGCCCATGCTTGTCGATCCTGTCGGCCATCCGTCTTCTCCTCCTCGAATTCCGTTGGCAAATGGCTAATCCATCCCGGCAGGGGCGGCAACTCGATCCGGGCGGATTGCACGAGGGGCGCGGATCCCGCGATCCGCGCCCCTCTCCGCCACCACCGGTGGCGGTGTCACTGCTGCACGACGGCGCCGGCCTCGTCGTTGATCTGCTCGGGCGCCGCGACGATCCCGGCATCGTCGGTCGTCTCGGCCTCGTCGCTGCCGACGGCCTCGACGGTGCTTTCGGCTTCGGGCTCGTTGCCCTGGCCAAAGCCGATGAACACGAGAAACAGGATCAGCAGCACGCCGAACCCGGCCACGACGGCCATCCCGGTCAGCGGACCCTTGTGGCGTTTTTCCTGTTTCTCGACGTCTGTTTGTGGGGCGGACATGTCACTTCTCCTCGCGAGGTTGCCGCGCCGGAACTGGCGGTCGCGGTCGGGGGCGCGCTTGAAGGCCCCCTCTTGCGGCCCTAACGTTCGGCGCGCCCCGAAGGTTCAGCGAAAGGTCCACGGACATGACACAGCACGACCCCCGCACCGTCTATCTGAAGGACTACACGCCGCCCGCCTATCTCGTCGACGAGGTGCGCCTGACCTTCCGCCTCGCCCCCGAGGCCACGCGGGTGCTCTCCGAGATCCGGTTCCGCCCCAACCCCGACGCCGCGAGCCGCGACTTCTTCTTGCATGGCGAACAGCTGAAGCTGATCTCCGCGCATGTCGACGGCAAGGCCGTGCAGCCCGTGCTGGTCGAGGGCGGGCTCAGGCTCGAGGCGCCCGACGCGCCCTTCACCTTCGAAGCCGAGGTCGAGATCGACCCCGAGCACAACACCGCGCTCGAGGGGCTCTACCGTTCGGGCGGCATGTATTGCACGCAATGCGAGGCCGAGGGCTTTCGCAAGATCACCTTCTATCCCGACCGGCCCGATGTCATGGCGCCGTTCCACGTGCGCATCGAAAGCGACGAGCCGGTGCTGTTGTCGAACGGCAACCCCGGCGCCTCGGGGCCGGGCTTTGCCGAATGGAACGACCCCTGGCCCAAGCCGGCCTATCTTTTCGCGCTCGTCGCGGGCGATCTGGTCGCGCATTCCGACAGCTTCACCACCATGTCGGGCCGCGAGGTCGCGCTGAACCTGTGGGTGCGCGAGGCCGATATCGACAAATGCGCCTTCGGGATGGAGGCGCTGAAGAAGTCGATGACCTGGGACGAACGGACCTATGGGCGCGAATACGACCTCGACGTGTTCAACATCGTCGCGGTCGATGATTTCAACATGGGCGCGATGGAGAACAAGGGGCTGAACATCTTCAACTCCTCCGCCGTGCTGGCCTCCCCCGCCACCGCGACCGACGCCGATTTCGAGCGGATCGAGGCGATCATCGCGCATGAATACTTCCACAACTGGACCGGCAACCGCGTCACCTGCCGCGACTGGTTCCAGCTGTGCCTCAAGGAGGGCCTCACGGTGTTCCGCGACCAGCAGTTTACCGGCGACATGCGGTCCCACGCGGTCAAGCGGATCGACGACGCGATGCTGTTGCGCGCGGCGCAGTTCCGCGAGGACAACGGCCCGCTCGCGCACCCCGTGCGGCCCGAAAGCTTCGTCGAGATCAACAATTTCTACACCGTCACCGTCTATGAGAAGGGCGCCGAGATCGTCGGCATGCTGAAGCGGCTTGTCGGCGACAAAGGCTACCGCAAGGCGCTCGACCTCTATTTCGAACGCCATGACGGGCAGGCCGTGACGATCGAGGACTGGCTGAAGGTGTTCGAGGAGGCGACGGGCCGCGATCTGGGTCAGTTCGCCCGTTGGTATCATCAGGCCGGAACCCCGCGCGTCCATGTCGCCGAGGACTGGACCGACGGGCGCTATACCCTGACGCTCCGGCAGGAAACGCCCGCCACGCCCGGCCAGAGCGACAAGCAGCCGGTGGTGATCCCCGTCGCCGTGGGTCTTCTGAACCCCAATGGCGACGAGGTGCTGCCGACGAAGGTGCTTGAGCTGACAGAGACCGAGCAGAGCTTTGCCTTCGACGGGCTGTCGGCCAGGCCGGTGCCCTCGATCCTTCGCGGTTTCTCGGCACCGGTGATCCTCAAGCAGGAGCAGACCGACGAGACCCGCGCCTTCCTGCTCGCCCATGACACCGATCCGTTCAACAAATGGGAAGCCGGACGCGACCTCGCCCGGACCGGACTTCTGGCGATGATCCAGAGCGGCGACGGCCCGCATGCGGGCTACATCGACGCGCTGGGCCGCGGCATCGCGGATGAGAGCCTCGACCCGGCTTTCCGGGCGCAGCTTCTGGCACTGCCCGGCGAGGACGAGCTGGCGCAGGCGATCTTCGAGACCGGCCAGGCCCCCGACCCCTCGGCGATCCACGAGGCCCGCGAGGGGCTGCGCCACGCCATCGCGGACCGGTTGGGCGACCTGCTGTCGCGCCTTTACGACACGCATCAGGTCACCGGCGCCTACAGCCCGAAGGCCGGGGATGCGGGCCGCCGGTCGCTCACCAATGCCGCGCTGTCGCTGCTGTCGCTGACCGAGGGCGGCAACCGGGCCCGCAACCAGTTCCGCGCCGCCGACAACATGACCCAGCAGATCGCGGCGCTGGGCGCGCTTTTGAAGATCGGCGAAGGCGCGGCCGAGCTGAAAGCCTTCGAGGATCAGTGGAGCCACGAGCGGCTGGTGATGAACAAGTGGTTCGGACTGCAGGTCGGCGCGGCCCAGCCCGACGACGCCGCCGAGACCGCCGAGAGGCTGACCCGGCATCCCGCCTTCGACTGGAAGAACCCCAACCGCTTCCGGGCCGTCTTCGGCGCGCTTTCGGGCAACGCGGCGGGCTTTCATCACCCCTCCGGCGCGGGCTACCGGCTGCTCGCCGACTGGCTTTTGAAGCTCGATCCGCTGAACCCGCAGACCACGGCGCGGATGACGCAGGCCTTCTCGACCTGGAAGCGCTATGACGAAGACCGTCGCGGGCTGATCCGGGCGGAGCTGGAGCGGATCGCGGGCACCGACGGGTTGAGCCGCGACACCTCCGAGATGGTCGGGCGGATGCTGGCCGACTGACCTGCCCCGCGACACCGCGTCGCGGAACACCTCCCCCCTCCTTGCGGTTTGGGCATCGAACACCCGAACCGCAAGGAGACGGACATGACCGACATCACCGACGCGAAGATCCTGATCATTTCCACCGACGGCTTCGAAAGGGTCGAGCTGGAGGTGCCGCGCGACAAGCTGCGCGAGGCCGGCGCCACCGTGCATGTGGCAAGCCCCGACGGCGAACCCATCAAAAGCTGGGACGAAACCGACTGGGGCCCCAAGGCCGATGTCGATCTGAAGATCTCGGAGGCACGGGTCGAGGATTACCACGCGATCGTTCTGCCGGGTGGCCAGATCAACCCCGACATCCTGCGCACCAAGCCCGAGGCGGTGCAGCTGGTGAAGGACTTCACCGCCGCGGGCAAGATCGTCGCCGCGATCTGCCACGGGCCATGGATGCTGATCGAGGCCGATGTCGTGCGCGATCGCGAGATGACCTCCTATCCCTCGATCCGTACGGACCTGAAGAACGCAGGCGCCCGCGTGGTCGACCGCGAGGTCGCGACCGATCAAGGCATCATCACCAGCCGCAATCCCGACGATCTCGATGCCTTCGTGGCCAAGATCATCGAAGAGGTGCGCGAAGGAAAACACCCGCGCAAGGCGGCCTGAGCGACACCCCGAGGGTGCGGCGGCTCTCCGCCGCGCCCATTCAGGGTTGCAGCGCCCCGCCGCTGCACGGCCCCTCGGGTGGGTGCAACCATTGCCAAATGCCCGCCGATCCCGCAAATGTCACGGAACTGTCTCGTGGCAATGGTTATTGAAGCTTCATGAAAGACCGCATTGACCCGCTGATTGCCGAACGTGCGCCCTGGATGTTCCGGCAATCGCCTCTCGTGAGGCCGTTGCGCGGTCTTTTGCACCTTGCCCTGTCCTATGACCGCACCGTCGCCATCGGCACCGAGCTGCGCGACGAGCCGACCGCGCGGATCATGGGCGACATGGGCGACATGCTGGCCAAGCATCTCACGGTGACCGGTCTCGACAACGTGCCGCGCCACGGCCCGGCGCTCATCGTCGCCAATCACCCCACCGGCATCGCCGACGGGATCATGCTCTACCACGCGCTCAAGACGATCCGGCCCGACCTCTTCATCTATGCCAATGGCGACATCCTGCGGGTGCTGCCGCAGATGGAGGACCTGATCCTGCCGGTGGAATGGCGCAAGGAAAAGCGCAGCCACGCCAAGACCAAGGTGACGATGGACCTGACCCGGCAGGCGGTGAAGGACGGGCGGCTCGGCGTCATCTTCCCCTCGGGCCGGCTTGCCAAGCGGCGCGGCCTGCAGCTGCATGAACGCCCTTGGATGCCCTCGGCGGCGATGCTAGCGCGCAAGTTCGACCTGCCGGTGATCCCGGTGAACATCCGTGCCCGCAACTCGGCGCTGTTCTACCTGTTCGACCTGATCCATCCGACGCTGCGCGACATCACCCTGTTCCACGAGATGCTGAACAAGGATCGCCAGCCTTATGTGGTGACCGTGGGCGAGGAGATCTCGCCCGCCTCGCTGCCCACGAGTTCCGAGGGCGGGATCGAGATGCTGCGCCGCGCCACGCTGGCGCTGGGCGGCCGCGACGCGCCGACGGTCAGCCTCGTGCGCTCCACACGGTCGCCGCTGCGCCCCAAGGTCTGACGTCTCAGCCCGCGGCGGGTCGGGCCTTGGGGCGCGGCACCGACAGCTGCGCCGTGGGGCGGCAATAGCTCTGCTCGCGGGTCCAGGCCGCCATCTCGGCGCGCATCGCGGGCTTGGTCATCGGGCCCCAATCGGCGGCGATCCCGGCCCGCCGACCATCTTTCAGCGCGACGGCGCGATCGCGCTTGACCGTGCGCGCCATGATCCGCGCGGCACAGCTCAGGTTGCGGACCGGATCGCGCAGCATCGTCCCGTTCCGCGCCACGCAGCCATAGCCGCGCGCCGTGCCGGGCAGGATCTGCAACAGCCCGTGATAGAGACCGCCGCCGCCCACCGCGTCCGCCCGGTGACGGCTCTCAAGACGCGACAGCGCCGACATCACCCCGACCCAGAAGGCGCGGCGCAGCTCGGGCGGGTTCTGCGCATAGGCCGGGCACCATGTCGCGATGTCGCCGGGCACGACCCCGGCCAGATCCGAGGCCGGGCCGCGCAGCGCCGCCATCAGCCCGCGGGTCCAGATCCCGGTGCCGGGCTTGCCGTCCCAGCGGGCGGAGGGAAGGAAAGGATCGCGCGCGGCCGGGCGCAGGCCGGATCGCGGCGAAACCGGCGCCGCCGCCAGTGTCGCGGGGCGCGGCATGGGACGCAATCCGGCGACGGGGCGCGGGTCGATCTGAAGCTTCGGCGCGGGCGATGGCGGCACCACGATCCGAGGCGCGCTTGGCCCCATGAAGGGCGGCGTGGGCGTGGATGGGGCCGTGTCGGTCGAGACGGAAAATTCGGCCGGGTCCGACGGCTCGGCGTGGACCATCGAACCCGGCATCACGGCCATCGATCCCCCCAGGAACGTCAAAGCCACGAGCATAGGGGGATAACTGCACCGTCGCAAAGACACGATGCAACGCGAAAATGGCGTATCGCCGCGCGCTTGGCCGTCGTGACCCCGCCCCTGTGTCGCGGCGGCGACAGGCATCGGGATCAACCCGCCGATCTGGCCGGGTCGTCCGACGCGGCCTGGCGCGGCTGGCAATAGCTCTGGCTGCGGGTCCAGTTCACCATCTCGGACCGCTTGCGGGCGCTGTGGAACGGGCCCCAATCCGCCGCGAGGCCCCGCATGCCCGCCGAGACGACACCGTCGCGGCGCACCGTGCGCGCGGCGATCCGCACCGCGCAGGACAGGTTGGCCACCCCGTCCTTGAGCGCCGAGCCGCTGCCCGCGGCACAGCCATAGCCGCGCGCGGTGGCGGGCGCGATCTGCACGAGGCCGAACCATTTGCCGCCGCCGCCGACCGCCGCCGGGTTCCAGGTGCTTTCATGCTTGGCCAACGCCGACAGCATCCCCGCCCAGAAGGCGGCGCGCTCGTCCTCGCTGGCCTCGGCATAGCCGGGGCACCAGGTGTCGATGTCGCCGGGCACCTGGCTCAGCAGCGGCGCGCCATGTGATTTGAGCGCGGCGAGCGTCGCGTCGGTCCATTCGGCGCTTTCGGGGCGGTGGTCCCAGGCCATCACCGGCAGCGCGGCGGGCGTGGCGACACGGGCTTCGGGTTCGGGAACCTGCGCGCAGGCGGCGCCGAGGCTGAGCAGAGCGATCGGCAGGAGACGGCGCAGGCGCGCGGAAACGATTGTCGGGAACATGTCGGGTTTTGGTCCGTTGTGGCAGCAACTGCGCTTTGTCTGCCTTCGCGGGCGGCCTCGTGTCGAGTCCGCCGGACGCGATACCCCGGATTTGGGCGGGTTGCCGCGCAGTCATGCCGCGAGGATGCCGATCCCTGCCCCCGCTTCCCGACCCTTGAAGACCGGCCCGTTCGCGCCTAATCAGGCCGCGACAATATGCCGACAAACCTGCAAGGAGAGGCTCCCATGCTGGACCTGACATACGAGGCCCCCGCCCCCAAGGTGATCGCGGGCGCGCAGGGCGACTGGGAGCTGGTGATCGGCCTCGAGGTGCATGCGCAGGTCGCAACCCGCGCCAAGCTGTTCTCCGGCGCCTCGACCGAATTTGGCGCCGAGCCGAACTCCAACGTGTCTTTCATCGACGCGGGCATGCCCGGCATGCTGCCGGTGATCAACGAGGGCTGCGTGGCGCAGGCCGTGCGCACCGGTCTGGGCCTGAAGGCCGAAATCAACCTGCGCTCGGCCTTCGACCGCAAGAACTACTTCTACCCGGACCTGCCGCAGGGCTACCAGATCAGCCAGCTCTACCACCCGATCGTCGGCGAGGGCGAGGTGATCGTCGAGATGGGGGCGGGCGTGGCCCGCAAGGTCCGCATCGAGCGCATCCACCTCGAGCAGGACGCGGGCAAGTCGATCCACGACATGGACCCCAACATGTCCTTCGTCGATCTCAACCGCACCGGCGTGGCGCTGATGGAGATCGTCTCGCGCCCCGACATCCGCGGCCCCGAGGAGGCGGCGGCCTATGTCGGCAAGCTGCGCCAGATCCTGCGCTACCTCGGGACCTGCGATGGCAACATGCAGAACGGCAACCTGCGCGCCGACGTCAACGTCTCGGTCTGCCGTCCGGGCGATTACGAGAAGTATCAGGAGACGCAGGATTTCGACCATCTCGGCACGCGCTGCGAGATCAAGAACATGAACTCCATGCGCTTCATCCAGGCCGCGATCGATTTCGAGGCGCGGCGCCAGATCGCCATCCTCGAAGATGGCGGCGAGGTCGTCCAGGAAACCCGGCTTTACGACCCGGACAAGAACGAGACCCGCTCCATGCGCTCCAAGGAAGAGGCGCATGACTACCGCTACTTCCCCGATCCCGACCTGCTGCCGCTCGAGATCGAGCAGTCCTGGGTCGACGACATCGCCGCCCACCTGCCCGAGCTGCCCGACGCCAAGAAGGCGCGCTTCATGGCCGATATGGGCCTGTCGGATTACGACGCGGGCGTGCTGACGGCGGAACTCGCCAACGCCGTCTATTTCGAGGCGGTGGTGAACCATCTCGACAGCGCCAAGGATGGCAAGCTGGCCGCCAACTGGGTCATCAACGAGCTGTTCGGACGGCTCAAGAAGGACGATCTGGGCATCGAAGCGAGCCCGGTCAGCCCCGGCCAGCTCGGCGATATCGTGGCGCTCATCGCCAAGGGCGACATTTCGGGCAAGATCGCCAAGGACCTGTTCGAGATCGTCTATACCGAAGGCGGCGAGCCGGCGAAGATCGTCGAGGAACGCGGCATGAAGCAGGTCACCGATACCGGCGCCATCGAGGCGGCGGTCGACGAGATCATCGCCCAGAACCCCGCGCAGGTCGAAAAGGCCAAGCAGAACCCCAAGCTCGCGGGCTGGTTCGTCGGCCAGGTGATGAAATCCACCGGCGGCAAGGCCAACCCCGCCGCCGTCAACCAGATCGTCACCCAGAAGCTCGGGCTCTGAGCCCGGCCACAGGAGAGCGCCATGACCGCCTTTGAATACCGCGTCGTCCCCGCCCCAAGGCGCGGCCAGAAGGAACGCGGCCTCAAGACGCCCGAGGACCGCTACGCCCACGCGCTGCAAGGTACGATCAACGAGCTGGGCGCCAAGGGCTGGGAATACCTGCGCGCCGAAACCCTGCCGTGCGAAGAGCGGCACGGGCTGCGCGGGCGCAGCATCGTCCACCATTCGGTGCTGGTGTTCCGCCGCGCCACGGCGCAGGCGGCCCCCGCCACGCCCGTCGCCGCAGAACCCATGGCCACCCCGCAAGGCAAGCAGGGGCTGAGCGCCAGCCGCGACGAAATGCCCGCCGCCTCGCGCGCCGTGCCCAGCGCCCGAGAGGCGCAGGACATCCCCGATCGTCCCGCGCCGCAGGTCACCGCCAAAAGCGGCGACTGACCCCGGCGGGGCGGCGCCGAAGAGGCACAAAATGCCCTCCGCCCCTTCAATCTCCGGCGCTTTGGACTAAACTGCCGCGTCCGACTCGAAAGGATGAGGCAGAGCATGGCAAAGAACGACCCCTTCGGTTTCGATATGTCGGTATCGGCATCGAAGAAGAAAAACCCGCGCGGCAGACGCGGGATGTCCGGCGCCTTCGAGACCTCGACACGGGTCTGCGACCACCCCGGTTGCGAAGAGGCGGGCAAGTACCGCGCCCCGAAATCGCCCGACATCCTCGACGACTATTTCTGGTTCTGCAAAGACCACGTGCGCGAATACAATCTGAAGTGGAATTTCTTCGACGGCTCGACCGAAGCGGAATATGCCGAGCAGGTCGACACCGACCGGGTCTGGGGCCGCTCGACCAAGCCCTTTGGCAAGCGCAGCGAGGAACAGCGGGCATGGGCGCGCCTAGGCGTCGACGACCCGCACCAGGTGCTGGGCGAGAACGCCACCCGCAACCCCGGCCGCAACGCCGCCCAGCAGGGCGGTCATACCCGCCGTCTGCCCGCGACCGAACGCCGCGCACTCGAGGTGCTCGACGCCAAGGACAGCTGGTCCAAGGCCGAGATCCGCAAATCCTACAAGGCGCTGATCAAGGTGCTGCACCCCGACATGAACGGCGGCGATCGCAGCCAGGAGGAGCAGCTCTCCGAGGTGGTCTGGGCCTGGGACCAGATCAAGGACAGCAAGTCCTTCCGCGACAAGGACTGATCGCGCGAGAAGGCCCGGCGCCGCGCGTGGCGGCCGCCGGGGGGATTTGCGTATTTGGGGAATGGTGAAGGGAGGCGGCGCGCCCCCGGCAGCCGGTCAGAGGGTCGTGACCGGTCCCGCCGCCACCACCGGGCCGGTGGGCCCCGCCTCGGGCGAGCCGCCCGCCGGCTCGTCGGACACCGCGAGCACCGCCTGCGGCAAGAGCGGGCGCAGCTCTTCGGGCACGGTCAGGCGGCCCTCGCGGTCGTCGGGCAGCAGGCCGAGCGAAATCGGCGCCGCCTCGCCCGCGATCAGCCACAGCTCCAAGGACCGGCCCGGCGCCGCCTCGCCGCTGGGCCGCGAGACGCGCAGCGCGTCGGGCGCGGCCGGATCATAGGCCACCTGCACCACGAGACTGCGATCCTCGGCCGCGATCTCGGCCCGAAGCCCCGGCCCGGCGGGGTCGGGACGCAGCATGTCGAGATTGGTGACCACCGCGTAGCTCCCCGCCGCCAGCGCCGCCGCCCCCAGCGCGGGCCACAGCCCGAGCCGGCGCAACAGCCCCTCGCGCCGGGCGCCGAACAGGCGCCTGTCGATCGCGCGCCTGACCCGTGCGGGCGGTGTTTCGGGGGCGATGCCGTCCGCGATCGCGCTCAGCTCCTCGGTCCAGTCGGCATGAAGCGCGCGGTAGGCCGTGTCGCTTTCCAGCCGTTTTTCGGCCCGCGCCAGCTCATCGCCTTCCAGAAGCCCGAGCACGTGCTCGGCGGCCAGGGCGCTGTCGTCGTCATGGTGATCGCCGGCCCCGGTCATCGCGTCAGGCACTCCTTAAGCCGCATCAGGCTGCGCCGCAGCCATGTCCGCATGGTGTTGAGCGGCACGCCGAACCGCGTCGCCAGCTCGGCATAGCTTTCGCCTGCCAGATAGGCACCGCGCACCGCTTCCGCCCGGTCGGGGTCGAGCTCGGTCAGGCAACGCCCGATCCGGGCGTTCTCGGAGGCCGCGACGGCGCGCGCTTCGGGGCCGGGTGCGGAATCCGCCATCTCGGCCACCGCGTTCATGTCGCCGCCCGCGCGCCGCTCGGACTTGCGCCGCATCCGCAACCGGTCGATGGCATGGTTGCGGGCGATGGTGATGAGCCATGTCATCGGGCTCAGCCCGTTGACCTGATAACGCCCGGCATTGTGCCACACTTTCACGAACACCTCCTGCAGCGCGTCCTCCGCTTCTGCGCGGTTGTCCAAGACACGCAGGCAGATCCCGAAGAGTTTCGCCGAGGTCGCGTCGTAAAGCGCGCCGAAGGCCGCCCGGTCGCCCAGCGCGACCCGGCCGATCATCGTTTCGATCTCGGTCAGGCGCGACATGGTGATGCGGTGTCCTGTGGCATGGGCATGGCCGGACAATGACGCCCGCGCGCGAAAAGGCAAGCGGGCCCCGGCCGATGCCCGCGCCGCGTGGCCCTTGAACCCCGCCGCGCGATGCTCCATCACTTGGCGCGACCGCAAATGAGGGCTTCTCGCCCGCACGCGAAAGGATCACCATGGCCAACGCCCAGACCGACCTCAACGCCCGCCCGACCGAGGAAATCGACATCCGCGAGACCTTCGGCTTCGACAGCGCCATGAAGGTCAAGGGCTTTGCCGACCGCTCCGACCGGGTGCCCGACATCGACCCGACCTACAAGTTCGACCCCGACACCACCCGCGCCATTCTCGCGGGCTTCTCGGCCAATCGCCGGGTCATGGTGCAGGGCTATCACGGCACCGGCAAGTCGACCCATATCGAACAGGTCGCGGCCCGGCTCAACTGGCCCTGCGTGCGCGTCAACCTCGACAGCCACATCTCCCGCATCGACCTGATCGGCAAGGACGCGATCAAGCTGAAAGACGGCAAGCAGGTGACCGAGTTCGCCGAAGGCATCCTGCCCTGGGCGCTGCGCCACCCCTGCGCCATCGTGTTCGACGAATACGATGCGGGCCGGGCCGACGTGATGTTCGTGATCCAGAGGGTGCTGGAGACCGACGGCAAGCTCACCCTGATGGACCAGAACCAGGTGCTGACGCCGAACCCCTATTTCCGGCTCTTCGCCACCGCCAACACGGTGGGCCTGGGCGACACCACCGGGCTTTATCACGGCACCCAGCAGATCAACCAGGCGCAGATGGACCGCTGGTCGCTCGTCGCAACGCTGAACTATCTCAGCCATGACGCCGAGGCCGCGATCGTGCTGTCGAAGGCGCCGCATTACAACACCGCCGAGGGCCGCCAGCAGGTGAGCCAGATGGTCGCGGTGGCCGATCTCACCCGCACCGCCTTCATGAACGGCGACCTGTCGACGGTGATGAGCCCGCGCACGGTGATCAACTGGGCCCAGAACGCCGAGATCTTCCGCGACGTGGGCTATGCCTTCCGGCTGTCGTTCCTCAACAAGTGCGACGAGCTGGAGCGCCAGACCGTGGCCGAGTTCTACCAGCGCTGCTTCGACGAGGAGCTGCCCGAAAGCGCGGTGAGCACCGCCGGGCGCTGAGCCCATTGGACGTCGCGCGAAGGCCCGGATCGAAAGAGCCGGGCCTTTCGTTTTCCGGCATGCCCTTGCCGCCCCCTGCCGCCAGTGGGATACATTTCTTATGAGCCCCAACTCCGACAACCCCGCCGACCCGTTCAAGAAGGCCCTGACCGAGGCCACCCGCGTCATGGCCGATGACCGCGAGCTCAATGTCAGCTTCTCGGTCGATCCGCCGGGTCTCAGCCACGACAATGTGCGCCTGCCACAGGTCAGCCGCCGCATGACCCGCGAAGAGGTGCTGCTCGCGCGCGGCACCGCCGACGCGCTGGCGCTGCGGCACCGCTACCACGACGCGGGCGTCAACGCGCGCTACCAGCCGCAGGCAGGGATCGCCCGCGATCTTTACGACGCGATGGAGGGCGCGCGCATTGAAGCGGTGGGGGCGAAATACATGCCCGGCACCGCCAGCAACATCGACGCCAAGATCGGCGCCGAGGCCCGGCGCAAGGGGTATGACCAGATCCGCGACAAGGCCGACGCGCCGCTCTCCGTCGCCGCGGGCTACCTGATCCGTCACCTCGCCACCGGGCGCGACCTGCCGCAGGGGGCCGACAACGTTCTCGAGCTGTGGCGCGGCTTCATCGAGGAGATGGGCGGCGAACGGCTCGAGGAGCTGTCGCAGGCGCTGCACGACCAGAAGAGCTTTGCCCGCTTCGCGCGCGAACTGATCCGCGATCTGGGCTATGGCGACCAGCTCGGCGACGACCCGGACATGGAAGACCCCGACCAGGAGGACGAGGCCTCCGAGGAAGAGGACGACCAGGAGCCGGATTCGACCGGCGAGGACGACCAGGAGGACGAAGAGCAGGACAGCTCGCCCGAGCAGAGCCAGGACCAGCAACAGGACCAGAGCCAGGCGCAGGTCTCGATGGACGAGCAGGCCGAGGCCGAGGACGCCGAGGAGCAGGACATGCCCGAGGGCGAGGCGCCGCAAGACCCGCCCCCGCCCGCCGCCTCGGATGCCGATCCGAACTATCTCGTCTTCGACACCAAGCATGACGAGGAGATCGGGGCCGAGGAGCTGGCCGACCCGGCCGAGCTGGAGCGGCTGCGCGCCTATCTCGACCAGCAGCTCGACCCCCTGAAGGGCGCGGTCAGCCGCCTTGCCAACAAGCTGCAGCGCCGTCTGCAGGCGCAGCAGAACCGCTCGTGGGAGTTCGACCGCGAGGAAGGCATCCTCGATGCGGGCCGCCTCGCCCGCGTGGTGGCAAACCCGACCACGCCGCTGTCGTTCAAGGTCGAGAAGGACACCGAGTTCCGCGACACGGTCGTGACGCTGCTTCTGGACAATTCCGGCTCGATGCGCGGGCGGCCGATCTCGATCGCCGCGATCTGCGCCGACGTGCTGGCCCGCACGCTGGAGCGCTGCTCGGTCAAGGTCGAGATTCTCGGCTTTACCACGCGGGCGTGGAAGGGCGGGCAGAGCCGCGAGGATTGGCTCGCCGCCGGTCGCCCGGCGGGGCCCGGACGGCTCAACGACCTGCGTCACATCATCTACAAGCGGGCCGACGCGCCGTGGCGGCGCACCCGCGACAATCTCGGGCTGATGATGAAGGAAGGCCTGCTGAAGGAGAACATCGACGGCGAGGCGCTCGAATGGGCGCACCGCAGACTCATGGCGCGGCGCGAAGCACGCAAGGTGCTGATGGTGATTTCCGACGGTGCGCCGGTCGATGACAGCACGCTGTCGGTGAACCCGGCCAACTACCTCGAAAAACACCTGCGCGACGTGATCGCCATGGTCGAAAAGCGCCGCGCCGTCGAGCTTGCCGCGATCGGCATCGGCCATGACGTGACGCGCTATTACGACCGCGCGGTGACGATCACCGACGTGGATCAGCTGGCGGGCGCGATGACCGAGCAGCTCGCCTCACTTTTCGACGCCGATCCGCGCAAGCGGGCCCGCGTCCTCGGAATGAACAGGGTCGCCTGATGTACCAGAATTTCGTCTCCACCGCCTCCCCCGAACAGGGGCCGCCCCGGCTCGCCAAGCTGCGCGAAATCATGAAGGCCGAGAGCCTCGATGGCTGGATCGTGCCGCGCGGCGACACGTGGCGCGGCGAAAACGTGCGTGCTCGCGACGAGCGGCTGGCCTGGCTCACCGGGTTCACCGGCTCGGCGGGCTTCGCCGCGATCCTCGATCACAAGGCGGGCGTGTTCATCGACGGCCGCTACAAGATCCAGATCAAGTCCGAGGTCGCCTCCGACTTCACCCCCGTCGACTGGCCCGGCACCAAGCTGGCCGACTGGCTGATCGCCGAGCTGCCCGAAGGCGGCACGGTGGGCTATGACGCATGGCTGCACACGCCCGAAGAGATCCGCGAGCTGAAGGAAAAACTTCAGCCCAAGGGCATCGGGCTGAAGCCCTGCGACAATCTCGTCGACGCCATCTGGGAGGACCGCCCCGCCCCGCCGCCCGCGCCCTTCATCGTCTGGCCCGAGACCTATGCGGGCCGGACCCATGCCGAGAAGCGGGCCGAGATCGCGGCGCTGCTGCGCGAGGCGGGCCAGCGCTGCGCCGTCCTCACCCTGCCCGATTCCATCGCGTGGCTGCTCAACATCCGTGGCGACGACGTGCCCTCGACCCCGGTGCCGCTGAGCTTCGCGATCATCGACGACACCGGGCGCTGCGAGCTGTTCTGTCCGAAGGGCAAGGCCGATGATCTGCGTGATCACCTCGGCGCGGATGTCGACCTGCTCGAGATCGACGCCTTTCTCGGCGCGCTGGGCCAGCTGTCGGGGCCGGTGCGGATCGATCCCAAATCCGCCCCCTCGATCGTCGAGACGACGCTGCGCGACTGGGACATCCGGATCGCCGAGGCCGAAGACCCCTGCATCCTGCCCAAGGCGCGCAAGAACGACGCCGAGATCGCGGGCGCGCGGGCCGCGCATCTGCGCGATGCCACCGCCGTCTGCCGCTTTCTGCACTGGCTCGACGAAGAGGCCGAGATGCTGGCCGGGGATCCCGGCCACGGCCTGACCGAGATCGGCGTCGTCACCGCGCTCGAAGGGTTCCGCCGCGAGACCGGCGAGCTGCGCGGCATCAGTTTCGAGACCATCGCCGGCGCGGGCGAGCATGGCGCGATCACCCATTACCGCGTCACCGAGAACACCGACCGCGCGGTGCGCCCCGGTGAGCTGCTGCTCGTCGATTCGGGCGGACAGTATCTCGACGGTACCACCGACATCACCCGCACCATCGCCATCGGCACGCCGCCCGAAGACGCCGCCGAATGCTACACCCGCGTGCTGCAGGGGATGATCGCGCTGAGCCGCGCGCGTTTCCCGAAGGGGCTGGCGGGGCGCGATCTCGACGCGCTGGCGCGGTTCCCGCTCTGGACCGCCGGGCTCGATTACGACCATGGCACCGGCCACGGGGTCGGCGCCTACCTGTCGGTGCATGAAGGGCCGCAGCGGATCTCCAAGGGCTCCGAGACACGGATCGAGCCGGGCATGATCCTGTCGAACGAGCCGGGCTATTACCGCGAGGGGCATTTCGGCATCCGGATCGAGAACCTGATCGTCACCCGCGAGGCCCCGGCCCTGCCCGGCGCCGACGACCGCGAGATGTATGATTTCGAAACCCTGACCTACGTGCCGCTGGAGCGGCGACTGATCGTCGCGTCAATGCTCTCCGCGGTCGAGCGGGACTGGATCGATGCCTATCACGCGACTACACTCGACACGATTACCCCGCATCTCGACGGTGCGGCGCGAGATTGGCTGAAGGCCGCCTGCGCGCCGCTTTGATGGTGGGGTCCACTCACAGGGAGCAGAACTGAATGAGCGATCACATCACGATCCGCCCCGCCGAGGGCACCTGGGTGGTGCGCGCCGGCGGAGCGGTCCTGGGCGAGAGCAGCCGCGCGCTGGAGCTGGTCGAGGGCGATTACCCCCCGGTGATCTACTTCCCGCGCGAGGACATCGCGATGGCCTTTCTCGATGCGTCCAAGACCCGCTCGCACTGCCCTTGGAAGGGCGATGCGCACTACTACCACATCATCGCCAAGAGCGGCGCGATCGAGGACGCGGTCTGGTCCTACGAAGACCCCAAGGAAGGCATGGAGCAGATCAAGGGCTGTCTCGCCTTCTACAAGAACAAGGTCGCGGTCGAACAGGTCTGACCGCCTCTCATGGCGGCCTAGGAATGCTCCTCGGCCGCCATCCGCGTCAGCGCACGATTGAGCGCGCGCAGGCTGTCCACCTGGAACAGCGCTCCCCACAGCTCCGGCCCCGCATCGTCGCGGCCAAAGCGCACCACCGGGATGAAGCTCGATCCCGTCGCCTCGAAAAGTGGCATCGCCTCTTCCAGCGTCGCGCCCGACTGCAGGAACACCCCCTCCTTCATCATCTGCCGAAGCGCCTCTTCGGGGGGCCGCGCGCGGCGCGCCGATCGCGCGCATCACCGTCTCGACCCGGATCGTGCCCGACAGCCAGGCCTGCGGCCCGGCGGCGAGATGCACGCCGCGCCGGGCCAGCTGCGTCAAAAAGAAGGACCGCTGTACCAGCCGCGACGCCACCGCCGAGGCGAGCGAGACCGCCACCATCACCGCGAGCCCGGTCTGCCAGTCCCCGGTCAGCTCGAACACGATCAGCGTGGTCGAGATCGGCGCGCCCAGCACGGCGGCCGCCACCGCCCCCATGCCCGCCAGCGCATAAAGCGTGCCCTCGCCCGAAAACTCCGGCGCGATGCCGGTGGCGACCGTGCCGAAGGCGAGTCCGGTCAGAGCGCCGACCATCAGCGAGGGCGAAAAGACGCCGCCGCCCATCCGGCCCGCCATGGTGATCGCCACCGCCGCCACCTTGACCACCACGAAGATCACCGCGAGATCGAAGGCGAGGCTGCCCTGAAGCGCCGCCGAGGTGGTCTCGTATCCCACGCCGATGATGTGCGGAAAGAAGATTGCGATCACGCCGAGGATCAGCCCCGTGGCGGTGGGCCTGAGCCAGCGCGGCCCACCGAACCGCGCCTGCATCCGATTGGCCAGGTCGTCGGTCCAGAAGATCGCGCGCATCAGCACCACCGCCACGACACCGCACAAAAGGCCCAGCAGCACGAAGGCGGGCAGCTCGACATAGAAAGCCAGGGCGTTCTTGTCGGGCAGGGTGAACTCGGTCACGTCGCCCCAGACCAGCCGGCCCAGCACCGTGCCCGCCACGCTGGCGATGGCGATGGGGGCAAACGCATGCACCGCGAAATGCCGCAGCACCACCTCCAGCGCGAAGAGCGCGCCCGCGATCGGCGCGTTGAAGCTGGCCGACACGGCGGCGGCGACGGCGCAGCCCAGAAGATCGCGACCGGTGATGCCGTCGGCGCGAATCCAGCTCGACACATAGGTGGCGAAGACCGAGGCGAGATGCACCACCGGCCCCTCGCGCCCCGTGGAGCCGCCGGTCGACAGGGTGATCATCGAGGCCAGCGCCGAGACCAGCCCGCGCTTGCGCTCCACCCGGCCCTCGCGCAGCGCCGCGCCCTCGATCACCTCGGCCACGGAGCGCACGCGCGCATCCTCGGTGAACCGGTCGAGCAGCAGCCCGACCACGAGCCCGCCCGCCACCGGCAGGCCCAGCAGCCAGTACCACGGCAGCGAGGCCGCGAAGCTGTGCAGCATCGCCACGTCGTCGGTGCCATAGAGCATGGCCTGCAACAGCTCGATCCCGGCACGAAAGCCGATCGCCGCGATCCCCGCCGCGCTGCCCAGCGCCAGCGCGATGAACCAGAACTGGACCTGGCTCGGCCCATGGCTGCGGATCAGGGCCCAACCTTCGCGCCACGCGGCCCGGACCCGGCCATGCCAGGGGGTCTTGGCCTGCTGCTGTTCGGTGCCGCTCATCGCTCCTGTCGTGCTCCATCCCCGCCTGCATTCGTTCTAGGGAAGAATCCTGCCCGGTTGAAGCCATGCGGACGGGCGCGGTGCCTCGCCATGCGGGACGCGGGCGGGTACAATCGAGGCGAGACCAAGGGCGGAGGCACGGCATGGCCGATCACGTGCGACATGTCCCGACCGCCGCGCCGCCACCGGCCGAGGTCGAGGCGCTGATCGACCTGCTGTATGACGCGGCGGTGGAGCCGGACCGGCTCGGTGCGCTGATCGATCGGTGGGAGCCGGTGATGGCGCCGCTGCGCCGCGCGGTGCACGCCGGCGACAGGCGGGGGCTGCACCCCTTCGACCGGCACGTGGTGCGGCTCAGGCGGCTGCTCGACGGCGCGGCCCGACCGGTCGCGCCCGCCGCGTTGGCCGGAATCGAGCGCGCCGCCGCCTTCGTGATCGGGCCGGACCTCATCGTGACGGCTGTCAACGCTGCCGCCACCCGCAGCCTGGGGCTGACGCCGGGGGACGGCCTAGAGCGGCTGCGCTTTGGCCCGGCGGAGAGCGCGGCCCTCGTGGCGCGGGCGCGGGCCATGTTCGACGCCGGCACGGCCCCGACCGTCACGCTGCACGGCAGGACACGCGACGGGACGCGGGCGCTTTTGCTGTCGCTGCGGCTTTTGTCCGGCGGCCCGGCGCCGCAGATCGTGGTGATCACGTCCGAAACAGGTTGGCCCGTCGCCCTGCCGGAGATGCTGCGCGCGGCGTTCGGGCTGACGCCGGCGGAGATCGGGGTGCTGCGCGAGCTGGCGCGCGGCGCGGCCTTGCCGGCGATCGCCAGCAGCCGCGGACGCAGCCTCGACACGGTGCGCGCGCAGCTCAAATCGATCATGGGCAAGACCGACACCCGCAGCCAGCCCGAGCTTGTCCGGCTCGTGCTGTCGATGTTCGACATGGTCCCGGCGGACCCGGCGACGCCCGCCCCCGCGCCGCCCGCGCCTGACGTCGTTCTGCGGCGGATGCGGCTGCCCGACGGGCGGCGGCTCGATTATCACCTGCTCGGCGCCCCGACGGGCCGCCCCTGCCTGTTCCTGCCGCCGCTCTACGGCCCGGCCCGCTGGCCCGCCGCGGTCGAGGCGGCGGCAAGCCACAAGGGCCTGTGCGTCATCGTGCCGCTTCGGCCCGGTCAGGGCGGCACGGCGCCGCCGCCGCCCTATGCCGACCCGGTGCGCCAGTTCATCCACGATGTCGCGGCGCTGCTCGATCATCTCGTGCGCGACCCGGTGCCGGTGCTCAGCCTCGGGGGAGAGAGCCTCGTCGCCATGGGACTGCACCGGGCGCATCCGCGCCGGGTCAGCGCGCTGGTCGCCTGCGCCGGGACGCTGCCGGTCACCCGGCCCGAGCAGATCGAGCGGATGCACAAATGGCACCGCGCCATGCTCGGCGCGGCGCGCTACACGCCGCAATTGCTGCCGGTTCTGATCGAGGCGGGGATGGCGCGGCTGAACGGCAGCGACGGTGCGCGGCTCTTGCGCGAGGTCTATGCCGACAGCCCGGCGGATCTCGCGCTGCTCGAAGACCCGGAGATCAGGGGGCTGTTGCTGGCCCGGCAGGCCAGCACGACGGCGGGGCTGTCGCAGGAACTGACCCGCCGGTCGGTGATGGATTGGCGGCCCTCGCTCGCGGCGCTGCGCAGCATCCCGGCGCATTTTCTCTCCGGGACGCAGGATCCACAGATGCCGCCCGCAACCCTCGACGAGCATCAGCGCGATCATCCATGGATCAAGCTGCGCCGTTATCCCGATGCCGGGCAGCTGCTGTTTTACGACAAGTGGCGGGATGCGCTGGACTTTCTCGACCTATACGCATGATTGCACTTTGCCGTGACCGCATACCTCAAATGAGGTATGACGTGACAATGCCCGTTGCGGTAGTGTGAGTTATTGTCCAGAGATATTCACCGCATCACGACGCGGTATGGATCTTGGGCCGATGGCGGAGGTGAGTGGCCGCCGGAGGCATGATACATTTGACGACCCGACCGGCCGGGCAATGCCGAACTGCGGCGGTGCGTTGCCTTGGAAGTTCCAGGGTCTCGCATCGCCCTTTTCTTTTGCGGGTTCGACCGACGCCGCGCTGTCTCAGGCCGCGTCGGCACCCTCGAGCAGCACGCGCGCCGCGCCGCGCGCGGCCTCTGTGACGGTGTCACCCGCCAGCATGCGCGCGATCTCGTCGATCCGGTCGGACGCCCCGAGCGGCACCACGCGCGAGGTCGTGACCTCGCCCGAAGGCCCGGCGCTCACCGATTTCTCGACCCGCCAGTGATGCGCCCCGAGTGCCGCGACCTGCGGCGAATGGGTCACCACGAGCACCTGCGCGCCCGAGGCGAGGCGCGACAGGCGCCGCCCCACCGCGTTCGCCGTGGCGCCGCCGAGGCCGCGGTCGATCTCGTCGAAGATCAGCGTCTTGCCGGCATTGTCGCCGGTCAGGCAGACCTTGAGCGCGAGCAGAAAGCGCGACAGCTCGCCCCCCGAGGCGATCCGCGACAGCGGCCCCGAGGGCGCGCCGGGGTTGGTGGCCACGCGAAAGCATGACCTCGTCGCGCCCCTCGGGGCCGGGATCGGCGGGGGCGAGCGCCACCTCGAACACTGCGCGGTCGAGCTTGAGCGGCGCCAGCTCGGCGGCCATCGCGGTCGAGAGCCGCCCCTCCCGCCTCGGCGCGCAGCGCGCTCAGCGTTTCGGCCGCCGCGTCATAGGCGGCATCCGCCTGCCGCACCGCCGCCTCGAGATCGGCCATGTCGCCCTCTGAGGCATCGAGCGCCCGCAGCCGAAGCCGCAGCCGATCGGCGAACTCGGCCAGCTCGTCGACCATCACGTCGTGCTTGCGCGCGAGACCGCGCAGGGCAAAGAGCCGCTCTTCCGCCGCTTCGAGCGCACGGGGGTCGACCTCCATGGCGTCGAGCGCATCGCGCACACCGCCTTCGGCTTCGCCCAGCGCGTCGAGCGCGCGGGTCAGCGCCTCCATCACCGGATCGAGCCGGCCTTCCGCCGCCTCGACCGCGCCGTCGAGCCAGCGCATGGCATCGGCGACGAGCCCCTCGGCCCCCTCCCCCCGAGATCACCTGATGCGCCCGCGCGATGTCGCCGCGCACCCGCTCGGCGCCCTGCATCCGGCGCCGGGTCGCGTCGAGCTCGGCCTCCTCGCCGGGCTGCGGGTCGAGCCCGTCGAGCTCGGCCACCGCATGGCGCAGGTAGTCCTCCTCCGCCCGAAGCGCCGCGATCTGCTCCTGCGCCACGCCAAGCGCCTTGCGCGCCTCGCGGCGCGCGGCCCACGCGGCGCGGGTCCGGGCGATGGCCGGGCCCGCCTGCGCGAACTCGTCGAGCATCAGCCGGTGACCGCGCGGATCGAGCAGGCCGCGATCGTCATGCTGGCCATGCAGCTCGAGAAGCTCGTCGGACAGCGCGCGCAGCACCTCACCCGAGACGCGGCGATCGTTGACCCAAGCTGTCTTGCGTCCGCTTTCGGTGTTGACGCGGCGCAGGATCAGCTCGGCCTCCGCCTCGATCCCGGCCTCGGCCAGCACCCGGCGGGCCGGATGATCCGGCGCCAGCTCGAACACCGCCGTCACCTCGCCCTGGCGCGCGCCCGCGCGCACCAGCTCGGCCCGGCCGCGCCAGCCCAGCACGAAGCCCAGCGAATCGAGCAGGATCGACTTGCCCGCCCCGGTTTCGCCGGTCAGCACGTTGAGACCGGGCTGGAAGTCCAACTCCAGCCTGTCGATGATCAGCATGTCCCGGATGTCGAGCGCGCGCAGCATAGGTCTATCCCCCGGAGCGGAACGTCAGCGCGACCACATCAGATCCACTCGCCGCGCACCAGCTGGCGATAGATCGCGGCCAGCCAGTTGTCGCCCGCGGCGGCCAGCTCCAGCCCGCGCCCGGTCAGCAGCTTGTAGCTGTCCTCGTACCAATCCGTGCCGCGGTAGTTGTAGCCCAGGATCGCGCCAGCGGTTTGCGCCTCGTCGACGAGGCCGAGCGAGAGATAGGATTCGACCAGCCGGTGCAGCGCCTCGGCGGTGTGGGTCGTGGTCTGGAATTCCTCGACAACGACGCGGAAGCGCCGGGCGGCGGCGGCGTAATGGCCGCGCTTGAGGTAATAGCGCCCGATCTCCATTTCCTTGCCCGCGAGGTGGTCGAAGGCGAGGTCGAATTTCAGCTTGGCCTCGGCGGCATAGCTGCTGTCGGGATATTGCTCGATCACGGCGCGCAGCGATTGCAGCGCCTGAAAGGTGAGCCCCTGATCGCGACCGATGTCGTCGATCTGGTCGTAATAGCTCAGCGCCAGCAGGTACTGCGCATAGGCCGCATCCTGATCGGCGGGGTAGAAATCGAGATAGCGCTGCGCGCTGGCGCGGCTTTCGTCATAGGCGCGGCCCTTGTGATGGGCGAAGGCCTGCATGATCAGGCCGCGCTTGGCCCATTCGGAATAGGGGTAAAGACGTTCGATTTCGCCGAAATAGAAGGCCGCGTCCTCGGCGTTGCCACCATCGAGGCTGGTCTCGCCCTGATCGTAGATCTGCGCGGCGCTCAGCTCTTCGAGCGCGGCGGGCGCCAGACGGTTGCTGGTGGCCCCGCAGGCCCCGAGAAGCCCCAGGGCCAGTATCAGGCCCAAGCTGACCCGTGTTCCGCTGCCTGCCATCCGCGCGTCCTGCATCCTGTCGGTCATCTGCCCATCCCGGGGTCAACGCCCCGTTCACGCCCCGCACCGGGGCCGCTCGGGCTTCGGTCTAGCATGAAAAAATCGGGGGCAAAACGGCTTTTCCCGGAGCCTTCGCCGGGCCGGCTACGCGGCGGGGGTCAGGCGACGGCGGCAAGATCCGCGGGCTTCAGGCGCCCGCCGGGCAGGCGCGCGGCGAGCGCCGCGTCGCACTCCACGATGCGCCACGCGTCGGGCTGCGCGAACAGCGCGCGCAGCAGGTGGTTGGTCATTGCATGACCCGCGCGCCGCCCCTCGTAGACGCCGAGAATCGGCAGGCCCGCGGTGGTGAGGTCGCCAAGCGCGTCGAGCATCTTGTGGCGCACCGCCTCATCGGCATGGCGCAGTCCGCCCGGGCTCAGCACCCGGTCGCCGTCGATCACCACCGCGTTCTCGTAGGTGCCGCCCAGGGCAAGACCCTGGCTCTGCATCGCCTCCACGTCGGACAGGCGGCAGAAGGTGCGGCTGTCGCACAGCTCGCGCAGGAAGGCGCCGTTGGCCATGTCGAGCACGCGGTGCTGGCGCCCGATCGCCGGATCGGGGAAGTCGATCCCGAAATCGATGCGCAGACCGCGCGGCTCGCCCTCCTGCTGCGGACGCAGCCGCGCCACGGCCCCATTCTGCGCCACCTCGACCGGGGCCAGCACCTCGATCGCGCGCAGAGGCGCATCGAGCCGCCGCAGCCCGACGCCGAGAATGGCCCGTGCGAAACCCGCGGCGCTGCCATCGAGGATCGGCACCTCCGGCCCGTCGATCTCGACCAGAACATTGTGAACGCCACAGCCCGCCAGAGCGGCCATCAGGTGTTCGATGGTCGAGACCGTGACACCGGCGGCATTGACGATGCGGGTGTTGAGCGGCGAGATCTGCACGAGATCCCAGCGGGCAGGCACGCGGGCGTCGATGCCGACCACGTCGGTGCGGCGGAAAACGATGCCGTGTCCGGCCGACGCCGGGCGCAGGGTCAGCCGGACCGGCCGCCCCGTATGAAGCCCGATGCCGCTGAAGCCGACTTTTGTGAACACGGTTGTCTGCACGTCTCTTCGCCCGAATGCGTTATGAATTTGTTACCCAGTGACCTAGGAGCTTGGCCGCCGGGTCACAATTCACTCTTTGCGACAGCGTGAAACATGTGGCCCCGGACACGCATCGGCGGTGAATTGGCTTTGAAAAACAAAGGGCCACCCGAAGGGCGGCCCTTTTCGCACAGCTGTTGTGCGGGGATCGATCAGTTGGCCTGACGCCGCAGGAAGGCGGGGATCTCGATGCGCTCCTGCTCGGGATCGGTCTCGCCGTCATCGGACCAGTTGGGCGCCTGACGCGGGCCGCTGGGCTGCTGCGGCTGCGGACGCTGGGCCTGCGGTTGCTGGCGCGGCTGCGCCGCCGGGCTGGCCGGCTGTTCGCCCTGACCGGTCATCCGGTTGATGAGCGAATTGATGCCGAAGCGCGGCTGCTGGCGGTCGGCTTCGGCGCCACGGGTCGGTGCGGCGGGGCTGCGCGGCTCGGCGCGCGGCATCTCGGCGCGCTCGGGCTGCTGCTGGCGCGGCTGGTTCTGGGCCGCGGCGCGCAGGCGTGCCATCTGCTCGGGCGACCGTTCGCCACCGGCGCGCGGCGCGGGCGCCACGAAGCTTTCGGGCGCGGATTCGGCCTGCGGCGCCTCGCGGCGCGGCTCGTAGGCGGGCGGCGGCAGGTCGTCGTCCTGCTGCGGCTGGAACCGCTGCTGCGGCTCTTCGCGCGGGGCGGTGCGGCGGGTGTCGAAACCGCCCGCGAAGTCGTCCTCATAGGCGGGCTGCTCGGGCTCGGGACGGGCCTGCGGCGCCTCGCGACGCGGGGCGGCCGGGGCCTGGGCGCGGGCAGGCTGCTGCTGGGGCGCCTCGCGGCGCGGCGGCACCGGGGCGGCGGGCGCCTCGTCCTCGGCCGAGACGCGCTCGCGCAGCGGCTCGCTCATCTTGCGGCGCGGCACTGGGGTGTCCTCGATCTTGGCGACCGCGTCGATGCCGGTGGCGACGACGGAGACGCGCATCCGGCCTTCCATGCCGGTGTCGAGCGTCGAGCCGACGATGATGTTGGCTTCGGGATCGACCTTCTCGCGGATCTTGTTCGCGGCTTCGTCGAGCTCGAACAGCGTCAGGTCGTAGCCGCCGGTGATGTTGATCAGCACGCCCTTGGCGCCCTCGAGGCTGATCTCGTCGAGCAGCGGGTTCGCTATCGCCTTCTCGGCGGCCTGCACGGCGCGATCCTCGCCATCGGCTTCGCCGGTGCCCATCATCGCCTTGCCCATCTCGTCCATCACCGCGCGCACGTCGGCGAAGTCGAGGTTGATCAGGCCGGGGCGCACCATCAGGTCGGTCACGCCCTTCACGCCCTGATAGAGCACGTCGTCGGCGAGCGCGAAGGCTTCGGTGAAGGTGGTGTTCTCGTTGGCGAGGCGGAACAGGTTCTGGTTCGGGATGATGATGAGGGTGTCGACCACCTTCTGCAGCGCCTCGACGCCGGCCTCGGCCTGCTTCATGCGCTTGCCGCCCTCGAACTGGAACGGCTTGGTGACGACGCCGACGGTCAGCACGCCGAGTTCACGGGCCGCCTGGGCGATGATCGGCGCGGCGCCGGTGCCGGTGCCGCCGCCCATGCCGGCGGTGATGAAGCACATATGCGCGCCAGCGAGGTGATCGACGATCTCCTCGATCGATTCCTCGGCCGCGGCGGCACCGACGGTGGCGCGGGCGCCAGCGCCCAGGCCTTCGGTGACCTTCACGCCCATCTGGATCTTGGCCTGCGCGCGCGACTGCTGCAGCGCCTGCGCATCGGTGTTGGCAACCACGAACTCGACTCCGTCGAGTTCCTTCTCGATCATGTTGTTGACCGCGTTGCCACCAGCGCCGCCCACGCCGAAGACGGTGATCCGGGGCTTGAGATCTTCCTGCCCCGGCAGAGAGAGGTTGAGTGCCATCGCTGTCTGCCTGTCCTGAATCTGGCCCGTCCCGCCGGGCGTATTTGCCATTATCTGGCCAAACTATCCGCGCGCGTCCGCATCGTCACGGGGAAACTCGGGCGTTCGTACTTATTTTCGCCGGATTCGCACTGGAAAATCGCCCGCCGACGTCGCGGTAAGCGATATCTTGCGTATCACCAGTTGTCCTTGAACCACTTGAAGGCCCGCTTGAACGACCGGGCCGGATACTTCTCTGCCGGGACATCGAAATCCCACCATTCATCCTGCGGGTGTGCCGCGAACAGACACAATCCCACCGACCCGGCAAAAGCCGGCCCCGTGGCCGCCTGCGGCAGCCCCTGCACCCGGAGCGGGCGGCCCAGACGCACCTGTTGGCCGAGAATCCGCGTCGCCAGCCCGTCGAGGCCGGGGATCTGGCTGCCGCCGCCGGTGAGCACGATCTGCTGGGATGGCAGATGCTCGAACCCCGCCGCGTCGAGCCGCTGGCGCACCTCCTCGAGGATCTCCTCGACCCGCGGGCGCATGATGCCGATCAGCTCGGCCCGGCTGACGGTGCGGCGGTCGTGCTCCCAGTCGCCGGTGTCGCCGCCGATCTCGATCATCTCGCGGTCGTCCATGCCGGTGGCGACGACGCCGCCATAGAAGGTCTTGATCCGCTCGGCCGTGGCCATCGGCACCTGCAGCCCCATCGAGATGTCCGAGGTGACGTGATCGCCGCCCATGCGGACGCTGTCGGCATAGATCATGTGCTTGCGGATGAAGACCGAGATGCCGGTCGAGCCGCCGCCCATGTCGATGCAGGCCGCGCCCAGCTCCTGCTCGTCCTCCACCAACGACGAGACGCCCGACACATAGGCCGACGACGCCAGCCCCGCGACCTCGAGATCGCAGCGCTTGATGCAATAGAGCAGGTTCTCGATCGCGGTGGCATCGACGGTGAGCAGGTGCATGTCGGTGGTCAGCCGCTGGCCGATCTGGCCGCGCGGATCGGCGAGACCGGAACGGTGATCGAGCGCGAAGTTCACCGGTTGGGCGTGCAGCACCTCGCGGCCATCGCCGTAATCGGGCATCTCGCAGGCCGCGAGCACGCGGCCGATATCGCCGCCCGTGACCTGCCCCGCCTCGACCTCGACCTCGCCGTCGAGCCCGTAGCTGCGCGGGCGCGCGCCCGATAGCGTGGCGATCACGTGGTCGACCCGGACGCCGGCCATCTTCTGCGCCGCCTGCACCGCGGTGCGGATCGCGCGCTCGGTCTCGGCCATGGCCGCGACCTCGCCGAAGGAGACCCCGCGCGAGCGGGTGGTGGCGGCGCCGATGATGCGGAAATTGGACTGCCCGGCCATCGAGCCCACGCCTTCGAGCGCGGGCGCGTCGCCGTCGAAGCGCAGCACCAGGCAGGCGATCTTCGAGGTGCCGACATCGAGAATGGCGATCACGCCACGCTGCATCGCCGCCTTGCGCATGTGGCGCATCGCCCGCTGGGTCTGGTAGAGCTGCCCCATTTTCCGTCCCGCTCCCGTTTTTTAGTTGTTGTCGCTGACACGGCGAAGCCGCACCAGTGCCTGCTCGGTCAGCCTTATGGTCGGCCGATCCTCGTTCCTGATGTCCACCGCCGCGATGTCGCGCGCCAGCATGTCCTCGGCCCCGTCGAGCGCCATCACCCGTTCAAGCGCCGGCACCGGGTTCGCGGCGGGCAAGAGGATGCGCTGGTCGCGGTCGAGCACCAGATCCCAGCGCCGTTCGCCCATCCGCACCAGCCCGCGCACCCGATCGGCCACCGGCGCGGCGGCGGCGAACAACGCCAGCGCCTCGTCGATCTTCTCGCGCGCGCCGTCGCCCGCGATCAGCGGCAGGTCGGCGCGGTCGGAACGCTGCCCGATCATGCCGGTCATCACCCCCTTGGCATCGACTAGCCGCAGCCCGTCGACATAACGCCAGACCGCCACCGGCACGCGCTGCGTCACCGCGATCTCCAGCGTGCCGCCGGGCTGCACCCGCACGGTGGCGTCGGCCACCGCCGTCAGCTCGCGGATCCGGGTGCGGATCTCGGGCAGGTCCAGATCGAAGGAGGAGATCGGCATGGTTTCGGGCAGGAACGACTTGATCGCGGCGGCGAGCGCGGGCTCGGCGCCGTCGATCTCGACCGCGCCGACCATGAATTCGGGGCGCTGCTGGATCGTCGCCTTGATGCGGTCCAGCTGCGCGGCAAAGGCGGCGCGGTTGTCGGCCTGCCCGAACCAGATCCCGCCGACCAGCGCCACGCCCAGCACCGGCAACCCGAACCGCATGCCGATCCTGAAGGCGGGCGTGAGCATCAGCCGCTGGTAGCGGTAGCCCCAGCGCGTCGGCGCGGGATCGCGGCGCATGCCGTATTGCGGCTCGCGCCGCAAAAGCGATTTCAGCGATCGCATGACGCGTCCTCCACCAGCCAGCCGCACAGCTCGGGAAAGGAAATCCCGACCGAGGCCGCCTGCTCGGGCGCGAGCGAGGTCGGGGTCATGCCCGGCTGGGTGTTGGTTTCGAGCAGCACCAGACCGCCGAGCCCCTTGGCCTCGTCCCAGCGAAAATCGGTGCGGGTCAGGCCGCGGCAGCCCAGCACGCGATGGGCGCGCAGCGCGTAATCTAGGCAGGCCTCGAAGATCTCCTGCGGAATATCGGCCGGCACCACGTGACGCGAGCCGCCGGTCTTGTACTTGGCGTCGTAGTCGTACCAGCCGCTCGTGACGATGTCGGTCACGGTAAGCGCGCGGTCGCCCAGCACCGTGGTGGTCAGCTCGCGCCCCGGCAGGTAGGCTTCGACCATCACCGTCTCGGGCATGTCCTCCGCCAGCTGCGGCGGCGCCTCCGCGCCCTCTGGCACGATATAGACGCCGACGCTCGACCCTTCGTTGTAGGGCTTCACCACATAGGGCGGCGGCATGACGTGACCGGCCATGACCTCGGCCTTCGTGGCGAGACGGCTGTCGGCCACAGGCAGCGCTTCGGCGCGAAACACCGCCTTGGTCGCCTCCTTGTCCATCGCGAGAGCCGAGGCGAGCACGCCCGAATGGGTGTAGGGGATGCGCAGCCATTCCAGCAGGCCTTGGATGCAACCATCCTCGCCGCGGGGGCCGTGCAGGGCGTTGAAGACCACGTCGGGGGCGTGCGTGCGCAGTCGGTCGATCAGGTCGGGGCCGGCATCGACCTCGATCGCCTCAAATCCCGCCTGCCGCAAGGCCGCCGCGCATTCGCGCCCCGTGGAGAGCGAGACCTCGCGCTCGGCCGAGGGTCCGCCCATCACCACGACAACCTTGGGATGTGTCCCGCTCGACATTCCCGCACTGCCTCATTCGCGCGCCGCTGGACGGCGCGTCATTGTTATAGCCCGTTTCGGGCTTTCTCCGCTTTGCGAAGATCTAATTTTCCGCTTGTCAGGCGTCCGGCTGTCCGACCCGCATGATTTCCCATTCTAGCGTCAGGCCCGAATGCTCGTAAACCCTTTTCCGGACCTTCTCGCCCAGCGCTTCGAGGTCGGCGGCGCTGGCTTCGCCGGCATTGGTGAGGAAATTCGGGTGCTTTTCGTTCATCACCGCGCCGCCGAGCCGGGCGCCGCGCATCCCCGCCTCCTCGATCACCTTCCAGGCCTTCAACTCGTGGCTGTCATCGGCGCGCCCGGTCGAGGAGAACCCGGCCGGGTTGCGGAAGGTCGATCCCGCCGTCCGGTCCTTGGTCGGCTGGCTGGCGTCGCGCTTCTCGATCTGCTCGGCCATGCGCGCCTCGAGCGCCGCCGGATCGCCTTCGGGGGCGTCGAACACCGCCTCCACGATCACCGCGCCCTCGGGCAGGCGGCTGGAGCGGTAGGCCAGCTCCAGCGCTGAGGCGGGCAGCGTCACGGTCCGGCCGTCGCGGTGGATCACCGTGACCTCGCGCAGCGCGTCGGCGACATAAGAGCCATAGCAGCCGGCATTCATCCGCACCGCCCCGCCGATCGCGCCGGGAATGGTGCGCAGGAAGGTCAGGTCGCGCCCTGCCTGCGCCGCCTTACGCGCGACATGCGCGTCGAGCGCGGCGGCGCCCGCCGTCACGCGGCCATCTTCGGCGATCTCGATGCCGTTGAAGCCGCGTCCCAGCCGGATCACCACGCCGCGCACGCCGCCGTCGCGCACGATCAGGTTGGAGCCGACGCCCATCGGAAACACCGGCACCGACGGATCGAGATCGCGCAGGAATGCCGCCAGATCCTCGCGGTCGGCGGGCTGGAACAACCATTGGGCCGGGCCGCCCACGCGCAGCCATGTCAGATCGGAGAGCGGGCGGTCCGGCGTCAGCCGGCCGCGCACCTGCGGAAGATCGGTCATCGCGCTCACCCCCATGGCCGCCGCAGCCGCCCCAGAAGCATCAGCGGCCAACGCAGCACCGATACGCCGGCGGCCATCAGCACCACCCCGGCCACCGGGCCGAAAGCGAAGGTGACCCAGCCCAGCAGCGGCACGCCGATCACCACGAGGATCGTGGCGCAGCTGCGATGATTGTCGCGCGACGGCAGCATCACGACGAGGTTCGCCGCGACCAGCCACAGGCAGGCGGCGGCAATCGGCAAAAGCTGCTGCGCGCTCATCCGCCCTGCTCCAGCCGCGCGGGCAGCGCCCCGGCCCAGGCGCTGATCGTGCCGGCGCCGAGACAGACCACGATGTCGCCGGGCTTCGCCTCGTGACGCACCAGCTCGGTCAGCGCCTCCTCGGAGTCCACGGCATGGGCCTGGCGATGGCCGTGGCGGATCAGCCCGGCCACCAGATCGTCCCGGCCCGCGCCCGCGATCGGCTCTTCGCCAGCGGCGTAGATGTCGGAAATGCCGACCACGTCGGCGTCGTTGAAACAGGTGCAGAAATCCTCGAACAGCGAGGCGAGGCGCGTGTAGCGATGCGGCTGGTGCACCGCGATCACGCGGCCCTCGCTTGCCTGCCGCGCGGCGCGCAACACGGCGGCGATCTCGACCGGGTGGTGGCCGTAATCGTCGATCACCGTGACGCCGTTCCATTCGCCGACCTTGGTGAAGCGCCGGTTGACGCCGCCGAAAGCGGCCAGCGCGGCGCGGATTTCGTCGCGCTTCATGCCCAAGTGACGCGCCACGGCCACGGCGGCCAGCGCGTTGGAGACATTGTGGTCGCCTGGCATCGGCAGGGTGCAACCTTCGATCACCGCGTCCTCGGCCCTGAGCACGATGTCGAAATGCGCGATGCCGCCCTTGTAGGTCAGGTTGGCGGCACGCACATCGGCCTGCGCGTTGAAGCCGAAGGTGGTGACCCGACGGTCGGTGACCCGGCCCACCAGCGCCTGCACCTCGGGGTGGTCGGTGCAGCACACGGCGAGGCCATAGAACGGGATGTTCGACACGAAATCGAGAAAGCCCTTCCTGAGCCCCTCGATCGAGCCCCAGTGATCCATGTGCTCGGGGTCGATATTGGTGACGATGGCGATGGTCGCGGGCAGCCGGTTGAAGGTGCCGTCGCTTTCGTCGGCCTCGACCACCATCCATTCGCCCTGCCCCATCCGGGCGTTCGAGCCATAGGCATGGATGATGCCGCCATTGATCACGGTCGGGTCGAAATGCCCCGCATCGAGCAGCGTCGCCACCATGGTCGTGGTGGTGGTCTTGCCATGCGTGCCGCCCACCGCGACGTTCGAGCGCAGCCGCATCAGCTCGGCCAGCATTTCGGCCCGGCGCACCACCGGCAGGCCCCGCCTGCGCGCCTCGTCGAGCTCGGGATTGCCCGGCTTGATGGCGGTGGAGATCACCACGACCTGCGCGCCGTCGAGGTTCTCGCCCGACTGGCCGACGAAGATGCGCGCGCCCAGCTCTTCGAGCCGGGCGGTGATCCTGGAGCCCTTCAGGTCCGACCCCTGGACGGTATAGCCCAGATTGAGCAGCACCTCGGCGATACCGGACATCCCGATGCCGCCGATCCCCACGAAATGAATAGGTCCGACATCGAGCGGCAGTTTCGTGGCGGCGTTCATGGTTTGCGTCCCGTCCATCAAGAATCCGGCTCCTTCTGTCCTTCCGCGAGGCGTTCGACAACCCCCGCAAGCCTCTCCGCCGCGTCGGGCACGCCCGCGCCGCGCGCGGCATGCGCCATGCGCATCGCGCCGTCGCTGTTGCCCAGCACCAGCGCCACCTGCTCGGTGAGTGTCTCCACGTGGAACCGGCTTTCGGGGAACATGATCGCGGCCCCGGCCCCGACAAGACCGCGCGCATTGGCGGTCTGGTGATCGGCGGCGGCGGCGGCAAAGGGCACGAGCACCGAGGGCCGGCCGATCACGCTCAGATCCGCGATGGTCGAGGCGCCCGAGCGGCAGATCACCAGCTGCGCCTCGCTCATCCGGGTCGGCAGGTCGGCAAAGAAGGTCTGCACGTCGGCGTCGATGCCTTCGTCGGAGTAATAGGTGGAGACGCGCTGCACGTCCTCCTCACGGGCCTGGTGGCTGACCCGGACCTGGCGGCGCAGCGCGGCGGGCAGCCCCGCGATCGCGGGCGGCACCACGTCGCTGAGAATGCGCGCGCCCTGGCTGCCGCCGATCACCAGAACCGACATCGGGTAGTCGCCCGGCGGGATATAGGCCGCGCCGGAGCGGTCCAGCACCGAGCGGCGCACCGGGTTGCCGGTGTGGATCGCCTCGACGCCCGAGGGCAGCTCGGTCGGCCATGTGCCGCAGGCCACCGCGTGGACGCGGCGCGCGAACAGCGCGTTGACCCGGCCCAGAACGCCGTTCTGCTCGTGGATCATGCGCGGCAGCTTGAGGATCGTCGCCGCGGCCAGTGCCGGGATCGACGGGTAGCCGCCGAACCCCACCACCACGGCGGGCCGGTCGCGCATCATCCGCGTCACCGCCGCCACGATGCCGCAGCCGATCCGCGCCGGCGCCAGCGCCCGCGCCGACAGACCGCCCCGCGCGAAGGTGCCCGAACCGACCTGTTCGATTTCGACCTCGCGAGGGAAATTCTGCGTGTAGCGCGCGCCGCGCGCATCCGTGGACAGCTTCACCCGCCAGCCACGGGTCAGCATCAGCTCGGCCAGCGCCTGCGCCGGGAACATGTGCCCGCCGGTGCCCCCGGCGGCGATGACGAGAAGCGGCGCGGCCATCAGCGGCCCCGCCGCAGCAGGATGTCGCCGATGCCGCCCTGCGGACGGGTGCGGGTGAAGGCCAGCAGCATGCCGAGCGCGATTCCGCTCGCGATCACCGATGAGCCACCATAGCTCACGAAGGGCAGCGTCATGCCCTTGGCGGGCAGCAGCCGCACCGCGACGCCCATGTTGATCATCGCCTGCACGCCGAAGGCGCAGGCGAGACCGGTGCCCGCCAGCCGGATGAAGGTGTCGCGCTCGCGCATCAGCCGCAGCAGCGACCGCACCACGATCGTGGCGTAGAGCGCGATGATCACCATGACGCAGACCAGCCCGTATTCCTCGGCCGCCACCGCGATGATGAAATCGGTATGCGCGTCGGGCAGCGACCATTTCACCTGCCCCTCGCCGACGCCGACGCCGAAGAAGCCGCCTTCGCGGATCGCGTTGGTGGCGTAGCCGAGCTGGGTGGTGGGATCGACCTCGGCGGAGAGAAAGCCGTCGATGCGCCGCGCGAAGTGTTCGGAGTTGTTATAGGCGAAGGTGCCGGCCAGCACGACCACGCCCGCGAGCCCCAGAAGCAGCACCATCGGCGCGCCGCCGACGAAATACATCACGCCCCAGGAAAACAGCACCAGCGCCGCCTGGCCGAAATCGGGCTGCAGCGCGAGGAACATGACGATGGTGAAAGCCAGCGCGAAGGACCAGATCCGTCCCGGAGGACCGGAGGGCTCCATCCCCGCCGCCATGAACCACGCCGCCACGACGACGAAGCCGGGCTTGAGGAACTCGGAGGGCTGCACGCTTGCGAAGCCGAAAGAATACCAGCGCACCGCGCCCTTGCCGAAATCGGTGCCGAAGACCGGCAGCAGCGCCAGCGCCACGAAGGCGCCCGCAAAGCCCAGCACCGCGAGACGGCGCACAAGCTGCGGCGTCATCATCGACACACCCATCATCACGCCGAGCGACAAGAGGCCGAAAAACGCCTGGCGGCTGACATAGTAGAACGGGTCGAGCCCGTTGCGCGCCGCTAGCGGCGGCGAGGCCGCGAGACCCAGCAGGATGCCGATCGCGAACAGCAGCAGGATGCAGGACATGGTCCAGACATCGATGGTGCGCCACCAGCGCGGGAGAATTGGATCGACGGTCCGAACCGGGACCGCTCCATGCACCATTTCGGTCATGAACTTGCTGCCTGATTGTCTCTGCCCTGCCCGCTTTGTGCGGGTCTGTGGGAGATACTAGCGCGAAAGTAGTAGATTGACCATGAAAATAACGTCCAGTCCCGGCGTCAACAAGGCTTGAGCCCGTGGCAGAAAAGCGGCAGGTCGCGGGCATGAACAACACCCGGCATATCAACACACTGGTCCTCGGCGCCGGCGCCGCGGGGCTTTTCGCGGCCATGCATGCGGGGGGCGACACGCTGGTGATCGACCACGCGCGCAACCCCGGCGAGAAGATTCGCATCTCTGGTGGCGGGCGATGCAACTTCACGAATATCCGCACCGGGCCCGAATGCTTCCTCGGCGCGAATCCCCATTTCCACAAATCGGCGCTGGCGCGCTACACCCCATGGGATTTTCTCGACCTCGTGAAGAAACACGGCATCGCCTGGCACGAAAAGACGCTGGGCCAGCTGTTCTGCGACGGCAAGGCCACGCAGATCGTCGCCATGTTGATGGAGGAGGCGCGCGATGCCGGGGCGCAGGTGGCGCTGGACACCGCGCTGGTCGAGATCGCGCGCGACGACAGAGGCTTTCGCGCGGTGATCGAACGGTCGGGCCGACGCGAGACGATCCGCGCCGCCCATGTCGTCGTGGCCACAGGCGGCAAGTCGATCCCGAAAATGGGCGCGACCGGCCTCGCCTACCGCATCGCCGAGCAGTTCGGCATCGCCGTCACCGACACCCGTCCCGGCCTCGTGCCGCTGACCTTTCCCGACCGGTTCTCGGGCCTGTCGGGCGTGGCGCTCCCCGTCCGCGCGCAGGCGGACGGCCCGGCCTTCGAGGAGGCGCTTTTGTTCACGCATCGCGGGCTGTCGGGTCCGGCGATCCTGCAGGCCTCGTCCTATTGGCGCGAGGGCGGGGAAATCCGGCTCGATCTCGCCCCCGGCGGGCAGCTTGCAGAGGCGCTACGGGTGGCGCGGCGCAGCGATGGCAAGAAGGCGGTCAAGACGGTCCTGGCGCAGCACCTGCCCGCGCGGCTGGTCGAGGCATGGGCCGAAGACCACCCGATGCCGGGCAACATGGCCGACCAGTCCGATCGCGCCATCGACGCGCTGTGCGGCGCCTTGCGCGACTGGCGGCTGACACCGTCGGGGACCGAAGGCTACCGCACGGCGGAGGTGACGCTGGGCGGCGTGTCGACCGACGCGCTGTCGTCCAAGACGATGGCGGCGAAATCGGTGCCGGGGCTGCATTTCATCGGCGAATGCGTCGACGTGACCGGCTGGCTCGGCGGCTACAATTTCCAATGGGCATGGGCGTCGGGCTTTGCCGCAGGCACGGCGATCGCGCAGGGCGGCTGACCGCCCCGCACCTCTTCAAAGCCGGTCGCGCACCTGGGCCACGAAATCATCGCCGCGCTTCTCGAAATTGTCGTATTGATCGAAGCTCGCCGCCGCCGGCGCCAGAAGCACCGTGTCGCCCGGCTCCGCCTCGGCCATGGCCCGCTCCACGGCGCGGGCCATAGTGCCGCAAACCTCGGCCTCGACGCCCGGCAGCTTCACCGCGAAGGCCTCGGCCTCGCGCCCGATCACATAGGCCTTGGCCACATGTTCCAACCCCGCGCCGAGCCCCGAGACCCCGCCTTCCTTCTCCAGCCCGCCGCAGATCCAGCGGATACGCGGAAAGGCCGCGAGCGCCTTGGCGGCGGCGTCGACATTGGTGGCCTTGCTGTCGTTGACGAAGGCCACGCCGTCCTTTTTCGGCCACGCGCTGCGAACGATGCGGCAGGCCGGGATAGGAGCGCAGCGCCGCCTCGATGCCGCGCGGCCCGAGGCCCAGCGCCCGCGCGGTCGCCCATGCGGCGCAGGCATTCTGGTGGTTGTGCGCGCCCGGCAGGCCGGGGATGTCGCGCAGATCGACCGAGGCGACCTGACGGCCCTTGCGGTATTCGGCGAGAAAGCCCTTGCGGGCAAAGACGTTCCAGCCCGGCCCGGTGAGCTTGCGGCCCGAGGAGATGGCGATGACCCGGTCGTCGGCGGCCGCGGTGGCAAGCTGGTTGGCGAGGTAGCGGCCTTCGTTCTCGTCGACGCCGATCACGGCGCGGTCCGGCCCGCCTTCGGAAAACAGCCGCCGCTTGGCCGCGAAATAGCCGCCCGGCCCGGCATGTCGGTCGAGATGGTCGGGCGACAGGTTGGTCAGCACCGCGATGTCGGGTGTCAGCGCGCGCGCAAGCTCCGTCTGGTAGCTCGACAGCTCCAGCACCACGACCTCGCCGTCATGCGGCGGTTCGAGATCGAGCACGCCACGGCCGATATTGCCCGCAAGCTGCGCCGCGCGCCCGTTCTCGGTCAGGATGTGGTGGATCAGCGCCGAGGTGGTCGATTTGCCATTCGAGCCGGTCACGGCGACGATGCGCGGCAGCGTGTCGAACTGGTCGAACCCTTCGGTCGCGAAGCTGCGAAAGAACAGGCCGATATCGTTGTCGACCGGCACCCCGGCCTCCCATGCCGCCTGAATGGCGGCATGCGGCGCCGGGTAGAGATGCGGGATGCCTGGCGAGGTGACGAGCAGCGACACGCCCTCATAGGCCGAGGCCCGCGTCAGGTCGCGCAGCTCGATGCCCTCGGCCTCGGCCGCCTCGCGGCCCGAGGGGCCATCATCCCATGCGATGACCTGCGCACCGCCCGCCTTGAGCGCCGCCGCCGTGGCCCGGCCCGAGCGGCCAAGGCCGAGAACGGCGACGGTCTGGCCCTCATGTCCGCGAACCGGGATCATAATCTCTCTCCGTGAAACTCAGCGCAGCTTGAGCGTGGCCAGCCCGATCATCGCGAGGATCAGCGAGATGATCCAGAAGCGGATGACGATCTGTGGCTCGGACCAGCCCTTCTTCTCATAGTGGTGATGGATCGGCGCCATCAAGAAGACGCGGCGCCCGGTGCGCTTGAAGTAGAGCACCTGCACGATCACCGAAAGCGCCTCGACCACGAACAGCCCGCCGACGATCGACAGCACGATCTCGTGCTTGGTGGCGACAGCGATGGCGCCGAGACCGCCGCCAAGCGCGAGGGAGCCGGTGTCGCCCATGAAGACGGCGGCGGGCGGGGCGTTGTACCACAGGAACCCGAGGCCCCCGCCGATCAGCCCCATGGTGAAAATGAGGATCTCGCCGGTGTCGGGAACGTAGTGCACGCCGAGATACTCGGTGAAATCGGTGCGGCCCACCGCATAGGCGATGATGCCGAAGGCGCCCGCGGCGATCATCACCGGCATGATGGCCAGCCCGTCGAGACCGTCGGTCAGGTTCACCGCGTTGGCCGCGCCGACGATGACGATCATCGCAAAGGGCACGAACAGGATGCCGAGGTTGAGCAGCATCTCGTTATAGACCGGAAAGGCCAGTTGGTTGGTCAGGTTGTCGGGGTGGTACATCGCCGCCCACCAGCCCGCGAGCGCGGCGATCGAAAAGCCGATCGCAAGACGCAGCTTGCCCGACACGCCGTCGGTGTTCTGCTTGCGGACCTTGGCATAGTCGTCGGCAAAGCCGATCAGCGCGAAGCCCAGCGTCACGAACAGCACCATCAGCACGTAGGGATTGTCGAGCCGCGCCCAGAGCACCGTCGAGGTGACCACCGCGCCGACGATCAACAGCCCGCCCATGGTCGGCGTACCCGCCTTGGCGATGTGCCCCTCGGGGCCGTCGGCGCGGATCGGCTGGCCTTTCCCCTGGGTGCGGCGCAGCACGTTGATCAGCGGCGGCCCGAACAGGAAACCGAACAGCAGCGACGTCAGGAAGGCCCCGCCCGCGCGGAAGGTGATGTAGCGGAACAGGTTGAACAGGTCGCCGCCGTCGGACAGCAGCGTCAGCAGATAGAGCATGGGCCTCAGGCCTCCTTGTCGCCGGAGGGGGTCCGTTGCCCCAGTTTGCGGATCGCGTCAACGAGGCGGCTCACATGGCTGCCTTTCGAGCCCTTGACCAGCACAACATCGCCGGAATCGACGATCCGGGCCGTGTCGGGGATCAGATCCTCGACCTTTTCGACCCAGCGGCCGCGCCGCTCGGGCGGCAGCGCGTCGTGCAGCGCCCGCATCCGCGGGCCCACGCAATGCACGCATCCGATCGCCGGCATCGCGGGGTCTTCGGCCATCTCGGCATGCATCTCGCGCTCGCGCGGGCCCAGCTCCAGCATGTCGCCAAGGATCGCGATGCGGCGGCCGCGATGCACCCGGCCCACCCCGTCGCGGGTCGGCGCGGCGGCCAGCACCGCGAGCGACGCCGAAAGCGAGGTGGGGTTGGCGTTGAAGCTGTCATCGATCAGCTCGAGCGTGTCGCCGTCGCGGGCGGGGTCGATCACCACCGTCTCGCGCGTGCCGCGCCCGGCGGGCGGTGCCCATGCGGAGAGGTTGCAGATCGCCCGCGCCCGGTCGGCGCCCATGGCCTGCGCCACGGCGATCACGCCCAGCGCGTTGACCATGAAATGCCGGCCTTCGGTCGCGACCTTGAGCATCACCTCGGTACGCCACAGCCGCGCCTTGCCCACGGTCGCGCCGCCGCGCAGATGCGCCTCGCGCAGCCGGTGGTGATTGCTGATCCCATTGCCGAAGCCGATGATCTTCGCGCCCGCCGCGCGGGCCGCGGCGCGGAGGATCGGGCTGACCGCGAGATCACCATTGACCACCGCGCAGCCACCGGGCTCCAGCCCCTCGAAGATCGACGCCTTTTCATGCGCGATGCCCTCGACACTCTCGAAGGCCTCCAGATGCACCGCCGCCACCGTGGTGATCATTGCCACATGCGGGCGGGCCATGCGCGCCAGCGGCGCGATTTCGCCGGGATGGTTCATGCCGATCTCGATCACCGCGAAATCGGTGTCGGCGGGCATCCGGGCCAATGTGAGCGGCACGCCCCAATGGTTGTTGTAGCTTGCCTCGGCGGCGTGGACGCGGCCCTGCCCTTCGAGCGCGGCGCGCAGCATTTCCTTGGTCGACGTCTTGCCGACCGAGCCGGTGATCGCGGCGACGCGGGCCTTGCTGCGCGCGCGCCCGGCGCGGCCCAGCCGCTCCAGCGCCGGAAGCACCGCGTCGACCAGCAGCAGCGGCGCATCGTCCGGGACGCCCGCGGGGATGCGGGTCACCATCGCGGCGGCGGCGCCCTTTTCAAGCGCCTGCGCCACGAAGTCATGCCCGTCGCGCGCCGCTTCGAGCGCCACGAAGAGATCGCCGGGCCGGATCGTGCGCGTGTCGATGGAAACGCCGGTGGCGGCCCAGTCGCGCGTGGCGCGCCCGCCGGTCGCGGCGGCGGCGTCCTGTGCGGTCCAGAGCGTCATGCCTGCCCCTCCAGCGCCGCCACGGCGACCGAGGCCTGCTCGGCATCGTCGAAGGGCAGCACGTCATGGCCCACGATCTGGCCGGTCTCGTGGCCCTTGCCGCAGATCAGCAGCGCATCCCCCGGCCCCAGCGCGTCGACTCCGCGCAGGATCGCCTCGGCCCGGTCGCCGGTCTCGATCACGCTCTCGGCCCCGCCGACGACGCCGCGCGCGCCGTCGAGCACGGCGGCGCGGATCGCGGCGGGATCCTCGGTGCGGGGGTTGTCGTCGGTCACGATCACCGCGTCGGCGTTATGCGCCGCCGCAGCCCCCATCAGCGGCCGCTTGGAGCGATCGCGGTCGCCGCCCGCGCCGACAAGGGCGACGATGCGCCCCATCACATGCGGGCGCAGCGCCTTCAGCGCCGTCTCCACCGCGTCCGGGGTGTGGGCGTAATCGACGAAGACCGTCGCGCCATGGCCACGCCGCGCCGCAAGCTGCATCCGGCCCCGCACGGTGGTCAGCTCGGGCAGCGCGCGGAACACCTCGTCGGGGTCCTCGCCCGCGCCGATCACCAGCGCCGCCGCCAGAAGCACGTTTTCGGCCTGAAACCCGCCGACGAGATCGAGCCGGCACATCCGCGCCGTGCCCTGCCACGCGAATCGCAGCTCCTGCCCGGTGGCGTCGAAGCGCTGCGCCAGCAGCCGCAGCCGCGCGCCGTCGGCCCGGCCCACGCCGATCACCTCCTGCCCGCGCGCGGCACAGCGGCGGGCGATCTCGGCGCCCTTGGGATCGTCGAGATTGGTAGCGACCACGCCTTCCTCGGGCAGCACCCGGTCGAACAGCGCCAGCTTGGCCTCGAAATAGGCCTCGAAGCTTTCGTGGTAGTCGAGATGATCCTGGCTGAAATTGGTGAAGCCCGCCGCCGCCGGGATCACCCCGTCGAGCCGGTGCTGGTCGAGCCCGTGCGACGAGGCCTCCATCGCCACATGCGTGACACCTTCGCGCGCGGCCAAGGCCAGCGCCCGGTGCAGGGTGATCGGCTCGGGCGTGGTGTGGCGCAGCGGATAGGTCCATGCGCCCTCGACCCCGGTGGTGCCGAGATTGACCGCGCGCCGCCCCATCGCGGTCCAGATCTGGCGCGCGAAGGTCGACACGGAGGTCTTGCCGTTGGTGCCGGTGACGGCGACCACCGTTTCCGGGGCGGGCCCGAACCACAGCGCCGCGGCGCGCGCCAGCGCCTGCCGCGGCTCTTCGGCCACGACGAGCGCCGCCGCGCGGCCCGCCAGCGCGGGCGCGACGATGCGCGCGCCCTCCGCATCGGTGAGAATCGCCGCGGCGCCAGCCTCGAGCGCCAACTCGACAAAGCCCGCGCCATGCGCGACGCTGCCGGGCAGCGCCGCGAAGAGATGGCCCTCGCGCACGTCGCGGCTGTCCACCGAAAGCCCCGTGATCCGCGTGTCGCGACCGCCCTGCGCCGTCAGCCCCAGTTCGGCCAGCGTGGCCTGTTTGCCGTCCATGTCAGCCCCTCGCCGCCCTCAGTTCGCGGCCAGCGATATACCCTCGAAGGGCGCGCCTTCAACCTGCGGTCTGAGGCCGAGCAGCGGCGCCGCGCGCCGGATCATCTCGGCGGCCACCGGAACAGCGGTCCAGCCGGCGGTGCGGCGGGGCCGCGAGCCCGTGGTTTCCACCGGCTCGTCGAGCGTGACGATGATCACGTATTCGGGATCGGTCGCCGGGAACATGCCGGCGAAGGTGGCGATCACCTTGTCGTCATAATAGCCGCCGCCATTCTCGCGCGGCTTGTCGGCGGTGCCGGTCTTGCCACCCACCTCGTAGCCTTCGACATCGCCGAGGCTGGCGGTACCGCGGCTGACCACGGCGCGCAGCATGGCGCGGGTCGCGGCGGCGGTCTGTTCGCTGACGATACGCTCACCGGGCGCGCGTGCGCCCTTGTGCAGCAAGGTCGGCGCGACCTTGCGCCCGCCATTGGCCAGCATCGCGTACCCGGCGGCGAGATGCAGCGGCGAGACCGACAGACCGTGCCCGTAGGAAATCGTCATGGTCGAGATCTCGGACCATTGCGCCGGCAGCAAGGGGCGCCCTGTCGGCGCCTCGACCATCTCGACCTCGGTCGGCTCGAACATGCCGAGCTGGCCCAGAAACTCGCGCTGCTTCTCGGCGCCGATCATCATCGCCATGCGCGAGGTGCCGATGTTCGAGGATTCGACGATCACGTCGGTGACCGACAGCTCGGGGCCGTAATTGTGGAAATCGCGGATGCGGAACCGGCCCCATGTCAACGGGCCCTTAGTCTCGACCATGGTGGAAGGCTGCACCAGCCCCATGTCGAGCGCCTGCGCCACCGTGAAAATCTTGAACACCGAACCGAGCTCGTAGACGCCCTGCACCATGCGGTTGAAAAGCGGGCTGTCGCCGGGCGATCCGGTCAGCAGCGGCCGGGGCCGGTTATTGGGGTCGAAATCCGGCAGGCTGGCCATGGCGACGATCTCGCCGGTCTTGGCCTCCATCAGCACCGCCGCGGCACCGCGCGCGTTGAGCAGGTTCATGCCGCCCGCCAGCACCTCCTCGACCGCCGACTGCACGGTCAGGTCGAGCGACAGCTTCAGCGGCGCGCCTTCATTGGCCGGATCGCGCAGATAGGCGTCGAACCGCCGCTCCACCCCGGCCACGCCGATCACCTCGGCCGAGGAGACGCCCTCGCGGCCATAGCTCGCGCCGCCGAGGATGTGCGCGGCGACGGGGCCGTTGGGATAGATCCGCATCTCGCGCGGGCCGAACAGCAGCCCCGGATCGCCGATGTCGTGCACGGCCTGCCGCTGCTCGGGGCTGATCTGCTTGCGGATCCACAGGAATTTGCGCGGGCCGGTGAAATCGGCAAGCAGCTCCTGCGCGTCGAGCTCGGGGAAGATCCGCACCAGCTCGGCGGCCGAGCGGGCGGGGTCGATCATCTGCGGCGGCTGCGCATACAGCGCGTAGGTGTCGAGATTGGTGGCGAGAATCCGGCCCTGCCGGTCGGTGATATCGGCGCGCTGGGCGATGATCGGGTTGCCCGAGGCGGAGGCGCGCGGCTCTTCGGCGGGGGCGCCCGCCATGCTGCCCATCTTCAGCCCGATCGTGATGAAGGCGAGAAAGAAGAAGCCGCCCAGCACCAGAAGCCGCCCCTCGGCGCGGCTGCGGGCGCGGTCGCGGCTCTCCTCGTGGCGCAGCCGCAGGTTTTCGCGTTCGATCGCATCGGGGTTCTCGCCGCGCTCGCGCGCCTTGAGGATTCGCGCCAGCGGACGCAGCGGCCGTCGGATCACAGGGGTTCCTCGTCGGTGTTCATGAAGGCCGACGACACCTCGACCGGGTTCATGATCGGCGGCAGCATTTCGGGCGGAAACCCGACCTGTTCGATCCGGCCGAAGGCCTCGGGGCGCAGCGGCAGCAGACCGAGCCGGTCGAAGTTCAGATCGGCGAGATCGCGCAGCCGGTCGGGGCGGTTGAGATAGGCCCATTCGGCGTTGAGCATGCCGAGCCGGGCATGCGCCGCGCCGATCCGCGCATAAAGTTGGCGCACCTCGCGCAAGGATTGCTGCGTGGCGTAGTTCTCCTGATAGGCCCAGAAGCCCAGACCCACGACGGCCAGCGCCGACAGCACGTAGATCACGCCCTTCATCGCCGTGTCTCCCCCTTGTTCAGAATAGGCATGCCCAGCGCGGCCGGATCGGCCCGCCCCGCCGGGGCGTCGGTGCGCCGCGCCACCCGAAGCCGCGCCGAGCGGGCGCGCGGATTGGCGGCGAGCTCTTCGTCATCGGGGCCCACGGCCTTGCGCCCCTTGAGCTCGAAGGCAGGCGGCGGCCCCTCGATTTCGGGCGCGAAGCGGTTGGCGTTGCCGGTGGCACCGGCGCGCAGCTGCATGAAACGCTTGACCATCCGGTCCTCGACCGAGTGGAAGGTCACGACGCCCAAGAGCCCGCCCGGCTTGAGCGCGCGCTCTGCCGCGGCGAGACCTTCGTAGAGCTCGTCATATTCCTCGTTCACCGCGATGCGCAGCGCCTGAAAGCTGCGGGTGGCGGGGTTCGACTGGCCCGGCTTGGGCCGCGGCAGGCAACGCGCGATGATCTCCGCGAGCTGCAGCGTCGTGGTGACGGGCCGCGCGGCGACGATGGCGCGGGCGATGCGGCGGCTTTGCCGTTCTTCGCCGTACAGGAACAGGATCCGCGCCAGATGCGACTCCTCGGCCTCGTTGACGATGTCGGCGGCGGAGGGACCGGTCGTGCCCATGCGCATGTCGAGCGGGCCGTCCTTCTGGAAAGAGAACCCGCGCTCGGCCTGGTCGATCTGCATCGAGGAGACGCCGAGATCGAGCACGACCCCGTCGAGCATTTCGCCCGCGAGCGTGTCGAGCTGCGAAAACCGGCCCTCGCGCATTTGCAGCCGGTCACCGTATTGCCCGGCCCAGGCCTGCGCCATCTGATGGGTCGAAGGGTCGCGGTCCACCGCGAAGACCTTGTCCGCGCCGGCGTCGAGCAAGGCGCGCGTATAGCCGCCCGCGCCGAAGGTGCCGTCGAGCCAGATGCCCTCGATCGGGGCCAGCGCCGCGATCAGGGGCCGCAGCAGGACGGGAACATGGGGTGCGTCTGTCATGGATCAGAGCCCTTCCACGAGGCTGAGCGGGTCGAAGCCCTCGGGCTGCTCCTCGAGCCAGTCGGTGACCTCCTGGCCCACGGTGGTCTCGAAGGTATCGGCCTTCCAGATCTCGAAATAGTCGCCGACGCCCATGAACAGCACCTCGCCCTGTTCCAGCCCGAGCTTGCGGCGCTGGCGGATCGGCATGACGATGCGGCCGTCGCGGTCGATCTCGAGCTTCATCGATTGCCCGAGATAGAGCCGGCTCACCATCTGCTTTTGCTTGGAGCCGGCGGGCATGGCGCGGATCTGGGCGGCGATGCGGTCGAATTCCTCGACCGAATAGACCCGCAGATTGTCTTTAAGATGGTCGCCGAACTGCAGGTAAAGCTTGGGAGAAAGCCCTTCGGTCCAGTCCGGGTCACCGGCTTCGAGCACGCGGCGGAAGTCTGCCGGAATGGACATGCGTCCTTTCCCGTCGATCTTCTGCGGATACTCTCCGGTAAACCCCAGCACGCCGTTCGCGACCCTTGCCCATGCCCGCCCAGGTCCTCAGACCTCATGATACGAAAACGGCGGACCGAGCTGCTGCCACTGCTCGATCCGCCGCATCGTCCCGTTTCCGGGATGTCCGATCGCGCGCGCCACCTGGGGGGATGTCTGCTCGCTCGCGCGCCGGATCTCTAATTAGAAAACAGCGGGTTGCCTGTATGAACCTGCTATATTTTGCCGATGGGGTCTTGGTGCCCCTAGTCCGTCTGTCCACCGTTTCCTTGGCCACAGGGATGCCATGGGAATTCATGGGAGGCAACAAATTTTAGGCTCGAAATGACGCTTCGGCAGAGTGTGTTTTCCCAGCGCCACGGGAGAACCACTCCACCAGAGCGAGAAAAACACATCATGTAGATTGTTCTTTGAATTTTAATCAATATATGGTGCGATGGTGATGTGGCGTAAAAACCCAACCGCCGACGCGCCGGGCAGGCCCGGCTTCGGCGGAGCTCCGCCGAAGCAGGAAGCGGAAAAGCCCGGAATCTTCGAAACAGGCTCTAAGCTGTGGATAAGGACGAGGATAAGCTGCGATGCAGCTCGAATCGACGGGTTCGATTCGATCAACTTCCGAAATGTGCCATGAGTTCCCGGCCCGGGTGCCATGAGATCCCGGGCCGGAATGACCGGTCAGGCCATACCGCCCGCGACCAGCCCGCGCGCGATCTGGCGATAGGCATCGGACATCACGCCTTCGCCCGCCGCGATCGGCGTGCCGGCATCGCCACCGAGCCGCGTGTCGAGATCGATCGGCAGGCTGCCCAGCAGCGGCGCCTTGAGGCGCTCGGCCTCGGCGCTGACGCCGCCATGTCCGAAGATATGCGCCTCGTGCCCGCATTCGGGGCAGACATAAAGAGACATGTTCTCGATCAGCCCCAGAACCGGGGTCTTGAGCGTGTGGAACATGTCGATCGCCTTGCGCGCGTCGAGCAGCGCCACATCCTGCGGGGTCGACACCACGATCGCGCCGGTCAGATGCGTGCGCTGGCACAACGTCAGCTGCACGTCGCCCGTGCCGGGAGGCAGGTCCACGATCAACACGTCGAGTTCGCCCCAGGCCACCTGGCCGATCAGCTGCTGCAACGCCCCCATCAGCATCGGGCCGCGCCAGACCACCGCCTTGTCGGGGTCCATCATCAACCCGATCGACATCATCGTGACGCCATGCGCCTTGAGCGGTTCGATCGTCTTGCCGTCGGGCGATCCGGGGCGCTTGCTCACCCCCATCATGCGCGGCTGCGAGGGGCCGTAGATATCGGCATCGAGCAGCCCCACGCGCCGCCCCTCGCGCGCCAGCGCCACGGCGAGGTTCGAGGCGACCGTGGATTTGCCGACGCCGCCCTTGCCCGACCCGACCGCGAGAATGCGGTCGATCCCGGCCACGCGCTGCGGCCCGGTCTGGCCCGGAGCCTGCGGCGTCGGGTGGCGGCCGATCTTGAGCGAGGGCGCCTCGCCCTCGGGCGCCTTTTTCGCCGCCGGGCTCGCCGGCCCATGCGCGGTCAGCACCACGCTGACCGACGCGACTCCCGGCAACGCTGCCACCGCGGCCTCTGCGGCGCGACGCACCGGCTCCATCCTGCGGGCGGTATCGGCATCGGGCGCCTCGATGACGAACCGCACCTTGTCGCCTTCAAGGCCCAGCGCGCGGATCATGTCGCGCGAGACAAGATCGCCGCCATCTGGCAGCCCGATACGGCGCAGTTCGTCGAGAATATGGTCGCGCGTCAGGGTCATCTGGGGTCCGTTTCCTGGTCTCTTTTTCGGGCCTCGCTTCACGTCCCGCCCGAATTCCGCGCAAGGGTCGCGCTTTGTCGCCCAAAGCGCAAGCGGCCCGCGAAAACTTGGATTACCCTAGGTAAGACTGTGTTTTCATGAAACTTTTACCATGCGTTTGCTGCATAGCAGCATTGCCGATCCGAGGGATTGTGCATCTGCGGCACAAGCCTATTTTGGATCTCGAAGACGCAATACGGCGGCTTCGACGACGTCCGGTCCCGCAGTCTGGGATCGACCAGATCAGCAGAGCCGGCCCCCCGACTGGGGCCCCGAATGAAAGAGGTATGCACCATGGCATACACCACCGACACCCGCAGCGCCGGCCTCGGCCAGCGCATCGCCGCCCTTCGTGCCAGCCTGGCCGACCGGGTCGCGAAGAGCAAGATCTACCGCACGACCTTCAACGAGCTGCAGGCGCTGACCGACCGCGACCTCGCCGATCTCGGCATCAGCCGCTCGATGATCAAGCGGATCGCGATCGAGGCCAGCGAAGCCAAGTAAGTTTCCCGCATCCCGACCGGTTCCTCCTCCTCCCTGAACCGATCGCGAGCCGCGGTCCCGCCCCTCCTCCTCCCTGGGCGGCCCGCAACAAGGCGACGGCATCTTCCTCCTCCCTGATGCCGTCGCTTTGATAGTTTCCCGAGATACGGGCCGCCCTCTCCTCCTCCCTGGGGCGCGCGCGTAGATCAGACCGGCAGGGTCCTCCTCCTCCCTGACCCTGCCGGTCGCATGCCACGGGCGCTTCTCCTCCTCCCTTGGAGCGCACGCGGACCACAGAGCGACGGGGCCTCCTCCTCCCTGCCCCGTCGCTCGCAGGAATTCGAATACGGGCCGTTCCCTCCTCCTCCCTGGAACGGCGCGCATCAGACCGGCAGGGTCCTCCTCCTCCCTGACCCTGCCGGTCGCACAGAATACGGATGCTCTCCTCCCAATCAGGCATCCGTTGCATGGACCGGCCGGGCCCTCCTCCTCCCTGGCCAAGCCGGTCGACCGAGACGACCACGGGTTCTCCTCCTCCTCCCTGAGGATCCGCGGTTCGGAACACAGCGGCGGCGCCCCTCCTCCTCCCTGGGCGTCGCCGTTTCTCGTTTTTGGGACTTTTCATTTCCGCCCGGCGGTGCAGATTGGCGCCATGACCGTGTTTTCGCTCCTGCCCGCCCTGATGGGCTTCGCCCTCGTCACCCTGTTCACACCGGGGCCCAACAACCTGATGCTGATGGCATCGGGGGCCAATTTCGGGTTGCGCCGATCGGTGCCGCACATGGCGGGGGTGGCGCTGGGATTCGCGGGCATGGCGGGGCTGGTCGGGCTGGGGCTGGCGCAGGTGTTCGACATCTGGCCCGCGCTGACCGTGGTGCTGCGCGGGGTCTCGATCCTGTTTTTATTATGGCTGGCATGGAAGATCGCCACCGCGGCCCCCCGCGCCGCCGACGCGCCCGAAACCAAAGGCACGCCGCTCACCTTCCTGCAGGCGGCCGCGTTCCAATGGGTCAACCCCAAGGCCTGGGCGATGGCGGTGACCGCGACCAGCGCCTATGTCGGCGATGCCGGTATCCTCGGAGTGGCGGTCGTGGTGACGGTCTTCGCGGCGATGGGCACGCTGTCGGCAGGGCTGTGGACGGTGCTGGGCCAAGGCCTGCGGCGGCTTTTGTCCGAGCCGCGGCGGCTCAGGGCGTTCAATATCGTCATGGCGCTGCTGCTCGTGGCCACGCTCTGGCCGATTCTCGCGGCGCTGTGACGCGAAACGCCGAAGACCTGTCAGGGCCCCCGGCGTCGGATCTGCGTATTTGTGGAGTGGTGAAGCGGATCAGCTCTCCGAATAGGCCTGCATCACCTCGTCGGAAGCCTCGAAATTCGTCGTGACGTTCTGCACGTCGTCATCGTCCTCGAGCGTCTCCACGAGCTTCATCAGCTTCTGCACGCCTTCGAGATCGAGCGGCGTGCGGGTCTGCGGCTTCCAGATCAGCTTGGTGGTCTCGCTCTCGCCCAAGCTGGCCTCCAGCGCGGTCGCCACCTCGTTGAGATCGGTGTCGGCGCAATAGATCCAGTGGCCGTCCTCGTCGCTCTCGACATCGTCGGCCCCGGCCTCGATCGCGGCCATCATCACCGTGTCGGCATCGCCGACGCTGGCCGGGTACATGATCTCGCCCTTGCGGTCGAACATGAACGACACCGAGCCGGTCTCGCCCAGATTGCCGCCGCTCTTGCCGAAGGTGGAGCGCACGTTGGAGGCGGTGCGGTTGCGGTTGTCGGTCATCGCCTCGACGATCACAGCGACGCCGTTCGGGCCGTAACCCTCGTAGCGGATCTCGTCATAGCTCTCGGCGTCGCCGCCCTGGCTCTTCTTGATGGCGCGGTCGATCACGTCCTTGGGGACCGAGACCGACTTGGCCTCCTTCACCGCCATGCGCAGGCGGGGGTTCTTCTCGGGATCGGGGTCGCCCATCTTGGCGGCGACGGTGATCTCCTTGGAGAGCTTCGAGAACAGCTTGGAGCGCGCGGCGTCCTGCCGCCCCTTGCGATGCTGGATGTTGGCCCATTTGGAATGGCCGGCCATGGCGGGGCTCCTGTCGTGGTGTGCGAAAATCCGGATCTCTATAAGCCAGCCCCCGCAAAGGGGGCAAGCGGGCTGTCAAAGCGGGAAGAACATCGGGATCACCACGGAGGCGGTCAGCGCGGTCAGCGCGTTGAGCGGCACGCCGATCTTCAGGAAGTCGACGAACTTGTAGCCGCCGGGACCATAGACCAGCGTGTTGGTCTGGTAGCCGATCGGCGTGGCGAAGGCGGCCGAGGCGCCGAACATCACCGCCACCACCAGCGGGCGCGGATCGACGCCGAGCGCCTGCGCCAGACCGATGGCCACCGGGGTCAGGATCACCGCCACGGCGTTGTTCGACACGATCTCGGTCAGCACCGAGGCCAGCAGGTAGACCACCAGCACCAGCGCCCAGTTCGGCAAATGCATGAGCGTGGGCGTCAGCCAGTCGACCAGCAGCGACACCGCCCCGGAATGGTCGAGCCCCGCCCCGACCGCCAGCATGCCGAAGATCAGCGCCAGCAATCGCCCGTCGATGAAACCGAACGCCTCGTCGGCGTCGATGCAGCGCGTCAGAAGCACCACCGCCACGCCGATGAAGCTCATCACCGCGATATTGGCCAGACCGATGGCCGACAGCCCGACGATGGCCACCAGCACCGCGATCACGATCGGCGCATGGCTGCGGCGATAGGCCCGCTCGGCGGGTTGCGCGACGTTGACGAGGTTCATGTCGACGGCGAGGCGTTGGATGTCGGCGACGCCGCCCTCGAGCAGCAGCGTGTCGCCGACGCGCACCACCAGATCGTCGATCTGGCGGCCGATGTTCTTGTCGCGGCGATGCACCGCGAGGGTATAGACGCCGTAGCGGCGGCGCAGCCGCAAGTCGCCCAGCTTGCGGCCGACCATCCGGCAATCGGGCGAGATCAGCACCTCGACCGTCGTGGTCTCCACTGCCGAAACCTGGTCGACGCGGCGCAGGCTCTTGTTGGCCTGCAGCGACAGAAGCTCGGCCATCGCGGTCCTGAGCACGACACGGTCGCCGACCTGAAGCGTGACGCCGGTGAGATTGCGTCGCAGCGAATCGTCGCCGCGCACCACGTCGATCAGCCGCACGCCGTCGCGCTTGAACAGCTGCACATCGGTGACCTCGCGGCCGATCAGGTTGCTGTCGGGCGGGATCACGGCCTCGGTGAAGAAGCGCATCTTGGATTTGCCGGACAGCAGACCGGCCATGGAATCGCGGTCGGGCAGCAGCTTGCGCCCGATCAGCCCGAGATAGGCCACCGCCACGCCGGCCAGCAGCAGCCCCGCGCCGGTGATCTCGAAAATCCCGAAGGGCTGCATGCCCGCCGCCTGCACCACGCCGTCCACGAGCAGGTTGGTCGAAGTGCCGATCAGCGTCAGCATGCCGCCGAAGATCGCAAAGTAGCTCAGCGGGATCAGCAGCTTGGAGGGCTGATGCCCCATCTGCGCCGAAAGCCGCACGAAGATCGGGATCATCACCACCACGATCGGCGTGTTGTTGATGACCGCCGACATCGCCAGCACCGTGAAGGTCAGGGTGATCAGCGTCGTCTTGGGGCGTCGCTCCACATGCCGCGCGGCCTGCGCCGAAATCCAGTCGAGCGCGCCGGTGCGCACCAGCGCGCCGACCACCACGAACAACGCCGCGATGGTCCAGGGGGCGGGGTTGGCAAAGACGCCGATGGCGGCGTCCTCGGGCAGGATGCCGAGCACCAGCATCACCACCGCGCCGGTGATCGCCACCACCTCGACCGGGTAGGCCTCTCTCAGGAAGGCCAGGAACATCGCCAGCACGATCATCATGGCGGCGACCGCCTGGACATCGGGCGACAGGGAAATGCCGAACATCGTCAGACCCTTCAGGTATGACCGCGGATCACGGTCGGGACTTGTACTCGGCCAGAGGCCCGCATCTCACGCAGGACCGCATTGCGACAGCCTGCCGCCCTTGCGCACCATCTCCACCCGCGTGGCGAGCCCGGTGCGGTCGTCGGTTTCCACGTAGAGCCCCGACAGCGTGACATCCTCCATCGCGGGGGTGAACCGCCCGCCCGGCATGCCGGTGATGAATCGCCGGAGCGGTTCGTCTTTCTGCATGCCGATGACGCTGTCGTAATCGCCGCACATGCCGGCATCCGACTGGAACGCGGTGCCGCGCGGCAGGATCGTCGCATCCGCCGTGGGGACATGGGTGTGGGTGCCGACCACGATGCTGGCGCGGCCGTCGCAAAAATGGCCGACGCCCATCTTTTCGCTCGTCGCCTCGCAATGGATGTCGATCAGGCTCGCCGCGACCGCGCCGCCCGGCGGGTGCGCCTTGAGCACCGGCTCCAGCGCCGAGAACGGGTCGTCATAGGGGCGGCTCATGAAGACCTGCCCCAGCACCTGCGCCACGAGCACCTTGCGGCCACGCGTCGCCTCGAACACGCGCGCGCCGGTGCCGGGGGCGGATTTGGAGTAGTTGAGTGGCCGGATGATGCGCGACTCGGCCTCGCAGAACCGCATCATGTCCTTTTGGTCGAAGGCGTGATCGCCCAGCGTGATCACGTCGGCCCCCGCTTCGAGAATGCCCTTGGCATGCTCGGTCGAAAGCCCGCGCCCACCGGTGGCGTTCTCGCCGTTGACCACCACGAAATCGAGCCGCCAGTCACGGCGCAGGCCGGGAAGCCGCTCCGCCACGGCCTGCCGGCCCCCGCGACCCATCACGTCGCCCAGAAACAGAATTCTCATTTCACCGGTGTTAGGGCCGCCATTTCCAAAGGGCAAGCACAGCGTTACGGCGCGGCCCCGTCACGCCGCGACGTCTAGCGGACCGCCCGGTCCGGCAGCCCGGCGAACCCCGAAACGCGCGTTCGCGCCCGCCCATTCAAGTCGGAACCACGATCCCGGATTCGGTGATGACGAGGTCCAGCGGCTGGTCGGTCGGTTCGATGGGAATCTCTTCGGCTTCCTGCGCGGCAAAGGCGAACCCCACCGCCGTGACCGGACCCGCAGCACGCAGCCGCTCCAGCGTCCGGTCGTAGAACCCGCCGCCATAGCCGAGCCGGTGCCCGTGCCGGTCGAAGGCCACCAGCGGCACGATGACGATCCCGGGCGTGATCCAGTCGCCCGACACCGGGATGTCGGCGCCGAAATGCCCGCGCTTGAGCGCGCAGCCCGGCCTCCATTCGCGAAACCGCAGCGGCTGCCCCGCCGCTTCGATCACCGGCACGCCGACCCGGGCGGTCGCCGCCGCCGCCGTCATGGCGGGCAGCGGATCGATCTCGCTGCGCATCGGCATGTAGCCCGCGACGGCGCGGCCCGGATGCTCCGCGATCCAGCGCGTCAGATGCGCTGCCTGCGCGCCCGCCGAGCGATGCGCCAGTTCGCGGCGCAGGAACGCCGCCTCGCGGGCCGCCTTCTTGCGCGCGGCAAGACCGGTATGCTCCGTCACAGCAGGACCACCGAGGCGAGACCGAGAAAGGCGAAAAAGCCGACCACGTCGGTCACCGTGGTGACGAAGGTGCCCGATGCCAGCGCCGGGTCGACCCCGAACCGGTCGAGTACCACCGGCACCACCACCCCCGACAGCCCCGCGACGACGAGGTTGATGACCATCGCCACCGCGATCACCGCCCCCAGCATCGGCGAGCCGAACCAGACGAGCCCGACGATCCCCATCACCACCGCGAAGGCGATGCCATTGACCAGACCCACCGCCACCTCGCGCCGGATCACGCGCCAGACATTCGACGTGGTGAGGTCGCGCGTGGCGATGGCGCGCACCGCGACGGTGAGAGATTGCGTCCCGGCATTGCCGCCCATCGAAGCGACGATCGGCATCAGCACCGCGAGCGCCACCAGCCCCGCGATGGTCTCCTCGAAGAGCGAGATGACAAGCGAAGCGATGATCGCGGTGCCGAGATTGACGGCGAGCCAAGGCAGCCGCTGCTTGGTCGTCTCGCGCACCGAATCCGACAGCTCGCTTTCGCCGCCGACGCCGGCAAGCCGCAGGATGTCCTCCTCGTGCTCCTCGTCGAGCACGTTCATCGCGTCGTCGATGGTGATCACGCCGACCAGCCGGTCGTCGTCATCCACCACCGGGGCGGAGATCAGGTGATACTGGTTGAAGGCATAGGCCACCGCGCCCTCGTCATCCTCCACGTGAAACGTGCGAAAGCTCTCTTCGGTGATGTCGCGCAGCGGCGTCGCGCGCGGCTTGGACAACAGCCTGCCGATCTGCACGTAGCCCACCGGCTTCATGCGTGGATCGACCAGCATCACGTGGTAGAACTGATCGGGCAGCGTCTCGGCCCGGCGCAGGAAATCGATCGCCTCGCCGACGGTCCAGTGCTCTGGCGCGCGCACCACCTCGACCTGCATCAGGCGGCCCGCGGATTCCTCCGGGTAGGCGAGCGCCTTTTCCACCGCGATCCGGTCGGTCGCGGCAAGCGCATCCAGAACGGCGCTCTGCTGGTCCTCGTCGAGATACTCGACGAGGTCGACCACGTCGTCGGATTCGAGCTCGCGCACCGCCTCCGCGAGCTCGGTCGGCGCCAGGCTCTGGATGATCTCCTCGCGCAGGTTGTCGTCGAGCTCCGAAAGGATCTCGCCATCCATGCCACCCTTCCACAGGGCCAGAAGCGCCCGGCGGTCGCGCGCGTCGATCTGTTCGAGAAGGTCGGCGATGTCGGCGGGGTGCAGCGGATCGAGCAGCGCCTCGAGCCGGTCGGCATCGCCCTCCTCGACCGCGTCGAGCACTTCGTCGAAGAGCCGTGCGGGCAGGCCGAAATCATCTTCGTCCTCGGGCGTGTCGATCTCGGTCTGGTCGTTCATGGCGCCCCCGCTTGCTTGGGGCGGACCATAATCCATGCACGCCCGACGACAAGCCGGGGCCACGTTTCAGAGGAGATTTACCTTGGCCTGCGCCGCTCATATGGTCGCGCGCATGATGATGACGTTGCATCTGGGCCAGACCCTGACCTTCACCGGCGACCCTTTCCGCGAGGGGCCGTCCGCCACCACCCATTCAAGCCGCGGCGCGGTGCTGGTCGAAGGAGGCCGCGTCATCGAGACCGGCGAGGCCGACGCCCTGCGCGCCGCCCATCCGCAGGCGGATGTGCGGGATCACGGCGACGGGCTGATCCTGCCGGGCTTCGTCGATGCACATATGCACTACCCGCAGACCGCGATGATCGCGAGCTGGGGCAAGCGGCTGATCGACTGGCTCAACAGCTATACCTTTCCCGAGGAAGGCAAGTTCGCCGATCGCGCCTATGCCGACGAAATCGCGGCCCGCACGCTCGATCTGGCCATCGCCAATGGCACCACCGCGCTTACCAGCTTCTGCACGATCCATCCCGGCAGCGTCGACGCCTTCTTCGCGGCGGCCGAGGCGCGCGGCATGGCGGGTTTCGCCGGCAAGACCTGCATGGACCGCAACGCGCCCGATTACCTGAGCGACACGGCGCAGAGCGCGCATGATGACAGCAAGACGCTGATCGAACGCTGGCACGGCAAGGGCCGCGCCACCTATGTCATCACGCCACGCTTTTCGCCCACCTCCAGCCCCGAGCAGCTCGGCGCGCTGGGCGCGCTCTGGGTCGCGAACCCCACCTGCCTGATGCAGACGCACCTGTCGGAACAGGTCGACGAGATCGACTGGGTCAAGGGGCTCTACCCGCAGGCGCGCGACTATCTCGACACCTACGAAGCACACGGCCTGCTGGGCGAACGCGGTCTCTATGGGCACGCGATCCATCTGGAACCACGCGAGGCCGACCGGCTGCGCGAAGTGGGCGCGGGACTGGTGCATTGCCCGACCTCGAACACCTTCATCGGCTCGGGGCTGTTCGACATGGCCGCAAGGGTGGCCGAGGGGCAGCGGATCGGGCTCGCCTCCGACACCGGCGGCGGCTCGTCCTTCTCGATGCTGCGGGTGATGGGCGCGGCCTACGAGATCGGCCAGCTGAAGCGCAACCCGATCCACCCGGCGCAGCTGCTGTGGCTCGCCACCGAAGGTTCGGCGCGGGTGCTGCATGCGCAAGGCGAGATCGGCCGTCTCGCGCCGGGGTCGGCCGCCGACATGATCGTGCTCGACCTCGCCTCGACGCCCGCCATCGCGCAGCGTTCGGCGCTGGCTTCCGACATCTGGGAGGCGCTGTTCCCGACGATCATGATGGGCGACGACCGGGCGATCGCGAAGACCTACGTGGCCGGCCGGCAAATGAAGGGCTAGCGCCCGCGCAGCATTGCCAGCGCCTCGGCATGGATCTGGGGGTTGGCGGCGGCGATGACGCGCCCCCCCTCATGGGCGGGGCCGCCCTCCCAATCGGTGACGCGCCCGCCCGCGGCTTCGATCACCGCGATCGGGGCGCAGATGTCGTAGCTGTTCAGCCCCGCCTCGATCACCAGATCGACCTGCCCCAGCGCCACGAGCGCGTAGGCGTAGCAATCCATGCCGTAACGGGTGAGCTTCGCGGCCTGGCTGACCGCCTCGAACCCGGCGCGTTCGGCCGGGCTGCCGACCTCGGGAAAGGTCGTCATCAAGATCGCCTCGGAAAGCGGGCGCGCGGCACGGGTCCTGAGATCGCTCTCTCCTCGCGGCCCCGCGAGCCGGGCCACGCCGAAGCCGCCTTCGAAGCGCTCATTGATATGGGGCTGGTCGATCAGGCCGAAGACCGGGCCATCGGCGTCGCGCACCGACACCAGCACGCCCCAGGTGGGCGCGCCCGCGATATAGGCGCGGGTGCCGTCGATCGGGTCGAGCACCCATGTCAGGCTGCTGGTGCCGGGGCTGTGCCCGTATTCCTCGCCCAGGATCGCGTCTTCGGGGCGGCGCGCGGCGAGCACGGCGCGCATCGCCCGCTCGGCGGCGCGGTCGGCTTCGGTCACGGGATCGAAGCCCGCCTCGTCGCCGGTCTTGTCGTCGGTCGCGATGTCGCGGCGGAAATGGCGCAGCGTTTCGGGCCGGGCGGCGTCGGCCAGCGCATGGGCGGTGGCGACGAGATCCTGCACGAGATCATCGGGGAGTGTACCGGTCATGAAGCGTCCATCCTGATCGGACGGACCACCCGCCCCGGTCGGGCGGTAGCGCGCGGGCGGCGCCCCGGTCAAGCCGGGGGGCCGTCCCCTGACGGGGGCTTTCAGGCGGCGTCGCTCAGCACGCGGGCGAGATCGAACAGGCGGCGGCGCTGCTGTTCGGGAATCGCGTAGTAGGAGCGCAGCAGTTCCAGCGCCTCGCGGTCGGCCATGACGTCACCGGGCATGTCGCCGGGCTTGGCCTCGGGTTCGGCCATGTCCATGCCTTCGAAGAAGAACGAGACCGGCACGCCGAGCGCGTGGGCGATGTCCCACAGGCGCGAAGCGCTGACCCGGTTCATCCCGGTTTCGTATTTCTGGATCTGCTGAAACTTGATGCCGACCTTTTCGGCCAGCTGCTGCTGCGTCGTGCCGTTCATCCACCGCCGATGGCGGATGCGCTTGCCGACATGGACGTCAACGGGGTGCTTCATCGCCTGTCCTTCTTCTTTCTCGGCCCCTCAAATGGTCCAAGACCCGGAGCTCATCCTGCTAAAATGTGTTCTGGGTATAATCGCCCATCAGTATATACCTATTTAGACACGCATCGGTTGCATCGGTCATCATGGCTTTTTGGTCATGAATGGGGTCATATGGGCACCGGGACCTGTCCCGAAGGTCAGGCCCGGCTCACAAGTCGATGTTTCATTTGGCGGAACATGGCTGAACGCCCCCCCGCCCCTGCTTCGCGTCACTCGCCTCATCCGGCCGCCACGCCCCCTTTGACCGAAGACGCGCGGGCGCGCGGCACCCGCGGGGCATGCGTCTTGAAAACCGAACGCCGATCGCCAATATCAGACCCGAGCAGTTTACACTCTGATCGGAGGTCTCAATGGCTGAATTCAATACGATCCGCGCGACGGCCGGGGCCCGCTCCGCTCGGATCGACGAAGGGCTCCGCGCCCACATGAACAAGGTCTACGGCACGATGGCCGTCGGCATGTTGATCACGGCCGCCGCCGCATGGGCCATCTCGGGCCTCGCGGTGACGACCGATCCCGGCATGGCCGCCGCGCAGATCGGCACCGGCAAGTACCTGACCGAGTTCGGCGCGGCGATCTACACCTCGCCGCTGCGCTGGCTGATCATGTTCGCGCCGCTGCTGTTCGTGTTCGGCTTCTCGGCGGGCATCAACCGCATGTCGGCCGCGACCGCGCAGGTCGTGTTCTATGCCTTCGCCGCCGTGATGGGCCTGTCGCTCAGCTCGATCTTCCTCGTCTTCACCGGCATGTCGATCATCCAGGTGTTCCTGATCACCGCCATCGCCTTCGCGGGGCTGTCGCTTTACGGCTACACCACCAAAAAGGACCTGTCGGGCTTCGGCACCTTCCTGATCATGGGCGTGATCGGCCTGATCGTCGCCTCGATCGTGAACATCTTCCTCGCCTCCTCGGCGGTGGCCTTCGCGATCTCGGTGCTCGGCGTGCTGATCTTCGCGGGCCTGACGGCCTATGACACGCAACAGATCAAGACCGAGTATGTCGAGCATGCGCATCATGGCGACAGCGAGTGGCTCGGCAAGTCGGCGATCATGGGCGCGCTGCGTCTCTATCTCGACTTCATCAATATGTTCATGTTCCTGCTGCAGCTGTTCGGCAATCGCGAATAAGCCACTGGCACAGCGATGACACGAGAGGGGCCGGCGACATCGCCGGCCCCTTTGCTATATGGGCTGGATGGCGCTTCGTGGCTCAGCCTGTCTCGCCCGGCTGAACCGTTTTTCTCTGCGGCGTGTCGCGCAGGCGCCCCATGACATGCGAATCGATCAGCTCGCCCGCCCGGAGCACGTCGCCCCGCTTGGTGCCCTCCACCACGAAGCCATGCCGCTCGTAAAGGCGGATCGCAAAGAGGTTGTCGGCGTTCACTTCAAGCTCCAGACGGCGCAACCCCAACCAGTTGTCCGCCAGATCAAGAAGCGCCCGGAGGACCGACGCGCCATAGCCCCTGCCGACATGATCGTCATGGACGATCAGGACCACCTCGCCCACATGCGCGCGGCGCCTCTTGCGGGGCAAGAGCCCGCCATGCGCGACGATCCTTCGGACGCCATCCGCATCCACGATTTCACCGACGAGAAAATGCTCGTCGGACGCGGCGACAAGGCGATGCTCAAGCCTGGCCCGGGGGGCGTATGGCAATTGCAGCGTGCCGTGCCGCACACCCGGCAAATTGACCATCGCCGTGAGCGCGCATGCGTCAGCCGGTTCGGCTGCGCGGATTTCGAGAGGAGGTGTAGCTGTCATCGCCGCAGGCTATTCAGAAAGCAGGCGCGCAGCCATCGAATTTCGCCCAAGATCGATGCCGCGGAGAAGCCGTTTCCCGATCTCCGCTCTCTTGGCACTGGCGCGGCGGGGGCCGCTCATGCCCTGCACGGCAGCCGGCTCAGCCCTGCGGCAGGACCGCCTTCACGCACCACGCGCGCGCGGGCAGCCGGATCGGCCCGCCATGGTCGAGACGCTGCGCCAGCGCGCCGCGCAGCTCGGCCCGCCCCGCCGGGTCGAGCCCGTCGAGATAGCGCTTCGCCGGGCTCTCGGCCTGGGTAAAGGGCCGCCAGTAGGCTTCGAAATCCTCGTGCTCACTCACCGTGTCGATCAGCCCGATCGCCGGCTCCAGACCCGCGGCGCGACAGGCCCGGTCCAGCCCGGCGAAATCGCACTCGGCAAAGCGGTGCCGCTCCGACAGCTCCACGGCCCCGGCATCGATCCCACCGGCGGCCTGCCAGAAGGCATCGAGCATGCCCATGCCCCCCGACGGGTAGTCCCAGACGTAAAATCCCAAAAGCCCACCGGGCCGCAGCACGCGCCGCATCTCCGACAGCAGGTTCTGCATCGGCGTGACGGTGTTCACGAACAGCCCCGACACCGCCACGTCGCGGCTTTGCGGGGCCAGAGGCAGCTGCAGCGCGTCCCCCTGCTCGATGCGCAGGCGCGGATCCGAGAACCGGTGGCGGGCATAGTCGGTAAAGGCGTCGGAGGCATCGACCGCCAGCAGGTCGCGCGGCGCCGACCGGTCGAGGATCGCCGCGACGAGCACCCCGGTGCCAGAGCCGACATCGACCCAGTCGGCCCCCGTGGGCGCGCGGAGCCAGTCGAGAAAGCGGTCGGCGACGGGACGGCTCCAGCGCCCCATGAACAGCTCGTAGGCCTCGGCGTCGCGCCGCGAAACGGTCTGTTCCATGACAACCTCTCCCCCAATGTCCCACGATTCAGCGTAGCACGATTGGTCCCGCCGCGCTGCCCCGAAGCGGGCGCTTTGAGCGCGGCGACGCCTGGCGGGCGGGATCGGTCCTATTCGGAATGTGCCCGCGCCCTCGTCGCGCCGAACACTGTCGGCCATGATGGCCTACGGGGTCATGAAGTGCGGGCGCGCCGCGCCGCACCCTGTCGCGCCCGCCCCTCGCGAGGCCCGGCGCGGCAGGATCGGATCGTCACTTCCCCATCTTCGACAGCTTCGACTGCAGCTCGGCGAGCTGCTTCTTGATATCGTCGAGATTGTCGTCCGAGGATTTTTCCGAAGCGGGGCCGGTCGCCCCCATCATGCCACCGCTCATCGCCTTGAGAAAGGCCTGCTGCTGCGCGCGCATGGCGTCGAAGCCGGGCATCTGCGCCATCGGCGACACCTTGGTCATGTTCTCCATCATCTTCGACTGCCCGTCGCGCAGCATCTCGAAGGAGGCGGCGAGGAACTGCGGCACGACCGAGCTGGCCTGGCTGGTATAGCTGCGCACCAGGTCGGTCAGCACGTCGACGGGCAGCACGCTTTCGCCGCGGCTTTCATGTTCGGCGATGATCTGCAGCAGGTATTGCCGGGTCAGGTCGTCGCCGGATTTCAGATCGACGATCTGCACCTCGCGGCCCGCGCGGATGAAGCCCGCGATGTCCTCGAGCGTGACGTAATCGCTGGTTTCGGTGTTGTAGAGGCGGCGGCTGGCATATCGCTTGATCAAAAGCGGTTTCGTGGTCTCGGCCATCTCGGTTCCCCCCTGGACATGATGCGCTGCAGCGAAAGCCTAGGCCCGTGTTTCACAAAAAGAAAGGGCGGGCTGCGCGTGGCAGCCCGCCCGGTTGCGGCGGGGAGGATCGCCGCAATGCGGCTTACTTGGAGCCGGTGGTCGCGGCGGCCTTGCGGGTCGCGGCCTGCGCGTCCGAGCCGGCCTTCTTGGCGGCGGCGGTCATGTCGTCGCTCATGTCCTTGCCGGCCGACAGCATCAGCTCGAGCGTCTCGGTCTGAAGCTTCTTGGCGATCTCGGCAAAGGCGGCCATGTGCTCGGAAGCGGCTTCGGCCGAGGCCGAGGCGAAATCGCCCATCGACTTGGCATAGTCGGCCGGGTCGGACTTGGCGCGGGTCACTTCGCCGAACTTGGCGAGCGTGTCCTGGGCCCACTTGGCCGACAGCTCGGTCGATTTCTGCGCGGCTTCGAGATTGGCAGCCGACAGCTTCTCGGCCAGAGCCGACTGGTTGCGGAAGGTCTCTTCCATGTTCTTGGTGTCGACGGGGAACGACCCCATCATGTCCTTGAAGATCGCGGTGAAGTCTTGCGTGTTGGCCATGAGAATACCCTTTCTGGTCGCTGGTGCGGCAGCTCGGCGGCCCCGCTTGATCACTCATGAGCCGAATATGCGTGCTGCACCGCAGCATTTCAAGATCTTTTTCTGCGGTGCAGCAAAAAACTTCCCCTAGGGCAGATTCTCCTTATTCCGCGGCGAGTCGCCCGCCCGTCACGTAGCGCCCCGGCGCCGGGCCAAGCGCGGGATGCGCCTTGGAGCCGGGCTGGCGCGCGGGCACCATCTCGCCCGCACGGGGTTTCAGCCAGCCCATCCAGGCGGGCCACCACGACCCTTCGTGCCTGGTCGCGCCCGCGCGCCATTCCTCGGGGTTCTTGGCGGGCGCGTCGTTGGTCCAGTAGCCGTATTTCTTCTTGGCGGGCGGGTTCACGATGCCCGCGATATGGCCCGAGCCCGACAGCACGAAGGTCTTGTCCTTCGCACCCATTTGATCGACGCCGCGCCAGCTCGAATCCCAGGCCGCGATGTGGTCGCTTTCGCAGCCCACGGCAAAGACCGGCACCGTCACCTCGCCGATCCGGGCCGTGTGCCCGGCCACGGTGAAACCATCCCTTGCAAAGCGGTCTTCCTGGCACAGCCCGCGCAGGTATTCGACCGCCATCCGCGCCGGCAGGTTGGTGCCGTCGCCATTCCAGTAGAGCAGGTCGAAGGCGGGTGGTGCCTCGCCCATCATGTAGCTGCGGATCGCCGGCTGGTAGATCAGGTCGCGGGCGCGCAGGAACGAGAAGGTGCGCGACATGTAGAATTTGTCGAGCACCCCCGCCGCGCGCGCCTCGGCCTCTATCCCGTCGACGAAATCATCGTCGAGAAACACGCCGACCTCGCCCTGGTCGGAGAAATCGGTGAGCGTGGTGAAGAAGGTGGCCGATTTGACCGACTTGTCCTTGCGGGCCTTGAGCACCGACAGCGTGATCGCCAGCGTCGTCCCGGCGATGCAGTAACCCACGGCGTTGACCTTCTTGGTCCCGCAGATCTCCTTGGCGGTCTCGATCGCCTGGATGAAGCCATCCTCGACGTAATCGGTCATGCCGATCTCGGCATAGCTCGCATCGGGGTTGATCCAGCTCACCACGAACAGGGTATGGCCCTGCTCCACGACGTGGCGGATCAGGCTGTTCTGCGGTTTCAGGTCGAGGATGTAGTACTTGTTGATCCATGGCGGGAACAGCACGATGGGCGTCTCGTGCACGTCCTCGGTCTGGGGCGCGTACTGGATCAGCTCGAACAAATGGTTGCGAAACACCACTTCGCCGGGCGTGGTGGCGAGATTCTCGCCCACCCGGAACGCGTCGGCATCGGCCAGCGTCACCACGAGATCGCCGCCATTGGCCTCAAGATCGCGCACGAGGTTCTCGAGCCCGTCGATCAGGCTCTGCCCTTCGGTCTCCAGCGCCTTTTGCAGCGCGTCGGGATTGGTGGCGAAGAAATTGGTCGGGCTGAACATGTCGACGATCTGGCCCGCGAAATAATCGAGCCGCTTCTTTTCGCGCGGGTCCAGCCCCTCGATCGAATCGACCGCCCTTTGCACGGCCTCGGCATTGGTCAGGTATTGCTGCTTGATATAGGCGAACCAAGGATGCGTGTCCCACAGCGGGTTGGCAAAGCGGCGATCCTTGGGGGCCTCGCTTTCGGGCACCGCGCCCTGCATGGCCTGCTGCTGCGCCTCGACGTAATGCTTCAGCGTCTTGCCCCAGTAGCCGAGCTGATGCTCCATCAGCCGGGCGGGGTCGCGCATCACCTCGGACCAGTAGGCCCCGGCGGCCTTCATGTAGAGATCATGGCTCGGCCCCTGCAGCGCGGGCCGGACCTGCCGGCCCTGCCCCATCGCGCCGACAAGCCTCTGGGTCAGCGCCTCGATCCGGGCGAGATTGGCCTCGAGCCGCTCCTTCGCATCCGTGGCCGGCGCGTCACCACCGCCGCCCTGATCCGTGCCCCTGCCCTGATCGTCAGTTGTCATACGCCCTCCTGCGCCCTAGTTTGCAGGTGCAGCATGAGGCCTGCCGCGACAGGCCTGCGCGCGCCCCGCGTGCCGCCGAGGCGGGACCCGGCCCCGGTTGACCACGGATCCCTGCCTGGAGCAGTAACATGAAGTATATGCCGACCTACGACCTGATGGAAAGCATGCGCAACACCAACCAGTGGTTGGGTGCGACCGCGCGTGCCATGGGCGACCACCCGGCGATGGCGATGACCGCCAACCCCGCCATGCAGCTTCTCAAAGCCTGGGGCGAAGTGACCGAACGCAGCTTCGAGCGCATGGTGGCCAAGCCCGACTGGGGCATCCCCACCGTCACCGGCCCCGACGGCAAGGATCACGTCGTCCGGGTCGAGACGCTTCTGGAGCGCCCTTTCGGCGACCTGATCCACTTCACAACCCCCGGCAGAAAATCACCCAAGCGCCGCGTTCTTCTGGTAGCGCCGATGTCGGGCCATTACGCCACGCTGCTGCGCAAGACGGTGATCAGCCTGCTGCCCGATTGCGACGTGCACATCACCGATTGGCACAACGCCCGCGACATCCCCGTGAGCAAGGGGAAATTCGACGTCGAGGATTACACCAAATACGTCGCCGAGTTCATGCGCCATCTCGGGCCCGACCTGCACGTGATCGCGGTCTGCCAGCCGGTGCCGCTGACGCTGGCGGCGACCGCGATGCTGGCCGAGGACGATCCCACGGCGCAGCCGCGCTCGCTCACCCTGATCGGCGGGCCGGTCGATCCCGACGCCGCCGCCACCGACGTGACCGATTTCGGCCGCCGGGTGACGATGGGCCAGCTCGAACATTCGATGATCCAGCGCGTCGGCTTCAAGTACAAGGGCGTGGGACGGCAGGTCTATCCCGGCCTGCTGCAGCTCGGTTCCTTCATCACGATGAACGCCTCGACCCACGCGCAGGCCTTCACCGACCAGATCTTCCGCGCCGCGCATGGCAAGGCCTCCGAGCACGACAAGCACAACCAGTTCTACGACGAATACCTCGCCGTGATGGACATGTCGGCCGAGTTCTACCTTTCGACCGTGGAGCGCGTCTTCAAGAGCCGCGACATCGCCCGCAACGCCTTCAGCGTCGATGGGCGCAGGCTCGATCTCGGCAAGATCACCTCCGTCGCGGTCAAGATCGTCGAAGGTGAAAAGGACGACATCTCGGCGCCGGGCCAGTGCCTCGCCGCGCTCGACCTGCTGACCGGTCTCTCTAGCGACAAGAAGGCCGCGCATCTGGAGCCGGGCGCCGGGCATTACGGCATCTTCGCCGGATCGAGCTGGCGCAACAACATCCGCCCGCTGGTGCTCGAATTCATCGACGCCAATTCCGACGCGCCGACGGCGCACACGGCCAAGGTAACGGCGAAGGAGTCCGCGCCCGCCGCCAAGCGCAAGGCCGCGTCCGCCCCGAAAGCGGGCACGAAGCCGCGCGCCGCCGCCAAGCCCGCTCCGGCCAAGACCGAGGCGAAGGCGCCCGAGGCAAAGGCCAAGGAAGCGGCTGCGCCCAAAACGCCGGACACGACGAAAGCGCAGGCAACGGCGCCGCAGGCGAAAGCCCCGGAGCCGGTTGCCGCGAAACCCGCCGCGCCAAAATCCGAGCCCGAAGCACCACAGGCCGTGCCAGCGCAGGCCAAGGCGACGGAAGCGAAAGCGCAGGAAGCCGCGCCCACGAAACCCGCCGCGCCGAAATCCGAGCCCAAGGCACCGGAGACCGCGCCAGTGCAGGCCGAGGCAGCGGAGACGAACGCACCGGGAGCCGCGCCTGAACGGCCCGCGGCGTCCAAGCCCACGCTTGTCGCCTCGAACACCCCTGCCCCGGCGCAAAGCTCGGCGCCCGCCGCGGATCAGCCCGCCAGTGCCGGTCAGCCGAAAGCCGACACCCCCAAGTCGGACACGCCCAAGCCGGAGGCCAACGCCGCCGCCCCCACGCAGACCGGGCAGCAGAGCCGCTCCGACAAGGGTTGACGTCTCAGGCGGCGGCCAGCCTTTGCGCGGCCGCCGCCACACCGCCTGCGCCATGCGGAATACGCAGCGCGCAAAGCCCCGCCTCGATCGCGCCGAGCGCACCCAGCACCATATGCGCGTTGACATGGCCCATATGGCCGATGCGGAACCAGCCCTCGGGCGGCACCCGCCCCAGCCCGATCCCCAATGTCACCCCCATCTCGGTCTCGCACCACGCCCGCAGCCGGTCGGCATCTGGCGCGGTGAGCGAAATCGAGGTCACGGCATGGCTGCGTGCCGACCGGTCGCCGACGCCAAGCCGCATCTCGCCAGCCCGCCCCCAGCTTTCGACCGCGGCCCAGATCGCGTCGGCCAGCCGCGCATGGCGCGTCCAGACCGCTTCGATCCCCTCCTCGCCGATCAGGTCGAGCGCGGCGCGCAGCGCATAGAGATGATGCGTCGGCGCGGTGCCCGCGAAGTACTGGTAATAGAGCTCGGGCGCGGCGCGTGGCCGCCAGTCCCAATAGGGCGTGACCATGTCGGCCCGGTCGCGGGCCGCGGCGGCGCGGTCGTTGAAGAAAACAAAGCCGAGCCCCGGCGGCGTCATCAGCCCCTTCTGGCTGGCCGTGATGGCGACATCGACGCCCCAAGCATCCATCTCGAAGCGGTCGCAGCCCAGCGAGGCGATGCAATCGGCCATCAGCAGCGCCGGATGCCCGGCGGCATCCATCGCCGCCCGGCAGGCCGCCATGTCGGTGCGCACCCCGGTCGCGGTATCGACATGGCAGGCGATGACGGCGCGGATGTCATGACCGCGATCGGCCCGCAGATAGGCTTCGAGCCGCGCCGGATCGACCGGACCGGTTCCGTCGCTTTCGATCACCTCGACCTGCGCGCCCAGCGCGCGGGCGGTCGCGGCCCAGCCCTGCCCGAAATGCCCCGATACCAGCGCCAGCACCCGGTCGCCGCGCGCCAGCACGTTCAAGAGCGCCGCCTCCCACATGCCGTGGCCGTTGGCGATGTAGATCGCCGCGTGATGCGCGGTGCCCGCGATCCGCTTCAGGTCCGGCAACAGCGTGGCGGTCATCTCGTGCAGCGCGCCGGTATAGATGTTGGGGGCCGGGCGCTGCATCGCGGCGATCACCCGGTCGGGCATGACCGAGGGGCCGGGGATGGCAAGATAGGGACGGCCGTGGGAGAGCGTCATGCGAAAGCCTCGCGCAAGGATGGACCGCGCGCAGCCTCGCGCCCCCCGCCCCCGGCGTCAACGGTCCTTCAGCGCCCCAAGGCCTGCGACAACGCCGCCTCGACCCGCGCGACCTCGGCATCGCCACCTTCGGGCATCGCGCCGTGCAGGTTGTTGAGATCGCTCACATAGCCGCGGATCTGCTCGCGCAGCGAAGCGCGGCTGCGATCGGGCAGGATGCCGGCGGCGCGCAATTCGCCTTCGGTGGCGGGGGTCTTCTCGGGATACTTCGTCAGATCGGCGAGCCTGAGCCCCGCCGTGATCGAGCGCCCGCGCGAAAAGAAGCTGCGATAGTCGCGCACCACCACGAGCCCCATCGGCTCGGGCCCCAGCCCCGCGGCGTGCAGCCGCGTGAACATCACCCAGTTCTCGGCCACCCGGCGCAGCACGGGCGTCGAAAAGGCGCGGGCCCAATCCTCGGCCCCGTTTCGCGTATCAAAACCGCCGAGCACCTCTTCGCGCTTGGGCGCCTTGTGGTAGATGCAATGCTGTTGCCCCGCCACCGCGTGCATGAGCTTGATCTGCGGCCCCGGCAGGTAAACCGCCCAGGCGCCCCATTTGACGCGGGCCGGGCGGCCAGAGACCATGGCGTGGCTCGGCCAGAGCCGCACCCTGTCGATCACCTCGACCCTTGCCTCAACCATGGCCCGCCTCTCCCGTCCGATCTGCCCTGACCCCTCTTGCCCTAGGCCGCCGCCGCGCCCCCGTCAAACCCCGCTGCCTTGCGAGGGGGGGCGTGGCGGCTTATGGAAGGCCGGATGCGTGTGATGGGACTGGCGATGAAGCTTCTCGACAATCTGAAGGCCTGGGAGCGGCGCGCCCGCACGGGGCACCATCATCATCTGGGCGACCCGGGCGCACGGCGCCGGGCGCTGGCGAGCTACCTGATCCTCGACCACGCGATCCTGCGCTACTGGTGGACCAATTTCCATCTCGTGAGCCCCGGCGTGTTCCGCTCCAACCAGCCGACGCATGGCCGCTTCGGCAAAATGGCCAAGATCGGCATCCGCACGGTCATCAACCTGCGCGGCGAGGGCGCGCATCCGCGCTACCTGTTCGAGGCCGAAAGCTGCCGCGCGCTCGGGCTGCGGCTGGTGTCGACCCAGCTTTCGGCCCGCCGCGCCGCCCCCCGCGACCAGATTCTGCGGCTGTTCGCGCTTTTGCGCGAGGCCGAGCGCCCGGTGGTGATGCATTGCAAATCCGGCGCCGACCGCGCCGGTTTCGCCTCGGCGCTGCACCTTCTGGCCGAAGGGCATGGCATCGAGGCGGCGCGCCGCCAGCTGCATCCGCGTTTCCTGCATTTCCGGCGCTCGCGCACCGGCATTCTCGACCACATCCTCGATCTCTACGCCGCGCGGCAGGAACAGGGCCCGATCGGCATCGAGGAATGGATCGCCACCGAATACGACGCCGAGGCCGCGCAGCGCGGTTTTGACGCCGGGCGGGCCAAGCCGTGACCACGGCGCTGCGCCCGCCCGCCGACGCCGATCCCGGCACCCCGCATCCCGATCCGCGCGGGCTGTTTTTGTGGTTGTGGCGCGGCTATCTCGCCAAGCATTGGCGCTGGCTCGTCGTCGCGATGGTGCTGATGGCGATCGAGGGCGGCTCGCTGGGGCTCTTCGCTTCGATGATGCGGCCGATGTTCGACGAGGTCTTCGTCGCCGGGCGCACCGATGCGCTGTGGATCGTCGGCGTCGTCGTCATGGGCATCTTCGTGGTGCGCGCCGTCACCTCGATGAGCCAGCGGGTGATCATGACGATGATCCGCGAACGCAGCGCCGCCGATCTGCGCTCCGACCTGCTGTCGCATCTGATGCGGCTCGATGGCGGCTGGCACCAGGCGCATCCGCCGGGTTACCTGATCGAGCGGGTGCAGGGCGATGTCGGTTCGATCAACCGGGTCTGGGCCACGCTCGTCACCGGCGCTGGGCGCGACCTCACTTCGGTGGTTGCGCTATTCGCGGTGGCGCTGTCGGTCGACTGGCGCTGGACGCTGGTGGCGCTGATCGGCATTCCCGTGCTCGTGCTGCCCTCGCTGATCGCGCAGAAATACGTGCGCCGCCGCTCGCGCGTCTCGCGCGAGATCGCGGCGCGCATGTCGACCCGGCTCGACGAGGTGTTCCATGGCATCGCGCCGATCAAGCTCAACGGGCTCGAAAGCTACCAGTCCGACCGCTATGGCAAGCTGATCGACCAGCGCCTGCACGCCGAGATCCGCGCCGCCTCCGGGCAGGCCGCGATCCCGTCGATGATCGACATCATGACCGGTCTCGGGTTTCTCGGCGTGCTGTTCTATGGCGGCGCCGAGATCATCGCGGGCGACAAGTCGGTGGGCCAGTTCATGGCCTTCTTCACCGCCATGAGCCTCGCCTTCGAGCCGCTGCGCCGCCTGGGCAACATCTCGGGCCAATGGCAGACCGCCGCCGCCAGCATCGAGCGGATGCGCGCGATCTTCGATGCCAAGCCCTCTCTCGTATCGCCCCAAAGCCCCCGCCCCGCCCCCGGCGGCGCGCCGGAAATCCGGCTCGACGACGTGCGGCTGGCCTATGGCGACCTGCCGGTGCTGCGCGGCGCGAGCTTCACCGCCAAGCCGGGCCGCACCACCGCGCTGGTCGGCGCCTCGGGCGCGGGCAAGAGCACCGTGTTCAACCTGCTGGCCCGGCTCGTCGATCCGCAATCGGGCGAGATCAGCATCGGCGGCGTTCCGACGCGGGCATTGAAGATCGAGGAGCTGCGCGGGCTCATTTCCGTGGTCACGCAGGATGCGCTTTTGTTCGACGAGACGATCCGCGACAACATCCTGCTGGGCCGCACCGATGTCAGCGAAACGCGGCTGCGCGAGGTGCTCGACGCGGCCCATGTCTCGGATTTCCTGCCGCGCCTGCCCAACGGGCTCGACAGCCCGGCGGGCCCGCGCGGCTCGTCGCTGTCTGGCGGCCAGCGCCAGCGCGTCGCGATCGCACGCGCGCTTCTGCGAGACACGCCGGTGCTGCTGCTCGACGAGGCGACCAGCGCGCTCGACACGAAATCCGAAGCGGTGGTGCAGCAGGCGCTGGAGCGGCTGTCTGAGGGGCGCACGACGCTGGTGATCGCGCACCGCCTTTCGACCGTGCAGAGCGCCGACAGCATCGTGGTGATGGATCACGGCGAGGTCGTCGACCAAGGCAGCCATGCCGAGCTTCTGGCGCGCGGCGGCATCTATGCCGATCTGCACGCGCTGCAGTTCCGCGACGCCGAGACGGGCTGACGCGGGCCGCGCGCGCCCCTATGTAGGGGCCATGACACAGGACCGCACCATCATCGCCGTCACCGGCGCCGACCGAGAGGAGTTCCTTCAGGGGCTCGTCACCAATGACATCGCGCGCGCGAAGGACAAGCTGGCCTATGCCGCCCTGCTGACGCCGCAGGGCAAGCTCATCGCGGATTTCTTCCTCAAGGGAGAGGATGCGCGCTTCCTGATCGACGTCGACGCGGGCGTTGCGCCGCAGCTGTTCCAGCGTCTTTCCATGTACAAGCTGCGCGCCGACGTCGCGCTGGCCGAGGCGGATGTGAAGGTCTCGCGCGGCACCGGCCCGGCGCCCGAGGGCGCCCTGCCCGACCCGCGCCATCCCGATCTGGGCTGGCGACTTTATGGCGCCGCGTCGGGCGATGACGGCACGGACTGGACCGCGATCCGGGTCGCGAAGCTGATCCCCGAATGGGGCAGCGAGCTCGGCCCGGAGAGCTATATCCTCGAGGCCGGCTTCGAGCGGATGGGCGGCGTCGACTTCAAGAAAGGCTGCTATGTCGGCCAGGAGGTCACGGCGCGGATGAAACACAAGACCGAGCTGCGCAAGGGCTTTGCCCGCGTCGCGATCGACGGCGCCGCCGATCCGGGCACCTCGATCATGTCGGGCGACAAAGCCGTTGGCACGCTGCACAGCCGCGCCGGCGACGAAGCCATCGCATGGCTGCGCTTCGACCGGGCACAGGGCGAGATGCACGCGGGCGAAGCAAGGGTCACGCGCGCCGACTAGAGCAGAAGGTAAGGCTCGACCGCGCCGAAATAGTCTTCGAGGAATACACTGCTCTTGCCGTTGAGCTCGATGCCGGTGCCGTTCATGTCCGTGAAAATGCTGACATCGTCGATCGAGGCCGCGGCCCGAATGTCGATCCTGTCACCTTCGTCGGGATTGAAATCACCGATCCTGTCGGATCCGAACTTTCGGCTGAGGAAAATGAACGTATCGGCGCCGTCATCGCCAAAGACGACGTCATTGCCGACCTTGAGAAAAAAGCGGTCATCACCGTCATGCCCGTTGAAATAGTTGTCGCCCCTGTCGTCTCTGAACAGGTCATCCTGATCGGAGCCTTCGGCGCCTTCTATCGACCTGAGACGATCCGTCGTGCCGAAGCCGTCACGCGCCCGCCCGCGCGCGAGATTCACGCTCACCGCGTCATCACCGCCGGACTCGTCGTCACGCCTGTAGGACACGATATCGAAACCACCGCCGCCGATCATCAGGTCATTGCCACGAAACCCGTGGAACGTGTTGTCCTGCCCGTTTCCCCGAAACACGTCGGCCAGATTCGTGCCGCGAACCTCCTCGACCGATGAAATTCGGTCGATTTCCCCATCCGGCCCCAGAATGCGGCCCTTTTCGAGATTGGCGTCGATCCCTCGCTCGGGCAGCCGCCCGCCGAAATTCCAGTGATCATATGTGACGGCATCATGGCCATCGGCGTGACCTTCGTAACTGTCGGACCCGCCCGTATCCTTGATATAGGAGCCGCCCTTCACGATCCGTACGATATCGTCACCGACCCCGGTCGTGATGTCATTGCCGTCCCGATCGGGCGCATTGCTGATGAAGCGCGAACCGCCCGAGACCAGCAGATCATAGGCCTGCCAGGGTTCGTTCCGAAGGTAATGGTGAAACAGCCCCGCATCCAAATCCACTTGATCGAGAACCATCAGCCGCGCACCGGCTTCGTTGAACCAGACGATCTTGTCGACCAGCCCATCCAGAAAAAGGTCCTGACCGGCCTCGCGACCCTGAGACGGGGTAAACAGGCTGGCCTCCTTGAAGGAAATGACCGCCCTGGCCGGGCTTTGATCCGGCTCGAAACCGTCGCCGAGATAACTCAGGACCATCTTCTGGCTGTTCAGAGAGACAACTTCGGCATCTTCGAATGAACTATACCGGTAGATCCACGCAGCGGCGGGAAAAAACTTAATACGAGCCATGACACGCTCTCCCAAACAACGGCACTGGAAAAATGGAGCTGGAGATGGCGGCGAGTGATCGCCGCATCATGAACTAGACACAGATTATCACTTTTCGGTCAATGGAACGACCGTCTTCGGACGAAGCTCGCGTTTGCTACATGTCGCGCCGGACGGCATGGCGACGCGGCGGCTCCGGTCGCGAAGAAAAAGGGCGGCTCCCGAAGGAGCCGCCCCATCCATCATGGCGCAACCTGTCGCTCGCCGGCCCCAAGACCGGGAGCGCGATCATGCGCGCTCGGAATATTCCATGGTCTCGGTGTTGACGACGATGTCCTCGTCCTGCCCGACGAAGGGCGGCACCATCACGCGCACGCCGTTGTCGAGCGTGGCGGGCTTGAAGCTGTTGGCCGCGGTCTGGCCCTTCACGACCGGCTCGGTCTCGACGATCTTGCAGGTGACCTTCTGCGGCAGCGACACGTTGAGCGCCTCTTCGCCGTAATACTCGATCTGCACGGTCATGCCGTCCTGCAGGAAGGGCCGGCGCTCGCCCAGAAGATCGGCGGGCAGCGCGATCTGGTCATAGGTCTCGCTGTCCATGAAAGTCAGCATGCCGTCGGTTTCGAACAGGAATTGCTGGTCGCGCTGCTCGAGACGCACGCGCTCGACCTTGTCGGCGGAGCGGAACCGCTCGTTGAGCTTGGAGCCGTTGCGCAGGTTCTTCAGCTCGACCTGCGCGAAGGCGCCGCCCTTGCCGGGCTTCACGTGATCGACCTTCACGGCAGCCCAGAGGCCGCCATTGTGCTCGAGAATGTTGCCGGGGCGGATTTCGTTACCGTTGATCTTGGGCATGTCGGTCCATGTGACGGAATTGTGGCGATGGGTTGATCGAGATTGGCCCCCGCCTATATCTCGCGGGCCGCCCCAAGGCAAGCTGAGCCCGCCCCGCAAGGTCGCAGCGTTTCGAGCCATGCACCATACGCATGACTGGCATTCCGAAATCAACGACCCGAATCGGGGCGAAATCGGGATAGTCACTCGGACGCAGTGGCGACAAGAGCAAAAAGAACGTAAGGAAGCATGATGAAGGATTTCGTTGACGGCACCGCCTACAACAACGAGCAGGGCAACCGCGCCCGCAAGCTCTTCGCGGCCGTCGTCCTTGCCGCTCTGGACGATGCGATCGCCGACGACAAGAAATATGGCAACGGCCCCGAGCAGATCGCCCGTTGGGCGCGCTCGCGCGATGGCCGCGAGGTGCTGTCCTGCGCCGGGATCGACCCCAATGAGCGCGTCGTCGCCGGGCTGATGGAATTCGTGGGCAAGGGTGTGCGCACCTCGGTCGCGCTGTCGCGCGAGGAAAGCGAGCGCCGTCACGCCGCCGAGCTGGAGTCCCGCGCCGCCTGATCGCGGCCCGAGGGCATGGAAAAAGCGCGGCTCCTCCGGGAGCCGCGTTTTTCTTTGTCAGAAGACGAAACGCCAGATCCCGGAAGAGCCCAGCTCGGCCAGCAGCAGCAGGACGAAGCCCGCTCGCAGCGCAAGGCTTTCGAAACGCCAGAGCATGAAACCGGTGAGCGCGATCGACAGTCCGGCCTCGATCGGACCGACGATCCCCGCATGATGGCTGTTGTCCCAGTAGCTGAACGGTGAATCGAAACGCCAGTCGCTGAATGGCCAGAACATCGGCCGCGCATCGGCGCCGTGCAGCGGCAGATCGAAGGCGAGGTGCAGCAGCCCCGCCCCGGCAAAGGCCACCAGCACCGGCCAGCGCCGCCACAGCGCGAGCGCCAGCAGCGCGCCCCACAGCGGAAACGAGTTGTCGATGGCAAAGACCGCCATCCACGCGTCCGAGAAATAATAGTCGCCGAAGATGACGCGGGCGGGCACTTCAGCGACGAAGCGCGCCCATGCCACCATGAGATAGAGCGACAGGTCGGGCGCAAGCGCGCCCAACAGCGCCGCCGCGGTGACGCCCGCATGTCCGGGCCGCCCGAAGGCCGCCGCGCCAAAGATCAGATGCGCCGGCGTGTTCATGCACTTTCCCTTCCGCGGCCCCGTCCCTAGACAGCTAACGCAGGGCGGCGGGCAACAACAGCGGGGGTGCGCATGGCACAAGCGATCATGATCCAGGGCGCGGGCTCGAATGTCGGCAAATCGATGATCGTCGCGGGGCTGGCGCGGGCCCTGCGGCGGCGCGGCCTGTCGGTCGCGCCGTTCAAGCCGCAGAACATGTCCAACAACGCCGCCGTCACCGCCGATGGCGGCGAAATCGGCCGGGCGCAGGCGCTGCAGGCCCGCGCCGCCGGGCTCGCGCCCGCGATCGACATGAACCCGGTGCTGCTCAAACCCGAAAGCGAGACCGGCGCGCAGGTCGTGGTGCAGGGCCGCAGGCTCACCACCGCGCGGGCCCGCGATTACGCCGCGCTCAAGCCGACGCTGCTGCCGCGCGTGCTCGACAGCTTTCACCGGCTGGCCGCGGCGCATGACATCGTCGTGATCGAAGGCGCCGGCAGCCCGGCGGAGGTCAACCTACGGGCGGGCGACATCGCGAATATGGGCTTTGCGCAGGCCGCGGGCGTGCCGGTCGTGCTCTTGGGCGACATCGACCGCGGCGGCGTCATCGCGCAGCTGGTGGGCAGCCACGCGGTGCTCGACCCCGCGGATGCGCGGCTGATCCGCGGCTTTGCGGTCAACAAGTTCCGCGGCGATGCCAGCCTCTTTGCCGATGGTATGGACTTCATCGCCGCGCGCACCGGCTGGGCGCCCCTGGGCATCGTGCCGCATTTCACGGAGGCGTGGCGCCTGCCCGCAGAGGATGCCGCCGAGATCGTCTCGCGGCCCGGCGGGCCGGTGAAGATCGCCGTGCCGCGCCTTGGCCGCATCGCCAATTTCGACGATCTCGACCCGCTTTCGGCGGAGCCCGAGGTCAGCGTCGAGCTGATCCCGCCGGGCCGCCCCCTGCCCGGCGATGCCGATCTCGTGCTGATTCCGGGCACGAAATCCACCATCGCCGATCTGGCCGCCTTTCGTGCCGCAGGCTGGGACATCGATCTCGCGGCGCATGCGCGGCGCGGTGGCCGGATCATGGGGATCTGCGGCGGCTACCAGATGCTGGGCCGCAGCATTGCCGACCCCGAGGGCATCGAGGGACCGCCCGGCACGGTCGAGGGGCTCGGGCTGCTGGACGTGGAGACGGTGATGCGCCCCGAAAAGCGGCTCGGGCTGGTGCAAGGCCGGCTACGCGATGGCGGCGGAACGGTCACGGGCTACGAAATCCATATCGGCCAGACCGAAGGACCAGATCACGCGGCGCGCGCCTGGATCGAGATCGACGGGAAGGCCGAGGGCGCGGCCAGCCCCGACGGGCGCGTGCGCGGCTGCTATCTGCACGGGCTGTTTTCGGATGACGGGTTCCGCGCGCGCTTTCTCGCGGAGCTGGGCGGGCGATCGCAGCCGGGCTACGAGGACGGCGTCGACGCGGTGCTCGACGCGCTGGCCGCGCATCTGGAACGCCATCTCGACATCGACCGGTTGCTCTCGCTAGCGGCGCCGGTCTGAACGGCTAGTCGAACTCTCCGCTGGCCAGCGCCCGGAAGATTTCGCGCCGGACCAGCTTGCGCAGGTTGCCGGTGATCCGGTCGCCGAGCGGACCGCGCAACTCCTCGCGCAGCACCTCGACGATCAGGCGGCGCAGCATCTCCTCGTCGATCTCGGTCCGGGGCGGTTCGGACGCCTGCATGTCGGACGCGTCATCGGTTTCGCGGGTATCGGCCTGCGGATCGGGTGCGGGCGGTGCCGCCATGGCCTGATCGGGCTGCTCCGGGAGAGTGTCGGCACGCGGCGCGTCGAACGCGGAATTTTCGGTCAACCGGTCATCCGTCCCGGTCGCTGCCCCCGGCCCCGCCTCTGCGGCGAAGGACGGCGCGCCCGGCGCGGGCCGCTCGGGTTCCGCCTGTCCGGCATGACGGCGGCTCAGGAACGGCGTGTCCTCGGGCCGGGTGCCGTGCCAATCCATCACCGGCGCGGCCTCGCTGCCATCGGGCTCCCAGTCATCGGCCTGATGGGTGATCGCCGCCTCGAGCTCGGCGATCGTTTCCTTGAGCCGGGAGCGGAGCGTTGCGCCGGGCGCATCGGGCAGATCGGGGGCCTCGAAATCATCGTCGGCCGCGGCCGGGCCAGCCTGCGCTTCGCGGAGCGGCGCCGGCTCGGCCGGTTTTTCCGGGCGCCCGGCCACGCGCAGCGCCGGCGTCAGCACCAAGGGCGCATCGCCCCGGCGCTCTGGGCGAACCCGTGACGGCGCCACGACCGCACGCGGCCCGGCCTCGACCGGCTGCGGCGCGGTGGCGGGACGGCCCTCTCCCTGCCCTTCGCCATCCGCGAGCAATCTGCGGATGGAGGAGAGCACGTCCTCTATTTCGACGTTCTTGACCGGATCGGACATGATCTACCCTGCTTGCCTCGGGAGAAATCTAGCGAAGCCCGTCGCGCACGGCAAGAATCATGCCGGACCCCGCCTCAGCGGCCAATGGCCTCGAGCACCCGGTCGAGCGCGCGGCCCTGCTCGGAGGTCGAGGAAGGCGCGTTGCGCACGAGGTTGTAATAAGCAGCCGGATCGTAGACCTGCACCGGCAGGCCGAGCTGATCGGCGGTCAGCCGTCCGATGGCGGCCAGCACCACGTAGCTGGCCAGCGTTTCGTCGATCTGGGCCGACACCAGCGTGGCGCGGGCATCGAGCAGGTCCTGCTCGGCATTGAGCACGTCGAGCGTGGTGCGCGCGCCGAGGCGGGCCTCCTCGCGCAACCCGTCGAAAGCAACCTGCGCGGCGCGGACCTCGCGCCCCGAGGCCTCGATGCTGGCGCGGGCGACGGCGAGCCGCGAATAGGCGTTCGCCACGGAACGCTCGACCGTGCGGCTGACATTGATCAGCGCTCCGCGGGACGCATCGCGGCGGGCCTTGGCCTGCCGCACCTGGCTGGAGATCCGGCCACCGGTATAGAGCGGCTGGCTGAGGGCGATCCCGACCTGCTCGGTATCATCGAAGTCGTCATCGACCGAAACGCGACCGTTCAGCGACAGCTGCGGGCGCTTTGCCGCCTCGGCCTGCGCGATGTTCAGCTCGTTCACCGTGACGGCGTGCTGCGCCTCGCGAATGGAGGGGTGCTCCCGCCGGGCGATCGCCTGCGCTTCGGAGAGGCTGCCGGGAATGCGGGCATCCGGTGCCGCGGCCAGATCGCCCGGCGCACGCCCGACGGCGGCCTGGAATTCGGCCATGGCCTGCGTCAGCCGACCCTCGTCGGTGGCCAGCAGACTGCGCGCGGAGGCCAGCGCCGCCTCGGCCAGAGACACGTCCGTCCGGGTGACTTCGCCAACCTCGAACCGGTCCTGCGCGGCGCGCAACTCCTGCGTGATCAGCCGCAGGTTGTTGCGGCGCAGATCGACGAAGGCGTTGGCGCGGCGCACCTCCATATAGGCTTCGACGACCCGTTGCAGCACCTGCTGTTCAACCTGCCGCAGCCCTTCGCGGGTGGACAGAACGAGCGCCTTTTGCGAATCGATGGCATAGCGGCTCTGACCGCCATCATAGAGCAGCAAGGACGCGGTAAGCGTGGCCGAAGCCGAGACGTCGTAGCTGTCGACACCGGAGCCCGGAGGCGCATCGCGCAGCCCGCTGCTGCTCGCGATGGCGGTTTCCGCCGACCAGTTGATGATCGGTCGCAGGATCGCGAGCGCCTGCGCCACGTCCTCGTCGGCGGCGCGCAGCAGGCCCCGGTTCCGATCGAGCAGACCGCTGTTCTCATAGCCATGCGCCAGCGCCGAGGCGAGCGTGTCGGCCCGCGCGGGGCCCATGGCGGCAACCGCAAGGCCAGCGCCGAGAATCAAACGTCCAACAATTCGCCGCATACCGCCCCTGCTCTTTCTTATTGTCTTGTGCTTACAACACGAAGTCCTGTGCCGCTTCGAAGCCCTGCAACAGCGGCGCACCCGCGTTGAAGGCAAAGCGCCACGAGATCCGGCCATCGATCTTGTAGCCGATCCGAACCACGCCCAGCGCACCTTCGGCAAAGATCGCCGCGACCCGACCACCTTCGCGCAGCTGTTCGGCCAGCGCGTCGGGGAACCGCTCGATCGCGCCCTCGATCATGATCACGTCGTAGGGGCCGCTCTTGGGCGCGCCCTCGGCCAGCGGGCCGCAGACCACCGCGGCGTTGTCGACGCCGTGCTCGGACAGGATCGACTGCGCCTCGGTTGCGCGCGGCTCATCATCCTCGACCGCGGCGACGAACCCCGCCAGCCGCGCCAGCAGCGCGGTCGAATAGCCCAGCCCGCACCCCAGATCGAGCACCGCGTCCTGCGGATCGATCTCCAGCCCGTCGAGCATCTTGGCCAGCGTGCGCGGCTCCAGCACCACCCGGTCGCCGCCAAGCGGGAGATTCTCGCCGACATAGGCCGCCTCGCGCCGCCCTGCGGGCACGTAGGCTTCGCGTGGCACATCGAGCATTGCGTCGATGATCGGGAATTTCGTCACGTCCGAGGGTCGCACCTGCGTGTCGACCATGAAGACGCGGCGGGTCGCATAATCAACCACGGACCGGGCTCTTTCGTTCAGTTTCGCCATGGCCGTGATGCCACAACTGCCGGCAGGCGGCAACTGCAGAGCGGCCAGCTCCGCCCGGCCCGGCCCGGACGTGCCGCCCGGATCACACCCGCCTCGGATTTCTTTGGCGCGAGGCGGGCAGCCGATGCGCAATCCTGCCCGATAACCGCTTGACGCGTCATCCGGCAGGGCCTAGTGAAACGCCCACCGAGGCGGGTTGGCGGAGAGGTTACGCAGCGGATTGCAAATCCGTGTAGACCGGTTCGATTCCGGTACCCGCCTCCATTTCTCCCTGCATATCTCCGCACCCGGCAGGCCAGCGCCCTGCCGCAGGAGCCGGCCAGCCGCGATCCCTCAGCGGCCTTGCCTTGCGCGGCCTTCGGTCGACCGCTCCATCGCCCAGCCGACGCTGAAACCATGCAGAAAGGTCGAGGCGAGGATCACCAGCGCCACGAGGGACCACAAGGCGGCCTCGTCGATGAACTCCATGTGGCTGCCCGCGTAGCACAGGTAATAGATCGACCCGATACCGCGCACGCCGTAAACCGCCACGATCGCCCGGTCGCGCCGCCCGAGCCCGGCCCCCGACAGCGCCAGCCAGCCAGAAAGCGGGCGCACCAGCAGAAGCAGCACCGCGGCGATGCCGACCTGAGTCCAGGTCAGGTCGCGAAACAAAAGCGGCAGCACCGTGCCCAGCGCCACCAGAAGCCCCGCCGTCAGGGCATGTTCGATCGATTCGGAGAAATCGTGCAGGCGGCGGTGAAAATGATGCTCCTGCCGGACCCGGCGCAAAGTCAGCCCCAGCACCGCGACCGAGATGAAACCATAGCCCTCGATCAGCTCGGTCGAGCCGTAGCACAGCAGGATCCCCGCCAGCGCGATCACCCCCGAGCCGGTCTCTGCCAACGCCGCATCCCGCGGCAACCGGAACAGGACATAGCCCAGCGCCTTGCCGCCAAGCCAGCCCATCACCGTGCCCAGCGCGATCCGGTAGAGCACGTCGCGCCACAGCCAGTCGAGCGCCCAACCGCCGGGGTTGAGCCCCTCGGCGGCGATGATCAGCCCGAGATAGACGAAGGGAAAGGCCAGCCCGTCATTGAGCGCGGCCTCGGTGGTGAGGGTGAAGCGCACCGGGTGCTCGGCTCCCTCCTGCGGCGGCCCGACCTGCACGTCGGCGGCCAGCACCGGATCGGTCGGCGCCAGCACCGCGCCCAGCAGGATCGCCCCGGCCACGGTCATTCCCTCGATCCCGACACCGAGAATCGCCACCGCCAGGATGGTCAGCGGCATGGCGATGCCCAGCATCCGGAAGGTCGGCCCCCAGCGCGACCAGGGGCGCAGCTCGTCGAGCCGCATCCCCGAGCCGAACAGCGCCACGATCACCGTCAGTTCGCTCACCAGCTCCCATGGCAGCGGCGTCTCGCGCGGATCGGGCAACGTCGCGAGATCGGGCAGCCAGACCGCGACGCCGGCCCCGAACAGGATCATCAGCGGCGCCGATGCCGGCTCGCGCTTCGAGATCAGCCGCGGCAGCCAGCGCGCGAGGATGACGACGATGCCGACCACCGCCAACGCGATGTGATAGCGGTTCAACCCAAAGAACGCCTCGTCCTGCATCCGCTCCAAACCTCTCCAGTCGCCGGGACAAACTGCGCCCCGTTGCGCCGCCGGCAAGGAAAAATGCCGGCGTGACCGGCAGGAAGGCGCCCGCGCATGGCCGCGACCTCCGCAGCTTCGTGACAGCCGGAGCAGCGCCGCCTAGGCTGCGCCTCCAAAGCGCCCCACCCCACCCTTGCCTCCAAAGCGCCCCACCCCACCCTTTCGGCAACGGAGACCCCCGCCATGCTGCGCTTCCTGATCCTGCTTATCGCCCTGGTGCCCGCCCCGCTTGCCGCGCAGGACCGCGCGGCGACCGAAAAGCAGTTCCGGGGCTGGCTCGAACAGACCGTGTGGCCCCGTGCGCGCGGCGCAGGGGTGGCGCGCGGCACCTTCGAGACGGCGCTGTCGGGCGTCACGCTCGACTGGGCGCTGCCGGATCTCGTGCCGCCCGGCGCGCCAGCGCAGCCGCGCCAGGCGCAGCGGCAGGCCGAGTTTGGCAGCCCGGACCGCTATTTCAGGCGCGGTGCAGTCGATGGCGCCACATCGGTCGGGCGGCAGATGGCCGCGCGCCATGCGGAAACGCTGCGCGCGGTCGAACGGGCCACCGGGGTGCCGTCGCGCATCCTCCTCGCGATCTGGGGCCGGGAAAGCGGATATGGCCGCGCCGCGATCCCGCATGACGCCTTCCGCGTGCTTGCCACCAAGGGATTCATGGGACGCCGCGAGGCCTATTTCACCGACGAGCTCGTCGCCGCGCTGCGCATCGCGCAGGCCGGTCACGCCCCGAGCCGAGCCATGAAATCGAGCTGGGCGGGGGCGCTGGGTCAGCCGCAATTCATGCCGTCGAGCTTTCTGAAATACGCCGCAGACGGCGATGGCGACGGGCGCGCCGATATCTGGCGCTCGGAGGCCGACACGCTGGCCTCGATCGGCAACTACCTCGCCCGGCATGGCTGGGTCGCCGGGCGCGACTGGGGGTTCGAGGTCCGGGTGCCCGCGGACGTCTCCTGCGCGCTCGAAGGCCCCGATCAGGGCCGCTTGATCCGGGACTGGGCCGCGATGGGGATCAGCCGCGTTTCCGGCAAACCCTTTCCCGATCACGAGGCGGCGCGCGAGGGATACCTGCTGATGCCCGCCGGGCGGCACGGGCCCGCCTTCATTGTGACGCCGAACTTCTATGCGCTGAAAAGCTACAACATGAGCGATCTCTACGCGCTGTTCGTCGGTCATGTCGGTGACCGGATCGCCTATGGCATGGGCGATTTCGAAGCCGGCTGGGGCCGCGTCGGCGGGCTGATGCGCTCGGACGTGGCGGCCATGCAGCGCGCGCTGGAGGCGATGGGGCACGATGTCGGTGGCGCCGACGGTCTGGCCGGCTACAAGACGCGCCGCTCGATCGGCCGCTGGCAGCAGGCCAGTGGCCGACCGGCCACCTGTTTTCCCGACACCGCGATGCGCGGCGCGTTGGCGCGCTGAGCCGAGGCACGCCGGGCGGCGGAAATCGATGCGGAACGCGGCACCGTCCCGCCCGTTTCCGTTCTGACCGAAAAGGCAGGAGCTTTCCGATGAACGCCCCCGATGCGAAACGACCGATCCTGAGGCCCGGCGAGACCTGCTGGCAGATCGCGCGGGCCGACCGTCTGGCGGTGATCATCGACGCCGCCGATTACTTCGCCACGATCCGCGAGGTGGTGCGCCACGCCAAGCGCAGCGTGCTGTTCATCGGCTGGGATTTCGACACGCGGATCGAGCTGGAGCCCGATGCCGGCGAGGACGGCGTGCCCAACACGCTGGGCGCCTATCTCGAATGGGTGGTCGATCAGAATCCCGACCTGCAGGTGCACATGCTCAAATGGGATCTCGGCATTCTCGAAACCCTGTCGCGCGGCTCGACGCCGCTCGTGCTGGCCGACTGGCTCACCAATGAGCGCATCCACATGAAGCTCGACCACGCCCACCCTTCGGGCGCCGCGCACCACCAGAAGATCGTGGTGATCGACGACGTTCTCGCCTTTTGCGGCGGCATCGACATCACCGCCACGCGCTGGGACACCCGCGACCATCCCGACGAGGATCCGCGCCGCAAGCGGCCCACCTCGGGACGCCATTACGGGCCGTGGCATGACATCACCACCGCCGTGAGCGGCGAGGCGGCGCGCGCGCTCGGCGATCTGGCGCGGCAGCGCTGGTTCGACGCGACCGGCGAAAGGCTGGAGGCGCCGGGCGAACAGGCGCCGATCTGGCCCTCGGGGCTGCATCCCATCGCCTCGGGCCATCCCGCCGCCATCTCGCGCACCCTGCCCACATACAAGGACCGCGAGGAGGTGCGCGAGATCGAGGCGCTCTATCTCGAGGCCATCGGCCGGGCCGAAAGAACGCTCTATATCGAAAGCCAGTATTTCGCCTCGCGCCGCATCGCCGAGGCGATGGCGGCGCGGCTGCGTGAACCGGACGGCCCCGAGATCGTGGTGGTCAATCCGCACACCGCGCAGGGCTGGCTCGAGGAAAAGGCCATGGGCACCGCCCGCGCCCGGCTCTTGCGCATGGTGCGCGGCGCCGATGCGCAGGACCGATTCCGGCTCTATACGCCGGTCTCGGAAGGCGGCACCCATATCTATGTCCATGCCAAGGTGGTCATCATGGATGACCGGCTGTTGCGGGTGGGGTCGTCCAATATGAACAACCGCTCGATGGGCTTCGACACCGAATGCGACGTCTCGATCGAAGCACATGACGGGACAGCGCCCGAGCTGCGCGACAGGATCATGGGCCTGCGCAACGACCTGCTGGCCGAACATCTGGGCCGATCGAACGAGACGGTCGAGACGGAGATCGACAAGCGCGGCTCCCTGATCGCGGCAATCGACGCGCTCAGAGGCGAGGGACGCAGCCTCGTGCCCTTCGAGGCGCCCGATTTTCCCGAGATCGAGGAATACGAGCTGGCCGAGACCGATCTGCTCGACCCCGAAAGCACCGCGTCCTCCTGGGCCAGTTGACCCTTCCTCCCGCAGCTCTTGGCCCGCGCGTCGCGCATTGCCGGGTTTCGCGACAGGACACCGATAGGAAAAGGCGCGCAGGAAGGCGGGGGCAGACGCGCGTGAGCCGCATGAAGCCAGCCACTCAAATCGCTGCTCTTGAATAGAAAAAGGCCGGCATCTTTCGATACCGGCCTCCCGTCTTGCAAGGATCCGCGATCAGCCGCCGATCTTGTCTTGTGTCTTGGTTTCGAAATCCTCGGCCGAGTGCCGCTCGTGCAGCTGCATGGCCGGGTCGCCGAAGGGGCGGTTGACCATGCGGCCGCGCTGCACCGCGGGGCGGGCGTCGATCGCCTTGGCCCAGCGCATCACGTGGCTGTAGCTTTCCACGTCGAGGAATTCGGCCGCGTCGTAAAGACGCCCCAGAACCAGCTGGCCGTACCACGACCAGATCGCGATATCGGCGATCGAATACTCACCGGCCATATAGTCGTTCTCGGCCAGGTGACGGTCGAGCACGTCGAGCTGGCGCTTGGCCTCCATGCTGAACCGGTCGATCGGGTATTCGAACTTCTCGGGCGCATAGGCATAGAAATGGCCAAAGCCGCCGCCCAGATAGGGCGCGCTGCCCATCTGCCAGAACAGCCAGTTCAATGCCTCGGTACGCTGACCCGGATCCTTGGGCAGGAAGGCGCCGAACGTCTCCGCGAGATGCAGAAGGATCGCGCCGGATTCGAACACGCGCTGCGGTTTTTCGCCGGAGCGGTCCAGAAGCGCCGGGATCTTGGAATTCGGGTTCAACTCCACGAAGCCCGAGCCGAACTGGTCGCCATCCCCGATCTTGATGAGCCAGGCATCGTATTCGGCGCCCGTGTGCCCCGCCTCCAGAAGCTCCTCGAACAGCACCGTGACCTTCACGCCATTGGGCGTGGCCATGGAATAGAGCTGGAACGGATGCTTGCCCTCGGGCAGCGCCGCCTCATGCGTGGCCCCGGCGGTGGGGCGGTTGGTCTTGGAGAACTGACCGCCGTTCTCGGCGTTCCAGCGCCAGACCTTGGGCGGGGTGTAGTCGTTGAGATCCTTCATCGCGGTCGTCCTCGTCAATCAGTTGTCCGGTCGACGACAACAGATGTGGGCCCGCACCCGCCGCGTCTAGGGCGCCCTCCTGCACAAACACCTGCGCCCTTTCGCACGACAAACCGATCTGGCTGAAATAATGCAAGTTTGCCGATCATTTGGCCTTCGAATGCGCATATTTTCAGACGAAATTCCCCTACCCCGGTAGCAATTCTCCGCTAGTTCCCCCATAAGGCTCTCTTTGAAACAGCCAGGAGAACGCTCCCACGTGACCGATAGAAACCTGCCTTCCCTCGGACTGGCCCTGCTGCCGGTCGTGCTGACGCTGGGCCTTCTGGCCTTGCAGCTGTTCTATTTCGGCGACTTCACGCCGCATATCCCGCTGGTGATCGGCCTTGCCATCACCGGTCTTCTGGGCGTGATGCGCGGCCAGAAATGGACCGATATCCGCGAAGGCGTGTTCCACGTCATCCACGTCTCCCTGCCGTCGCTGTCGGTGCTGATCGTGGTCGGCATGATCATCGGCGTCTGGATCGCCTCGGGCACCGTGCCGACACTGATCTATTACGGCCTGACGCTTCTGAACCCCTCGATCTTCCTTGCCGCGGCGATGATCCTCTGTGCGGTCGTCTCGCTGTCGCTGGGCACGTCCTGGGGCACCGTCGGCACCATCGGCGTCGCGCTGATGGGCATCGGCGCGGGCTTCGGCATCCCGATGTACTGGACCGCTGGCGCGATTGTCTCGGGCGCCTTCTTCGGCGACAAGATCTCGCCGCTGTCCGACACCACCAACCTCGCGCCCGCCGTGACCGGCGTGAACATCTTCGATCACATCCAGAACATGCTGCCGACCACCGTGCCGGCCATGCTGATCGCGCTCGGCGTCTATATCGTCGCGGGTTACGGGCTGATCGAACCGGCCGACACCTCGCTCGAGGCGATCACACAGATCACCGCGCGGCTCGAACAGGACTTTGCCCTCGGGCTGATCCCGCTGACGCCTGCGCTGCTGGTCATCGGCCTCGCGCTGTTCCGCCAGCCGCCGCTTCCGTCGCTTTTCGCGGGCGTGCTGCTCGGTGGCGTGATCGCGATTTTCCAGCAGGGCGTGGGCCTGCATGACGTGTTCACCTTCGCGCAGTCGGGGTACTCGATCGATACCGGCATCGCCGATATCGACGCCCTGCTGAACAAGGGCGGCATCCAGTCGATGATGTGGACGATCTCGCTCATGCTGATCGCGCTGGGCTTTGGCGGCGCGCTGGAGCGCACCGGCTGCCTCGAATCGATCATCCTGTCGATCGTCAACAAGGTGAAGAGCTTCACCGCGGTGCAGTCCTCGGCCATCTTCACGGCCTTTGCGACCAACGTGGTGGCGGGCGATCCTTACATCTCGATCGCGCTGCCGGGCCGGATGTACGCACCGCTCTATCGCGGCATGGGCTACTCCACGCTCAACCTCAGCCGCGCCGTCGAGGAAGGCGGCACGCTGATGAGCCCGCTGATCCCGTGGAACGCCGGCGGCGCCTTCGTGATCACCGCGCTGGGGCTCGGCATCATGGACGGCAACATGGAGAACCTGCTCTACATCCCGCTGGCCTTCGCCTGCTGGACGGCACCGGTCATCGGCGTGTTCTATGCCATCACCGGCCTGTTCTCGCCCAAGGCCTCCGAAAAGGACCGCGCCAACTGGGCCAATGACAACGAGGACATCATGGACCTGTCGGACCATGATCACCTCGGCGATCCCGGCCCCTCCAAGGAAGCCATGCCGGTCTGATCCGACCCGCCGCACGGCTTGGAACGCCCCGCCGCACCGGCGGGGCGTTTCGCGTTCCGGGGGTTGGATCATGGCAGCACCTGCCTATGTCGAAGGGGGGACTGGACCAGAGAGGACATCACATGGCCGGTGGATGGGCCCGCGACGGCGCGGTGGAAGAACAGATCGAAGCCTCGATCAATGACGAACTGAAACGCATGCAGGCGCGGCGCGGACCCACCGGCGAAAGCCGCACCCATTGCGCCGAATGCGACGAGGAGATCCCCGAAAGGCGCCGCGCGGCGATCCCGGGGGTCAAGCTCTGCGTCGACTGCCAGCAGGGGCGCGATGCCCGGCCACAGGCCCGCGGCGGGTTCAACCGGCGCGGCTCCAAGGACAGCCAGCTGCGCTGATCGCCGGCGGCGGTTCTTGCGTATTTGAGGAATGACGAAAGGCGCGCTATGCGGCCTGCGCTCAAGTCGCGCCGCTCACGTCGTCGGGGGCCACGGCGCTGGCCTTGACGATGGCCCAGACCTGCTGGCCCGGCTCCAGCCGCAATGCCCGCGCCGAGCGACGGGTGACACGGGCAAGAAGCCGGTCGGCGCCGCAAAGCAGCCCCACCGCGACCCCTTCGGGGCCCTCGTCGATCGCCGTCACCTTGGCCGACAGGATGTTGAGCGCGCTCAGCCCCTGCGGCTTGTCGCGGCTCAGGATCACGTCCTGCGCCGAGATCCGCAGCCGCAGATGCGTGCCGATTCCGCCCAGCCGCCCCGGCAGAACGATCCGTCCGCCCGCGAGCGCAAGCTCGGTCAGCCCGTCGATCCGGTCGAGCCCGGCGATCCGCGCCCGCACCACCGCGCCCGCCTCCTGCGCGCCGATCATGCCCACCGCCGCCGGGTCCGACAGCACCTCGGCCACCGCGCCCGCGCGCTTCACGCCGCCCGCCTCCATCACGACGACCGTGGTGGCCAGACGCGCGACCTCCGAGGCGGCATGGCTGACATAGAGGATCGGCAGACCGGCCTCGTCGCGCAGCCGCTCCAGCCAGGGCAGGATCTCGGATTTGCGCTCGGCGTCGAGCGCCGAAAGCGGCTCGTCCATCAACAGGATGCGCGGGTCCGACATCAGCGCCCGCCCGATCGCCACGCGCTGCCGCTCACCGCCCGACAGCGCGGCGGGGCGCCGGTCGAGCAGGCCGTCGAGCCCCAGCAGATCGATCACCCGGTCGCGGTCGTGCCGGCCGCCATAGGCAAGGTTCTTCGCGACGTTCATATGCGGAAACAGCCGCGCATCCTGAAACACATAGCCGACGCGGCGGCGATGCACGGGTACGTCGATCCGCGCTGAACTATCGAACAGCACCGCGCCGTCGATCTCGATCCGCCCCGCATCGGGACGCATCAGCCCGGCTACGGCGTTGATCAGGCTGGTCTTGCCCGAACCCGATTTGCCGAACAGCGCGGTGACGCCCGGCGGCGCCTCGAACGCCGCGTCGAGATCGAAGGCGCCGAGCCGCTTTTTCGCCGCGACCGCGATCATGCCGCGACCCGTCTTGCGATGCGGCGCGACAGCCATTCCGAAACCAGAAGCGCCCCCATGGCCAGCACCACCGAGACCGCCACCAGCCGCAGCGCCGCGCCCTCGCCGCCCGGCATCTGCAGGAAGGCATAGATCGCGGTCGGCACGGTGCGGGTTTCACCGGGGATGTTCGACACGAAGGTGATCGTCGCGCCAAACTCTCCCATCGCCTTGGCGAAGGCGAGGATCGCACCCGCGACCACCCCCGGCAGCGCCAGCGGCAACGTCACCGTGGCGAACACCCGCAACCGCGACGCCCCCAGCGTCGCCGCCGCCTGTTCCAAGGCGGGCGGCACCGCCTCGAACGCAAGCCGCATGGGGCGCACCATCAGCGGAAACGCCATGATCGCCGCCGCCAGTGCCGCCCCGGTCCAGCGAAAGGCAAACGAGATGCCCAGTGGTTCGAGAACCGAGCCGAGCGGACCCTGCCGCGAGAACGCGACGAGCAGCAGGTAGCCCGTGACCACCGGCGGCAGGATCAGCGGCAGGTGCACCAGCCCGTTGAGCAACTGCCGCCCCGGAAACCGCCCCTTGGCCAGCGCCAGCGCGCACAGAAGGCCCAGCGGCAGGCTCGCGGCGACGGCTGTCGCCGACACCTTGAGCGACAGCCGCACCGCCTGCCATTCCTCGGGACCGAGCCAGTCGATCATCGCGACACCTCGAACCCGGCCTCGGCGAAGATCGCCGTCGCCTCGGGGCCCGACAGGAAGTCGAGGAAATCCACCGCGCCCTCGCTCGCCCCGTCGATCAGCGCCGCCGGGTAGCGGATCGGCGCGTGGCTGTTTTTCGGAAACGTCCCGATGACACCGACGCGCGGCTCCTCGGCGGCGTCGGTCGCATAGCCTATGCCAAGGGGCGCGGCCCCGCTGGCCACGAGCGCCAGCGCCGCGCGCACGTTCTCGGCCTGCGCGACATGCGGTGCGACAGCGTCCCACAGCCCCAGATGCCGCAGCGCCGCGCGGCCATACTGGCCCGCGGGCACCGCATCGACCAGCGCCATCGCGAGGCGCCCCGAGCCCAGCATCGCCCCCAAGTCGAGATCAGGGCCGATCTCGACCGGCGCGGCCTGCGCATCGGCGGCGATGAGCACCAGCGTGTTGCCCAACAGGTCGCGGCGGCTCTCGTCCACGAGCAACCCCTCCTCGGCCACGGCGTCCATCCAGTCCGGGTTCGCCGAGATGAACAGCTCCGCCGGAGCCCCCGCCGCGATCTGCCGCGCCAGCGCCGAGCTTCCGGCATAGGAGACCGTCACCGCCTCGCCGCCCTGCGCTTCCCATGCGGCGACGACGCGGTCGAGCGGGCCGCCCAAGCTGGCCGCCGCAAAGGTCAGGATGTCGGCCCGCGCCGCGCCGGGCAGCGCCAGCGCCAGCGCCGCGAGAAGGGGTTTCACGTGCATCGGTCACCTCGTTTCACGCGCCCCTGTCGCATCCCCCGGCCCTGCCCCGCAAGACCGCCCCTATACCCAGGCGAGCAGCCGTGACTCCAGCGCCGCGACCCGGTCGCGCAGCGGCTGCGGGATCTCGCCGGGGCGCGGAAGATCGATCAGCGTCGTGAGCCATGCCTCGGGCGGTGTCGCGACCCGTTTTTGCCCCCGCCAGACCAGCGCCCGCAACACCGCCTGCGCGGCGGCGGGCAACCGTTCGGGGATCTCGCGCTCCGACAGCACGGCCCATGCGGCGGTCCAGAGCCGCCCGACGCTCCACGGGTTGTAGCCGCCGCCGCCCATCAGCAGGAAGCGCGGCGCCAGCGGCAGCAGCGCTCGCAATACAGCCAGATGCGCATGCCCCGACATCGCCAGCCGCGACTGCGGGTCTTCGAGCAGCGCGTCGGCCCCGCATTGCAGCACGATCGCATCGGGCCGAAAGGCCGCGACGGCGGGAACGATCACCCGGTCGCGCGCCAGCGCCATCGCGTCGTCCGCCGCGCCCGAGGGGATCGGCAGGTTGAACACCTGCCCCGCGCCTTCATCCGTCACCGCGCCGGTGCGCGGCCAGCGGTTCTCTTCATGGGTGGAAACGAGCAGCGTGTCGGGGTCCTTGGCAAAGCCCGCCTCGACGCCGTCGCAATGATGCGCGTCGATATCGACATAGGCGACACGCCGCGCGCCATGCGCCTTGAGCGACAGGATCGCGAAGACCGGGTCGTTGAGATAGCAAAACCCGTTCGCCCGGTCCGGCAGGCCGTGATGCGTGCCGCCCCCCGGCAGGTGCAGCCGCCCGCCCGCGCGCAGCAGCTCCCCCGCCAGCAGCGCACCACCGACCCCCGTGGCCGGGCGGCGGTACATTTCGGGAAAGACCGGGTTCGCCGGGCTGCCGAGATGATGCCGCGCGCGGGTCCGCGCATCGACCGCCTGCGTCTCCTCCGCCGCCAGCAGGGCCGAGACGTAGTCCGGCGTGTGAAAGGCGTGCAGAGCCGCCGGGCGCGCGCGAGGACTGCGGATGTAGATCTCCGGCGGCAGCCAGCCCAGCGCCCGGCCTAGATCCATGACGGTCGAGACCCGCGGCACCCGCAGCGGGTGCCAATCGCCATAGCTCGACCCGCGATAGATCTCCGATCCGATGAAACGCGCCGATGCGGCCATGCCTCTCCCGTCGTGCCGCGCGCGCCTCCGGGTGGGCGCGGCCCCTTTGCACCATGGCGCAGATAGCACGCGCGACGATCTTGCAAGCCCCGGCCCGCTCGTGAAACCTGCCGCGACGTCGCGTGCCCTTTTTCGGAGACCTCATGATCCAGCTTCCGCTCCGCATCGCCAAGCAGCACCAGCGCCTCGGGCGCACGCAGTTCGCGGCGCTGCCGTGGCGCGATGCCGCGGACGGAATCGAGATCTGCCTTGTCACCAGCCGCGGACGGGGCCGCTGGATCTTGCCCAAGGGCTGGCCGATGGATCGCACCACGCCCGCCGAGGCCGCCGCCATCGAGGCGCGCGAGGAGGCCGGCCTGCTGGGCCAGCCCGAGGATCGCTGCCTTGGCATCTGGACCTACACGAAATCCGGCATTCCGCATTTCGCGATGGTCTTTCCGCTGCAGGTCACGCGGACGCTCGACGACTGGCCCGAACGCGCGGAGCGGCGGCGCAAATGGTTCACCCCCGCCCGCGCCGCGGCCAAGCTCGACGCGCCGGAGCTGCGGCAGATGGTGCTCGGTTTGGTTTCCGGCATGGCAGCGCCCGGCTGAGGCAGCTTTGCCCGCCTTCCGCGCGCTCGTGAAGCGCCGTGCTTTGCACAGCCACGCCCGAACGCCTATCTGAAGCCTATCCGCCACCGGGACATGCGCCGATGATCCGTTACGACCTCACCTGCAAGAACGGCCACGCCTTCGACAGCTGGTTCGCCTCCGCCAACGCTTATGACGCGCTGGAGCGCGCGGGGCAGCTTTCCTGCGCGGTCTGCGGCGATAGCCGCGTGAGCAAGGCGCTGATGGCCCCTTCGGTGAGCGAAAGCGGCCGATCCGCGAGGCGCGGGCTTTCCGAGCCGGGCAACCCGCTCGAAAAGGCGATGGCCGAGCTGCGCCGCAAGGTGGAGGCGAGCTCCGACTATGTCGGCGATGCCTTCGCGCGCGAGGCCCGTGACATGCACGAGGGCAAGAGCCCCGAACGCGCGATCCACGGCGAGGCCCGCCCCGAGGAGGCGCGTCGGTTGATCGAGGACGGCATCTCCGTGGCGCCCCTGCCCTTCGCGCCGAAGCGCCGGACCAACTAGCCCGCCATCGCGCATTGCCCTCGCGTTGCCCCGCCGCTATGCAGGCGCCGGAATCTGCGCGGGGAGAGACATGTCGGTCCTGGTGATGAAATTCGGCGGCACCTCCGTCGCCACGCTCGACCGGATCCACCGGGCCGCGAAACGCGTGGCCGTCGAGGTGGCCAAGGGGCACGAGGTGATCGTGATCGTCTCGGCGATGGCGGGCAAGACCAACGAGCTGGTCGGCTGGGTGAACGAGACCTCGCCGATGTACGACGCACGCGAATACGACGCCGTCACCTCCTCGGGCGAGAACGTGACCGCCGGGCTGATGGCGCTGCGGTTGCAGGAAATGGATGTTCCGGCGCGCAGCTGGCAGGGCTGGCAGGTGCCGGTGCAGACAACGAGCGCCCATGGCGCCGCGCGGATCGAGGACATCCCGCCCGCCAATATCCGCGCCAAGTTCGCCGAAGGCATGAAGGTCGCGGTGATCGCGGGATTTCAGGGCGTGAGCCCTGAAGGCCGGATCACCACGCTGGGGCGCGGCGGGTCGGACACGACCGCCGTGGCCTTCGCCGCCGCCTTCGAGGCCGAGCGCTGTGACATCTACACCGACGTGGACGGGATCTACACCACCGACCCGCGGATCTGCGAAAAGGCGCGCAAGCTCGACCGGATCGCCTTTGAGGAAATGCTGGAGCTGGCCTCGCTCGGGGCCAAGGTGCTGCAGACCCGCTCGGTCGAGCTGGCGATGCGCTACAAGGTGAAGCTGCGCGTGCTGTCGAGCTTCGAGGAACAGTCCGACGAGGCCGGAACGCTCGTCTGCGACGAGGAGGAAATCATGGAAAGCAACGTGGTCGCCGGTGTCGCCTATTCGCGCGACGAGGCCAAGATGACGCTCATCTCCGTGGCCGACCGGCCCGGCATCGCCTCGGCGATCTTCGGCGCGCTCGCCGATGCGGGCGTGAACGTGGACATGATCGTCCAGAACATCTCCGAAGAAGGTCGCACCGACATGACCTTCTCCTGCCCCAACGACCAGGTGATGCGCGCCGAAAAGGCGGTCGAGGCGGCGCGCGAGCGCGGCGACATCCGCTTCAACGATCTCGTCACCGACACCGGCGTCGCCAAGGTGTCGGTCGTCGGCATCGGCATGCGCAGCCATACCGGCGTCGCCGCCGACATGTTCAAGGCGCTCGCCGCCGAGGGGATCAACATCAAGGTCATCACCACCTCCGAGATCAAGATTTCCGTTCTGATCGACCGGAAATACATGGAACTCGCGGTGCAGGCCCTGCATGATGCCTTCGGGCTGGACAAGGCCGCCTGACCGGGACCACTCCCCCCGGGCATGGCGGTGAGAGGGCGGCGATGGTCGATCGACTGGTAGAAACCGAAAGCCGCAAGCTCCTTGGTCGGCTTTCGGCCGTGATGGCCGAAGGCGGGGCGGGCCAGGCGCGGCTCGATCGCATCGTCGGGCTGATCGCCTCGTCGATGAAGACGGAGGTCTGCTCGATCTACCTGTTTCGCGACGCCGAAACGCTGGAGCTGTGCGCCACCGAAGGGCTGATGGCCGAATCCGTGCACCAGACGCGGATGCGGCTGGGCGAAGGCCTGGTGGGCCGCACCGCCCGCACGCGGCAGGTGGTCAACACCGCCGACGCGCCCTCTGAACACGGCTTTCGCTACATGCCCGAAACCGGCGAGGAGCGGTATTCGAGCTTTTGCGGCGTGCCGATCCAGCGACTGGGCGAACCCTTGGGCGTGCTTGTCGTCCAATCCAAGAACGCCCGTGAATTCACCCCCGACGAGATCTACGCGCTGGAGGTGGTCGCCATGGTACTGGCCGAGATGACCGAGCTTGGCGCCTTCGTCGACACCGGCGCCGCGCTCTCGGCGCGCCACCAGCAGGCGGTGCTGTTTCGCGGCACCTCCGGGCAGGAGGGCGCGGCCGAGGGGCGCGTCTGGCTGCACGAGCCGCGCGTCGTCGTCACGAACCCGATCGCCGAGGACCCGGCCGCCGAGCTGGCGCGGCTGCGCGACGCGGTGGACGAGCTGCGGGTGACGGTGGACGAAATGCTGTCGGGCGCCACCAAGACCAATCCCGACCAGGTGCAGATCCTGGAAACCTATCGCATGTTCGCCAATTCGCGCAGCTGGATGCGGCGCATGGAGGAGGACATCGAAAGCGGCCTTTCGGCCGAGGCCGCGGTCGAAAAGGAACAGTCGCTCGCACGCTCGCGGATGAACCGGTCGGGCGATCACTACATGCGCGAACGGCTGTCGGATCTCGACGATCTGTCGAACCGGCTCTTGCGCATTCTCACCGGACAGGGCCGCGACACCGGCGCCGAGATGCCCGACGACCCGGTGCTGGTGGCGCGCAATATCGGCCCCGGCGAGCTTCTGGAATACGGCAAGAAGCTCAAGGGCATCGTGCTGGAGGATGGCTCGGTCGGCTCCCACGCCGCGATCGTGGCGCGGGCCTGGGCGATCCCGCTGGTGATCCATGCCAAGAACGTCACGCAAGAGGCGCTGAACGGCGACGTGATCCTCGTCGACGGCGATCAGGGTGTCGCGCATCTGCGCCCCGAGGAAACCATCAAGACCGCCTTTCGCGACAAGATCGCGATGCAGGCACGGGCGCTCGAACGCTATGCCTCGATCCGCGACCTGAAGGCCACGGCGCTGTGCGGCACCACCGTGTCGCTGCACATGAACGCGGGCCTGATGGCCGACCTGCCCTCGCTCAAGGGATCGGGCGCCGAGGGCGTGGGGCTGTTTCGCACCGAGCTGCAATTCCTGATCCGCAACAAGATGCCTAAGCGGGCCGAGCTGTCGGCGCTCTATGCGCGGGTCATGGATTCGGCCAACGGCAAGCGCGTCGCCTTTCGCACGCTCGACATCGGCTCGGACAAGGTGCTGAGCTACATGAAGCCCAATGACGAGCCGAACCCGGCGATGGGCTGGCGCGCGATCCGGGTCGGGCTCGACAAGCCGGGCGTGCTCAGGATGCAGCTTCAGGCGTTGATCCGCGCGGCCAATGGCCGCCCGCTCGCGGTGATGTTTCCCTTCATCGCGCTGCCGGCGGAGTTCTACGCCGCGCGCGAGGAGTTCGAAAAGGCGATGGAGCGCGAGCGCATCCTCGGCCACCCGCTGCCCGAAAGCGTCGAAGTCGGCGCGATGCTGGAGACACCCAGCCTCGCCTATGCGCCCGAAAGCTTCTTTCGCGATGTCGATTTCCTGTCGGTGGGCGGCAATGATCTCAAGCAGTTCTTCTTTGCCGCCGACCGAGAAAACGAACGGGTGCGCCGCCGCTACGACACGCTCGATGTGAGCTTTCTCGGCTTTCTCGACCACATCCTCGGCCGCGCCAAGGCGGCCGGCACGCCGATCTCGTTTTGCGGCGAGGATGCCGGGCGGCCGATGGAGGCGCTGTGTCTCGCGGCGCTTGGATTTCCGATGCTGTCAATGCGCCCCGCCTCGGTCGGCCCGGTCAAGCACCTGATCCGGCACTGCAACCTCAAGGCGCTGCGCGAAGTGATCGACGAGGCGCGCGGCAGCGAAAACGCCTCGGTCCGGCCCGCCGTGACCCGCTGGCTGACCTCGCAGGGCTGGCTGATGTAGGGCTTGATCCAGCAGCTCATTTCCATATATCCAGAATATTGGAAATGAAACGCCGGAGTTCCTCATGCCCGATCTGCCACAACTCGACACCGCCCTCTTGGCGCCGATCGATCCCGCGCTTTACGCCGCACCCGGCGATCCGGGTCATGCGCCGCGCATCCTCATCCTGTATGGCAGCCTGCGGGAACGCTCCTTTTCGCGCTTCGTGGCCGAGGAGGCGGCGCGGCTGCTCGAACATCTGGGTGCCGAGGTGCGGATCTTCGACCCCGCCGGCCTTCCCCTTCCAGATGGCGCGCCCGCCGATCACCCTAAGGTGGCCGAGCTGCGCGGTCTGGCTGAATGGTCCGAGGGCATGGTCTGGTCGAGCCCCGAGCGGCACGGCGCGATGACCGGCATCCTCAAGGCGCAGATCGACTGGATTCCGCTTTCCGTGGGCAGCGTGCGCCCCACGCAGGGCAAGACGCTCGCCCTGTGTCAGGTCTGCGGCGGCTCGCAGAGCTTCAACGCGCTCAACCAGATGCGGGTGCTGGGGCGTTGGATGCGGATGGTGACGATCCCGAACCAGTCCTCGGTCGCCAAGGCATGGGACGAATTCGACGAGGCCGGGCGCATGAAGCCTTCGCCCTATTACAACCGCATCGTCGACGTGATGGAGGAGCTGGTGAAGTTCACGCTGATGACGCGCGGTCGGCCCACCCTCACCGATCGCTACTCCGAGCGGCTGGAAAGCCCAGAGGCCCTGTCCAAGCGGGTCAATACCGCGAAGATCTAGCCCCGGCGCGTCGGCATGCGGTGGCGTTCGAGTGCTGCGTGGAACGCGTCGAGCACCTGTTCCTCGCCATGCAGCCGCGCCAGCCGCCGCAGGCCGAAATGCACGTGCGCCACTTCGACATAATAGTCGATGAAGGCATAATTCGTGCCCGCCCCGGCGGCGGCGCCGAGGATCGGCACCGCCTGCCCGGCGAGCTTCTGGCCCAGCACGGTGGCAAAGCGCGGCGCGATCCGCGCGATCAGCCGGTTCACCGCCACGCCCGACAGCCCCAGCCGCGCCCCCAGAAAGGCGGTGTCGATCCCATCATCGCCCGCCCCCGGCCCGCCCGCGCCAAAGACGCGCAGGCATTCGGTGCGGGTTTCCGCACTGGCGGGATCCTCGCCATTGGCCTCGGCCACGCGCTGCACGGCGCGAAAGATCATCGTCGTGGCGACCGGCAGTTCCGCCAGCGCGGTGGTCAGACCGCCCAGCCCGCCCAGCGCCCCCGACAGCGTCGCCATGACGCGCGCGGCGCCGTCGGTGCCCAGAGCGGCCTCCAGCGCCGCCGTCCCGGAGGTGCCGCCGCCCCGCGTGCGCGCGGCGAGATCATAGCTGCGCGCCAGCGCGGCCCGGGCTGCCGTTTCGATCCGGGCGCGGGCAGGCTTCGGCAACAACCGCATGCCATCCTCGACCCGGTCGCCCGCGAGATTGACGATCCGCATCAGCCCCCGGCCCGCGCGCGCCTGCCGTGCAGCCAGCCCCGAAATCTCGGCCCGGACGCTGTCGTCGAAGGGCTGTGGCGGCGGGTCGGGATTGATTTCGCGCATGCGGGGGCTCATGCGCCGATACTTGGGATGACCGGGCCGATTTTCAATCCGTCATCGTGCGGCCGTCATCTGCCGCGCGCGCGATTTCGCCGCGCAGCCCGTCCCATGCACCGGGGACAAGCGCGATGCCCAGCACCCGTTCGGGGTTGGTCGGCGGTGGCATGATCACGCCATCGAGCCGCGCAAAACCGAAGCGGGAGTAATAGGGCGCATCGCCCACCAGCATCATGCGCGGATGCCCGGCGGCGCGGGCACGCGCAATCACCTCGAAGATCAGCAATCCGCCCAGCCCCTCGCCCTGCCGGGTCGGGTGGACGGCGACGGGCCCGAGCAAAAGCGCGCCATGGCGGCCGAGACGCACCGGCCATGTCCGGATCGCGCCCGCCACCTCTCCGGCGCGGCCCCGCGCGATCAGGCACAGACCGGCCTGCGGCGCCACGCCGTCGCGCAGCCTGTAGGAGGACAGCGCCTCGCGCCCCGGCGCGAAACACAGGTCATACAGCGCCTCGACCTCGTGGTAATCCCCGGCCCCCTCTTGCGCGATCTCCGCCATCCGTCTCCCCCGCCCTCGGCGGCGATGCGCGCCGCGCGCGCGCCCTAGCATGGCACGGGGGCGGTGCAAACTGCTCGCACCGCTGGACCGGGGCTCGCCGCACCGCTACCTCTTGGCGCGACAGGAAAGGAATTCGCGATGTTCTACCGCCCCGAGGACGGCCACGGTCTGCCGCACAACCCGTTCAACGCCATCGTCACGCCCCGCCCCATCGCCTGGGTGTCGACGCGCGGCCCGGACGGGAGCGAGAACCTCGCGCCCTACTCGTTCTTCAATGCCGTGGCCTATGTGCCGCCGCAGGTGATGTTCGCCTCGACCTCGGCCAAGGGCGACCGGCCCTGGTCCAAGGACACCATGTTCAACATCCGCGAAACCGGGCAGTTCTGCGTCAACATCGTCGAATACGCGATGCGCGACGCGATGAACGCGACCTCTGGCCCCTGGCCCAAGGAGGATGACGAATTCGCCCTCGCGGGCATCGAACGCGCGGAATGCGACACCATCGCCTGCTCGCGCGTGGCGAACGCCCCCCGCCTCGCTCGAATGCCGCCTCGTCAAGATCGTCGCGCTGGAAGGCGCGCATAACTTCATGGCCATCGGCGAGGTGACGGGCGTGCACATGCGCGACGACTGCATCCGCGACGGCCGCTTCGACGTGACCGCCTTTCAGCCGCTTTCGCGGCTGGGCTATCGCGACTATGCCCGCGTGACCGAGCTGTTCAGCCTGGATCGCCCCGGCTCATGACGGCCAAAGGGCGGCCCATTCGGACCGCCCCTTGGCAACTTTGTTCCGAAAATACGCAAGGCCCGACGTCCGGGCCCTGCGCCGCGCCGGGCCTTTTAGTGCCCGCCGCCCAGCGCGCCGGGCTGCACGTCGTAATCCACCGCGACGCCATAGGCCGGATCGTCATCGCTTTCGACCACGAGCTGGCCCGAGCGGCGCAGCAATGCGTGGCAGTCGGGCGACAGGTGCCGCAGCACCAGTCGCTTGCCCGCCTTGGTATAGCGGTCGGCCATCGTCTCGATCGCGGCCAGCGCCGACTGGTCCGCCACGCGGCTGTGCTCGAAATCGACGACGACATGCTCGGGGTCGGTTTCCACCTGGAACAGCTCGGCAAAGCCGTCGGCAGAGCCGAAGAACAGCGGCCCCTGCACCTTGTACACCTTGGCCCCGTCCTCGGTGCGGAAGGTGCGCGCGCCGATCCGGGTGGCGTTCTGCCACGCATAGGCCAGCGCCGAGACGATCACGCCCGCGACCACGGCGGTGGCGAGGTCGGTCAGCACGGTGATCACCGTCACCAGCACGATCACCACGCTGTCGACCCGCGGCACGCGGCGCATCACGCGGAAGGTGTTCCACGCGAAGGTGCCGATGACGACCATGAACATCACGCCGACAAGGGCTGCGAGCGGGATCTGCTCGATCACCGGCGCGGCGAAGAGGATGAAGCACAGAAGGAAGATCGCGGCCGAGGCGGCGGCAAGGCGCGTGCGCCCGCCCGAGGAGACGTTGATCATCGACTGGCCGATCATCGCGCAGCCGCCCATGCCGCCGAAGAAACCGGTGACGACGTTGGCGATGCCCTGGGCCACGCATTCCTGGCTCGCGCCGCCGCGCTTGCCGGTGATCTCGCTCACGAGGTTGAGCGTCAGCAGGCTTTCGATCAGGCCGATCGCGGCGAGGATCAGCGCATAGGGCAGGATGATGCCCAGCGTCTCGAAGTTCAGCGGCACCAGCGGCACGGAGAATTCGGGCAGCCCGCCCGAGATCTGCGCCAGATCGCCCACGCGCGGCACCGGCAGGCCGAGACCGATGACGATCGCGGCGACGATGCCGATGGCCGCAAGCGGCGCAGGGATCGCGCGGGTCAGGCGCGGCATGATCCAGATGATGAACATGGTGAGCGCCACGAGCCCCAGCATCAGCACCAGCGGAAAGCCCGACAGGAAACCGCCCGAGGCGGGATCGTGGAACTGTTCGAGCTGCGACAGGCCGATGACGATGGCCAACCCGTTGACGAAGCCGAGCATCACCGGGTGCGGCACGAGGCGCATGAACTTGCCGAGCTTGAAGATGCCCGCCGCGACCTGAAGGATGCCCATCAGAACCACGGTGGCAAAGAGATACTCCACCCCGTGCTCGGCCACGAGGCTGACCATGACGACCGCGAGCGCTCCGGTGGCGCCGGAGATCATCCCCGGGCGGCCGCCGATCAGCGCCGTGATCAACCCGACGAGAAACGCCGCGTAGAGGCCCACCAGCGGGTTCACCCCGGCGACGAAGGCAAAGGCCACCGCCTCGGGCACCAGCGCCAGCGCCACGGTCAGCCCCGACAGGATCTCGGTCTTGTAGTCGGCGGGGGAGCTTGGCAGGGCGGGGGCGTTTTCCGAGGAAACGGCATTGGCCACCACGGCCAGGGGAGATCGGCTCATCGGCTCACTTTCGCTTGCTGGTCATTCGGGCTGCGGGGCGGGCATATCCCACACCGCGCCACGACGGAACCCGCAAACGCGCCGTTTCCCCGAATCGGGCTTCGCAACGCGGCCCGCGCGCTTTATGAACGCGCCGCCCCCATCCGGGGGCCGAAATCCGAAGCGGGCCCCGCCCGCCCCCCAGACAGGAGCCGTCATGGCCCATGTGACCGACTACATCCGCACCATCCCCGATTTTCCGCATGAAGGCATCATGTTCCGGGACGTGACGACGCTGTTCGCCGATCGCGACGGGCTGCGGCTCGCCATCGAGGGGCTGGTCGAGGCCTGCGAGGGGCTGCAGATCGACACGGTCGCGGGACTGGAGGCGCGCGGCTTCATCCTCGGCGGCGCGCTGGCCGACCGGCTGGGCACCGGCTTCGTGCCGATCCGCAAGAAGGGCAAGCTGCCGGGCCGCACCATCAGCCAGAGCTACAAGCTCGAATATGGCGAGGCCGAGGTCGAGCTGCATGACGACGCGCTGCATCAGGGCCAGAAGGTGCTTCTGGTCGACGACCTGCTGGCCACGGGCGGCACCGCCGAAGCCGGGATCAAGCTGATCGAGCGGCTGGGCGCCGAGGTGGTGGCCTGCGCCTTCGTCATCGATCTCAAGGATCTCGGCGGTCGCGAGCTGCTCGAAGGGCTCGGGCACCGGGTCGAGGCGCTCTGCGCCTATGAGGGCGACTGAAGCCAGCGTCGGAATTTGCGTATTTGAGGAATGGTGAAAGGGGCGCGCGCGGCTTGACCTTCACCATTCCGAAAATACGCAGATCCGGCATCAACCGCGCAGAACGGCGCCGGGGTTGAGGATGCCGTTCGGGTCGAGCGCCGTCTTGATGGCCCGCATCATGGCGAGCTTCACCGGATCGCCATAGCGCTCCAGATCCCCGACCTTGAGCCGCCCGATCCCGTGTTCGGCGCTGACCGACCCGCCGAAGGCATGGGCGAGATCGTGGACCAGTTCCTTCACCTTCGGGCGGATCTTCTCGAAGTCGTTCCGGTCCCGGCCCTTGGGCGGAAAGACGTTGTAGTGCAGATTGCCGTCGCCGAGATGGCCAAAGCAGTTGATCCGCACGTCGCCAAGCGCCCGCAGCGCCGGGCCGCCCTGATCGATGAAATCGGGCAGCGCCGAGAGCGGCACCGAGATGTCGTGCGACGAGATCGAGCCGATCCGGCGATTGGCCTCGGGGATCGTCTCGCGGATCGCCCAGAGCGCCTCGGACTGCGCCTCGGACGAGGCGATGACGCCGTCTTGGCTGATACCCGCCTCAACCGCCGCCTCGAAGATCGCGGCGAGACTGTCCTCGGGGGCGAGCCCCTCGGGCAGGCCCAGCTCCACCAGCACCATCCATTCGGGTACAGGGTCGAGCGGCACCCGCGCGTCGAGCCCGGCTTCGATCAGGAACTCCGGCCCCTGCCGGTGCATCAGCTCGAAGGCGGTGACGTTGTCGCCGACCCGGTCGCGCGCCAGCGCCAGCAGATCGAGCGCGGCGCGCGGCGAGGCCACTTGAAACAGCGCCGTGCCGGAGGCCGCCGGAACCGGCGCCAGCTTCAGCGCGGCGGCGGTGATGATGCCGAGGCTGCCCTCGGCGCCGATCATCAGGTCGCGCAGATCGTAGCCGGTGTTGTCCTTGTAAAGCCGCGTCAGCCCGTGCCAGATCTCGCCCTGCGCCGTCACCACCTCCAGCCCGAGGCATTGCGCGCGCGCATTGCCATAGCGCAGCACGTTGAGCCCGCCGGCGTTGGTCGCGAGCAGCCCGCCGATCCGGGCCGAGCCTTCGGAGGCGAGCGACAACGGGAACAGCCGCCCCGCCTCGCGCGCCGCCGCCTGCACGTCCGACAGGATCGCGCCCCCTTCGGCCACGAGCACGTTCTCGGAAGCGTAGACTTCGCGGATCGCATCCATCCGCGCCAGAGACAGGATCACCGGCGCCGCGCCTTCCTGCATCACCTGCCCGCCCACCAGACCGGTGCCGCCGCCATGCGGCACCACGCCGATGCGCGCCGCGTGGCAGGCCTGCATGATCGTGGCGACCTCCTGCGTGCTGCCCGGCGCGAGCAAGAGCCCCGCGCCGCGATAGCGCCCGCGCGGCTCCTCCAGATGCTCGGGCCCCGCCGTGCGGAAGACCGCGTCGGGCAGCCGGTCGCGCAGGGTGTCGAGAAACGCGGGCGTGGCGGGATTCAGCATGGCGGTCTCCTTGGGGCGTCTCGGGTCAGCCGGTCTCGGTGCGGCCGCGCCTGTCGGCGCGCAGATTGGCGTAGAGCACGTGATTGCGCCAGCGCCCGTCGATCTGAAGATAGCTCTGGGCCACGCCCTCATACTTGTAGCCGCAGCTTTCCAGAAGCCGCCGGGACGGCGTGTTCTCGGGCAGGCAGCCCGCCTCGATCCGGCTGAGATCCATCGCCGTGAAGGCGTGATGCACCACCGCCTGCACCGCTTCGCGCATGTAGCCCTCGCGCGCGAAGGGCGCGCCGATCCAGTAGCCGGTGGTGCCCGCTTGCGCCGGGCCGCGGCGGATGTTGTCGAGCGTGATCGCCCCGAGCAGCATGTCGTCGGCGCGCCGGATGAGGAACAGCGGCAGCGCCGTGTTCTGGCTGATCGAACGCTGGGCCCAGTAGACGCGGTTGGTAAAGGCGCGCCGGGTCAGGTGATCGGCGGCCCATGTCGGCTCCCACCGGGTGAGAAAGGCCGCCGAATCCTCGCGCAGCGCCGCCCAGGCCCGGAAATCGCCATGCGCGGGCGGGCGCAGCGTCAGCCGCTCGGTCTCGATCTGGACCCGCCGACGCTGGCCGAGCATCAGGCGGCGAGCCTTTCCTTCAGCTCCGACAGATGCGGGGCCTTTTCGGCAGGGCCATAAAGCGCCAGCGCGCTGCCCGCGCCGCCCGCCGCATGGGCGGCGAAGTCGCGCACCGCCTCGACGGTGACGGCGTCGATCTTCTCGACCGCCTCCTCGACGCCGGGCACCCGGCCCCAGATCGCCAGCATCCGGGCCAGCCGCTCGGCCCGGTTCGACGGGCTTTCGAGCCCCATCAGCATCCCGGCCTTCATCTGGGCGCGGGCGCGGGCCACCTCGGCCTCTGACATGTCCTCGGCGGCGCGCTTCATCTCGTCCATGGTGATCCGCGCCAGATCACCGATCTCCTCGGCCGATGTGCCCGCATAGATCGTGGTCATGCCGGTGTCCTCATAGGCCCCGGCCTGCGCGAAGATGGTGTAGCACAGGCCGCGATCCTCGCGGACCTTCTGGAACAGCCGCGACGACATGCCGCCGCCCAAGGCGGTCGCATAGATCTGCGCGGTATAGATCGCCGGGTCGCGGTAATCCGGCCCTTCGAGCGCCATCGCGAAATGCACCTGCTCCAGCGGCTTGATGACGCGGCGTTCGCCGCCCATGAACCTAGCTGCGGGCTGGATCGGCGCGGTGACGCGCGGCGCCAGACCGCCAAACAGCTTTTCGGCGGCGGCAACGATCTCGTCATGGTCGACATCGCCCGCCGCCGACAGGATCAGCTGGCCGGGCCCGTAATGCGACCGGGTGAAATCCTGAAGATCGGCGCGGCTGAACTGCGACACCCGCTCGGCCGGGCCGAGGATGGTGCGGCCCAGCGGCTGATCGGGATAGGCCTCTTCCTGGAGCCAGTCGAAGATGATGTCGTCGGGCGTGTCGAGCGCCTGGCCGATCTCCTGCAGGATCACGCCGCGTTCGACCTCGATCTCGTCTTCGGAAAAGACCGGGTTCAGAAGGATGTCCGAGATCACGTCGAGCGCCAGCGGCACGTCCTGCCCCAGCACGCGGGCGTAATAGGCCGTCATCTCGCGCGAGGTATAGGCGTTGATGTAGCCGCCCACATCCTCGATCGCCTCGGCGATGGCGAGCGCGGAGCGCGTCTTCGTGCCCTTGAACGCCATGTGTTCGAGGAAATGCGCGATGCCGTTCTGGTCCGCGGTCTCGTGGCGGCCACCGGCCAGCACCCAGATGCCGATCGAGGCCGATTGCAGCCCCGGCATCCGCTCGGTGGCGATGCGGAAACCGTTGGACAGGGTGTGAAGCCTTACACTCACCGCGCGATTTTCTCCCGAATGACGGATTGCAGGGCGGCGAGATCGTTTTCCACGCGCGTCACCCGCTCGGGCCGGTCATACAGCCCCGCCATGCGGGTTGGAAGGGGCGGACGGATCGTCGTGGCGGCCTCGACCGCGTCGGGGAACTTCGCGGGATGCGCGGTGGCGAGCGTCACCATCGGGTTCGCGCCCATATGGGCTTCGGCGACATGCACGCCGACCGCCGAATGCGGGCACAAAAGCTCGCCGGTCTGCGCATGGATGCGGCGGATCGTCTCGCGGGTCTCCTCCTCGGAGGCGCGGCCCGAAGCAAAGCCGTCGCGCAGCCGCCCGATGGCGCCTTGGCTCACCGCGAAACCGCCCTTTGTCTTCAGCTCGTCCATCAGCTGGGCGACCGCCGCGCCGTCGCGGCCGTAAGCATCCCACAGCGCGCGCTCGAAATTCGACGAGACCTGGATGTCCATCGACGGGCTGATGGTCGGCGTGACGCCGGACTTGCGGTGCTCGCCGCTTTCGATGGTGCGGTGCAGGATGTCGTTGCGGTTGGTGGCGATCACCAGCCGACCGATCGAGAGCCCCATGCGGCGCGCGATGTCGCCCGCGTAGATGTCGCCGAAATTGCCGGTGGGAACGGTGAAGTCCACCTCGCGATGCGGCGCGCCGAGGCTGGTGGCGGCGGTGAAGTAATAGACCACCTGCGCCAGCACCCGACCCCAGTTGATCGAGTTCACGCCCGCGAGCCGCACCTCGTCGCGAAAGGCGAAATCGTTGAACATGTCCTTGAGCGCGGCCTGGCAATCGTCGAAATCGCCGGTCACCGCGAGCGTGTGGACGTTGTCCTCGGACGGGGTCGTCATCTGGCGGCGCTGCACCTCGGAGATCCGCTCATGCGGATAGAGGATCACCACGTCGACATTGGCGAGCCCCCGGAACGCCTCGATCGCCGCCGAACCGGTGTCGCCGGAGGTCGCGCCGACGATGGTGATCCGCTCGCCCGAGCGTTCGAGCGAGGCCTGGAACAGCTGGCCGATCAGCTGCATGGCGAAATCCTTGAAGGCCAGCGTCGGCCCGTGGAACAGCTCCAGCAGGTGATGGTTCGGGCCGAGTTGCTTGAGCGGCGCGCGGGCGGGATGCGCGAAGCTGGCATAGGCCTTGGCGATAAGGTCGCGGAATTCGGCTTCGGAGAAGGCATCGCCGATGAAGGGGCGCATGACGCGGAAGGCCACCTCCTCATAGGGCTGGCCCGCCATCGCCGCGATCTGGCCGCGGTCGAACATCGGCACCGTCTCGGGGACGTAAAGCCCGCCATCGCGGGCGAGACCGGTCAGCATGGCCTCCTCGAAGGAGAGGCTCGGAGCCTGGCCGCGGGTCGAGACGTAGCGCATGGGTCTGTCCTTCGAATTCAGGATGCGGCGCGGCGGCCGCGCCACAAAAAGATGCCGGTCATCACCGCCCAGACGGCGGCCAGCGAGAACCAGGTGATCGCGTAACCGAGGTGGTCGTTCGGCACGGCGTCGCTGTCAAGCGGCATGGGCCATGTGCCCAGCTCCGGCGTGACCCGCCGTGCCACGATCAGCAGCGGCTTGGTGCCCAGCGCCGCGGCCATCGGGCCGACATCGCGGGCGTACCAGATATTGTCGGCGGTGTCCGGCGCGGGCGTCCAGTCATCCACCTCCTGCGGCCAGTGCAGGTTGCCGGTGACCATCACGTCGAGCGCGGCGCGGCCCCGCGCCTTGGCCGCCAGCGGCACGAAGCCCAGGTCGACCATGACCCGGCGCCCGCCGGTGTCGAGCACGCCGATCACCCTGTAGCCGGGTCCGTCGGCGGCGGAGAGCACGTGGATCTCGTCGCCGGTCAGGCGGCCTTCGGCGATCACGGGCAAATAGCGCTGCGCCTGCGGATCGGCGGTGCCCAGCCCCGACAGCGGCACCGGGGCGGCAAGGATGCGCGCGTCGAGATCGGCGAGGATCGCGCTTTTCCACGACAGGCGCTGCACCTGCCAGACCCCGAGACCGATCAGGATCGCGCAGCCCAGAAGGCCCATGAACAAGGGAAGGATGGTGCGGCGCATCGTGTCTCCGGAAACGAGACGGACGCGCGAGAGGGCCCGCGCGTCCGTGTTCGGTGGGCTGTGTGGATGGGGCGTCCGCCCCGCCCGGTCAGCTGCCCCAGACGTAGATCGAGAAGAACAGGAACAGCCAGACCACGTCGACGAAGTGCCAGTACCAGGCCGCCGCCTCGAAGCCGACATGCTTCTCGGGGGTGAAGTCGCCGCGCTGCAGGCGGATCAGGCAGACCGCGAGGAAGATCGTGCCGATGATCACATGCGCGCCGTGAAAGCCCGTCGACATGAAGAACACGCCGCCATAGACGTTGCCGCCGAAGGTGAAGGGCGCTTCCCAGTATTCCAGGGCCTGGAAACCGGTGAAGATCACGCCGAGACAGATCGCCAGCAGCAGGCCGTTGCGCATGTCCTTGCGGTTGTTCTCGTGCACCAGCGCGTGGTGCGCCCAAGTGGCGGCGGCGCCCGAGCACAGCAGGATCAGCGTGTTGATCAGCGGCAGGTGCCACGGGTCGAAGGTGGTGATGCCCTCGGGCGGCCAGACGCCGTCGACCATCGGGCTTTGCGGCCCCATGGGATAGAGCGCGTTCTTGAAGAAGGCCCAGAACCACGCCACGAAGAACATGACCTCGGACATGATGAACATGATGAAGCCATAGCGCAGGCCGATCCGCACCACCGGGGTGTGATCGCCCACCCGGCTTTCGCCCACCACGTCGGCCCACCAGCCATACATGGTGTAAAGCACGGCCGCGAGGCCGATCAGGAACAGCCAGGGCCCCGAGCCATGCATCCAGACGACCGCGCCGAACAGCATGGCGAAGGCGCCAACAGAGGAAATGAACGGCCAGATGGACGGGGCCAGAATGTGATAATCGTGGTTCTTCTCATGCGCCATTGCGTCGGTCCCTCGGGCCTTTCGTTCAGTTCGTTTCTATCGCCTGACCGGCGGGTGGTGTCAAAGACTCGTTGCCCGGCGCCAGAGCGGCGGTCTGCGTGTCCTCGGGGAGGTCGATCTCGTAGAAGGTATAGCTCAGCGTGATCTCGTGCACATACTTGGCCTCGCGATCCTCGACGATCTCGGGATCGACGAAGAAGCTGACCGGCATCATCACCGTCTCGCCGGGCTGCAGCACCTGCTCGGTGAAGCAGAAGCATTCGATCTTCTCGAAATAGCCGCCCGCCGCATAGGGGGCGACGTTGTAGGCCGCCTGCCCCGCCACCGGACGGTCGGTCGGGTTGTGCGCCTCGTAGAAGGCCAGCCCGGTCTCGCCGATGCGGATTTCCATCTCGCGCTCGACCGGCTTGAACTCCCACGGCATGTCGCGTTCGAGCGAGGCGTCGAAGCGCACGGTGATGGTCTGGTCGAGCACCGTGTCCGACCCGGCCTCGGCCACGGAGGTGGCGCCGCCGAACCCGGTGACGCGGCAGAACCAGTCGTAGAACGGCACCGACGCCCAGGCCAGTCCGCCCATCACCAGCACCACGCCCACGGTCTGAAGCGCGGTGCGACGGATGTTTCTGTCCCGTTCAGCGCTCATTGCCCGGCCTCCTTGGCTTGCGGCACCAGCTGCGGCCGCGCGACATGGTCGAACCTCTCCAGCTCGACGATGCTGCCAAGGCTCAGCGTCTTGACCACGGTCAGGCCGAAGATCAGCCCGACAAAGGCCACCAGCAGCAGGCCGACACCGAGATTGCGGCCGCGGCGCCGGTGGTGCAGTTCATGTTCGACACGCATGGACATGTCTCCTTATGCCCCGAACAGGCCCGACAGGATCTGCCAGGAGCCGCCCCAGGGACGCAGCGCCGCTTCGATCAGGAGCGCGCCGAAATGCAGGAAAAGATAACCGAGCGAGATCTTGAAGACCTTCTTCTCGGCGGCGTAGCCATCGGCCTCGGCCTGTTCCTCGCTCCGCCGGAACAGCTGCCATGCGCCCGCGAGGAATTGCAGGTTCAGCACCGCCGCGATGGCGAGATAGACCGGCCCGCCGATCGAGGTGAAGCCGAGGCCCAGCGCCACGGGCACCAGCAGCACGGTATAGGCGAGGATGTGGCGGCGGGTGGAGCGGCGGCCATGCGTTTCGGTCAGCATCGGCACGCCCGCATCGCCGTAATCCGTCTTCACGAACAGCGCCAGCGCCCAGAAATGCGGCGGCGTCCACATGAAGGTCAGCGCGAACATCAGCACGCTCTCGATCGCGATGTCGCCGGTCGCGGCGGCCCAGCCGATCATCGGGGGAAAGGCACCCGCGGCGCCGCCGATGACGATGTTCTGCGGCGTCGAGCGCTTGAGCCACATCGTGTAGATCACGGCGTAGAAGAAAATGGTGAAGGCCAAAAGCCCCGCCGCCAGCGGCCCGGCGGCCAGAAACAGCACCGCGACCGAAAAGCCCGACAGCGCGAGCCCCAGCGCCAGCGCGTCGCCAGGGCTTGTCTTGCCCGACGGGATCGGACGCGACTTGGTGCGGCGCATGATCGCGTCGATATCGGCGTCCCACCACATGTTGAGCGCCCCGGACGCCCCGCCACCCACCGCGATGCACAGGATCGCGACGAAGCCGAGAAAGGGGTGCACCGGCACCGGCGCCACCACGAGGCCCACCAGCGCGGTGAACACCACGAGCGACATCACGCGCGGCTTGAGAAGCGCGAAGTAATCGCCAAAGGACGCTTCGGGGGCGCCGGGACGGCTCAGATTGGTCATGCTGGCATCGGTCATGCGGGCTCCGGTCCGGCGGTCTGTCTCCGCCGTCGCTGGTGGCGCGGTGGCGGGGCCCTGCCCCGCCGGCGCGGCCGGGCGGTCCCGGCCGGTCGTCATGTCGGCTGGCGGCTGGGCCGCCCCGTCGGGCGGGCGCTCATGCGCCCGGCCCCGTCATTGCGCTTCCGGCTCAGGCCGGGAACTCTTCCTTGGCGCCCGCGAGCCACTGCTCATAGGCCTCGGGGCTCACCACTTTGACGGTGATCGGCATGTAGGCGTGGTCCTTGCCGCACAGCTCCGAGCACTGGCCGAAATAGACGCCTTCCTGCTCGGCCTCGAACCACAGCTGGGCAATCCGGCCCGGCACCGCGTCCTGCTTCACGCCGAAGGCCGGGATGGTCCAGGAATGGATCACGTCAGCGCCGGTGACATCCATCACCACGGTCGCGCCCACGGGCACCACCACGGCGGTGTCGGTCGCCAGCTTGAACTCGTCGGCACCGTAGCCGGCCTCGTTCAGCTCGGCCAGGATCTCCTCGTTGAGGTTGCCCATGCCGGCGCCGATCATGAAGCTTTCGAAGGCCACCTCTTCATCGGGGTACTCGTAGCCCCAGTACCACTGGTAGCCGGTGACCTTGATGTGCACGTCGCCCTCGGGGATCTCCTGCTGGTCGAACAGCACCGGCAGGGAGAAGGCGCCGATGAAGATCAGGATCACGATCGGCACCACGGTCCATGCGATCTCGAGCGGCGAGTTGTGGGTGAACACCGCCGGCTTCGGGTTCGCGCGCTTGTTGTAGCGCAGGATCACGAAGGCCAGCAGGCCGGTGACGAAAAGCGTGATGGCGGTGATGATGACGAGCAGCATCCCGTCGAGCCAGTGGATGTCGCGCGCCAGCTTGGTCGCGGCGGGCTGCCAGCCCACGGCCCCGTCCACCGGTGTGCCGATGATCGGCAGCTCGGCGATCGTCTCCTGTGCCGAGACCGCGCCCGCCGTCAGGGTGGCGGCGATGGTCCCGAGCATGGCGAGGGGCTTTGTGAGGTGCATGTCTCTACCTTGCGTGTGTGGCGTAAGTCGGCGCCCCGAGGCCCCCGCACGGGCGGAATCCCCTGTCGTCCGCGGCTCTATTCCCATAAACTGCCGCGCAGAACAAGCTGTCGGGTTGCGGCAAACGGACGCCCACCGGCGGCGCGGCATCCAAGGAACATCGCATGTCCTCATCGCAGGCTGAGCCCGCTTTCGATCCCTTTGCAACCCATCTCGACCGCGCGGGCGCGTTGCGGCAGCTGCGCGAGGCGGTGGCGGGGGCCGATGACGGCGAGCTGTTCATCGAGCGCCGCCGCTCTGAAGTGCTCGGATTCGACGACGGGCGGCTGAAGCACGCCAATTTCGACGCCGCCGAAGGTTTCGGCCTGCGCGCCGTGCGCGGCGAAACCTCGGGCTATGCGCATTCGACCACGATCGACGAGGCGGCGCTGAGGCGCGCCGTGGCCACCGCGCGCCTCGCCGTGGGCGATGGCGGCGGCAGTCTCGCCGACGCGCCCGCCCGCACCAATCGCCACCTTTACACCGACGCCGATCCGATCGCGGGCGCGGCCTTCGGGGTGAAGGTCGACCTGCTGCGCGAGATCGACGCTTTCGCCCGCGCGCTCGATCCCAAGGTGGTGCAGGTCACCGCCAGCCTCGCCGCCTCGCATCAGGAGGTGGCGATCCTGCGGCCCGAGGATGCGCTTTATACCGACATCCGGCCCATGGCGCGGATCTCGATCGGCGTCATCGTCGAAAAGGACGGCCGCCGCGAAAGCGGCCACATGGGCGGCGGCGGGCGCTTCGGGCTCGACGGGCTGATGGCGCGCGACCACTGGGAGCCGGTGGCGCGCGAGGCGCTGCGCATCGCGCTGGTGAACCTCGACGCCGAAGCCGCGCCCGCAGGTGTCATGGACGTGGTGCTGGGGCCGGGCTGGCCTGGCATCCTGCTGCACGAGGCGGTGGGGCACGGGCTCGAAGGCGATTTCAACCGCAAGGGATCCTCGGCCTTTTCCGGGCTGATGGGCAGCCAGGTCGCGGCCCGTGGCGTCACCGTGCTCGATGACGGCACGATTCCCGACCGGCGCGGCTCTCTTACCTTCGACGACGAAGGCACGCCGTCGAACCGCACCACGCTGATCGAGGACGGCAAGCTGGTGGGCTACATGCAGGACCGGCAGAACGCGCGGCTGATGGGCGTAACCCCCACCGGCAATGGCCGCCGCGAGAGCTTTGCACACACGCCGATGCCGCGCATGACCAATACCTACATGCTCGCGGGCAATGACGATCCCGAGGCGATGGTCGCCGATCTGAAGGACGGGATCTGGGCCGTGGGATTCGGCGGCGGGCAGGTCGACATCACCTCCGGCAAGTTCGTGTTCTCCTGCACCGAGGCCTACCGCGTGAAGAACGGCAAGATCGGCGCGCCGGTCAAGGGCGCGACGCTGATCGGCGACGGCGCGACCGCGCTGCAGAAGATCCGCGGCATCGGCAACGATCTCGCGCTCGATCCCGGTATCGGCAATTGCGGCAAGGCCGGGCAATGGGTGCCGGTCGGCGTGGGCCAGCCTTCGCTGATGATCGGCGGGCTGACGGTGGGCGGATCGGGCAGCTGACGCCACCCGCCATGGTTTACGCGCTGTTAACCGAGTCGCCCTAGACCTGATCGGGCAACAGGCGAGGCGCGGATGGCCCATAACCCGACTTCTTCCGCTCACCCCCCACTCCCACCCACCTCGGAAGAAGACACGCTGTCCCGCCTGCGCCTGTTGCGCTCGCGCCGGGTCGGCATCGTCACCTACTGGCGGCTGATGGCCGAACATGGCTCGGCCCGGGCCGCGCTCGATGCGCTGCCCGACATCGCCCGCGCCGCGGGGGTCGCCGATTACGCCCCCTGCCCGCCCGAGACGGCGCTTGCGGAAATGGACGCCGCCCGCGCCGTGGGCGCGCGGCTCCTGGCGCATGGCGACCCGCTCTATCCTGCCGATCTCGCCGCCCTGCCCGACGCGCCGCCGCTCTTGTGGCTGCGCGGGCGCACGGCGCATCTGCGCCGCCCGATGCTCGCCATGGTGGGCGCGCGCAACGCGTCCTCTCTGGGGCGTCGCATGGCGCGCAGGCTATCGGCGGACCTGTCCGATGCAGGCTGGGTGATCGTGTCGGGGCTCGCGCGCGGCATCGACACGCAGGCGCATGAGGCCGCGCTTGGCGGCGGCACCATCGCGGTGACGGCGGGTGGCGTCGACATCCCCTACCCGCCCGAAAACGCCGATCTGGCGGCGCGGATCGCCCGCGACGGGCTGATCCTGTCCGAACAGCCCGTGGGGCTCGCGCCGCAGGGCCGCCATTTCCCCGCCCGCAACCGCATCGTGGCGGGATTGTCGCGCGCGGTGCTCGTGGTCGAGGCGGCAGCGCGGTCGGGCAGCCTGATCACGGCCCGCGCCGGGCTCGAAGCGGGGCGCGAGGTGATGGCGGTGCCGGGCCACCCGTTCGATGCCCGCGCGGGCGGCTGCAACATGCTGATCCGCGACGGCGCGGCGCTGGTGCGTGGCGCGTCCGACGTGCTCGACCTGATCGGCGGGACCGCGACCGATGCGCCGCCGCCCCGGGCCGCCACGCCCCCGGCGGCGGACGACGGGCTTTCGGGCCGCATCCTCGCCGCCCTGTCCGCCGCACCCGTGGCCGAAGACCAGCTTGTCCGCGATCTCGGGCATCCGGCGGCGCAGGTGGCGCAGGCGCTGGTGGATCTCGAACTCGACGGCCGGGTCGGGCGGCAGCCCGGCGGGCTTTTGGTGCGGTGCGACATGGAGCGGGCGCCGCACTGATCCGGCCCGGAACCGGGCGGGGCGGCAGAGGGCGCATTGACATTGCAGCAGGCGCCGCCACATGTTGCCCGCCCAAAGCGCCACTCCCCTGTCCCGAGGATTCCCCATGCCCGTCGTCGTCGTCGAATCTCCGGCCAAGGCCAAGACGATCAATACTTATCTCGGGTCGGGCTACACCGTCCTCGCCTCCTATGGCCACGTGCGCGACCTGCCGCCCAAGGACGGGTCGGTCGATACCGAGAACGATTTCGAGATGCGCTGGGAGGTCGGTACGGATTCGCGCAAGCACGTCAAAGCCATCGCCGACGCGCTCAAGGACGACCCGAACCTGATCCTCGCCACCGACCCCGATCGCGAGGGCGAGGCGATCTCGTGGCACCTTCAGGAGGCGCTGACCAAGCGCCGCGTGCTCAAGAAGGACACGCCCGTCTCCCGCGTCGTGTTCAACGCCATCACCAAGAAGGCCGTGACCGAAGCGATGCAGAACCCGCGCGAGGTCGACGCGCCGCTGGTCCATGCCTATCTGGCCCGCCGCGCGCTCGACTACCTCGTGGGCTTCAACCTCTCGCCCGTGCTGTGGCGCAAGCTGCCCGGCGCGAAATCGGCGGGTCGTGTGCAATCCGTCTGCCTGCGGCTCATCGTCGAGCGCGAGATGGAAATCGAGGCCTTCGATCCGCGCGAATACTGGAGCGTGAAGGCACAGCTCACCACCCCGCGCGGGCAGGAGTTCGAGGCACGGCTCACCGTGCTCGCGGGCAAGAAGCTCGACCGTTTCGATTTGTCCGACCGCACCCAGGCCGAGATGGCGGTGCAGGCCGTGGCCGCGCGCGATCTCTCAGTCGCCTCGGTCGAGGCCAAGCCCGCGAGCCGCAACCCTTCGGCTCCGTTCATGACCTCGACCCTGCAGCAGGAGGCCAGCCGCAAGTTCGGCATGGGCGCGCGCGCCACCATGTCGGCGGCACAGCGGCTCTACGAGGCGGGTCACATCACCTACATGCGAACCGACGGCATCGACATGGCGCCCGAGGCGGTGATGGCCGCGCGCGACGAGATCAAGTCGCGCTACGGCGAGGACTACGTCCCGAAATCGCCGCGCATGTACAAGAACAAGGCCAAGAACGCGCAGGAAGCGCACGAGTGCATCCGGCCCACCGACATGTCGCGCGATGCGGGCAAGCTGGCGCGGTTGGAGCCCGAGCAGCGCAAGCTCTACGACCTGATCTGGAAGCGCACGCTGGCCTGCCAGATGGAAGCCGCGCGGATGGAGCGCACCACCGTCGACATCGCCAGCCGCGACGAACAGGTCGTGCTGCGCGCCACCGGCCAGGTCGTGCTCTTCGACGGTTTTCTCAAGGTTTATGAAGAGGGCCGCGACGACGTCGAAAGCGACGACGACCGCCGCCTGCCGCAGATCCATCAGGGCGAGCCCGCGAAATTCGCAGGCGGCGCGCTGAAAGGCGCCTTCGCCAAGGCGACCGAGGAAAACAAGGACGCCGCCGTGCTCGGCGGACCCGAGGCCGTGCTGGCGCTCCAGCACCACACCCAGCCGCCGCCGCGCTATACCGAAGCCACGCTGGTGAAACGGATGGAAGAGCTCGGCATCGGCCGCCCCTCGACCTATGCCAGCGTCATCGGCACGATCCAGGACCGCGACTACGTCGCCAAGGACAAGAACCGGCTGATCCCGCAGGACAAGGGCCGGATCGTCACGATCTTCCTGCTCAACTTCTTCAAGCGCTACGTGGAGTACGACTTCACCGCCGGGCTCGAAGAGCAGCTCGACGACGTCTCGGCGGGCAAGGCCGATTACAAGGAGCTGCTCGCGCGGTTCTGGCGCGATTTCTCGGCCGCCATCGCCGAAACCTCCGAGCTTCGGATCACCGAGGTGCTCGACGTGCTCGACGAGGCGCTGGCACCGCAGCTCTACCCGCCGCGCGAGGATGGCACCGATCCGCGCCAGTGCCCGCAATGCGGCACCGGCCAGCTGCATCTGAAGACCTCGCGCACCGGCGGCTTCGTCGGCTGTGGCAACTATCCCGAATGCCGCTACACGCGGCCCATCGGCGGCGACGGTGCCGAGACCGGCGCCGACAAGGTGCTTGGCGAGGATGGCGGCGACGACATCTGGCTCAAGACCGGGCGCTTTGGCCCTTATGTGCAGCGCGGCGAGCCGACCGAGGACGCGCCCAAGCCGCCGCGCGCCTCGCTGCCCAAGGGCTGGCAGATGGATGCCATGGATCTCGACAAGGCACTGACGCTGCTGTCGTTGCCGCGCTTCGTCGGCAATCACCCCGAGGATGGCGAGCCGGTCGAGGCCGGGCTGGGCCGCTTCGGCCCCTTCGTCAAGCACGGCAAGCTCTATGCCAACCTCAAGGAGGTCGACGAGGTCTTCGAGATCGGCATGAACCGCGCCGTCGAAGTGCTGGCGCAAAAGGCCGCGGGCCGCGCCGGGCGCGGAGCGGCGGCGAAGGCGCTCAAGGAGCTGGGCGAGCATCCCTCGGGCGGTGCGATCTCGGTGATGCCGGGGCGCTACGGGCCTTACGTGAAGTGGGAAAAGGTCAACGCGACCCTGCCCAAGGACGTGGAGCCCGAGGCGGTGACGCTCGAGCAGGCGATCGCGCTCGTGGATGAAAAGGCGGCCAAGGGCGGCAAGAAGAAGGCCCCGGCCAAGAAGGCGGCGGCGAAGAAGCCCGCTGCGAAAAAGGCCACCGCCACCAAGACGACCGCCGCGAAGAAGACCGCGACCAAGAAGGCCACGACCGCCAAGAAAGCCCCCGCGAAGAAGACGGCGGCGAAGAAGGCCGAGGCGCCCGACGAGGCCGCGGAGTAAGCAGGACGCCGCGCCGCCCGCTGCGGCGCGGCATCCGCATTGACTTCGCGCCCGCCCGGCGCAAGTCTCGCCCCCGAGACAACAGGGGGAGACGCATGAAAAAGATCTATCCGGACGCGGACGCCGCGCTCGACGGGCTTTTGTCCGACGGGATGCTGATTGCCGCCGGGGGCTTTGGCCTTTGCGGCATTCCCGAGCTGCTGATCGCCGCCATCCGCGATGCGGGCGTCAAGGATCTCACCTTCGCCTCGAACAATGCCGGCGTCGATGATTTCGGGCTCGGCCAGCTTCTGCAGACCCGGCAGGTGAGGAAGATGATCTCGTCCTATGTGGGCGAGAACGCCGAATTCATGCGCCAGTATCTCTCTGGCGAGCTGGAACTTGAATTCGCGCCGCAGGGCACGCTCGCCGAGCGGATGCGCGCCGGCGGATCGGGCATTCCGGGCTTCTACACCAAGACCGGCGTCGGCACGAAAGTGGCCGAGGGCAAGGAAGAGAAGGTTTTCGACGGCGAGACCTACATCCTCGAACGAGGCATCGTCGCCGATCTGTCGATCGTCAAGGCATGGAAGGCCGACGAGACCGGCAACCTGATCTTCCGCAAGACCGCGCGCAACTTCAACCCGCCCGCCGCGATGGCCGGCCGGATCTGCGTCGCCGAGGTCGAGGAAATCGTGCCGGCCGGCACGCTCGATCCCGATCACATCCACCTGCCCGGCATCTACGTGCACAGGCTGATCAAGGGCGAACACGAAAAGCGCATCGAACAGCGCACCATCAGGGAGGCTTGATCATGGCGTGGGACCGCAAGCAGATGGCGGCGCGCGCCGCGCAGGAGCTCGAGGACGGCACCTATGTCAATCTCGGCATCGGCATTCCGACGCTCGTGCCGAACTACATCCCCGACGGCGTGCACGTGACGCTCCAGTCCGAGAACGGCATGCTCGGCATGGGCCCCTTCCCGACCGAGGAGGAGATCGACCCTGATCTCATCAACGCCGGCAAGCAGACCATCACCGAGCTGCCGCACACCGCCTATTTCGACAGCGCGACCTCGTTCGGCATGATCCGCGGCGGCAAGATCGCCATGGCGATCCTGGGCGCGATGGAGGTGGCCGAGAACGGCGATCTGGCGAACTGGATGATCCCCGGCAAGCTCGTGAAGGGGATGGGCGGCGCGATGGACCTCGTCGCGGGCGTGGGCCGCGTGGTGGTGGTGATGGATCACACCAACAAGGCGGGCGAATCGAAGCTGCTGAAATCCTGCACGCTGCCATTGACCGGCACGGGCGTGGTCGACCGGGTGATCACCGGGCTCGGCGTGCTCGACGTGGTCGAGGGCGGGCTTCGGATCGTCGAATGCGCTCCGGGCGTGACCGAGGACGAGATCCGCGCCGCGACGGAGGCCACGATTGTCTGAGGTGACGCGCGAAGGCGGCCCCGACCGGGGCCGCTATGTTCTCGATCTCGGCGACGGCGCACAGGCCGAGCTGACATGGGTGGCGCAAGGCGACACCCGCGTCGCCACCCATACCGGCGTGCCACGCGCGCATGAGGGGCGCGGCCATGCGAGCGCCCTCGTGGCCGCGATGGTCGAGGATGCGAAGGCCGAAGGTTTTCGCATCGTGCCCGCCTGCTCCTATGTCGCGGTCTGGGCGCGGCGGCATCCCGGCACGGCCACGCATTTCGCCTGATCAGAGGCGGCCGACCGAAAACGCGCAGCCATCGCTGACCAGCACCGGCGGCGTCAGGCACAACCCGCGCGCCACGGTCCAGGCGAGAAGCACCTTGGGCACATAGGCGCGCGTCTCGGTATAGGGCGGCACGCCCGCATGATCGCGCACCGATCCCTCGCCCGCGTTGTAGCCCGCGAGCGCGAGGATCGGGTCGCGGTCGAAATGCCCCAGCAACCAGTCGAGATAGGCGATGCCGCCGCGGATATTGTCCGGCGCGAGGCTGCGGTCGCGCACGCCGAACCGCGCCGCCGTGGCGGGCATCAGCTGCATCAGCCCCTGCGCCCCCGCCGAGCTGACCGCGTCGGCGCGGCCCGCGCTTTCCACCGAGATCACCGCCAGCGCCAGCGCGGGCGACACCCGCGTGCCGATGGTGGCGCGCATGATGTCGGGCCCGTGTCGCCGGGCAATGTCCTGCATCAGCTGCAGGCGCGGCGTGCGCAGCGCGCCCGGCGGCGCATCGCGCAGCGCCGCCAGCGCCGGCTCCAGCCGTCCGGGCAACGCCGCGTCCAGCCGGGGCGACACGGCGCCCCAGAACCATGCCGCTTCCGATATGCTCCGCGGCCCGGAATCACCTCCATGGCCGGATGCCGCGGCGGCGGGCTTGCCCGGCAGGCCCGCTGCGAGCGGCGCGATCTGCACCGTGATCCGGCGTTCGCCGGGCTTGGGCACGGCGATGCGGCGAAAGGTGAAATCGGCCTCCGCGGTCTCGGCCGGCACCGGGCCCGCCGCCGCGAATCCCAGCCCGGCCATGACGGCGACCGGAAGTAACCTTTTGCCAACCCGCATCTGCCGCGCCCCGTGGTGCCGTGATTCCCGCGCCAGCCTAGCGTTCCGAAACCGGCAACGATGCCCGGAAAGAACAGGGATTTCGCGCTTGATGAAAATTGGACACGACCTTTCGTATAGTTCCCGTCCCGCCATGCTGTGAAAAGGCGCCAAGAGAGCCAAATTCCCGCCCCAATCCAAAGGCCATATAGGGTCATCCACTGCGGTGATCGGGTCCGAGCCTGACCGACACGAGACGATCCGCACGGGTAAAGAATGTAGCCATTGCCCCGAGGAGGGATCTCACATGCTCAACTTCTTCAAGAAATTCGCCAATGACGAAGCTGGTGCGGTCACCGTGGACTGGGTCGTCCTGACCGCCGCCATCGTCGGCCTCGGCGTCGCGATCCTGGCGCAGGTTACCGGCGAAGCCAAGACGCTGGCCGAGGGCATCAACACCAACCTCGACACCCAGATCACCAACCAATCGACCGGTTACTGATGCCCATCCCGGCCGCGCTGGCCGGGTGTGACAGGCGCAAGGGGTCGCATCCGTGGTGCGGCCCCTTCGCACGCGCCCAAGGCCGGGGACGTTGCCCCGCCAGCACCCCCGAATGCCCATCGGGCCGCCACAATCCCTGGCCATTCTCGGCCTTGCGTCGATCGGGACGGCAGGGCTCCTGAACACCGGGTGGCACGGATATGAGCATTTTTTTCAAAGCTTTCGCAAATGAAGACGAAGGGGCCGTCACCATCGACTGGGTGGTGCTAACCGCCGCGCTTGTCGGGCTCACGATTTCGGCCATGGCGCTGTTCGTCTCGGCCGCTGGCACGCCGGAAGAAGCCTATCACACCAACATGAACGCGGCCGTGACCTTTGTCGGCACACTGAACTAGCGGCCATGCGCCCTGCCCCGGAAGGAGACTGGAAATGAGAGCGGTATTCGGACTGGTCCTCGCGATGGGCCTCGGGCTGGCGGGTTTCGCGGTCTACATGGTCAAGGGGTATTTCGACCAGCAGGAGGCCGCGCTCGCCGCCGAACGCGCGGCGGCGTCGCAGCGCATGCCGACGGTCGAGGTGGTCGGCGTGAAGACCGCCCTGCCTTACGGCGCCATCATCACCCGCGACGATCTCAAGCCGATCCAGTACGCCGAGGCGTTCCTGCCCGAGGGCACCTTCCCCGATCTCGCCGCTTTATTCCCCGAAGGCGAGGACGTGCCGCGCATCGTGCTGCGCCAGATGGAACCCAACGAGCCGGTCCTGGCCGCGAAGATCACCGCGCCGGGCGGCGATGCGGGCATCAGCAGCCGGCTCGATGCCGGGATGCGCGCCTTCGCCATCAACGTCAACGCCTCCAGCGGTGTCTCGGGCTTCCTGCGGCCGGGCGACCGGGTGGATGTCTACTGGACCGGTTCGACCGGGTCGGGCGGTGACGGGCGCGAGGTCACCAAGCTGATCGAGACCGGGCTGGAACTGGTCGGCGTCGACCAGACCGCCGACAAGGGCCGGACCGAAGCCATGATCGCCCGCACCGTCACCGTGCAGGCCACGCCGCAGCAGGTCGCCAAGCTGGCGCAGGCGCAATCCACCGGCACGCTGGCGCTGTCGCTGGTCGGGCTGCGCGACGACATCGTCGCCGAAACGGTCGAGATCGACCAGCGCGGCCTGCTCGGCATCGTCGAGGAAGAGGCCGTGCCGCAGGTCGCGCAAGCTCCTGCCCCGGCCCCCGAGGTCTGCACCGTGCGCACCCGCCGCGGCGCCGAGGTGGTCGAGATCGCGATTCCCTGCACCAATTGATCCAGCGACGGGTGGCGCGTCCGGCCTGTGGCCGGGCGCCCACAGCACCGCGCGGGCCGGGTGGCGCGCGTTGCAATGCCGCCCCCCCTCGGGCAGGCTCGGCGCGGACGGGGCGCGACCAAGACCCCGATGCACGACCTGCAGCGAGGCGGCCAGATGAGCATCCGACACACCCTTCGAGCCGGCATGGCCGGTCTCGCGCTGAGCATGGCCGGGCTCGCCCTGCCGGGCGGCGCGCAGGCCGAAGTGCTGCAGGTGCGGGCCGGATCGCCCACGCGGGCGCTTCAGGTGCCGATGAACCGCGCCGTGGTGGTCGAAAGCGACGTCGCCTTCACCGAATTGTCGATCGCCAATCCCGGCATCGCCGACATCTCCTCGCTCACCGATCGCACCATCTATGTGCTGGGCAAGGCGCCGGGCCGCACCACGCTTACCGTGCTGGGCGAAAACGGGCGGCTCATCACCAATGTCGAGGTGCATGTCACCCCCGACATCGCCGAGTTCAAGGAGCGGCTCGAACAGATCCTGCCCGGCGAGCCGATCGAGGTGCGCACCGCCAATGATGGCATCGTCCTGTCCGGCGTTGTCAGTTCGATCGCCAAGCTCGACCGCGCGATGGAGCTGGCGCAGCGCTATGCCCCCGACCGCATCTCGAACCTGATGAGCGTCGGCGGCACCCAGCAGGTGATGCTCAAGGTCCGCTTCGCCGAAATGCAGCGATCGGTCAGCAAATCGCTTTCGGCCTCTCTGGGCGCGCGCGGCACCGCGCTGGGCGAGGATCTCGGTCTTTCGATCGGGACCAACGCGCTGAACAACGCCGGCGCGCTCGGCGCGGCGCTGGGCGGCGCGCTGCCCTCCACCAGCACCTCCAACGCCTCGACGCTGTTCGGCTTCAACGCCGGCGGGGTCGAGGTCGGGCTGCTGCTCGAGGCGCTGGAAAGCCGCGGCGTGGTGCGCACGCTGGCCGAGCCCAACCTCACCGCCCTGTCGGGACAGGAAGCGAATTTCCTTGCCGGGGGCGAATATCCCGTTCCGGTGAACCAGGACGACGGCACCATCACCGTCGAGTACAAGCCCTTCGGCGTGGAGATGAACTTCATCCCGCGCGTGATCGAGGGCGATCTCGTGAATCTCGAACTCAAGGCCGCGGTCAGCTCGATCGACTCGACCAACGGCTTTACCTCGAACGGCTTCACCATCGACGCCTTCCGCCGCCGCGAAACCTCCACCACCGTGGAAATGCGCGACGGCGAAAGCTTTGCCATCGCGGGGCTTCTCTCGGATGATTTCCGCGATCTCAGCGGGCAGGTGCCGTGGCTTGGCGACATCCCGGTGCTGGGCGCGCTGTTCCGCTCGGCCGAATACAGCCGCGAACAGACCGAGCTGGTGATCATCATCACGCCGCATCTGGTCACGCCGACGCGCGGCGAAACGCTGGCCCTGCCGACCGACCGCGTGCGCCCGCCCTCCGAGCGCGAATTGTTCCTGTTCGGTCGCGTCGCCGCCGACCGCGCGCCGCAGACCGGCGGCGCCAGCGAAGTCGCGCGGCAGGATTTCTCGGGCTCCTACGGCTATGTGCTTGACTGAACGGAGACCCGCGATGCGCCGCGTCCTGACCGCCTTTGGCTGTGCCCTTTCCCTCGCGGCCTGCACCGCGCCGCCGGGCTTCGATGAAGAGGCGGGCCGCGCCGGGGCGGGCTTTGGCGCCGCCACGAGCGCCAACATGATCGCCCATAGCCGCGCCGCCGAGGGGCTGCGCGTGGACCTCGCGCGCCGCTTTGCCGCCGAGGTCGACACCACGATCAACTTCGCCTTCGATTCCGCCGTGCTCGACGCCGCCGCGCGCGCCACGCTGCACCGGCAGGCCGACTGGATCCGGCGCCGTCCCGAGTTGCGGTTCCGGGTCTACGGCCACACCGATCTCGTGGGGCCGCCCGCCTATAACGAGGCGCTCGGCCTGCGCCGCGCCCGCGCCGCGGTGGCCTATCTCGTGTCGCAGGGGCTCGATGCCGCGCGGCTCGAAGCGGTGGCCTCCTTTGGCGAAACCCGGCCGCTGGTCGCCACGGGCGGGCCCGAACGCGCCAACCGACGCACCGTGACCGAGGTGTCGGGCTTCGTGCGCGGCCATCCCAACCTGCTCAACGGCAAATACGCCGCCGTGGTGTTCGAGGGATACGTGGAAAGCGCCGCCGTGCCCTCCACCTTCGCGCAGGGCGGTTCGGGCGGCGACGGGGCGGCGGCGGCCACGCCCTGACGGCGGCCATGGCGACCAAACCCGACACGGGATCGTTGCCGCTGCTCCAACAATTACAGTTTTTCAGCCCCATTGCAGCCATCATTGCCACGCATGACTGCTACCAAGGGGGTGGTGGCATCCGGGTCGTGTCCCGGCCCGTGCCGCTTGCCCCGGCGGCCCCTCCCGCAGCGACGAAGGATACGACGGAATGAGCAGCTCGGCCCCTCTGCAACCCGAACCTCAGCCGATCACGGCCTGCACGATCAGCCGCGATGTGCAGCTGTTCGATTTGCTGATCGAGGACATGGAGGCCGCGATGGGCGAGAACTGGGGCGATCTCGGCTTTGCCGACGCCCTGGCCTTTCTCGAACAGCCCGAGGCCGACGACCTGGAATTCGTCGCCGTCGCGCTGAGCAAGGAAGACGAACCGCAGCTGCCGCTGATCGCCGACATCATCGCCCATGCCAAGCGGCGCGACATCAAGGTGGTGCTGATCGCCGACGAGGTGAGCCCCGCGGCGCTGCACCAGCTTCTGCGCGAGGGCGGCGACGAATTCGTGCCCTACCCGCTGCCCGAGGGCGAGCTGGCACAGGCGATCGCACGGCTGCGCGCCGGAGGCGGCCCGATCCTGCCTGAAGCCGAGGCCGAACCCGCCGCCCCGCGCGCCGCCAACGACCGCTCCGGCGTGGTGATCCCCGTGCAGGGCCTCGCGGGAGGGAGCGGCGCCACGACGCTCGCGGTCAACCTCGCCTGGGAGCTGGCCAATATCGACCGCAAGGCGCCGCCGCGGGTCTGCCTGATCGATCTCGACCTGCAATTCGGCTCGACCGCGACCTATCTCGACCTGCCCCGCCGCGAGGCGGTGCTGGAAATCCTGAGCGACACCGCCAGCGCCGACAGCGAAAGCCTGCTCGCCGCGATGATGCTGCACAAGGAGCGGCTGCATGTGCTGACCTCGCCCGCCGAACTGGTGCCGCTCGACCTCGTCGGTCCCGATGACGTGGCGCGGTTGATCGAGATGGCGCGGGTCAATTTCGACTACGTGGTCATCGACATGCCCTCGAACATGGTCGACTGGTCGGAAACGGTGCTGCAGGCCGCGCATGTCTATCTTGCCACGCTCGAACTGGACATGCGTTCCGCGCAGAACACGATGCGGCTCAAGCGGGCGCTGCAATCCGAGGAGCTGCCCTTCGAAAAGCTGCGCTTCGTGCTCAACCGCGCGCCGGGTTTCACCGATCTTTCGGGCAAGAGCCGGGCCCGGCGCCTGGCCGATTCGCTCGGTATCTCGATCGAGATCCAGCTGCCCGATGGCGGCCGCGCGGTGACGCAGAGCGCCGATCACGGCACGCCGCTGGCCGAAGGCGCGGCCAAGAGCCCGCTGCGCCGCGAGATCGCGAAGCTCGCCCGCTCGGTCCACAAGGTCAACACCGCCGACGCCAAGGCCAAGGCCTGAGCCGCAGGAGAAAACGCGCCATGTTCTCGAAGTTCAGGAAGACCGAGCCCGGCCAGACCGCCGCCCCCGCGGCCCCGCAATCCGCGCGTCCGGCCGCCGCGCTGCCGGCCCGGCCAAGCGGCGCGCCGCGCCCGGCGAACCGTTGCGCCGCGCCGCCGAAGCGACCCCCGCCGACAAGGAACGCCGCCGCAAGGAACGGCTCGCCGAGATCAAGCTCGAGGTTCACAAGGCGCTGCTCGACACGCTCAACCTCGCCGCGCTCGAAAAGGCCAGCGAGCAGGAGCTGCGCAACGAGATCAACGCCATCGCGGGCGAAACGCTGGAAACCATGGGCCTTGCGCTCAACCGCGACGAACGGGCCGCGCTCAACCAGGATCTCTATTTCGAGGTCACCGGCCTCGGCCCGCTGGAAACGCTGCTCAAGGATGACAGCGTCAACGACATCCTCGTCAACGGCCCGCACCAGATCTTCGTGGAGCGCGATGGCCGGCTGCAGCTCACCGACATCACCTTCAAGGACGAGCGTCACCTGCTCAGGATCATCGACAAGATCGTCTCCGCCGTGGGCCGCCGCGTCGACGAATCAAACCCATACGTGGACGCCCGTCTCGCCGACGGCTCGCGCTTCAACGCCATGGTCGGGCCGATCGCGGTGGATGGCAGCCTCGTGTCGATCCGCAAGTTCAAGAAGGACAAGCTCGGCATCGAGGACCTGATCCGTTTCGGGGCGATGACCGAGGAAATGGCCGCCTATCTCGAAGCGGCGGTGGCGACCCGGCTCAACATCATCGTCTCGGGCGGCACAGGCTCGGGCAAGACCACGACGCTCAACGCGCTGTCATCCTTCATCGACGACAACGAACGCATCCTGACGATCGAGGACACGGCGGAGCTTCAGCTGCAGCAGACCCATGTGGGCCGGATGGAAAGCCGCCCCGCCAATGTCGAGGGCCGCGGCGCGGTCAGCCAGCGCGACTGTCTCAAGAACGCGCTGCGGATGCGGCCCGACCGGATCATCGTCGGCGAAACGCGCGGCGAGGAGGTGATCGACATGCTGCAGGCGATGAACACCGGCCATGACGGCTCGATGACCACGATCCACGCCAACTCGGCCCGCGACGGCATCTCGCGTCTCGAGAACATGATCGCCATGGCCGGGATCGAGATGCCGATCAAGGCGGTGCGCAGCCAGATCTCGAGCGCGGTCAATCTGATCGTGCAGGCCTCGCGCCTGCAGGACGGCTCGCGCCGGATGACCTCGATCACCGAGATCACCGGCATGGAGGGCGACGTGATCTCCATGCAGGAGGTGTTCCGCTACCGCCGCGTCGGGCTCACCCCCGACAACAAGATCATCGGGCATTTCACCGCGACCGGCGTGCGCTCGCACTTCTCCGAACGGTTCCGGCTCTGGGGCTACGACCTGCCGGCGAAGATCTTCGAACCCATGGCGGCGGAGTGACACCATGAACCTGAGCGCGGAACCGATCATCTACGGCCTCGTCTTCATCGCCGTCCTCGTGCTGGTCGAGGGGCTGTACCTCACCGTCTTCGGCCGCTCGATCAGCCTCAACAACCGGGTCAACCGGCGGCTGACTCTTCTGGAAAAGGGCGGGCGCCGCGAAGAGGTGCTCGACCAGCTGCGCAAGGAGATGAACCAGCATCTCAAGTCGCGCCGCGTGCCGCTCTACTCGATCCTCGCGCACAAGGCGCAGCGCGCCAACATCGCCTTCACGCCGCACCAGCTGGTGATGCTCATGGCCGGTCTGGGGCTGGTGGCCTTCGTCGGCCTGTCCTTCGGCACGGCGGCCAGCCTGCCGATCCGCATCGCGGTCGGCGCGGCGATGGGGGTGGGCGGCGTCTATGTCTGGGTCAACCACAAGGCCAAGAAGCGGATCGACATGATCGAGGCGCAGCTGCCCGAGGCGATCGAGCTGATGGTGCGTTCGCTGCGCGTGGGCCATCCGTTTTCATCGGCCATCGGCATCGTCGCGCGCGAGGTGCCCGATCCGCTCGGCTCGGAGATGGGCATGATCGCCGACGAGGCCGCCTATGGCCGCGACATGAGCGAAAGCCTCAAGATCATGGCCGAGCGGCTCGACATGCAAGATCTGCGCTTTCTCGCGGTGGCGGTGACGATCCAGCGGCAGGCGGGCGGCAATCTCGCCGAGATCCTCGACGGTCTCGCCAAGGTGGTGCGCGCCCGGTTCAGGCTGTTCCGAAGGGTCAAGGCGATCACCGCCGAGGCGAAGTGGTCGGGCATGTTCCTGTCGGGCTTTCCGCTCGCCGCGCTGGCCGGGATCAACCTGATGGAGCCCGACTACTATGCCAAGGTCAGCGGCACGGCGGTGTTCGTCCCGGCCTGTTTCGTCGTCGCGGGCTTTCTGATCGTGAACGTCATCGTCATGCGCGCCCTCGTCAACATCAAGGTCTGAGCCGATGTCCCTCATCCAGCAGATCCAAACCTTCCTCGTCGCGCAGCTCGGCCCGATGGGCCCGCTTCTCGTGATCGGCGGTCTCGGGCTGGCGATGATCCTCGTCACGCTGCCGGCGCTGCTGCGCCAGCGTGACGACCCGCTCGACCGGCTCAAGGCGCAGAACGCCCGCGAGACCCGCGGCGAAACCCCCGACGCCACGACCGACCGGCTGCGCGCCGCGCCCTCCGGCGCCGACAAGCTGCAACGCTACGCCACCTTCCTCGAGCCGCAGAATGCCGAGGAATACTCCGCCGTGCGGCTGCGGCTGATGCAGGCGGGCTACCGTTCGCGCAACGCGGTGCGGATCTATCACTTCACGCAGTTCGCGCTCGGCATCGCGGCGCTGCTCGGCGGCCTCGTCTGGGCGCTGAGCCGGGGCGAGGCCAGCACGCAGGACATGATCACCGCGACGCTGATCCCCGCGGCGATCGGTTACATGGGGCCGAAATACTGGGTGACGCGGCGCCGCGAGGCGCGCCGCCAGCAGATCACCGACGGCTTTCCCGACAGCCTCGACATGATGCTGGTCTGCGTCGAGGCGGGCCAGTCGCTCGACCAGTCGATCATCCGCGTCAGCCACGAGCTGCGCGCGGGTTATCCCGATCTCGCCTTCGAATACAGCCAGGTGGCGCACGAGATGAAGGCGGGCAAGGACAAGACGCTGGTGCTGCGCGACCTGGCGGAGCGCTGCGACGTGGTCGACATCTCCAGCTTCGTCACCGTGCTGGTGCAAAGCCAGCAATTCGGCACCTCGATCGCCGACGCGCTGCGGGTGTTCTCGGCCGAGATGCGCGACAAGCGGGTGATGCGGGCCGAGGAAAAGGCCAACACCCTGCCCACCAAGATGACGCTGGCGACGATGATGTTGACGGTTCCGCCGCTGCTCATCATCCTGATCGGGCCGTCGCTCTACGACATCTACGTGACCCTTGGCGGCGGGGCATCGGGGAACTGATCCTGCACGCATGAGACCGACGGCCTGCCTTGCCCTGATCGCCCTTCTGGCCGCCTGCTCGGATGCGGGCGGGCTGTCCGCGCCCGCGGGCGGGGTCTATGCGCCCGGCCCGTCCGGTGCGCCGGATGTCGACGGGCTGATCGTCGGTCACCGGTTGATGGCCGCGAACCAGCCCGAGCTGGCGCTGGCCGCCTATGGCCGTGCGGCGGGCCTCAGGGGGCCCGATATCGACACGCTGTCGGCCATGGGATCGGCCAATCTGCGGCTGGGCCGTCTGGGTCAGGCGGAACGGCTTTTGCGCCGCGCCATCGAGGCGGACGAAAGCTTTGCCCCGGCGTGGAACAATCTCGGCGTGGTGCTGATGGAAACCGGCCGCACCGCCGAGGCGGCCGAAAGCTTTCGCCGCGCCTTTGCGCTGGTGAATGGCAGCGATGCCATGGTGCGCGACAACCTGCGCCGTGCCCTCGCCAAGCGCGACGGCGCGCTTTATGGTCCCGATCAGGAAACCCAAGAGTTCCAGCTGGTGCGGCGCGGATCGGGCCAATACGCGATCCTGTCCGCGCTGTGAGGATATCGAGCAGAAAGGACGCGCTTATGCGCCTTCCCCTCCGCTGTTGCGCGCTGCTCGCGGCGCTGGCCCTCGCGGGCTGCGGCGCGTCCGACGGGCAGGTGTCGCGCGCGGTCGAGGATCTGCGCGAGGCGCGCGATGCCGATCTCAACCAGATCATGCTCACCGTGGCCGAGCCCGGCGAGAGCATCGCCTATTTCCAGCGCCTCGCCACCGCCGAGCCGGGCGCCATCGCGCCCAAGCGCGGGCTTGCCACATCGCTGGTGCGCGCCAAGCGCGGCGCGGAAGGCGTCGCGGCCTGGCGCGAGGTGACGGCGCATCCCGAGGCGGGCCCCGCCGACCGGGTGGAGCTGGCCGATGCGCTGATCCGCACCAATGACTGGGACGAGGCCGAGCGCGTACTCGATGCCATCCCGCCGACCTTCGAGACGTTCCAGCGCTACCGTCTCGAGGCGATGGTCGCCGACAGCAACGAGGAATGGACCCGCGCCGACAGTTTTTACGAAACCGCCGCGGGGCTGACCACGACGCCTGCGGGCGTGCTCAACAACTGGGGCTATTCCAAGCTGACCCGCGGCGATTACCGCGCCGCCGAGCGGCTGTTCACCGATGCGCTTCGGCAGGAGCCGGGGCTGTTCACCGCCAAGAACAACCTCGTTCTGGCGCGCGGGGCGCAGCGCAATTACGACCTGCCGGTCCTGCCATTGACCCAGACAGAGCGGGCGAAACTGCTCTACACGCTGGCGCTCACCGCGATCAAGCAAAGCGACGTGAAGATCGGCGAAGGGCTTTTGCGCGACGCGGTCGACACCCATCCGCAGCATTTCGAGGAAGCCGCCCGCGCGCTGCGCGCGCTTTCGGCCTGAACCGGCCGACAGAGGGCCAACTCGCGCCGGAGAGCTTCCCCGCTGCTGCCACAATCGCGCGCCACCCTGGCCCGACGGGGCCGGGCGACCGGCGGCAATGGCGGGGGCGTTATCCATGAACATGCAGATCGGCGCGGCGGCGCCGCAGGTGCCGCGCGGCCTCGATGCGACGGGTCTGCCCCCGGTGATGATGCGCGACATCGCGCTCAAGACGATCTTTCGCATGAACGCCCGCTTCGTGAGCGAAATCGCGCAGGCGGTCTGCCTGCCGATCAACGTCACGCAGGAGCTGGTCGACCTCTTGCGCGGCCAGAAGCTGATCGAGGCGATGGGCACGCTGAATTCGGCGGGCGGCGGCGCGGCGGAGATGCCCTACCAGCTGACCGATGCGGGCCGGGCGCGGGCGCTCGACGCGCTGGCGCAGTCGGAATATTTCGGCGCCATGCCGGTGCCGCTCGCGGCCTACCGCGAACAGGTGGCACGGCAATCGGTGCGCAACCTGACCCTGACGCGCGACCGGCTGCAGGCGGCGATGGGGCATCTGGTGCTGCCGCCGCGGCTTCTGGGTCAGCTCGGCCCCGCCATCGGCGCGGGCCGCTCGATCCTGATGTACGGCCCGCCCGGCAACGGCAAATCCTCGATCTCCAACGGCATCCGCGACGCGCTGGGCGACCTGGTCTACGTGCCGCGCGCGCTCGAATATGGCGGTCAGGTCATCACCGTCTACGACCCGGTCATCCATGCCAGCATCGAGGACGCGCCCGAGGACCCCGGCGCGCTGCGCCGCTCGGCCACGCGCTTCGACGCCCGCTACGTGCGCTGCGAACGCCCCACCGTCGTCACCGGCGGCGAGCTGTCGCTCGACATGCTCGATCTCGTCTACAACCCCGTCGCGCGCACCTATCAGGCGCCGCTGCAGCTCAAGGCGACGGGCGGCATCTTCATCGTCGACGATCTCGGGCGGCAGGCCGAGCCGCCGCAAAAGCTCGTGAACCGCTGGATCGTGCCGCTGGAGGAGGACCGCGACATCCTCGCGCTGCAATCGGGCGAGAAGTTCGAGGTGCCCTTCGACACGCTGGTGATCTTCTCCACCAACTTCCACCCCAACGAGATCTTCGACCAGGCGGCGCTGAGGCGGATCTTCTACAAGATCCGCATCGATGGCCCGAACCAGGACGATTTCCTCAAGATCTTCGCGCTGGTGGCGCGCAAGAGGAAGATGCCGCTCGATCAGGCGGCGCTGCTTCACCTGCTCAGGGTCAAGTATCCGACCATCGGCAACGTCTATGCCAACTACCAGCCGGTGTTCCTGATCGACCAGGTCATCTCGATCTGCGAATTCGAGGGCATTCCCTACCAGATGACGCCTGAGCTGATCGACCGGGCATGGGACAACATGTTCGTGCGCGACGGCGTGGTCGCGCACTGATTCCCAGCCATCCGCCCATCGGTGGTGGCGGTTTGACGCGGCTCCGGGTTATCAGGTCATGACGGGCGCAAAAGGCACCCGGATGGATTGATGACGACGGATGCCCGCGGACGGCACCCGGATCGGAAGGGCAGGGAATGGCCGAACGCGACGAGAAACTGATCGGGGACATGGCGCGGGCGGGGATCGACCCGGAGGTCACGCGCGCGGCGCTGGCCTTCGACGCGGTGCTGCAGCGCTGGCGCAGGCGGGTGCGCACCCGCGAGCTGGGGCACCGGGCGCTGGCCGAGCTGGGCCTGCCGCTCGATCTTGCACAGCTCGACGTGATGATCGCGATCCGTGCGCCGGCCAACGAATTCGGCGACGACCCCGAGGACGAGACCATGGTTTCGACCGTGGCGCAGCGGCTCAACATCGATCCGTCGCGCGCCAGCCGCATCGTGTCGGACCTGATCGCGCGCGGCTTTGCCGAACGCGCGGCGAGCCAGTCGGATGCCCGGCGCACCATCGTCGCGCTGACCGCCAGCGGTCGCGCCATCGTCGAAGCGGTGCGGCGCTACAAGTTCCTGCTTCTGGGCGGTTTCCTGTCGGACTGGACCTCCGAGGAGCGTGAAACGCTGCTGCCGCTTCTGGAGCGGTTCTCGCATTGGTCGGAAAGCGGCGCCACGCGCGACGAGGAGGATCTCGGCGATCGCATCGCCGATCTGCGCGACGATCTGGCGCAGACGCTCGCCGCGCTTTGAAAGCGGGGCGCGCCCGCCCTAGATGGAACGGATGACCGCCCTGCCCCCCGCCTTCGAAGACTGGTTCGCCACGCGCGGCTGGCGCATCCACCCGCATCAGCGCGAGATGCTGACCCGCTCGGGCGCGCCCGCGCTCATGCTCATCGCGCCCACCGGCGGCGGCAAGACGCTGGCCGGGTTCCTGCCCAGCCTCGCGGAGCTGGCCGACGGGGCGCATGAGGGGCTGCACACGCTCTATGTTTCACCGCTCAAGGCGCTGGCCACCGACATCCGGCGCAACCTCACCATCCCGGTCGAGGAGATGGGCCTGCCGATCCGCATCGAGGACCGCACCGGCGACACCAGGCAGACCGCCAAGAAGCGCCAGCGCGCCGACCCGCCGCATATCCTGCTGACCACGCCCGAAAGCCTCGCCTTGATGATCTCCTACGAAGACGCGCCGCGCATCTTCGCGGGGCTGAAGCGCATCGTGGTCGACGAGATCCACGCGCTGGCCGAAGGCAAGCGCGGCGACCAGCTGATGCTGACGCTCGGGCGGCTGGAGCGGCTCGCGCCCGGTCTGCGCCGGGTCGGGCTTTCGGCCACGGTGGATGACCCCGCGGCGCTCGCCGCGCAGCTCGCGAAACACCCCGAGCCCTGCGAGATCATCGAGGCCGATCCCGGCCCCGATCCCGACATCTCGATGCTGCACACCCAAGCCCCGCCACCATGGGCGGGCGCGGGTGGTGGCTATGCCGTGCGCGAGGTGCTCGATCAGGTGAAGCGGCACAAGACCACGCTGATCTTTCACAACACCCGCGCGCAGGCCGAGATCTTCTTTCACAAGCTGTGGCTCGCAAACGACGACGACCTGCCGATCGGCATCCATCACGGCAGCCTGTCGCGCGAGGTGCGCGCCAATGTCGAGGCGGCGATGGTCGCGGGCGATCTGCGCGCCATCGTCTGCACCGGCAGCCTCGATCTCGGCATAGACTGGGGCGACGTCGACCTCGTGATCCAGATCGGCGCACCCAAGAACGTCAAACGCCTCGTGCAGCGCATCGGCCGGGCCAATCACCGCTACAACGCGCCCTCCAAGGCGCTGCTGGTCCCCGCCAACCGCTTCGAGGTGGTCGAATGCATGGCCGCTCTGGAGGCCGCGCGCGCGCATGAGCTGGACGGCACCCCCAAGGGCCCCGGCCCGCTCGACGTGCTGTGCCAGCACATCATGATCACCGCCTGCGCCGGGCCCTTCGACGAGGACGCGCTGTTTTCGGAGGTTCGAGGCGTCGGCGCCTATGCCGGGATCAGCCGGGCGCAGTTCGACGATTGCCTCGATTTCGTGGCGACGGGCGGCTACGCGCTCAGGGCCTATGACAAGTGGAAACGCCTGCTGAAACGCCCCGACGGGCTGTGGCAGCTGCGCGATCCGCGCTCCAGCTTACGCATCCGCATGAATATCGGCACGATCCAGGACGCCGACATGCTCAAGGTGCGGATGCGCGGACGCGGCGGGCGGTCTTTGGGCGAGGTCGAGGAGGGCTTTGCCGCATCGCTGACGCCGGGCGACACGTTCCTGATCGGCGGACAGGTGGTGCGCTACGAATCTTTGCGCGAAATGACGGTGGAGGTCAGCCCCCGCCCCGACCGGGTGCCGCGCATCGCCACCTATGCCGGGGCGAAGATGCCGACCTCGGCCCGGCTCGCCGAACGCATTCTCGACGATCTGCAACGCCCGGATTGGCCCGAGCTGCCGCGCCACACGCGCGATTGGCTGCATCTTCAGCGCGAGGTGTCGAAAATGCCCGAACGCGGCCGCATCCTCGTCGAGACCTTTGCGCATGACGACCGGCACCACGCCTGCTTTCACACCTTCGCGGGCCGCAACGCGCAGCAGACGCTGGGCCTGTTGCTGACCCGGCGGATGGAGGTGCTGGGCCTGCACCCGCTGGGCTTCGTCGCCACCGATTACGCGACGCTGATCTGGGGGCTCGACGAGCTGAGCGATCCTGCGCCGCTGTTCGAGGCGGACGAGCTGCGCGACGGGCTGGAGGGCTGGCTCACCTCCAACGCGGTGATGAAGCGGAGCTTTCGGGGTGTGGCGAGCATCGCCGGGCTGATCGAAAAGAACCTGCCGCAGATGCGCAAGACCGGCCGGCAGGCGACCTTTTCGTCGGACATCCTCTACGACACGCTGGCGAAATACGACCCCGATCACCTGATCCTGCGGGTGACGCGCGAACAGGCGATGCGTGGGCTGGTGGATTTCGCTCGTGTCGAGGAGATGCTGGAGCGCACCAAGGGCCGGGTCGATCTGGTGCGCGCCACGCGTCCCACCCCGCTCGCCGCCGCGATGCTGCTGGAGCGCGACCGGGTGCCGGTGGCGGGTGCCGGGCGCGAAAGGCTGGCCGAGCAGGAAGCGGCGCGGCTGCTGACGGAATCGGGCCTCGCGGCCTTTGGCGCGCCGACCGTCGCAGGGGTGTGAGCGCCGGGACGCTTGCGCGTGCCGTGTCGCGCGGGCATGGGACCGTTCCATGAACGGACTCGACATCCCCTTCCGAGGCGAAACGCTCTGCGCGCTGGGCTCCGGCGCGTTGCACTGGCCTGCGCGCGACCTGTTGATCGTGTCGGACCTGCATTTGGGCAAATCCGAGCGCATCGCGCGCAGGCAGGGCGCCATGCTGCCGCCCTATGAAACCCGCGCGACGCTGGAGCGGCTGGCCGCGGATCTCGACGCGACCGGCGCGGGCTCCGTGCTGTGCTTGGGCGACAGCTTCGACGATCTGGATGCGGCGGCGGGGCTCTGCGCGCAGGATCGCGCGCGGCTCGTATCGTTGATCGAAGCGCGCGGCTGGCACTGGGTCGAAGGCAACCACGATCCCGGCCCTGCGGGGCTGCCCGGCGAGCATCACGCCGAGCTGAAAATCGGCCCCCTGACCTTTCGCCACATCGCGGCTCCGGGCGCGCGCGGCGAGCTGTCGGGTCATTATCACCCCAAGCTCGGCCTGCAAGGCCGCGGCACCACACCCTGCCTTCTGTTCGACACCGACCGGATGATCCTGCCCGCCTATGGCGCCTATACCGGCGGCATGCCTGCCACCGCGCCGGAACTGCGCGCGCTGATCGGCAGCCCGGCCTTCGCGGTACTGACGGGGACGAAGCCGCTGCTCGTCCCCTACCCCGCGCGCGGCGGCGCGGGGCGGGGCCGCAAGCGGTTCTAGACCGTGAGCCCCTCGGGCTCGGGCAGCCCGTTGGCCCGGCAGGCAGCGGTCACCGTGTTGGCCAGAAGGCAGGCGATGGTCATCGGCCCGACGCCGCCCGGCACCGGCGTGATCGCGCCCGCGACCTCGCGCGCCTCGTCGAAATCGACGTCGCCGACCAGCCGCGTCTTGCCGTCGCCCGCATCGATCCGGTTGATGCCCACGTCGATCACCGTGGCGCCGGGCTTGATCCACGCCCCCTTGACCATGCCGGGCCGCCCCACCGCCGCGATCACGATGTCGGCGCGGCGCACCACCTCTTCGATGTCCTTGGTGCGGCTATGCGCGATGCTCACCGTGCAGCTTTCGCCCAGGAGCAGGTGCGCCATTGGCTTGCCCACGATGTTGGAGCGGCCGATCACCACCGCCTCCTTGCCGGACATGTCGCCCAGATGGTCGCGCAGCATCATCAGGCAGCCCAGCGGCGTGCAGGGCACCATCGCCTTCTGCCCGGTGCCCAGCAGGCCGACATTCGAGATGTGAAACCCGTCCACGTCCTTGGCCGGGTCGATGGCGTTGATGACCGCGTCGGCATTCATGTGTTTCGGCAGCGGCAGCTGCACGAGGATGCCGTGCACCGCAGGATCGGTGTTGAGCTTTTCGACCAGCGCCAGCAGATCGGCCTCTGTCGTCTCGGCGGGCAGGCGATGCTCGAAACTCTCCATTCCCGCCTCGACCGTCTTGCGGCCCTTGGAGCGCACATAGACCTCGGAGGCCGGATCGGCCCCGACCAGCACCACGGCAAGACCGGGGACGAGGCCGTGGTCGCGCTTCAGCGCCGCGACCTCTTCGGCCACGCGGCCCCGGATCTTGGCGGAAAACGCCTTGCCGTCGATGATCGTCGCGCTCATGCCACGTCTCCCTTGCCCAGAACCTCTTCTTCGCGCGCGATGAAATGCTCCATCATCTCACGCCACAGCCGCTCGGCGAGACCGGGGTCGAGCCCCTCGGCATGGGCGCGGGCGATCACCTTGTCGAGCACGTCCCGCACCCGAGTCTCGATCCGCGCGGGCATCCCCTCGCCCGGCTTCAGCTCGATCGCGCGTTCGATCATCGAGGCGCGCCGGGCCAGGAGCCGCACCAGGTCCGCGTCGATCGCGTCGATCTCGCGCCTGAGCGCCGTCATGTCACCGATTTCGGCCGCTGCCGTCATCCGAAGTCCTCCGAAAGCTTTTCGAAAGCCTTTTCCCACAGGATGGCGGGCTAGAACAGGCCCTCCACATGGCCGGTCTCGCTCAGGCGGATCTTCTCGGCGGCGGGGCGGCTCGGCAGGCCGGGCATGGTCATGATCTCGCCGCAGACCGCGACGACGAAGCCCGCCCCCGCCGACAGCCGCACCTCGCGCACCGGCACGTCATGCCCTGTCGGCGCGCCGCGCCGGGTCGGGTCGGTGGTGAAGGAATACTGCGTCTTGGCCATGCAGACCGGCAGGTGGCCATAGCCCTGCGCCTCCCAGGCGTGGAGCTGGTCGCGGATCTTCGCATCGGCGATGGCCTGATCGGCATGGTAGATGCGCCGCGCGATGGTGTCGATCTTGTCGAACAGCCCCATCTGCTCCTCGTAAAGCGGCGCGAAAGACGACGCGCCGCTTTCGGCGAGCGCCACGACCCGCTCGGCCAGCGCCTCGGCCCCCTTGCCGCCCTCGGCCCAGTGACGGCACAGCACCGCCTCGGCGCCGTGTTGCCGGACGTAATCCGTGACAACCGCGGTCTCGGCATCGCCATCGCCCTCGAAATGGTTGATGGCAACGACCACCGGCACGCCGAACCCCTTGAGATTGGAAAGATGCCGCCCGAGATTGGCGCAGCCGCGCGCCACGGCCTCGGGATCGGCGCGGGCCAGATCCTCCTTGGCCACGCCGCCATTCATCTTGAGCGCCCGGATCGTCGCCACCAACACCACCGCGTCGGGATGCAGCCCGGCCTTGCGGCACTTGATGTCGAAGAACTTCTCGGCCCCGAGATCGGCGCCGAATCCGGCCTCCGTCACCACGAAATCGGCCAGCTTGAGCGCCGTCCGCGTCGCGATCACCGAATTGCAGCCATGCGCGATGTTGGCAAACGGTCCGCCATGCACGAAGGCGGGATTGTTCTCCAGCGTCTGCACGAGATTGGGCTGCATCGCGTCGCGCAACAGCACCGTCATCGCCCCATCGGCGTCGAGATCACGCGCGAAGACCGGCGTCTTGTCGCGCCTGTAGGCCACGATCATGTCGCCGAGCCGGTTTTGCAGATCGGTCAGGTCGGTGGCGAGGCACAGGATCGCCATGACCTCGGACGCCACGGTGATGTCGAAGCCCGCCTCGCGCGGAAAGCCGTTCATGACGCCGCCAAGGCTTGCCGTGATCTGCCGCAGCGCCCGGTCGTTCATGTCCATCACCCGGCGCCAGACGATGCGGCGCGTGTCGATCTCCAGCGCGTTGCCCCAGTAGATGTGGTTGTCGATCATCGCCGCGAGCAGGTTGTGCGCCGCCGTGATCGCGTGGAAATCGCCGGTGAAATGAAGGTTCATGTCCTCCATCGGCACGATCTGCGCATAGCCGCCGCCCGCCGCCCCGCCCTTCATGCCGAAATTCGGCCCGAGCGAAGCTTCGCGGATGCAGATCGCGGCGCGGCGGCCGATCCGGTTGATCGCGTCGCCAAGCCCGACGGTGGTGGTGGTCTTGCCCTCGCCCGCGGGCGTCGGGTTGATCGCGGTGACGAGGATCAGCTTGCCATCGGGGCGGCCCTTGAGGCTGTCGATGAAGCGCTGCGAAATCTTGGCCTTGTCATGGCCATAGGGCAGCAGGTCGGCCTCGTCGATGCCGAGCCTCGCGCCGATTTCGCGGATCGGCAGCTTGTCCGCCGCGCGGGCGATCTCGATGTCGGTCTTTTGCGCCATGTCCCGGCCTCCCCTGTGCCGTTCCAGCGTTGCGACCCGGCCCGGATTGTCCCGCGCGCGCGCGACCTTTCGATGCGCTTATGCGTCCTGCGGCGTGTCGGGACGCCACGCTCTCTGATCCGGCAGGTGCAGCCGCAGCGCGTCCCCCGGCCGCAGCGTGCCGGGGCGCTCGACCCATGCGGTGAGGCCGCGCAGACCCTTTGACGCCGACTTGAAGGCGCGGCCATGGCCCGGATGCGCCGCCTCGATGGTCATCGCCGGGAACTGGCAGGGCCGGTTCTGCATGTCGACCACCAGCGTGCAGCCATCCGGCCCCTGCAGCCGCGCCGAAGGCGGCAAATGGCTGAAATCGGGCAGCCCCGCGACGACCACCGACGCCCCGAGCCAGACCGGGTCGATCGCGTCGAGCCCGAGGGTTTCGGCAATACGCGCCAGCTCCTCGGCCCCGACGAGGCTGAGCTGCCGGGTGTTGGCGATCTCGGTCCCCTTGGGGTGCTGCGCCGTCACCCGCGAACATGAAGGCCGGGTCGTTCCGGCATGGATCTCACCCGAAAGCCCGCCGAAACCGAGCGTCATCTCGTCGAGCGGCTCGCCCGCGATGGGGGCCGCATCGCGATGCGGCACGCGGCCAAGCCAGGTGACGCGGCCATGAAAATCGGTGGGGGCAAGTGCGGGCATGGGCTGTCCTCGATAACTCCGCCCCTTCAATGCCAGCGCCCATGCCGCGTCACAAGCGCGGCCAGCCATGGCCATGGCAAGGTGCGCGCATGAAAAAGCCCCGGCACCTTGCGGGGCCGGGGCTTCGATCGGTCGGGGGCCGGGGCGTCAGGCGCTCGGCTCGGGCTCCATGCCGCCCTCGGTCGATTTGGGCTTGCGGGTCTTGGGGATCGCCGTGACCGACGCGCCGCCGCCCTGCTCGGGCTTCTGGCTGTCGTCGTCATCGCCACGGTTCAACGGCTCGCCGGCGATCACGCGGGTGATCTCGCTGCCGGTCAGGGTCTCGTATTCGAGCAGGCCCTGCGCCAGCCGCTCCAGATCCTCGTGGCGCTCGGTCAGGATGCGCTTGGCGGTGTCGTAGCCCTCGTCGATGATCCGGCGGACCTCTTCGTCGATGGTCTTCTGGGTCTCGGCGGAATGACCGGTGCCGCCCGAGTAAGAGCCGAGATAGCTCTGCTGCTCGTTGGCATAGTCGATATGGCCGATCTTGTCGGAAAAGCCGAACTGCGTGACCATCGCGCGGGCGATCTTGCTGACCTGCTGGATGTCCGAGGTGGCGCCGGAGGTGACGTTCTCCTTGCCGAAGATCAGCTCCTCGGCCACCTTGCCGCCCATCGCCATGGCGATTTTGGAGGTATACTTGGTGTAGGTCACCGACAGCTGGTCCCGCTCGGGCAGCGAGAGGACGAGGCCGAGCGCCCGGCCACGCGGGATGATCGTCGCCTTGTGGATCGGGTCGTGCTGCGGGACGTTGAGGCCGACGATGGCATGACCGGCCTCGTGATAGGCGGTCAGCTTCTTCTCGTCTTCGGTCATGACCATGGAGCGGCGCTCCGAGCCCATCATGACCTTGTCCTTGGCGTTCTCGAAATCGATCATCGTGACAAAGCGCCGACCGACGCGCGCGGCCATCAGCGCCGCCTCGTTGACGAGGTTGGCGAGGTCCGCGCCCGAGAAGCCGGGCGTGCCGCGGGCGATGATGCGCAGGTCGACATCCGGTCCCAGAGGCACCTTGCGGGCATGCACGCCGAGGATTTTCTCGCGGCCCTTGATGTCGGGGTTCGGCACCTGCACTTGGCGGTCGAAGCGGCCCGGGCGCAGCAGCGCCGGGTCGAGTACGTCGGGGCGGTTGGTGGCCGCGACGATGATGATGCCTTCATTGGCCTCGAAGCCGTCCATCTCGACCAGAAGCTGGTTCAGCGTCTGCTCGCGCTCGTCGTTGCCGCCGCCATAGCCGACGCCACGCGACCGGCCCACGGCGTCGATCTCGTCGATGAAGACGATGCAGGGCGCGTTCTTCTTGGCCTGCTCGAACATGTCGCGCACGCGGCTGGCGCCGACGCCCACGAACATCTCGACGAAGTCGGAGCCGGAGATGGTGAAGAACGGCACGCCCGCCTCGCCCGCGATGGCGCGCGCCAGAAGCGTCTTACCGGTGCCCGGAGGGCCCACCAGCAGCGCGCCTTTCGGGATCTTGCCGCCAAGGCGCGAGAACTTCTGCGGGTTGCGCAGGAATTCGACGATCTCCTCGAGCTCGTCCTTGGCCTCGTCGATGCCCGCGACGTCGTCGAAGGTGACGCGGCCATGCTTTTCGGTGAGCAGCTTGGCGCGGCTCTTGCCAAAGCCCATGGCCCCGCCTTTGCCGCCGCCCTGCATCCGGTTCATGAAGTAGATCCAGACGCCGATCAGCAGCAGGAAGGGCAGAAGCGACAGCAGGAAGGTGGTGAAACCGGACTGTTCCTGGCTGCGCGCGTTCACCGGGATGTCCTGATCGATCAGCAGCTGCGTAACTTCGGCATCCTCGGGCTTGATGGTGACATAGTCACGCCCGTCGGTGCCGCGATAGCGCACCTCTTCGCCGTCCAGCGTGACCTGCGATACGTTGCCGGTCTCCACCGCTTCGACGAAGTCGGAATAGTTGCGGGAATTCGACTGGAGCGTGGACTGCCCACCGCTGAACAGGTTGAACAGCGCCAGGATCAGCAAGAAAAGCACGACCCAGAAGGCGATGTTGCGCGCGTTGCCCAAGGGATTTCCTCCGAAAAATAGGTTTGGCCGCGCTTATCGGCGCGCGGGCCACGAAATCAAGATAGAGATTGCAGCGTCATCTTCAATGCGGAAGCACCCGATAAGGGAAACCCGCGACAATCCGCGCCGACCACGCGCCGCCCCGCCCCGCGCAAGGCGCGGCGATGAGCGTTTCGCCCTGCCAGACCGCCGGGCTGGCGAGCAGCGCCGCGCGCGCAACGCCAAGCTCGCGCCAGCCCGGGCATTGCGGCAATCCCGCCGGCCCCAGCGCCGCGATGCGCGCCCCCGGAAGCACCGGTCCGGTCACGATCCAGCGTCCGTCCCACGGCGCGCCGATCTCGGCGGCGGGCCCGGTGGCGGCGATCTCGCGGCTCAACCACAGTGCGCCGCGCCACGGCTCAAGCACCACGCCGCCCAAGGTCCGCCGCGCGGTGGCCGCGCCATCGAGCGCCGCGCGCAACGCCCCGAGCCGGGGCCGGTAGACCGACCCGCCGATCCAGCGCAGCGCCGCAGAGACGAGCCGCAGCCGCGTCTCCGCGGGCGCGCGGGCGAGCGCCTCCGCCTTGATCGCCACCGCGCCGCAGGCCAGCCGCGTTGCCCGGGATGAAAGATCGTCGGCAAGATGTTCGAGCGCCTCGCGCGCGAGTGCCATCCGCTCGGCGGTCGCGACGAGCCCGTCCGGCGTCACCCCCACCGGTTCAATGGCCTTGAGCGCGGCGCGCGCCCGCACCCTGAGAAACCGCGGATCGGTGTTGGAGGGGTCGTCATCCCAGCCGAGACCCCGCTCCTCGAGCCAGCGCCGCAGATCGTCGCGGCGCAGCTCCAAAAGCGGCCTGAGCCAGGTCAGCCCCCCCGCCCCGCGTGCCTTCGCCATTCCCGAAAGCCCGTCGACGCCGGACCCCCGCCCAAGACGCATCAGCACCGTTTCGGCCTGATCGTCGCGCGTATGGCCCAGCGCCACGGCGTCGAGGTCGTGGCGTTCGGCCCACCCTGCCAGAAGCGTCATGCGGGCGCGGCGTGCGGCATCCTGCAGGTTGCCCTGCCCGTCCCAGCCGCGCCAGTCGAGGATCTCGTGCGAAAGCCCGAGCCGGGCGCAGGCCGCGGCCACGCGCGCGGCCTCGGCGCGTGCCTCGGGGCGCAGCCCGTGATCCACGGTCGCCACGCGGCAGCGCAGCCCGCGCGCCCGCGCCTCGGGCCCGAGCATGTGCAACAGCGCCATCGAATCCCCGCCCCCCGACACGGCGAGACCGAGCCCCTTTCGGGGCCCGGTCTCGAAGCACCGGGTCGCGACCCAGAGGAGCGCGTCCGGCGGCGTCACGGGGCCGCGCTCATTGGCCCAGGCTCATTGACAGGACAGGCTCCGCATCTCGTCCTGCGCCTCGTTCGCGGCGGCGGTGCCGGCAAAGCGGGTGCCGACCTCGCCCAGCGTCACGCAGGCATCGGACACCTGGCCGAGCGCCGCCAACGACTGCCCGAGCCGGAGCAGCGCCTGCGCCGAGACGGTGCCGTCGGGATCGCCCGAAAAGCTGTCGAGATAGGCGCGCGCCGCGGCCGCGTCATCGCCCAGCCCACCCAGGGCCTCGCCCCGCTTGTAAAGCGCCTCGGCGCTCAGCGCTCCGCCCGGATAGGTCTGCAGATAGGCCGAGAACAGGTCGGCGGCGGTCTGGAAATCGCCCTCGTCGAGCGCATCCGAGGCCCGCTCGAAATCCGCCTTCTCGCCGATGGCGAGCGCGGGCCCCGAACCGGGAGCGGCGGGGGCCGCCGGGGTCGGCACGTTCGAGGCGCTATCGACGCCGCCCAGGGACGGCGTTTCGCCCAGCTGGCCGAGATCGCAGTCGCTCTCCAGCTCGCAGATCCGGAATTCGAGATCGCCGACCCGGTTCGTGCCGTCGGTGGTGATCCGGTTGATGCGGAACTCCAGCTCCTCGGTCTTCGAGGTCAGCCCCTGCAGCTGCGCCTCGATCGCGTTGAGCCGTTCCAGCGCCGAATTGCCGCCCACCGCCTGCGGCGTGGCATCGGTGGTGTTCAGCTCGCTCTTGAGCGACTGGATGTCGCCATAGAGCACCGACAGCTCCTGCCGGATGTCGGCGAGGGTCTTGTCCTGCTCCTGCGCCATGCCGGCGGCCGGGGCCGCGAGGGCACACAGGAGCGCGAGCGGGCGCAGGAAACCTTGCATCAGCTCAGCGCCCCGGCGGCGATGACGGTGACGGCGCGGCGGTTCTGCGCGTAGCAGCTCGGGTCCGAGCAGGTCGCGACGGGCCGTTCCTTGCCGTAGGAGATGGTGCGCAGCCGCGACGACGGCACCCCGCGCGAGATCAGGTATTCGCGCGCCGCGTTGGCGCGCCGGGCGCCCAGCGCCACGTTGTATTCGCGCGTGCCCTGCTCGTCGGCATGGCCCTCGATCACGGCAAGGTAGTCGGAATTGGTCATCAACCACTGCGCCTGCCCGTCCAGCGTCGCCATCGCCTCGGAGGTCAGGGTCGACTGGTCGACCTGGAACAGCACCCGGTCGCCGATGCTCTGGGCGAAATATTCGGGGCTGTCGGGATTGCCCAGACCGCTCTGGCCGATCGCGCCCGACTGGTCGAAGCCGGCGCCCGCATTGGCACCGGCACCGGCGCCACCGGCCATGCCATCGGCGCCGCCGCCGAAGCGGTCGGGACGGGTGCAGGCCGACAGCGCCAGCGCACCGACGAGGATGGAAGCGGTAAGATACTTGTTCATGTGGTTCGTCCTGCCCCTGGAGGAGTGTTTGTCCGAATGCCTAGCACGCGACCGGTCGCGTGCAAACGGCGCATCATTGCTGCAGCGGGCCCCATGACGGGTCGGAAGAAAAGCCGCCCGTCGGCACCTGCTTGAGGTTGCGGCCCGAGATGTCGACCGAATGCACCTGCGGGCCGCCCGAAGCGCCCTGTGTCTCGCGGGTGAACATCAAAACCCGCCCGTTCGGCGCCCAGGTCGGGCTTTCGTCGAGGAAGGACGAGGTCAAAAGCCGCTCCTCGGAGCCGTCGGTGCGCATCACGCCGATATGAAACCGGCCCGCATTCTGTTTCGTGAAGGCGATGAGATCGCCGCGCGGGCTCCAGACGGGCGAGCCATAGCGCCCCTCGCCAAAGGAAATGCGCTGCGGCTCGCCGCCCGAGACCGGCATGACATAAAGCTGCTGCGTGCCCGAGCGGTCGCTTTCGAACACGATCCGGCTGCCGTCGGGCGACAGCGAGGGCGAGGTTTCGATCGACGGCGCCGAGGTCAGGCGGCTATGCGCGCCCGAACCGAGATCGGTGCGGTAGATGTCGGTGTTGCCACCCGTGGAGACCGAATAGATCACCGATTGCCCGTCCTTGGTAAAGCGCGGGCTGAAGGCCATCTCGCCCTCGACGGTCGTGATCTGCCGGCGGCCGACGCTGGCCACGTCCAGAAGGTTGATCCGGGGGAAGCCGCTCTCGTAGCTGGTATAGAGCACGCGGTCGCCGCCCGGCGAAAAGCGCGGCGCCAGCACGAGGCTGTTGCTGTCGGTCAGGAACTGTCGGTTCTCGCCGTCGTAATCCATAATCCCGAGCCGGCGGGCGCGGTCGTCCTTGGGGCCGCTTTCGGAGACGAAGACGACACGGCTGTCGAAATAGCCGCTCTCGCCGGTGATGCGCGAATAGACCGCGTCGGCCACCTTGTGGCCCATGCGGCGCCAGCCGCCCGTCGTGCCGGTGAATTGCAGCCCCTCGCCCAGCTCGGCGCCGGTGAACACGTCGTAGAGGCGGAACTTCACGGTGAGCTGGTCGCCATTGACCGCCACCGCGCCGGTGATCAACGCCTGCGCGTTGATCGCGCGCCAGTCGGGATAGGCCACGGGGCTGGCAAAGCTCGCGGGCGTCGAGATGAACGAGGTCGAGGGGATCTCCCGGAACAATCCGGTGCCGATCAGATCCTGCGCCACCACGCGGGTGATGTCGGCGGCGACCTGCTCGGCCCCCGCCGTTTCGGCCTGAAACATCGGGACCGCGAAGGGGAGCGGTTCGATCACGCCTTCGGAAATGGTGATCTGAAGCGGGCCGCCCTGCGCGAGGGCGGGCGCGGGAAGGGCCGTGGCCGCGACGAGCGGCGCCAGCAGAAGCGCGATGGTTCTGGTCAGCATCAATGTCCTCGTTCCGTCAGGCCGCGGGGATCTGTCGCCCCTTGCTGCGCAGCGGCATGTGGTAGAAAGGCGCCCCTTCGGGCACCGGGGCTCGGGGGTGTGCAGGCAAAAGGGCGCATCAACGCATCCTCATGCCCGACGGGTCGAAGGTCATCTCGACCTCCTTCCATTGCTCGTACTTGTCGGCGGGCAGCACGTAGCCGTCCCCCTGGCAGCGCAGGATGGCGCGGCGCGCCGACTGGAACGCCGCCTCGACCGCCATGTCGCTGCCGCCCTGACCGGCAACGCGGCGCACATCGCCCTGCACCCGGCCCTGCGGGTCGAGATCGAAGGCGACGGTGAGCGTGACCCGCGCGGCCTCCGAGCCGACATCAACGTTCCAGCATTGCTGCACCGCGACGCGGAAGGCCGATTGCTCGGCCCCGGTCATCGGAGGGCCGGGATTGGCGGCGGGCGCGGCGGGTGTCGGCGTGCTCGCCAACGCGGCGGCGAGCGCGTCGGCCACGGCGTCGCTCGTATCGCTGCTGGGCGCGGGATCGGGCTCGGGCTCCGCGTTCTGCGACACGGCGGTCTCGGTGCGCGGCTCGGTCTCGGGGGCGGGTTCGGGGCGCGCGGGCCGCGATGGCGGGCGCGGTGCCGATGGTGGCGCCAGCGCGGCCACCTGCGGCGCGGGCGGCGTCTCCGGCGCGGCGGCGGGTTCCTCGGCCTCGGTCACGATCTCGGTCGTGGCCTCCTCGGGCGCGGTGGCCTGCTCCTCGACCTCGGCCACCTCCGGGCTTTCGGCCTCCGGCGTCGCGGCCTCGCGCACCGTGTCGGCCACCTGTGCGTCGGGCGGCGGCGGGGCCGCGGGCGTGGGTGCGACGCGCGGCGCGGGGCGCGGCACGGGGCGTTCGGCGACGTCCGGCAACGGGCTGGGCGGCGGCGCGGCGGCGGGGGGTGGCGGCGGTGGCGCGATGTCCTCGGCCGCCTCGGCGGGCGGCTCGGGCAGCGGCTCGGGCGCGGGCGGCGGCGGCGTCTCATCCGCCGGGGCCTCGGGCGGGGGCGGCGGTGGCGCGGCCTCGGCGGGCGGGGTTTCGGGCGCTTCGGGTGCGGGCGGGGTGTCTTCGACCGCCGGGCTCTCGGGCGCGGGCGGCTGTTCAGTCTGCGGCTGCGGCGAGGTGGCGGCGACGAGCGCCGCGTATTCCTCGCCCGAGACGACGGACACGGGGGCCACGTCGAATTCCAGAGGCTCGCTGTCGAACCCCCAACCCATGACGAGCCAGATGAGCAGGCCGGTGTGACCGATGCCCGAGATGTAGCCTCCCGCGCTCATGGCATCAGGACCTCAGCCGCCCGAGGGCAGCGCGGTCGGCGCGCCCGCCCCGAAATCCGAGCCGCCCACATCGGTCACGAGACCGATGTTGGAAAAGCCCCCGGCGTTGAGCGCGCCCATCACCTCGGCCACGCGGTTCCACGCATTGGCGCCGTCGGCGCGCAGGAAGATGCGGTTGCCGGTCCGCTCGGCGGCGATCGCCTGCAGCCGGGTGATCAGCTCGCCCTGCGGCACCTCGGTGGTCTGGATCAGCAATGCGCCCTCGGCGGTGACGGTCACCGTCAGCGGCTCCTCCTCGTCCGAAGGCAGCGCCGAGGCGGCGGTCTGCGGCAGCTCCACCGGCACGCCCACGGTCATCAGCGGCGCGGCCACCATGAAGATGATCAAGAGCACCAGCATCACGTCCACGAAGGGCGTGATGTTGATTTCGGCCATCGGCTGCGCCCGGCTCCGGCGGCGCCCCCGCCGGTTGCCGCCACCGCCCGGTTTCATGACCCCCGCGCCCATCTCAGCTGTCCAGCTGGCGCGACAGGATGGTCGAGAATTCGTCGGCAAAGGCCTCGTAGCCGCCGACCAGCCGGTCGCTGTCGGCCGAGAGTTTGTTGTAGAAGATCACCGCCGGGATCGCGGCCATCAGGCCCAGACCGGTGGCGAGCAGCGCCTCGGCGATGCCGGGTGCGACGACGGCGAGGTTGGTGTTCTGCGCCTCGGCGATCTCGATGAAGGCGTTCATGATGCCGAAGACCGTGCCGAACAGGCCGACGAAGGGCGCGGTGGAGCCGGTCGTCGCCAGCACCGGCAGGCCGCGCTGCAGGCGTCCGGCCTCCTTGGCGATGGCCACGTCCATGCCGCGATCGATGCGCGCCTGCGCGCCCGCGATCAGCCCGCCATCCTGGCGATGCGAGCGGCGCCATTCGGTCATGCCGGCGGAGAAGATCCGCTGCGAAGCACCGCGCGGGTCGGCGCCGATCTCATCGAAGAGCTGGTCGAGCGGCTCGCCGGACCAGAAGGCGCGATCGAAACGCGCGGCCTCGGTGCGGGCGGCGCGGTACTGGATCAGCTTGTCCACGATCACGGCCCAGCACCAGATCGAGGCCAGGATCAGCGCGATCATGACGAACTTGACGGTGATCGTCGCGCGGGCGAAGAGCCCCCACATCGAGAAGTCTACTACCTGATCCATCTGCCTGCTCTTTGTGTCGCATGCGGCCTCTCGCGGGCCGTCCCAAGCGCCTGTAACCGATCCGCGGGGCGAAATCCACTTTGCGCTTCGCACGGCCACGTGACCCCCGACAGCCCCCTGCCGCCCGGCATGGCCGGTTTAGGCGGAACTTCGCGCAGCCGCCGCACCCGTCAGCGGGCCGCGAGCGCAGCGCGCAGATCGGGCGGAAGTCGCAAGGGGCGCCCCGTGTCGGACAGCGCCACGAGCTGCACGAGAGCCTTGAAACAAGAGGTTTCCCCGCGCCGGACCTCCTGCGACAGCGTGATCCGCGCGCCGCCGATCTCCTCGGGCCGGGTCTCGATCACGAGCAGGTCGTCGAAGCGGGCGGGCGTCAGGTAATCCGCCTCGATGCGGCGCACCGCAAAGACGAGACCCTGCTCGGATTTGAGACGGGCCTGATCGACGCCGAGCCCCCGCACCCATTCGGTGCGGGCCCGCTCGATGAACTTCAGGTAGTTGGCGTAGTAGACGATTCCCGCAAGGTCGGTGTCCTCGTAATAGACCCGGGTCTCGAAGCGGTGGCTCACTGGTTCATCCGCGCGGCAAGGCGCAGCGCCGTGGCCGGATCGTCGGTGGCGGCGGGGATGACCGGGTCGTAGGCCGCCTTGATCAGCGCCGCGATCTCGGGCTTCAGCACCACCGTGCCATCGGGCGCTGAAGCCAGCGGCGAGGTCTCGTCGAAGGCAGTCTCCGACCATGTCAGCATCGACAGCACCGCCTGGCTGAGCGCGAGCACGTCGGCGGGGGTATCGAGCGCCTCGCCCTTCATGCGCAAGAACACGATGCCCGCGCGGATCGCGCCGTCGGGCTCGAACCGAAAGGCGCGGTACTGGCTGGCGTCCCCGGCCTCCAGCTTGGCCAGAAGATCCGGCAGCCCCGGCACCAGCTTGTCGAGATCGGGCACCGCCGACAGCTCGTCCCATTCGCGGCAGAAGAAGACGAGCAGGTTCACGCCCAGCTCGGGGTCGGTCTCGGCCATGTCGTGATCGGCCAGCTTGCACAGCGCCTGCAGCGCCGATTTCATCACCGAGAGGGTTTCGTCCTCGACCCCGAACACCACCGGCGCGATGGGCCGGCCCCAGCGGGCGCACATGTAGCTGCCATCGCCACGGGTGAACATCGCCTCGACTGCCTTCGCATCCATCATCGCCGGTCCTCCTGTTTCAAGGTGTCGGGATACGCGGCCCGGCCCGGCGCGTCCAGCATGCGCCGCCTCAGTCGAACAGCACGCCCTGCCCCTCGCCCGGCCCGCGCGGCACCGCGAGCCCCAGATGCCGCCACGCGGCATGGGCCAGCATCCGGCCGCGCGGCGTGCGCTGGATCAGCCCCTGTTGCAGCAGGAAAGGTTCGATCACTTCCTCCAGCGCATCGCGGCTCTCCGACAGCGCCGCCGACAGCGTTTCGATCCCGACCGGGCCGCCGCCATAGGCCTCGGCGATGAGCCGCAGGTAGCGCCGGTCGGCCCCGTCGAGACCGAGATCGTCGACGCCGAGCCGGGTGAGCGCGCTGTCGGCCAGCTCCTGCGTCACCCGCCCGTCGCCCTCGACCACCGCGAAATCGACGACCCGGCGCAACAGGCGCCCGGCGATGCGCGGCGTGCCGCGGGCGCGTCGCGCGATTTCGCGCGCGCCCGCATCATCGGCGGGCGTGCCCAGCAGCCGGGCGTTGCGGGTGACGATCTCGTGCAGCTCGTCGACGGTGTAGAATTGCAGCCGGGTCGGGATGCCGAAGCGGTCGCGCAGCGGCGTCGTCAGCAGGCCGAGCCGTGTCGTGGCCCCGACCAGCGTGAAGGGCTGCAATTCGATCCGCACGGTGCGCGCCGCCGGGCCCTCGCCGATCACCAGATCCAGCGCGTAGTCTTCGAGCGCCGGGTACAGTACTTCCTCGACCGCGGGATTCAGCCGGTGGATTTCATCGATGAACAACACGTCGCGCGGTTCGAGATTGGTCAGGATCGCCGCGAGGTCGCCCGCCTTCGCCAGCACCGGGCCGGAGGTCATGCGAAAGCCCACGCCGAGCTCGCGCGAGATGATCTGCGCCAGCGTCGTCTTGCCCAGACCAGGCGGGCCGTGAAACAGCGTGTGGTCCATCGCCTCGCCGCGCTTGCGCGCGCTTTCGATGAAGACGCGCAGATTGGCGCGCGCCTCGGCCTGGCCGATGAATTCGTTCAGGCCCTGCGGCCGCAGCGCGCGGTCGTGGTCCTCCGGCAGCCGGTCGGGGCGCAGCGCGGGATCGGGGGCGTCGGTCATGTTTCGGTCCTATGCGCCATGCGGTGCTGTGGAATGGGGCGCGGCATGCTAGCGATCCTTGGGCGCGAGCTTGCGCAGCGCCGCGCGGATCAGCATCGCTGTGTCGGCCTCGGGCGCCTCATGCGCGGTCTCGGCCACGGCGGCGGCGGCCTCGGACAGGCCGTAGCCCAGATTGCCCAGCGCCGAGAGCGCCTCGGCCTGCGCTGCGGCGTTGCCGGTATCCTTCTTCTTCGCCGGTTTCTTCGCGGGCTTGGGCGCCTCGGTCGGCGCATCGTCGATCACCGCATCGGCTTCACCGCCCGGCATCGCGGGGGCCTGCGCGCCCATCGCCATGATCGTCGGCGCCTTGTCCTTCAATTCGTTGACCACGCGCTGCGCGGTTTTGGGGCCGACGCCCTTGGCGCGGGCCACCGCCGACCAGTCGGAGATCGCGATGGCGCGGCTCAGACCGTCGGCGCCCAGCGCGCCAAGGATGGCAAGAGAGGCCTTGGCGCCGATTCCCTGCACCGTGAGCAGCAGCCGGTGCCATTCCTTTTCCACGAGCGTCGGGAAACCGAAGAGCTGCAGGATATCCTCGCGCACCAGAAGCTCGGTATAGAGCGCCACCGCCTCTCCGGGTCCGGGCAGCTGCGCGAGTACCCGATCGGAGACATAGATCACGTAACCCACGCCGCGCACGTCGACCAGAATGTGATCGGCCGCGCGGTATTCCAGCCGTCCGGCGATACGGCCGATCACGCCCGCGCCCTCCCCGCTTCGGCCCGCGCCACGGCGGCGGCGAAATGGCCCGCCGATTGCAGGTGATGCGCGTGGCAGATGGCGATGGCGAGCGCGTCGGCGGCATCGGCGCTGTCGAGCGTCACGCCGGGCAGCTGCAGCTTCACCATGTGCTGCACCTGCGCCTTGGCGGCGGCGCCATTGCCGACCACGGCCTTCTTGATGGTCGAGGGCATGTATTCGCCCACCGCCAGCCCCGCCTCGGCGGGGATCATCAGCGCGATGCCGCGCGCCTGCCCGAGCTTGAGCGTGCCCGCCCCGTCGGAATTGACGAAGACATGCTCGACCGCCGCCGCTTCGGGGGCATGTTCGGCGATCACCGCGCGCAGCTGGTGAGCCAGCGACAAGAGCCGCTCGGCGAGATCGTCGCCCTCGGAGTGGCAGGTGCCGTTGGCGACGTGGCGCAGCCGGGCGCCCGTGCTCTCGATCACGCCCCAGCCGAGATTTCGCAGACCCGGATCGATACCGATGACTCGCATGTGCCCCCATCCGCCGGTCGCGGCTGCTCCCGCCCCGGCCTTGTTCTGTCAGGTTTTTTCCGATCTCTAGCACAAAGAGCGAACGCAGGCCATGGGCACCGCGACGAGACGCCGGAAGGCGCGATGCCATCGGCGATGCAGGAGGCAACCGGTCGAGATTGCCGAGCACCGCCACGGGCGGCAAGGTGTTGATATGATGCGCCGCAGCCGGTCGTGGCTCAGGGCGCGTCCGACGCGGCTGGCCCCGGAACACCGATCCGGGCAGGATTTCCGCCCATTCACCGCCAAGACCCGCCAGGCGGGTGCGCCGGACGGGCCGAAGATGCCTGGAAACGGCACGGTGCGGGATCGCGGCGCGACACCCCGAAGGACGCCGCGCCGCCGGCAGCTCAGCCCAGCCGCGCGATCAGCGCGCCATTGGCCCCGAGCCAGACCTTGCCATCGGCAACCTCGGCATCGAGCGCGAACAGCGTTTCCTCGATGCCATCGATCTCGATCTGCTGCGGCGTGGCCGACAGGTTGAAGGCGCAGACCGTCTTGTCGCCGCGATGGAAGGCCAGCACCGGCTCATCGGTCTCGGCGAACATGGTGCGGCCTTCGCGCAGGTCGGGCGTCTCGCGGCGCAGCTTCAGAAGGGCGCGGTAGGTTTCGAGCACCGACCCCTCGACGCCCTGTTGGGTGTCGACGGCCCGCGCCGCCTGCGGCGCCTTGACCGGAAGCCACGGCTCGACCCCGCCGAAACCGGCATTCGGCGCGTCCTTTTCCCACACCATCGGCGTGCGGCAACCATCGCGGCCCTTGTCCTCGGGCCAGAAGTTGATGCCCTGCGGGTCGGTCAGCTCTGCAAATTCCAGATCGGTCTCGGTCTGGCCCAGCTCTTCGCCCTGATAGAGGCAGATCGAGCCCTCCATCGACAGAAGCATCGCCGCGGCGAGCTTGGAGACCGCGTCCTGATCGCCATGCCCGGCCCAGCGCGACACGTGCCGCGGCACGTCGTGGTTCGACATCGCCCAGCAGGGCCAACCCTTGGGCGCCAGCTTGAAGAACTGGTCGATCTGGTGGCGGAAATGCTCGGCGGTGAACTTCGCGCTCAGCATCTCGAAGCTGTAGGCCATGTGCAGCCGATTGGCCGAGGTGTATTCGCCCATGATCTCGATCGGGTGGTGGCTTTCGCCGACCTCGCCGACCAGCGTGCGGTCGTCATACTCGTCCATCAGCTTGCGCATCTTTTCGAGGAAGCCGATGTTGTCGGGCTGGTTCTTCGAGAAGATGTGGTACTGCATCTCGTAGGGCTTGATCGCCTGCGTGCCGTCGAGCCGGAAATCCGCCGGATCGTCGCGCAGATGCTTGTCGTGGAAATAGAAGTTCACCGTGTCGAGCCGGAAGCCGTCGACGCCGCGATCAAGCCAGAACCGCATAGTCGAGAGCAGCCAGTCCTGCACTTCCGGGTTGTGGAAGTTGAAGTCGGGCTGCTCCTTCAGGAAGTTGTGGAAATAGTACTGCCGGCGCCGCGGCTCCCATTCCCAGGCGATGCCGCCGAAGATGGCCTGCCAGTTGTTGGGCGCCGAGCCGTCATGCTTGGGGTCGGCCCAGACATACCAGTCGGCCTTGGGATTGTCGCGGCTCTGGCGGCTTTCCTCGAAGAAGGGGTGCTGGTCGGAGGAGTGCGACAGCACTTGGTCGATCATCACCTTGAGGCCCAGCTCGTGGGCGCGCGCGACCATGGCGTCGAAATCCGCCAGCGTGCCGAAGGTCGGGTCGATGTCGGTGTAGTTCGACACGTCGTAGCCCATGTCGGCCATGGGCGAGGTGAAGATCGGCGACAGCCAGATCGCGTCGGCGCCGAGCTCGGCGATATGCGGCAGCCGCTCGGTGATTCCCTTGAGATCGCCGATGCCGTCGTCATTGCCGTCCTGATAGGAGCGCGGGTAGATCTGGTAGATCACCGCGCCCTTCCACCAATTCGCCTTGCTCATCTCGTATCCTTTCGTCCCTCGGGGTGCCATCGGGTTGCTGGCAGGCTTGCCCGAAGCGTTTCGGTTTGGCAAGGTGCCGCGCAGCATCGAGAGGAAATTCATGTCGGCGACGCTCAGGGACATCGCGGCGGCCACGGGGCTGTCGGTCACGCAGGTGAGCCGCGCGCTCAACGACCATGACGACGTCAGCGTCGAGACGAAGATCCGCGCGCGGGAAGCGGCGCGGGCCTTGAATTACAGGCCGAACCTGTCGGCGCGCCGGCTCGCCTCGGGACGCTCCGGCATCGTCGGGCTGGTGCTGCCGCCACAGGACCGCACGCCGCGCGACAGCATGTTCGTGCAGATGGTGCGCGGGCTGTCGGGCGCCTTTTCGCGGCGCGGGCGGCTGTTCGTGCTGCACGCCGCCGAGGATGGCGAGGACATGGTGTCGGTGCACCAGCGGCTGATCGATGGCGGCTCGCTCGACGGTTTCGTGCTGATCGAACCCGAGCATGGCGACCCGCGCGTGGCCTACCTGCAAAAGCGCGGCGTGCCGCTGGTGATGCATGGCCGGGGCGCGCCGCGGCCCGATTACCCGTTCTTCGACATCGACAACGTCGCCGTGGGGCGCGAGCTGACCGCGATACTGCTGCGCGCCGGGCACGAGCGGATCGGCTTCGTCAACGGCATCGCCAGCACCTGCTATGCCGCGCATCGGCGCGAGGGCTGGGACACCGCGCTGCGCGTGGCCGGGCTGGCGGTGGACCCGGCCCTGCACGAACACGGACAGATGACGGAAAGCGTGGGGGCGCTGGCAACGCTGCGGATGATGGGCGGGGACGGGCCGCGCCCGACCGCGCTGATCGCCGGCAACATGTTGCTGGCCAAGGGAATCTACAGCGCCCTGGCGATGCTCGGGCTCAAGGTGCCCGGCGACGTGTCGGTGGTGGCGCATGACGACATGCTGCCCGGCGAGGACCTGATGTCGCTGCCGCCGACCTCGGGCACGCGCGCGGCGCTGGAGCAAAGCTGGGAGCCGTTGGCCGACGCGCTGATCGGCGCGATCGAAGGGCGCCCGGTCACGCAGCTGCAACAGGTCGGCGGCTTCGAGATCGTCGAGGCGGGATCGGTCGCCCCGCCCGGCTGACAGGCGCGCCCCGAAACGGTTCGGACCGGATCCGCGCCATGCAACCGCTGCAAGCCGCTGCGGCGCGCTTGGACGTGGTGGAGCGGCCCTTGAGGGTCCAGATGGGGGCCATCAGCGCCAAGGACGGCGCTTCCCCGACACGAGGGCCCCGACAGGCCGAGCCCCACGACCAAGGACCGCAGATCATGACCAGCATCAGCACCAACCAGACCGCCCGCCCCGCTTCCTTCTTCGGCCGCCTGATCGCTCGCCTCGTCGAGCGCCAGCAGCAGGCGCAGGCCTACCGCGTCACCCGCCGCGAACTGTCGGCGCTCACCGAGCGCGAGCTGGCCGATCTCGGGATCACCCGCGGGATGATCGAGGATATCTCGGCCCAGGCCGCGCGCCGCGCCTGACAAAAAATTCACCGGGGCGCGCGAACCTTTTCGGCGCCCCCGGTGTTACCGATGCAAGACGTGCTGCTCCTTCCCGGCCGTCTTGCACGACATGGCGGCGGCTTCCTCCCTCCTCCCCGGAAACCGCCGCCAAATGTGTGTCTTCAGGCGACCGGCTCCAGACCGAGCTGCGCATCGCCGAACCCCAGCTCCACCGTCAGACCGCCGTTTCCGCTCGATGTGCGCACGAAGCCGCCATGCTTTTGCGTCATGGTGCGGATCATCCGCCAGCCCAGCGACTCCGATCGCTCGGGGCGCTCCATGTCGGGTGCCAGCCCGTGCCCGTCATCGGACACCGTCAGCTTGAGCATGCCAGCCTCATGCGACAACGCGACGTGCAGCCGCCCCTTTTCGCGACCGGCAAAGGCATGCTTGCAGGCGTTGGTCATCAGCTCTCCCGCCGCAAGCGCGAGATCGGTCGCGGCATTGCCCGACAGGCTCAGCGGCTCGCCCGTGACCGCCACGGCGATTTCCTGATCCGGCGTGGAGAAGGCCTGCCGCGTCTGGTCGGCCACGTCGCGCAGCAATGGCAGCAGCGGCGTGCTGTCGGCGCTGGCGGCGCGCTGCAGCCGCTCGTGGATCGCGGTGATCGCCTTCACCCGCAGCTCCAGGTCGCGCAGCACCTGGCGGGTTTCCTCGTTTTGCGACGCGGCGCGGCTGAGCCGCATCAGCCCGGTGACCAGCGCGAGGTTGTTCTTGGTGCGGTGATGCACCTCGGCCATCAGCATGTCGCGCTCCTCGATCGCGTCGAGCAGCTCCCGGTTCTGCTGCGCCAGCATCGCCGCCGGGTCCGCCTGCCGCATCGCGGTGAGCGCCGACCCGACCCGCTTGCCGATATCGGCGGCCTCGGTCGCGGCGCGGCGCGTTGCAAAGCGCGCCCGGATCCGGGTGCCTTCGGCGCCGCTGTCGATCTCCAGCCCATCGGCGATGCGCTGCACCCCGCGCAGCCCGAGCCCCAGGCCCTCGGCCTTGCCCGGCAGCGGGTCCGCACCGGCCAGCCGCGCTTCCACATCCGGGATGCCGGGCCCCTGATCGAGCGCCTCGACGACAAGATCGAGCAAGCCCGCCTGCGGCTCCAGCGCCAGCGTCATCCGCCCGCCGCCGCCATGCTGGACGATGTTGCGCCCCAGCTCCAGCAGCGCGGTGACGATCCGCGTCTCGGCGAACTTGGCAAAACCGCAATGCCGCGCCACCTCCTGCCCGGCCATGCGCAGCCGCACGATGTCCTGATCGGCCTCGATCTTCAGCGTGGTCAGCCTCATGCCCCGTCCTCTCCGGCCAGCCGGGCGACCAGCGCGCAGCAATCGTCCCGTCCCTTGTTGCGGTCGTGCATCAGCTGTGCTGCGATCATCTCGCAGCTCATCCCCGCCAGGGGCGGCAGCTCGGCATGGCTGCGCAGCGTCGACAACCCGTCGCTGTGCAGGATCAGCACGTCACCCGGCCGCATCGTCGCGGTTTCGACCGGCGGCATGCGCACCGCGCCGCCAAGCCGCCCCTCGCGGCTGATCAACCGCCGCACCTGCCCGTTCGGATGCACCAGCAGCGCCGCGATGTTGCCGATCCCGGCCAGCCGCAACCGGCCGTCCGCCGCCTCGATCTGCGCCAGCGCCGCGACCGAACCGCGGCTGCCGGCCAGCCGGGCCGACAGCTCCGACAGCACCTGCGCCGGGTCGTCGCCGCGCAGCGCGCCGAGCCCCGCGATCGCCTCCTCGGCGGCGGTCTCGGCGCGCGGGCCATGGCCAAGCCCGTCGACCGCGAAGAGATCGACCCGCCCCCCGACCTCGCGCGCGACGCACCCGTCGCCGCAGGCCCGGTCGCCCGGATAGTTCATCAGGAAGCCGCCGATCTCCACCCCGGCCAGCACCGGTGCCGCGCCAAAGCCGCAGACCGTCACCGTGCCGCGTTCGGGCGCCGAACGGATATCGAAGCTGTCGGCCAGCCGCCGCATCGCGCCGAGCCCGCCGCCCGCGCTCGATCCCGTCGAGTAGCCGTCCGCGAGGGCGCGGTCGATGTCGGGAATGCCGGGGCCCGCGTCGATCGCGGCCACCGCGACCCGCGGCCCGGCGGCGGGCTGGACCTGCAGCAGCAGCTGACCCGATCGGGCGTGACGCAGCAGGTTGGTGGCCATCTCGGTGACGACGATCGCCATCGCCTCGGCCCGGTCTGTCGCAAGCCCGGCGGCATCGGCCAGCCCGCGCGCGAGCCGCCGCGCCTCGGCGACGGCGCTGGGGTCGGAAATGTCGACGACATGTCTCATGGATCGGCCTCCATCTCGATCGTGGTGCCCGCGCCGGGGCGGCTTTCGATGCGGAAGGCGGCGACCAGCCGCCGCGCCCCGCCAAGCCCCTTGCCCATGCTGCGCGCGGTCGAGAACCCGTCGACCATCGCCTGGTCGATATCGGCGATGCCCGGACCCTCGTCGCGACAGCGGATCATGATCCGGCGCGGGCGTTCGAGGTTGTAGATCTCCATCACCCCGCCGCCCCCGTGTTCAAGCGCGTTGCGGGCGATTTCGCTCACCGCGGTGATGAAACGAGTCTTGCGCAGCGCCCGCGCGCCCAGCGCGTCCATCGCTCTGGAAACCGCTAGCCGCGCGGCAGCGACATCGCGCTCCCGGCGCAGCTCCACCCGCGCCGCCGGCTGCGCCGGCGCGCCGTTCACGCCAGACCCTTGGCCTTCAGCGCCCGCAGCGCGTGACTGAGCGACAGCGCCGTTTTCGAGCCGGGCAGGTCCATGCCGAGCTCCACCAGCGTCATCGCCACCGCCGGGCGCATGCCGACGATATAGGTCTCGGCCGCCAGCAGCCGCGAGATCGAGGAAAGCTGCGCGAGAATCCGCCCGACGAAGGTGTCGACGATTTCCAGCGCGGCGATGTCGATCACCACCCCGCGCGCCGCCTCGTTGACGATCCGCTCGGAGAGATCCTCCTGCAGGTTGATGATGTCGGTATCGGTGATGTTGTCGCGGATCGCGACCAGCAGCACCTTGTCGACGCTGTAGACCGACGCCGCCTCAGACACGGGTGTCCTCGACGCGGCTGATCCGGAAGCCGACCCGGCGGAACGCCTCGTCGAGCGCGGCCCGGATCGACGGGCGCGTCGTCACCTCGCCCACGTCGACGCCCAGCTCGACCATGGTCTGGGCGATCTTGGGCGAAATGCCCGAGATGATCGCCTCGGCCCCCATCAGCCGCACCGCGGCGGCGGTGCGCAACAGGTGCTGGGCGACCTGCGTGTCGACCACCCGCACGCCGGTGATGTCGACGATCACCACCTCGGCGGAATGCTCGACGATCGAGTTCAGCAGGTTTTCCATCACCTCCTGGGCGCGCATCGAATCCAGCGTGCCGATCAGCGGGATGGTCAGCACCCGCTCCCACAGCTGCACCACCGGGGTCGACAGCTCCATCATCTCGGCGCGCTGGCGCTCTATGATCTCGTCGCGCTCGGCGATGAAATGCTCGTTGATATGCATCGCGAAGGCATCGACGACGCGGCCGAAATCCGACGCCTCGGCGAGCAGCCGCTCGGGCGTGTTAGCCAGCCCCTCGCTCAGCTTTTCGAAGACCGGCTGCTTGAGCGCCAGCATGAAGGCGGTCATTTCCCACGGCGCGACGCCGCGCTCGGTGCGCACCAGCGTGATCTCGGACAGCGCCATGCGCAGCTCGGACCAGGCCTCCGTATCGATGTCGACCGGCTCGCTGATGTCGATCCGGCCCAGCGCCTCGGAAAAGGTCCGCAGAAGCTCGGAGAGCTGGCGCCGGCTTTCACGGTCGGAGAACAGGTCGGGGCGCCGCACGCCGTCGCGCTTCTGCGTGGCGAACCAGGCGTCGAGGACGCCGTCGAAATCCTCGCTCAGGAGGCGGCTTACTTCGGTGGTCGGCGCAGCGGTCATGGTTGGTCCTAACTGGTCACGGCTGCCTACGGATATGATGCAAGGGCGGGGAAGAAAAGCCTTGTGCCGCCTCACTTGACGGGAAGCGGCGGGTCTCAGCTCCGGCGCGGCCGCCCCAGCAGCGCATCGGCCCGGCCCAGCGCCGCGTCCAGATCGGCAAAGGCCCGGCCCAGCGCCGCGCGGTCCTGCGGCGCGGCGGGTGCGGTACGGCCCGGCCGCCGGGGCCGCGCCGCCAGCCGCTCGGCCAGCCCCGGCACCGACCAGATCCGCGCCGTGCGCCGCCGCGTGATCTCGCGCAGAAGACCGAGATCGACCAGCTCGTCGATCAGGTTTGTCGCACCGCGCGGGGTCACGCCGATGCGTTCGGCCAGCAATCCCGAGGTGAGACAGGGGGCCGAGACGAAAGCCTGCGCCGCGTCGCCCAGCCGCGAGCGGCCATGCCGTCCCTCGCCGCAGGCGCGGGCCCGCCGCAGCCAGTCGCGGGCCCGGCCGATCCGGCCGATCTCCATGCCCAGCACCGTGCCGAGCCCGTCGAGCAGGTCGGCGCGCCCCGCGGCGCTGCCCGGCGACCATGGCCTGTAGCGCCCCGCCGACAGCGCCAGCGCCGGGGTCGCGACCCAATCGGCATCGACCCGTCCCGACAGGCCGCGCATCGGGTCCTCCTCGAAGGCCACCGCGCCGCCGGGTCCGGGCGCGCGGCGGCGCAGCGCCCCCTCGACCGCCATGAACAGCGCCCGCTCCACCACCGGATGCGCCCGCTCGGAGGCCACGCCATAGACCGCGCTGACCCGCAGCGCCGCGAGGATCGGCGGATCGTCGGGCCGCAACACCGCGAATGCCTCGGCCGCGGCCCGGGAGGCGGGGTGCGGCTCCGCCTGCCCGGCCCCGGCGCGCCCGCCCACGAGCCGTTCGAGCCGGGCGACCGCCGCGGCGGGGTCGGCAACCGGGTCGCCCGGCGTCTTGAGCGCGCGGACCAGCCCGAGCGCCAGCTCGCCCGCGACCGGGTCCCCCCGCCCGGCCCCGCCGGCCACCCGTGGCAACAGGTCGGCCTCCGAGACCCTGCGTCCTTCGAGCGCGACCGAGGCCACCGCCTCGGCCACCGCCATTTCCGACCGCCACAGGTTGCCCGCATCGGGGTCGGCGCGGCCAAAGGCCTCGATCCGCGCCGCGAGCACCTCGACCCGCAACAGCCCGAGCGCATCGCCGCTCCTGCCCGCCTTGGCCATGTCCCGCCCTCATCCGTTTTCGCGCCCCGCAGACTGACCCGGCGGGGCGACCGTTGTCCACCGCGCATGGCGTCTCAGGCGGAGGGGGCATTCGGACGACCACGCCAACGGACCCGCGCCGCGCCCATGGAGCGACGCCGAGCGATTGAACCGACGTAATGTCAGGCGCGGCAACCGTACGGGATTGACGCAGGGACCATGCGAACGCCAGCGCAAGCGCCGCAGACAAGGAGCGGAAACGATGGCTCGATTGACAGTTTTCAACCTGGCGGAGGAGGTGGGATTCGAACCCACGGTACGCTCTCACGCACGGCGGTTTTCAAGACCGCTGCAATCGACCACTCTGCCACTCCTCCGGCGCGTCTCGCCTAAGCACTGGCGCGCGATTCGGGAAGGGGGCGCGGATCACGCGATTTTCCGCGCCGCGCCGTGCTACCGGCTTTTCATGACGCGCGCCCCCCGATATGTTCGCCCCGCGGCGCGGCGCGGGGCTCCCGGCGGTGCCGCCCAGACAAGAGCGGGCCGGCCAACGGTCCGTGCGGGGCAATCGAGGGATGTCATATGCCAGCCACCAAATCCGTGCGGCCGGGCGCCATGCTGCTCGGCGCGCTGCTGCTCGGCGCCTGCGGCGAAACCGGGACCGCGCCATCCCCCGTTGACACCAACCGCACCGAAATCGTGTCACGCGACGTCGAGGCGCCCGGGATCTTCCAGGTCACCGAGGACGGGCTGTGGGACGGGCGGCCCTCGCTCGGCGGCGTCTGGGTCGCCTACCCCGAGGTCGATGTCGAACAGATCGGCCAGGTGGTGATCCGCAACGAGGCCAATGGCCGCTTCGTGATCGGCGCGCTGTTCCGGCGCGAGCGCGAAGCGCCGGGACCGGCACTGCAGGTCAGCTCGGAGGCCGCCGAGGCGCTCGGGATGCTCGCCGGCGCGCCGGCCAAGCTCAATGTCACCGCGCTGCGCCGGGATGACGCGGCGGCCCCGTCGGCGCCGGGCGCGACCACCGATTTCGACGATCCCACCCCGATCGCCGCCGTGCCGCTGCCCGACGCCGGTGATCCGGCTCCCGCAGCCGCGCCGCAGGCCCCCGCCCGTCCCGCCCCGGCCGCGACCACGAGCGATCTCGACCGGCCCTTCATCCAGATCGGCATCTTCTCGGTCGAGGCCAATGCCCGCAACACCGCCACCGCGATGGAGGTCGAGGGGCTGGAGGCGCGGGTCGTCACCTCCGAGATCCAGGGCGCGGATTACTGGCGCGTCGTCGTCGGCCCCGCCAGCGATGCGGCCGCGCGCGACGCGACGCTGTTCCGCGTCAAGGCGCTGGGCTTCACAGACGCCTATTTCGTGCGAAACTGAACCCGCCCCCGGGCCGCGCGCGGCCCGGGCCAGACCCTTCCGCGCGGCCGCAAAGGACGCGGCCCGCCAACCGACCGGAGCGACCCCAGATGATCCGTGCCGTCTTTATCGCCGCCGCGACGCTCTTGGCTCTTGCGCCGCTGGCCCGCGCCCAGAGCTTCGACACACCGGCCCGCGCCGCCTATGTGCTCGACCACACCACCGGGACCGAGCTACTGGCCAAGAACGCGAACGAGCCGCTGCCGCCGGCCTCGATGTCCAAGCTGATGACGCTCTACATGGCGTTCGAGGCGGTGGCCTCGGGGCGCCTGTCGATCGACCAGCGCCTGCCCGTCTCCGAGCACGCCGCCTCCTATGGCGGCTCCTCGATGTTTCTCGATACCACCGACCGGGTGCGGGTTGAGGACCTGCTGCGCGGCGTGATCGTGCTGTCGGGCAACGACGCCTCCGCCGTTCTCGCCGAGGCGCTCTCGCCCGACGGGACCGAAGCGGGCTTCGCGCGGCTGATGACCGAACGGGCGCGCGAGATGGGAATGGAGAATTCGACCTTCGCCAACTCCAATGGCTGGCCCGATCCGCGCCAGCGCATGTCGATGCGCGATCTGGGCATTCTTGCCAGCGCCCTGATCCAGGATTTCCCGACCTTCTATCCGATCTTCGCCGAGCAGGAATTCGCCTTCGACGGCCGGGTGCCGTCGAACAGCCAGAACCGCAACCCGATCCTCGGGCTCGGCATCGGCGCCGACGGGCTCAAGACCGGTCATACTTCCGAGGCGGGCTACGGTCTGGTCGGGTCGGCCAAGCAGGGCGACCGCCGGGTGATCTTCGTCATCACCGGGCTCGACAGCACCGAGGCGCGCCGGGTCGAGGCCGAGCGCATCGTCAACTGGTCGTTCCGCCAGTTCGCGCAGCGCGACATCGGCGAAGCGGGCACGCGGATCTCCGAGGCCGAGGTCTGGATGGGCGAGCAAGGCCGCGTCGGGCTGGCGCTGGCCGAGGATGTCTCGGTGCTGCTGCCGGTGATGTCGAGTGAAGATCTCTCCGCCGAGGTGGTCTATCAGGGCCCGATCGAGGCGCCGATCGAAGCGGGCCAGGAGCTGGCCGAGCTGGTCATCGCGCGCGAGGGCCTGCCCGAGACGCGGGTGCCGCTGGTGGCGGAGACGGCGGTGGCGCGCGGCGGCTTCATGCCGCGGCTCAAGGTGGCGGCCACGGTGCTGTTCGACCGCTTCGGTCCCGAGGGCGTGGCCCTGCCCGGTCTGCTGCCGATGACCGACGCCCCCGCGCCCGCCGCCGAAGGCGATAGCTGAGCCCGTGGCGACCGGGCTTTTCATCAGCTTCGAGGGCATCGACGGCTCCGGCAAATCGACGCAGGCGCGGCTTCTGGCCGAGGCGCTGCGACAGGCGGGCCACGAGGCGCTGCTCACCCGCGAGCCCGGCGGCAGTCCCGGCGCGGAGGAAATCCGCAGCCTCGTGCTGACAGGCGATTCGGGGCGCTGGTCGGCCGAGACCGAGCTTCTTCTCTTCACCGCCGCGCGGCGCGACCACCTGGAACGCACCATCCGCCCGGCGCTGGCCGAAGGCCGGACCGTCATCACCGACCGCTTCGCCGACAGCACCCGCGTCTACCAGGGCGCCACGCGCGGCGATCTGCGCGACACGGTCGACCGGCTGCACGCGCTGATGATCGGCGCCGAGCCCGACCTCACCTTCCTGATCGACATGGACCCTGCCACGGCGCTCGCACGCGGGCTCGCGCGCGGCTCGGGCGAGGACCGGTTCGAGGATATGGGTCTCGGGTTTCAACAGACGCTGCGCGCGGGCTTTCTCGATCTCGCCGCCGCCGCGCCCGACCGGTTTCGCGTGATCGACGGCGACCGCGCCCCCGAGGCCGTGGCCGCCGAGATCGCCGCCATCGCCCTGCCCCGCGCGGGCCTGCCCTCATGAGCGACGGGCTCCCCGATCCGACCGGCCTGCCCGGTTTGCCGCATCCGCGCGAAACCCGGCGGCTGATCGGGCAGACGGCCGCCGAGGCGGAATTCCTTTCAGCCCAGGCGGGCGGGCGGCTGCATTCAGGCTGGCTTCTGGCCGGGCCGATGGGGGTGGGCAAGGCGACGCTCGCCTACCGCATCGCGGCGCATCTTCTGGCCGGGCGCGACGCCGCCGACGGGCTCGACATGCCCGAAGACGATCCCGACCTGCGCCGCATCCGCGCGGGGTCGCATCCGCGGCTTTTCGTGCTCAAGCGCGGCCCCAACGACAAGGGCGACAAGCTGTCGGCGCAGATCCGGGTCGAGGAGATGCGCAAGCTCAAGAGCTTCTTCCATCTCAGCTCCGCCGATGGCGGCCACCGCGCGGTGATCGTCGACGCCGCCGACGAAATGAACGTCTCGGCGGCCAACGCACTCCTGAAGGAGCTGGAGGAGCCGCCCGCCAACACCACGCTTTTGCTGATCGCGCACCAACCCTCGGGGCTCCTGCCCACCATCCGCTCGCGCTGCCGGGTCTTGCGGCTGCGCCCGCTCGACCCGGAGCCGCTGACCGAGGCGCTGGCGCAGGCGGGCGTGACCGGCGAGGCGCCAGAGGCGCTTTCGGTGCTGGCGGCGGGGTCGGTCGGCGGGGCGGCGCGGGTCGCGCAGGCCGATGGGCGCGCGCTTTACGCCGATCTCGTGACGCTGTTTTCGGGGCTGCCGCATATCGACCGGCCCCGCGCCATCGCCATGGCCGATGCCTGTGCCGGCAAGGGCGCGGAGGTGCGGTTTCCGCTGATGCTCGACCTGATCGATCTCCTGCTCACCCGCGCCGCGCGGGGCCGGGCTGATGGGCGAGCCGGAACTGCAGGGCGCGCCCGGCGAGGCGCGGCTTTTGATGACGCTCGCCCCGGACGCCCGCGCCGCGCGGCGCATCGCCGAGCTGAGCCAGGAGCTGTCGGCCCGCGCCCGGCACGGGCGGGCGGTCAACCTTGACCCTTCGGCGCTGCTTCTAGATATGCTGCTGAGGATCGAAGCCACCGCGACCGGATCCGCCGCAGCCTGAGGCCAGATGATACCCCAAGATTTCCAACTCGTTGACGCGCATTGCCATCTCGACTTTCCCGATTTCGCCGAGGAACGGGAGGCGGTGATCGCGCGCGCCCTCGATGCCGGCGTGACCCGGATGGTCACGATCTGCACGAAGCTGAGGAACGCGGACTCCGTGCGCGCCATTTCGGAGGCGCATGACCCGGTGTTCTGGGCCGCGGGCACCCACCCGATGAGCGCCGCCGACGAGCCGCTCGTCTCGGTCGAGGATCTGGTGGCGCTGGCCGAGCACCCCAAGATGGTCGGCATCGGCGAAACCGGGCTCGACTACCACTACACCGCCGAAAGCAAGGGCATTCAGCAAGAAAGCCTGCGCATCCATATCGAGGCGGCACGGCGCACCGGGCTGCCGCTGATCATCCATGCGCGCGACGCGGATGACGACATGGCGCGCATCCTGTCGCAGGAGCACGCGGCGGGCGCCTACGACTGCATGATGCACTGCTTTTCCTCCTCGGCCGCCCTGGGTCGCGCGGCGCTCGATCTCGGGTTTTACCTGTCGATGTCGGGCATCGCCGCCTTTCCGCGTTCGAAGGAGCTGCGCGAGATCTTTGCCGCCGCCCCGCTCGACCGGGTTCTCGTCGAGACCGACAGCCCCTATCTCGCGCCGCCGCCGCATCGCGGGCGCCGCAACGAACCGGCCTACACCGCGCATACCGCGAAGGTGGGCGCCGAGTTGTTCGATCTCTCCCTGCCCGATTTCGCGGCGCGGACCACCGCCAATTTCGACCGGCTCTTTGCCAAGGCCGCGCGTTGGAGCGCCGCATGAGCGACCGGCTGGAGGCGCGCATTCTCGGCTGCGGCTCCTCCGGGGGCGTGCCGCGGCTCGGCAATCGCTGGGGCGATTGCGACCCAGATGAGCCGCGCAACGCGCGCACCCGCTGTTCGCTGCTGCTGACCCGGCACGGCCCGGGCGGCATCACACGGGTGCTGATCGACACCTCGCCCGACCTGCGCGCGCAGATGCTCGCGGCGGAAGTCGGCGCGCTCGACGGCGTGATCTGGACCCATGCGCATGCCGATCACGTGCATGGCATCGACGATCTGCGGATGATCGCCTTCAACATGCGCGCGCGGCTGCAATGCTGGGCCGATGCGCCCACGACCGAAGCGCTGATGGCGCGGTTCGGCTATGCCTTCGTGACCCCGGCGGGATCGGATTATCCGCCGATCTGCGATCTGCACCCGATCGGGGACGAGGTGGTCGTCGACGGCGCGGGCGGCGAGATCCGCCTTACGCCATTCGATCTCGTGCATGGCAACATCACCGCGCTCGGCCTGCGCTGCGGACCGCTGGCCTATCTTCCCGACGTGAACGAGATCCCCGCCGCCGCCTGGCCGCATCTTGGCGGGCTCGATTGCCTGATCGTCGACGCGCTGCGCCGCAAGCCGCATCCGAGCCACGCGCATCTGGCGCTGACGCTTGACTGGATCGCGCGCGCCGACCCGAAGCGGGCGGTGCTGACCAACATGCATTTCGACCTCGACTACCGCAGCATCGCCGCCGAAACGCCTGCCCATGTCGATCCGGCATATGACGGCATGACGCTCTGCTTCGACATCTAGGGGAAGGGTCTCTCCCCTTCACCATTCTCCAATTACGCAAACCCGCGGAGCGGCCCGCGCATTGGCCCCGCACAAGGGCCGAAAGATGATCCTGCTGCTCACCGTCACCTTGCCGGTCTTTCTCGTTCTAGGCTTTGGCTATCTCGCTTCGTGGCGCGGCTGGATCAACGAGGCGGCGATCGACGGGCTGATGAAGTTCTCACAGGGCTTCGCGATCCCCTGCCTGCTGTTTCTCGCCATCGCCCGGCTCGATCTGGCGCAGGAGTTCAACCTCGCGCTTCTGGGCAGCTTTTACGCGGGCGCCATCACCGGCTTTTTCGCCGGTCTCTTCGGCGCGCGTCTATTGTTCGGCCGTTCCTGGGAGGATGCGGTCGCGATCGGTTTCGTGGGGCTGTTCTCGAACTCGCTGCTTCTGGGCCTGCCGATCACCGAGCGCGCCTATGGCGCCGAGGCGCTGCAGGCCAACTTCGCGATCATCGCGCTGCACTCGCCAGTCTGCTACGCCATCGGCATCACCGCCATGGAGCTGGCCCGCGCCAGCGGCGGCTCCTTGCTGGAATTGCCCGGCAAGGTGCTCAAGAGCATGGGGCGCAACGCGCTGATCCTCGGGATCGGGCTCGGTGCGCTGGTGAACCTGTCGGGCATGCCGATGCCGGGCGTGCTGGTCGAGGCGCTGGAGCTGATGGCGCGCGCGGCGCTGCCGGCGGCGCTGTTCGGCCTGGGCGGCATCCTGCACCGCTACCGCCCGGAGGGCGACATGCGGGTGATCCTCTACATCGTCGCGGTGTCGCTGGTGCTGCATCCGGCGGTGGTCTGGGGCCTTGGCACGCTGTTCGACCTGAAGGTGCCGGCCTTCCGTTCCGCGATCATCACGGCGGCGATGGCGCCGGGGGTGAACGCCTATCTCTTCGCCTCGATCTATGGCCGGGCCAAGCGGGTCGCGGCCTCGGCGGTCCTGATCGGCACCGCGGCCTCGGTGGTCACCGCGACGGTCTGGCTGGCGCTGTTGCCCTGAACTAGAACCCTTGCAAGGGTTTTGCCGAGATCCTTGCAAGCATCTCTGTCAAACGTGAAACGCCCCGCTTGATGGCGGGGCGTCTCGAAGATCGTCTTCGCTGCGCTTATCAGCCCGGGCTCATGCCGCGCAGCCGCTCGGAACGGCGGCGCAGCACCTCGAGCGTGACCAGCAGCACCACCGAGATCGAGATCAGCACCGTCGCGGCGGCGAGGATGGTGGGCGAGATCTGCTCGCGCAGGCCGGTGAACATCTGCCAGGGCAGCGTCTTCTGCCCGGCCGAGCCCACGAACAGCACCACCACCACCTCGTCGAACGACGTGATGAAGGCGAACAGCCCGCCCGAGACCACGCCCGGCAGGATCAGCGGCATCTGCACCCTGAAGAAGGTGCGCACCGGCCCCGCGCCGAGATTGGCCGCCGCGCGGGTGAGCGAGCGATCGAAGCCCACCAGCGTCGCGGTCACGGTGATGATCACGAAGGGAATGCCCAGCGCCGCGTGGGCGAGGACCACGCCCCAATAGGTGCCCTGCAGGCCGATCCGGCTGTAGAAGAAATACATGCCGGCGGCCGAGATGATCAGCGGCACGATCATCGGCGAGATCAGGATCGCCATGATCGCCCGGCGGAACGGCACATGCGGCTGGCTCAGGCCGATCGCGGCCAGCGTGCCGAGCGCCACCGACAGGAAGGTCGCGACAGGCGCGATCTTCAGCGAATTCCACAAGGGCACCTGCCAGTCGGGGTTGGTGAAGAAGTCCTCGTAATGCTTGGTCGAGTAGCCCGCGGGGTCGAGCGCCAGCATCTCGGGCGTGAAGGTGAAGAAGTTCTCGGCGTTGAACGACAGCGGGATGATGATCAGGATCGGCGCGATCAGGAAAAAGAAGATCGCCGCGCAGATCACCCGGTAGGCATAATGCCAGACCTTCTGACCGGTGGAGGCATAGGGGGGAAGTGCAGCCATTCTCTCAGCCTCCCAGCTTGACGTTGTCGATGCCGACGATGCGGTCGTAGACCCAGTAGAGCGTGAGCACGAGCGCCAGCAGGATCGAGCCGAGCGCGGCCGCGAGGCCCCAGTTCAGCGAGGACGAGATGTGGTAGGCGATCCGGTTCGAGATGAACACGCCCTCGGTGCCGCCGACGATCTCGGGGGTGATGTAGTAGCCGATCGACAGGATGAAGGCGAGGATCGAGCCCGCGCCGATGCCCGGCACCGACAGCGGGAACCACACCCGCCAGAACGCGGTCCAGTCATTTGCGCCCATCGATTTCGCCGCGCGCATGTAGCTCGGCGGGATCGTTTTCATCACCGAGTAGAGCGGCAGGATCATGAATGGCAGCAGGATATGCGTCATCGCAATCACCGTGCCGGTGGCGTTGTTGATCAGCGCCAGGCGGTTGGTGTCCGACACCAGCCCGATCCAGACCAGCGTGTCGTTGATCACGCCCTGCTGTTGCAGCAGCACCTTCCACGCGGAGGTCCGCACCAGCAGCGATGTCCAGAACGGCAGCAGCACGAGGATCATCAGCACGTTGGCCGAGCGCAGCGGCAGCGTCGAAAGCAGATAGGCGATCGGGTAGCCCAGCAGGATGCAGGAGAAGGTGATCGCCAGCGACATCCACATGGTGCGCCAGAACAGCTTGAGATAGATCTGCTCGTCCGCCGGGCGCCATTCGGCGTCGCCGCCGGGGCCGTTCATCATGTCGACCGAGTTCAGGAAATAGCCGTCGGTATAGGCCGGGCTGTAGGTCTTGATGACCTGCCAGACCTCGGGATCGACCCAGTCCTCGTCGCTGTCCTCGAACAGCGCCTTGATCGAAACGGTCTCGAAGGTCGAGACGTCGACATCGGGGAAGTTCGCGGGCGCGGCGCCGTTGGCGAGATCGCGGTAGAGCGCGGTATAGACGAAATCCTCGACATCCTCCTCGAGCGGGTCGTCCTCGTTGGCCTCGACCGTGAGCGTGGTCCAGGCGTCCCAGGCATCGGCGGTGAAGGGCAGCGCGGCGCGGATCTCGTCCTGCGCCATCCAGTTGGACCAGGCGACCGGGTCTTCGAGCGCGGGCGCGGCCTCGATGAACTGGTCGGTATAGATATCGGTGTCGAACCGCCCGACATCGCGCCCGGTGCCGCGGAACAGCGAGCTGAGGCCGGTCATCTCATAGTTGAGACGGCTGCCGAGACGGGTGTGCGACTTGTATTCGGCGGCGATGAAGAGATCGGTGTAGAGCGCCTCGTAGACCGGCTCGCCGGGGGCGGCCTCGGGCAGGTTCTGGTCCTCGCGCAGCGCCACGACCGTGCGCGGCAGCGTCTCCGAGACGATCTGGTTTTCGACCGAGCGGAACAGCATGTCCGCGATCGGCGCCACGAAGGCCACGAGGATGAAGATCAGCAGCGGCGAGACCAGAAGAAAGGCGCGCAGCTTCTCGCGCCTGAGCGCGCGGTTCAGGCTGTGCTTGAGGGGTTTGCCGTCGGCGGCCAGCATCGGGCCGTCTTCGGTCACCTCGCCGCCCGGAAGCGCCGCCATCGGCTGTCTCGGGGGTGTCGTCGCGCTGTCGGTCATCATGCCTCCGGGTTTGGGGGTGGGACGGGGCCATGGCGGCCCCGCCCCCTCATGCGCTCATGCGCGCGACGTTACTGGGCCAGCCAGGCCTGGAACTTGCTGTCCAGGTCGTCACGGTAGTCGGCCCACCATTCGTAGTTCTGCACGAAGGCGTTGGTGGCGTTCTCGGGGTTGGTCGGCATGTGCGGCGCCATGTCGATGCCGAGCTCCTCGTGCTGACCCACCAGCGGCGCGGAGGATTTGCGGGCCGGGCCGTAGGAGATGTATTTCGCCTGATCCGCGAGACGCTGGGTGTCGGTCGCGAAGTAGAGGAAATCCTTGACGCGGGCGAGCGACGCCTCGTCGAGACCCTCGGGGATGATCCAGCCGTCGAGATCGTAGGACTGGGTGTCCCACATCATGTTGACGGGCTGGTCCTGCTCGACGATCAGGCTGAACAGGCGGCCGTTATAGGTCGAACCGAACACCACCTCGCCATCGGCGAGCAGCTGCGGCGTGTCGGCGCCCGAGGACCACCAGATGGTCTCGTCCTTGATGGTGTCGAGCTTGGCGAAGGCGCGGTCCTGCCCTTCCTCGGTCTCGAGCACGTCATAGACCTCCTCATAGGGCACGCCGTCGCAGATCAGCGCCCATTCGAGGTTGTTGTGCGGCCGCTTCTCAAGGCTGCGCTGGCCCGGGAAGGTCTCCAGGTCGAAGACGTCGCAGATCTCGTCGGGCTGCTCGCCGTTCCACTCGGCGACGTCGTTGCGATAGCCGAAGGTGTAGGAATAGGCGATCTGCGGGATGAAGCAGTCGGAGACCAGCATCTCCTCGCCGAAATCCTCGGAGGCGGGGGTGCCGTCGGGCGCCGGGGCGAGATCCTCGTCGGCGTCGATCTCCATCGCGAGACCTTCGTCGCACAGGCGCATCGCGTCGGCCGCGGTGGCGTCGACGAGGTCCCAGGTGACGTTGCCGGCCTCGTTCTGGGCGCGCAGCTTGGCCACGGCCTCGGCCGAGCTTTCGTCCCAGGTGACGGTGACGCCGGGATTGTTGGCGAGATAGGGCTCGACGTAAGCCTTGAGCTGGCTTTCCTGATAGGCGCCGCCCCAGCTGACGATGGTCATCTCATCGGCCATTTCCGCGTGGCTTTCCGCCGTGGCGATGGTCGCCGTGGCGACGAGCGCGGTGCTGGCGGTCAGAAGACGTGTGATGTTCATGTAGAACTCCCGTTGATACCCGGTTTTGGTTCACAGGGGACGCTGTCCGGGCGACGGCGCCCCGCATTGGCCGCGCCCCCGGTGGTCCGGGATGCGCGGTGGCGCGTGCGACGTCAGGCGTCGAGCGCGCGGCAATCCTCGGCGAGCCAGCCGATGCGGATCTGCTCGCCGGGTTTCAGACGCGGCTGGTCGGGGGCGTTGCGCGTCTTCATGATGAAGTCGTCGCGCCCCGCCACCTTGAGCCGCGTGCGGAAGGTGTCGCCCATGTAGATGAACTCCTCCACCGTCGCGGGCAGCGTGTGCGCGTCCGGGTGCAGGCGTTCGAGGTTGGATTCGACCCGCTCGGGGCGGATCGAGACGCGGGTGCGCTGGCCCACCTCCTGGACGTTGACCGGCAGCGCGTCGATCAGTTCCCCATCGTCGAGACGCACCAGGCAGGAGCGCCCGTCTATCTTCTCGACCACGCCTTCGAGCGTGTTGTTCTCGCCGATGAACTGGGCGACGAAGCTGTTCTGCGGCTTTTCGTAAAGCTCGTCGGGCGGGGCGAGCTGCTGGATCCGGCCATCGTCGAACACCGCGACGCGATCCGACATGGTCAGCGCCTCGGTCTGGTCATGGGTGACGTAGACCACGGTGATGCCGAGCCGGTGCGCCAGGTCGGTGATCTCGAACTGCAGCGTTTCGCGCAGCTGCTTGTCGAGCGCGCCCAGAGGCTCGTCCATCAGCACCAGCTCGGGCTCGAACACCAGCGCGCGGGCGAGCGCGATCCGCTGCTGCTGGCCGCCCGAAAGCTGGGTCGGGCGACGATTCTTGAAGTCGCCCATCTGCACCATGTCGAGCGCGCGGGTGATCTTCTTCTCGCGCTCGGACTTGCCGAGCTTGCGCACTTCGAGCGGAAAGGAGAGATTCTCCCCCACCGTCATGTGCGGAAACAGCGCGTAGTTCTGGAACACCATGCCGATGCCACGCTTGTGCGGCGGGATGTTGTTGATCGACTTGCCGTCGAGACGGATCTCGCCATGGGTGGCGGTCTCAAAGCCCGCGAGCATCATCAGGCAGGTGGTCTTGCCCGAGCCGGATGGCCCCAGCATGGTCAGGAACTCGCCTTTCGGCAAAGACAGGTTGAGATCTTTCACGACGAGCTTCTCGCCGTCATAGCTTTTCTGCACGCGTTCGAATTCCACGAACGCCTCCGAACTCGAGCCGTTGGCCAAGCCTTGCTCCCCGTTGTTGTGCCGGCGGTTTTTTCCGCGCTTGTCGAGCAAGACTAAAACAAGCTGCCCCCCGCATTGCAACCGAATTGCCAACCGGCGCATATGACGCAGGGTCATTCGAAGATCCAAGACGGGCGATGCGCCTGCAATCTTGACCTCCGGCGGACTGCAACGCGGTCAGATGACGCAGCCGAAATCAGTCGGATTCACCACAATTCTAAGGTGAACTATTATTTTATTTTTCTCCAAAAGGATGATCGACGTGTCTCGCGAAGACATTCCGATGCCAAAAAGCGACACCGCGCCGAGGCGCATCGAAGCGGTACATCGTGCCCCAACTCCCGCGCGGCGCCGCGCGGCGCAAACACGAAAAAGGGCCTGCGTTTCCGCGGCCCTGTTCAGCGATGCTGTCGTTCTCTTCTGAAGATCCGGCGGCCCGCCTTGCCGGCGAGCCTGCCTGAATGGTGCGGTCGAGAAGACTCGAACTTCCACGGGTGTTACCCCACAGCGACCTCAACGCTGCGCGTCTACCAATTCCGCCACGACCGCACGTGATCAGGTAGGATGGCGGCCTCATAGCCTTGGGGCTCGGGGGAGCGCAAGAGCGAAATTTGCCGGACCCGGCGTCAACCGGACGAAAAACGTCATGCCCTTCGGATTTTGACTTTTCCACCGCCCCGCGCCACCCCATCTGCAACCAGGATCGAAGCGGGGCATGAGTGATGGTGGACTGGATCGTGAGCGACGGGCTGACGCCCTATGAGGACGCGGTGGCCGCCATGGAGGCCCGCGCCAGGGCAATCGCCACGGGCGATGCGGAAGAGGCGATCTGGCTGGTCGAGCATCCGCCGCTCTATACCGCCGGCACCTCCGCCAAGCCCGCCGACCTGACCGACCCCGACCGCTTCCCGGTGTTCGAGACGCGGCGCGGCGGGCAGTACACCTATCACGGCCCCGGCCAGCGCGTCGTCTATGTCATGCTCGATGTCGGAAGGCGCGGGCGCGACGTGCGCGCCTTCGTCAAGGCGCTCGAAGGCTGGATCATCGACACGCTGGCCGAATTCAACGTCACCGGCGAGCTGCGCGAGGGCCGGGTCGGCGTCTGGGTCCAGCGCCCCGACCGACCATTGACGGCCTCGGGCGCGGTGGCCGAGGACAAGATCGCGGCGCTGGGCATCCGGCTGCACAAATGGGTCAGCTTTCACGGGCTGGCGATCAACGTGGAGCCGGAGCTGGCGCATTTCGGCGGCATCGTGCCCTGCGGCATCGCCGAACACGGCGTGACCAGCCTCGTCGACCTCGGCCTGCCGGTCACCATGGCCGATCTCGACACCGCGCTGGAACGCTGCTTTGCGGCGCGGTTCGAAGGCGATCTCAGCCGGGTCGGCGCGATGTGAGCCCCACACCCCGTGGCGGGACCGTGTCGCCCTGTCGCAGGGGGCGCTCCTGCGGCACCGTGACCGTTGCCCTGCCCGGCATCTCCTTCTAGAAGGACGCCAATTGCCTGCGCGAGTCTGCGTGCGGGCCCGTCAGGCAACCAAACTCGGGAGAGCCACATGGCAGACGCCGCCATCCACGGCCACGGGCATGACGACCAGAGAGGGTTCTTCACCCGCTGGTTCATGTCGACCAACCACAAGGACATCGGGATCCTTTACCTTTTCGCGGCGGGCTTCGTGGGCCTGCTGTCGGTGATGCTGACCATCCACATGCGGCTCGAGCTGATGCAGCCGGGCGTGCAGTTCATGTGCGCCGAGAATGTCGGCGGCAACCCGATCGCCACCGTGCTGCGCTCCTGGGTGCCGACGGCCACCGAGGCCTGCACCCCGAACGGGCACATGTGGAACGTCGCGATCACCTATCACGGCGTGCTGATGATGTTCTTCGTCGTCATCCCCGCGCTGTTCGGCGGTTTCGGCAACTATTTCATGCCGCTGCAGATCGGCGCGCCGGACATGGCCTTCCCGCGCATGAACAACCTCTCCTTCTGGATGTTCATCGCCGGCGTCGCGCTCGGCGTCGCCTCGCTGTTCTCGCCGGGCGGCAACGGCCAGGCGGGCTCGGGCGTGGGCTGGGTGCTCTACCCGCCGCTCTCGACCTCCGAGCCGGGCATGTCGATGGATCTCGCGATCTTCGCGGTGCACGTCTCGGGCGCGTCCTCGATCCTCGGCGCAATCAACATCATCACCACCTTCCTCAACATGCGCACGCCGGGCATGACGCTGCACAAGGTGCCGCTCTTCGCCTGGTCGATCTTCGTGACCGCCTGGCTGATCCTTCTGGCCCTGCCGGTGCTGGCCGGCGCGATCACCATGCTGCTGACCGACCGCAACTTCGGCACCTCGTTCTTCCAGCCCGCGGGCGGCGGCGACCCGGTGCTCTACCAGCACATCCTGTGGTTCTTCGGCCACCCGGAAGTCTACATCATCATCATCCCCGCCTTCGGCATCATCAGCCACGTGATCGCGACCTTCTCCAAGAAGCCGATCTTCGGCTACCTGCCGATGGTCTACGCGATGGTGGCGATCGGCGTGCTCGGCTTCGTCGTCTGGGCGCACCACATGTACACCGTGGGCATGTCGCTGACGCAGCAGTCCTACTTCATGATGGCCACCATGGTCATCGCGGTGCCGACCGGCGTGAAGATCTTCTCTTGGATCGCGACGATGTGGGGCGGCTCGGTCGAGTTCAAGACGCCGATGCTCTGGGCCTTCGGCTTCCTGTTCCTGTTCACCGTGGGCGGCGTGACCGGCATCGTGCTGAGCCAGGCCGGCATCGACCGCGCCTATCACGACACCTACTACGTCGTGGCGCACTTCCACTACGTGATGTCGCTCGGCGCCGTGTTCGGCATCTTCGCGGGGATCTATTTCTACTTCCCCAAGATGACCGGCAAGATGCTGCCTGAGCTGGCGGGCAAGATCCACTTCTGGGCGATGTTCATCGGTGCGAACATCACCTTCTTCCCGCAGCACTTCCTGGGCCGTCAGGGCATGCCGCGCCGCTACATCGACTACCCGGAGGCCTTCGCCACCTGGAACATGGTCTCCTCGATCGGCGCCTTCATCGCCTTTGCCTCGTTCGTGTTCTTCATCGTGGTGCTGTTCTACACCCTCGCCAAGGGCAAGCGGATCAACGCCGCGAACCCCTGGAACGAGTATGCGGACACGCTGGAGTGGACCCTGCCCTCGCCGCCGCCGGAGCACACCTTCGAGACGCTGCCCAAGCAGAGCGACTGGGACCGCGGCCACTCTCACTGAGACCGGCCCGCGCGACAGATGAACAGGGCCCGGCGGCAACGCCGGGCCCTTTTTCGATCCGCAAGTTCGAGACAAGCGATGCCGCATGAATGGACCAGACGCCCGGCCGAGGCTGGCCCCCTGCACGCCGAGTTGCAGCTCTGGCCCTATCGTTCGCTCCCGAAGCGCGGCTTCGCGGGCTTTGTCGGCGGCACCGCGGCGCTGATCGCGCTGCCGCTTCTGGTGATGCTCGGCACGCCGGTGATGTGGGTGCTGCTGCCGTTTCTCGCGGCGGCGGTGGCCGCGATCTGGTGGGCGCTGGCGCGCAGCTACCGCGATGGCGAGGTGCTGGAGCGGCTGGAAATTTCGCCGGAGCGGCTTCGGCTGACGCGGCGCGAGCGGGGCCGCCCCGACCGGGTCTGGGAGGCCAACCCGTTCTGGGTCGAACTGCATCTGCACGAGGGTGAACGCCCCGTGCCCGGCTATCTCACGCTGCGCGGCGCGGGGCGCGAGGTGGAGCTTGGCGCCTTCCTGCCGGAAGAGGAGCGCCGAGCCATCGCGGAGGAGCTGCAGCGCTTGCTGGCGCGGTCGGGGCGGCAATGATCCGCCACGACGTTACGGCCTCGTGACATCTCCCCATGGAACTCCCCCCGCAAGTTCGGCATTTTCATCACAACGGAGGATTCGCCATGTCCAAGCACACCGCACCGAAGCAGACGATCCGCAAGCTGGCCGAAGCCGGCCGCGCCATCCTCGGGGAGCTGGCCGGCGCGCTCGTCCCTCAGCCGCGCCCACAGCACCGGCCCATCCCGATTCCCGTCTCCCGGCCACCGCGCCGCTGACACGCGGCCCGGTCGCGCAGGAAAAAGGGCGGCCCCCGCGCGGGAGCCGCCCTTTTCATGTCAGGCGCGGTCTCAGCCCTTCCTGTCGGGCAGCTCCTCGCGCTTGGTCGCGGCGATGTCCTCGAGCTCGGATTCGCTCATCTCGTCGTACATTTCCTTGGACGCGCCCTGCAGGTCCTTGACCTTGGTGTCGCCCCGCTTGGCGGAGAGCGCGGCGCCCGCCGCCTTTTGCTGCGCCTTGGACTGTGCCGGCATCTCGGTCCTCCTCGTTCGGGATGACCGCGAAACGCGCAAGCCCCGCGCCCCGTTCCCGCTCAGCCGAGCCGGTCGCGCACCAATGGCCCGACCCGGCCGAAATCCATCCGGCCGGTATAGCGCGCCTTGAGCGCCGCCATGACCCGGCCCATGTCGCGGATCGAGGCGGCCCCGGTTTCGGCGATGGCCTGGCTCACCGCGGCCTCGGTTTCGGCCTCGTTCAGCTGGCGCGGCAGGAACTCCTCAATTACCGCGATCTCGGCGCGCTCCTTCTCGGCCAGCTCGATCCGCCCCGCCTCGTCATAGGCGCGCGCGCTTTCCTGGCGCTGCTTGACCATCTTGCCCAGGATCGCGAGCACGATCTCGTCGGGCACGAGCCCCTCCTCGCCGGCGCCGCGCGCCGCGATATCGCGGTCCTTGATGGCGGCGTTGATGAGACGCAGCGTGGACAACCGGTCGGTTTCCTTGGCCTTCATCGCGCCCTTGAGAGCGGCGTTGATCTTGTCGCGCAAAGTCATCTGGTCCGTTCCGGATTGTTTCAGACACAAGCGGGCAAGCTAGCCGTTTCGCCGCCCCCTGACAACAAGCGCCGCCGGGTGCCGCCGCGTCTTGATTCTTTCGCGGCCTGCCTCTACGTAGCGGCGGGTTTCAAAACAGGAGCAACGACGCCATGCCGCATTCCGATTCCGGCAAGCCGACCGCCTGCCTCGCGCTCGCGGACGGGACCGTTTTCTACGGGCAGGGCTTCGGCGCTCGAGGCCGTATCGTCGCCGAGCTGTGCTTCAACACCGCGATGACCGGCTACCAGGAGATCATGACCGACCCTTCCTATGCCGGGCAGGCCGTGACCTTCACCTTCCCCCATGTCGGCAACACCGGCACCACCGACGAGGATGACGAGGCCGCCGACCCGGTGGCGGCGGCGATGATCGTCAAATGGAGCCCGACCGAACCGTCGAACTGGCGCGCCACCGAGACGCTGTCGGACTGGCTGGCCAAGCGCGGCCGGATCGGCATGGGCGGCATCGACACCCGCCGCCTGACCCGCGCGATCCGCCAGCAGGGCGCGCCGCATGTCGCGATCGCGCACAACCCCGACGGCGAGTTCGACATCGAGGCGCTGGTCGCGCAGGCGCGCGCCTTCGAAGGTCTCGTCGGGCTCGACCTCGCCAAGGAGGTGAGCTGCGTGCAGTCCTACCGCTGGGACGAGATGCGCTGGGCCTGGCCCGACGGGTTCAAGCGGCAGGAAAGCCCGCGCCACAAGGTCGTGGCCATCGATTACGGCGCCAAGCGCAACATCCTGCGCAGCCTCGCCTCGTCGGGCTGCGAGGTGACGGTGCTGCCCGCCACGGCCACGGCCGACGACATCCTCGCGCTCGAGCCCGACGGGCTGTTTTTGTCGAACGGGCCGGGCGACCCGGCGGCCACCGGCGTCTATGCCGTGCCGGCGATCAAGGCGGTGCTGGAACGCTCCGAGATCCCGGTCTTCGGGATCTGCCTTGGCCACCAGATGCTCGCCCGCGCGCTCGGCGCCCAGACGGTGAAGATGAACCATGGCCATCACGGCGCCAACCACCCCGTGAAGGACCGCGAGACCGGCAAGGTCGAGATCACCTCGATGAACCATGGCTTCACCGTCGACAGCCAGTCGCTGCCCGAAGGCGTGCTCGAAACCCATGTCTCGCTGTTCGACGGGTCGAACTGCGGCATCCGCATGGCCGACAGGCCGGTCTTCTCGGTGCAATACCACCCCGAGGCCAGCCCCGGCCCGCAGGACAGCTACTACCTGTTCGAACGCTTCGCCGAGGCAATGGAGGCGCGGCGCGGCTGAGGGGTTAACCTCCGCTTAACCATGGCGATCGACCATCGGGCATTCTTTCGTCATGAAAGCGAGCCCGATGACCGCCCTTTCCCCGTCCCGCCGGGCGATCGTCTCCGCGCCCCGCGACGCGCCGCCCGACCGGCGCGCGTTCATCGACCCCGTCGCGCAGCCGCCCGACCCCCGCCTGCTGTATCGGTTCGGCGTGATCCGGGCGCTGCGTCACGGGGTGCTGCCATGGCGTCGGATCGGTGGCCGCACCGTGGTGCTGTTCGCGCAGCCCCCCTCGCCCGGCACCCGCGCCGCGCTCGAGCGCGTCGGTTTCAGCCGGCTGCGCTACAGGCGCTGCGCCCCCGGCGCGCTGCATGACGTGCTGCTGCCCCTGGCCGAGCCGGTCTTGCTGCTGCGGGCCGAGGCGCGGGTGCCGCTGGACCAGAGCTGCCGCGGCGTCGGGCGCAGGCCGCTTTGCATGCTCGCCATCGCGCTCGGCCTTGGCAGCGCGCTGTCATTCGCCGTGGCGCCGGCAGCCGCGCTGGCGCTGGTCTGCGCGCTCTGCGCCCTGACGCTGTGCGTCAACAGCGCGCTCAAGATCGCCGCCACGCTCGCCACGCTGGGCCGCCCCCCCGCGCCCCCCCCCCCCGCCCCGCCTTCGGCCGAAAGGCTGCCGGTGATCTCGCTTCTCGTGCCGCTGTTTCACGAGGCGCGGATGCTGGCGCCGCTGCTCGACCGGCTGGGACGTCTCGACTATCCGCGCGACAGGCTCGACCTGTGCCTGATCGTCGAAGCCGACGACCACGAGACCCGCGCCGCGCTGTCACGGATCGCGTTGCCCGCCTGGGCCCGGCTGGTGGTCGTCCCCACGGGCCGCATCCGCACCAAGCCGCGCGCGCTCAACTACGCGATGTTCTTTGCCCGCGGCAGCCTCATCGGCATCTACGACGCCGAGGACGCGCCCGCCCCGGATCAACTGCTGCGGGTCGCGGCGCGCTTTGCCGCGAGCGGCCCGAAGATCGGCTGCCTGCAAGGCGTGCTCGATTATTACAACGCCCGCTCCAACTGGATCGCGCGCTGCTTCACGCTCGAATACGCAAGCTGGTTCCGGGTGGTGCTGCCCGGTCTCGACCGGCTCGGCCTCGTGGTGCCATTGGGCGGGACGACGCTGTTCCTGCGCCGCCACGCGATCGAGGCGGTCGGCGGATGGGACGCGCATAACGTGACCGAGGACGCCGATCTCGGCCTCCGTCTGGCGCGGCGCGGCTTTCGCACCGAACTGATCGACAGCGTCACGCTGGAGGAGGCCAATGCCCGCCCCTGGCCCTGGATCAAGCAGCGCTCGCGCTGGCTCAAGGGCTACGCGATGAGCTGGGGCGTGGCGATGCACGATCCCGAACGGCTCTGGCGCGAACTGGGCGCATGGCGATTCATGGGGGTGCAGGCGCTGTTTCTCGGCACGCTGGCGCAGTTCACGCTGGCGCCGGTGCTGTGGTCGTTCTGGCTTGTGATCTTCGGGCTGCCGCACCCGATGGCGCCATGGCTCGACCGGCCCGAGCTGATTGGGCTGGCGCTGGTGTTCGTGCTGTCGGAATGCGTGACCTGTGCGGTCGCGGCGCTGGCGGCGCGACGGGCGGGCCGACCGAAGCTGGCGCTCTGGGCGCCGGTGCTGCAAGTCTACTTTCCGCTCGCCACCGTGGCGGTCTGGCGGGCGCTGTGGCAGGTGCTGCGCCGCCCGTTCCACTGGGAAAAGACCCGGCATGGCGTCTTCGCCCCGACCTCACCGATCAGCGCGCCGCCTCCACCTTTGCCGCGTCCAGCTTCAACCGGGTGACGAAGGCGTGGCTGATATGGTCGCGCAGCGCCCGGTCGGCGGCATCGCCATCGCCCGCCTCGATCGCCGCCACGATCGCCGCGTGCTCCTCGAGCGCGCCACGCCCGCGACCCTTCGGCGGCCAGCGAGGTGGAGGCGAGAAGCGCCATGGACCGGTGCACGAGATCGAGCTGCCGCACCAGGAACCGGTTGTGGCTGGCAAGGTGGATCTGCTTGTGAAAGCGCCGGTTGGCGCGGGCCAGCGCCGCCGGATCGTCGACCAGCGCCTGGTCCGCCTCCAGCATGTCGCGCAGCACCCGCACCTCCTCGGGCGCGGCGTGGCGCGCGGCGAGGCGTGCTGCCAGCCCCTCCAGCTCGCCGCGCACCACGTAGAGCTCCGCCAGCTGCGTGTGATCGAGCGAGGCCACGATCAGCGACCGGCCATCGCGGCTCAGCATGCCTTGGGTCTCGAGCCGCTGAAGCGCCTCGCGCACCGGCGTGCGCGACACGCCGAACCGATCGGCCAGCTCGCTTTCGACGAGCCTGTCGCCGGGGCGGTAGGCGCCGCTGTCGATCGATTCGAGGATCAGCCCGTAGGCGTCCTTCTGCGAGGGTCTGGTGTCCTGCATCCCCGGCCTTCTCTTGGGTCGGACGACGATAGCCTTGACGGGCGCGGGGCCGCAACCCGCGACCGCTTGTGGCACCGCGCCCGCGCCCTTAGGGTCGCGCGCATGACAAGCCTGCTCACCGACATCGCCGAGGATTTCGCCCATGTACGGGCCTGGGTCTTCGACCTCGACAACACGCTCTACCCGCCGCAGGCGCGGCTGTTCGACCAGATCGAGGCGCGGATGCGGGCCTGGATGATGGCCGCGCTCGATGTCGACGCCGCCGAGGCCGACCGGCTGCGCGCCGCATACTGGGAACAGCATGGCACGACGCTGGCCGGTTTGATGGCCGAGCATGGCCTGCCGGCGGATGATTTTCTCGTCGACGTGCACGACATCGACCTGAGCCATCTCGCCGCCGCCCCGGCGCTGGCCCGTGCGATCACGGCGCTGCCGGGGCGGCGCATCGTCTACACCAACGGCTCGGAGCCCTATGCGCGCCGGGTGCTGGCCGCGCGCGGGCTGTCGGGCGTGTTCGACGCGGTGTACGGCGTCGAACATGCGGGCCTCGTGCCCAAGCCGCAGCGCGCCGCCTTCGAGGCGGTGTTCGCGCTCGACGGGCTGGCGCCGGAACAGGGCGCGATGTTCGAGGATGATCCGCGCAACCTCGCCGTGCCGCACGCGATGGGGATGCGCACCGTTCTCGTCGGCCCGCCCAATGTCACCCTTGCCGACCATATCCACCACCATACCGACGATCTGGCGGGCTTTGTGTCGCAGCTGTCGCGATAGGCTTTCCCACCCGGCGCCGGCGGCCTATCTCGGACGCATGACACGGCAGATCGACATTCTCGTCTCCGGCGGCGGCATCGCCGGGCTTTCGGCCGCGGCCGCCTTTGGCGCGCGCGGTTTTTCGGTGCTTTGCGTCGATCCGGCGCCGCCCGTGACGGTCATGGAGGACGAAGGCGCCGACCTGCGCTCCACCGCTTTCCTGCAGCCCGCGCGCGCGCTTCTGGAAGCGGCGGGGCTGTGGACGCGGCTGGCGCCGCACGCCACGCCGCTGCAGGTGATGCGCATCGTCGAGGCGGGACGCGGCGCGCCCGTCACCCGTGATTTCGACGCCGCCGATCTCGGCCCCCTGCCCTTTGGGTGGAACCTGCCCAACTGGCTGCTGCGGCGCGAAATGGCGGCCCGGATCGCCGAGATGGCGCGGGTCGAGTTCCGCGCCGGCACCGGCTTCGCCGGGATCACCACGCGCGAGGACCGGGCATTGGTGCGGCTCACGGATGGCGATTGCGTCGCCGCCAAGCTGGTGGTGGCCGCCGACGGGCGCAACAGCCCGGTGCGCGAAGCCTGCGGCATCGGCGTGCGCACCCGGCGCTACGGGCAAAAGGCGCTGGCCTTCGCGGTCACGCATGAACGCCCGCATGACAACGTCTCGACCGAGGTGCACCGCTCCGGCGGGCCGTTCACCCTCGTGCCGCTGCCCGATCACGAGGGGCAGCCCTCCTCGGCGGTGATCTGGATGGAGCCGGGGCGCGAAGCGGCACGGCTGGCGGCGCTGCCCGTCTCGGATTTCGACATCGAGGCCACGGCCCGCTCCGAGCGGGTGCTGGGGCGGCTGCATCTCGTGACCGGGCGGCAGGCTTGGCCGATCATCATGCAGACGGCGCGCGCGCTCACCGCGCGGCGGGTGGCGCTGGTGGCCGAGGCCGCGCATGTGATGCCGCCCATCGGCGCGCAGGGGCTCAACACCTCACTGGCGGATATCGCCTGTCTCGCCGATCTCGCGGCCAGTCGGCCCGAAAACCTAGGCGATGCGGCGATGCTCGACGCCTATGCAAGCCGCCGCGCGGGCGACATCGCGCTGCGCGAGCACGGGATCGATGCGCTGAACCGGCTGGCCATGGCGGGCGGGCCGCTGGCGCAGGGGGTGCGCGGGCTGGGGCTTGGCGTGATGCATGATCTGCCCGCGCTCCGGCGCGGGCTGATGCGGCTCGGTCTTGGCGCCGGACGCTAGAGCGGCCCCGGAAGGCGCTCCTCGGACAACAGCACATTGGCCTCGACCGGGCCGATGCCGGGCAACGTCATGATGCGACGGCGCAGCACGCGTTCGAAATCCTCGAGATCGCGGGCCACGACGCGAAGCCGGTAATCGTAGAGCCCGAGCACATGCTCGACCGTCTGCACCTCGCGGATGGCGCAGACCGCGCGTTCGAAATCCTCGAGACCGGCGCGGCCGCGGCTGGCGAGCTTCACCCCAAGAAACACCGTGACGCCAAAGCCCAGCGCCGCCGCGTCGAGATCGAGACGGCGGCCCTTGATCGCACCGATCTCGCGCAGCCGCCGAATACGCCGCCACGTGGCGGGCTGCGACAGCTCCAGCTCGCGCCCCAGATCGGCGGCGGGCCGCGTGGCATCGAGGCTGAGCGCGCGCAGCAGGCGGCGGTCGATGTCGTCGAGTTCGGTCACAGCGGCAGCGCCTCGTCGGATTTCACCACGCTCACGGTCATCAGGCTTTCGATATCGGCGATATGCGGCAGGCGCAGGATCTTGTCGCGATAAAGGTCGCGGTAATGCCCGAGATCGCGCGCGACGATCTGCAGCCGCACGTCGACCCGCCCGAGAAAGGTCTGGATCTCGATCACCTCCGCCACCTCGCGGGCACGGGCGAGAAATTCGTCGAAGGCGCGCGGCTGGGTCTTGTCGAGCGTCACCCGCAGGCTGACCGCGACGGCGAAGCCCAGCGCCTTCCAGTCGATCACGGCGCGGCTGCCGCGCAGCACGCCGGACTCTTCGAGCCGGGCGAGGCGGCGCGCGCAGCGCATGGCGGTGAGCCCGGCCCGGTCGGCCAGCTCGGCGGTGGAGAGGTCCGGCGTCTCCTGAAGGAGGCGCAAAAGACGGCGGTCGGTATCGTCCTGCATGAAAATCACGATATTCACTTGATACACGAATGACTATGGCAAAATAAACGTGATTTTCATGTCTCTCTCTCCTCGCATCCCCCGATCCGTTCCGTATGGTGTTGCCCAAGACGACATCAGGAAGTTCCCGAAAGGACCAGATCATGCGCGTGTATTACGACCGCGATTGCGACGTGAACCTCATCAAGGACAAGAAGGTCGCGATCCTCGGCTATGGCAGCCAGGGCCACGCCCACGCGCTGAACCTGCGCGATTCGGGCGCCAAGAACCTCGTCGTGGCGCTGCGCGACGGCTCGCCCTCGCGCGCCAAGGCCGAAGGCGAAGGTCTACAGGTCATGGGCATCGAGGAAGCCGCCGCCTGGTGCGACGTGATCATGTTCACCATGCCCGACGAGCTGCAGGCCGAGACCTACAAGAAGCACGTGCATGACCACCTGAAGGAAGGCTCCGCCATCGCCTTCGCGCATGGTCTCAACGTGCATTTCGGCCTGATCGAGCCGAAAGCCGGCGTCGACGTCATCATGATGGCGCCCAAGGGCCCCGGCCACACCGTGCGCGGCGAATACGTCAAGGGCGGCGGCGTGCCCTGCCTCGTGGCCGTGCATCAGGACGCCTCGGGCAAGGCGATGGAAATCGGCCTGTCCTACTGCTCCGCCATCGGCGGCGGCCGCTCGGGCATCATCGAGACCAACTTCCGCCAGGAATGCGAAACCGACCTGTTCGGCGAGCAGGCGGTTCTGTGCGGTGGCCTCGTCGAGCTGATCCGCATGGGCTTCGAGACGCTGGTCGAGGCCGGCTACGAGCCTGAAATGGCCTATTTTGAGTGCCTGCACGAGGTGAAGCTGATCGTGGACCTGATCTACGAAGGCGGCATCGCCAACATGAACTACTCGATCTCGAACACCGCCGAATACGGCGAATATGTCTCGGGCCCGCGCATCCTCCCCTACGAGGAAACCAAGAAGCGCATGAAGGACGTACTCACCGACATCCAGAACGGCAAGTTCGTGCGCGATTTCATGCAGGAAAACGCCGTGGGCCAGCCCTCGTTCAAGGCGACCCGTCGTCTGAACGACGAGCACCAGATCGAGCAGGTCGGCGAGAAGCTGCGCGCCATGATGCCCTGGATCTCCAAAGGCAAGATGGTCGACCGCGCCCGCAACTGATCAAGGTCCTTCGTGACATGGAAAGGGCGCCCCGCGGGGCGCCCTTTTTGCATCGGACCCGTTCCTGCCCCGGCAAAGTGCGTTCCTTGCCCCGGCTTTTCGGCAATTTGGCCGCAATGTGCGGGCACGGGTGGTCGCATCTCATTTGAAAAGGATCGTGATCATGGGTTTCGGAAGTATCGGGTCGAACCTGCTGTCGAGCTTGCAGGAAGCTTACAGCGCCTTCACCGCGAACAAGGATGACGACAGCGACGTCGAAGATATCGAAGCCGCCGGTGATGATGACGCCGTCGAAGGCCCGGCTGCCGGAGCCGGTCAGGCCGAAGCCACCGCCGCCAACACCAATTCAAGCCTTTCGGTGACCGGCGCTCAGGCCGTCGAGACCGAGGCCGCATCCAACGGCGACGACACGGCCCCCGCATCGTCTTCGCCCTCCTCCTCCGCCTCGACCGCCAGCGCTGACAACGCCAACGGCACGGCGGGCAGCAGCCAGAGCCGCCCCGCCGAAACCGCTCCCGCGTCTGAACCGGTCGCGGCAGCCGCACCGGCGGCCGAGAAGGTCGCGGAGGCGGGCGATCTCAACCGCTCGCGCGCGGAGGCGATCGCCGCTCAGGGCCAGATGCGGCAGGATACGCTCGTCGCGTCCATCTCCGAGCAAAAGACGGACGCCCCCAAGCTGGCCCCGGTCGAGGCCAAACCCACGGAGACGGCGGCCGCCGCCAGATACGCCGCGGCCAACACGCCTCAGACCCCGGCCCGCGCCATGGCCGAACTGCGCGCCTGAGGTGCCTCGCAAGAACGGGGCCGGCTGCATGGCCGGCCCCGTGCATGTCTTGGATGATGCTTCCTCAGCGGTCGATCACATCGAAGTCGCGCGTCGCGACGACCCGTCCATCGACCCTGAGCACCGCGACGATGTCACGCCGCACCGGGTGACCGATATGCACCCGGACATTGTTGTTCGCGCCGGCATGCACCGGCTGGCTGCCAAGCAGGGTCCGGGTTCCGCCCGGGCCCATCGCGTAAAGTTCGACCTGTCCCGCATCCTCGGCTCGAACCCGGCCGACATCGATCAGCGAACTTTGCTCCCGGATCCGAGTGAGCGAGGTGAACGCGTTGTCGCCGATCATCGCCTGCGCTCCGCTGGACGTCGTGACAAGCAGCGCTGCGGCAAGGAGTTTCCCGTACATGGCTTGAACCTTCCTGTTTGTTCGCTTGGACCGCGAAACCGCGACCTGCCCCCTTACGCTGCGCCACCCTCGATCACGGCGCGAGTGCTGTAACATCACAAGACGGATCCGCCATCGTGAGCGGCTTTCCCACTTGAATTCCCCGCTGTGCGCACCGGCCCTTCCCGACCGGCAGGAATTGACGAAGGCGGGGTCCCGACCGCACAGAACTCAACCTGCGGCCCCCTCACGTCCAAAGCCGTTCGCGCACGAAACCGTGAAGTGTTCGTGAGCTTCACGACATTTCTATCAGGGCGGTTCCGCAATGCGTGAACCCGGTGACACGGCAGACCGGCAAGCGCGACCTTTCCGACGCCGACTCGCTTCTGAGGGCGGATGCATGATGTCGGCATGGACATCGCGGCAGCGACGTGCTGAACCGCTCGCATGACCCGAAGCCCCACCACCGCCGATTGGCTCTCCATCCTGCTGCTCGGGCTGATCTGGGGCGGCACGTTCGCGGTGGTCCGGCTGGCGCTCGACGGCTACGGGCCGGTGACGGTGGCCTGCGCCCGCACCACGCTTGGTGCCGCGGCGATGCTCGGGCTGATGCGGGCGATGGGACGGCGGGTGCCGCGGCTGACCCCACGGCTCGCGGGATATCTCGTGGCGATCGGCGCGCTGTCGACGGCGCTGCCTTTCCTGCTGCTGTCATGGGGCCAGCAATACGTGCCCTCGGCCTTCGCGGGGATCTCGATGGCGGCGCTGCCGCTCTTCGTGCTGCCGCTGGCCGCGGTATTTTCGGACGAGCCGTTCCACTGGCGTGCGGCGACCGGCGTGGGGGTGGGGTTCGCGGGCGCGCTGGTGCTGATCGGACCGGGCGTGCTGGCGCCGGGAGCCGGGCTGTCGGCCTGGGGGCAGCTGGCCTGCCTCGCCGCCGCGCTGTCCTATGCGGTGGCCTCGATCCTGACCCGGCGCTGCCCGCCGGTGGACGGCGTGGTGCTGACGGCGCTCAGCCTGACGGTGGGCGCGATGATTCTCGTGCCGGTCATGCTCGCCACCGAGGGGGTGCCGGGCTGGACCGGGGCGGTGCCGGGCGTGGCGCTTTTGTTTCTCGGGCTGCTGCCGACCGCGCTGGCGGCGCTGATCCGGGTCACGGTAATCCGCTCGGCCGGGTCGGTCTTCATGACGTTGGTGAACTACCAGGTGCCGGTCTGGTCGATGGCGATCGGCGCGCTGGCGCTGAACGAGGCGCTGCCATGGCGGTTCTTCGTGGCGCTGGCGCTGATCCTGTTGGGCCTCGGCATCGGCCAGGGCCGGAACCTGCGCGCGCTGTTCGCGCGCGCGGCCCCGGCGAAATGAGATCAGGCGATCGATTTCACCTCGGCGACGATGCCCTCGACCACCTGGCTCAGCAGCCCGTCATCCTCGCATTCCGCCATGACGCGGATCAGCGGCTCGGTCCCTGATTTGCGGATCAGCAACCGGCCCTTGCCGTCGAGCTGGCCCTCGGCCTGGCTGATCGCGGCCTTGACCGCGGCGGTGTCGAGCGGGTCCTGACCGGGCGCATACCGCACGTTCTTCAAAAGCTGCGGCACCCGGTCGAACTGGCGCAGCAGCGTGCTGGCAGGCTTGCCCGTCTCGATCATCGCGGCGAGAAATTGCAACCCCGCGAGCAGGCCGTCACCGGTGGTGGCGTAGTCGGTCATGACGATATGGCCCGATTGTTCGCCGCCGAGATTCCAGCCGCCGCGCCGCATCGCCTCGACCACGTAGCGATCCCCGACCTTGGTGCGTTCGAGCGTCAGGCCGCGCGCGGTCATGAACCGCTCCAGCCCGAGATTCGACATCACCGTCGCCACCAGCGTACCGCCCTGCAGACGGCCGGATTCGGCCCAGCGGCCCGCCATCAGCGCCATCAGCTGGTCGCCATCGGCGATCTGGCCGGTCTCGTCGATGATGATCACCCGGTCGGCATCGCCATCGAGACAGATCCCGAGATCGGCCCCCTCTTCGAGCACCCGTGCCGCGGCGTGGCGCGGCGCGGTCGAGCCGCAGTTCTTGTTGATGTTGGTGCCATCGGGCTCGACCCCCACCGGGATCACCGTGGCACCCAGCTCCCACAGCACCTCGGGCGCCACCTTGTAGGCGGCCCCGTGGGCGCAATCGATCACGACCTTGAGCCCGTCGAGGCGACGACCTTGCGGAAAGGTCGACTTCACCCGCTCCGCATAGCGGAAGCGACCATCATCGACGCGCTTGGCGCGGCCGATGTTCACGGCCTTGGCGGGCTCGACCTCTCCGGCCACCATCGCCTCGATCTCGGCCTCGGCCTCGTCCGAAAGCTTGAAGCCGTCGGGTCCGAAGAACTTGATCCCGTTGTCGTGGTGCGGGTTGTGGCTGGCCGAAATCATGATGCCCACATCGGCGCGCATCGAATGCGTCAAAAGCCCCACGGCGGGCGTCGGCACCGGGCCGAGCAGCAGCGCGTTCATGCCGGTCGAGGTCAGACCGGCGGTCAGCGCATTCTCGAACATGTAGCCCGACAGCCGCGTGTCCTTGCCGATCACCACGCGGTGGCCATTCGAGCCGTCATTGCGGAAATACCGTCCCGCGGCGGAACCGATCTTGAGCGCGATCTCCGCCGTCATCGGCCATGTGTTCGCAGTGCCGCGCACCCCGTCGGTGCCAAAAAGCTTGCTCGTCATGCGTCCGTTCCCATCACTGCCCGGTGCAGGCGCAACGCCTGTCTGGTTTCCTTCACATCATGCACGCGTAACACATGCGCGCCCTGTTGCGCCGCCAACAGCGCCACCGCGACCGATCCCGGCATCCGGTCCTTCGGCGCCTCCGCCCCGGAAACCGTGCCGATGAACCGCTTGCGCGATACACCCATGAGCAGCGGCAATCCAAAGGCGTGATACACCGGCAGGGCGCGCAGCAGGGTCAAATTGTGTTGCAGGTCCTTACCGAAGCCGATGCCCGGATCGACCAGCAACCGGTCGCGCGAAATGCCCGCCGCACAGGCGGCCTCGATCCGCGCGGCAAGCGCGTCATGAACCTCTGCCACCACGTCGTCGTAGCGCGGCGCGCGCTGCATCTCCTGCGGCATGCCCTGCGCGTGCATCAGGCAAAGCGGCACATCCGCCCCGGCCACCACGCCCGCCATGTCGGGATCATGGCCCAGCGCCGAAACGTCGTTGATCATGTTCGCGCCCTCGGCCAGCGCCGTCCGCGCCGTGGCGGCATTGCGGGTGTCGACCGAGATCGGCGTGGTGATACCGGCGGCGCGCAGTTCGGCCACGACCGGCACGACGCGGGCGATTTCCTCGGCCACTGGCACCGTTTCGGCGCCGGGCCGGGTCGATTCGCCGCCGATATCGAGGATTTCCGCCCCTTCGGCCACCAGCCCGCGCGCCCGCGTCACCGCCGCCGCGCGCGTGGCGTGATCGCCGCCATCCGAAAAGCTGTCGGGCGTGACGTTGAGAATGCCCATCAGCCGCGGCTGGTCGAGGGCAAGACCGCAGAGCTGCGGGCGCGGCGCGCAGAGCCGTTCGCGCAACGTCGGGTCGAGCGTCTCGGCCGCCACATCGCGGCCATCGGCGTCTATCGCCCGCTCGAAGCGCAGCCCCGCCATGCCGGCCAGCGGCAGGCCCCGTTCGGGCCCGATCGGCCAGAGGGGGACGGGCATCGGGCGGCTCATGCCTCCGGCCCCGCATCGAGGCGGCGCAGCGGGCGATCCGTCACCGGGGCCTGCGCGCCGACGAGGAGGATTTCGGTCGCATCGAGAGTTTCGGCCAGCCAGACCGCGAGGTCGGCGCCGCGCGTGCTTTCGGGTCCGGCGACGGCAGACACCGCCATGCGCGCGGGCGCCCAGATGCTGGTCGCGCCCTTGCGCTGGGCCCAGTCGATCTCGGTCCGGTTGTCGCGCACCTCGATCTCCGGCAGCGCCGCCGACAGCCGCCACGCCGCCTGGTCCAGCGCCAGCAGCGCGATCCGGTCGCGGGCGGCGGTGTCCGGCAGGTCCGTCTCGGTCGGCGCCGCCTCGACGCAGAGGATCAACGGGCCGGGCTGCGCGCACAGCGCCTCGCGCCAGTCCAGGGGCCGTGCCGCGGCGGCGGCCGAGATCAGCGCCACGACCGGACGCGGCGCCGCCGAAGGCGCCACGCTGCTCGGGCCGGCGCGGACGATCTCCACGCCCAGCGCGCCGGGGCCACGGTCGAGCTTGCGGATGCGCACGAAGACCCGCTCGGCCTGCGGCTCGGCGAGAATGCGGTCGGCGATGCGTTCGGCGAGCGTTTCGAGCAGGTCGAGCCGCTCATGCGCGAGCGCGTCGGCCACCGCCTCGGTCAGCCGGTCATAGGACAGGATGCGGTCCACGTCGTCACCCGCGGGCGGCGCGGGACGCAACTCGGCCACGATATCGAAAGCCAGCCGCTGCGTGGCGCCGCGCTCGGCCCGGAACGCGCCGATCTCGACCTCGACGACGTGATCGTCGAGCAGGATCCGGTCTCGGGGGGTGTCGGCGGTCGCCGCCGCGCGGGCCTGCGGATGCGCAAAGGCGTGACGGGTTTCATCGGTCATCGGGCCACTCCGGGCTTGCGGGCATGGGGCATCTAACCGTCCCCTGCCCGCCCGGCAAGCACTTGGCGCGATGCGCCGGGGCTCAGTTCGCCGCGGTGCGGGTGGCTTCGCGGTAGAACAGGTGCGCGCCGATCGCGGCGGTGCGCGGGATGCGCCCGGCCCAGGACGGGTTCACGGCGGTGGTGTGGTAATGGGTCGCCCCGGCGGTCAGCTCGCGCGGGCCGTCCTCGATCATGACCTCGGCGATCCGGCCCAGCTTGCTCCAGGAGCGACGGTCATGAACCTTGTCCGACAACCCGTCGCAGGTATAGGAGAACTGACAGGCATATTTGCGGCCGGTGCCCTGATTGACCACGCCGCAGATGCTGTCGGGATAGTCGGGGCTGTCGACACGGTTGAGGATCACCTCGGCCACCGCGAACTGGCCCTTGAGGGATTCGCCGCGCGCCTCGAAGTAAAGCGCCTCGGTCAGGCACTCCCACTGCGCGTCGCCCTTGGTGGCGGGTGTCGCGGCCAGCAGCGTGTCGTAATCCTGACCGGTGGTCGACGCGACCTTCAGGCCCCGCTCCTCGGCGGCGGGCAGCGGCTCGAGCTCGCCGGCCGCCACGGCGGGAACAATCTCGCCACCATCGCGTTGGTCGCCCAGAAGAAGCGAAAGACGGGTTTCGGCTGCCGGAGCAACGGCGGCGATCAGATCCGCTTTCTGCGCCGCGACGAGGCCACCCTCGCTCGCGCCGGCTCCCTCCGTGGATGCGGCCATGGCAAGACAAGCAGACGCACCGAACATCGGAAGGCGCAAAAAGGTCAATCGCTTCATTGCAGTATCCCCGGCTCCTCGCGGCAAGCCCCGCGCTGGCAGGGGGGACCTATGGGATCGTCCCGGAACTGTCTACCTATACGTCACGCTAGGGCATGGAACCGGCGATTCCCTGCCACACAGGCAAGCAGAAACCCGCCTTTGGCTCAGAAATTTCTGCCGATCGTGGCTTTTTCGTCGCTTGCCACCCGTTCGAGAAGCGCTAGCTGCGCCGCGCTCAACCGCGCCACAGGCACCCGGAAGGGCGAGCAGGACACGTAATCGAACCCCTGCTTGCGACAGAACTCGATGGCGCTGCGCGAGCCGCCATGCTCGCCGCAGATCGACAGCGTGACATCGGGCCGCCCGGCCCGGCCCCGCTCGGCGCCGATCCGCAGCAATTCCCCCACCCCTTCGAGATCGAGGCTGTGGAACGGGTCCTCCTCGTAGACGCCGTTCTTGACGTAGATCGACATGAACCGCCCCGCATCGTCGCGCGACAGCCCGTAGGTCATCTGCGTCAGGTCGTTGGTGCCGAAGGACAAAAACGCCGAATGCTGGGCGATGTCATAGGCGCGCAGCGCCGCGCGCGGCGTCTCCACCATCACCCCGAGCCGGTAGTCGAACTCCACTCCCGAATGGGTCCGCACCTGCGCGGCCACCGCGTCGATCCGGGCCTTGACCAGCTCCACCTCGCGCATCGCCGAGACCAGCGGGATCATCACCTCGGGCACCACCGCCTCGCCGTCGCGGCTGGCCTGCACGGTGGCCTCGAAGATGGCACGGGCCTGCATCTCGTAGATCTCGGGCACGGTGATGCCGAGCCGCACGCCGCGCATGCCGAGCATCGGGTTGTATTCGGTCAGCGCCGAGACACGGGCCTCCACATCCGACAGCGACACGGCGAGCCCGTCGGCGAGATCGCGCATGCCCGCGCGGTCCGAGGGCAGGAATTCGTGCAGCGGCGGGTCGAACAGGCGGATGCAGACTGGCTGGCCCTGCATGATCTCGAACAGCCGCGCGAAATCGGCGCGCTGCATCGGCAACAGCCGTTCGAGCACCGCCCGGCGCGCGCCCTCGTCCTTGGCAAAGATCATCTCGCGCATCATGCCGATGCGCCCCTCTTCGAAGAACATGTGCTCGGTCCGGCACAACCCGATGCCCTGTGCGGCGAAATTGCGCGCGGTCTGCGCGTCGGCGGGGGTGTCGGCATTGGCGCGCACGCCGATGTCGCGGAAATCATCGGCCCAGTCCAGAAGCCGCCGGAACGCTCCGTCGAGCACCGCTTCGAACATCGCGGGTTCGCCCGCCAACACCTCGCCCGAGGTGCCGTCGAGCGTGATGACATCGCCCTCGGACAGGCGGCGCCCGCCCGGCGCGACCATCTGGCGCCGCTTGGGGTCGAAGGTCAGGTCCGACGCCCCCACGACGCAGGGCAGGCCGAGGCCGCGACCGATGACGGCGGCATGGCTGGTGATGCCGCCGCGGATCGTCAGCACGCCCTCGGCCGCATGCATGCCGCGGATGTCCTCGGGCGTGGTTTCGCGCCGCACGAGGATGCACGGCTCGCCGCGCGCGGCCGAGGCCTGCGCGGCATTGGCCGAAAACACGATCCGCCCCGTGGCCGCACCCGGCGAAGCGGCGATACCCGACACGATCAGGTCGCGCGGGGCCGAAGGATCGACATGCCGGTGCAACAGCTCCGACAACGCCTGCGGCTCGACCCTGAGCACCGCCTCTTCGCGCGGAATCATCCCATCCTCGGCCAGCGCCACCGCGATCCGCACGCTGGCGCGCGAGGATCGCTGCACCCGCACCGCGTCGAGCACGTGCAGGCGGCCCTCCTGCAGCGTGAATTCGATCTGCATTTCCTCGCGCAGGCGTTCGCGGCACAGCTCGCCCATGCGCAACAGCCGGGCAAAGGCCTCGGGGCAGATTTCCTCGAAGGAGGCGCCGCGATCGTCGCGGGTGAGATAGATCGCCCCCGCCCCTGCCTTGAGCGCGTCGCGCCCCTGGCTCTGGCTGAGATAGCGCCCCGTGACCTGCGGCAGGCCGGTCAGGCTGTCGACGAACTGGATCACGCCCGAGCCGCATTCCCCCTGCCCCACACCAAGCGCCATCTGCTGCACCACGAGGCCGAGCCCGGCATCGGCAGGCGCCCCCTTGGCCTGCCGCAACAGCCGGGCGGTGGTGCCCTCCCACGCGCGGGCCATGGAGCGCAGCACCTCGCATAGCTGCACCGCCGGGTCCTGCGGGAACGGCTCCTCGGCCTCGACCTCATAGGCGGCAAGCGCGGCGCGCAGGGTTTCGGGACTCGGATGGTCGGGGATGTCGAAGCTGTCGGGATCGAGCCGGGCGACATGCACGGCCCAGGATTGGATGAAGCGCAGGTACAGCGAGGTCGCGGCTTCTTCGCCCACCTCGTCGCACATCCGGGCATGGCGCAGGTCGGTCATGCCGATATTGAGAATCGCGCCCGGCCCGCCCCAATCGGGATCCTGGCTCGACGGGCGCACCGACAAAAGCGGCGCCTCGTCGAAATGGCGCATGATCTCGTCCATGTCGGGCGCCCGCCCCTGCGCGACGGCATGCACGCAGGAAAAGGACAGCGCCACCGTGGTCGGCAGGGGCAGGCCCATGCGCACCAGCCTTTGCAGGCATTTCGCCCGCCCGCCATGGCGCGAGGCCGACATGTCGGCCTCCGGGGTGATCAGCAGGATCTTCGGGTTGGGCGGTATATGCTGCACTGCGGCGCTCCTCTTGGCCGCAAGATAGGCCGTGCGAGGCGATCCGCCAAGCACGGCCTTTCCGGCAGGCCTCAGCCTTCGATCTTCGTCAGGTCCGCCACCGCGCCGCAGGTGGTGCGGATGCGCGACAGCAGGTTGAGCCGGTTGCGGCGCAAAAGCTGGTTGTCGGCATTGACCTGCACCGCCTCGAAGAAGGCGTCGATCGGCGCGCGCAAGCTCGCCATCGCCCCCATCGCGGCGCCGAAATCCTCGGACGCCATGGCGGCGTCGATTTTCGGCTGCGCGCCGTCGAGCGCGAAGAACAGCGCCTTTTCCTCGGCGCTTTCGGCGAATTTCGCGTCGGCGCCGTAGGAGTACTCGACCCCGTCCTTGGTCTCGGCCTGCGTCAGGATGTTGTTGGCGCGCTTGAAGCCCTGCGTCAGGTTCTCGCCATCCTCGGTCTTGAGGAAGGCGGCCAGCGCCTCGGCGCGGGCAACCAGAAGCGTCAGGTCGTCATTGCCGGGCATGGCGATGCAGGCGTCGATGACGTCATGCGGGATGCCCTCGGCGCGCAGATGCACTTTGAGACGGTCGTGGAAGAACGACAGCAGGTCGTCGGCGCTGGCGCGGTCATCGGCGGCGGCGATCAGATCCCGCAGCTTCAGCCGCAGCCCGTTCGACAGCACCAGACGGATCACGCCCAGCGCCGCGCGGCGCAGCGCGAAGGGATCCTTGGAGCCGGTCGGCTTTTCATCGATCGCCCAGAAGCCCGCCAGCGTGTCGAGTTTGTCGGCCAGCGCCACGGCGACCGAGACCGGGGCGGCGGGCACGGCGTCCGAGGGGCCGAGCGGCTGGTAATGCTCCTGCGCGGCGGCGGCGATCTCGGGCTTCAACCCCTGCGCCTGGGCGTAATAGCGCCCCATCAGGCCCTGAAGCTCAGGGAATTCACCGACCATTTCCGAGCGCAGGTCGGCCTTGGCCACCTTCGCGGCCTGCTCGGCGTCGTCGGCATCGGCCGAAACCTGCGGCGCGATCTCGCGCGCCAGCGCCGCGATGCGGGCGATGCGGTCGGACTGGCTGCCGAGCCTGTTGTGGAAGGTCACGTTGGAGAGCCCCGCGGCCATGCCTTCGAGCCCGTGCTCGCGCACCTCGCGCAGATCGTTCTCCCAGAAGAACTTGGCATCGGCGAGACGGGCCGACAGCACCTTGCCGTTGCCCGCGAGAATGGTCGCGCCGTGATCGCGCGTCTCGATATTGGCGACGGTCACGAAGCGGGTGATCTTGCCCGATTTCGGATCGCGCACCGAAAAGAACTTCTGGTGCTCCTTCATCGAAGTCTGCAGCACTTCGGGCGGCAGGTCGAGAAAGTCCGCGCCGATTTCGCCCATCAGCACCACGGGCCATTCGACGAGACCCGCGACCTCGTCGAGAAGCCCGCGATCCTCGACCAGTTCCAGCCCCTGGGCAAAGGCCTGCGACGAGGCCTCGGACCAGATCGTCTCCGCCCGCTCATCGGCGCGCAACAGCACGCAGCCGCGCTTCAGCTTGGCCTCGTAATCCTCGAAGGAGGTGACGGAAAACGCGTCGGGCCCCATGAAGCGGTGGCCGCGCGTGGAATCGCCCGCCGCGATGCCGTCGACCTCCATCGGCACCACCCGCGCGCCCTGCTCGTCCGACAGGATGCACAGGATCGAGTGCAGCGGCCGCACCCAGCGCAGATCGCCCGCGCCCCAGCGCATCGACTTGGGCCACGGGAAGTTGCGGATCGCCGCCGTCAGCACCTCGGCCACGATCGTTTCGGCGGGACGCCCTTCATGGGTGATCCGCGCGAAATAGGCCTGGCCCTTCTTCTCGTCGCGGATCTCGAGTTGATCCTTCGTCAGGCCGGTGGAGCGCAGGAAGCCTTCGAGCGCCTTTTCCGGCGCATCGGTGCGCGGGCCCTTGCGCTCCTCGACGGTGTCGCGGCTGGCCTCGGAGAGCCCCTCGACCGAAAGCGCAAGACGGCGCGGCGTGTGGAACGCCCCGGCGGAGGCATAGGTCAGGCCCGCCTCGACGAGGCCGTCGGTCACCATGCGCTTGAGGTCCTGGGCGGCGCGCGCCTGCATGCGCGCGGGGATTTCCTCGGAAAACAGTTCGATCAGCAGGTCGGGCATCAATTGGTCCCTTCGGGTGGGGTCGGGCAGCCGGCGGGCGCCGGGTCGCCGTCGAAGACGACTTCGCCGCAGACGTTGATCTGGTTCCAGGCGAGCGCGCGCCCGTCGGGCATCACGGCGAGGACGCGGTCGATGCCATAAGGTTCGTTGAGCTTCCACACATAGGCGGTGGCCTGCCCGCTCTCGAGCGCTTCGCCCACCTCGCGCGCGTCGAAGCAGTCGAACCAGCCCGGCGCCACCAGCGGCTCGGCCCGCTCATGCGCGACGGCGTGTTCGAAGGGTGCGCTGTCCTCGACATCCATGCAGGCGCGGAAACGGATCGGCGAGCTGTCGCTGTCGATCGCGCGCAGGTTCGACACGGCGACCGGCACCGGGCTGGCGCGGTCGTCGAGCACCACGACCTCGCCCACCTGCGCGGGCGTCAGCTCGTCGTAATAGGCATAGACCTGCAGGTACCACATCAGCACGCCCGACAGGAGCGCGAAGGCCAGCAGCACCGAGATGACGATGCGGGTGATCATGCGGCCGCGCCGCCCGCTTCGGTGGTCACGAAGGCATCGGCGCAGGCCTTGGCCAGCGCGCGAACGCGGCCGATATAGGCCTGCCGTTCGGTGACCGAGATCACGCCGCGCGCGTCGAGCAGGTTGAACAAATGCGACGCCTTGATCGCCTGATCATAGGCCGGGTGCGCCATGACGATGCGCTTGCCCGTGCGCGGGTCTTCGGCGGGGGCCGACAGGATCTTCGCGCATTCGGCCTCGGCATCCTCGAAATGCCGCAGCAGCATCTCGGTGGTGGCGGTGTCGAAGTTGTGGCGCGAATATTCCTCCTCGGTCTGGCGGAACACGTCGCCGTATTTGAGCGCGATCGGCGCGTCGGGGTCGTTGAACGGCATCTCCATGACGTGATCGACGCCGAGCACATACATCGCGAGCCGCTCCAGACCATAGGTCAGCTCGCCCGAAACGGGGCGACAGTCATGCCCGCCGACCTGCTGGAAGTAGGTGAACTGCGACACCTCCATGCCGTCGCACCAGACCTCCCAGCCAAGCCCCCACGCACCCAGCGTCGGGCTTTCCCAGTCATCTTCGACAAAGCGGATGTCGTGCAGGGTCGGGTCGATGCCGATCGCGCGCAGCGAGCCGAGATAGAGCTCCTGCAGGTCCGGCGGGCTCGGCTTGATGATCACCTGGTACTGGTAATAGTGCTGCAGCCTGTTCGGGTTTTCGCCATAGCGCCCGTCGGTCGGGCGGCGCGAGGGCTGCACATAGGCCGCGGCCCAGTGGTTCGAGCCGAGCGCGCGCAGCGTCGTGGCCGGGTGGAAGGTGCCCGCCCCCACTTCCATGTCGTAAGGCTGCAGCACGGCGCAGCCCTTGGAAGCCCAGTAGGACTGGAGCCGCAGGATGATCTCCTGAAAGGAGCGGGGAGCGTCGGTCATCTTGGGGGCCTCTCGCGGGGTCACGGATCGCGGGCCTGCTTACGGCGCGCCGCCCAGAGGGTCAATCATGGCGCGCGGGCGCAACAGGCCCGGCCCACGCGGCGCTTTGCCATGGCCCCCGGGCCGGGGAGTGCTATTGTCAGCGGCCAGATCCAGCACAACGGGACGCGCTATTCACATGAAACGACTGCTTGCAGCCCTGCTCGCCACCGGCTTTTTCTCGAGCCCCGGCTGGGCGCAGGACGGCGGCGTGTGGCTGCAGGTCGAGGCGCTGCCGACGCTGAGCCGCGCCGAAGCGCGCGCGCGGGCCTATGCGGGCCGGTTCGACGCGGTGTCGGGCTATGCGCTCGGCACCGGCTGGTACGGCATCGCGCTGGGCCCCTATGACACGACCGAGGCGCGGCGGCTTCTGGGCGAGCTGAAATCGGCGGGCGCGATCCCGGGCGACGCCTTCCTGGCCGATGGCGCGCAATTCCGCGCGCGCTTCTGGCCCGTGGGCGCGCGCGGCGATGCGCCCGCCGCCCGCACCCCCGAAACGGCCCCCGAACCGGTCTCCGACACCCCCGCCCCGCAGCAGTCTGCCCCCGCCGAAACCGGCACCACCGCCCCGCGCGAGACGCTGGCCGAGGCCCGCGCCTCGGAGGCCGCGCTCGACCGGCCCGCGCGCGAGCGGCTGCAGGTGGCGCTGCGCTGGGCCGGGGTCTATGCGGCGGGCATCGACGGCGCTTTTGGTGCGGGCACCCGCGCGGCCATGGCCGAGTGGCAGCGGCAGAACGGCTATACCGACACCGGCGTGCTGACCACGACCCAGCGCGCGGCGCTTCTCGCGGCCTATGACGCGGTGCTCGACGGGCTCGGGCTCGACCCCGTCACGGACGCGCAGGCGGGGATCGAGATCGCGCTGCCCACCGCGCTGGTCGCGCGCGGCCCGGTCAAACCGCCCTTCGTGCATTACGACGCGACCGGCGAGACGCAGGCGCGGGTGCTGCTGATTTCCCAGCCGGGCGATGCGCGCCGGCTCGCCGGTCTCTACGAGATCCTGCAGACGCTGGAGATCGTGCCGCCGGAGGGGCCGCGCGGGCTCGACCGGACAAGCTTCGTCATCGAGGGCGCGAATGACGACCGTGTCACCCATGTCGAGGCGCAGCTGTCGGATGGTGCGATCAAGGGATTCGCGCTGGTCTGGCCCGCGGGCGACGAGACCCGCCGCGCGCGGCTGCTTTCCGAGATGCAATCGAGCTTCAAGGTGCTGCCCGGCGTCCTGAGCCGCGCCGACGCGCCCGCCGACGAGGAGCAGGCGATCGATCTCGTCTCGGGGCTGCAGATCCGCACGCCGCTGCGCGAGCGGGCGGGCGTCTTCGTCGATGACGGCGGCACCGTCGCCACCACCGCCCAAGCGGTGGCAGACTGCGGCGACGTGGCGATCGACGGGCTGCGCGGCGCGCAGGTGGTCATGCAGGACGCGGCCTCGGGGCTGGCGCTCTTGCGCCCGGCGGCGCCGATCGCGCCACGCGGGGTCGCCACCTTCCAGACCGGCGTGCCGCGGATCGGCGACAAGGTGGCGGTCGCGGGCTTTCCCTATGGCGGCGCGCTGTCGATGGCGGCGGCGACCTTCGGGCGGCTGGCCGACATTCGCGGCCCCGGCGGCGAAGAGGATCTCAAGCGGCTCGACCTGACCGCCCAGCCCGGCGATGCGGGCGGGCCGGTGCTCGACATGGGTGGCGCGGTGCTGGGACTTCTGCTCGATGGCGACCGGCAGCCGGGCCGGGTGCTGCCCGAGGGCGTGGCGCTGGCGCTCGACAGCGACACGGTTCTGGAGGCGCTCGGCGCCGCCGGGATCGAGGCCCGGCGCACCGAGGCGCGCATCGACGGCACCGTTCAGGCGGTGGCCCGCCGCGCGGGGGAGATGACCGCCCTCGTGAGCTGCTGGGAGTAGGCTCAGACGATATCGGGGGTGAGCCGGATCAGCGTCGGCCCCTGTGCCTCCAGCGCCCGCTCCAGCGCCGGGGCGATCGCGTCGAGGCTTTCTGGCGCCTCGGTCAGCGCGCCCCATGCGCGGGCCAGAGCGCAGAAATCCGGGTTGCGCTGGTGCACCGCATGCGGCGCGATCTGGGCCGCGCGCATGCTGGCCTCGATTTCGCCCAGGCGGCCATTGTCCCAGACCACGACCGGCAGCGGCAGGCCCAGCTCGACCGCCGTGCCCAGTTCGGGGATCGTGTATTGCAGCCCGTAATCCCCCGCCAGCGCCACGACCGGCGCGTCCGGTCGCCCCACCGCCGCGCCGATCGCGGCGGGCAGCGCATAGCCCAGCGTGCCGAAACCCGACGGGTGATGCCACAGCCCCGGACCGGGCGCGGGCCAGGCCTCGACCGCGGCATAGGCGATCTGGGTCATGTCAGAAAACACCATCGCGTTCGGCGGCAGCGCCGCGCGCAGCGCGTCGATCACCGGCAGAAGCCCCGGCCGTTCGGCATCGATCTCAGCAAACCAGCGGCGGCGCGCGGCGTCGATCCGGTCGGGTTGCCACTCCGCATGCGCGGCCCCCGGCCCCAGCGCCGCCGCGATCATCGCCATGCCCGCCCCCGCATCGCCCGCCAGCCGCAATTCGGAGCGCGCATCGGCAGCAAGGATCGCGGGGTCGAGATCGAGCCGGATCACCCGCGCCGCCGGGTCGAAGCCCGGATTCGGACGCCACAGATCGGTCTCCGACAGCGCGCAGCCCGCCACCAGCACCACGTCGGCGCGGGCGATCTCGCGGGCGCTGCCGGGCCGCGCTAGAAAGCTGCCGTAATGCAGCGGATCGCCCGGCGCGATGACGCCGCGCCCGGCGGTGCTGGTGAAGCTCGCGGCACCGAGACGCGCGGCCAGAGCGCGGGCCTGCGGCGCGGCCCCAGCCGCCCCGCCGCCGAGAATCAGGAGCGGACGGCGCGCCTCGGCGAGCAACCGCGCGGCACGGGTCACGAGGTTGGGGTCGGGCGCCTCGGGGCCGCGCGGCCGAACCGCGGGCGGCGGCGGCGCGGCGCCCGCCTCAAGAAGCGGGATCGGCAGTTGCAGGTGCACGGGCCGCGCGCGCCGGGCGGCGAAGCCCGCGAAGGCCCGGTCAAGCAGCGCATAGGCGTGATCGGCGTCGCGCGCTTCCTCGGACCAGGCCGTCACGGTGGCGGCGGCGCCGCGCTGGTCGCGCATCTCGTGCAGCCGGTGATCGGGCGGGCCGCCATTCGGCAGGCATGACGACAGCGCCAGCACCGCGACACTGTCGGACCAGCTCTGGCCCAGCGGCGTCATCAGGTTGCACAGCCCCGGCCCCGAGATCACGCAGGCAACGCCCGGTTTGCCGGTGGCGCGGGCATAGCCGTCGGCCATGAAGCCCGCGCCCTGTTCGTGCCGCGCCAGCACGTGACGCAGCCCGGCCGCATCGATGCCGCGATAGATTTCCTGATTGTGGACACCCGGAATGCCGAACACCACCTCGACGCCGCGATCCGCGAGCGCCGCCGCGATCCGAACGCCAAAGGGGCGCGCCTCGGTCCCTGCCCCGCTCATGACCGCCAGAACTCGCGGGTGACGACGACAAGCACGACGAGAAGTTCGAGCCGCCCGATGAACATGGCCATGATGAGTATCCATTTCGACGCCTCGGGCAGAGGCTGGAAGTTGCCGGCGGGGCCGATGATCGGGCCGAGGCCGGGACCGACATTGGCGATCGACGTGGCCGCGCCGGAGACGGAGGTGATGAAGTCGAGCCCGGTCAGCGACAGCAGCACCGAGGTGATGCCGATCGAGACGATGAACACGACGAAGAACGACATCACCGAGGACAGCACGTCCGACGGCACCGGCCGCCCGTCATAGCGCGGGGTGAAGATGCCGTGCGGCTGGTGGATCTTGCGGATCTGCGCGCCGATCGAGGCGAACAGGATCTGGTAGCGGAAGATCTTGACCGAGCAGGCGGTCGAACCGGCGCAGCCGCCGATCAGCCCGATGAAGAAGAACATCGCCACCGGGAACGGGCCCCAGCCCATGTAATCGGCGCTGGCATAGCCGGTGCCCGACATGATCGACACCACGTTGAACAGGGATTCGCGAAACGCCCGCTCGGTGAAGCCATGCGTGTAGGTGGCCAGCGACAGCGAGATCAGCAGCACGCAGACCATGATCGTCAGGAAGAAGTCGCGCACCTGGGTATCGCGCAGCAAGGGCCGCGCCTGCCCCGCAGCAAGCTGGACGTAACGCACGAAGGGCAGCGCCGCGAGAAACATGAACACCGCGCCGACGTAATGCACCCCCGCCCCGTAGCCGGCGAAGGAGGCATCGGAATTGGCGAAGCCGCCGGTGGCGATGGTGGTCATGGCGTGGACCACGGCGTCGAAGGGCTCCATGCCGGTGGTGATGTAGGCCAGCGCGCAGGCCAGCGTCAGCCCGACATAGATCACCGCGATGCCGCTCGCGATCTCGGCGGCGCGGGGCAGGATCTTGCCCATCGTCTCGAAGGCCTCGGAGCGGAACACCTGCATGCCGCCGACCTTCAGCTCGGGCAGGAACACCATGGCCACGACGATGATGCCGATGCCGCCGAGCCATTGCAGGATACCGCGCCACAGCAGAAGCCCGCGCGGCAGCTCCTCGATCCCCGACAGCACCGTGGCGCCGGTGGTGGTGATCCCAGACATCGCCTCGAATACCGCGTCGGTGAGACCGCTGCCGGAAGCGCCCAGCATGAAGGGCAACGCGCCGAAGAACGGCAGCGCGATCCAGACCGACGAGGTCAGCAGAAAGGTCTGGCGCAGCGTCAGCTTCGGCTTCACGCCGTTCTGGCACGACAGCGCCATCAGGATGCCGGTGAGCAGCGTCAGCACCGCGCTTTCGAGAAACACCGGCCAATGGCCGTTCTGCGCGGCAATGTCGGCCAGCATCGGGCCGAGCATGGTGAGCCCGAGCACCGACAGGAGCAGGCCATTGACGTATCCGACGGGGCGCAGGTCGATCATGAGGGAGCGTTGGCCCACCCTCTTGGCCCTGTCAACAAGCCGTGAGACGGCGCACGGGCCGGCGTGGCCCGCGCGCCGCGCCGCGCCCCTGCGCCACCGTCAGCCCGCGTGCAGCAGGCTGGCGAAAAGCTTGGGGTCGAGGCTCTCGGCGGCGAAGGTCGGCCCTTCGGTGAGCAGGCTCACCGCGTCGTGGCTGTGCAGGCTCTCCTGGTGGCTGGCCATGACCCGGAAATCGCCCACGCGCGGATCGGCCATGAGCTGCTCGGCGAACAGCCGGGCCGCGTCCTCGACGAAGATCGGGTTGGCGGCGTTGAGCTCGGCAAAGGCCTGCTCGTCCTCGCGCTTGACCATCACCTGCGTCTCGGTCGGCACGGCACGGCGCGCCATTTCGACGAGATCCTCGAACCACAGCACCGGGCCCGGCTCGGCCACCACCGAGAGCCGCGCCACCGAACGCTGCGAATGCGGCGTGGCGAGCTGGCCGCGGAACTGGCGGGCATGCTCGGACAGCTCCAGCGAGCACGGGCAGGTCGAGGAATAGACGTAGTCGAGATGCACGATCCGCTTGGCCACGCCCTTCTGCTCGATCAGCTCCAGCGTCAGGTCGTAATACTGGTAGCCCGACAGGCCCGAGCGCAGCGACGGGCGCAGCATCGGGAAACGCACCCGCATCTGGATGCGCGCGTCGAAGCTCTTGAGATCGGCGATGTAGTCGGCCAGCGCCGCCTCGATCACCTCGAAGGAGAAGGTCTTGTCGGCATGGCGGTAGAAGGACCGCATGATGCGCGACATGTTGATGCCCTTCTTCTCGGCCTCGAGGCTGACCGTGCCGGTCACGCTGGCCTCAAGCGCGATGTCCTCGCCATCGCGGGTGTGAAACCGGATCGGCAGACGGAAATTCGAGATACCGACATGCTGGATCGCCCGCGCGGCGCCGCGAATCAGGCTCGACGGCCCGTTCTGCAGGTCGGGCAGCATGTCGCGATAGGCCTCGTCGACGACGAAATCCTCCGGGTAAGCGCGCGCCAGCGCCGGGTAGTTCGGCAGCTCGCGGCCCGGCACCAGCCGCCCGACCAGCGGATCGAGCGTGGCGACCTCTTCGGGCGTGGCCGCAGCCGCCCAGTCGCGCAGCAGCTTGAGGGCGGCGGCGGCATCGTCGCGACCGGGGCCGCCTGCCTTGGCGGTGGCGGGCGGCGCCGCACGGTGCAGCTCACGGGTGGCTTGGGTCACGATACGGGCTCCTCCGGATATTCAACTACTTTAGTATAGAATCCGTTACCAGACATTCACGCTTGACGCGACGTCCACCTGGCCATTTTTCTGCCATGTTTTCCGTAAGATCACAGGTTGGCGATGGCGCGCGACAGATCTTCGACCAGATCCTCGGCATCTTCGAGCCCGACCGAAAGCCGGATCAGCCCCGGCGTGATGCCGAGCGCGGCCTTCTGCGCCTCGGGCAGGCGCTGATGCGTGGTCGAGGCGGGATGCGTGGCGATCGACTTGGCGTCGCCGAGATTATTGGAAATGATCACGATGTCGAGCGCGTTCAAGATGGCGAAGGCCGCCTCGCGCGAGCCTGCGTCGAACACCACCACGGTGCCGCCGGCGCCCATCTGGCGCATCGCGAGGTCGTGCTGCGGATGCGCGGGCAGCCCCGGATAGAGCACCTTCGCGAGCTTGCCTTCCTGCGACAGGGCCTCGGCGATGCGCTGCGCGCTCTGGGTCTGCGCCTTCACTCGCAGCTCGATCGTCTCCAGCCCCTTGAGCATCATCCAGGCGCTGAACGGCGACAGCGATCCGCCGGTGTGCTTCATGTAGGGTTCGACCACGCCGCGGATGTGTTCCTCGGTGCCGAGGATGACCCCGCCCAGCGCCCGGCCCTGCCCGTCGATATGCTTGGTCGCGGAATAGACCACCACGTCCGCCCCTTGGGCGATCGCGTCGGAATAGACCGGGGTGGCAAAGACGTTGTCGCAGACCACCTTGGCGCCGACGGCATGGGCCAGCTCGGCCACGGCGGCGATGTCGACCACCTCGAGCGCCGGGTTCGAGACGCTTTCGAAGAACACCGCCGCCGTGTCGGGACGGATCGCCGCCTTCCACTCGTCGATGTTCTTGCCGTCGACGAAGCTCACCTCGACGCCGTAGCGCGGCAGGATCTCCTCGAGGATATAGAGGCAGGAGCCGAACAGCGCCCGGCTGGAGACGACGTGATCGCCCGCCTTGAGCATCGAGGTCAGCGCGCCGTTGACGGCGGCCATGCCGCTCGCGCAGGCAAAGGCGGCCTCGGCGCCTTCGAGGCTGGCGAGCCGGTCCTCGAACATCGCCACGGTCGGGTTGCCGTAGCGGGCATAGATGAACTCGTCGCCCTCGATCTTGACGAAGCGCTGCTCGGCGGCCTTGGCGCTGTCATAAACGAAGCCCTGCGTCATGAAGATCGCCTCGCTCACCTCGCCATACTGGCTGCGGCGGGTGCCGGCGTGAACGGCGCGGGTGCGCTTGCGGTAGTCGGTCATGTCAGGGCCTCCGGGCCTTCGGGTGTTCCGGTGCGGCGCGGGGCGCGCGGCACGGCGCATGGCCCTGCCCCGATCCGGGCGCCGTCGTCTGACGTCGCGATAGCCCCCGGCCCCGGCCCGGTCAAGCACGCGGCCCCGCCCTGCCACCGCCCCTTGCATCCCCGGCAGGCCATGCCAGTCTCGGCCCGCCGCAACAGGAGACCTGCCCCATGCCCGCCCCCATCGAGTTGTATTACTGGCCCACGCCGAACGGCTGGAAGGTCTCCATCGCGCTCGAGGAAATGGGCCTGCCGCATGTCGTCCGCCTCGTCGACATCGGCGTCGGCGCGCAGCGCAGTCCCGAATTCCTCGCGCTGTCGCCCAATGGCAGGATGCCCGCGATCACCGATCCCGAGGGCCCCGACGGCGCATCGATCTCGATCTTCGAAAGCGGCGCGATCCTGCAATACCTCGCGCGCAAGACCGGCCGCTTCTGCGGCGAAACGGAGCGCGCGCGCATCGCCGTGGACCAGTGGCTGATGTGGCAGATGGGCGGGCTCGGTCCGATGGCCGGACAGGCGCATCATTTCCTGCGCTACGCGCCCGATCTCGATCCGCCGCAGGACATCCCCTACGCCAAGGACCGCTACAGAACCGAGGTGGCCCGGCTCTACGGCGTGCTCGACCGGCAGCTTGCCCAAAGCGAATACGTCGCCGGTCCCGATTTCACGATCGCCGACATGGCGATCTTTCCCTGGGCACGGCTGTGGCAACGCCAGGACCAGGGCATCGAAAGCTTCCCGCACATGAAACGCTGGCTCGACGGGCTGGAGGCGCGGCCCGCCACCGCGCGGGGCGTGGCGCTGCATCTCGACAAGCGGCAGGGCACGGCGGATCGCGACCAGCAAAAGCACATGTTCGGCCCCCGCTGAACGCGACACCGCCGGGGCCTTTCGGCGCCCGGCGGCAACTTTGTTCCCCAAATACGCAACCCCCGCCGCAGCGGCTATTTCTCCGGTTCGATCATGTAGCGCTGCAGCGCCGCGATCTGCAGCCACAGGAACACGAACAGCACCGCCGGGAAGGCGAAGGTCTCGATCTTGACCCAAAGCTCCTCGCTCTGGGTGCGCCAGACGATTTCGTTGGCGATGGCGAGCGCGGTGAATACCGCGATGAGCCGCCGGGTGAGCAGCATCCAGCCTTCGTGCTGCATCGGCAGCGCCTCGCCCATCACCCATTCGAGCCAGCTGCGGCGCAGCACCAGCCCGGTGGCGAGGATCGCGGCAAAGAGGCCGTAGACGATGGTGGTCTTCATCATGAAGAACCGCTCGTCGTTGAACCACGCGGTCAGCCCGCCGAAGAAGATCACCATGAAGGCGGTGAAGACCTGCATCCGGCTCAAGCGCCCGGTCAGCGCCCAGAGCGCGCCCATCGCGGCGAGCAGGATCGGGATGAAGATCAGCGTGGCGAGGATGAAGCCCGAATACTCGGTGCCCGCGATCACGAAGCTGTCCTCCTTGAGCCGCAGATAGACGAGGAAGAAGGCCAATGTCGGGCCCAGCTCCAGCGCCTGCTTGAGCCAGGGGCTGATGTTGCGTTGCGCCATGCTCGGTCGGTCTCCTTGTCAGCTGCGCGGCAGACATATGCGCTGCGGCCCGTTTCGGCCAGAGCCGGCGGGCCGCACCCGCCCAAGGCGGTGCCGGAACCGCGCCGCGGCTGCCCCGTTGTCAGAAAAACGCCAGAAGGGACAACGCCAGAAGGGACCAGGGGCAATGATCGAGGCGCTTCTCACCGACCTCACCACCGGCTTTCGCGCGACGTCGCCCTTCGTGGCGGCGGTGCGGCTGTTCTCGGCGATTCTCCTTACCGGTCTCATCGGGATCGAGCGCGAATGGCGCGGCAAGCCCGCAGGCCTGCGCACCCATATCCTCGTGGGGCTGGCGGCGGCGCTGTTCGTGATGCTGGGCCAGGAAGTCACGCAGCTCGATTTCGGCGGCACGGATGACCGGCGCATCGACCCGCTGCGCCTGATCGAGGCGGTGACCTCGGGCGTGGCCTTTCTTGCCGCGGGGATCATCTTCACCGCCAAGGGCGAGGTGCGCAACATTACAACCGGGGCATCGCTGTGGCTTGCCGGGGCCGTGGGGCTGGGCTGCGGCGCGGGGCAGATCCCGCTCGCCGCGATGGCGAGCGTGATGGTGGTCGTGGTGCTGATGCTGCTGCGCGAGGTCGAGCGGGTCCTCGGCTGGCATGACTGAGGATCAGGCCAGGTCGCCCTCCGCGCCGGTGAGCGCGCGGGCGAACTCCTCGGGGTCGAAGGGGGCAAGATCGTCGATCTGCTCGCCCACGCCGATCGCGTGGATCGGCAGGCCGAAGCGGTCGGCAAGCGCGACCAGCACGCCGCCGCGCGCGGTGCCGTCGAGCTTGGTCATCACGAGACCGGACACGTCGGCGATGTTGCGGAAGATCTCGACCTGGCTCAGCGCGTTCTGACCGGTGGTGGCGTCGAGCACCAGAAGCGTGTTGTGCGGCGCCTCCGGGTCCCTCTTGCGGATCACGCGGACGATCTTCGACAGCTCCTCCATCAGGTCGGCGCGGTTCTGCAGCCGCCCCGCCGTGTCGATCAGCAGAAGATCGGCGCCATCGGCCTGCGCCTTTGCCATCGCGTCATAGGCGAGGCTGGCGGGATCGGTGCCCTGCGGCGCGGTCATCACCGGCACGCCGGCGCGGTCGCCCCAGATCTGCAGCTGTTCGACGGCGGCGGCGCGAAAGGTGTCGCCCGCGGCGATCACCACCGATTTCCCGGCATCGCGGAACTGGGAGGCGAGCTTGCCGATGGTGGTGGTCTTGCCCGAGCCGTTGACGCCGACCACGAGCACCACCTGCGGTGTCTTGGCGTAGATCGGCATGGGGCGGGCGACCGGCTCCATGATACGGGAGATCTCGCCCGCCAGCAGGTCCTTGATCTCCGGGACCGACAGCTTCCGGCCCATCCGCCCTTCGGCGATGTTGGCGGTGACGCGCAGCGCCGTCTCGACGCCCATGTCCGACTGGATCAGCAATTCCTCGAGCCGCTCTAGCATCGCATCGTCAAGCTCGCGGCGCGGCGCGGCGGCGGTGCTCTTGCCGAACAGGCGGCCCAGCAGGCCGGGCTTTTCCGGCGTCGGCGCGGGCGCAGCGGTGGCTTCGGGCGCGGCTTCGGGCTCTGGCGCGCGCGGGGTGGAGACCGGCGGCGCGGGCGGCGTCACCGGGGCGGCGGGCATGCCGGGGGTGACCGGCGGGGCGACGGGCGGCTCGGCATCGGGCGTGGCCGGGCGCGGCCCGGCGGGGGCGCTGGGCTCGGGCTGCGCTTCGGGCTCGGGCTCGGGCTGCGGCGTGGGCGCATGGTCCGGCCCGGGCGCCGGGCTGGCCTCGGCACCATCGGGGTCGGCTTCCTGCGGCGCGTCGGTGGTCTGCGCGCCCTCTTCGACGATTTCCTCGAGCCCGCGATCGAGCTTGGAGGAAGAGGTAAAGAGCCGGTCTTTGAGTTTTCCGAAAAAGGACATGCGCCGCCCGGTCCTGCTGTCTTTGCTGTTACCTCTCTCACCTAACCCTTGCAGGGGGGCTTGGAAAGGGAGCGCCCCCGCGCGGCCCCCGGGATCTCCATCGCCGTGGCCATCCTCGCCGCCACCCCGCCCCCGGGCGCCGCATGGCGGATTGGCGCGCAGCCGCCACGAAAGGGCTGGCCGCGGCGGCGGCGGAGTGAGAGCCTTGGGCGCATGATGCCGCTTCGACCGATCGCCCTTTCGGCCCTGCTCGCGCTTTGCGCCCTTGCCGCTGCGGCGCAGGCGCCGGATACCGCCTCTGTGCCGCTCAGCGCGGAGGAGTTCGCCGCACGGGTGCAGGGCCGCACCCTGACCTACCAGAGCGGCGGCGCCCCTTACGGCAAGGAACGCTACGGCCCCGACCGCCAGGTGACGTGGTCCTTTCTCGACGGGCGCTGCCTCGACGGCGAATGGTATCCCAATGCGGGCGCGATCTGCTTTGCCTATGAAGATGGCACCGGGCCGGAATGCTGGCATTTCTACGAGGAGGGCGGACGGCTCAGCGCCGCCTTCGTCAACGACCCCGAGGTGCCGCAGCTCTATGAGACCCAAGACAGCGACACGCCGCTCTTTTGCCAACCCGAGGCCGGGGTCTAGAGCAGCGTGCCCTGTTCGGGCGGGGAGGCTGCGGGCTTGGCCGCGCGCTTGGGCTTGGCCCCCGCGCCGGTCTGCATCCGGCCATCGCGGAACTCGATCTCCAGCGTCGTGGCCGCCTGCGCCGCAGCGAGGGTGGTGACGACCTGCCCATCGCCGCGCACCACGGCGTAACCGCGCGCGAGGGTCGACTTGTAGCTTAGCGTGTCGAGCAGCCGCGCCAGCGCCGTAAGACGGTCGCGCTGCTGGGCGAGCGGCGCCTGCACCAGATCGGGGCGCAGCCGCGCGGCGATCTGGTGCAGGCCGCGCCGCTCCTGCGTGATGGTCCGGCCAAGCGCCTCGGGGCTCAACCGCAGCCCCTGAAGCCTGATCCGCTTTTGCGCCAGCCCGGCGCGATGCGCGCCCGGCAACCGCCCCGCGACCGCGCCGAGCCGGTCGCGGCCCCGCTCGACCGCGCGGGTGGCGAGACCGGGCCGCAGCGGATGATCCGACAGCTCGATCCGTTTTCTGGCGATGGCGGCGCGCAGCGCGCCCGGCAGCCGGGTGTCGAGCGCGTCGAGCCGCTGCGCCGGTCCCATCAGCAGCGCCTCGGGCCGCGGCAGCGCGCGCGACAGGTCGCGCAGACGTTCGGCCCGGCGGTCGATCCCGCCATGCAGCGTCTGTTCGAGCCGCGCCCCGAGCTGCGCGAGATCGGCCTGCAATTCGGCCCGCACCGGCACCGCGATCTCGGCGGCCGCCGTCGGCGTCGGCGCGCGGCGATCGCTGGCGTGGTCGATCAGCGTCGTGTCGGTCTCGTGGCCCACCGCCGAAATCAGCGGGATCGCGCTTTCGGCGGCGGCGCGCACGACGATTTCCTCGTTGAAGCCCCACAGATCCTCGATCGAGCCGCCGCCGCGCGCGACGATCAAGAGGTCGGGGCGCGGCAGCGCGCCGCCCGGTGTCATGGCGTTGAAACCGCGGATCGCGGCGGCCACCTCGGCGGCGGAGGATTTGCCCTGCACCGCCACGGGCCAGACCAGCACCTTGCGCGGAAAGCGGTCGCGCAACCGGTGCAGGATGTCGCGGATCACCGCGCCGGTGGGCGATGTGACGACGCCGATGATCTCGGGCAGGTAGGGGATCGGTCGCTTGCGCCCCTCGTCGAAGAGCCCCTCGGCGGCGAGCGCCTGCCGGCGTTTCTCCAGCATCGCCATCAGCGCGCCCGCCCCCGCCGGCACCACCTCCTCGACATTGAGCTGGTAGCGCGACTGCGGGCCGAATGTCGTCATGCGCCCGGTGGCGATGACCTCCATGCCCTCCTCGGGGCGATGCGTCAGCTTGGCGACCTGCCCCTTCCAGCTGACCGAGGCCAGCACCGAGCGGTCGTCCTTGAGATCGAAATACATGTGGCCGGTGCGTGCGATCGTGACGCGGCCCACCTCGCCGCGCACCCGGACATGGCCGAATTCGCCTTCGATGGTCTTCTTTACCGCCCCCGAAATCTCGGAGACGGTGAACTCATGCGCGTTGCCCCCCGTGTCGGGGGCATTGTCCTCGAACAGATCCATGCGACCTGTCTGCACCAGCCCGGCGCAGGGGGCAACGGGGCTAGAACCCCGTCGCGCCGCGTTTCTCCCCATAGAGCCGGTCCGCATAGGCCCGCTGCGACAAGGCGGACAGAAAGGCCGCGATTCCCTCGGGCGAGCTCATGTCGGGCCGGGCGTCGACGCGGGCCTGCGTTGACAGGAAATCCGCGGCACCGAACAGCGCAAGCGAGGTCGCATCGCTCCAGGCGGCGTCGAGCGGGCCTTCATAGAAACCGCCCCGCATCAACTCCACCTGCACCACGCGCCGCTCGGCAGGAGGCAGGTGCATGAAGATGTCCGAAAGCGAGGCGTGATCCGCCCGAACGCCGGAGACAGAAACGACCATGGCGGCGACCAGGGAGATCACAAGATTTCGACCAAACATCAACCATTCACCTGAATTGTTCGTGCGCTGCATGCCACCGAGCAGACGCCAAGGCCAAGCATTTTTTCGACAATCGGCTCGAACCGGCCGGTCGGCCATGTCATTGCCCCTGCGGCACCACGCGCATAGAAGCGGCCCTGACGACAAGCGGCGCAGGAGACGCGATCATGAACATTCTCATCCTCGGGTCCGGCGGACGCGAACATGCGATCGCCTGGGCGGTGCTGCAAAACCCCAAATGCGACCGGCTGATCGTCGCCCCCGGCAATGCCGGGATCGCGCAGATCGCCGAATGCGCCGCGATCGACATCCTCGACGGCGACGCGGTGGCGGGCTTTGCCTCCGACAACTCGGTCGATCTCGTCATCATCGGTCCCGAGGCGCCGCTGGCCGCCGGGGTGGCGGATGCCTGCCGCGCCGCCGGGCTCAAGGTGTTCGGCCCCTCGGCGGCGGCGGCCCGGCTCGAAAGCTCCAAGAGCTTCACCAAGGCGATCTGCGACGCGGCGCATGCGCCGACGGCCGCCTATGCGCATTTCACCGATCTCGAGGCGGCGCGCGGCTACCTCGCCAAGCAGAAGATGCCGATCGTCATCAAGGCCGACGGGCTGGCCGCCGGCAAGGGCGTCGTGGTCGCGACCGAACGCGACGCGGCGGCCTCGGCGCTCGATCACATGTTCGGCGGCGAATTCGGCGCGGCAGGCTCAGAGGTGGTGATCGAGGAATTCATGGAGGGCGAAGAGGCCAGCTTCTTCGTGCTGGTCGATGGCGAAACGGTGCTGCCGATCGGCACGGCGCAGGATCACAAGCGCGTGGGCGATGGTGACACCGGCCCCAACACCGGCGGCATGGGCGCCTATTCCCCCGCCCCGATCCTCGATGCGGCAGTGGCGCAGAAGGCGCTCGACGAGATCATCCGCCCGACCATGCACGAAATGGCGCGGCGCGGCACGCCCTATCAAGGCGTGCTGTATGCCGGGCTGATGATCGAGGACGGGCAGCCGCGGCTCGTCGAATACAATGTCCGCTTCGGCGATCCCGAATGCCAGGTGCTGATGATGCGGCTCGGGGGCCAGGCGCTCGACCTGATCCAGGCCTGCGCCGAGGGGCGGCTCGACGCGGTCGAGGCGCAATGGGCCGAGGATCACGCGCTCACCGTGGTGCTGGCGGCCAAGGGCTATCCCGGCAGCTATGACAAGGGCTCCGAGATCCGAGGTCTCGACGCGCAGGAAGAAAGCGCCTCGGCCATGGTGTTCCATGCGGGCACGGCCGCGCGGGAGGGCCGGATCACCGCCAATGGCGGCCGCGTGCTCAACGTCACGGCGCGAGGCGAGACGCTGGCGCAGGCGCGCGACGCGGCCTACCGGATGGTCGATGCGATCGACTGGCCAGAGGGATTCTGCCGCCGCGACATCGGCTGGCGGGCCTTGCCGCAGGACGCCTGAGCGGAGCGCACCGGGCCGCCGCCCGGCATTCGCGTATTTGAGGAATGGTGAAAGGGGAGCGGGACGCTCCGGCTTCACCATTCCGAAAATACGCCGGCGCCCCGGTGCGGTCACGTGCCACGACAAAGGGCCGCGCCTTTCGGCACGGCCCTCTCTTTCCCGACGCTTCGGGAATCAGGCGGCGGCGGCGCGGTTGACCAGCACGCCGTCGATCTCGCGGGCGGCGGCGGTCTCGTCATTGCCCGAGACGGCGGCGATCTCGCGGATCAGCCGCTCGAGCGCGGCCTCGTAGAGCTGGCGCTCGGAATAGGACTGCTCGCGCTGGTCGTCGGCGCGGTGCAGGTCGCGCACCACTTCGGCGATGGCGATCAGGTCGCCGGAATTGATCTTCTGCTCGTATTCCTGCGCGCGGCGCGACCACATCGCCTTCTTGACCTTGGCCTTGCCCTTGAGGGTCTTGAGCGCATGGGCCACGACGTCGGGCGAGGACAGCGAGCGCAGACCGGCCTCGGTGGCCTTGTGGGTCGGCACGCGCAGCGTCATCTTGTCCTTTTCGAAGGAGATCACGAAAAGCTCGAGCGACATGCCTGCCACTTCCTGCTCCTCGATCGAGACGATCTTGCCGACGCCATGCGCGGGGTAGACGACGAAATCATCGGGACGGAATTCGTTCTTCTTCTTGCTCATGATGTCCTTCCTGGGAGATCCTCACCGGACGTTCGACACGAAAAGAGCCCGGCGAACCGTAAGGTCCGTCAGGCGCAGCTACGGCCAGATGGGATCAGGTTTTCAGCAGCATTACCGAAACAGCATACCACAAAAACGCCCCCGGCGAAAGCGGGGACGCGCAGGCGCCGTGCGAATGCCGGGCGGCGGCGTCAGCCGCCCTCGCCGGGCTTCTCCGAGAACATCTCCATCTTGCCCTCTTTGCCGTCCATTTCCTCGGCGCCGGGCAGCGGATCCTTCTTGGTGACGATGACGGGCCAGATCTCGGAGTATTTGCGGTTGAACTCGACCCATTTCTCGACATCCGGCTCGGTGTCGGGCCGGATCGCGTCGGCCGGGCATTCGGGCTCGCAGACGCCACAATCGATGCATTCGTCGGGATGGATGACGAGCATGTTCTCGCCTTCGTAGAAGCAGTCGACGGGGCAGACCTCGACGCAATCCGTGTACTTGCAGGCGATGCAGTTGTCCTTGACGACGTAGGTCATTGGCGGGCCCTCGATGCTTGTTGCGGCCTAGCTAGAGCAGAGCGCGGGGTCATTCAAGCGCCGCCGGCGCCTCATGGCCATCACCGTGACCGGGCGGGTCGAGATCGTCGTAAAGACCCTGCGCCTCGCTGGCCGGGCCGCGCCGTTCCCCGAGCGCGAGGATGCGCACCACGCGGATCGCCCGGCCCTGCGGAAAGGTCAGAACGTCGCCCGTCCCCACCCCGCGCGAGGGGCGCGCGGCGGGCTGTCCGTTGACCCGCACCCGCCCCTTGGAGACGAGCGCGGCGGCAAGGCTCCGGGTCTTGAAGAACCGGGCCTGCCAGAGCCATTTGTCGAGGCGCAGCGTCTCGCGCCGCGCCTCGGCAGGGTTCGCCTCGCCCCGGCTCAATCGCGCTTGAAGCCCGCGAGCGCGGCGGCGAAGGGGTTGTCGGGGTCGATCTTCTTCTCGCGCGCGGGCTGCGAGGAGAAGTTGCGCGGACGCTGGTCGTCGCGATCGCCCTTGGGACCGCGGCGCTTGCCGTCGCCGCGCCCCTCGCCCTTGCCGTTCGGCTTGCCCTTGGCACCGCGCGGCGCGCCGCCCTCCTTGCGCGCGCCGTCGGGCTTGCCGCCATGGCGGCGGCCCTTGCCGCCCTCACCGCCCCGGCGCTGCCCGCGCCCGGCCCATGTGAAGGTATAGAAGGTCTCCATCTCGGCCGCCTCGGCCGCGGCGGTCTCCTCGGGCGTCGCAGGCGCGGTCTCGCCCACGGCGATGGTGCCCGGCGGGATTTCCGTCGGGGTGCCGGCCGGGATGCCCGCGGGCGGGTCGCTGTCGGGCATCTCGTCGGGCGCGGGCGCGGGGCCGCGATCGGGCGTGCCGCCGGGCACTTCGGCGGGCGCGGGATCGGGCTCGGTGCCCGGCACGTCCGTGGGGCTGGCGGGGGCATTGTCCGGCTGCGCGGGGCGCCTCCGGCGTCTCGTTCGGCAGGTCCGGCTGCTCGGGCGCGTCGGGCGGCGTGATACCCGGCGTCTCGGGTTGGTCCGGCGTCTCGGGCGGGGTGTTGCCCGGCACGTCCGGCCCCTCGGGCGCGGGCGGCGTGGTGTCGGGGGTCTCGCCCGGCACGTCCTCCTGCGGCGCGGCGGCGGCCTTGGCGGGCTTGGCCTTGGGCCGTTCGCCCTTTTCGGCGCGGTAGCCCAGCCCCGACATCAGCTCGGCGAACTGCTCCAGCGTCAGGCCGGTGATCGACAGCATGTCGGGCACCGCCTCGAAGCCGCCCTTGCTGTCGCGGTCGCGCAGCATGTCGGCCAGACGCTCCAGCATGTCGATGCGGATCGCCCGTTCACCGGCGGCGCGGTAGCCCGCCATGGCATAGTAACCCGGCGCGGCACCGCGCGTGGCGGGCACGGTGACGAGCCCCGGCGGCGGCGTTTCGGGAAACTCCTGCAGCCCCTTCGACAGCGCCCAGAGCACGAGGCGGATGCGCGTCGGCGCGGGCTTCAAGAGCGCCGGCATGAACACGGTGAACTGGCCGAAACGGATGCCGTGCTTGCGCAGAGCGCCGCGTGCCTCCTGGTCGAGCGCGCGCACCTCGTCGGCGACCTCGCCGCGCGGGATGATGCCGAAATTCTCGACCATGCGATAGGCAAAGCCCTTGGCCTGCCCGGTCAGCGCCTCGTCCGCGCCCAACGCCAGCAGGGGCTCCTGCGTCGCGGCGATCTTGCGGTCGATGAAATGCTGCAGACGCCGCTTCACCTTGTCGGTGATCTCGGTGCCGGCTTCCTCGTCGACATAGGCCACGACCTGCGGCTTGAACGGGTCCGCGCCGGACACCAGCTTGCCCACGGCCGAGGCGCCCCACATCAGGCCGCCCTGTTCGGTCACGTCGATCTCGGTGTCGGGCGCGTTGTAGAAGCGGTCCGCCCGCAGGTGGAACTGCGGCGCGAGCGCCTTGTCCGCCGCCTGCCGCAGCGTTTTCGCTTCGTCCGGGCCGTTCGCCTTGTCGGCGCGGAACCGGAATCCTTCCAGCCGTCCGACGAATTCGCCCTCGACCGTCACGTCGCCGTTGTCTGTCACTTCGGCCACCATGACCTCCTTCTGCTTGAGCCGCCGGGCCAGAACGCTGGTCCGCCGATCCACGAATCTTTGCGTCAGAGCGCCATGCAGCGCATCCGACAGGCGATCTTCTACTCCGCGCGTGATCTCGCGCCAATGGCTTTCGTCCCCGACCCAGCCGCGGCGCTGGGCCACATAGGTCCATGTGCGGATATAGGCCAGCCGTTTCGACAACGCGTCGATGTCGCCATCGGTGCGGTCGATCCGCTCGATCCGCTTGGCGAACCAGTCGTCGGGGATGCGCCCCCGATCCTGCAGATGCGCGAAGATCTGGCCGACCATGTCGGCATGTTCGCCCCGCCCGATGCCGCGAAAGTCCGGCAGGCGGCAGACATCCCACAACAGCCGCACCGAGGAGCCGTCATGCGCGCGGCTTTGCATCACCGGGTCGGCGGCGAGCGATTTGAGCGCCGCGAGATCGTCGCTTTCGCGCACCCGGCCCAGCCACGGGTTGTTGGTGCGGCTTTCCAGCGTCTGGATCAGCCGCTTGAGCGAGCCGAACTGCAGGTCCGAATTGCGCCAGAACAGCCGGGTGACGGGCCGGAACTGGTGGTTCTCGATCGCCTCGATCACCTCTTCGTCCAGGGGCGGCGCCTCGCCGGTGACGCCGAAGCTGCCATTGGTGCGGTGCCGCCCGGCCCGGCCCGCGATCTGCGCCAGCTCGTCGGGGGCGAGATGGCGCATCTTGTGGCCGTCGAACTTGACCAGCGACGAGAACGCCACGTGGCCGATATCGAGATTGAGCCCCATGCCGATCGCGTCGGTGGCGACGAGGTAGTCGACATCGCCATTCTGGTACATCTCCACCTGCGCGTTGCGGGTGCGCGGTGACAAGGCGCCCATCACCACCGCCGCCCCGCCCTTCTGGCGGCGGATCAGCTCGGCGATGGCATAGACGCTGTCGACCGAAAACCCGACGATGGCCGAGCGCTCGGGCATCCGGCTGAGCTTCTTCGAGCCCGCATAGCTCAGCGTCGAGAGCCGGTCGCGGCGCATCGTCTCGGCCTCGGGCACGAGGCTGCGAATCGCCGGGCCCATGGTTTCGGAGCCGAGAAACAGCGTCTCGTAGCGGCCGCGCGCGCGCAGCAGCCGGTCGGTGAAGACATGGCCGCGCTCGGGATCGGCGCAAAGCTGGATTTCGTCGATGGCAAGAAAATCGGCATCCATTTCGGGCATCGCCTCGACGGTGCAGACCCAGTAGGCGGCGCGCGGCGGCACGATCCGCTCCTCGCCCGTCACCAGCGCCACGACCGAAGGGCCGCGCGCCTTGACGATGCGGTCATAGACCTCGCGGGCCAGAAGCCGCAGCGGCAGGCCGATGATGCCCGAGCGATAGGCTAGCATCCGCTCGATCGCGTAATGCGTCTTGCCGGTATTGGTGGGGCCGAGCACGGCACCGATACGGGAGGGGGTCATGAAAAGTCCTGTGATCGCCCGAAAACGGGGCGGAAAAGATCAGAGCGTGCGGCCGCCGAGCATGATGTCGAGGCGGCGCGCGGCCTCGATGGCCCGGGCATCCTGCGGCATGAGCGCCAGCACCCGGCCCCAGACCTCGCGGGCATCCTCGGGGCGGCCGATCTCCTCGAGCAGCGCGGCAAAGCCCTGCAGCGCGCCGAAATGGCGCGGCTCGCTGTCGAGCGCGCGGCGCAGATCGTCGATGGCGGGGCCGGTGAGACCGGCGAGATAATAGGCGTTGGCGCGCAGCACATGCGCCTCGGCGAAGCCCGGCGCATGGTCGAGCGCGGCGGTCAGATGCTCGATCGCGGCCTGCCGGTCGCCCGCGCCCAGCGCCTCGCGCCCGCGCTCCACCAGAAGGTCGATCGCCGCCGAGCCGCTGCGCGACCACGCGGCGCGGATCTCGGCCGCCAGTTCGGGCGTTTGCTCGGGGCTGGCGGCCTGCAATCGTTCGAACAAACCGGCCACGCCGTCATCCTCCTGCGCCTGCACGGGGGACACAACCGCGAGGCCGATCGCCAATGCCGCGAGGACAGGTTTGAAGGGAAGAATTCTTGCACCCATAGTCCCTAGTGTAGGGGCGCGTCCGGGCCGAGACCAGAGGCACCCCCATCACAACGACCAGATCGGCGGCCATCCCGGTCGTCGCCAACGCGAAGGACGACACGATGAGTGAACTGGTGAGCCAGGCGGTGACGGCGCTCAACGCCAAGATGGACGGCGACGGTCTCGAGGGCGGCCCGGCCAAGTTCGTGATCTCGGACGAGGGCGCGATCATGATCGACGAGGCCGGCGCACGGGCGGGCGACGAGGAGGCCGAGGTGACGCTCACCGCCGGTGCCGAGACGTTCCAGTCGATTCTCGAAGGCGATCTCGACCCGACCGCCGCCTTCATGCAGGGCAAGCTTTCGATCGATGGCGACATGGGGCTCGCCATGAAGCTGGCGGCGGTCCTTGGCTGACGGCGCGGGCCGTTCGGCCGCGCCGTTCTTTGCGGATGTGGCCGGCGGCCCGGCGGTGGCGCATTGGATCGCCGCCGCCGACGGGCCGCGTCTGCGGGCGGTGCACTGGCCCGGCCCGCAGACGCGCACCGATCCCGCCCCATGCACCGGCCCCGCCCCACGCGGCACGGTGCTGATCCTGACGGGCCGGACCGAATATGCCGAGAAATACGGCCGCATCGCGACCGATCTCGTGGCGCGCGGCTATGGCTGTGCCACGCTCGACTGGCGCGGCCAGGGCCTGTCGGACCGCTCCCATGACAACGCGGCGCGCGGCCATGTCGACAGCTTTTCCGATTACCAGGCCGATCTCGACGCGCTGCTGGCGCATGTCCGCGGGCTGGGACTGCCCGAACCCTATCACATGCTGGCGCATTCGATGGGCGGCTGCATCGGGCTCAGGGCGCTGATGCGTCGTACCCCCTTTGCCACCGCCTGCTTCACCGCGCCGATGTGGGGGGTGCTGATGCGTCCCACCCTGCGCGCCGCCGCCTGGGGGCTGAGCAGCGCCTCGCGGCTCGTCGGGCTGTCGCACCTGCCCTCGCCGGGGCGCTCGGCCACGCTGGAGGAGGCGGCCGAGGCGGCCGAGGCCAACATGCTGACCCGCGATGCGGAAAGCTTCGACTGGGTGCGCGCGCAGGTCGCGGCGCATCCCGAGCTGGGCCTTGCCGCGCCGTCGCTGCACTGGCTGCACGAGGCGCTGCGCGAAACCCGGGCTCTGGCGCGTCTGCCCTCGCCCGACATCCCCTGCCTGACCCTGCTCGGCGACGAGGAATGGGTCGTCGATTCGGCCCGCGTGCGCGACCGGATGCGGCGCTGGCCCGGTGCGGAATTCGAGATCGTCGAAGGCGGACGGCACGAGCTTCTGATCGAGGATGCCGCGACGCGGGGCGCGCGCCTCGACCGCATCGCCGCGCATTTCGGCTGAGCCCGGCGCTACTCCGCCACGCCGAGTTGTCCGACCGGCGGGGTCTCTGCGCGGCCACCGGCCAGCCGCGCCCGGGCGGGGTGCCCGCCCGCCACCGTGTCATGCAGCCGCTCTGACGGATCGCGCCCAACCATGCGCCGCCCGCGCGACAGAAACAGCTTGTTCCAGCCGCGCCACGTGCCCACCGAGGGCGCGCCGGGGTCGCAGGGAAACCGCGCGCGCCAATCTGGCGGCAACGGCAGGTCGCAGGCCTCCAGCCGCTCCAGCATCCAGACCAGCGGGATGTTTGCCAGGCTGCGGCTTTCCAGCCTGCCGCCGAGCTGGCCGCCGATGTCGCCATGGGTGCCGCGGAACCAGACCTGCTCGACATGCCCGGCAAAGCCCAGCGGCGTGGTCCACAGCACCGGCGCATAGGCGTTGCGCGTCTCATCCAGCGCCAACGCGTGAAACCCGTGCAGCACGTGCCCCCCGAGCCGGTGATCATGGAACATGTGGTTGGGCTCGGACAGCCGCCACAACAGCGGCAGGCGCAACCCCAGCGAGGCCACCGTGTCCCACACCGCGACGGCCTCGATCTCCACCCGGTCGTGGCAATGCAGCCGCGCGAAGGCGCGGGCCGCCTCGCTTGGCGCGGGGCTGCGGTGGCGGTAATGGCGGTAGGCGTCGCGCACGTTGCGCTCGGTCGCCTCCTCGGCCCGCAACAGCCCGACGCGGCTGATCACCCCCGCCAGCGAGCGCACGGCATAGGCACCGCGCGAATAGCCCACGAGGATGATGGTGTCGCCGGGCCGGAACCGCGAGGCGAGCACGCCGTAGGCGCGCTGGATCAGCCGGTTGATGCCGCGCCCCATCATCACGTCGAGCGTCTCGGACCACGAGGTCCACTGGATGCCCGCCTCGTAATGCACCGTCAGGTTGGCCTGCCGCCCGCTTTCGCGCAGCAGCTTGTAGGTCAGCCCGGCATTGGTTTCGTGCCCGCGCCGCAGCGTCGACATGGTGCCGTCGAGAATGATGACATGGGTGGCGGGGCCGCGCATGCGCGGCTGGCCCTCGGCCTGCCGCGGCCGGCGTCCGAACAGCCCGAGCAGCCAGTCACGAACGCCCATCCGGGCCTCTCATCCGCGCCTGCGCCCTGCCCGTCCGCCGCATCGTCACCCCTTTACCGTCATCCTTTACCCTAGGGAGCGCGACGGGTCTGTCCAGAGCCGCTCCACCTCCGCGCGATCATATGTGCCATATCCGTTGAAACAGGTCGTGACCCCGACGAGATAGGCCCCGGCCGAGCGGAACAGCAGCCAGTCCCCCTCCGCCACATTCCCCGGCAGCGCGGTTTCGCCGGGCAGCCGATCCAGGCTGTCGCAGGTCGGCCCCCAGAGCGCGAAGGCGCGCGGCGCGGCGGCGGCGCGGCGATCATCGGCGACGAGATCGACCCGCGGCACCCCGATCGACGGGCATTCCGACAGCCCGCCATAGATGCCGTCGCCCAGATAGAGCGCCGCACCGCGCCGCGCCTTGACGCGCACCGCATAGGCCATCGCGTCGGCCACCAGCGCGCGGCCCGGCTCGCAGGCCAGTTCGGAGGGCGTGTCGAATGCGTCGCGCCCCGCCGCGATCGCCGCGAAGATCGGCTCCAGCGCGGGCGCGCCCCCGTCGCGGCCCGATGGAAACCCGCCGCCGACATTGAGCCGCGCCAGCCGCACCCCCGCCGCGCGCGCAACGCGCGCGCAGGCCTGCATATAGGCAACCCAAGCGCCCGGATCGGTGCATTGCGTGCCGACATGAAAGGTCATGGAGACCTTGAACCCGGCTTTGGCGGCGCGCGTCAGAAGCTGCTGCGCAAGCGCCGGATCAGCGCCGAACTTGGCCCCGAAATCATAGGCGGCGCCAGCCACCGGCAGCTTGAGCCGCACCGCGATCTCGGTGCCCGGCGCGACGCCGCAGGCGACCAGCTTGTCGAGTTCACCCGCATCGTCGACCGACCACGAAGCCACCCCCGCCGCGATCCCGGCGGCGATCTCGCCGCGCGAACGCACCGGGTTGTGGTAATGCAGCACCGCCTCGGCGCTGATCGCGCGCACCAGCGCCATCTCGGCGGGCGAGGCCACGTCGAAGGCGGTCATGCCGCCCTGCACCAGCGCCGCAATCACCGCCGGGTCGGGGTTGGCCTTGACCGCGTAGGTCACCGCGCCGGGAAAGCCGCGCCGGAACCGGTCGTGGCGCGCCATGAGCGCCGCCGGGCAATAAAGCAGCACCGGCGCCTCGCCGCCATGGCGGGTGAGCCAGTCCTCGGGGGTCTCGGCGCGGGCGCAGTCGATCGGGGCTTGCAGCATGATGGTCCTCCTTCCTTCCATGCTGCGCCACACCGCCGCCGGTTCGAAGCGGCGATACGAACGATTTGTCTCGCCCTTTCGGCAGATCGCCGTCAGGATCGACGATATGACCGATGCCACAGATGCCCGCCTGATCGCGCTGTTGACCGAAAACGCCCGTGCCCCCGTCGCGCAGCTGGCGCAACGGCTCGGGCTCGCGCGTTCCACGGTGCAGGCGCGGCTCGACCGGCTGGAGCGGTCGGGCGTGGTCGCGGGCTATACGCTGCGGCTGTCGGAGCGGGCGCGGGGCGGCATCTGCGCCACGGTGCTGGTGCAGATGGTCCCGGCGCGGCAAGCGGCGGTGCTGGCCGGGCTCGGGCGAATCGCCGAGGTCGAGACGGTGCACACCACCTCGGGGCGCTTCGATCTTGCCTGCCGTCTGCGCGCGGAGACCACCGAGGCGCTCGACGCGGCGCTCGACCGGATCGGCGCGCTCGACGGGGTGAAGGCGACCGAGGCGCTCATTCACCTGAGCACCCGCATCGACCGGGGCTGATCCCTTTTCCTCCCCTGCCCGCCGCGCTAGAGACAAGGCCGATCTCACCGAGGAGCCCGGGACATGGCGATGGAAAAGACGTTCGACGCGGCCGGGGCCGAGGCCCGGCTCTACGAGGCTTGGGAAAAGGCAGGCGCGTTCCGCGCTGGCGCCGGTGCCCGGCGGGCCGAAACCTTCTCGATGATGATCCCGCCGCCCAACGTCACGGGCTCCTTGCACATGGGCCACGCCTTCAACAACACGCTGCAGGACATCCTCGTGCGCTGGCACCGGATGCGCGGCTTCGACACGCTGTGGCAGCCCGGTCAGGACCATGCGGGCATCGCCACGCAGATGGTCGTCGAGCGCGAGATGGCCAAGGCGGGCAATGAGAGCCGCCGCGAGATGGGCCGCGAGAAATTCCTCGAGAAGGTCTGGGAGTGGAAGGCGCAGTCGGGCGGACAGATCGTCGGACAGCTGAAACGCTTGGGCGCCTCGCTCGACTGGGAGCGCAACGCCTTCACCATGTCCGGCGCGCCCGGTGCGCCCGAGAGCGAGCAGGGCAATTTCCACGACGCCGTGATCAAGGTCTTCGTCGACATGTACGAGAAGGGCCTGATCTATCGCGGCAAGCGGCTGGTGAACTGGGACCCGCATTTCGAGACGGCGATCTCGGATCTCGAGGTCGAGAACATCGAGCAGCCCGGCAACATGTGGCACTTCAAGTACCCGCTCGCCGGCGGCGAGACCTACACCTATGTCGAGCGCGACGAGGACGGGAAAATCGTCTTCGAGGAGGAGCGCGACTACATCGCCATCGCCACCACCCGCCCCGAGACCATGCTCGGCGACGGCGCGGTGGCCGTGCATCCCGATGACGAACGCTACGCCCCCATCGTCGGCAAGCTCTGCGAGATCCCGGTGGGTCCGAAGGAGCATCGCCGCCTGATCCCGATCATCACCGACGAATATCCGGAGATGGATTTCGGCTCGGGCGCGGTGAAGATCACGGGCGCGCATGATTTCAACGACTACGAGGTCGCCAAGCGCGGCGGCATCCCGATGTATCGCCTGATGGACACCAAGGGCGCGATGCGCGCCGATGGTGCGCCCTATGCGGAGGCCGCGACGCGGGCGCAGGAGGTGGCCAAGGGGGCCGAGATCTCGGTCATGGAGGCCGACGCGCTCAACCTGGTGCCCGAAAAATATCGCGGCATGGACCGTTTCGAGGCCCGCGCCGCGGTGGTGGAGGACATCTCCGCCGAGGGCCTCGCCGTGATGGTGCCGGAGCACGACCCGCGGCTTGGCCCCAAGGCCGCCAAGCGCGAGGCCGCCGAGGAGGGCGCCGCGCCGCCCGAAACCCGTCTGGTGCCGCTCGTGGAGCACAAGCCGATCATGCAGCCCTTCGGCGACCGCTCGAAGGTGGTGATCGAGCCGATGCTGACCGACCAGTGGTTCGTCGACACCTCGAAGATCGTGGGCCCGGCGCTGGACGCGGTGCGGTCGGGCGAGACCAAGATCCTGCCCGAGCGCGACGCCAAGGTCTATTTCCACTGGCTCGAGAACATCGAGCCGTGGTGCATCTCGCGCCAGCTGTGGTGGGGCCACCAGATCCCGGTCTGGTACGGGCCGACGCTGACCGACGGCCATGTCGATCTCGACGCCGACTGGACCCCGTTCTGCGCCGCCACGCGCGACGAGGCGCTGGCGAAGATGGCGGCGTATTACGGCCATGACGAAATCCGCTTCGTCGCGGATCGCGGCGAGGCGCTGGCGCTGTTCGAGGCGGCGGTGGGCAACACCACCGACGAAGGCGCGATCCGTTCGCCGCAGGCGCCCACCGCGATCCCGGTCTGGCGCGATCCCGACGTGCTCGACACCTGGTTCTCGTCGGGCCTGTGGCCGATCGGCACGCTGGGCTGGCCCGAGCAGACGCCGGAGCTGGAGAAGTACTTCCCGACCTCCACCCTCGTCACCGGCTTCGACATCATCTTCTTCTGGGTCGCCCGGATGATGATGATGCAATACGCCGTGGTCGATCAGAAGCCGTTCGACACCGTCTATGTCCATGCCCTCGTCCGCGACGAGAAGGGCAAGAAGATGTCGAAGTCGCTTGGCAACGTGCTCGACCCGCTCGACCTGATCGACGAATACGGCGCCGATGCGGTGCGCTTCACCCTCACCGCCATGGCCGCGATGGGGCGCGACCTGAAGCTCTCGACCCAGCGCATCGCGGGCTACCGCAACTTCACCACCAAGCTGTGGAACGCCTGCCGATTTGCCGAGATGAACGGCGCGCTCGCGCCCGAGCGCCACGCCGCCCCGGCGGTGCCGCCCAAGGCGACCGCGACCGTCAACCGCTGGATCGTCGCCGAGACGGCAAAGATCCGCGAGGAAACCGACGCGGCGCTTTCGGCCTACCGCTTCAACGATGCGGCGAACGGGCTTTATGCCTTTGTCTGGGGCAAGGTCTGCGACTGGTATGTCGAGTTTTCCAAGCCGCTGCTGCAGGGCGACGACGACGCCGCCCGCGCCGAAACGCAGGCGGTGATGGCCTGGGTGCTCGACCAGTGCATGCTGCTGCTGCACCCGATCATGCCCTTCATCACCGAAGAGCTGTGGGGCAACACCGCGCAGCGCGACGGCATGCTCATCCATGCCGAATGGCCCGACTACACCACCGCCGAGCTGGCGGACCCCGAGGCCGAGGCCGAAATGGACATCGCCATCGCCATGGTCGAAGGGGTGCGCTCGGCGCGGGCGCAGATGAACGTCCCCGCCGGACTGCAAGTTCCGGTTGTGCTGGTCGGTGCGGAAGACGCCGTGCGCACGGCATGGGACCGCAACGCCGCGATGATCTCGCGACTGGCGCGGATCGACACGCTGACCGAGGCCGACGAGGCACCCAAGGGCGCGATCAGCGTGCCGCTGACCGGCGCGACGCTGGCGCTGCCGCTGGCCGACATCATCGACGTCTCGGCCGAAAAGGCGCGGCTGTCGAAGACCATGGGCAAGCTGGAAAAGGAGATCGGCGGGCTCAAGGGGCGGTTGAAGAACCCGAAATTCGCCGAAAGCGCGCCCGAGGAGGTGGTCGAGGAGACCCGTCAGAACCTCGCCGCGCGCGAGGCCGAGGCCGCGCAGCTTGCCGCTGCGCTCGACCGGTTGGCCGAGATCGCCTGAAACCGGCGGTCCGAAAATTCAAAAGGGGCGGCATGGTCCGCCCCTCTTGCATCTGTGCGGGAATGGCCCGCGATCAGGTCACGTCCATGAACAGGATCCTGACGAGAAGGGTCACGACGATCGCGCCCCCCGTGAGCAACAGGATCACCCAGACGAATTCGAAGCCGGAACGCTCTTCGCCCTCGGTCGGGGCAAAGGCGGTCAACAGCGCCCGACCCCGTCTTTTAAACAGTTGAATCATTATCACTCTCTGGTTGTTTCCGAAGGCTATGCCAGAGCTTGGCAGCAAGCAAGCGTTTGCCGCTTGTCCCTGCTTCGGCCGCGCGGCATCCTGCTGCGCATGACCGATCCGCGCCTCACCCCGCTTGCCGCTTCGCTTCCCGACACCGTGCCCTTCATCGGCCCGGAAACGCAGGAGCGCGCCATGGGCCGGCCCTTCCGGGCCCGGCTCGGCGCCAATGAAAACCCGTTCGGCCCTTCTCCCCGCGCGATCGAGGCGATGCGCGCGGCCGCCGCGCAGGCCTGGATGTATGGCGATCCCGAATCGCACGAGCTGCGCCAGGCCATCGCGGCGCATCACGGGGTAAAGCCCGCGCATATCCGCGTCGGCGAAGGCATCGACGGGCTGCTCGGGCTGCTGGTGCGGCTGACCATCGGGGCGGGCGACTGGGCCATCACCTCGCTGGGGGGCTACCCGACCTTCGAATTTCACGTCACGGGATTCGGGGGGCGGATCGAACAGGTGCCCTATGACGGCGACCGGGTCGATGCGGCGGGGCTGATGGATCGCGCCACGGCGCTCGGCGCCAAGCTGGTCTACATCGCCAACCCCGACAACCCGATGGGCGGGGTGCATGGCGCCGACACGATCCGCGAGATGATCGACAACCTGCCCGCAGGGGCGCTTCTGGTGCTCGACGAGGCCTATGTCGAGTTTGCCCCCGATGGCACCGCTCCCGAGATCGACCCGACCGATGACCGCGTGATCCGCTTTCGCACCTTCTCCAAGGCGCATGGCCTGGCCGGGGCGCGGGTGGGCTATGCCATCGGCTCCGCGCCGCTGATCGCGGCCTTCGACCGGGTGCGCAATCACTTCGGTCTCACGCGGATGGCGCAGGCGGGCGCGCTCGCGGCGCTGAAGGATCGCGACTGGCTCGCGCAGGGGCTGGAACATGTCGCCAGCGCCCGCGCCCGCATTGCCGCCATCGCGCATGAGAACGGGCTCGCGCCGCTGCCCTCGGCCACCAACTTCGTCGCCATCGACTGCGGCGGCGATGGCGGGCTGGCCCGGCGGGTGATGACCGGCCTCGCCGCGCGCGGCGTGTTCGTGCGGATGCCCGGCGTTGCGCCGCTCGACCGCTGCATCCGGGTCAGCGCCGGAACCGAGGCCGATCTCGACGCCTTCGCGCAAGCGTTACCCGAAGCATTGGAAGAGGCCCGCGCCGCGACCTAGATCGCAGGGGGTCGAGGAGACCCCGATGCGACAGCCCGCCCCGGATTACACCACCGCCTTCCTGACCACGCTCGGCGTGCTCGTGTTCATGGGCCTGCTCACCATCGCCGCGATCTGGGGCTGGGTCGGTGTGACGCTCGGCGCGCTGGGCTTCGACCGCATCGCGCGGCCGATCGCCCGGCGGGTCCGGCGCTAGGCCCGTGCCGTCACTTCCTCGACGCTGCGCAGGATCAGGTCGAGCGCGTCGGGCGTCGAAAACCGGTGATCGGCCCCATCCACCAGCGTCAGGCGCATGTCGTCCCCCTCGGCATGCTCCAGAAGCCGCAGCGCGGTGGCGACCGAGACGTCCTCGTCCGCCGTGCCCTGCAGGAACCGCACCGGGAACGGCAGCCGCAGGGGCGTGCGCAACACGAGCTGCGCCCGCCCTTCCTCGATCAGCCGCCGGGTGATCCTGAGCGGCTCGCCATAATCCGAAGGGTAATCGAGATGGCCCTGCGCCGCGAAGCGGTCGCGCATCTCGCCGGTCATCCCGGCCCAGAAGCCATCCTCGGTGAAATCCGGCGCGGCGGCGATGGTGACGAGCCCCGCCACTTTCTTTGGCATCGCCCGCGCCAGCAGAAGCGAGATCCAGCCCCCCATCGACGAGCCCACGAGGATCTGCGGCCCCTGCGTCAACGACAGCGCCGCCATGGCATCCTCGGCCCAGTCGCCGATCACCCCGTCTTCGAAGCTGCCGCCGCTCGTGCCATGGCCGGAATAGTCGAAGCGCAGGAAGGCGCGGCCCGCTTTTTTTGCCCAGTCTTCGAGATGGAGCGCCTTGGTCCCCTCCTTGTCGGAGCGAAAGCCGCCGAGGAACACCACGCCCGGCCCCTCCCCCGGCGTGAGGTCATAGGCGATGCGGCGGCCCTGAGGGCTGGTGAAATCGGGCATGGTCGTCTCCGTCCTTGGTCGGCGCGCAGCATCGAAGCGCGGACCGCCAATGACAAGCCCCGCGCTTGACACGCCCGCCCTGCCCGATCATCAAGCCCCGACACACATAACCCGCAACCGGGCGTTCCGTGGGCGCCAAACCGACGAGGAGGCCGACATGGCCCAGATCTCCCTCACCTTTCCCGATGGCAACAGCCGCGAGTACCCCGCCGGGGTGACCGCCGCCGAGGTGGCGCAGTCCATTTCGCCCAGCCTCGCCAAGAAGGCCATTTCCGCCGATCTCGACGGCACGCATTGGGATCTCAGCTGGCCGATCCAGCAGGATTCGAAGATCGCCATTCACTCGACCAAGGACGAGGCCCCCTCGCTCGAGCTGATCCGTCACGCCTTCGCGCATGTGATGGCGCGCGCCGTGCAGGAGATCTGGCCCGACGTGAAGGTCACCATCGGCCCTGTGACCGAGAACGGCTGGTTCTACGATTTCGACCGCTCCGAGCCCTTCACGCCGGAGGATCTCGGCGCGATCGAAAAGAAGATGAAGGAAATCATCGCCAAGTCCGAGCCGATCCGCAACGAGGTGTGGGACCGGGCGCAGGCGCGCGCCTATTACCAGGAGCGCGGCGAGACCTTCAAGATCGAGCTTCTCGACCGCATCCCCGAGGATTCGCCGATCCGCATGTACTGGCATGGCGACTGGCAGGATCTGTGCCGGGGGCCCCATCTGCAGCATATGGGCCAGCTGCCCGCCGACGCGTTCAAGCTGATGGGCGTCTCGGGCGCCTATTGGTTCGGCGACGTGTCGCGCCCGCAGCTGCAGCGCATTTCGGGCGTCGGTTTCCGCAACCGCAATGAGCTCAAGGCGCATCTGACCATGCTGGAGGAGGCCGCCAAGCGCGACCACCGCAAGCTGGGCCGCGAGATGGACCTGTATCACCTGCAGGAGGAAGCGCCGGGCATGGTGTTCTGGCACCCCAATGGCTGGACCGTCTACCGCGCGCTCGAAGACTACATGCGCCGCCGCCAGAACGCCGCCGGCTACCGCGAGATTCGCACGCCGCAGGTCGTCGACCGCGTGCTGTGGGAACGCTCGGGCCACTGGGAGGCCTATCGCGAGAACATGTTCATCGTTGAGGTGGACGAGGAAGGCGCGAAGGAAAAGCGCACCAATGCGCTGAAACCCATGAACTGCCCCTGCCACGTGCAGGTGTACAACCAGGGCCTCAAATCCTACCGCGACCTGCCGCTGCGCCTCGCGGAGTTCGGCTCCTGCCACCGCTACGAATCCTCGGGCTCGATGCACGGGCTGATGCGGGTGCGCGGCTTCGTGCAGGATGACGCGCATATCTTCTGCACCGAGGACCAGCTGGAGCAGGAATGCGCGGATTTCATCGAGCTTCTGGCCTCGGTCTACACCGATCTCGGCTTCGAGAAGTTCGACATCAAGCTCTCGACGAGGCCCGAAACCCGCGTGGGCAGCGACGACATCTGGGACAAGGCCGAGAGCGCGCTTGAAGGCGCGATCAAGAAGGCCGGGGCGGATTACACCGTCGATCCGGGCGAAGGCGCGTTCTATGGCCCCAAGCTCGACTTCAAGCTGACGGATGCCATCGGGCGCGAATGGCAGTGCGGCACCTTTCAGGCCGATTTCAACCTGCCCGACCGGCTCGATGCGGAGTTCGTCAATGAAAAGGGCGACAAGGCGCGGCCCGTCATGCTGCACCGCGCGATCCTCGGCTCGTTCGAGCGTTTCTTGGGCATCCTGATCGAGAACCACGCCGGGCGCCTGCCGCTCTGGCTGGCACCGCGTCAGGTGGTCGTCGCCTCCATCGTTTCGGATGCCGATGACTATGTGCACGAGGTGGTCGCGGCGCTGAAGAAGGCGGGCATCCGCGCCGAGGCCGACACCCGCAACGAAAAGATCAACTACAAGGTCCGCGAGCATTCGGTCGGCAAGGTGCCGGTGATCCTCGCCATCGGTGGCCGCGAGGTCGAGGAGCGCACCGTCAGCCTGCGCCGTCTGGGCGAGAACCGCTCCGAGGTGCTCAGCCTGGACGCGGTTCTGGCTCAGCTCAAGGACGAGGCGACCGCGCCGGACCTGCGCCGCGACGCCTAGAGACCCTGGCGGTAGACCCCGCCCTCTTCGATCACCGGGCGCTTCAGAAGCGCCGGGTGATCCTCCAGAAGCCCGGCCACTGGCCGGGCTTTTTCGTCATCCGACAGCCCGCGCCACGTGGTCGAGGACCGGTTGATCGCGCGGTCGCCAAAGGCCGCGACGATCGCCTCGCGTTCCTCTGCCGCCAGCGGCTCGGCCCGCACGTCGACCAGCACCGGATCGTGCCCCTGTGCCTTGAGCGCCTTCATCGCGGCGCGCGTCTTGTCACAGTTCTTCAGGCCCAGAACCCGCATGTTTTTCTCCAATCGTGATTTGCCTTTCGGTGTCGCGCCCTAGAGTCCGTGTCAACCGCAAGGCGTGCGGTCGGACTGAAAGTGACGGGAGAACGTGCCATGCCGAAGGGCACCGTGAAATGGTTCAACACCACCAAGGGCTATGGATTCATCGCGCCGGAGGATGGCGGCAAGGACATCTTCGTCCACATCTCGGCGGTCGAGCGGTCGGGGCTTACCGGGTTGGCCGATGACGAGCCGGTGGAGTTCGATCTGATCGAGGGGCGCGACGGGCGCGAGATGGCGGGGAATTTGAAGAAGGTTTAGGTAACAGGAGAGAGTTTCTTGAACCTTCCTTCAATTGCAGCATTTTCGAACTCATTGAGGGAGACGCGCATTAGTTCGAGGACTTTATCCCGAACTGAAATCACGTCTTCCTCTTTTACCTTTAAGGCAGATCCATGGGCGATACTGTTTCGGACATCGCAGAGATCTTCGTCTATGAAACTTGAATAAGGTCTATATGAAGATCCGTCCACCCCCATGACCATGCATGAATACTCTACGACTTCATATCTAAGGTTGGACCTTCCTTTGATCTTTTCAAATCTGCCAGCGCGAAAAGACGAATCCGGCTCTTGCCTCATCCTTTCCAAAAACTTGTAGAGCTGGGTTTCCGAATTGATACTTCGATGATCGTTGCCCTTCATCATTTGAAGGGCCCAAAAGTTATCCCGCAAAGACGACAGCGGCATCTTTAGATTAGAAATGTAGTCTAAATAGCTATTTGCCGCAAATACAAAGTAACCCTCCCAGTGGGCATAAAAAAACGGTACCCCCGCCCTCAACAGCGGGGCTTTTTTAGAGGCGTCGACTAAGTCCAAGCTTCGTATATACTGCGAGCACTCAATGACCCTCCAATTGATTTCCTCCTGCAATCTAGTAGAAAGCTTACTTAGAAAGAACTCATCCCTCTGGGTCAAACATCTTCCTCCCATAGGGAATTGTCCTAGCCACCCGGTCCGTTCCACTAACTCCTGCGGCCGTAAATGTAGTCGCCTCCCCAGACATCCAGAACATCTTGGCCTTTTCAACAACGAAGCCTTCTGGATCGCCTAGAGAAGATATTTTTTCCAAGTTGTACAAAACTCCCAGGAAGATTATTTCAATAGATGTACGCCCAATGCGACCACGAAACTCCTCGCCGTCGAATGGACGAAGGCCGTCTTTCCCAATAGCTCCCCTGATAAGCGAAAAGGTATTTACGACTTTAGCCTCAATTTCCGCCTGCCGCTCCGACGTTTCGTCTACAGCGATTGACACCAAGCTCTTATTTACAAAATCTTCTATATCAGTGCCCGGCGTATAGTCTATAAAGCCGAAAGAAATTATTCTCGAAATCTGCTCGTAATCGTTCGATTTCAGACGAGAAGCTTCCTCCATCGGAATCATATCAATAAAATCTTGATTCCTCGTCAAGGCCTGCATTCTAGCATAGAACTCAGGACTACTCATTATTACAGTGCAGTTCCGAAGCTCCTGTGCATTCGCTGACAGCCCTCCACTATTAAGCCTCTGAAATAGGTCGTACTTACTTTTATGGTCACTCTTTTTCTCGAGGACTTGAAGGCCTATTTTCGTTCTCTTGATTGACCTCTGCAAGTCACTATCAAAGAAATACGGCTTAAAATCTATTTCGCCGTCTACTTCCCTTGTGCTCTGGTATGCCTTCAATAGATCTTCCGACCAAAAAGCCCCAGAAAGCGCTTCCAAATACTGGGTGCCGACTAGAGGCATTGGTTGCCTAGGAAGGTTTGTCTCGGGGTCCTTTAGTTCACCCATAAACTCCAATATAGTCGACAGCCTTTGCAGGCCGTCAATAACTTCATACCTGCTATTCTCCAGTTCGAAAACAAATATTGGTGGGAGAGGTATCCGAACAAGGAGGGACTCGATGAGTCTCGACTTTCTACCAATATCCCATCGAAAAAACCTCTGGAAATCGGGATTGATTACAAGATCCCCATCTCTATACAGATTAACAACTTCACCCAAGGTCATATCAAACGAATCTGTAGATACAGATCGACTTGCTTTCTCAATTTCAGCCGCAAGTATTGAGTTAGTCATTCCACAATTTCCATAAACTCCCGCCACTCCCTACCACTCATCCCGGACGTCTCCTGAGTCACCTCCTCCCCAGCGAGCATCCGACGCAGGCACTCTACACCGGAAGCTGAAAGCGTCACCCCCCCGAGGCGATACTCCTCGAAGGCGCGGTAGGCGGCGGGCACCCAGTCCTTGACCATCTCGCAGATCGCGTCCGCATAGACCCGGATCTCGTATTGCGCGTGGCTGTCCGCCCTGAGCCGCAGGAAGTGGAACAGGTTGTGCAGATCCACCTTCCAGTACCACTGCGTGTAGATGTTGGCGGGGAGGTTCATCCGAGCGAGTTCGCGCGCCACGCCCTGCTGGCCGTCATCGGAGATCATCGCCTCGTAGTGGTCATAGGCCCGGTGCGCGTCCTCGCGCAGCCAGTCGAGCACGCGGGCCGATTCTTCCGCGCCCAGCACATCGCCCCGGCCCTGGTTGTTCTGGCGCGACTGCGCGGCGAGGTCTTCGGCGCGCGGGATGTAGAACTCCCGGTCGAGGATCGAGTAGCGGGCGGAGTATTCGTTGACGTTGGCCATGCGGTGGCGGATCCACTGGCGCGCGACGAAGACGGGCAGCTTCACGTGCAGCTTCAGCTCGCACATCTCGAACGGGGTCGAGTGCCAGTGCCGCATCAGGTAGCGGATCAGCCCTTCGTCGTTCTGCACCGACTTGGTGCCGCGCCCGTAGCTGACGCGCGCCGCCTGGCAGATCGCGGCGTCGTCGCCCATGTAGTCGATCATCCGCACGAAGCCGTGGTCGAGCACCGGCTTGGGGACGTAGAGATGCGCCTCGGCCCCTTCGGAGACGGCGCGCAGGGTCGGTCGGGGGGTGGCGCGCAGATCGGCAATCTCGGCGTCCTGCTCGGGCGTCAGCGGCATGGGGGGTCTCCTCTGGATCGGCTGCAGCCCCCTCTTAGACGAGGCGTGGCGGCAAGGGAACAATCCCCGCCCCCCGCCCCGCAGGTTGCACCCCGCGCGTTGACTTGCCCCCGGCCCTCCCGGAGGGTCGAGACCACGCCCACACCCCCGAGGACCCGCCATGATCCGCCTTCTCTCCGCCACCGCGCTGCTTGCGCTGCTTGCCGCCTGCGGCGACGGGCAACCCTTCGAGTTCGAAGACACCGCCGTGACCGATGGCGGCGGCAGTAACGGGGGCAATGACGGCGACGGCGATGATGGCGTCGATCCCGGCGATGGCTTCGGCAGTAGCGAACGGTTGCTGCCCGGCACCCCCGACCCCGAACCCGACCGGTCGATTGTCCGGTTCGAGCCCGAAAGCGAGGATGCGGGCGGTTTCGTGCGCCGCGTTGCCCTGCGATCCGGGCGCCTTGAGGTCGACAATCTCGCCTTCGACGGAACCGAACCCTACGACCCCGCCCGCCGGGGTCCATCGACGTTGAATGGGTTCGCCGTGTTCCAGAGCGCCAATTCGGTGGATGATAGCGCCACCGGGTCGGATATCGACCAGATCGACTATCGCGCGATCTATGGCGAAAGCCGCAACACCGTGCGCGTGGCGGGCGAGCGGCTGCCCCAGACCCGGTTCACGATCGTGCGCAGCGCCGATTTCAGAGGCTACGGCTTTGGCGGGTTCCTCTACGAGCGCAATGGCGGAGTCGAGATCCCCGAGACCGGTCAGGCCGCGTTTCGCGGCGATTACGCGGGGCTTCGGGTATTCGACGGCATCGGCGGACAGGAATTGACCACCGGCGATATGGAGATCCTCGTCGATTTCGCCGATTTCAATGCCTCCGACGGCGTCCGCGGCACCCTGTCCAACCGCCGGGCCTTTTACGCGAATGGGCGCGAGATCGAGGTGACCACCGACGGCACCCGCCAGACCGATCTGTCGGACCGCGCCATTCTCGACCTGCCGACAGCGCGCTTCGTCCTCTCGAACGCTGCCTCGACGCCGAATGGCGAGATCATCGGCACCCTGACCAGTTCCGTCCTCGTCGATGGCAGGGCGGAGGACTACGAATCCGGCGAATATTACGGCGTTCTCAGCGGCGATCTCGGGCGGGGTGGCGAAGTGACGGGTGTCCTCGTCATGGAATCGGATGATCCGCGTTTTGAAGGCGTCACCGCACAGGAAACGGGCGGTTTCACGGCTTACCGCGATTGATGCCCCGCCTTCGGATGCTTCTCGCGGCGGCGCTGTGGCTGGCGCCACCCACTGCTGTGCTTGCAGCACCGGCTTCGTCTGCCTCGCTCGCGCAGCTGCGCGGCATGGCGGTGACAGCAATGGCTGAGGGGCGCATGGAGCAGGCCGCAGCGCTGACCGGTCTGATGCTGGAAGCCGACCCCGATGAGCCCACGGCTCTGATGATCGCGGCCGAAGCAGCGCTGCTGGACGACGCGTTCGATGAAGCGCGCCTTCGGGCCGCGCGCGCCTATCCGTTGGTCGAAGGCCCCGCCCGGTTCCGCGCCGCGCGCATCGTCGCGTTGGGCCATACGCAGGCCGGTGCGTTCACCCGCGCGCAGATCTGGCTTCGGCGCGCCCTGCCCGACGCGCCCGGCGCTGCCGCCCGGGCCGCCGTCGCGCGCGATTACCGCGCTTTGCGCGCGCGCAACCCGCTTTCGGTGCAGCTCGGCTTCGGCGCGGCGCCTTCCTCAAACGTCAATGGCGGCAGCGAGAACGACAGCCTCCGCCTGCCCGGCCTGCCCTTTGAATTCGACCTCTCGGGCGATGCGCGCGCCCTGTCGGGCGTCACCTTCTCCGCCCATACCGCGCTGCGCTACAGGCTGCGGGCCGATGCCCGGTCGGCGACCTCGGCAGAACTGCGGCTTTCGGGTCAGACCCATGCGCTGAGCGCGACGGCGCGACGGCAGGCGCCCGAGGCGCGGGGCAGCGATTATGCGCAGGCCAGCTTCGGGCTGGGGCTGGTGCATGCGTGGCGGCCCGAGAGCTGGAGCGGCCCGGCGGAAATTTCCCTGCACGCGACACGCAACGCCTATGACGACGCGCCGCTCTCCGACCGGCTGCGTCTTGCCGCGCGGCGGAACTTCGGAATCGGCGCGGAGACGGATCTGCGCCTGACGGCAGAAACGACGCGGATCGAGCGGGTCGATCTCGACGATGGCTGGTGGGCGCCGGGGATCGGCGTCGATATCGCGCGCCGGTTGGGCCGCGACCGGGCGACGGTCTCGTTCGACTGGCGCGAGGCCCGAACCGATCGCCCCGATCTCGGCCATGAAAGCCTGACGCTTGGCTTTGACTACGATTTCGGGGACAGCGTCGGCCCTGCCGAGCTTGGCCTCGGCGCTTCGGTCGAGTGGCGCGATTTCGACAGCAGCAATTACGTCGCGGGCGAACGGCGGGATCGGCGCGGCACCGTCACCGCCCGGATCGGGCTGCCCGCGACCGGCGCATGGGGATTTCACCCCGAGCTTGGCCTCGAGGCCGGTCGCAACTGGTCGAACGCCGATCTCTACGACGAACGGGTCCTGCAATTCGACCTGGGCGTGGTGTCGAGCTTCTGATCGGCTGGTCCCGGGCCGCAGGAATGCTAGTCTCCGCTGCGAACCGCAACGGAAGGCAAGATGCGATGGCATTGACATATCTGCACACCATGGTCCGCGTGAAGGATCTCGAGAAGAGCATGGCCTTCTACGAGCTGCTCGGGCTCAGGGAGACCAGCCGCAAGGAGAGCGAGGGCGGGCGCTTCACGCTTGTCTTCATGGCGCCTCCCGGACAGGAGGAATGCCCGGTCGAGCTGACCTGGAACTGGGACGGCGACGACGCGCTGCCCTCCGACAGCCGCCATTTCGGCCACCTCGCCTACCGCGTGGACGACATCTACGAGACCTGCCGCCACCTTCAGGAGAACGGCGTGACCATCAACCGCCCGCCGCGCGACGGCCACATGGCCTTCGTCCGCTCGCCCGACAACGTGTCGGTCGAGCTTTTGCAGGCCGGTGACGCGCTGCCGCCGCAGGAGCCATGGTCCAGCATGGGCAACACCGGCCACTGGTAAGAGGCGACCGGCCCCGCCGCCGCCCCGACGGCGGGGTCAGTAGATATAGCGGATCTGGTCGGTCCAGTATCGCTCGATCCGCCGCAGCGACATGGTGATGTCGTCGATCCCGGACTGGTCGAGCACCCCGCGCGACAGCATGCCCGCGGCATGGCTGGAAAACAGCTTGTCGACGATATCGCGGATGCGGCGGCCCTTGTCGGTGAGCCGCACGCGTACCGAGCGGCGGTCGATCTGACAGCGCTTGTGATGCATGTAGCCCGCCTCGACCAGCTTCTTGAGGTTGTAGCTGACATTGCTGCCCTGGTAATAGCCGCGCGATTTCAGCTCGCCCGCCGTCACCTCGTTCTCGCCCACATTGAACAGCAACAGCGCCTGCACGGCGTTGATCTCGATCACGCCGACGCGCTCGAACTCGTCCTTGATCACGTCGAGCAACAGCCGGTGCAGGCGCTCCACCAGCGTCAGGCTGTCGAGGTAGCTGGTCATGAAGGCGGTGTCGCGCGGGTCGCGCAGCACCGGTGCCAAATTGGAATGCACGCTCATCGTCAAATCTCCGTTCTGCCCGCCCGAAGGCAGAAATGCGGGAGAATGACGAAGAAACGGTTAAATTGCGCGGCGTCTCAGCGCGGCCGGGTCACGCCGCGCGCGCCTTGCGCGATCTCTTCGACCAGCGCGGCATAGCGCTCCGGCGCGGGCTTCGCGCCCGCGACCCACGCATAGATGTCGTGGTCGTTCTCGGACAAGAGCCGGTCATAGAGCGCGAGATCGCCATCGCTCATCACGTTGAGCCGGCGGGTCGCGAAATCCTGCAGGATCAGGTCCATCTCCTTGATCCCGCGCCGCATCGACCGCATTCGCAGCCGCCGCTCGCGGGTGTCGCGCGGCTCGTCCTCGGGGGCGGCGGGCTCGATCGGCAGCGCGCTCACGAGCCGGTCTCGGCGCTGCGTTTGAGCCGCTTTTCCAGCATCGCCAACCGTTCGACCGACTGCATCATCTCGGCACGCAGCACCCGCATTTCCGACAGGATCTCCGACAGCGCCGGCGTCGCGGTCTCGCCCGGCGCCTCCGGCCCGTCGCCGCGCCCGGTCAAGAGCCAGCTCAGCGACACGTTGAGCATGCCCGCGAGCATCTGCAACCGGTTCGCGCGCGGCTCGTCCATGTCGTCTTCCCAGGCCTGCAGCGTGGCGATCTCCACCCCGAGCCGCGTCGCCAGGGCTTCCTGGCTCAGACCGGCGCCCTCGCGCGCGCCTGCCAGCCTGTCGCCGAACGTGGCGGCCGTTTCGCTGTAATAGCCCTGGTCATGCATCGCGCAATCCTCCTGCCGTACCGTGCCGCGCGGGCGGCGCCCTGTCCTGGCCGCTTGATGGCGGCCTGTCCCCGCCATATGACACCGCGGGGGCGCGGTTTCCAGTCACGGGCGCGACCTGTCACACCTGACCAGCGACATCGCGAGGCCCGCCATGCCCTTCCTTTCCGAGACCCTTTCGCGGGTCAAACCCTCTCCCACCATGGCGATGACCAACAAGGCGGCCGAGTTGCGCGCGCAGGGGCGCGACATCATCGGGCTGTCGGCGGGAGAACCCGATTTCGATACCCCCGCCAACATCGCCGAGGCCGGACGCCGCGCCATCGCCGAGGGCAGGACGCGCTATACCGCCGTGGACGGCATCCCCGAGCTCAAGCGCGCGATCTGCGCCAAGTTCAAACGCGACAACGGTCTCAACTACGCGCCTGGCGAGGTCAGCGTCGGCACGGGCGGCAAGCAGGTGCTCTACAACGCGCTGATGGCGACGCTGAACCCCGGCGACGAGGTGATCATCCCCGCCCCCTACTGGGTCAGCTATCCCGACATGGTGCTGCTCGCGGGCGGCACGCCGGTCACCGTGGCCTGCGGGATCGAGACCGGCTTCAGGATCACGCCGGACCAGCTCGAGGCGGCGATTACGCCTTCGACCAAGTGGTTCCTGTTCAACTCGCCCTCCAACCCCACCGGGGCGGGGTATTCACAAGACGAGCTGAAGGCGCTCGCGCAGGTGCTGCTGCGCCACCCCCATGTCTGGGTGATGACCGACGACATGTACGAGCACCTGACCTTCGGCGATTTCCGTTTCACCACGCCCGCGCAGGTCGAACCCGCGCTCAAGGAGCGCACGCTCACCGTCAACGGCGTCTCCAAGGCCTATGCGATGACCGGCTGGCGGATCGGCTATGCCGCGGGCCCCGAAAAGCTGATCCGCGCGATGGCCAAGCTGCAGTCGCAATCCACCTCGAATCCCTCATCGATAAGCCAGTGGGCCGCCGTCGAGGCGCTCACGGGGCCGCAGGACTTCATCGCCGCCAACAACGCCGTGTTCGAACGCCGTCGCGATCTCGTGGTGGCGGCGCTCAACGACTGTGCGGGCATCACCTGCCCGGTGCCCGACGGCGCCTTCTACGTCTATCCCGACATCTCGGGCTGCATTGGCAAGACCAGCGCCGGCGGCGCGGCGATCACCGATGACGAGGCTTTCGCGACCGCGCTTCTGGAAGAGGAAGGCGTGGCGGTGGTGTTCGGCGCGGCCTTCGGTCTTTCGCCGAATTTCCGCGTCAGCTACGCTACCTCGGACGCGGCGCTGAGCGAAGCCTGCGCCCGCATCCGCCGCTTTTGCGAGGGGCTGCGCTGAACGAGGGGACCGCATGACCGACCTGCCCGGCTATTATTTCAGGGTGCGCGAGAACGGCGGCACCATGTACCGCATCGGCGACGAGACCCGGCACCGCCGGGTCGATCTCGAACAGGTGGCAGTGATCAACACCCGCAATGGCGAAATCCGTGGATCGGGCAACCGCCCCCTCGCGCCCGAGGACCGGGTCGCTGCCGAAACCTGGCTGACCGAGCGGCGCGCATTGCTGGCCGCGCGGCGGATCGACGACATCCACCGCGCCATCGACCACATGAACCTCACGGCGCAATGGGTGCAGAGCCAAGCCAGCCCGGACGAGCTGGAGGCCGTGACCGATCCGCTGCTGCTGGCGATGCACGACCTGCGCAGCATTCTCGTACGCAGGAAGGCCGACCGGGTCGAGGCGGCGCGAACCGGGACGGACGCGCCGGGCTGAACCGTCAGCCCGTCCGCTTTCTGCGCCCCTTGCCGCGAAAGACCCGCCACAGGTAAAGGCCGACGATCGCCACGATGATACCGTTGGTCACGGGGTTGAGCCAGCTCTGCACCCGCTCGTATTGCGATTCCAGCAGGTAGCCCGCGCCAAACAGCGCGCCGACCCAGATCATGCTGCCGGCGGTGGTGTAGATCAGGAACCGGCCCAGCGGCATGCCCTGCAATCCCGCCGGCACCGAGATCAGGGTGCGGATGGTGGGGATCATCCGGCCAAAGAACACCGCCGCGGCGCCATGCCGATCGAACCAGTCCAGCGCCTGTTCGATGCTGTGCCGATCGAGGGTGAGCCAGCGGCCATGCCGGTCGACCCACTCCGTCAGCCGCTCGGGCCCGAGACGGCGGCCGATCTCGTACCACAGCCACGCCCCCGCGACCGACCCCACGACACCGCCCAGAAAGATCAGCAGCGGGCTCGAGAGCCCCCGCGCGGCGTTGTAGCCCGCAAGCGGCATCACCAGTTCGGACGGGATGGGAGGAAAGACGTTCTCGATGAACATGAGAGCCGCGACGGCGAACGCCCCCCCAGCGGCGATCCAGGTGGTGATGAAATCGAACATGCCTCGCCAACTCGCGGGCGGAGCGGAGGTTCCTAGGCCGCGCCGATCCGCACCGACCGGGTCCAGAACCGCCACAGCAGCATCACCGCCGCCAGACCGAGCCCGACCACGAGACCGAGCCACACCCCCGCCGCGCCGAGCCCGGCCGGAAAGCCCAGAACGTACCCCACCGGCATGCCGATGACCCAGTAGCTGATCGCGGCGAGCACCATCGGCACGCCGGTGTCCTGCACCCCGCGCAACAGGCCCAGCGCCATGACCTGCAACGCGTCGACGACCTGGAACAGCGCCGCCAGCATCAGCAGCGTGATGCCGGTCGCGACCACCGCGTCGCGGTCGGGATCGCCGGGATCGACGAAGGCCGCGACGAAGGGTTCGGGCATCGTGACGAAGACCAGCCCGACCAGCCCCGCCGAGACCACCGACAGCGCCACGCCGGACTGGCCGATCATCCGCAGCGCCGCCTCGTCATTACGGCCCAGCGCCCGGCCCGCGCGCACCGTCGCGGCCTGGCTCAGCCCGACCTGGATCATGAAGGCCACCGACGTCACCTGCAGCGCGATGCCATGCGCCGCCAGCGGCACCGCGCCGATCCAGCCGACCATGACGCCGGTGGCCACGAACAGCCCGCCTTCGGCGAGGCTGGTCAGCCCGATCGGCGCGCCCAAGCGCACCACCCGGCCCAGCACGTCGAGATCGGGCCGCCAGATCCGCCGCATCAGGTCGTATTCCGGCAGCCGCCGCAGCGCGTAGCCCACCAGCACAAGCGCCTGCAGCGTGGCCATCGACAGCGTGGCGATGGCCGCGCCGCGAATGCCCAGCTCCGGCGCGCCCCAATTGCCGAAGATCAGCGCGTAGTTCAGCGCCGCGTTGCACACCGCCATGCCAAGCGTCGACCACAACAGCACGCCGGTGTGTTCGAGCGCCGACAAGAACGACCGCATCACCATCGCCAGCAGCCCCGGCACCATGGCCCAGGCCGCGATCCGCAGATAGGCCTCGCCTTCTGCCGCGACCTGCGGCTCCTGCCCGAGCGCGAGAAACAGCTCCTCGGCCCACATCAAGGGCGGCACGAAGACCGCCGCATAGATCGTGCCGACCCAGATCCCCATCCGCGTGACCCGGCGCACCAGCACCGCGTCGCCGGCCTCGGCCGCGGTCGCCACCACCGGCATCACCGCCCAGGCAAAGCCGGAGCCGACGATGAAGATCAGGAAATAGAGCGAGGTCGCCAGCGTCGCCGCCGCCAGCGCCGTCACGTCGTACCAGCCGAGCATCACCGTGTCGGTGACGTTCATCGCCATCTGCGCGAGGTTCGAGCCGATCAGCGGCAGCGCGAGAACAAGCAGCCGCCGCCCGTGCTGGGCACGGGTGAGGGCCTCGAAGGGTTTCGCCGGGGCGGCGGAGATGTCTGCCTGCGTCATGCGGCCTGACTACGCTGCCCGCGCCACCCCCGTCCAGATCGCGATTGTACCCCGGACGCGCCGGCGGCACTGCGGCGGCCGTCGTCGACCGAAGGTACGAAATATGAACATGGGCACCGCAGCACGGCGTTGCCCCCGGCCCCGCCTCCGGGTTATATGGCCGGCACCCCAGAACAAGAGCAGTGCCCATGCCCGACGATCTCCTCTCCGGCGCCGAGCCCGCCTACGACGCCTCCTCCATCGAAGTCCTCGAAGGGCTGGAACCGGTCCGCAAGCGGCCGGGCATGTATATCGGCGGCACGGATGAGCGCGCGCTGCATCATCTCGTGGCCGAGGTGCTCGACAACTCCATGGACGAGGCGGTCGCGGGCCATGCCAACAGGATCGAGGTCGAGCTTCTGGCCGACCACTCCGTCGTGATCCGCGACAATGGCCGCGGCATCCCGATCGACCCGCACCCCAAGTTCCCCGGCAAATCGGCGCTCGAGGTGATCCTCTGCACGCTGCATGCGGGCGGCAAGTTCTCGGGCAAGGCCTACCAGACCTCGGGCGGTCTGCACGGCGTCGGCGCGAGCGTCGTCAACGCGCTCTCCGACACCATGGTCGTGCAGGTCGCGCGCAACCGCGAGCTTTACGAACAGCGCTTTTCGCGCGGCAAGCCCGAGGGCCCGGTGGCCAAGATCGGCGCCGCCCCGAACCGGCGCGGCACCACCGTCACCTTCCACGCCGACGAGGAGATCTTCGGCCATCACCGCTTCAAGCCCGCCCGGCTGATGAAGATGGTCCGCTCCAAGGCCTATCTCTTCTCCGGCGTCGAAATCCGCTGGAAATCCGAGATCGACGACGGCGAGACCCCGGCCGAGGCCACCTTCCACTTCCCCGGCGGCCTTGCCGATTACCTCGCCGAAACCTTGGGCAAATCCTCGACCTATGCCGACAAGCCCTTTGCCGGCACGGTCGAGTTCTCCGAGAAGTTCAACGTGCCCGGCAAGGTCGAATGGGCGGTGAACTGGACGCCGTCGCGCGATGGGTTCACGCAGTCCTACTGCAACACCGTGCCCACGCCAGAGGGCGGCACCCACGAGGCCGGGTTCTGGGCCGCGATCCTCAAGGGCATCCGCGCTTACGGCGAGCTGGTCAACAACAAGAAGGCCGGCCAGATCACCCGCGAGGACCTGACCACGGGCGGCTGCGCGCTGGTGTCATGCTTCATCCGCGAGCCGGAATTCGTGGGCCAGACCAAGGACCGGCTCGCCACCACCGAGGCGCAGCGCCTGGTCGAGAACTCGGTGCGCGACCATTTCGACAACTGGCTGGCCTCCGACACCAAGTCCGCAGGCGCCATCCTCGATTTCCTCGTGCTGCGCGCCGAGGAGCGGCTGCGGCGCAAGCAGGAGAAGGAAACGGCGCGCAAATCGGCCACCAAGAAGCTGCGCCTGCCCGGCAAGCTGGTCGATTGCTCCGCCGTGAACCGCTCCGGCACCGAGCTGTTCATCGTCGAGGGCGACAGCGCGGGCGGTTCGGCCAAGATGGCGCGCGATCGCAAGACGCAGGCGCTCTTGCCGCTCCGGGGCAAGATCCTCAACGTGCTGGGTGCGGCGTCGTCGAAGCTCGGCTCCAATCAGGAGATCAACGATCTCACGCAGGCGCTGGGCGTGGGGCTGGGTCCCAAGTTCAACGTCGACGACCTGCGCTATGACAAGATCATCATCATGACCGACGCCGATGTCGACGGCGCGCATATCGCGGCGCTCTTGATGACCTTCTTCTTCAGCCAGATGCGCCCGATGATCGACCACGGCCACCTCTACCTCGCCTGCCCGCCGCTCTACCGGCTGACGCAGGGGCCCAAGCGTCTCTACGTTTCCGACGACGCGGAGAAGGACCTGATGATGGCCAAGGGCCTTGGCGGCAAAGGCAAAATTGACGTGCAACGCTTCAAGGGTCTGGGCGAGATGGACGCCAAGGACCTGAAGGAAACGACGATGGACCCGAACTCGCGCAAGCTGATCCGTGTGTCGATCAGCGATGACGAGCCGGGCGAGACGGCAGATCTGGTGGAGCGGCTGATGGGCAAGAAGCCGGAGCTGCGGTTTCAGTACATTCAGGAGAATGCACGGTTTGTTGAGGAATTGGATGTGTGACACGAGCGGCACTTCAGCCTTCGCGGCACTTGCCTAGCTTTACCCTTGAAAATTTTCCCCTGCCTTCGGCGCAGCGCCCTTAAGAGGGTGCCCGCTGCCGGTCGCAGATCTGGAAAAGGCGGCAGAAGACCGCCGCCTCAAAGGAAAGTACCCGTTTTACTGCTCGTTCCGGCTTAGAATCCGAAGTTCATTGCAGTTAGATTGCGCTGTCGGCGTACGCCGACATCATTTCCGAACAGATAGCTCACACTGAGCGCGGCGGTCGCATCGCTGGCGCTGTAGTTGCCGTCATCCGCATAGGCACCACCAAGCGCAGCCCCCAGCTGAACGCGAGGCGTTGCATAGAACTCCAAGCCAATGCTGTAGCTGATCGCATTTACATCGTAACCGAGCACTTCGATGTAGCTGTAATCGAAGTCGCCGGTAATAGCGACGCGTTCGCTGACAACCGAGGCTGCCGAAAGCGAGGACAACAGAACCGTCTCGTCGGAAACATCATCAACGTCGGCGATCGCGAATACATGGCTGGTGTGCAGTGAATCACCTGATTGTCCAAACTGGAGGCCGAGGCCATAGATCGAAGCGCCTCCATCCACGATATCGGTTTCCGTGCGTCCCAGCACTGCACCGAAACGCCCAAATCCAAAATCGCTGTAACCAAAGGTAACAATCGCGGCAGTGTCTGCCTCGTAGAAAGAATTCTGATCTTCGGAATGGCTGGACTGTAGCGCAACCTGCAGGCCATAGCTGTCCGCAAAAGCGAGATCGACGTTACCGAAAAAAGTCCCTGTGCCGATGTCGCCGCTGTCGCCGCTTGTGCCCTGCGAGGATAGGCCAATCTCAGCACTACGCAATTCAGCCGAAGCCGTGCCAGCTGTCATAGCCACGCTGACGACAAGGAAGCCCGCAATTTTATTAAACATTTTCTTCTCCGTGTACGGGAACCCTAGAAAAGGGGTACCCGCCGGACATTCATCACCCTATCCTTTCAAGCGCAATTGGCCAGTCGCCTTATTGATGCAAAGGAAAGCATTTTTACAACTAAAGGGCACAAAAGAACAAAACTACTACGCCACCACCCCGTGATCCATTCGCACCACCCGGTCCATCCGGCTCGCCAACTCCAGATTATGCGTCGCGATCAGCGCCGATAGCCCCGTCCCCCGCACCAGCGCCATCAGCGCGTCGAACACCCGGTCGGATGTATCGGGATCGAGGTTGCCCGTGGGCTCGTCCGCCAACAAGAGCCGCGGCGCGTTGGCCAGCGACCGGCAGAAGGCCACGCGCTGCTGCTCGCCGCCAGACAGCGCCGCCGGGCGGTGATCGGCGCGCGGCTCGACGCCCACCTGCGCCAAAAGCTCGCGCGCCCGTTCCTCGGCCTCGCGGCGCGCGACACCGGCGGCAAGCTGCGGCAGAACGATGTTCTCCAGCGCCGTGAACTCGGGCAGCAGGTGGTGAAACTGGTAGATGAAGCCGACATCGGCGCGGCGCACCTGCGTGCGGCGGCGATCCGACAGAGCGGTCATCTCCTGCCCGCCGATGGCCACATGGCCCGCATCGGGCGTGTCGAGAAGTCCCGCGATGTGCAACAGCGTCGACTTGCCCGCGCCGGAGGGTGCGACGAGGGCCACGACCTCGCCCGGCCGGATCTCCAGATCCGCGCCACGCAACACCTGCACCTCGGACGGCTTGCCGCGGTTGTAGGTCTTGGTGAGACCGCTCAGTTTCAGGATCGGATCACTCATAGCGCAGCGCCTCGACCGGGTTCATCCGCGCCGCGCGGCGGGCGGGAAACAGCGTGATGACCCATGACAGGGTCAGCGACAGGGCCACGGCCGACAGCACGTCGCCCAGCTCCAGCTTGGCGGGCAGCGCATAGATGCCGCGGATCGACGGATCCCAGACATCGCCGCCCGACAGGTAGTTCACGGTGGCGAAGATCGGGTCGATCCAGATCGCGAAGGCACAGCCGAGGATCACCCCCAAGAGCGTGCCGATCGTGCCGATCCCCGCGCCGCAGATGAAGAACACCCTGAGCACCGAGCCTTCGGTCAGCCCCATGGTGCGCAGGATGCCGATGTCGCGGCCCTTGTTCTTCACCAGCATGATCAGCCCCGAGATGATGTTCATCGACGCGATCAGCACGAGGATCGACAGGATCACGAACATCACGTTGTCCTCGACCGTGAGCGCGCGCAGGAAAGACCCTGCGCTGTCGCGCCATGTCCACAGGAACGCGGTCGGCCCCGCCGCCGCCATGATCTCGGGCACGATCTCCTGCACGTTGTCGGGGTCCTCGACCATCACCTCGATCTCGCCCGCGACCCCGTCGCGGTTGAAGAAGAGCTGCGCCTCCGAAAGCGGCAGGTAGGCCCGCGTGCGGTCGATGTCGTAGCGCCCGGCGGTGAAGATGTAGGTGACCTCATAGGCCGATACCCGCGGGCTTTGCCCCATCGGGGTCTGCGCGCCGTTGGGTGACAGGATCCGCACCTTGTCGCCGATCACCGCGCCCAGCTCGCGCGCCAGGCCCGAACCGAGCGCGATGCCCTCGTCGAAGCGGGCGATGTCGCCGATGCCGGTCTCGGGATCGGCGATGCGCGGCAGCGAGCCGAGATCCCCGGCCCGGATGCCAAAGACCTCGACGCCCGCATTGCCGCCATCGAAGCTTGCCATCACCTGACCGCGCACCACCGGCGCGGCGCGGGTGACGCCGTCGATCCGCAAGAGCCGCTCGGACAGCCCCTCGTAATCCTCGATCACCCGGCGGGTGATGTCGGTGCCTTCGATCACGCTGTCCTGGTAGACGGTGACATGGGCGTTGGCGCCGAGAATCGTGTCGATGAACTCTTCGCGGAAGCCCGCGCGCACCGACAGCGTCGCGATCAGCGCAAACACCGCCAGCGTGATACCCACGAGGCTGATCCATGTCATGACGCTGACCCCGCCCTCGGCGCGGCGGGCGCGGATATAGCGCCAGGCGATCATCCACTCGAAGGCGGAAAACGGGGCGGTGCGATTGGCCATGGGCGGGTCCTGTCAAATGCGCGCGGACCTTGGGGGCGGGCGCGGGCGGGGTCAAGCCGCGACGCGGCCGCCTCACGCCACGGTGCTTGACGCGCGGGCCGGGGCCGGGTCAGCTTGGCGCCGGGGGATGTCATGACAGGCGCGGCGCGCCCGCATGGCGCGATTGGGGGGAGAAGCGCCGATGCGGGCCGTGATCTGCCGCGCCTATGGCGGCACCGAGCATCTGGAAATCGTCGACCGGGCCCTGCCCGAGCCGGGGCCGGGCGAGATCCGCGTCGGGCTGTGCGCCGGCACGGTGAGCGTGGCCGACTGGCGCATCCGGTCGCTCACCGTGCCGCCCGGTTACGGGCTGGTGCTGCGCGCCGCCATGGGCTGGACCGGCCCGCGCCAGCCGGTGCTGGGCACGGCGTTTTCCGGCGTGGTCGAAGCCGTGGGAGAGGGCGTGACGCGGTTCGGGCCGGGCGACGAGGTGTTCGGCTCCACCGGCATGAAGATGGGCGCCCATGCCGAGGCGGTCGTGGTCCCCGAAGACGGCCCGGTGGTCCACAAGCCCCATGCGGTGATCCACAGCCAGGCCGCCGCCCTGCCCTTCGGCGCGACGACCGCGCTGCAATTCCTGCGCGATCGCGGACGGCTTCGGGCGAAGGAGCGGCTGTGCGTCGTGGGCGCCTCCGGCGCGGTGGGGACGGCGGCGGTGCAGATCGGCCGGGCAATGGGCGCGCATGTGACCGCCGTCTGCTCGGCGGCCAATGCCGATCTCGTGCGCGATCTCGGCGCCCGCGAGGTGATCGCCCATGACGAGGGGGAGGATCCCTTTGCCCAAGAAAATCGCTTCGACGTGATCCTCGATGCCGTGGGCCGGGCGCCGCTGAAGCCGCGGATGCGGGCCTTGCGCCGCCGCGGGCGGCTGCTTCTGGTCTATGCGGGAATCGGCACCGAAATCGCGTCGCGCTTTGCGGGGCGTGGCGGGCGGCGGGCGCGCGGCGGCATCGCGCATGAAAGCCGCGCCGACATGGAGGAGATCGCCCGGCTGATCGAGGCGGGCGACCTGCGCGCGGTGATCGACAGCCGCTACCCCTTCACCGAAATCGCGCGCGCCTATGACCGGGTGGCCACGGGCCGCAAGCGCGGCGCCGTGGTGCTGTTGCCCGACGATATCTGACCGTCAGAGATAGGCGTAGATCCGCGCGATCTTCTCGACCGCCTGCTCGGGCGGCAGCTCCTCGCTTTCGCCGGTGCGGCGCGAGACCAGCTCGACCACGCCGTTCTTCAGCCCCTTGGGCCCGACGGTGATCCGCCACGGCAAGCCGATCAGGTCCATGGTGGCGAATTTCGCGCCCGCCCGCTCGTTGCGGTCGTCATAGAGCGGGTCGAGCCCGAGCGTGCGCAGACCGGCATAGATCCCGGCGCAGGCCGCGTCGGTCTCGGCGTCGCCCTGACGCAGGTTGACGATGCCGACATGGAACGGCGTCACGCCCTCGGGCCAGATGATGCCCTTCTCGTCGTGGCTGGCCTCGATGATCGCGCCGACGAGGCGGCTGACGCCGATGCCGTGGCTGCCCATCTCGACCGGCACGCGCTGGCCATCGGCATTGGTCACGGTCGCGCCCAGCGCCTCGGAATACTTGGTACCGAAATAGAAAATCTGGCCGACCTCGATCCCGCGCGAGGAGCGGCGGCGCTCTTCGGGCACCTTGTCGAACAGCGCCGGATCATGCGTCTCGTCGGTCCGCGCATAGGGCGTGGTCCATTCCGAGACGATCTCCTTGAGCTGGTCGGGATCCTCGTAATTCACCATCCGGTCCGACAGTTCGAGATCGAGGATCTCGCTGTCGTAAAACACCTCGCTCTCGCCGGTCTCGGCCAGCACGAGGAACTCATGCGTGTTCTCACCGCCGATGGGCCCGGAATCCGCGCGCATCGGAATCGCCTTGAGCCCCATCCGCTCGAAGGTGCGCAGATAGCTCACCATGTGGCGGTCATAGGCCTCCAGCGCGGCGTCACGGTCGACGTCGAAATTGTAGCCGTCCTTCATCAGGAATTCGCGGCCGCGCATCACGCCGAAGCGCGGGCGCATCTCGTCGCGGAACTTCCACTGGATGTGGTAGAGCGTCTTGGGCAGGTCGCGATAGCTCGACACGAAGCTGCGGAAGATGTCGGTGATCATCTCCTCGTTGGTGGGACCATAGAGCAGGTCGCGCCCGTGCCGGTCCTTGATCCGCAGCATCTCCTCGCCATACGCCTCGTATCGCCCGCTCTCGCGCCACAGGTCGGCCGATTGCAGCGTCGGCATCAAAAGCGGGATGTGCCCGGCCTTCTGCTGCTCCTCGTCGACGATGCGTTCGATGTTGCGCAGCACCTTGAGACCCAGCGGCAGCCACGAATAGATCCCGACCGCCGCCTGCTTGATCAGGCCGGCGCGCAGCATGTAGCGGTGGCTGACGATCTGCGCCTCGGCGGGCGTTTCCTTGAGCACGGGCAGGAAATAGCGGGTCAGGCGCATCGAGGAATCCTATGTCAGAGAGCCGGGTCAGCCGGGGAGCGGACGAATTCCCCTGTAGGCGAGAGCCGCGCACCTGACAAGCGCCGTCCCGCCCCCGCCCCTGCCGAGGCCAAGGGGCTTGCACGCCCGCGTCCCGACGGCGACATAGGTGGGAGACCCGCGCAAGGAGCGAATTCCGTGGCACTTCCGATCCAGCAGCAGGCGCGCATCTGGGCCGCCATCGCCGCCCTGACCTTCGTGCTGCTGTGGCTCCTGGGTGACGTGATCCTGCCTTTTCTGCTGGGCGGGGCGCTGGCCTATCTGCTCGACCCCGTGGCCGACCGGCTGGAGCGGCTCGGGCTGAGCCGGACATGGTCGGTGGCGGTGATCGCGCTGGGGGTGGTGCTCGTTTTCGTGGCGGCGGTGCTGTTGCTGATCCCGACGCTGATCCGGCAGACCAGCCAGCTAGTGCAGACCGCGCCCGAGCTGTTCTCGGGGCTGCGCGACGGGCTGGCCGCGCGCTTCCCCGATCTGATGGACGAAAGCTCCACCATCCGCGGCCAGCTCGACGCGATCGGTGCGGGCGTGCAGGCGCGCGGCGGCGAGATCCTCAACAGCGTGCTGACCTCGGCGATGGGGGTGATCAACCTGCTGGTGCTGTTCGTGGTGGTGCCGGTGGTCGCGGTCTACCTGCTGGTGGATTGGGACCGCATGGTGGCGCGGATCGACGAGCTTTTGCCGCGCGAGCACGCGCCGACGATCCGAAGCCTCGCGCGCGAGGTCGACCGGACGCTGGCCTCCTTCGTGCGGGGCCAGGGTCTCGTCTGCCTGATCCTCGGCACGTATTACGCGGTGGCGCTGGCGCTGGTGGGGCTGAATTTCGGGCTCGTGGTCGGGGCGATCGCGGGGCTCGTCACCTTCATCCCCTACGTCGGCGCGCTGGTCGGCGGGGTTCTGGCGATCGGGCTGGCGCTGTTCCAGTTCTGGGGCGACTGGGTCTGGATCGGCGCGGTGGCGGGGATCTTCGTCACCGGCCAGATGATCGAGGGCAACATCCTGACGCCGCGACTTGTCGGCGGATCGGTCGGGCTGCACCCGGTCTGGCTGTTGTTCGCGCTGGCGGTGTTCGGCACGCTGTTCGGCTTTGTCGGCATGCTGGTGGCGGTGCCCTTTGCCGCGAGCCTCGGGGTCTTTGCCCGCTTCGCCATCGCGCGCTATCAGGGCAGCGCGCTGTATCGCGGCAGCGCAGCGGCGATGCCGCCACCGGTTTCGCCGCCCGCCGGAGCCCCCGCCGAGACGCCCCCGCCGGAGCCCGCATGGCGTGGCAACTGAGCCTCGATCTGCCGCTGGCGGTGGCGCTGGGGCCCGATGATTTCATCCTGTCGGACGCCAACCGCGCCGCGCATGGCATGGTCACGGCGATGGGCTGGCCCGAAGGCAAGCTGGCGCTGATCGGCCCGCCCGGCTCGGGCAAGAGCCATCTCGCCCGCCTCTGGCAGGTCACGAGCGAAGCGATGATCCTGCGCGCGCAGGATCTCGGCCCCAGCCTGCCGCCCCCCGCCCCCGGCGCCGCCATCGTGGTCGAGGATATCGACCGGCTGCCGCGCGAGGCCGAAGTGACGCTGTTTCACCTGCACAACCGGCTCGCGGCCTCGGGCGGGCGGCTGTTGATGACCGCCGACCTCCCGCCCGCGCGGCTCGACATCGCGCTGCCCGATCTCGCCTCGCGGCTGCAGGCGACGGCGGTGGCGCGGATCGACGACCCCGACGACCGGCTTTTGGGCGCGGTGCTGGCCAAGCATTTCGCCGACCGGCAGCTGGTGCCCGCCGCCGGCGTGATCCCCTATCTCGCCGCGCGGATCGAACGCAGCTTTGCGAGCGCCGCCGCCGTGGTCGAACGGCTCGACCGGATGGCGCTGGCCGAGGCCCGGCCGGTGAACCGCGCGCTGGCGCGGCAGGCGCTTGGCGCGCACAGGTGAACCGGTGGTGCGCCTGCTTGCTGGACAATCAGGGCGGGCGGGCGCGATAGTGGGGCGACCCGTCACCTGAACGTTGCAAAGATGCGCCAGACAGCTCCCATGACACAGGCCGATTTCCTTGCCGCGGGCTTTCCCGAGCCCACCACGCTCGATGCCGACCTCACCGGGCCCGCACGCTTCGTCAACCGGGAGCTGAGCTGGCTCGGCTTCAATTTCCGGGTGCTCGAAGAGGCCGAGAACAGCCGCGTGCCGCTCCTGGAGCGGCTGCGCTTCCTGTCGATCTCGGCCACCAATCTCGATGAATTCTACACGGTGCGCGTGGCGGGCCTGCGCGAGCTGGCGCAGGCGGGCAACACCACCCCCGCCGCCGACGGTCTGACCCCGGCCGAACAGCTGCGCCAGATCGACCGCGAAGCCCGCGCGCTGATGGCGCGCCAGCAGGAAACCTTCGCCGCGCTCTGCGACGAGATGGCCGCACAGGGCATCTCCATCCTGGGCCGCGACGACGTCACCAAGAAGGATCTCGCCTTCCTGTCGGACGCCTTTCTCAACCGGGTCTTTCCCGTGCTCTCGCCGCTGGCGATCGACCCCGCGCACCCGTTCCCCTTCATCCCCAACGAAGGCCTGGCGCTGGCGCTTTCGCTCGAACGCGCCTCCGACAAGAAACCGCTGCGCGCGCTGTTGCCGGTGCCCGCCCAGATCGACCGCTTCGTGCAGCTGCCGTCCGAGGAAGGCCAGCGTTTCCTGCCGCTCGAAGAGCTGTTGCTGCTCAATCTCGACCAGCTGTTTCCCGGTTACCGGATGAAGGGGCACTGCACCTTCCGGGTGCTGCGCGACAGCGATCTGGAGGTCGAGGAGGAGGCCGAGGATCTGGTGCGCGAATTCGAGGTCGCGCTCAAGCGCCGCCGCCGCGGCGAGGTGGTGCGCATGAAGCTCTCGGCCGGCGCGCCGGCCGCGCTCAAATCCACGATCATGGAGGAGCTGCACATCCGCGACGCCGAGGTGGTCGAGGTGGAGGGGCTGATCGGCATCGGCAATCTCAAGGAGCTGGTGACGGATGCCCGCCCCGACCTGCTCTGGCCGCCCTTCACCCCGCGCGTGCCCGAGCGGGTGCAGGATCATGACGGCGACATGTTCGCCGCGATCCGGCAGAAGGACATGCTGCTGCACCACCCCTACGAGACCTTCGACATGGTCAACCGCTTCCTGCAGCAGGCGGCGACCGACCCCGACGTGGTGGCGATCAAACAGACGCTCTATCGTACCTCGCGCAACTCGCCCATCGTCGAGGCGCTGTGCGAGGCCGCCGAGGACGGCAAATCCGTCACCGCGCTGGTCGAGCTCAAGGCCCGCTTCGACGAGGCCGCCAATATCCGGCAAAGCCGCCGGCTGGAGCGTGCGGGCGCGCATGTCGTCTACGGCTTCACCCAGTACAAGACCCATGCCAAGGTCTCGACCGTGGTGCGGCGCGAGGGCGACAGCCTCGTGACCTATACCCATTTCGGCACCGGCAACTACCACCCGATCACCGCGCGGATCTATACCGATCTGAGCTTTTTCACCTGCGATGCCGGGCTGGGGCGCGATGCGACCAAGGTGTTCAACTATATCGGCGGCTCGGCCGAGCCGCGCGAGCTGGAAAACCTCGCCATCTCGCCGCTGACGCTGAAGCCCCGGCTTCTGGAGATGATCGCCGCCGAGGCCGAACACGCCCGCGCCGGCCGCCCGGCCGAAATCTGGGCCAAGCTCAACAGCCTCGTCGAGGCCGAGGTGATCGACGCGCTCTATGACGCGAGCCGCGCGGGCGTGAAGATCTCGCTGGTGATCCGCGGCATCTGCGGGCTGCGCCCCGGCATCGCCGGGCTGTCAGAGAACATCCGCGTGAAATCCATCGTCGGGCGCTTTCTCGAACACAGCCGCATCGTCTGTTTCGGCGCCGGGCGCGGCCTGCCCTCCAAGAAGGCGCGGGTGTTCATTTCGTCCGCCGACTGGATGGGCCGCAACCTCAACCGCCGGGTGGAGATCCTCGCCGAGATCACCAACCCCACGGTCAAGGCGCAGATCACAGACCAGATCATGGCTGCCAATCTCGCCGACGTGGCGCAAAGCTGGGTGATGGGGCCGGATGGGCGGTTCTCGCGCGCCGACTGGCCCGAGGACGGGCGGGCATTCTCCTGTCACCGCTTCTTCATGGAAAACCCGTCTCTGTCGGGCCGCGGCACCGCCGGGGCCGGTGATGTGCCACAGCTCACCCATGCCCATGATTGAACGCCGCCCTACCCTTTCGTAGCGGTTTCAGGGTCGTGGCCATTTTTCCTTTGCCCTCGCCGGGCAGGCCGTTAAGACCCCGCCCGATGCGGGGCGTTGACTCCGTGAAACGCCGGGCCACATGCTGCGGCAGGATCATGGGGGCTTCATGAACGAACACAGCGACGCGCAGAGCGGCGACTGGGGGCCTTTCGGGCGACCGCTTTTCAACGATCCCGAAACCCGGGCGCTGAGCCGGGTCGGCGTGGTTGATGTGGGGTCGAACTCGGTCCGGCTCGTCGTGTTCGACGGCGCGGCGCGCTCTCCGGCCTATTTCTACAACGAAAAGATCATGTGCGCGCTGGGCGAGGGCCTGTCCGAGACCGGCCGCCTGTCGCCCAAGGGGCGCGAGCGGGCGCTCAAGGCGCTCAAGCGGTTTGCCACGCTGGCCGTAGGCATGAACATCACCCCGCTCACCGCCGTCGCCACGGCAGCCGTGCGCGAGGCCGAGGACGGGCCCGAGTTCTGCGAAGAGGTGCTGCGCGAGACCGGGATCGAGATCCACGTGATCGAGGGCGACGAGGAAGCCCGGCTGTCGGCGCAGGGCGTGCTTCTGGGCTGGCCCGGCTCGTATGGCATGGTCTGCGACATCGGCGGCTCCTCGATGGAACTGGCCGATATCGACGATGGCCGCGTCGGCCGTCGCCTGACCTCGGCGCTCGGCCCGCTCAAGCTCAAGGAAGTGAAGGGCGGCGATGCGGGTCTCGAGGCATACATCAAGACCACGATCGACGAGATCCACGCCGAGATGAAGGGCGAGACCGGCATGCGGCTGTTTCTCGTCGGTGGCTCGTGGCGGGCGATCGCACGCTGCGACATGACGCGGCGCGACTACCCGCTCACCGTGCTGCACGAATACCGCATGACGACCGAGTCCGTGGCCGAGACCCGCAAATACATCGAGGCCGAGGACGCGGAGGCCCTGCGCGGCCGCGCGGGCGTGTCGTCGGACCGGATGGCGCTGGTGCCGCTGGCGATCCGGGTGCTCGACCGGCTGGTGCAGGTGTTCCAGCCCAAGGACATCACCATTTCCTCCTACGGCATCCGCGAGGGCATGCTCTACGAGCAGATGCCCCCCGCCCTGCGCGACCGCGATCCCCTGATCGAAGCCTGCCGCTTTGCCGAGGCCAAGGACGCGCGCATGCCCGGCTTCGGGCCGATCCTGTTCGATTTCGTCCGTCCGCTGTTCCCGCATGCCGACTGGCAGCGCAAGCGGATCATCAAGGCCGCCTGCCTGTTGCACGATGTCAGCTGGCGCGCCCATCCCGATTACCGCCCGCAGGTCTGTTTCGACAACGCCACCCGCGCCAATCTGGGCGGGCTCAAGCATTCGGAACGGGTCTTTCTCGGGCTGGCGCTGATGCACCGCTATTCCAACAAGCGCGAGGGCGCCCGCTACAAGCAGATGTTCACGCTCGTCTCCGAGGAGGACCAGCGCGAGGCGATGGTGCTGGGCAAGGCGATGCGTCTGGGCGCGATGATGTGGCTCGGGGCCGAGACGGTGCCGGGCAACCTCGCCTGGAACGCGGTGGACCGGACGCTGACGCTCGATCTCGATCCGCGGGCACGGTCGCTGTTCGGCGAAGTGGCCGAACAGCGGTTCAAGTCTCTGGTCTCGACGCTCGACGCCACCGGTGAAGTACGGATCCGCGACTAGCTCCGCGCCTAGCAGGCCATGAGATCCGACAGCCGCGACAGCCGTGCGGTCTCGGGCGCCGAAAGCCGTCCCGGCGCGGCCCAGCCGACACCGCGAAACGCAACACCCGCCGCCTGCGCCGTCGCCTCGTCGACCTCGGTGTCACCGACATAGATCGCCGTCTCCACCTCCAGCGCCGCGATCACGGCGTGCAGGTGGCCCGGATCGGGCTTGCGCGCGCAGACGGCGTCGGCGCCGCGCACCGCGTCGAACAGATGGTCGAACCCGAGCCCTTCGAGCACCGAGACCGCCAGCGCCTGCGGCTTGTTGGTGCACAGACCAAGCCGCCAGCCCGCCTCCGACAGCGCCGCGAGATCCTCGGCGACATGCGGATAGACGGTGGTGCCCTCCAGCGGCGCCTCGGCATAGCTGTCGAGATAGGCCTTGGTCAGGAAGGCGATGTCGTCGGGGGCGGCGGGGATGAACTGCCGCGCCAGCAGGTCCGCCACGAGCCGGTAGGCCCCGTGCCCGATCAGCCCGGCGATCAGGTCGGGCGGCGTCGGTTCGAGCCCATGCGCGGCAAAGGTCCGGTTGACGGCGGCGGCGATGCCGGGGGCGCTGTCGATCAGGGTGCCGTCGAGATCGAAGACAATGGCGCGACGATCGCTCTGCGCTGCTTGCCCCATAGCCGTCCTTTCCTGCCGTTCGGGTCAAGATTACGCCCGGCGGCGCCGGGGAGACAAGCGCTCAGATATCGTATTCGGGCGCATCGGGATCGGGGACGAATTCGGGGGCCTCGCGCTTGCGGCGGATGATGATGTCACCATTGTCGAGGATCTCGGGCGCCTCGTAATTGGCGATGTCATCGATCCGGTCGAGCACCTGCATCAGCGCCGGTCCCATTTCTGACAAGAGCGCGCGCAGATGCGGCTCGGCCATCCGCGCAAAGCCGCGGAAATCCTCGATGGCGGGCTCCATTTCTCCCATGATGCCCTCGAAGAACAGTTCCGCCCCCTCCTGCATCAGGCTGAATCCCTCCTCCTCCTCGGCGGGGGCCGTCTCCAGCTGGGCGGTGGCGGGGCCGGCGATGAGCGCGGCGGCGATGGCGGCATGGGCGATCTGTCTCATGCCCCAGACCTAGGCGGTGGCGCGCGTCTTTCCAGCCAGGTCGAGATCGAGCGTGACCGGGAAATGGTCCGACGCCACGAGCAGCGCCGCGCGCAGATCGGCATCGGCGTAGATGTCCGGGTCGTCGAACGGGTGCCAGATCCGCCAGCGCGGATGACGCGCGCACAGGTCGGGCGAAACCATCGCGTAGTCGAGAAGCGCCGAGAGAATGCGCCAGTCGGGCGGCACGGCGAAGCGCGCGGTGGCGGGCTGGGCCGCCACCGGATGCGCCAGCGCGAGGCGGGCATGCGGATCGTAAAGACGCCGTCCGGGTGCCGCTTCCTCGCCCAGCACGATCTCGACGCCCGAGCGGCCGAACAGCCGTTCCTGCGCGTCGAGACCGGGGCCGTCGTTGAAATCCCCCATCACCACGAGGCTGTCGCCCGCGTCGAGGTGATCCTCGACCCGGCCCCGCAGCCAGCCGCATTGCGCGATCTGCTTGCGCCGGTTCTCCACCGCGATGCGGCGCATCTCCTCGGGGTCGTCGGCCCCGTGCGGCGCCTTGGACTTGGCATGCACCCCGATCAGCCGCAGCACGGCGCCCTCGGTCTCGATGGCAAGCTCCAGCGGCGGTTTCGACCACGTGATCCGCGTCTCGCCCTGCCCGGCATGCAGATCGAAACGCGGCGCACGGGCGCTGTCGCGGGGATCGTGGCGGGCCGAGATGCGGTCGGGATCGAAGAGAAAGGCGATTTCCTGCTGGGTGTGGCTGGGATAGCCGATCATCGCCTCGCGCGCCCTGAGCCCGGTTTCGGCGGCAAAGCGCTCCAACGCCCGGACCCCGTCGCGCCGGCCACCCGTGTCGGGGGGCCTCGACCACCACGATCCCGTCGGCGTCGAGCGCGCGCATCACCCGCGCGATGCCGTCGAGCCGGGCCGCGCGGGTGATGCCGTAGCGAGCGGACTCGCCCGCAACGTGCAGGGGCTGGCCCGCATCGTCGAACAGCCGGTCGAACCAGGCGACGTTCCACGTCGCCAGACGCATCAGGCGCGGCCCGCCCCGCCATCCGGCGCGGCGGTGACGACCGGACCCGTGCCTTGGCCTTGGGAAATCCGCTCCCAGGCGCGGTTGGCGTCGATCAGGCGGCTCTCGGCCATCTTCATCGCCTCTTCGGGCAGGCCGCGCGCGGCGAGCCGGTCGGGATGGGTCTCGCGCACGATGGCGCGCCATGCGGCGCGGATCTCGCCCATATCGTCACCGGGCGCCACGCCCAGCACGTCATAAGGATCAGCCTCGGCTTCGGGGACGAAGCGCGCACGCAGCCGCGCGAAGCTGCGCGGGTCGATCTCGAAGATCTCGGCCACGCGCTGCAAAAAGGCGTTCTCGGCGGGGTGATAGTCGCCATCCGCCAGCGCGATGTGGAACAATCCTTCCATCAGGTCGCACAAGGGGCCCTTTTCGTCGCCGAACATGTCGGCGATCTTGGCCGCGTAATCCTCGAACCCCGCCACGTCGGTGCGCGCCATGTTAAAGACGCGCGCGGCATTGGCCTCTTCCTCGGGCGGGATGGTGAACACCTCGCGGAAGGCCGCGACCTCGCCGCGCGTGACCTGCCCGTCGGCCTTGGCCATCTTGGCGCCCAGCGCGATCACCGCGATGGCGAAGGCCACCGAGCGTTCGGGCGGCGTGCGCAGCCGGTCGAAGATCGAGGCGAGACTCTCGCCCTGCCGGAGGGCGGAGAGGATCTCGGCTATGCGGGTCCAGATCGACATGGGCTCACCTTAGCGCCGCGTTGCGGCATTGTCAGAGTCGTTTCTGCAGGATGGCAAGATCGAGCCAACGGCCGAACTTGCGCCCCACCTCGGGCATGGTGCCGGTGCGCACGAATCCCATCCGCTCGTGAAAGGCGATGCCGGCGGTGTTCTCGGCCGTGACGCAGGCCACCATGACATGCTTGTCGGCGGCGCGGGCCGTCTCGAACAGGCGCTCCATCATCAACCGGCCCGCGCCGCGCCCATGCAGCGACGGCGCGAGCAGGATCGTGTGTTCCACGGTATGGCGGTAGCCGTCGGTGCCGCGAAACGGGAACCAGCGGGCAAAGCCCTGCACGCCGCCTTCGTCCCAGACGAAAAAGGGGTCGCCCGATTGCGTGATCTCGGCGATCTCGGCCTCGCTGCGCTCTGTCGCGTTGAAGATCGAGCTGGTCTCGCGGATCACCCCGTTCCAGATGGCGGACAGGGCGGGCGCGTCGTCTGGCGTGGCGGTGCGGATCATTTCGCGGGGCTCCTGGGGCGGGCAATGTCGGCGCCCGTGATGTCGCGTTGCGCCCCTTCCCGCAAGAGCCCTTTCGATGCCCGGCCCGTGCGGCGGGACACCGGAACGCCCCGGCCCCGTTCGGGACGCGGGCGCGCCGGATCACAGCGAAACCGCGACGGGGCGTCAAAGCCGCGGCCTGAATGTCGCAGCACCCTTCGCGCGGGCATCATTCGCGCCTATGTTGAGGGCATGACATGGTTTCGCCCCCTCGCCGCGCTCATCGCCCTGTTCTGGGCCGCCCCGCTCGTCGCCGCGCAGGAGGCGCCGGATCTTCTGTCCCGATGGGTCGAGGAGCCGCGCGCGGCCTATCCCGTGGGCGAGGCGGAACTGGAGGATTTCGAATTCCGCGCGAGACCGATCGTGGTGTTTGCCGACGGCCCCGGCGATCCGCAGTTCGAACGGCAGGTCGCCTTTCTCGCAGAGCGGATCGACGAGCTGACGGCACGCGACGTGATCGTGCTCATCGACACCGATCCGGACGCCCGCAGCCCGATCCGCCGGGCGCTGCGTCCGCGCGGCTTCGCCGTGATCCTGATCGGCAAGGACGGGCGCATCGCGCAGCGCAAGCCCGCGCCTTTCACCGGGCGCGAGCTGATTCACGCGATCGACAAGCTGCCGCTGCGCCAGCAGGAGATCCGCGACGCCAACCGCCCCTTCGACCGGCCGGGCGCGCAGGCGATGCCGTTCAGCCGCACAGAATGAGGGCGGCGCGGGCCGGCCAGCCCTGACATTCGGCAGCGCCCGATCCGCAAGCCATTGGCGGGTTCGGCCCGCGCCGGTCAACGCTTCGTTCCCGGGTCACGAAAAGGGCCGCCGGGATTTCCCCCGGCGGCCCGAAATGTCATTCACCCACGGCCAGCGCCGGGGTGCGGCCCGCTCAGTAGCAGCCGCGGGCGTTCGGGTTGGCGACGCAGGGCGCGATGCCACCGATCGCACCACCGACGAGCGCGCCGGTGATGGCGTCTTCACCGGTGACTTCGGCGGCGGCAGCGCCGGCGAGAGCGCCGGTCGCGGCACGCTCACCAGGGGTCGCGCCGCAGGCAGCGAGGGTCGCGGCAACGCCGAGCGCGCCGAAGAGTTTGAACATGGATGCCATTCTTGGTCTCCGAAAATGAACGATTATGCCCCAGATGAAGATGTCAGTGCCATGTCACGCAGCGCGGCGCAAGGGAGGCCGGGCCTCGCCCCGGTTGTACCCTTCGCCCCACGACCAAGCATAGGCGGCATGTCGCCACCTGCTCCGGGCGTCATGCCGGGTACCACGCCCCGCGCCGCGCCTGTCGGCGATCACCAATCCTCGTCGTCGTCCTCATCCGCCTCGGAACCGGTTTCACCGAAGACATCCGGGAAGGCGTGGCGCGCCTGCGCCACGTCGATGCGCAAGAGCGCGTCGTAATCCTGCGGATCGAACGGGTCCTCGGCAGGCACCACCTCGCGGCCGAACAGCCAGCTCAGCCGCGCGGCATCGAGATTGCCGCGCACGAAGGGCTCCTCGCCGAACTGCGCCCAGAGCGCGGCCATGAAGCCTTCATCGGCGCGGCGGTCGGGCGGGCGGCGGTCGCGGAACCGCTCGCGCCGGATGATCTTGGTCGGACCGTCCTTGGCGGCGCGGCGAATGGTGAACTGGAAATCGGTGCCGGGCAGCCGGCCGGGAAATCCGCGGTGCTTTTCCATGTCAATCTTGTCCTCGGGCTGCGCCGCGCGATCTGCGGCAGTCCGCTTGATAGACCGCCACGCGGGCGCACGCCATCCCGCACGGCCTCGCGGATGCAGGAACGCGGAGGGGCGTCTCTTCAGAAACAACATGCGCCACGGCAAGGCTGGCCTCGCCCTCCTTGCAAAGCGAGGCAGCGCCCCCGTTCAAGCGATGCGGAGAGGCGTTCGGAGACCTAGCTTCCGGCGTGCCGCCACCCGGCGCGGCGCGCCTCGGCCTCGCTGCAGAACCAGCGCTCTCCCGCGCCGGTGTCGATCTTGGTGCGCCCGTAGAACGGATCGCCCGGCATGTGATAAATCCGGCCGCCCCCCGACACGTTGCCCTTGATCGCGCAGCCGCCCGCCTCGACGCGCTCGGGCGCGGCCTCGGAGGTGGAGCGACCGGCCCGCTTGGCGCGCCGCCAGTCCCAGGGGGGCCTCGACCTCGCCACGCCAGATGCCGCGCCCGGCGGCGCGGGCGGCCGCCTCGGTCTCGGCGTAATCCCTGGAGTATTCGACATAGGCCAGCGCGAGCCCGTTTGAAACCAGCGCCGCGCCGATATCCGCGCCATCAACGGCGCAACGGGCGACGATCCGGTCATAGCGGTCGATATCGACGGTCTCGCAGACCGCCTCGCGGCCCGCGAAGCGCAGCGAAGTCTCCTGCGTGACCCAGTCACCGCAGGCCCAGACCGCGCCCGACCCGGTGCCGCAGCTCTGGGCGTTCTCAGGCGCGTCGACGCCATGCAATCGCACCCGCGCGCCGCCCACGTCGAGCGTGTCGCCATCGATCACCGCGACCATGCCGGAGGGACCGGCTGCCGCCGCGGGCTCGGTCGAGCACAGACCCAACAGGGCAAGGATCGCGAAACAGGCCATGCCGGGGATGTCGGCGCTTTCGATGCCCCCGGCAAGTGTTTCGTTAACTTAAAGTTAAGATTTGCGCGCTAGGCGCGATCTTCAACGCTGCGCCACACGCCATGCGGGGTGAATCCACGGCTTTTCATCCAGCGGATCGAGCCTGCGGCCAAGGATATGGTCGGACGCCTTCTCCCCCACCATGATCGACGGCGCGTTGAGATTGCCGTTGGTGATGCGCGGAAAGATCGAGCTGTCCGCCACCCGAAGCCCCTCGACCCCGATCACCCGGCATTCGGGATCGACCACCGCCGAAGGATCGTCCTTGGCGCCCATCTTGCAGGTGCCGCAGGGGTGATAGGCGCTCTCGACATGCTCGCGGATCGCTTCGTTCAGCTCCTCGTCGGTCTGCGCGTGATCGCCCGGCTGGATCTCGTGGCCGCGATAGGGCGCAAAGGCGCGTTGGCCGAAGATCTCGCGGGTGAGCCGGATGCAGGTGCGGAAATCGGCCCAGTCCTGCTCGGTCGACATGTAGTTGAACAGGATCTTCGGCGCGTCCTCGGGGTTTCTCGAGGCCAGCGTCACATGCCCGCGCGAGCCCGAGCGCATCGGCCCGACATGCGCCTGGAATCCGTGCCCCTCGGCCGGGGCCTTGCCGTCATAGCGCACCGCCATCGGCAGGAAGTGATACTGGATGTCGGGATATTCGACGCCCGCGCGCGACCGGATGAAGCCCGCGCTCTCGAACTGGTTCGACGCGCCGAGGCCGGTGCGCGACAGCATCCATTGCGTGCCCGCCTTGCCCTTGCCCCAGAGATTCCAATGCGCATAGAGCGAGACGGGCTGCGTCGCGGCCATCTGGATGTACATCTCCAGATGGTCCTGCAGGTTCTGGCCCACCCCCGCGCGATCGGCGACCACATCGATGCCATGCTCGGCCAGATGCGCCGCCGGGCCGATGCCAGACAGCATCAGAAGCTTGGGCGAGTTGATCGAGGAGGCGGCGATGATCACCTCGGCCCGGGCGCGGATCACCTCGGCCCGGCCCCCGCGCGAAAGCTCCACCCCCGTGGCGCGGCCGTCCTCGATGACGACCTTGTGGGCGAGACCGCGGATCAGCGTGCAGTTCTCGCGCTTGAGCGCGGGGCGCAGATAGGCGTTGGCCGCCGACCAGCGGGTGCCCTGCCAGATCGTCGCCTCCATCGGGCCGAAGCCCTCCTGCTGCGCGCCATTGTAGTCGTCGGTGAGCTGGTAGCCCGCCTGCCCGCCCGCCTCGACGAAGGCGCGGGTCAGCGGGTTGTCGCGCGGGCCGCGCGTGACATGGAGCGGGCCGTCATGGCCCCGGCGGGCCGGATCGCCGCCATGGCCGCTGTCGTGCCAGTTCTCCATCCGCTTGAAATAGGGCAGCACGCCCGCGTAATCCCAGCCGGTCGCCCCCATTTCCGACCATGTGTCGAAATCGCGCGCATGGCCGCGCACATAGACCATGCCGTTGATCGAGGACGAGCCGCCGATCACCTTGCCGCGCGGCGTCGCCAGACGGCGGCCGCCCAAGTGAGGCTCGGGCTCGGACTTGTAGCCCCAGTCATAGCGCGACATGTTCATCGGGTAGCTCAGCGCTCCGGGCATCTGGATGAACGGCCCCGCATCCGAGCCGCCATGCTCGATCACGATGACGCTCTTGCCCGCCTCCGACAGGCGGTAGGCCATGGTACAACCGGCGCTGCCGGCCCCGACGATCACGTAGTCCGCTTCCATCACACGCATCCCGCATTCATGGGGGCGCGGCCATTCATGGCCGCGCCCGGTCGTTTCCAATCGCCCCTCGCAGGGCTCAGTAGGGCGCCTCGACCTCGCCCATCGCGACATAGACGGTCTTGAGCTGGCTCCAGTGCTCGATCGCCACCTGGCCGTTCTCGCGGCCCACGCCCGACATCTTCATGCCGCCGAACGGCGCCTCCACGGGCGTCAGGTTGTAGGTGTTGATCCAGCACGACCCGGCCTGCAGACGGCCCACGAAGCGATGCGCGCGCGCCAGATCGCGGGTGAACACCCCGGCCGAGAGGCCATAGACCGTGGCGTTGGCACGCTCGAGCGCCTCTTCCTCGGTCGAAAAGCCGAACACCGACATCACGGGGCCGAAGATCTCCTCGCGCGCGATGGTCATGTCGTCGCGCACATCGGCAAAGACCGTGGGCTCGATCCAGTAGCCTTCCCCCTCGGGGCGACCGCCGCCCGTCACGAGGCGCGCGCCTTCGGCCACGCCCTGGCTGATGAAGCCCTCGACGATCTCGCGCTGGCGCGCGGAGACCATCGGGCCGAAATTGGTGGCCTCGTCGAGCGGGTCGCCCATTTTCACGCCCTTCAGACGCTCGGCCAGCCGGTCGAGAAACGCCTCGCGGATGCCGTCCTGCACGAAGACGCGGGTGCCGTTCGAACAGATCTGCCCGGTCGAATAGAAATTGGCGTTGATCGCCGCCGACACCGCGTCCTCGAGGCTGGCATCGTCGAAGATCACCAGGGGCGACTTGCCGCCAAGCTCCATCGTCACCGCCTTCATGCCCGACGCGGCGCTGGCATAGACCTTGCGGCCCGTCGGCACGGAGCCGGTGAGCGACACCTTCGCCACGCGGTCGTCATCGACCAGACCGGCGCCGACCTCGCCATAGCCCTGCACCACGTTGAACACGCCCGGCGGCGCGCCCGCCTCGATCAGGATCTCGGCCACCTTGAGCGCCGAGAGCGGCGTCGTCTCGGAGGGCTTGAACACCATGGTGTTGCCGCAGGCCAGCGCCGGGGCGGCCTTCCAGCAGGCGATCTGGGTCGGGTAGTTCCACGCCCCGATGCCGACCGTCACGCCCAGCGGCTCGCGCCGGGTGTAGATGAAGTCGTCGCCCATCTGGATGTGCTCGCCCGAAAGCGTCGCGGCAAGGCCGCCGAAATATTCGAGCGCGTCGGCACCCGACGTCGCATCGGCCACCAGCGTTTCCTGCAGCGGCTTGCCGGTGTCCTTCGTTTCCAGCTCCGACAGCTCGCGGTTGCGCGCGCGGATGATGTCGGCGGCGCGGCGCAGGATGCGGCCGCGCTCGGTGCCGGTGAGCGCGGCCCATGCGGGCTGCGCGCGCTGCGCCGCCGCGATCGCCCGGTCGACGAGCGCCGGGGTCGCAGCGTGCAGGTTGGCGATGGTCTCGCCGGTGGCCGGGTAGATGACCGGCAGGGCCGCGCCGCTGTCATCCTCGACATACGCGCCGTCGATGAAATGGCTGGCCTCGGGCTGCGTGGCATAGGTCATGATTGCGTACTTTCGGAATGGTGAATGGGAGGCCTCACTCTCCGCGCGGATAGCGCTGGCTCTCCTCGAGAATGTTGAGATCCATGTGATTGCGCATGTAGCGTTCCGAGGCGGCGCGCAGCGGCTGGTAGTCCCACGGGTAATAGCCGCCCTGCCGCAGCGCCTCGTAGACAACCCAGCGCCGGGCCTGGCTCGCGCGGACCTGCGCGTCGGCCAGGTCGAGGTTCCAGCGCTCCGCCGCGATGGCGCGGAAATGCGCCAGCGTATCGGCATGGGCGGGGTCTTGGGCGAGATTGGTGCGCTCGGACGGGTCGGCCTCGAGATCGAAAAGCTGCTCGGGATCGACCGGGCAGGCCGTGTATTTGAACCGGCCTTCGCGCAGGCAGACCATCGGCGCGATCGAGCCTTCGGCGGCGTATTCGATCGCCACGGGGCTGGTGCGAGTCTCGCCCTGCCCCAGCGGCTTCAGGCTTTCGCCATCAGTCCAGGGCATGACCTCCGACATGTCGACACCGGCGAGATCGCACAGCGTCGGTGTCACGTCGATCGCCGAGACCGGCGCGGTGACGAGGCCCGGCTCCATGCCGGGGGCGGCGATCATCAAAGGCACCCGCGAGGAGCCCTCGAAGAAGCTCATCTTGAACCACAGCCCCCGCTCGCCGAGCATGTCGCCATGGTCCGAGACGAAGACCACGATCGCTTCTTGCCGCGTGTCCTGAAGCACCTGCAGGATCTCGCCCAGCTTATCGTCGATATAGCTGATATTGGCGAAATAGCCCTGACGCGCGCGGCGGATCATCTCGGGCGTGATGTCGAACTTGGCGGCATCGGCGGCGTCGAGCAGGCGTTTCGAATGCGGGTCCTGATCTTCGTAGGGGATCGGATCGCTCTCGGGGTCGAGATGATCGCAGTCGTTGTAGAGATCCCAGTATTTCCGGCGCGCCACATAGGGGTCGTGCGGATGGGTGAAGCTCACCGTCAGGCACCAGGGCCGGGCGTCGTGACCGCGCGCGAGGTCATAAAGCTTGGTCTTGGCCTGGTGCGCGACGTCGTCGTCATATTCGAGCTGGTTGCTGATCTCGGCCACGCCCGCGCCGGTGACGCTGCCGAGGTTGTGATACCACCAGTCGATCCGCTCATCGGGCTTGCGCCAGTCGGGGGTCCAGCCGAAATCGGCGGGGTAGATGTCGGTCGTGAGCCGCTCTTCGAAACCGTGCAGCTGGTCGGGGCCGACGAAATGCATCTTGCCCGACAGGCAGGTCTGCCAGCCGGCGCGGCGCAGGTGATGCGCGAAGGTCGGCACGTCAGAGGGAAACTCGGCGGCGTTGTCGTAGACGCCGGTGCGGTAGGGCAGCTGGCCCGACATGAACGCCGCCCGGCCCGGCGCGCAGAGCGGGCTGCCGGTATAGGCGTTGGCAAAGCGGGTCGAGCGCGCGGCCAGCGCCTTGAGATGGGGCGCGTGCAGCCAGTCGACCGGCCCGTCGGGAAACAGCGTCCCGTTCAGCTGGTCGGCCATGACGATGAGAATGTTCGGGGTCGAGGTCATTTCAGCTCCAGTTCGAGCGCGGCAAGCAGTTGGCGCGTGGCGGCGGGGCCGTCGGCGGGACCGCCCGCGAGCCCCTGCTTGAGGTACATTCCGTCGATCAGCGCCGCGAGACGTTCGGCGGCATCCCCCGCCCCCGGCCCCAGAAGCGCGCGCAGATCATGGGCGAGGTTCGAGCGCAGGCGGCGGTGATAGATTCGCAACAACCGCGCGGCGGGCGCGGAGGTCCGGGCGAGGACATAGAAATTCAGCCATGCGGCGATCACTTCGGGCCGGAAATTCGAGGGGCCGAAATTGGCCCGCAGGATTGCCGCGACCCGGGCGCGCGGGTCGCCCTTCGCAGCGATCAGCGCGTCGCGCACCTCGCCCGAATATTCGGCCAGAAGATGGCGCATCGCGGCGAGGAAGATCCTCTCCTTGTTGCCGAAATAGTGATGCGCCAGCGCCGAGGACATGCCGGCGCGCCGCGCGATCTGCGCCACCGTCACGTCGAGCGAGCCCTGCGCGCCGATCTCCTCGATCGTCGCTTTGACCAGCGCGGCGCGCCGTATAGGTTCCATCCCGAGCTTGGGCATCGAAGAATCTCCGGTCTGCCCCGGCCCAACGACCGGGTTGCAACGGCGACCCTAATCGGCTTTTTATTGACGCGTCAATCAAGAACCAGAACCCACAGAGAGGACGATTTCCATGATGCTTCGCTCCACGATCAGCGCGCTGGCGCTCGTAGCGGCCGCCACCGGCGCCCATGCCCAAGACGCCGCGCAGTGCGGCGAGGTCACGCTGTCGGATGTCGGCTGGACCGACATCACCGCGACCACCGCCACCACCGCCATCGTGCTCGAGGGCCTTGGCTACGAGCCCGAGATCAAGGTGCTCTCGGTGCCGGTGACCTTCACCTCGATGTCGGATGGCGACATCGACGTGTTCTTGGGCAACTGGATGCCCACGCAGTCGTCCGAAATCGCCCCCTATGCCGAGGATGGCAGCATCGAGACGGTGCACAAGAACCTGACCGGCGCCAAATACACGCTGGCCACCAACGCCGCGGGCGCGGCACTGGGCATCGCCGATTACGCCGACATCGCCGCGCATGCCGACGCGCTCGACAGCACCATCTACGGCATCGAGCCGGGCAATGACGGCAACCAGCTGATCCTCGAAATGATCGAGACCGACGCCTTCGGCCTGTCGGATTTCGAGGTCAAGGAAAGCTCCGAGCAGGGCATGCTGGCGCAGGTCGACCGCGCGAGCAAGCGTGACGAGCCGGTGATCTTCCTCGGCTGGGAACCCCACCCGATGAACGCCAATTACGACATGACCTACCTGACCGGCGGCGATGACTGGTTCGGCCCGAACCTGGGCGGCGCCGAGGTCTATACCGTGACCCGCAAGGGGCTCGTGGAAGAATGCCCCAATCTCGGGGCGCTGCTGCAGAACCTCGAATTCTCGCTCGAGATGGAAAACGAGATCATGGGCTCGATCCTCAATGACGGGATGGACCCGCGCGACGCCGCGCAGGCCTGGCTCGCCGCCAACCCCGGGGCGGTCGAGCCCTGGCTCGACGGCGTGACCACGCTTGACGGCTCCGAGGCCCTGCCCGCCGTCACGAGCCTGATCGAGGGCTGATCGCCCGTACCGGCGACGCGCCGCGACACCGCCGCGCGCGCCCTTCTCCCGGCCCGATCGGGCCGGGACACGGATTTCGGTCGCGCGCCTTCCGGTCTGCGCGGCCCCCGCCCATTCGACCCGCGGCGCGCCCCGCCGCATTCCCCGATACGGAGACCCCGATGACCCGACCGAACCAAGGCGCCGCCCCATGGAGATGACCATCCCCAAGCTGCCCGTGGGCAAATGGGCCGCCGATGCCTTCGACTGGTTGGAAACCAACCTCGCCATCGTGTTCGACACGCTGTCATGGCTGCTCGAAGGCATGATCGACGGCATTTTGTGGCTGTTGCAGACGCCGCCCGAACTTCTGGTCATCGCCGTGTTCGTGGGTCTCACCTACGCGCTGCAACGGCGCTGGCAGCCCGCGCTGCTCGTGGCGCTGGGCTTTCTCTTCGTGCTCAACCAGGGCTACTGGGAGGAAACGACCGAAAGCCTGACGCTGGTGCTGTCGGCCTGCGTGGTCTGCATGGGCGTCGGCGTGCCGATCGGCATCGCCGTGGCGCATCGGCCCAAGCTCTATGCCTGGGTCGCCCCCGTGCTCGACCTGATGCAGACGCTGCCGACCTTCGTCTATCTCATTCCGGCCATCGTCTTCTTCGGCATCGGCATGGTGCCGGGCCTGATCGCCACGGTGATCTTCGTGCTGCCCGCGCCGATCCGCCTGACGCAGCTCGGCATCTCCAACACGCCGACCGCGCTCGTCGAGGCCGCGCAGGCCTTTGGCGCGACGCCGCGGCAGTTGCTGTGGAAGGTCGAGCTGCCTTCGGCCTTTCCGCAGATCATGACCGGCCTGAACCAGACCATCATGCTGTCGCTGTCGATGGTGGTGATCGCCGCCCTTGTCGGCGCCGACGGGCTCGGCGTGCCGGTGGTGCGCGCGCTCAATTCGGTCAACACCGCGCTCGGCTTCGAGAGCGGCTTCGTCATCGTCGTGGTCGCGATCATGCTCGACCGCGCGCTGCGCGTGAAGCGAGGGTAATTTCATGAGCGACACCTCCCCCCGCAACGCCGTCGAGTTCGACGGCGTCAACATCGTCTTCGGCGACAAGCCCGAGACCGCCCTGCCGCTGATGGACGAGGGGCTCGAACGCCCCGAGATCTCGGATCGGACCGACCAGGTGCTCGGCGTGCATGACTGCACGCTCGACGTCCCCGAGGGCGAGATCCTCGTGCTCATGGGCCTGTCGGGCTCGGGCAAGTCGACGCTTCTGCGCGCCGTCAACGGGCTCAACCCGGTGGTGCGCGGCGACGTGCGCGTGCGCATGAACGGCGAGATGGCCTCTGTCACGCAGGCCAACAAGAAGACTCTGCGCGAGATCCGGCTGCATCACGTCGCCATGGTGTTCCAGCAGTTCGGCCTGCTGCCGTGGCGCACGGTACGCGACAATGTCGGCCTCGGGCTGGAGCTGGGCGGCATGAGCCGGGCCGAGCGCCGCGACCGGGTCGAGACCGAGCTGGAGATGGTGGGCTTGGGCGACCGCGCCGACGCGCTGGTGGGCGAATTGTCGGGCGGCATGCAGCAGCGCGTGGGCCTTGCCCGCGCCTTTGCCACCGACGCGCCGATCCTTCTGATGGACGAACCCTTCTCGGCGCTCGACCCGCTGATCCGCGCCCGGCTGCAGGACGAGCTTCTCGACCTTCAGGCGCGCAAGAAGCGCACCATCATCTTCGTCAGCCACGATCTCGACGAAGCGTTCAAGCTCGGCAACCGCATCGCCATCATGGAGGGCGGGCGGATCGTCCAGTCGGGCACCCCGCGCGAGATCTTCACCAACCCGGCGAACGGCTACGTGCGCGACTTCGTCGCCCACATGAACCCGCTCGGCGTGCTCTGCGCCCGCGACGTGATGGACCCGGATGCGACGCTCGCCGCCGAGGGTCAGGTCGAGGCGACGACGCCGATCCTCGAGGTGATGGCGCTGATCCACGCCACGCCCGCCCCGCTCGACGTGACCGAGAACGGCCGCGTCATCGGTCAGGTCAGCCCCGGTTCGATCCTCGAACGGCTGGGCGAACTTCCGACCGACTGACCGGCATGGCATCGGGCGCGGCGGCGGTGGCCGCCCGTCGCGCCCGTGCCTCGCGCCAGGTGATGAACAGCACCGCGCCCATGATGATCGCGCCGCCCAGGATGGTGAACGGGTCCACCGGTTCGCCGAACAGCACCGCGCCGATCGCCACCGCCCAGACCAGCTGCAAGAACGTCACCGGCTGCGTGACCGTGAGCGGCGCCACGGCAAAGGCGCGCGTCATCGCGTAATGCCCCATGGTGCCGAGCCCCGCCGCGCCGAAAAGATAGGCCAGCGCCCCGGCCCCCGGCGCCTGCCAGACCGGCAGCGCAAAGGGCAACAGCCCCAGCGGCACCATCAGCGACAGCATCGCCACGATCGCCTCCGCGGGCAGCTCCTCGGACAGCCGTTTCACCACGAGATAGCCCGAGGCGATCAGCATCGCCGTGCCCATCATCGCGATGTGGCCCGGATCGATCTCGCGAAATCCCGGCCGCAGCACCACGAAGGCCCCGACAAAGGCCGCCGCCACCGCCATGACGCGGCGCGGCGGCAGGCGTTCGCCCATCAGGAGCGCCGCCCCCAACGTCACCCAGATCGGGTTGAGGTAATTGATCGCCGTCACCTCGCCCAAGGGAATACGCGCGATGGCAAAGAACCAAAGCCCCACGCCGCAGCTGTGCAGCACCGCCCGCAGGCCCAGAAGCCGCCAGAGCCGGGGCGTGATCCGCGCCCGGCGCAGCGCCGGCAGCATCGGCAGCAGGAAGGGCAGCCCGAGCGCGAAGCGCAGCAGCGCCGTCTGCGCCGCGGGCAAGGCCGAGCCCACCGACTTGATCAGCACCGTCATGCCGACAAAGCACAACCCGGCCGCCAGCATCCAGCCGATCCCGGCGACGGGCGAGCTTTCGGTGCGCGAAATGGATGCTGTCGTCATGCAATTCTCCTCGCGCCACATGAAGCCAAAGCCGGTCGGGATGCAAGCCCGGGCCTTGGCGCGGGCCGATGCCGGGTCATGCGTATTTGCGGAACGAAGTGGCCCTCAGCCGCCCCAGACCAGCCCGGCGGCGATGCTCCACATCACCAGCGCGATGATGGCGTCGAGCACGCGCCACGCGGCAGGCCGGGCAAAGACCGGGCGCAACAGCCGCGCACCAAAGCCCAGCGCGAAGAAGAACAGGAACGATGCCACGACCGCGCCGCTGCCAAAGGCCCAGATCTGCCCCTCGAAGCGCGAGGCGATCGAGCCCAAAAGCACCAGAGTGTCGAGATAGACATGCGGGTTGAGCCATGTCAGCGCGAGGCAGGTCAGCACCGCCCGGCGTAGCCCCGCCGCGCCGTCATCGGCCGCGCGCAATGCTTCGCCGCCGCGCCATGCGGCCAAGGCGGCCCGCGCGCCATACACGATCAGGAACGCCGCCCCACCCCAGCGCAGCAGCGGCGCGATCCATGGCGCGGCCTCGGCCAGCGCGGCAAAGCCCGACACGCCCGCCGTGATCAGCACCGCGTCCGACAGCGCGCAGGTCATCACGACGGCGAACACGTGATCGCCGCGCAGCCCCTGCCGCAGGACGAAGGCGTTCTGCGCCCCGATCGCGAGGATCAGCGACAGCCCGAGCGCGAGCCCGGCAGCAAAGGCGGAAAGGAAACCGGCATCCATGCGCCTGCCTTAGCGGCAGCCCCCCGCCCCCGCAATCTCAGAACGGCACGTCGTCGGCCTGGTCCGAGGCGACGACGAAACGCGCCACCACCTTCTTCTGCCCGGCCTTGTCGAAGGCAATGTCGAGCTTGTCACCCTCTACCCCCGTCACCTCGCCATAGCCGAATTTCTGGTGAAACACCCGGTCTCCAGCGGTGAAGGAGGACACCGCCGTCATGTCGATGGTGATGTTGCGGGTCTCGGCGGGCTGGCGCATCTGCCGCTGCTGGCCGCGCGCCTGCAGCCGTTTCCAGCCGGGGGAGTTGTAGACATCGGCCTTGGCCGCGTTGTCGTGCAGGCGCGATCCCTGCGCCGCGTTGATCGCCGGCGAGGCCTGCGACGACATGCCCGCGGCACCATAGCTGCCGCCATAAAGCCCCGGCGGGGTCAGCACCTCGACATGGGTCTCGGGCAATTCGTCGATGAAGCGCGACGGCAGCTGGCTTTGCCACTGGCCATAGACGCGGCGGTTGGCGGCAAAGGAGATCGTGCAGACCTGTTCGGCGCGGGTGATGCCGACATAGGCCAGCCGCCGCTCCTCCTCCAATCCGCGCAGCCCGCTTTCGTCCATCGAGCGTTGCGACGGGAACAGCCCGTCCTCCCAGCCCGGCAGGAACACCATCGGGAACTCGAGCCCCTTGGCGCCGTGCAACGTCATGATCGACACCTTTTCGCCCGCATCGTCCTGCGCGTGATCCATGATCAGCGCGACATGTTCGAGAAAGCCCTGCAGGCTGTCGAAACCTTCGAGCGCCTTGACCAGCTCCTTGAGGTTTTCGAGCCGACCCGGCGCCTCGGGCGTCTTGTCGTTCTGCCACATGCCGGTATAGCCACTCTCGTCGAGGATCATCTCGGCCAGCTCGACATGGGTGTCGCTCTCGTTCACCACCTGCCCGTGCCAGCGGTCGAGCGCATCGACGAGGATGGTCAGCTCCTTGAGCCCCTTGCCGCCCAGAAGCTTCGACTGCACCACGATGCGCGCGCCCTCGACGAGGCTGACGCCGTTCGACCGGGCCGTCATCTGGATCGTCTGCACCGCCTTGTTGCCAAGGCCCCGCTTTGGCGTGTTGACGATGCGCTCGAAGGCGAGGTCGTCGTCGAGAGACACCGCGAGACGGAAATAGGCCATCGCGTCGCGGATCTCCAAACGCTCGTAAAAGCGCGGGCCGCCGATCACGCGGTAAGGCAGCCCGATGGTCAGGAACCGGTCCTCGAAGGCGCGCATCTGGTGCGACGCGCGCACCAGGATCGCCATGGAATCGAGCCCGATGGGCGCCATGCCGCGGGTGCCGCGCTGCGCCGCCTCGATCTCCTCGCCGACCCAGCGCGCCTCTTCGTCGCCGTCCCAATGGCCGATCAGGCGGAGCTTCTCGCCCTCCTCGGCCTCGGTCCAGAGCGTCTTGCCCAGGCGTCCCTTGTTGGCGGTGATGAGGCCAGAGGCCGCGCCGAGGATATGCGGCGTCGAGCGGTAGTTCTGCTCCAGCCGGATCACCTCCGCGCCCGGGAAGTCCTTTTCGAAGCGCAGGATGTTGCCGACCTCGGCGCCGCGCCAGCCATAGATCGACTGGTCGTCATCACCGACGCAGCAGATGTTCTTGTGCCCGCCCGCCAGCAGCCTGAGCCACAGATATTGCGCCGCGTTGGTGTCCTGATACTCGTCCACGAGGATGTATTTGAACCAGCGACGATACTGGTCGAGCACGTCCTCGCGGCTTTGGAAGATCGTGACCATGTGCAACAGCAGGTCGCCGAAATCGACCGCGTTCAGCTCCTTGAGCCGCGCCTGGTAGGCGGCATAGAGCTTCGCGCCCTTACCGTCATAGGCCGAGGCGTCGGCGGAGGGCACGTTCTCGGGCGTCAGCGCGCGGTTCTTCCAATCGTCGATGATCCCCGCCAGCATCCGCGCGGGCCAGCGCTTGTCGTCGATGTTCTCTGCGGCGACCAGCTGCTTCAAAAGCCGGATCTGGTCGTCGGTGTCGAGAATCGTGAAGTTCGATTTCAGCCCCACCAGCTCGGCATGGCGGCGCAAGAGCTTGACGCAGATCGCGTGAAAGGTCCCGAGCCATGGCAGGCCCTCGACCGTTTCGCCGAGCATCTTGCCGATGCGCTCCTTCATCTCGCGCGCGGCCTTGTTGGTGAAGGTCACGGCGAGGATCTCGTTGGGCCGCGCGCGTCCCGTGCGCATCAGGTGCACGATGCGCGCGGTCAGCGCGCGGGTCTTGCCGGTGCCCGCGCCCGCCAGCATCAGCACCGGGCCGTCCATCGTCTCGACCGCGAGCCGCTGCGCCGGGTTCAGCCCGTCGAGATAGGGGGCGCCCCCGCCGGGCTGCGCCATGGCGCGGCGTGACAGGGGTTGCGCGGCGGCCTCGAAGGCCTCGTCATCGGAAAAGCTGCTCATGGCGCCAATCTAGCGCTCCTGCCCTGCGAAGAAAAGCAGCGTTCCCTGTATGTTCGAAATGCGGCGCAAACCGGGTCTTTGCCTTGGACCTTCGGCAGTTTGTGCCACCGCGCAGCGCCGTGGCGCCCCCCGCGTTAACCGCTCCGCAGGGCTGCGCGGCCATTCTGGCGCGGCAATCACAGGACGGATTTCATGACCGATGCCCGCCTTTTCCGACGTCCGCGGCTCAACATGCTGCTCGTGCTCTTTCTCGGGCTGGCCACGGCGAGCGCGTGGCTGTCGGTGGTCTACCTGCCGACACCGCTGGTCGATCGCATGATGCGCGAGGATATCAGCCACGAAGCCGAGAACTGGCGGACACGGGTGCTGTACGCGCTCGAAGGCGGCAGCCTCACCTTCGAACGCGGCCAGCTCACCGCCGCCGACGCCGAATGGCTCGACGAGGTGACGACCTTGTCGGACATCTACCGCTTCAAGCTGTTCACCGCCGATGGCCGCGTCTTCTGGTCCTCGCGCCCCTCGGACGTCGGCACGGTCAACGAGAAACCCTATTTTCAGGACGTCGTGGCGCGCGGCCGGAAATACTACAAGGCCGAGATGAAGCCGATGGAGGAGGTCGACAGCCACCTGCACACCGAACATGACCACCACCTGCCCGGCGAAACGCTCTGCGTGGCCGAGATCTATACCCCGGTGATGCATGATGGCCGCTTCGTCGGCGCGATCGAGTTCTATACCGACATCACCGAAATGGGACACATCTTCACCGAGCGGCTGCGCAACATCTTTCTCGCGCTGTCGAGCATCTCGCTGCTGCTGCTGTTGTTGACCAGCGTGGTGATCCGCCACGCCGGACGCACGCAGGTCCGCATGCTGCGCCAGCGCGCGCTCAAGGAACGCGAGATGATGGACGACCAGATGCGGCTTGCACGCGAGGTGCGGCTTCTGGGAGAGTTGAACGAATGGCTGCAATCCTCGCGCTCGCTGGGCGAGCTGTTCGAGATGGTCGGCCGTTTCATGAGCCACATCCTCCCCGACTGCGAGGGAAGCGTCTATGTCTACTCCAATTCACGCGACGTGCTGATGGGCGCGGCAAGCTGGAATGGCGGGCATCACTGCGACCACATCCGGGCCGAGGATTGCTGGGGCCTGCGCCGGGGGCGCACCTACAGCTTCGGCGCCTCCGAGGTGGATTTCCCCTGTGGCCATTCAGAGGCGCAGGACGACCGGCCCTCCTTCTGCTTTCCGGTGCTCGCGCATGGCGAAACGGTGGGGCTGCTGCATCTCAAGGCCAGGCCGGGGCTTGGCGTCGAGGACTTCCGCGCCAGCCAGAAACTCGCGCAGATGTGCGCCGAACAGATCAGCCTCGCCATCGCCAACGTGCAGATGCGCGACCAGCTGCATGACCGTTCGATTCGCGATCCGCTGACCGGGCTCTACAACCGCCGCCACCTGACCGACACGCTGCGCCGTCTTCTTGAACGGTCCGGGCGCGAGGACCGGCCCCTGTCGATTCTTTCGATCGACGTAGATCACTTCAAGCGCTTCAACGACACGCATGGCCATGACGCGGGCGACATGGTGCTGCGGGCGGTGGGCAAGGTGCTCGAACAGGCCTGCGACGGCGACGAGACCGCCTGCCGCATGGGCGGCGAGGAGTTCATGCTGCTGCTGCCCGACCTGGGCCCGGAGGCGGCGGCACTGCGCGCCGAGGCGCTGCGCCACGCGGTCGAACACATCAGCGTGCGTTATGGCGAAAAGACCCTGCCCCGCGTCACCGTTTCGATCGGGCTTGCCATGCATCCCGATGACGGCGCCATGCCGCAGCAGCTCATGAAGGCGGCCGATGACGCGCTCTATGACGCCAAGGCGCGCGGCCGCAACCAGGTGGCGATCGCGGGCGAGGAGACGGCCGGCGCCGATGCCACCGCCCCCCCGCAAGAGCCCGTCCAGATCGGCAAGGCCAGTTGACGGGGCCAGCTGACCGGCGCGCCCGGTCCCGGCAAACCGCCGCCGCGCCCATGCGAATCTCGTTTCGCGGCAGGGCTTTGCCATGAAACGGCGCCGACACGCCCAGGCTGAATGGCTGTTACCCTCCTCACCCGGCCCGAGAAGCCGAGCGCCTGGCAAGGCGGGCCCGACCCGCCGTTAGCGCTATCAGTAGCATGGCGGGTGCGTTCGGACACATCATGTCGGGGCTATACTGCACTGCAGAAAACCCTAGACTGCGCCCTGACCAAACGGAAAGGGTGGACATGGCCGAGTTCGAAAAGATCCTCATCGCCAATCGAGGCGAGATCGCGATCCGCGTGATGCGCGCGGCGAACGAAATGGGCAAGAAGACCGTCGCGGTCTATGCCGAGGAGGACAAGCTCGGCCTGCATCGCTTCAAGGCGGACGAAGCGTACCGCATCGGCGAGGGGCTGGGGCCGGTGCAGGCCTATCTTTCGATCCCCGAAATCATCCGCGTCGCCAAGATGTCGGGCGCCGACGCGATCCATCCGGGCTATGGCCTGCTTTCCGAGAACCCCGAATTCGTCGATGCCTGCGAAGCCGAGGGCATCGCCTTCATCGGCCCCAAGGCCGAGACGATGCGCAAGCTCGGCGACAAGGCCAGCGCGCGCCGCGTCGCCATCGAGGCCGAGGTGCCGGTGATCCCGGCCACCGAAGTGCTGGGCGAGGACATAGACGCGATCCGCAAGGAGGCCGCCGAGGTCGGCTACCCGCTCATGCTCAAGGCGAGCTGGGGTGGCGGCGGCCGCGGCATGCGGCCGATCATGGATGAGAGCGAGCTGGAGGAGAAGGTGCGCGAGGGCCGCCGCGAGGCCGAGGCCGCCTTCGGCAATGGCGAGGGTTATCTCGAAAAGATGATCCTGCGCGCCCGCCATGTCGAGGTGCAGATCCTCGGCGACCAGCATGGCCAGATCTACCACCTGTGGGAGCGCGACTGCTCGGTGCAGCGCCGCAACCAGAAGGTCGTCGAACGTGCCCCCGCCCCCTACCTGTCGCACACCCAGCGCGAACAGCTGTGCAATCTTGGCAAGAAGATCTGCCAGCACGTGAACTACGAATGCGCCGGCACGGTCGAATTCCTGATGGACATGGATTCGGGCGAATTCTACTTCATCGAGGTGAACCCCCGCGTGCAGGTCGAGCACACGGTGACCGAAGAAGTCACCGGCATCGACATCGTGCGCGCGCAGATCATGATCGCCGAAGGCCGCTCGATCGTCGAGGCCACGGGCTGCGCCAGCCAGTATGACGTGAAGCTCGACGGCCATGCGCTGCAATGCCGGGTCACCACCGAGGATCCGCAGAACAGCTTCATCCCCGATTACGGCCGCATCCAGACCTACCGCTCGGCCACCGGCCCGGGCATCCGGCTCGACGGCGGCACCGCCTATTCCGGCGCGGTGATCACCCGGTTCTACGATTCGCTGCTGACCAAGGTGACGGCGCGCGCGCCGACGCCCGAGATGGCAATCGCGCGGATGGACCGCGCCCTGCGCGAATTCCGCATCCGCGGCGTCTCGACCAACATCGACTTCGTCATCAACCTGCTCAAGCACCCGACCTTCCTGTCGAACGAATACACCACCAAGTTCATCGACACGACGCCCGGCCTGTTCGAGTTCGCCAGCCGCCGCGACCGCGCCACCCGGCTTCTGAGCTATGTCGCCGACATCACCGTGAACGGTCACCCCGAAACCGAGGGCCGCGCCCGTCCCGGCGCCGAGGCCCGCGCGCCGCGCGCCCCCGCCCAGCGCGTCGAGCAGCCGCTCGCCGGCACCCGGCAGATCCTCGACGAACAGGGGCCCCAGGCCGTCGCTGACTGGATGAAGGCGCAAGAGCGGCTTTTGATCACCGACACCACCATGCGCGACGGTCACCAGTCGCTGCTGGCGACCCGGATGCGGTCGATCGACATGGTGCGCGTGGCCCCCTCCTATGCCGCCAACCTGCCGGAACTGTTCTCGGTCGAATGCTGGGGCGGGGCGACCTTCGACGTGGCCTACCGCTTCTTGCAGGAATGCCCGTGGCAGCGGCTGCGCGACATCCGCGCCAACATGCCCAACATCATGACGCAGATGCTGCTGCGCGCCTCGAACGGTGTCGGCTACACCAACTATCCCGACAACGTGGTGCAGGGCTTCGTGAAGCAGGCCGCCGCCAGCGGCGTCGACCTGTTCCGCGTCTTCGACAGCCTGAACTGGACCGAGAACATGCGCGTCGCGATGGACGCGGTGATCGATGCCGGCAAGGTCTGCGAAGGCACGATCTGCTACACCGGCAACCTGCTCGACCCGGCGCGCGACAAGTATGACCTGAAATACTACGTCGCCATGGCCAAGGATCTCGAAAAGGCGGGCGCGCATGTGCTCGGCCTCAAGGACATGGCCGGTCTCTTGAAGGCCCCGGCGGCCACCCGTCTCTTCACCGCGCTGAAGGAAGAGGTCGGGCTGCCGATCCACTTCCACACGCATGACACCTCGGGGGCTGCGATTTCGACCGTGATGGCGGCGGCGGCGGCGGGGGTCGACGCGATCGACGCGGCGATGGACAGCTTTTCGGGCAACACCTCGCAACCCACCCTGGGCTCGATCGTCGAGGCGCTGTCGGGCACCGAGCGCGACACCGGGCTCGACATCGACGCGATCCGCGAGATCTCGAACTACTTCGAGACGGTGCGCGCCCATTACGCGGCGTTCGAATCCGGCCTGCAGGCCCCGGCCTCCGAGGTCTATCTGCACGAGATGCCCGGCGGGCAGTTCACCAACCTCAAGGCGCAGGCGCGTTCGCTCGGGCTCGAGGAGCGCTGGCACGAGGTCGCCAAGACTTATGCCGAGGTGAACATGATGTTCGGCGATATCGTGAAGGTCACGCCGTCCTCGAAGGTGGTGGGCGACATGGCGCTGATGATGGTGAGCCAGGGGCTGACCCGCCAGCAGGTCGAGGACCCGTCATACGACGTGTCCTTCCCCGACAGCGTGATCGACATGATGAAGGGCAATCTCGGCCAACCGCCGGGCGGCTGGCCCGCGGCGCTGCAAAAGAAGGTGCTGAAGGGCGAAAAGCCGCTCAAGGACCGGCCGGGCAAGCATCTCAAGCCCGTCGATTTCGAGGCCGCCCGCGCCGAGGCCGCGCAGGCCTGCGGCGGCATGGAGATCGATGACGAGGATCTGCAGGGCTACCTGATGTATCCCAAGGTCTTCACCGATTACGCCAAGCGCCACGCGCAATACGGCCCCGTGCGCACCCTGCCCACCCGCAACTTCTTTTACGGCATGGAGCCAGGCGAAGAGGTCTCGGCCGAGATCGACCCCGGCAAGACGCTGGAAATCCGGCTGCAGGCGGTGGGCGAGACCGGCGATGACGGCGAGGTGCGGGTGTTCTTCGAACTCAACGGCCAGCCGCGCACGGTGCGCGTGCCCAACCGCAAGGTCGCGGCCAAGGCGCAAAAGCGCCCCAAGGCCGAGATCGGCAATCCCGCCCATGTCGGCGCGCCGATGCCCGGCGTGGTTTCCACCGTGGTCGCCCAGCCCGGCCGCAAGGTGAAGCAGGGCGACCTGCTCTTGACCATCGAGGCGATGAAGATGGAAACCGGCCTGCATGCCGAGCGCGACGGCGCCATCAAGGCGGTGCATGTCACCCCCGGCGCGCAGATCGACGCCAAGGACCTGCTGGTGGAGCTGGAATGAGCCGGATCGGCGCGGTCAGCCTCGTCGTGCCCGATTACGACGAGGCGATCGCCTTCTTCACCGGCCCGATGGGCTTCGTGCTCGCCGAGGACGTGGACATGGGCGACAAGCGTTGGGTCCGGGTGGTGCCGTCTTCGGGCGGCGCCGGGCTCATCCTTGCCCGCGCCGACGGCCCCGCGCAGCGTGCCGCCATCGGCGCGCAGGGCGGCGGCCGGGTCTGGCTGTATCTCGAAACCGACGATTTCGCCCGCGAACACGCGCGGATGCGCAGCGCCGGCGTGGTGTTCGAGGAAGAACCGCGCCACGAGCCCTATGGCATCGTGGCGGTGTTTCGCGATGCGTGGGGCAACCGCTGGGACCTGATCGAACCGGCGCACCCGGCCTGATCCGAGGGCGCCGGTCAACCAGAACACGGCGCGCGCCACCGAATGCCGCGCGCCGTGTTCGCCCCCGCCCGGACGGGCCGAAAATTTCCGCCCCGAACCGTCGTTTTTCCGCTTGCACCCCCCGGCTGCCTTGGCTACATCCGCCACACGAAACGGAAGCGGGTGTAGCTCAGGGGTAGAGCATTACCTTGCCAAGGTAAGGGTCGTGAGTTCGAATCTCATCACCCGCTCCAGTTTCGATCTTCCCGACATCGCAGACAGCGCCTTGGCCCCGGCCCCGGCCCGCCCTATAGACGGCACCGACACGTCAATGAGGGATGCGATGCGCACCGCCAAGATCACCCGCAGCACCGCCGAGACATCGATCGAGGTCGAGATCGATCTCGACGGCACCGGCGTCTACGACAACAAGACCGGCGTCGGCTTTTTCGACCACATGCTCGACCAGCTGTCGCGCCATGCGCTGATCGACATGCGGATCCGCGCCGAGGGCGACCTGCATATCGACGATCACCACACGGTCGAGGACACCGGTATCGCGCTGGGACAGGCGCTGAAACAGGCGCTGGGCGACAAGACGGGCATCCGCCGTTACGGGTCGTGCCATCTCGCGATGGACGACGCGCAGGTGCGCTGCGCGCTCGACCTGTCGGCCCGGCCCTTCCTGATCTGCAATCTCGACTTCCGCGCCGCCAAGATCGGCAGCTTCGACACCGAGCTGGTGCAGGAATTCTTTCAGGCGCTGGCCACCCATGGCGGCATCACGCTGCATATCGACCGGCTGCATGGCCACAACACCCACCACGTCGCCGAAGCCGCCTTCAAGGCCGTCGCCCGCGCGCTGCGCGAGGCGGTCGAACCCGATCCGCGGCGCGCGGATGCCATTCCATCGACCAAGGGGGCGCTATGAGCCTTACCGCGCTGATCGACTATGAAAGCGGCAACCTGCACTCGGCCCAGAAGGCGTTCGAGCGCATGGCGCGCGAGGGCGATGCGGGCGAGGTGATCGTCACTTCGCGCCCCGAGGACGTGGCCCGCGCCGATCGGATCGTGCTTCCCGGCGACGGCGCGTTTCCGCATTGCCGGAACGCGCTTTCGGCCCAGCCCGGCCTGCTTGATGCATTGGTCGAGGCGGTGGAAAAGAAAGGCCGCCCCTTTCTCGGCATCTGCGTCGGCATGCAGCTTCTGGCCGAGACAGGCCATGAATACGAGCGTACCGAGGGTTTGGGCTGGATTCCCGGCGAGATCGTGAAGATCGAGCCCGGCGATGCCGCGCTCAAGGTGCCGCATATGGGCTGGAACGACCTCGTCATCGATCGCCCCCACCCGGTGCTGGCAGGCATCTCGACCGGCGATCACGCCTATTTCGTGCATAGCTGGCAATTCCGCCCGACCGATCCCGACACGCTGCTCGCCCATGTCGATTACGGCGGGCCGGTGACGGCGGTGGTGGGGCGCGGCAACGTGGTGGGCGCGCAGTTCCACCCCGAGAAGAGCCAGGCAGCGGGGCTGCGGCTCATCGCCAACTTTTTGAACTGGACCCCCTGACGGCAAAAGGCCCGCGCGAGACGCGGGCCTTTTCGTGTCGCGGGCAGACCCGTCACTTCAGGAAAGCGGCGAGATCTTCGTAGAGCCTGTCGGCATGGGTCGCGGTGAGCCCGTGCGGCGCGTCGTCGTATTCCTTGAGCGTGGCCTTGTCCCCGATCAGCTTGGCCGCGCGGCGGCCCGACGGATCTGCGGGCACGGTTTCGTCCTTGGCGCCATGCACCACCAATGTCGGCACATCAAAGGCCTTCATGTCCCCGGTGAAGTCGGTCGTGCCGAAGGCGTCGACGCAATCGAGCGTGGCCTTGGGGCTGGCCTGCATCGCCATCATCAGCGACCAGTGCAGCACGCCATCGCTGACCTTGTTGCCATAGAAGCTCTTGAAGAACTCGCGCAGGAATTCGGGCCGATCCTTGCGCAACCCCGCCTTCATGCCTTCGAACACGTCGGGCGTGACGCCATCGGGATTGTCGCCGGATTTCAGCATCCCCGGCGCGACCGAGGCGATCAGCCCTGCGGCGCGGAGATTGCGTCCCTCGTGGCGCGACATGTAGCGCGCCACCTCGCCGCCCCCCATGGAAAAGCCGACGATGGCGGTGTCCTTGAGATCGAGCTCACGGATCACCGTGTCGAGATCGTCGGCCATGGTGTCGTAATCATAACCCGCGAAGGGCTGGCCCGAGCGGCCGAAGCCGCGCCGGTCATAGGCCACGACCCGGTGGCCCGCCTCGGCCAGCCGCACCGCCTGATATTCCCAGCTGTCGGAGTTGAGCGGCCAGCCATGGATCAGCACCACGGGGCGGCCTTCCCCCCAATCCTTCACGTAGAGCTGGGTCTGGTCCTTGGTGGTGACGAGGGGCATGCGATGTCCTTCCCTTGGTCGTGTCGCCGGAAAAACCCCGGCACCCCCCGCGCTGTTCCGGGATCTATTGCACCTTCTGCCAGACGCCGCCTTCGCGGCAGAAGCCCAGCACGCAGCCCGAAACCGAGAGGCTGGAGCCGCTCAGCATCAGCTTGGAGTTGTAGGTCTTGCCGCTGTCGGGGGCGAAGACCTTGCCGCGATACTCACCGCCGCCCTTGGCCACCGTTTCGGAGATGATGTTGCGCCCCAGATTGGGCGAGGCGATCTCGGCGCCACCCGGCCCGAAGGCTTTCACGAGCTGGCCGCAAAGCTGCGCGCCGCAGGGTGCGACCTGCACAAGCCCGCTGTTGCCGTTGTCGTCCGGCGCGGTGCGCCAGGTCCCCACGAGCGGTTCGGCCGCGGCCGCCCCCGCCAGCGCCACGAGCGCGCATGCGGCCCATGCCAGTTTCTTCATGATCGTCTCCTCCTCAATCATGAGGCGAAGCTGACCCGAACGTCACCCCGGCTGGCAAGGCTGACGTGGCGTTGCATCCGGCGGCCCCGCATGCCACAGCGCGGGCGCATCACCTGCCTGCGGAGACATTGCCATGATCCTCTACCCCGCCATCGACCTCAAGGACGGCCAGGCCGTACGCCTGCTGCGCGGCGAGATGGACAAGGCCACGGTGTTCAACGACGATCCGGCGGCGCAGGCGCGTGCCTTCGTGGAGGCGGGCACCGAGTGGCTGCATCTCGTCGATCTCAACGGCGCCTTCGCGGGTGAGCCGGTCAACGGCGCGGCGGTGGAGGCTATTCTCGCGGCCTGCCCCGGAACCCCTGCGCAGCTCGGCGGCGGCATCCGCGACATGAAGACGATCGAGACATGGATCGACAAGGGTCTCGCCCGCGTCATTCTCGGCACGGTGGCGGTCGAAAACCCCGACCTCGTGCGCGAGGCGGCCCGCGCCTTTCCGGGCAAGGTCGCGGTCGGGCTCGACGCGCGCGATGGCCGCGTGGCCACGCGCGGCTGGGCCGAGGAGACCGACGTGATGGTCACCGACCTGGCGAAGAGCTTCCAGGATGCCGGGGTCGCGGCGATCATCTACACCGACATCGCCCGCGACGGCGCGATGGCGGGTCCGAACGTGGCGGCGACCGAGGATCTCGCCCGCGCCGTGTCGATCCCGGTGATCGCCTCGGGCGGCGTCTCCTCGCTCGACGATCTCAAATCGCTGCAACGGACCGGCGTGATCGCCGGCGCGATTTCGGGCCGCGCGCTTTATGACGGCGCGATCGACCTCGCCGAAGCGCTGGCGCTCCTGCAGGGCTGATGCCGAGAGGCACCGCCCGATCCCTCGCGCGGTGCCCCTTTCACCATTCTCCAAATACGCATGGCCCGCCATTTCCGACCGGCGCGCCCGCGACGGTCAGCTGCCCGCCGCCGCCTTGGCGAATTTCTCCAGGGCATTCTCCATCTTTTCGATCGCCTCGAGGTCATCATCGACCGCGAGATCGTCAAAGCTCTCCTCCGGCTCCTCATAGGCGACGAAGACCTGCCCCGACCCGTCATCATAGGCGAGGATCTTGAGCGGCAGGTAGAGACCGGCGAGCGGGTCCTCCTGCATCACCGGCGTCCCGAGCTGCGGGTTGCCGAAGATCAGCAGCTGGCTGTCGGCCAGCGTCATGCCCGCCTTTTCGGCCCCGGCGCCGTGATCGACGCGCGCAAAGACGGTGGCGCCCGCCTCGGTCACGGCCGCTTCGAGCCGGTCCATGACCTCGGCGACGGAGCCGGTGGCCTGCATGGTTTCGGTGTCGGCCATGGCAGGGGCTGCGAGAGTGGCGGCGGCAAAGCCTGCGAGGATCGTGCGTTTCATGTGAAATGCTCCCATTGTGCTGCCGCCCAACGAGAAACCCGGCGTTCCGTTCCGGCACTGGCCCCGGCCCGCCTTGGGCGCTAGAAGGACCGCGACAGCCCGGAGGCCGCCCATGCTCAAGACCCGCATCATCCCCTGTCTCGACGTGGCCGATGGCCGCGTGGTGAAGGGCGTCAATTTCGTCGACCTGCGCGATGCGGGCGACCCGGTGGATGCCGCGCGCGCCTATGACGCCGCGGGCGCCGACGAGCTGTGCTTTCTCGACATTCACGCCACGCACGAGAATCGCGGCACGATGTTCGATCTCGTGCGCCGCACCGCCGAAAGCTGCTATATCCCGCTCACCGTGGGCGGCGGTGTGCGCAGCCATCACGACGTGCGCGCGCTGCTACTCGCGGGTGCCGACAAGGTGAGCTTCAACTCGGCCGCCGTGGCCGACCGCACGGTGGTCACCGAGGCCGCGCAGCGCTTCGGCGCGCAATGCATCGTGGTGGCGATCGACGCCAAGACGGTGGAGCCGGGCCGCTGGGAGATTTTCACCCATGGCGGCCGCAAGCCCACCGGCATCGACGCGGTCGAATTCGCGCGCGACATGGAGGCGCGCGGCGCGGGAGAGATCCTGCTGACCTCGATGGATCGCGACGGCACGCGCCAGGGCTTCAACCTGGCCCTGACCCGCGCGATCTCCGACGCGGTCGACATCCCCGTGATCGCCTCGGGCGGCGTCGGCACGCTCGACCATCTCGTCGAAGGGGTCACCGAGGGTGGCGCGAGCGCCGTTCTGGCGGCTTCGATCTTCCATTTCGGCACGTATTCCATCGCCGAAGCCAAGGCACACATGGCCGCGGCCGGCATTCCGATGAGGATGGCATGAGCCTGCATGATCTCGCCGCGACGATTCTTTCGCGCCGCGGCGCCGACCCGGACACCAGCTGGACCGCGAAGCTTCTGGCCAAGGGCCCCGAGAAATGCGCCGAGAAGTTCGGCGAGGAGGCGGTCGAGGCGATCATCGAAGCGGTGAAGGGCGACCGCGAGAAGCTCACATCAGAGGCCGCCGATGCGCTGTATCACCTGCTGGTGATGTGCGCCGCGCGCGATGTGAGCCTCGATGACATCGAAACCGAGCTGGCGCGCCGCGAGGGACGGTCGGGGATCGCCGAAAAGGCGGCCCGGCCCGAATAGAAAAAAAGCCCGGGCATCGGCCCGGGCTCAGAGGTGTGGAACGAGGGACAGTGAAATGAAACGCATATGTTCCAGATACGCGCTCATGGGTAACATCCTACCCGGCAAAAGGTTCCACGAATAGAACCCATCCCCAACTTGTGAACGCGACCGCCGCGCCGCGGCGGATCACGTGGAGGTTGTGGCCCGTGCCGCATAGAGCGCCACGGCAGCGGCGTTCGACACGTTGAGTGAGCCAAAGCCCCCCGCCGCGTCGATCCGCACCAGCGCGTCGCAGGTTTCGCGCGTGCGCTCCCTGAGCCCCGGCCCTTCGGCGCCGAGCACCAGCGCCACGGGGCGGTCGCGCTTGCCTTCGATCGCCTGCTCGATGCTCTGCTCCGCCTCGCCCGCGAGGCCCAGCACCAGATAGCCCATTTCCTTCAGCCGCCCCATCGTGTCGGCGAGGTTGCGCACCCGCAGATAGGGCTGACGTTCGAGCGCGCCCGAGGCGGTCTTGGCCAGCGCCCCGGTTTCGGGCGCCGAATGGCGCTGCACGCCGATCACCGCGCGCGCGCCGAACACCTCCGCCGAACGCAGGATCGCGCCCACATTGTGCGGATCGGTCACCCGGTCGAGCAGCAGGAGCCGCGGCGGCCCCGTCCGCTCCCCGCCCAGCGCGATATCGTCGAGCGAGCCCCAGTCGAGCGGTTTGACTTCGAGCGCGGCGCCCTGATGCACGGAATCGGCATCGATCGGCGCCGCGAACTTGCGCGCATCCGAAATCTCCGGCTCCATGCCGCTTTCGGCGATGGCGTCGGCCAGCTTGGCCTGCGCGTTCAGCGTCACGACGAGCCGCAGCCGTTCACGCCGGGGGTTCATCAGCGCATCGCGCACCGCGTGCAGCCCGAAAAGCCAGACCGTCTCGGCGGCCGAGGCGCGTTTGGACTGTTCCTTCTCGATCACCCATTTCGGCTTCTTCATGGCGTTCTCCGCTGTGCTCAGGCCCCGCCTGATTGCGCGCTCGGGCCCGCGAAGTCCAGCCGAAGCGGCGCGCGTGACCCGCCGTCGGGGAAGCCGGATTTTGAGGTTGACGCCCCCCGGCCTCACGCGTATTCCCGCTCTCGCACCGGGTCGAGACCCGGCTGCGGGCGACGAGCTGCAAGGTGCGGCAGCGGACTGTAACTCCGCCGGGGAGACCCACGCCTGGTTCGATTCCAGGGTCGCCCACCACTCCCCCCCTTTGCGCGAGATGGTGGTTTGACCGACCCCGTGACCCTTCATAGGGTCGCGCGGGGGAACGCGCATGGGTCAGTTCGACATCGTCATCATCGGCCAGTCGGGCCGGATCGAGACCGAGGCGCTATTGCTCGCGGCCTCCTTGCGCGCCCATGCGCCGGGATTCGCGGGCCGCCTGATCGTGGCCGAACCGCAGCCCGGACCGCTCTGGCACGAAGATCCACGCATGAGCGCGCAAACCCGCGCCATGCTGCGCGATCTGGGCGCCGAGATCCTGCCCTTCGAGAACCGGCATTTCGGCAGCGCCTACCCGCATGGCAACAAGATCGAGGCGCTCGCCGCCCTGCCCGCCGCGCCGTTTTTGTTTCTCGACAGCGACACGCTGATCCTGGGCGATATCGGCGCGCTGCCGATCAACAGCGTGGCCCCCGCCGCCTCGATGCGGCGCGAGGGCACATGGCCGGTCCCGACCCCTGGCTGGCTCGGGTATAGCGAAAGCTGGCGGTCGCTCTACGACCGGTTCGGGCTCGATTTCGAAAGCTCGCTCGATCCGTCGCAGCCCGAGGAATGCTGGAAACGTCATCTCTATTTCAACGCGGGCTGGTTCTGCGGCCCCGACGCGCAGGCCTTCGGGGCGCGGTTTCGCGCGTTCGCGGTCGCGATCCGCGACGACCCGCCCGCGCAGGTGGCGCAGCAGCCCTTTACCCCGTGGCTCGACCAAGTGGCGCTGCCCTTGGTGATCCATTCCCTTGGCGGCGGCCGCCCCGGTCACGATCTCGACGGGCTCGACGGGGCGATCACCTGCCACTACCGCAGCTTTCCGCTGCTCTATGCCCGCGAAAGCGATGCCGTCGTCGCGGCGCTCGAACGCGTGGCCGCGCCGAACCGGCTCAAGACGCTCCTGAAACGGCACGCGCCGCTGCGCCGCATGGTCTATCAGGGGCGCGGGGCCAAGGCGCGCGCGCTGTTCGACCGCGCCGCCCTGCCCGCGCAGGAAAAGCAGATCCGAACCATCCTGCGCGCCCACGGGTTCTGGATGAGGTGACACCGCATCACAGGAGGCCGCGATGATCGAGGAGATGCTGTTTCAGGGCTGGAGCGGGATCATCCGCACGGTGCTCGTCGGCGCGCTGGCCTATGTCGGGCTCATCGCCTTCCTGCGCATCTCGGGCAAGCGGACGCTGGCCAAGCTCAACGCCTTCGATCTCGTGGTGACCGTCTCGCTCGGCTCGACGCTGGCGACGATCCTTTTGTCGGAAAGCGTGGCGCTGGCCGAGGGGCTGACCGCCTTCGCCATGCTGATCGGGCTGCAATACGCCGTGGCGCGCGGCTCGGTCGCCTCGGGGCGATTTGCGCGGCTGGTGCGCTCCGAGCCGCGGCTCTTGATGCACAAGGGCGAGATCCTGCACGACGCGCTGCGCCGCGAACGGGTGACCGAAGAGGAGCTGTTGTCGATCATCCGCAGCAATGGCAGCGCCGCGGCCGACGAGGTCGCCGCCGTGGTAATCGAAAGCGACGGCGCCTTCAGCGTGATTCCCAAGCCCGCTGGCGGCGGCGCGGCGGAGTTCGCCAGCGCCGACCTGCCAAGGCGGGGCTGATGCGGTCACTCGATCCCGTAGACGAGGCTGACCCCGGCCGAGATCTCGACTTCGCCCTGCGCGATCGGGACGCCCCCATCGGCGGCCATGCGCATCTCCATCATCGGACGCGGCCCGTGACCGCCCCCCGATTCCGACAGCGACAGAAGCGGGCCCAGCTTTACCCCGGCGGCCTCGGCATAGAGCTCTGCGCGGGCGCGGGCATCGGCCACGGCGGCGCGGCGCGCCTCGTCATGGGCACCGGCACGGTCGGCCAGCGCGAATTCGATCCCCTCGAGCCGGTTCGCGCCTTCGCCCACCGCCGCGTCGAGCACCGCGCCCAGCGAATCAAGATCGGTCACGCGCATCTCAACCATGGTGCTGGCGACGAACCCTTCGGGCTCGCGCGCCCCGTCGCGCGGGCGGGCATAATCGCGCCCGAGGCTGAGCTGACCGGTCTGGACGTTCTCGGGCGCGATTCCGGCCTCTTCGATCCGCGCGAGCACCCGGCCCATCGCGGCGTTCATCGCGTCGAGCGCGGCGCGCGCGGTGTCGGCGGTCTCGCTCACCCCGAGCCGGACCCGCGCCAGCTCCGGGACGGCGCGGACATGGCCCTCGCCGATGACGGTGATGCTGCGCGGGGGCGCGGGGGCGGGATCGACCGGCTGGGCGGTCGCAGCCGTAGCCAGCCCGGCCATGAGGACGAGCGCGGCGAGAGGGGCGTGTTTCATGGTATCCTCCTGATTTTCGCCGCATCGAACGCCGCGACGCGGCGCGACGCAAGAGCCGTGCGATCACAACCGCCGCGGGCGGGTTGCGCGCGCGGAAAGCTGCCTGCAAAATGCCGCCGGTCTGGCGCGTCTGTTCCCGGACCCCGCCAGTGATGCTAAGGCCTGCCGCATGATACCCAACTTCGCCCTGTCGCTCTCGCTCGAGGGCCTGAGACTGCTGCACCGCGGCACCGCGGGATGGACCCGCATCGGCGAGGTGGCGCTCGACAGCGCCGACCTTTCGGGCGATCTCGCGCGGTTGCGCGCGGCAGCGCTCGCCCATGCGCCCGAGGGGCTGCGCACCAAGCTGCTCATTCCCAACGACCAGATCCGCTATCTCGTGCTCGACGGGGCGCGCGATGCGGACGCGGTGGCCACCGCGCTCGAAGGCACGACGCCCTACGCCGTGGACGAGCTGGTGATCGATTTCGTGGTCGAGGCCGGGCGCACCCATGTCGCAGCGGTGGCGCGCGAGACGCTGGAGGAAGCCGAGAGCTTCGCGCGCGAACATGCGCTGGAGCCGGTGGCCTTCGCCGCCGTGCCGGCGCCCGACGATTTCCCGGGCGAGGTGCTGTTCGGCCCGGTGCCCGGGCTCGGTGCCGCCGTGGCGCGCGACGACGATCCCGTGCACGAGGTTCCGTCGGAGCCCGTGCCCGTCCCCCTTGCAGAAGACGCGTCCCTGACGCCGGAGGTGGACGACACCCTGCCGCCGGAGGTGGACGACATTCCGCCGCCGGAGACGGATGGCCCCCTTCCCGACGCGCTGGCCGACCCGGCCCTGCCCCGTCCCCAGCAACCACCCCTCGACGCCGCGGACACCGCGGCACACGAAGATGTCGGCGCGTCGTCGGAAACATCGGCACCGCTGCCTCCCGGCCCGGCGGAGGAAGACACCGACGCCCCCGGCGCCGCCATGGCCGAGCCGCCCCGGCCGGAGCCCGCGGCTGACGCGTCCGCCCCCGCCAGCAGCCGCGCGGCTGCGCCGCAGGAGATGGACGAGGATGACGACCTGCTCGCCATCACGCCTCCTGCCCGAACGCCCGAACCCCGGCCGCAGGTCGCGCCGCCGGTGGAGCCCGAGGCGCGCGGTCCCGGGGAGGACGACCCCGTGCAGGGCGACGATGCGCAGCACGCCGATGCGCAGGATGACGCGGCCCTCGATACGCCGCCGACGCCGCCGCGCCCGGTGACGCCCCCCGCCGACACGCCGCTGCCGCCGCGCGGCGACACCGCGCAGCCCGCCCCCGCCCCCGGCCCGGACGGGTCCGCGCGCCGCATCATGCCGCCCGCCATGCCCCGGCCCGGCGCGCCGCCCGCCGCAATGCCCGCGATGCCCGAAAAGGACGACGTGGCAGATCAAGGAGCCGATGCCGAAACGGCGGCGCTTGCCGCAGGAGCGGCCCTTGTCTCGCCTGCCGCCGACACGCCTGCCGGCCGCCCGCTCCCGACCCCGCGAAAGGCCCATGATCGCGCCAGCGAACGCGAGCGCATGACCGTATTCGGCGCGCGGAGCACAGCGCCGGAACGCCACCCCGGCCGGGTCGCCCTGATCGCGGCGGTGGTGGCGATCGCGGTGCTGGCGCTGCTCGCCAGCCTGTGGCTGGGCAGCGGCGAGGAAGAGCCGCAGGCCGGGCTGTTGCGCGATGCAGCGCCGACGGCCGCCCCGGCCGCCGAAGACGTCGCAGCCGCCGCACCGCAAGACCCCGCCTCCGACCCCGTCGCGACAGCCACGCCCGCGCCGCAGCCCGATTACGACGACTACCCGGCCCCCGATCCCGGTCCCACGGCGGCGGTCAGCCCCGCCGAGGCCGAGCGCATCTATGCCGCCACGGGCGTCTGGCTGCGCGCGCCCCGCCTGCCGCTGACGCCGCGTGCGGAGCCGTTCGGCACGCCGCTTTCGGTCGCGCTCGAACCGGTTTCCGCCACGGCGGGCGGGACGCGTCTCGCGGCGGCAGCGCCCGATGGCGGTCTGCCGATGCAGGCCGACCCGCCGCCCGCGGGCAGCGTCTTTGCCCGCGATGCGCGCGGCTTCATCGCCGCGACCGCCGAAGGCACGGTGACGCCACAGGGGCTCGTCATCTATGAAGGCCGGCCCGACGCGGTGCCGCCGACCCGGCCCGGCACGGTGGCTCCGCCGCCCGAGCAACAGGCCGACGCCGAAGCGACCCCGGAAGATGCCCCTTCGGGTGAGCCGGTCACGATTGTCGTGCCCGGCAGCGGGGACGACGCCTCCGAGGCGCAACCCGCCGCCCCTCCCGTGGTGCCGCCCACCCGGCCGGACACCGTGGAGACCGACGCGCAGGCGGACGCCGCCGGGGCCGTGACCCCCGGCGGCGTTGCGCTTGATGCGCTGCGGCCCGCCCGTCGCCCCGAGGAGGCCGCGCCCGAACCGCTTGCCGCCTATGAAGGCCCGCGCCCGCCGCTGCGGCCCGAAGGGTTGGTCCCGGATGCCGAACCGCAGGTGACCCAGGCCGCAGATGCGCAGGCCGCCGCGCTGGCGCAGGCGGTAGGCGCGGCCCCCGACGCCCCGCCGGTGCGCGCCAGCGTGGCCGACGCGCTGGCCTCGCTGATGGCCGATGCGCCGGATCCGCTCGCCAATGCCACGCCGCAGGCTGTGCCGACCGCGCGCCGCCCCGATCAGAGGCCGCGCAATTTCGACCGCGTGGTGGCCCGCAGCCGCGCCACCGCCCCCCCAAGCGGCGGCGGAGGCGGCGAAGCGCAGCCGGTCGCCAACGCCACCGTCGCACCCGATGGCCCGGTGCCCGGCAGCGTCGCCCGCGCCTCGACCAGCAACAACGCCATCAACCTGAGCGACATCAACCTCATCGGCGTCTATGGAAAGCCCGGCGCGCGCCGGGCCCTGATCCGCATGCAAAACGGCCGCTACCTGCGCGTCGGCATCGGCGACAGCCTCGACGGCGGCCGCGTCACGGCGATCGGCGACGACGTGCTGAACTATGTCCGGCGCGGCCGCACGCAGGTCCTGAAGATCCCCGACTGAACCGGTTGTCCCCATCGCCGCGTTGCCTTTGCCGCGACCAGAGGCGATAGCTGAGACATGCAGGGATTTCTTTTACAAGCCACGATCTATCTCGGCGCCGCGGTGATCGCGGTGCCGCTCGCCGCCCGTCTCGGGCTCGGTTCGGTTCTGGGCTATCTCGCCGCCGGGATCATCATCGGGCCCGCCACCGGGCTGGTCGGTTCGGAGACCGAGGATCTTCAGCATTTCGCCGAGTTCGGCGTGGTGATGATGCTGTTCCTGATCGGTCTCGAACTGGAGCCGCGCGCGCTTTGGAACATGCGACAACGATTGATCGGGCTGGGCGGCGTGCAGGTCGTGCTGACCACCGGCCTGATCTTCGGCGCCGGAAGCCTGCTCGGGCTCGATCCGCGGGTGGCGCTGGCCACCGGGTTGATCTTTGCGCTGTCCTCGACCGCCATCGTGCTGCAGACCCTGTCGGAAAAGGGGCTGATGCAGACCCAAGGCGGGCGCTCGGTGTTTTCGGTGCTGCTGACGCAGGACATCGCGGTGATCCCGATGCTGGCGCTGCTGCCGCTTCTGGCGGTGTCGGGGCATGGCGGCGGTTCCGCGCATGAGGCCCCGGCCAATCCCGACGCCCCCGGCGCCCGCGAGGTCGAGGCCGCGCGCACCCTGATCGAGAACCTGCCCGGCTGGGCCGTCACGCTGGTGACGCTGGGCGCGGTGGCGGTGGTGGTGCTGGCGGGCATCTACCTGACGCGGCCGGTGTTTCGCTACATCCACCATGCGCGGCTGCGCGAGCTTTACACCGCGCTCGGCCTGCTGATGGTGGTCTCGATCGCGGTGCTGATGGAGCTCGTGGGCCTGTCGCCCGCGCTCGGCACCTTTCTGGCGGGCGTGGTGCTCGCCAACTCCGAATTCCGACACGAGCTGGAGAGCGACCTCGAACCCTTCAAGGGGCTTTTGCTGGGGCTGTTCTTCATCACCGTGGGCGCGGGCATCGATTTCGGCGTGCTGTTGCGCAGCCCGTTGCAGATCGTGGCGCTGACGCTCGGGGTGATCGTCATCAAGGGCGGCGTGCTCTACTTGCTCGCGCGGCTGGCCAAGATGCACACCCGCGACCGCTGGCTGTTCACGCTGGCGCTGGCGCAGGCGGGCGAATTCGGCTTCGTGCTGTCGTCCTTCTCGCTGCAGCAGGGCGTGCTGGCGCAGGGCGATGCCGAGATGATCCGCCTCGTGATCGCGCTGTCGATGCTGGTGACGCCGCTGCTGTTCATCCTCTACGAACAGCTCGTGAAGCGCGCCGAAAAAGCGCCCGATCCCGACCCCGACGAGATCGATCACCAGGCGCCGATCATCATCGCCGGAATCGGCCGTTTCGGCCAGGTGGTGAGCCGTCTCGTCCAAGGCGCGGGTCTCGACACCGTCGTGCTCGACCACGACATGGAGATGGTCGAAACCATGCGCCGTTTCGGCTTTTCGGGATTCTTCGGCGATCCGACCCGGCCCGACATCCTGCATGCCGCGGGGCTGGAGACGGCCAAGGTGCTGGTGGTCGCGCTCGACGACCGCAACGCCGCGCTCAAGCTGGTGCGCCATGCCCGCGCACAGCGGCCCGACCTGCACATCGTGGCGCGCGCCTATGACCGCGAGCATGTCTACCAGCTGTTCCAGGCGGGGGCGAACGACATCGTGCGCGAGCTGTTCGATTCGAGCCTGCGCGCCGGGCGCTACGTGCTGGAGAACATGGGCCTGTCGAAGTTCGAGGCCTCGGAGGTCGAGATGGCCTATTACCACAGCGACCGGGCGGTGGTGCGCGAGCTGGCGCAGCTTTGGAAGCCCGGCGTGCCGGTGTCGCAGAACCCCGAATACGTGGCCCGCGCGCGCGAGCTGAACAAGGATCTCGAAACCACGATCCTTGAGCGGCTGCACCCGCAGGGCGACCCCGACGAGGCCGAGGCCGCCGAGAGCGAGGTGGGCTACCGCAGCAAGGATCGCGGCTGAGGGGTCAGCCGTCGCTGACCCCGGCTTCGGCAAAGGTCGCCATGCCCGAATGGCAGGCCAGCGCGCCCCTGAGCACGCCGATCGCCAGCACCCCGCCCGAGCCCTCGCCAAGCCGAAGCCCGAGCGACAGCAGCGGCGCCTTGCCCAGCCGTTCGAGCAGGCGCGCATGGCCGCCCTCGGCGCCCTGATGCCCGGCCACGGCGTGATCGAGCGCGCCGGGCGCCGCGCGGTGCAGCACCAGCGCCGCCGCGCAGCAGATGAACCCGTCGAGGATGACCGGGATACGGTGCCGGCGCGCCGCGAGAACAGCGCCCGCCATCGCCGCGATCTCGCGCCCGCCAAGCTGACGCAGCACCTCGAGCGGATCGCGCGTGCCTTCGATCCGGGCGATACCTTGGGCCACGGCCTCGGCCTTGCGCGCGAGACCGGCGTCATCGACCCCGGTGCCGCGACCGGTCCAGTCCTGCGCCTCTCCCCCTTCGAGCGCCAGCGCGATGGCCGAGGCCGAGCAGGTGTTGCCGATGCCCATTTCGCCCGCCACCAGCAGGTCGGCCTCGGGGTCGACCGCCGCCCAGCCCGCCGCCATCGCGGCGACGAGCTCGGCCTCGCTCATCGCGGCGGTGTCGACGAAATCGCGCGTGGGCCGGTCGAGATCGAGCGCATGCACGGTCAGCCTCGCGCCGAACGTCTGCGCCAGCTGGTTCACCGCCGCGCCACCGGCTTCGAAATTGCCGACCATCTGCGCCGTCACCGCTGCCGGAAACGCGGACACGCCCCGCGCCACGACGCCGTGATTGGCCGCGAAGATCGCCACCTGCGGCCTTGCGAGCACGGGCCGCGCCGTGCCGCGCCAGCCCGCATACCAGGTGGCCAGCTCTTCGAGCCGCCCCAGCGAGCCCGCGGGCTTGGTCAGCTGGGCGTTGCGGGACTGGGCTTTTTCCGCCGCGGCGCGGTCGGGGCCGGGCAGGTCGGAGAGAACGGCGCGCAAGCCCGCAAGATCGTCGAAGGGGATGGTCATGTGGGGTCCTCGTTGCATCGCGGGCCTTGCCTGCCTAACCGTAGGAGACACGCTTTGAAAAGAGGCCCTGATGCTCCTGCCCATTCGCGCGGCCTTCGGGCTGCTGACCCGCCTGCCCGTCCGCCCGGCCCCGGTGCTGCCGGAGGGCGTCTGGGCCTTTCCGCTCGCCGGTCTCGCGGTGGGGATCATCGCGGGGTTCGTCTTCTGGGCCGCGCTGGCGCTGGGCCTGCCCTCCGGCCCGGCGGCGGCGGTGGCGCTGTTTGCGCAGATCCTGATCACCGGTGGGCTGCACGAGGACGGGCTCGCCGATTGCGCCGACGGGCTGTGGGGCGGGTTCGAGCGCGCCGGCCGGCTCGAGATCATGCGCGATAGCCGGGTCGGCAGCTACGGCGTGCTGGCGATCGGCGCGACGCTGCTGATCCGCTGGTCGGCGCTGGCCGTGGGCGGGCCGGTGGCGCTGGTGATCGCGGCGGTGCTGAGCCGGGCCGCGATGGTCTGGCCGATGGCGCGGTTGCCGCATGCGCGCGAGGACGGGCTGGCACGGCTCGCCGGGCGGCCCTCGGGGCGGGCGGCGGCGCTGGCCGGTGGCGTCGCGACGCTCATCGCCCTGCCACTGGCGGGCTGGAGCCTGCTGCTGCTGCTCCCGGCGGTGGCGCTCGCCGCCCTGTGCGGCACCTGCATCGCCCGCGCCAAGATCGGCGGGCAGACCGGCGACATTCTCGGCGGCACGCAGCAAATGGCGGAAATGGCCGCGCTTTTGGTGCTGGCGGCGCTGGTCTAGCCCTCCGCGCAGCCGAGCGCCGGGCCGAAGCCCCCGGCGCCCGGTCCCCGGCGTCCCGATGTCGCGCGCTTGAAGCCTGCCGCCTTCAAATCGGGCCGCCAGCCCGGCAGGCGCCGCGAGAATCAGGGCCAGCCGTATCAGATCTGTCGTTCGGGCATCTTCACCACGAGCCCGTCGAGCGCGTCGGACACCTTGAGCTGGCAGGTGAGCCGCGAGCGGGTCTCGTCGGGCTCATAGGCGAATTCCAGCATGTCCTCTTCCATCGGGTCCTTTTCGGGCAGCTTGGCGACCCAGGCTTCGTCCACGTAGACATGGCAGGTCGAGCAGGCGCAGGCGCCGCCGCAATCGGCCTCGATGCCCGGCACGCCATTGTCGCGCGCGCCCTCCATGACGGTGAGGCCGTTGGCCACGTCGACGACATGCTCGGTGCCGTCGTGCTCGATATAGGTGATCTTCGCCATGTCAGGCTCCTCTGTCGCGTTGCGCCGCCCTGTCTAGGCGAGCCGCGGCCTGCCCGCCAGTGCCACGGCGCGGGGCGCAGGCGGTTGTGTTGCGGCGCGCGGGCCACGCCCCCGCCCGGCGATGCCGCACCGCTTTCGGCGCGCGGCCCGGCGGTCTAGTCTCTGCCCGGTAACGATCCTTCGGTGACCGATGTTCCGCCTGCTCCTCGTCCTGCCGCTCGCCGCCTGCATGGCCGCGCCGCCCGACCTGCCCGCCTTCATGGCGGCGCGGATCGAAACCGGGCCGGACGGACGCTGTTATGGCCGCGACATCACCCCGGCGGTGATAGAGACGGTGCGCGAACAGGTGCGCGAGCCGGGCGAGGGCCCCGCGCGGTATCGCAGCGTGACCCGCCAGAGCATCCTGCGCGAACGGCGCGCGGTGCTGTTCGAAACGCTCTGCCCGCCCGCATTCACCCCCGCCTTCGTCGAAACGCTGCAACGCGCGTTGGTGACGCGCGGCTTTCACCCCGGCCCGGTGACGGGCCAGCTCGACACCGTTACGCTCGACGCGGTGCAGACCTTCCAGCGCAGCAGCGGCGGCCCCGACAGCCCGGTGCTGTCGCTGGCCTCGGCCCAGCGGCTCGGGATCACGGCGCTGACGCCCGCGCAGCTCGACCTCATGAACCGCCGCTGAGCCACAAAAAAGGGCGCCCGAAGGCGCCCCGTTCCGGTTCTGCGCAGCGGATCACTCCGCCTCTTCGAGCCCCAGCGCCACGAAGCGCGGATCGCCCGCGCGGCGCACCAGCAGCAGCAGGGATTTGCGCCCGGCCTCGCGTGCGGCCTCGATGCGGGAGTCGAAATCGGCCACGGAGGCAACCGGCTGCTGCCCGGCTTCGGTGATCACGTCACCGGCGGCGAGCCCCTTTTCGGCGGCGTCCGAGGCCGGGTCCACATCCGTCACGACGAGGCCTTCGGCGTCTTCGGGCAGCTCCAGCTGCTCGCGCAGCTCCGGCGTCATCTCCGACAGCGACAGGCCGAACATCTCGGTCTCGGCGCCGTCACCCGACCCTTGGGCCGAAGCGGGCACGGCGCTCTCGGCCTCTTCGCGGCGGCCAAGCTTCACAGCAAGCTCGACCATCTCGCCCTCGCGCAGCACCTCGACCGGGACCTCTTCGCCGACCGGGGCGCGGCCGACCATGCGCACCAGCTCGCGGGTGTCGGGAACCGCCCTGCCGTCAAAGCTCAGGATCACGTCGCCCGCTTCCATGCCGGCTTCCATCGCCGGGCCTTCGGGCACATCGGTGACCAGCGCGCCACGAGTCCCGTCGAGCCCCTCGATCGCCTCGACCATGTCCGGGGTCACGTCCTGGATCCGCACGCCGAGCCAGCCACGGCGGGTTTCGCCGAATTCCTGAAGCTGCGCGACCACCTCGGTCACCACGTCCGAGGACATGGCGAAACCGATGCCGATCGAGCCGCCATTGGGCGACAGGATCGCGGTGTTCACGCCGATCACCTCGCCCGACATGTTGAACAGCGGGCCGCCCGAATTGCCGCGATTGATCGCGGCGTCGGTCTGGATGTAGTCGTCATAGGTGCCCGACAGCGCCCGTCCACGGGCCGAGACGATACCGGCCGAAACCGAAAATCCCTGGCCCAGCGGGTTGCCCATCGCCATCACCCAGTCGCCGACGCGCGCGCCCTCGGCGGTGCTGTCGCCGAATTCGACATGCGGCAGATCCTCGGCCTCGACCTTCAAAAGCGCGATATCCGTGGAGGCATCGGTGCCCACCACCTCGGCCACCAGCGTCTTGCCCGAGAAGAACTCGATATTGATCTCGTCGGCGCCGTCGATGACGTGGTTGTTGGTGACCACATAGCCATCATCCGAAATCACGAAGCCCGACCCGAGCGCCGAGGAGCGGCGCGGCGCGTCGTCGCCGCGATTTTGGAAATCGCGGAAGAACTCCTCGAAGGGCGAGCCTTCGGGCACCATGCCCTGCGGACCGGCAGGCGCCGAGACCATGGTCGAGGTGGTGATGTTGACCACCGCCGGGCTGACCTGCTCGGCCAGATCGGCAAAGGTGAGCGGACGGGTCGCATCGGGCGCATCGGCGGTGGTCGGCGCGTCGACCTCGGGCGTCACGGCGGTATCCTGCGCGGCAAGCGGGGCCACCTGCCCCAGCCCCAGCGCCGCGCCCAGGGCCAGCACCGAAACGGCACGTACGAGGGTGACGGGGGACGTCGATCTGGTCTTGGCGTTCACGGGCACACTCCTGTTTCGTCCTGTGCGTCGGAGCGCGATGCGAAGCGCGGCTCCGGTCGGGGCTGACCATCAACCTAAGATCGCGGCGTGGCAACTCAAGCCCCCGTCGCGGCGTGTCAAAGCGGTGTGAAAGGTTGAAACCTTCGCGCGCGCGCCATCAGAGCGTGGTCTGCCGCGCGATCCACAAAAGCCCCACCCCGAGCGCCAGCGTCACCAGCCCGGCCACGCGGCGCTGCTCGGGCGGCATGTCGCGCAGCGTTTCGAGCATCCTCAGAATCAGAGAAGGGGCCAGCGCCCAGGCCAGCCCCTCCACCACGAGCACCAGGCCGAGGCCCAGCAGGATCGGCGTCACTGCGCGGTCGCCGTATCGTCTTCGGGCAGGATCACCCGCGGCCGCAGCGTTTCGGCCTGGCCTTCGGCGGCGGCGTCGGCATCGGCCTGCGCGTCGATCTCGCCCTCTTGGGTCGAGAAGACGACCGCGCCGTCCTCGCCTTGGGTGACCTGCAGGCTGTCGAGCCGGATCACCCCGGCCCCGGTCCCGCCCGAGCCGGGCTCTTCCTCGATGCCGCCGTCGAACGCCCCACGCGCCCGCGCCGGGGCGGGGGTCACGCCCTCGGGCAGGTCGTCGTTGTAGAGGTAATCGAAGAAGGCGCTGTCGGGCGTCAGAACCAGCTGCGAGTTCGAGCCCTGCAGCGCGCGTTCATAGGCCTGAAGCGAGCGGTAGAAGTCAAAGAACTCCGGGTCGGCGTTGTAGGCGCTCGCGAAGATCGCGTTGGCCTCGGCGTCGGCCTCGCCTCGGGTCACCTGCGCTTCGCGCTCGGCTTCCGACATGGTTTCGATCACGGTCCGGTCGGCCAGCGCGCGCACCCGCTGCGCGGCCTCGTTGCCGCGCGCGATCTCGTCGGCGGCCTCGCGCTCGCGCTCGGCCCGCATCCGGGCGAAGGTCGCGTCGAGGTTCTGGCTCGGCAGGTTGGTCTGCTTGAGCCGCACGTCGACCACGTCGATGCCGAGGCCCTGCGCCGAGCGCTGCGCCTGTTCGCGGATCCGGTTCATCAGGCCGCGGCGATCCGAGGAGAGGATCGTGTCCGAGGTCACCTGATCGGCGCCGAGCACCTCGCGGATCTGCGCGTTGAGGATCGACGACAGCCGGTCCTCGGCGGCGCGCACGCCGCCGACGCCGACGGCCTGACGGAATTGCACCACGTCGGAGATGCGGTAGCGCGCGAAGGCGTCGACCACGAGACGGCGGTCATCCGACGGCGTCACCTCGATCGTGTCGGTGTCGAGCGACAGGATCCGGTCGTCATAGGTCACGACCTCCTGGATCAGCGGCACCTTGAGCCCGAGACCGGGCTCTTCCTTGACCTGGCGGATCTGGCCGAATTGCAGCACCAGCGCCTTTTCGCGTTCGTCCACGACGTAGATCGACGACAGGATCGCCGCGACGGCGATGACGAGAGCGGGAAGCAGGAATGCGGTCTTCTTCATCTCAGTTCCCCTGGCCGTTGGAAGACGCGGCCGCGCCCTGCTGGTTCTGGCGGTCCGAACGCTGGCCCAGCTCGTTCAGCGGCAGGAACGGCACGATGCCGGTACCGCCGCCTTCGCCGCCGGTGATCGACGGGTCGAGCACCATCTTGTCGACATCGCCCAGCACCCGCTCCATCGATTCGAGATAGAGGCGGCGACGCGTGACCTGCGGCGCCTGCGCGTATTCGTCCTGCACCGCCGAGAAGCGGCTGGCCTGACCCAGAGCGTCGTTGATGGTCTGGGCGCGGTAGCCTTCGGCCTGCTCGATGGTCTGAGCCGCTTCACCGCGCGCCTCGGCGAGCACCCGGTTGGCATAGGCGTCGGCCTGACGCTGCAGCCGGTCGCGCTCCTGCTCGGCGGCCTGCACGTCGCGGAAGGCGTCGATCACCTCCGAGGGCGGGTCGGCGCGGTCGAGGTTGACCCGGACCACGTTGATGCCGCTGTCATAGGCGTCGAGCGTCGCCTGGATCGATTCCATCGCGGTGTCGGCGATCAGGCCGCGGTCGCGGTTGAGGATCGGCGCGAGGTTCGACGCGGCGATGATCTCGCGCATCACGGATTCGGACACCGCCTGTACGGTGAGCTGCGGGTCGCGGATGTTGAACAGGAATTTCGCCGGATCGGAGACGTTCCACACCACCTGAAAACCGATATCGACGATATTGGCGTCGGTGGTCAGCATCAGCCCGTTATTGTCGCGCCCGATGCCGATGTTCTCGGTCCGCTCGGAGGTGACGTTGACGACCTCATGCGTGACCAGCGGCCACGGTGCAAAGTTCAGACCGGGGCTGCCGGTCGAGGAATACGAGCCGAGAAACAGCTCGACCGACTGTTCTTCGGGGCGCACGGTATAAAACGACATCACGCCCCACAGCACCAGCGCACCGACAGCGGCGAGGCCGATGGTGCCGCGCGACATCTGGAATCCGGGGCCGCCATTGCCACCGCCCGAGCCGGTGCCGCGATTGCCGCCGCCGCCCATCAGCACGCGCAGCTGCTCGCGGCCCTTGTTCATCAGGTCGTCGATCTGCGGGCCCTCGCCGGGGCGGCGCGGTCGCTGCGGCCCACCGGGCCGCCTGTCGTCATCCCCGCCGCCGGTGGGGCCGCGCCCACCGCCGCCGCCGCCCCAGGGGCCGCCGTTGTTTCCAGCCATGAAGCCTCTGTTCCCTTGTTGGTTTCCCCCGTGCCGGTTTCACCCGGCACGCTTTGCATGTGTGCCCTCAGGGGCGGTATTCAAGAACGCCGCACCGGCTCGCGCATGGTGACGATCTCCTCGGCCATGGTCGGGTGCACCGCCACGGTCCGGTCGAAATCCTCCTTGGTCGCGCCCATCTTGACCGCGATCCCGGCAAGCTGGATCAGTTCGCCCGCCTCGGGTGCGACGATATGACAGCCCAGGATCTTGCGGGTTTCGACCGACACCACGAGCTTCATCAGCACCCGGTCGCTCGATCCCGCGAAGGCCGACTGCATCGGCTTGAAGGACGAGCAATAGACCTCGACCGGCTCGATCTCGCGCGCCGCCTCTTCGGTCAGGCCGATGGTGCCGAGCTCGGGCTGGGTGAACACCGCCGAGGGGATCAGCGCGTGATCGACCGGCGTCGGGTTGCCCTTGAACACGGTCTCGACGAACTGCATGCCCTCGCGGATCGCCACCGGCGTCAGATTCACCCGGTCGGTGACGTCGCCGATGGCGTAGATCGACGGGCAGCCGGTCTGGCTGTAGTCATCGACCTCGATCGCGCCGCCACGCGCCAGTTCGACCCCCGCCTCTTCGAGCCCGAGCCCGTCGGTGTTGGGCTTGCGCCCGGTCGCGAAGAGCACCGCGTCATAGACCCGCTCGTCGCCATTCGTGGCCTTGACCCAGACCGGTCCCTTGGTGCCGGGCGCGGCCTCGGCCACGCCGTTGCCGCCCGCCGCGTCCGAGCCGGTGCCGCCGTGATGCGCCGGATCGGATGCCTCGCTCTCGGGGCACATCTCGACCACGTTGGTGCCCAGATGCAGGTCGATGCCGCGCTCGCGCATCGAATCCGCGATCAGGCCACGCGCCTCGTCGTCGAAGCCGCGCAGGATCTGCGCGCCGCGATAGAACTGCGTCACCTTCACGCCCAGCCCGTGCAGGATGCAGGCGAATTCGCAGGCGATGTAGCCGCCACCGACGATCAGCACAGATTTCGGCAAGGTTTCGAGATCGAAGATGTCGTCCGAAACCATGCCCAGATGCGCGTTCTTCATGTCGGGGCGCACCGGGCGCCCGCCGGTCGCCACGAGGATGTGCTTGGCGGTCTTGCGGGTGCCGTCTGCCAGCTCGACCGTGTGCGGATCGGCAATGCGCGCGCGCTGGTCGTGCATCTCGACGCCAGAGCCGTCGAGCAGGCGGCGATAGACGCCCTCGAGCCGGTCCAGCTCGGCATGCAGCTTCTCGCGGAAGGGCCGCCAGTCGAACCGGCCCTCGCCGATTTCCCAGCCATAGGCGCGCGCCTCGTCGAGCACCTCGCCATAGCCCGAGGCATAGACCATGAGCTTTTTCGGGACGCAGCCGCGGATCACGCAGGTGCCGCCCATGCGGCTTTCCTCGGCCAGCGCCACGCTTGCCCCGGTGGCGGCGGCGGTGCGCGCGGCACGCACCCCGCCCGAGCCGCCGCCGATCACGAAGAGATCATAGTCGAATGCCATAAGTCGGTCTGTCCTAGTCGGAAATATCGGTGAAGATGTTGTCGGTGGCGAGAAAGTCGAACTGCGTCTCTTCCGCCTCGCCGTGCAGATCGTAGCTCTCGACCCGCCCATCGCCATGCCCGATCACGAGCGCGTCACAGATATCGACGAATAGCCCGTTTTCGACCACGCCCGCGATCTGGTTGAGCGCGAGCCCGAGCTGGCGCGCATTGCCGATCCGGTTGAGATGCAGGTCGAGGATGTGGTTGCCCTCATCGGTGCGCACGGCTTCGCCATCCTTCATGCGCAGCTCGACCTCGCGGCCCAGCACGTCGAGCCCGACCAGCGTTTCCTCCACGAGCACCTTGGTCGCCTGCCAGCCGAAGGGGATGATCTCGACCGGCAGCGGAAACGCCCCGAGCGTCTCGACCCGCTTGGTCGCATCGGCGATCACCACCATCCGGTCCGAGGCCGTGGCCACGATCTTTTCGTGCAAGAGCGCGGCGCCGCCGCCCTTGATCAGGTTCAGCGCGCCATCGACCTCGTCGGCGCCGTCGATGGTCAGGTCGAGCCAGCCCGCCTCCTCGAGCGTCACCACCTCGATCCCGAGCTCGCGGGCGAGGTCGGCGGTGCGGCGCGAGGTCGGCACCGCGCGGATCGCGAGCCCCTCGTCGCGGACCATTTCGCCGATGCAGCGCACCAGCCATTCGGCGGTCGATCCGGTGCCGAGGCCGACGCGCATGCCGTCCTCGATCATGCGGCTCGCCTGCTTGGCGGCGACGAACTTCGCCTTTTCAACGGGTGACAGGTCTTTGGCCATGCTGCCTCTCTTCGCGGGTCCGACCCGGTTATAGGAAAGATGGCGTCCGCCTGCGAGGGGCAATCGTCGCGCAACTTTGCCGCTGTCCGGGCATTCCCCTTGCGCGAACCGCGCGCGAATGGTCGCATCAGGGCCAGAGATCCGCGCCCGTGCCCCGGAGGATGCCCCATGACCCTGCGCCTGCACTACGCCCCCGACAATGCCTCGCTTTGCGTGCGGCTCGCGCTCGAGGAGCTGCGGCTCGACTATCACGCCGCGCTGGTGGACCGTCGGGCGGGCGCGCAGCGGGCGCCGGGCTATCTCGCGCTCAACCCGCATGGCATGATCCCGGTGCTCGAAACCGATGAAGGTCCGATCTTCGAGACCGCGGCGATCCTGTTGTGGCTGTCGGACCGGCATCGCCGCCACGCGGTGCTGATGCCCGCCCCCGACGCGCCCGAGCGCGGCATGGCGCTGGCCTGGCTGTTCTGGCTGTCGAACACGCTGCACCCGGCGCTTCGGATGCTGTTCTACGGCGGCGAGCACATCGCGCCCGAACAGGTCTTCGCGCTGCACGAACGCACCGCGCAGCGCACGCTGGAAATGCTCGACCGGCTGGAGGCGGCAACGCCCAGCCTGGGCGGCTGGCTCGGCGCGGATCAGCCTTCGGCGCTCGACTGCTATCTCGCGCCGATGCTGCGCTGGTGCGCGCTCTATCCCGAAAGCGGCACCGGCTGGTTCGACCTTGCCCGCTGGCCCGGCCTGCGCGCATCTCTGGAGCGGTTCGAAACGCGGCCCTCGGTCCGGGCCGCGATCGAGGCCGAGGGGCTCGGGCCGCGCCCCTTCACCGATCCACACCCCCCGCATCCGCCCGAAGGATATGCCACCTGATGTTTCTCTCCGTCTTCGACATCTTCAAGATCGGCATCGGCCCGTCCTCGTCGCACACCATCGGCCCGATGGTCGCGGCCGAACGGTTTCTAGGCCATCTGCGCGCGCAGCCCTTCAAGGTCGCGGGCGTCTCGGCACGGCTGCACGGCTCGCTCGCCTTCACCGGGGCGGGCCACGCCACCGACCGGGCGGTGATGCTCGGCCTCGCCGGGATCACGGTGGCGGGTTACGACGCCGAAGCCGCCGAGGCCGAGCTTGCACGGCTGCGCGCCGAAAAAGTGCTGCACCCTGAGGGGCTTGCCGCGCTGCGCTTCGATCCGCAGGCGGATCTCGTCTTCGATTACGGCCCGCCGCTGCCCGGCCACGCGAACGGGCTGGTGCTGCGCGGCCATGATGCGCAGGGCGACGTGGTGACGGAGATGACCTATTATTCGATCGGCGGCGGTTTCGTGCGCACCGCCGAGGAGCTTGAGGCCGGTCCCGCCCCGGACACCGGCCCGCCCGTCCCCTACCCCTTCGCCAGCGCGACCGGCATGCTGCGCATGGCCACCGAAAGCGGGCTGTCGATCGCGGCGATGAAGCGCGCCAACGAGAAAGCGCGCCGCCCGCGCACCGACCTGAACGGTGACGTTCAGAAGATCTGGCGCGTCATGTCCGATTGCATCGATCGCGGGCTGCACGCCGAGGGCACCTTGCCCGGCGGGCTTGGCGTGCGCCGCCGGGCGGCGGCGATCCATGCCTCGCTGCGCGCCGAACGCGGCGGCAACATGGCGGCGCCGCATCTCGTGACCGACTGGATCTCGGCCTATGCCATGGCGGTGAACGAGGAAAACGCCGCCGGCGGACAGGTCGTCACGGCGCCCACCAACGGCGCGGCGGGCGTGGTGCCCGCCGTCATTCGCTACTGGCTCGATCACGTGCCCGGTGCCAGCAGCGACCGGGTGCCCGAATTCCTGCTGACCGCCGCTGCGGTCGGCGGGCTGATCAAGGAGAACGCCTCGATCTCGGGCGCCGAATGCGGCTGTCAGGCCGAGGTCGGCTCCGCCGCCGCGATGGCCGCCGCAGGGCTCGCGGCGGTGCTGGGCGGCACGCCGGGCCAGGTCGAGAACGCCGCCGAAATCGCGCTCGAACACCATCTCGGCATGACCTGCGACCCGGTCGCGGGGCTCGTTCAGGTCCCTTGCATCGAAAGGAACGGCATGGGCGCGGTCAAGGCGGTGGCGGCGGCGAGCCTCGCGCTCAGGGGCGACGGCGCGCATCTCGTGCCGCTCGACGTGGCGATCGAGACGATGCGCCAAACCGGGCGCGACATGAGCGACAAGTACAAGGAAACCTCGCAGGGTGGGCTGGCGGTGAACCTGCCCAATTGCTGAAGGCGGCGCGGGCCGATGGGTCGGAATTTGCGTATTTGGGGAACAAAGTGGCCAAGCGCGCCTGGCTACTTTGTTCCCCAAATACGCACGACACGACGCTGGCCGCACGCGCGACACCCGTCAGCCGGGCGCCCGCGCAGGATGGTCAGCTGTCCCAGTCGCGCAGCCGGGCGACGTAACGCGCCATGGTGTCGATCTCGAGGTTGATCGACTGCCCCTCCACCAGGTCGCCCCAGTTGGTCACTTCGCGGGTGTGCGGAATCAGGTTGATGCCGAATTCCGCCCCTTCGACCTCGTTGACCGTCAGCGAGGTGCCGTTGAGCGCGACCGACCCTTTCGGCGCGATGAACTTGGCCAGCGCGTCGGGCGCGCGAAAGCGCACCCGCAGGCTGTCGCCCTCGTCGCGCAGGCCCACCACCTCGGCCACGCCGTCGACATGGCCCGACACGATATGCCCGCCCAGCTCGTCCCCGACCTTCAGCGCGCGTTCGAGGTTGAGCCGTTTGCCCGCGCGCCAGCCATCGCGGCCGATATTGGTAAGGTTCACGGTTTCGGCCGAGATCTGCACGTCGAACCAGTTGCGCGGGCTCCGGCCCAGCGCGACCACGGTCAGGCAGACCCCGTCGCAGGCGATCGAGGCGCCGATATCGATGCTGTCGGGATCGTAGCTGGTGGCGATACGGGCGCGCAGGTCGCCCTCCTGCACCACGTCGAGAACCTCGCCGATATCGGTGATGATGCCTGTGAACATGCGCGCGCTCCTGTCTTGCGCCCCAAGACCTAGAGACGCCGCCGCGCCCGCACAAGGGCAGGCGCTTTTCCGCGCCATCCGCGCGCCTTAAAAGAGCCCCCAGCCGCTGCGACACCAAAGGGATCGTTCCGTTACCATGGCCTCTTACATGACCGATCCCGCCGATCGCCGTTTCCTGTTCCTGCAAGGCCCGCACGGGCCCTTCTTCGACCGGCTCGCGGCCATGCTGCGCGCCGCCGGGGCGCACTGCTGGCGGGCGGGGTTCAACGCGGGCGACGCGGCTTTCTGGCGCGACCGGGCAAGCTACATCCCCTATCGCGGCTCCGCCGAGGATTGGCCCGTCGCCTTCGACGCGCTGATCGAAGAGCACGGCATCACCGACATCGTGCTTTATGGCGACACGCGGCCCGTCCACGCCACGGCGGTGGCACGGGCCCGCGCGCGCGGGATCTGCGTGCACGTGTTCGAGGAAGGCTATCTTCGGCCATGGTGGGTCACCTATGAGCGCGGCGGCACAAACGGGCATTCGCGGCTCATGCAGATCGGCATCGACGAAATGCGCGCGGCGCTGGAACGCTCGGACCCCGAGATCACGGAAGCGCCCGCGCATTGGGGCGACATGCGACAGCACGTCTTCTATGGCGCGCTCTACCACTGGTTCGTGCTGTTCCGGAACCGGACCTATGCGGGCTTTCGCGCCCATCGCGAGCTGCCGCTCGCCACCGAGGCGCGGCTCTATACCACGCGGCTGCTGCTGATGCCCTTCATCGCGCTCGACCGGATCGTCGCGACGGCCCGCATCCGGCGGGGCGGCTATCCTTACCACCTCGCGCTCCTGCAGCTCGAACATGATGCGAGCTTTCGGGCGCATTCGCCCTTTGACCGGATGTCCGATTTCCTCGAACTGGTGATCGAGGGCTTTGCCCGCGGTGCGCCGCGCCATCACCATCTCGTCTTCAAGGCGCATCCTCTGGAGAACGGGCAGGCCCCGCTCAAGCGGATCATCCGCGATCTCGCCCGCGCGCACGGGCTGGAGGGCCGCGTGCATTACCTGCGCGGCGGCAAGCTGGCGCGGCTTCTGGATGCGGCGCGCACCGCCGTCACCGTCAACTCCACCGCCGCCCAGCAGGTGCTCTGGCGCGGCATCCCGCTCAAGGCCTTTGGCCGCGCCGTCTATTCCAAGCCCGACCTCGCCTCGCCCCAGCCGCTGGCCGAATTCTTTGCCCAGCCGCTGCGCCCCGACCGGCGCGCCTATCGCGATTATCGCCGCTTCCTGCTGGAAACGAGCCAGGTCTCGGGCGGGTTCTACTCGGTGCGGGGGCGCCGGCGGCTGTTGCGGCAGGTCGTGGACATGATGCTCGCGGTCGAAGATCCTTATGAGGCGCTGCACACGGGCCGGGTCGCGCCGCGCCCGCCGCTGCGCGCGCTGCCCTGACCGGCGCGGCGCGCAAGCCACACCGCGCCGCCTGCGCCGCCCGGCTCCGCGCGCGGCAACTGGTCACGCACGGCCGCGCGCGTTAGCCTCGCCCGCAACGGGCAGAGCGTTGCCCCCGATCGACAGGCCCAAGGTCCGGGCATAACGGGCCAGATGACGGATCGCCCTCGCGACGGGGGCACAGGCAGATCGGCCCCGGCACGGGGCCGCAGGCAGACAGGAACAGGTCGAGGAGACCGCGCAGTGACACCCCTCCCCCACCGCCTCGCCCGCGGCGTGGCCATCGCGGTCGCGCTCGCTCTCGTCGCCGGCTGCGGGATCACCCCGCGCTCAGGCCCCAACAAGCGCGAGATCTTCGCAGGCTCGGTGCTGCGCGAAGGCGACGCCTTCGTGGTGGCGGTGGACGACCGGGTGAACCGCATCGCCGGCGTCACCCCGGCGCTGGGCTTTGCTGCCAGCTTCGCGCAGGCCGGGCTTCTGGGGTCGGACACGATCCAGCCGGGTGACGTGCTCGGGCTGACGATCTGGGAAAACGTTGATGACGGGCTGGTGGTACCCACCGGGCAGAACGCCACCGTGCTCGAAGAGGTGCAGGTCGATGGCTCCGGCTTCATCTTCGTGCCCTATGCGGGCCGGATTCGCGCCGCGGGCAATTCGCCCGAGGCGATCCGCCGCATCATCACCGACAAGCTCGAAGCCCAGACCCCCGACCCGCAGGTGCAGGTGCGCCGCGTCGCGGGCGACGGCTCCACCGTTTCGGTGGTCGGCGATGTCGGCGCACAGGGCGTCTATCCGATCGAACGCCCGACGCGCACGCTGTCGGCCATGCTCGCGGCGGCGGGCGGCGTGTCGGTGCGGCCCGAAGTGGCACAGGTCACGGTGACGCGCGGCAGCACCACGAGCGAGGTCTGGTTCCAGGATCTCTTCGAAGAGCCGCGCGCCGACATCGCGCTGCGCGGCGGCGACCGCATCCTCGTCGAGGCCGACACGCGCGACTACACCGCGCTGGGCGCCACCGGCACGCAGGAGCTGGTGCCCTTCGACAGCCGCAACATCTCGGCGATCGAGGCGATCGCGCGGGTCGGCGGCCTCAACCCGACACTGGCCGATCCGACCGGCGTCTTCGTGTTCCGCAACGAGCCCGCGGTGATCGCCAGCCAGATCACCGGCATTGACGATCTCGTCGGCACGCAGCGTCTTGTTTACGTGCTCGATCTCACCCGTCCCAACGGCATGTTCATCGCCCGCGACTTCGCGATCCGCGACGACGACACGGTCTATGTGACCGAGGCACCGATCGTCGAGTTCGGCCGGGTGATCGGCGGGCTGACCGGCACGCTGACCTCGACGCGCGGCGCCGTCGACGCCGTGCGCTGACCTTGCCCGGCGCGACCGGGCCGCGCCGGCTTTACGTCTATAACGGCGGGCTTCTCGCCGCGCCGATGCGGGCACGGCTGCGGGCGGCGGGCTATGCGCCGCGGCTCGGACTGCCAAGGCCCGGCGGCCTTGTCGGCGTCTGGGGCCAGAGCCCGACCGCGCCGCGCGGCGAAGCCATCGCCGCCCGCCGCGGCGCGGCGCTGGTGCGGATCGAGGACGCGTTCCTGCGCTCGGTCCTTCCGGGCCGGGCCGGGGCGCCGCCGCTGGGGCTCTTGATCGACCAGGCGGGCGTGCATTTCGACCCCGCCACCGTGTCGGATCTCGAAACGCTGCTCGCGACCCACCCGCTCGACGACACGGCGCTCCTCGACCGCGCCCGCGACGGCATCGCCCGGCTGCGCGACGCCGATCTGTCGAAATATTCGGGCTTCGACCCCGAGGCCCCCCTGCCCGAGCCGGGCTATGTGCTCGTCATCGACCAGACCGCGGGCGATGCGGCGGTGCGCGCGAGCCGCGGCGACCGCAACCGATTTCTCGAAATGCTGTTCGAGGCGCGCGAGGCGCATCCCCACGCCCGCATCGTCATCAAGACCCACCCGGAGACGCAGCAGGGCTTTCGCGCAGGCCATTTCCGCGACGCCGATCTCGGCCCCGGCATGGCGTTCTGCGACACCCCCGTCTCGCCATGGCGGCTGCTCGAAGGGGCGGTTGCGGTGCATGCGTTCAGCTCGCAGATGGGCTTCGAGGCGATCCTCGCCGGGCACAGGCCGGTGATCCATGGACAGCCCTTCTATGCGGGGTGGGGTCTCACAGAAGACCGCGATCCGGTCTGGCGGCGGCAGCGGCGGTTGACCCGGGCGCAGCTCTTTGCCGCCGCGATGATCCTGTATCCGCATTGGCACGACCCGCACCGCAACCGCGCCTGCGGCTTCGAAGAGGCGCTCGACACCTTCGAAGCCGAAACGCGGGCCTGGCGCGAAGACCGGATGGGCTGGGTCGCGACGGGCATGCGGCTTTGGAAGCGGCGGCATTTGCAGGCGGGATTCGGCGGCGTCCGGCCCGTGATCTTCGCCGATCCGCCCGCGCGCGCGGCGGCGCGGGCCACGGCCGCCGGGCGCCGGCTCATGGTATGGGGCGACCGCGCGGCGCCAAAGGGCGCGCTGCGCGTCGAGGACGGGTTTTTGCGTTCGCGGGGGCTCGGTGCGGCGCTGGTGCCACCCGCGAGCCTCGCGCTTGACGATCTCGGCCTGCATTATGATCCCGCCAGCGAAAGCCGGCTGGAGCGGCTCATCGCCGCCTCGCCCGCCTTGCCCGACCATGCGCGCCGGCGCGCCGCGCGGCTGGTGGCGCGGCTCGTGGCGGCGGGGCTTTCGAAATACAACCTCGCGGGTGCGCCGCTGCCGGACATGCCCCAAGGCCACCGCATCCTCGTGCCCGGCCAGGTCGAGGACGACGCCGCGATCCGGCGCGGCGCGGGCGATATCAGGACAAATCTCGCGCTGTTGCGGGCCGTCCGTGCTGCCCGGCCCGAGGCGGTGATCCTCTACAAACCCCACCCCGACGTGGAGGCCGGCCTGCGGCCCGGCGCGGTGAAGGGCGCAAAGGATGTCGCGGATATAGTGCTGGCCGGTGTCGATCCGCTGGCCGCGCTCGGCGTGGCCGACGAGGTCTGGACCATCACCTCGGGGCTGGGTTTCGAGGCGCTCTTGCGCGGCGTGCCCGTCACCTGTCTCGGCACGCCTTTCTATGCGGGCTGGGGGCTGACGCGCGATCTCGGCCCGGCCTGCGCGCGCCGCCACGCCCGGCCCGATCTCCACAGCCTCGCCCATGCGGCGTTGATCGGCTGGCCGCGCTACTTCGACCCCCTCACGGGCCGCCCCTGCCCACCCGAACTCGCGCTCGACCGGCTGGCGCAGGGCACCGTGCCGCGCCGGGCGGGGCTGCGCATTCTGGCAAGGCTTCAGGGCGTCTTCGCCTCCACCGCCCCGCTCTGGCGCCGCTGATCGGGTCTCGGCGGAATGCCACCGACCCGCCCGCCGGTCATGGAACGGCGCGCAGCCCGCGCCGTTGGCCCCGCAATACGACCATGGCGGCCCCGCCGGGCCTGCCGGTCGAGACATGGAAAGGACATTGCATGACCCTCACGACCAAGAGCCTCACCGCCATCGCCCTCGTCACCGGGATCGCGGCCACGGGCGCGCAGGCGCAGGAGGCGACATTCGGGATGGTCGACACCGACACCGATGGCTACCTGAGTGAAGCCGAGCTGACGAGCGCCTTCGGCGAGGTCGGGCTGACGCTGCTGCGTTATGACCTGGACGGCGATGGCCGCCTGACGGCCGAGGAGATCGAGGCCCGCAACGACGACATCGTCGAAGAGGAAGGCGACGTGCGCTCCAATGTCGACGAGGTGCTGGAAAACGGCCGCGTCGGCGAGGGCGACCCGGATGGCGAGGACGACGTCGAAGAGGACGAGTTCGGCGGGCTCGACAGGCCGGAGGGCGACGAAGAGATCGAGGATGACGACTCTGACGACGAGTTCGGCGAGCTCGGAGACAACGAGCTGGAGAATGACGAGGACGAGGTCTCCGACGACAACTGATCCATCGTCATGAAGCTGCGCGGCCACCCTCCCCGCCGGAGGGTGGCCGTTCGCATGTCAGCCCTATTGCGGGCGCCAGACGCTCATCAGATCCGCGCCCACGCGTTCCTGCGCCGCGAGCCGCAGCCGGGGCGCATCGGATAGCGCCCCGATCCCCATCGCCGACAGCGCCGGCGTGCCCTCGGCCCCGATCGCGCATCCGGCGGTGAACATCACCAGCTCGTCCACCAGCCCCGCGCCCAGAAGCGATGCGGCGAGCCCCGCGCCCCCTTCGCAGAACACCCGCGTCAGCCCGGCCTGACCCAGCCGCGCCAGCACGTCCGCGGCATCGAGCTGACCGCCCTCCACCGCGCAGGGCAGGCTCACTGCCCCGAGCGCAACCCATGGATCGGTCGGCGCCGCCTCCGCGTGGCACAGCCACAGCAGCACGTCGCGGGCGCTGCGGGCCAGCGCGCCGTCCTGCGGCAGGTCGAGCCTGCGCGACAGCACCACCCGCACAGGTTGCCGGTCGATCCCGAGACCGCGCACGTTGAGCATCGGGTCGTCCACCCGCGCGGTGCCGCCGCCGACCATCACCGCGTCGTGCCGGGCGCGCATCATGTGCACCCGCGCCCGCGCGCCGGGCCCTGTGATCCAGCGGCTCTCGCCGGTGCCCGTGGCGATGCGCCCGTCGAGGCTCGTGGCGAGCTTGAGCGTCACGAAGGGCCGTCCGCGTTCGATCCGGCTGAGGAACCCGGCGAGATCGTGGCGGGCCTCCTGCGCCATCACCCCGGTGTCCACCGCGATGCCCGCGTCGCGCAGCCGCGCGAGACCGCGCCCGGCAACGCGCGGATCGGGGTCCTGCGCCGCCACGACCACCCGCGCCACGCCGGCGGCCACCAGCGCCTCGGCGCAGGGCGGCGTCTGGCCGTGATGGGCGCAAGGTTCCAGAGTGACATAGGCGGTGGCACCGCGCGCCGCCTCGCCTGCCTGCGCGAGCGCCTGCGTTTCGGCGTGGGGCCGCCCACCATCCGCGGTGCGGCCCCGCCCGACGATGCGGTCGCCCTGCACGATGACGCAGCCGACATTGGGATTGGGCCAGACCCGGCCCAGACCGCGCCGTCCCAGCGACAAGGCCAGCGCCATGAAGCGCCGGTCGCGCGCCGCGCTCACTTCGAGGCCGGGTTGGGACGCAGCTCGGACATGAACCGGTCGAAATCGCCCACGGCCTGGAAGTTCATGTAAACGCTGGCAAAGCGCACATAGGCGACGGTGTCGATCCGGGCGAGCGATTCCATCACGATTTCGCCGATCTTCGAAGACGGGATGTCGGTGTCGCCGAGGCTTTCAAGCCGCCGCACGATGCCCGAGATCATCTGGTCCACGCGCTCGGGCTCCACGGGCCGCTTCTGAAGCGCGATGCGGATCGACCGCTCCAGCTTGTCGCGGTCGAACTCCTCGCGGCGTCCGCTCGACTTGATGACGACGAGATCGCGCAGCTGCACCCGCTCATAGGTCGTGAAACGCCCGCCGCAGGAGGGGCAGAAACGGCGGCGACGGATCGCGGCATGATCTTCGGCGGGACGCGAATCCTTCACCTGTGTGTCGACATTTCCGCAAAACGGGCAGCGCATCTGGATCCTCGTCGGTCTCTTGGGGGGCCTGTGCCCATGGTCCACAGCCAGTATAGGGGGACGCCCAAGAATTGGGTAGGGGTCGCGGCGGACCCACCAGATGACGCGGCACCGCGCTCGGCACGGCAAAGACCATCAGCGCAGCAAAGCCACACTTCCTTAGCGCAGCAAAGCCACGACTTCGCGCCGGTGCGGCCTTGCGCGATGCTCGAACAGGTAGATCCCCTGCCATGTGCCAAGCATCATGCGCCCATCGATCACCGGGATCTGCAACGCGCTCGGCAAGAGCGCCGACTTGATGTGGCCAGGCATGTCGTCCGGTCCCTCATAGGTGTGTGTGAGATAGGCCATCGAAGGATCGTCGCTCGGCGGCACCAACCTGTGAAAGAACGCCGCGAGATCGGTCTGCACCTCGGGATCGGCATTCTCCTGAATCAGCAACGAACAGGACGTATGGCGCACGAAGAGTGTCAGGAGCGCCTCGTCCGGAGTCTCCTGCATGACCCAATCCGCAACCTCGCGGGTGATCTCGGTCAGGCCGGGGCCGCGTGTCTCGATCTCAAAGCGCCGGTACAAGGTTCAGCCCGTGACGACGCAGCGCACCGAGGGGCCGCCCGCGGCCCCCGCCTCGCCACCGACGAAGACCTGTTCGAGCGTGGCGCGGCAATCGGACAGCTCGGCGGCGGTGACGGGGATCTCGATCGTGCCGTCGAGATCATAGCGCCCGGCGGGTTCGGTCACGTCCATGAAACCCGCGGCCGAGGACAGGACCGGCGCGATACCCATCAGCGGCATGGTCAGCGCGGCGGCGAGGGCGATGGCGATCGGTGTTTTCATGGCGGTGTCTCCCGTCTTGATCATGCCTGTTCAACACATGATCACGCAGGAGGTTTCCAACCGGTTCACGAACCGCGCCCGGCCAGTGGCCAAGCGGCAACACCCGCCCCACCGGCGCGGATCGCCCTCCTCATTCGGCCGGTTCGTGCGCCTCGACAGCCTGCGGGGCGGGCGCGTCATCGTCGGCCTCGTCGAACGCGACGCCAAGGCTTTTCTGGGTCCGCGCGCCCATGGATTTGAGCTTTTCGATCTGGCCCAGCACGTTGCCGCGCCCCGAGGACAGCTGCCCCATCGCGTCTTCATGCGCCCGCGCCGCCTGCCCCAGCGCCCGGCCCACCTGCTCCATGTTGCCGACGAAGCCCGCGACCTTGTCATAGAGCAGCCCCGCGCGCTTCGCGATATCCTCGGCGTTGCTCTCGCGCCGCTCGACGGTCCAGATGTGATCGACCGTGCGCAGCGTCACCATCAACGTCGCGGGCGTCATCACGCCGACCCCTTTGGACACCGCGTAGGCGGTAAGATCGCCCGACTGCGACAGCGCCGCCGACAACGCGCCCTCGATCGGCATGAACATCAGCACGTAATCGACCGAACCGTCCTGCATGGCGTGATAGCCCTTGGCCGCAAGCTGGTCGATGTGGCGGCGCACCGAAGCGACGTGCTCGCGCAGATGCCGCGCGCGCTCCTCCTCGGTCTCGGCGTTCACGGCGGCCTCGTAGGCCACGAGGCTGACCTTGCTGTCGACCACGAGGCTCTTGCCGCGCGGCATCCTGACCACCACGTCGGGCCGCCAGCGCGCGCCCTCCTCGTCGGTGCGGCTTTCCTGCACGACGTAATGCGTGCCGCGCTCCAGCCCCGAGCTTTCAAGGATGCGTTCGAGGATCATCTCGCCCCAGGCGCCCTGTTTCTGCTTGTCGCCCTTGAGCGCGCGGGTCAGCGCCGCGGCCTCCGAGCGGATGGTCTCGGACTGCGTGGTCAGCATCTCGATCTGCTGGCCGAGCCGGGCGCGCTCCTCGTCGGCCTTGCCATGCACCTGCCGCAGCTCGGTCTCGAAGCGCGAGACGTGGTCACGGAACGGGGTCAGAAGCTCGGTGAGCTTTTGGGTGTTGGCCTTGGAGAAATCCTCGCCGGTCTGGCGCAGCGTCTTGGTCGCCAGCTCCTCGAAGCGGCGCGACATCTCCTCGCGCAGCTCCTTGAGCTCGGTGATGCGCTGTTCGGCGGCCTCGATCTCGCCCGTGCTGCGCGCCTGCAAGGTCGCGTGATCGGATTGCAGCTGCGCATGGCGCGCCTGCAATTCGCGCATCTCGGCGGTGAGACCCGACAGCTGCGTCTTCAACTCGTCGCGGGCCTGCTCCAGACCGCGCTTGGCCTCTTCGAGCGCCGCCTTGGCAGACCGGGTCTCGCCATGCGCGGCGTCGCTTTCGAACTGCGCCTTGCGGGCCGCCTTCAGCTCCTCCTTGAGCGCCGAAAGCTCGCGTTCGCGCTCCTGCAGCCGTGTGCCCTGCCCTTGGGACTGCGCCCGGCTGTCCTCGAGATCGCGGCGCCCGGCCTCGAGATCGGCGCGCAGCGCAGCCAAGGTGGCGCGCGCGCCCCTGAGCCCGGTCAGCGCCGCGACAAGCGCAAGAAGCAGGACAAGCGCCGCGCCGAGGCCGGCGATGGTGAGAGGATCGGTTGGCATGACGGCATCCTGTCTGGAACTGCGCCGATGTTCACGGTTCGGCCCCGATCCGTCAACCCGGCGTTGTGACTCTGGCGGAAACGAGAAACGGCGGCAGGATGTCCTGCCGCCGTTTCATGTGGTCCTGTCTGCGCTTACTGGTCGAGGAAGCTGCGCAGCTTGCGGCTGCGCGAGGGGTGCTTGAGCTTGCGCAGCGCCTTGGCCTCGATCTGGCGGATCCGCTCGCGGGTCACGCTGAACTGCTGGCCGACCTCTTCGAGCGTGTGATCGGTGTTCATGCCGATGCCGAAACGCATCCGCAGAACCCGCTCCTCGCGCGGGGTGAGCGAGGCCAGAACCCGCGTCGTCGTCTCTTTCAGGTTCTCCTGAATGGCACTGTCGAGCGGCAGTATCGCGTTTTTGTCCTCGATGAAGTCGCCAAGCTGGCTGTCCTCCTCGTCGCCGATCGGCGTCTCGAGGCTGATCGGCTCCTTGGCGATCTTCATCACCTTGCGGACCTTCTCGAGCGGCATCTGCAGCTTTTCGGCCAGCTCCTCGGGCGTCGGCTCGCGGCCGATCTCGTGCAGCATCTGGCGCCCGGTGCGCACCAGCTTGTTGATCGTCTCGATCATGTGCACCGGGATGCGGATGGTGCGCGCCTGATCGGCGATCGAGCGGGTGATCGCCTGCCGGATCCACCATGTCGCGTAGGTGGAGAACTTGTAGCCGCGGCGATACTCGAACTTGTCGACGGCCTTCATCAGGCCGATGTTGCCTTCCTGGATCAGGTCGAGGAACTGCAGTCCGCGGTTGGTATATTTCTTGGCAATCGAGATCACGAGGCGCAGGTTGGCCTCGACCATCTCCTTCTTGGCGGCGCGGGCCTCCTTCTCGCCCTTCTGGACCTGCTGAACGATGCGACGGAACTCGCCGATGTCGACGCCGACATACTGACCGACCTGCGCCATCTCGCCGCGCAGCTCCTCGACCTTGCCCGAGGAGCGTTCGAACAGCGCCTGCCAGCCGCGGCCCGGCTTTTCGGCCATGCGGTCCATCCACGAGGGATCGAGCTCGGCGCCGCGATAGGCGTCGATGAACTCGCGGCGGTTGATGCGGGCCTGGTCGGCCAGCTTCACCATCGAGCTGTCGATCGACATGATCCGGCGGTTGATGCCGTAAAGCTGGTCGATCAGCGCCTCGATGCGGTTGTTGTGCAGGTGCAGCGAGTTGACGAGGATCACCAGCTCGGAGCGCAGCGCCTGATAATCGGCCTCGTTGGCCTTGGAAAAGCTCGCATCCTCGTTGAGGGTCGCGGACATGCGCGCGTCCTGCATCGCCGAAAGACGATCGAAGTTCTCGGCGATGGTGTCGAGCGTCTCGAGCACGCGCGGCTTGAGCGCGGCCTCCATCGCGGCGAGCGACATGTTGTGCTGCTCGTCATCCTCGTCATCGTCGTCATTGTTGCGGATCGGGTTGCCGTCGGCGTCGTATTCGGGCTTGTCGTTCGCGCTCCGCTCGGGCTTGTCCGCGGGGGCGGCGCCGGCGGCGGCCTCGACCACGGGTTCGTCACCCTCCTCCTCGCCCATCTGGCCCGAAAAGGTGGTCTCGAGATCGATCACGTCGCGCAGCAGGATGTCCTCGGACAAAAGCTCGTCGCGCCAGATCGTGATCGCCTGGAAGGTCAGCGGGCTTTCGCACAGCCCCGCGATCATCGTGTTGCGACCGGCCTCGATCCGCTTGGCGATGGCGATCTCGCCTTCGCGCGACAGCAATTCGACCGAACCCATCTCGCGCAGATACATGCGGACGGGATCGTCGGTGCGGTCGAGCTTCTCGGCCTCGGCGCCCGACAGCGCCACGTCGCGGTTGCCGCCGCCCACCGTAGCGATCTCGCGCGAACCGCCGTCATCGGCCTCCTCGCTCTCCTCGGCCTCGGTCACCTGGATGCCCATTTCCGAGAGCATCGACATGACGTCCTCGATCTGGTCCGAGGAGACCTGGTCCGGCGGCAGGACCTGGTTGAGCTGGTCATAGGTGATGTAGCCGCGCTCGCGCGCCTCGGAGATCATCTTCTTGACCGCCGCCTGGCTCATGTCGAGCGTCATCGCCCCGTCCTGGTCGTCGTCCTTGCGGTCGTCGGTGTCTTTCGCGGCCATGAAGGGCTCCTCGTTCGGTGAACGTCCTGTCCAGCGCCGGGCAGTGATTCGGACTGCCCGAATCAACCCGTAAGGGCCGCGATTCGCAACCTCCCGGCGCCCGATTCTTTCGTGCTTTCGCAGCGTCCGCCGCCGAATCGGGCGCGGCGGTTTGCGGTTCAGCCGTCCTTGGACCCGCTCTTGCCGAAGGCAATGGTTCCAAGAAGGGCGTCGAGCTCGGATCTTTCGTCGCGCCGCATCGGCGCGCCGTTGGTCCCGTACTCGTATTCGGTCGTGTCCTCTCCGTCGCCGCGGCCCGCCTTGTCGAGCGCCTCGGCGGCGCGCGACAGACGCCATGTCAGCCCCTCGTCGCTCAGCCCCGACAGGTCCTCGACCGCTTCGGCGAGTTCCCTCGCATGGCCGCGCCGCGCGTCGAGCTTGGCCAGCTCTTCCGCGAGGCACATGCGCGCCATCTCGGTATCGCCGGGTTTGCGGACGCCCGGGCTGATCGCCACATGGCGCTGGGAGAACAGGGTTTCAAGAGCCTCGGCACCGAGCCGCGCCGCGAGCGCGCCGCGCAGGTCGGTCTCGTGGTGACAGGCGAGAATACCATGCACCAGCGCCGCGTGATCGGGGTCGCGGCAGTCCATCCGCTCCAGTGCCGGTTCGAATTCATGCAGCACCTCGGGCGTGGCGATCAGCGTGGCGAGAATCACCGCCTCGCGCAGGTGATCCTCCACCACCCCGCCGGTGGCGAGCATCGAGGCGCGGGCCGAAGGGCTGGGCGCCAGCGGCAGCTGGCCGGGCTTGAAGAACCCGCCCTTGGCGCCCCGGTCGATCCGGGTCGGGCTGCCCTGCCTGCGCGGGTTGAACAGCTCCCATTTGAGACGCTTCAGCTCGGCCTCGTAATGGCCGCGCAGGTCCGGCTCGCGGATCTGCGCCACGGCGTCCCGCAACCGCTTGTCGAGTGCTGCGCGCCGCTCGGGGCTGTCGAAATCATGGCCTTCGGTTTCGCGCCGCCACAGCAGCTGCACCATCGGCTGCGCCTGCGCCACCACCTCGCGCATGGCGCCCGCCCCCTTGGACCGGATCAGGTCGTCCGGATCGAGCCCTTCGGGCATCAGCGCAAAGCGCAGCCCCTGCCCCGCACCGATCAGCGGCAGCGCGAGATCGACCACCCGGCGCCCGGCGCGCAAACCGGCCGCGTCGCCATCGAGCGCGATCACCGGCTCGGGGTGCACGCGCCACATCAATTGCAGCTGGCTTTCGGTGACGGCGGTGCCCAGTGGCGCCACGGCGGCGCGCAGCCCGGCTTCGGACAGCGCGATCACGTCCATGTAGCCTTCGGCCACCACCAGCGGCTCGCCCTTGCCCGCCGCCTCGCGGGCGGGGGCGAGGTTGTAGAGGTTGCGGCCCTTGTCGAAAAGTTCGGTCTCGGGCGAATTGAGGTATTTCGCCCGCGCATTGGGGTCCATCGCCCGTCCGCCCAGCGCGATGGCGCGTCCGCGCCCGTCGCGGATCGGAAAGATGATGCGTCCGCGAAACCGGTCATAAAGCGCGCCGCCGCCATCGGGCTTGGCCGCCAGACCGGCGGCGACGATCATGTCTTCGGCGATGCCCTTGGCCTTGAGCGCGCGGGTGAGCGCGGCGCGGTCGTCGGGCGCAAAACCAAGCTCCCATCGCGCCTGCGCCCCATCGTCGAGCCCGCGCCCGGCGAGGTAGTCGCGCGCCGCACTCGCGGCGTTGGTGCGCAGCTGCATGCGAAACCACTGCACCGCCTGTTCCATGACCTCGACAAGCTCGGAACGCCGATCGGCCTTCTTTTGCGCCTGCGGGTCGCGTTCGGGCATGGCCATCCCGGCCTCGCCCGCGAGGATCTTCACCGCCTCGATGAAATCGACATTCTCGGTCTCGCGCACGAAGGAGATCGCATCGCCCTTCGCGTGGCAGCCGAAGCAGTAGTAGAATCCCTTGCGGTCATCGACGTGGAAGCTCGCCGATTTTTCCTGGTGGAACGGGCACGGCGCCCAGAAGTCGCCCTTGGACTGGTTCGACTTCTTCATGTCCCACGCGACCTTGCGCCCGACCACTTGGCCGAGGCTCAGACGGGTGCGCAATTCATCGAGGAAACCGGGGGGCAGACTCATGCGCACAATATCGGGCCGGGCGCTGGCCAAGTCCAGAACCCGCGCCGGGTCAGGCCGATCAATTCTCGCGCCCGGACCCTGTCGACCAGCACCCGCGCCACCCCGCCGCCGCACCGTGTCGGACCCTTCGGGATTTGCGTATTTGCGGAATGGTGAAACATGGGGCGCGCCCTTGTTTTTCACCATTCCGCAAATACGCATGGCGCGACACCGGCCGCGAGAGACCGCTCACCTCTTGCGGAGTTCCGCGAAGAACCGGGTCAGAAGCGCCTCGGCCTCGGTCGCCGCGATGCCGTCGAAAATCTCGGGCCGGTGATGGCATTGCGGATGCGAGAAGATGCGCGGCCCCTGCGCCACGCCGCCCGATTTGGGGTCCGCCGCGCCGTAATGCAGCCGCGCGATGCGGGCGAACGAAATGGCGGCGGCGCACATCGGACAGGGCTCCAGCGTCACCCATAGCGCGCAACCGGTGAGCCGTTCCGAGCGCAGGGCGGCGCAGGCCTGCCGGATCGCCAGCATCTCGGCATGGGCGCCGGGATCGTTCAGCTCGCGCGTGCGGTTGCCCGCCTGCCCGATCACCCGGCCCGAGGCATCCGCCACCACCGCGCCCACCGGCACCTCGCCGCGATGGGCGGCGGCGCGCGCCTCGGCCAGCGCGAGATCCATGTGGGAACGAAACTTCATGACGCCAGATGCCCTGCCCGCCTGCGCTCTGGCAAGGGGGCGCGCGAGCGGGTATGGCAAGGGCATGGATAAGAACGACACCCCCGAGGGCGACCGGATCGCCAAGGTTCTCGCGCGCGCCGGCGTCGCCTCGCGGCGCGAGGCGGAGCGCATGATCGAGGATGGCCGCGTCAAGGTGAACGGCACGCGGATCTTCAGCCCGGCGCTGAACGTCACCGCCAAGGACCGCATCACCGTCGACGGCGCGGCCCTTGCCGCGCCCGAACCGGCGCGGCTATGGCTGTATCACAAGCCTGCCGGGCTGGTGACGTCCGCCTCGGATGAAAAAGGCCGCCGAACCGTCTTTGACGCGCTGCCCGAGGATCTGCCGCGGGTGATGAGCGTGGGCCGCCTCGACCTCAACTCCGAGGGGCTGCTGCTGCTCACCAATGACGGCGAGCTGAAGCGGCGGCTGGAGCTGCCCTCGACCGGCTGGCTGCGCCGCTACCGGGTGCGGATCAACGGCTCGGTCAGCGAGGAGAAGCTCGACCGGCTGCGCAATGGCATCCATGTCGAGGGCGTCGACTACCAACCGATGCAGGTGACCTTCGACCGGCAGCAGGGCGCGAACGCCTGGCTGACGATCGGGCTGCGCGAAGGCAAGAACCGCGAGATCCGCCGCGCCATGGCGGCGCTGGAGGTGACGGTGAACCGCCTGATCCGCATCAGCTATGGTCCGTTCCAGATCGGCAATCTCGAACCCGGCGAAGTCGAGGAGATCCGCCCCAAGGTGCTGCGCGACCAGCTTGGCGACGGCGATGGCCCCAAGGTCCAGCGCCGCCGTCCCGACGGCAGCCCCGGCGCCAAGCCCGGCCTGCGCGGCGGGGCGCCCAAAGGCCCGGGCGGCGCGCGCAAGGCGGCGGCCGAGGCGCAGCGCGGCGGCAAGCCCAAGCAGAGCCGGAATGCCGAGACGACAGGCGATCAGAAACGGCCCGCCGGGGGCCGCGTGTTCGGCGCCAAGGTACCCGGTGGCGCGGGCCGGCCGGGGGCGAAACCGGCGCAGCCGGGCCGCGGCGGCGCTTCGGGCGGGCGGGGCCCGAAACCACCCAAACGCTGACGCGCCTCTCGAAAACGCGCGGCATGGCTCCTATTATCTAGGGGAAGTTGACCAGGGAATTTACGGGCCATGACGCGACTTGTCCTGCTGCTGCTCATCGCCTCCGCGCTGGTGTTCGCCGGAAGCCAGGCCTTCGGGGCGCTGCGCGATCTGACGCGGCGGCGCGCGGCGCCGCCCGCCCCACAGGAGGATGCCATGCCTGCCCCGTTTCGGACGATCGCCTATATCGTGCTTCTGGCGCTGATGGCCGGGACCGCCACCGGCCTTCTGGGGGCCGGCTGATGGCGCGGCGCTTTGGCGGGCGCTACAGCCCCGGACAGGCTCAGGACGACCGCGCCCCCCGCCCCGCCCCCGCATCCGCGTGATGCGGCGCGCATCGATCCGGCGGGCGCGCGGGTGAACCTTCTGTTCGTACCGCCCGCCCTTCTCGCGGTGTTTTCGCTCGGGGCGGGTCCGGCCGGTCTCGTGGCCGGGCTGTTGGGCGCGGGCGCGCTCGCGGCGGCGGCGTTCCTGTTGCGCGACGGGCTTCGGGCCGAGGCCGAATGGCGTGCCCGCACGGTGGCGCGGCGCCCGGCCTGGCCGCGCAAGATGATGGCCTCCGGGCTGACCGGCGCGGGCGTGGCGCTGGCCGCGTGGTCGGGCGATGGCGGCGTCATCGGCGCCGCGCTCTACGGGATCGCCGCCGCCGGGCTGCATGTCGCAGCCTTCGGGATCGACCCGATGTCAGACAAGCGGATCGAAGGGGTGGACGACCACCAGCAGGACCGCGTGGCCAAGGTGGTGGACGAGGCCGAAAGCTATCTCGCGCAGATGCGCGAGACGATCGGCGCGCTGCGCGACCGGCGTCTCGACGAGCGGGTCGCCGCGTTCCAGGCCCGGGCCCGCGACATGATCCGCAGCGTCGAACGCGATCCGCGCGATCTCACGCAGGCGCGGCGCTATCTCGGCGTCTACCTGATGGGCGCGCGCGACGCCTCGACGAAATTCGCCGAGCTGTGGTCGCGGGACCGCGACAGCGCCGCGCGGGCAGAGTATGAATCGCTTTTGACGGATCTCGACGCCAACTTCGCGGCCCGGACCGAGACGATGCTGCTCTCGGACCGGACCGACATGGATATCGAGATCCGGGTGTTGCGGGATCGCCTGGCGCGCGAGGGCGTTGTGGCGCAGTCTGAAGAAGGGAACCAGTGATGTCCGACAAGACCCGCGACGCGGCGGCCGCCCGCATGGCCGAGATCGAAGTGCTGCGCGACGTGCGGCTGCCCGACCCCGCGCCCGAGCTGACCCTCGAGGAGGCCGCGCCCGAGCAGAGCGCCGAGATTCGCCGCCGCATGGCCGAGGTCGATCTGACCGATACCAACTCCATCGTCCGCTTCGGCTCCGGCGCGCAGACCGAGCTGCAGCAGATCAGCCAGTCGATGCTGCAGGGCGTGCAGAACAAGGATGTCGGCCCGGCGGGCGACAGCCTGCGCGACATCGTCGCCACGATCCGCGGCTTTGACGTGGGCGAGCTCGACCCGAACCGCAAGCGTTCGCTCTGGGACAGGCTGATGGGTCGCGCCAAGCCGCTGGCCAAGTTCACCGAGCGCTACCGCGAGGTGCAAAGCCAGATCGACCGCATCACCGACGAGCTTCTGCGCCACGAACACGCGCTGATGAAGGACATCGAGAGCCTCGACGTGCTCTACGACAAGACGCTCGCCTTCTACGACGAGCTGGCGCTCTATATCGCCGCGGGCGAAGCCCGGCTGAAGGAGATCGACGGCACCGAGATCCCCGCGCAGCAGGCCCGGATGGAGGCCGCCTCGGAAGAGCGCCAGGTCATGGCCGCGCAGGAGCTGCGCGACATGCGCGCCGCGCGCGACGATCTCGAACGCCGGGTGCACGACCTGAAACTGACCCGGCAGGTGACGATGCAGTCGCTGCCCTCGATCCGGCTGGTGCAGGAAAACGACAAGAGCCTCGTCACCAAGATCAATTCGACCCTCGTGAACACCGTGCCCTTGTGGGAAACGCAGCTGGCGCAGGCGGTGACGATCCAGCGTGGCGCCGCGGCGGCGGGCGCCGTGCGCGAGGCCAATGATCTCACCAACGACCTGCTGCGCTCGAACGCCGAGAACCTGCGCTCGGCCAACAGGTCGATCCGCACCGAGATGGAGCGCGGCGTGTTCGACATCGAAGCGGTGAAGGCGGCGAATGCCGACCTGATCGCCACCATCGACGAAAGCCTGAACATCGCCGACGAGGGCAAGCGCCGCCGCGCCGAGGCCGAGGCCGAACTGCAGCGCATGGAAAGCGAGCTGAAATCGGCGCTCGGCGCGGCGCGTGGCCGGGCCGCGACCCAAGCGCCCGCCCGCGGGTAAGCCGGAGATGGCGATGCGGTCGGTCAGGCTGTTCACGGGGCTCTTGGCTCTTGCCGTCGCGGCCGCCTGCGCGCCGGAGGTCGAGCTCGTACCGGTGACGCCGCCGCGCAACCAGCCGGTGGCCAAGCAGCCGACACCGCCCGCCGCCACGGCCCCCGCGCCGCCCGCCCGGCCCGCCGCTGCGCCCGACCCGGTCCGCTCGGCCGCGAGCCGGGCCCTGTCACAGCATTACGCCCGGCTGCAGGCCGATCTCGTGACCCAAGGGTTGCTGCGCGGCGATGGCGGCGGGCCGGACACGCCCTTTACCGACACGATGCTGGCGCGCAATTTCACCCGCATCGCGCTTTATGACGAATACGTGGCCGATGGCGTCAACCTGCGCGCCGAGGCGACGATGAGCCGGCTGCGCCGCTGGGAAACGCCGATCCGCATGGATGTGCAGTTCGGCGCCTCCGTGCCCGCCAAGCAGCGCGTGCGCGACCGCAACGCCGTCGCCGCCTATGGCGCGCGCCTGTCGCGCCTGACCGGCGTGCCGATCCGCCAGACCGCCGATGAAGGCAACTTCTCGGTGCTGTTTCTGGGCGAGGATGACCGGCGCGGCTTCGAGGACCGGCTGCGGCAAATGGTGCCGGGCATCGCCGAAAGCTCGATGCGCGCCTTTCTCAACCCGCCGCGCTCGACGCTGTGCCTCGTGATCGCGTTTTCCGACGATGGCGGAAACACCTACAGCCGCGCCGTGGCGCTGATCCGGGCCGAGCATCCCGACATGCTGCGCCTCGCCTGCATCCACGAGGAGCTGGCGCAGGGCATGGGGCTGGCCAATGACAGCCCGCAGGCACGGCCCTCGATCTTCAATGACGACGAGGAGTTCGGCCTGCTGACCCGGCATGACGAGCTTCTGTTGAAGATGCTCTACGATCCGCGGCTCAGGCCCGGCATGAACGCCGTCGAGGCCGCGCCGATCGCGCGGCGGATCGCGGCGGAACTGGTCGGCGGCAACGCCTGACCGCAACACGGGAGACGACCCATGGGCATTCTCGATTTCCTCTCCGGCCAGTTCATCGACGTCATCCACTGGACCGATGACAGCCGCGACACCATGGTCTGGCGGTTCGAACGCGAGGGCCACGAGATCAAGTACGGCGCCAAGCTCACGGTGCGCGAGGGACAGGCGGCGGTGTTCGTCCACGAAGGCCAGCTGGCGGATGTGTTCAAGCCCGGTCTCTACATGCTCGAGACCAACAACATGCCGATCATGACCTCGTTGCAGCACTGGGATCACGGCTTCCGCTCGCCGTTCAAATCCGAGGTCTACTTCGTCAACACGACCCGGATCACCAACCGCAAATGGGGCACCAAGAACCCGGTGATGTGCCGCGACCCCGAATTCGGCCCGGTCCGCCTGCGCGCCTTCGGCTCCTACGCGATGCGGGTGTCGGACCCGGCGCTGTTCCTGCGCGAGATCGTCGGCACGGATGGCGAGTTCACCACCGACGAGATTTCCTACCAGATCCGCAACATCATGGTGCAGGAGGCGAGCCGGGTGCTGGCGGGCTCGGGCATCCCGGTGCTCGACATGGCGGCCAACACCGGCGATCTCGGCAAGGTCGTGCGCGATGCGATCGCGCCGGTGATCGCGCAATACGGGCTGGAGATCCCCGAATTCTACGTCGAGAACATCTCGCTGCCCGCGGCGGTGGAAAAGGCGCTCGACAAGCGGACCTCGATGGGGATCGTCGGCGACCTGAACCGCTTTGGCCAGTATTCACAGGCCGAGGCGATGACCACCGCCGCCGCCAACCCGTCGGGCACGATGGGCGCGGGCATGGGATTCGGCATGGGCATGGTCGCCGGACAGGGGCCGTGGGGGCCGATGCCGGGCGCGCAGGCATCGCAAGCCCCGCAGGCGGCACCGCCGCCCCCACCACCGCCACCGGCCGAGCATGTCTGGCATCTCGCCAAGGACGGGCAGACCTCGGGGCCGTTCTCCAAGGCGCGGCTGGGGCGCATGGTGACCGAGGGCGGCTTTACCCGCGACACCCATGTCTGGACCGCCGGGCAGGATGGCTGGAAACGCGCCGAGGAGGTGGACGAGCTGGCGCAGCTCTTCACCGTGATGCCGCCGCCCCCGCCGCCCGCCCCGTGAGCCGGGCATGACGGATCTGGCCGCCCCCGCGCCCGCGGGCGTGATCGAGGAGCATCGCTTTCCCTGCCCGGTCTGCGGCAGCGACATGGGCTATGCGCCGGGTACCGACGCGCTGGCCTGCGGCCATTGCGGCCACCGCGAGACGATCGCGGCGCGCCGCGACCCCGACGCCACGCGCGAGATCGATTTCGAAAGCGCCCGGCGCGGCGACGTGCCGCTCTCCGAGATCGAGGAGACCCGCACCGCCGGCTGCCCCAATTGCGGCGCGCAGGTCGAGTTCGCCTCCGGCACCCATGCCACGCGCTGCCCCTATTGCGACACGGCGGTGGTGGCCGATACCGGCACGCATCGCCACATCAAGCCGCGCGCGCTGCTGCCGTTCGAGATCGACGAGGCGCGCGCGCATGACGCGCTGACCGCGTGGCTCGGCAGCCTGTGGTTCGCGCCGAACGGGCTCAAGGACTATGCCCGCAAGGGGCGGCGCATGAACGGCATCTACGTACCGTTCTGGACCTTCGATGCGCAAACCGAGACCGATTATCGCGGCCAGCGCGGCGACACCTATTACGTCACCCGCACGGTGATGCGCGATGGCAAGCCGACGCAGGTGAGCGAGCCGCGCATCCGCTGGCGCCGGGTGCGTGGCCGGGTGGCGCGGTTCTTCGACGACATCCTCGTGCTCGGCTCGAAATCGCTGCCCAAGGCGCATACCGACAAGCTCGGGCCGTGGGATCTTCCGGCGCTGACCCCCTACCGGCCCGAATACGTGGCCGGTTTCATGGCCGAAGGCTACCAGGTCGAGCTCGACGAGGCCTACACGGAGGCGCGCGAGATCATGGAGGACGTGATCCGCGCCGATGTGCGCCGCGACATCGGCGGCGATCAGCAGCGGATCGACGCGACCGAGACCCGCCTGCGCGACGTCACCTTCAAACACGTGTTGCTGCCGGTCTGGACCGCCGCCTACCGCTACCGCGGCGAAAGCTATGCCTTCGTGGTCAATGCCCGCTCGGGCAAGGTGCAGGGCGCGCGGCCCTATTCCAAGTGGAAGATCGCGGTCGCGGTGGTGCTGGCCCTGATCGTGGCGGCGATTCTCGGTATTTTCGGCTATCTCGGCCAGTAAGCTTGCTTGCGCGACCTCGCGTCAGCCTTCATTGTCCGCGCCGATCCCAAGCGCCCGAACCCCGGAAGGAACCCGCCATGATCCTCGCCTGCGGCGAAGCCCTGATCGACATGCTGCCCCGTCGTACCGAAGACGGCGAGACCGCCTTTGCGCCCTATGCGGGCGGCGCGGTGTTCAATACGGCCATCGCCATGGGCCGCCTCGGCGCGCCGGTGGGGTTCTTCTCGGGCATTTCCTCGGACATGTTCGGCGACCTCCTGCGCGAGACGCTCGAAGCCTCGCGCGTGGACAGCTTTCCGGCGCATATCTCGGACCGGCCCACGACGCTGGCCTTCGTGCGACTCGTCGACGGCCATGCCACCTATGACTTCTACGACGAGAACACCGCCGGGCGGATGCTGACAGAGGCCGACCTGCCCGGACCGGGCGCCGAGGCGCTGTTCTTCGGCGGCATCTCCCTCGTGGTGGAGCCCTGCGCGAGCGCCTACGAAGCGCTTCAGGCGCGCGAGAGCGAAGCCCGCGTCACCATGATCGACCCCAACATCCGCCCGAGCTTCATCCGCGACGAGGCGTCCTACCGCGCCCGGATCGAACGGATGATCGCGCGCGCCGACATCGTGAAGGTCTCGGACGAGGATCTGCACTGGCTCGAGGGCAAGGGCGAGACCGCCGATCTCGCGCGCGCCATGCTCGCCAAGGGCCCCAAGCTGGTCTGCATCACCGAAGGCTCGAAGGGCGCGACCGGCTATACCGCCGAGCACAGCGTCCATGTGCCCGCCCCCAAGGTCACGGTGGCCGACACCGTGGGCGCGGGCGACACCTTCAACGCCGGCGTGCTGGCAAGCCTGCACAAGGCCGACCTGCTCAACAAGGCCGACATCGCCACGCTCGACGAAGACGAGATCCGCGATGCGCTGGCGCTGGGTGCGCAGGCCGCCGCGGTCACGGTGAGCCGCGCTGGCGCCAACCCGCCCTGGGACCACGAGCTTTGAAGGCGCTGGTCCAGCGGGTTTCCGAAGCCAGCGTCACGGTCGATGGCGAGGTGATCGGCCGCTGCGGGCCGGGGCTTCTGGTGCTGGCCTGCGCGATGCAGGGCGACAGCACCGCCCTGCCCGCCAAACTGGCCGCCAAGATCGCCAAGCTCCGCATTTTTCGCGATGACGAAGGCCGCATGAACCGCTCGCTCATCGACACCGGCGGCGGCGCCCTCGTGGTGAGCCAGTTCACGCTGGCCGCCGACACCCGCACCGGCAACCGGCCCGGCTTTTCCTACGCCGCGCCGCCCGAGATCGGCGAGCGGCTCTACCTCGCGCTGGCCGAGGAGCTGGCGATGCTCGGCGTGCCGGTCGAGACCGGGCGCTTCGGCGCCGACATGAAGGTGGCGCTGGTCAATGACGGGCCGGTGACCATCCCGCTGGAGATCACCGGCTAGACCGTCTCAGCAGGGCTGCGCCATCACCAGCACCCAAACCGGGCCTTTGGCGCCCTGCGCGATGCCGACGCCGAACTCCTCGGCCCGGTCGAGCGCCATCACCTGCCGGTGGCCGGGCGACCCCTGCCAGCCGGTGATGATCTGCGCGGGGTCCGGGTAGCCCCAGGCGAGGTTCTCGGCGCTGACCCCGGCGCAATACCCCGTGCGCTCCACCCGGACCCGGTGGTTCGAGCCGTCGCTGCCCCGGTGGCCGAACTGGCCGGTTCGGGCAAGATCGCAGGCCTGCACCTGTGCGGCCCGGGACAATTCGCGGTCATGCGTGACCCGGCCCAGCCCCTGGTTTGCGCGAAACGCGTTGAGACCGGAGGCCACGCGCGTGGCCTTGTCATTGGCATCCGAAGGGAGCGCGCAGCCCCCCGTCGCCGCGGTGGCGGAACCGGCGGCAAGACCGGTGATCGCGGGCGCAAGGCCCAAGGCGGGCAGCGCGGCAAGCGCCGCGGCCATCATGTGTCGTTTCATCGGCTGTCCTCGAACGGTTTTGCGCCCATTCGCAGATCGAATGTGATGCGGACAAGGCGGGCGGAGGCCCTGCCCGCTTTTGAGCGGCCATCCGCGCGCGCCCCAGACCTTCTGGGCGGCAAGCAGCCGGTGACCTGCGTCACGGCGATGCAGGCGATCGGGACCGGAGCGACGCGCCCCGCATCACGGCAGCACCCGCCCCCTCTGGCGCGGCTGCGCGAAGGCACCGGGACCGCCGCGGCCAGCCCGGCGCATCGCGGCCGGATCCCTGCCCGGCGCAGGCCGGGAAAGTCTCCAGTCAGGCCGCGCCGAGACTGACGGTGACACGGTTGCGGCCGGTCGTCTTGGCCGCGTAGAGCGCCGCGTCGGCGCGGCTCATCAGCGCCTCGGCCTCGGTCTCGGGATCGGTCCCGCGCGGGCCGAGCGCCACGCCGACCGAAACGGTGACCCGGCAGCTCCCGCGGGTCTCGGAGATACGGAACGGCGCCTCGCGGATACGGTGACGCAGCCGCTCGGCGGCGCTGCGCGCCTGATCGAGACTGGTGTCGGGCATCGCCACGAGAAACTCCTCCCCGCCGATGCGCGCGAGCAGGTCGGCCGGGCGCAGCCCGTCGCGCAGCCGCGCCGCCACCTGCCGCAACACCTCGTCCCCGGCGGCATGACCATGGGTGTCGTTGACCGCCTTGAACAGATCGATGTCGAGCAGCATCACACCGACCGGGCGGCGCCGCGCCTGCGCGCCCGCAATCAGCCGTGCCAGATGCGGCAGCGCGTAGCGCCGGTTCCACAGGCCGGTGAGCGGGTCGGTCAGTGCCGCCTGCAACCCGTTTCGTTCGGTCGCACGCAGCCGGTCGGCGAGCAGCTTGCGCCGCAGCAGGCGGCGGCCGCGATACGCGATTTCCTCGGGCAGCACGCCGCCGGGCACGATGTCGTCAGCCCCGAGGTCAAGCAGCATCGCCGCCTCCCTGCTTTGATCGGGCAGCAGCACCAGCTGCGCGGCGCGCCGGGTGGCCGAGCGGCTGCGCAGCTCGGCGACGATGCGAAACAAGTCGTTTCGGGCATGGCCGCGCGCGCAGAGCGCCGCGCCGTCGATCACGAACAGGTCCGCGCCGCGCCCCTCCGCGGCAAAGGGCCGATGCGGACCCACCCTGTGCAACGGCCCCGGCAGACCCCAGTCGGCGAACCCGTCTTCCGGCGGGTCCGGTGCGATGACCGTGATGCGCTGTCGCGGCGCAAAGCTGGCGGACGCCTCGGAAAACCCCAGCATCCGGTGCGTCGCTTCGCGCCGGGCCAGCTCGTCCCTGGTGTCGCGGGCGCGCAACAGGTTGCGGATCCGCGCCTGCAGCAGCTCTGCGGGCATCGGCGCATCCGTCACCTCGCAAGCCCCCGCCTCGAGCAGAGCCAGCCGCGCCGCGGCATCGTGCCAGCCGCCCGGCACCACCACCGGCAGCCGATCGCAGCCCGGCCGGCCCCGAAGCCCGCGCAGAAAGCCCATCGCCTCGCGATGCGCCGCCGCGTCGACCGGAAGAATGGCAAGAAGCAGATCGACCGCCGGGTCGGGCAGCCGCGCCAGCACCGACTCGAAGCTGTCGCAGTGGATGCATTCGAACCCGGCCTCCCTCAGGGCTCCGGCCCGCGCCCCCGCATCCGGCGCTGTTTTGTCGATGACCAGGATACGACCCGACATGCACATGTCCTTGTTCGGGCCCGCCGCCCCTTCTCGGGCCTGCGCCCACTCCCGCTTTCAAGGGTCGGCAAGAATGGTTAACAAATGCTTGCATGAGACAGCCCGGAGGACGTCATGAAGCAGGAACGTGCCGAGGTGATCGCGCTGGGTGCGCTGGGGTGGCTGGCGGGGCATGACGCGCTGTGGCCGGTGTTTCTCGGGGCCACGGGTGCCGCCGCCGAAGACCTGCGCGACCGCGCGCCAGAGCCCGATTTCCAGGCCTCTGTGCTGGAGTTTCTCACCATGGACGACGACTGGGTGACCGAATTCTGCGACAAGGCGGGCTATGCCTATGACGAGCCGCACACCGCGATGCTGGTGCTGGCGGGGCCGTCGCGGATGAACTGGACATGACCCCGCGCGGGCTGATCTTCGACAAGGACGGCACGCTCTTTGATTTCCATGCCACATGGGGCGGGTGGTCGCGCGGGCTGATCGAGGCCGAGGCCGATGGCGACGCGATGCGCGCCCAGGCCATCGCCGCTGCGCTCGGCTATGATCTCGACGCGGGGCGCTTCGCGGCCGACAGCCTCGTGATCGCCTCGACCGCGGGCGAGATCGCCGACGCGATGCTGCCGCATCTGCCCGGCCAGGACCGCGCGGCGCTGATCGCGCGGATGAACGCGCGGGCGGCCGAGGCGCCGCAGGTGCCCGCCGTGCCGCTCGCCCCGCTGTTTGCGGATCTCGCGGCGCGCGGCCTGGCGCTCGGTCTCGTGACCAATGATTCCGAAGCCCCCGCCCGCGCCCATCTCGGCGAGGCGGGCGTTGCCGCGGCCTTCGGCTTTGTCGCGGGCGCCGATAGCGGCTTTGGCGCCAAACCCGCGCCCGGCCAGCTTCTGGCCTGCGCGCGGGCCATGCGGCTCGCGCCCGGCGACTGCGCGATGATCGGCGACAGCCTGCACGACCTGCACGCGGCGCGCGCCGCCGGGATGATCGCCATCGGGGTGCTGACCGGCATGGCGCCGCGCGCGGCGCTTGAGCCGCATGCCGATATCGTGCTGCCCGATATCGGCGCGCTGTCCGGCTGGCTGGACGCGCGCAACATCACGAAAGCGTGATCACGACGCGCGCAACCTCTCCTTTCGCGCCATCGTGTCTGCTGGCGTCACGAGGGGCATCACCGCCGCCTCGCAACGTCAGGGAGACGACAACATGACCTTCAAGACCTTTCTCGCCGGCACCGCCATCGCCCTCACCTCGACCATGGCGCTGGCCGAATCCCATGCCGAGACCGGCAACCCGATGGTCGGCGGAGCCGCCATGTTCCCCGAGAAGAACATCGTCGAGAACGCCGTGAACTCGGCCGATCACACCACGCTCGTCGCCGCCGTGCAGGCCGCCGGTCTCGCCGAGACGCTGTCGGGCGAAGGCCCCTTCACGGTGTTCGCACCGACCAACGCCGCCTTCGAGGCGCTGCCCGAAGGGTCGGTCGAGGCGCTGCTCAAGCCCGAGAACAAGGACCGCCTGACCGAGGTCCTGACCTGCCACGTCGTCGCGGCCAACGCGATGTCGGACGCGATTTCGGGGATGATCGCCGATGATGGCGGCATGCATGATGTCGAGACCGTGGGCGGCTGCACCTTCACCGTGTCCGAGGGCGATGACGGCACCATCATGATCACCGATGGCCAGGACCGCACCGCAAACGTGACCATCGCCGACGTGAAGCAGTCGAACGGCGTGATCCACGTGATCGACACGGTGCTTCTGCCCGCTGTCGAGTAACGCCCGGATTTCGGGGCCGTTCCGGTCCCTGCCATGATGATGACGGCCCGCCGCGCCCCTCCGCGGCGGGCCTTTTCGCGCGTTCCTTTCGCCCCCGCGCACGCGGCATGGCGCCGCAACCGGGCCGCCCGGTCTTTCAAATGCGGCCCGAAGAGCGCATGTGAGGGGGACAGCCTACGCCCGAGGAGCCCCGGATGAGCGAGCATCCCGACCAGCCCGACACCGCCCAGGAGGAACGCCAGACCAAGCCCGCGCTGCTGCGCGGCTTTCGCAGGCGCTGCCCGAATTGCGGCGAGGGCGGGCTGTTCCAGGGCTATCTCAAAGTGGTGGACCGCTGCCCGGTCTGCCGCGAGGAGCTGCACCATCACCGCGCCGATGACGGACCGGCCTATCTCACCATCCTGATCGTCGGGCACCTGCTGGCGCCGGTGATCCATGTCGGCTTCACCCATTTCCGCCCCGAACCCTTGGTGATGGCGACGGTGTTGACCGTGCTGGCCGTGGCGCTGTCGCTTTACCTGCTGCCGCGGCTCAAGGGGCTGGTGGTCGGCATCCAGTGGGCGCGGCGGATGCATGGCTTCGGCAAGGCGCATTGATGCCCGGCGCCGTGCCGGTGCGTGACGCGGCGACGATCCTGCTGCTGCGCGACATGGCCCACGGCCCCTCGGTGCTGATGGGGCGGCGCGGCACGCGCGCGGCCTTCATGCCGTCGAAATACGTGTTTCCGGGCGGCGCGCTCGACGCGGCGGATGCGCAGGTGCGCTTTGCCGCCCCGCTCGGTCCGTCCCATGTCGACGCGATCGGCCCGCAGGCGGACGCGCTGGCCGCCTGCGCGATCCGCGAGCTGTGGGAGGAAACCGGGCAGATCCTCGGACGGCCCGGCGACTGGCCCGATGCGCCGCCGGGCTGGCGCGGCTTTGCCCGCTCGGGCCACCGCCCGGATGCGGGCGCGCTGACACCGGTGTTTCGCGCGGTAACGCCGCCGGGGCAGTCGCGCCGCTTCGACGCGCGCTTCTTCGTCGCCCGCGCCGAGGCGCTGGCCAGCGATCCCGACGATTTCTCGGGCGCCGAGGACGAGCTGGCGCATCTGCACTGGGTGCCGCTGTGTCGCACCGGCACGCTCGATCTGCCCGACATCACGCGGCTGGCCCTGCGCGAGTTACAGGCCCGGCTCGACGATCCCGGCGCGGCGCGGCCCGTGCCGTTCTTTCACGGCACGATGGAGGCGCGGGCGATGCGCGGCTAACCGGCCTCCGGCCCGGCGTCGGTTTCGGCCTTGCGCTCGAGCGGGCGGCCCACCGCCGCCCCAGCGCCTTCGGGCCGGGGCAGATGCGCATGCGCCGCCGCGACCTTGTCGAGACGCTCTTTCAGGTCGGCGGGCGGCGCCACGGCGCGGCGGCTGCCAAGGTCGACATGCACCAGCATGTGCTCGGCCGTGGCCACCAGCCGCGAGCTTTCCCACATCCGGTGAAAGACCTGCATCCGGCGCCCCTCGGCCAGAAGCAGCTGCGTGTCGATCTCGATGAGCGCCCCGGCCCGGATCTCGGCAAGGTGCCGGATATGCGTCTCGGCGGTGAAATAGCTGTGACCGCAGGCGATATACTCGGCGTCGCAGCCCACCAGCCCGAGAAACCGGTCCGTGGCGTCACCGAAGGCCTGCAGGTACCGGTGTTCGGTCATGTGCCCGTTGATATCGCTCCAGTCGAGCGGCACGGCCCGCGCGCCGGTGGGCAACGGCCCCGTCAGCGACAACGCATCGAGCCCCTTCGGCGCCCCGTCGATGCGCCGATCGGTCGCGTTCAACAGGCGTCCCGCGCCCCAGTCGCGCGTCTTGAGCCCGCGCAGGATCGACACGAGGTTGGCGTCGCGGATCTGCTCCAGCTCGGCGGTCGAATGGCGGCCCGACTGGGCGTCGGACTGGCTGGCGATCGTCTCGACCAGCTCGTCGGTCAGCTCGGGCATGTCGGTGAGCTTGCTCCATGGCAGGTTCGGCGAGGCGCCAAGCCGGGTCAAAAGCTGGCGCATCCCGGCCTCTCCGCCAGCGATGCGATAGGTTTCGAACAGCCCCATCTGCGCCCAGCGCAGGCCGAAGCCATAGCGGATCGCGTCGTCGATCTCGGCGGTGTCGGCCACGCCGTCGGAGACCAGCCACAGCGCCTCGCGCCAGACCGCCGCGAGCAGCCGGTCGGCGATATGCGCGTCGATCTCGCGGCGCAAAAACAGCGGATGCGCGCCGATGTCGCGCAAGGTCGAACGGATCCGCTCGATCCGCGCCTCGCCGGTGCCGGGGCCGGTGACGATCTCGACCAGCGGGATCAGGTAGACCGGGTTGAACGGGTGCGCCACGACGATCTGGCCGGGCCGGGCCGCGCCCTCGGCCAGCTCCGAGGGGCGAAACCCCGAGCTTGAGGAGCCGATGATTGCGGTCTCGGTGCAGGCCGACTGGATCGCGGCATAGACCTCGTGCTTGAGGTCGAGCCGTTCCGGCACGCTTTCCTGGATCCATTCGGCGCCCTCGACCGCCTCGGCGAGGTCGTCGTGAAAGCTGATTTTGCCCTCATCGGGCAACGCCACGTCCCACAGCCCCGGCATCGACGCCCGGGCACGGCCGAGGATGGCGTTGATCCTGCGTTCGGCGTCGCGGTCGGTGTCGTGGATGCGCACGTTCCACCCCATCAGCGCAAAGCGCGCGGCCCAGCCGCCGCCGATCACCCCGCCGCCGATGATCGCCGCCTTGCGCGCACCGGATGCCACCATGTCTCAGCCCTCCCGCGCGGTCGTCAGCGCATCCGTGTCGTAACTGTTGAAATCGAGCATTTCGCGCGCCGCCCGGGCCCGGTCGGCCCCGGCCTGTCCGGGCCGGTCCATGATCCAGCCATATGCCCCGCCCGGCGCGCCGATCACCGCGGTGCGGAAATCGTCATCGGCCCAGAGCAGCCACCATGGCTGCCCGCCGATCTCGAACCGGCCACGCCCCTGCGCCGTCACCGGCACGAGCCGTGCCGCATCCGCCCCGACAAGACGGGCGACGCCAGCCCCTGCCGCGTCGAGCTGCAGCGTCACGCGGTCGCCAGGTGCAACCGGACCACCGGGATAGGCGGCGGTGACGACCCAGTCGCCGCCAAGGTCATCGGCGGCGCCGCGCAGGCTCGACGCGATGGGCGTGTCGGCGGCGCGGAAGACCGGCGCCGGATCGGGTGCCTCGACCGCGCCGCAGGCCGCGAGCAACGCCAGCGCCGAAAGCGCCGCCACCCGCGTCACGGCTCTGCCCGCGCGCGCCGGGCATGGCGCTGCTTTCCGCGCTCCGATGACGGCAACCTCGCGGGTCATGCTCGGCGGCATCGCGTTTTCTCCTTGCGGGCAGTGGCGGCGCGGACGGTTGCGGCGCCCGAGCCTTGCACGGGCGCCACGCCTCACTCAATAGGGCATCGGGTGCTGCTTGTGGGCGGCGTCGATCTCGGCCGTGACCTCGTCCGACAGCACCACGTCACGGCCCGCGAGGATGCGTGCCAGCTGGTCCGTGTTGCTCGCGCCGAAGATCGGGCAGACCGCGAAGGGCCGCGTGCGCTGCCACGCCAGCGCCATGTGCACCGGGTCGAGACCGTGGCGGTCGGCGATGTCGAGATAGGCCTGTGTCGCCGCCAGCACCCGGTCGGTCTTGCGCCCGCCCAGATCGCCGTTGATCGCGAGCCGCGAACCTTCGGGGATGCCGTCCTGGTACTTGCCGGTGAGATAACCGCAGGCCAGCGGCGAATAGGCCAGCAGCAGCACGTCCTCGTTCACCGCCATCTCGGCCATGTCGGTGTCGTAGAGCCGCGACAGCAGCGAGTATTCGTTCTGGATGCTCGCCACGCGCGGGGCGCCCGACGCCTCGGCCCGGTCGATCCAGCGGGTGGTGCCCCATGCACTTTCGTTCGACAGGCCGAAGGCGCGGATCTTGCCCTCCGCGACCAGATCCTTGAGCGTCGCCAGCACGCCGTCCATGTGGTCGCGGGTGCGGGCCGGGTTCTGGCCCGACGGGTCATAGGACCAGTACTGGCGGAAATGATACGAGCCGCGCTCGGGCCAGTGCAGCTGGTAGAGGTCGATCACGTCGGTCTTGAGGCGGCGGAGCGAGCCTTCGACGATCTCGCGGATGTTGCTGCCATCATAGCCGCCGCCATCGCGCACGAAGCCCGGGTTCGGGCCCGAGGCCTTGGTGGCGATCTTGTAGGCGTCGCGGCGGCCGGTCTTCTCGATCCAGTTGCCGATGATCTCCTCGGTGCGGCCCACGGTCTCGGCCTTGACCGGGTTCACCGGGTACATCTCGGCGGCGTCGAGGAAATCGATGCCGGCATCGAGCGCCATGTCGAGCTGGCGATGCGCGTCGTCTTCGGGCGTCTGGCTGCCATAGGTCATGGTGCCAAGGCACCATTCGCTGACCTCGATGCCGCTGCGGCCAAGGGGGATCTTCTTCATGTCGGGGCCTTCCTGTCCTCGGGCCGGGCGCACGGCCCGGCTGCGAAGCGCAGAGGTAGGGCGTGGCGGGCGGATCGGCAAGCGGTCACGCCCACTGGTCTTGGGCGGGCGGGATCGCTAAACGGGGCCCCGGACGCAGCGAAGGACACCAGCAGCATGGCACGGCATCTCATCACCTCGGCCATCCCCTACATCAACGGGATCAAGCATCTGGGCAACCTGGTGGGCAGCCAGCTGCCGGCCGACCTCTTCGCGCGCTACCAGCGCGGGCGCGGCCACGAGGTGCTCTATCTCTGCGCCACCGACGAACACGGCACCCCCGCCGAGCTCGCCGCCGCCAAGGCCGGAAAGCCGGTGGCCGAATACTGCGCCGAGATGCACGAGACGCAGGCCGAGATCGCGCGCGGCTTCCGGCTCTCCTTCGACCATTTCGGCCGCTCGTCGAGCCCGCAGAACCACAGGCTGACCCAAGCCTTCGCCGCCCGGCTCGACGAAGCCGGGCTGATCGAGGAGCGGGTCGAGACGCAGATCTACTCCAAGGCCGATGGCCGCTACCTGCCCGACCGCTACATCGAGGGCACCTGCCCCAATTGCGGCTTCGAGAGCGCGCGCGGCGACCAGTGCGACAACTGCACCAAGCAGCTCGACCCGGTCGACCTGATCGAGCCGCGCTCGGTGATCTCGGGCTCCACCGATCTCGAGCCGCGCGAGACCAAGCATCTCTATTTGCGCCAGTCGAAGATGCGCGGCGAGCTGTCGGACTGGATCGACTCGAAGGCCGACTGGCCGGTGCTGACCACCTCGATCGCCCGCAAATGGCTCAATGACGGCGACGGGCTTCAGGATCGCGGCATCACCCGTGATCTCGACTGGGGCATCCCGGTCAAGAAAGGCGAGGCCGACTGGCCCGGCATGGAGGGCAAGGTCTTCTATGTCTGGTTCGACGCGCCGATCGAATACATCGCCTGCGCGCAGGAATGGGTCGATGCGGGCAAGGGGGACGACTGGGAGCGCTGGTGGCGCACCGATCGCGGCGCCGACGACGTGCGCTACACCCAGTTCATGGGCAAGGACAACGTGCCCTTCCACACCCTGTCCTTCCCCGCCACCATCCTCGGCTCGGGCGAGCCGTGGAAGCTCGTCGATTACATCAAGTCGTTCAACTACCTGAACTACGACGGCGGCCAGTTCTCGACCTCGCGCGGGCGCGGCGTGTTCATGGATCAGGCGCTGGAGGTGCTGCCCGCCGATTACTGGCGCTGGTGGCTTTTGTCCCATGCGCCCGAAAGCTCGGATGCCGAGTTCACGTGGGAGAACTTCCAGCAATCGGTGAACAAGGATCTCGCCGACGTGCTGGGCAACTTCGTCAGCCGCGTCACCAAGTTCTGCCGCTCCAAGTTCGGCGAGGAGGTGCCCGCCGGCGGCGCTCATGGCGAACGTGAAGAGCAGCTCATCGCCGATCTGGAGCGCCGCCTGCGCGCCTATGAGGGCCACATGGACGCGATCGAGGTGCGCAAGGCGGCGATGGAGCTGCGCGGCATCTGGGTGGCGGGCAACGAATACCTGCAGGACGCCGCGCCTTGGGCCACCTTCAAGACCGACCCGGAAGCGGCGGCGATGCAGATCCGCCTCGCGCTCAACCTGATCCGGCTCTACGCGGTGCTGTCGGCGCCGTTCATCCCCGATGCGAGCGCGCAGCTCATGACGGCGATGAACACCGAGGACGACGCGTGGCCCGGCGACGTGACCGGGGCGCTGTCGGTGTTGCCGGTGGGGCATGGCTTTACCGTGCCGGACGTGACCTTCCGCAAGATCACCGACGAGGAGCGCGAGGACTGGCAGGCGCGCTTCGCCGGCACGCGGGGCTAAGACTCTTCCCGCGCCACCGGTCCCTTGGGGTATCGGTGGCGCGGCACTCGGCCTGTGTGCGGTCGGGCCGAAAGCGCGCAAGGGGGCTCCGCCCCCGCCGCTGGCGCGACGCCTCGGCGTATTTGGGGAACAAAGTCCGCCTCAGCGCCCGGCTTGCAGCGTCAGCTCGACCTCGCGCCGATCGCCGTCATTTTCCAGCGTGACCACCACCGTCTCGCCGACACGGCGGCGGTCGATCTCGGCGAGCAGGTCTTCGAGAGTCGAAACCGGCGTGCCGCCAATGCCCACGATCACGTCGCCCGGCAACAGCCGCCCCCGGCCGAGCCGGGCGGGCTCGATGCCGGCGCGCGCTGCCTCGGAGCCGCGCGCCACTTCGAAAACGACCACGCCCGAAAGCCCCTGCCGGTTCACCGCGGCGTTGAGCCGCGCGTCGAAGCCGAGACCGAGAGTGGGCGGCGTGTAGCGCCCCGTCTCGATCAGCTGCGGCACGACCCGCGCCACGGTCGAGACCGGCACCGCGAACCCGATCCCGGCGCTGGCGCCGGAGGGGCTGAAGATCGCGGTGTTGACCCCGACAAGACGGCCGCGCGCATCGAGCAGCGGGCCGCCGGAATTGCCCGGATTGATCGCGGCGTCGGTCTGGATCAGCCCGCGGATCGTGCGCCCCGCTTCGCCCGGCAGGTCCCGCTCCAGCGCCGAGACGATCCCGGTGGTGAGCGTCCAGTCGAGCCCGAACGGGTTGCCGATCGCCAGCACCGACTGGCCGACCTCCAGCGCCCCCTCCCCAATTTCGGGGCGCGGCAGCGGCGCGGGCAGCGCGCGCCCCTCGATCCGCAGCACAGCAAGATCGTGGCCCGGGGCGCGCCCGACCACCCGCGCCGCAAGCGACCGCCCGTCGGCAAGCTGCACCGTCGCGCCGCTGGCCCGCTGGATCACGTGGTCGTTGGTGACGACATGGCCCGTCGCGTCCCACAGGAAACCCGACCCCGAACCAAGCGGCGCCTCGCCCGTCCGGCGGGTGAAGGGATCGACGGTGCGGGCCGAGGTGGTGATCGCCACGACGCTGTCGCGGGCGCTCTTGAACACCGCGATGGTGCGCTGCTCGGCGGTTTCCAGCGCGGCCGAGGCGGGCGGCAACGGCGCGGGCGGCGGCTCGGGGCTGCCCGCGAAGCGCCCGGCAAAGAAGGCCGCGATGAGCATCAGGACCAGAATGGCCCCGGCAAGGCTGGCACGCATGATCGCTCCCTCGTTCCACATTGCCGCTCCAGCGGCCCGTGCTAGCTGGAGCGATGATCCCGGCCGCCAAGTGGCCGATGCCAATTTCACGGGAGTTATCCTTTGCGACACGTGCTTTCCACCCTCGTGGTTCTCGGCCTGGGCGCGGGGGCCGCCGCCGCCGCCACCTGCGGCAACGACGCCTCCGGCTTCGAACGCTGGAAACAGGAATTCGCCGCCGAGGCGGCGGCGCAGGGCGTCGGACAGTCCGGGCTCAACGCGCTGGCGCAGACCAGCTACGCGCAGCGGACCATCAATGCCGACCGCAACCAGAAAAGCTTCGACTATTCGCTCGACAAGTTCATGCAGGTGCGCGGCGCCGACACCATCGTGGCGCAGGGCCGCGACAAGCTCGCCGCCAATCCCGGCTTCTGGCAAAGCCTCGAAAGCCAGTACGGCGTGCCCTCCGGCGTGCTGATCGCGATCCATGGCATGGAAACCGGCTTTGGCAATTTCATGGGCGATTCCAACGTGCTCTCGGCAATCACGACGCTGGCCTACGACTGCCGCCGCTCCGAGTTCTTCTCGCGCCACGCGCTGGCGGCGCTACAGCTGGTGGATCGCGGCGCGGTGTCACCCGGTTCGATCGGCGCGATGCATGGCGAGCTGGGCCATACCCAGTTCCTGCCGGGCAACATCCTGCGCTACGGCGTGGACGGAGACGGCAATGGCCGGGTCGATCTCACCAACCTGACCGATGCCATGGCCTCGACCGCCAACTACCTGCGCCAGAAGGGCTGGCAGCCCGGCGCGGGCTACCAGGAGGGGCAGCCCAATTTCCGCGTGATCCAGGAATGGAACGCGGCGGGCGTCTACCAGAAGGCAATCGCGCTGATGGCCGCCCGCATCGAAGGCTGACCCGGCCGCACGGGCCGAGGCTCAGGCCTCGGCCTCCGCCCCGGCCTGTGTCTCGATCCGGGCACGGGCCGTCGAAAGCGCGGCGGCCACCTGTCGGCCCAGCGCCGCGATCTCGTCGGTGCCATAGCGTTCGGGCGCGCGGGTCTCCATCTCGCCCAGCGTGATAACCGGTCCGGTCAGGCCAAGCATCGCCGCGCCGCCGCGCAGCTTGTGCGCCAGCGCCGCGACGCCGCCCGCGGTGTCGACCTGCCCGGTCAGTCCCGGTACCGCTTCGTGCCATTCCGCCTCGAAGCCATCGAGCGCGCGGGTCAGCCTTTCGGCCCCGAGCATGCCGAGCATGTCGTCGAAATCATCGACATCGATCGCCGCGCCCTCTTCCGACGCGGTGTCGGGGCCGGTCTCGGGATCGGGATCGGGATCGGTCTCGGGCGCGGTGTCCGGCAAGACGGCAGATGCGGCGGGCGCAGCGGCCATGTCATCGAGAATCCGCCGCAGCACAGGCAGGCGCAGCGGCTTGGCATAGACCTCGGACATCCCGGCCCGAAGCCCGGCCGTCCGCGCCTCGGCCGAGCCATGCGCGGTCAGGCCGATCACCGGCGGGCGCGCTTGGGCGGGGGCGCTGTCGCGAAAGATCCGCATCGCGTCGATCCCGCCCATCACCGGCATCTCGAAATCCATCAGCACGAGGTCGAACGTCTCATCGCGCAACCGCGCGAGCCCCTTGGCGCCGTTCTGCTCCTCGCTGACCTCGTGGCCAAGCTGTTGCAACATGCCGCGCAGCACCATGCGGTTCACCGCGTTGTCCTCGACCACCAGCACCGACAGGCCGGTGCCGGGCGCCGCGGCGGTCAGGATTTCGGGTTCGGGCGCATCGACCGGCGGCGCGACCCGCTGCAACGGCAGCCGCAGCCGGAAGGTGCTGCCGCGTCCGGGCGTGCTGCACACGGTGATGTCGCCCGACATCATCCGCGCCAGCCGCCGCGAAATCGCGAGACCGAGCCCGTCGGACCGGCCCTGGCGCCCCTCGGGGCGGGCGCGGGTGACGAATTCGGCAAAGACGTTTTCCACATCCTCGGGCGCGATGCCGATGCCGGTGTCGCGCACCGCGATCTCGATCGCCGCCGCTTCGAGCCGCAGGATCACGGTGATCCCGCCATGCTCGGTGAACTTCACCGCGTTTCCGATCAGGTTGGTGACGATCTGCGCCACGCGGTTCGGATCGCCCTCGTACCAGATGCCGTGATCCGCCTCGTCGGTTTCCAGTTCGAGCGGCAGATCCTTTTCGGCGGCCAGCGGACGCAGCACCGACATCAGCCGCTCCAGCATCGGGACGGGGGTGAAGGGCACCGCCTCGATCGTCTCCTCGCCGGTCTCGATCCGGGTGATGTCGAGCGATTCGTTGACCAGCTGCAGCAGGATTTCGGCCGAGGCGAGGGCAATGCCCACCTGTCGGCGTTGCTCGGACGTCATCGGCGAGGTGCTTAGCAGGTCGAGCACCCCCATGATGCCGTTGAGCGGCGTGCGCATCTCGTGGCTCATGACTGACAGGAACCGCGACTTGGCGCGATCGGCCCGCTCGGCGGCATCGCGCGCGTCGATCAGCCGGGCCTGCGCCGCCTTGAGATCGGTGATGTCGCGCAGATAGCCGATGAAGACCGGCCCCCTCGGCCCTTCGACGCTGGTGATCACGGCTTCGATCGGGAACACCTCCCCGGTCCTGCGCTGGGCCGCCAGCTCCATCCGCCCGGCGCCGACGAGCTGCCCCATGCCGGTGTCGTGGAACCGGCCGAGCCGCGCCTTGAACCCTTCGCGCCGGGCTTCCGGCACGATGGTTTCATAAACCGGCCGATGCAGGATCTCGTCCTTGTTCCAGCCGAAGATCGCCTCGGCGGCGGGGTTGAAATCGGTGATGCTGCCGTCGCGATCGGTCACCACGATCGCGTCGAGCGACGAGCCGATCACCGAGTTGAGCCGCTCCGCGGTGCGCGACAGCACCCGGTCGCGCTCCATCACCCGGCGGCGCTGCACATCGATCAGCCGCAACAACGCGCCCAGCAGCACCAGCAGCAGCCCGCCCGCCAGCGCCGTCAGCTCCGCCTGCCGGCGCACCTGGTGCCGATAAGCCTCGGCATCCGCGGCGAGGATGTCGAGCCCGTTGAGCGACAGCTCACGCATCACGGGCTGCACCGCGCGCGTTTCCTCGTAGATCTCGACCAGCATGTCGTGCCCGACCGGCCCCATGAACAGGCTGTCGATCCGCGCGGCATAGCTGTCGATCTGGTCCAGCAGCCTCGGCACTTGCGGGTATTCAAGCAACGAGCGCCCGATCTCGCCGTGGCGCACCAGCCCGAGCCGGCTCATCAGGATGTCGAAACGCAGCTGCAACCCGCCGATATTGTCGACCGCCCCGCCATCCGCGATGGCGATCACGTCGCGGGCGAAGATCGCCGTTTCAAGCTCGAGCTGCGCCAGCGTCCACTTGGTGTTGTCGACGCCCGCGCTTTCGAGCTCCCGGATCTGCCGCCCGAGCATCCAGCCCAGCGACAGGACCATGGTCAGGACGATCGCCGCGGCGATCCCGAGCCCGGTGCGGACGTTGAAGCGCCGCCGGCGGCGCGTCGGAAAGGGAGGCTCGATGCTCACAGGCGCGGCCCGCTCACTCCAGCACGACCATCTGCGTCAGTTGCCAGATGCTACGCTTGTAGGTGTCCTCGGTGCGGTATTCGGGGGCGCGGTCATAGGGGTAGACGAGCCAGTACGGCCCCCTGTCGCGGATCGAGAAGGTCCGGCCATCGACCCGCGTCGCGATGATCGGCAGGTCGTCCTCGATATCCGCGAGCGGAATCCGAACCCGGTAATCGTTGAGCGCGACCAGCTCCAGCATGGCGTCGTCCTGCGACAGGCTGTCGCCCAGCCCGGCCTCCTCGAGCAGCACCGCCACCGGCACCCCGGAATAGGTGTTGACCATGTCGGTCCAGATCGTGCTGGTTTCGAAACGCACCTGCGGCAGCGCGTCGAGCGCCTGAAGATCGAAGCTCGTCGTCTCCTCGCCTTCCCGCCCGACCTGCAGCACGTTCGGCTCGATCACGATCGGAATGCTGAACTCGGCGGCGGCGGGGCCGCTCATGGTGGCGGCGATGATCCAGGCGGCGATGGCGCTCTTGCTGGCTATGTGCATGTCGGCCTCATTCGCGAAGCTGTCCCTAACTGTCCCGTCGCATTTCCCGCAGAATGCGCGATCCGCGCGGAATTTGCGATTCCCAATCGTCCCATCGACCGCCTGCCGTGGCAACAAGGACCCATTTCGAAGTGCCGTGAGGAAATCCGGCCATCGGCCTCGGATTCGCCCGTTTCAAGGCGTATCTATTCCCAGTATCCTGGTTTGACCGCCGTCTCGCCCATCCCGGCCAGCCTGCAAAAACATATCGAGAGGACGGAACATGCGTATCCTGATCGCAGATGACCATGACCTGGTACGCGAAATGATGGCCGCCTATCTCGAACGCGACTGCGGCATGAAGGTGGTACAGAGTTCGAGCTATGACGACGCGATGGCCGAGATCGCCCGCAGCGGCCCGTTCGAGCTGGTGCTGCTCGATTACCGGATGCCGGGGATGCGCGGGCTCGACGGGCTGCGCGACGCGCTCAAGGCCTCGGGCGGCAACCCGGTGGCGCTGATCTCGGGCAGCGCCGACAAGAGCGTGGCCGAAGAGGCGCTGGCCGCCGGGGCCGCGGGTTTCCTGCCCAAGACCATGTCGGCCCGCTCGATGACCAACGCGGTGCGCTTCATGACCATGGGCGAAACCTTCGTGCCGGTCGACTTCATGACCGCCAAGGAGGTCGAGAACCCGGCGCTCGCGCATCTCACCCCGCGCGAGAAGCAGGTGCTCGAAGGCATCAAGAAGGGTCAGTCCAACAAGGAGATCGCGCTCGACCACGACATCCAGGAGGTCACGGTCAAGCTGCACGTCAAGACGCTGTGCCGCAAGATGGGCGCCAAGAACCGCACCCAGGCGGCGATGATGGCGCGCGACCAGGAAATGGTCTGACGCCCGACCGCCCCTAGCCCACCCTGCGCAGGAAATCGCGGGTGCGCGCATCCCGCGGCGCGTCGAAGATCTGCGCCGGCGGTCCCTGCTCGACGATCCGCCCGCCTTCCATGAAGATCACCCGGTCGGCGATCTCGCGGGCGAATTGCATCTCGTGGGTGACGATCAGCATGGTCTGGCGCTCCTGCGCGACACGGCGCATCAGGTCGAGCACCTCGCCCACCCATTCGGGGTCGAGCGCCGAGGTCGGCTCGTCGAACAGCATCAGCTCGGCGTCGAGCGCCATCGCCCGGCCGATGCCGACCCGCTGCTGCTGACCGCCCGAGAGCGCCGCCGGGTAGCTGCCGGCCTTTTCCGCAAGCCCGATCTCGCGCAGGATCGCATCGGCGCGGGCCTCGGCCTCGGCGCGGGGTTTCTTCTGCACCGTCACCAGCGCCTCGGTGATGTTCTGCCGCGCGGTCTTGTTGGCAAACAGCGCGTAGTTCTGGAACACGAAGGCGGTGCGGCGGCGCAGCGCGAGGATCTCGGCCTTGCTGGCCCCGCCCGCATCCACCGTCATGTCGCCCACGCGGATCGTGCCCGCCTCGGGCCGGTCGAGGAAATTGAGGCAGCGCAGCAGCGTCGACTTGCCGGTGCCCGAGGGGCCGATGATGACGATCCGCTCGCCCGGCGCGATCGACAGGTCGATCCCGGCGAGCACCTTCGCCCCGCCGAAGCTCTTGGTCAGTCCGGTGATCTCGATCATCGCGCGAAGGCCTTTCCGAGACGGGTTTCGACACCGCGCTGCACAAGCGACAGCGCCTCGACGATGATCCAGTAGAGCACCGCCACCACGAGGAACGCCTCGAAATAGAGGAACGAGCCCGCGGCCTCCTTCTGGGTCGCGCCCATCATCTCGGTGACGCCGAGCGTGAAGGCCAGGGAGGTGCCCTTGATCATGTCGATGAAGTAATTGACCAGCGTGGGCGCGGCGACGCGCGCCGCCTGCGGCAACACGATCCGGGCCATCATCTGGCCCTGGGTCATGCCCACCGCCTGGCTCGCCTCCCACTGGCTGCGGTCGACGCCCAGGATCGCGGCGCGGATGCTTTCGGCCATGTAGGCCGAGAAATGCAGCGTCAGCCCCATGATCGCGGCGGTGACGCCGTTGATCTGCGACAGCGCCGAGACCACCTGCGGCAGCCCGTAATAGAACAGGAACAGCTGCACCAAGAGCGGCGTGCCGCGGAAAAAGCTGATGAACAGCTTCACGAAGCTGTCGAGCACGGGGATCTTCACCACCCGCTCCACCGCCATCAAGGAGGCCAGCACCAGCGCCAGCACCATGGCGGCGGCCGCCATGGCGAGCGTCAAAGGCACGTAGCCCAGAAGAACGGGCACCAGACCCAGCATGTAGTCGATGTCGAGCGCCCGCATGGTGTCACTCCACCGCGGTGATGTCGGCGTCGAACCATTTCTGCGAGATCTCGGCCAGCGTGCCGTCTTCGCGCAGGTCGTTCAGCGCCGCGTCGACCCGGTCGCGCAGCGCGCGGCCCGCCTCGTCGTCACGGAACGGCAGCGCGTTGCGGATCTCCGAAAACGGCTGACCGGCAAGCGCCAGCGGCAGCGGGCTTTCCTTGATCACCTGCGCCGAGGAGACGCGGTCCATCACGAAGGCATCGACCCGGCCCAGCGCGGTGTCCTGCTCGATGTTGCTTTCATAGGTGCGGATGTCGATCTCGTCGGCATAGGGCAGCTCGTTGAGAAGCTGCTCGAAATTGGAGCCGAGATTGACCGCGACCGAACGGCCCTTGAGGCTTTCGGGGCCGGTGATCTCGTCCTCGTTGCCGGCCTTCACCACGACCTGCGCGCCGTCGAAGACATAAGGCTGCGTGAAGGCGAACTTCTCCTCGCGCTCGGGCGTGATGGTGATCTGGTTGGCGATGGTGTCGATGCGGTTCGAATCCAGCGCGCCGATCAGCCCCGAGAAGGACATGGTGACGTATTCGACCTCAAGCCCGGTCTCCTCGGCCACCGCGTCCATCACGTCGACCTCGAAGCCCTGCAGCACGTCCTGCTCGACGAAGGTGAAGGGGAAATAGCCGCCCGACATGCCGACCCGCAGCGTGCCCTCGCTCTCGGACTGGGCGGCGGCCATGGAGGCAAGCGACGTGGCGGCGGCGGCGAAGGCGATCTGTTTCAGCATGGGGCGTCCTTTCGGTTGGAACGGCGGAGGTAATGCGCCGGATGGGGAAGGATCAATAAGTTCGCGCAATAAGAACCGGGCGTTCGCCCCGGGGCCACGCCTTCGAAACATTGTCTTGTCCGCCCGGCCATCTGCGGAACGCTGTCCGGCGCCGTCGGGATCCCGGCGGGGTGCCGATTGTCGGGCCGGGGGGGCTCTGGTATCGGTGGCGGGCCGACCCGGCGCGCATGGCAGGCAAAGGATGCGACATGGCCCTGATCGACGACCCGCAGCGCATGGCCGACCGGCTCAGGGCCCTGGCCGAACTGGAACAGCGGCTGTCGTTCCGGATCAGCCGGCTGTCGAAGCTGCTCGACACCCATGCCGCGCGGCAGCTGGCGGTGCATGGCACCGGGCTCACCTCCTACCGCATCCTGATGGTGCTCGGCATCTTTCATGAAACCACGGCGGCGGATCTGAGCCGGTTGATGGTGATCGACCGGGCCCAGATCAGCCGCTCCGTGTCGGACCTGCTGGGTCAGGGCCTGCTGGAGCAGCGCCCCGACGGCGCCAATCGCCGCCGCAAGCTTCTGCGGCTCACGGCGGCGGGCGAAGCGGCGCTGGGCACGTTCGAGCCGGGGCTGCTGGAGCGGCAGAAGGTGTTCGAGGAGCTGCTCGACGAGGACGAGCTGCGCGGGCTCAACGCGGCGGTGGACAAGATCACCCGCCACCTCGCCGAGACGCTGGAGACGCCCGACGCCGCGCCCGTCTCGGGGCGGACGGCGGGCGGAGCACCCCGCTAGACCGTCCCCACGCGGACCTGCCCGCCTGCCGTCTCGACCGGCACCGCGATCAGCGCGCAGCCTTCGCCGAAGCCCTCGACCCCCTGCCCCGTCGCGGCGTCGAACCCCGCCGCGTGGTTGGAGCAGCGCAGGCGGCGCCCGTCCTCCGACAGTATTTGCCCGCCGCGCCAGTCGAGCGGCAGATGCTGGTGCGGGCAGGCGTTGAAATAGCCGAACAGCCCGGCGGGCGTCCGCACCAGAAGCAGCGGAAAGCCCCCGATCTCGACCCCGAGCGTGCCGGGCCCCGCCAGCGCGTCGGCGGCGCAGACCGGGGTGCCGGGAGCGGGCGCGCGCGGCAGGTCGCGCCAGTCGCGCGCGCCCACCGATCAGGCCCCGGCCTTGAGCACGCCGCGCTGGATCTGGTCGGCCTCGATCGATTCGAACAGCGCCTTGAAGTTGCCTTCGCCAAAGCCGTCATCGCCCTTGCGCTGGATGAACTCGAAGAAGATCGGCCCGATCACCGTCTTGGAGAAGATCTGCAGCAGGATGCGGGTGTGGCCGCCATCGACCACGCCTTCGCCGTCGATCAGGATGCCGTGTGTCTTGAGCTTCTCGATCGGCTCCTCGTGGCCGGTCACCCGGTCGTGGCTCATGTCGTAATAGGTCGCGGGCGGCGGCGGCATGAACGCGATGCCCTTCTCGGAAATCCGATCGGTCGCGGCATAGATGTCCTCGGTGCCGACGGCGATGTGCTGGATGCCCTCGCCCTTGTATTCGCGCAGGTATTCCTCGATCTGGCTGTTCTCGTCGGCGCTCTCATTGATCGGGATGCGGATCTTGCCGTCGGGCGAGGTCAGCGCCCGGCTGGTCAGGCCGGTCTGCTTGCCCTTGATGTCGAAGAAGCGGATCTCGCGGAAATTGAACGCCTTGGCGTAGAAATCATACCAGGTCGACATGTTGCCGCGCTCGACGTTGTGGGTCAGGTGGTCGAGATAGTAGAACCCCGCCCCCTCGGGCTTGGGATCGGCCTCGCCCAGCCAGTCGAACTCCGCCTCGTAGCACGAGCCGTCCTCGCCATAGGTGTCGACGAAGTACAAAAGCGAGCCGCCGATGCCGATCACGGCGGGCACGTCGAGCGATTTGCCCGGGCCGGTATATTCCTCGGCGCCGTAATCGAGCGCGCATTTCAGCGCGTGCTGCGCATCGACCACGCGCCACGCCATGGCGGGGGCGCAGGGGCCGTGATCCTCGACGAAGCGCGCGGCGTGGCTGCCCGGCTCGCGGTTGACGAGGTAGTTGATGTTGCCCTGCCGATAGAGCGAGACGTCCTTGGACTTGTGCCGCGCGACCTCGACATAGCCCATGCTTTCGAACAGCGCCTCGAGCTTGCCGGGTTCGGGATGCGCGAATTCGACGAACTCGAAGCCGTCGGTCCCGGCCTTGTTCAGCGCGTCGATCTTGGCTTTCGGCGCATCATGCGGAAACGGTCCCATGTGGTCCTCCTCGATATGCGCATGGGTTGCGTGCCCCACCATGCTGTCAAGGAATCGCCCGGCCCGCGGGGTGACGGGCCTCGCGCCGTCACGCCGGAGAAGTAGCGCCATGAATGGTGCGTCGTCAACATGACCGATGCGGCGGCACGCTAACCTTTCGCGGCGTCTCGCGCACGGCCCCGCGCCCGTGGCCAGACACCCAGCCCGGCGATCTCGTAGCCTTGCGGATAGCCCCGGCGGGGCCGCGCGGAGATCAGGCGGGGGCGACGGCGGCGCGGCAACAGGCGCAGCGCATGGGCCCGCAGCCGCATCGCGCCGATGACGCCCCGCCGCAGCCAGCCGGGCGGCGGCGCAAAGCCCATCGCGTCGAGCAGCGGCGCATCCATCAGCGACAGCGCCACGGGCCGCCCGAGGCCGAACAGCCATCTCGGCAGGTAGAACCCCAAGAGCAGGTCGAGCGTCGCCTTCCCCACCGCGCGGTTGCTCGGGGCAAAGCGCATGTGCTGTCGTTCATAGGCGGCGCTCATCGCGGCAAAGCCCGCCAGATCGTCTGGAATCTCCGCGATCCCCATGCGCGCGCCAAGGCCGCGATAGTAATTGGTCCATGCCACCTTTTCATGCGCCGTCATCGGACGCCGTCCGAACCGGTCGAGCCAGCGGATCGGCTCCAGCACGAAACTGCCCAGCACGTAGAGCATGTCGTCATTGGCGATGCGGTAGCAGTCATGCATCTCGTTGATCCGCCCGATCGCGGCACGGCCAAACGCGCTGTCGAGCCCGTTCTCCATCGGCGCGGACAGCAAAAGCTCGGTGTCGTCGTAGCGCTTTTCGGCCCGGCGCTCGAATTCGCCGGTGCGGGCCAGAAGCCCCGAGATCGACGGGATGGCATAGGTGCGGAACAGCGCGAATTCGAGCGCGCGTTCGATGTCCCACGCAAAGGCACAAGTGGTCAGCAAACAGGCGATTTCTTCGAAATCATCCTGCGCCGACAGCTCCGGGATGCGGTCTTCCGGGCAAGAAGGGCTGGGCATGGGCGCTCTCCCGCGCGTTCCGGCGGGCATGGCCGCGCGCGTTCCCCGTCATTCTAGGCTGCCCCCGGCAGGGCGACAACGGGGGCCATCCCTGTTCCCGGCATGGCCCCGCAGACCGGCCCGCACCCCCGGACGGGGATGCGGGCAAGGGATCAGTTCGAAATGACCCGGACGATGACCTCGTCGAGCGCCTCGGTGCAGGCCGCCTCGTCGCCGGCCTTGGCCATCTCGCGCGCCTCTTGCAGCGCGGTGCGGGCGTCGATGACGTTCTCTCCGGCATTGCCCGCCTCTTCGGCCTCCTCGATCGCGGCGGCCTCTTCGACCTCCTCCTGAACGGGAACTACCGGTTCTTCGTCATCGGACTCGGGTGCGGTGCCGGTGGCGGCGTCGTCCGAAACGGCGCCGGTGCCCTGCACCGCCTGCGCCTCGCGCGCGCCGGCCACGGCCTGGCCGCTCGACGAGGCCGAAATCGCCTGCTCGGCAGCAAGATCGAGCAACCGCTCGAAATCGCCGATCCGCCCGGCGCAGTCATGCGCGAGCGCAGGCCCCGCGAGCAGGGTCGCGGCGGTGGCCGCCGCCAGTGTCGATTTGAACTTCATCACGATGGCTTTCCCTTCAGCTGCGCAGTTGGTCGGCGATCGGAAGCCGACGGATGCGTTTCTTGGTGGCCGCGAAGACCGCGTTGGTGATCGCGGGCACGACGGGCGGCAGCCCCGGCTCGCCGACGCCGCCGAGCGGACGGTCATAGGCCGCATCGTCACCCACGAGATGCACGTCGATCCGCTTGGGCGCGCGGTCCATGCGCGGGATCAGGTAGCTGTCGAAATTGCCCTGCTGCGCCCGGCCTTCGGCAAAGTTCACCTCGGTCATCAGCGCCTGCCCGACGCCCATGATCACCGCGCCCTCCATCTGGCTGCGGATGCGATCGGGGTTCACATGCGCGCCGCAGTCGATCGCGATCGACACGCGCGGCACCATCACCTCGCCATCGACCACCTCGACCTCGGCGGCCACCGCGACATAGGAGACGAAGCTGTAATGCCCGGCGATGCCGAGGCCCCGCCCCTCGGGCATCTCGCGGCCCCATTCGATGCCGTCGGCGGCCGCCTCGACCACCGCCGCCATGCGGCCGGTGTCGACCGGGTAGACATCGGGGTTCTCGCCGTAGTTCCACACGTCGCCCTGGTTGGTCGGGTCGATCTGGCGCGCGGGCCCGATCAGCTCCAGCAGGTAATCCTTCTGGTCGCGCCCGGCCGCATTGGCCAGTTCGGCGGCAAAGGACTGGATCGCGAAGGCGTGCGGGATGTTCGACACCGCGCGGTACCAGCCGATCCGCACATGGGCCTGCGCCTGCGGGTTCTCGGCACGGATGTTCTCGATCGCCAGCGGCATGTTGAGAAGCCCCATCCCGAGCTCGAAGGGCAGCTTCTGCGCCGGGTCCGGCGCGAAGATCGACCCGATGGTCGGCGCCGCGGTGCGGTGCCGCCATGCGATCGTCTTGCCATCCGCGTCGAGACCGGCGGTCATCTTCTCGACCGAGACGGTGTGGTAGTAGCCGTGGCGGATATCGTCCTCGCGCGACCAGGTGAGCTTTACCGGCGCGCCGTCCATCGCCTGGCTGAGGATGCCCGCCTCGAGCACGAAATCGGGCTTGGACTTGCGCCCGAAGCCGCCACCGAGCAGCGTCACGTTGACCTTGACCGCGTCCTCGGACAGCCCGAGCCGTTCGGCCAGCCGCAGGCGCGTCACCTGCGGCGCCTGCACGCAGGCCCAGGCCTCGGCCTTGCCGTCCTTGATCTCGACCACCGCCGCGGGCGGCTCCATCGGCGCCTGCGCAAGATGCGGGATGTAGTATTCCGCCTCGACGGTCTGCGCGGCGCCCGCCGCCGCCGCGTCGTAATCGCCCTCGTCGCGGATCACCTTGCCGCCATCCGAGTTCGCCGCCTGCGACAGGCTTTCGCGGTAGGCTTCGCTGTCATACTCGGCGTTGGGGCCGTCTTCCCATTCGATCTGGAGCGCATCGCGCCCTTTCATCGCGAGATAGGTGTTCTTCGCGATCACCGCGACGCCACCCAAGGGCGCGAATTCGGTCGGGAACTCCGCCGGGTCGATCTGCACCACCTTCTCGACGCCGTCGATAGCAAGCGCCGCGCTGTCATCGAGCGAGGCCACCTTGCCGCCATAGACCGGCGGGCGCGCGACCACGGCATAGAGCATCCCCTCGCGCCGCACGTCGATCCCGTAGGTCGTGTTGCCGGTGGTGATGTCCATGTTGTCGACGAGACCGATCGAATTCTTGCCGATATAGCGGAACTCGGACGGGTCCTTGAGGGTCAGGCTGTCGCGCGCCGGCACCTCGAGATCCATCGCGGCGGCGGCCAGTTCGCCATAGCCCAGCGATTTGCCCGAGCCCGCATGGCTCACCTTGTGGCCGTCGGCCTTCACTTCCGCGACGTCGACGCCCCACTGCGCGGCGGCGGCCTGCTCCAGCATGGTGCGCGCGGCCGCACCGGCGCGGCGCAGCGGCATGAAATGATGCCGCAGGCTGCGCGAGCCGTCGGTGTCCTGGTTGCCGTATTTCTCTTCGTCGCCGGGCGCCTGGGTGACGCGGACATTGTCCCATTCGGCGCCCAGCTCGTCGGCGACGACCATGGCGATCGAGGTGCGCACGCCCTGCCCCATTTCCTGCCGGTGGCAGGTCACGGTGACGGTGCCGTCCTCGGCGATGGCGATGAAGATCTTCGGGTCGTCGCGCCAGCCATTGGGCATGGCGTCGCGACCGAACTCCGGCTCTTCTTCCTGCGCCCGGCCCGGACGCGGCAGGCCCACGGCGAGCACGAAGGCGCCCGCGCCCATGCCGCCCAGAAGACCGCGGCGGCTGACATTGGTGATCGAGGAATTGCGCATCACTGGGCCTCCGCTTCCTTGGTGCCGGACTTCGCGGCCGCGGCCTGCTTCACCGCCGCGCGGATCCGCGGATAGGTGCCGCAACGGCACAGGTTCGCGCTCATCACCGCGTCGATGTCTTCATCGGTGACGGTGTCGTACTGGTCGACGAGGGCGGCGGCCTGCATGACCTGCCCGGCCTGACAATAACCGCATTGCGCGACGTTGAGATCGCGCCATGCCTCCTGCACCGGGTGGTCGCCGTTCTCGGACAGCCCCTCGATGGTGGTGATCTTCGCGCCTTCGAGCACGCCCACCGGCGTCACGCAGGCAAAGGACGGCGCGCCGTCGATATGCACGGTGCAGGCGCCGCAGGCGGCGATGCCGCAGCCGAACTTGGTGCCCGTCAGGCCCATCTCGTCGCGCAGGACCCACAGCAGGGGCGTGTCCTGATCGCCGTCGAACTGGCGCTCCTCGCCATTGATGACTAGCTTGACCATCCCGGTGTTCTCCTTTGTCACAGGTCCCGGTCCGGCGCGCGGCCGACCGCGTGTCATTGCCCGCGACAACTGGTCCGCGGATCGGGTCCGTCCAGTCACAATGGAATATTTTCGTCACTTGACGCAGGGTTGCCCGAACGGCGACACGGAACCTGCGGCGCCTCGCGGGAATTGGGACCAGCGGTGGTGCGCCAATGGCGGGCGCCGCGGATCAGGCAATTCCGGCCGAGAGGACCCACCATGAGACTGTTCACCGCCCTTGCAACCACGACCACGCTGCTCACCGCCCCGGCTTTCGCCCAAGCGATGGAAGCCGATGTCGCCAATGGCGAATCCGAATTCGCGCGCCAATGCGTGAGCTGCCACGTCATCGCCGACGAGTCGGGCGAAGTGCTTGCCGGGCGCGCCGGGCGCATCGGCCCGAACCTGCACGGGGTGATCGGCCGCCAGCCCGGCGCGGTCGAGGATTTCCGCTACAGCGATGCGATCGTCGCCTATGGCGAACTGGCCCCGGCAGATGACAAGACCGGCGCCGCGCCGCAGGGCGACGATTTCGACACCGTGGTCTGGGGCAAGGACAACACCATCGCCTATCTCGAGGATCCGACCGCGTTCCTGCGCGACGCGCTCGACGATCCGCGCGCCCGTTCCAAGATGGCCTACAAGGTGCGCGATGCGCAGGCGGCGGTCGACATCCAGGCCTATCTCGCGACCTTCAGCCCCGATTTCGAGCTTCCGGGCGCCGCCATGGAAGGCGACGCGGCAATGGAAGACGAGGCCATGGACGAAGAGGCCGGCAGCGCCAACTGACCCGGTCCGGGCCGCGGCATCGACCGCGGCCCCTTCCTGCCGGGCCCCGGCATCCCGCGGGGGCGCGCCCCCGCCCGCCTCGAAAGGGATCGCAGAATGCTCGACAACCCCGCGCCACATAGCCACGACGATCACGGCGCGGCAGCGCCGCTTCCGTGCCTCGCCGCCGCCGAGGTCGCGCCGGAACTGGCCGCGCTGGCGCCACGCGGCGGCGTTCTGGCCATGCTCACCGGCATCGACGGCGCCTTCTACCGCCCGCTCGGGGCGGTGATGAGCTTTCCCGACGGCGCCGACCCGGTCGGGCGGCTGTCCTCGGGCTGCATCGAGGGCGATCTCGCCATCCATGCCGCCGAAACGCGCGCCTCGGGCCAGCCGCGCCGCCTGCGCTATGGCCGGGGCTCGCCCTTCGTGGACATCCGGCTGCCCTGCGGCAGCGGCATCGACGTGACGCTGGTGCGCGTGCCCGGCGGCGACGGGATCGCCCCGGTGCTGGACGACATCGCCGGTCGCCGCGCCACGGTGCTGGCCCTGCCCGGCCTGCCGCCGCTGGCGATCCGCCCCGATCCGAAGATGGCGGTGTTCGGCACCGGCCCCGAAGCCGATTGTTTCGCCCGGCTCGCGGAGGCGGCGGGCTATCCGGTCGCCCGGCCCGACCGAGCCAATGCCGCCGATATCGACGCCGAGACGGCGGTGGTGCTGTTCTTTCACGATCACGAGCGCGAGCCAGAGATCCTGAACACGGCGCTGCGCAGCCCCGCCTTCTGGATCGGCGCGCAGGGCAGCCGCACCGCGCAGGCCGCGCGGCTCGACCTGTTGCGCGCCGGGGGCTGGGACGAAGCGGCGCTGTCGCGGCTGCGCGGGCCGATCGGACTCATCAAGGGCACCCGCGATCCAAAGGTGCTTGCCGTGTCGGTTCTGGCCGATATCGTCGCGGCGTCGGTGGCGCCGCGCCCCGCGACGGGCTGATCCGCGCGCGCCTCGCATCCACGTGCATGGCCGGGGCCGCGAAACCTGCTATTTCAGAGGGCGGGCCGGTCTTTCGCGCGGCATCCGGCGCCCCGTGACGGCACCCGCGACAGCTTTGGGAGGAAGAGCCGATGCGATTTCTGCAGCGGGGGCTTGCAGGGCTGTTCCTGATGGCCCTGACGGCGGCCCTGCTCGGGCAGGCAGGGCGTCAGCTCTATCTCGCCGTCACCGACGCCATGTCGTCCGAGCCGCGCGGTTTCACCCGCGAGGAGCGCGCCCAGATCGTCGAGACGCTTCCTTTCCTTCCGCGCGAGGTCGTCCCGGTGATGACCGCCTACGGCGAATTGCGGGCGGTGCGGCGGCTGGCGCTGCGCGCGCCGCTGGGCGGCATCGTGGCCGAAACCGGCGCGACCATGATCGAGGGCGGCGCTGTCGCGGCGGGTGAGACGCTGCTCGTCATCGACCCGGTGGAACCGCAGGCGGCGCTGGAGCGCGCCGAGGCCGATCTGTCCGAGGCCGAGGCCGCGGAGCGCGACGCCGCGCGGGCGCTGGACCTGGCGCGCGACACGCTGGCGCAGGCAAAGGCGCAGGCGGCGCTGCGCGAGGCGGCGCTGACGCGGCAGCGCGATCTCGAAAGCCGCGGCATCGCCACCGCCTCGGATCTCGAAACCGCCGGTCTCGCGGCGTCCTCGGCGGCAAGCGCGGTGCTGTCGGCGCGCGAGGCGGTGCGCGCCGCCGAGGCGCGGATCGACCAGACCGCGACCGCGCGCCGCCGCGCCTCGATCGCCCGCGACGAAGCCCGGCGGCTGCGCGACAGCACGGTGCTCCAGGCCCCGTTCGACGGCGTTCTGGCGGGGGTGTCGGCGCGCGAAGGCGCGCGGGTCACCGCCAATGAACAGGTCGCCGAGCTGATAGACCCGGCGCGGCTCGAACTGGCGCTGCGGCTGTCGACCACGCAATATGCCCGGCTCGCCGCCGGTGATGACAGCCCTGTCGGCGCGCCTTTGTCGGTGATGCTCGACACCGGTCCCGGCACGCTCCGGGTGCCGGGGCGGATCGTGCGCGAAGGCGCCGCGGTGGCCGAAGGGCAGACCGGGCGCCTGCTCTTCGCCCGGCTCGACGCGGCGCCGCAGCTGCGCCCGGGCGATTTCGTCACCGTCGAGATCGAGGAGCCGCCGCTCACCGGCGTGGCCCGGCTTCCGGCGACGGCGCTGGGCGCGGATGGCACGGTGCTGGTGCTGCGCGAGGGGCAATTGCGGGCGGTGCCGGTGGCGCTCTTGCGAAGGCAGGGCCACGAGGTGCTGCTGCGCGCGGAGGGGCTCGATGGCGCCGAGGTGGTCGCGACCCGCACGCCGCTTCTGGGCGATGGCGTCAAGGCGAGGTCGGCCTCGGACGCGCCGGACGCCGCGCCGCCCGCTGGCCGCGACGGCGCACAGGCAAGCGGACGCGGCGCGGCGGAGACACGGGAAACCGAGGAAATGATCGCGCTCGACGCCGCGCGGCGGGCGCGGCTGCGCAGCTTTCTGCGCGATGACGCGGCGCTGCCGGAGGCCCGGCGCGCCGCGCTGCTCGACCAGATCGAAGCCGAACGTGTACCGGCGGCGCTGGTGGCACGGCTGGAACAGAGGATGGGCGGCTGATGGCCGGGGGCGCGGGTCCGGCGGGCGGCATCCTGTCCTATTTCACCCGTCACCCGACCGCGGCGAACCTCGTTCTGGCGCTGATGATCGTGGCGGGCGTGCTCGCCTTTCCGAACATGCGGGCGCAGTATTTCCCCGACATCGTGATCGACCGGATTTCGGTTTCGGCGCAATGGGAGGGCGCGGGCGCGGAGGATGTCGACACCGGCATCGTGCAGGTGCTGGAGCCGGCGCTGCGCGCGGTCGACGGCGTCACCGGCTCGGAGGCCACGGCGGCGGAGGGACGCGCCTCGGTCAGCCTCGATTTCGCGCCCGGCCATGACATGGACCGCGCCGAAAAGGACGTCGCCGCGGCCATCGACGGCGTCACCGGCCTGCCCGACGGGGTCGAGACGCCCGACTTGCGCCGCGCGAGCTGGAGCGACCGGGTCACCGATCTGGTGCTGACCGGCCCGGTGCCGCTCGACCGGCTCGGGCGGATCGCGGATGAAACCGTGGCGCAGCTGTTCGCGGCGGGGGTGACGCAGGCCACGGTGCAGGGCTTTGCCGCGCCGCAGACGCTGGTCGAGGTGCCGACCCTGTCGTTGATCCGCCACGACCTTTCGCTGTCGCAGATCGCCGCCGCTGTGGCGCGCGAGGCGCGCGCCGATCCGGCGGGCGAGGTGTCGGGCGCCGCGCGGCTGCGCACCGGCCAACCGGCCCGCGACCCCGAGGAAATCGCCGCCATCGTGCTGCGCCAAGAGGCCGATGGCGGCAGCCTGCGACTGGGCGAGGTGGCGGCGATCCGTCCGCTCGGGCCGGAGCGCGACCGCGCCTATTTCGTCGGCGACGACGCCGCGCTGCTGATCCGGGTCGACCGCTCGGCGGCGGGCGATGCGATCGGGTTGCAGCGCGAGGTCGAAACGGTGGCGCGCGAAATGCGCGCGGGCCTGCCCGAGGGCGTCACCTTGCAGCTTACCAACAGCCAGGCCGAGCGGATCTCGGGGCGCCTCGCGCTGCTGCTCGACAACGGGCTGACCGGGCTGGCGCTGGTGCTGGCGCTGTTGTTTTTGTTTCTCAACGCGCGCACGGCGATCTGGGTGGCGCTGGGCCTGCCGGTGTCGATGTTCGCGGCGCTGGCGCTGATGCAGGCCTTTGGCCTGACGCTCAACATGATCTCGCTCTTTGCACTGATCCTGACGCTCGGCATCGTGGTCGACGACGCCATCGTGGTGGGCGAACACGCCGACTGGCGCGCGCGGCGCCTTGGCGAAGATCCCGCCACCGCCGCCGAACGCGCGGCGCGGCGGATGTTCCTGCCGGTGTTCTGCGCGACGCTGACCACGATCATCGCATTCTGGGGGCTGGTGCTGATCGGCGGGCGGTTCGGCGACCTGATCCGCGACATCCCCGTCACCGTCATCCTCGTGCTGGCCGCAAGCCTCGTCGAATGCTTCGTCGTGCTGCCGAACCACTTGTCGCACGCGGCGGCGGGGGCCGCGCGGCGGCGCTGGTACGACTGGCCCTCGCGGCAGGTGGATCGCGGCTTTCGGCTCATCCGCGAGCGCGGCTTCCGGCCCCTGATGACCTTCGCGATCCGCGCCCGCTACGCGGTCGTCGCGGGCGCGATCCTCGCGCTGTCGAGCCAGGTGGCGCTGGTGGTTTCGGGCGATGTGCAATGGCGGTTCTTCTCCGCGCCCGAGCGCGGCTCGGTCACCGGCAATTTCGCGATGCTGCCGAGTGCGACGCGCGCCGACGGCATGGCGCAGCTGCGCGAGATGCAGCGCGCCGCCGATGCCGTCGCCGCGCGGATCGAGGCCGAGACCGGCGTGAACCCGGTGTCGAGCGTGCTGGGCCAGATCGGCGGCAATGCCGGGCGCGGCCTGTCGGGCATCGAGGACCGGGAGCCGTGGCAGATCGGCGGGCTGTCGGTCGAGCTGATCGAGGCGGACCTGCGCCCGGTCTCCAGCGGCGAATTTCTCGCCGCGCTGCAATCCGAGATCGTCACCCTGCCCTCGGCCGAAACCATCAGCTTTCGCAGCTGGGGGTCCGGCCCCGGCGGCGACGCCATCGACATCCAGCTGTCGGGGGCTCAGGCTGAAACGCTCAAGCGCGCCGCCGAGGCGCTGAAGGCAAGGCTCGCGACCTACCCGGAGGTTTCGGGGCTCGAGGATTCGCTGCCTTGGGACAAGGAAGAGATCGGGCTGACGCTCACCGCGCGCGGGCGGGCGCTTGGTTTCGACATCGATGCGCTGGGGGCCGAGCTGCGCGACCGGCTGGGCGGCATCGAAGCGGCGAGCTACCCGGTGGGCGCGCGGGAGGCGACGATCCGGGTCGAGCTGCCCGAGGACGAGATCGCCGCCGATTTTCTCGACCGGACCCTGCTGCGCAGCGCCGCGGGCGACTGGCTGCCGCTGGCCGACATCGTCACGGTCGAACGGCGCGACGGCTTCTCGACGCTCCGACGCGAGAACGGCGTGCTGCTGGTGTCGGTGAATGGCGGGCTCGATGATGCGGACCCCGACCGCGCGACGGCGGTCATGACCGCGATCGAGGACGAGATCCTGCCCGGCATCGAGGCCCGCTTCGGCGTCCAGACGGCGCTGTCGGGGCTGAGCGAGCAGGAGGACGAATTCCTCGGCGATGCGCAGGTCGCGCTGATCCTGTGCCTGACGGGGATCTATCTCGTGCTGGCCTGGATCTTCGGCAGCTGGAGCCGGCCTCTCGTCGTCATGTCGATCGTGCCCTTCGGCCTGGTCGGGGCGATCTGGGGCCATGCGTGGTGGGGCATCCCGCTGTCGATGTTCTCGGTGGTCGGGCTGATCGGCATGGTGGGGATCGTCATCAACGACTCCATCGTCCTGGTCACCACGATCGACGAACATGCCCGCGACCGCGGTCTCGTGCCGTCGGTGATCGACGGCACCTGCGAACGGCTGCGCCCGGTGTTTCTCACCACCGCGACCACGGTGCTGGGGCTGAGCCCGCTGCTCTATGAAGGCTCGGCGCAGGCGCAATTTCTCAAGCCGACGGTGGTGACGCTGGTCTACGGTCTCGGCTTCGGCTTCGTGCTGGTGCTGTTCGTGGTGCCGGCGCTGGTGGTGATCGGTGCCGATATCGGGCGCATGATCCGGTCGGCGCGGCGGCTGCTGCGCCGGGGGCTGTGGGCCGGGTGGCTCGGCGCGGGGCTTTGTGCCGCGCTGTTCGCGGTGCTGCTCGGGCCCCCGCTGATCGGCGCGGCGCCGGTCGTGGCGGGGCTGCCCGGCGGCTTCTGGGGCGCCCTGCCCGTCTATGCCGGGCTGACCGGAGCCGGGCTGGCGGCGCTGTTCGTCCTTGCCGCCATGCGCCGGGGCGCGGCAAGGCGGAGCTAGGCCGCGCCGGGTCGCGATCACGACAAGGCGATCATTTCCCGGCTTGAACGTTTCAAATCATGAACTATACCGTTCGGTTCAGTTTTCAGGAGATGACAGCGTGGCGAACGACACCGACGATTCGGCGCGGGGTGAGATGCTTCTCACCCTCATGCTGCTCTATTGCGCGCTGCATGAGCGTCTCGCCTGCCCCCTGGCCGACCTGTCGAACCAGGAGCGTATTCTGCTGCTCAAGCTCGGCGCACCGTGCCGCATGGGGCATCTCGCCCGCGAGATGCAGGCCCTGCCATCGAGCGTCACGGCGCTGGCCGACGGGCTGGAGGCGCGCGGCATGGTCGCGCGGCGCCGCGACCCCGAGGACCGGCGCGCCTGGTTGCTCGAACTCGCGCCTGCCGGCCGCGCCGCGCGGCGCGAGATGATCGAGCAGCTCGACCGGGTCTCGCGCGAGGTCACCGGCCTCGACGAGACCGAACTCGACACGCTGGGCATGCTGCTTCTCAAGAGCCGCGACCACATCAGGGCCACCGGCCTGCCGAAGGAATTTTCGCTATGATCCGCATTCTTCTCACCGCCCTGACCGTCGCGCTCGGCGCGGGGCAGGCTGTCGCACAGGACGCGCCCCGTCCGGTCAAGCTGGTGACGGTGTCGCCCGAGACCGGCGGGCTCAGCCGCCAGTTCTTTGGCCGCATCGCCGCGCGCCAGACCGTCGATCTCGCCTTCCAGGTTGGCGGACAGATCGTCGAGTACCCGGTGCTCGAAGGCGAAACCGTCGCCGATGGCGGCCTTGTCGCCGCACTCGACCCCGAGCCGTTCGAGCTGGCCCATGAGCAGGCCAAGCTGCGCAAGGATCAGGCCGATCGCGACCTGGAGCGGCTGAGCCAGCTCAGCCGCTCCACGGTGAGCGAGGCGGCGCTGCAGGACGCACGCACCGCCGCGTCGCTGGCGCAGGTGGAGCTGCGCGACGCCGAGCGGGCGCGCGAAAAGGCGCGTCTTCAGGCGCCGTTCGAGGCGCTTCTGGCCGAACGGCTCGTGGCCAATTTCACCACTGTCGCGGCGGGCACGCCGGTCGCGCGGTTGCACGACATGTCCGAGCTTCAGGTCGAGATCGAAGTGCCCGAGATCCTGTTCCAGCGCGCCGGGCGCGACCCCGACATGGCGCTCAGCGCCCGGTTTCCCGGCGGAAGCGACAGCTATCCGCTGAGCCTCGCCGAGGTCACCTCGCAATCCACCGCCGTGGGCCAGACCTTCCGCCTGACGCTCTCCTTCGACGCCGCCGCGGCACCGCAGGTGCTTCCGGGCTCCTCCGTCACGGTGACGGCAAAGCTCGCGGGCGGGGCGGCCGGGCTGCCGGTGCCGACGACCGCGCTGGTTCCCGCCGCCGATGGCAGCGTGTCGGTCATGCTGTTTCAGGAGGATGAAAACGGCGCGCGCGTCATCGCCCACCCGGTCGAGGTCGAACCGGGCGCGGATGGCGGTTTCGTCGTCACCGACGGTCTTTCGGGCGGCGAGGAAATCGTCGCCGCGGGGGCGTCCCGGCTCGAAGACGGCGAGGCGGTGCGCCGCTTCACCGGCTTTCCGCAATAGGAGGGGACGGCATGAACATCGCACGCGCCTCGATCGAGAAACCGATCCTGACATGGCTTCTGATCCTCGGCTGCCTTCTGGGCGGGCTGTGGGGCTTTGCCACGCTGGGTCGTCTCGAAGACCCCGCCTTCACCATCAAGGCCGCCGTGATCTCCACCGGCTATCCCGGCGCCTCGGCCGAACAGGTCGCGCGCGAGGTGTCCGAGCCGCTCGAATCCGCGATCCAGAAGATGGGCGAGGTCGACCGCATCACCTCGGTCAACCAGCCGGGCCGGTCGCTGATCGAGGTCGAGATGAAATCGACCTATGACAGCACCGAGCTGCCCGGCATCTGGACCAAGCTGCGCGCGCGGGTGCGCGACGCGGCGCGCGACCTGCCACCCGGCACGCGCGAGCCCTTGGTCAATGACAGCTTCGGCGACGTGTTCGGCCTGTACTACGCCGTCACCGCGCCGGGTTTCGAGGATGCCGAGATCCATCGTCTCGCCACCTATCTGCGGCGCGAGCTTCTGGCGGTGGACGGCGTGGCCGATGTCGATCTCGCCGGGCTGCCCGAGGAGGCGATCTTCGTGGAGCCGGAGCTGGCGCTCACGGTGGCGCAGAACCTGCCGATACAGGCGGTGGTCGGCGCGATTTCCGAGGCCGACGAGGTCGTGCCCGCGGGCTCGATCGAGGCCCAGGGCCAGCGCACCGTGATCGAGGCGCCCGAAGGCTCGGACAGCGTGTCGGACATCTCCGGCCTGTCGGTCGGCGTCGGCGGCGAGGTGCTCAACCTCTACGACGTGGCGCGGGTGCAGCGCGGCCGGGTCGAGCAGCCGTCGCTGATCGTGCGCCATGACGGCACGGAGGCCTTCACTTTCGGCGTCGCGGGGCTGTCGACCGAGAACATCGTCGAGGTCGGCAAGCGGGTCGATGCGCGGCTCGCGACGCTGTTCGCCGACATGCCGTCTGGCGTCGAACTGAACCCGATCTACCAGCAGCACGAGGTGGTCGAGGAGGCGTCGAACGCCTTTCTCGTCAACCTCGCCATGTCGGTCGGCATCGTGGTGGCGGTGCTGGCGCTGTTCATGGGCTGGCGCGCCTCGGTGGTGGTCGGCGCGACCTTGCTGCTGACCGTGGTCGGCACGCTGTTCTTCATGGCGATCTTCGCGATCGAGATGGAACGCATCTCGCTCGGCGCGCTGATCATCGCGATGGGCATGCTGGTCGACAACGCCATCGTCGTGGCCGAGGGCATGCAGATCGCGATGCTGGGCGGCAAATCCTCGCGCGAGGCGGCGACCGAGACCGCAGGCAAGACACAGATCCCGCTTCTGGGGGCGACGGTGATCGGCATCATGGCCTTTGCCGGCATCGGGCTGAGCCCGGACGCCACGGGCGAATTCATGTTCTCGCTCTTTGCCGTGATCGGCATTTCGCTGCTGCTGAGCTGGGTGCTGGCGATCACGGTGACGCCGCTGCTGGGGCATTACTTCTTCAAGCGCGGCGCGGCGGGCGGCGCGGGCGCCTATGACGGCGCGCTGTTCCGGGCCTATGCCGCGACCTTGCGCGGTGCGCTGCGCGCGCGCTGGCTGGTGGTGGCGGCGCTGGTGGGGATCACCGTGGTCTGCTTTGCCGGCTTCGGACAGGTCCGGCAGCAGTTCTTCCCCAATTCCAACACGCCGCTGTTCTTCGTGCATTACAAGCTGCCGCAGGGCAGCACCGTGCAGGAGACCGCGCGCGATCTCGCGCGGGTCGAGGACTGGCTTTCGGCGCGCGACGAGGTCGTCTCCTACACGACCTATGCCGGCGGCGGCGCGACCCGCTTCATGCTCACCTACTCGGCCGAGAAGCCGAACCCGAGCTACGGGCACATGATCATCCGCACCGAGGGCATCGAGGAAATCCCGGCGCTGGCCGCCGCGCTCGAGGAATTCGGCCGCGAGGCGCTGCCCGCGGGCGAGTTCCGCACCCGGCGGCTGGTCTTCGGGCCGGGCGGCGGCGACCCGATCGAAATGCGCGTCTCGGGCCCCGACCCGGAAGTGCTGCGCGAGATCGGCGACCGGGTGATCGAGGTGATGGAAGGCGCTTCGCCCGACATCCTCGACGCGCGCACCAACTGGCGCGAGCCCGAACTGGTGATCCGGCCCGACTATGCCACCGAGCGCGCCCAGAGCGCCGGGGTCGACCGCGACGACGTGGCCACCGCGCTGCGCTTTGCCACCGACGGCATCGCGGGCGGACTCTACCGCGAAGGCGAGAGGCTGATCCCGATCGTGGTGCGCCAGCCGCGCGACGCCGGGACCGGGTTGCGCGATCAACCGGTCTGGTCCGAAACCGGGCAGCATTTCCTGCCGATCGAGCAGGTGATCGACGAGCTGGGCCACGAGGTGCGCAACACGCTGGTGCATCGCCGCGACCGGGTGCCCACGCTCACCGTCGGCGCCGACATCCCGCCCGAACGCACCGCGGCGGAGGTGTTCGTGCAGGTGCGCGACGCGGTCGAGGCCGTCGAGGTGCCGCCGGGCTATTCGCTCGACTGGGGCGGCGAGTTCGAGAACTCCGCCGAGGCGCAGGAAAGCCTCGGGCAACAGCTGCCGCTGTCGCTTCTGGTGATGGTGCTGATCTCGGTGCTGCTGTTCAACGCGGTGCGCCAGCCGGTGATCATCTGGCTGCTGGTGCCGATGTCGGTCAACGGCGTGGCGCTGGGGCTCTTGGGCACCGGGCTGCCCTTCACCTTCACGGCGCTTCTGGGCCTGTTGTCGCTGTCGGGCATGCTGATCAAGAACGGCATCGTTCTGGTCGAGGAGATCGACCTCGTCCGGGCCGAGGGCGTGGCGCTGCGCGAGGCGATCGTCACCGCCAGCGTGTCGCGCCTGCGGCCCGTGGTGCTGGCGGCGGCGACGACGATCCTCGGGATGCTGCCGCTTCTGGGGGATGCGTTCTTCGTGTCGATGGCGGTCACGATCATGGGCGGCCTGGCCTTTGCCAGCGTGCTGACCCTGATCGCGGCGCCGGTGTTCTACGACCTGTTCTTCTCGCGCGGCGAACGCCGGGCGCGGGAAGCGGCCCTCGCCGCCCCGGCATGAGGCGGCGCCCCGGCCCCCCTGCCCGGGGGGCCGGGGCACGGGCATCAGCCCAAGAGCACGGCCATGCGGCGCAGCGCCAGCGCGTAGCCCTGCACGCCGAACCCCGCGATCACCCCGTCGGCGCGCAGCGAGACATAGGAATGGTGGCGGAAGCTCTCGCGCTTGTGGACGTTGGAGATATGCACCTCCAGCACCGGCCCCTCGAAAGCGTTGAGCGCGTCGAGGATGGCGACGGAGGTGTGGGTATAGGCGGCCGGGTTGATGATGATCCCCGCCGCCGCCGCGCGGGCGCGGTGGATCTGGTCGATGATCTCGCCCTCGTGGTTGGACTGGAACAGTTCCGTCTCCAACCCGAGCTGGGCCGCCAGCGCCGCGCAGTCGCGCGCCACGTCGTCCAGGGTCTCGTGGCCGTAGATCTCGGGTTGCCGCTGCCCCAGAAGGTTCAGGTTCGGCCCGTTGAGAATGAAAATCCGTGCGGCCATCGGCCTGTCTCCCCCTCTTGCGCGTGCCGAAGGTATGAAGACATGCGGCGGCGACATAAAGGGGGCGCGCGGGTGCGCCGGGCCGCGGGCGACCGGCAAAAGCGATCCTGAAACGCGAAACGCCCCCCGCGCGGCAGCGCAGGGGGCGTTTGCAGGGTGCGGCGCCGAAGCGCCGCAGCCAAATCAGGCGAGAGCCAGGTTCACGGCCGACTCGCGGCCGTCACGGCCGGCTTCGATGTCGAAGCTGACCTTCTGGTCGTCGCGCAGGCCGGTCAGGCCCGAGCGCTCGACGGCGGAGATGTGGACGAAAACGTCCTTGCTGCCGCCATCGGGAGCAATGAAGCCGAAGCCTTTGGTGGTGTTGAACCATTTCACGGTGCCGGTGGCCATCGTGTGATCTCCTATCAATCGCTGCCCGCGAAAATGCGGCAGCTCGGCTTGGTCAGTGTCGCAACGAGGGGAACTGCAGCCGGTGATGGAGAACAGTGGTCGATGGAATAACGTTCGCATGCCCTACATGGGGCCGCGCCGTCGCCATGGCAAGCCGATTCGGCATGTCGCCCTGCAGATGGTGAAATATTGCCTGGTCAACGATCCCACCCCGCGAACCGCGACGGGGCGGGGCTTCGGCCGAACCGGACTGCGCCGCGCCCTCGGGACGCCGGGCGGGCAATCCGCCTGGCCCGCCTCAGCTGATCTCGCGAAAGCCGTGATGCCGCCAGCCACCAGCGGGGGGCGCGGCCTGCCCGACCGTGCCGGCCAACGCCTGCAGATCGGCGGGCTTGAGCGGTTTCAGAAAGGTCACGCCGGTCTGGCGCTCGTTGGACCAGACCACCTTGGCGGGGATCTTCATGTCCAGCTGGCACAGGATCACCAGCCCCCCCGGCGTCAGCGGCGAAAGCTGCCACAGCCTCGCGCCGGTGGCGCTGATATTGGAGAGGCGGGCGCGCTGGACCTCGCGGCCATGCGCCACGCGCACTTCTCGGTCGGTCGGAAAGCGATGATCACGGAAGCGCATGGCGGATCTCCGGTAGAAATTGCGGCTGGTCGGTCCCGGCATGGGCCGGGCAAGGAAGACGGGGCTCGGGGGCGGTCGCCGCGCCGATCCGCCCGAGCAGGGTCAGCACCTCGTCGACATGCACGGCGGGGCTGAAGTAATAGCCCTGCACCTCCGTGCAGCCCTCGCGGCGCAGCTTCTCGAGCTGGTCCAGCGTCTCGACGCCCTCGGCGGTGGTGACCATGCCGAGGCTGGCCCCCATGCTGGAGATCGCCCGCACGATGGCCTCGGCGTCGCCGTGATGAACCACGTCCTTGATGAAGGAGCGGTCGATCTTGATCTTGTCGAAGGGAAAGGTGCGCAGGTAGCTCAGCGAGCTGTAACCGGTGCCGAAATCATCCATCGAGATCCGCACCCCGAGCATGCGCAGCCGCTGCAGGATCGACAGCGTCAGCTCGGTCTGGCGCAGCAGCACGGTTTCGGTGATCTCCAGCTCCAGCCGGCCCGGCGCGAGACCGGACGCTTCGAGCGCGGTCTCGACCTCGGTGATCAGCGCCAGCGACCGGAACTGCACCGGCGACAGGTTCACCGCCACGCGCACGTCGCCGGGCCATTGCGCCGCCATCTGGCAGGCCTCGCGCAGCACCCATGCGCCAAGCTGGGTGATCAGGCCGATCTCCTCGGCCAGCGGCACGAATTCCGCCGGGGACACCGCGCCGCGGCTTTCATGGGTCCAGCGCAACAGCGCCTCGAAGCAGCTGACCGTGCCGGTTTCGAGGTTGACGATCGGCTGGTAATGCAGCTCCAGCTCCTCCCGCGCGAAGGCCGCGCGCAGGTCCAGTTCGAGCGCCCGGCGCTCCTGCATCCGCGCATCCATCCCCGCCTCGAAGAAGCGATAGGTGCCGCGGCCCTCCGACTTGGCACGGTAGAGCGCGAGATCGGCGGCCTTGACCAGCCGGTTGGCATCGGTCCCGTCGGTGGGCGCCAGGGCGATGCCGATGCAGCTGCCGATGACGATGTGGTGGCCGTCGATCTCGAACGGTTCGCTCAGCGCATGGACCAGGCGTTCGGCGAGCTGGCCGGTCTGCGCGACCGTGGCGACGTTCTTCTCGACGATGGCGAACTCGTCGCCGCTCAGCCGGGCCACGACGCTCGACTGGCGCAGGTTGCGCTGCAGGCGCTGGCCGACCTGCTTGAGCAGCGCGTCGCCCACCGGGTGGCCCAGCGTGTCGTTGACCGCCTTGAAGTGATCGAGATCGAGGCACAGCACCGCGAGCTGCTGGTCGCGCCCGGTCTGCCGCAGCGCCTCCTCCAGCTTGCCGCGAAAGCTCAGCCGGTTGGGCAGGCCGGTCAGCGCGTCATGCAGCGCCATGTGCTCGACCTTGGCCTCGGTGCGCTTGCGCTCGGTGACGTCCTCGAAGGTGGCGACCCAGCCGCCATCGGGCATCGGCACGCGCACCACCGCGATGATCGTGCCGTTTCCGAGCGTTTCGAGATAGGTCAGCGGGCGCCGCGAGCGCGCCGGGCGCACGAGCGTCTTCTCGATATCGGCGATCCGGCTGGCCGGGTAGCTGCCGGCGTCGCGGCAGGCTTCGAGCACCGCCCGGATATGCATGCCCGGCCGCAACGCCCCTTCGGGAAGCCCGTAGATCTCTTCGACCCGCGGGTTGCTCATCACCAGCCGGTGCGCGCCATCGAACAGGCACAGCCCCTGCGCCATGCATTCGAGCGCGGTGTCGAGCTGCTTGCGGCGGGTCATGATCTGCGCGTTCGACTGCGACAGCAGCGATTGGAACCGGTTGGCGAGGCTGCCGATCTCGTCCCGGCGGTCCAGCACCGCCGAGGGCATCCGCGACAGGTCGCCGCTTTCCTGGATGCGTTCCACGGCGCGGGCCAGCCGGCCGATCGGGCGCAGCACCAGCCGCTGCATGACCGAGCCGATGGCCAGCATCATCGCCAGCGCCGCGGCAAGGCCGATGAAGGCCGATTTGAGGGTGGCGTTGACCACGCTGTCATGCAGGTGCCCGTGATCCCAGGCGATGCTGATGGCGCCGATCACCTCGCGGCCCATCTGGTCGAACACCGGCGCCGAGACGACAAGCAGGTCGCCCTGATGATGCTGCTGCACCGCGCCGCCCTCCATCGCCAGGCCGGCCATTTTCTCGATCCGGCCCGGCGCGACATGCGGACCTTCGAGCGTCTCGTAGCTTTTGAGCCTGCGCCCGTCGCGGTCGATCACGCGCAGGGTCTGGACCCGCGGCGAGTCGCCCTCGTCGGTTTCCCGCCCGAAGACGAGGTCGAAATAGATGTTCTCGAGATAGGCTTCGTCGCGGGTCTCGATCCCGGCGCGCGCCTGTCCCGCCGCAAGCATCGTCTGGTGGCGGCTGGCGGTCTCGGCCAGCTCGGTCACCGCGTCGAGCTTGGTCGAGCTGAGATGCAGGATCATCAGGCCGAACGACAGGCCGAGCCCCAGCATCAGGGCCGCGAGCACCCTGAACCGCAGCGAATGAAAGACATTCGACGTGATACCGAAGATCATGGGATCGACGCTCCTTGGATCGGTCAATGACGGCCCGGCTCAGCCCTGCTTGATCTGCATGATTTCGCCCGTCACCGGTTCGAAACGGATTTCGATGCGCGCGCCTTCATGGATCAGCCGGGCTTCGAGGCAGCCATCCTCGACCACCAACATGAATTCTTCGATGTCATAGCCGATTTCCTGTACCAGCCGCTCCACGGCCTCGCGGCGCATCCAGTCCCCGCCAGCCCCGCTGCCGCACGGCATGCCCGCCAAGGCGGGGGCGGCGGCAAGGGTCAGGAGCGAGGCATAGAGCATTGTCCGCATGAGAGATCCGTTCGCTTGAAGAGGCATGGTCGCGCGCCGGGCCACCCGTATCGGCCCGCCGCATGGCCCGCCGACGCCAGCAGTCGGCGCATTGGTTAACTTGTGACGAGCAATGGGGCGGAAAGTTGACGCATCATGCACAACGGGATGTCATCGCCGCCTTTGTCGCGAAATATCGAATGAGCTGTGGCCGAACCGCCGCGCGTCCCCTGCCCCGGTCGCGGACGCGGACGATGCGGTCCGCAAGGGCTGGCTTCGCGCCACGCCGGTTCACCCAGCGCCGGGCCGGGCGCCGGGCTGGCAGCGCATGGCGGCGCGGTTCTATGCGCGGCGCGGATCCATGGCTCTGGAGCATGTCGCGACCGGCGTCACCCACAAGGACGCGCACCGTGCCAACGGCGTCAGAAGCGACATCTTCGGGGCCCGCCTGCCGGAAAGTCGAGCCGGGCCCGGCGCAGCGCGGCGCGGCGCGAATGTTTTTATCGCCGCTGCGTGCCCGCGGCACCGCGCGCCCCGATAGGGGCGGCGATCGAGACGCGGCGGGCGGGCGAGGCCGGCCGCGCCCGAAGCGGGCTAGCCCGCCGTCGCGATGTCGAGCGCGCGGTCGAGATCGGCGATCAGATCCTCGGGATCCTCGATGCCGATCGACAGCCGCACGAGGTCGGCCTCCGCCCCGGCGGCCATCTGCTGGTCGGCGGTGAGCTGGCGATGCGTGGTCGAGGCGGGGTGGATGATCAGCGAACGCGTGTCGCCCAGATTGGCGACGTGGCTGAAGAGCTGCAGGCTGTCGACGAGCTTCACGCAGGCGTCGTAGCCGCCTTTCACGCCCACGGTGAACAGCGCGCCCGCCCCCTTGGGCGTGACCTTGGCCACCCGGTGGTGCCACGGCGACGACGGCAGGCCGGCCCATGTCACCCGGTCGATGCGCGGGTCCGCCTCGAGCCAGCTGGCGACCTTCTCGGTGTTGGCGACGTGCCGCGCCATGCGCAGGCTGAGCGTCTCGACCCCCATCAGCGTGTAATGCGCGGCCTGCGGGTTCATCGTCATGCCGAGATCGCGCAGACCCACCGCGATGGAATGGAAGGTGAAGGCCATCGCGCCCAGCGCCTCGTGGAAATTGAGCCCGTGATAGGCGGGCTCGGGCGCGGCGAGCGAGGGAAACTTGCCCGAGGCGGACCAGTCGAACTTGCCGCTGTCGATCACCGCGCCGCCGGTCACGGTGCCGTTTCCGGTCAGGTATTTCGTGGTCGAATGCACGACCAGCGTGGCGCCCTGGGCGATCGGGTTGCACAGATACGGCGTGGCCAGCGTGTTGTCGACGATCAGCGGCAGGCCGACCCGGTCGGCAAGCTTGGCCACCTCCGGCAGATCGGTGATGTAGCCGCCGGGGTTCGAGATCGACTCGCAGAAGATGGCGCGGGTGTCGTCGTCCACCGCCGCCGCGATGGCGTCGAGATCATCGAAATCGACGAAGCGGGCCGACCAGCCGAAACGCTTGATGGTCTGGCTGAACTGCGTGACCGAGCCGCCATAAAGCCGGGTCGAGACCACGACGTTGCAGCCCGGCCCCATCAGCGGAAAGAGCGCCATGATCTGCGCGGCATGGCCCGAGGAGCAGCACACCGCCCCCGCCCCACCCTCGAGCGCGCAAAGCCGGTCCGCGAGCGCCGAGACGGTCGGGTTGGTCAGGCGCGAATAGATGTAGCCCACCTCCTCGAGCCCGAAGAGCCGGGCGGCGTGGTCGGCATCCTTGAAGACGTAGGAGGTCGACTGGTAGATCGGCACCTGCCGCGCGCCCGTCGCCGGATCGGGTGCGGCGCCCGCGTGAATCTGCAGCGTGTCGAAGCCAAGCTTGCGCTGTTCGGTCATCGGAATTCCCCTCGTCATCCTGATCTGCGGCGACGCTAGCCAGCCCTCCTGCCCGGCGCAATGCCCCGGCGCGGCGCGGGGGCGATCGGCGGCGCGCCCCAGAGCCATGCCAGCGCCTTTGACAGCCCCCGCGCGCGGCCGGGCAAAGCCGCTTTCCTTTCGCGGGGGTCTCCTCTCCGGCGGGCGGTACGAGACATGCCCGCACCGGGCGCCGTCAGGAGGCGGCGGCGTCTTCGGCCTCGCGCTCGGCCTCTTCGGCATACCATTCCTGCGCAGCCTCGACCGCCACGGGCGATGCGGTGGGCAGCACGCCGAGATAGGCGCGCGCCTCGTCCGAGGTGACCGGCCTGCGCAGCATGCGCCATGCCGCGTAGACCGCGATGGCCGCGAAGACCACGCCGAGAAAGGCCCAGAACCCGGCCGGGCCCGCCGCCTGCATGATCTGGCCGGTGGCCAGAGGCCCGACGATCGCACCGAGCCCGTAGATGAAGACGAGACCGCCAGAGGCCGCGGGCATGTCCTCGACCTCCAGATAATCGTTGGTATAGGCGATCAGCAGCGAATAGAGCGGGCTCGCCATGCCGCCCATCACGAAACCCGCCGCCAGCAGCAGCCCGAACGCGCCTTCGCCCACCCAGAACCCCGCGCCGCAGGTGAGCGCGCCGATCGCGCTCACCGACAGGATCAGCAGCCGCCGGTCGATCCGATCCGACAACCAGCCGATCGGCAGCTGCAGCAGCATCGAGCCCGCGAAGATCGCCGCCACGAAGGTGGACACCTCGCGCACGCCGAAGCCCGCCGCCGTGCCGTAGACCGCCGCCATGCCGAGCTGCGCGGCAAAGACCCCGCCAAGCAGGAACGTCCCCACCGTGCCGAGCGGCGAGCGGTCATAGAGCTGGCGCAGCGACATCGGCTTGGAAATCTGCGTCGGTGGCATCGGCTGGGCCGACAGCAGGATCGGCGCGAAGGACAGCGAAACCAGCACCGAGGACAGGATGAACAGCACGAAGCCCCCGGCATCGGCGAGGTTGAGCGCGCCCTGCGCCGCGATCATGCCCAGCGTCTGCGCGATCATGTAGGCCGAAAGCACCGTGCCGCGGGTGCGGTTGGTCGCGGCGTTGTTAAGCCAGCTCTCGGCGGTGACGTAGACCCCCGACAGACAAAAGCCGAGCCCGACGCGCAAAAGCGTCCACAGCCACGGCTCGACGATCAGCGGGAACACCAGAAGCCCCGCCGACATGAAAGAGCCCAGCGCCGCGAAGACCCTGACATGGCCGACATGGCGGATCAGCCGCGGCGCGATGCGCGACCCGGCGAGAAATCCCACGAAATATCCCGAGGTGATGACCGACAGCTCGAAGGTCGAGAACCCCTCGATCCCGCCGCGCACGCCCATCAGCGTCGACTGCATGCCGTTGCCGATCATGATCAGCACCATGCCGAGCAGAAGCGCCCAGACGCCCCCCAAAACCTGCAGCATTTCCGGGTCTCCCCATCGCATGATTTCGGTCGGCACGGGTCGTGCCGGCGCGCCGGGGGCGCGCCGCTTCCATCCCGGACAGATGGGGCCGCGCCCTGCAGGGTCAAGGGAGCGCGAGGTGCCGCCTCACGGAGCGGCCCCACCCCGTGCCGCGAGGCATGCCCCCGGCGGACGGCGGTCGCGGACGGCGCGGGACTTGTTGCGGTTTTGTTCCGCCCTCGGAACGCACTGCGCTTGAAACCGGGAATCGCCCCGGCAACCAAGGGCAGCAAAATGCCCTGCAATCATTGACCCTGCGGAAACCCGCGCCAACTGGCCTCGCCAACAGGCGGCGCAAGCCCGGTGGAGCAACCCGCAGGGCGGTTCCCCGGCGGGGCGCGGCTGCAGGTCTCGATGCCAGTGCGACCCTTTTTCGAACCCAGCATCGGCGCCTAGCGCCGACGAAGGCGGAGCATGAACATGGAACACGGATTGCTATTGGACCACTGCACCGAGCCGGACGGCTCGATCAACGCGCGGATCATGGCCCGGGCGCTCGGGATCGACATTTCGGAATTGCGGCAGGCCGCGCCGGATCAGGCGCGGCTGCGCGAAACCTACAGCATCATCAGCATCGTCCGCCCCTGGGCGAGATCCGCCTCGGACACATGGTCGTGGTATCACGGCAAGCGCCTGGCCCGTTTCGGAGGGCTGACCCCGGTGGCAATGGTGCAGGCTGGCCGGGTCGAGGAGCTGAAGGATTTCCTGCAGGCGGGCGAGGCGCTCGTCACCTCGTGGCCGCCCGCGCCCGACATGCTTGCCATGCCCTGCGACGTGCGGCCCGCCGCCAACAGCTGACGGCGCGCCACCGACAGCGCCGCCCGCCGACCGCCCGCCTCGCGACATGGGTGTCATGCATGACGCGGGCGTCGTATCGCCTTCATTCGGCCGGAGCGGAAGAAGGAGCGGAGCAAACGGTCCCGGCCCGATCGTCGCGCTGCAGGAACGGGTAGGCATAGAGGAACAGCGCCATGACGAAATACCCCGTCGTCACCGGCGACAGCTCCGGCCAGTGCAGCCGGGCGGCGTGGATCACCCCGAACAGCGACATCACCGCCGCCGCCCCCATGAAGGCCGCAGCCGCGCGGAAACGGTTGTCGATGATGTTCGCCACCGCGGCGCCCCAGATCAGCCCGGTCAGGATCGCGCCCTGGCTGAGCGCGAGATGCCCCTCGTAATGCGCGCCCTGCTGCAGCATCGCGGCCGTGAGCGCGGCATCTCCCAAGCGCGGCAGCGCCTCGGCCCCGCTATCGGCGAGCGCCGACATCATCGAGCCCCACTTGGTCACCAACAGCGCCGAGACATGCGGGATCATCGCGATCGTCACCGCCGCCATGTGGGTGGGCCTGAGCGAGGCGGCGGTGTTGGTGATCAGGCTGAGCGCCACGAAGACCAGCACCGGCGCCGCGGCGGCGACGGGCACGAGGTTGTTGAGAAAGGCCAGGAAACCGAGAAAGGCCGCCGCCGCGAAGACGAGCCCGACGCCCGCCACGTAGCCCGCATGCGCGCCCATCGCCTTGTAGGCCGGGTGGCCGATATAGGCCGTGGTCGGAAAGGGCGAGCCGAACAGCGCGCCGATCATCGTTCCCGCCCCGTCGGTCACCTGACAGACCGCGACCGGATAGGGATCGCCCGCGGCTTCGGCGCTCTCGACGTTGTTCATGGTCTCGATGAAGTTGTAGATCTGCACCGGGATCAGCACGAGGAACAGTTCGGGGTTGGCGAAGAGATGGGCGAGCCCCGCCGCCATGTCGCCGAAATAGGGCACCGGCGGGTAGAACCCCACCCCCTCGACCGAGACCCGCGCCTCGCCGATCGCGAGCGCGACCCCGGTGCCGAGGATCAGCGCCAGCAGGCCCGCCGGAAGATCGAATGGCAGCCGCACCCGGCCCAGAAGGCCGCACAGCACCACCACCATCGAGACGAAGCCGACATAGGGGCTTTCGAAGATGGTGGCGAGCGGCACGGTACCGATGAAGACGAGCGCGATGCCGCACAGCGTGCCGAGCATGCCCGCGCGCGGCGTCACCCGCTTGAGCCACGGGCCGACCAGAGCGCCCGCCATCGCGACCGCGCCGCCCAGAAGACCCGCGGCGATGCCGACCTGCCATGCCACCAGCGGATCGCCCGTGGTCCAGTAGACCGGCCCGATCACCCCGAAGAGATAGACGAACATCACCGGTGTCGAGAGCCCGTAGGGCATCGCCGTCACGTCGCGGCCCAGCCGCTGCGCCGTGCGCCGGGCTAGGAAGGTATAGACCGCAACGCCCGCCACGATCGCCACCGCCGCCCCCGGCACGATCCGCCCGAAGACGATCTCCGCCGGCATCTGGAACACGAACTGGCAGATGCCCGACAGGATGATCAGGTTGACCAGATTGTCCGTGAACAGCGCCCAGAAGGCCCCCAGATCGCCCCTGCCGAACAGCCGGTAGCCGTAGCCGTCATTCATCACCTGTGTCCTCGCTGTCCTGTGCCGAATATCGCCCCGGTCATTTCACCAAGACGCGTCCTTGCACAGGGCAAACACGGACCACCTTGCGGCATGTCCGCGCCGCGCGACCTCCTTTCGGGCCGCGCCGGCCCGCCTTGTCAAGCCACGACACGGAGCACCCTCGGGAGACGCGCCCCGCCGCGCGGAACGGCGGACGAACCAAGCTCCTTCGAGACTTGGCGACCGGGTCGGCGTGATCACCGGCGGGCGCGGCGCTTCATTTCATCGACAGGTTCATCGACAGCCACCATTCGCGCAGCGACGCCTCAAGCGCCGTCACATGGTGGCCATGCGCTTCGAGATCCTCGATTTCGCTGTTCAGCCTGCGTTTGATCACCGCGTAGCGGGCCAGAAGCTCCTTTTGGGTCAGCACGTTGCCATGGGTCCATTCGGCGCGGTCCTTGAGCGCGCGTTCGGCGGCATCGATCTTGTGGCCGACCTCGTCCAGTCTTTCGATAAGCGTGTGTCTTGTCTTCATGACATTCTCCGAGCTGTTCTCCCGACCGGATGTCGGGACCACCCGGCCGAAACGGGGCGCGGCTCTGGCTGCGGAAGGGGCGGCGATCCAGCATCGCCCTGTCATCGGCTCCGGCGCGGCGCATCATCTCTGACGGCGCGTCCGGGCCTTCGTTTATACGCGCGAGCAGCTCTCATGTCCATGTCGCCGGACGACATGGCCAATGGCGAACAGGGGCGGCACGGCGCCGCCCCTGTTCGAAAATACGGACCAGCCCGGCCCCGGTGTCATCAGCCGCGCGCGGCCGCGCCCTTGCGGATCATCGCCAGAACCTCGGACGCCGCTTCGGGGATGTTCGTCCCCGGCCCGAAGATCGCGGCCACGCCCGCCTCTTTCAGCATCGCGTGGTCCTGGTCGGGAATGACCCCGCCGCAGACCACGAGGATCTCGCCCGCGCCCTGTTCGCGCAGCGCCGCCACCAGCTTGGGCGCGAGCGTGCGGTGCCCCGCCGCCTGGCTGGAGATGCCGACCACGTGCACGTCGTTGTCGAGCGCGTCCTGCGCCGCCTCCTCGGGCGTCTGGAACAACGGCCCCATGTCGACGTCGAAACCCAGATCGGCAAAGGCGGTGGCGATCACCTTGGCGCCGCGGTCATGCCCGTCCTGCCCCATCTTGACCACCAGCATGCGCGGGCGGCGGCCCTCTTCCTCCGCAAAGGCGTCGATCTCGGCGCGGATCTTCTCGAAGCCCGCATCGCCCTCATAGGCCTTGCCATAGACGCCCGCGAGCGTCTTCACCTCGGCCCGGTGCCGCCCGAAGACCTTTTCCATCGCCATGCTGATCTCTCCCACCGTGGCACGGGCGCGTGCCGCCTCGACCGCCGCGCCGAGCAGGTTGCCGCCCTCGCGCGCCGCCTGCTCCAGCCCGGCCAACGCCGCGTCGCAGGCCGCCTGGTCGCGGGTCGTCCGGATCTTCTCCAGCCGCGCCACCTGCCCCTCGCGCACTTTGACGTTGTCGATGTCGAGGATGTCGATCGGGTCCTCGCGCTCCTTGCGGTACTTGTTGACGCCGACGATCACCTGTTCGCCCCGGTCGATCAGCGCCTGCCGCTTGGCCGCCGTCTCCTCGATCCGAAGCTTGGGCATGCCCGACGCCACCGCCTTGGTCATGCCGCCCAGGCCCTCGACCTCCTCGATCAGCGCCCAGGCCTTCTCGGCCAGCTCATTGGTCAGGCTCTCGACGTAATACGACCCCGCCAGCGGATCGACGACATCGGTGATGCCGGTCTCTTCCTGCAGGATCAGCTGGGTGTTGCGCGCGATGCGGGCCGAGAAGTCGGTCGGCAGGGCGATCGCCTCGTCGAGCGCGTTGGTGTGCAGCGACTGCGTGCCACCCAAGACCGCCGAGAGCGCCTCGTAGGCGGTGCGCACGACGTTGTTGTAGGGGTCCTGCGCCTGAAGCGACACGCCCGAGGTCTGGCAATGGGTGCGCAGCATCAGGGATTTGGGGTCCTTCGGCGCGAACTCCTCCATGATCCTGTGCCACAACAGCCGCGCCGCGCGCAGCTTCGCGGCCTCCATGAAGAAGTTCATGCCGATCGCGAAGAAGAACGACAGCCGTCCGGCGAAGCGGTCCACGTCCATGCCGCGCGCGATCGCGGCGCGGACATATTCGCGCCCGTCGGCCAGCGTGAAGGCCAACTCCTGCACGAGGTCCGCCCCCGCCTCCTGCATGTGGTAACCGGAGATCGAAACCGAGTTGAACTTCGGCATATGATCGGCGGTGTATTCGATGATGTCCGCCACGATCCGCATCGAGGGCTCGGGCGGATAGACATAGGTGTTGCGGACCATGAACTCCTTGAGGATGTCGTTCTGGATCGTGCCCGACAGCTTCTCCGGCGGCACGCCCTGCTCCTCGCCCGCGACGATGAAATTGGCGAGGATCGGGATCACCGCGCCGTTCATCGTCATCGAGACCGATACCTCGCCCAGCGGGATGCCGTCGAACAGGATCTTCATGTCCTCGACGCTGTCGATGGCGACACCCGCCTTGCCGACATCGCCCTCGACGCGCGGGTGGTCGCTGTCATAGCCGCGATGGGTGGCGAGATCGAAGGCGACCGAGACGCCCTGCTGTCCGCCTGACAGCGCCCGGCGATAGAAGGCGTTCGATTCCTCGGCGGTGGAGAACCCGGCATATTGCCGGATCGTCCAGGGGCGGCCCGCATACATGGTGGAGCGGACGCCGCGCGCATAGGGTGCCTCGCCCGGCATGGCGTCAAGAAAGCTCAGCCCTTCGAGGTCGCCCGCGTCGTAGACCGGCTTCACGCCGATCCCCTCCAGCGTGTCACGGCGCAACGCCTCGGGGTCGCGGCCCTTGAGCTCCTTTTGCGCGCGCGCGGCCCATGCGGCGCGGCGGTCGTTGTGGCCGGTCATCTCGCGCTCCTCCCGAGTGTCATTCGAACTCCATGATGGTCTGGTCGACCGACAGGCTGTCGCCCGCCGCCGCGTGCAGCTTGGCGACCCTGAGCTTGCGCTCGGCGCGCAGCACGTTCTCCATCTTCATCGCCTCGACGGTGCAGAGCGGCTGGCCCTCCTCGACCTCCTGCCCCTCCACCACATCGACATGCACCACCACGCCCGGCATCGGGCAGAGCAGCAGCTTCGAGGTGTCGGCGCCCTGTTTCTCGGGCATCAACGCGGCCAGTTCGGCCTGCCGCGCGGTCCAGACCTTCACGTCGAGATCGGCGCCGCGATGGCGCAGGCGGAAGCCCGCGATGCGCGGCGCGACCTTGAGCACCGTCGGCACCCCGTCGATCACCAGCCGCGCCAGCCGCATGCCCGGCCTCCAGTCGCCCTCGACCCGCATCACCGTGCCGTCCTCGAAGCGCACATCCGTGGCGCCCGTTCCGGCCTTGAGCGTCACGGCATGGCTTTCGCCCGCGACCTGCACGACGAAGGCCTTGCCCACGCGGCGCTCGTGGTGGTCGATCCGGCCCGAGATGCGGGCGCGACGGATCTCCTCGATCCGCTGCAGCGTGGCGCAGGCGGCGGCGATCCGGCGCAGCGTCTCGCCGGGCAGCGCCACGCCGTCGAAGCCCTCGGGCCACTCCTCGGCGATGAAGCCGGTGTGGATGTCGCCCGAGCGGAACTTGGGATGCGCCATCACCGCCGAGAGGAACGGCAGGTTGTGGCCGATGCCCTCCAGCTCGAAGCCGTCGAGCGCGCGCTCCATCGCGTCAATGGCGCGGGCGCGATCGGGCGCCCATGTGCACAGCTTGGCGATCATCGGGTCGTAATGCATCGAGATCTCGCCGCCCTCGGCGACGCCGGTGTCGTTGCGCACGACCTCCGCGTCCGAGACGAACTCCTGCGGCGGGCGATAGCGGGTCAGCCGCCCGATCGACGGCAGGAAACCGCGATACGGATCCTCGGCATAGAGCCGGCTCTCGATCGCCCAGCCATTGAGCTTGATGTCCTGCTGCGCGAAGGGCAGCGGCTCTTGGGCGGCCACGCGGATCATCTGCTCGACGAGATCGATGCCGGTGATCAGCTCGGTCACCGGATGCTCGACCTGCAGCCGCGTGTTCATCTCGAGAAAGTAGAAATTGCGCTCCGCGTCGACGATGAACTCGACCGTGCCCGCGCTTTCGTAACCCACGGCGCGGGCCAGAGCGCAGGCCTGCTCCCCCATGGCGGTGCGGGTCGCCTCGTCGAGAAAGGGCGACGGCGCCTCTTCGACGACCTTCTGATTGCGGCGCTGGATCGAGCATTCACGCTCGCCCAGATAGACGCAGTTGCCATGCCGGTCGGCCAGCACCTGGATCTCGATATGCCGTGGCCCGACCACGAACTTCTCGATGAAGATCCGGTCGTCGCCGAAGGAGGAGGCCGCCTCGCGCTTCGACGCCTCGAAGCCCTCGCGCGCTTGGTCGTCGTCATGCGCGATCCGCATGCCCTTGCCGCCGCCGCCGGCGCTGGCCTTGATCATCACCGGGTAGCCGATCTCGCGGGCAATCTTCACCGCCTCTTCGGCGTCCTCGATCAGCCCCATATGGCCCGGCACGGTCGACACACCCGCCTCGGCGGCGATCTTCTTGGAGGCGATCTTGTCGCCCATCTTGTCGATGGCGCCCGCCGGCGGGCCGACGAAGACCACGCCCCGCTTGGCCAGCGCGCGGGCGAATTTCGGGTTCTCGGAAAGAAAGCCATAGCCCGGATGCACGGCCTCGGCGCCGGTGTCTTCGATCGCCCGCAGCACGCGCTCCATGTCGATATAGGACTGCGCCGCTGGCGCGGGCCCGATCTCGACCGCGCGGTCGGCCATGGCGACATGCACCGCGTCGCGGTCGGCCTCGGAGTGGATCGCGATGGTCTCGATCCCCATCGCGCGGGCAGAGCGGATCACCCGGCAGGCGATCTCGCCGCGATTGGCGACGAGCAGGCTGCGGAACGGCGCGCGGGCCTCAGAGCGGGATGTTGTCATGCTTCCTCCACGGGTTCTCGAGGCTCTTGTTCCGCAGGGCGGCAAAGGCGCGGGCGGCGCGGCGGCGGGTGGCGCGCGGCATGATCACCTCGTCGATGAAACCGCGTTCGGCCGCGACGAAGGGGTTGGCGAAGCGATCCTCGTACTCCTTGGTACGCTGCGCGATCTTGTCGGGGTCGCCGAGCTCGGAGCGATAGAGGATCTCGGTCGCGCCCTTGGCGCCCATCACCGCGATCTGCGCGGTGGGCCAGGCATAGTTCACGTCGCCGCGCAGGTGCTTGGAGGCCATGACGTCATAGGCGCCGCCGTAAGCCTTGCGGGTGATGACGGTGACCTTCGGAACCGTCGCCTCGCCATAGGCGAACAAGAGCTTGGCGCCGTGCTTGATCACACCGCCATATTCCTGACCGGTGCCCGGCAGGAAACCCGGCACGTCCACCAGCGTCAGGATCGGGATCTCGAAGGCGTCGCAGAAGCGCACGAAGCGCGCGGCCTTGCGGCTGCTGTCGATATCGAGGCAGCCCGCCAGCACCATCGGCTGGTTGGCGACGACGCCGACGGTCTGGCCCTCGAGCCGGATGAAACCGGTGAGGATGTTCTTGGCGAACTCGGCCTGCATCTCGAGGAAATCGCCCTCGTCGGCGATCTTGGTGACCAGCTCGTGCATGTCGTAGGGCTGGTTGGGGTTGGCCGGGATCAGACTGTCGAGGCTCGGCTCCTCGCGCGCGGGATCGTCGAAGAAGGGGCGTTTCGGCGCCTTCTCGCGGTTGTTGAGCGGCAGGAAATCGATCAGCCGTCGCGCCTCAAGAAGCGCCTCGACGTCGTTCTCGAAGGCCGCGTCGGCGACGCTCGACTTGCGCGCATGGGTCAGCGCGCCGCCCAACTCCTCGGCGGTGACGACCTCGCCGGTCACCGTCTTCACCACGTCGGGGCCGGTGACGAACATGTAGGACGAGTCCTTCACCATGTAGATGAAGTCGGTCATGGCGGGCGAATAGACCGCGCCGCCGGCGCAGGGGCCCATGATCAACGAGATCTGCGGCACCACGCCCGAGGCCAGCACGTTGCGCTGGAACACCTCGGCATAGCCGCCCAGGGACGCCACGCCTTCCTGGATGCGGGCGCCGCCGGAATCGTTGATGCCCACGACCGGCGCGCCGTTGCGCATTGCCATATCCATGATCTTGCAGATCTTCTGGGCGTGGGTTTCCGACAGCGATCCGCCGAAGACGGTGAAGTCCTGGCTGAAGACATAGATCATCCGGCCATTGACCGTGCCCCAGCCGGTGACAACGCCGTCGCCCGCGGGGCGGCTGTCCTGCATACCGAAATCGGTGCAGCGGTGGGCGACGAACATGTCGTATTCCTCGAAGCTGCCCTCGTCGAGCAGCAGCTCGATCCGCTCGCGCGCGGTCAGCTTGCCCTTGGCGTGCTGCGCTTTGATGCGCTTTTCGCCACCGCCCTGTCGGGCCGAGGCGCGGCGCTCTTCGAGCTCGCGCAAAATCTCTTGCATCGGCGTCCTCCTTCGGACGCCAGACTAGGGAAAACACCCTCCGCCTTCCCAGCGCGATTGCGCGAATTTGCAAACTCGGCATTATGCAGAGCAAGGTTTATGCAAATCAGCAAAGCGGGGCGCGATGGCGGTTCAGAAGCATTACGCGGGCACGCAGCTGCGCGAATTGCGCGGCAGGCTCGGCCTGACCCAGAAGCTCTTTGCCGAGCGGCTCGGGGTCTCCCTGCCCTATCTGAACCAGATGGAGAACAACAACCGCCCTGTCTCGGCGGGGGTGGTGCTGGCGCTGGCGCGCGAGTTCGGTTTCGACGTGACCGAGCTGACCTCGGGCGAGGAGATCCGGCTCGCCTCCGACATGCGCGAGGCGCTGGCCGACCCGGTGCTCAGCGGCTCGCAGCCCACGGTGGCGGATCTGCGGCTTGTGGCGGGCAACGCGCCGTCGGTCGCGCGCGCGCTGCTGGACCTGCACGCCGCCTATCGCCGCGCGCAGGACCGGCTCGCCTCCTTCGACGAGGCGCTGGGCCGGGCGGGCACCGCCGCCTCGCCATGGGAAGAGGTGCGCGACTTCTTCCATTACTGCGACAACTACATCGACGCGATCGACCGCGCCGCCGAGCAGTTCGCCCGGCGCGCGGCCAGCGAGGGGCACGACGCGCCCGAGGCGGCGGTGCGCGCGCTCGAAGCGCGCGGCATCACCTTGACCGAGCAGGCCGAGGGGCCGCTGCGCCGCTATGACGCCGAGAGCCGGACCCTCGCCCTGTCGTCGCGCGCGCCGCGCCCGACGCGGCGGTTCCAGCTTCTGGTACAGCTCGCGCTGATCGAGCACCGGGATCTGATTGAGGCCACGCTCGATCTGGGCCGTTTCGAACCGGGGCCTGCGCGCGACATCGCCCGGATCGGTCTGGCCAATTATTTCGCCGGGGCGGCGCTCCTGCCCTATGGCCCGTTTCTCGCCGCCGCGCAGGAGACGCGCCACGATCTGGAGCTTCTGGCCGAACGCTTTGGCGCCAGCCTCGAGCAGGTGGCGCACCGTCTCTCCACCCTGCAGCGCCCCGGTGCGCGCGGCGTGCCGTTCTGGTTCGTGCGGGTCGATCAGGCCGGGACCGTGACCAAGCGCCATTCGGCTACGCAGCTGCAATTCGCCCGCTACGGCGGCGCCTGCCCCTTGTGGAACGTGCACCAGGCCTTCGAGACACCGACCCGCTGGCTGCGCCAGCTGGCCGAGACGCCGGACGGGGTGCGGTATCTTTCGCTGGCGCGCGACATCAGCGGCGGCGGCGGCGCCTGGGGCGCGCCGGTGCGGCGCTTCGCGATCGGGTTGGGCTGCGAGGTGCGACACGCGCGCGAGCTGGTCTATGCCGATCACATGGACCTCGATTCGGCGCAGGCCTTCGAGCCGGTCGGCATCTCCTGCCGGATCTGCGAGCGCACGAATTGCCACCAGCGCGCGGTGCCGCCGCTCGAGGGGCGGCTGAAGGTGGACGCGGATCTGCGGCAGGATCTCCCCTACCGGCTGGAGTGACCGCGCCCGTGGCAGGGATCAGTCCGGCGCGCCTTCGAGGATCATGATGTTGGCGATACCCGCCCCTTCGCGGTGGCGCTTGGTCGCCTGATAGGCGTCGGAGTTGTAGCAGGCGAGCGCGGCCTCCATCGTATCGAACTCGATCACCACGTTGCGCGGGTGGCTTTCGCCCTCCAGCGCCTCGATCCGGCCGCCGCGCGCCAGCACCCGCGCGCCGTGGTCGCGGAACGCCTGCGTCGCGCCTGTCGCGTAAAGTTTGTAGGGATCGGGATCGGTGACCGTCACATGGGCGATCCAATAGGCCTTGGGCATGTCGTCGTCTCCGTCATCTGGACATGAAAAGGCCGGGGCGACACCCGCCGCCCCGGCCCGTCACGCGCATCGCGTCACTTGTTGAGGATCTTCGAGAGCACGAGATAGGCCGCGCCCGCCACGAACAGCCCGACGAACCACGCATAGGTGTAGATCGTGGCGAAGACCGGCGCGGTGCCCGCCGTCAGCCCGACACCCGCGAGAAAGCCCGGCAGGTTCGGCAGGATGCCGATCACCAGAGCGCCGATCCCGGCCCAGTTGACACCGCCCCGGCCCGCATAGATGCCATCCATGCGGAACAGCTCGGCCACCTCCAGCCTGGTTTTCCGCAGCAGGTAGTAGTCCGCCAGCATCACGCCGCCGATCGGACCCAGAAGCGCCGAATAGGCGATCAGCCAGCCGCCGATATGGTCGACGAGGATCCACGGGAACATCGCGATCCCGATCCCGGCGGTGATATAGCCGCCGCGCTTGAGGTTGATCCTGCTCGGCGCGAGGTTCGAGAAACCGTGCGAGGGGGCCACGACATTGGCCGCGAGGTTGGTGGTCAGCGTCGCCACGATCAGCGCGAAGAGCGCGATGACGATCGAGACGCCGCCCATCCGCTCGGCCAGCTGGATCGGGTCCCAGATCGCCTCGCCATAGATCACGATCGTCGCCGAGGTCACCGCCGAGGCGATGAAGGCGAACAGCGCCATCGGGATCGGCAGGCCGATCAGCTGGCCGAGGAACTGGTCCTTCTGGCTCTTGGCGTGGCGGGTGAAGTCGGGGATGTTGAGCGCCAGCGTCGCCCAGTAGCCGATCATGCCCGTAAGCCCCGGCCAGAACGCCATCCAGAACTCGCCCTCGCGGGGCTGACCGGGGTCGAAGGCGCTGGGCGTGGAGAGCATCGGGCCGAAACCACCGGCGGCGAACCAGGCCCATGCCAGAAGCGCGAGACCCATCGCCAGGAGGAACGGCGCGGCATAGGTTTCAAGCCAGCGGATCGATTCCGTGCCGTGGGTGATGAAGTAGAGATGCAGGCCCCAGAAGGCGAGGAAGCAGACGAATTCGCCGAGGCTGATCCCGAGAAAGGCCAGCGCCTCGCCGGCCAGAGCGCCCCCGGTGAGCGTGTTGAGGATCACGAAGATCGCCGAGCCGCCGACCCATGTCTGGATGCCGAACCAGCCGCAGGCGACGATGCCGCGCGCCACGGCCGGGATCTTGGCGCCGGTGGGACCGAAGGAGGAGCGCAGCAGCACCGGGAACGGGATGCCGTATTTCGTCCCGGCATGGCCCAGAAGAACCATCGGGATCAGCACGATCGCGTTGGCCGCGAGGATGGTCAGCACCGCCTGGTCCCAGCTCATGCCGGAATTGATCAGGTAGGAGGCCAGAAGATAGGTCGGGATGCAGACCACCATGCCGACCCAGAGCGCGGCGATGGCGAGCCAGTTCCATGTCCGTTCGGCCGCCGTGGTCGGCAGCTGGTCCTCGTTATAGAGCCTCGGGTCCATGCCGGCGGTATCGTGGCGCGCCTGCGCCCCCGCCCGTGCCGCGGCGATCCCGGCAGTGATATCCGTCATTTCCGTCTCCTCCTTGTTGTTGGTCTTCCGGCGTCTTTTATTTTTCTTGCCGGAAAAGAAAATGCCCCCAAAAGCAATGGGGGCATTTCGTGTCAGACGCAGGCCGGCATGTTCTCCGGGCGCCGCTCCACCTTGCGCGGCGCGGTCACCTCCTTCCACTTCGACAGCGCCTTGTTCACCTCCGGGAAGGCGGGGCGCTTGACGAAGCGGCCATGGCCGGGCGTGGCGCAGACCTTCCCGTCATCGACCGCGAGCGTGCCACGGCTCAGCACGTGGCGCGGCAGGCCGGTGACCTCGCGCCCGGCGAAGACGTTGTATTCCACGACCGATTGCTGGGTCTCGGGCGAAATTACCTTCGACTTCTTCGGATCCCAGACCACGATGTCGGCATCCGAGCCCTCGAGGATCGCGCCCTTCTGCGGGTAGATGTTGAGGATCTTGGCGATGTTGGTCGAGGTGACGGCGACGAACTCGTTCTTGGTCAGCCGCCCGGTGTTCACCCCTTCGGTCCAGAGGACCGGCATCCGGTCCTCCAGCCCGCCGGTGCCGTTCGGGATCTTGGTGAAATCGTCGATGCCGGTGCGCTTCTGGTCGATGGTGAAGGCGCAGTGATCGGTCGCCACCACCTGCAGCGAGCCCGCCTGCAGCCCGGCCCAGAGGCTGTCCTGGTTCGACTTGTCGCGGAAGGGCGGCGACATGACGCGCTGGGCGGCGTGGTCCCAGTCGGGGTTGCGATACTCGCTGTCGTCGAGCACGAGGTGCTGGATCAGCGGCTCGCCATAGACCCGCATGCCCTTTTGCCGCGCGCGCCGGATCGCTTCATGCGCCTGTTCGCAGGAGGTGTGGACGACATAGAGCGGCACGCCCGCCATGTCGGCGATCATGATGGCGCGGTTCGTGGCCTCGCCCTCGACCTCGGGCGGCCGCGACATGGCGTGGCCTTCCGGCCCGCGAATGCCCTGCCCGAGCAGCTTTTGCTGCATGGTGGCGACGACATCGCCGTTCTCGGCATGCACCATCGGCATCGCGCCGATCGCGGCGCAGCGCTGGAAGCTGTCGAACAGCTCGTCGTCATCGACCATCAGCGCGCCCTTGTAGGCCATGAAGTGCTTGAAGGAGTTGATGCCCAGATCGACGACCTGTTGCATCTCCTCGAACACCTGCTCGCCCCACCATGTCACCGCCATGTGGAACGAATAATCGCCGCAGGCGCGCTGCGACTTGGCGTGCCAGCCCTCCAGCGCCTCGAGAAGCGACTGGCCGGGGCTGGGCAGGCAGAAATCGACCACCATCGTGGTGCCGCCGGCGAGGCCCGCGCGGGTGCCGCTTTCGAAATCATCGGCCGAATGGGTGCCCATGAAGGGCATCTTCAGATGCACATGCGGGTCAATCCCGCCGGGCATCACGTAGCAGCCGGTGGCGTCGATCACCTCGTCGCCGGAAAGATCGGCGCCGATCTGCACGATGGTCTCGCCCTCGATGGCGATGTCGGCCTCAAAGCTGCGGTCGGCGGCGACGATGGTGCCGCCCTTGATCACGGTTCTCTTGCTCATGTCTTCACTCCACGATTTCGGCGGTTTCGAGAACGGCGTGCAGCAGCACGTCGCAGCCGGCGGCGGCCCAGTCGCGGCTGATCTCCTCGTCCTCGTTGTGGCTCAGCCCGTCCACGCAGGGGCACATGATCATCGCGGTGGGCGCCACGCGGGCGATCCAGCAGGCGTCGTGACCCGCGCCCGAGATGATCTCGCGATGCGAGAAGCCCAGCTTCTCGGCGGCGCGGCGCACCGCATCGACGCAGCTTTTGTCGAAGGGGACGGGGTCGAAGCCGCCGACCTTCTCGAAGGCGATCTCCAGCTCCATCTCGTCCGCGATACGCTGCCCCTCGACGCGCAGCCGCGCCTCCATGTCCTCGATCACCGAAAGCTCCGGCGAGCGGAAATCGACGGTGAAGACCGCCTTGCCGGGGATCACGTTGCGCGAATTCGGGAAGACCTCGATGTGACCGGCGGCGCCCACCGCGTGCGGCTTGTGGCTCCACGCGATCTCGTCGACCTTCTCGAGGATGCGCGCCATGCCGAGGCCCGCGTTGCGGCGCATCGGCATCGGGGTGGAGCCGGTGTGGCTCTCCTTGCCGGTGACGGTCACTTCGGTCCAGCTCAGCCCCTGCCCGTGGGTGACGACGCCGATATCGCGGCCCTCGGCCTCGAGGATCGGGCCCTGCTCGATATGCAGCTCGAACATCGCGTGCATCTTGCGCTGGCCCACCGGCTCGTCACCGACATAGCCGATGCGGGCCAGCTCGTCGCCGAAGCGCTTGCCGTCGGCATCCTCGCGCGCATAGGCCCAGTCCTGCGTATGCACGCCCGCGAAAACGCCGCTCGACAGCATGGCGGGGGCGAAGCGCGTCCCTTCTTCGTTGGTCCAGTTGACCACGACGATGGGGCGGCGCGGGGTGAGGCCCCGGTCACGGATCGAGCGGACGACCTCGAGCCCGGCCAGAACGCCCAGCACGCCGTCATACTTGCCGCCCGTGGGCTGGGTGTCGAGATGGCTGCCCATCATCACCGGGTCGAGATCGGGCTCCGCCCCTTCGAGCCGGGCGAACATGTTGCCCATGCTGTCGACGCCGACGCGCATGCCGGCCTCCTCGCACCAGCGCTTGAACAAATCGCGCCCCTCGCGGTCGGCATCGGTCAGCGTCTGGCGGTTGTTGCCGCCGCGCAGGCCGGGGCCGATCCTGGCCATCTCCATCAGCGAGTCCCACAGCCGGGCCCCGTCGATCCGGGTGTTGGTCTGGATGTCTTTCATAGGTCCTCCCGTTACGGACCGAAGCGCGGCGGCCCTCCCGGCCACCGCGCCCCGGCCATGATCAGGCGTCGAGCGCCGCGCCGAGCGTGCCGACCAGCTGGTCGATCTCGGATTTCTCAATGATGAGCGGCGGCGACATGGCGATGGTGTCGCCGGTGGTGCGCAGGTGCACGCCCTTGTCCCAGGCGCGCAGATAGGTGTCGAAGGCCCGCTTGGTGGGCTGGTCCGCGAAGGGCTCGAGTTCCACCGCCCCGACGAGGCCGACGGCGCGAATGTCGATCACGCCGGGCTTGTCCTTCAGGCTGAACAGCGCCTCGGCCCAGTAATCCTCCAAGCTCGCGGCGCGCTCGAACAGCGCCTCCTCGCGGTAGGTGTCGAGCGTGGCGAGTGCGGCGGCGCAGGCCATCGGGTTGCCCGAATAGGTGTAGCCGTGGAACAGCTCGATCATGTGGTCGGGCCCGGTCATGAAGGCGTCGTGGATCGCCTCGCTGGCCAGCACCGCGCCCATCGGGATGACGCCGTTGGTCAGCCCCTTGGCGGTGGTGATCATGTCCGGCTCGACGCCGTAGTAATCCGCGCCGAAGGCCCGGCCGAGCCGGCCATAGGCGGTGATCACCTCGTCGAAAATGAGCAGGATGCCGTGCCTGCGGGTGATCTCGCGCAGCTTTTGCAGGTAGCCCTTGGGCGGCAGGATCACCCCGGCCGAGCCGGCCATCGGCTCGACGATCACCGCGGCGATGGTCTCCGCGCCGTGCAGCGCCACCATCCGCTCCAGATCGTCGGCGAGCTCCGCGCCATGCGCGGGCTGGCCGCGGGTGAAACCGTTGCGCGCGATGTCATGCGTGTGCGGCAGGTGGTCGACGCCGCCCAGAAGCGTGCCGAAGGCGCGGCGGTTGTTGACCATGCCGCCCACCGAGATGCCGCCGAAATTGACACCGTGATACCCCTTGTCGCGGCCGATCAGGCGGGTGCGTCCGGCCTCGCCCCGCGCCTTGTGATAGGCCAGCGCGATCTTCAGCGCGGTCTCGACCGACTCCGAGCCGGAATTGGTAAAGAAGACGTGGTTGAGCTTGCCCGGCGCCAGATCGGCGAGCCGCGAGGCCAGTTCGAAAGCCTTGGGATGGCCCATCTGGAAGGCGGGCGCGTAGTCGAGCTCCTCGACCTGCCGCTGCACGGCCTCGGTGATGCGCGGCGCGCGGTGGCCGGCATTGACGCACCACAGCCCGGCGGTGCCGTCCATGACGCGTCGCCCGTCGGTGGTGGTGTAATACATGCCCTCGGCGCTGGCGATCATGCGCGGGTTGTCCTTGAACTGCCGGTTGGCGGTAAAGGGCATCCAGTAGGCGCCGAGGTCGTTGCGGATCCTGGTTTCTGCGTTCATCTCGTCATTCCCTTGAACGATGGTCTCCTCGGGCGATCGGGCGGGCAGCCCGTCTCGCGGCCTGCGGGCGGCGCCGCGCGCGGGGTGGTCGCGAAAAAGGGCGTGGCCCCGTGGCCGGAAGCCTCCGGCACCGTGACCATGCCGCATGGCAATGGCCCGCCGGGCCTGCCCGGCGGGCGGCCACCGGCCAGCCGGCAGCCAGCGCTTCTGGCGCTTCCATCATCACGGCCTTGCCCTCCCATTGCCTCCGGGCGCCCTCCCAAGCGCCGCGTGAAGCTCCCCCGGACTATCCGCGTTGTTTTATCTAGTAGTCAATTATTTTGATGATCAGAAGACATGAGCAAGACATATGCCACTGATAAGAAACAATATTAATTTTGATTAATCTGTTTTTTGACTTGTTGCTAAAAATAGTTTTGACAAGTCGCGTCGAGATCGCTCAGCCTTGAGGGCAGGAGGAGATCATGACCAGCCACTTGCCCAGCAGCGGCGCGCCGCTTGCCGAAACCGGGGATCTCGACGCCCTGATGGCCCAGGCCCGCCAGATCCGCGACGCGGCCTGGGGCCGCCGGGTCACCTATTCGCGCAAGGCCTTCGTGCCGCTCACCAACATGTGCCGCGACACCTGCGGCTACTGCACCTTCGTCAAGCACCCTTCCTCGCCCGAGGCGCGGATCATGACGCCCGAACAGGTGCTCTCCGAGGCGCTGCGCGGCGAGCGCGAGGGCTGCAAGGAGCTTCTGTTCAGTCTCGGGGAAAAGCCCGAGCTGCGCTACGAAGCGGCGCGCAAGGGGCTGGAACGGCTGGGGTATTCGAAGCTCACCGACTATTTGCGCGACATGTGCGCGCTGGTGCTGCGCGAGACCAGCCTCTTGCCGCATGTCAATGCCGGCACGCTCACCGATGACGAGATCGACCTGTTGAAACCGGTCTCGGCCTCGATGGGCATGATGCTGGAGACCGTCAGCCGCCGCCTGACCCGCAAGGGCCAGCCGCACCACGCCTGCCCCGACAAGACGCCGGTGCAGCGGCTGCGCACGCTGGAGCGCGCGGGGCAAAAGCGCGTGCCCTTCACCACCGGGTTGCTGATCGGCATCGGCGAGACATGGGAGGAACGGATCGAGGCGCTGCAGGCGATCAACGCCGCCCATGCGCGGCACGGCCACGTGCAGGAGGTCATCATCCAGAATTTCCAGCGCAAGCCCGACATCGAGATGGCCAACCACCCCGAGCCGGGGCTCGAAGACATGCTGCGCACCATCGCTGCGGCGCGGATCATCCTGTCGCCCGAGATCAGCTTGCAGGCGCCCCCGAACCTGAGCGCGCGTCACATCGCCTATCTCGACGCGGGCATCAACGATTGGGGCGGCATCTCGCCCGTCACCATCGACTTCATCAACCCGCAGCACGACTGGCCCGAGATCCGCAGCCTCGCGCGGTCCTGCGACGAGGCCGGTTTCGAGCTGCGCGAAAGGCTCACCGTCTACCCGCGATACCTCACCGGGGATGCGGGCTTCATCAACGCCTCCGTGCGGGCCCGGGCGCTCGGCATGGCCGGCAATACCGGGCTGGCGCGCGAACAGCGGCACATCGGAGAGACAGCATGACCTACCAGTCGAAGACCCGGCAGTTCGCCTGCGATCCCGCCGCCGTGGGCGGCGCCTCGCCGGCCATCCGCGCGATTCTCGAAAAATCGCTCTCTGGCGGCGAGGTGAGCGTGGAGGAAGGCGTCGCGCTGTTCCGGGCCGAAGGGGCGGATATCGACGCCGTCTTTCGCACTGCCGACACGCTGCGTCGCCGTGCCAATGGCGACCGGGTCAGCTTCGTCGTCAACCGCAACATCAACTTCACCAATATCTGCTACATGGGCTGCAAATTCTGCGGCTTTGCCAAGCGGAGCGAGGACAAATCCGCCGAGTGGCTGGAGCCCGAGCAGATCGTCGAGCGCGCGCAGCAGGCCTGGGATCGCGGCGCGACCGAGGTCTGCATCCAGGGCGGGCTGCACCCCCGCATGGAGGGCACCTATTATCGCGACATCATCCGTGCGATCAAAGCCGCCCTGCCCGGCATGCACATCCACGCCTTCTCGCCCTTCGAGATCTGGTACGGCGCGTCCAAGACCAGGATGTCCTATCGCGACTTCCTGACCGATCTGAAGGAGGCCGGTCTCGATTCGATGCCCGGCACCGCGGCCGAGATCCTCGACACCGAGGTCCGGATGCAGCTCACCACCAACAAGCTTTCGGCCGAGCGCTGGGTCGAGATCATCCGCACCGCCCACGAGGTCGGCATCCCCACCACCGCGACGATCATGTATGGCCATGTCGACGCGCCCGAGCACTGGGCCGCGCATATCGCGCTGTTGCGCGACATCCAGAAGGACACCCGCGGCTTTACCGAGCTGGTGCCGCTGTCCTTCGTGCACACCGATTCGCCGCTCTACGCCCAGAACCCCGACAAGGTCCGCCCCGGCCCGACGGCGCAGGAGGTCGACCTGATGCACGCGGTGTCGCGGATCATGCTGCATGGCTGGATCGACAACATCCAGGTGAGCTGGACCAAGCTCGGCGCGGCGCGGGCCCAACAGATGCTGTCGCGCGGGGTCAACGATCTGGGCGGCACGCTGATGAACGAGAGCATCTCGCGCGCGGCCGGATCGAACCACGGTCAGGAGATCACCGCGAAGGAACTGGTGCGGATGATCCGCGCGGCAGGCCGCGTGCCGGTGCGCCGCAACACCGTCTATGACGTGCGCGAGGTATTCGAGCATCACGACCCCGAAGAGCTGGCGCCGCTGGTGGACCGCAAGGGCCGCGACCCGCTGGCCTTCATGGAGATGTTCCCCGAAGCCCCCGCCGCGGTCGAGGTAGCCCGATGAGCCCGCGCAAGGTCTGCCTGCTCGCCGGCGGTGTCGGCGGCGCCAAGATGGCCGAGGGGCTTGCCGCCCATGACGACGTGGCGCTGTCGGTGATCGGCAACGTCGCCGACGACGACAGCTTTCACGGGCTCTGGGTCTCGCCTGACATCGACACGCTGACCTACAGCCTCGCCGGGCGGATCGACCGCGCGCAGGGCTGGGGCGTCGCCGATGAAGGGCACCGGGCGCTGGAGACGCTCGATCTTCTCGGCGCGGAGACCTGGATGTCGCTGGGCGACCGCGATTTCGGCCTGCACATCCACCGCACGATGCGGCGCGGACGCGGCGACCGGCCCTCGGACATCGCCCGCGACGTGGCCCGCGCCTTTGGCGTGAAACCTGCGATCCTGTTGCCCACCGACGACGTGGTGCAGACCCGGCTGCGCACGACCGACGGGCGCTGGCTGAGCTTTCAGGAATATTTCGTGCGCGAGCGCTGCGCGCCCGAAATCCGCGAGATCGCCTTTTCCGGCATGGACATGGCGCGGCCTACGCCCGAGGCGCTGACCGCCATCGCCGGGGCCGACCTGATCGTCATCGCGCCGTCGAACCCGCTGGTAAGCATCGCCCCGATCCTCGGCATTCCCGGCATTGGCGAGGCGCTGCGCGCCGCCGACGCGCCCAAGATCGCGGTCAGCCCCTTCATCGCAGGAAAGGTGGTCAAGGGGCCCGCCGACCGGATGATGGCGGCGCTGGGGCTGCGCGCCGACGCGCTTGGCGTGGCGCGGCGCTATCGCGCGCTGGCCGACCGGCTGGTCATCGACCATGCCGACGCCGCGCTTGGCGCCGAGATCGCCGCCGAGGGCCCCGCCCCGCAGTGCAGCGATATCCTGATGAAGACACAGGCCGACAAGGCGCGGCTGGCGCGCGAGATCCTCGATCTCGCCTTCGCGCCCGTGGAGGCGGTGGCATGAGCGGCGCGGGCAAACGCCTCGTCGCGATCCCGATGAAGGATCCGCGCGATGCCAAGACCCGGCTCGGCCTCGCGCTGACGCCCGACCAGCGCGGGAAGCTGGCGCTGCGCCTGTTCCGGGCGACGGTCGCCCGGCTGCGCGAGGCGGTGGAGGATCTCGACGCCCAAGTCGACCTCGCCGTGGTCAGCGGCAGCCCGATCATTCGCGACGTGGCCGAGACGCTCGGCCTGACCGTGATCGACGATGGCGGCGCGCCCTCGCTGTCGCTGGCGGTCGAGGCCGCGGCCCACTGGGCGACCGGGCAGGGATACGACGCGCTTTGCGTCCTGCCCGGCGATATCGCCGATCCCGATCCGGTCGATCTCGCGCGGTTGCTGGATCATCCGCTCGATGGCGGCACGGCGGTGATCTGCCCGGCCAAGGATCTCGGCACCAACGCGCTGATGGTGCCGCTGCCCTGCCCCTTTGCCTTTGCCTATGGCACCAGATCGACGATCCGGCACCGCCATGCCGCCGAAGGTGCCGGGCTGACGCCGGTGATGATGCCGCTGGGCAGCCTGCGCATCGATATCGACACGGTGGCCGATCTCGACCACCTGCCCGCGGACCATCTGCGCCGCCCCCGCCGGGAGAATGCACAATGAGCCTGTCGGTCTCTCTCACCGCCATCCCCGGCATCCCCGACATCGGCCATGGCGACGACCTCGCCGCGATCATCGGCGACCGGCTCGACGCGGCTGATCTCGGCCTGCGCCACGGCGACATCCTCTGCGTCGCGCAGAAGGTGTTCTCCAAGGCCGAGGGCTGCATCATTCCGCTCGACACGGTGACGCCCTCCGACGAGGCGCTGCGCTACGCCAATGAGCTCAACAAGGACCCCCGCAAGGTCGAGGTGGTGCTGCGCGAAAGCACCCGCGTGGTGCGCTCGTTCCGCCGCCCCGACCAGAACGAGGGCACGATGATCTGCGAGCATCGGCTCGGCTTCATCTCGGCCAACGCCGCGGTGGACGAGTCGAATTTCAGCGAGGAGAGCGCCGTCATGGTGCTGCCGCCCGACCCGGATGCCAGCTGCGCTGCGCTGCACGAGGCGCTGGCCGAACGCTTCGGCGCGCGGATCGGCGTGGTGATGACCGACACCTTCGGCCGGCCCTGGCGGCTCGGTCAGGTCAATGTCGCGATCGGCCTGTCGAAGGTCCCCGCCACGATCCGCGAGCAGGGCAACACCGACGCCTGGGGCCGCCCGCTGCAGGTCACCGAACCGGCGCTGGCCGACGAGATCGCCGCCGCCTCGGGGCTGGTGGTGCGCAAGGACGGCAAGACCCCCGCGGTGCTGCTGCGCGGCCTCGACTGGACGCCCGCCGAGAGCCGCGGAGCCGACATACTCCGCCAGAAACAAGAGGACATGTTCAGATGACAATCGCGATCATTGGCGGCACCGGGCCGCAGGGACAGGGCCTCGCCCTGCGCTTCGCGCGCGCCGGCGTCGAGGTGGTGCTGGGTGGGCGGGACGGCGTGCGCGCCGCCGCCATCGCCGAGGAACTGCAGGCGCAGCTGCCCACAGATGCCGCGAAGATCCGCGGCCTCGACAACGAGGGCGCCACCGCCGCCGCCGAGGAAATGGTGATCCTTGCCGTCCCCTTCTCGGCCCACAACGCGACGCTTCAAGCGCTGAAACCCGCCCTCGCCGGAAAGATCCTCGTCGACATCGTGGTCCCGCTGGCCGAGGGCGACCCCAAGAAAGTCGCCATGCCGCCCGAGGGCTCGGCCACCGAGGCTGCGCAGGCGCTCCTTGGCGACGAGATCCCGGTGATCGGCGCGCTGCACAACGTCTCGGCGGTGACACTGAAGGCGCTCGATCAGACGATCAACTGCGACATCCTCGTCTGCGGCAACAGCCTCGACGCCCGCAAGAAGGTGATCGAGCTGGTCCGCAAGCTCGGCGTCGAGGCCTACAACGCGGGCGACGCGCAGTCCGCGCGCTGCATCGAGGCGATCACCCCGATCCTGATCCGGCTGAACATCTCGAAGGCCGTGCCCTTCAGCCATGCGGGCATCCGCATCTGCCCGCCCGATCACTGACCAAAAACAACACCATCCATTCTCTAGGGAGGAGAAATCACATGGAATTCGGCATCTGCTTCAAGGGCTTCGTCGAGCCCGAACGCGCCAAGGCTCTCGTCCGCCAGGCCGAGAACGCGGGCTTCGACTATTGCTGGTTCTACGACAGCCACATCCTGTGGCGCGAGAGTTTCGTCGCCATGGCGATGTGCATGGAGCACACCACACGCATGCGCTTCGGCCCGCTTGTGACCAACCCCAACTCGCGCGAATGGTCGGTCGCGGCCTCGCTGTTCGGCTCGCTCGCCAAGCAGTCGAATGGCCGCTTCGACATCGGCCTCGGGCGCGGCGACAGCGCGGTGCGCGTCATGGGCAAAAAGCCCTCGACGCTCAAGCGTCTCGAGGAGTTCACCCATGTGGTGAAGGCGCTGATCCGCGGCGAGGAGGTGCAGTACGGCGAATGCCCCGAGCCGGTGAAGTTCCCCTGGGCCGACGGCTACGAGCTGCCCGTCTGGATCGGCGCCTACGGCCCCAAGGCGCTGGCCTCCGCGGGCCGCGTCGGCGACGGCGTGGTGCTGCAGATCGCCGAGCCCAAGATCGTCAAGTGGCTGGCCGACCAGGCCAAGACCGCCGGGACCGAGGCCGGGCTCGACATGTCGGGTTACAAGGTCATGGCCGCCGCCCCCGCCCATACCGGGCCGATCGACGAGGCAATCGAGAAGGTGAAATGGTTCCCCGCCATGGTCGGCAATCACGTCGCCGACATCGTCGAGAAATACGGCGCCGACAGCGACCAGGTGCCCTCCTCGCTCACCTCCTATATCGAGAACCGCAAGGGCTACGACTACTCCAAGCACGGCCAGAGCGATAACCCGTATCTCGACTTCATCACCGAGGACATCATCAAGAGCTTCTGCGTGCTGGGCACGCCCGAGGAGCACATCACCAAGATCCGCGAACTCGAAGAGGCGGGCACCACGCAGTTCAACATCTATCTCGACAGCGGCGACGAGGAGAAGATCATCGCCGATTACGGCGACACGGTGATCCCCGCCTTCCGCAAGGAAGCGAACAACGTCACCAAGCTGAAGGCCGTGTCCTAAGCCCCCCTGACACGGACGCCGACCGGCGGGCAGCCCGCCCTGCCCGCCGGAACGACACCGCCCCCGTGCGCGGGACCGCTGGTCTTGCCGCGGGAGGTGTGCGATAGGGCACAGGCATTGACCTGTATGAGGGGCTTGGACGGCTCATGGCACGCATGGCGGGCACCAAGCCCCGGACCCGGATCCAGCGCAAGAACACCGAACAGATCCTCGGCGCGGCGCTCGACGCCTTTGCCCAGCACGGCTCGTCCGGCGCCTCGATCAACCTGATCGCCAAGGCGGCGGGGCTGACCACGCCGAACCTGCTCTATTATTTCGAGAGCAAGGACGCGATCCGGCGCGAGCTGCTGGCCCGGACGCTGCAGCTGTGGATGGCGCCTTTGAACATGCTCAGCCCCAATGGCGAGCCGGTTGACGAAATCTGCGAATACATTCGCCGCAAGCTCGACATCTCCAAGAACTTTCCCAAGGAAAGCAAGTTCTTCGCCAACGAGATCCTGAGCGGGCTGCCGCAGTCCAAGAGCGAGATCTTCGAGCCGCTCAAGGAGCTCTACAACGCCAAGATCGCGGTGCTGGAGGAGTGGATCCGCGCGGGCCGCATCGCGCCCGTCGATCCGCACCACCTGCTCTATTCGATCTGGGCCACGACGCAGCATTACGCCGATTTCGACGTGCAGATCGAGGAGATCGCGCCGGACAAGGCCAAGGACCGCTTCGCCGATGCCGAGGCTTTCCTGCTGGAGATGTACCGCAAGCTGCTCACCACCTGAGCGGACGCAGCGCGATCTGGGGTGACGACGGCAGGCCAGCGCCCGCCGTGTCACCACCGGATGCGGCGCGGCGAAGCCTCGGCCCCCGCCGCGCCTGCCTTGGTCAATCGACCACGGGGGCCGCGCAATGCGCACCGGTCGCGGCAAGACCGGAGCCCAGCGCCAGCATGGGCGGCGCCTGATAGGGGTTGAGCGGCGCACTGCCCGCGAGGTCCGCGGCAACAAGCGCCACCACCAGCCCCATGACCGCAAGCGCGACGGGTGTCCGCGTCATGGTTACACCTCCAATCCGAGTTTCGGGCGCAGCTTCACGCCCCAATAGGCCCCGAAGAACGCGGCGGCGAACCACGCCCAGCCATGCAGGCTGCCGGTCGAGACGCCCGAAAAGAACGCGCCGACATTGCAGCCGAAGGCGAGCCGCGATGAATAGCCCAGCAGGAACCCCGCCACGATGGTCGAAGCCCAGGCCAGCGCCGAAAGCTTCGGCAGGCCCTTGCCCAGCCCCCGGCGCCAGACGCTCGCCAGGAACGCACCGCCGATCAGGCCGATATTGGTGAGCGAGGTGACATCGGTGAGGATGCTCTGCTGCAGCCGCTCGGCATTGGTGGGCGCGGTCCAGAAGGCCGAGCCGGACAGATCCGCGCCGACCGCCTGCGCGCCCTTGGCGGCCCAGAGCCCGAGACCATAAACGATGCCCCAAGGCTGGCCCGCGATGACGAGGTTCAAAATCGCCAGAGCGGCGATCACCGCCGCGGCGACCCAGAGCCTGCGGGGAATCCGCCGCGCTTCCTTGGGCGCGAGCCAGAGCACCACAGCCGCCACCGCCGCCAGCCCCGCCAGCGTCGCGATGAGCCCGTCGGTGCCGTCCAGCACCACCACCGGCGCCGTCCCGAGCGAGATCCACCAATCGAGGTTGTAGGCCCCCGCGAAGCTGCCCAGCGCGAAGAAGGGCAGCGCCACCGCGCCGACGACATTGCCGCTTCCGGCATTGACCAGCGTGCCCGACCCGCAGCCCATCACCAGCTGCATCGCGGCGCCGAAGACAAAGGCGCCGCCGACCATGGCGACCCCGATCGGGGCATGCGCGCCGAACAGCTCCTCGCCATTGCTGGCCAGCAGTGGAAACGCCGCCAGCGCCACGAGACCGATCGAGACGAGCTGCGCCAGAAGCCCCGCCGGGTCGCGCCGCAGGATCATCGCGCGCCACGGCCCCGCGAAGCCGAAGCGCAGCCCTTCGAGCGCGATGCCGAAGCCGAGCCCCACCAGCAGCAGCGCGCCGTAGCGCGCCCCCGCCAGCGCCGCGACCGCGAGCGCCGCGATCAGCACCCCGCCGACCAGCAGGCCGCGCCGGGCCATGTCGGATCCGCCGCCCGTCGCGGCCATGCTTGTTTCGGCCATGTGGCCCTCCTCAGAGCGCGTTGGTGATCTGGTTCCAGAGGTTTTCGATCACGCCCGGCGTGTTCTGCATCGGCAGACCGGCATGCGACCAGCCGACCATCGATTCCGGGTAGAGCTTCACGTCGTCGAGCCCGGCCAGCTCGCTCAGCGCGAACCAGTTGGTCGCGGCCCAGTGGCCGGTGTTGCAAAACGAGATCAGCGTGTCGTCATCGGCGAAACCGCCCTCTTCGGCCAGCGCCCGCGCCGCCACCGCGTCGATCAGCGTCGGGTCGTCGGAGAACCAGTTCGAATGGGTGAAATACTCCGATTGCGGCAGAGTGCCGGGCCGCGCCGCGGCCGGGTGCGCGTCTTCGCCGGCCCAGAAGCTTTCGGGCCGCGCATCGACCAGCGTCGCCTGCGCATCGCCCTCGACCACCTGCAGCACGTCGTCTTGGGTGGCGAGCCATTGGTCCGAGAAGCTGACGGTGATCGCGCTCTCCTCGGGGTCGACCGGCTCGGTCGACAGGGCGTTCCCGGCAGCCTGCCACGCGCCGACGCCGCCATTGAGGATCGCGAGATCGCTGACGCCGCTCGACTTCAAGGTCCAGTAGACCCGCGCGGCGGCGCCGAAATCGGTCTCGTCGCGGCCCTGATGGGTGATGACCACGGGGCGGTCGGCGGTGACGCCGAGATCGCGCAGCACCTGGGTCAGCGCATCGTCGGAGGGCACCTGCCCGGGGTTCTCGGCGGGCCCGCGAAACAGCCCGTAGGGCGCGGAGACGGCGCCTTCGACATGGCCTTCGGCATAAGCGTCACCACGGATGTCGAGCACCAGCGGTGCCGCCGTATCGAGCAGCCCGGCCAGTTCCTCGGCGGACACCAGCGGCCCGAAGCCATCTACTTCCTGCGCAAGGGCGGGGCTGGAGAGAAGGGTCGCGGCGACCGCGACTTGGACAAACCTGTTCATCGGACCGGCCTTTCGGTTCAGGGGATACCACCTAGATCTGGAAGGTTCCGGCCGAGTTCAAGCGGCGGTTCCTGCGCCGGATCATGGAAACCGGATTTCTGTTTTCCATGAGAGCCTCAGATGGAACATCATCCTTGGATCAAGCCCGCAAGTTGCACAGGCGTTCCACCCGGCGCGCGGAATAAAAACCTGACATGCCCGCAGCGCGCAGGCCGACGGCAAGACGCGAGAACTGCAGGAGCTTCGCGGCGACCGATGGCATCGCACCCAACCGCACCGCATTGGCGGGCGAAGCAAACCGCCGCGACCTGCTGACCACGCGCAACAAGCCATGGACCGCCTCCATTGTCGGCCGCACGTTGCGCCACCCAGAGGGAGCGCCGTAGGTGCGCGCCCCGCATCGGTAGTCACCCCATCTCATATCCTGGCACCACCGCGCCCCACGCGGCGCTCAAGCGCCCGCAAAATAGCTTCGGCCGACCGAGGACACGGGCTCGTGATGAAACTCCCGACACTGCTCAACGTGTATTCGAGGTCAACTTCTGGTGGCGAAAGCTATCGCAAAAATCGATAGGGAGGAGAGCTCGTGGCTCATCTTGATAGTTCTTATGGATCCTTCGAAACATTCCTGAAAGGTTCCGAAGGAACTTGGGCCGTCGATCTGACGGCACTGAACAATTCGGGCGTTTATGGCAGCGCCATCGTTTCGCTCGGCCAAGCCGAGAATACGCCTTACATCAACGTGGCGATCCTGGCCGAAAACCTGACGCCCGACATGGCCCATGCCCAGCACATTCACGGCGTGTTCGACGATGACGGCAACCCTGCGAATTCACGCACCCCGACACTGCCGGACGATGCCGATGGCGACGGCTTCGTCGAAGTGCTCGAGGGCGTGCCGGCCTATGGCGATATCCTGCTGTCGCTGACCGGTGCCGACGGCATGAGCCCGATGGCGGATTTCCAAGGTCAGCTCTCCTATATCCAGAGCTTCGATCTGACCGACATGGACAACTTGATGAGTCCGGTCACCGGCAACCAGTATGACATGGAAGACCTGATGCCGCTGGTGCTGCGCGAGATCGTGCTGCACGGGCAGAACGTCGATGGCGGCTATGGCGAAGGCACCGACGGCGAGATCAACGGCGAGCAGAATGGCTATGTCGGCATCCTGCCTGTTGCTTCGGGCGAGATCATGAAGATCGATCTCGAACAGGCCCTCGACCTTCTCGGCGGACAGCGCGCGTCTGCCAGCGGCAATTTCAGGCTGAGTGCGGGTGACGATGTCTTCGCGGCCGGTGTCGGCGACGATGTCGTGAAGGGTTTCAAGGGCAACGACGTGCTCGATGGCGGCGCCGACAACGACGTGCTGCGCGGCTTTGCCGGTGATGACCGCCTGGATGGCGGCACCGGGGACGACCTTCTGGCCGGTGGCGCCGGTGCGGACGTTCTTGCCGGCGGTCAGGGCCACGACACGTTGCAGGGCAAGGCCGGCACAGATGTTCTCATTGGCAACCAACGGCGTGACCTTCTAGACGGCGGTTCGGGCGATGATCGCCTTCTTGGCAATCTAGGACGCGATGCGCTCAACGGCGGCGATGGTGCTGATACTCTGAACGGCGGTCGGCACAACGACATGCTCACCGGGGGCGACGGGGCGGACATCTTCGCCTTCCGCAGCCAGAAGGATGGCGACGATGTCGTAACCGATTTCGAAGATGGGTCGGACCTGTTCGATTTCACCAGGACGTCGCTGGAGTTCAATGATCTGACCATCGAGAGCCAGGGCGACGATGCCGTGATCAGATATGGCGACTCGCAGATCACGCTTCTCGGGATCGATGCAGGCGCAATCGATCGCGACGATTTCCTGATCTGATCGAACCGGCACGAACGCGATTGAGGCTGCCCCCCTGGGCGGCCTCTTTCTGTTGGAGGGAGGCTATTCTTGCGGTGCAAGGTCTCAGATTTTCCGGGATCACGGCGCAGATCGGCTACAAGCGCCATCCCGGCAAGCATGCCGGCAAGCCGTCGATCGTGGCCGACAACATCCCGGATCGGCCATTCGATGTCGAGGCTTCGGATAAGGTCTGGGACGAGGCCATGTTTGCCATCGGTTCAAGAGCAATGGCCGAGTGACATCACCTGCATCTGGGCGCCTGAAGACGGATGACCGGACCAAGGCCCAAGTCGCGCGCTGCGTTGCCGAGTGCCATTCCAAGCTCGAAGCGATCCGCGCCCTGAAGCGCGACATCGCTCGCGAGACCTACGGCGTCACCATGCAGCATCAGAAACAGATCAACACCACCGGCATCGCGGCTCGACAAACAGAAGGGCGTCCATCGGTGCTTTGGCCTCAGATCCGTGAAGTCCCGGTTGCGCAACCAGTCGGGCAATCGAGCATCTGCATGTGATCCTTGCCCAGCGTCGCGATTTCATGGACCGCTGCCTTGGCCAGGAACTCGCCAGCCTTTTGGATGTCCTCGACCAGGGTCAGTATCTGTGGGCGGAACAGCTTCAGAAACGGTATGGTCTCTTTCGAGAAAACATCGAAATCCTTGCCGATGACCCGGCCTGTGGCCTCCAGGCTGGCGGTGGCGACCATGGCGCCGTTCGGGGAGGCCGATACGAGGGCATCGAGCTTCGGATGCGCGGCGATGCTTCTGGCGATGCCATGCCGGATCTCGCTTTCGCCGCTGTCGCTGGTCATCTGCTCGGCAAGGGTCACGCGCACGCCGAAATCCCCCGCCGCCGCGAAAGCCCCGTCGATCATGTCATTGGCGTAGCTCTGGTCCTGCGGTGGCGCCAGCAGCAGCAGGTCGCTGCGGCCGTGGCGCGCCAGCGTTTCGACGGCGATGCGCCCGAAGGCATGGTTGTCGTAATCGAAATGGGCGTGCTCCGCGGCCCAGATCGTCCGGCCGTGGGTGACAAAGGGAAACCGCTGCTTGCGCAGATACGCGACCCGCGTGTCCTCGGGCTGGATCCGGTTGATGATGACCGCATCGGCCGAGCGGGTCTCGACGATGTAGCGCACCGCGTCGAGCGGCGTCCGGCCCGGCATCTCCGGCGTCATCACCAGATGGTAGGGCGTGCCCGCGAGCGCGCGTGCGATCGAGGCGATCATGCGCGAGGTCATGTTCAGCCCGTCCGGCTCGGCCTCGAGGACAAGGGCGATCACGTTGGTCCGGCCGGTGCGCAGCCGGACCCCGGCCCGGTTCGGCGTATATCCGACCGAATCGGCGATCTCGCGCACCTTCCTCTTGGTTTCGGCACTGATGTCGGGGGCATCGCCCAGCGCCCGCGACACCGTGGTCACGGCCAGACCGCTCAGCTGCGCGATCGTCTTGAGGGTCGGCCGCTCGCGCCCGGCGCGGGCTTGGCCATTGATATCGTTCATGACGGCCTCCGGCTCGGTTCCGCGTTGCTACCCGAAAGGAAAGTTTGCCTCAATAGAGCTTGATTTGCCAATCTGTAACGATATAGATCTAACTGTAACGTTACAGACGACGCTGGGAGGAGCATCATGAAGCGTTCGAGCCTGATCATGTCGGTATTGTTGGCAACCACGGCCGCCACCGTGAACGCGCAAGGCGCGCATCCCCAGGGCGGCACCCTGACGGTGCCGATCATCACCGCGACCTTCGTCGAGGACTTCAACCCGTTCTCGAACGCGCAGGAGGATCTGGTCCGCGGCACGATGTTCGAGCCGCTTTGGGCGCACAACGTGATGAAGGGCGAAATCGACTATCGCCTCGCGGAGAGCTTCGCCTACGCCGACGACCTGATGTCGATGACCATCACCCTGCGCGACGACCTGACCTGGTCGGACGGCGAGGTGCTCGACGCCGAGGACGTGGCCTACTCGCTGGCGCTGGGCCACGAGGACGCGACACTCGACAAGACCGGCAAATGGGCCGACGGGCTGCTCGCCTCGGTCGAGGCGGTCGATCCGACGACGGTACGGGTGACGTTCAACCGCCCCGATTCCACCTTCGACTGGTATGTCGAGCAGGCCTACATCGTGCCCGAGCACGTCTGGCGCGACGTCGAGGACAAGATCACCTTCAAGAACGCCGATCCGGTCGGCTCCGGCCCGATCACCGAAGTCACGACGATGCGTGACAACCAGGTCGAGATCTGCCGCAACCCGCATTACTACAAGGCCGATGACGGCCTGCCCTTCCTCGACTGCATCAAGTTCCGGCAGTACTCCGACAACTCGCAGATCCAGCCGGCGCTGATGGCCGGCGAGATCGACTGGGGCTCGAACTTCGTCGCCGACATCGAGAGCACCTTCGTCGCGCGCGATCCCGAGAACCACGGTTTCTGGTACCCGGCCAACGACCTCGTGCACCTCTATCTCAACACCCGCGAGGCGCCGTTCGACGACATCGACTTCCGCCGGGCGATGTCGATGTCGCTCGACCGCGAGACGATCGTCGATCTGGCGGCCTACGGCTACCCGACCGTCGCCACACACGCGACGGGCCTTGGGGAATACTACGCGGCCAGCTTCGACGAAGAGATCGACGCCGGGTACGACCAATACGTCGCCTATGATCCCGACGCCGCGATCGCGCTTCTGGAGGAAGCCGGCTATGTCGATGTCGATGGCGACGGCTTCCGCGAAACCCCCGACGGCGCGCCGATCGACTTCGGCATCCAGGTCGTGAACGGCTGGACCGACTGGGTGCAGTCGGCGCAGATGGTCGCGGAGTACCTCGCCGAGGTGGGCATCAAGGCCAGCACCGAGACGGTCGACTGGTCGGTTTACGACACCGCGTTGAAGGACGGCACCTACGAGGCCTCGATGAACTGGTCGGTCGCCAACGTCGACCCGATCCAGGCCTACAACGACTACTTCCACCCCGACCGGGTCGGCCAGAGCTGGCACGCCAACCACGGCAAGGCGTCCGAGGAGATGGGGGCGCTGATCGACGAATACGGCGAGACCACCGATACGGCGCGCCGCGACGAGATCCTCGGCGAGCTGATGACCTACACCGGTGAGACCATGCCTTTCATCCCGCTGTTCTCGAACCCGACCTGGTATCAGTACAACGCCAGCCGGATCGGCGGCTGGCCCTCGGCCGAGAACCCGACCGTGCAGCCGGTCTTCTACTCGAGCGGCCGCAAGCTGATCGTCTTCGAAGGTCTCTACCAGAAATGAGCCCGCGGGCGGGCGGCCCTGCGGTCGCCCGCCCGGCCCGTGACGCAAGAACCGCGCCGCGGTTCCGCTCCGACGACCGGCCCCGGCGATGCCGCCGGCGGCCCGGTCGCCTGCGCCCGCCCCTTGCCCGGAGGAGCCCCCGAATGGCCTTCATCCTCAGACGACTGGTGTTCTACTGCGTGGCGATCTTCGTCGCGATCAGCTTCAACTTCGTGCTGCCACGGCTGATGCCCGGCGATCCCGTCGCCGCCATGTTCGCCGCCGCGGGGGGCAAGATGCCGCCCGAGACGATCGCCGCCTACAAGGAGATGCTCGGCTTCGTCGACGCGCCCTTGTGGCAGCAATATCTCCAGTATCTGCAGAGCGTCGTCACCTTCGATCTCGGCCCGTCGATCATGCTGTTCCCGACGCCGGTGACCGAGGTTCTGTCGAACACCCTGCCCTGGACGGTGTTCCTGGCCGGGATCGCGACGATCCTGTCGATCCTGATCGGCTGCTTCATCGGGCTTTACGCCTCCTACAACCGCGGCGGTTTCGTCGACCGCTTCATGCCGGTGTTCTGGCAGTTCATCGCCTCGATGCCGCAAGCGGTGACGGCGCTGATGATCTTCTTCATCTTCGCCCTGACCCTGAGCTGGTTTCCCCTGGGCTTCGGCTTCGATCCGGACCTCGAGCCGGGCCTGCGACCGGGGTTCCTGGCCAATGTCGCCTATCACGCGGTGCTGCCGCTGGTGACGCTGATGCTGTCGATGATCGCGACATGGGTGTTCACCATGCGCAACGCGATGGTGAACGTGCTGGGCGAGGATTACATCGCCATGGCCAAGGCCAAGGGCCTGTCCTCGCGCCGGATCATGAGCCATTACGCCGCCCGCAACGCGATCCTGCCGGTGGTCACGGCGGTCTCCATGGCGCTCGGCTTCGCGGTGGCGGGACAGGTCTTCATCGAGACCGTGTTCAACTACCCCGGCATCGGCCAGCTGATCATCAAGGCCGTGGCGGCGCGCGACTACCCGCTGATGCAGGCCTGCTTCCTGCTCATCGTGATCTGCGTGCTGGTGGCCAATTTCATCGCCGACATCCTCTACGTCTGGCTCGATCCCCGACTGCGCAAGTGAGGCCGACATGACACGACTTCTCTCCCTTCTGGGCGGCATCGCCGGGTTCTATCGCGGCAACACCGCCGGCATCGTCGGCTCGACCTTGGTGGCGCTGATCCTTGCCATGTGCCTCGCCGCCCCGGCGCTGACCGGGTACGACCCGGACAAGCGCGTGGCCCGCGGCCACCAGCCGCCCAGCGCCGAGCACGTCATGGGCACGACCCGCGCCGGCAAGGACATCTGGTCGCAGGCGCTCTACGGCGGCCGGGTGTCGCTGATGGTGGCCTTTGCCGCCGCGACCGTGACCTCGATCATCGCGCTCGCCGTCGGCGTCTCCTCGGGCTATTTCGGCGGCCGCACCGACGAGATCATGATGGCCGTCACCAACGTGATGCTGGTGTTTCCACAGCTGCCATTGCTGATCATCCTCGCGGCCTTTCTCGGCAATGTCGGGCCATTCATCATCGCGCTGATCCTCGGGCTCACCTCGTGGCCCTGGGGCGCGCGGGTGATGCGCTCGCAGACCCTCGCGATCCGCAAGAAGGAGTTCATCACCGCCGCGGAGATCATGGGCGAGGCCAAGTGGCGCATCATCGTCATCGAGATCATGCCGAACCTCATCAGCCTCGCGGCGGGCATGTTCGTGGGCACCGCGCTTTACGCCATCGGCGCGCAGGCGGGGCTCGAATTTCTCGGCCTCGGCGACCCGACGGTGACCAGCTGGGGCACCATGCTCTACTGGGCGCAATCCTCCGCCGCCTTCTTCGTCGGCGCGTGGTGGGACTTCATCGTGCCCGGCACCTTCATCGCGCTGGTCGGCGGCGGGCTGGCGCTGATCAACATCTCGATCGACCAGATCTCGAACCCGAAGCTGAAGACCGGCTCCTACCTCAGGACCTGGCGCAAGCTGAACGCCGAGGTCGAAGCCAAGCGACAGGAGGCCTGACCCCATGGATGGCAACCCGCCCCCCCTCACCCAGCCGCTGCTGAGCTGTCGCGGCGTCTCTGTCGACTACGTCGTCGGCCAGCGCGGCGCCCGGGCCTGCAACCGGATCACGCTCGACATCCACCCCGGCGAGACCGTGGGCCTCGCGGGCGAATCCGGCTGCGGCAAGTCGACCTTCGCCTTCGCCATCACCCGGATGCACAACGCGCCCGCGCTGATCTCCGAAGGCGAGATCCTGTTCGAGGGCCGCGACGTTTTGAAGATGTCCGACCGGGAATTACGGGCGTTCCGCTGGAAGGAAACGGCGATGGTGTTCCAGAGCGCGATGAACGCGCTCAACCCGGTGATCACCATCGGCGAGCAGCTGATCGACGTGATCCTCGCGCATCAGGACGTCAGCCGCGACGCCGCATGGGCGCGCGGCGAGGAGCTGCTGGAGACCGTGGGCATCTCTAAGTCGCGCATGACCTCCTACGCGCACCAGCTTTCGGGCGGCATGCGGCAGCGGGTGGTGATCGCCATCGCCCTGGTGCTGCGCCCCAAGCTGATCGTCATGGACGAGCCGACGACCGCGCTCGACGTGGTGGTCGAACGCGAGATCATGGACGAGCTGCAGGACCTCAAGGACCGCTACGGCTTCGCGATCCTGTTCATCTCGCACGACCTCGGCCTGATGGGCGAGATCTGCGACCGGATCGGCATCATGTATGCCGGCAACCTCGTGGAGATGGGCGTCGCCGAGCAGGTGCTCGAGCGGCCCCGGCACCCCTACACCAAGGGGCTCGTCGGCTCCTTCCCGACCATCCACGGCCCGAAGAAACGCCTGCACGGTATCCCCGGCAGCCCGGTGAACCTGCTCGAGCTGCCAAAGGGCTGCAACTTTCAGGCGCGCTGCACCTCGTGCTTTGCGCCCTGCACGACAACCGAGCCGGCGCTCGAGAAGGTGGCGGAGCAGCCGCCGCATTTCGCCGCCTGCCACCTGGTGGACACCGACGCGGAGGCCACGGCATGAGCGACATCGCCGAAATCACCGTCGAGGACATGGTCATCGACTTCCCCGTCGGCGGCGGCCTATTCCGCAAGCAGTACCTGCGCGCCGCCAACGGCGTCAGCCTGACGCTGCGCGCCGGCGAGGCGCTGGCCATCGTCGGCGAAAGCGGCAGCGGCAAGAGCACCTGCGCCCGCGCCATCGCCCGGATCAACATGCCCACCAGCGGCACGATCCGCGTCGACGGCGCCGAGATCACCGATCCCGGCTTCCGTCAGAGCCAGCGCGACTATGCCGCCAAGGTCCAGATGATCTTCCAGGACCCGTTCGGCTCGCTGAACCCGGTGCACACGATCCGCCATCATCTGGCACGGCCGATCCGCATCCATGCGCCAAAGCTGAGCTCTACGGAGGTGGACGAGCGGATCATCGCGACGCTGGAGCGGGTCGGCCTGTCGCCCGCCGCCCAGACCGCCGACAAGTTCCCCTACGAGCTGTCGGGCGGCCAGAGGCAGCGGGTCGCGATCGCCCGGGCGCTGGCGGTGGGGGCGCGGTTCATCCTCGCGGACGAGCCGATCTCGATGCTCGACGTCTCGATCCGGCTCGGCATCCTGAACCTGATGGACGACATGAAGCGCGACGGCATCGGTTTCATGTACATCACCCACGACATCGCCACGGCGCGCTACTTCGCCGAGCGCACGGCGGTCATGTATGTCGGCCACATGGTCGAATGGGGCGAGAGCGACAGCGTCACCCAGTCGCCGCGCCACCCCTACACTCAGCTTTTGATCAGCGCGGTCCCGGAGGCCGGCATCAGAAAGACCCGCGAGCGCAAGGCCAAGAAGGCTGAAATTCCGATGCGCACCCCCGAAAGCCGGGGCTGCCCGTTTGCCGGGCGCTGCCTGAAAGTCATGGACCGGTGCCATGCCGACATGCCGCCCATCACCCAACTTCAAGAGGACCACTATGTCAGATGCCATCTCTATTGAGCGCCCCGGCGCGCGGAGCATGACGATCCCCCGCCGCTCCAGCTTTCCCGAGGGCTTCACCTTCGGCGCGGCGACCGCTGCCTACCAGATCGAAGGCCACAAGTTCGGCGGCGCCGGCTCGTCGCATTGGGACAGCTTTGCCGCGACGCCCGGCAACGTGGTGAACCGCGAGGACGGCGCGCTGGCCTGCGACCACTACCACCGCTGGGAGGCCGATCTCGACCTGATCCGCGACGGCGGCTTCGACGCCTACCGCTTCTCGACCAGCTGGGCGCGGGTGATGCCCGATGGCCGCACCGTCAACCCGGAGGGGCTCGATTTCTACGACCGCCTCGTCGACGGCATGGGCGCGCGCGGGCTGCGGCCGTTCCTGACGCTGTACCACTGGGACCTGCCCTCGGCTCTCGCCGATCACGGTGGCTGGATGAACCGCGACACCGCGCTGCGGTTCGCCGATTTCGCCGAAACGGTGATGGCGCGGATCGGCGACCGGGTCGAGCGCACCGCGACGATCAACGAGCCGTGGTGCGTCAGCTGGCTGTCGCACTACCTGGGCGAACAGGCGCCGGGCCTGCGCGACATCCGCGCCGCCGCCCGCGCCATGCACCACATCCAGCTGGCGCATGGTCTCGGCGTCGAGCGTCTGCGCGGCCTCGGCCACGATAACCTCGGCATCGTGCTGAACTTCGCCGACATCCTGCCGTTCGGCGAGGGCGACGAAAAGGCCGTGGCGACGGCGGATGCCATCAACAACGGCTTCTTCATCGAGTCCGTCGCCAAGGGCACCTACCCCGAAGCCGCGCTCGAAGGGCTCGAGCCGCACCTGCCGGAAAACTGGCAGGACGACATGGCGACGATCTCCACGCCGATCGACTGGCTCGGCGTGAACTACTACTCGCGCGGCATCGTCTCCGCCGACCCCGGCGCGCCGTGGCCGTCCACCAAGGGGCATGAAGGCCCGCTGCCGAAGACGCAGATGGGCTGGGAGATCTACCCTGAGGGTCTGAGCAACCTGCTGGCCCGGATGGCGCGCGACTACGTTGGGGATCTTCCGATCTATGTGACCGAGAACGGCATGGCCTGGGCCGATGAGATCGTCGACGGTGCCGTGCCCGACACCGAGCGCACGAACTACATCGCCGGGCATTTCGACGCGGCACTCGATGCCATCGAGCATGGCGCCAATGTGCAGGGCTTCTTCTATTGGTCGCTTCTGGACAACTACGAATGGGCCTGGGGGTACGAAAAGCGTTTCGGCCTGATCCATGTGGATTTCGAAACGCTGGAGCGGACGCCCAAGGGCTCCTACTTTGCCTTGCAGGCGGCTCTGTCCGACTGACCCTGAAATGATACGCGGCCGGCTGCCTCGCTGAGCAACCTTGCCTCTCTGAGAGATCCGGCCGCGTATCGTCTTCTTCGGGCGACGGGTTCAGCCGTCAAAACGGCCCATGACATGCATTGAATGTCCGTTGACAAGCAGCAGCGATTGGAACCCGATGGCCGCCTCAGCTACACCACGCCACGGGACATGACCACTGGGCTTCAACGCATTCGCCATGGTCGCTCGGACCCATGGCGCGACATGGTCATCCCGCAACGAGCTGCTCGACGGAGAGATATTCTACACGCTGCGCGAGGCCCAGATCCTGATCAAGCGATGGCGAAGGCTCTACAACAACGAACGACCGCACAGCGCCTTGGGATACCGCCCGCCGGCGCCGGAAAGCGTCGTGCCCGTCGACCGAAGGCCGACCATGCACTAACAATTAATCTGGAGCACTCAGGTGAGGCAGTTCAGCTTCGCCCTCCTTCTGGCGAGATAAATCCATCTCAGTGGGCGGAGCACTTCATTGGGGGCAAACCACGAAGCTGGTCAAGAAACAGACATAATACCTGCAGGGATGTGACAGCTATCTAACGAGTCCCTTGCTTTACGTGGCGTTTTTGTAAAAAAATGATAGCAAAACGAGGATGAGTTTGGTGACGCTCAAGTTCAAGCAAACGACTGAAAAGCCGCACCGCAATAATGGCCTCTGGAAAGAGATTATTATATCTCTTGTTTGCGCAATTATTTTTACATATCTCCTCACAAGATGGCCTCAAAGTCCTTGGATCATCGCCATGGACTACCGTTTCTTTCTCGCCTTCGGCAGCATAACCCAACAGTCTTGGGCGTTCGACACCATGGCCGTTCAAATATTCACAACGAACACCTTCAAGATCGCGCCATTACTCGCCTGTATAGTCTGGCTTGTATTTGAATTAAAGCGGCAAGGACGGAGCATTTCTTTCTTCGGCCAACTACTTTTGGGCTCAACTCTTGCGATGATCTTGTCTCGAGTGCTTCAGAATTTTTCTGCATATCGGCCACGCCCCCTTCACAATTCTGATCTTGCGTACGAGCTGCCGTACGGCATCGGAACATCCGCCCTTGAGGGGTGGAGCTCTTTCCCAAGCGACACCAGCGCGCTCGCCTTTGCGATTGCTGCAGGAATTTTCTTGGCCTCTAAAAGATTGGGTGTCGCAGCCTTTTCATGGGTAGTTGTGGTGGTCGCCTTTCCGCGCGCTTATGCAGGGCTGCACTACCCAAGCGACCTCATAGGCGGTGCATTAATCGGATTGTTCTGCACCTTCGGCGCATCTCCAATAATTCTTCGTACAGCCTCTCGCAGAGTTACTCTTGCCGTCAACGAAAAGTGGGTGCCTTTACTCTGGACCCTTGCCTTCCTCTACATATTTCAAATGGGATCGATGTTTAATGATGTCCGCACTTTTGGCTCATACGCCAAGACGGTTCTCGGGCTTTAGCAGGATGCCTAATAAGCCGACTCGGTATTGTTGCACATATCAGTGAGGGGGATTCACTGAGCGCGTCCTGAGGGTTAGCTCGAGGGGATGCCGAAGCCTTCCCCGACCCGCTATCGCACCACGAACTGATCCGACCACAATGCAGCGCTGCGCAAGCGAGGCTCGCTATCGGTCTGGTTCGATCCCGAGATGGTCTGGCACGCCGGCAAGACTGCGACGCGCGGGCGGCCCGAGACCTTCTCGGGCGCTGCGATCTTGATATGCCTCACCCTGAAAATACTCTGCGGCCTTCCGCTTCGGCAGACGGTCGGGCTGGTCGAGAGCCTGATCCAGATGGCGGGACTCGACTGGCCGGTTCCGGACTATTCGACGCTGTGCCGCCGACAGGCACGGGTTGCGCTGCAGGGCGCGGGTTTCGCATAGGCCCAATGCCGCGCGCCCAGATAGTTGGCGACCATCGCCACGCCCGAAGCGATGGCCAGCGGTGCGATCACGTAGGTTGCGAACCAGTCGGGCCCCAGGCGGATTGCCAGTGCGTAGACGGCGAGGTTCACGCCGTTGCCGAGCACCTGCACCGCTACATAGCGGCCGTATTGCCGGCCGCGTCCCACGCCGGTGGCCGAGAAGGTCCAGACGCGGTTGAGATACCAGGTGACCGTCAGCGCGGCGGGAAAGCTGATGATTCGCGTCAGGTAGGGGCCGATCTCGGTCGCTGCAACGAGGGCTTGGGCGATGCCGGCATCGATGAGAAAGCCGATGCCGCCGACCGCAGCGAACTTGGCGATGCGCATATCAGGCGTTCTCCCGGAAGGTTCCGGAGCGCTGCCGCATCGCAATGGCCTCCAGCACGCCGGGCACGGCAAGGTAAACGATGCGCTTGGCCTCCTTGCGGCCCATGGTGACGGTGTCGAGGATGATGCCGCAGAACAGGCAGAGCAACGCGATGATGCCGAAACTGCCGCCTACGATCAGGCTGGGCACCCGAGGCACGAGGCCGGTCTCGAAATATTCCGCGAGGACCGGCAGCACCAGCGCAAGGGCGGCGGCAACGAAGAGCAGGCCAACGGCGCCGAACAACATCACCGGGCGCTCGCGCTTGAGCAGCTTGGCGATGGCCCAGAGGATGCGGATGCCGTCGGAGATGGTGCGCAGCTTGCTCTCCGAGCCGGCCTCGCGGTCACGGAAGGGCACGCCCATCTCGGCCGCAGGCATCTGCATCTCTAGCGAATGCACGGTTATCTCGGTTTCGATCTCGAAGCCGGTGGAGACGGCGGGGAAGGATTTCACGAAGCGGCGCGAGAACACACGGTAACCCGACAGCATGTCATCGAAGCCGGTGCCAAAGATGGTGCGCACGCAGCCCGAAAGCATGGCGTTGCCGAAGGCGTGGCCAGGCCGGTAAGCGGTGCTCACGGCTTCGGTCTCGACGCGGGCGCCGTTGACCACGTCGAGCCCTTCGGAGACCAATCGGCCCACGAGCCGCGGCGCGGCGCTGGCGTCGTAGGTGTTGTCGCCGTCGATCATCACGTAGATGTCGGCCTCGACATCCGCGAACATGCGGCGCACGACGAAACCCTTGCCCTGACGCGTCTCCCGCCGGACCACCGCGCCGGCCTGGCTGGCCACGCCCACCGTGTCATCGCTGGAATTGTTGTCATAGACGTAGATCGTCGCCTGCGGGAGCGCGGCGCGGAAATCGCGAACGACCTTCCCGATGGAGACGGCCTCGTTGTAGCAGGGGATGATGACGGCGATTTCTAGGTTCGCCGGCAGAAGGCAGTCATTGTCCTGCGGAATTTCTATCGTCTGCATGTCCGGGAATCCTGTGCGTGCTGAAAATCGGTGCGCCGGCGGCGCTTTCGAGGGAGCCGTGCGCCGCGTCGAGGGCCGCGCCGGCATCGGGCGCGCGGTGATAGAGGCGGAAATTGCCCAACTCGCCCACTGGGCGGAGCGTGGCGATGGTATCGAGCGTTGCGGCGAGGTCCGGGCCGCAGGCGCCTGTGGGGATGACAACGAGGCCGACGCCGATCTCGCTGAGCGCGCGCTCCGAGATCGCGCCCTCGCCGCGGCACGACACCCAGTCGAACAGCGCCCGGCGCGTCTGCAGGTGGTTGTCGGGCAGCAGATGGCGGCGCTGGGGCGTGTAGATCGCCCGCGCCTCCACCACCGGCCGCGCGTCATCGAGGGTGACAACCCAGATCGCGAGCGGCTCGGGCAGGAGCGCCACCTGATCGTCGCGCAGCACGCCGTTAACCTCGCGCGCGGTGTCGTAGGCGGGTTGCATGACCTTGATGGGAGAGACGCGCCAGGCAAACCGCTCCTGCTGCAGCAGCAGCGAGCCAGGCAGCGCGGTCGTGGCGAGAACGGCGAGGCCGAGCGCGGCCCGAGCGAGGGGCGCGCGGAGGCTGACCCAGGCGAGCCCGAGCGCGGTCGCGGCGATGAGCGGCACGGGGACCGCCCAGAGCAGGCGCTCGTTGACATTGCCCGTGACCGACGCCCCGTAGAGTTCCCACAGGAACGGGTTGAACACGACAAGAAAGAACAGCCCGACATAGAGCGAGACCGCCCTGAGAGGCCGCAGTACGAGGCCCGACAGCGCGGCCGCGATCAGTACGACGAGAAAGGCCGCATGCAGGTAGGGCTCGCCCAAGAGCCGCCACATCACGGCGGCCGGGGCGCTGGCATCCGCGTATTCCGACGGGCCGGGCGGGTCAAAGGCGAGCAGGTAGAGGGCGAGCGCCAGCGGATAGAGCACCGCAGCGGCCAGGCTAAGCGCGCGTATCCGCTCCGCCGTGCCGCCGTTGATGAGCGCGACGAGGGCGACGAGCCCCGCCGCGAGCGGGCCGATATAAAGCGCGTTGGCCGAGAAGCCGACGGCAGTGACCATGAGCGCGCCGGTTATCGCCAGCCAGAACGCGCCGCCTTGGCGGATCGTGCAGATCGTGGCGGCGATGATCGCGGGGATCATCACCATCACCAGCACGGCCTTGCCCTGAAACATGCGGAACAGACCGAAATTGCCGAAGCTCCGCATCTCCCCGTTCAGCAGGACGAAGATGGCGAGGTAGAAGCCCATGCAGACCATCCAGTGCCGGCCGAACAGCGTGGAGAAGATGATGGCCAGCACGCTGACGCCGAATGCGATGGATAGCGCCGGAACGACTGCGTGGGCGACGAAGATCGTCTCCAACCCGAAGAGCTTCGACAGGACCGATGACAGGAGCAGGTAGGATTCGATCTGGTAGGTCGACTTGATTACACCGATGCCCGGCACGCCGAGCATGGTATCAAATTCCATGATCCCGCCGGGCGCATCCTTCGCGCCTGCGGCGAGGCTGAGAAACAGCGCGTCGTCGACGTTCGGCACGAGCGTCACGCTGTAGAGCAGCAGCGCTGCCAGCAGGACGGCGAGAAAGCCGAGACCGGAGGGCGGTTCCACCGGCGTGGCAGCCGGCGGATGTAGGGTGGCGGGCGGCTCGGTGAGCCGCCCAGCCTGAGAGGCGCCCAACAAGGAAGAGGCGAGGATGGCGGCCCAGAACGGCGTGAAGGCATCCGCTTTCTGCAAAGCGATAGCGGCGAGCAAAGCGAGCGCGAGAGCGAGCCCGCCGGCGGCGCAGATGGCGCGGTTCGGCTGGCCAAGCGCGAACGCCTCGCGCGTTATTGGGGGGAGCGCGAACGCGCCGCCGCGCAGCCGCAACGTCAAGGCTGGCGCAAGAAAGGCCCCAAGCAATGCGGCGCCGATGGCCAGAATGAGCGCCGCGTAGAGAAACGCGAACGGCGCGTCGAGCAGGCTGAGGAGTTGTGCCTGCAAAGTGAAGGCTGTGAAGAACGCGAGGAGCGCAAGAAAGACGCGCTCCGCCAGCCCACCGCTGACCTGCCGGCCGGCATTCCGCGCGCTGTGCACGAGCCAGGCGCCGAATGGGTGGCCCAGCATATCAAATCCTCAAAAACACCAAGAATAAGGGGGGAAAAAACCACCTCCTTGAATGCGATTACTAGTTAAAATTGGCTACCGTAGTTATTCCGCGAGCAAGAGCCGCGAATCTTGCTGATGTGATGCACATTCTAATTTTATCGTTTTTTGGTGATTGGGTCTAGAAGTGCTCGGCTGCGCAAACGGACTGACGGAATTCATTTTGAGAATCCAACATGCTAGCCGGAGCTCAACTGTGATGTCGGCCATGGCGGGAGTTGCAAGCAGTGGCGCGGCTGCGCCTGTCGCCAGAATGCGGCTCATGTGGACCTCCTCCCGAGATATCTCTCCCTGTGCAGCAGACGACCCGAGAAATAAGCCCCCTTTCAATCCCGAGCTGAAATAAACCCTCCTTACACCCGCCCTACAGGTGGCCGATTAATGATTCCGTCGCGTGGGATCGACATGGTTTGCGGATGCCCCTTGGAGTTGCCTCGGGACCGGGGAACCGCTGGTGGGACGCTGCCCCCCCCGGCATTCCCCGTCCGCCTCACGCCAAAAGATATCGTGTCAGCCGCGCATGGTTGGGTGTAGCCCCATAGCGCTGGCCCTCCGGGAGAGGGAGGGCAGGCTTCTGCCACGCCAACAGCGGCCTCACTGCGAAGCAGTCGTACGCTCTTTCGCAGCATCTGTAACCCGCGCGCCAGCGCACCATCCACCATCAGAGCTGTCCCCGTCGCGCAATGCCGCGCGCTCCACATGCGCCAGTGCCGTTCGTGCCTGCGCCAACGAACCGATCGCTTGCTGGCTGCTGGTGTCAATCGTCCGCGCCGTTGTATCGAGCGCATGGCGCACACGCAGCGTGTCGGCCTGATGGCACAACAGCGACAGCACGGCACCACATCGGCAATGCTGCGCGAGATGGTGAGGCTATCGTAGTGGGAAGTGGTCGAATGGATCATGTATCATTCGCTTTCGGTCCGGAGGGGCCTGCTTGGGGCCGCGCTCCTGAAATCTAGTGAATGACCCGTTTTCAGCCGCGGCGCCGGGCCAGCGGTGCAGGAAACAGGGTGGCATATAAGTTGCGCCTCCAGGTCATCCATCAAGGGGGCCGGTGGCGTCATACGGGGCTCAGGCAATGCGCAGGAATCCCGCAGGAATGCGACGGCACCCGGCGCCACGAATGACAGCGCGAGATGTCGCGGCGAGGGGGTCACGAGGCAGCGGGTTTCGCGGGGCGTTCATCCCATTCGAGACGCGCCGACCATGTCGGGAAGGTCGAGGCCCCAACCCGCGTCAGAACCCAGCATCTTGCTAAACCGAGAGAATGGTGCCCGGGGGCGGAATCGAACCACCGACACGAGGATTTTCAATCCATTAGGCTCAGGTCGTCACATGGCGCAGCATGTGCATTTACGTAGCCAAATCGTTGCAAAAGATGTCAGCAGAGCTCTTACAGGTTCCAGGAGATGGTCATCCGGCTATATTTCAAGAATCTGTCTAGGACAGTTATTCTGCTAAAATTCCAATGTGGTATAGATCCTACCTGTGATGACCCGTTCGCTCGACAGCTTCCCCCTGCGCCCAACCCGAGTGCATGACGCCTCCGGCCCCGATGCGACCGGCTTCGCTGTCGCAGCCTGCGCGCAGGCCGGTGGCGATGTGCTATGGGTGCATGAGCGCTGGCATGCCTCCGCAATCAACCCCGCCGGGCTGAGCCGGTTCTTCGATCCCGCAAACCTGCTCTGCGCCGTCGCCGACGATCCGGCCGATCTTCTCGCCGTCGCCGAGGAGGCGCTGCGCGACGGGGCGGTGTCGCTGGTGGTGATCGAGATCAGCCGGCCGCTCGATCTGCGGCTGGGACGGCGGCTGCAACTCGCGGCCAAGGCGGGCGGGTCGACGGGGCTGTGCCTGACGCCGGAGGGCGGCGGCAGTCTCGCCGCCGAGACGCGCTGGCATGTCGCGCCGCTGCATGATGCGCAAAGCGCCAACTCGACTTTGATGCGCTGGACTCTTATTAAGAACAAATCAGGAACAGAAGGGGCCTGGAATGTTCGGTGGGATCACGCGGCGCGTCGTCTCGATGTGGTATCCCCGGTTGGCGAGCGACCGGGTTCTGCGGGCGTGCCCGGTTGAGGCGCCCTTCGCGCTGACGCTCAAGACCGACAACACCGAGCGGGTCTATTGCCTGAACGCGCGGGCCGAGGCGGCGGGGCTGCGGCGCGGCATGCGGTTCACCGAGGCGCGCGGCTTTTGCGCCGATCTGCAAAGCGCCCCGGCGCGCCCCGATCTGGACGCGCGGTTCCTGACGGCGCTGCGCCGCTGGGCCACGCGCTATGCGCCTTGGGTCGGCCCCGAGGGGCGCGACGGGCTGGTGCTCGACGTGACCGGTGCGGCGCATCTGTGGGGCGGCGAGGCGGAGATGCTCGACGACATGCGCGACCGGCTCGACCGGGCCGGGCTGTCGGTGCGGCTGGGTTTGGGCGACACGCGTGGCGCAGCTTGGGCATTGGCGCATCATGGCGAAGGCATCGCCCCGCCCGGCGCGGCGCTGGAGGCCATCGGGCCGCTGCCGGTCGCGGCGCTGCGGCTCGACGAGGACATGGTCACCCGTCTGCAGCGGCTCGGGCTGCGCCGCGTCCGCGATCTGGCCGAGACGGCGCGCCCGCCGCTGGCGCGGCGCTTCGGCCCCGGCCTGCTTTTGCGGCTCGACCAGGCGCTCGGCGATCAGCCGGAGGCGATCGAGCCCGAGCCCGACCCGCCGAGCTATGCCGTGAGCCTGAGCCTGCCCGATCCGATCGGGTTGACCGCGGACGTGATGGCCGGGGTCGAGCGCCTGCTCGACCGGCTCTGCGCGCGGCTCGCGGCGCAGGAGGCGGGGGCGCGGGCGCTGCAGCTGTCGCTGCGCCGGGTCGATCGCGGCGCCGAGCAGGTCACGCTGCGTCTCGCGCGGGCCATGCGCGATCCCGCCCGCATCCTGCCGCTGTTCGAGCGCGGCGTCGCGGGTGTCGATGCGGGGTTCGGCATCGACCGGATGCGGCTCGAGGCGGTGCAGGTGGAGAAGCTGCCGGTGCAGCAGCTCGGCACCGCCACGGCGGGGCGCGACACGGCGCGGCTCGACGACCTGATCACCCGGATCGGCGCCCGGATCGGGATCGAGAACGTGCAACGCTTCGTGCCGGTCGATAGTCACATCCCCGAGCGCAGCTTTCGCCGCGTGCCCGCCGCCGGCAGCGCGCCGTGCAGCGGCGGCTGGTCCGGCCATCCACCCCGCCCGCTGCGCCTGTTTTCGCCCGAGCCGATCCCCGGCACCGGCCCGCGTCCGCCGGACCGGCTGCGCTGGCGGCGCATGACGCTCGACGTGGCCCGCGCCATCGGGCCGGAGCGCATCGCGCCGGAATGGTGGCACGAGGACGCGGCGTGGCGTTCGGGCCTGCGCGATTACTGGCGCATCGAGACCCGGCAGGGGCGCAGGCTCTGGCTGTTCTACACGCCGCAGCAGCCGGGCTGGTTCGTGCATGGAGAATTCGCATGACATCCGCACCCCAGCCCGCCGGTTATGCCGAGCTTGGCGTCACCTCCAACTTCACCTTTCTCACCGGCGCGTCGCATCCCGAGGAGCTGGTGCTGCGCGCCGCCGAGCTGGGACTCTCGGCCATCGCCATCACCGATCGCAATTCGCTCGCCGGGGTGGTGCGCGCCTATTCCGCGCTCAAGGAGCTGCGGCGCGAGGTCGAGGAGGGCCTGCGCATTCGCTCGCAGCACCGCACCGACGCCTCCTCGCGCCAGCCGATAGGCGCGCCCGCCGCCCTGCCGCGCCCGGTCACCGGCACCTTGCCCCGGCTGATCGTCGGCGCGCGTCTCGTGCTGCGCGACAGCGACACCGACTGGATCGCGCTGCCCATCGACCGCGCCGCCTATGAGCGGCTGAGCCGCCTCCTGACGCTCGGCAAGCGCCGCGCCCGCAAGGGCGAATGCCATCTCGATCTCGAGGATCTGGCCGAGGGCTGCGAGAGCATGATCCTGATCGCGCTCCCCCCCGCCGATCTTGGTCGCGCCATGGCGCCGATGCGGCGGCTGCAACGCCGGTTTCCACGCCACGTCTTTCTGGGCGCCGTGCCGCGCTATGACGGCTCGGATCAGGACTGGTTCGACGCCTGCGCGCGGCTGGCTCTGGCCACGGGCGCGCCGATGGTCGCGGTGGGCGACGTGCTGATGCACACCGCCGCGCGGCGCCAGCTCGCCGATGTGCTGACCTGCCTGCGCGAGGGCTGCGTCATCGACGCCATCGGCACCCGTGCCCTGCCCAATGCCGAGCGCCGGCTCAAGGGCGCGCCCGACATGGCACGGTTGTTTCGCAATCACCCCGCCGCGATCCGCCGCACGCTGGAAATCGCGGGGCGCTGCAGTTTCTGCCTGTCGGAGCTGAGTTACGAGTATCCCGACGAGGTCGCGGAGGGCGAGCCGTCGCAGAACCGGCTGGCGCGGCTGGCGCAGGAAGGCTTGGCCCGGCGCTGCCCCGATGGCGTCCCGGCGCGCTACCACGCCATGGCGGATCGCGAGCTGCGGCTCGTGGGCGAGCTGGGCTTCGCCGCCTATTTCCTGACGGTGCATGACATCGTGGCCTATGCCCGCTCCATCGGCATCCTGTGCCAGGGGCGCGGCTCGGCGGCCAATTCGATCCTGTGCTGGGCGCTCGGCATCACCGATGTCAGCCCCGACCTGATCGGCATGGTGTTCGAGCGCTTCGTCTCTCGCCATCGCGGCGAGCCGCCCGATATCGATGTCGATTTCGAACATGAGCGGCGCGAGGAGGTGATCCAGTGGATCTATACCCGCTATGGCCGTCACCGCGCCGGGCTTTGCGCCACGGTGATCCACTTCCGCTCGCGCGCCGCGATCCGCGAGGTCGGCAAGGTGATGGGGCTGAGCCAGGACCTGACCGCCGGGCTGTCCTCGCAGATCTGGGGCCTGTCGAATGGCGGCGCCGACCCCGAGCGCCTGCGCGAGCTGGGCCTCGACCCCGAGGACCGGCGGCTGGCCCAGACGGTGCGGCTGATCGGCGAGATCATCGGCTTTCCGCGTCACCTGTCGCAGCACACCGGCGGCTTCGTCATCACCCGCGGCCGTCTCGACGCGCTCTGCCCGATCGAGAATGCCGCGATGGAGGCACGCACCACCATCGAATGGGACAAGGACGACATCGACGCGCTCGGCATTCTCAAGGTCGACATCCTCGCGCTCGGCATGCTGACCTGCATCCGCAAGGCCTTCGACCTGATGGAGCGGCACGAGGGGCACCGCCCGCGGCTCGACAGCGTCCCGTCCGAGGACCGCGCCACCTTCGACATGCTGTGCCGCGCCGATGCGGTCGGCGTGTTCCAGGTCGAGAGCCGGGCGCAGATGAACTCCTTGCCCCGGATGCGGCCGCAGGCCTTCTACGATCTGGTCATACAGGTCGCCATCGTTCGCCCCGGCCCGATCCAGGGCGGCATGGTGCAGCCCTATATCCGCCGCCGGCAGGGGATCGAGAGGGTGAGCTTTCCTTCAAAGGCGCTGGAGGGCGTGCTCGGCAAGACGCTCGGCGTGCCGCTGTTTCAGGAACAGGCGATGCAGATCGCCGTGGTCGCGGCGGGCTTCACGCCCGAAGAGGCCGACCGTCTGCGCCGCGCACTGGCCGCCTTCCGCCGCATGGGCACGATCGGTGCCTTTCGCGAGAAGTTCGTCTCCGGCATGCTGGCCAATGGCTACGCGCCCGATTTCGCCGCGCGCTGCTTTGCGCAGATCGAGGGCTTTGCCGATTACGGCTTTCCCGAGAGCCACGCCGCCGCCTTCGCGCTGCTCACCTATGTTTCTTCATGGCTGAAATGCCACCACCCGGCGATCTTCACCTGCGCGCTGCTGAACGCGCAGCCGATGGGCTTCTACGCCCCCGCCCAGATCGTGCGCGATGCGCGCGAGCACGGGGTCGAGATCCGGCCCGTCTGCGTCAATGCCAGCGCGTGGGACAACACGCTGGAGCGGCGCACCGACGGGCAGCTGGCGCTGCGCCTCGGGTTTCGCCAGATCCGCGGCTTTCGTCAGGACGACGCGGCCCGCATCGCGGCGGCGCGCCGCAACGGCTATCCTGACCCCGAAAGCCTGTGGCTGCGCACCGCGCTCGCCTCCGCCGCGCTGGAGCGGCTCGCCGAGGCCGACGCCTTCGCCGCGATGGGTCTGACCCGGCGCGACGCGCTGTGGCAGGTGCGCGGCCTGCGCGCGCCCGCGCCGCTGCCGCTCTTTGCCGACCCGCTCGACGGCGAGGGGCTGGCCGAGCCGCAGGTCGACCTGCCGCCGATGCATCTGGGCGAGGAGGTGGTCGAGGATTACGTCTCGATGCGGCTCAGCCTGCGCGCGCATCCGATGGAGCTTCTGCGCCCCGGCCTGCCCGGCCTCACCCCGCATGCCGATCTTGCCACGACCCGGCTGCATCGCCTCACCGTCTGCGGCGTCGTCATCACCCGCCAGCGCCCCGGCACCGCCTCGGGCGTGGTGTTCCTGACGCTCGAGGACGAGACCGGCATTTCGAACGTGGTGGTCTGGCCCAAGACCTACGACCGCTTCCGCCACGCGGTGATGGGCGGGCGGCTGTTGCGCGTCACCGGGTATTTGCAGCGCGAGGGCATCGTCGTGCATCTGATCGCCGAGCAGATCGAGGACCTCTCCCCACGCCTCTCCGATCTGGGTCACCCCTTGGGCGAGATGATCGGCATCACCCAGCCGCAGGCCGACGACACGCCCCGACCCGCGCGGCATGCCCCCCGCATCCACCACCCGCGCGATCAGGCGAAGCAGCTGTTTCCGAGCCGGGATTTTCACTAAAGCATTACCAGGCATCTCGGTCGAAAACATCTGGTGTCGGTTTCAACTACAGGCACGACCAGCTTCGCGGCCTTGAGCCACTGCTATAAGGCTTCGACCTGAAGGCCGCGCATGGCGATCGCGCCGTCAACGAAAGCGCCTTCTTCGGCGGTCAACACGCGGTGCCGCGGATAGAGTGGCGTGGCACGATCATTCACGATGCCGACCCCCCAGCCGTCCGTCGTCTCGAAGAAGCGCTGCGCCCCGGCCTCGCCGAACTCATGCAAGAAGCCTTGCACCACGACATCGAGGTAGCTCAGCAAGATTGGCATGCGCTCCTTCATAGGCCAGCGGCCCGGCACGACTGAGTAGATCGCCACCTCGACTGGGTCAGCAACAGCGTGGTCGACATCGTCACAGGCGCGCACACGGGCATAGCCTGCTTCACGGGCGTCGAGCGCAGCCCAGTTGCCACCCGGCACATGCGCCATCAGGCCATCGATCGTGGTCGCCGCGTCGCGCACCACGCTCAGAAAGGCATGGTCGCGGTGCCCAGTCAGGCACCATGTCCGGCGCCAGCCTCGCGCCTGGGCCGGGTGGGCCTCGACGAAGTCATGCGTGCTGCGGTTCACGAGGCTGCCATAGCCGAAGAAGTGCGGGCGTGGAGTCATCTCTCACCCATAGGGTGCAAGGCCATTCGGCCGCAAGCTTCTCACGCCGCCATCAAGTCGCGCTCCATCTTTTCGAACAGGGCGACGTCGTTATCGGCGCTTTCGAAGAGATGCCCGTAGGTGTCCATCGTCATGGTGATCGAGGCGTGGCCGATGATCGTCTGGATCTTCTTGGGGTTCCAGCCCTGCTCGATGAACAGCGACGCGGCCGCGTGGCGTAGCGAGTGGAAGCCGAAGCGCGGCCTGCCTGCCTCATCGACAAGGCCGAGTTCGCGCATCATCGGCCGGTAGACGCGGTTGTTGATGTTCGAGTAGCTCTGCACGTTGCCTTTCGAGTTTGGGAAGACCAGACTCAGCTCGCCTTCGACAACCTCGTTGCGCCACGCCAGCAGCGCGTCATGCACCATCGGCGCCATCGGGATCTCGCGTCGCCCTGCCCTGCTCTTCGGCGCGCCGATCTGCTGGAACTCGTCGGCGCGCTGGGTGATGCAGATCACCCGCCGATCGAAGTCAACGCCTGTCCAACTCAGCCCGCGCAACTCCGAGATCCGCATGCCGGTGAAGATGGCGGTGATCAGCATGACGCGGTGCGAGGCCGGGGCCTTGTCGATGATCAGCCGGATCTCGTCCTTGGTCGGGATCACCTTGCCATCACCGGCCACACGCGACTGACGCTTGAGCTTCACGTCGGTGGCGACGTTGTGCTCCATCCACTCGCGCTCCATCGCCTCGGAGAGGATCGAGCGCAGGCTGATCATCACCTTCTTAACCTGCGCGCGCGACACGCCCGCATCGAGCAGGTCATGCATGAAGTCGCGCACCTGGCTGCGCGACAGATCGCACAGGTAGAGATCACCAATCTTCGGGACGATGTGAATGTTGGCATGACTGCGGTACGCCTTGAGCGTGGCGCGCTCCAATTGGTTGCGTTCGCAGGTCTTGAGCCAGCTCAGGCAGGCGTCATTGACGGTCTTGGGGGCGGTCGGCATGGGCCAGATCTTTCGTTGCTGCATCTGACGCCATTATACGAGACGTGGAGAGGCCCGTCGGGCCTAAACCCATGCTCCTAAGGGGTTTTTTCGCGCAGCATAACGGGCTCAAATTCCGTTTTTTCGATTCGAGATGACTGAACCCCGCAGCATCCCCTCAGCACCCCCATGTGGGATCGACCATTCGCGACGGTTGACGAGACAGATTCATGCACTTACCGAAAATACGTAAATGCACGGAGCTACACATGCCGTTCGCCTACATCTTGCTGACATATGGCCCCCGGCATGGCATCGAGCTCAGCAGCCATCCAGCCGCGCAAGTCCAAGGCCGCCACATCAGGGCATTCCCACCAAAAGGCACGCAGCTGATATGGTGCTCAGACTATGCACGCCGTGCTCGTGGCCTCGAGGATCTCCCTGTGCTCAAGCGCACGCTAGAGCACCTAGGTTCGCCCGGCATGCCCACATCACTGCTCGTGTCGGACCTTTCGCTGCTGTTCAAGCATGCGACGCCCGAGGGCCGCCTCACTCTGGCAGATGCCCTCCATGAGCATGCCGAACGGATCATCGATGTGAGCCGTCAGGCATTACTGTCCGCGATGCCGCCCGCCATGGTCCGCGCTATCATCCAACACGGCGCACTGCGCGATACCCAGAGCAACCCTGTCCCGCGGCGCTCACGGCCTCACCTGGCCACGTCCGATCACACAGCAGAAGCGGCCGCAGCTTCTCGACGTGCCCGCAGCGCGCAGGCCGACGGCAAGGCGCGAGAACTGCAGGAGCTGCGCGCCAAGATCGCGGCGACCAATGGCATCGCACCCAACCACACCGCCTTGGCGAGCGAAGCAAACCGTCGCGGCCTGCTCACCACGCGCAACAAGCCTTGGACGGCCTCGACCGTCGGCCGAACTTTGCGGCGCCTTCAGGGCGCGCCATAGGTGCGCGTCCCGCCTCGGCGGCTACCCAAACCCACATTTCGGCACCATCGCCACCTATGGCGCGCTTTGGCGACCTACGAGGCATATGGGAGTGGGTAACGCCACGGTTCTAGCGACAGCTGACCATATGCGCCACGCCAGACAGCCGATTGCGGCCAGTTCGCGCGCCGCCCCGTACACCTTCAGACCTGATCACGTTCGAATACCACACTTGGCCCGACCCCGCGCGAGCGTTAGGGGTTCACCCACGCGACAGCGCAGCGAACATCGGGTGCGGTTGGCAAGGTCAGGATGTCAGACATGCAGACGCCTACCCCGGTTCACCACATTGCGGCCGAACGCCATGCCGAGCTCGTAGATCGGCTCTGCGAGTTACCAAATGGACCAGATCGCCGCGAAAGTATCGCAAAGCTGCTGGCCGAATTCGGCGGCCTATACCCCGCGCCGCCGCAAGAGGTCAGTCACGATGGCAACGATCAGCACCAAGCACCAAGTAGGCAATTTCACCGAGACAGAAGAGCTGATCCTGCACCTATTAGACGGTGCCCGAAGACATCAGCGACTTGGGCCGGCGATAGGACAGCCATCAAAGCAAATGCAGATAAGCGTGAGGGAGCGCCGTAGGTGCGCCTCCCGGCCCCGCGGCCACTCCAGCTCATATTTTGGCACCATCGCGCCCTATGCCGCTCTCTCGCGCCCTCTGCGCATCTTCGGCCAGCCGCCGACTTGGTGGTAGCGTCCTGACCGCAATAGCCAAAGATACTTTGTTGCGGGGCCTCCCGTTTTCAGCTTCGACCGGGTGGCCCCTCAACTATCGGTACAAGCACCGTCCTTCCTTCGCATTGCGACTTACTTACGCTACGTAAAATCGCCGGCCAACTGTGAAATCATCAACAGTCGACGTGGCAACATGGAGTACGATGAACTACGCGAATGCCCTTTGCCTGTATGTACTGAACCTTTTGCCTGTAAGAATTCGCGCTACTCGGCCGGGGTCCGCCCCGGCCGTTTCTTCGTCCAACGGCATCTCTCTTGAGCGAGAGCAGCTCGGTCGAAAGTCATTTCCCACTTTTCCATAGGAAGACTTACTGCCGACAAGTATTGACCTCATGCAAATCAAGTAATCTATGAAACTATACTTAAGAATTAGTGCAAAAGACCCATTTGTCCGCAACCATTGCGGGCGATGCAGGACGAGGGCAGCCAGGCGAAACGCGGGGGACATCGCGCAGCCTGGTACTTCGATGAAGACAGTCGGCATGAAGGCCTCAGGCGGGCTGCGTCTGCAAGTGGCACTTAGAGCCGCAGGCTAGCAGGCACGGCGCTCCAAATAACCGAGCGCGCCAAGAGCCGTCTAGCCTGCCGACCGCCAGCTGGGAGCTCGCGAAAGAGCGCCATTGGGGGCGCGCCTTGGCTTGATGGCCGCTCTCGATCGTATCGCGACCTACGCGGCGCTCACGCACCTCTAGACTTACTCCGCGCGCCTTTGTCGGGGCTGAAATCGTGCCAAGCAGATCAAAACCCGCCGGATCGGAGGCCAAGCCGGGACGACCGATGGTGGGCCTAGCTGCTCGGCGCCATCAGCACATGCATCGGATCGGCAAGGTGGTCATCAAGCCCGGGCATGGATAAGGGGAATGCGGATCAAACGATGGTCTCGCCACCAGACACTTTCCCAGCTCTCTCCCCATCACCGCGAGGCGCCACTCGGCGTTGTTGCAGAACTCCCCGCCTGACGGTTCACACAGCGGATCAGCCGCTTAGGTGGGCGGCATGACGAAGCCCATGCCTGCCCGCTACCGCACGACGAACTGGTCCGCTTACAACGCCGCGCTGCGAAAGCGAGGCTCCCTGCTGATCTGGCTGGATCGGGAGATGACGTGGCTCGCGCCGCATGAGGGACGGCCGGGACGTCCGCCGGTCTTCTCCGATGGAGCCATCCAGTTCTGCTTGTCGATCAAGATTCTGTTCAAGCTGCCGCTGAGGCAGACGGCCGGGATGGTGGCCAGCCTGTTGCGGATGGCGGGTCTGGACTGGCCGGTGCCGGACTACTCGACGCTGTGCCGGAGGCAGAAGACCCTAGCCGTCCAAGTCCCGTATCGGCGGGCCGGCGGCCCGCTCAACCTGCTCGTCGACAGCACCGGGGTCAAATTCCTGGGCGATGGCGAATGGCAGGCCCGCAAGCATGGGCCGCAGGGCCGTCGCCAGTGGCGGAAGATCCATTTGGCGATGGACCCGGCCACGTCTGATATCCGCGCCGTGGAGTTCACACCCAGCCGCGACGGCGATAGCCCGGTCCTTCCAGACCTGCTCGACCAGATCCCCGACGATGAGCCAATCGCCACCGTGACCGCCGATGGCGCCTACGACACGCGTCGCTGCCACATCGCGATCATCGAACGCCAGGCAACGGCGATCATCCCGGTCCGCAAGAATGGACGACCCTGGAAAGAGGATGGGCCGGCAGCTGCCGCCCGCAACGACATCCTCCGGGCCACACGACACTTTGGTCGAGCGTTCTGGAAACGCTGGGCCGGCTACCATGTCCGAAGCCGCGTCGAGGCCAAGATGCGATGCCTCAAGGCGTTCGGGGAGCGCATCGCCGCAAGAGACCCCGAACGCCAGACCGCCGAAGTCCACATCCGCATCGCCCTCATGAACCGCTTCTCAGCCCTCGGCACTGCCAAGATCGTTCGCGTGGGATGACCTCATTGGGGAAAAGGGCAAATACGACTTAAGCCCGAGTTCTGCAACAACGCCGCGCCACTCTATCCAAGATCAAAATGGCTCTGAGCGTTGTATAGAGCGCCATCTTGTCATCACCAGCCCCGCGGCCTAGAAACCCGAGTTGGCGCCCTCCGTCGCGTTCTGAGCTTCTCTGACCTACCTGCGCCACCTTTCCCGCTTGAGGGTCTCTAGCACGGCGATCGCCTGGCACCGAACAGGCGAGCGACTTCAGGCAGGCACCCCCGAGGCATAAGAGCAGGATTGTCGGGTCAAAGCTCAACATTCAATGCTCCGGCGGACTTTGTCGCCCTTCCACGTTTACACCGCCCGTGGGTTTATCAGCGCGACGCCTCCGATCGCACAGGGCACCTTGGCCTCACCTGCGATGACTTTTGGATGCAATCAGCGCCATGCGTGGACTTCGCCTGGAAGTTCGATTGCATGGGCAATCTCATGAACACTCTCTAGCAGCCCGGCTTCCTCCGCCACCCAAGCCAGATCGCGGACATCGACGAACTGAACATGCTGCAGTGCCTTTGCGCACCGCCAAACAGGCGGGGCTTCAACAAGTGCGAAGACAGGGACTGGCTCAGCCGCGTCTGTCGGGGGGCCAAAATGACCATAGAATTCATGTAGGGCGATCTGGCGGATCTCCAACGGCGGCGTATTTCGATCAAGAAAAGCGATCACCTCCCGCCCCTTTCGGCAGTCCTGATGTGCCGCGAAGATCCCTCGGACTGCCTCGGGAATGGCAACGGTCAGATCCAGTTCCAAGAGCAGATGCAGATGGCGGGCGATCCAGAGGCTGTGAAGCGGGGCTGCATCGAGCACTATGAGCGAGCTGTGCCGCCCAGCGCCATCTTCGACAGCTGCAAGCAACGCGTCTCTAGTGGCGGCCTCGTCCATCACAAGCCCTCCCGACAACCTCTCGCTCTTGGAGACGATAGCACATCCAAGGCAAGCTGGAGAGCGCGACAAGAATGTATTGGTGGGGCCACCAAGCCCGGCCATATCCAGCCAACTCTGGCATCGTGGCCACTGTCCAAAGCACGGTCACAGCCCGGCTGACTAACACAAGGCATCACGGCGACGTCGAACGCCGCCAACACCAAGGAGATGCCCATGACCACCAGCCCCACCGCCGCTTTCCTGAAGCTCGCCATCGCCAACAGCGAGCTGACCCAGCGCGAGATCGCCCAGCAGGCCGGGTTGCCCAAGCCGAACGTGCTGTCGATGATGAAGACCGGCGAGACCAAGGTGCCGCTGAACCGCATCCCGGCGCTGGCTAAGGCCTGCGGGGTCGATGCCGCCAGCTTCATTCGCATCGCCATGACCGAGTACCACTCTGAGATCTGGCACATGCTGGAGACGGAGTTCGGGGCCAACCTGACCGAGGATGAAGAGAAGCTTGTCGAAGGGTGGCGCTACCTCACGGGGCATGCGAGCACCAAAGCCCCTTTCCGCCCTCAGAAGCGGTCGCTTGCCTCGATCATCGTTGAGCTATCCAAGCTTGCCGATCACTTCCAGATTGAAGAGGAGAAGCAGGATGACTTGGATCGGCTGCTAGACGACATCTGAGCCAGAAATGGCGGCATTGGGCCTTTGTGATCTGCATACCCCGCCTTCGGCGGGGGCGCCCTTCGGGCGCGTGCCGACTTCGTCGGCGGATAAGACAGAAGAAGTAGAAGGTAGATAGCTATGCCGCGATGTCACGGCGACTTTGCCTTTCCCCATAGCCTCAAATTGCTGCCTGGAAATCCAAGCCGCATGATCGAGACCAGAACCGATCAGTTGCTGTCACGCTAAGGCGTCACCTAGGCGTACATGCTGTCGATCAGAGTTTCAGCATTTGCCGCGAGTGAACGAAGTTCTCGAAGCTAATGCCAGATGCTGCCGCCTTGGTGACATAGGCATTCACGCCGACGTCTTCAACGCGCTGGATATCAATTGTTCCGCTGGGCATCAGGATCCTCCATGCGCGAGTGGCAGCAGGAGAGAATGAACGTTTGGCGACGATGTTTTCGCGGGCGAGCTGCTCCTCAGTCAGTTCCAGCACGAGGTGCCAATGCGGATTTGACCTTGGCTTTTCGAGGAAGGCCATCCACAGCACCCGCTCATGCGGCTTCCGCCTATATGCCGACCCCAGCATGCGACGATTGACCCGCTGATCCCAGTTTTTGAGGCGCTCGTGCATTTGGTCGATACTGACGGTCGGATCGTTGAAGGCCAGTGTCACGAAATGGGTCCATGGGACCCGGCCAACGAACTCGCGCAGGCCTTCTTTCTCCGCGTGATACGATCGTTCGTGGTAATCCAGCATGCCGCCTCCCTTCAACCATTGTCAGTTGGGCAGATGTGGCGGGCGCCTAGCCATTTCAATGTTTTGAGCAAAAGTCCCGCTACCAAAACCTGACAGCTCATCAGTGGCTCTAGACCCGCGCCCTGCCCCGAACGTGGCGAGGTGCAAGAACGCGAAGTCCTAGAAAAAGTAAGTTCGTATATCGAGGTGTTGCAGTCAGCCAAGTCCGATGAGGCAACCAACCTTATATCTCATGCGGGGCGAAGACCTTGATGCGCCCTAGCCCGCTGGTCTCTGAAGAGATGTTAGAAGCAGTCATTGGACGGCCCGCCTGATAGAAGCTACGACAGGCAAGTCGCGTATCGTATGGCGGGGCGGAACGCACTCGTTCCGCCCAGCATGTTTTATACGGGTTAGCCGACCTCAACCCATTCGCCGCTCTGACGCGCATAGGTGACATCGTCAAACTCGAGCCGCTCCATGCCAATGAGCACGTCGCGGTTGTCCTCAAATGTCACGATCACCTTCTTGCCGAAGATCACGCCGTAGTCCTCGAACGCACCGTCGAACTCGACCGTATCGCGGCCACCGCCGCCCACTAGCTTGTCGCTGCCTTTGTCGAAGATAAACGTATCGGTCCCACCGCCACCTTTTATCTTATCGTTACCGGCCCCACCTTCGAGTCGGTCGTTTCCGCCACCACCAATCAGCCTATCGTTCCCGTTACCGCCATCGAGGACATCGCGGCCGCTTCCGCCACTCAGCTTGTCGTTACCGGCTCCGCCTTCAAGCCGGTCGTTCCCACCACCACCAATCAGCCTGTCGTTCGCATTACCACCATCGAGGACATCGCGGCCGCTTCCACCAATCAGCTTATCGTTACCACCGCCGCCGTCCAGCATATCGTTGCCTTCGAAGCCTGACATAACGTCATCATAGTCTGATAGATAGAATTGATCATTGCCTGAAAGTGCGGAAGCCAACAGCCTCACATCATCAGCATTACTTGTTGTCAGTGACGCTTGGTAGACTTCTACCGCAGGGAGTGAAATTCCTTGTATAAACCATATGTCATCGTCGTCCCAAAAGTACTCTCCGATGCCAGTTATTGTACCGTCAATAATGTCGGAATAATAGTTAACCCCAATATTTCGGCCAGTTATAGCCAATCCAAAATCGAAATTGTTATAAGCGTCAAATCCGTTTATTATGTAAAGGTCTTCGTAGGTTGAGCCATAGAGGCTGCCGTATGAGTCATTATAGAAATAACTGTCCCACCAGTAGTCTTGATACCAGTTCAAATCAGGAAAATTTATATCTATACTATATTGTGCATATAGTTTAGCCATTTTAGCTTCACCCCCAACATTATAGCAGTGCAAATCAACTTAAGAGGTATGTGGGGCGGGTCAACTATCTTCTACGGTGAGCTGGCCTAGCTCTTGTTTGCTACGCGGTTACGGCCGTTCCAGTGAACTGATGCAGCGGATGCCCCTGGAGCCGGACGGCGTCTCGTATGCCATGACGGTTCTATAGAACCATGTGGAGGGTACACCGATGACGAAGACGAAGATCAGCATGCTGGCGATCGACCTCGCGAAGGGTAGCTGCCAAGCCTGCGCCGTTGGGTCAAACGGGGCGGTCCTCTCCAACCGGGCCATGTTGAGGACGCGGCTGGCGTCGCTGCTCGCCGAGCAGCCAGTGTGCATGGTGGCGATGGAAGCCTGCGCGACCTCGCATCACTGGGGGCGGATCGCGCGAGCGCATGGCCACGAGGTTCGGATCGTGCCGGCGGCTTACGTAAAGCCATTCGTAAAGCGGCAGAAGAACGATCGCGCTGACGCAGAGGCCATCGCGGAGGCGGCCATGCGCCCGACGATGCGGTTTGTGGCGGTGAAAAGCGCAGAGACGCAGGCTCGGGCGGTCGCGTTTCGCACCCACCAGTGTCTGGTCCGGCAGCGCACGCAGTTGATCAACGCGTTGCGGGGGCACTTGACGGAGTTCGGCCTCGTGGCGCCCAAGGGACCGGCGAGCCTGAAGCTGCTGGAGAACGCCCTCGACGACGAGACCACGGACCTGCCCGATCCGGTCCGCAAGATGGGGACGGTCTACCTTGAGCAGATCGCGAACCTCACGGAGGTGATCGAGCGGCTCGCGGCCGAACTGGAGGCGGCGACGAAGACCGATGAGAAGTTGCGCCGGCTGTGCACCATTCCTGGGATCGGGCCGGTGACCGCGGGCGCCGTCGCGGCCTTTGCGCCAGATCTCGACACCTTCGACACCGGGCGCAACTTCGCGGCCTAGCTGGGCCTCGTGCCGCGACAGAGATCGACAGGCGGGAAGACAAAGTTCGAATTGAATAGCCCCGTGTCTTGTGGACGCCTTCTTCGCTAATTTTGAGGCAAGGAGGCCATGATGAGCAGCAGCAAGTTCAGCGACGAGTTCAAGCGGGACGCGGTCGCGCAGATCACCGAGCGAGGCTACCCGGTCAGGGAGGTGTCGCAGCGGCTTGGGGTCAGCCCGTATGTAAGCGGTGTTTGAGCGGCACGTTGTAGCGCTTCGCCCGGCTTGCGAGGTGATACTCATCGCAAGGTGGGAGTGCGTTTTGCAATGGGAGCTACAACTGCGTTTCTCAGATCGCTCGGCGTCGAGGTCTTTGAGAGTGGGCATCGGCGGTGGCCGGATGCGGTGAAGGCCCAGGCGGTGGCGGAAACGCTGGAGCCGGGCGCGACAGTGAACGCTGTCGCCGCGCGTTACGGGGTGAAGCCGAACCAACTGTCGGCATGGCGATGCCTGGCCAAGCAGGGGAAGCTTGTCCTGCCCGCCGCCGAGATGCCGGATGAGCCGATGGCCTTCGCACCGCTCGTCCTGTGCGAGGCGGGGCCGCCGCAGCCATCGCAGCCCTCGGGTCAGTCCGCCGACAGGCTGCGCCTCGTCTTCGGCGATGTGACGATCGAACTCGCCGCCGACACCGGGGCGAAGCGCATTGCCGAGATCGTCCACGCGCTCGGGGCGTCATCGCGATGATGCCATCCCATACCGTCCGTATTCTGGTGGCCACGCAGCCTGTGGACTTCAGGAAGGGCCATGACGGCTTGGCTGCGCTGGTGCAGTCGGTCCTGAAGGAAGATCCGTTCACCGGCACCGTGTTCGTGTTTCGGGCGAAGCGGGCCGACCGATTGAAGATCCTGTTCTGGGACGGGAGCGGACTGGTGATGGCCTACAAGCGGCTGGAGGAAACCACCTTCACTTGGCCGGCGGTTCGGGACGGCGTGATGACGTTGAACCGGGTGCAGTTCGAGGCTCTTTTTTCCGGCTTGGACTGGCGGAAGGTCCGGGCACTGGAGGCGCGCCGACCCGCTGCCGCAGAGTGATGCGGCAGAAGAATTAAGGTGCAATTCCAGCGGCTTATAGTATGTTTTAAGCATGCCTTCCGCTATGGAAATAAACCTGTCGGCCATCCCCGAGGACCAGCGTGAAGCTGTCGCCGCGCTGCTGCGTGAGCGAGGTGAGCTGAAGGACGAAACGGCAAGCCTCAAGAGCGAAACGGCCGGTCTCAGGGAGATCATCAAGCGCCTCGAGCACCTGGTGGCCGAGTTCAACCATCTCATCCATGGCAAGCGGTCCGAGAAGCTCAGCGAAGATGAACGACAGTTGGCCTTTGAGGATCTTGAGGCAGCGGTCGCCGAAGCCAATGAGCAAAAGGAAGCGCAGGCGCCTTCCGATCCCCGGCCTCGAGGTGCGGCCAAACGCAATCGCGGTAACCTGCCCCGGGACCTGCCTCGCATCGAGCGCGTGATCGAGCCCGACAGCCTGCAATGTCCCTGCGGCTGTGGGCAGATGCACAAGATCGGCGAGGATCGCACCGAGCGGCTGGACATCGTGCCCGCCCAACTGCGGGTGATCGTCACGGTTCGCCCCAAATACGCCTGTCGTGCCTGCACCGATGGCGTGCGTCAGGCTTCGGCACCCGCCGCCCTGATCGAGGGCGGCCTGCCGACCGAGGGGGCCATCGCCCATGTGCTGGTCGGCAAATACGCGGACCACCTCCCGTTATACCGCCAGAGCCAGATCCTCGCCCGTTCCGGCATCGACATCCATCGCAGCACCTTGGCCGATTGGGTCGGCGTCGCGGCATTCAATCTGGGGCCGGTGGTGGACCGGCTGGCAGAACACCTGAAGACCTCGACCAAGCTGTTCATGGACGAAACCACGGCACCGGTGCTTGACCCCGGACGCGGCCGAACCAAGACCGGCTTCCTTTGGGCCCTGGCCCGGGATGATCGCGCCTGGAGCGGCGACGATCCACCCGGCGTGGTCTACTTCTACGCCCCAGGCCGGGGCGGGGAGAATGCAGAGACGTTCCTGGCCGGCTTCGACGGCATCCTGCAGGTCGATGGATACACAGGCTACAACCGCCTGGCCCGCCCTTCCCGCAAGGGCGGTGAGCCGATCCGCATGGCGTATTGCTGGGCACATGCCCGGCGCAAACTGAAGGAAGTGTTCGACCGCGACGGCTCGGAGATCGCGGCCGAAGGGCTGCGCCGCATTGCCGAGTTCTACAAGATCGAAACTGACATCCGCGGCATGGTGCCGGAGCTGCGGCTCTCGGCTCGGCAGGCGCGAACAGCACCGCTTGTCGCCGCCTTTGGCGAATGGCTGCAAGAGCAGCGCTTGCGCATCTCCGCCAAATCGCGCCTTGGCGAGAAGCTCGCCTACATCCACCGCCACTGGGACGGGCTACAGACCTTCCTTCATGACGGGCGCGTCGAGATCGACTCCAATTGCGTCGAAAACCTCATGCGTCCGATTGCTCTGAACAGAAAAAACGCGCTCTTTGCCGGCCATGATGAAGGTGGAAAGGCATGGGGCCGCATCGCCTCTCTTATCGAGACCGCGAAGATCAACGGCGTCGAGCCGTTCGCCTACCTCAAGGCAACACTCGAAGCCATCGCCGCCGGCCATCCGCAAGGCCGGATCGAAGAGCTCCTCCCTTGGAACTTCAACCCGTCAAGCTGATCCCGAGTGGGGCGCAGGAGCCGCTTACGCCCGTATTCGCTCTACGCTTGGAAGAAGAAGTTCGCGAAGAACTCTTCGGGCGAGGTGGAGAAGGACACCGAGATTCGGCGCCTGAAGAAGGAGCTGGCGCGGGTTTCGGAGGAGCGCGACATCCTAAAAAAGGGTCGCCATTGGGGCGCCATTGATGGAGTGGATGGCTCCCGCTCCCGGCATCGCAATGTGCCACATTGGGTGCTGTCATGCTGAACCCATGAAGGGAGCCATCCATGGAACAGCCTATCACGGTCGGTGTCGATCTCGCCAAATCGGTCTTCCAGCTTCACGGCGTCGATGCCGAGGGCGCGGTCGTTCTCAGGCGACAGTTGCGGCGCAGCCAAGTGCTCGCGTTTTTCCAGAACCTGCCACCCTGCCTCGTCGGCATGGAAGCCTGCGCCGGGTCCCATCACTGGGCCCGCGCCCTTGGCCGGTTCGGGCATGATGTTCGCCTGATGCCACCGTCCTACGTCAAGCCGTATGTCCGGCGCGGCAAGACGGACCGGGCCGACGCGGTTGCGATCTGCGAGGCGGTCACACGTCCTTCGATGCGCTTCGTTCCGGTGAAAAGCGAGGAGACGCAGGCGCTGCTGCTCTGCCACAAAGCTCGCGAGTTCCTGGTCCGTCAGCTCACGCAGGTCACCAATGCCATCCGGGCCCATCTGGGCGAGTTCGGCATCGTCGTGGCCAAGGGCGTCCACAACATCGGCAGGCTGCTGGAGGCCGGAGACCGCGCCGATCTTCCGGCTTCTGCGCGACAACCGCTCCGCCTGCTGGCCGAGCAGTTCTTTCAGACCCAGGAGAAGATCGGCGAGCTGACCCGGGAGATCCGCCGGGAGGCTGAGGCCAGCGCGCCGGCCAAGAGACTACAGACCATCCCCGGCGTCGGCCTGATCACCGCAACCGCGCTGGTGGCGACCCTGCCGGATGTGATGGGCTTCCGGACCTCGCGCGATCTGTCTGCCTGGCTTGGCCTGACGCCAAAGCCGCATTCGAGCGGCGGCAAGGAACGGCTAGGACGCATTTCGAAGATGGGCAACCGCTACCTGCGCCGTCTGCTGTATCTCGGCGCCATGGGTGTCATCACCTCCCGCCGGCGCGGGCAGCCCGGCGAGGACTGGTTGTGGCGGATCCTACAGCGGAAGACCGCGAAGCAGGCCGCCATTGCCTTGGCCAACCGCATGGCCCGGATCGTCTGGGCGCTCTTGAGAAACGGAACGGAATACGAGGCCGCGCGCGCAGCCTGAGAGCTACGAGGCCTTTTGCCTCGGACGAAATGGTGAGGTGCAAGGTGGCATGATGGCCAACTGACGGACAGATCGCCGGGACACCCAGTTCGGACCGGAGCGCCATCGAGCGCGTGCCATTGATCGGGACCCAAGGCGAGACGCGGAGTTTCATCAGGGCGCGCAGCCTTCGAGCTGCAATCCCGACGCCGAATAAATGGCCGCAACCGACCAGTCGCCGGAACGCCATGAAAGCCCTTGCCACGCGGGAGCCATCCATAAATGGTCCGAGCGACAATGGCGACGCGTATTTCGCCAGGGATGCAAAGTGAGATACGCGTTCGTGGCCGAGCATCGCGGGCAGTTCTCCGTCCGGGCGATGTGCCGGTGCCTGAGCATCCAGCCAAGCGGCTTCTATGCGTGGCTGCAGGCGCCGTTAAGCAAGCGTGCCCAAGAAGACCGCCGCCAGACCGAGTTGCTGCAGGAGGCCTGGGTCGAAAGCGGCAAGGTCTATGGGCAGCGGAAGCTGCACGACGATCTTCTCGAGCAGGGCGAAAACGTCTGCCTGAACCGTGTTGCGCGCCTGACCAAGCTGGCTGGCATCAAGGCGCAGATCGGCTACAAGCGCCGCCCCAGCAAGTATGGCGGCAAGCCGTCGATCGTCGTCGACAACACCCTGAATCGACAGTTCGACGTGGAAGCTCCAGACCGGGTTTGGGTGACCGACATCACCTATATCCGGACGCAGGAAGGCTTCGCCTACCTGACCGTCGTCATCGATCTCTTTTCACGCCGCGTGGTCGGCTGGTCGATGCAGAACCGCCAAACGACCGACGTCGTCTTGCAAGCATTGCTGATGGCTGTCTGGCGCCGGAAGCCGAAGGCCAAAGTGCTGATCCACTCGGATCAAGGTAGCCAGTTCACCAGCATGGACTGAGCCGCTTTCCTGAAGGCCCACGATCTCGAGCACTCCATGAGCCGGCGAGGCAACTGCCATGACAATGCCGTCGCTGAGAGCTTCTTCAACCTGCTCAAGCGCGAACGGATCAGGCGCCGGAGCTATCGCACGCGCGAGGAAGCCCGACGGGATGTGTTCGACTACATCGAGATGTTCTACAACCCGAAGCGCAAGCACGCGCGAAACGGAATGCTGTCGCCCCTCGAGTTCGAGCGGCAGCAGAAACTGAGGCACGAAGGCGTCTAAGAAACGCGGGGCTATTCAAAAACGCGGGGCTATTCAACCTGCGCAAACAGGCCGAACACATGGATGCACCCGACTGGTGCGCATTGCCATTGAAATCCCTTGCACCGCAGAGGCCGTCCACACTTGGCTCAACGGCCAAATCATCGCACACCACGGTGGTGCAGAGGCCGTCCACAGCACCAGGTCAGGTCATGGAAGATGATTTGCCTGTCACGAAGCCCGTGCCGCGCTCCGTCCTCCCCTCGCGCTTGAAGGGACGCCATCGACAACCTTCCACCCATCCAAAACGTTTAGTGGGTCGCGTTTCAGAGGCGGACCTGTGGCAGCGCGTCGAAGGCGCTACGCAACGCGTCGCTCCAGCCATCCGAAATCGCGCGGTATTGCGGGTCGTCTGCCTCAATCCGCAGGGTCCTGCCGGTCTGCAGGCTGTCCGTTTCATAGATCTGCAGATCCAGCGGCAGGCCCACCGAAAGGTTGGCTTTGATGGTGGAATCGTAGCTCACCATCAGAAGCTTGGCCGCGGCCTCGAAGTTCATGGCGGGATCGAAGGCGCGCACCAGGATCGGGCGGCCATATTTGGTCTCGCCGCTCTGGAACCAGGGCATGTCGTCGCCCGCCTCGATGAAGTTGCCCTCGGGATAGATCAGGAACAGCCGCGGCGCGCTGCCGCGCACCTGCCCGCCCAGGATCAGCGTCGCGGCAAAGGTGCCCGCGTCGGCGCTCATCTGGCCGCTGCCGGCGCGCGCGATCTCCTGCTTGAGCAGGTCGCCGACCATCCGCGCCACCGCGAACATGGAGGGCTGCCCGAGGATGGACGGGCTGCGGTCGCCGGGCGATTTCAACCGCTCGTCGATCAGGCTGACTACCGCCTGGGTGGTCGCGAGGTTGCCCGCCGTGAGCAATGTCACCACGGAGTCGTCATCGGCCCAGCTGAACATCTTGCGACAGCTCGCGACGTTGTCGACGCCGGCATTGGTGCGGGTGTCGGACATGAAGACCAAGCCGCGATCGAGACGGAGGCCGACGCAATAGGTCATGACGGATCCAATCAGTCCTGGCGCACCTCGACCGCCACCGAGAGATCCTCACGCGCGGCACCGAGGCGAAAGCCATTTATCGGTGCGGCTTCGGCATAGTCCAGCCCCGTCGCGATCCGGACGTAACGTTCATCCGGCGAGATGCCGTTCGAGACGTCGAATCCGACCCAGCCGAGATCCGGGACGCAGGCCTCGGCCCAGGCATGGGTCGCCTCCTGCGCCACCCGGTCGTTCATCATCAAATAGCCGGACACATAGCGCGCCGGAATGCCCATCGCGCGGGCGCAGGCGATGAAGACATGCGCGTGGTCCTGGCAGACCCCGGCCCCAATCTCGAGCGCGTCCTCGGCGGTGGTGCCGACCTCGGAACTGCCGGTGCGATAGGTGACCGCCTCGGAGATGGCGGCAGAGAGCGCGTGCAGCCGGTCGAGCGGCGAAAGCTTCTCGTCGATGCCATGCGCCAACCTGCGGCAGCGCGCACCGCATTTCGTCAGCCTGGTCGGCCTTTCGAACAGCCACAACGGCATGAAGCCCGCATGCGGCCCGTGCACGCCGTGGCGGTTCTCGATTTCCAGCTCGCCCTTGGACAGGATCGCGATCTCGGTGGCGCCGGGCTCGACCGAGACCAGCTCCACCGTGTTGGCGTGGTGATCCTCGAAGCTCACCTCGCGCCGGCCGCCGGTGACGCTGGTGTGCCAGTTCAGCACCCTCTGACCGCCGGTGGATTTCGGCGTCAGCCGCAGCTGTTGCAGCGCGTATTCGACCGGCGCGTCGTAGCTGTAGACGGTGCGGTGGGAAATGCTCAGGCGCATCCCTTGGCTCCTCTCGGCATGTCGGCGATCGCGGGCATCAGCGGTAGAACCTGTAGTCGATCTCGATCTGGCTGCTGAGCGATGCGATGCATCCTTGGAAATCGACCAGGAACTCGTGCAGCCCGGACTGGAAGATCTCGTCGATCGGCTGCGCCAGCTTCTTGTCATTCATGTCGGCGACCACCTCGTGCGAATGCATCCGCGCGCCGTAATCCTCGGCGAGATAGTCGAGGTTCTCGCGCAGCTTGCGGGCGCAGAAGGCAAGGCTGCGCGGCATGGTGCGATCGTGGATCAGAAAGTCGGCAACCTCGCGCGGGCGCAGCTGCTGGCCAAAGCGCATGCGGTAGGCGCCGACGCCCGAGACCGAGCGCAGGATCGTCTCCCACTGAATGTCGTCGAGCCGCGAGCCCACCGCCGCGGCCGCGGGCAGCAGCACGAAATACTTCACGTCGAGGATCCGCGCCGTGCAGTCGGCGCGCTCGGTGAACATACCGAGCCGGCAGAAGTCGTAGACGTCGTTGCGCAGCATGGTGCCGTGGGTCGCGCCGCGGACGAAGGCGGCGCGCTGGCGCACCAGTCGCAGCACGTCCTGCAGTTCGCGGTCGCCGATCCGCCGCGCCATGGCCCCCTTCAGCGTGATGTAGGCCTCGTTCACCGCCTCCCAGACCTCGCGGGTCAGCGCGGTGCGCACCACCCGCGCGTTGTCGCGCGCGGTCGAAACCACCGACAGCACCGAGGAAGGGTTGTCGGCGTCGCGCAGCATCCAGTCGATCGCGTGGTCGCGGGTGACCTCGCCGTGCTTGGCGAGGTAGCCCTCATAGGTGCCGGCGGCCTGCAGCACGCTGGCCCATTCGTCGTCATCCGACGAGCGGGTCAGCGCGATGCGCTGGCCCACATCCACCATCCGCGCGGTGTTCTCCGAACGCTCGAGGTAGCGGAACATCCAGTAGAGCCCGCCCGCGGTCTTGCCCAGCGTCGTCATTCCTCGAGCACCCAGGTGTCCTTGGTGCCGCCGCCCTGGCTGGAATTGACCACCAAAGACCCCTTCTTCAGCGCCACCCGTGTCAGCCCGCCCGGGGTGATCGTCACCCCCTCGGGCGAAACCAGCACGAAGGGCCTCAGGTCGACATGGCGCGGCGCGAGACCGGCGCGGGTGAAGATCGGCACGGTCGAGAGCGACAGCGTCGGCTGGGCGATGTAATTGCCGGGCCGCGCCTTGAGCTTCTGGCGGAAGGCGGCGAGTTCCTTCTTGGAGGCGGTTGGCCCGATCAGCATGCCGTAGCCGCCCGAGCCGTGCACCTCCTTGACCACCAGCTCGGGCAGGTTGTCGAGAACGTAGGCCAGCGCCTCGCGCTCGGCGCAGCGCCATGTAGGAACGTTCTTCAGGATCGCCTTCTCGCCGGTATAGAACTCGACGATCTCGGGCATGTAGGAATAGATCGCCTTGTCGTCGGCGATGCCGGTGCCGGGGGCGTTGGCCAAGGTCAGCCCGCCGGCGCGGTAGACATCCATGATCCCGGGTACGCCGAGCGCGCTGTCGGGGTTGAAGTTGAGCGGGTCGATCCAGTCGTCGTCGACCCGGCGGTAGAGCACGTCGATCGGCTGGTAGCCCTGCGTCGTTCGCATGGCCACGCGCCCGTCCACCACGCGCAGGTCGTGGCCTTCGACGAGCTGCACCCCCATCTTGTCAGCGAGAAAGCTGTGCTCGTAATAGGCCGAGTTGTAGCTGCCCGGCGTCAGCACCGCGACCACCGGCTTGCCGTTGGCATGGGTCGGCGCCGAGGCGCAGAGCGAGCGGTGCAGCATCGCTGGGTAGGACGACACCTGCCGCACCCGGGTCTTCATGAAGAGCTCGGGGAACATGGCGAGCATGGTCTCGCGGTTCTCGAGCATGTAGCTCACGCCCGAGGGCGTGCGGGCATTGTCCTCGAGCACGTAGAACTCGTCCTCGCCGGTGCGCACGAGGTCGGTGCCCACGATGTGGGTATAGACGCCACCGGGCGGGTCGACGCCGATCATCTCGGGCAGGAAGGCGGCGTTGCGGGCGATCGCCTCGACAGGCACGCGGCCCGCGCGCAGGATCTCCTGCCGGTGGTAGATGTCGTGCAAAAAGGCGTTGATCGCCCGGACCCGCTGCTCGATGCCGCGTGAGAGCCGTTCCCATTCACGCCCGGCGATCACCCGCGGCACGATGTCGAAGGGGATCAGCCGCTCGCCCGCGGCCTTGTCGCCATAGACGTTGAAGGTGATGCCGGTCAGCCGGAACAGCGCCTCGGCCTCGCGCGCCTTGCGGCGCAGCCGCGCCGGGTCTTCTTGGTTGAACCAGCCGTCGATGTCGGCATATGGCGCGCGCGGGGTCTCGCCGTGGCCCCACATCTCGTCAAAGATCGCAGAATCGTTCATGCGGTTGACCCTACGACGGATATTCGCTCAGCCAAACACTTTACGAGACCGATCTTGGCTTGAGCTTACCCGCCAGACGGCATCGGACCCCACATCAAGAATGCTCGCCGAGCTGCAAACACAAGTGTCAGCGGACCCCATCGGTAGCATCGCGGCGCGTCCACAAGACGTCTTCGCTGTCACGGTTTGAACGCATGGAATCTAATGGTGCCCGGGGGCGGAATCGAACCACCGACACGAGGATTTTCAATCCACTGCTCTACCCCTGAGCTACCCGGGCACGGGGATGAAGGCGTCGCCCTCATCGGGTGTGGGCCTTCTAGGCGAGGCGCGGGGGGGTGTCCAGAGGATTTCGCAGGAAAAATCCAACCTGCCTCAATGCCGCCGGGGCACCCCCTTTTCGGCCGCCTTCGCGGCCGCTTCGCGCGCCTCTTCGGCATCGTCGGGGTCCTGCGACGGCACGGCATAGCCGCCGCCCAGCCAGCGCGCGAGATCGACATCGGCGCAGCGCTTGGAACAGAACGGGCGATAGGCCTGCACCGTCTCCTTGCCGCAGATCGGGCAGGCCATCACAGCCGCCCCAGAAGCCGCACAAGACCGGGGCGCTCGCGCTTGCGCTGCAGCTCGAACAGCCCCATCTGGCTCCAGCCGACGAGCGAGGTCTCGACCGGATCGTTGCGGAACGAGGCGCGCAGGGATTGCTCCAATTGCTTGCGATGCGCCTTGGACATCGGCGCGAAATCGACCACGACCTGCCCGCCCAGGCCCCGCAGGCGCAGCGCACGCGGCAGCGCGCGGGCGGCGGCGAGATTGGCCTTGAGCGCGGCGGCGGGCGTGGTGTCGCCGCCGGTGTTGACGTCGATGGCGACCAGCGCACGGGTGGGTTCGACAAAGATCGACCCTTCGCCGGTCGCGACGCGCGCGCTCTTGAGCGCTTCGACCTGGTCGAGCACGCCCTCGCGCTCGAAACCGCCGGGTTCGGTCACGACGTCATCGGCGCTCCAGTCGCGCCATGCCAGAAGATGCGGCCCGTCGCCTTCGGTCAACGCCTCGGGCTCCGTGCCATCGGCATCCTCGTGCACCGCCTCGGCCAGCGCCCGCATCGCGGCGATGTCCTCGACGATGTCGTCCTCGGAGGCGCCCTCGCAGACCGAGCGCAGGATCAGGCCGAATCCCTCGGGCGCGCCCTCCATGCCCTCCTCGGCGAGAATGCGCAGGCGGGCGCGCTCCTCTTCCTCGGCGATGCGGCGTGACACGTTGAGCCCCGGCGCGCCCGGCGTGACGATGGCGTAGCGGCTCTTGAACAGCACCCGGTCGGTCAGCGGCACGGCCTTGCCGTCCTCGGCGATGCCGGTGACCTGCGTCAGCAGCGGCTGTCCGGGGCGCAGCCCCTTGCCCTGACGCAAGAACCCGGTACCGCCTTCGGGCAGGCGCACCATCATGCCGCCCTGCCCCTTCAGGGGCCGGTCGCAGATCGCGCGGTAGATCGCGCCAGGACGCGGCGCGTCACCCTCCTCGATCAGCAGGTCATCGAGCTGTCCGTCGACCATGAGCGCGGCGGCCTCGCGGTGGCCGATGTGGTCGAGGACGATGCGGCGTCCCTTCATTGCATTTCTCCATGCACGGGATATCCGGCCGCCGTCAGCAGCCCGGCGGTCTCCGACAAAGGCAGGCCGACGACACCGGTGAACGAGCCGTTGATCCATGGGATGAAAGCCCCGGCAGGCCCCTGGATGGCGTATCCCCCGGCCTTGCCCTGCCAATCGCCTGTGGCGAGATAGGCGTTGACCTCGGGGTTCGACAGCCGCTTCATCCTGACCGCCGTTTCGACCTCGCGGGCCCAGATCCGGTCGCCCCGCCGCACCGCGACGGCGGTGATGACGGTGTGACGCCGCCCCGACAGCAGATGCAGGAACCGCGCGGCCTCGGCGGCGTCCACGGGCTTGCCCATGATGCGGCGCCCAAGCGCGACAGTGGTGTCGGCGCAAAGCAGCACCTCGCCCTCGTCCAGCGGCACGGCGCGCGCCTTCTGGTCGGCGATGCGGCGCGCATAGGCGCGCGGCAGCTCTCCGCGGGCGGGCGTCTCGTCGATGTCGGGGGGGCGGGTGTCGGAGGGCACGAGGCCGATCTGCGCCAACAGGTCGCGGCGGCGCGGCGAGGCCGAGCCGAGGATCAGCCTCAGCCCGGTCTCGGGCGGCAGCGCGCTCATCGCTGGAATCAGCGGAAGCGGTAGTTGATCCGACCCTTGGTCAGATCATAGGGCGTCATCTCGACCTGCACCTTGTCGCCGGCGAGGACGCGGATCCGGTTCTTGCGAAGTTTGCCCGCCGTGTGCGCGATGATCTCATGGCCGTTTTCCAGCTCGACCCTGAACGTCGCATTCGGCAGGAGTTCCTTCACGACACCGGGAAATTCGAGCAGTTCTTCCTTGGCCATGGTCTCTCCGTCCAGTGGTACCCGCGAAACTCGCGGGCCATGCGGAGTAGATGCGCTTTCAGGCCCCGAGTTTCAAGTGCAAACAAGCCGCGATCCGGCCTTGGCCGTGCGGCTTTGGCCCGATCTTCTCGCGGGATGGCGGCGGGCGCAATCAAAATTTCGTGCCGAAGCAGGGGAACGACCCGGCGGGCACGCCGTTGTGTGGCCAAAGCGAAGCACAACCACGGGAGACATTCCATGACCATGCGGATGAAACAGCTGCTGCTTTCCACGGCGCTGACCCTGCCGCTGGCAGCGGGCGCCCAGGCGCAGACGACCGATGCCACCTGCTCCGACCTCGAACTGCTGCTCACCGAGCAGATGGCCGACGGCGTGCCCGCCGAGGCCGGCATGAACGCCGACGAGATCAACACCCTGGTCGCAGCCGAAAACGACGCGGAATGCGCCGTCGTCTTCGTCGAGCTGGAAAAGCTCGTCGCGGTGGACGGCGAAACCGCCGAAGCCGATGCCGAGGCAGAGGCCGAGCTGGCGGAGACCGAGACCGCGACCGTGCGGCTCGAGGACGAGGTGGTGATCGAGGGCATGGTGTTCCTCGAGCAGGAAAAGCCGACGGTCGCCGTCGAAAGCGGCCAGACCGACGTGATGGTTTCCAACGCGCAGCCTGACGTGACCGTGAACGAAGGCCAGGCCGAGATCGTGATCCGTCAGGCCCCGGCGACCATTTCCATGGACATGCCGCAGCCGACGATCCGCATCGAGCAACCGGCGCCCGAGATCATCATCACCATGCCCGAGCCGGGCGTCGACGTGGCCAACACCCAGCCGCAGGTCGAAGTGCGCCAGGCCGATCCGATCGTGTCGGTGACCCAGTCGCGTCCCAAGGTGGATCTTGAGCTGCAGCGGGCGCCCGAAGGCTCCGAGGGCGGCGTGCAGGTGACCGACCGCGCCACCGGCGAAACCTATGCCACCGGCGAAGCGGTGGGCGAGCCGCGCACCGTCGAAGACGCCGAGGTGCAGCTCACCACGGTCGAACCGACCGTGACCTACGAAGAGACCCGCGACGGCCAGAACGCCAATGTCTCGGTCCAGCGCGCCCAGCCGAACATCCGTTTTGAGAGCGCCGAGCCGGTGATCGAGTTCACCCAGGCCGGTGAGCCGCAGATCGAAATGGTGCAGACCGGCGAGCCGGTGGTGACCTTCAACGAGGCGGGCGAAGGCGAAGCCGCCCCGGCGATGGACAACACCGAAGCCGAAGCCGAGATGGAAAGCGAAGCCGCCATCGACACCGACGAGGCGATGGAAGCCGAGATCGAATCCGAGATGGCCGAGGGTGAAGCCGCCGTCGAGGGCGCCGTCGAAGAGGTCGAATCCGAGATGGCCGAAGCCGAGGCCGAGATCGAAGGCGAAGTCGCCGAAGCCGAGGTCGCGACCGAGAACGCCGTCGAAGAGGCCGAAGCCGAGATCGAGAACGTCGAGGCCGAAACCGCCGAGATGGCCGACGAAGCCATGATCGAAAGCGCCGGCCCGACCGTCGAGCGTGAAGGCTTCGCGATGATCCCGGCCAACGAGATCGCCCTGACCGACATCGAGGGTTCGACCGTCTATGGCATCAATGACGAGCGGATCGGCGACATCGGCGAGATCATGGTCGACGACAACGGCCAGATCCAGGAAGTGATCGTCGAAGTCGGCGGCTTCCTCGGCATCGGCGAAAAGCCGGTCGCGATCCCCTTCGACCAGATGAGCGTTCTGCGCTCGGACGCCGGTGAAGTGCGCGTCTTCATCGAAGCTACCGAGGAAGAGCTCGAATCGATGCAGGAAGTCGAGCAGTAAGCTCCGTCCCGACCTGAACGAGAAGGCCGCCCCTCGGGGCGGCCTTTTTCGTCTGCGCCGTGCCCGAAGCACCTGCGAACGAACCGCAGGTTCAGCCGCGCGGCGGGCCCCAACGGCCGATCAGCCGCTCGATGATCATGTCGCGGGTCTGGCGGTAGCTGCGCAGCCGGTCCTCGCGCCCCTCCCCCAGCCCGGTCGGATCGAGCACCGGCCAGTACTCCACATCGAGGTGATAGACGCTCGTCAGGTCGAGCGCGCGGCGCTGGCTGGCGGGCGACAGCGCCAGCACCAGGTCGAAGGAGGACAGATCATCCCCCCAGTCATGCATCTCGTCGAAGCTGCGCGAACGGTGCCGGTGCAGCTCCACGCCGATTTCCGCGCAGACCGCGATGGCGAAGCCGTCGATCTCGAGATCGTTCTTCACGCCGACCGACTGGATGTAGCAGTCGGTGCCGTAGAACTTCTTCATGATCCCCTCGGCCATGGGCGAGCGGACGGCGTTGTGGTCGCAGCAGAACAGGACCGATTGCGGGAGCGGCTGCGATGTTGCGGCCAGCTCCATCTCAGGCCCCGAAATGCAGCACGCAGATGAGGGTGAAGAGCCGCCGGGCGGTGTCGACATCGACCTCGGCCTTGCCTTCGAGCCGCTCCTGCAGCACCCGCGCGCCTTCGTTGTGGATGCCGCGCCGCGCCATGTCGATGGTTTCGATCTGGCTCGGCGGCATGGTCTTGACCGCGTCGTAATAACTTTCGCAGATCTGGAAATAATCCTTCACCACCTGCCGGAACGGCCCGAGCGACAGATGGAACTCCGCCGCCGGTTCGCCCGTGGTGCTCGCCACGTCGAAGACCAGCCGCTTTTCGCGGATCGCGAGACCGAGGTGATAGGGCCCCGCCTCGCGCCCCGGCAGGCAGAAGCTGTTGTCCTCCAGCAGATCGAACACGGCGACCCGGCGCTCCTGCTCGATCTCGGGCGTCGGCGCGGGCTGGCCCGCATCGTCGAGCCGGATCTCGGCGATGCGGGTCACGGCTCGCCCCGGTTCAGCTTTTCGAGCCGCGCCGTCAGCGACAGCCCGTGCGCCTCGAGGCTCTCGGCCCGGGCCAGCCGCGCGCCCGCCGGGCCGATCGCGGCCAGCGAGGCGGGGGTCATCTTGGCGAGAGTGGTGCGTTTCACGAAATCCATCACCGACAGCCCAGAGGAGAACCGCGCCGAACGTGCCGTGGGCAGGACGTGGTTCGGTCCCGAAATGTAGTCGCCGATCGCCTCCGGCGTCCAGTGCCCGAGGAAAATGGCGCCCGCATGGGTGATCTTGGCAGAGAGCGCCTCGGGATCGGCCACGCACAGCTCGAGATGCTCGGGCGCGATCCGGTCGGCCAGCCGGGCGGCTTCGTCCATGTCGCGCACCGTGACGATGGCGCCGAAATCGCGCCAGCTCGCCCCGGCGATGGCGCGCCGTTCCAGCGTCTGCAGCCGCGCCTCGACGGCGGCGGCGACCCTCTCGCCAAAGGCGGCATCGTCGGTGATCAGGATCGACTGCGCGCTTTCGTCATGCTCGGCCTGGCTCATCAGGTCGAGCGCGATCCAGTCGGGATCGTTGTCGGCATCCGCGATCACGAGAATTTCCGACGGCCCGGCGATCATGTCGATCCCGACCCGACCGAAGACCCGGCGCTTGGCCGCGGCGACGAAGGCGTTGCCCGGCCCGGTGATCTTGTCCACCGGCGCGATGGTCTCGGTGCCATAGGCCAGCGCCGCGATCGCCTGTGCGCCGCCCACGCGGTAGATCTCGTCCACACCCGCGATGCGGCAGGCCATCAGCACCAGCGGGTTGGCGATCCCGTCCGGCGTCGGCACCACCACGGCGAGCCGCTCGACCCCGGCGACCTTGGCGGGGACCGCGTTCATCAGCACCGACGAGGGATAGGAGGCGAGCCCGCCGGGCACGTAGAGCCCCGCCGCCGAGACCGGTGTCCAGCGCCAGCCGAGCATCGCGCCGGTCTCGTCGGTCCAGCTCTCGTCTCGGGGCAGCTGGCGCGCGTGGTAGGCGCGGATGCGCGCGGCGGCCAGCTCCAGCGCGGCGCGGTCCTCTTCCGAGACCTTGGCGCATTCGGCCTCGATCTCCTCGGGCGAAAAACGCAGCCGCTCGGGCGGCAGTTGCAGCCGGTCGAAGCGCGCGGTGTAATCGGCCAGCGCGAGATCGCCGCGCGCGCGCACATCGGCGATGATCGCGGCCACGGTGTCGTCCACGTCGGGGCTGTCCTCGCGCTTCATGGTCAAAAGCGCGGAAAAGCGGGCCTCGAAATCGGACTCGGTGCTGGACAGGCGGTGCGGCATGGCGGTCTCCTTCGGCTCATGGGCATAGCCCTGCCCGCCCCCCTGCTCAACCGTCCAGTTGCCGCACGTAGAACAGGTCATCCATGAAACGCCCCGCCACCCGCGCCGCGCGCGGCGACACGCCATGACGCACGAAGCCTTCGCGTTCATAGAAACGGATGGCGCGCGGGTTGTCGGCGGCGACGTAGAGTTCGGCCTGCAGGAAACCCGCCTGCGTGGCCTTCGCGATCGCGGCGCGCATCAGCCGCGCGGCGGTGCCGGTGCCGTGGTGATCGGGGCTGACATAGAACGCGGTGAGCGCGACGCGGTGCGCCACCGCGGCCTGTTGCCCGACCGGATCGAGCCCGGCGGTCCCGACCAGCCGATCCGCATCGAACGCCCCCAGAAGCAGCCGCTGCTCCAGCCTCTGCGCGACCTCGGCATCGCTCTGACGCAGCTCCTCTTCGAGCGTGGTCAGATAGGCCTCGGGAAACAGCCCGAGCCCCTCGGCCCGGATCGCGCGCCAGGCGGCGAGATCATCGGGACCGAGCGGGCGGATCGTCATTCGGGGTGCTTCGGCGCCTTGCCCGACGGCGCACCGTAAGGCCGCGTCACGTCGCGCAGGATCACTTCCAGCGCCTCGATCTCGATCTCGATCTCGCCATCCCCGGCAAGAATGAGCCGCAGCGTCCCGGCCCCGTCCTCGCCGGGCGAAAAGACCATCGCGAGGACCGACAACACGGTGTCACGCTCGCGCGGATCGAGCCCCTGGCTGCGCACCGCCATCACGTTCTCGATGCACAGCACCGCCTGCACGCGTTCGGCTTCGCGCGTGGTGGCAGGGTCTTCCCAGCGAAAGCGGTTGAGCAGCATCGCGAAACGCCGGTCGCTTTTCTTCCAGGTCATCTCGGAGGCGGGCAGGACCGAATCCTGCACCAGCGCCGAGATCACCTGCACGTCGTCACCATCGAGCGCCTTGAGCCGCAGCGGGCGCTGCACGCCCTCCTCGAATGTCGCGTCGCGCGTCTCGCTCATGCCGTCACCCTCTCGATCTTTGCGCCGACCGCGCCGAGCTTGTCCTCGACATGCTCGTAACCGCGGTCGAGATGATAGACCCGGTTCACCACCGTCTCGCCCTCGGCCGCGAGACCGGCGAGGATCAGCGACACGGAAGCCCGCAGGTCGGTCGCCATCACCTGCGCGCCCTTGAGCTTGTCGACGCCGGTGACCGTGGCATGGCCGCCCTGCACCTCGATCCGCGCCCCCATGCGCACCAGCTCGGGCGCGTGCATGAAGCGATTCTCGAAGATCTTCTCCTCCAGCCGCGAGGTGCCCTGCGCGGTGCACAGCATCGCCATCATCTGCGCCTGAAGATCGGTGGGAAAGCCGGGGAACGGCTCGGTCGTCACGTCGATGGCGCGCGGCCGCTCGCCGCGCAGCTTGACCTTCAGACCGGCCTCGGTCTCGCTCACGTCGATGCCCGCCGCATCCAGCTTTTCGACGAAGGCGCCGACCAGCTCCAGCTTGCCGCCCAGGCACTCCACCTCGCCGCCGGTGAAGGCGGGGGCGAGCATGTAGGTGCCAAGCTCGATCCGGTCGGTGACGACGCGGTGCGTCGCCGCCCCGAGCCGGTCCACGCCTTGCACCTCGATGGTCGATGTCCCCTCGCCCTCGATCTGCGCGCCCATCGCCCGCAGGCAGCGGGCGAGATCGACGATCTCGGGCTCGCGCGCGGCGTTCTCGATCACCGTGCTGCCCTTGGCCAGCGTCGCGGCCATCAGCACGTTCTCGGTCGCGCCCACCGAGGCAAAGCGCAGCGCCACGCGTCCGCCCCTGAGCCCGCCGCGCGCCACCGCGTGCAGGTAGCCGTCGCGCAGCTCGATCTCGGCGCCCAGCGCGGTCAGCGCCTCGATATGGATGTCCATGGGGCGCGCGCCGATGGCGCAGCCGCCGGGCAGCGACACCTCCGCCTCGTGGGCGCGCGCCAGCAGCGGGCCGAGCACGAGGTTGGAGGCGCGCATCTTGCGGACGATCTCGTAATCGGCGCGGGTCGAGGCGAGGTCATGGGTCGACATGGCGATCACCTTGCCGCCCTGCATCGACGAGACCTCGGCCCCGAGCGATTCCAGAAGCTGCGTCATGGTGCGGATGTCCGACAGCCGCGGCGCGTTGGTGAGCGTCAGCGGCTCCTCCGACAGCAGCGTGGCCGGCATCAGCGCGAGGCAGGCGTTCTTGGCGCCCGCGATCGGAATCTGTCCGCGCAGCTCGGCGCCGCCACGTACGATGATCGAATCCATGCCTGCTACTCTTTCTCTTGTTCGTCGTCGGGCCGCGGGTCGGCGGCGCGCGCCTGCGCCTGCGCCTGCGCCTTGCGGCGGGCGATGTTGGCCTTGAGAGCGGCCTTGAGCCGGTCGTTGCGATCGGCCGCGCGGGGCGGCTCCTGACGGGGTGTTTTCATGAGGTTCGCAGATAGCGTCCTCCCCCCGATCCGTCCAGTTCCTTGCCCGGCCCGCGCCCCGGACACGCGTCTTCGCACCGAGATTGCCCGCCGCAGCGTCAACCTCGGCAAAAAGCTCTTGCGCTCGCCGCCATGGCAGGTAAAAGCCCGCCCAGACGAGATGCTGCAGTAGCTCAGTGGTAGAGCACACCCTTGGTAAGGGTGAGGTCGAGAGTTCAATCCTCTCCTGCAGCACCATCTTACCCCTTTCAATCACCGCAAACCGCAGGGATCCGGCCTTGCATGACCGCTTTCGCGGGATGACGCGCGCCGACCTGCTGTTCGGGCGCGCGGCGCTTGCGGTGGCGCGCCGCACCGTGCGGCCGGACCGCGCATGGCCGATGCCGTGCACCGGCCATGCGCGGTCCCTGAAGGGTGACAGGACCGTCCTGCCTCTCAGGCGCCTTCGGAATCGCCGATCCAGTCCCATGGCCGGGTAAAGGCGTTCAGCGCACGGGCGACATCGGTCTCGGTCGCGGTGCCGGTGCGACGGATCTTGGCGACCAGTCCGCGGCGGCTGTCCTCGACCACCTCGGCCACCTCGGCCCCCACCCCCGCCGTCGCCAGCGCCTCGTCATAGATGCGCGCGATCGCCAGCTTGCGCAGCGCCGGCTTGAAGATCTTGCCCACCGCCGTCTTCGGCAGCTCGGGCAGGATCTCGAGATGGCGCGGCCGCGCCGCGCGCTCGGGCACGTGGTCGCGCGCGAAGTCGAGCAGCGCCTCGCGGGTCGTCTCGGCCCCCTCGACCAGCTCGACATAGACGCAAGGCACCTCGCCCGCATGGGCATCGGGCTGACCGATGGCGCCGGCAAAGGCGATGGCGGGATGCGCGGCCAGCGCCTCCTCGATTTCGGCGGGGTCGATGTTGTGGCCGCCGCGGATGATCAGGTCCTTGGCCCGCCCGGTGATCCAGACATAGCCATCCGCGTCGATCCGGCCCAGATCGCCGGTGCGCAGGAACTGCCGTTCATCCTCGGGGCCGGGCCAGTAGAGCCCGTCATTCTTGGCCGTGTCGGTATAGGTCTGCCCGCGCGACACGCCGGGGCTCGACACGCAGATCTCGCCCACCGTGTCGGGGGCGCAATCCTCGCCGGTGTCGGGGTGGATGATCCGCACCTGCGTATAGGGAAACGGCACGCCGACCGAGCCCACCTTCTTCTCGCCCTCGGGCGGGTTGATCGACACCAGGCAGGTCGCCTCGGTCAGGCCGTAGCCTTCGCAGATGGTGACGCCCGCCGCCTCCTCGAAGCGCTTGTACAGCTCCACGGGCAGCGGCGCCGAGCCCGAGAAGGCAAGGCTGAGAGACGAGATGTCGGCATTGACCGGGCGCTGCATCAGCGCCGAGATCGCGGTCGGCACCGTGATCATGAAGGTGACGTTCCAGCGCTCCACCAGCTTCCAGAAATTGTCGAACACCCCGTCGCCGCGATAGCCGGCGGGCGTCGGCAGAATCACATGCGCGCCCGACGCCAGGGACGAGCCCATGATGACGATGGCGGCAAAGACGTGGAACATCGGCAGCGGGCAGATGATGTTGTCGCGGTCCGTGAACATCAGCCGCGCGCCGAGCCAGCCATTGTAGACGATGCCCGAATAGCGGTGCTGCGCCACCTTGGGCATGCCGGTGGTGCCGCCGGTGTGAAATTGCGCTGCGACGCGGTCGCCGGGGCTGTCGGCAAAGGCCAGCGTGGTCGGGCGCTTGGCGATCTCGCGGTTGAAATCGAGCACGCGGGCCTTGTGGCGAACCTCGACCTTGGGCCGGATCAGCGGCACGATCAGCCTTTTGACGCCGGTGAGGTAGCGGTGCAGGTCGACCTCGAGCACCGTTTCGACATTGGGGGCGAGCGCCACCGCCTCGGCAGCCTTCTGCGCCACGTCGGTCTTGGGAAACGCCTTGAGCGTGATCAGCACCTTGGCGCCGGTCTGGCGCAGGATCGCGCCGATCTGGCCCGCATCCAGCAGCGGGTTGATCGGGTTGACCACGCCTGCGATCTGGCCGCCGAGATAGCTCAGGATCACCTCGGAGCAGTTCGGCAGCAAAAACGCCACCACGTCGGTTTCGCCCACGCCCAGCTCGCGCAGCAGGTTCGCGGTCTGCGCCGATTTCGCGTGCAGCTCGCTCCAGCTGAGCGTTTCGGCGGGGGCCTTGGGATCGGACAAGAGCTGAAAGCTCAGCGCGGCGCGCTCTGGAAAGGCCTTCGCCGTGCGCTCCAGCAGGCCATGGGTCGTCTGGGGCTGGCCCTGCGCCTCCCAATTGCCCTCGGCCTCGATCGCCGCGCGATCGACCATGCCCGCAAAGCCCATTCCCGTTCCTCCCCTGTCGGTTTCGATCTTCCGCCGCCAAGCGGCTCCATCCCTGACACGAGCATCGGGCCTGACCTTCGCGTCACGCAAGCATGACGCCGCGAAAGCTCCGCCCGGCGCAAGGATTTTCCCGGCCGGCGCGGCTACTCCGCCGCCTGAACCATCCCGTCGGTGAATTGCAGCCGCGCCAGCCGGGCATAAAGCCCGTCCTCGGCCACGAGATCGTCATGGCTGCCCTGCGCCACGATCCGCCCGCCATCGAAGACGAGAATGCGGTCGGCCTTCTTCACCGTGGCCAGCCGGTGCGCCACGATCAGCGTCGTGCGCCCCCTCGCCAGCCGGTCGACCGCGCGCTGCACCAGCCGCTCGCTCTCGGCGTCGAGCGCGCTCGTCGCCTCGTCCAGAAGCAGCACCGGCGCATCGCGCAAAATCGCGCGGGCGATGGCGATGCGCTGTTTCTGACCGCCAGACAGCATCACGCCGCGCTCGCCAACCTGGCTGTCATAGCCTTGCGGCAGCGCCATCAGGAAGTCATGCGCCGCCGCGGCGCGCGCCGCGGCCTCGACCTCCGCGTCGCTGGCGTCGGGCCGCCCGAAGCGGATGTTCTCGCGCGCCGTGTCGGCGAAGATCACCGGGTCCTGCGGCACCAGCGCCATCTGGCGGCGGAAATCGGGCCGCGCCATGTCGCGCAGATCGATCCCGTCGAGCAGGACGCGCCCCGTCGCCGGATCCCAAAAGCGCAGCAGAAGCTGGATCATCGTCGTCTTGCCCGCCCCCGAAGGGCCGACCAGCGCCACCGTCTCGCCGGGGCGGATGGTGACGCCGACATGATCGAGCGCGGAGACGTCGGGCCGCGACGGGTAGGAAAAGGAGACGTCCTCGAACGTGATCTCGCCGCGCGCCTGTGGCGCGAGACGCGGCGCGCCGGGTTCGCGCAGGCTGTCTTCGGCGTTCAGAAGCTCGACCAGCCGCTCGGTGGCGCCGGCCGCGCGCTGCAGCTCGCCCCAGATCTCGGTCAGCGCGCCCACGGCACCCGCCACCATCACCGCGTAGATGACGAACTGCACCAGCGCACCGACCGTCATCGCGCCCGCATTGACGTCGCGCGCGCCGATCCACAGCACCCCGACGATGCCCGCGAAGATGAGGAAGATGACGATCGCCGTCATCACCGCCCGCGTGCCGATCCGCTGGCGCGCGGCGGCAAAGCTCTTCTCGGTGACCTCGTCGAACCGCGCGCGGCTGCGCGCCTCGTGGCTGTAGGCCTGCACCGTCTGCACCGACAACAGCGTCTCGGACGCATTGCCAGACGAGGCCGCGATCCAGTCCTGGTTCTGGCGCGACAGCACCCGCAGACGCCGGCCCAGCACCACGATCGGCACGATGATCGCGGGCACGATCAACAGCACCAGACCGGTCAGCTTGGCCGATGTCAGCAACAGCAGCACGAGGCCGCCCACGAGAATCAGCAAATTGCGCAGCGCCACGGAAGCCGATGAACCGATGACGCTCAGGATCAGGGTGGTGTCGGTGGTGATCCGGCTCAGCACCTCGCCGGTCATGATCCGCTCGTAGAAGGCCGGGCTCATCGCCACCATGCGCGCGAAGACGGCCTTGCGGATATCCGTGACCACCCGCTCGCCGAGCCGGGTGACGAGATAGTAACGCGCCGCCGTGCCCAGCGCCAAGAGCGCCGCGATCGCCAGTGCCGCGACGAAATACCGATCGAGCAGCGCGCCCGCATCGACCTCGAAATTGTCGACCACCCGGCGCACCGCGAGCGGCAGCACGAGGCTCACGCAGGCGGTCAGCACCAGCGCCGCGACGGCCAGCGTCATGATGCCCTTGTACGGCACGAGGAACGGCCAGAGCGCGCGCAGCGCCCCGATATCGCGCGACCCCGCGCGCTCCTCGTCACTGGTCTTGGGGGATCGGGCCATCGCGCGCCTCGCTTGGATCGTTGCCAAGGCTGTCTAGACCCCGCATCCCGGCACCACAAGCAACGCGGTCACGCCGCCTTGTCGCATGTCGCCCCCGCAATGGGCCGGGCGCATGCGTATTTGGGGAATGGTGAAGGGGATCAGGCCGGAACGGCGGCCGGGGCGGCGGCACGGCGGCGCAGCGCCATGACCGGCGGCAGGATCAGCAGCAAGAGCGCCGCAACGGCGCCGAAGGCCGCGCGCAATCCGAAGACCTCTGACAGCCCCCCCATCAGCACCGGCGCCACGAGAAAGGCGCAAAAGGCGATGACCGCGACCCGGGCGATCGCCTGCGACCGCTGGTGCGGCGCGACCATCCGGCCCGCCAGCGCCAGCCCCATGGGACCGATCACCGAAATGCCGAGCCCGGTGATCGCGAAACCCAGATAGGCCACCATCGGCACCGGCGCCATCGCCGCGATCGCCGTCCCCAACGCCGACACCATCGCCGCCATGCGGATCACCGCCGTCTCGCTGAACCGCTCGGAGATCGCCTGACCGCCGAAACGGCCCAGCGTCATCGTCACTCCCAGCAGCGCCGGGCCCAGCGCGCCCTGCGCCGCCCCGCCGCCCAGCGTCCGTTCGATATGCAGCGCCGACCAGCTTTCGACCGTGGCCTCGCTCAGAAAGGCGATCATCACCACCACGCCGCACAGCACCACCGGCCAGAGCGGCAACCGCCGGGCCGCCGTGGTCTCGTCCGGCGCCTCGACCGGGGCCGGGGCGCGCGACAGGAGCGGTATCAACATCGATGTCAGCACGCCCATCGCGCCGAACACCATCACCATCGGCAGCCCCGCCTCGCGGGTTATGCCAGAGGCCAGCGCGGCGAGGCCGTAGGCCAGCGAGAACAGCCCGTGATTGGCATTCATCAAGGAGCGGCCCGACTGCGCCTCGATCTGGCTGACCCGCGCGTTCATCACCACGTCGCAGATCCCCGACGCCATGCCGACCCCGACCATGCCGATCGCGAAGGCGATGGGCGCCGTTGCCAGCGCCGGCGCGATCCAGGCCAGCGCCAGAAGCCCCGCCGCCACCGGCAGCGCCGCCCGGCCAAGCGCGCGGTCCAGGCGCGGCGCCAGCCACATCGTGGTCAGAAGCCCGAGCGAGGAGCCCAGAAGCAGCGTGCCGAACAGCGCGTCATCGACGCCGAGCCGGGCGCGGAACACCGGCACATGCGCCGCGAAGACACCCCAGTAGAGCCCCATCACGACGAAGGCGGCTCCCGGCGCGCGGGTCAGGGCGATGGCGGAACGAATGGACATGGACCAAGGGCGTGACACGCCCCGCGCGCACAGTCCAGAGACACGGCCCGCAGGCGTGCCGCCGATGCGCCATTTTCTGCCCATGCGGCCTTTCCAAACGGGGGATTCGGCGCTAAGGGCACAGGTTCTGAATCGGGCCATACACCCTTGGAGGATGGCCCATCACCTGAAAGGACTTACCAATGGCCAAAGAGATTCCGGATCTCGTCGCCACGGCACGCACGGGGACAGGCAAGGGGGCCGCTCGTCAGGCACGTCGCGAGAACCTCGTTCCGGGCATCGTGTATGGCGGCGGCGCCGATCCGCTCCCCATCAACCTGCCCTACAACGCGCTGATCAAGAAGCTGAAGGCGGGCCGTTTCCTGTCGACGCTGTTCAACCTCAAGGTCGAAGGCCAGGACGACGTCCGCGTCATCGCCCGCTCGGTGCAGCGCGACGTGGTCAAGGACCTGCCGACCCATGTGGACCTGCTGCGCCTGCGCCGCACCACGCGGATCAGCCTGTTCATCCATGTCGAGTTCGAGAACCACAAGGAAGCGCCCGGCATCAAGAAGGGCGGCGTGCTCACCGTGGTGCGCCCCGAGGTCGAGCTGAACGTGCTCGCCGGCGAGATCCCCGAGCAGATCGTCGTCGACCTGACCGGCAAGGAAATCGGCGACGTGATCCACATCAACGACGTCGAGCTGCCCAAGGGCGCCAAGCCGACCATCGACCGCAACTTCGTGATCGCCAACATCTCGGCGCCCTCGAAGCTGGCCGCCGCCGCCGAGGAGGCCGATGAGGCCGCCGCCGACGAGGTCGAGGCGACCGAGCAGAACGACGGCTGATCGCCATTGCGACCGGACGGTGAAACGGGGCCCTTCGGGGCCCCGTTTTGCGTTTGCGCCACTGGCCCCCACCGGGGCCGCGCGCTAGGCTGCGCGTCATGAAACTCTTCGTCGGACTTGGAAACCCGGGCGGCAAATACGCCCAGAACCGTCACAATATCGGCTTCATGGCCGTGGACCGGATCGCTGCCGATCACGGGTTCTCGCCATGGCGCGCGAAGTTTCAGGGCGAGGTCGCCGAAGGCCGGCTCGGCACCGAAAAGGTGCTGCTCCTGAAACCGGCCACCTTCATGAACCTGTCGGGCCAGTCGGTCGGCGAGGCCGCGCGCTTTCACAAGATCGACAGCACCGACATCACCGTCTTTCACGACGAGATCGATCTCGCGCCGGGCCGGATCAAGACCAAGGCCGGCGGCGGGCATGCGGGCCATAACGGGCTGCGCTCGATCCACCAGCATCTGGGACCGCATTACGACCGGGTGCGCATGGGCGTGGGCCATCCGGGCCACAAGGACGCGGTGCCGGGCTATGTGCTCAAGGATTTTCCGAAGGCCGACGAGGCCTGGCTCGACGACATGCTGCGCGGCGTGTCCGACGGCGCGGCGGCGCTGGCGGCGGGCGATGCGGCGCGCTTTCTCAATGCCGTGGCGCTCCGGCTGACCCCGCCCCGCTCGGGCGGCGGCAGCAAGGGCGGCGATGGCGCCACGGCCCGGCCCGCCCCCGCACCGGCGAAACCCGCGCCCGCCGCTTCCGAACCGGCGCCCACCGACGACCGCTCGCCCCTGCAAAAGCTCGCGGACCGCTTCAGGTGAACCGGATGCGCGCGGCGCTGGCCGACCAGTCACGGCATTGCGCGGCGCTGGGCTCGCCCTTCATGGCGCGGCTGATGGCGATCATGGCCGCGCACTGGCCGCTCAGAGGCGCCGTGGCGCGCCGTCTCGACGAATGGCCCGGCGATATCGGACCGCGCGGCGCGGCCCTGCCACTGCGTTTCGCGGGCGGGTTGCACGCGCTGGTGCTGCAGGAACGGGATGCGGATCTCGCCGCCGCCTACCCGCCCCGCACGGTCTCCGATACCGACCTGCTCGGCGCGGTCCAAGCAGCGGTTTCGCGGCACGAGACGTTCCTGCTCGACTGGATCCAAAGCCCGCCGCAGACAAACGAGGTGCGGCGCGCCGCGGCGCTCATCGCCGGGGCGCATCTGGTCGTGCAGCGGTTCGGCCTGCCGATCCGCCTGTCGGAACTGGGCGCGAGCGGCGGGCTGAACCTCGGCTTCGACAATTTCGCCCTGCAGGCCTGCGGGCACAGTTACGGCCCGGCCGACAGCGGCGTTCCGCTGCGCCCGGACTGGGAGGGGGCCTGCCCGCCCGCAGCCGACATCACCGTCGCGGAGCGGCGTGGCGTCGATCTGGCACCGCTCGACCCCGCGCGGGCCGAAGATGCGCTGCGCCTCACCGCCTATCTCTGGCCCGATCAGCCAGACCGCATCGCGCGCACCCGCGCCGCGATGGCGCTGCGCGCGCCGGGCATCGTCGACCGGGGCGATGCGATCGACTGGCTCGAAGCCCGCCTTGCCACGCCCCTGCCCGGCCATCTGCACCTTCTGTTCCATTCGATCGCCTGGCAGTATTTTCCGCCCGAAAGCCAGTCGCGCGGCCGCGCCCTGATCGAAGCCGCCGGGGCGCGCGCAAGCGAGGACGCGCCGCTCGCATGGCTGTCGATGGAGGCCGATTCCGGCACGCCCGGCGCACGGATCGGGTTGCGACTCTGGCCCGGGGATCTTGACCTCACGCTTGGCCGGATCGATTTTCACGGCCGCTGGCTGCGCTGGACCGGCCCCGACCGCCTGACCTGACCGGCAGACCGAGCGCTGCGCGACAACCGACGGAGAACGGCATGGAGATGGATGACAAACGCAACGTTCTGGGCGGCGATCTCGCGTCCTGCTCGACCGAACCGCTGACCGGGTTCTTTCGCGACGGGCATTGCAACACCTGCGCCGAGGATGCGGGCAGCCATACCGTCTGCGCGGTGATGACGGCGGAGTTTCTCGCCTATTCGAAATATGTCGGCAACGATCTGAGCACGCCGCGCCCGGAATTCGGCTTTGCCGGGCTGAAACCGGGGGATCGCTGGTGCCTGTGCGCGGGCCGGTTCCTGCAGGCGCATGACGAAGGCTGCGCGCCGCGGGTGCATCTGGATGCGACGCATGCCCGCGCGCTCGACATCGTTCCGCTCGAGGTTCTCGAAGCGCATGCGCATCGCTGACACGAAACGGCCCCGGGCGGTGCGAAACCGACCGGGGCCGAAAACGGGTCATGCAAGGATCGCTTACTGGCCGTCATCCTCGTCGCCAGCGCCACCGGTGTCCTCACCTTCCTCGAGGAAGCCCTCGGTATCGAGGTCGTTGGGCTGGATCGGGTCTTCGTTGTCGTCACGGTAATCGGGATCGTCATCATCATCCGATTCCGCCCGTGCCTCGGGATCGGCCACCGCGGGCGACGTCGCCTCGGCGGTCTGCACCATCAGCCCCTCGGGCACCGTGAACATCGCCGTCACCGGTGCGCCATTGGCCAGAACCGGCGTATCGACATCGGTCATGCCGGGCCCGAAATCATAGATGCCGTTGCCGTTGCTCTCGGTGTGCAGCATCGCGACCAGCTCGGTCCCAGCCGGCAGCGCCTCGGGGATCGTCACGGTGACATCGGTGTTCTCGCCCGCCATGACCATCGCGTGGCCGATCGATTCGGGCACGACCGGCGCGCCGTCAGCCACTTCATGCAGCACGATATAGCCGTTCTGGCGGGTTGCGATGCGCGGGAAGGTCACGGTGGTCTGGCCCTCCGCCACGGCCATGCGCATCGCGGTGTCATCGGCGTCGATCATCATCTCGTCCTGCGCCATGGCGCCACCGGCCATGAGAGCGGTCAGGGCGGCAGCAGTGGTAAAGCTCTTCAGCATGTCAGTCTCCGATATGAGTTCGGGAGGGCAACACGCGGACATCATTCAGGTTCGTTACACTTCAACACATGGACGTGTGAGCGTCGTTATCGGCCCGCCCCCGACCCGCAGACGCGAAAAGGGCCGGCCGGACATCTGTCCGACCGGCCCTTCGCCATGATCAGGAAAGGGTCTTACTGACCCTTACTGGCCGTCATCCTCGTCGCCTTCGCCCATCGTGTCTTCACCTTCCTCGAGGAAGCCCTCGGTCTCGGTGTCGTTGGGCTGGATCGGATCCTCGTCCTCGTCGCGGTAATCCGGGTCGTCGCTGTCATCGGATTCGGCGCGGTCCTCGGGGTCCAGCGTCTCGTCCATGTCCGATGCGCCCATGTCGGTCGCCACGCGGATTTCCTGAACGCTCAACATGCCGTCGCCATCCGCATCATCCGCCATCAGGATCGCGGCGCCGTCTTCACCGAAGGCCGCGACCAGCTCTTCGTTGGAGAGCATCATGTCGCTGTCGGTGTCGACCTCGGCAAAGGGAATGCTCTGGGCCACGGCGGTCGAGGCACCGAGAACGAAGGCGGTGGTGGCGAGGGTCGCGGTCATTTTGTTCAGCATGTCGTGTCCTCTCGAATTGTGAGTTCGCCATCCAACGTGCCGCCTGACAACTCTGTTCAGGGGCAAGCGATCACATAAACGTGAGGACAAGACGATCAGGTCGTGATGTCGACGCCGAGATGCCTGGCCACGGTGAAGATGTCCTTGTCGCCGCGCCCGCACATGTTCATCACCAGCAGGTGATCCGCGGGCAGCTCGGGCGCGATCTTCATCACATGCGCCAGGGCGTGGGACGGCTCCAGCGCCGGGATGATGCCTTCGAGCGCGCAGGACAGTTTGAACGCCTCAAGCGCCTCCATGTCGGTGATCGAGACGTATTTCGCGCGGCCGATCTCGTGCAGCCAGGCGTGCTCGGGGCCGATGCCGGGATAATCGAGACCCGCCGAGATCGAATGGCCTTCGAGGATCTGCCCGTCATCGTCCTGCAGCAGGTAGGTCTTGTTGCCGTGCAGCACGCCGGGACGCCCCCCGATCAGCGAGGCGCAATGCTCCATCTTGTCGGAGACGCCCTTGCCGCCCGCCTCGACGCCGATGATGTTCACGTCGCGGTCGTCGAGGAACGGAAAGAACAGCCCCATCGCGTTGGAGCCACCGCCGATGGCGGCGATCAGCGTGTCGGGCAGACGGCCCTCGGCGTCGTGCATCTGGTCGCGCACCTCCTTGCCGATGATCGACTGAAAGTCGCGGACCATCGCCGGGTAGGGATGCGGGCCGGCCACGGTGCCGATGCAATAGAAGGTATCGCGCACATTGGTGACCCAGTCGCGCAGCGCATCGTTCATCGCGTCCTTGAGCGTGCCGCGACCGGAGGTCACCGGCACAACCTCGGCGCCCAGAAGCCGCATGCGGAACACGTTGGGCGCCTGACGCTCCACGTCATGCGCGCCCATGTAGACCACGCATTTCAGGCCGAACTTGGCGCAGACGGTCGCGGTGGCAACGCCGTGCTGCCCGGCACCGGTCTCGGCGATGATGCGGGTCTTGCCCATGCGGCGGGCGAGGATGATCTGCCCCAGCACGTTGTTGATCTTGTGCGCGCCGGTGTGGTTCAGCTCGTCGCGCTTGAGATAGATCTTCGCGCCGCCCAGGTGCTCGGTCAGCCTTTCGGCGAAGTAGAGCGGGCTCGGACGGCCGACGTAATGGGTCCACAGATCGTTCATCTCGGCCCAGAAGCTGTCGTCGGTCTTGGCCTTGTCGTATTCGGCCTCGAGCGACAGGATCAGCGGCATCAGCGTCTCGGAGACGAAGCGCCCGCCGAATTCGCCGAACCGGCCACCCTCGTCGGGTCCGGCCATGAAGCTGTTGATGAGATCGTCCGCCATGTGCTGGGCCTCCTCGCGTTCGGCTCCCGGACTACCCCTGCCCCGCGCGGGGGTAAAGGGCCAAGGCGTCAGCCCCGGTCGTCGCGCCGGTCGCGCCAGCGGCGCAGCATGCCGTCGCTCCAGCGGCGGCCGCGGATCAGGGTGGAGTTGACGCCCGGACGCAGCATCGGCAGGTCCACCGCGAGCAGCGCGACCCCGATCGGCAGCATCCACAGCCCGAATACCGGCAGGATCGCGGCAAAACCGCCCAGGATCAGCAAAAGCCCGGCCGGAATCCGCAGCCAGCGCGCCCGGTCGGCCATCAGCCGTTCGGTCAGGCCGTGCAGCTTCGGCGAGCTCCCCGTCATGGCCCGCATCTGCCGGCGCAGCCGGGCCTTCTCGCGTTCGTGATCGACGGGTCTGCTCATGGATCGCATGTAGGGGAGCCGGGGGCCGGGCGCAATCGCGCGCGGATCAGCCATGCGCCGCCGTCAGGAAAGCGCCGATGCGGACCGCGTCCTTGATCCCCGGCGCGCTCTCGACGCCGGAGGAAACGTCCACCTGCCGGGCGCCGGTGCGGGCCACGGCTTCGGCGAGGTTTTCCGGCGTGAGCCCGCCCGCAAGCATCCACGGCACGCTCCAGCGCCGCCCCGCGATCAGCCGCCAGTCGAAAGCCAGCCCGTTGCCGCCCGGCAGCGCCGCGCCCGCGGGGGGCTTGGCATCGACGAGGATCTGGTCGGCCACCGCGGCATAGGCGTCGAGCATGGGCAGGTCGGCCTCGGAGGCCACGCCCACCGCCTTCATCACCGGCAGCCCATGGCGCGCGCGGATCTCGGCCACGCGCGCGGGCGTCTCGCGCCCGTGCAGCTGCAGCATGTCGAGCGGCACCCGCGCCACGATCTCGTCGAGCGTGGTGTCGTCCGCATCGACCACCAGCGCCACCTTGGCGATGCCGGGCGGCACCTCGACGGCAAGCGCGGCGGCCGTCTCGACGCTCACCGCGCGCGGCGATTTCGCGAAGAACACGAAACCCACGTAACGCGCGCCCGCCGCCACGGCGGCATCGAGCCCCGCCCTGTCGGACAGGCCGCAGATCTTCACCGAAACCGGCATCAGCTGCGCGCGGGCGTGGCCGGACGATCAACGAGCGCGAGCACGTCGTCCTGTCCTTCATGCTTTTCGTGGCGCAGCCGGTCGACCTCGCGCTCCAGCCGGTTCACCTCGCGGGCGCGCTTGCGCGCCACGGAGCGGTGCCGGTATTCGCGCAGCCATTCCCAGACGAAGCCGATCAGCAGCCCCAGCGCCACGCCGATCAGCACCACGGCATAAAGCGGCATGGTGATGTCCGGCGTGATGCCGAACAACCCGCTCAGCCCCTCCGGCAACAGCCGCAGCGTGACCATGCCGCGATTGGCAAGGCCGAGAATGACGAGACAGATGGCGACGATGCCCCAAAAGGCGATGCGGAGTGCTCTCATGTCGGTGTTTTATTTCCCGTTTAGCCGGTCGCGCAAGAGCTTGCCGGTCTTGAAGAAGGGGACGTGCTTTTCCTCGACCTCGACCGCCTCTCCGGTGCGGGGGTTGCGGCCAAGGCGCTGGTCGCGCTTCTTGACCGAAAAGGCCCCGAAGCCGCGCAGCTCGACCCGGTTGCCATCGGCCATGGCCTGGGTGATCCGGTCGAAGATCGTGTTCACGATCTTCTCGACATCGCGTTGATAGAGATGCGGGTTCTCATCCGCGATCTTCTGGATCAGTTCGGATCGAATCATGAGCGGACCTCCCTGCCCGTCGCGCACCGCCGGTGCGGCGCGTCACGGGGCTGTGACATCAAGACTATAGGCGCTCCGCGGGTTCCAATAAATAGTGCAGACAAATCAACGGCGCAGTTTTGGGGAAACGTTCACGAAAAGACCCCGCCGCCCGGCAAGGGCGACGGGGTCCAGGCTCGACCGGGGCCCCGCGGGGCCCCGGCACGGTTCAGCGGTCGCCCTTGAGGGCGGCGCCGAGGATGTCGCCCAGCGAGGCGCCCGAATCGGAGGAGCCGTACTGCTCGACCGCTTCCTTCTCTTCGGCGATCTCGCGCGCCTTGATCGACAGGCCCAGCTTGCGGGTCTTGCTGTCGACGTTGGTCACGCGCACGTCGATCTTGTCGCCGACGCCGAAACGCTCGGGGCGCTGCTCGGCACGGTCGCGCGACAGGTCGGAGCGACGGATGAAGGACTTCATGCCCTCATAGGTCACCTCGATGCCGCCATCCTCGATCTTGGTCACCTCGACGGTGATGATCGAGCCGCGCTTCACGCCGCCGATGGCATCCGCGAACGGGTCGCCGTCCATCGCCTTGATCGAGAGCGAGATGCGCTCCTTCTCGATGTCGACCTCGGTGACCTTGGCCTTCACGACGTCGCCCTTGCGGAAGTCGCCGATCACGTCCTCGCCACGACCTTCCCAGGTCAGGTCGGACAGGTGGACCATGCCGTCGATGTCGCCCGGCAGGCCGACGAACAGGCCGAACTCGGTGATGTTCTTCACCTCGCCCTCGACCTCGGTGCCCTCGGGGTGGGTCTCGGCGAAGACTTCCCACGGGTTGCGCTGGGTCTGCTTCAGGCCGAGCGAGACGCGGCGCTTGGCGCTGTCGATCTCGAGCACCATCACTTCCACTTCCTGCGAAGTGGAGACGATCTTGCCGGGGTGCACGTTCTTCTTGGTCCAGCTCATCTCGGAGACGTGGACCAGACCCTCGACGCCCGGCTCCAGCTCCACGAAGGCGCCGTAGTCGGTGATGTTGGTCACGCGGCCGGTATGGGTCGACTCGATCGGGAACTTGGCTTCCACCGAATCCCACGGATCGTCCTGCAGCTGCTTCATGCCGAGGCTGATGCGATGGGTTTCCTTGTTGATCTTGATGACCTGGACCTTGACGGTCTCGCCGATCGACAGGATCTCGCTCGGGTGGTTCACGCGGCGCCACGCCATGTCGGTGACGTGCAGCAGGCCGTCAACACCGCCGAGATCGACGAAGGCGCCGTATTCGGTGATGTTCTTGACCACGCCGTCGACCGTCTGGCCTTCGTGCAGGTTGGCGATGACCTCGGCGCGCTGCTCGGCGCGGCTCTCTTCGAGGATCGCGCGGCGCGAGACCACGATGTTGCCGCGGCGGCGATCCATCTTGAGGATCTGGAACGGCTGCTTGAGACCCATGAGCGGGCCGGCGTCGCGCACGGGGCGCACGTCGACCTGGGAGCCCGGCAGGAAGGCCACGGCGCCGCCGAGATCGACGGTGAAGCCACCCTTGACGCGGCCGAAGATGGCGCCTTCGACGCGCTCTTCGTCGGCATAGGCCTTCTCGAGACGGTCCCACGCCTCTTCGCGGCGGGCCATCTCACGGGAGATGACGGCTTCGCCGCGGGCGTTCTCGACCTGGCGGAGGAAGACCTCGACCGTGTCGCCGGGCTTGAGATCGGCCTGCTCGCCGGGGTTGGCGAATTCCTTGAGATCGATGCGGCCTTCCATCTTGTAGCCGACATCGATGATGGCCTGGCCCGCCTCGATGGCGAGAACGCGGCCCTTGACGACGCTGCCTTCGGACGGCGTGTCGATTTCGAAGCTTTCGTTCAGGAGGGCTTCGAATTCCTCCATGGATGCTTTAGCGCACATGCGGTCAGTTTTTCCTTTGTAAGTCGCTATACGGGCCAGGCGGTTGTCTCCGCCGGTCTTTGGATTACGGCTTGCCGGAAAGAGCGGACCAACGCCACGAGGGCCGGTGAAGCCGACCCTTGTCTTGTCCTGCTCACGCGCAAGCTGCGCGTCGCTCTCCCGACGCCTGCGTCTATAGTGTGATCCGCCCTGCGGATCAAGCAGCGCGGCCACACCTGCGGGTCGGCGTCGTCACCGGCCATTGCCCTTCGCCGCCGGGGTCGTCCCTATGGGCGGATCGACGAGGGAGGCCCGGTGGATCTCGACATTCTTCTTGCCCTGAACCGGCTCGCCGGACGCGACACCGCGCTCGACGCGCTGACCGTGCAGATTTCCGCGAGCCCGATCTTCAAGGGCCTGCCCCTGATGATGCTGGTCTGGGGATTGTGGATGCTGCCGCAGGCGCGACCGGCGCGCCGCCGTGCGGGGCTTGCGGCGACGCTGGTGGTCGCGGTGCTGGCGCTGGTGGCGGGGCGGCTGATGTCGCTCGGCCTGCCCTACCGGGCCCGGCCGATCCACGACCCGGACGTGCCGCTGCGGATGGCCGACACGATCAGCCAGGACACGCTGGGGGGCTGGTCCTCGATGCCGAGCGACCACGCGGTGCTGTTCTTCGCGCTGGCCACCGGGATCGCGCTGGTGGACCGGCGCTGGGGCGCGGTGGCGCTGGCGCATGCGCTGTTCGTGATCGCCGCGCCGCGCGTGATCCTCGGCTTTCACTGGCCGAGCGACATCCTCGTCGGCGGGCTGATCGGCGCGGCGCTGGCGCTCGTCGCGGTCCCGCTGCTGCGCCGGATTCTGCTCGGCACCGGGCTGCTGGACTGGCTCGAAGCGCGGCCCGGCTTCAGCTACCCGCTGATGTTTCTCGTGACGCACCAGCTCGGCACGATGTTCACCTCGACCCGCAACCTGCTCGCGGTGCTGCGCGACGTGGCGCTCGGCTAGCGGCCCAGCGCCGCCGCGACCTGCGCCACGGCGGCGGCCACGGCCTGATCGACATCGAGCTCCGAGGTGTCGAGCAGGTGCGCATCCCCGGCGGGCTTGAGCGGCGCCTCGGCGCGCTCGGAATCGCGGGCGTCGCGGGCCTTCACATCCGCCAGCACGCTGTCGAAGCTGACCTCGTGACCGGCCTCGACCAATTCGGCCAGCCGCCGCCCCGCCCGCGCCTCGGCGCTGGCGGTGACGAAGAGCTTCACCTCGGCGCCCGGGCAGATCACCGTGCCGATATCGCGCCCGTCGAGCACCGCGCCGCCCTCGCGCCGGGCAAAACCGCGCTGGAACGCCAGCAGCGCCGCGCGCACCTCGGGGATCGCCGCGACCTCGCTGGCGGCCTGCGCCACGTCGGGGCCGCGCAGGCCGGGCTGCTCCAGCGCCTCGGGCACCAGCCCGCGCGCCGCCGCGACCGGGTCGGCGCCCTTGAGCACCAGCGCGCCGACGGCGCGGTACAAAAGCCCGGTGTCGAGATGGGCAAAGCCGAAACGCGCGGCGACCGCGCGGCCCACGGTGCCCTTGCCCGCGGCGGCGGGGCCGTCGATGGCGACGGTGAAGATCATGCCCGCGCCACCGATGCCCCGAGCCCCGTCATCAACGGCTCGAACACCGGGAAGGAGGTCGCGATCGGCCCGCCATCATCGACGCGCATGGCCGCGTTCGTGGCCAGCCCCATGACGAGGAAGGACATGGCGATACGGTGGTCGAGACGGCTTTCCACCGTGGCGCCGCCGGGCACGTTGCCCTGCCCGCGCCCGTGGACGATCCACCAGTCCTCGCCCTCCTCGACCTCGACGCCCGCGGCGCGCAGCCCCTGCGCCATGGCATCGATCCGATCGCTTTCCTTGACGCGCAGCTCCTTGACCCCGCGCATCACCGTCGGGCCGTCGGCAAAGGCCGCGACCACCGACAGCACCGGGTATTCGTCGATCATCGACGCGGCGCGCGCGGGCGGCACCTCGATCCCCTTCATGTCGGGCGAATACCGCGCCCGCAGGTCGGCCACCGGCTCGCCCCCCTCCTCGCGCGGGTTCTCGTAGGTGAGGTCCGCGCCCATCTCGCGCAGCGTCTCGAACAGCCCGGCACGGGTCGGGTTGAGCCCGATATTGGGCACCAGCACGTCCGAACCTTCGGCGATCAGCGCGGCGCAGACCGGGAAGGCCGCCGAAGACGGATCGCGCGGCACGGTGATGTGCTGCGGCGCCAGCTCCGGTTGCCCGGTCAACGTGATGACCCGCCCCTCGGCGGTTTCCTCGACCACGATCTCGGCCCCGAAGCCCGCGAGCATCCGCTCGGTGTGGTCGCGCGTGGCCTCCTGCTCGATCACCACGGTCTTGCCCGGCGCATTGAGCCCCGCCAGCAGCACCGCCGATTTCACCTGCGCCGAGGGCACGGGCACGGTGTAGCGCACTGGCATCGGGTCGGTCGCGCCGGTGATGGTCATCGGCAGCCGCCCGCCCTCGCGGCCTTCGGCGCGCGCACCGAACAGCGCCAGCGGATCGGTGACGCGTCCCATGGGCCGGGAGCAGAGCGAGGCGTCTCCGGTGAAGGTCACGGCGATCGGCGACGTCGCCATCGCCCCCATGATCAGCCGCACACCGGTGCCGGAATTGCCGCAATCGATGACACCATCCGGCTCGGCAAAACCGCCGACGCCGACGCCATGCACCGACCAGCGGCCCCCGCCATGGTCGGTCACATCGGCCCCGAAGGCGCGCATCGCCTTGGCGGTGTCGAGCACGTCCTGCCCTTCGAGCAGGCCTTCGATCACCGTTTCGCCCACCGCCATCGCGCCGAGGATCAGGCTGCGGTGGCTGATCGACTTGTCGCCGGGCACATGCGCTTCGCCCGCGAGGCCGGGGCCGCGCTGGGACATCATCGGGATCGGATCGCCATGGCCGGACATCGGGGCACCTCGTCTGTTGGTCGCCTGCGTTCCTAGACCGCCGCCGGGCCATGGTCCACGCCCATGGTTACTTTGTTCCCCAAATACGCAAGACGACCGGCTGTCGCCTCACGGTCGGCGGAAAGTCAGGTAATGCGGCCGCCGCCCCTCGCGCAGGGCTTTCTGCTCATAGCGGGTGGAGGGCCAGTCGGCCCAGGCGGCATCATCCGGGTGATCGATCCGCCCGAATCCCGCGGCGGGGACCTCTTCGAGCGTCTGGCGCACGTAATCCTCGATATCCGTCGCGACCCGGAACTCGGCGCCCGGCGCCATCACCCGCAAGAGCGGTTCCAGATGCTCCTGCGTCACGAAGCGCCGCCGGTGATGACGCGCCTTGGGCCACGGGTCGGGGTAGTTGAGAAACGCCTTCTCGACGCTGCCATCGGGCAGCACGTCGAACAGGTCGCGCACGTCGCCGGGATGCACGGCGATGTTGTCGACGCCCGCATCGCGGATCTTGCCCAAGAGCATCGCGACGCCGTTGATATAGGGCTCGGCCCCGATGATCGCGATGTCGGGATTGCTCTTGGCCATGTGCACGAGATGCTCGCCGCCGCCGAACCCCACCTCGAGCCAGACCGGCTTGCCGCCGAAACGCGCGTCGAGATCGAGCTTTTCACGCGCGGGGTTCACGTCCCAGCCCACGGGCCCCGGCGACAGCGCGTCGAGATCGTGTTCGAGGTGATCCTTCTGCGTCGGGCGCAGGGTCTTGCCGTGAATGCGGCCATAAAAGTTGCGCCACGGGGCGCCGGGGGTGTGCGAGCCTTTTGTCATGGCGCGCGGGTTAGCGCGGGCAGCACATCTGCGCAACATCTCCATCGGCGCACAGCCGTCCGGCCGGTCGCCATGCGTATTTATGGAATGGTGAAAGGCAAGGCGCGCCCTGACCTTTCACCATTCTCCAAATACGCAATCCCGCCATTGGGGCCGGCGCGGCATCCAGCCTGTCGCGCCGCGCCTCAAAACCCGCGCTTGAGCGCCGCGGCCAGGTCCGTACGCTCCCACGAAAAGCCGCCATCCTCTTCCGGCGCGCGACCGAAATGGCCGTAGGCGGCGGTGCGGGCATAGATCGGACGGTTCAGCCCGAGATGCGTGCGGATGCCGCGCGGCGTGAGGTCCATCGCCTGCGCGATGGCGCGCTCGATCTCGGCATTCGCGACCTCGCCGGTGCCATGCGTGTCGGCATAGATCGACAGCGGCCGGGCAACGCCGATCGCATAGGAAAGCTGGATCGTGCAGCGTTCGGCCAGACCGGCGGCGACGACGTTCTTGGCGAGGTAGCGCGCGGCATAGGCGGCGGAACGGTCGACCTTGGTCGGATCCTTGCCCGAAAACGCGCCGCCGCCATGCGGGGCCGCGCCGCCATAGGTGTCGACGATGATCTTGCGCCCCGTCAGGCCCGCATCGCCATCGGGGCCGCCGATCACGAACTTGCCGGTCGGGTTCACCCACCATTCGGTCCTGTCGGTGATCCAGCTTTCGGGCAGCACCTCGCGCACATAGGGCTCGACGATGGCGCGGATGTCGGCGCTGGTCTGGCCCTCGTCCGAATGCTGTGTCGACAGCACGATCCCGGTCGCCTCGACCGGCATGCCGTTTTCGTAGCGCAGCGAGATCTGGCTCTTGGCGTCGGGGCGCAGGGTCGGCTCGGCGCCGGATTTGCGGGCCTCGGCCAGCCGCTTGAGCACCCGGTGCGCGTAATGGATCGGCGCGGGCATCAGCTCGGGCGTCTCGCAGCAGGCATAGCCGAACATGATGCCCTGATCGCCCGCGCCCTCTTCCTTGTCCTCGGCGGCGTCCACGCCTTGGGCAATATGCGCCGACTGCGCGTGCAGAAGGTTCGTCACCTCGACATCGCGGTGGTGGAAGGCGTCCTGCTCGTAGCCGATGTCGCGGATGCAGTCGCGCACGATGCCCTCGACCCCGCCGAGCACGTCCGCGAGACGGTTCTGATCCTTCAGGCCGATCTCTCCGCCGACAATGACGCGATTGGTGGTGGCAAAGGTTTCACAGGCGACACGCGCCTCGGGCTCCTCGGCCAGCAGCGCGTCGAGCACCGCGTCGGAGATCCGGTCGCAGACCTTGTCGGGATGACCCTCGGACACCGATTCGGAGGTAAAGATGTAGTTCTGGCGGGACATGGGGAGGTGCTCCATTGAAAATCGCCCGGCACGCCAGGAAGCCGTTGTGCCGGGAATCCGGCTTCGCTACGCCCCGGCCCGTTCCCGGTCAAGCCGATTTCGGCGCATACCCGCCAGTCCCAGCGCCAGCAGCATTACCAGCATCGGTCCATCGCCCCAGCGCGCATAGCCCGGCGCGGCCCCACGCGGCGGCAGGGGGGCATCCACCGCCCCGGTTTCTCCCAAACCGATCCGCGCCGTCACCCGGCCCTGCGCATCGATCATGCCCGTCACACCGGTATTGGCCACCCGCGCCATCGGCATCCGCTGTTCGATAGCGCGCAGCCGGGCCTGCGCGAAATGCTGGTAGGGCCCGGAGACGGTGCCGAACCACGCATCATTGGTCATCAAGAGCATCAGCCGCGGGCGCAATGCCCCCGGCGCGGCGGCGGCGTTGATCTCGCGCGCGAAGATGCCCTCGTAGCAGATCAGCGGCAGCGCGAGGCCGAGGCCCGGCACCGAAACCGGGTGCAGGCCGGGGCCGGGCGTGTAACCGCCGCCCTCGCTCGCCGCCAGCCCATGGATGCCGAACCGGGCCGCGATCTCGCCGAAGGGAATGTATTCGCCGAACGGCACCAGATGCGTCTTGTCATAAAGCGAGACGATCTCGCCCGCCGCGTCGACCACGATGGCCGAATTGTAGTAGCGCGCAGCCTCGCGCCGCTGGATGCCGAGCGCCAGGGGCGCGCCGCGCGCCGCCGCCACGCCCTGCGCCAGCGCATCGCCGGATTGATCCAGAAGCCATGGCAACGCGGTTTCGGGCCAGACCACGAGATCCGGCACCGCCCCCTGCCCGGTCAGCCGCATCAGGCGTTCGTGGAACACCGGCTGCCACTCGGGATCCCATTTCAGGGCCTGCACCGCGTTTGGCTGCACCAGCCGCACCAGTGGCGCGCCTGCGTCCGGCGCGGGCGCGGGGCCGGGATCGAGCGCGACCCACGCGCCCGCGCAGGCCAGCGCCGGAATGGCGAGCCAGAGGCTGCGGCCAATCGCCAGCGCCGCCGCCGGAAGCCCCAGCGCGATCAGCGTCAGAAGCGGCGCGCCACCCAAGGCGGCCAGCTGCGCCACCGGCGTGTCGATGAAGACGTGGCCGGGCATCGCCCATGGAAAGCCGGTGAAGACCACGCCACGGGCCATTTCGACCGCCACCCAGAGCGCCACGAGCAACGCCCCACCCCGCCGATGCGCCAGCGCGAAGGCCGCACCCCAGAACAGCGCCAGCCCGCCGCAAAGCAGCAGGACCGCAAAGGGCGCCATCCAGCCATGGCGCGCGGCATCGACGAAGAACGGCTCGACGATCCAGGACAGCCCGAGCCCGAACCAGCCCGCGCCAAAGCCCCAGCCGGTGAGGAACGCCCCGCCCCGCGTTGCGGCGTGATCGCGCAGCACCAGCGCCAGGGCGACGGTCGGAAGCGTCAGCCACCACAGGCCCCAAGGCGCGAGCCCCAGCGCCGCGACCGCCCCCGCGAACCCGGCCAGCCCGGCGCGGGGCCAGGGCCGCGCGGCAAGCCGCCACGCGGCGGGGCGGGCCGCGGCCCGCAGCGCGCCGATGCGCATGGGCCTCAGACGTCCCGGCTCTCGGGGAGACGGATGCGCAGCCGCTTGATCCGGCGCGGATCGGCGTCGATCACCTCGAACTCGATGCCCGCGGGATGCTCGATCACCTCGCCGCGCGCGGGCACGTGACCCGCCAGCATCGAGACGAGACCGCCGAGGCTGTCGATCTCTTCCTCGTCGATCTCCTCGTGATCGGTGAGGTCCATGCCGATCGCCCGCTCGAAGGTTTCGAGCGGCGTGCGCGCCAGCGCCAGCCAGACGCCGGGCTTTTCGCGCAGGAAACTCTGCGCTTCGTCGACGTCGTGCTCGTCCTCGATCTCGCCCACGACGGTTTCGATCAGGTCCTCGATCGTCACGAGCCCGTCGGTGCCACCATACTCGTCGATGACGAGCGCCATGTGGATCCGCTCGGTCTGCATCTTCTGCAACAGCACGCCCAGCGGCATCGAGGGTGGCACGTAAAGCAATGAGCGCAGCATGTCGCGCAAGCTGAAATCGGGCCGCTCGGGCACGAAGCAATATCTCAGCGCGAAATCCTTGAGGTTCACGAGCCCGATCGGCGTGTCGAGCGTGCCGTCGAAGACCGGGATGCGGGTGAGGCCGCTGTCGCGGAACACCTCGATCAGCTCGTCCATCGGGATCGACACCGGCACCGCCGTGATGTCGGCTTTCGGCACCATCACGTCCTCGACCCGCATCCGGCGCAGGTTGAGCATGCCCGGCATCGGCAGCACGGGCGCAAAGCCGCGCGGCACCTCGACCGCGGGCAGGTCCGACTCCGCGGGGTTCAGAACCCCGATGATGCGGCTGAAGAAACCGCGCCCTCCCCCGTTCTCGGCGGTGGCGCTACTTGACCCCTCGGGGCCGTCTCCGTCGGCGTCGCGGGGGCTTCCCGCGGCGGCCGTGTCAAACGCGTCGCCCATCGTCTCCTTCCGGTGCTGCTGTGGCTTCTGCGGCATATGGGTCCGCTACCCCCATCTTGCCAAGTATTTCCGTCTCCAACCCTTCCATCAGCGCGGCGTCCGGGTCGGTTTCGTGGTCGAACCCCATAAGATGCAGGGTCCCGTGCACCATCAGATGCGTCACGTGATCGGCGGTTGTCCGCCCGGCCTCCCGCGCTTCGCGGGCGCAGGTCTCATAGGCGATGGCGATATCGCCCAGCTCGGTCGGCCCCATCGGGTCACGCCGCGGCGGCGCGGGGCGCGCGCCCGGACGCGCCGCGCCGCGCTCCTCGGAGGGCCAGCTCAGAACGTTGGTGGGCTTGGGCTTGCCACGGAAATCGGCGTTGAGGTCGGCGATCCGCGCATCCGAGCAGCCCAGAAGGCTGATCTCGTAATGGCCGGGGTCCAGCCCCAGCCCTCCGAGCGCAGCGACGCAGGCCGCCTCGGCCAGCTCTTCGAGACCGACGCTCTCCCAGCGGTGATCCTCGATCAGGCAATCGACCAGCGGCGGTCGGGCGGGGCTACGCTGCGCCATCGGCTTCGTAGGCGTCGATGATCGCGGCGACCAGCGGGTGGCGCACCACGTCCCTGGAGGTGAAGTAGTTGAAGCTGATCTTGGGAATGTTCTTCAAAAGCCGTTCGGCATCGTGCAGCCCCGAGGTGACGCCGCGCGGCAGGTCGACCTGTGAGCGGTCGCCCGTGACGACCATGCGCGAGCCCTCGCCCAGACGGGTCAGGAACATCTTCATCTGCATGGTCGTGGCGTTCTGCGCCTCGTCGAGCACGACGAAGGCGCGGCTGAGCGTGCGGCCGCGCATGAAGGCGAGCGGCGCGATCTCGATCACCTTCTCTTCCATCATCTTGGCGGCCTGCTTGCCCGGCAGGAAATCGTTCAGCGCGTCGTAGAGCGGCTGCATGTAGGGGTCGACCTTCTCCTTCATGTCGCCGGGCAGGTAGCCGAGCTTTTCGCCCGCCTCGACCGCCGGGCGGCTCAGGATGATCTTGTCGACATGGCCCTGCAGGAACATCGACACGCCGACCGCGACCGCGAGATAGGTCTTGCCGGTGCCCGCCGGGCCGATGCCGAAGCACAGTTCGTTGTCGAACAGCGACCGCACATAGGCCTTCTGCGCCTCGGTGCGCGGCTCGACGAGCTTGCGGCGGGTCTTGATCTCGATCCGCTCGGCGGTCGGGTCGGATTTGAACAGGTCGATCTGATCGGCCTCGCTGGTGCCCGAAGGCTCGAGGCTGCCCATGCGCAGTTCGCGGTCCACGTCGCCCGGCTCCACCGGGCGCCCGGCTTCGAGCCGGGCATAAAGCGCGTTCAGCACCCGCGCCGCATCGGCCCCCGCCTCGTCGTCACCGATCACCGACAGGCGGTTGCCGCGCCGCAGAATCTGCACCCCCAGCCGCTCCTCGATGGCCGCGATGTGGCGATCATGCTCGCCACACAGATCTATCAGAAGGAAATTGTTCGGAAACTCGAGAACGGTCTCGGTCGGGGTGGCGATGGACAAGCAGAACTCCTCATGCCGGGTGGTGCCGATGGGCAACCCGATGGTCGCAATTCGCGGCAGGCCGCGCAAGCGCATGACATGGGCGCTGACAGAAAAACCGCAAGGCGTGTTCGCGAGCGCGTGCGGCACCGCACCGCCCCGATCCCGGACACGTGAACGGGGCCGCGCCGAGGGACGGCCCCGTTCAGACATCACGTCTTCCGGATCAGAGGATGTCGGGAACGGGCGAGCCGTCCTTGAACGGGCCGACCGCCACGCCCGGCTGCGCCACGCCCGAACAGACCGGTCGCCCGTCCGGCGTCAGCCGCTCGCTCATGTAGCCCTCGACCCCGTCATCGATGATCCAGTGGTCGCAGCCGTCCGGATCGACCCAGATCCCGGCGACCAAGGTGCTCAGATCGTGCGAATTGATGCCGCGATCGACCGTCTTGTTCGAGCTGATCGAGGTGCAGGCCGCCACCGGGCCCAGCAGGCCGAGGATCGCGAAGCTCTTGAGAATGGTCATGATGTCGCTCCTCAGCGCAGGCAGTAGATTTCGACGCGGCGATTCGCCTGCATGCCCGCGGCGGTCGCGTTCGACGCCTTTGGCCTGCGCTCCCCGAAGCCGCGCACATCGACCACGCGGGCGCCGATCCCTTGCGCCACCTGCGCCACCGCGCGGGCGCGGTTATCCGACAGGGTGATGTTGTATTCGTCGCTGGCCCGGCTGTCGGTATGACCATAGATCAGGAAGCCGAAGGCATCGGCCTGCGTGAAGAATTCGCGCAGCCGGTCGCGGCCCGCGGTGGAGATGTTGAAACGGTCGGTGGCGAACAGCGTGTCGGTCGGCACCACGCCGCAGATCTCGGAACGGTGGCAGACCGGCGAGCCGTCGCGGCGGCGGCGCGGCCCCATGTAGCCTTCGGCCCCGTCATCCATGGCCCAGTGCTCGCAGCCATCCGGGTCGATCCAGATGCTCGGGCTGTACCGCTCGGCGTCGACGATGCGGGTGTCCTGCGCCATCGCCGGGGCGCCCGCCGCGCCAATCGCCAGCCCGAGCGCCACGATCCCCCCGGCCGCGGCGCGCAACTTGTCTGTCATGAATGAGGCCACTTGTTCTGATCCTTCCCGAACGCTTGTCGCGATGGCACCCGCCCATGGCAGCCGGACGAATGCTTTGCCGACAGAGTGTTAATGGCAATCATGTCCTTGGAAAGGCCCCGACGGGATTTTGCCGCGGCGCGGCGCAACAGTGCCCGCGCAGGGGCGGGGATTGTCGGCGTCACGGCGACATGATCGCGCCAGACGCCGCCAGGCCACGCCGATTGCGCCCTGATATTGCCGCATTCCGAGAGGCGCGCCGGAACGATTCTGCGCCTGTCTACCCCGCCAGTTCGCCCGCCAGCGAATTCGGCCCCGATGCGGTGATGCGGACGCGGGCGATTTCGCCGCGCAGGCTTTCGGGGGCGGCGACATGCACCGCGAAGAGATGCTCGGACTTGCCGACCATCTGCCCCGGAAGCCGCCCCGGCTTTTCGAACAGCACGGTGGTCTCGCGGCCCACCATCGCCTCCTGCGCGGCGCGCTGCTGATCGCCCAGGAGCTTCTGAAGCCGTTGCAGCCGGTCGTCCATCACCGACGGCTCGACCTGCGTCTTGCGCTCGGCGGCGGGGGTGCCGGGGCGCGGCGAATACTTGAACGAATAGGCCGAGCCGTAGCGGACCTCGCGCACCAGATCCATCGTCGCCTCGAAATCGGCGTCGGTCTCGCCGGGAAAGCCCACGATGAAATCCGAAGTGAGCAGGATGTCGGGCCGCGCGGCGCGGATGCGCTCGATCAGCCGGAGGTACTGCTCGGCGGTGTGCTTGCGGTTCATCGCCTTGAGAATGCGGTCCGAGCCCGACTGCACCGGCAGGTGCAGATAGGGCATCAGCTTGGCCTCGTGGCCATGCGCGGCGATCAGGCCTTCGTCCATGTCGTTGGGGTGCGAGGTGGTGTAGCGGATCCGCTCCAGCCCGTCGATCCGCGCCAGCTGCCCCACCAGAGCCGCGAGGCCGCCCTCCGCGCCCTCCAGATCGCCGTGCCAGGCGTTGACGTTCTGGCCCAGCAGCGTGATCTCGCGCACGCCCGCCTCCACGAGCCCGCGTGCCTCCGAGACGATCCGCGCGGCGGGGCGGCTGACCTCGGCGCCACGGGTATAGGGCACCACGCAAAAGGCGCAGAACTTGTCGCAGCCCTCCTGCACGGTCAAAAACGCGGTCGGCCCGCGCTTGGCCTTGGGGCGGGTCTTCAGCGCCTCGAACTTGTCGTCCTCGGGAAAATCGGTGTCGACGGCGCGGCCGCCCTGCCCGACGCGGGCCTCCATCTCGGGCAGGCGGTGATAGCTCTGCGGCCCGACCACCAGATCCACGAGCGGCATCCGCGTCAGGATCTCCTCGCCCTCGGCCTGCGCCACGCAGCCCGCGACGCCGATCTTGAGGTCCGGCTTGGCCTCCTTGAGCGGGCGCAGCCGCCCGAGATCGGAATAAACCTTTTCCGCCGCCTTCTCGCGGATATGGCAGGTATTGAGCAGCACCATGTCCGCCTCGTCCTGCACCTCGGTGGTGACATAGCCCGACGCGCCGAGCGCCTCGGCCATGCGCTCGCTGTCATAGACGTTCATCTGACAGCCATAGGTCTTGATGAAGAGCTTCTTGGGCGCCTGGTCCATCGCGTCCATCCTTTGCGAGATCAGGGGCCCGCTCTAAGCCAAAGCCCCGCATCTTGCAATGTCGTCCCCGCCCGGCCATCCCTGTGACGAAACGACGGGAGACGGCGATGAAGCATGATGGGATCGAGCGGTTCACGCGCATGCTGCGCCGGACGCGCGGCACCCCGCAGGGCCCCATCGCCCTCGTGCTGGTCGAAGACGCGGTCGAGCTCGACAGCACGCTGCGCCACCACCTCGACCTCGGCTTCTCGCGGGTGGTGGCGGTGATACCCGACGACCTGCCGCGCCCCGGCTTCGAGGCGCCGCGCCTCGACGTTCTGCGCGCCGAAACCCGGGGACCGCAGTCCGGGCTCGACATCGTCAACGCGGTGATCGCCGCCGCCGCGCCGGGGCAGTGGCTGTTTTATGGCTACAACGCCGAATACCTGTTCTTTCCCTTCGGCGAAGATCGCGGCATCGCCGATCTTTGCGCCTTCGTCGCCGAGGAGCGGCGCGACACCGTGCCCTGCGTGACGGTGGATCTCTATGCCACCGACCTGCGGGCGCACCCCGACGGGGTCTCGCGCAAAGGCGCGCATCTCGACCGGATCGGCTACGCCGCGCGGGATCGCTTCGACGCGCGGGGCCGCGCGCTCGACCGGCAACAGGAGATCCATGGCGGGCTGCGCTGGCGGCTTGAGGAGCACATCCCCGAGGCGCGGCGCCAGATCCTGCGCATCGCGCTGTTTCGCGCGGCATCCGGGCTGCGGCTCGGGCCCGATCACCGGTTCAACCGCGAGGAATACAACACGCTGCAGGGCCCGTGGCACCGCTCGCCCATGGCGGCGACGATGTCGTTTCGCACCGCCAAGGCACTGCGCCGCAACCCCGCCACGCGCGAGGCAATCGAGGGGTTCGACTGGCCCGGTTCGGTGCGGTTCGAATGGCGCTCGCGGCAGCTGCTCGACCTGGGGCTGATCGAGCCGGGGCAATGGTTCTGAGCGATCAGGCCCGCCCGTAGGCCTCGGCGATCGCGATTTGCATCGCCGCCGCCGGGTCGCGGTGCGCCCAGGAGACGAGCTGGAACGCCGGGTAGAAGCGTTCGCAGGCGTTGAAGGCGGTGTGGATCATGGTGTCCACCTGTTCGGACCCCGCGATCTGCCCGCCCGACAGCACCAGCCCGTAGCGATAGGCCATCATCCCCTGATCGCCCCACCAGCTGAACCCGCCGGCCCAGCAGCGGTCGTTGATGCGGTTCATGAGATCGTAGATCTGCGGCAGCCGCGGCGCGGGCGGCTCCATCTCGAACATGCAGGCCAGCCGAAGGGTTTCGTCCGCCGGCTGCCAGGCCAGCGTGACGGTATAGTCGCGCCACTGGCCCGAAAGCGTCATGGCGATCTGGTCCTCGGCCACCCGTTCGACCGCCCATTCGTGCAGGTCCGCGACCTGCTCGACCAGGTCGATCGGGTGGATCTCGTCGTCGAGATAGGACTCTGACAGCGCCATGACGGCCTCTTTTCTTTGCGGCGAGGGGCGCGCAAGCGCCCATCTGAGATGCGGTAGCCGAGGTGCTTTCGCCCACCGCGCTTCGGGTGTATATGGTGAGTCTCGACCGAGTCGCTGTAAAGCCGTTTCTTGGGGATAATCTTCCCGATTCGGTCGATTCGAGAATCACTCCCGACATTTCTTGTGGATAACCGAATCGCCCCGTGGCGCTGCCTTGGCGGCATGCTGCCGTCGCGACGGGCGTTGCACCCGCACCCCGCCTGCGTCAGCCTTCGCGGCAAAACGGGAGACATCCATGAACACCGACCTCTTGAAGCGCCTGTGCGAAACCCCCGGCGTGCCGGGCCACGAACACCGGGTCCGCGACCTGATCACCGCCGAGATCGGCGACCTGTTCGATCATGTCGAGACCGACGCGATGGGCAGCCTGCATTGCCGCCGCGACGCGCGCGCCGAAGCCGCGCCGAAGATCATGCTGCTGTGCCACATGGACGAGATCGGCTTTCTCGTCAGCCACATCGACGAGAAGGGGTTTCTTTGGCTGCAGCCGGTCGGCGGTTTCGATCCGCGCAACCTGTTCTCGCGCCGGGTGCTGGTCTGCACCGATGACGGCGACATCAAGGGCGTGATGAACCCCGGCGGCAAGCCTCTGCACATCTCCAAGCCCGAGGATCGCAAGAAGGTGCCCGACGTGGGCGAGTTCTTCGTCGACACCGGGCTCGGCAAGGCCGCCGCCGACAAGGTGAAGATCGGCGACATGGTGGTGATGGACGAACCCTTCCTCGAGATGGGCGACAAGTTCGTGTCCAAGGCGCTCGACAACCGCGTCGCCTGCTGGCTCGGCATCGAGGCGATCCGCCAGCTGGCCGACAAGGGGCGCGGCGCCGAGATCCACGTCGTGTTCACCACGCAAGAAGAGGTCGGCCTGCGCGGCGCGCGCACCGCGGCCTACAAGGTGCGCCCCGATATCGGCATCGGCGTCGACACCACGATCGCCTGCGACACGCCCGGCGTGCCCGACAAGGACCGCACCACGGTGCAGGGCAAGGGTTTCGGCCTGCATGTGCGCGACAGCAGCTTCATCGCCGATCGCGGTCTCGTCGCCGATCTCGAAAAGCTCGCCAGCGACCGCGACATCCCGTTCCAGCGCACCATGCTGGCCGCGGGCGGTCAGGACGGGGCCGCGGCGCAGCAGGCGGCGGCGGGCGCGCGCGCCGTGGGCGTGGTGGTCGGCACCCGCTACATCCACACCGTGACCGAGATGGTCGACCGCGCCGACCTCGAAGCCGCGCGCGACATCCTGAGCGCCTATCTCGCAAGCTTCGAGGGCTAAGCCGCGCCCGACACGCGAAGGGGCGGCCCGACGGGCCGCCCCTTTCACATCGGTTTGATCCGTGGCGTGACCGGATCCGCGATCAATTCGAGGTCTTGGTCTCCAGCGCCGCGATCCGCGCCTTGAGCGCCTCGTTCTCCTCGCGCGCCTTCTGCGCCATCATGCGCACCGCGTCGAATTCCTCGCGCGTGACCAGATCGCGTTCGGCCAGCCAGCGGTCGAGCATCGACTTCATGGCGTTGTTGGCCTCGTCCTTCGCGCCTTGCGCCACGCCCATCGCGTTGGTCATCAGCTGCGACAGATCGTCGAAGATCTTGTTTCTCGATTGCATGGCGGGTCTCCGCTGTTTGGACTGGCCCTCTATATGGGCGGTCGGGGCGCGTGCGACAAGCAGACCCTGCCCGCCCAGGGATCGGCAGGCCGCCGCCTTCGCCGCGCGGGCGCCCGGATTGACAAGCCCCGGCACCACGCCGCAGGTATCGCGCCATGAATGGCATCCCCTTCCCCGAGATCTCGCCCGAGATCTTCTCGATCTCGCTCGGCGGGTTCGACTTCGCGCTGCGCTGGTACGCGCTGGCCTATATCGTCGGCATCGTGCTGGGCTGGCGGCTCGCCGTCGCGGCGCTCAGGCGACCGCAATTGTGGCCCGAAGGCCACCCGGCGATGACGCCGCCGCAGCTCGAGAACCTGCTGAGCTGGATCATCCTCGGCATCATCGGCGGCGGGCGGCTCGGCTACGCGCTGATCTACCAGCCCGGCTACTACCTGTCGCACCCCTGGGAGATCCCGTTCCTGTGGCAGGGCGGCATGTCGTTCCATGGCGGCTTCATCGGCGTGATCCTCGCGATTGCGATCTTCGCGCGCCGTCATCGACTGCCGCTGGGCGGGGTGGCCGACACCATCGCGCTCGCCACCCCGCCCGCGATCCTGCTGGGCCGTCTCGCCAACTTCATCAACGCCGAGCTCTGGGGCCGCCCGACCGACCTGCCATGGGGCGTGATCTTTCCGGGCGCGGCGGCGCAGGATTGCGCGGGCATCGTCGGCGCCTGCGCGCGCCACCCCTCGCAGCTCTACGAGGCCGCGATCGAGGGGCTGTTTCTGCTGGTTCTGTTCATCGTCATGGCGTTTCGCCGGGGCGCGCTGAAACGGCCCTGGCTGCTCTCGGGCACCTTTTTCCTGGTCTATGGCATCGGCCGCTTCCTCGTGGAGTTCGTGCGCCAGCCCGACGCGCAATTCGTGACGCCCGGCAACCCGCTCGGGCTCGCGCTGCATGTCGATGGCTGGGGGCTGACCATGGGACAGATCCTGTCGCTGCCGATGATCTTCGCCGGGGTGGCGGTGATCGCTTATGCGCGCCGCCGCCGCACGGCTCCGGCATGACGGCGCTGAAGGGAATCCTGCTGCGGCGCATCGCGGCCACCGGCCCGATCAGCATCGCCGACTACATGACCGAATGTCTGCTCCACCCCGAGCATGGCTACTACACCACCCGCGACCCGCTCGGCGCGGGCGGCGATTTCACCACCGCGCCCGAGATCAGCCAGATGTTCGGCGAGCTGATGGGCCTTGCGCTCGCGCAGGCTTGGCTCGACCAGGGCGCGCCCGCCCCCTTCATCCTCGCCGAGCCGGGGCCGGGACGCGGCACGCTGATGGCCGACATGCTGCGCGCCACCGCCCGCGTGCCGGGTTTCCACGATGCCGCGCGGCTGCATCTCGTCGAGGCATCGCCCGCTTTGCGCGCGGCGCAGGCCGCGCGCCTGCCCGAAGCCACGTGGCACGACCGGCTCGACCAGGTCCCCGACGACCTGCCGTTCTTTCTCGTGGCCAACGAGTTCTTCGACGCGCTGCCGATCCGGCAGTTCGTCCGCGACGGCGTGGGCTGGCGCGAGCGGGTGGTGGGCCGCGAAGAAGACCGGCTGGTGCTTGGCCTGACCGCGCCGGTGCCGCTGGCGGAGCTGGAGCCCCGGCTCGGTGACACGCGCGACGGCGACATGGTCGAGACCTCGCCCGCCCTGCCCGCCCTGGCGGGCGAGATCGGCGGGCGCATCGCGCGCAATGGCGGCGCGGCGCTCATCGTCGATTACGGCGGGCGCGGCACGACCGGCGACAGCTTTCAGGCGGTGCGCGGCCACGAGAAGGTCGACCCGCTTTCGGATCCCGGTCAGGCCGATCTCACCGCGCATGTGGATTTCGACGCGCTGGCGCGCGCGGCCCATCCCGCCGCCTGTGCCGGGCCGGTGCCGCAGGGGGTGTTTCTCGAACGGCTCGGCATCACCGCGCGGGCACAGGCGCTGGCGGCCCGGCTGAACGGCGCCGCGCTCGATGCCCATGTCGCCGCGCATCGCCGCTTGACCCACCCCGAAGAAATGGGCGACCTGTTCAAGGTAGCCGCCCTCCATCCACGCACCGCACCGCCCCCACCCGGAACCGAGACGTGAACGCCGCAACACCGCTCGACATCATCACCGCAGACAGCCTCGCATCGCTGCGCCACGGCTTTTTCGGCCGCGCCGGCGGGGCCTCGTCGGGCGTGTTCGCCGGGCTCAATTGCGGGCCCGGCAGCTCGGACCAGCACGAGGCGGTGCGAATCAACCGCAACAAGGTGGCGCAGGCGATGGAGGTGGCGCCCGAGGCGCTGATCGGCGTGCACCAGGTGCATTCCGCCGATGTCGTCACCATCGACGCCCCGTCGCCGGAGCGGCACCGCGCCGACGCGCTGGTCACCGCGACGCCGGGCCTCGCGCTCACCATTCTCACCGCCGATTGCCAGCCCGTGCTGTTCGCGGATGCCGAAGGCGGCGTGATCGGCGCCGCCCATGCCGGGTGGAAGGGCGCGCTGGCAGGCGTGCTCGAAGCCACGGTCGAGGCGATGGTGGCGGCGGGCGCCCGGCGCGAGCGCATCCACGCGGTGATCGGCCCCTCGATCAGCCAGCGCCGCTACGAGGTCGGCCCCGAATTGCTCGACGCCTTTCTCACCGAGGACCCGGAGGCGGCGCGGCACTTCGCCCAAGGCGAAGGCGACCGGCTCTTGTTCGACCTGCCGGGCTTCGGGCTGCGGCGGCTGCGCAAGGCGGGGATCGCCTCGGCCGAATGGACCCGCCACTGCACCTATTCGGACCCGGCGCGTTTTTTCAGCTACCGCCGTTCGACCCATGCGCGCGAGGCCGATTACGGCCGGCTGATCGCCGCGATCCGGCTTTGACCGCCGGGGCGGGCGATTTTCGACCGGTTCCACAAGCCCCCTGAAACAGTGCGTTTCACGGCCCCTCTTTGACAAGCAGGTCCGGCTCGGCGCATTGTCGCGGCGAACACAACAGCTTCGGGTGTTGTCGGTGGGGGCCGACAGCCGATGTGATGACCGAAAGGTGCTCGCATGGCATTGCCCCTGCCCTCCCGGACCACTTTGGCGCCCGCCGCGCCGCCGCCCGCTTCCCTGATGCGGCGCATCGAGATTCTCACCCTGTGTCCGCATCACGGCAGCGACATCGTCGAGACGACGCGGCGCGTGCCTGCCGCCCCGATTTTCGAACAGGCGGTCGCGGCGCTGGCCCATGGCGCCCAGATCCCGACCGAGCGCGGCCTCGTCGCGGTAGAAGACCTGCTGCCAGGCGACCGGGTCAAGACCGTCGACCGGGGGTTTCGGACGCTGCTGTGGCGCGGGGCCACGACGCTGGTGGCCGGCGTGCCCGGCCAATCGCCGGAGATGGGCCGCCTGACCCGGATCTCTGCCGACGCGCTGGGCATCGCGCGGCCCATGCACGACCTCGTGCTCGGGCCGATGGCGCATCTGGTGCGGCAGGGTGCGGCGATCGAGCGGCTCACCGGGCGGCGCGCCGCCGCCATCCCGGCACGCGACCTGATCGACGGCATCGGGGTGGTCGAACTGACCCCGCCTTCGGCGGTGCAGGTGTTCCACCTGGGCTTCGAGCGGCACGAGCGCATCCTGGCCAATGGGGTCGAGATCGAAAGCTACCATCCCGGCCCGGCGCAGCTGGCCCGGCTCGCGCCCGAGCAGCGCGGGCTGTTCCTGTCATGTTTTCCGCATCTGGAGCGGATCGAGGATTTCGGCCCTCCCACCCTGCCCCGGCTGCGGCTGGCGGAACTGGATCTCGCCGCCTGAAGCGCCGCGCCGCCCGGTTCAGGCCTTGCGCGCCAGCCGGGCCTCCAGCACGTCGAACGGCACGCCCGGCTCGGCCTTGGCGTTGCGGATCACCAATGATGTCTTGACGCTCGCCACGTTGGGGGCCGCCGTCAGCTCCCCGGTCAGGAAGGCCTGGAAACTGCGCAGGTCGGGTGCCACGCATTTCAGGACGAAATCCACCTCGCCGTTGAGCATGTGGCACTCGCGCACGAGCGGCCAGCCCCCGCAGCGCGCCTCGAAGGCCGACAGCTCGGCCTCGGACTGGCTCACCAGCCGCACCATGGCAAAGACCGACACGTCGAAGCCCAGCTCGCGCGGGTCGACATCGGCGTGGTAGCCACGGATATAGCCCTGCTCCTCGAGCGTGCGCACCCGGCGCAGGCAGGGCGGCGCCGAGATGCCGACGCGGCGCGCCAGCTCCACATTTGTCATCCGGCCATCGGCCTGAAGCTCGGCCAGGATCATCCTGTCGATCTCGTCGAGTTTTGCCCCGGGCATCGTCGTCTCCGTGAATGTTGCTCATGACCTATGCGATGGGCGCAAGAACCGCAAGAATATTGCGCATTCGCGCAACATCGTGACCCAACGCATGGTCCGACTGCCGCGGGCGGTCGGGCCGAACGCGGCCCGGGGTTTGCACCGGCAGGGACAGCGGCTATATGCAGCCGACTTCAGGCTTGCAAGGGGATGTCCCATGACCACGCGCCGCGACACCAGGGTTCTCATCATCGGCTCGGGCCCCGCCGGATACACCGCCGCGGTCTATGCCAGCCGCGCCATGCTCAACCCGATCCTCGTGCAGGGGCTGGAACCGGGCGGCCAGCTCACCACCACCACCGATGTCGAGAACTGGCCCGGCGACGCCACCGTGCAGGGCCCCGACCTGATGGTGCGGATGGAGGGCCATGCCCGCGAGATGGGCGCCGAGGTGATCACCGACATCATCACCGATCTCGACCTGTCGAAGCGGCCCTTCGTGGCCCGCGGCGACAGCGGCACCGAATACGTCGCCGAGGCGGTGATCCTCGCCACCGGCGCGCGCGCGAAATGGCTCGGCTTGCCTTCCGAAGAGGCGTTCAAGGGCTTTGGCGTTTCGGCCTGCGCGACCTGCGACGGCTTTTTCTACCGCGGGCAGGAGATCGTCGTGGTCGGCGGCGGCAACACCGCCGTCGAGGAGGCGCTGTTCCTGACCAACTTCGCCTCCAAGGTCACGCTGATCCACCGCCGCGACGAGCTGCGCGCCGAGATGGTGCTGCAAAAGCGGCTGTTCGATCACCCCAAGATCGAAACGCTCTGGCACCACCAGATCGAGGAGGTCGTGGGCGAGGACAATCCCAAGGGCGTCACCGGGGTCCGCGCCAGGCATGTCGAAACCGGCGAGATCACCGAGATCCCGGCCAAGGGCGTGTTCATCGCCATCGGCCACGCTCCCGCCTCCGAACTGGTCAAGGATCAGCTCGAGACGCATCACGGCGGCTATGTGAAGGTCGAGCCGGGCACGACCCGCGCTTCCGTGCCGGGGGTCTTTGCCGCGGGCGACCTGACCGACCATGTCTATCGCCAGGCGGTGACCTCCGCCGGGATGGGCTGCATGGCGGCGCTGGATGCCGAGAAGTTCCTCGCCGAGCATGGCGGTGCCGCCGAGGTCGACGGCCATACCAAGGACGAGACCCTGCCCCTGGGCTACGGCGCGCCCGAATCCGTCGGCGCGAAGTGACGCGGCGGGCGGAGTTTCTCCGCCCCTTCGCGGGTCGGTTCTGGCGCATCTGCGTCGAAGGGATCGACCCGCTGTCCACCGTCACCTCCCCCGAGGGGCGGTTCCACCATGATGGCCAGCCCGCGCTTTATGCCTCGCTCAGCCCCGAGGGCGCGGGCGTGGCGCTGGCCAGTTACGTGACGCCGGAAGATCCGCCGCGTCTTGTCTGGCCGCTCGACCTGGCGACCACGGCGCTGGCCGATCTGCGCCGCGCCCGCATCTGTACGGGCCTGGGCATCGATCCCGACGACCTCGTGGCGCGCCGGGCCATGGACCGGGCGGCGGGGCGCCCGGCACGCAGCTGGCGCGCCTCCGACCGGCTGCGCGATCTGGGCGCGACCGGGGCCATCTACCCCTCTCGCAAATCGCCCGAGCATGCGCATCTCGTGCTGTTCGCCGCGACGGGGCTGCGTTGCGCGGGCCCGCCGCGGGCATGGCGCCTGCCGCGCGCCTGATCCCGAGACGCGCTGTTCGCCGCCCGCGCCGCGCCGCATCCGCCTGTTCCCCGATCCCCGCCATCGGCAGAAATCGGTCCGTTTCGCGGCACCGCGCACTTGAACAGCAGCCGACCCCCGGTCTAGGAGCGGCGCAATTGCCCCCCGGCCCTGGAGAACCGTTTTGATGGCCTCGAACCTCGCCCCGATCCCCGAACTCTATGTCTCGTACGAGTCCGCCCAGAAGCTGAAGGTCGAAGCCGGCTCTCTCGTCTCCCACGATCTGACCCCGCGCCAGATCTGCGATCTCGAACTCCTGATGAATGGCGGGTTCAACCCGCTCAAGGGCTTCCTGACCCAAGAGGATTACGACAGCGTCGTCGAGACCATGCGCACCAAGGACGGCGCGCTGTGGCCGATGCCGGTGACGCTCGATGTCTCGGAGGAGTTCGCCGAGAAGGTCGAGCTCGACCAGGACATCGCCCTGCGCGACCAGGAAGGCGTGATTCTCGCCACCATGACCGTCACCGACAAGTGGGTCCCCAACAAGTCGCGCGAAGCCGAGAAGGTGTTCGGCGCCGATGACAGCGCGCACCCGGCGGTGAACTACCTGCACAACCACGCCGGCAAGGTCTATCTCGGCGGCCCGGTCACGGGCATCCAGCAGCCGGTGCATTACGACTTCAAGGCGCGGCGCGACACGCCCAACGAGCTGCGCGCCTATTTCCGCAAGATGGGTTGGCGCAAGATCGTCGCCTTCCAGACCCGCAACCCGCTGCACCGCGCGCATCAGGAACTGACCTTCCGCGCCGCCAAGGAAGCGCAGGCCAACCTGCTGATCCACCCGGTGGTCGGCATGACCAAGCCGGGCGATGTCGATCACTTCACCCGCGTGCGCTGCTACGAGGCGGTGCTCGACAAGTACCCCTCCTCGACCACCCACCTGTCGCTGCTGAACCTGGCCATGCGCATGGGCGGCCCGCGCGAGGCGCTGTGGCACGCGATCATCCGCAAGAATCACGGCCTGACCCACTTCATCGTCGGTCGCGACCATGCCGGCCCGGGCAAGAACTCCGAAGGCGAGGATTTCTACGGCCCCTATGACGCGCAGGAGCTGGTGCGCCAGCACCAGGAAGAAGTCGGCATCGAGATGGTCGACTTCAAGCACATGGTCTATGTGCAGGAAAAGGCGCAGTACTACCCGATCGACGAGGTGCCCGAGGGCTCCACGGTCCTGAACATCTCGGGCACCGAACTGCGCCGCCGCCTGTCCGAGGGCCTGGAGATCCCCGAGTGGTTCTCCTTCCCCGAGGTGGTCAAGGAGCTGCGTCGCACCAAGCCGCCGCGCGCCAAGCAGGGCTTCACCGTGTTCTTCACCGGTTTCTCGGGCTCGGGCAAATCGACCATCGCCAACGCGCTGATGGTCAAGCTGATGGAGATGGGCGGTCGCCCGGTGACGCTGCTCGACGGCGACATCGTGCGCAAGAACCTGTCTTCCGAGCTGGGCTTCTCCAAGGAGCACCGCGACCTCAACATCCGTCGCATCGGCTATGTGGCGAGCGAGATCACCAAGAACGGCGGCATCGCGATCTGCGCGCCGATCGCGCCCTATGCCGCGACCCGTCGCGCCGTGCGCGAGGATGTCGAGAATTTCGGCGCCTTCGTCGAGGTGCATGTCGCCACCTCGATCGAGGAATGCGAGCGCCGCGACCGCAAGGGGCTCTACAAGCTCGCCCGCGAAGGCAAGATCAAGGAGTTCACCGGCATCAGTGACCCCTATGACGTGCCCCAGACGCCCGAGCTTCGGGTCGAGACCGAGGGCACCGATGTCGACAACTGCGCGCATCAGGTGATCCTGAAGCTCGAACAGATGGGCCTGATCGCGGGCTGATCGCGACCTGTCCGCAAAAAGAAAGGCGCGCCCCGCGGGGCGCGCCTTTTTCGTTCAGATGATCCGCGGCGCGTTCAGTGCAGTGTCACGGGCTGCATGTCGTGCTGGCGCGCCAGCGTGAAGGCCAGCCCGCGATCGGCCACGAGCGCGAGCTGCTGGCCGTCGCTGTCATGAACGGCGAACAGCACGTCGAGCCCCTCGGCCTGTTCGCGCACCTCTTCGGGAAGGTCGGCCACGGGCACCGGCTTGACGTAGACGAGCTTGCTCTCGTCATCGGCGGAGAGCTTGTGATGGCGGAACTGGGTGTTCATTTTCCACTCCTCTTGATGCGGATCGTCTGCACGACGCTGTCGGCGGGCTGACGGGACAGGTCGATATGCAGCAGGCCGTTCTCGATCACCGCCTCGCCCACCTCGACGCCATCGGCGAGCACGAAGCTGCGCTGGAACTGGCGCGCGGCGATGCCGCGGTGCAGGAACACCCGCTCGTCGCCGCTGTCGGACTGGCGTCCGCGCACCACGAGCTGGTTGTTCTCCACGGTGATCGACAGGTCGGCCTCGGCAAAGCCAGCCACGGCGAGCGTGATCCGGTAGGACCGCTCCGAGGTCTGCTCGATGTTGTAGGGCGGATATCCGTCTCCCGACGCCTTCGCGGTACGTTCGACCAGCCGTTCGAGCTGTTCGAACCCCAGAAGGAAGGGGTGCGTCCCCAATGTGAGCTTCGTCATGCGACACGTCCTCAAGCCAAGCGACCGTCCATCAGCGGCCCCGACATCGGCAGCCGCCTGCGTTCAATATGGGAAGCGGAATTCCGCCTTGCAAGGTGCGGGGCTAGGCGGGTCCGGTCACACCCTCTATGATGCCCGAAAGACGTGGGACACCTGCATGAACAAGTCGGCGAAGATGGAAGAAATCGAGGTGCTCCGGGTGGAGCTGGAGGTGCTCAAGCACGAGCATCGCGACCTCGACGAGGCGATCGCGGCGCTCGAGGAGCGCGGCGGCACCGACATGCTGCGGCTGCGGCGGCTCAAGAAGCAGAAGCTGCAGCTCAAGGACCGGATCGCCCGGATCGAGGACCGCATTTTTCCCGACATCATCGCCTGAGGCCGGGCCCGGCCCCGCGATCCGCTTGCCGCCACGTCGCGTCCCGGTGTAACCCCGCCCCATCGGCAGCGAAGGGGACAGCGGATGGGCGCGAAGATCGGCATCATCATGGGCAGCCAGTCGGACTGGGCCACGATGCGCGAGGCGGCAATGATGCTCGACGAGCTGGGCGTTGCCTATGAAACCCGGATCGTCTCGGCGCACCGCACGCCGGATCGGCTTTGGGAATACGGCAAATCAACCGTGGCGCGCGGGCTTCAGGTCATCATCGCGGGCGCGGGCGGCGCCGCGCATCTGCCGGGCATGATGGCGTCGAAGACGCGGGTGCCGGTGATCGGCGTGCCGGTGCAGACCAAGGCGCTCTCGGGTGTCGATTCGCTCTATTCCATCCTGCAGATGCCGCGCGGCTTTCCCGTCGCCACCATGGCGATCGGACCCGCGGGCGCGGCCAATGCCGGGCTGATGGCCGCGGGCATTCTCGCGCTGCAGGACGAAGGTCTCGCGCAGCGGCTCGACGACTGGCGCGCCGCGCTCTCCGCCTCCATCCCCGAGGAGCCGACCGATGACTGACGCGCTCCGCCCCGGCCAGACCATCGGCATCCTCGGCGGCGGCCAGCTGGGCCGCATGCTGGCCGTCGCGGCCTCGCGCCTCGGGCTGCACTGCCACGTCTACGACCCCGCCGAGGGCGGCCCGGCCGCCGAGGTCGCGGCGCGCGCGACCACCGCCGCATGGGATGACGAGGCGGCTTTGCGCGCCTTCGCCGAAACCGTCGACGTCGTCACCTACGAATTCGAGAACGTGCCCGCCGCCTCGCTCGACCTGATCGAATCGATCGTGCCGATCCGCCCGAACCGCCGCGCGCTCGCGGTGTCGCAGGACCGGCTCGACGAAAAGGATTTTCTGCGCGATCTCGGCCTTGCTACCGCGCCCTACGCCACCGTCGACGATGCCGAAAGCCTCGACGCGGCACTGGCCCGGATCGGCGCGCCCGCGATCCTCAAGACCCGCCGCTTCGGCTATGACGGCAAGGGACAGGCGCGGATCATGGCGGCGGGCGATGCCGCCTCCGCGCTGGCGGCGATGAACGGCGCGGCGTCGATCCTCGAAGGCTTCGTCGCGTTCAACCACGAGGTCAGCGTGATCGGCGCGCGGGGGCTCGACGGCGCGGTCGCCTGCTTCGATCCCGGCGAGAACCGGCACGAGGACGGCATCCTGCGCGAGACCACCGTGCCGGCGCGGCTTTCGGCGTCGCAGCGCACCGACGCGGTGCTGCTGGCGGCGAAGATCCTGACCGAGCTCGACTATGTCGGCGTGCTGGGCGTGGAGCTGTTCGTCACGCACCAAGGCCTCGTGGTCAACGAAATCGCGCCGCGGGTCCATAATTCCGGTCACTGGACGCAGGATGGCTGCCTGATCGACCAGTTCGAGCAGCACATCCGCGCCGTCGCGGGCTGGCCGCTGGGCGACGGGGCGCGGCATTCGGACGTGGTGATGGAGAACCTGATCGGCGACGATGTCGACCGCATCCCGCAGATCGCCGCCACGCAGGCCGCGATCCATCTCTATGGCAAGGCCGAGGCCCGGCCCGGCCGCAAGATGGGCCATGTCAACCGGCTGACCGGCCCGGCCCGCTAGAGCATCTCGCGCAGCGCGGCGTCGAGCCCTTCGATGCCGCGCGGCCGCCAGCCGAGGCCGTGCAACCGATCACAACGCAGGACGCTGACATGGGCGGCATCGGCGCGCTCGGGCAGCGCCCCGCCCCGCCCAGTGATCCGCGCCACCCGATCCAGCAGGTCGCGCCGGTCGAGCAGGATGTCCGAGGCATTGAAGCTGCGTGGTGCGAGCGCCGCCTCCGGCGCCTTGAGCAGCAGCGCCACCGCCGCCGTCAGGTCGTCGCCATGCAGCTCGGTCGCCACGCGCGGCGCGATCGCCTCGCCCGCCACGAAGGCGTCGAACAGCCCACGCCATTTATGCACCGGCCCCGGCCCGTAGATCCCGGTCGCGCGCAGGCTCGCGGTGGCGAACCCCGGCCCGGCCAGCGCCGCGAGCCCCTGCTCCGCCGCCCATTTCACCGCGCCATAAAGCGTGTCGGGGCGCGGGAGGAGATCCTCGGCCAGTTTGGTGCCGGGCGGGTAGCCATCATGAACTGCGCGGCTCGACAGGAAGATCGCGCGGGATATCCCCGCCTCGCGCGCCGCCTCGAACAGGCGCAATGATCCATCGCGGTTCGCCGCGACAAAACCCTCGGGATCATCCCCCTCGCCGCCGCGGTAGCGCCCGGCGACGTGGGAAAACCCCGCGTGAACCAGCGCGTCGCAGCCCGACAGCGGCGCCGCTTCACCGAGCGCCCATGGCCGGTGCTCCGCGCCTTCGACCGGTCGCCGCCCGAGCGTCACCACCTCGTGACCGCGCGCCGTGAGACCGCGCAGCAGGAACCGCCCGACCAGTCCCGAGGCCCCGGTCAGCGCAATCCTCACGACGGGTTCGGCAGGCTTGCGAGATCGGGCACCGGCCCCTCGCCCGCATGGGCGCGCCACAGATCGATCAGGGGCCGCAGCCGGTCGGCCTTGGCATGGTCCTGCCACGGCTTCTCATACTGGAAATGCAGCACCTTGATCTGATCCCAGCGCCACAGCTCCGGCAGGTTGAACCAGACATATTGCAACGTGTTGAAGGTCACCGGCAGCCCGTGCCAGTCGGGAAAGAATTCCTGCAGGAAGGTCTGGTCGGTGCGCCGCCAGAACGCGCCGGGCGCGTCGAGCCGCGACAGCATCGCGTCATAGGTGGCGCGCGATGGCCGCGCGGTGAACACGCCGGAATTCATGCGGTGAAAATCCGCGAGGCTTTCATAGACATTCGGCGCGGCGCAGAACTCGGGATAGTCGAACAGCGCATCGATGTTGCGCAGCACCAGCGTGTCGGCGTCGAGGAACACGACGCGTTCATAGTCGAGCTGCCAGAGCCTGAGCTTGGCGAAATTGTCCAAGGGCGTGTGAAAGGCGGGCTTCTCGCCCTTGGTGAAGGGCGCGGCCCCGTGCAGCGCCTCGCGCGCATGGGCGGCGTCGAAGGCGGCGGAGGTCGGCAGAAGATCCGTCGCCACCAGCCGCGCCCCACGCGCGCGCAGCGGCGCGAGATTGGCCTCCGTCACGCCGCCGGTATGCAGCACCACGAGATCGGCCTGCGTCCCGCTCAGCCGCAGCGAGCGCAGCAGCGCCTTGGCCCCCAGCGCGAAATCGGCGTTGGTGACCAGCGTGACGAAGGCCCGGCGGCTCTGCGCCGGGCCTTCGGGTCCGAGCCCCTCGCTCACGAGACGGTGCGCAGCGCCCGCCCCTCGGGGTCGCGCTCGACGCGGGCCCCGAGATCGCGGGTCCAGGCGGAGACAGCCGGTACGCGGCTGCGGTCGATCCGGTGCGCGTATTTCTTCGCCACCTCGACCACCTCGTCCAGAAGCCCCTCCTGCAGCGTGATCGGGTCGAGGCCGAGCGCGAGGAACTTGTCGTTCTTCACGACGAGGTCGTTCTCCTCGGCCTCCTTGCGCGGGTTGGGCAGGAAGGACAGCTTCGCCCCGGTCTTCTTCGCCACCATCTCGGCGAGATCGCGCACGCGGTGCGTTTCGGTCATCTGGTTGAAGATCCGCACCCGCTCGCCCGATTTCGGCGCGTCCTGCAGCGCCAGCTCGATGCAGCGCACCGAATCCTGGATATGGATGAAGGCCCGCGTCTGACCGCCCGTGCCATGCACCGTGAGCGGATGGCCGATCGCCGCCTGAATGAGAAAGCGGTTGAGCACGGTGCCGTAATCGCCGTCGTAATCGAAACGGTTGATGAGCTGTTCATGGCGCCGCGTCTGGTCGGTATGGGTGCCCCAGACGATGCCCTGATGCAGGTCGGTGATCCGAAGCCCGTCATTCTGGGCATAGAACTGGAACAGGATCTGATCGAGGCTCTTGGTCATGTGATAGACCGAGCCCGGCTTGGTCGGATACAGGATCTCCTGGCTGGCCTTGTCGCCCGAAAGCGTCTCGACATCGACATCGAGATAGCCTTCGGGGATCGCCGCACCGACGCTGGAATAGCCATAGACGCCCATGGTGCCCAGATGCACGAGATGCGCGTCGATGCCGGTCTCGACTAGGGCGGCCAGCAGGTTGTGCGTGGCGCCCGTGTTGTTGTTGACCGTGTAGACCTTGTGGCGGTCGGATTTCATCGAATAGGGCGCCGCGCGCTGCTCGGCGAAATGGATGACGGCGTCGGGCTTTTCCTCGGCCAGCCAGGATTTCAGCCGCTCGTATTCCTTGGCGAGATCGATCAGGTGGAAATTGAGCCGCCGTCCCGTCACCTCGTGCCAGATCCGGCAGCGCTCCTGAATGGAATCCATCGGGGTGAGCGACTGCACGCCCAGCTCGGTGTCGATCCAGCGGCGGCTGAGATTGTCGAGAATGTGGATCTCGTGGCCCTGCTCGGACAGGTGCAGGCAGGTCGGCCAGCCGACGAAACCGTCGCCGCCGAGGATCGCGATCTTCATGTGGTGCCTCCCGTTAAGGTGGCCCGCTTCTGCCCGGCGGGCCGGTCGAGGCGCATAATGCATGGCGCATGGCAAAGCGCCACCCCGCCCAGCGACGGATCGCCGGGCGGGGATGGGACCGCATGGACGCGGTGCCCCGCCTTACCTGCGGCGGGTGGAGCGGCGCGCCGATGTCAGCGCCCCCACCAGCGCCGTCACGCCAAGCCCGATGGTCGCGGCGGCGGCGGCGGTGCGCCAATGCGGCGGCAGCGGGCGGTAGAAATCGGCGATCCGCGCCAATGCGGCGACCGGCGGCGCCGCCTTCCACAGGTCGGCCTCGGCCCGTTTGCCGGAGCGCTGCGTGACCTCGCGCATCACCCCGATTCCGGCGGCCATCGGCTTTAGCCGGGCCGTGCTCTCGCGCTTTTTCGGCAGCCGTCCGCGCGACACCGCCTCGAGCGCGTCGCCGAGGCTTTCGTCATCGCCGGCCCACAGGGCGCGGTAGACCACCGTGCCCTCCCGATCGGTGAGCCAGACGGCGTTGGGTTTCTCGTCGAGCTGCTGGTGCAGCGTGCCTTGGGTGTCATCCACCGCCACCGCCCATGGCAGGCTGTCGCGCTCCTTCAGGATGCGGGCGTTGCGGATCTTGGTATCCATGTCGTGCGGCTGGTCGAAGCGCTCGCCGGGATGCGCCTCGCGCACATGCAGCATGACGAAGACCACCTGCCCGCCATAGCGGCGGTGCAGCCGCTTGAGCGCCGGGTTCGAGGCCGCCGTCATCGGGCAGGTGTAGGACCCGCAGACAAGCAGCATCGGCTTGTGCCCGGTGATGGCATTGCTGCGGATGCGGCCGCCGGTGGCGGCGGGCAGGTCGAAGACCGGCAGCCGGTCGCCCGGCCCCGGCGTGCCGGGCCGGAAGGCCATGTCCTTGTGCAGGGTGCTGGCCTCGACGTGATCGTAAACGTAGTCGCTGGTCGATGTCATGGGGCGTCTCCGCAACTGGTGTGGCTACTGTCGCAGGCTCAACACGCGAAAGCCTCAGCCGTTCGATTTCTCTTGCGCCGCGCGCGCATCGAGCGCGCGGTTGAGATCGATCACCGCCCCGATCAGCCCGGCATGGGCAAAGGCCTGCGGAATGTTGCCCAACATCTCGCCCGAGCGCGGGTGCGCCTCTTCGGACAGAAGACCGAGATCGTTGGCCTGCGCGATATTCGCCGCGATGACCTGCTGCGCGCGCTCCAGCTCGCCGCGCATCACCCAGTATTGCGCGACCCAGAACCCGGCGGCGATGAAGACGCCCTCGCGCGTGCCGTCGTCGCATTCGAGCCGGCGGTGGAACAGCTTTCCATCCGGGCTCCAGTCGCGCTCCAGCGCCGCCATGGTGGCGATCATTTCCGGCGTGTCGGCGGCGCAGTAATCCCAGACCGGAAACAACGCGGCGGTCACGTCGACCTCCTCGGACCCGGGGTAGACGGCATAGGCCCCCTCCGAGGTCAGCCCGTTTTGCGCCACCCAGTCGCGGATCTCTGCCGCCGCTTCGCGCCAGAGGTCGGCCTCCGAAGCGCTGCCGAACTCGGCCGCCGATTCCAGCGCGCAGGCCGCCACGACCTTGCCCGACACATAGGGTTTGGGGGGCGTTTCCTCCCAGATCCCGTGATCGGGCTCGCGCCAGCACTCCGAGAGAAAGTCGCAAATGTCGGACACCACGTCCCAATGCGCGCGCTCCTCCGAGCTGCCTTCGCGGTAGAGCAGCTTGGCGGCCAGCACCACGTTGGCATAGGCGTCGAGCTGCAGCTGGTCGGCGGCGCCGTTGCCGATGCGCACGGGGCGCGATCCACGCCAGCCTTCGAGCGGCAGCTCGGTTTCGGTCGGGGCGGTTTCGCAGTCGAGATCGGTGAAGACCGCCATCGGATAGCGTTCCGACGTGCCGGTGCCGCGGCAGATGAATTGCAGGTATTCCTCGCCCTCGCTGTCTTCGCGGCACAGCCGCAAAAGCGCCGAGACGATCATGCCCGCGTCGCGCAGCCAGACGTAGCGGTAGTCGTAATTGCGCCCGCCCCCCACGATTTCGGGCAGCGAGGTGGTGACGGCGGCGACGGTCGCGCCGCTTTGCTCGTGGGTGCACAGGCGGATCGCACGCAGCGATTGCCGAACTTCGTCGGCAAAGACGCCACCGTAATTCACCGCCTCGTCGAGCGCGCGCCAATGGCCCAGCGTGTGGCCGCGCCAGTTGTCGAGCGTTTCGTGATCGATCCGCGCAAGCGGCGTGTCCGAAAGCAGCATCCAGCCGCGCGCCCCGGCGGGCAGCTCCATCACCACCGTCTCGCCCTCGATCCGCAAGGGGTGCGAGCCGTGCAGGCCCAGTGCTTCGACCGAGACGCCATTTTCCGTCACCGCCAGTTTAGCGGCCCGGTGGCCATAGCCGGGCCGCGCATCGAGCACGATCCGCACACCGGCAGGCGCGGGGCCGAATTCACGCACGAGCACGCCGCTCGGCGCCTGCGGGCCGGAGGTCATCCAGTCCAGCACGACGAGATCGCCCGCGGGCGCGGTCAGGACCGTCTCCAGCATGCCGCTGCCATCGAGATACCGGCGCGGTCCCGGCGCCGCCCCCTCCATCTCGATCCGCCATTCGCCGCCCTGCGGGTCGAGCAGCCCCGCCAGCAGGCTCGGCCCGTCGAAGCGGCAGGGGCAATACCACAGCACCCGCCCCATCCGGTCGATCACGGCGGCGGTGCGGCGGTCGCCCACCACGCCGAGATCGCGGATCGGCACGTCGTTGGACGGCATCCCCGCCGCGCGGGTGGTCTGGTGGCGGGGTTCGGTCATGCAGGATCTCCTTTTGTCGATCCAACCGGGGCGCGGATCGCGGGGTTCCGCGGGCGCGGCGCATGGCCGCGGCAAAGAGAAAAATGCGATCGCCGAACGCCTCGAAGGGGCCGGTCGAGGCAAACAGAGGCGAGAGCTGCCCCTAGAGCGGCACGTCGGTGGTGTTCTTGATCTCGCGCAGCGTCACGCTCGTGGAGATCGACAGCACGTGCGGCAGTTGCACCAGCGCGTTCTTCACCGTGCTTTCATAGTGCCGGATCGACCGGGCCAGCACCCGCAGCAGGTAATCGTGATCGCCTGAGACCGAGTAGCACTGCACCACTTCGGCGATGCCCGCCACGGCGGCCTCGAATTCCTCGAGATGCCCGCGCGAATGGCCGTTCATCCGCACTGCGCAGAACACGGTGATGTCGAACCCGGCCGCCACCGGGTCGATGATATGGCGCTTTTCCTCGATCACGCCCGCCTCGCGCATCCGCGCCAGCCTGCGCCAGCACGGCGTATGCGACAGGCCGAGCCGCTCGCCGACCTCGCGCAGCGTCAGCTCCGGCTCGGCTTGCAACAGCCGCAAAAGCCGCCGGTCGGTGTCGTCCAATGTGATCGTGTCGCCCATCATGCCCCATCCCCGGCGGCGATCCTCTCGTCCGGCGGGGGTGGCGTCAATGGGCGCGCCGTTCATGCCCAGCGCGCCGGGCGTTTTTCCAAGAACGCCGCGATCCCCTCCTCGGCCTCCGGGCTTTCCCACGCCTCGACCAGACGGTCGATCGTCGCCTCGATCACCGCCTCGTCGATGCGCGGACCAAGGCTGCGGGCCAGCGCCTTGGCCCGCGCCGCAGCCCCGCGCGCGATCTTCAGATAGGGCGCGACCTCGGCCTCGACAGCGGCGTCGATATCCGCCTCCGGCACCGCGCGCGTTGCGATGCCGAGCCGCACCGCCTCCTCCGCGCCGAAGATCCGCGCCGACATGAAGACCTGCCGCGCCCGTCCCTCGCCCATCCGCGCCAGCACGTAGGGCGAAATCGTCGCCGGGATGATCCCGAGCCTGGTCTCGGTGAAGCCGAAGCGGGTGGCCTCCTCGGCCACCACCACGTCGCAGATGCAGGCGAGGCCGACGCCACCGCCATAGGCACCGCCATGCACCCGGCCAATCAGCGGGCTGGGCATGGTGTTGAGCGCGTCGAGCATCCCCGCAAGGCGCCGCGCCTCGGCCCGGCGCCCGTCGCGGTCGGCGCGGATCTGCGCCTGCATCCAGGTAAGATCTCCGCCCGCGCAGAACACCTCGCCCGCACCGCGCAGCACCACGGCACGCGCCTTTGCCCCCTCGGCCCGCGACAGCGCCGTCAGCTCGTCCATCATCTTCGCCGAGAGCGCGTTGCGCCGCTCGGGCGCGTTCAGCGTCACGGTGAGCACGCCGCGATCGTCGGCCTCGAGGTCCAGCGTCTCGTAGCTCATGCCCGCAACTCCTTTGCGAAGGCCGCCGTCTCGGCCAGCCGCTTGGCATCCAGTCCCGTCTCGAAGCCCCGCTCCTCCAGCATCAGCGCCAGCGCCTCGGTCGCGACATTGCCCGCCGCGCCGGGCGCGAAGGGGCAGCCGCCAAGCCCGCCGATGCTGGCGTCGAACACCCGCAGCCCACGGTCGAGGCAGACGGCGACGTTGTCGAGCGCGCGGCCCGAGGTGTCATGAAAATGCCCGGCGAGCCGTTCGGCAGGCACACGCGCGAGCACGGCATCGAGCATCGCGCCCGTGTCCTCGGGCAGCGCCCGGCCCAGTGTTTCGCCCAAGCTGATCTCGTAGCAGCCCATGTCGAGCAGCCGCGCCGCGACATCGGCCACCGCTTCGGGCGCGACCTTGCCGTCATAGGGGCAATGGGTGACGCAGGAGACATAGCCGCGCACCGGCAGCCCGGCGGCTCGTGCGGCCTCCATGACCGGCGCGAAACGCTCCATGCTCTCGGCGATGGAGCAGCCGATATTGGCCTGGCTGAAGCCCTCCGAGGCGGAAGCGAAGATCGCGACCTCCTCGGCTTTCGCCTCGCGCGCCGCTTCGAAGCCGCGCAGGTTCGGGGTCAGCGCCGCGTAGCGGATCGACGGGTCACGCGCGATCCCCGCCAACACTTCGACCGCGTCGGCCATCTGCGGCACTCGCTTGGGGTTCACGAAGCTCGTCACCTCGATCCGCCCGAAACCGCAGGCGCTCAGCCTGTCGACCAGCGCGATCTTGGTTTCGGCGGGGATGATCCGTTTTTCGTTCTGCAGCCCGTCGCGGGGGCCGACCTCGACGATCTCGGCGCGCTCACTCATCTTCGGGCTCCAATGTCAGCAGCAGATCGCCGTCGGAAATCTGCGCCCCCTCCTGCGCCAGCACCTCGGCCACCACACCGTCGCGCGGCGCGGTGAGCGTGTGCTCCATCTTCATCGCCTCCAAGATGGCGAGCGGCTGGCCCTTCTCGACCTTCTGCCCGGCCTCGGCGCGCATCCGTTTGACCAGCCCCGGCATCGGCGCGGCGATGGCATCGCCGCCCGCGCCCGCCGCATCGGCGGCGGCGAGCGGATCGGGGATGGCAAAGCCGAAGGCCCGCCCCGCATCCCAGACGGTGACCCGGTTGCCATGCCGCGCGGCCTCGGCCCGAAAGCGCCGACCCGCCACGGTGACGACAAGCCCGCCGGTGTCACGTGAAACGCCGATCCCGGTGCCGGCGCGGTGCCAATGCCCCGGCCCGTCACGGCGCAGCGCGACATCAAGCGCCTCGCCCTCGTGCTCCAGCACGACATGCACCTCGGAGGCGCCCCAGTTGCGAAACCCCCTGAGCGCATCCCAGGGACCGTCCCCGGCGGGCGGATGATCGAGCCCGGCGGCGGCGAGCGCGGCCAGCACCGGCACGTGATCTGGCATCGGCGGCTTCGCGGTCAGCGCGTCGAGATCGCGACCGATCAGCCCGGTGTCGAGATCGCCCGCGACGAATCCCTCGTGTCGCAGAAGCGCCGCGAGAAATGCGAGATTGGTCACCGTCCCGCCGACCTGCGTGGCCTCCAGCGCCGCGTGCAGCCGCGACAGCGCCTCTTCGCGGGTGGCGCCATGGGCGATGACCTTGGCGATCATCGGGTCGTAATGCGGGGTGATCGCGTCGCCCTCGACGACACCGGCATCGACGCGCAGCGCGCCGCGCGCGAACCGCGCCGCCTCGGGAAAGCGCAGCCGCTCCAGCCGGCCGGTGGCAGGCAGAAAGCCGCGATCGGCATCCTCGGCATAGAGCCGCGCCTCGACCGCGTGGCCGTTGATCGTCAGCTCGTCCTGCGACAGCGGCAGGGTTTCACCGCGTGCCACCCGGATCTGCCATTCGACGAGATCGAGCCCGGTGATCGCCTCGGTCACGGGATGCTCGACCTGCAACCTTGTGTTCATTTCCATGAACCAGAACCCGTCCTCGCGCAGCCCTTTTGAGCCGTCGGCGATGAACTCGATCGTGCCCGCGCCGACATAGCCGATGGCGCGCGCCGCCTCGACGGCGGCGGCGCCCATGGCGGCGCGGACATGTTCGGGCATGCCCGGTGCGGGGGCCTCCTCAATCACCTTCTGGTGGCGGCGCTGCAGCGAGCAGTCGCGCTCGAACAGGTGCACGACGTTGCCATGCGCGTCGGCGAAGACCTGGATCTCCACGTGGCGCGGCGAGGTGATGAATTTCTCGACGAGAACGGCGGCGTCGCCGAAGCTCGCCCGACCCTCGGCCTGCGCACCTTCGAGCGCGTCGGCGAAGTCCTCGGCCCGCTCCACGAGCCGCATCCCCTTGCCGCCGCCACCGGCGCGGGCCTTGATCAGCACCGGGTAGCCGATGCGCCCGGCCTCCTCGGCCAGCATCGCCGCGTCCTGCCCCTCGCCGTGATAGCCCGGCACGACCGGCACCCCGGCCTCCTCCATCCGCTTCTTGGCGGCGTCCTTGAGGCCCATGGCGCGGATGGCGCTGGCGGGCGGGCCCATGAAGACCAGCCCCGCCGCCTCGACCGCCTCGACGAATTCGGGGTTCTCGGAGAGAAAGCCGTAGCCCGGGTGGATCGCGCCCGCCCCGGTGACGCGCGCGGCCTCGAGGATCGCCTCGGTTCTCAGGTAGCTCTCGCCCACCGGCGCCGGGCCGATGCGCACCGCCTCGTCGGCGAGCCGCACATGCACCGCGTCGGCATCGGCGTCGGAATGCACAGCAACGGTCCTGAGCCCCATGGCTCGCGCGGTGGTGATGACCCGCGCGGCGATCTCGCCGCGGTTCGCGATCAGGATCTTGTCGAACATCAGGCGAAATCCTCCACCAGCCGGAATCTCTCGCAGACCAGCATCATCTCAGGGGACCAGCCCCCGTTGCGCTCGAAGTAGCGGCGGTGGTCCGCCTGCCAGCCCTCCAGCGTTTCGTTCTCGCCCTCGGCCAGCGCGAAATCGGCGTCCACGTCGCAAAAGCGGCGCTGTGTCACCTCGATCGTCTCGATCATCAGCGCCGGGGAACCATCCCAGTTCAGCGCCACGTCGCGGCGGCCGACCTTCGGCATCGGCTCGCCCGCCTCGAAATCACGCAGCGCGCCGCAGGTTGCGGTCTTGGCACCGGAACGGACCAGCGCGAGCAGCTCGGCGCACATCTGCGGGCCATCGCCGAAGCGGAAGCTTTCGAGATCCGGGTACCGGGCCTTGAGATCATCCAAACTCACCATGCCCGCCTCACATCCTGAAGACGCCGAAGCGCGTGTCGGGGATCGGCGCGTTCAGCGCCGCCGAAAGCGACAGGGCCAGCACCTCGCGGGTGCGGCGCGGGTCGACGATGCCGTCATCCCAGAGCCGCGCGCTCGCATAGAGCGGATGCGCCTGCTCCTCGAACCGGTCGCGCAGCGGCTGCTTGAAGGCGCTTTCCTCTTCCTCGGTCCACGGCTTGCCCTGCCGCGACAGCGCCTCGCCGCGCACCTGCGCCATGACGCCCGCCGCCTGCTCGCCGCCCATCACGCCGATCCGGCTCGCGGGCCATGTCCACAGGAAACGGGGCGAATAGGCCCGCCCGCACATGCCGTAATTGCCCGCACCGTAAGAGCCGCCGACGATCATCGTCACCTTGGGCACCTCGGTGGAGGCCACCGCCGTCACCAGTTTCGCCCCGTCCTTGGCGATGCCGCCCGCCTCGTATTTGCGCCCCACCATGAAGCCGGTGATGTTCTGCAAAAACACCAGAGGGATCTTGCGCTGCGAGCACAGCTCGACGAAATGCGCACCCTTCAATGCTGCCTCGGAGAACAGCACGCCGTTGTTGGCGATGATCCCCACCGGCATGCCCATGATGTGACCAAAGCCCGTCACCAGCGTTTCGCCGTAGCGCGGCTTGAACTCGTCGAGGCGCGAGCCGTCGAGCACGCGGGCCAGAAGCTCGCGGATGTCATAGGGCTTGCGCGGATCGGCGGGCACCACGCCGAGGATTTCCTCGGCGTCGTAGAGCGGCGCCTCGACCGCTTGCGTCACCACCGTCTCGGGCTTGCGCCGGTTGAGCCCGGCCACAGCCTGCCGCGCCAGTGCCAAGGCATGCGCGTCGTCATCGGCGAGGTAATCGGCCACGCCCGACAGCCGCGTGTGCACGTCGCCGCCGCCAAGGTCCTCGGCAGAGACGACCTCGCCCGTCGCGGCCTTCACCAAGGGCGGGCCGGCGAGGAAGATGGTGCCCTGTTCCTTCACGATGATGGTCACGTCCGACATCGCGGGCACATAGGCGCCGCCCGCGGTGCACGACCCCATGACCACGGCGATCTGCGGGATGCCCTGCCCGCTCATCCGGGCCTGGTTGTAGAAGATCCGCCCGAAATGATCGCGGTCGGGAAACACCTCGTCCTGGTTGGGCAGGTTGGCGCCGCCGGAATCGACGAGATAGACGCAAGGCAGGTGGTTCGCCTCGGCGATTTCCTGCGCGCGCAGGTGTTTCTTCACGGTCATCGGGTAATAGGTGCCGCCCTTCACGGTGGCGTCGTTGCACAGCACCATGACCTCCTGGCCCTCGATCCGGCCCACGCCCGCGATCATGCCCGCGCCGGGGGCGGCCCCGTCATAGAGGCCATGCGCCGCCGTGGCGCCGACTTCGAGAAACGGGCTGCCCGGATCGAGTAGCCGCGTGACCCGGTCGCGCGGCAGAAGCTTGCCGCGCGAGACATGCCGGTCGCGCGCTCTCTCGCCGCCACCCGCGCGCGCCGCCTCGACGGCCTCGCGCACGGTCTCCATCGCCGCAAGCTGCGCTTCGCGGTTCTCGCGAAACGATTCCGAAGACGGGGACAACGCCGATCGCAGCAGGCCCATCAGCGCACCTTTGCCATCAGCTCGCGCCCGATCAGCATGCGGCGGATTTCGCTCGTGCCCGCACCGATCTCCATCAGCTTGGCATCGCGGAAGATCCGGCTCACCGCGCTTTCGTTCATGAAGCCTGTGCCGCCCATCGCCTGCACCGCCTGATGCGCGACGACCATCGCCTCCTCGGAGGCATAGAGCACGCAGGCGGCGGCATCGGCGCGGGTGACGCGGCCCGCATCGCAGGCGCGCGCCACGGCATAGACATAGGCGCGGGCCGAGCCGAGCTTGGTATAGATGTCGGCCACCTTGCCCTGCATCAGCTGGAAATCCCCGATGGGTTTGCCGAACTGCTTGCGCTCGGCGAGATAGGGCATGATCTCGTCGAGACAGGCCGCCATGATGCCGGTGCCGATGCCCGAGAGCACCACGCGCTCGTAATCGAGCCCCGACATCAGCACCTTCACGCCGCCGCCGACCGCGCCCAGCACATTCTCGTCCGGCACCTCGACATTCTCGAACACCAGCTCGGCGGTGTTGGAGCCACGCATGCCGAGCTTGTCGAAATGCTCGGAGGTCGAGAAGCCCGCCATGCCGCGCTCGATCATGAAGGCGGTGATGCCCTTGGAGCCGGCCTCAGGGTCGGTCTTGGCATAGACGACGAGCGTTTCGGCGTCGGGGCCGTTGGTGATCCAGTATTTCGTACCGTTGAGCTTCCAGCCGCCATCGACGCGGTCGGCCCGCAGGCTCATCGACACCACGTCGGAGCCCGCCCCCGCCTCGGACATGGCCAGCGCGCCGACATGTTCGCCAGAGACCAGCTTAGGCAGGTACTTTGCTTTTTGCGCGTCGTTGCCGTTGAGCACGATCTGGTTCACGCAGAGGTTCGAATGCGCGCCGTAGCTGAGCGAGACGCTGGCGGAGGCCCGCGCGATTTCCTCGACCGCGATGACATGCGCCAGATAGCCCATGCCCGCGCCGCCATATTCCTCGGGCACCGTGATGCCGAGCAGCCCCAGATCGCCCATTTCGCGCCACAGATCGGCGGGGAACAGGTTGGATTTGTCGATCTCGGCGGCGCGGGGCTTCAGCCGCTCCTGCGCCCAGCGATGCACCGTCTCGCGCAGCGCCTCGCCATCTTCACCCAGATCGAACTTCATCGCGTGATCGAACATTGCCATCCCCTCATTCCGCCGCGACTTGCTGCGGCGCATCGTTCATGATCGCGGCGCGGAGCGCGTCGCGCCGGGGCGCCGCCTGCTCCATCGCCGCCAGTTTCACCGGCCCGAAGCCGCGGATCTGATCGGGCAGTTCCAGAAGCTTGAGGATCTCGGCGTCGTGCCCCTGCCCGAGCTTCGACAGCGCCAGATCCATGTCGTCCTCATAGGCGCCGATCAACGCGCGCTCGGCGCGGCGCTCCTCGGTGCGGCCAAAGACGTCGAACGCGGTGCCGCGCAGGCGTTTGCCCTGCGCCAGAAGCCCGAACGCCTTGAGGATCCAAGGCCCGAACTCGCGCTTTTTCGGGCGGCCTTCGGCATCCGTGCCCGGCAGGCCCGGAGGCGCGAGGTTGAAGGCGATCTTGTAGTCGCCGTCGAACTGCTTTTTCAGGTTTTCCGAGAACTCGGGCCGGGTGAAGAGCCGCGCCACCTCATATTCGTCCTTGTAGGACAGGAGCTTGGCATAGTTCTGCGCGACCGCGCGGGTGATCTTGTCGGCCTGCGCGTGGCCCTCGACCGCGGCGCGGACCTGCGCCACGCGGTCGGTGTAACGGCGGGCGAGCTTGGCGTCCTGATAGTCGGTCAGGTGGCCGGTGCGATGCGCGACGAGCTGGTCGAGCGACATCTGCGCCTGCGGGATATGCGGCGGCTCGTCGGTCTCGCCCATCTCGCGGATCACGCGTTCGGGTTCGGCCGCCATGACGCGGCCCCAGTCGAAGGCGTCAAGGTTCGACTGCACCGCCACGCCGTTGAGCCGCACGGCCTCGGCGATCGCCTCGCGGCCCACCGGGATGAAGCCCTGCTGCCAAGCATAGCCGAGCATCATGATGTTGACCGCGATCTCGTCGCCGCAGAGTTCGCGCGCGACATGGGCGAAGTCGTGGAAATGCGCGGAAGAGCGCACCGTCTTTTCCACCGCCCGCATCACGCCCGCCGAGCGGAAGTCGAAATCGCGCTGGCGCACGAAATCCGAAGTTGGCGAGAGCTTGGTGCTCATCACCGCGTGGGTCCGCTCGGGGTCGCACAGCGTCACCCCGTCCTTGGAGGCCGCGACGACGCTGTCGGCGGCGAGCAGCAGGTCGGCGGTGCCGGTCGCGATGCGCGGCGCGGTGGCGGGCCGCTCATGGGTGGAGATGCGGATATGGCTCAGCACCGCGCCGCCCTTCTGCGCCAGACCCGCCATGTCGAGGATCATCGGCGAGAGACCCTCCATGTGCGCCGCGACGCCCAGGAGCGCGCCGATGGTCAGCACGCCGGTGCCCCCCACCCCGGTCACGGCCACGTTCCATGGCCGGGTGATCTCGGGCAGCACCGGCTCGGGCAGGCCTGAGACGTCGGGGCCTTGGGCGGCCGGGCGCTTGTGCGGCTTGGCGCCGCGCAGGGTGACGAAGCTCGGGCAGAAGCCCTTGAGGCAGGAGAAATCCTTGTTGCAGGCAGACTGGTTGATCTGGCGCTTGCGGCCCAGCTCGGTTTCCAGCGGCTCGACCGCGATGCAATTCGACTGCACCGAGCAATCGCCGCAGCCTTCGCAGACCGCCGGGTCGATATGCACGCGCATGTCGGGATCGTCGGCCTTGCCGCGCTTGCGGCGGCGGCGCAGCTCGGCGGCGCAGGTCTGGACATAGACCATGATGGTCACGCCCTCGATCTCGCGCAGCTCCTTCATCACCGCGTCGACGTCGTCTCGGTGCCGGATCTCGGTGCCGGGCGCGAGATCGACCCGGTCGTAATTCTCCGGGTGATCCGAGAGCAGCACGATCTTGGCCACGTTCTCATGCGCGACCTGATGCGTCACCTGCTCGGGCGAAAGCGGCCCGTCGACCTTCTGGCCGCCGGTCATGGCGACGGCGTCGTTGTAGAGGATCTTGTAGGTGATGTTGGCCTTGGCCGCGACCGACTGGCGGATCGCGAGGTGGCCGGAATGAAAGAAGGTGCCGTCACCGAGGTTCACGAAGCGATGCTTTTCGTCGGTGAACAGCCCGATCGAGGTCCATGGCACGCCCTCGGCACCCATATGGGTGAAGGTCTCGGTGTTGCGGTCCATCCACTGCACCATGTAGTGGCAGCCAATTCCCGCCATCGCCTTGGAGCCCTCGGGCACCTTGGTCGAGGTGTTGTGCGGACAGCCGGGGCAGTAATGCGGCAGGCGGGTGATCGGCGCCTCATGCGCGGCGCCACGGGCATGGCCCGCCTCCAGACGGCGCAGTTCGGCCTCGATCCGGTCGTGCAACCCTTCGGGCAGGTCGATATGCAACAGCCGGTCGGCGATGGCGCGGCCGACCGATCCCACGGTCAGCCCTTGGGAAAGCGACAGGAAGGGCCGGTCCTTTTCGTCGTGCTTGCCGATGATGCGCGGGCGCACGTCGGCGCGCCAGTTGAACAGCTGCTGCTTGATCTGGTTCTCGATGATCTCGCGGCGCTCCTCGACGATCAGCACCTCGTCGAGCCCTTCGGAGAAATGGCGAATGCCCTCGGGCTCCAGCGGCCAGGGCATGCGCACCTTGTAAAGCCGCAGGCCGATCGCCTTCCATTCATCCGGCCCCAGCCCCATTTCGGCCAGCGCCTGGCGCACATCCTCGTAGGCCTTGCCCGAGGCGACGATGCCGAAGCGGGCATCGGGCGTGTCGATGGTCACCTGATCGACCCGGTTGGCGCGGGCAAAGGCGAGCGCGGCGAAGCCCTTGTGCTCCTGCAGCCGCTCGTCCTGCACCAGCGGCGCGTCGGGCCAGCGCAGGTTGAGCCCGCCTTCGGGCATGTCGAAATCCTGCGGCAGCAGGAACTGCCGCCGTTCCTGCCCAAGATCGACGACGGTGGAGGTTTCGACCGTCTCCGAGATCACCTTGTAGCCGACCCAGCAGCCCGAATAGCGCGACATCGCGATCCCGAGGAGACCGAGTTCAAGAAACTCGTGCACCGAGGACGGATAGAGCATCGGCATCAGCGCCGAGATGAAGGCATGGTCCGACTGGTGCGGGATCGAGGAGGATTTGCAGGTGTGGTCGTCGCCCGCGAAGGCCAGCACGCCGCCACGCGCCGCGGTGCCGGCGGCGTTGGCGTGTTTGAGCACGTCGCCGGAGCGGTCGACGCCCGGCCCCTTGCCGTACCACAGCCCCAGAAGGCCGTCCTTGCGGGCGCCTTCGGACAGGCCGAGCTGCTGGCTGCCCCAGACGGCGGTGGCGGCGAGGTCTTCGTTGACGCCGGGCTGGAAATGGATGTCGAGCGGGTCGAGATGCTTGCGCGCGGCCATCAACTGCTGGTCGTAGCCGCCCAGCGGCGAGCCGCGATATCCCGAGATGAAGGTGCCGGTATTGAGCCCGGCGGCGCGGTCGCGCCGCATCTGGGTCATCGGCAGGCGCACGAGCGCCTGGATTCCGGTCAGAAAGACGTGGCCGGTTTCGGCCGTGTACTTGTCGTCGAGCGACATCTGCATCGTCATGCGCCCCTCCCCTGGCTAATGACGATCGAATCCTAGACCGGATCGCGCGAAACGCGGTCCCTGTTTTTTGCCACTCCTCGACACTTCGCCGTGACAGCGTCACGCATATCCGGCGCAAAAGAAAACGGCGTCACGCCGATTGGCGCGCGCCGTTTCCCTTCACCATTCCATAAATACGCCGATCCGCCGCCCGGGCCGATCCGGTGGGCGGGGCCTGTCGCGGCCCCGCCAGGTTCTAGCCGACGCTGGCGAGCAGGCTGGCATTGCCCCCTGCCGCGGTGGTGTCTACGCAGACATGGCGTTCGAGATGCAGGCGCATCTCGATGTCCTCCTCGGCCAGCAGCGGAATGCGCCGCCCGTCGCGCGTGGCGAGTGCCGCGCGGAACGGGCGCAGGGCCTCGGTGCCGCCGCGCAGCGCCACCGCGTCGAAGCCGTCGAGCTTTTCCAGCGCCGCCGGATCGAGCGTGCCGTCGAGCGTGTTCTCGCCCTCCAGCCCCGGCGCGATGCCGATGGCCGCGTTGCCAGCGGCGCGCGCCGCCTCCATCTGCGCCTGCGCCTCCTCGACCGAGGGGCCGAGGCAGAGCACGGTGCCGCGCGGCACGACCGACAGCCGGTTCGATTCACCGGTCGGCCCCGGCAGGGTGACGGTGTCCCTGCGATCGGGATCGGGCATCGCCTGGTCGAGCAGCGCCTGCACCTTTTCGCTCGGCACTTCGGGGCCATTGGCCGCGAGCGACGGGATGCGCGGCGGTTCGGTGAAGCGCGCGACGTAGTTCGGGCCGCCGGCCTTGGGCCCGGTGCCCGACAGCCCTTCACCGCCGAAGGGCTGCGAGCCCACGATGGCGCCGATCTGGTTGCGGTTGACGTAGAGGTTGCCGACCTTTACGCGCTGCGTCACCTGCTCGACCCGCTCGTCGATGCGGGTGTGCAGCCCGAAGGTGAGCCCGTAGCCGGTGGCGTTGACCGCGTCGATCACCTCGTCGATCTCGCCCGCCCTGAAGGTGGCGACATGCAGCACCGGGCCGAACACCTCGCGCTCCAGCTCCTCGATGCCGTTCAGCTTGATCAGCGCCGGGCCGACATAATGGCCCTTTTCGGGCGTGCCGAGCTGCCAGACGAGGCGGCCTTCGCGCCGGGCCTTCTCGACATGGTCCATGATGCCCTTCTCGGCGCGGGCGTCGATGACCGGGCCGACATCGGTGGCGTGCTGCCACGGATCGCCGATGCCCATTTCCTCGGTCGCGCCCTTGAGCATGTCGAGGAACCGGTCGGCCACGTCCTCCTGCACGTAGAGCATGCGCAGCGCCGAACAGCGCTGGCCCGCCGACTGGAACGCCGAGTTGACGATGTCGCGCACCGCCTGCTCGGGCAGCGCGGTGCTGTCCACGATCATCGCGTTCAGACCGCCGGTTTCGGCGATCAACGGCGCGGTCGGGTCCATGTTGGCGGCCATGGCGCGGTCGATGCCGATCGCGGTTTCGGTCGAGCCGGTGAAGCAGACGCCGGAGATGCGCGCATCCGAGGTGATCGCCGCGCCGACCTTGCGACCTTCGCCCGGCAAGAGCTGCAGCGCCTCGCGCGGGACCCCCGCCTCGTGCAGCAGCCGCGTGCCCAGCGCCGCGACCAGCGGCGTCGATTCGGCGGGTTTGGCCAGCACCGCGTTGCCGGCGGCGAGGGCTGCCGAAATCTGGCCGGTGAAGATCGCCAGCGGGAAGTTCCACGGGCTGATGCAGGCGAAGGTGCCGCGCGCCGGGTCCTTCAGCTCCTCGCCGCGGGCGGCGTAGTAGCGCAGGAAATCGACCGCCTCGCGCAGCTCGGCCACGGCGTCCTTGGGCGTCTTGCCCGCCTCGCGCGCGGTGAGCGCGAAGAACTCGTGCGCGTGCTCTTCGTAGAGATCGGCCGCCTTGCGCAGCACCGCGCCGCGGGTCGAAGCCGGGGCCTGCCAGCGCCGCGCATGGGTGATGGCGGTTTCGACATCGGCCTCGGAGGACATGACCACCTGCCCCACCACGTCCGACGGATCGGCAGGGTTGGTGATGTCGAGCGTCTCGCCCCCCTCGACCTCGGCCGCCAGAAGCGGCCCGGCGGACCAGTGCCCGTCGCGATAGGCGTTGCGGCCGGCGTCGAACTCGGCCAGCTGGTCCACCGCCGTCAGGTCCCAGCCGCGCGAGTTCTCGCGTTCGGGCTGGAACAGCGCACGCGGATCGCGCAGCTCCTTGGGGCGCGGACCGCCGAGCTTTTCGAACGGATCGGCGGCGACCACCTCGGCGGGCACCTTCTCGTCGACGATCTGGTTCACGAAGGAAGAGTTCGCGCCGTTCTCCAGCAGGCGGCGGACGAGATAGGCCAGAAGGTCGCGATGCGCGCCCACGGGGGCATAGATGCGCAGCCTGGTGCCTTCCTTTTCGACCTGCTTGTCGTGCAGCGCCTCGCCCATACCGTGCAGGCGCTGGAACTCGAAATCGCGCCGGTCGCCCGCCATCTCCATCACCGCGGCGACCGAATGGGCGTTGTGGGTGGCGAATTGCGGGTAGATCCGGTCGGTCATACCCAAAAGCCGCTTGGCGCAGGACAGCCACGCCACGTCGGTCGCGGCCTTTTCGGTGAAGACCGGGAAATCGGGCAGACCGTCGACCTGCGCGCGCTTGATCTCGGTGTCCCAGTAGGCGCCCTTGACGAGCCGGACCATGATCTTGCGGTCGAGCTTTTCCGACAGCGCATGGAGCCAGTCGATCACGCCGCCGACGCGGCGCCCGAAGGCCTGCACCACCACGCCGAAGCCGTCCCAGCCCGCAAGCTCGGGATCCGACAGCACCGCCTCGATGATGTCGAGCGACAGGTCGAGCCGGTCGGCCTCCTCGGCGTCGACATTGAGGCCCATGTTGCCCTTCTTGGCGGCGCGGGCCAGCTCGGTCAGGCGCGGCACCAGCTCGGCCATGACGCGCTCGCGCTGCGCCTCCTCGTAGCGCGGATGCAGCGCCGAAAGCTTGACCGAGATGCCGGGATTGTCGCGGATGTCGCGCGCGGTGGCTTCCTTCGAGATCCGCGCGATGGCGTCGGCGTAGCTTTTCATGAAGCCTGCCGCGTCCTTGGCGGTCAGCGCCGCCTCGCCCAGCATGTCGTAGGAATAGGTCGTGCCCTTCTTCGCGGGCCCGCGCGAACGTTTGATCGCCTCGTCGATGTCGCGGCCCAGAACGAAGGTGCGGCCCATCTCGCGCATCGCGGCATTGGTCGCGGCGCGGATCACCGGTTCGCCCAGACGCTTGATGGCGCGGCGCAGCACGAGACCCAGCCCCTCGCCCTTTTCGTCGAGCACCTTGCCGGTGAGCATCAGCGCCCATGTCGAGGCGTTGACCAGCGGCGAGGCCGCCTTGCCCAGATGCGCGCTCCAGTCCGAGGGCGTGATCTTGTCGTCGATCAGCGCGTCGATGGTCTTGGCGTCGGGCACGCGCAGCAACGCCTCGGCGAGGCACATCAGCGCGATGCCTTCGCGGGTGGAGAGACCGTATTCCGCGAGGAAGGCCTCCATGATGCCCGGACGCGTGTCGTTGCGGATCGCGCGCACGAGGGCGGCGCCCCGGCGCGTGGCGGCGGCGCGGATCTCGGGCGAGATCGGGTCGGCAGCCATCAGATCCGCCAGCACCGTCGCCTCGTCGCGTCGATGATCGGCACGGATGCGGATGCGCAGATCGTCAAGCTCGCTCATTGGCGGACCCCCTTGAGTTTAAGTGTACGGCATTCTACTTCTGATCAGCTAAGGCACGTTTCCCGATTTTCGATGGTTTGCGCGCCTTTTGCCCGATTTCTCTAGGCTTGGCGGGACGAAAGATGAGCAATTCCGACACCGGCAGCCATCTCGACCGCACGGATTACCGCATCCTCGCCGAATTGGCAGCAAACGCACGGCTTCCGGTCACGGAACTGGCCGTACGCGTCGGCCTGTCGAAAAGCCCGTGCCAGGTGCGGCTGAAACGGCTGCAGGAAAAGGGCGTGATTCGCGGATTTCGCACCGTGATCGACCCCGCCAAGCTCGGGCTCGACCACGTCGCCTTCGTCGAGGTCCGGCTCGCCGACACCACCGAGAAATCGCTGACCGCCTTCAACGCCGCGGTGCGGATGATCACCGAGGTCGAGCAGTGCCACCTGATCGCGGGCAGCTTCGATTACCTCCTGAAGGTGCGCACCCGCGACATCCGCAGCTACCGCGAGGTGCTCGGCTCCAAGATCTCGGCCCTGCCCGGCGTCGCCGGCACCTCCACCTATGTCTCGATGCAGCCGATCATCGACGACACGATGTGAGCGCCGCTCACCATCGCGTCATCCCCCGGCCCCGCGATGGACGCGGGCCCGGCAGGACGCCATGATGGGTCGCCCTTTGAATGTGAGACCCCGATGCTCGATGCCGCCGCCCGCCGCCTGATCGACCCGCCGCTCAACCGGCTTGGCCGGGCGCTGGCCCGGCGCGGCGCCACCGCCGACGGGGTGACGCTGACCGGGCTGGCGCTCGGGCTCGTGGCGGCGGCGCTGATCGCGCTGGGCGCGCCGGGCTGGGCGCTCGTGCCGCTTCTGGCCTCGCGGCTGGCCGACGGGCTCGACGGGGCGGTGGCGCGCGCCACGCGCAAGACCGACTGGGGCGGCTATCTCGACATCGCCGCCGATTTCGCCTTTTACGGCGCGGTGCCGCTAGCCTTCGTGCTGGCCGATCCGGCGGTCAACGGCGCGGCGGGCGGCTTTCTGCTCGCGGCCTTCTACTTCAACGGCACGACCTTTCTCGGCTACGCGATCCTCGCCGAGAAGAAGCGCATGGAAACCTCCGCCCAAGGGATCAAGTCGCTCTATTTCTCCAACGGCTTGCTGGAGGGCACCGAGACGATCGGCTTTTTCGTGGCGCTGTGCCTGTGGCCGGAATGGTTCGCGCCGCTGGCATGGATCTTCGGCGCGCTGTGCTATCTGAGCGGCACCTTGCGGCTGATCGGGGCGCGCGCGGTGTTCCGCGGCTGACCGCGTCTGGTCTCACCGCCGCCGATCGGGTAGCCGGTCGGCATGACCGCACCCTTTTCTCAGACAGGCCCCCTGATTCTCGGGGGCTCGGGCCGGCTGGGCCGGGCGCTGCGCCGTCTGGCCGATGACGGGCACTGGGCGCAGGGCCGGAACGCGCTCTGGCACGGACGGCGCGGCGACTACGCCTGGGACATGCGCGACACGCCGCCGCCGCTGCCGCGCGCCGTCCACGGCATCGTGGTGCTGGCCGGTGTCACCGCCGGGACGCCGGACGCGCTGGCCGCCAATGCCGATCTCGCCCGCGCCGCGCTGCGGCTGGCCGCGCGCGACGGGCTCGGCCCGGTGCTCCTGATGTCCTCGGCGGCGGTCTATGGCCGCAGGGCGGGTGCCTGCCGCGAGAACGATGCCGCCCCCGCGGGCGCCTATGGCGCGGCCAAGCTGGAGATGGAGCGCGCGATCGCCCACGAGATCGAACGGCTCGGGCCCGCCGCGCCGCGGGCCTGCTGCCTGCGTCTGGCCAATGTCGCGGGCAGCGACCAGCTGTTCGGCGCGATGGGCGATGGCATGGTCACGCTCGACCGGTTTGCAGACGGGCACGGCCCGCGCCGCGCCTATATCGGCCCGCTGACGCTGGCGCGCGGCCTGTCCGCGCTTTTGGCCGCGCCCGCCCTGCCCGCGATCCTCAACCTCGCCCAGCCCGGCACCGTGGCGATGGAGGCCTTGCTGGATGCCGCAGGGGCGGAGTGGCGATGGCGGCCCGCGCCGCAGGCGGCCCTGCCCGAAACCCGGCTAGACACCGCGCGGCTCGCCGCCATCGCCGGGGCCATCGCGCCGGCCACCGCGCCCGGCCTTCTGGCCGAGGCGCGTCTCGCCGGCTGGAGCCGCGCATGACCGCCGCCAAGCGCGCGCTCGACCTCGCGGTCGCGATCCTGCTCTTGGCGCTGTTGTGGCCGGTGCTGGCGGCGCTCGTGCTGCTGCTGCTGCTCAAGGAGGGGCGCCCGGTCTTCTACGTGGCCGAACGGATGCGCACGCCGCACGAGGCGTTCGGGCTGATCAAGCTGCGCACCATGCGGCCCGCCGCCTACGGCACCCGCGCCACCGGCGTGACCGGCGGCGACAAGTCCGACCGCATGTCCGGCCTGCACCGCGCGCTGCGCCGCAGCCGCGCCGACGAGCTGCCGCAGCTTTGGAACGTGATACGCGGCGATATCAGCCTCGTGGGACCGCGCCCGCCGCTGCGGATCTATGTCGAGGCCTTTCCCGAGCTTTATGAACGGGTGCTGCGCTCGCGCCCGGGCATCACCGGTCTGGCCAGCCTGCGCTACCATGCCACCGAGGAACGGCTGTTGTCGGCCTGCGGCTCGGCGGAGGAGACCGACGCGGTCTACCGGCGGCGCTGCGTGCCGCGCAAGGCGGCGCTCGATCTGATCTACCAACGGCATGCCGGTCCGTGTTACGACCTGAAGTTGATCGCCGCGACGGCGGCGGGCGTGTTACGACCGCGCTCCGGCCGGTTCCGAGCGCGAGCCCGGCTTCGGCGGGTTCCTGCCACACACGACGAATAAAAGACCCGGTATTGGATTTCATGCGCACCGACATGTCAGAAGTTGTAGACCAGAGGCATGGATCGCGAACCAGCATGGGCGGAAGGATGAGCAGATTGGCCGAAGCGCTCGCATTCGTCACGCGCCTGTCCCGTTCCACCAAGCAATGGATGATCCTGACCACGGATGTCGCTTTGGTGCCGCCGGCGCTCCTCGTGGCGCTGGCGTTGCAGTTCAACCGGCTGCCGCTCGGGGAGGAAACCTGGGGGCACCTGTTCCTGGCCCTGTCGCTGATGGCGCTCTGCGCGGTGTTCGAGATCGGCATGAACATCCACCGGGTGCAGCTCAAGGCCTATGAAAGCCGGGCCATCGCGCTGTCGGCGGTGCATGCGATGCTGCTGGGTTTCTCGGCGGGGTTGATCGACCGGATGACCGGCGGCACGCTTCCGGGCGCGACCTTCTTTTCCTTTGCCATGGTCTACCTGCTGCTCGCGGTCGGCACCCGCGCCGTGATGCTCAAGCTGGTGCTGAGCGCCTATCGCCACCAGACCAAGCTGCGGGTGCTGGTCTATGGCGCGGGCCGCACCGGCCAGCAGCTGGTCGCCGCACTCAGGACCGACGAGACGGTCCGCCCGGTCGCCTATATCGACGACAACAAGATGCTGCAGGGCGCGATCGTGCAGGGGCTGCACGTGCATGCCCCCGGCGCCATCGCCCGGCTGGCCCGCGTCAAGCATGTCGACCGGGTGCTGCTGGCGATGCCGTCGGTGCCGCGCGCCCGGCTGGCGCAGCTGTCGCGCCAGCTCGAGGACAAGGGGCTCGACGTGCAGACGCTGCCCTCCTTCGCCCAGCTCGCGGGCAATGGCGCCCGGCTGGTGGAGCAGCTGCGCCCGGTGGTGCCGGGACAGTTCCTGGGCCGCGCGCCGCTCGATGCGGAACTGCCCGGCGGATCGGAAACCTATCGCGGCGCGGCGGTGCTGATCTCCGGCGCCGGCGGTTCGATCGGCTCCGAACTGTGCCGCCAGATCCTCGCCTGCCGGCCGCGCCGGCTGGTGCTGTTCGAAATGTCCGAGCTGGCGCTCTACAAGCTCGACCAGGAGCTTTCGGCGCTGGCCACCGATCAGAAGGTCGAGATCGTGCCGGTGCTGGGCTCGGTCTGCGACGCGCCGCTGGTGCGCCGGGCGCTGAGCGATCACGGCATCGAGATCGTGCTGCACGCCGCGGCCTACAAGCATGTGCCGCTGGTCGAACAGAACCCGGTCTCGGGCTTTGCCAACAACGTTCTGGGCACCCATACGCTGGCGCAGGCGGCAGGCGAGGCAGGCGTCGCGCGCTTCATCCTGATCTCCACCGACAAGGCGGTGCGCCCCAAGAACATGATGGGCGCCTCCAAGCGCATGGCCGAGCTGGTGGTGCAGGATCTCGCCAACCGCTCCACCGGCACGATCTACTCCATGGTCCGCTTCGGCAACGTGCTGGGCTCCTCTGGCTCGGTGATCCCGCTGTTCCACGACCAGATCAGCAAGGGCGGCCCGGTCACGCTCACCCATCGCGAGGTGACGCGCTATTTCATGACGATCCCCGAGGCCGCGCGGCTCGTGCTGGTCGCGGGCACCTTCGCCACCGGCGGCGACGTCTTCGTGCTCGACATGGGCACGCCGGTGCAGATCTACGATCTCGCGCGCCAGATGATCGAGGCGGCGGGCTACACGGTGCGGGACGAGGCCCATCCCGAGGGCGATATCGAGATCAGCCTGACCGGCCTGCGCGCGGGTGAGAAGCTGCACGAGGAGCTCTTGATCGGCGAAGGTCAGGTCGGCACGCCGCACCCCAAGATCATGCTCGCGCGCGAGGCGCATCTGAGCGAGATCGAGGTGGCGGCGGGGATGCGGGCGCTGCGCGCCGCCGTGGCCGAGAACGACGACGATGCGCTGCGCGGTCTCGTGGCGCGGTGGGTCGAGGGCGGCAAGGCGCTGGTCCTCGCCAACTCCGAAGAACGCGGTCAGCTTCCGGCGAGCTGATCCGCCGGCGCCGCGTAGCCCTGCGGGTTGGCCTGCTGCCAGCGCCACAGATCCCGCGCCATCTCCTCGACGCCAAGCGTGGCCCGCCAGCCCAGCCGCTCGGCCGCAAGCGCGCAATCGGCCTGCATCTCGGCGATGTCCCCGGCCCGGCGCGGCAGCACCTCGAACGGCAGATCACGGCCCACCGCCACTGAAAAGGCGCCCAGCATCTCGCGCACGGAATACCCCCGGCCGGTGCCGATATTGTAGGTCTGCGTGCCCGTCTCCTGCGCCGCGCGGTCGAGCGCCGCGACATGGGCACGCGCAAGATCGACGACATGGATATAGTCGCGCACGCCGGTGCCGTCGGGGGTCGGGTAATCATCGCCGAAGATCCGCAGCCGGTCCTGCCGCCCCGTCGCCACCTGCGCCAGATAGGGCATCAGGTTGTTGGGCACCCCGCTCGGGTCTTCGCCGATCCGGCCCGAGGCATGCGCGCCGACCGGGTTGAAATAGCGCAGCAGCATCACCGATACGCCGGGGCGCGCGGCGGACCAGTCGGTCAGGATCTGCTCGGCGAAACGCTTGGTGTGGCCATAGACGCTCGTCGGGGCCAGCGGATGCGCCTCGGTATAGGGAAGGAACACCGGCTCGCCGTAAACCGTGGCCGAGGAGGAAAAGATGATCCGGCGGCAATCCGCACGGCCCATCGCCCCCAGCAGCGTCAGCGTGCCGGTGACGTTGACATCGTAATACTCGACCGGTTTCTCGACGCTTTCGCCCACCGCCTTGAGACCGGCGAAATGGATCACCGCATCGGGGCGGAACGTCTCGAACACCCGGTCGAGCGCCGCCGCGTCTCGCACATCGGCCTCGATGGCATGCAGCGCACCCTGCGGCACCAGCTCTCCGACCCGGCGCAGCGCCTCGGGCGCGCCGTTGGAGTAATTGTCGACGCAGGTCACCTCGTGGCCCTGCTCCAGAAGCTCGACCAGCGTGTGGCTGCCGATATAGCCTGCCCCGCCCGTGACCAGAACCCGCATGATCTCTCTCCGCTCTCGTTGTCCAAGACCTACCGGAGAGGGGGCGGCTTTGCCAGATCCCTGCCAGATCCCCGGAAGGGTGGCGGGGCCCGAAGGCCCCGCGCGCGGGTTACTGGAGCGCCTTGTCGGTGATCTCGTGGGTGAAGGCCCCCTCGGGCTCGGCCGAGATCACCGGGTCCGAGCCGCCGGCGAGCAGCGTGTCGACCGTGCGCTGGTAGGCCGCCTCGTCGAGACTGCCATCCGAGCCTTCGGTCAGCTTGGCGATTTCGCCCATCATCCGCACTTGGTGCGCTTCGGTCTGGGCGCCGGTCTCGTCGTTGTCGAGCACGATCATCGCCGCCTCTTCGGGGTTCTCCTCGGCCCATTTCCATCCCTTCATCGAGGCGCGCACGAAGCGGGTCATCTTGTCGACGAATTCGGGATCCTCGAGGTTCTCCTCGAGCACCCACATCCCGTCCTCGAGCGTGGCGACGCCCATCTCCTCGTATTTGAAGGTGACGAGTTCATCCTCGGAGATGCCCGCGTCGAGCACCTGGCCGTATTCGTTGTAGGTCATGGTGGAGATGCAGTCGGCCTGCCGCTGGATCAGCGGATCGACGTTGAAGCCCTGCTTGAGCACCGTCACGCCATCCTCGCCGCCATCGGTCGAGATGCCCTCCTGGCTCATCCAGCTCAGGAAAGGGTATTCATTGCCGAAGAACCAGACGCCGATGGTCTTGCCCTTGAAGTCCTGCGGGCCTTCGATGCCAGTGTCCTTCCAGCAGGTCAGCATCAGGCCGGAGCTGGCGAAGGGCTGGGCGATGTTGACCACCGGCAGGCCTTTTTCGCGCGCGGCCAGCGCCGAGGGCATCCAGTTGAGCATCACGTCGGCGCCACCGCCCGCCAACACCTGCGGCGGCGCGATATCGGGCCCGCCCGCGAGGATCTCGACGTCGAGCCCTTCTTCCTCGTAGAAGCCCTGTTCGAGCGCCACGTAGTAGCCCGCGAACTGCGCCTGCGTGACCCATTGCAGCTGCAGCCGAACCTCGTCGAGATCCTGCGCCATGGCGGGGGCGGCCCCGGCCATCAGCGCGCCTGCCGCCGCAGCGGCCATCATCATCCGTTTCATCCTTGTCGACCTCCGATTGCTGTTGATGGCCCGGTTCATGGGCTCTGTTGGTTATCCGCGTTGCGACGGGTGCCAGAAGGTCACCCCCCGTTCGATGAGCGCCACCAGCCCATAAAAGCCGGTGCCTGCCAGCGCCGCGACGAGGATCGCGGCCCAGACCATGTCGAGCGCGAGCTGGCCCACCGAGGTGGTGATCCGGAACCCGAGCCCCAGCGTCGGCGAGCCGAAGAACTCGGCCACGATGGCGCCGATCAGCGCCAGCGTGGTGCAGATCTTCAGCCCATTGAAGATGAACGGCATGGCGGCGGGCAGCCGCAGCTTGACCAGCCCCTGCCAATAGCCCGCGCCCCAGCTGCGCATCAGGTCGCGCTGCATGGCCGAAGTTTCGGCCAGCCCCGCCACGGTGTTCACCAGCATCGGGAAGAACACCATGACCACGACCACGGCGGCCTTGGACTGCCAGTCGAAGCCGAACCACATCACGAGGATCGGGGCGGTGCCGACGATCGGCAGGGCGGCCATGAAGCTCGCCAGCGGCAGGAGCCCGCGCTGCAGGAACACGAAGCGATCCACCGCGATGGCGGTGAGGAACGCTGCCCCGCAGCCGATCGCGTAGCCGGTCAGCCCGCCGCGCAGGATCGTCTGCACGAAATCACCCCAGAGCACCGGCAGGCTGGCACCGAACCGCGCGCCGATCTGGCTCGGTGGCGGCAGGATGACGAGCGGCACCGCGAGCGCGCGCACCGCGATTTCCCACAGGACGAGAAGGGTGATGCCGAACAGCAAAGGCACCGCCATGCGCGCCCAGATGCGGTCCGAAAGCGGCCCCGTGGCCAGCCAGACATTGAGCGCCCAGAGCCCGAGCCACAGGGCAAGCGCGAGGATCGCCATGCTCATGCCGCACCTCCCATGCGCCGCAGCGCCAGCCGTTGCATCGCCCCGATCGCGGCAACAAGCACCGCCGCCAAGGCCGCCGCTAGCAAAAGCGCCGCCCAGATCTGCGCGGTCTGGCCGTAATAGCTCCCCGCCAGCATCCGCGCGCCAAGCCCGCCACCCTGCACGGGCAATTCGCCGACGATGGCACCGACGAGCGCCGCGGCCACGGCGATCTTGAGCGAAGCGAAGAGATAGGGCAGCGAGGCGGGCAGCCGCAGCCGGGTCAGCACCTGCCAGCCGCTGGCATCCCATGTGCGCATCAGGTCGGTCTGCATTGCGTCTGGCGCGCGCAGCCCCTTTACCATGCCGACCACCACCGGAAAGAAGGACAGGTAGGCCGAGATGATCGCCTTGGGCAGCAAGCCCTGCAGCCCGACAGAGTAGAGCACCACGACGATCATCGGCGCCAGCGCCACGATCGGCACGGTCTGGCTGACGATGGCCCATGGCATCACCGATTTCTCCATCGTCTTCGAATGCACGATGCCGATGGCCAGCGCGATCCCCGCCACCGCCCCGATGGCAAAGCCCAGCGCCGTGGCCGACAGCGTGATCCACGCGTGCAGCAGCAGGCCGCGGTTCGACAGGCTGCCGGAACGGACCAACCCGCGCCGCCCCTCGACCTCTTCCATCACCACGCTCTGCCACAGCTCGCCCGCGACCTGATGCGGTGCGGGCAGCCTTGGCCGGTCCTGCGCCCAGGCCTCCGGGATCTGGCCCGGATTGGCGAGCACAAGGCCCAGCGCGTTCGCGTCGCGCCGCTCCACGGCGGTGGCGGGCTGCACCGCCGCGCCGTCGCGCTCGGCCGCGGTCAGCGCCTCGCGAATGTTCATCGGTACCGCCGCGGCGTACCACAGCGCGAACAGCCCCGCGACGAGGACGAGGATCGGACCCGCGCGGCTCATGCGCAGACCTCGCAAGTGGCGCGCCCGGCCATGGCTACTTTGTTCCTGAAATACGCAATCCCGCCCACGCCGCTCCGACCCGCCGGCGGTCTGACGCACACCGGTCTCCATGCGTATTTTACGAACAAAGTAACCATGCTCGGCTTTGCTGTTCGCGCGGTACAGGCTGGCGAGCCGATGGCCGTGAACGAAGTCGCCATGCGACAGGGCTTTTCGTCCACCGCGGACGGAAAGCCCGCTTCTGCGTCAGACCTCCTCATGACCGGCCCTCAGCCCTTCGCGCACCCGATGCGCGATTTCGATGAATTCGGGGCTGTCGCGGATGTCGAGCGGGCGCTCCGGCGGCAGCGGGCTGTCGATCACGTCGCTGATCCGGCCGGGGCGCGGGCTCATCACCACGATCTTGGTCGACAGGTACACCGCCTCGGGGATCGAATGGGTCACGAAAAGCGTGGTCTTGCCGGTCGCGGCCCAGAGCCGCAGCAATTCCTCATTGAGCCGGTCGCGCACGATCTCGTCGAGCGCGCCGAAGGGTTCGTCCATCAAGAGGATCTCGGCATCGAAGGCGAGCGCGCGGGCGATGCTGGCGCGCTGCTGCATGCCGCCCGACAGCTGCCAAGGATACTTCTTCTCGAAGCCGCCGAGCTCCACGAGCTCCAGCACCTCGCGCACGCGGCGCGTCCGCTCCGCCTTGGGGTAGCCCATGATCTCCAGCGGCAGGGAAATGTTGCGGCCTATCGTGCGCCACGGGTAGAGCCCCGCTGCCTGGAACACATAGCCATAGGCGCGGGCGCGGCGCGCGTCGTCGGGGCTCATGCCGTTGACCGACACCTCCCCGGCGGTGGGCGTCTCCAGCGCCGCCACCACCCGCAGGAAGGTCGTCTTGCCACAGCCCGACGGGCCGATGAAGGAGACGAATTCGCCCTTGGAAATGTCGAGATCCACGCCCTTGAGCGCATGCACCGGCCCGTCGGCGGTCTCGAAGGTGAGATCGACGCCGCGCGCCGAGATGACGGTCTTCGCGATCGGCGCGTTCATCATCGGCACGCCCCCGGCCCCGGCATGCTCACACCCCGCTCGCCGGAATGCCCGAACGCTCCACGGGGCGCGGCGCGGTCAGCGCCTTCCACGAGGAGAGCGCCCGGTTCACCGCGCCCTGCGGCTCGCGCGCGACGAACTCGCCATGCCCTTCATGCGTGTCGAGCGCGCCGTCGCGCAGCGAAACATGACCACGGCTCAGAACATAGCGCGGCAGGCCCTTCACCTGCTGGCCCTCGAACACGTTGTAATCGATGGCCGAGGCCTGCGCCGCGGCGGTGATGGTCTTTTCCTTCTCCGGGTCCCAGACCACGATGTCGGCATCCGCGCCAACGAGGATCGCGCCCTTCTTCGGATAACAGCCGAGGATCTTGGCGCTGTTGGTCGAGGTCACGGCGACGAACTCGTTCATCGTGATCCGGCCGGTGTTCACGCCATGCGTCCACAAGAGCGGCATCCGGTCCTCCAGCCCGCCGGTGCCGTTGGGGATCTTGGTGAAATCGCCCACGCCGTTGCGCTTCTGCTCGGTGGTAAAGGCGCAGTGATCCGTCGCCACGACCGACAGCGTGCCCGAGGCGAGCCCCGCCCAGAGGCTGTCCTGATGCCGCTTGTCGCGAAACGGCGGGCTCATCACCCGGCGCGCGGCGTGGTCCCAGTCGGGGTGGGCGTATTCGCTCTCGTCGAGGATCAGGTGCTGGATCAAGGGTTCGCCCCAGACCCGCTTGCCCTGCATCTTGGCGCGGCGGATCGCCTCGTGCGCCTCCTCGCAGGAGGTGTGCACGACATAGAGCGGCACGCCCGCCATGTCGGCGATCATGATGGCGCGGTTGGTGGCTTCGCCCTCGACCGAGGAGGGGCGCGAATAGGCGTGCGCCTCGGGGCCGGTGTTGCCCTCGGCCAGAAGCTTGGCCTGAAGCTCGGCCACCACGTCGCCGTTCTCGGCATGCACCATCGGGATCGCGCCCAGCTCGGCGCAGCGGCGGAACGACGCGAAAAGCTCGTCGTCGTTGACCATCAGCGCGCCCTTGTAGGCCATGAAATGCTTGAAGCTGGTGATGCCGTGGTCGCGCACCACGGTTTCCATCTCGTCGAACACCTGCTTGTCCCACCATGTGATCGCCATGTGGTAGGAATAGTCGCAGGCCGCCTGCCCCGATTTGTTGTGCCAGACCTTGAGCGCGTCGAGCAGGCTCTGCCCGGGGCTGGGCAGCGCGAAATCGACGACCATGGTGGTGCCGCCCGCCACGGCGGCGCGGGTGCCGGAGGCGAAGTCGTCAGTGGAATGCGTGCCCATGAAGGGCATTTCGAGATGGGTGTGCGGGTCGATCCCGCCCGGCATCACGTAGCAGCCGGTGGCGTCGAGCGTCTCGTCGCCGGTCAGCCCCTTGCCGATCGCGGCGATGCGGCCATCCTCGATCAGGATATCCGCCTCGTAGGTCAGATCCGCGGTGACGATCGTGCCGTTCCTGATGACCTTCGTGCCCATGCCGTTTCCCTCTCCTGTCCGGCCCGGCCCCTCGTGCGGGGGCCGTGGCGCATCCCGGGCCGCGCAGGCGCGCGCCCCGGCTCGAAAGGGTCGGCGGGCGGTCGGGGGCGGCGGCGCGGAACCGGCCGGCATCGCCCCCCTGGCCCGGATCAGCTGGCGGGGCGCGGCCCCACGGTTCCGTCGTCGTTCTCGCAAAGCGGCGCGCCGCTGGAATCGCGCACGGGATAACCGCTCAGCGGCTCGGTGCGCTCGATCGAGAACAGGTAACAGCCGTCGCCGTTCTGGATCACCGCCGAGGGCGGGGTGCCGGGCAACAGCGCCGCGAGCACGATATCGGGAGGCGTGACGACTTCCTCCGCCGAGGTCACGGTCACGGCATCGGAGGGCGGCGGCGGCGTCGAAGCAGTGTCGGTGTCGGTATCGCTCTCCGAAAGCGGCGCGGTCGACACGTCGGAGGGCGCCTCCAGGGGCGAGGACGGTTCGGGCAGAGGCGCGGGCGTGGGCTGCGGCGCGGGAAAGACGGGAGCGGGCTGCGGTACCGCCACGGTGCGCACCTCTTCGCAGGCGGCAAGAAGCGGCAGCACCGCCAGCACGGGCAACAATCGGGGCAGTCTGGTCATCGGGCTCTCCTGAAAATCCGGTTCGCCGAACCAGAAAGGCCGGAAACAGGGCAGGTCAAGCCTCCTGACGCCAGGCGATCGTTCAAGACACCACCTCGGCGGCCTCGATCACCGCGTGCAACAGCACGTCCGCGCCCTTCGTGGCCCAGTCCTGGGTGATCTCCTCGGCCTCGTTGTGGCTCAGCCCGTCCTTGCATGGGCACATCACCATCGCCGTGGGGGCCACGCCCGCGACCCAGCAGGCATCGTGCCCCGCGCCGGAGACGATGTCGCGATGCGAATAGCCCAGCCGCTCGGCGGCGGCGCGCACGAGCCCCACGCAGCCCGCGTCGAAGGTGACGGGGTCGAAATGCCCCACCGGCTCGATCTCGAGCCCGAGCCCCAGTTCGGTCGCGATCCGTTCGGCCTCGGCCTCGACCTTTTCGCGCATCGCGTCGAGCTTGGCCTGCTCGGGCGAGCGGATGTCGACGGTGAACACCGCGCGGCCGGGGATCACGTTGCGCGAGTTCGGGTAGACATTGGCCTGCCCCACCGCGCCCACCGCGTCGGGTTGGTGCTCCATCGCGATGCGGTGCACGGCCTCGGTGATCCGCGCCATGCCAAGCCCCGCATTGACCCGCATGTTCATCGGCGTCGATCCGGTGTGGCTCTCCTTGCCAATCAGCCGGATCTCCAGCCACCACAGCCCCTGCCCATGCGTGACGACGCCGATCTCCTTGTCTTCGGCCTCGAGGATCGGCCCCTGCTCGATATGCAATTCGAAGAGGGCATGCATCCTGCGGGCACCGACCTCTTCCTCGCCCTTCCAGCCGATCCGCTCCAGCTCGTCGCCAAAGCGCTTTCCTTCCGCATCCTCGCGCGCATAGGCCCAGTCGAGATCGTGCTGCCCGGCAAAGACGCCGGAGGCCAGCATCGCGGGGGCGAAACGCGTGCCTTCCTCGTTGGTCCAGTTGACGACAACGATGGGGCGGCGCGTCTTTACCCCCATGTCGTCGAGGGTGCGGATGATCTCCAGCCCGCCGAGCACGCCGAGCACGCCGTCATACTTGCCGCCCGTCGGCTGGGTATCGAGATGGGAGCCGACATAGACCGGCAGCGCGTCCGGGTCCGTCCCCTCGCGCCGCGCGAACATCGATCCCATCGTGTCGACGCCCATCGACATTCCCGCCGCATCGCACCACTTGGCGAAAAGCGCGCGCCCCTCGGCATCGGCGTCGGTCAGGGTCTGCCGGTTGTTGCCGCCCGCCACGCCGGGGCCGATCTCGGCCATTTCCATGAGGCTGGCCCAAAGCCGCGCGCCGTCGATCTTGAGGTTTTCGCCGGGTGCGGACATGCGGGTCTCCTCGCGGGGCTGCGGGTCATGCACCGGGGGTCATCGATTTGACCGCCCGGTAAAAATCACGCTATCACGGCCCCGATACCAGTCAAGTTTCGCGTGAGCGTTTCGGATACGCGGCGCGACATGGCGCGAAACGAGGCAAAAACGGGCGGCTGCGCCCGTTCGACAGGACCGGACATGACCGACAGCCCCCCGCGCACCCGGATCCAGGCCCGCAACCGGGCCACCATCCTCGAAGCGGCGCTGGAGGTGTTCGCGGCGCATGGGTTTCGCGGCGCCACCATCGACCGGATCGCGCAGGCGGCGGGGCTCTCCAAGCCGAACCTGCTTTATTACTTCCGCTCGAAGGAGGCGCTGCATCTCGCGATCCTCGAGGATCTCATGGACCTGTGGCTGGCGCCCCTGCGTGGCATGGACCCCGAGGGCGAGCCGCGCGAGCAGATCCTGACCTATGTGCGCCGCAAGCTGGAGATGAGCCGCGACCACCCGCGCGAAAGCCGCCTCTTTGCCAACGAGATCCTGCAGGGCGCGCCGCGCGCCCGCCCGGTGCTGGAGGGCGAGCTGAAATCGCTGGTCGATGAAAAGGCCGCGGTGATCGCGGGCTGGTCGGCCTCGGGCCGGATCGGTCCCGTCGATCCGCACCACCTGATCTTCTCGATCTGGGCGCTGACCCAGCACTACGCGGATTTCGAGGTGCAGGTGGGCGCCATCATGGGCGGCACCGACCCCTACCCCGCCGCCGAGATCTGGCTCGAACAGGTGTTCGGCGCGGTGCTTGCCCCGCCCGGCGAAACCGGCTGACGGCGAACGGGGCGGCCCGCCGGACCGCCCCGCAAACCGGTACGCCGGGGCGGTCGTTACTCGGCGGCCTGCGCCATGGGGTTGTTGGGATGCGTGGTCCAGTCGGCATGCTCGGGCGACACCACGCGACCGGTGCGCGGATCGGTCGTGCCGGCGGCCATCGGCACCATGTCGATGCAATTCTCGACCGGGCAGACATCGACGCACAGGTTGCAGGCCACGCATTCCTCGTCGATCACCTCGAACACGCGCTCGGGCGACATGGCGATCGCCTGGTGGCTGGTGTCCTCGCAGGCGGCGTAGCAGCGGCCGCACTTGATGCACAGATCCTGGTCGATCCGCGCCTTGGCGACGTAGTTGAGGTTGAGGTTCTTCCAGTCGGTGACGTTGGGTACGGCCTTTCCGACGAAGTCCGATGTCGCGCGGTAGCCCTTTTCGTCCATCCAGTCCGACAGCCCGGCGCACATCTCTTCGACGATGCGGAAACCATAGGTCATCACCGCCGTGCAGACCTGCACGTTGCCCGCGCCCAGCGCCATGAACTCGGCCGCGTCGCGCCAGGTGGTGACGCCGCCGATGCCGGAAATCGGCATCCCGCGCGTCGCCTCGTGCCGGGCGATCTCGGACACCATCGACAGCGCGATCGGCTTGACCGCCGGGCCGCAATAGCCGCCATGGCTGCCCTTGCCGTCGATCGAGGGCTCGGGCGAGAAGCTGTCGAGGTTGACAGAGGTGATGGAGTTGATCGTGTTGATCAGGCTCACCGCGTCGGCGCCGCCGCGCTTGGCGGCCTCGGCGGGCTTGCGCACGTCGGTGATGTTGGGGGTGAGCTTCACGATCACCGGGCGGTCGTAATACTGCTTGCACCAGCGGGTGACCATCTCGATGTATTCGGGCACCTGCCCGACCGCCGCCCCCATGCCGCGCTCGCTCATGCCGTGCGGGCAGCCGAAATTGAGCTCGATCCCGTCGGCATTCGTCTCCTCGACCCGCGGCAGGATCGCCTTCCACGCCGCCTCCTCGCAGGGCACCATGATCGAGGCGATCAGGGCGCGGTCGGGATAGTCGGCCTTGACCCGCGCCATCTCCTCGAGGTTGGTCTCGAGATCGCGATCGGTGATCAGTTCGATGTTGTTGAGCCCCAGAAGCCGCCGGTCGGCGCCGTAGATCGCACCGTAGCGCGGGCCGTTGACGTTGACCACCGGCGGACCTTCGGCGCCCAGCGTCTTCCAGACCACCCCGCCCCATCCGGCCTCGAAGGCGCGGCGGACGTTGTACTCCTTGTCCGTGGGCGGCGCGGAGGCGAGCCAGAACGGATTGGGGCTTTCGATGCCCAGGAACCGGGTGGTCAGGTCGGCCATCACGTCATCCTTTCGGTGGGGTCTCGTGCATCACGATGGTGTTGCTCTCGCTGTCGCAGAACATCGCGAAGCGCTCGGTGTCGCTCCAGGGCAGCTCGGTCGGGTTCATCACGAAGCGCACGCCTTCCGCCTTGAGCCGCGCGGTCTCGGCCTCGATATCCGCGCATTCAAGATACAGCACCGGCACCTCTTCGGAATAGGTCACTTCCTGGCGCCGGGCGAACTGGATCTTGGTCCGGGTCTCGGGCAGCTGCATCATGATGATGCGCCAGTCCTCGTCGAGATCGGCATCGAGCGCGACCTCCATGCCGATCCGGTCGCGGTAAAAGGCCAGCGCCCGGTCCTGGTCGTCGACCGGGAGCGGCAGGATGAAGATGCCGGTGAATGCCATGTGCTTATTCCGTCAGTGTGCCGTGGATATCCTCGGCGGCATCCCGACCCTGCGCCACGGCCGTGACGGTCAGGTCGTCGCCGCCCGCCGCACAGTCCCCCCCGGCCCAGACCTTGTCCATCCGTGTGCGCCCGCTACCCTGCGTCACAACCTTGCCGCGTTCGGTTTCGAGCATTTTCACGTCATCCAGCCGCTGCCCGACGGCGCGGAACATCTGATCGGCGGGCAGCACGAATCGCTCGCCCGTGCCGCGCAGCCCGTCCGGCCCCTCGGCCATCCGTTCGCAGACCACGCCCGACAGCCGCCCTTCGCCCTCGAGCGCAACGGGCACCGCCTCGAACATCAGCCGCACGCCGCGCTGCGCCGCGAGATCCTGCTCATAGCGGCTCGCGCCCATCCGGTCGCGGGCGCGGCGGTAGACCAGCGTGACGGTTTGCGCGCCCAGCCCCTTGGCCTGCACCGCGCAGTCGATTGCCGTCATGCCGCCGCCGACCACCACGACATCGCGCCCGACCGGCAGCGTGGCGAGATCCTCGGCCTGCCGCAGCGCCGAGATAAAGGTGACGGCGTCGTGCACACCCTCGATCGCGGGGTTCTCGACCACGAGATCGTTGACCCCCGCCAGCCCGATCCCGAGGAACACCGCGTCGTATTCCGCGCGCAGCGCGTCGAGCGTCACCTCCCGGCCGAGCCATTGCCCGTGCCGGACCTCGATGCCGCCGATCTCCATGATCCACGCCGCCTCGCGCGCGGCGAAATCATCGACCGTCTTGTAGGCGGCGATGCCGTATTCGTTGAGCCCGCCGGGCTTGGGCGCGCCCTCGCAGATCACGACGTCGTGCCCGTACCGCGCCAGCCTGTGCGCACAAGCGAGCCCGGCAGGCCCGGCGCCGACCACCGCCACGCGCTTGCCGGTGGGCGCGGCGCGGGTGAAGGGATGGCCCTGCCGCGCCATCAGGCTGTCGGTGGCGTGGCGCTGCAACAGGCCGATCTGCACCGGCTTGCCCTCTGCCGCCTCGCGCACGCAGGCGCCTTCGCACAGCACCTCGGTCGGGCAGACGCGGGCGCACATGCCGCCCAGGATGTTGGCCTCGAAGATCTCGCGCGCCGCCGTCTCGGGGCGCCCGGCCTGGATCTCGCGGATGAAGAGCGGGATGTCGATCTCGGTCGGACAGGCCGTCACGCAGGGCGCGTCATGGCAGAAATAGCAGCGATCCGCCGCGACCCGCGCCTCGTGGGCGCTCAGCGGCGGGTGCAGATCGGCAAAATTCTCCGCCAGGGCGTCTGCGGGCAGGCGTCCGGCAATCGGTCCGGTCTGTGGCTGGGTCGGCATCCGAGGTCCCCCGTGGCGGCATTCCGTTTGCCCGAGCCTGACACGGATTCATTTTTTTCCAAACGGTAAATTTTAGGCGGTCGGCGAACGTGTTTTTCTTGACCGGCGCCGCCGCCGGTCAGAGGGTGACGCGACACCAGTGAAGGAGGCCCGTCATGGACGATCTGATGCACAACGACCCCGCCCGCGTCATCGAAGCCGATCGCGCCCATGTCTGGCACCACATGCTCCAGCACCGCGCGCTGGAGACCTCCGACCCGCGCATCATCGTCGAGGGGCGCGGCATGCGGGTGTGGGACATCACCGGAAAGGAGCATCTCGACGCCGTCTCGGGCGGGGTCTGGACCGTCAATGTCGGTTATGGGCGCGAACGCATCGCCGACGCGGTGCGCGACCAGCTGGTGAAGATGTGCTATTTCGCCGGGGTGCAGGGTTCGGTCCCCGGCGCGCGGTTTTCCGAGGCGCTGATCGAGAAGATGCCGGGGCTGTCGCGCGTCTACTTCGCCAATTCCGGCTCGGAGGCCAACGAGAAGGCTTTCAAGATGGTGCGCCAGATCAGCCACAAGCATCACGGCGGCCGCAAGTCCAAGATCCTCTACCGCGAGCGCGACTATCACGGCACCACCATCGCCTGCCTCTCGGCGGGCGGGCAGATGGAGCGCAACGCGCAATACGGCCCCTTCGTGCCCGAATTCGTGATGGTGCCGCACTGCCTCGAATACCGCGCGCAAGACGGTCTCGCGGGGGCCGATTACGGGGTGCGCGCCGCCGAGGCGATCGAGGAGGTGATCCTGCGCGAGGGCCCCGACACGGTGGGCGCGCTCTGTCTCGAACCGATCACCGCGGGCGGCGGCATCATCGTGCCGCCCAAGGGCTATTGGGAAAAGGTGCAGGAGATCTGCGCCAAGTACGACATCCTGCTGCATATCGACGAGGTGGTCTGCGGGCTGGGCCGCACCGGCACGTGGTTCGGCTACCAGCAGTTCGGGGTGAAGCCCGACATCGTGACGATGGCCAAGGGCGTGGCCTCGGGCTATGCCGCGATCTCGTGCTGCGTGACCACCGAGGCGGTGTTCGAAAAGTTCAAGGACGCCTCCGACCCGATGGCGCATTTCCGCGACATCTCGACCTTCGGCGGCTGCGCTTCGGGGCCGGTCGCGGCGCTCGAAAACCTGCACATCCTCGAAGAAGAGGACCTGCTCGCGAACTCCACCCGCATGGGCGCCTACCTGCAGGAGGGGCTGTCGCAGCTGATGGAGAAACACGCTTTGATCGGCGACGTGCGCGGCATGGGGCTGTTCGCGGGGGCCGAGCTGGTCGCCGACCGCGCCACGCGCGAGCCGCTGGCCGAAAAGCAGGTGCAGGCGGTGGTGGCCGATTGCCTGCGGCAGGGCGTGATCATCGGCGCCACCAACCGCTCGGTGCCGGGTTTCAACAACGTGCTGCTGTTCGCCCCGGCGCTGATCGCGGGCCGCGCCGAGATCGACGAGATCCTCGCGGCGGTCGATGGCGCGCTGGGCCGCGTGACCGGCTGAGCCGCGCAAACACGGGCGCGCGGGCCATGCGATCCGGTCCGCGCGCTTGACCAGACCGGGGGGCGGGCGCTTTGCTTGGCCCTGCCCGCACAGGGCAGGCCAGAGAGGAGATCCGCCATGCCCCGCTTTCTCGTCCATATCCACACCGGACCCGCCGACCCGAACAAGGCGACGCTGGGCTGTCTCGTGGCGCTCGCCGCCGCCCGCAAAGGGCACGACGTGACCGTGTTCTTCGCGGGCGACGGGGTGCACCTGCTCGCGCCCGACCATGCCGGGATCGAGGGCGAGGGCACGGGACGGCTTGGCGATCACCTGGTCGGGCTGGCCGAAACCGGGGCGCGGTTCCGGGTTTCGGGGATGTCCGCCAAGGCGCGAGGCTACGACGCGGCGCTGCTCGACGGCCACCCGGCCGAGTTCGCCCAGCCCGACGCGCTGGTCGATCTCGCACAGGCCGCCGACACGCTGCTCTGCTACTGATCCCAGTATATGAAACCGCAGCCCGAATTGTGGTACAGCCTCTTGTGTCCGGCAGGGCTGCGGTGACACTCTGTGCGCAGCGCGAAACAGCAGCGAGAAAAGCAGATGACGGGCCCAGAGGCGATCCACCCCGACCTGAAGGAGGCCTCGGTCTTCGTGACGGGCGGCGCAAGCGGCATCGGCGCGGCACTGGTCGAAGGCTTCCTGCGCCAGGGCGCGCGGGTGGCCTTCTTCGACCGCGCCGACGCCGCCGAGACGGTCGAGGCGATGGAGGCGCGCATCGGCAACCGCCCGCTTTTCATCCAGGGCGACGTGACCGACACGCCCGCGCTGATGGCCGCGATCGACACCGCCGCGACCACGCATGGCCCGGTCACGGTGCTGGTGTCGAACGCCGCGAACGACACGCGCTATGACGCGCAGGATCTGACCGAGGCGGAGTGGGATTCCTGCCTCGACGTGAATCTCAAGCCCTATTTCTTCGCCGCGCAGAAGGTCGCGCCGATGATGGAGGCGACGGGCGGCGGCGCGATCGTCAACATGTCCTCGGGCAGCTACCTGATGGGGGTGGCGCGCCTTGCCCCCTATGTCGCCTCCAACGCCGCGATCATGGGGCTGACGCGCAGCCTCGCGCGCGAATGGGGCGGCCGCGGCATCCGCATCAACGCCGTCGCACCCGGCTGGGTCATGACCGAGCGGCAGAAGGAGCTCTGGGCCACGCCGGAGGCGCAGGAGCGCCACCGCGCGCAGCAATGCCTGCCCGAGCTGATGCAGGCCGAGGATCTGGTCGGCGGGGTGCTGTTTCTCGCCTCGAAGGCCTCGCGCATGGTCACCAGCCAGATGCTGGTGATCGATGCCGGCGTGAGCGTGACCGGATGAGCGCGCCGGACTGGATCGCGCTCGACTGGGGCACGACGCATCTGCGCGGCTGGGCCATGCGCCGCGACGGCACGGTGATCGAGGAGCGCGGCTCGCCCAGGGGGATGGGCACGCTCGCGCCCGACGGCTTCGAGCCCGCGCTGCGCGAGATGTGCGGCGACTGGCTCGACGGCGACCCGGTGCCGATCATCGCCTGCGGCATGGTCGGCGCGAAACAGGGCTGGGTCGAGGCCGCCTATGCAAGCGTGCCCTGCCCGCCGCTTTCGGGCGCGCTGACCGCCGCGCCGGGGCGGCTCGATGCGTGGATCATCCCCGGCCTGTCGCAATCGGGCCCCGCCGACGTGATGCGCGGCGAGGAAACGCAGGTCGCGGGCTTCCTCGCGCTCAATCCCGGCTGGGACGGGGTGCTCTGCCTTCCGGGCAGCCATTCGAAATGGGCGCATCTGAGCGCCGGCGAAGTGGTGAGCTTTCGCAGCTTCATGACAGGTGAGCTCTACGCCGCGCTGTCGCAGCACAGCGTGCTGCGCCATTCGGTGCAGGGCGAGGGCTGGGACGAGGCGGCGTTCGACGACGGCGTGGCCGAAACGCTGTCGCGGCCCGAACGGCTGGCCTCGGCCCTGTTCACGATCCGCGCCGCCGATCTGCTCGAAGGCCGCGACAGCGCCACCGCCCGGGCCCGGCTGTCGGGTCTGCTGATCGGCGCGGAGCTGGCGGCGGCCAAACCCTACTGGCTCGGCCAGCAGATCGGCGTGATCGGCGCGGGCGGGCTCGCCGGGCTCTATGTGCGCGCGCTGGGCGCGCAGGGCGCGCCGGCCACGCAGGCCAACGCCACCGCCGTGACGCTGGCGGGCCTGACCGCCGCATGGAAACAAAGGACGCAAGCATGACCCGACCGCTCATCGCCATCCTGCGCGGAATCACCCCCGACGACGCCGTAGCGATCGCCGAAGCCCTGATCGCGCAGGGCATCACCACCATCGAGGTGCCGCTCAACTCGCCCCGCCCCTTCGAGAGCATCCGCCTGATGGCCGAAGCCTGCGGCGACCGCGCGCTGATCGGCGCGGGCACGGTGCTCACCACCGCGCAGGTCGAGGAGCTTCAAGAGGCGGGCGGGCGGATCGCCGTGTCGCCCAACATGAACACGGAAGTGATCCGCGCCACCGTTGCCGCCGGAATGGAAAGCTGGCCCGGCGTGATGACCCCGACCGAGGGCTTCGCGGCGCTGGCCGCGGGCGCCACCGGGCTCAAGCTGTTCCCGGCCAGCCTGATCGGTCCGGACGGGCTCAAGGCGATGCGCGCGGTCTACCCCAAACAGGCGCGCATCTACGCCGTGGGCGGCGCGGGCGCGTCGAATTTCGGCGACTGGATCGCCGCCGGGGCGGACGGCTTCGGCCTTGGCACCGCGCTCTACACGCCGAACCTGTCGGTCGAGGAGGTCACGGCGCGCGCGAAGACCATCGTCGCGGCCCATGACGCGGCCGTGGCATGACCGGTCTGTCCGCCTTCGAGGTGTTCGACGACACCTCCTGCGTGCTGGGCGAAGGCGCGCTGTGGCACCCCGAGCGCGAACAGCTGTTCTGGTTCGACATCCTCGGGCGGCGGCTGCACACACCCGGCCAGCATTGGGTGTTCGAGGACATGCCCTCCTGCGCGGGCTGGATCGACCGCGACACGCTCCTGGTGGCCACCAACAAGGCGCTGGTCCACTTCGATATCGAGACCGGCCGGAGCGAGACAGTCTGCGATTTCGACAGCGACAACCCCGTCACCCGCTCCAATGACGGGCGCGCCGATCCGCATGGCGGGTTCTACGTCTCGACCATGGGCATCGACGGCGAGGTGAACGCGGGCGCGCTCTACCGCTATTATCGCGGCGAGCTGCGACAGATCCGCTCGGGCATGACCATCCCCAACGCGATCTGCTTTCCGCCCGAAGGCGGGTTTTTCCACTATTCCGACACGCCGACCGGCATGATCATGCGCCAGCGCACCGATGAGAACGGCTGGCCCGTGGGCGAGGCGGAGGTCTTCGTCGATCTCAAGCGGTCGGGCCACAACCCCGACGGCGCCGTGGTCGATGCCGAAGGCACGTTGTGGAGCGCGCAATGGGGCAGCGCCCGGCTCGCGGGCTATGACCGCGAGGGCCGCGAGATCGGCGCCCACCCCTGCCCGACCGCGCCGCAGGTCACCTGCCCGGCCTTCGGCGGCGACGACATGAGAACGCTCTATCTCACCTCCGCCACCGCCGGGCTGTCGGAAGCCGAGATCGCCGACGCCCCCGATTCGGGCCGTACCTTCGTCACCCGCGCGACCGCGCCGGGGCAGAAGGAACACCGGGTGATCCTGTGACACCCTTCGGCATCGACGCGGCGGGCCATGCCGTGCACCGCCTGCGGCTTGCGGGTGGCGGGCTCTCCGTCGACCTGCTGACGCGCGGATCGATCCTGCGCGCGGTGCGGCTCGATCGCGTGGACCGCAATCTGACCCTCGGCTCGGACGATCTCGCCGATTACGACGGCGCGATGCGCTATTTCGGCGCGATTGTCGGCCCGGTGGCCAACCGCATCGCGGGCGCGCGCGCCATCATCGACGGGGCAGAATACCGGTTTGGCGCCAATGACGGGCGGGCGATGCTGCATTCGGGGCGACACGGCACGCAGTTCCGGGTCTGGGAGGTGGTCGAACAGGACACCGATGCCGCCACGCTCGGCATCGACCTTGCCGACGGCGCGGACGGCTTTCCCGGCAACCGCCGGATCGTTGCGCGCTGGTCGCTGCACGGCCCCGCGACGCTGCGGCTCGAGCTGACCGCCACGACCGACGAACCGACGCTGATGAACCCGGTGAACCACAGCTACTGGAACCTCGCGGGCACGCCCGACATCGCCGGTCACAGGCTGCGCGTGGCGGCCGGGCACTGGCTGCCGACCCATGACGACGCACTGCCCACGGGCGAAATCGCGCCCAGCGCCGGGAGCGATCACGATTTCCGCGCGGCGCGCGCGCTGGAACCGGGGCAGCCGCCGCTCGATCACAATTTCTGCCTGTCGATGGAGGATGCCGCGCTGCGCGAGGTGCTGGAGCTTGCCGGTGGCGGCGTGACGATGCGCATGGCGACCACCTCGCCGGGGGTGCAGCTCTTTGACGGGCGCGACACCGACAGCGCCGGGCTGTCCCCCTATGCAGGGCTCGCCATCGAGGCGCAGCGCTGGCCCGACGCGCCGCACCAACCGGCCTTTCCGACCTTCCGCCTCGCCCCGCAAGAGACGTTCCGGCAGGTCACGGAGTGGCGCTTCGCCGCCGATTGATCCCGCACACGGCCCCGGTTCGCAGGCCGCTTTCGCACGCCCGGTTGACAAGGCCGACTCTTTTTATCAACTTTACCTCGATCGCATGCCAGCCCGCCCGGGCAAGCCGCGCCGCACCATGCCCGAGGACATCGCATGACGCCCATGACCGCCGCCCCGCCCCGCCACTGGCCCGCCGAAGAGGCCGAGCTGCCCGTGCACGACGCCCGCGCCCTGACCGCCGAAGGGGCACGGGCGCGCATCCTGCTCGACGGGCAGAGCTATACCTTGCGCATCACCCGCGCGGGCAAGCTGATCCTGACCAAATAGCCCCGGAGCATGCCCAAGCCCCCCTCCCCCTGCATCGGCGTGTGCAAGTTCAGGCGCGATGCGCATTGCATCGGCTGTTCGATGACGCGCGAGCAGAAGGCGCTGTCGAAGCAGGCCAAGAAGCCCGAGGCGCGGCGGGCCTTCGTGACGCTGGTGATGGCGCAGCAGGCGGTGATGGGCGGTTATCGCCACTGGGACGCGGCCTATGCCAAGGCCTGCGCGAAAAAGGGCGTGGAGGTGCCGCCCCGGCCCGATGCGGCCTGATCTTTGGACAGGTTCCGTCGGGACGCTCTAGGCAGATGGCCTTTATCTGTTAGACATCTTGGGTCCACCCTCATGGCCGGAGCCCGACCGATGACCACAGCCGCGCTGCCAGACCAGCCCGAGAGCCTTTCGAACCACCCCCGCAACCTCGGCACCCCGCTCGACGCGGCGATGTTCGAGGGCCGCGCCGTCAACCGTTCGGCCGCCGAGCGCCGCGCCGCGACGCTGACCACCCGCCGCTCGGTCAAGAAGACCCACCAGGCCGCATGGCTGGTGAATGCGATCCGCTGCATCGACCTCACCACGCTGGCGGGCGACGACACCGAGGGCCGGGTGCAGCGGCTCTGCGCCAAGGCGCGCCAGCCGCTCGCCCCGCGCATCGTCGAGGGCCTCGGCATCGCCGACATGGGCCTGACCACCGGCGCGGTTTGCGTCTACCCCACCATGGTGCCGCATGCCGTGAAGGCGCTGCGCGGCACCGGCATTCCCGTGGCCTCGGTCGCCACCGGCTTTCCGGCGGGCCTGATGCCGCTCAAGCTGCGGCTCGAGGAAATCCGCTGGACCGTCGATCAGGGCGCCGACGAGATCGACATCGTCATCACCCGCGAGCACGTGCTCAAGCGCGACTGGGCCGCGCTCTACGACGAGGTCGCCGCGATGCGCGAGGCCTGCGGACAGGCGCATCTCAAGGCGATCCTTGCCACCGGCGACATCGCCACCCTGCGCAACGTCTATGCCGCCTCGATGGTGGCGATGCAGGCGGGCGCCGACTTCATCAAGACCTCGACCGGCAAGGAGGGCGTCAACGCCACCCTGCCCGTCTCGCTCACCATGGTCCGCGCGCTGCGCGATTACGGCGACGCCACCGGTCACCGGGTCGGCTTCAAGCCCGCCGGCGGCATGAAATCCGCCAAGGATTCGCTGGCGTGGCAGTATCTGATGAAGGAAGAGCTGGGCAATGACTGGCTCCAGCCCGACCTGTTCCGGCTTGGCGCCTCGTCCATGCTGGGCGATATCGAGCGCCAGCTCGAGCACCACGTCACCGGGCGCTACGCCGCCGCCCATCGTCATTCGCTGGCCTGAGGGAGAGCGCGTCATGAACACGATCACGGACATTCTCGCGACCATGGATTACGGCAAGGCCCCCGAGGACAGCGCCATCGTGCGCGACTGGCTCAAGACGCACGAGGGCGGCTTCGGCCATTTCATCGACGGCGCCTTCACCGCGCCGGGCGAGACCTTCGAGGTCTTCTCGCCCGCTTCGAACGAGCTTCTGGCCCGCGTCACGCAAGGCACCGAAGCCGACGTCGACACCGCCGTGAAGGCCGCGCGCAAGGCGCAGCCCGCATGGGCGGCGCTGCCCGGCCATGAGCGGGCCAAGTATCTCTATGCCATCGCCCGCCACGTGCAGCAGCACGCGCGCTTTCTCGCCGTTCTCGAAAGCCTCGACAACGGCAAGCCGATCCGCGAAAGCCGCGACGCCGACGTGCCGCTGGTGGCGCGCCACTTCTACCACCATGCCGGCTGGGCCGAGCTGCTCGAGGACGAGCTGCCGGGCACCGCGCCGCATGGCGTCTGCGGCCAGATCATCCCGTGGAATTTCCCGCTCCTGATGATGGCATGGAAGATCGCGCCGGCGCTGGCGGCGGGCAACACGGTGGTGCTCAAGCCCGCCGAATACACCCCGCTCACCGCGCTGGCCTTTGCCGAGATCGCGGCCGAGGTGGGCCTGCCCAAGGGCGTGATCAACATCGTCACCGGCGACGGTCAGACGGGTGCGGCCATCGTCGCCCATAAAGGTCTGGATAAAATTGCCTTCACCGGCTCGACCGAGGTGGGCCGCCGCATCCGGCGCGAGACCGCCGGGACGGGCAAGTCGCTGACGCTGGAGCTGGGCGGCAAGTCGCCCTTCGTGGTCTTCGCCGATGCCGATCTCGATGCCGCCGTCGAAGGCGTGGTCGACGCGATCTGGTTCAACGCCGGCCAGGTCTGTTGCGCCGGGGCGCGGGTTCTGGTGGCCGAGAGCGTGGCCAGGCGCTTCGAGGAGCTTCTGGAACAACGGATGCGCCAGCTGCGCGTCGGCGATCCGCTCGACAAGAACACCGACATGGGCGCGATCGTGCATCCGGTGCAGTTGGAGCGCATCAAGGGTCTCGTCGACAAGGGCGTGGCCGAGGGCGCGGAGCTGGTGCAGGGCACGGCACCGGAGGGCTGCTTCTTCCCGCCGACGATCGCGATGAAGGTCGAACCCGCCTCGACGCTGGCGACCGAGGAGATCTTCGGACCGGTCGCGACCGTCACCACCTTCCGGACACCGGAGGACGCGGTGGCGCTGGCCAACAACACGAAATACGGCCTCGCCGCCTCGATCTGGTCGGAGAACGTGAACCTCTGCCTCGACATCGCGGCGCAGGTGAAGGCGGGCGTGGTCTGGATCAACTGCACCAACGTCTTCGACGCAGGTGCCGGCTTCGGCGGCTACCGCGAGAGCGGCTTTGGCCGCGAAGGCGGGCGCGAGGGCATGATGGCCTATCTCACCCATCCCAAGCCGAAAGCGAAGAAGCCCGAAGCCGCGCCTTCGGCCCCGGTGGGCCAGCCCGGTGAGGCGCTGCCCGGCGCGGGCGCGCGGATCGACCGCACCGCCAAGTTCTATGTCGGCGGCAAGCAGGCGCGGCCCGATTCGGGCTATTCCTATCCCGTGCAGGGCGGAAGCGGCCCCGTCGGCCTCGCGGGTCTTGGCAACCGCAAGGACATCCGCAACGCGGTCGAGGCGGCGCACAAGGCCAAGGGCTGGGGCAAGGCGACGGGCCACAACCGCGCGCAGGTGCTCTACTACGTGGCCGAGAACCTCTCGGCGCGCGCCGGTGAGTTCGCCGAGCGGCTGACCTCCTTCGGCGCCTCGAAAGGGTCAGCGCAGGCCGAGGTCGACACCGCGATACGCCGCACCTTCTGGTACGCGGCACAGGCCGACAAGTTCGACGGCGCAGTGCACCAGACCAAGAGCGCGCATGTGACGCTCGCCATGCACGAGCCCTTGGGCGTGATGGGCATCGCCTGCCCGACCGCGCAGCCGCTGCTGGGCTTCGTCAGCCTCGTTCTGCCCGCGATCGCCATGGGCAATGCGGTGGTGGCGCTGCCGTCGCAGACCCATCCGCTGGCGGCGACCGATCTCTACCAGGTGTTCGACACCTCGGACCTGCCGGGCGGCGTGGTCAACATCGTCGCGGGCGAGCGCGACGTGCTGGCCAAGACCCTCGCGGAGCACGACGACGTGGCGGGCATCTGGTATTTCGGAACCCGCGACGGCGGCCGGATGATCGAGGAGGCCTCGGCGGGCAACCTCAAGCAATCCTGGGTCGAGGATGGCGCGGCGCGCGACTGGCTGTCGAAGGACGGTCAGGGGCGCGGCTTCCTGCACCGGGCCACGCAGATCAAGAACATCTGGGTGCCCTACGGCGAGTGATCGTCCGAAGGCTCTTTCTTTTCAGACGAGTTTTTGCGCCCGGCCTCTGGCCGGGCGTTTTCGTGTCCGCCCATGCGGCCCAGAAGCTTGCCGCCCACGAGCTTCGCGCCCTGCCACAGCCCGCGCCCCGAGCGGCTGATCTGGTTGTCGCCCGAGCGCGCATGCCGCGCGGCGGCAAGACGCAAGCGGTTGCGCTGCACCAACAGCCCCTCGCTCACCGCGCCAGACAGCGCGCTGCGCACCGCGTCGAGGTTCCAGTCGGGCTCCAGCGCGCTCACCGGGCGCGGGCGCTGGCCGCCCATGTCCTCGGCGATGGCATCCATCGCGGCGCCGATCCGCTCGCGGATTTCCTTGGGCATCTGGTGCTCGGGATAGGGCCAGTCCGGGGCGAGGCGATCCACCGCCGTCGCCACGAGCAGCACCGGTGGGCGCCGCCGGTCGGGATGCTCGGCGAACCACGCCTCGAAGGCGTCGAACAGCGCCTTGTCCGCCGCGCGGCCGGGCCGGTTGGCGCGCAGCACCCACAGCACGATGTCGCTCTGGCTCATTTCCTCGACCAGCGCCGCCTGCCGCCGCGTCCCGCCATCGAGCCCGCGGGTGTCCAGAAGCAGGCAATCGGTGCCGTCGATCGCCGCTTCGTAGGCGATGGTGCCATCGGTGGTGGCGGCCATGTCGGTTTCGGTCCGGTCCTCGCCCAAAAGCGCGTTGATCAGCGTCGATTTGCCCGCGCTCACCTGACCGAGCACCAGCACCCGAAGCGGCGCATCGGGCTGCGCGAGACGGGCCTTGTCGGCGCGGGTCTCGTCGAGCTGAAATTGCAGAAGCTCCGCGTCGGAGAAGCGCAGCCGCCCCGAATAGAGCTCGACCGCGGCATGGGCCACCTCCTCGAGCAGCACCGCCTGCAGCACGCCCATCATCTGGGAGCCCAGATAGGAGGTGTTGCCCCCCGCCATCAGCCATTCCACCTCGCGCAGCACGCCCTTGGCGGGGTTGAGCGCGAAACGCAGCACCCGGTGCCCGGCAAAGGCCGCGTCCATCGCCAGCTGCGCCCGGCCCCGGTGCTTCCAGACCCAGTGGATCGTGTGCAGCGAGATCCGGTCGGAAAACGGCACGTGGCGGCGCAGGTGGTCACGGTAGCGCGAGGCGGCCCGCTCGGTCAGCAACAGCGCCTCGGGCAGCGTGAAATCGAGCGCCTTGCGGTCCTCCTGCCCCATGCCCTTGGCGATGTCGTCGATCACCGACAGCGCGAGATCGGGCAGCTCGCCCCACGCCACCGGCTCGGCGGTTTCGCGTTCGATCCGGGTCCGGGCGGCGCGGAACGTGGCGCGCTCGGTGTCGGACCAGACCGGGTCGGATTCGACCTTCATCTCGTCCATCAGCACCGACCGGCTGGCGCCGCCCCCCGGACGGCGGCGGGCGAACCAGCGCATGCCGTAAGCCAGCGCCGCGATGCCGACCGACACGCCGAGATAGGGCAACAGCCATTCATGCTCGGTCAGCCACAGGAACCCGAGCAGGAACGGCACGAGAAACGGCAGGGCCAGCGACACGGCGATCAGCAGCCGGTCCCAGCGCAACAGCGCGCCGCGCAGCCGGGCGAGCGGGCGCGGCGTCACCGGCGCGCCGCGCGTTTGAGCGCCTCGCGGTAGAGCGCGCGCAACTCCGCCTCGGGCACGGGCGCGCCCGCGGCCTGCCCCGCCAGCCAGCGATGCGCGGCCCGGCCCAGCGCGTAGGTCGCCGCAAAGCTCGCCGCCCCCGCCGCCGCGGCCCCCAGCGTCTGCCCGGCCACCGGCACCAGCTTGGCCGCCTGCCGCAGCGCGTAGCCCGCCCCGTAGCGCAGCGCCGCGCCAAGCCCGAGCGCGGCGGCGAACTCGGCCGCGCGGGCACGGCTCCAGTCGACATGGTGATGCCGCGCCAGCCGCCGCAGCATCGCCGCCTGCACCCCCGGCACGGCGGCCATGCCGACCACCGGCGCGAGATCGGCCGCCGCCGCAGCCCCGGCATAGCGCAGCACCTCGCGACGCACCGCGTCGAACCCGTCGCCGCCCTGCCCCTCGCGCCCAAGCAGCAGCGCCACCTCGGGCATGGTTTCGCCCAGAAGGTCGCACAGGTCGTCGAGCCCCTGCGTCTCACCCGCCCCCAGCGACATCTCCAGCCCCGGCAGCGGGCCGCCGGCCGCCGCCTCAATTCGCGCCTGCATCGCCGCGCGGGCCCGGAACCGCGCCTGCGGCTCGGGCAGCTCGGCCGCGGCGGTGTGCAGCACGATGATCCGGATGCCGGGCCTGCGCCGCCGTACCTCGCGCAGCGCCGCCACGAGATCGGATTGCGCCGGATCGTCGAGCCGCGCCATGGCGAGAATCGCATGGCTGCGGGCCTCGCACTGCGCGAGATCCTCGGCGGCGTCATAGCCTGCCTCGCCGAGCCCGCGCGTGTCGAGAAACCGCATCAATGGCCGGTCCTGCGGAAAATCGAAGATATCGGCGCTTCTGGTACAGGGCGCAAATCCCGATCCCAGCGCGATCGCATCAAGCCCGGTGAGCGCCCGCACGAGAGAGGATTTTCCAGCCCCGGTCTTGCCCAGAAGCCAGATCACCGGCAGCGATGGCATGGTTTGGTCGGCATCTGCAGCGTGGTCGGGCATGCGCGGAACGGGCCTTTGACAGCATCGGGAGACGGCACTCAAGCACGACCGCTCCTGCCGGACAACGCATCGCCGCGCCGCCCGGTTCGCGCAGATGATTTTTCCGCGGTTTTCGACTTGACGCCCCCGCGCGCCTGTCATACTCCCAGCCTCGCTTCAGGCGGAGTAGCTCAGTTGGTTAGAGCAGCGGAATCATAATCCGCGTGTCGGGGGTTCAAGTCCCTCCTCCGCTACCATTCCTTCCCGAATAAAGATTGGCACCACGGCGTTTCGCCAATGGCTCCCATCCTTTCTTGCAGACTTGGGACCGCACCAGGACTGCAGTCAGGGTATGTGGCCGTCTGCCTGCGATCCAATCGTGAAGCCGCATGCGACGCCAAGGCCGCAGTCGTCCAGCGACCCGCGTCTCCGGCAAGCGCGCGGGCGCTGATGGCGCGCGGCCGAAAACGGGCTCGACCCCATGCAGGACCAGACCGACCAGTTCGCGAAGGCTCATGCCGATCGCAAGTCAGAGGCCTGCCCCGGCCCTGCGCCCGGAACGGCCGGGCGCAGGCGCTCAGTGCGCGTCGCGCGCGCAGTAAAGCCCGTGCAGCGTTTCCAGAACGGCGGCGACCTCGCGGCCCGTGACACCATAATAGATCGTCTGCCCGTCGCGCCGGCCCTCGACGAGACCGGCCTCCTTCAGCCGCTTGAGCTGCTGCGACATGGTCGGCTGCGACAACCCGCAGGCCTGCGCCAGATCCCCCACCGAGCGCTCGCCGTCGAGCAGGCGGCACAGGATCTGCAGCCGCGCCTCGGAGGCCAGCATGCCCATCAGCGCCGCGGCGCCCGCGATGTCGCCGTCGAGAAAATCATCGGTGGTTTTCATATTCGACCCATTGAATATTCGTATATGCAAATATATTGAAGTCCTGAAACAAGACAAGCCCGGCGGCGCCCGCCGTCGTATCACGGAGTCGAGAGATGGACACCTCATTCACTCCATGGCTGTCGCTGTCAGGCGGCATGATGATCGGGGCCTCGGCGGTGCTGCTGATGGCCACCAATGGCCGCATCGCCGGCATCAGCGGCCTCACCTCGCGCGTCTTCGCGCGCGCCACCGATGGCGAGGCGCGCGGCGTCTCGGCGCTGTTCGTGCTGGGCCTGCTGCTGGCCGCGCCGATCTGGCTTTTGGTCTCGGGCGACTGGCCGCAGCAATGGGTGCCGTCGAGCCCGGCCCTGATGGCCGCCGCGGGGCTGCTGGTGGGCTTCGGCGCGACCTATGGCAATGGCTGCACCTCGGGCCACGGCGTCTGCGGTATCTCGCGCGGCTCGATGCGCTCGATCATCGCCACGGTGACCTTCATGGCGGCGGCCTTCGTCACCGTCCTCGTCACCCGCCACCTGATCGGGGGCTGAGATGAAACAGATCTTCGCGCTCATCTCCGGCCTCGTCTTCGGCCTCGGGCTGATCGTCTCGGGCATGTCCGACCCGGCCAAGGTTCTGAACTTCCTCGACGTGTTCGGAACGTGGGATCCGAGCCTCGCCTTCGTCATGGGCGGCGCCATCGCGGTGACGGCGCCCGGCTTTGCCTGGCTCACCCGCAGCCGGAGCCGCCCCTTCTTCGACAGCCAGTTCCGCATCCCGGGCCGCACCGACCTCGACCCCAAGCTCATGACCGGCGCCGCGATCTTCGGCCTGGGCTGGGGGCTCGGCGGCTTCTGCCCCGGCCCGGCGCTCACCGCGCTGCCGATCGCGGCGACCGGGACGCTGATCTTCGTGCCCTTCATGCTGGCCGGCATGTGGCTGGCCCGGCATACCCCCGACCTCTCCATGCCCCTCAGCAAAGGAGCCACCCAATGACCGACCCCCTCAAGAGCCGCGTCGTCCGCCATTCGCCCTCGACCGGCGAAGGCAGCCCCGACGTCTGGGGCATCTACGAGCCCGACACCGGATCGATCCAGTATATCTGCGCCGATCCCGCGACCCGTCAGGCGGCGCTGATCGACGTGGTGTGGAACTTCGACCCGAAAAACTACCGCTTCTCCACGGAGAGCATGGATCAGGTCCTCGACATCGTGCGCGACAACGACCTGAAGGTGCAGTGGGTGCTCGACACCCACCCCCATGCCGATCACGTCATGGCCTCGGCGCATCTCAAGGAGCGCACCGGCGCCCCGAATGCCATCGGCGCGCTGGTGCCCGAGATCGCCGGGATCTGGGCCGGTCTCTACAACCTGCCCGATGCCTTCGACCCGACCCGCGATTTCGACCATTTGTTCGAAGAGGGCGAGACCTTCCGCATCGGCGATCTGGAGGCGAAGGTGATGCTGTCGCCCGGCCACACGCTGGGGTCGATCACCTATGTCTGCGGCGACGCGGCCTTCGTGCATGACACGCTGATGCAGCCCGATGCCGGCACCTCGCGCTCGGATTTTCCGGGCGGCAGGACCGACGAGCTGTGGGACTCGATCCAGGCGATCCTCGCCCTGCCCGGCAACACGCGGCTCAATGTCGGCCACGACTACGGCACGAAAGAGCGCAAGGAGCCGATGTGGGAGGCCACGGTCGACGCGCACCGGGCGCACAACATCCACGTAAAGGATGGCACCGAGCGCGAAGCCTTCATCGAGCGCCGGCAGACCCGTGACAAGACGCTGGCACTGCCGAACCGCATCCTCGCCGCGTTGCAGATCAACCTGCGCGGCGGGCGGCTGCCCGCGGCCGAGGGTGACGGCAACCACTACCTGAAGCTGCCGGTGAACCGCTTCGACTGACGTCTCCGGGCGGCCCCTTTTCACGGGCCGCCCGTTCTCCCTGTCCCCTTGCAAGCCGGACTGCCAGACATGACCCTGCCCCCGCTGTCGCGTTACCTGCCGATCCTCGACTGGGGGCGGCGTTACGACCGGTCCAGCTTTACCGGCGACATGGTGGCGGCGGTGATCGTGACGATCATGCTGATCCCGCAATCGCTGGCCTACGCGCTGCTCGCGGGGATGCCGCCAGAGGCGGGGATCTACGCCTCGATCGCGCCGATCCTGCTCTACGCGATCTTCGGCACCTCGCGCGCGCTAGCCGTCGGCCCCGTCGCGGTCGTCTCGCTGATGACGGCGGCGGCGGTGGGCAACATCGCCGAGAGCGGCACGGCCGGCTATGTCGCCGCCGCGCTGACGCTGGCCTTCCTGTCGGGCGCGATGCTGCTGGCGCTGGGACTGTTCCGGCTCGGGTTTCTGGCAAACTTCCTGTCGCACCCGGTGATCGCGGGCTTCATCACCGCCAGCGGCATCCTGATCGCGGCGAGCCAGCTGCGCCATATCCTCGGCATTCAGGGCGAGGGTCACACGCTGCTCGAGATCGTGGGCAGCCTCCTCGCGCATCTGGACGAAATCAACCTCATCACCGTTGGTTTGGGCGTTTCGGCCACCGCCTTCCTGTTCTGGGTGCGCAAAGGCCTGAAGCCGTTCCTGCGCCTCCTTGGTCTCGGGCCGCGCATGGCCGACATCGGCGCCAAGACCGGCCCGGTGCTGGCGATCATCGCGACGACGCTTGCCGTCTGGGCCTTCGATCTCGGCGAACGCGGCGTCGCCATCGTCGGTGAGGTGCCGCAAAGCCTGCCACCGCTCACTTTGCCCTCCTTCTCGCCGTCCCTCGTCTCTCAACTTCTGGTCCCGGCGCTGCTGATCTCGATCATCGGCTTCGTCGAGAGCATCTCCGTCGCGCAGACCTTGGCGGCCAAGAAGCGTCAGCGCATCGACCCCGACCAGGAGCTGATCGGGCTGGGCGCGGCCAACATGGGCGCGGCCTTCTCGGGCGGCTTTCCGGTGACGGGGGGCTTCTCGCGCTCGGTGGTGAACTACGATGCCGGGGCCGAGACCCCCGCCGCCGGAGCTTTTACCGCTCTCGGCCTCGCACTGGCGGCGCTGTTTTTGACGCCGCTGATCCACTACCTGCCGAAGGCGACGCTGGCCGCGACCATCATCGTCGCCGTCCTCAGCCTCGTCGACTTTTCGATCCTGAAACGCGCGTGGCGCTTCAGCCGCGCCGACTTCGCCGCCGTTTCGGCGACGATCGGGCTGACGCTTCTCTTCGGCGTCGAGGTCGGCGTGACGGCGGGCGTCGTCACCTCGATCCTCGTGCATCTCTACAAGACCTCGCGCCCGCACATGGCGGTGGTCGGTCGGGTGCCGGGCACCGAGCATTTCCGCAACGTGCTGCGCCACGAGGTCGAGACCCAGCCGCATGTGCTGTCGCTGCGCGTCGACGAGAGCCTTTACTTCCCGAACGCCCGCTACCTCGAAGATCAGCTCTCGGCCTATGCCGCCGACAAGCCGGAACTGACCGACGTGGTGCTGATGTTTCCGGCGGTGAACGAGATCGACCTCTCGGCGCTGGAATCGCTCGAGGCGATCAACACCCGGCTGCACGACGCGGGCATCCGCCTGCATCTGAGCGAGGTGAAGGGGCCGGTGATGGACCGGCTGAAACGCAGCCATTTCCTCGACGAACTGACCGGCGAGGTGTTCCTCAGCCAGCACGAAGCGGCCTGCAGGCTGGCCAAGGCCGGGCGCGATGGCCCGCGAACCGTTCGCCGCAGCGCCCGCGCGTCCAGCAGCGTCCAGTAGAGCGCGAACTCGTCAGGCATGACAGGGACCCGCCCGGACGGGATATCGTCCGCGGTGGCCACTTCGCGAAATGGAATGGCAGCCGCTACATCTCCGGGGAACTGGCCGATTGGCTCGCCGATGATGGCGTGGATCACGTCCGCGGCGCTCCCCGCCGGTCCCTCGGTCACAACGAGTGCTTGCGGGTTTGAGATTGGTAGTTGGGCAGGTCGTTTCGGGCAAGCGCCTCGGGCGCGGCGCCCTTTGAAACCAAAAAGACCACCGGGAAACATCCCGGTGGTCAATAAGCGCTTTCATGATGGTCAAAACTTCAGGTGGAATGGACTGGAATTGCTTTCAGCCTCATCACCCGTTGCCAGTACGGCATAAGAGTGCGAATCGAATAGGTAATTCCGCTCCGCGCTCTAAATTTACCGAAAAATAACAACGGCATACGCCAAGCGCCTCTTGGGCTGACATCATAATTTTACGAACTGGAAGCAATAGCTTGTGAGGTTCTGAGCGTAGCAATGCCCTCACGCTCCGTGCTGCATACGTGTAAGCACGGGCCCGAACAACGAGCCGATCTCAGGCAAGGCGGCCGGGGTCAATCCAGAAATTTTGAGGAATTGCAATAATTGCAGACGCGCTATGATTGTTCGGTCACAGCGCACGCGCATGATCCTTCCATCCGGAAGATCGCGCTCTTCGATCCATTGGCCATATCCCCGTAAGGGATGCGGCAATTTTTATTTCGACAATCTATTTCAGGAGAATACATGTCAAAACCATGACGCAAAAATTTTGATTCCGCGCCTCAATTACACCCGAACGGTATTCGCTGTCCTTTCAACTATACCCTTGCTTTCATGAGAAGCTCGACGGGCCAAGCAATTTAATTCACAGAACTCTATGCTACTCCTAGCAGTACTTTACTCATAACGAATTTACTCTCGTAGTTCGGAACGTTGAAGGGTGTGTAGTCTGCTTGCATTCCGCTGCGATCCGCAAAAGCGGTACTGAAATGCTTTATTTCCATGCAATCCCCGCCCTCCGCTCGGGCCCGCAGGCAAGTGTCGATCAGCAATTCGATGACCAGTCCCCACCGATCGGCGCAGGCGAAAGCCAGGCGGCGAAGAAACTCTTTGGTCGCGAGATCCTCGAAGTCCAAACCGGCTGCGTCGCAATAGGTGAAGCAAATCCGGTTCAGCTCGCCCATGTCGCTAGGAAGCTGGATGTTCTGGAAGTGAATCGGCCTCAACAGGCGAGCGAGCTGTTCTTCCTGCCGCACATGTCCAGCCAGCTCATCGACACCGCTGAGGATCAACATGAGCGGCCAGTCGGTGCTCTTCATCAGAGACTTGAAGCTATCGAGCAGCGCCCGGGTGGTCTGGTCCGGCTTGGGTGGAAAGATATGTTGGCATTCATCGAAATGGATGGCGACCACCCCCTGCTCTTTTGCCTGGAAGGTGACACGCGACCAGATCTCGCTCTGCGTCATCCTACGCTGCCGAACGGGATAACCGAGCGCCTCCGCCGTCCTGAAGCCCAGATCCTTCCAAGTCATTTTTCCATCAAGGATGCAGGATACGGCGGACGCCACCTTGCCAGACGGCAGCTCCTCTTTTGCTTCGTTGAATTCGGAAAGCATCAACCGGATTTCACTGGTCTTGCCGACGCGCGACGCCCCGGTCACCAAGAGGCCGCGAGCCTCGAAATGCCGGCCGGTCGCCGCACGGCCCCAATACTCCGTAGCGATGCTCCCGAATGCGCTTTGCAGTCGATCCGCACGCTCAAAGGCATAGCGCCATTTGTAGAGATCCGTGGCCGTATCCAGCGCTTTCCTATTGATAAAGTTCATTTCAGCAATCCCTTAGTGTCCGGCCGCCCGAGCCGGCTGGCTGGGGCGAGTGCGGTCTGGGTATCATCCTCGAGGGGTTCTTCGAGCTCGAGCGCTGCCTGAAGCCCCCGTCCGATCGGCAGCGCACCAACAGGATCGTCGGCCATGAGCCCTCCCGGTTCGACGACGTCGAGCAGCTTGGTGGAAGGGGCAAGATGAATGCCACTTGTGACCCGTTGGGCCCGTTCTTCGAGCTCTTCGAAGGTCGAAAAGGAGCTGCCCTTGGTGGGTTTGGGTTCGAAGGTTGCATTGATTTTTTCGATGGCCCGAAGTGCTTCGACGAACTGGTACTCAGACACCTCTGCGTCATGCGGAGCTTGGCGACGACGCTCCTCCATGGCCTCGACGAATTCGGCGAGGGTCAGGCTTGCCACGTAGGTTGCCGTCAGCTCGGCCTCGATGACCCCGACATAGCCCTCGATCTGAACGGTCACGGCCTGAATACGGTCAGGGTCGATACAGACAGTCCATTTCCCCGGATACAGGTCCCGCAGGCGCTGGAACTCGCGGCTCTGGTAGGGAAGGCCGCACGCCTTGATACCCTCATCGGTCGGAGTGGCATTGACCTCTCCACCGAGATGAATGCGCCGGCTTTGCATCGAAGGGGGCCTGACCATTCCGGCCTCTTTCAAAACGCGCTGCATGGCCTGGTACGGCGTGCGCCCGTCCATTCCGAAACCGTGGTGCGCCGTGTGCGAATAGACATCGACCAAGTAGCGGGTCAGGATCTGGTAAAGGGCATCTAGCGGGAGCTTCGCGTTCTCAACCGCATCGTAGCCCGGCAGGGCGCCTGCGGCATTTCCAGTATAGCCCGTCAGCCCAGAGATCAACTCAGACTCGATCGTGCCGAACAGCCGCTCAATGAACGGCCGGTCGGAACTGTGATAGCTGCGCGTATCGACCGAAATAATGCCGAGACCCGCCATCGCCTCCTTTACCTCTCGGTTACGCAGACCCGTCCCGTTGTCATTGCGGACCTTGCCGATACCGACGGCAGGCGCAGGATTCTGGTCGCAACCATGCTTCACCTTCTCCCTCTCCTTCGAGCGGGTGGCCATGCGCAGAAGCTCCAGCGTCGCGTCAGCCGAGGGCTGCTCGGCCAAGGTCCAAGCTAGAGGCATCCTCGTTGCAACGTCGATCATCAAGAGGAGATGCACTCGCTTAGTGACCACTTCCTCAGCGCCTTTGGGTGCCGCCCCGTGGCTGGAATGCCCCTCTTCCGGCTGCTGGGCCCTCTTGATGGGAATGAGAATGGAAAGCTTGCACTCATCGATCTCGACGAGTTCCCCAAACATCAGCGCCCGGAGGTCAGTCGAACCGGGTCCACGCTTGTTGTAGGCAGCCCGCTCACCCTCGCGCGCAATCTGCTGCCCGATCGAAGAGACGTGCTTGTCGATATGAGCTCGCAAGGAAGCCTGCGAGGGCAATGCCAGCTCTGCTTCACCCCTCCCCCTCCGAGACACATTCTCAGCTTTAAGGAGGAGCTTGAGCTTCTGGTAGGCCTTTGCCATCGGGGGCTTGCGCTTATCTAGCCAGGCCTTGCTTGCCTCGGTCATGAGTGGCCGAAGCTCGGGAGCCAGGCGACTAGTACGATTGCCCTTCCACCTGTGCTTACCCTGAAGAGCGAGCGGATCGAAATGCTCCGCCTCGAAGAGCCGGTAGTACTTCAACAGCGTCCGACCCTTGGGAAGTGGGAAGACGCGTGTCATGCTCCCCCCGCGAAGTGCGGAGATCGCGATCTTCCCCTCGAAGTGCATTGCGGCAAGCTTGCATATATCCTGCCGCACCTGTGGCTTGTTGAGGATACCTTCCGACAGCCTCAGGCCTTGCCCGACGAGCTCATGGATCGCGTAGCAAAGGGCCGCGCGGAAACGCACATTCTTGCGCTCCTCGCCGGACAGCTGGTTGAGATAGCGGAAGCTGTCATCCTCGATCCCGGCCACCACAACCTCGCCGTGCTCGTTCTCGAGCACGCAGGCGCCGTCCCTCAACAGTTCGTCGAGCTGCTTGCCCGGGAGGAACGTGCGCGTGCGGTCCGCCGAACTGACGAGGACGGAGCCACGTCCAGATCGGCTGTCGATGAGGTACCGCTGCTTCTCCAAGACGACCGAAGCATTCTCCGGAAGAAGGTACGTTGCCTCCTGCTTCATTCCGGCCACCAGATGCGAGAGTAGTAGGAGATCACGTGATCGAGGTTCGTGTGCAGCTGCCTGCGGCCAATCAGGCGAAGGATCGACTGGAAGGCCACGCACGGCTCGAGGTCGACCGCGGCGATCAGGTCACGTAGGAGCCAAAGCGTGCGAAGGCGAGCAGCTGTCTCCAAGACGATCTCATCGACTTCGGGCTCAGCCTGGTCGAATGCGATCTTCATCCGGTGCAGGTTGTCGCGCCGGGGCCGAGAGTAACTGTCGGCGTCCACGACCAGCACCCGGTGCCCTTCGCTTTCCGGCGTCGCGGCGACGAGAGCCCTGAGCTTCGCTTGCTCCTTCGGCCGCTGAAGGCTGGTCCGGTTGCGGACAAAGACAAGCCGCCGCTCCCCGCAGACCATTGTCAGGCGGAGATCGTAAGTATGGTCGTGCTTGGTCCCATCGAACAGGAACGACACCCTGCAAGGCTGGAACTCCAGATCGTAAAGCCGCGGATCCATCAGCGCCTCTTGCGCGACGGCGAGCTCGGCCGCGCTCTCGCACTTGCCGATCCTCGGCTTGTTGTCGTTGGCCGGCACGCAGTAGGTCAGCGTCACCCGGTGGCTCGAGCTGCTGGTCGACAGCGGGCTCCGGACACCCCCGAAGGGCAGAACGCCCTCCACGGGATCCAGGGTGATAACCGTCTGTCTTTTATACTTGGGCGGCGAATACGCCCACTCATCGTGTTCGAGGATCATGACTTCTTCCGCTCCCGGAAACCCATGGCTCCGGACGATCAAAGGGTCTGACCAACTGCGGTGTTGCGGGTGCCCGGTGTCCGGGTCTACGGTCCGCGATGTGGTAGGGCCGCAGTCGGCCTTCGACTTCAGCGCGCTCTTCAAGGCGCGTTCTTTTTTTGCCTGCTCTGCGCCCTGACGCCGTGTTCGAAGCCCGCTGTGTGGCGGCCCCGATTGGTCAGGTACGGCTTCCTCAAGATCTCCAACTGCCTCGTCTGCCTTCAACATGAGCGAACCGGGTGAAAATCCCGAGCGGAGATTTTCGGTTGTCCACATGTTCGAGGCAGCGAGGCCTAAAGCAGCACCCCGGAGATTCGTAAACACCTGAAATTATGCGAAAAATCGCGGTTTAGAATTTTCGCAAACCTCCCCGCGCCTCGCCTCCAAGGGGGTTGACGCCCCCCTCTGACCGAGGTCGCGACGACTATTCTTTGAATAACCTAACGTCAGGGGGCAGGTTTTCTCGAGTGAACCCGCGCGTTGCCCACCGCCGCTTGTAGCATGCCGCAGATCGGCTAACCTCCGGCCATGCCGAAGCCCAATCCGTATCGCCCCTACCAGCCCGACCCTGCCCAGATGGCGCTGAGACCCATCGTGTCGGGGAACGACATCAACGGGCTGGATGATCCTGATCCGCATCCGCCGCGCCTAGTCTACTGGGCCCCCGATCCGGACCAGATCCCGCATGGCGAGATGCAGCGTTGGTTCTACACGGTCCAGCCGGATGCACCGGCGCTATTGGCGGAACGGGCCGCGCGGCAGGCGATCCTCGAAGCGCCGTTGCCGGAGGTCGCCGCCGAGCAGGTCACGCGCGCGCCTGAAGACTGGACCGAACTGCTCGACGGCTTCGTCGAGGCCGGCCTGTGCGAGAAGACCGGCGTCGCCGAGATGCAAGCCGAGTGGTGCTACGAGGGGCGCTCGGTGCCGCAGTCGCGGGTGATCATGCTGGGGGTGCGGCACGACTACGCCCGGCTCCGCCAAGCGCCCGAGGTCGAGGCCGGCGCCGAAGTCATCCGACAATATGGCCGGGCAGCGCATGCCGCCAAGCAGGTTGCGAACTGGCTGCGCCAGGAGGGCTGGGCCGCGGAGCCGGTGACCGGGCCGATGACCGGGGACTTCACCCTCATCCCGCCCGCGCTGGCCTGCGGCTTCGGGGAACTCGGGGCCATAGCATAGTTGCGTATCGAAGGCACCGTCTGCGGTGACCGTGCCGATCGTCGCCTCCGGCGAGATCTGCAACAGCAGCTCCGGCAGCAGCGGTCTGTCGCCTTGGCGGCTTGAGGTGAACTCGACCGCACGCACATCCCCGGTGCCCGCGTCCATGGCAATATGAACCTTCCGCCATTGCCTGCGACGTGACGGGCCCTGCTTGCAGGCCTGCCATTCGCTATAATCGCAGAACTTGATGCCGGTGTTGTCGACGGGCAGGTTCAGAGGTTGGCGCGATGTGCGATACGGGTCCTGCACCGCAATCCACGCCTGCCGGCGGCACAGTATCGAATAGTCCACAACGGCTCTGTTGCGCAAAACGGGTGATGGCCGAGGTGCCCCTTTTCCCGGACGGACTTATCCCACGGCCTCTGTCATAGGTGTGCCGAGCGACTATCTTCAATCCATAGTTTCAAGTGATGATTCTTCCTTTTCTCCTGGCCTCTTCAGCGTAGCCCTGAAGAGTTTTGTCGGCAGTGAAATGAATGTCACGCTCGACGGTGCAGCCACCTCGCCCACGCTTAGCTTCGAGCGCGGACAACGATACATAACGGAAATCTGGCTCTTTACCGTCAGCAAGATACAGTCCGTAGAAATCGTTGGGATCCGACGGAATAAGCTCAGTCAGAAGCCACGCTTCATAAGGCTCACGAAGAAATAGCTTCACGACTGGCTTAAAGTCGCATGTCTTCCCGTGGAGAGCTTGCTCCTCGTTGGACTTACCGTTGGCGGTCAGGATGGCCCTCTGCTCTTCAGTAAGTAGCTCCATGAAGTCTCTCCTTCTTCGATAGGTGAACAGCGCCGGGTTTGCCGGGGGCTGATTTCGGTTAGTTACGCGGCCATCTCTTCAGTTTCTAGAGCAGCGTAGAAGTTTGCTGCAGCCTCGGCTGGAGGGATGTTCCCGATGGGTTCGAGAAGGCGGCGGTGGTTGGTTATTCGGCAGTACGGCAGGGCCGCGCATGCCGCCAAGCAGGTTGCGGGGTGGCTGCGTCAGCAGGGATGAGCCGGTGACCGGGCCGACGACCGGGGACTTCACCCTGATCCCGCCTGCGCTGGCCTGCGGCTTCGGCTAGCTTGGCAAGCACGGCGCGATCATCGACCGCGATCTCGGTACGAACTTCCGGCTCTCGGCCGTACTGAACGATGCCCCCTTCGCCCCCACGCCGCCGCGCGAGCATGGCATCGATGCCTTCTGCGCGAGCTGCCGGATCTGCGAGGACGCCTGCCCGCCCGAGGCGATCTATCCGGAGAAGCAGCAGGTCCGCGGCGCACACAAGTGGTACGTGGATTTCGACCAGTGCCTGCCCTTCTTCAACGAGCATCATGGCTGCGGGATCTGCATCGCGGTCTGCCCGTGGTCTCGGCCAGGAGTAGGACCGAACCTGGCCGCCAAGCTGGCACGGCGGACTGGCAGGCAAGCGTCTTAAGAAGTCTAATCGTCAGCTGATCAAGCTGGTAGAGCCAGCCGCAAGCACCCTGTCCCTCTGGCTGTGGATACCACCCTCAACTTTTACTTGTCGTTGTGAGGTAGGTCCGACAGGATCACCCGCGGGCGCATGTTCGCTGAGCGTTTGCGACTTGAGAGGCAATGCTATGGGTGCATACTTTAACTTGCGAAAGTTATTTTAATGACTAGAACTGCGCAATCTGCTTCCCAAGATGTCCGTGAATTAGAATTGGACGAAATCGCGCGGGATGCTCTTCACTGCATTGAGATAGTAGCAAATACAGCAGAATCCTTGCTACATGGCCACCGCAGCGGGAAGCCGGAGTCATTTGCTACCGTCAATACTTGGACCAGCGGCGCCCAAGTTGAGAACTTGAAAGCGATTAACGAAAGCGAACGTGCCGCTCTTACCGAGCTGATCGGCCAACCAGTCATCGCCCGCGTTGATTTGGCCGACGAAAATGGGGTTGTCGAAACTGTATTCATCACCAGAAGCACTCCCCCGTCGAATACAGGTTACCGGATCGCGAGTTATCGCTCGTTTTTAGGCAGCATCGCCGCCCGCGACGTCGGCGATGACCTCTCGCTCCGCATTGGCGGCTGTCGCCTGCAAAGACGGCAAAGTAGTCGGCAATGACCGCGACGTACGCGTATTCAATATCCGTCACATTAAAGGCCTGGAGTTTGAGGCGGTTTTCTTTACGGGCCAGGATCGGACAATCGAAGATCACCCCGACCTCTTTGCCAAGTACCTCTATGTTGGCGCGACAAGGGCGGCGACCTACCTCGGCGTCACCTTCGATGGCGAATGCCCGGCAAGCCTCACAGTGCTAAACGAGCATTTCGAGAATTCGTGGAGCTAATAGATGAGCCAAGTTAAGGTGGATAGTATTGAGAATGGCCCGGAACCTCAGCGGTTCCTGAACGAACCGACACGACTGATACCTTAGAATGAAAATAGTCACGTTCGCCTCATAGGGCGACAAAAGAAAGCATATTTTACTCGACAATCATGATCGATTGCGCACTCGTTGCCCTTTCGGTTGGCAGGCTCAAGGTGGATTAACTGGGTGTTTTCTGGAAGGGATTGGCAGCCGTCAACTGTCGAACGAGTGACCCGTGTCTTGGAAACGAGCACAAAGCCACTTCAAGTAATGACCGACGAAGGCGCAGCAATAATCAAATACATTGGCAACCATGCTGGCAATGACGCTTTGATTTGCGAACTGGTCGGCACCGAGCTAGCGAACATGATTGGATTGACGACGCCGGACTTCGCGGTCCTAGACATTCCCAGCATCGTTCTCCCTAACTATCCACTATTACAAATTTCGCCTGGACCTGCCTTTTGCTCTCGTTGGACTGAAGCCACATCACTCTCACCCGGGTCAACTTTGCTCAAGAAACTTCGCCAGCCAGAAGCTGTCGCGAAGCTCGTCGTCTTCGATACATGGCTCCGGAACAAAGATCGGTTCGCGGAACCCGACTTGAGCACATATGGAAATGCCAACTATGACAATGTCCTACTGAGGATGGATAAGAGGATGGTGGAACTAGTGGTTATTGACCATACTCATGCTCTGGTCGAGACCACACTGGAGGATGAACTGGGGCCCGAATGGATCGCAGAGCGAAACGTGTACGGTCTCTTCGACCAGTTTGCGCCCATTCTGACACGGGCGGCAGTCCACACGGCCTTGACGCTTGTCGAGCAGATTGACCTCGAGACCATTCGGCGCGTATGTGAGGAGGTTCCGCGTGAGTGGGGCATGACCCACGGCTTAGCTGATGACCTCAGTTCATGCCTTGTGGATAGGGCGAAGGGCCTTGGATCGTGGCTTCCCGCTGCCATATTTGAGCAGTCTGAGATGAACTTCGAGCAAGGGGAGGGAGTACGATGAACGAGCGTGAACTGGCGTACAGTATCGTTCAATTCAGCCCACACCCCGAGCGGTTTGAGTTCGTAAATGTCGGGGTGTTGGTTTTTGACGGCCGTCGCGGAAAAGTGATCAGCAAGCACAGCTCGGACTTCAGTCGCGTTAAGAAGTTCTTCGGCGAGGCGAGTCCATCATTCCTAAAGATGGCTCTCGCTGACTTCTCTGAACAGATTGAATATGAGTTTCGCAAGCGGCACTTTGAAATGTCCGCTACGGACTTCAACTCAAAGCGCGCCGGAATATTTCAGATTACTCAAATCCTCCCCGCCCTAGGGGAGAGTCCTCATGATGTTGCGCAGCTTCTCTTCTCCGAACTAGTCGAAGCCAATGCTAAAAAAAAGAAGACAGAGCGCGTCAGTACGCGACTTACATGCGCACTGAAGGATGCAGGCGTACTGCCTTTATTACAGAAAAGGCCAAAGGCTGTTCGCATCTCAAAGTGGGGCGTGAGCATTAAAGCTGATTACGGGTATCAGAATGGTGTTTACAATCTAATCGACTCAGCACGCTTTGATAGCTCCGAGCGCGGCTTGGCGGAAGCCGGAAAGCGGGTCCTTGAAGGAAAAGCCCTAGCGGAAACATTAGATCACCGTCTAATTGTGGTTGGCGACTTCGGCGACCAAATGGATTCCTTTGTTAGCGACTTGAAGGAGGAATTCCTCAGGGCAGATTCGAGATTATACACCCTCAATGAAGTTGACCTCCTCGCCGAAGAAATTCGCCGGACAGCGCATTAAGGTGCATTACCCCCCATTTACCTTAATTCGATCAGATACCGCAATTAAACTGAATGAACTTTCCAGACGGAATCACGGCTCTCGAAGCAAAACTAACCCGGTGGACTACGTGACACATGGCATAAACGACAAGGCCATGGCTCCCGATCTATGAATTGGCAATTTGCGCGCTGCTTTATCTACTGATCGAAGCTGCCGCGCCACAATCCGCCGAACCACATGGCAAGATTGCGTCGCAACATTCGGAGCCGGGGTCCGCCCTGCTGTGGTTCACCAGATCAGGTGCGATTAAGTCATAGCACGTGGCACGTCGAACCAACGCGCGCCTACGGAGACACTGCTCTGTCGCTTCTCTACCTGCGGAAGAAAATTTGTGCGGGGATGGCTTGTAGCAAACCTACGATCGGCTAACGTCCGGCCATGTCGAAGCCCAACCCCTACCGTCCGCTAGCGCCCGCTCCCGCGCAAATATGCTTGCGTGCGTGCCATTTATGGCAACGAGCCCAGTTGAGCTGGGCCACCCTGCCCCTGATCGCACGAGTGGTTTAGTGGGCATAAGCAGGGCCAGCATCCCCTCGGTACACGACGGCGCCGGTTCCATGCAACGCTGGCAACCATCAGATTCCCCACAACCCTTTATTGGCAATAATAACTTTACTTTGAGAGTTACCCGCAATGGCAAAGCTTGAAGAAATAAAGCCCGGAAGTCGAGTTTCCGGCGCAACGCCAGGCACTGCCGTTGAGGTAGTATCGGTGGAATGGATTGGCAACCAAGCTGTCAACATTGTATTTCGTCAGACGAGTGGCGCGGTGGCCGAGACGACCATTTACCGCGATGACGAGTACCGCATTGATATCCAGTCTGCCGGCCGAAACTGGTCCTTCGACGCGGATGGGGCACTGCTGCGCCTGGTGACCGAAGCAAACCGCATCAAGCTCGCCCACTTCTTCGACCCTTATCTGGCGATCCACACCAGTCAGGTCGATCCACTTCCGCACCAAATTTCGGCGGTCTACGGAGAGATGTTGCCGCGGCAGCCCTTGCGGTTCCTGTTGGCCGATGATCCGGGCGCGGGCAAAACCATTATGTCTGGCCTTCTGATTAAGGAGTTAATCGCCCGCAGTGATCTCGAAAGATGCCTAGTGGTCGCACCTGGCAGCCTTGTTGAGCAGTGGCAGGATGAACTTGGAGAGAAATTCGGCTTGGAATTCGACATCCTGAGCAGGGACATGATCGAGAGCTCCCGCTCCGGAAACCCATTTAACGACTGCAACCGGATGATTGCGCGTTTAGATGTTTTGGCACGCAACGAAGAGCTTCAAGAGAAACTTCTCAAGTCGACCGAGTGGGATCTGATCATCGCCGACGAAGCCCACCGCATGTCCGCGACATTTTTCGGCAGCGAGGCCAAATACACCAAGCGCTACCAGCTTGGGCAAAAGCTAGGTCAGGTCTGTCGTCACTTCCTGCTGATGTCGGCCACGCCCCACAACGGCAAGGAACGTGACTTCCAGCTTTTCATGGCGCTCTTGGATGGGGACCGCTTTGAAGGCCGTTTCCGGGACGGCGTCCATGTCGCAGACGTCGAAGACATGATGCGCCGTCTGACCAAAGAAGAGCTGCTGCGTTTTGACGGTCGCCCCCTCTTCCCGGAGCGTCGCGCCTACACAGTCAAGTACGACCTCTCTCCCGAAGAAGCCGAACTCTACACCGCGGTTACGGACTACGTGCGCGACGAGATGAACCGCGTTTTGAGGTTCGCTGACACGGATGGGCGCAAGAAGAACAACGTCGGTTTCGCTCTGCAAATTCTGCAGCGACGTCTGGCCTCCAGCCCCGCCGCAATCTACCAGTCGCTCAAGCGACGCCGGGAGCGGCTCGAAGCTGAGCTGAGCGAGGCGCGGCTCGCCGCCAAGAGTGAGAGGGCAGGCTTCTCCCAACCCAAAGTCAATCAAGACCTGCTGACCAATATCGACGAGTATGGTCAGGACGAAATCGACGAGATGGAAGACCTGATTTCGACTAGCGCAACCAGTGCGGAGACGGCCGAGCAGCTGGAGATCGAGGTCGAAACCCTTAAAGGACTGGAGGGCATGGCCCTCCGCGTTCTTCACTCCGGGCATGACACCAAGTGGCAGCAGCTCGACAAGATCCTCGATGATGATCTGATGCTCGATCCCGACGGGCATCGTCGCAAGTTGATCATCTTCACCGAGCCGAAAGACACGCTCGAATACCTTCGCAACAAGGTGACCGCGCGCCTCGGCAAACCCGACGCAGTGGACGTGATCTATGGCGGAGTGACGCGCGAGGAGCGCCGCAAGGTCGTCGAACGCTTCATGCAGGACAGGGACATGCTTGTCCTCATTGCTAACGATGCGGCAGGTGAAGGCGTTAACCTTCAGCGCGGGCATCTGATGGTGAACTATGACCTGCCTTGGAACCCGAACAAGATCGAGCAGCGGTTTGGTCGCATCCATAGGATCGGGCAAACCGAGGTATGCCACCTCTGGAACCTCGTTGCGAAAGACACCCGCGAAGGGGACGTCTATGCGCGCCTGCTCGAAAAGCTTGAAGCCGCCCGCGAGGCTTTAGGAGGACGAGTCTATGATGTCCTGGGCGAGCTCTTCGAGGATCGGCCGCTGCGGGATCTGCTTCTGGAAGCAATCCAGTACAACGACGATGAGGACGTGAGGGCGCGCCTCTACAAAGCCGTCGATGGCGCGGTAGATCAAAGCCATCTCCTCGACCTTCTTCAGAAGCGGCAACTCACTAACGACACGATGCCGGCGGCCCAAGTCCAAAAGCTTCGGATCGCGATGGAGAAGGCCGAGGCGCAACGTCTTCAACCTCATCACATTCAGAGCTTCTTCGTGGAAGCCTTCCAGCGCCTCGGCGGGCAGATCAAGAGACGGGAAGAAGGCCGGTGGGAGATTACCCACGTCCCGCTCATCATCAGGGAACGGGATCGCCAGATTGGCGGCGGGGCGCCGATCCAGAAGAAGTACGAACGGGTTTGCTTCGAGAAGTCGAAGATCAACCAGCAACCAGTGGCGGCCTTCGTCTACCCGGGCCACCCCTTGCTGGACGCAGTGATCAGCGTAGTCCGCGAACAGAACGATCACCTGATGAAACAAGGGGCCGTACTGGTCGACGACACCGACGACGGGACAGCAGTCGAAGCCCTCTTCCTTCTGGAACACTCGGTGCAGGACGGACGTCCTGGTCACGCAGGCAATGCCAACCTTGTCTCGCAAAAGCTCCAGTTTGCAACAATCAGTCAGGCAGGTGAAATTCATGATGCCGGGATCGCACCGCACCTAAACCTGCGAGCTGCGACACCGGAGGAGATCGCCTCTGTCCATACTGAGATCAGCGCCCCTTGGCTTACGGCAGACTTGGAAAAGCGCGTCGTCCAATACGCAACTATCGAGCTTGCTCAAGGCCATGTCGCCGAAGTGCGCGAGCGGCGCCTCCCGGAGATCGACAAGGTCGAGCACGAGGTCAAAGCCCGACTGAAGAAAGAGATCAACTACTGGGATTCTCGCGCCGCCGAACTGAAGGAGGAGGAAAAGGCGGGCAAGAAGGTCCGATCCAACTGGCGAAACGCAGAGCGCCGGGCAGAGGACTTGGCCGAACGCCTGCGCCGCCGTCTTGAGGTGATTGAGCAGGAGCGCTTCATCTCGTCCCAGCCCCCGCGCGTCCGGGGCGGAATGGTCGTGGTTCCGAGAGGCCTGCTCCTGAAGAAGGGCAATGCTGTTACACCCAATGGCTTCTCCGAAGACCCTGAAGCCCGCCGTGAGATCGAGTTGAAGGCGATGGCTGCCGTCATGGCATCCGAGCGCGCTCTTGGAAACGAGCCCGAGGACGTGTCCGCTCGCAAAATCGGCTATGACATCGCCTCCTTCGATCCTGATACCAACCATATGCGGTTCATCGAGGTCAAAGGCAGGGTCGACGGCGCAGATACCATCATGTTAACCCGCCAAGAAATCATCACCTCGCTCCACGAACCCGAAAAATTTATCCTTGCGATAGTGCAGGTCAAAGAGGGGTTCGCTTCTGCCCCGAGGTATGTACACGGTGCGCTCGACTCGCGCGAACCGCCGTTCGATCAGAACGCAATCCAGTTTAATATCAATCGCTTGCTTGAGCGAGCAGAGGCACCGGCATGAAGTTCGAGAAAGCGCTTATCATCGACGAACCTTGGATCAGCAAGATCATGAGAAGCGAGAAGACATGGGAGATGCGAAGCACCTCTGCCAAGCAGCGCGGCTGGATCGGTCTCGTCAAGAAGGGTAGCGGCCATATCATTGGCGTGGCCAAGATGGTGGGGGCTGAAGGCCCTCTGTCCGATCAGAAGATGCTCGACAACCAAGACAAGCATCACATCCCACCCGAGACTTTCCTCTCGGGAAAATTCGCGAAGCATCGACATGCATGGATCATGTCAAGCGCCGTGAGGCTTCACCGGCCGCTTCCATACACCCATAAGAGCGGCGCAGTCATCTGGGTCACTCTCGATCAACGCGTATCTGATGCTCTAGCAGCAGACGAAGCTGTGAAGGCACTCGCATGACCCAAGCCTACAAAAAGAAACTAATCGAAGTCGCGATCCCCCTCGAAGCAATCAACGCGGCGTCGGCGCGGGAGAAGTCAATCCGGCATGGGCATCCCAGCACTCTGCACTTGTGGTGGGCGCGACGGCCTCTAGCAGCGTGCCGAGCGGTGTTGTTCGCGCAGCTTGTGGATGACCCATCCAGCCACCCTGATGAGTTCCCGACTGAAGAAGCGGTAGAGGCCGAGCGCAAGCGTCTGTTCCAGATCATTGAAGAGCTGGTGAAATGGGAGAACTCTACCAACGAGGAGGTTCTAGAGCGCGCGCGGGCGGAAATCCGGCGCAGCTGCGGTGGTAAGCTGCCGCCGGTCTATGACCCATTCTCGGGCGGTGGGTCGATTCCGCTGGAGGCGCAGCGTCTCGGCCTTCCTGCTCATGGATCGGACCTGAACCCGGTGGCGGTCATGATCGGCAAGGCAATGATCGAGATCCCTGCCAGATTCAAAAATATGATGCCAGTTCATCCAGGGGAACCTGACGCGGGCCATGGCGGATACCGCAACGCACAAGGTCTGGCAGAAGACGTACAATTCTACGGCGAGTGGATGCGAAAGCATGCCGAGGAGCGCATCGGTCACCTATATCCAAAAGTAAATCTCCCCGCCGAGTATGGGGGCGGAGAGGCAACGGTAGTTGCTTGGATTTGGGCTAGAACAGTACCGAGTCCCGATCCGGCCTTTTCAGACGTTCAGGTCCCATTAGTATCCAACTTCATCCTCAGCACAAAGAAGGGCTCTGAAGCCCGTCTTGTGCCGGTGGTTGATAGAACCAACCGCACAATCGCCTTCAATATCAGACATGATGGCACACAAGAGGATTGGAAGGCAGCAAAATCCGGAACCAAGGCCGGGGCCGGGTCTAATTTCAGATGCCTAATATCTGACACAGCAATAACCGCCGAGTATGTTCGGAAGCAAGCATCATCCGGAAAGATGCAGGAAATGCTTCTTGCAATCGTTGCGCAGAGAAAAGGCGGACGCATATTTCTTCAAAGCGACCATAAGCACGAAGCAACGGCACATTCAGCTGAACCCTCATGGGTACCAGATCAGAAGATATCCCCTGACCGTCGTGCCTTCACGCCGCCCGACTTCGGGATGCATACATTTGGGGACCTCTATACCGCTCGACAGCTTGTAGCGCTCAACACATTTTCTGAGCTTCTCGAAGAGGTTCGCGAAGTAATCAAATCTGACATCCAGGAGAACGGTGCCGTTCCGGACAGACAAGCGTATGCGGATGCGGTGACCGTATACCTCGCCCTCGCGATTAGTAAGCTTAGCGATACTCAAAATTCCCTCGTGTCATGGAAACCATCCATGGTGCAGGTCATTCACCTATTCACTCGGCAGGCCATTCCGATCGTCTGGGATTTTGCCGAACCCAACCTTTTCTCGAAGTCAGCCGGAGATTTCGGCGTGACCTTGGCAAACATGATGCGTGCCTTAGGTAACTTGGGCCACGGAGAACAAGGTTGGTTGCGCCAGCACGATGCTCAAACTGCCAAATATCCTGAAGGTGCCGTCCTATCTAGTGACCCACCCTATTATGACAATGTGGGATATTCTGACCTGTCGGATTTCTTCCTAACCTGGCTGCGCCGCAATCTTCGGAAGACTTACCCCGACTTATTTTCGACGTTGTCCGCGCCGAAAACGGAGGAACTGATTGCCGCCCCCTATAGGCACGGAGGAAAGGATAAAGCCGAGGAATTTTTCCTATCTGGAATGAGGAAGGCAATTGCGAATGCGGTATCTCAAGTCTCAGACGAGTACCCTGCCTCGATATACTACGCCTTCAAGCAAAGCGAAATGACTGCTGATGGACTAAGCTCAACCGGATGGGCGACTTTTCTCCAAGCAGTGTTTGAGGCAGGATTTTCTGTCGTCGGCACTTGGCCAGTTAGAACTGAGCTTGCCAACCGCATTCGCGGCATCGGAGCAAACGCGCTTGCGAACTCGGTTGTTCTCGTGTGTCGAAAAAGAGATGCTACCGCAGGAACCATTACCCGCGCGGAGTTTGTTCGTGCATTGAAGCGCGAACTTCCACCTGCGATCGCTGAGCTCCAAGCCGCCAACGTTTCGCCTGCTGACATGCCGCAATCAGCAATAGGTCCCGGCATGGGCGTCTTTTCTCGTTACAGGGCTGTCCTAGAAGCTGACGATAGCCCGATGACAGTCAAAGCTGCATTGCAGCTGATTAACGCTCAACTCGATGAGTTCCTGAACGACCTGCATGGCGAGTTCGATGCTGACACCCGCTTTACTGCGACTTGGTTCCAACAGAACGGGTTCGATAAGGGCGAGTACGGCATTGCCAACAGCATTGCTACGGCACGCGGCATTTCGGTCGAAAGCGTCAAGCACGCTGGGATTATTGAGAGTTCGGCCGGGAAAGTACGCATTCTGAAACGTAACGAGCTCGACCCCGATTGGGATCCCGAGACTGATGACCATTTCACGATCTGGGAAGCTTGCCAACACCTGATCCGCACGCTGGAAAATGACGGCGAGTATGCGGCGGCGGAACTGCTGAAGAAAATCGGTAGCGAGCGGGCCGAGACGGTCAAGGATCTTGCCTATTACCTCTACGACGTCTGCGGCAACAAGCGCCAGGATGCGAAGGAGGCGACCTCCTACAACGGCCTGATCGCCGTCTGGACAGATTTGACCCGGCTGGCGGCCACGATTCACGTGACCGACAAGAACCGCCAGACCCGCATGGATATTTGAAGGTAGTTTGAGATGGCAAAAAGCACGCGCCAATACGTGTTCGAGGGCATGGAGCATATGCAAAAGGGCCTTCAGCCCTTCGTGATGCAACGACTCGAAGCGGGGATGGGCAAGGGATGGCCGCAGGACGTCATCTCGCGCTTTCCAGAGTGGCGACCGGAATCTAACGGCAAGTTCACCCTCGATACGCAGAAGCTTCTGAAGATCATGGAGCGCCTATGGAACGAGGCGTTCCGCGACGTTCTGGACCGGACGCACCGCTCGATCGTCAACGAGCTGATCGACGTTCGCAACAAGCTCGCCCATGACGGCAAGTTCTCCTACGACGATGCGGAACGGGCGCTGGACAGCATGCGCCGCATCCTCGACGCAGTGAGCGCGGGGGACAGTGCCGATGAGATCGGCAAGATGCGGGAGTCGATCCTGCGGACCAAGTTCACCGAGCTTGCCCGGAGCGAGGAGCGCAGGAAGAGCACTTCCACGACGATTTCGACCGAGACCGTTTCGGGCCTGCTGCCTTGGCGCGAAGTGGTGGAGCCGCATCAAGACGTGGCGACCGGCGAGTTCCAGCAGGCAGAGTTCGCGGCTGATCTGGCCAAAGTCCATAAGGGCACGGCGGCGCAGGAATACTGTGACCCGCGCGAGTTCTTCAGCCGAACCTATCTGACCGAAGGCCTGAGTGCCTTGCTCAAGGGGGCTGCAAAGCGCCTCTCCGGAGCCGGTGGCGATCCGGTCGTCGAGCTGCAAACTAATTTCGGCGGCGGCAAGACGCACTCGATGCTGGCGCTCTATCACATGGCCGGGCAAACCCGGGTCGGCGATCTGCCGGGCCTCGATCAGCTGCTTTCGCGCAACGGGCTGGATGTCCCTGCGAAGGTCAACCGCGCCGTTCTGGTCGGGACGTCGCGCGGGCCGCAGGACGTCATCACCTTGGAAGGCGGGCAGGTCATCAAGACGACTTGGGGCGAACTGGCATGGCAGCTTGGCGGTCAAGCTGGCTTCGACATGGTTGCGGAGAATGATGCCCGCGGTATCGCGCCGGGATCGAACCTGCTGGAAGAGATCTTTAACAAGTTTTCGCCCTGTCTGATCCTGATCGACGAATGGGTCGCCTACCTGCGCCAGATCTACAAGGTCGAAGGACTGCCGTCCGGTTCGTTCGACGCGAACCTGTCCTTTGTCCAAGCGCTGACCGAGGCGGTGAAAGCCGCACCGCAAACGCTATTGGTTGCCTCCCTGCCCGCCTCTCAGATCGAGGTCGGCGGTGAGGGTGGACAAGAAGCTCTGGCCCGTCTGAAGCAGACCTTCAGCCGTGTCGAAAGCTCTTGGCGGCCGGCATCGCAGGAAGAAAGCTATGAGATTGTCCGACGGCGCCTGTTCCGGGAAATTCCCGGTGACAAGTACCTGCACCGCGACAATACGCTGAAACAGTTCGCGAAGCTGTACAGAGAGAACCCGAACGACTTCCCGCAAGGCTGCGCCGACGAAGATTACCGCCGGAAGCTGGAGAAGGCCTATCCGATCCACCCGGACCTGTTCGATCAGCTTTACACCGCTTGGGGATCGCTTGAGAAATTCCAGCGGACACGCGGCGTGCTGCGTCTCATGGCCCAAGTCATCCACGAGCTTTGGATGTCCGGCGATCCTTCCGTCATGATCATGCCGGGCAGTGTGTCCATCAGCTCTGAACGCGTGGAGCCCGAGCTTCTGCACTATCTAGACCCTTCGTGGCAGTCGATCATTGCTGGCGACATTGATGGCACATCTTCGACCCCGTACAGGGTCGACCAAGCCGCGCCGAACCTGAACCGCTACTCGGCCACGCGCCGCGTTGCCCGCACAGTATTCATGGGGACAGCCCCACTACACTCTCAGGAAAATAAGGGCCTCGACGACAAGCAGATCAATCTTGGCGTCGTGCAGCCCGGAGAGAAGATCGCAATCTTTGGCGACGCACTGCGCCGCCTGACCAACCAAGCCAAGTTCATGCACGGTGACCTTGGTCGGTATTGGTATTCGATGTCCGCGAGCCTGAACCGGGTAGCGGCAGATCGGGCGGGGCAACTCGAAGATGCCCTTGTCCTTGTCGAGATCGACAAGGCCCTTTCGACCTACATCAACGGCATTGCCGATCGAGGGAACTTCGATGCCGTTCAGGTCGCCCCCGACAGCTCCGCAGCCGTACCAGATGAGGCAGGCGGCGTCCGTGCCGTGGTTCTTGGCGTGGCGCATCCACACAGTGGCCGCGACAACTCGGAAGCGATGACGGAAGTGAAGGACATCCTGCTTCAACGTGGCTCAACGCCACGCGTCTATCGCAACACCTTGGTCTTCCTGGCTGCGGACGCCCGTCAGCTCGACAACCTGAAAGACGCCATGCGTTCTCTACTGGCATGGGATGGGATCATTCGCGATGCGAACAGCGGACGCCTGGATCTCAAGTCCAGCGAGATGTCTCTAGCTAAGGACAAGGCTCAGGAAGCCAAGGAGACCGTTCAAACGAGGCTCAAGGAAACATGGGCTTTCCTGATCTATCCTTATCAGGACAGCGCGCAAACCGACGTCGGCTTCTCATCGGCCCGCATTCCTGCCCAAGAAGGGCTCCTTAGCCGGGCGAGTAAGAAGCTTGTCAGTGAGGAAGCCCTTCTGCCCGAAATCGGCCCTGAACGTCTGAACCGCGATCTGGAGAAGTATATCTGGAATGATCGCGACCATCTGCACCTTAAGGACCTATGGGAATACCTGAACCGGTATACCTACCTACCTAGACTGAAAGACCGAGATACTCTCATTCGGTGCGTGCGCTCCGCTGTCGGAGCCATGGTGCCAGGGCCGTTTGCATATGCTGAAATCTTCGAGGGTGCCCGCGGTGAATACCGCGGTCTTTCCATCGAAGGCGCTGGCGGTGCAGCCATCACCATCGACGCAGACAGCGTCATTATCCGACCCACTGTCGCCGAAGCGGCAAGAGCAAAGCAAGTGCCAGCTCAAGGAGAAGGAGCCAAGCCCACCTCTGGAACTTCTCCGGGCAAGCCTGTTCCGACTAGCCCGATCCAGGGTGAGCCGAACGATCCTACGGTGGACCCTGATAACCCGGAAACCGAGGCTCCGCACCACCCTACAAGGTTCCAAGGGGCGGTCCGGCTTTCCGCTGACCGCCCTGCCAGGGACATGGCTCAAATTGTCGAAGCAATTATTGAGCAATTGACCACTCTACCTGGCGCAGAGGTAACTCTCCAACTTGAAATTAATGCCGAGGTTCCGTCCGGTTTGGATCGATCAAAAGTCAGGACTTTGATCGAGAACGCGTCAACTTTAGGCTTTCTAGACAAGGCGATCTCCTAATCCTCTAGTCACCCCAATCCACATCGAAAAGCAATAACACTCCGTAGGTTTGAATTGGATACTCAATTCTCCCTACCCTCAAGGTCGCACCATGCCCGTAAATTTGGTTCGGGCATGGTGGCGCGATCGGACTCATTATTGTCCGACTCAATTCCGCAAGCCAATTACTTTGGCTACTGCTGCCACAACCACAGAAACATCTACGCCCTCCAGCCGAACCCTAGCTGCACATCTCTAGGGAAAACTGGCGCTTATTATTGAGGCATAATGTTATCACTTCCCCTCTCCGTTCCCCTCGGCGAACGGGAACCAGCCTTCTCCTTCATGTCGCGCCTCGCGAGCCGGAATGGCTTGCCAGCCAGTACCTTCGGCGCGGACTTCGAGCTTCCCTTCTCGAAGATCATTCAAGGCGATGAGTTGGTCTGCCAGCGTTTGGCAGAACTAGGTGGGGTAGCGCTCGATGCCCTTTTGGAGTGGACACCCATTCACCTAGGAGGTCGCGAACATTCGTTTCGTGGTGAAATCTTCCACGCTAAGAGCATTAAGCCCGTGGCCATCAGAGGCTGCCCTGCATGCCTTCGAGAGGACATGGCCAAGGACCCGTCCCCCTGGATGCCCCACATGCGCGCCGACTGGTTGCTGCGCCACCTCCGTGTTTGCACCGAGCATGAAATGCCGCTGGTCGACTTATGGGCCGATCCTGCTTCAACTGTCCGCTTCGACTTCGCTGCGCGTCTAGCTGAGATCCGAACGTCCCTCGAAGAGGGGGGGCTCGATGGTGAGCCGAGGGAGGCGAGCCTCTTCGAGCTATACGTGGCCGACCGGCTGCACGGTCAGCATAGCGGGAACTGGTTCGATGGCATCGATCTGCAGGCCGTCTGCGTCTTTTCCGAACTACTAGGGCGGGCCGCGGTACGTCTGGAGACCGGAGGACGAAACCGCGTTCATCCGGACGAGCTTTGGGCCGAAGCGGCAACGGGGTATGTGCTTTCGGCGGAAGGACCAGACCAAGTTCGCGACACGCTTGCTCGGCTGCAATCCAAGTTGGGATCGCCCCGGCAGGGACCGAAGGGCGTCTTCGGCGACCTGTACGACAGGTTTGCGCATGAACTGACCTCCGAGCCTTACGGCGTTTTCAGGGGAATCATTCGCGACCACATCCTGGCAACCTGGCCGGTCGGCGCAGGAGACAACGTGATGGGGGAGCCCGTTCTCGAGCGTAGGCTCCATTCCGTTCGGACGGCTGCGGAGGAGGGCGGGATCGATGATCGCCGTCTGCGTAAACTTCTGCGCGAGCGAGGAATACTGACAGGCGCGGCCTTGAGCAGCACCGACGAATGGGCGGTGTTCGACGCCAAGGCGGTGAAGCCCATCATCGAAGAGCTCAATCGAATGGTGAGCGGGATCGAACTGCAGCAGCTGATGAATATCTCTCGGTCCCATTTCGAATCGCTCAGAGCAGATGGCTATCTGTCGCCGGCAATTACGGCAGCAGGCGCGAAGCCTCTGTGGAAGGCCACCGATGCTCATCGCTTCATTGCTGACCTCCTACGTGGCGCCGAAACAGTTCATGCAAAGATGCATGGCTGGCGTACGCTGCAAGAGGCCTGCCATCAGCTTCGGGTCCGCCCCGCCGAGATCATCGACCTAATCGAGAAAGGCGAGCTTCGTCGAATTGGCAGCTACTCGCAGGCCACAGGCTACGCCTCGATCCTGGTCGACCGAGACGAATTACAAAGCAAGCTGAATATCGATCACGCTCCGGGCCTAACGCTCGAGGTGTTCGCCAAATCAGTCGGCCTCAAGCCCACGCAGATGACGCAGCTCGTTGCCTCCGGCCATATCCGAGCCACGAACGCTTCCAACCCCAAGCGAAAGGCGGTCCAGCCCTATATCACTGAGAGCGATCGCCGGTCCTTCGACGAGACTTTTGTTCCGCTCCGCCGCTTGTCGCTGGAGACTGGATGGCCATGGCAGAAGTTGCTGTCGCCTGCTTTCGGCCTGCTGGAGCGGAGATTCTTCGACGGCGAAACAAAGCACGAAAACCTCTTCTCGTGGACGGCCCTTGAACGCCACTTTCTATGCCATTGGCCTAAACGAGAATGACCCCGGCATGTCTGCCGGGGTCATCGTAGAAAGCACTTGACGTGTAACTCGCACGCTTATGCTTGCAATTCGCACTCATATGCTTTTCTGGCACACACACCCGTCCCCTCAACTCAACCGCACTTCGAATGGCCGCAGCTGCCGCAGGTCATGCAGCCCTCGACCATGCGCAGCTCGAAGCTGCCGCAGGAGGGGCAGGATTTGCCGCGCGGGGCGTCGAGATTGACGACCTGCTGCTGCGGGTCCTCCTTGAGCCCCTGCCCTTCGCCCGCGAGGAAGCCGGTCGAGATCATGTGCTTCTCGATCACGCCGCCGATCGCCGCGAGGATCGAGGGGACGTATTTGCCCTTGATCCAGGCGCCGCCGCGCGGGTCGAAGACCGCCTTCAGCTCCTCGACCACGAAGGAGACGTCGCCGCCGCGCCGGAACACCGCCGACACCATCCGGGTCAGCGCCACGGTCCAGGCGAAATGCTCCATGTTCTTGGAGTTGATAAACACCTCGAAAGGCCGGCGATGGCCGCCGACGACCAGATCGTTGACGGTGATGTAGATCGCGTGCTCAGAGTCGGGCCATTTCAGCTTGTAGGTCGCGCCTTCAAGCTCGGCGGGACGGTCGAGCGGCTCGGACATGTAGATCACCTCGCCGCCGGTCGGCTCGGCGGGTGCCGCCTTCGCCTCGGGCGCCTTGGCGGGCTCGGAGACCGACAGCACAGAGCCGGTGATGTCGTTGGGCCGGTAGGTGGTGCAGCCTTTGCAGCCGGTCTCGTAGGCCTCCATGTAGACGTCCTTGAACGCCTCGAAGGAGATGTCCTCGGGGCAGTTGATCGTCTTGGAGATCGAGCTGTCGATCCACTTCTGCGCCGCCGACTGCATCTTCACATGCTCCATCGGCTGCAGCGTCTGAGCGTTGACGAAGTAGTCGGGCAGCTCCTTGTCACCGAACTTCTCGCGCCACGCCTGCACGGCGTAGTCGACGACCTCCTCCTCGGTGCGGGTGCCGTCCTTCTGAAGCACCTTGCGGGTGTAGGCATAGGCGAAGACCGGCTCGATGCCCGAGGACACGTTGCCCGCGTAGAGCGAGATGGTGCCGGTCGGCGCGATCGAGGTCAGAAGCGCATTGCGGATGCCGTGCTTGGCGATCGCGTCGCGCACGTCCTTGTCCATCTGCATCATGTTGCCGGTGGCGAGGTACTTCTTGGCGTCGAACAGCGGGAAGGCGCCCTTTTCCTTCGCCAGATCCACGGAGGCGAGGTAGGAGGCGCGGGCGATGCGCTTCATCCAGGCCTCGGTCTGGGCGGCGGCCTCGTCCGAGCCATAGCGCAGCCCGACCATCAGGAGCGCGTCGGCAAGGCCGGTGACGCCAAGCCCGATGCGGCGCTTGTTGCGGGCCTCCTCGGCCTGCGCCTCGAGCGGGAAGTTCGAGGCGTCGACGACGTTGTCCATCATCCGCACCGCGAGCGCGACGAGATCGTCGAGCTCGGCCTCGTCGAGCTTGGCGCCCTTCTCGAATTCGTTCTTGACCAGCTTGGCGAGGTTGATCGAGCCAAGCAGGCAGGCGCCATAGGGCGGCAGAGGCTGCTCGCCACAGGGGTTGGTGGCCGCGATTTCCTCGCAATAGCCGAGGTTGTTCATCTGGTTGATACGGTCGATGAAGATCACGCCCGGCTCGGCCTGGTTGTAGGTCGACTGCATGATCGCGTCCCACAGCTCGCGCGCGCGCACGGTGTTGTAGACGCGGCCCTTGAAGACCAGATCCCAGTCGCCATCGGCCTTCACGGCTTCCATGAACGGATCGGTGACCAGCACCGACATGTTGAACATGCGCAGACGCGCCGGGTCGGACTTCGCTGTGATGAAGGCTTCGACATCGGGGTGGTCGCAGCGCATGGTCGCCATCATCGCGCCGCGGCGCGAACCGGCCGACATGATGGTGCGGCACATCGCGTCCCAGACATCCATGAACGACAGCGGGCCCGACGCGTCGGCGGCCACGCCCTTCACCTCGGCACCGCGCGGCCGGATGGTCGAGAAGTCATAGCCGATGCCGCCGCCCTGCTGCATCGTGAGGGCCGCTTCCTTCAGCATGTCGAAGATGCCCGACATCGAATCGGGCACGGTGCCCATGACGAAACAGTTGAACAGCGTCACCGCGCGGGCGGTGCCGGCCCCGGCGGTGATCCGGCCGGCGGGCAGGTAGCGGAAGTTCTCGAGCGCGCCGTAGAACTTTTCCTCCCAGTGCTCGGGGTCCTTCTCGGGCGCGGCCAGTGCCTTGGCAATGCGGCGCCAGCTATCCTCGACCGTCTCGTCGATCGGCGTGCCGTCGCTTTGCTTGAAGCGATATTTCATGTCCCAGATCTGTTCGGCGATCGGCGCGGAAAAACGGGTCATGGCAGCGGTCCTCGGGCTTGGGGCGGGTCAGGATTGTATCAGGGTCGGGGGCGGCAGTCGCTCCCGGCGACAACGCTGCATATAGACCAGTATAGCACGACTCAAGCTACAGCTTGTGCTTGACACGGCCTTATCCACAAGAAATTGCGACTTGGCCACAACACGAAATCGCGACTTGCGGCCCCCTGCCCGGCCTCCTAAGTCCTTCTTCATGCTGCATCTCATCAAGCTCTCGGTCGGAACCGAAGACGTCTCTGACCTCGCCGCCTGGCAGGCGGACCCGCGCGGACACAGCCCCGACGGGCTGCCGCGCCACGTCACCCGCATGTGGCCCAAGCGGGCCGAGGAGGTGCTCGACGGCGGTTCGATCTACTGGGTGATCAAGGGCGTGATCCTGTGCCGCCAGCGGGTGCTGCGATTCGACGAGGTGGATCGCGGCGACGGCATCCGCCGCTGTGCCATCATCTGCGAACCGGACCTGAAGCGGGTCGCGGCCACGCCCAAGCGCGCCTTCCAAGGCTGGCGCTATCTCAAGCCCGAGGATGCGCCGCGCGACCTCGCGCCGGGGCGCGAGGCCGAGGAGCCGCTGCCGCCCGCGCTGCAGGCGGCGCTTTCGGAGATCGGCGTCCTCTAGAACCCCAGCTTGTCCTCGAGCGCATCGAGCGTGGCGCGATGCGCTTCGGACCAGTCGGCGGTGCCGGAGCGGAACAGCGTCGCCTGACTCGAATGGATCATGCCGTCGGACAGGATCTTGAGCCCGTTGGCGCGCAGCGTCTCGCCGGTCGAGGTGATGTCCGAGATCGCCTCGGCGGTCTCGTTGCGGACCACACCCTCGGTCGCGCCCTGGCTGTCGACCAGCTGGTAATCGGCGACGCCGTGCTCGCGCAGGAATTCGCGGGTCAGCCGGTGATACTTGGTCGCGATGCGCAGCCGGAAGCCATGCGTGCGCCGGAACGCCGCGGCCACGGCGTCGAGATCGTCGAGCGTGTCGACATCGACCCAGGATTGCGGCACCGCGATCACCAGGTCGGCACCGCCAAAGCCCATCTTGGCCAGCTCGCGCAGGCGCAGGTCCCAGCCCGCGATCTTCTCGCGCACCAGGTCCGACCCGGTGACGCCCAGATGCAGCCGCCCCGCCGCCAGCTCGCGCGGGATTTCCCCCGCAGAGAGAAGCGCCAGCTCGACGCCATCGACCCCTTCGACCACCCCCGCATATTCGCGGTCATTGCCGTTCTTGCGCAGGGTAAGCCCGCGCGCGCCGAACCAGTCGAAGGTCTTTTCCATCAGCCGCCCCTTGGACGGCACGCCGAGACGGATGGTCATGCCCGGCCCTCCCTGATCTGCACGACAAGCTCGGGACGGATCACGCCGCCCACCGCGGGCACCACCCGGCCCTGTCCCAGCCGCCGGGTCAGCGCGTCATAGCGCCCGCCCGTGGCCGCGGGCGGCAGGTCGGCGCGGGTGGCCGACTGGAACCCGAAGACGAAGCCGTCGTAATATTCGAGCGTGGTGCGCCCGAAGCTGCCCTCGAAGGGCAGCGTGTCGACATCGATCCCGCGCGCCGACAACGCGTCGAGACGGCGCGACAGCCCGGTCACCGCATCACCGATCGCGGGCATGTCGACGGCGATGTCGCGCAGGCTCGACAGCACGTTGGGCGACGTCTCGCGCAGATCGACGATCATGTCGATCAGCGCCGTCTCCTCCTCGGAGAGCGGCCGGGTGTCGGCCTCCGCGCGCAGCGTGGCGATGCGCGCCTCGACCTCGGCGCGCGACCGCCGCCCCAGCGCGGGCCCGGCCTCGGCAAACGGATCGGCGGAGGCCAGAAGCGTCTTCTTGTGGGCGGGCAGCGGCGTGCGCGCGCTGTAGCGGTCGAGCAGCGCCCGGAACCGGCGCGGCCGCCAGACATGGCGCAGCAGCGCGCCCTTGCGCGCCTCGGAGGTCCGCAGGCCCCGCACCGCCGCCATCAGGATGCCGATATCGCCGGTGGAGGGCCGCAGGTCGAGCCCGTCGAGCGCCCCCGCAATGGTCGCGAAGACCTCGGCATCGGCCTGCGCCGGGTCGCCGCCGAAGATCTCGAAGCCGGTCTGCAGGAACTCGATCGGCCGCGCGGGATCGGTCTCCTGCCGCCGGAACACCTCGCCCGCATAGGTATAGCGCGCCGGATCGCCACCTTCGTCCATGTGCGCGCGCACCACCGGCACGGTGAAGTCGGGCCGCAGCATCATTTCGCCGCGCAGCGGGTCCGCGGTGACATAGGCCCGCGCCCGGATGTCTTCGCCATAAAGATCGAGCAGCACGTCGGCGGGTTGCAGGATCGAGGTGTCGACCGGCTGCGCGCCGGTCGCCTCGAAGATCGCCGAAAGCCGCGCCGCTTCGGCGCGGGCGGGCGCGCCCATGGGTCCGGGCATCATGACGACTGGCTTTCGATCATCGCGCGGACGCGGTCCACCAGCGCGGCGCGCGGCACCTCGACCTGCGAGGGGCGGTCCTTCCACTCTTCGAGCGTCGCGTCCTTGGCGATCTGCGCGCCGAGGATCAAATCCTTGATCTGCACGACGCCGCGATCCTTTTCGTCGCCGCCCTCGATCACCGCGACCGGGCTGCCGCGCCGGTCGGCGTATTTCATCTGGTTGCCGAAGTTCTTGGGGTTGCCAAGATAGACCTCGGCCCGGATGCCCGCGGCGCGCAGCTCGGAGGCCATCGCCTGGTAGTCGGCCATGCGGTCGCGATCCATCACGGTAACGACGACCGGCCCTTGCGCCTCGGCCTCGCTCCGGCCCTTGGCGGCCAGTGCGGCAAGCAGCCTGTCGACACCGATCGACACGCCGGTGGCGGGCACGGCCTGGCCGGTGAAACGCTTGACCAGATCATCATAGCGCCCGCCCCCCGCAACCGAGCCGAACTGGCGCGGGCGGCCCTTTTCGTCGCGGATCTCGAAGGTCAGCTCCGCCTCGAAGACCGGGCCGGTGTAATAGCCAAGGCCGCGCACGACCGAAGGATCGATGACGACGCGGTCAGGGCCCATGCCCTGCGCGTCGAGAAGTGCTGCGATGGTTTCCAGCTCGTCGACGCCCTCGGCGCCGATGGCCGAACCGCCGACCAGCTCGCGCAGCCGCGCCAGCGTTTCGGCGGCGGTGTCGCGCCGCGCCTCCATGAAGCCCATCACGACCTCGGCCTGTTCGGCCCCGAGCCCCGCGCCCTTGGTGAAGTCGCCGCTGTCATCCTTGCGGCCCGCGCCCAAGAGCATCCGCACCCCGTCGGTGCCCAGCCGGTCGAGCTTGTCGATGGCGCGCAGCACGATGCCGCGCTCGGCCGTGAACTTCTCGGGATCGGAGGGGTCGAGCACGCCCGCCATCTCCATCACGCCGTTGAGCACCTTGCGGTTGTTGACCCGCACGATGTAGTCGCCGCGCGAAATGCCGACCGCCTCCAGCGTGTCGGCGAGCATCGCGCAGATCTCGGCATCGGCGGCGACCGAAGGCGCGCCCACCGTGTCGGCGTCGCATTGATAGAACTGGCGGAACCGCCCCGGGCCGGGCTTTTCGTTGCGCCAGACCGGGCCCATGGCATAGCGGCGATAGGGGGTCGGCAGGTCGTTGCGGTGCTGGGCATAGACGCGGGCCAGCGGCGCGGTCAGGTCATAGCGCAGCGCCAGCCAGTCGCCGGGCTTCGACCCCTCGACATCCTCCTGCCAGGCGAACACGCCCTCGTTGGGGCGGTCGACATCGGGCAGGAACTTGCCCAGCGCCTCGACCGTCTCGACGCCGGATGTCTCCAGCGCGTCGAAACCATAGGCATGATAGACCTCGGCGATCCGGCGCAGCATCGCGGCGCGCGCGGTGACCTCGGCGCCGAAATAGTCGCGGAACCCCTTCGGCGTCTCGGCGCGGGGGCGGCGGATCTTGTCCTTGGCCATGATGGGCGTCCTTATCGGGGCGGAGTCGCGCGCGGGCTTAGCGCGCGGCGCTGCCGGGAGCAACCTCCCGAGGGCTTGCAACCCCGGCGCTGCTGGTGTGTTTAGAGGGCATGAGCACCGAAATCGACATCGAAGAAAAGCTGAGCCACCTGATGCGGGCGGTCGACGACCTGTCCGACGTCGTGGCGCGGCAGGAGCGCGAGATCGCGGTGCTGACCCGGCAGGTGCAGCGGCTGACCGAGCGGGCCGAGGCCGACGCCGAAGGCAGCATCACCCTGACCGATCAGCGCCCGCCGCACTGGTAGGGTCTCAGCGCGCCACGCCGACCGCGACCGCGCGCCTGTCATGCAAGAGCAGGTCCGTGTGCCGACCGCTTGCGCCAAAGGCGGCATAGGCGGTCAGGAAGGTCGTGTTCGCCGCCAGCCGCGGCGCCGCCGCGCCGCAGGGCTGCCCCTTGGGCACACCGCAGATCTGCCGCTTCACCTCCTCGTAGACGGCATCGACCGGGCCGCCGGACGCACCCGCCCCGTAGACCGTCGCCTCGCGGGTGCCGGGCGTGCCGAACAGCGCCAGAGCCGCCGTGAACTGGCGCGCGCAGCCATCGGCGAAACCGGTCACGTATTGGGTGCGCGGCGCGGTGGAGCTGGCATCGGTGTCGCGCAGCGTGAACCCCGCGGCGGTGGCGACGGGGGTGCCCAGCGCCCGGCCCGATTGGCCACAGACTTTCGCCACCTGCCCGAAGGGCAAGCTCCGGCCCGGCGCGATCTCGGGGATCTCGGGCCCCGGACCGGGCAGGCTGGCGCTGCCGCCGCCCGGCCCGGCGGCGCAGCCGGCCAGGACCAGCGCGGCGAAAAAGAACGGCAATATCCGGCGCATGCGCGTCTCCCATGGCGAGGCCCGGCAGCGGACCTAGCGCCGCGGTCGGGCGCATCCAGCCGCACAATGCGCGATCGGCGCGCCGCCGCCTAGACCTCCTCGACCTCGATCACGCCCGGCAGCGATCTGAGCGCGCCCTTGATCTGCGGCGTCACCGGCCAGTCGGCGCCGCAATCGATCTCCACCTCGCCGGGCAGCCCGTCGGCCATCAGGCAGATGCTGATCGGCCCGCGCGCGATGCGCTGGCCCTTGGGCGCTTCGCGCCCGGCCCGCTCCAGCACCCCCGCCAGCATGGTGATCGCGTCCGGTGCATCGAGAAACACCCGAAGCCCCGAGCCGCCGGCATCCGCGACCACGCCCTCGATCGGCGCGACCGAGCGGCCCAGAAGCTTGAGCTGGTCGCTCTCCATCGTCGCCTCGACCTGCACCACCACCTGTGAGCCGGTCTCCAGATGCTCGCGCGCCGCCTCCAGCGTGTCCGAGAACATCGTCACCTCGAACTGGCCGGTCGGGTCCGAGAGCTGCACGAAGGCGAAACGGTTGCCGCGCGCCGATTTGCGCTCCTGCCGGCCTGCCACCGTGCCCGCCATCTTGCCGACAAAGGCGCCGCGCGCCGCCGCCTGCTCCAGCACCTCGTCGAGCGTCATCACGCCCTTGCGCTTCAATGGCGCGAGGTAGTCGTCGAGCGGGTGACCCGAGAGATAGAAGCCGACCGCCTTGAACTCCTCTGCCAGCCGCTCGGCGGGCAGCCAGTCGCTCAGGGCGGGCATGCGCGGCTCGGGCAGATCCTCGCCCGCCTCGCCGAACAGCGACACCTGCGCCGAGCCCTTCTGCTCGTGGATCGCCGCCGAGTAGGCGACCAGAGCGTCGAGCCCCGAGAACACCCGGCGGCGGTTGCGGTCGAGCGCGTCGAAGGCCCCCGCGCGGGCCAGCATCTCCAGCGGGCGCTTGCCGACCTTCTTGAGATCGACGCGGCGCGCCATGTCGTAAAGCGTGGCGAATTGCCTGTCGCCGCGCCCCTCGACGATCAGCTTCATCGCCTCGACGCCGACGTTCTTGAGCGCGCCCAGCGCGTAGACGAGCTTTCCGTCCTTCACGTCGAACATCGCCTGTGAGCGGTTCACGCAAGGCGGCGTCCACTCCAGCGACAGCCCCTTGCGGACCTCCTGGAAATAGACGCCGAGCTTGTCGGTGAGATGGATATCGCAGTTCATCACGCCGGCCATGAACTCGACCGGGTGGTTCGCCTTGAGCCAGGCGGTCTGGTAGCTGACCACGGCGTAGGCGGCGGCGTGGGACTTGTTGAAGCCGTAATTGGCGAACTTCTCCAGAAGGTCGAAGACCTCCATCGCCTTCTTCTTGTCGACCCCGTTCGCCATCGCGCCCTCGACGAACTTGGGGCGCTCCTTGGCCATCTCCTCGGCGATCTTCTTGCCCATGGCGCGGCGCAGCAGGTCGGCGCCGCCGAGCGAGTAGCCCGCCATGACCTGCGCGATCTGCATCACCTGTTCCTGATAGACGATGATGCCCTGCGTCTCGGCGAGGATGTAGTCGATCGAAGGGTGGATCGAGGTGATCTCGCGCTGGCCGTTCTTGACCTCGCAATAGACCGGGATGTTCTCCATGGGCCCCGGGCGATACAGCGCCACCAGCGCCACGATGTCCTCGATGCAGGTGGGCTTCATGCGCTTGAGCGCATCCATCATGCCCGAGGATTCCACCTGGAACACCGCGACCGTCTTGGCGCGGGAGTAGAGGTGATAGGTCTTCTCGTCGTCGAGCGGGATCAGGTTGATCTGGTTTTCGCCGCCCTCGGGCGGCTGGTAGATCTCGGTCCCGTCCTCGGCGATATGCAGCGGACGGCCCGATTTCAGGATCAGGTCCATCGCGTTCTGGATGACGGTGAGCGTCTTCAGGCCGAGAAAGTCGAACTTCACCAGACCCGCCTGCTCGACCCATTTCATGTTGAACTGGGTCGCCGGCATGTCCGAGCGCGGGTCGCGGTAGAGCGGCACCAGCGCGTCCAAGGGCCGGTCGCCGATGACGACACCGGCGGCGTGGGTCGAGGCGTTGCGATACAGCCCCTCGACCTGCTGGGCATAGGTCAGAAGGCGGTTCACCACCTCCTCGTTCTTGGCCTCCTCGCGCAGCCGCGGCTCGTCGGCGAGCGCCTTCTCGATCGAGACGGGCTTCACCCCCTCCACGGGAATCATCTTCGACAGCCGGTCGACCTGGCCGTAGGGCATCTGCAGCACCCGGCCCACGTCGCGCACCGCCGCCTTGGACAGAAGCGCGCCGAATGTGATGATCTGCCCCACCTTCTCGCGGCCATATTTCTCCTGCACGTAGCGGATCACCTCCTCGCGGCGATCCATGCAGAAGTCGATGTCGAAGTCGGGCATCGAGACCCGCTCGGGGTTGAGGAAACGTTCGAACAGCAGGCTGTAGCGCAGCGGGTCGAGATCGGTGATGGTCAGCGCGTAGGCCACGAGGGAGCCCGCGCCCGAGCCACGGCCCGGCCCGACGGGAATGTCGTGCTCCTTCGACCACTTGATGAAATCGGCGACGATCAGGAAGTAGCCGGGAAAGCCCATGCCCTCGATGATCCCGAGCTCGAATTCGAGCCGCGCCTCGTAGTCCTCGACGCTGACGGCATGCGGGATCACGGCGAGGCGGGCCTTCAGCCCCTCCTGCGCCTGACGGCGCAGCTCGACCACCTCGTCATCGGCGAATTTCGGCAGGATCGGCGCGCGCTTGTAGGTCTTGAAGGCGCAGCGCTTGGCGATCTCGACCGTGTTCTCCAGCGCCTCTGGCAGATCGGCGAAGAGCGTCGCCATCTCCTGCGGGCTCTTGAAGTAGTGCTGCGAGGTCAGGCGGCGGCGCGGCTCCTGCTGATCGACATAGGCGCCCTGGGCGATGCAGATCAGCGCGTCATGCGCCTCGTAGATCTCGGGCTTGGGGAAATAGACATCGTTGGTCGCGACCAGCGGCAGGTCCATCGCATAGGCCATCTCGACATGGCCGCGCTCGGACAGCTTCTCGGCCTCTGGCAGCCCGTCCTCGCCCGGATGGCGCTGCAGCTCGACATAGAGCCGGTCCGGGAAGGCCGCCTTGAGCCGCCCCATCAGCGCCTCGGCCTTGGGCCGCTGGCCCTGCCGCAGGAGCCGCCCGACGGGGCCGTCGGGGCCGCCGGTGAGGCAGATCAGCCCGCCCGAGAGCGCCTCGATCTCCTCCAATGAGACCTGCGGAAGCTGCCCGTCGCTCTTGAGATAGAGGCAGGAGTTCAGCTTCATGAGGTTCATGTAGCCGGCCTCGGTCTGCGCCAGAAGCACCAGCGGCGCGGGCAGCTCGGGGCGCTTGCCGGGTTCGGGCGGCAGATAGCACAGATCGACCTGGCAGCCGACGATCGGCTGCACGCCAGATTTCGCGGCGCCTTCGGAAAATTCGAGCGCGGCGAACATGTTGTTGGTGTCGGTGATCGCCACCGCGGGCATCTCGGCGCGGGCGGCGAGGCCTGGCAGCTTCTTCACGGGAATCGCGCCTTCGAGCAGCGAATGCTCGGTGTGGACGCGCAGATGTATGAATCGAGGATCGGCCATGGGAGCGGTTCTATCCCGGCGGGCCGGTCGCGGGAAGCGGGCGCCGCCGCTGCCCCCCGGTCAGTCCGTAAGTTGTGATGGCAAGGTCGCGCACAGGCCGGGCGTTCCGTCAGGGCAGACACGAGAGGCTTGCCAAGCGCGCCCCGCATCGGGTTTCATGTCCTTTGACATGAGGGTGTCCCGGTCTACGCCGCATCGACCGGGAGCGATCGCTCCAAGGCACATGGTAAGGCGGCGGATCTATCGTGATGACCGAGATCTCGTTTCTTCTCAACGGAGAGACGGTACGCGCAGGCGGGGCGCCGACGCGCAGCCTGCTCGATTACCTTCGTGAACAACGCGGCCTGACCGGCACCAAGGAGGGCTGCAACGAGGGCGATTGCGGCGCCTGTACCGTGATCGTGACCGACCCCGAGGGCGGCTTGCGCGCGCTCAACGCCTGCATCCTGTTCCTGCCGCAACTCGCGGGCCGCGCCGTGCGCACCGTCGAAGGGCTGGCCGAGGCGGGCGCGCTGCACCCGGTGCAGCAGGCGATGGTGGACCACCATGGAAGCCAGTGCGGTTTCTGCACGCCAGGCTTCGTGATGGCGATGGCCGCCGCGCATGCGCAGGGCCGCACCGATCATGACGATCAGCTCGCGGGCAACCTGTGCCGCTGCACCGGCTACGCGCCGATCATCCGCGCCGCCGAGGCCGCCGAGAGCACACCGCTGCCCGCATGGATCGAAAGCGACCGCGAAAAGCTGAAGTCGCTCGCGCCTGCGCAGTCGGCGGGCAATGCGGCCCGCAGCGCCGATGCCGCCAGCGGCCCGGCGGGCGGCCGCGCCCCCTACGAGCCCGAGGCGGGCCAAGGCACGGACGCGGTGCAGACCGAGGCGCCGGGCTTCATCCCCGAGAGCGCCGACGAACTGGCCGCGTGGTATCTCGACCATCCGGAGGCGACGCTGATCGCCGGGGCCACCGATGTCGGGCTGTGGGTCACCAAGGGGCTGCGCGCCCTGCCCGAAACGGCCTTCCTCAACCGCTGCGAAGATCTCAAGACGATCACCCGCGAAAAAGGCCGCATCCGCTTCGGCGCCGGTGTCACCATGACCCGCGTGCTCGAGACGCTGGCCGCGCCCTACCCCTCCTATGCCGAGATGGTGCGCCGCTACGGCTCGGTGCAGGTGCGCAATGCCGCCACGATCGGCGGCAGCCTCGCCAACGGCTCGCCCATCGGCGACAACGCCCCCGCGCTGATCGCGCTGGGCGCCACGATCCACCTGCGGCGCGGCGACGACCGCCGCGAGCTGCCGCTCGAGGATTTCTTCATCGACTACGGCAAGCAGGACCGGCAACCCGGCGAATTCGTCGAGGCGGTGAGCCTGCCGGAGAGCCGCGAGGCGTTCCGCGTCTACAAGATTTCCAAGCGCTTCGATCAGGACATCTCCGCCGTCTGCGCCGCCTTTGACGCCACGATCGAGGACGGCACCGTCACCGCCATCCGCACCGGCTTCGGCGGCATGGCCGCCACGCCCAAGCGCGCCGCCGCCTTCGAGGCGGCGCTGACCGGCAAGCCGTGGTCCATGGAGAGCGTCGAGGCGGCGCTGCCTGCGCTGGCGCAGGACTTCACCCCGCTGTCGGACATGCGCGCCTCCGCCGCCTACCGGCTCGAGGCGGCGCAGGGTCTCGCGCGGCGCTGGTTCGCCGATGTCGCGGGCCAGCGAACCAGCGTGCTGGAGGTGCGGGCATGAGCGTCGGAAACCCCCTGCCCCATGACAGCGCGGTGCTGCACGTCACCGGCCAGGCGCGCTATATCGACGACATCCCGGCGCCCGCCAACGCGCTGCATCTCGCCTTCGGCCTGTCGCGCATCGCGCGCGGGCGCGTGGTGTCGATGGATCTGTCCAAGGTCCGCGCTGCCCCCGGTGTCGCCATGGTGCTGACGGCGGATGATCTCGACCGCCCCGCCGATTGTTCGCCCAGCGCGCATGACGAGCCGCTGCTGTCGGACGGCACGGTGCATTACATGGGCCAGCAGCTGTTCGTCGTCGCCGCCGACAGCCATCTCGCCGCGCGCAGGGCGGCGCGGTTGGCCGAGGTGGAATACGAGGAAGAGGAGCCGATCCTCACCGTCGAGCAGGCGCTCGCTGCCAATTCGCGCTTCGAGGATGGGCCGCGCGTCTGGACCAAGGGCGATGCCGAGGCCGCCATTGCAAGCGCCCCGCGCAAGCTCAAGGGCCGGATCGAGATGGGCGGGCAGGAGCATTTCTACCTCGAAGGCATGGCCGCGACGGCGCAGCCGCAGGAGGACGGGGTCACCATCCATTCCTCGACCCAGCACCCGACCGAGATCCAGCACAAGGTGGCCGACGCGCTCGGCCTGCCGATGTCGGCGGTGAAGGTCGAGTGCCGGCGCATGGGCGGCGGCTTCGGCGGCAAGGAAAGCCAGGGCAACGCGCTTGCCGTGGCCTGCGCCATCATCGCCTCGAAGACCGGGCGCGCCTGCCGGATGCGCTATGACCGCGACGACGACATGACCATCACCGGCAAGCGGCACGATTTCCGCGTCGATTACGAGGTGGGCTATGACGACACGGGCCGGGTGCTCGGCGTCGACTTCACCCATTACACCCGCTGCGGCTGGTCGTTGGACCTGTCGCTGCCGGTGGCCGACCGGGCGATGCTGCATGCCGACAACGCCTATTTGCTGGATGCGGTGCGGATCACCTCGCACCGGCTCAAGACCAACCACCAGTCCGCCACAGCCTTCCGTGGCTTTGGCGGGCCGCAGGGCGTGCTCGGCATCGAACGGGTGATGGACGAGGTGGCGCATGCGCTGAACCTCGACCCGGTCGAGCTGCGCCGCCGCAACTACTACCAGGCCGCGAGCGCGCTGAACGAGGCGCCGCAGCACCATGACGACCCGGCCCCCGCCCTGCCGAAGGACGGCGACACCGACCTCGCCTCGCGCGGCGCGCAGGCGCAGCTGCCCGAAGGCGAGGCCAAGCCGGAAAAGGGCTCCAACACCACGCCCTACGGCATGGAGGTCACCGACTTCATCCTGCACGAGATGACCGACCGGCTGCTGGAAACCTCGGACTACGCCGCGCGGCGTGAGGCCATCGCGCAGTGGAACGCCGAGAACCCGGTGATCAAGCGCGGCATCGCCTTTTCGCCGGTGAAGTTCGGCATCTCCTTCACGCTCACCCATCTCAACCAGGCGGGCGCCTTGGTGCATGTCTACCAGGACGGCTCGATCCACCTGAATCATGGCGGCACCGAGATGGGACAGGGGCTGTTTCGCAAGGTGGCGCAGGTCGCGGCCTCGCGCTTCGGCGTCTCGCCCGAGCGGGTGCGGATCACCGCGACCGACACCCACAAGGTGCCCAACACCTCGGCCACCGCCGCCTCATCCGGCTCGGACCTCAACGGCATGGCCGCGCAGAACGCCTGCGACACGATCCGGGGTCGGATCGCGGAGTTCCTTGCGGGGCTGCACCAGTGCAGCGCCTCCGAGGTGCGCTTTGCCGACGATCAGGTGCATGTCGGCGGCGAAAGCTTGAGCTTCGATCAGGCGGTGAAGCTCGCCTATGAATCCCGTGTCAGCCTTTCGGCCACCGGCTTCTACAAGACGCCGGACCTGAAATGGGACCGCATCAAGGGTCAGGGCCGGCCCTTCTTCTACTTTGCCCATGGCTGCGCCGTGACCGAGGTGGCGCTCGACACGCTGACGGGGGAAAACCGCATCCTGCGCACCGATATCCTGCACGACGCGGGCCAGTCGCTGAACCCGGCACTCGACAAGGGCCAGGTCGAAGGCGGCTACGTGCAGGGCGCGGGCTGGCTCACCACCGAGGAGCTGGTCTGGGATGACACCGGCGCGCTGAAAACCCACGCGCCATCGACCTACAAGATCCCCGCCTGCTCGGACCGGCCGGACCTGTTTCACGTGAACCTGTGGGACGCGCCGAACCCGGCGCAGACGGTCTACCGCTCCAAGGCGGTGGGCGAGCCGCCCTTCATGCTCGGCATCTCGGCCTTTCTTGCGCTGAGCCATGCGGCGAGCGCCTGCGGCGCGGCCTACCCGAAGCTCGACGCGCCCGCGACCGCCGAAAGGGTGCTGGCCGCCTGCCGGAGGGCCAAGGGATGAGCCTCGATCTCGCCGCCCTCACGGCCGCCGTCACCGCCCATGGCGCGGTGGTCCGGGTGCTGGTGGCGGCGACCGCCGGATCGGCGCCGCGCGATCCCGGCACCGCGATGCTGGTCTGGGAGGACGGCCAGTCCGGCACCATCGGTGGCGGCGCGCTGGAGCACGAGGCGGTGACGGCCGCGCGCGACATGCTCGCGGCGGGTCGCGCCACGGCGCAGCGCCGCCTGCCGCTCGGCCCCGCGCTCCGCCAATGCTGCGGCGGCGCGGTGACGCTGGTCTGGGAGCGGTTCGACGAGGCCGCCCTGCCCGGCGCCGTCCCCCGCGCCCGCCCGATGGGCCCGGCGGGCGACATGCCCGCCACGGTGGCGCGCCGATTGCGCGAAATGCGGCCCGGCGCGGCGCCCGCGCTGCTCGACGGCTGGCTCGTCGAGGCCGCCCCGCCCGAAGTCCGGCCGCTCTGGGTCTGGGGCGCGGGCCATGTGGGCCGGGCGATCGTCTCGGTCATGGCGCCGATGCCGGGCCGGGCGATCACATGGATCGACCTTTCGCCGGACTGTTTTCCCGACGCCATCCCCGGCAATGTCACCGCGATCCCCGCCGCCGCGCCCGAAGCGCTGATGCGGCGCGCCCCGGTTGAGGCCGACCACCTGATCCTGACGCGCGACCACGATCTCGACCTCGCGCTGTGCCACGCCGCGCTGCACCACGGCTTTGCCAGCTGCGGGCTGATCGGCTCGGCCACGAAATGGGCCCGCTTCCGGTCGCGTCTTTCGGCGCTGGGCCATTCCAATGCCTTGATTTCACGCATTGCCTGTCCGATCGGTGACACATCCCTCGGGCGCGATCCGCAGGCCATTGCCGTCGGGGTCGCGAGCGCGCTACTGAAAGGCGGGAATGAAAAGATGACGAGGGACCGCGCCGTATGACGACGCCGCTGCTGGAGCTGTCCGGCCTGACCAAGGCCTATCCCGGCGTGGTCGCCAATTCGGAGGTCTCCTTCGACATCGCCCGCGGCGAGGTGCACGCGCTCCTGGGCGAGAACGGCGCCGGAAAATCCACGCTGGTCAAGACGATCTACGGCCTCGTGCAGCCCGATGCCGGGCACATGCGGCTCGACGGAAAATCCTTTGCCCCGGCCGAGCCGCGCGCCGCCCGCGCCGCCGGCGTCGCCATGGTGTTCCAGCATTTCTCGCTCTTCGACGCGATGAGCGTGGCCGAAAACGTCGCACTCGGCATGGAAAACCCGCCTGCCCTCAATCGGCTGGCCCGGCAGATCCGCGAGGTGTCGCACTCCTACGGCCTGCCGCTCGATCCCGATCGCATCGTCGGCGATCTCTCGGCGGGCGAACGCCAGCGGGTCGAGATCGTGCGCTGCCTGCTGCAGGAGCCGCGGCTTCTGATCATGGACGAGCCGACCTCGGTACTCACGCCGCAAGAGGTCGACATCCTGTTCGAGACGCTGCGCAAGCTGCGCGAGGAAGGCGTCTCGATCCTCTATATCAGCCACAAGCTCGAAGAGATCCGCACCATCTGCGACCGCGCCACGATCCTGCGCCATGGCAAGGTCGTCGGCAAATGCGACCCCAAGACGACGGCCGCGCGCGACATGGCCGAGCAGATGGTCGGCGCAACGCTGGCCACGCCCTCGCGCAGCCTTGGCAATACCGGCGAGGTGGTGCTCGAACTCACCGGCCTGTCGGCCCCCGCCCCGCGCGCCTTCGGCACCGCGCTCAAGGATATCGACCTCACGCTGCGCGCGGGCGAGGTGCTCGGCATCGGCGGCGTCGCGGGCAACGGGCAGGACGAGCTGGCCATGGCGCTGTCGGGCGAAATGCCGGTGGCACAGGGCATGATCCGCATGAAGGGCCGCGAGATCGGGCGCGACGGCGTCACCGCGCGGCGCTGCATGGGGCTCTTATGCGCGCCAGAGGAGCGGATGGGCCATGCCGCCGCCCCCGACATGAGCCTGACCGAGAACGCGCTTTTGACCGCCGGGCCGCGCGAGGATCTGGTGCGGCACGGCTTCCTGCGCTGGGGCCGGGCGAAAAGTTTCGCCGAGAAGGTGATCGAGCGCTTCGACGTGCGCACCCCCGGCCCCGGCACGGCGGCCCGCGCGCTGTCGGGCGGAAACCTGCAGAAATTCGTCATCGGGCGCGAGATCATGCAGCGTCCCGAGGTGCTGGTCGTGAACCAGCCGACCTGGGGCGTCGACGCCGCCGCCGCCGCGACGATCCGGCAGGCGCTCCTCGATCTCGCCGAAGCCGGGGCGGCGGTGATCGTGATCAGTCAGGATCTCGACGAGCTGATGGAGATCTCGGATCGCTTCGCCGCGCTCAATGGCGGTGCCCTGAGCGCGCCGCGCCCGGCCGAGGGGCTCGGGATCGACGAGATCGGAATGATGCTGGGCGGCGCGCATGACATGACGCCCGCGCATGGGGAAGGCTGAGGGAACTTGCGTATTTTCGGAGTGATGAAACAGGGGCCGCGCGCCCCGGAGACCGCCACGTGATCCGGCTCGAACGCCGCCCCGAGCCGTCCCGCGCCTGGACGCTGGCCACGCCCTTCGTGGCGGTGGCGCTGACCATGGTGGCGGGCGGGCTGATGTTCGCCATGCTGGGCAAGGATCCGGTCGAGGCGATCCGCACCATCTTCTGGGACCCGCTCTTCGGCGACTTCGCCTCCTATTCGCGGCCCCAGCTTCTGGTGAAGGCCGGGCCGCTGATCCTCATCGCCATCGGCCTGTCGCTCGGGTTCCGGGCCGGGATCTGGAACATCGGGGCCGAAGGGCAATACATTCTCGGCGCGATCTTCGCCGCCGCCACCGGGCTTGCCATCTACCCCGCCGAAAGCTGGATCGTCTTTCCGGCGATGATCGTCGCGGGCGCTCTGGGCGGCATCCTCTGGGCGATGATCCCCGCGCTCCTCAAGGTTCGCTTCGGCACCAACGAGGTGCTGGTCTCGCTGATGCTGGTCTATGTCGCCGAGGCGCTTCTCGCCTCGATGTCGCTGGGGCTGCTGCGCAACCCCGAAGGCATGGGTTTTCCCGGCTCGCGCAACCTCGCGCAATATCCTTCGGCCGCCAATCTCGATCTCATTCCCGGCACCGGCATGCATTGGGGCGTGGCGCTGGCGCTGATCGCGGTGATCGTCGGGCAGGTGGTGATGACGCGCCATCAGCTCGGCTTCCGCGTCCGCCTCGCGGGGCAAAGCCCGCGCGCCGCCGTCTTCGGCGGGGTCAATCCGGGCTGGCTGATCGTCGTCTGCATGGGCATCTCGGGCGGGCTGGCGGGGCTTGCGGGCATGTTCGAGGTCGCGGGGCCCGCCGGACGGCTCAGCATCGACTTCAACGTGGGCTACGGCTTCACCGCGATCATCGTCGCCTTTCTCGGGCGGCTGAACCCGATCGGTATCCTGCTGGCGGGGCTGTTGATGGCGCTGACCTACATCGGCGGCGAGCTGGCGCAGCTGCAGATGAACCTGCCGCTCGCGGCGATCCAGATGTTCCAGGGGATGCTGCTGTTCTTCCTGCTGGCGATCGACCTCATGACCAATTTCAGCTTCCGTTTCGGCCGGAGGGCCACGGCATGAGCAACATCGATCCGATCCTGCTGCTTTCCGCGATCATCGTCGTTGCCACCCCGATCCTGCTCGCCGCGATCGGCGAGCTGGTGGTGGAGCGCGCGGGCGTGCTCAACCTCGGGGTCGAGGGCATGATGATCACCGGCGCGGTCTGCGGCTTCATCGTCGCGACCCTGACCGGCTCGCCATGGCTGGGCTTTGCGGGGGCGGCGCTGGGCGGCGCGCTTTTGTCGATGATCTTCGGCATCCTGACGCAGCTCTTCCTGTCGAACCAGGTGGCCACCGGCCTCGCGCTCACCCTGTTCGGCCTCGGCCTCTCGGCGCTTCTCGGCCAGGGCTATATCGGCGTGAAGGGCCCTTCCGTCCCCGACGTCTACCTGCCGATCCTGCGCGACATCCCGGTGCTCGGCCCGATCCTGTTCCGCCACGACATCATCGTCTATCTCGCGCTCGCCATCGTGCTGGGCGTCTGGGTCTTTCTCGAACGTTCGCGCGCGGGCCGGGTGTTGCGCGCCGTGGGCGAGAACCACGACGCCGCGCATGCGCTGGGCTACAAGGTGGTGCGCGTGCGGCTCATGGCGATCGCCTTCGGCGGCGCCTGCGCGGGCCTGGGCGGCGCCTATCTGAGCCTCGTGCGCGTGCCGCAATGGACCGAAGGCATGACCGCGGGCGCGGGCTGGATCGCGCTTGCCATCGTGGTCTTTGCCAGCTGGCGGCCCGGTCGGCTGGTGCTGGGCGCGTGGCTGTTCGGGGGTGCCACGGCGCTGCAGCTGGCGCTGCAGGCCGCGGGCGGCGTGCAGATCCCGATCGAATACCTTCAGATGGCGCCCTATCTCGCGACCATCCTCGTGCTCGTCATCCTGCGGGCGGGCCGTGCGCCCGGCTCGCTCGGCCGCAGCTTCCACGCCTCCAGCTGAGGCGGAAGAACCATCAACAGGGGACAATGACATGACCTTCAAGACAGTGCTTCTCGGCGCCACCGCCGCAGCCGCCTTTGCCACCGGCGCGATGGCGCAGGACGACAAGACCAAGGTGGGCTTCATCTATGTCGGCCCGGTCGGAGACCTGGGCTGGTCCTACCAGCACGACCAGGGCCGCCAGGCGATCGAGGCCGAATACGGCGACCAGGTCGAGACCGTCTTCGTCGAGAGCGTCCCCGAGGGCCCCGACGCCGAGCGCGTGCTGACCCAGATGGCGCTTCAGGGCGCGGAGCTGATCTTCGCGACCTCCTTCGGCTTCATGGAGTCGGTGATGAATACCGCCCAGAAGTTCCCCGAGGTGAAGTTCGAGCACGCCACCGGCTACCAGCGCGCCGACAACGTCTCCACCTACTCGGCCCGCTTCTACGAAGGCCGCGCGGTGCAGGGCCTGATCGCGGGCGAGATGACCGAGAGCAACGTCATCGGCTATATCGGTTCCTACCCGATCCCCGAGGTGATCCGCGGCATCAACGCGGCCTATATCCAGGCCAAGAAGGTCAACCCCGAGGTCGAGTTCCGCGTGGTCTGGGCCTACACCTGGTTCGATCCGGCCAAGGAGGCCGAGGCCGCCAAGGCGCTGATCGACGCGGGCGCCGACGTGATCCTGCAGCACACCGATTCCACCGCGCCGCAGGCCGCCGCGCAGGAGGCGGGTGACGTCATCACCTTCGGCCAGGCCTCCGACATGCTCGACTATGCGCCGAAGCCGCGCGTCAGCTCGATCATCGACAACTGGAACCAGTATTACGTCGACCGCGTCGGCGCGGTGATCGACGGCTCGTGGCAATCCGAGGACACCTGGGACGGCATCGACAGCGGCATGGTCGAAATCGGCGAGATCACCGATGCCGTGCCCGAGGACGTCAAGCAGGCGGCGCTCGAGCTGAAGGACAAGATCTCGGCGGGCGAGGTCCACCCCTTCACCGGCCCGATCAACAAGCAGGACGGCTCCGCGTGGCTGGCCGAGGGCGAAACGGCCGATGACGGCACGCTGCTCGGCATGAACTTCTACGTCGAGGGCATCAAGGGCGACATCCCGCAATAACCCCCTGCCCGCGCGCGACATGCGAAAGGCCCGCCATTGGCGGGCCTTTCCGTTTCAGGCCTCGACACCGGCCACGCGAGGGCCTTGAGGCGCGCCCCCCGTTTCACCATTCCCCAAATACGCAAATCCCGGCGGCAGGGCCCGTGCCGCCAGGAGCCGTTTCACCCATCCACCCGGATCGTGGCGTTTTTCGGGTCATGGGGGCTGTCCTCGCACACCTCCGCGTCCCACAGCTCGCGGAACATCCGCAGCTTGAGCTTGGTGCCCGGCGTTGCGAGATCGGGGCGGACATAGCCCATGCCGATGGATTTGCCGAAGGCCGCGGACCAGCCGCCCGAGGTCAGCCGCCCGACCTTTTCGCCGCCCGCATAGAGCGCCTCGCGCCCCCACGGATCGGCATCGCCCGGCCCGTCGATCAGCAGCGTCACGCATTTCGAGCGGATGCCGATGGCTTCCATCGCCGCCTTGCCGTGGAATTCCTTGGACAGGTCCACGAAGCGGTCGAGCCCGGCCTCCAGCGGGGTGGCGTCGCGGCCCAGCTCGGTGCCGAAGGCGCGGTAGGATTTCTCCTGCCTGAGCCAGTTCTGCGCCCGCGCACCGACGAGCCTCATGCCCGACGGCGCGCCCGCCTCCATCAGCTTGTCCCACAGGTGGTTCTGCATCTCGATGGGGTGGTGCAGCTCCCAGCCCAGCTCGCCGGTATAGGCGACGCGCAGCGCCCTGACCGGCACCATGCCCAGCTCGATCTCGCGGCAAGACAGCCACGGGAACCGCTTGTTCGACAGCACGGTGGCCGGATCGGCGTCGCGCACCAGCCGGTTCAGCACCTCGCGCGAGCGCGGGCCCGCGATGGCGAGAACGCCCCATTGGGTCGTGACGTCCTGCACGTCGATGCGGCCGAACTCGCCTTCCTTGTCCTCGACCGCCTTGCGCAGGTAGTCGGCGTCATAGGCGCTCCACGCCCCTGCCGAGACGAGGTAGAACCGGTCCTCGGCCAGCCGCACGATGGTGTATTCGGTGCGCGTGGTGCCCGCATCGGTCAGCGCGTAGGTGAGGTTGATGCGCCCCACCTTGGGCAGCTTGTTGGTGGTGAACCAGTCGAGGAAGGCCGCGGCCCCCGGCCCCTTCACCTCGTGCTTGGCGAAGGCCGTGGCGTCGATCAGGCCGACGCCTTCGCGGATCGCCTTTGCCTCGGCGGCGGCGTATTCCCACCAGCCGCCGCGCCGGAACGAGCGGGCGTCGTGGTCGAAGCCCTCCGGCGCATCGACCGGGCCGTAGTAGTTGGGCCGCTCCCAGCCATTGACCTGCCCGAACTGCGCGCCCGCCGTCTTCTGCCGGTCATAGGCGGGCGAGGTGCGCAGGGGCCGCGCCGCCGGCCGCTCCTCGTCGGGGTGGTGCAGGATATAGACGTGCTCGTAGGCCTCCTCGTTCTTGGCCACGGCGTAGTCGGTGGTCATCCAACCGCCGAACCGCTTGGGGTCGAGGCTCGCCATGTCGATCTCGGCCTCGCCCTCGACCATCATCTGCGCGAGGTAATGCCCCGCGCCACCGGCGGCGGTGATGCCGAAGGAGAAACCTTCGGCCAGCCACATGTTGCGCAGGCCGGGCGCGGGGCCGATCAGCGGGTTGCCGTCGGGCGTGTAGCAGATGGGCCCGTTGAAATCGTCCTTCAGCCCCACCGTCTCCGACGACGGAATCCGATGGATCATCGACATGTATTCCTCCTCGATCCGGTCGAGATCGAGCGGGAACAGGTCGGCGCGGAAGCTGTCGGGCACGCCGTAAGGGAAACGCGCGGGGGCATTGCGCTCGTAGGGCCCGAGGATCCATCCGCCGCGCTCTTCGCGCACGTACCACTTGGCATCGGCGTCGCGCAGCACGGGGTGCTGCTCGTTTGTCTTGCGCCATTCGACCAGCGCCGGGTCGGGCTCGGTGACGATGAACTGGTGTTCGACCGGGATGGCGGGGATCTTGATGCCCAGCAGACGCGCAGTGCGCTGCGCGTGGTTGCCGGTGGCGGTGACGACATGCTCGGCGGTGATGACCTGTTGTTCGTCCGAAGGGACGAGGTTGCCGCCCTTCTCGACCATCTTGGTCACCGTCACCCGCCATTCCGAGCCGGTCCAGTCGTAGCCGTCGACCTGCCACTTGCGCTCGATCGAAACGCCCCTCTGCCGCGCACCCTTGGCCATCGCCATGGTGACGTCGGCGGGGTTGATGTAGCCGTCGGTGGGATGGCAGATCGCGCCTTCGAGGTCGTCGGTGCGCACCAGCGGCCAGCGCTCCTTGATCTGCGCGGGCGTCATCCATTCGAACGGCACGCCGACCGTCTCGGCGGTCGAGGCGTAGAGCATGTATTCGTCCATGCGCGCCTTGGACTGCGCCATGCGCAGGTTGCCGACGACGAAGAAGCCCGCGTCGAGCCCGGTCTCCTGCTCCAGCGTCTTGTAGAGCTTGATCGAGTGGTCGTGGATCCATGTGGTGGCGTAGGACATGTTGAAATAGGGCAGCAGACCGGCGGCGTGCCATGTCGAGCCCGAGGTCAGTTCGTCGCGCTCGAGCAGCATGACGTCCTGCCACCCGGCCTTGGCGAGGTGATAGGCGATCGAGGTGCCGACGGCGCCACCGCCGACGACAAGGGCTTTCACATGGGTCTTCATCGGGCGGTCTCCGCGGCTGGCCTGTCCGCACCATCGCGCGAATCCGCGAAACGGTGCGAAGCCCGGCGACATCTCGCGCGCCGAATGCGACAAGCCCGGCCCCGGGCCAGGGAAACTCTGGACAGGCACGGGGGCTGCGGCCTCAATGGAAGCAGCGCGCAGGGCAACCGCGGGGGAGACAGGCCATGAAGACGCTGGACGTCGCCGAGGCGGCGCGGATCATCGAAGCCATGGGCGGCGGGATCACGGGGCCAGACGTGGTCGAGACCATCGACCTCAAGGGCGTGCAGGCGGCGATGCTCAAACGCGGCATCCTCTACATCGCGGGCACCAACGAATTCTCGGACTGGTTCGAGTTCAACTTCGACTTCATCCACGACCGCGCGCCCGACGCGCATGGCTTTCGCATGGCCGCCGGCGACAGCGGCGCGTTGTGGCATGCGGGGTTTCTCGAACATGCGCGGATCGTCTTTGCCTTTGCCAAGCCGCAGAAGCCCGCCTTCATCATCGGCCATTCGCTGGGCGGCGCCTCGGCGCAGATCGTCGGTGCTTCGCTCGGGGTGCCGAGCCTCGCCTTCGGCAGCCCGCGCACCCATCTGGGGTCCGCACCCTTCGCCAAGGAGGGCTTCGTGCTCAACATCTGCCGCACCGACGATACGCTGTGCCACCTGCCGCCGCGCTTTTTCGGCTTTCGTCATATCGGCAGCGTCCATTGGCTCAGCCCGCCCGCGGGCGAGGTCGAGGAGGGCCACTCGATCGGCAGCTATGCCGATCTGCTCGAACAAGGCCCCCTGCCTGCGACATTTCCGGCAAGCTGGCCGCCCACGGCCTGAGCGCGGCCTGTTGTAAGGCCCTCTTCTCCCCCGTAAAAGACGGCAACCTTCCGGGAGGACATCCATGCAGCTCTGCCGCAGCATTGCCGCCATCCGCGACGCGGTCGCGGGATTTCGCGCCGAAGGCCACAGCGTCGGACTGGTCACGACCATGGGCGCGCTGCATGACGGGCATATGAGCCTGATCGCCGCCGCAAAGCGCGATCACGCCCGCGTCGTGGCGACGATCTTCGTCAACCCGACGCAGTTCGGCGATCCGGCGGATCTCGACAACTACCCGCGCACCGAGGCGGCCGATCTCGCCATGCTCGAAGCGGCGGGCTGCGACGCGGTGCTGATCCCGCGGGCGGATGAAATCTACCCCGAGGGCTGTGAGACCATCGTCGAGACGCAAAACCTCGCGGTGCGGCTACACGGCGCGGTGCGGCCCGGCCATTTCCGGGGCGTCGCCACCGTCGTCACCAAGCTGTTCAACATCACCCGCCCCGACGCCGCCTATTTCGGCGAGAAGGATTACCAGCAATTGCAGGTGATCCGCCGAATGACGCGCGACCTGCACATGGGCATCGAGATCCACGGCGTGCCGACGCTGCGCGAGGCGGACGGGCTTGCCATGTCGTCGCGCAATGTCCGGCTGACGCCCGAGGACCGCATCGCCGCGCTGTGCCTGAGCCGTGCGCTCGACCGCGCCGAGCGGGTCGCGGCAGAGGGCGGCAGCCCGCGGTCGATCGATGACGCGATCCGCGCATGCCTCGCCGACGAGCCGCGCGCCACGCTCACCGGGCTCGACATCGTCGCGCCCGAAAGCCTCGCGCCGCTGCGCCAGGCGCCGGACGCGCCCCTGTCCGAACCCATTGCCATCATGATCTCGGCCCAGTTCGGCGAGGTCCTGTTGATCGATCAAAGGGAGATCACCCCATGAGCAGCCAGACCGAGACGGTCCGCCGCGTCACCGTTCCGCAGATCGCGCGCCGCAAGGGCGGCGAGCCGATCGTGTCGCTGACATCCTACCACGCGCATACCGCCGCCATCGTCGACCGCTATGCCGATTTCATCCTCGTGGGCGATAGCCTCGGCATGGTGATGCACGGCATGGAGAGCACGGTCGGTGTCTCGCTCGAGCTGATGATCATGCATGGCCGCGCCGTGGTGCGCGGCACGAAAAAGGCGCTGATCGTGGTCGACATGCCGTTCGGCACCTACGAGGAAAGCCCGGCGGTGGCCTTTCGCAACGCCGCGCAGATCATGAAGGAAACCCAGTGCGGCGCGGTCAAGCTCGAGGGCGGCGCCCGCATGGCCGAGACGATCCGCTTTTTGACCGAGCGCGGCATCCCGGTGATGGCGCATATCGGCCTGACCCCGCAGTCGAGCCACGTCATGGGCGGCTTCAAGACCCAGGGCCGCGACGAGGAGACCTGGGAGTCGCATCTGGAGGATGCGCGCGCCGTGGCCGAGGCCGGGGCCTTTGCCGTGGTGCTCGAAGGCATGGTCGAGCCGCTGGCCGCCAAGATCACCAAGGCGGTGGAGATCCCGACCATCGGCATCGGCGCGAGCGCGGAATGCGACGGCCAGATTCTCGTGCTCGAGGACATGCTGGGGCTAAACCCGTGGACGCCGAAATTCGTGAAGGTCTATGGCCAGCTCGGCCCGATGATCGAAGACTCGGTCAAACGCTATGCCGAGGACGTGAAGTCACGCGCCTTTCCGACCGAGGACGAGATATATCGTTGAGGTAACCCTCTGAAGGAGCAGACATGTTCAACCGCCGCACCCTGATCGCCGTCGGCCTTGCGGGGCTGCTTGCCGCCTGCGGCACGCCCGATCCGAACCCGCTGTCGCGCGCCGCGCGCGGCGAGATGCAGCTTGCCGATATCGTGGTGACGGCCGAAGGCGCGGGCTTTGAAAGCGGTGCTGCGCGCGATTACACCAGCCGCATCGCCCCCGATCTCGACGCGGCGCTGTCGCGCGAATTCGCCGACCGGCTGAACCGCGGCGGAAAGTGGAAGATGATGGTGGAGGTGTCGCGGCTTAACCTCGCGGGCGGCACCTCGACGGCGCTGGGCCGGGACCAGTCGCGGCTGTCGGGCGCGGTGCGGGTGATCGATCCGGCGGGCGCGCTGCGGGCCAGCTACACGATCCAGGTGCTGGCGGGCGAAGCCGCCGAAAGCCGCACCGGCACGCTGGTCGGTGCTGTCGCCAATTCGGCGCGCGGCTATTACCGCGAGCTTCTGACGGGTTTCGCGCGCGACGCGCGGCTGCAGATCCTTGGCGGCGATCTTCCCGGGCAGCGGCTGGTGCGGCGCATTTCCAACTGACCGGACCTGGCCGGTCAGACGTTCAGCGGCCCGCCATCTCTGGGCCGCCGGCGGCCCCGCGATTGCAGGGCATGGGCCGTCGCGGCATAGGCGCCCAAGGCCCCGAACAGCACCATCAGGATCCGCGCGCTGCCCAGCGTCTCCGGCGTGCCGGCGCCAAGACAGGCCAGCCCCGACAGGGTGGCGAGCGCGATGAATGCGATAGCCCAGTTGCGCATGTGACGACGATTCCCGTTTGCTCCAGTCGCGCTTGCAACGCGGTCGCTCCGGCGCGGGTTCCGCAGGGTCGCTGTGGTTCAAGGATCGCGTCGCGTCACGAATTCGGGAGGAGTCGCGCCGCGATCACAGGGCCGGGCGCTTCTTTACCCGGCTGCGCCCTTGCGCTTTTCCCGCCCATGGCTTCATGACACTGTGCCGGGACCGGGTGCTGCGCGACACGCGCCCCTTTCGGGCCACGGGCCCCGGCATCGGGACCAGACGAACAGGGCGCGGATGACGCATTTCGGACATATCGTGACATTGCTGCTGGCCTTTGCCGCGCAACCGCTGCTCGCACAGGAGACGGACCCGGCCCGCCCGCGGCTCCGCCCGTCCGCCCCTGCCCCCGCTCCCACTCCAGAATCCGAGGCTCCGGCCCCCGCGATCCCGCCCGCGCCGACCGCCCCCGGCGAAATCGCGATTCCCGCAGGCCCCGCACGTGGCCCGGAAACGAACCTGCCGCTGCCGCGCTTCGTGTCGCTGTCGACCGGGCGCGGCAACGTGCGGCGCGGCCCGTCGCTGTCGCACCGGATCGACTGGGTGTTCCTGCGCCGCGACATGCCGCTGCAGGTGACCGCCGAATACGGTCATTGGCGCCGGGTCACCGACCGCGAAGGTGTCGGCGGATGGATGCATTACGCGATGCTGTCGGGGGTGCGCACCGTGATCGCCGATGCCGAGATGCTGCCGCTGCGCGCCCGTCCGAACGCGGAGGCCAGCATCGTCGCGCAGCTCGAAGGCGGCGTGGTGGCGCGGTTGGGCGAATGCGAGCCCGAATGGTGCCGCCTCACCGCCGGCGGCTACAAGGGCTGGGCCCCGAAATCGCTGATCTGGGGCGTGGCGCCCGACGAGATCCGGGACTGATCGCATGGCCGCGCGCGGGCATGACGACCGGCTGAACCTCTCGGCCGGGGTGGCCTCCGTTTCGGTGGCGCTGCTGCTGATCGCGGCCAAGCTCTGGGCGCTGTTCCAGACCGGCGCGCTGTCGGTCGCGGCGACGCTGGCGGATTCGGCGCTCGATCTCGCGATGTCGCTCGGCGCGCTCGCCGCCATCGCCTATGCCGCCCGGCCCGCCGATGACGACCACGCTTTCGGCCACAGCGCCGCCGAGGATCTCGCGGCGCTGGGGCAGTGCCTTTTCATCCTCGCCTCGGCGGCGCTGATCGGCGGCGCGGGGGCGCAGCGTCTGGCCCACCCCGCCGAGATGGTCCCGACCCAGCAGGGCGCGGGCATCGCGGTGATGGGCCTGTCGATCGCGCTCACCCTCGCGCTGGTGGGCTGGCAGCGCCATGTGGCGCGGGCCACCGGCAACCGGGTCGTGGCGGCGGATTCTCTGCATTACATCGGCGACCTGGTGCCGGCGCTGGGCGCGATCGGGGCACTGTGGGCCTCGCGCCGCTACGGGTTGAACTGGATCGATCCGGTGGTGGCGATCGGCGCGGCGCTCCTGATGGCGGGCGGCGCGCTCAAAATCGGGCGCGGAGCGTGGGACGCGCTGATGGACCGGGCGGTGGATGACGACATGGTCGCGGGGATCGAGACCATCGCGCGCGATTTTCCAAAGGTGCGCGGCCATCACGATCTGCGCACCCGCCGTTCGGGGAGCCGGGTCTTCGTGAACCTGCATGTGGAGCTCGATGGCGGGCAAAGCCTGCACGAGGCGCATGCGATCGGCGCGGCGCTCAAGCGCGCGATTCTCGCGCGGTATCCGCATGCCGACGTGATCATCCACAAGGACCCGGTCTGAGCACGCGCGCGTCTTGGCCGGAACGGCGCCCGCACATGCTACGTTGGCCCCAGCATCACAGCCATCGCAGAAAGGATGTCCATGTCCATCACGCTTGAAACGCTCGAAGGCCGCCTGCTGGCGCAGCGCAAGGTGCTGGCCCGGCTCGTGGCCGCGCTCGACGGCCCGGCGGGCGACGAGCTGCGCGACTATGTCCGCGACCGCAGCCACATGATCGCCGACGAGGAGGATCCCGGCGCCGTCCCCGGCGAGGGTCTGTCGATCGAAGGCGCGCTCGCCGACGAGATGCACCACATCTCCGAAGCCGCCGAGGCGCACCGCAAGGCCAGCTGAACCGCGCTCTTGCCGCGACACGAAAAAAGGGGGGCGCGGATCACCGCGCCCCCCTTTCCCGGTTCAGGATGCCGATCCGCTCGGGATCAGTTCCAGAAGCCTTCGTCCACACCTTCGAGCGATTCCAGCTCTTCCTCGCTCAGGCGGGTGACGATCGCATAGGTCTTGTCGTCGACCGCCACGAGGCGCACGTCGCCGGTGGGCAGCATCACGTGCTTGTCGGCGATGTCGAGAAAGCCGCCGACCTCGGCCACGACGCCGATCATCTGGCCGTCGCGCGACAGGACGACATCTTCGATCTCGCCGATCTCGTTCCAGTCCGCGCCAAGCTCGTCATAGGCGCCGACGGTGTCCCAGCCTTCGTCATCGGCCTCGTTCAGGGTGTAGATCGCGCCACCGGTGATGTCGCGGCTGCGGATCAGGTCGCCCTGCATGGCGGCCATGTCGGCGCTGGTCATGGCCGGGGTTTCCGCCATGGCGTGGCTTTCGGCCAGCGCGCCGGTGGCGGTGACGGAGAGGGCGAGAGCGCTTGCGGTGAGCAGTTTCATCGTGCGTTCCTTTCAATCGTTCCGTGTTGCCCATTCAACGGATCGGGCGGACAGGAGTTCCTGAATCCGTCCCGATCGTCGCTTCTCCCGGCGTCAAGTCAGGCCGCCAGCCCGCGTCCTTTCAAAAGCGCCGCAACGGTCGGGGTGGTGCCCCGGAACCGCTCGTAGAGCAGGCCCGCCTCCTCCGATCCGCCGCGCGAAAGCACATGCGTTTCAAGCTTTTGCGCCGTGCCTGGATCAAAGGGATCGCCCGCCTCGCGGAACGCTTCGAAGGCGTCGGCATCCATCATTTCGGACCACAGGTAGCTGTAATAGCCCGCAGCATAGCCATCACCCGAAAAGACATGCGCGAAATGCGGTGTCGCGTGGCGCATGACGATGGCGCGCGGCATGCCGATCTGTTCGAGCACCTCCGCCTGCCGTTGCATCGGGTCGGCTGGCGCGGGCCCGCAGTGGAACTCCAGATCGACGATGGCCGAGGACGCCTGCTCGACCGTGGCGAAGCCCTGGTCGAAATTGGCCGCCGCCAGCATCTTTTCCATCAACGCCTCGGGCATCGGTTCGCCGGTTTCGGCATGGGTGGCGAATTCGCGCAGCACCTCGGGGACTTCGAGCCAGTGCTCGAAAAGCTGGCTCGGCAGCTCCACGAAATCGCGCGCGACCGAGGTGCCCGAGATGCTTTCATAGGTCACGTCGGACAGCATCTGGTGCAGCGCATGGCCGAATTCGTGAAACAGCGTGCGCGCATCGTCGAAGGACAGAAGCGCGGGCTCGCCCGCATCGGGTTTCGCGAAGTTGCAGACATTGAGCACGAGCGGCCGCACGTCGCGCCCGCCCATGCGGTGCTGGTCGCGCATCGTGGTGCACCACGCGCCGGACCGCTTGGAGGGCCGGGCGAACCAGTCGCCGACGAAAACGGCGAGATGCGCGCCACCCCGCGTGATCTCGAAGGCGCGCGCGTCCGGGTGGTAGACCGGCGCCTCGATCTCGCGCGCCTCGATCCCGAACAGGCGATGGGCGACGGAAAACGCCGCTTCGATCATCCGGTCGAGCTGCAGATAGGGTTTGAGCGTGCCGTCATCGATCTCGTGCTCGGCCTTCCGGCGCGCTTCGGCATAGTAGCGCCAGTCCCACGGCTCCAGAGGCCCCTCATGACCATCCGCGTGCAGCATGTCCTCGTAGATCGCGGCATCCGCGTTCGCCGCCGCCCGCGCCGGGCTCCAGACCGCGTGCAGCAACTCGCGCACCGCCTCGGGCGTGCCCGCCATCTCGGTCTCGAGCTTCCACGAGGCATAGTCGTCATGCCCCAAGAGCTTCGCGCGCTCCTCCCGCAGCTTCAGCGTCTCGGCGGCGATGGCGCGGTTGTCGGTCTCGCCGCCCTTCATGCCGCGCGCGGTCCAGGCCTCGAAGGCCTGTCTCCGAAGCGCCCGGTTCGGCGAATATTGCAGGAACGGCACCACGAGCGAGCGCGACAGGGTGACCACCGGCCCGGTCTCGCCCCCGGCCGCCTTGGCGGCGGAGCGCAGCCCGGCCGGCAGATCGGCGAGGTCTTCTGGTGACAGCGGCATGGTCCAGTCAGATTCGTCGGCCAGCAAGTTCTGCGAGAACTGCGTGCCCAGAACCGAAAGCCGCGCGCGGATCTCGGCCATGCGTTCGGCCTGCGCACCCTCCAGCTCGGCCCCGGCCCGCACGAAGCGGCGACGGGTCAGCATCAGCACCCGCGCCTCTTCCGGCCCGAGATTCAGCGTCTCGCGCGATTGCCAGAGCCTGTCGATCCGCTCGAACAGCGCCCGGTTGCCGATCACCCATGACATGTGGGCCGAGAGCATCGGCGCAAAATCGCGCTGCAACGCCTGACGCGCGGGCGAGCTGTCGGCGCCGGCCATGGCGTAAAAGGCGCCGAGCACCCGGCCCAGCCCCTCGTCCGACATTTCCAGCGCGGCGATGGTGTTGGCGAATGTGGGCGCTTCGGGGTTGGCGGCGATGGCCTCGACGGCCTCGCGCGCCTCGGCGAGGACCGCCTCGGCGGCGGGCATCCAGTGCTCGTCCTCGATGCGGTCATAGGGCGGCAGGCCGAAGGGCGTGTCCCAAGGCTCCAGTAGCGGATTGGTCATGCGGGTCTCCTTTGCGGGAAACCTATGGGGCCGTGCCCGCCGCTTCCAGCCCCCGCCCGCCGCAGACCGCGCAGCCCTTGCGCGGCTTGATCCCGATGATCCGGGTTTCGGCATAGAGCGTGTCGTGGATCATCAGCCGCCCGGCCAGCGTTTCGCCCGCCCCGGTCAGCCGCTTGACCGCCTCGGCGGCCATGATCGCGCCGACGATGCCCGGCAATGGCGACAGCACGCCCGCCTCGGCGCAGGAGGGGATGAGCGCGGCGTCGGGCCGTTCGGGGAACACGCAGGCCCAGCAGGGCGTGCCACGCGCGGGTTCGTAGAGCGAGACTTGCCCCTCCCACTGCGTCAGCGCCGCGGCGACGAGCGGTTTGGCCCCGGCGACGGCGGCGGCGTTGACGATGTCGCGCGTGTCGAAATTGTCCGTCCCGTCGAGGATCAGGTCGTAATCGGCGAACAGCTCTTCGGCGATCGCGGCGGTGAGCCGCCGCGCATAGGGGCGGATTTCGACATGCGGGTTCTGCGCGCGCAGCTTCTGGGCGGCGGCATGCACCTTGGGCATGCCGATCTGCGCCTCGTCGAACAGCACCTGCCGCCCGAGATTGCTCAGATCGACGGTGTCGTCATCGATCACGCCGATGGTGCCTGTGCCCGAGGCCGCGAGATAGGTCAGCGCCGGGCAGCCAAGGCCCCCCGCGCCGACCACGAGAACCTTGGCCCGCCGGAGCGCCCCCTGCCCCGGTCCGCCGATCTCGCGCAGGGTGATGTGACGGGCGTAACGGGTCAGTTCGGTTTCGGAGAACCCCTTGCGCGGCGCGGGCGTGTCGGCGGGCGCCGCACGCGCCTTCAGGCGCCGCAGCCCCCATCCATAGCCCCAGACCAGCGCCCCGCCCGCGAGGATCAACAGCCACAGCGCCGCCTCGCCCCCGGTCGCCATGCGCAGCGGATGCCCATCGGGCAGCAATAGGTGCCCCGCGATCACGCCGGTCATCAGCAGGCCGATCATGTAGAGCCGCGCCTGTCTTGGCGCGCCGGTGAGCGCACCGATGCCCCACAGCGTCGCGGCCATGACACCGACGAGGATCACGCGATGCCTCCGGTCGACCCAAAGCCCCCGGTGCCGCGCGCGGTCTCGTCGAGATCCGCGACCAGTTCGAACCCCGCCGTCACCACCGGCGCCAACACCGCCTGCGCGATGCGCATGCCATGGGTCACGGCAAAGCTTTCCTGCCCGGCATTCATGACGATGATGCCGAGCGGCCCGCGATAATCGCTATCGATGGTTCCGGGACTGTTGGGCAGGGTGATCCCGTGCTTCAACGCCAGCCCCGAACGCGGCCTGAGCTGCAGCTCATAGCCTTCGGGCACGGCGACGCGCAGCCCGGTGGGCACCAGCGCCCGCGCCCCGGGCGCGAGCAGGAGGCCGCCCTCGCGGTTCCCCGGATCGAGATTGGCCACGAGATCGGCCCCGGCCGCCCCCGCCGTCTGGTAGGCGGGCAGCGGCAGGCTGCGGTCCGCCGTTTCGGTCCAGCACAGCCTTACCCCGATGCGCGATCCCATGTTCACCATTCCCTAAATACGCCCGCCGGAGGCGGTCCCGTCCTTGGCGGCCAGCGCCGCGGCCAGCCGGTCGGCGAGCCGTTCGGCCACCGCGCGCTTGGCCATGCGCGGCCATGTCTCGGCCCCGTCTTCGGTGATCAGGGTCACGGCATTCTCGGTCCCGCCCATGATCCCGGTTTCGGGAGAGACGTCGTTGGCGACGATCCAGTCGCAGCCCTTGCGCGCCCGCTTGGCGGTGGCATGGGCGATGACGTCGTCGGTTTCGGCGGCGAAGCCCACCACGAGGCCGGGCCGTCCCACGGCCATGCCCGCCACGCGGGCGAGGATGTCGGGGTTTTCGGCCAGCGACAGGCCGGGCAGCGCCCCGGCCTGTTTCTTGATCTTGCGGGCCTGCGCGGTCTCGACCCGCCAATCGGCCACGGCGGCGGCAAAGATGGCGGCATCGGCGGGCAAGGCCGCCTCGACGGCAGCAAGCATTTCGGCGGCGGTCTCCACCGCGACGACCGTTGCGCCTTCGGGCGGCGCGGCGCTGGCCGGGCCGGTCACGAAGGTCACCCGCGCGCCGAGCCGCAGGAGCGCCGCACCGATCGCGGCTCCTTGCGCCCCGGAGGAGCGATTGGCGATATAGCGCACCGGGTCGATCGGCTCATGCGTCGGCCCGGAGGTGACGAGCACGTGCCGCCCGGCGAGCGGCGCATCGACGGGACGCAGCGCCGCTTCGATCGCGGCGAGGATGGCCATGGGCTCCGACATCCGCCCCGGCCCGTATTCGCCGCAGGCCATCTCGCCCTCGTCGGGCCCGACCACCGTGACGCCGTCGGCCTTCAGCGTGGCGAGGTTGCGCTGCGTCGCCGGATGCTCCCACATGCGGACATTCATGGCCGGCGCGATCATCACCGGGGTGTCGGTCGCCAGAAGCAGCGTCGAGGCGAGATCCGAGGCCCGGCCCTGCGCCATCTTGGCCATCATGTCGGCCGTGGCCGGGGCCACGACGACGAGATCGGCGACGCGCGACAGCTGGATATGCCCCATTTCCGCCTCGGCGGTGAGATCGAACAGCGCCTCGTGGACCTTTTTGCCCGCCAGCGCGGAAACCGAAAGCGGCGTCACGAACTGGCCCGCGCTTTGGGTCATCACCGGCGTGACCTCGTGGCCCGCCTTGACCAGTTGCCTGATCAATTCCAGCGATTTGTAGGCCGCGATGCCGCCGCCGACGATCAGGAGGATATGCGACATGGCTGCGCCCCGCGGTCAATGCGGGGCGACCCTAGGGGTTCGCGGCAGCGGGGGCAATCGCCCGATCAGCCGAAGAAGCCGTGCACCTCGCGCGATTGGCCTTCGAGGCTGCGGCGCATCTTGCCGAAGGCGGCGGCTTCGAGCTGGCGCACGCGTTCCTTGGACAGACCCAGCTCCCCACCGAGGCTTTCGAGCGTGCGCGGGTCGTCGCGCAGCTTGCGCTCGCGGACGATGAACTGCTCGCGGGGGTTGAGCCCGGACAGCGCGGTCAACAGCCATTGGCGCAGCATGTCGGTGTCGTGGCTGTTCTGCACGAGTTCGGCGGCCTGCAGCCCGTCATCCTCCAGCGCCTCGATCCATTCGCGGCCCTCATCCTCGGTCGACTGCGTGGCGTTGAGCGAGAAATCGGATCCCGAGAGCCGCCCTTCCATCATCTCCACATCGGCGAGCGGCACGCCCACCTCCTTGGCGATCATCTTGCGCAGGGTCGCGCCGTCCATCTCGCGGCCCTCGGCGGCGGCTTCGCGTTCGATCCGGGCCTGCACGCGGCGCATGTTGAAGAACAGTGATTTCTGCGACGAGGTCGAGCCGGTCCGCACCATCGACCAGTTGCGCATCACGTAGTCCTGGATCGACGCCTTGATCCACCAGACCGCGTAGGTGGAAAACCGCACGCCCCGGTCAGGATCGAACTTGTCGGCCGCCTTCATGAGACCGAGCGAGGCCTCCTGAATGAGGTCGTTCATCGGCGCGCCGTACCGGCGGAATTTCGAGGCCATGGAGATGGCGAGCCGCATATAGGCGGTGATGAGCCGGTGCAGCGATTTCTCGCAACGCTGGTCGCGCCACGCATAGGCGAGCCGCAGTTCCGTTTCGGCATCTAGGAGTTCTGCCCGCATCGCGTTGCGGGTCATCGACTGGTCCGCAAATCCGTCAAAAGCCATGTCATCGTCCCCGGGACATTAGAGGGTCGGTGCGCTTGCCATGGCCGGGCGGCCTGCTAGTCACCTTGCTGACCCATTAACGCCGCGCCCTGTCAGAAAGTTTCCCCGATGGTCTTGCAGAAATTGACGCTGGTTCTAGGCGGCGCCGCCTCGGGCAAGTCCGACATGGCCGAAAGCCTTGTATTAAAAGAGGATCTTCGGCGCGTTTACGTCGCGACCGCGCAGGCTTTCGACAGCGAAATGCGCGAAAAGATCGCGCGGCACCGCGCCGCGCGCGGGCCCGGCTGGCACACGATCGAGGCGCCGCTCGACCCGGACTCGGCGATTTCCGGCCTTGGGGGCGGCGATATCGCGCTGATCGACTGCGCGACATTGTGGCTGTCGAACCTGTTGCTGGCCGAGGCCGATCTCGGCGCGGCGGAGGCGCGGCTGTTTAACGCCATCGACGCCTGCCCCGCCCCGGTCGTGATCGTTTCGAACGAGGTCGGCGCCGGGATCGTGCCCGACAACGCGCTGGCGCGGCGGTTCCGGGCGGCGCAGGGCGGGTTCAACCGCCGCCTCGCCGCGCGGGCCGACACGGTGATCGGCGTGATGGCGGGGCTGCCCTTCGCGCTCAAGGGAGAGATGCCATGAGCACGCTGTGGCTGATCCGGCACGGCCCGACCCATGCCAAGGGCATGTGCGGCTGGTCCGACCTGCCCGCCGATTTGTCGGACATAGCGGCCATCGCCCGGCTGGCGGCACGGCTGCCCGGCGCGGCCATGGTGTCGTCGGATCTCGACCGCGCGGTGCGCACCGCCGAAGCGCTGGCGGGCGAACGCCCGCGCCTGCCCCACGAGGCCGATCTGCGCGAGATCCATTTCGGCGAATGGGAACTGAAACGGCATGACGAGATCGAGGCCGAGGCGCCGGATCACATCCGTGCCTTCTGGGACCGGCCCGGCGACATCGCGCCGCCCGGCGGCGAAAGCTGGAACGCGCTGCGCGGGCGCTGCGACGCGGCCATCGACCGGCTCTGGACCGGCGGCGACCTGATCGTGGTGGCGCATTTCGGGGTGATCCTCACGCAACTTCAACGCGCGCTGGGCTGCACCGCGCACGAGGCCTTCGGCCACAGGATCGAGCCGCTGTCGCTGACCCGGATCACGCGCGACGATGAGGGCTGGCGCGCCGCCGGGATCAACGAGCGGCCCTGAGCCCAGTTAACCCTTCCTCAACCTCTGCCCGGCCAGCATGCACAGGCGGGAGGGCATCAGCATGGTGGCGCGGGCCTACACGGTGGCCTTCGAAGGGGTCGAGGCGCGGCTGGTCGAGGTGCAATGCGCCGTGACCGCCGGGATGCCCGGCTTCAGCATCGTCGGCCTGCCCGACAAGGCGGTGAGCGAGGCGCGCGAACGGGTGCGCGCGGCGCTGTCGGCGCTCTCCATCGCGCTGCCCTCGAAACGGGTGACGATCAACATGTCGCCCGCCGATCTGCCCAAGGAGGGGTCGCATTTCGACCTGCCGATCGCGCTGGCGCTGCTCGCGGCGATCGAGGTGCTGCCCGAAGAGGAGGTCGCGGCCACGGTCAGCCTGGGCGAGCTGTCGCTGTCGGGCGACCTTGTGCCGGTGATCGGCGCGCTGCCCGCCGCGATGGCCGCCGCCGAGGAGGACCGCCGCCTGCTCTGCCCCGCCGCCTGCGGCGCCGAGGCCGCTTGGGTCGAGGCGGTGGAAGTGATCGCGGCGCCGACGCTGGCCCGCGCGATCCGGCATTTGACCGGCCAGCAGCCGCTTGCCCCCGCGCAGGCCGGGTTGGCCGCGCCCTCGGCGCAGCCCCGCGACCTGCGCGACGTGAAGGGGCAGGAGCGCGCCAAGCGGGCGCTGGAAATCGCCGCCGCCGGACGGCACCATCTGCTGCTGGTCGGACCGCCCGGCTCGGGCAAATCGATGCTGGCGGCCCGGTTGCCGGGCCTGCTGCCGCCGCTTTCGCCGGTCGAGGCGTTGGAAACCTCGATGGTGCACTCGGTTTCTGGGCTCTTGACCGAGGGCGGGATCAGCCGTGCGCGCCCGTTCCGGGAGCCTCATCACACGGCCTCGATCGCCGCCATCGCGGGCGGCGGGCGCGGCGCCAAGCCCGGCGAAATCAGCCTTGCGCATAACGGCGTGCTGTTTCTCGACGAATTGCCCGAGTTTTCGCGCGCCGTACTGGAAACCCTGCGCCAGCCGATCGAGACCGGCGAGGTCGTCGTCGCGCGTGCCAACGCGCATCTGCGCTATCCCTGCCGGTTCCTGCTGATCGCCGCCGCGAACCCGTGCCGCTGCGGTCAGCTGGCCGATCCCGGCCGCGCCTGCGCCCGCGCGCCGGGCTGCGGCGAGGAGTATCTCGGGCGGATTTCCGGCCCGCTGATGGACCGCATCGACCTGCGGGTCGAGGTGCCGCCCGTCGGCTTCACCGATCTCGACCTGCCGGAGCCGCCCGAAGGATCGGCAGAGGTCGCGATCCGGGTCGCGGCGGCGCGCGAGATCCAGGCGGCCCGCTTCGAGGGGTCGGCGGCGCGGGTCAACGCCGATGCGGAAGGGCGGCGGCTCGAAGAGATCGCGGCCCCCGATGCCGAGGGGCGCGATCTGCTGCTGCGCGTGGCCGAACGGTTCAGTCTCTCGGCGCGCGGCTATCACCGGGTGCTGCGGGTGGCGCGGACCATCGCCGATCTCGACGGATCGGAGATTGTCCGCCGCCCGCACGTGGCCGAAGCGGTGGGCTACCGCCTCGCACTCGGACGAGAGGCCTAGCGTTTCTCCTCGATCGCCTCCCAGATCCTTGCCGCGACGTTGATGCCATCAAAGCGCTCCAGCTCCTGGATGCCGGTGGGCGAGGTCACGTTGATCTCGGTCAGCCAGTTGCCGATCACGTCGATGCCGACGAGGATCTGGCCCTTTTCGCGCAGCAGCGGGCCGATCGCGGCGCAGATCTCTCGGTCGCGCGCGGTCAGCTCGACCTTTTCGGGCCGACCGCCGACATGCATGTTCGACCGGGTCTCGCCCTTGGCCGGCACCCGGTTGATTGCGCCGACCGGTTCGCCATCGACCAGAAGTATCCGCTTGTCGCCCTTTGTCACGTCGGGCAGGAATTTCTGCACGATCAGCGGCTCGCGGCTGATGCCGGTGAACATCTCGTGCAATGAGGCGAGATTGCCGTCCTGTGAATGCAGCTTGAACACCCCCGCGCCGCCATTGCCATAAAGCGGCTTGAGGATGATGTCGCCGTGCTTGTCGCGGAACGACCGCAGCGTCGCCAGATCGCGGGCAATGGCGGTGGGCGGGGTGAGATCGGGGAAGGTCAGGACCAGCAGCTTCTCGGGGTAGTTGCGGACCCAGAACGGGTCGTTCACCACCAGCGTATCGGGGTGGATCATGTCCAGAAGATGCGTGGTGGTGATATAGCCCATGTCGAAGGGCGGGTCCTGGCGCAGCCAGACCACGTCGAAGTCCGACAGGTCCACCTCGCGTTCCTCGCCGAGGCTGAAATGGTTGCCCTTCTCGCGGCGCAGCTCCAGCGGCCAGCCGCGCGCCGTCACCCGCCCCTCCTGAAAGGCGAGCCGGTCGGGGGTGTAGTAGAACAGCTCGTGACCGCGCGCCTGCGCTTCCTCCCCGATGCGGAAGGTGGTGTCGCCGTCGATATCGACGGCGCCGATCGGATCCATCTGGAGGGCGACCTTGAGAGGTTTGGACATGGCGGCGTTCTTTCGCTTGGGACGCGGTTCCCGATCCATGCCGCAACTGCGCCGCCGCCGCAATGCGCGCCGCCTGCGCCCGGATGCACAGCCGCCGCGCCGGTTCAGCCCGCGTCGAAGGCGTTTTCGATCACCCGCACCGCGCCGCGCGCATCCACGAGCGCGAGGTCAAAGCGCATCTCGGTCAGCAGCCCGTCCGGCGCGGCGCCGCAATAGGCCTCGGCGGAGCGGCAGATCCGGTCGATCTGACGGCGGGTGAGACGGCAGATGGCGGCGTCGAAGCTGCGGCTGGCCTTGACCTCGACGAAGACGAGCCGCGCGCCTTCGCGCAGGATCATGTCGATCTCGCCCCCCGGCCCCCGCCAGCGGCGGGCCTCGATCACCCGCCCCTTGCGCGCATAATGGCGGGCAACGCTGTCCTCGGCGGCGAGACCGGTCAAATACCCCCGGCGGCCCCGTTCGACGCGGGCCGGAGCGGCAGGGCCGGACGGCAAAGGATCGGACAACGAAGCGCCGGAGGGCGGAGAACCAAGGGGCGGTCGGACGACACCGCCGGTCGTGGATCCCGCCGATGCGACGGCACGGCCCGGCACCGGCGGCCCCGCTCCCCGGGCAAGGTCGAGGCCCGTTTGCCGGGCGCTCCCGGATGGCTTCACCGTCGGCTTGCGCGGTTTCGCGCGCCGCGCCGTCAGCGGATCGTCGTCCTCAAATGTCATCTCCATCTGCATCGTCCGGCCTCTTTTCCAACGCCAGGGCGGCTTGATAGACCTCGCGCCGCGGGAGGCCCAACGCGCCCGCCACAGCCGTGGCCGCATCCTTCACGCGCATGGTGCGCATCGCGTCGCGCAGCGCGCTTTCCAGGTCGTCGCCGGTCACCTCCTCGGTTTCGGCGCGGCCGACGAGAACGACGATCTCGCCCTTGAGCGTGCGCCCGTCGATCGCCGCGCAAACCTCTGACGCCGTGCCGCGGATCACCTCCTCGAACCGCTTGGTCAGCTCGCGGCACAGCGTCACCGGTCGTTCCCCTCCCAGAACATCGCGCAAGGAGCCTAACAATTCATGAACGCGCTTGGGGCTTTCGTAGAGCACCAGCGTGAACGGCAGCGACCTGAGCGCGGCGATCTCGGTTTCGCGCTGGGTTCTGGCGGGCGGCAGGAACCCGGCAAAGGCAAAGCGGTCGGTGGGCAGCCCCGACACCGCCAGCGCCGCCAGCACGGCGGAGGCACCGGGCGCGGCCAGCACCTTGTGGCCCGCGGCGATCGCGGCGCGGCCCAGCGCATAGCCGGGATCGGCGACAAGCGGCGTGCCCGCCTCGGAGACATAGGCGACCGAGCCGCCCCGCCCGAGCACCGCGAGGATGCGATCGCGGTCATGCGCGCCCGAATGGTCGTGATAGGCCAGAAGCGGCCGCCCGTTCAGCGGAACGCCGTGGATTTCCATGAGCTTGCGCAGCGTGCGCGTGTCCTCCGCGGCCAGCGCGTCGGCGCTTGCCAGGAGGTCGAGCGCGCGCAGCGTGATGTCGCGCGCCGTGCCGATCGGCGTGGCCACGAAATGCAACCCCGGCGCGACCGGTTTCGTTTCGAAATTCGTCACTGGACCCCCGCCCGCCCCGGATTATGATTGGTCGCGAACCCGCCCCGCGCCCGTGCCGGAGAAAGTGATGCCCATGTTCGCCCGTTTGACGCAGCCCCGCAAGGCCGCGGCCCGACTTCTTGCCCTGTTCTCCATGCTGTGGCTCGCCGCCTGCCAGCCGATGGTGGCCACCGGCCCGGTTTCGGAGGCGCAGCGTGTCACCCCCGGCGCGCCGGTGAAGGTGGCGCTGCTGGTGCCCGCGGGCTCCTCATCGGGCGCCGACCAGCTGCTGGCCCGCAATCTCGAAAACGCCGCCCGTCTCGCCATCGCCGATCTCGGCGACGTGGAGATCGACATGACGGTCTACCCGACCGCGGGCGAGCCGTCGCGCGCCGCGCAGGCCGCGACCACCGCCGTCGCCGAAGGCGCGCAGGTCATTCTTGGCCCGCTCTATGCCGAGGCCGCCAACGCCGCCGGCGTCGCCGCGGCGAGCCAGGGCGTCAACGTGCTGGCCTTTTCGAACAACCCGACCATCGCGGGCGGCAACGTCTTCATTCTCGGGCCGACCTTTGCCAACACCGCCGACCGGCTGGTGCAATACGGCATGCGCAACGGCATCCAGCGCTATGTCGTGGCCTATGGCAACGACCTGCAGGGCGCGGTCGGTCGGGATGCGATCGTCAACGCCGTCAACCGTTCGGGCGGCGCCGTCGCCGGGACCGAGGCCTATGAGCTGAGCCAGGCGGGCGTGCAATCCGCCGCGCCGCGCGTGGCCGACACGGTGCGCGGCACCGGCGCCACCGGCGTCTTCACCACCGCCGGGGTCAATGCCGACCTGCCGATTCTCGCCACCGCGCTCAACGAGGCGGGCATCACCCCGCAGCAGGCGCGGATGATGGGGCTTACCCGCTGGGACGCGGCGCCGCAGGCGCTGGCCCTGCCGGGGCTGCAGAACGGCATCTTCGCGGTGCCCGACACGGGCCGCTCCAACGCCTTCGAACAGCGCTATGCCGCAAGCTACGGCGCCGACCCCCATCCGCTCGCCGGCCTGGCCTATGACGGCATCGCCGCGATCGGCGCGCTGGCCGCCTCGGGCCGCGCCGACGCGCTGACCCGCAACGCACTGGTCCAGAGCCAGGGTTTCAAGGGCACCTCGGGGATCTTCCGGCTGCTGTCCAACGGCACCAACCAGCGCGGCCTCGCGGTCGCCACGATCCGCAACAACCAGGTGGTTATCCTTGACCCTGCTCCCACAAGCTTCGGCCGCGCCGGGTTCTGACGCCCCGCTCCACGAGAAGCCCGAGACGACCGACGCGCCGGAGGATCTGATCCTTCCGGCGCGCGACATATTCGACGCCGTGTCGGTGACCGCCGCGCTGGCCCAGGCGCTGGCCGCCGCCGATGGCCCGATGGAAGCGCGCCGGGCCACCGTGACGGTGCTGGCCGAGGCGCGCCGCGCCGGGCGCGCGGCGATCGCCGACGCCTTTGCCAACCGGCCCTTCGCGGCCCGCCCGGTGACCCGCGCCCATGCCTGGCTGACCGACCGGATCGTCACTGCCTGCTTCGAGGTCGCGCGCGGGCTGCACCCGCTCAACAACCCGACCGAGGGCGAGCGGCTGTCGCTCCTGGGGGTCGGCGGCTACGGCCGCGGCGAGATGGCGCCGCATTCGGATGTCGACCTGCTGTTCCTGACGCCGTGGAAGATCACCCCCTGGGCCGAGAGCGTCATCGAATCGATGCTCTACATGCTGTGGGACCTGAAGCTGAAGATCGGCCATGCCAGCCGCACCGTGAAGGATTGCCTGCGGCTGGCAAAGGAGGATTTCACGATCCGCACCAGCCTCGTGGAATGCCGCCGTCTCGCGGGGGACCCGGCGCTGGCCGCCAGCCTGCGCGACCGGCTCTGGACCGAGCTGTTCCGCTCCACCGCGCCCGAATTCATCGCCGCCAAGCTCGCGGAGCGCGACGCGCGCCATCTCAAGCAGGGCGGCCAGCGCTATGTCGTCGAGCCCAATGTCAAGGAAGGCAAGGGCGGCCTGCGCGACCTGCAATCGCTCTACTGGATCGGCAAATACGTCTACGGCGTGCAGGACGCCGCCGAGCTGGTCGGCCAGGGCGTCTTCACCGAGGACGAATACGGCGAGTTCGTCCGGGCCGAGGATTTCCTCTGGGCGGTGCGCTGCCACCTGCACATGATCACCAACCGCGCGATGGATCAGCTCACCTTCGACATGCAGGTCGAGGTGGCCGAGCGCATGGGCTATGTCGATGGCGGCGGGCGGCGCGCGGTCGAACATTTCATGCAGGATTATTTCCGCCACGCGACCCGCGTCGGCGAGCTGACGCGCATCTTCCTGACCGCGCAGGAGGCCACGCATCTGAAATCCGAGCCGATGCTCACCCGGCTTCTGGCGCGGCGCAAGCGGGCCCGCCCGCCCTACCGGATCGTGCACAACCGGCTCGACGTGGCCGACGAGACGGCCTTTCTCGCCGAGCCGGTGAACCTCTTGCGAATCTTCGACGAAAGCCTGCGCACCGGCCATCTGCTGCACCCCGACGCGATGCGGCTGGTCTCGGCCAACCTGCATCTGATCGACGCGCGGCTGCGCGAGGACCGGGAGGCGAACCGGCTGTTTCTCGGATTGATGGTCAAGCGCGGCAACCCCGAGCGCGCGCTGCGCCGGATGAACGAGCTGGGCGTGCTCGCGGCCTTCCTGCCGGAATTCGCGCCGATCGTCGCGATGATGCAGTTCAACATGTACCACCACTACACGGTGGACGAGCACACCATTCAATGCATCTCCACGCTGGCGCAGATCGAGCGCGGCGAGCTGGTCGAGGAGCTGCCGGTGGCCTCGGGCATTCTCGATGCCGGGGTGAACCGCCGCGTGCTCTACGTGGCGCTGCTCCTGCACGACATCGGCAAGGGCCGCGACGAGGATCATTCGGTGCTCGGCGCGCAGATCGCCCGACGCGTGGCGCCGCGGCTGGGGCTCAATCGCAAGGAAGCCGAAACCGTCGAATGGCTGGTGCGGCATCATCTGCTGATGTCGGACATGGCGCAAAAGCGCGACATCGCCGAGCCGCGCACGGTGCGCGGCTTTGCCCGCGCGGTGAAGACCAAGGAACGGCTCGATCTTCTGTGCGTGCTCACGGTCTGCGACATCCGCGGCGTCGGGCCCGGCACGTGGAACAACTGGAAGGCGATGCTGCTGCGCAGCCTGTACACCGCGACCGAGGAGGCGCTGGCCACCGGGCTCGAGGATCTCAACCGCGGCGCCCGCGAAACCGAGGCCAAGCGCGTGCTGCGCGCGGCGCTGTCGGGCTGGCCGAAGGAGGAGCTGCGGGCCGAGACCGCGCGCCATTACGGCCCCTATTGGCAGGGGCTGCCGCTCGACAGCCACGTGACCTTCGCGCATCTTCTGCGCGGACTCGGCCCCGACGAGATCCGCATCGATCTCATGCCCGACGCCGATCGCGACGCGACGCGGGTGAGCTTTGCGACCACCGATCATCCGGGGCTGTTCTCGCGGCTCACCGGCGCGCTGGCGCTGGTCGGGGCCAACATCGTCGACGCGCGCACCTACACCGCCAAGGACGGGCTGTGCACCTCGGTGTTCTGGGTGCAGGACGCCGAGGGCCACCCCTTCGAGGAAGCCCGCCTGCCCCGGCTCGAACAGATGATCGGCAAGACGCTGCGCGGCGAGGTGGTGGCGCGCGACGCGATCAAGGACCGCGACAAGATCCGCAAGCGCGAGCGCGCCTTCCGCGTGCCCACCTCGATCTCCTTCGACAATGACGGCTCGGAGATCTACACGATCATCGAGGTCGACACCCGCGACCGGCCCGGGCTGCTCTACGACCTGACCCGGACGCTGGCGGTGGCCAATGTCTATATTTCCTCCGCCGTGATCGCGACCTATGGGGAGCAGGCGGTCGACACCTTCTACGTCAAGGACATGTTCGGATTGAAATACCATTCTGAGACCAAGCAGCGCGCGCTGGAGCGCCGGTTGCGCGATGCCATCGAAGCCGGGGCGCGGAGGGCCGTGTCTTGAAGCCCATCCGCCTCGTGCGGGGCTTTCTCACCGTCGGCATCTGGACCCTTCTTTCCCGCGTCTTCGGCTTCGCGCGCGACATCATGATCGCGGGCTATCTCGGCGCGGGCCCGGTGGCCGAGGCCTTTCTCGTGGCCTTTTCGCTGCCCAACATGTTCCGCCGCTTCTTCGCCGAGGGCGCGTTCAACATGGCCTTCGTGCCGATGTTCTCGAAAAAGCTCGAAGCGGGCGAAGACCCCGAGCGCTTCGCGCAGGAGGCCTTTGCGGGCATGGCGTTCCTGCTCACCGTCTTCACCGTGATCGGCATCGTCGCGATGCCCGGCCTGGTGCTCTTGATGGCGTCGGGCTTCGCCGAGGACGAACGCTTTCCGCTCGCCGTGGCCTATGGCCGGATCGCCTTTCCCTACATCCTGTTCATCTCGCTCGGCGCGCTGGTCTCCGGCGTGCTCAATGCCACCGGCCGCTTCGTCGCCGCCGCGGCGGCGCCTGTGCTGCTCAACGTGGTGTTCATCGCCACCGTGCTGATCGCCGCGGCCCTTGCCCCCGGGACCGGTCTTGGCGATGCGCCGGAGCTTCGGGTCGGCCGGGCCCTTGCCTGGGCGGTGCCGCTGGCGGGGGTGCTGCAGCTCGGGCTGGTCTGGATCGCGGCCCGGCGGGCGGGGTTTCACCTGCGCCCGATGCGACCCCGGCTCACGCCGGAGCTGAAGAAGCTTGCCGTGATCGCCGCGCCCGCGGCGCTGGCGGGCGGCGTGGTGCAGATCAACCTGCTGGTGGGCCGGCAGGTGGCGAGCTTCTTCGACGGGGCGGTGGCGTGGCTCAACTATGCCGACCGGCTCTACCAGCTGCCGCTCGGCGTGGTCGGCATCGCCGTCGGCGTGGTGCTTTTGCCCGACCTGTCGCGCCGGTTGCGCGCGGGCGACGAGGCGGGCGGGCGCGATGCCTTCAACCGCGCCGCCGAGATGAGCCTCGCGCTCACCATCCCCGCCGCCGTGGCGCTGGTGGTGATCCCGGTGCCCCTGGTGTCGGTGCTGTTCGAACGCGGCGCGTTTTCGACCGACGACACCATGGCAACGGCGCTCGCCGTGGCGGTCTACGGCCTCGGCCTTCCGGCCTTCGTGCTGCAGAAATCGCTGCAGCCGCTGTTCTTCGCGCGCGAGGACACGCGCAGCCCGTTTCGCTATGCCCTCGTGGCGATGGTGGTGAACGCCGCCGTGGCGATCGGGCTCGCGCCGTTCATAGGTTTCATCGCGGCGGCCTTCGGCACGACGCTGGCGGGCTGGGCGATGGTCTGGCTCTTGTGGCGCGGCTCGCGCGCGATGGGCGCGGCCGCCGCGTGGGACGACCGGTTTCGCCGCCGGTTGTGGCGGATCTGCGGCGCCTCGGCGCTGATGGGCGCGCTGCTTCTGGGCTGCGCCGCGTTGCTCGGCCCGTTCCTCGCCACGCCGTCGGTGCGCTACCTCGCGCTTGCCTTGCTCGTGGCGATCGGCATCGCCGGTTATTTCGGCTTCGGCCAAATCCTCGGCGCGTTCCGCCTGTCGGAGTTCCGCCGCGCGGTGCGCCGCTAGCGCGCGCGCATCCGGGCGAGAAAGGCCCGGGTGCCGCCGGGCGCGAGCAGCGGCGACAGCACCAGCCCGGTCACGAAGCCCGCGGCGTCGGCCACCCATGCGGGGTCGGCGCCGAACATCAGCCCGAAGACGAGCTGCAGCGCCAGAAGCACCCCGATCAGCCGGAACGCCGCGAGCCGGTTCGACCCGGCGCGCCCGAGTTGCAACCACATCAGGTAGGTAAACCCGCCGATCAGCCCGTAGACCGCCGGGTAGGCGCCGATCAGCGGGTAGTTGGTCGAAACGAAGAACCCGAAGGCCAGCGCCCCGACCAGCGTGGTCGCGACCAGCATCACGCCCAGAGCGACCGGGTGCAGCACCTCGCCCACGAATTTGCCCAGCGCCAGCAAAAGCGCCACGGCGAAGAGCGCGTGGGTGACGCTGATATGCACGAAAGGATAGCTCAGCAGCCGCGCGGCGAGCCCCCAGTCCCAGCCGACGACCAGCCGGTCGAGCACGGCGGGCGCGAAGCCGAAGCCTTCGATCGCGCCGATCCGCCAGCCGATCGCCTGCGGCCCGCCGATGAGCCCCGTGGCACCGAGCGACAGCGCCGCCTCGATCCCGCCCATCACGAGCGCCAGCACCACGATCATCGGCGGCAGCGTGCCGAACGGCCCTTCGACGGGCGCGTGATTCGGATCGGGTCTTGGGTAGAATCCTTGCGGTCGCATCGCGCTGTCCCTTCGGTTGACCTCGGCAGGGGGCATGGCTAATCGGAATGCCACCCGGTTTCCAGCAGGACAACGCCATGACCGAAGCGACCTTCGCCCCCCGCGTCTTTTCCGGCATCAAGCCCTCGGGCGGCCTTACGCTCGGCAACTATCTGGGCGCGATCAAGCGCTTCGTCGAGATGCAGGGCGGCGATTTCGAAACGATCTTCTGCGTCGTGGACCTGCACGCCATCACCGTCTGGCAGGACCCCGAGGAGCTCAAGCGCGCCACCCGCGAGGTGGCGGCGGGCTATCTCGCCTCCGGCATCGACCCGGAAAAATCCATCCTGTTCAACCAGTCCCGCGTGTCGGCCCATGCCGAGCTGGGCTGGCTGTTCAACTGCGTGGCGCGGGTCGGCTGGATGAACCGGATGACCCAGTTCAAGGAAAAGGCGGGCAAGAACGCCGAAAAGCAGAGCCTCGGGCTTTACGCCTACCCCTCTCTGATGGCCGCCGACATCCTCGCCTATCACGCCACGCATGTGCCGGTGGGCGACGACCAGAAGCAGCACGTGGAGCTGACCCGCGACATCGCGGCCAAGTTCAACCATGATTACGGCGTCGATTTCTTTCCGCTCACCACCCCGGTGATTGAGGGGCCGGCGATGCGGGTGATGAACCTGCGCGACGGCACCAAGAAGATGTCCAAGTCCGGCGAATCGGACATGGAGCGGATCAACATGACCGACGATGCCGACACCATCGCCAAGAAGTTCAAGAAGGCCCGCACCGACCCCGCGCCGCTGCCCGAGAGCCTCGACGGTCTCAAGGACCGGCCCGAGGCCAAGAACCTCGTCGACATCTATGCCGGCCTGTCGGGGATGTCTGCCGAGCAGGTGATCGCCGAGCATGGCGGCGCCGGCTGGGGCCAGTTCAAGCCCGCGCTCGCCGATCTGGCGGTGGAAAAGCTGGCGCCGATCTCGTCGGAGATGGCGCGGCTGATGGACGACCCGGCCGAGATCGACCGGATCATGGCGCGCGGTGCCGAGCGCGCCCGCGCCATCGCCGATCCGATCGTGTCGAAGACCTCCGAGCTCATGGGTCTTCTGCGCTGAGATGCGGGGGGCCTTTCGCGCCCCTGCCCCCATTCACCATTCCGCAAATACGCAACCCCCCCCGGCCACCGCGCAGCGCGGCGCCGGGGGGTGTCGCATCATTCGGACGGCACGCCGTCCTTCCAGCTGTCCCAGTCACCGGTGATCTGCGCGATCAGCGCCGCGCCGACCCGCTCGATGTTCACCAGCGTCTCGTCGAAGCCGCCGGCGGTTTCGCCCGGCGCCGGGTCGAGATGCTCCAGCGTGGTCTCGTCCGGGTGGCCCTGGTCGAAGTTCACCGCGCCGCGCAGGCTCAGGATCCGGTCGGTGCCGTGCAGCCGGTCGATCACCTGGGTGATGGCGGCGGCCTCCATTTCGGTGATGACGTAATCGGCGGCCTCGTAAAGCTCGGCCATGTACTGCGCCTCCTCCGAGAGGCCCGGCCCGTGAAAAAAGGTGTCGCCGGTCATGTGGGTGCCGGTGCCGATGAAGGGCGCGCCTTGTGCCACCTCGTCGGGATAACGCAGCCGGTAATCGCGTGCCTCCTGGCTGTCGGCCAGCTCGACGCCCTCGCTCGCGGCCATGGCGGCCTCGACCAGCGCCGGGTTCAGCTCGTAGCGGCGGATATCCTCGTAGCCGCTGCGCGGCATGAACAGCGGATCGCCCGCCGGCACCTCGTCCTCGGCCCAGCGGTGGCCGAGATCATAGTCGATCAGGTGGCTGGCCCAGCTGACCATGCCGATGGTCCCGCGCGGGGGCGGCGTGCCGGCGACGCCGGTGAGCAGGAAATAGGCGTTGGAGAAGTCGAAGCGCGGGTCGAGCAGGATCGCCATCATCGAGGCCGAGGAGGCCACCTTGCCCATGCCGAGCACGGAGCCGCAGACGCCGTCCTCATTGCAATGAACGGGCGTCTTCGCGCCGTCGACCTCGATCGGCTCGGCCCCGTCGAGGTGGTTTTCGTACCAGTACTGGAATTCGCCCGCGCGGTCGCCGGTCAGCTCGCCGATCTCGAACATCGAGGCGACGAAGGCGCGCACCTCGATCGGCTGGTCACCGTCAGGCGCGGCGGTGTGGGCGGCGGCGGGCAGCGCGGCCAGGGTCGCAAGCGCGGCGAGGGCGGGGCGGAACGGGGGGCATCGGCGGTCTCCTGAAGTTGCGATGCCGCCCCCTACCCCTGCCGCGACCCCGCGTCAGCCCCGGCGCGGCAAGATCGTGCCGCGAGAGGGTCGATTGCCCGCATTGCGCGCGCCGTGACGCGCCCCCGCCCGCTCCGCGGGCAAAGGGCGCGCGCGGCGATCAGATCAGCCGCACCTGCGTGCCGACCTCGACCAGCGCGAAGAGCCTGGCGATGTGCTCGTTGTAGAGCCCGATGCAGCCATCCGAGGACGGGCGGCCGATCTTGCGCGTGTCGTGGGTGCCGTGGATGCGGTAATACTGCCACGACAGGTAGAGCGCGTGGGTGCCGAGCGGGTTGCCGGGCCCGGCGGGCACCACTTTCGGCAGCGACGGATCGCGCTCGCGCATCGACGGCGTCGGCGTCCATGTCGGGCCGTCGACCTTGCGGACCACCTCGGTGTAGCCGAGCTTGGTCAGCTCCGGGCTGACCGGGACCGAGGAGGGGTAGAGGCGGTAGGTTTCCCCGTCGCCGCCCCAGTAATGCACCGCGCGCGCGCCGGTGTCGGCGACGATGATGCCGCGGCCCAGCGCGTCGAAATGATCGCGCCAGTCGATGTTCTGCAACGCCGAGACATTGCGCTGCACGGCATCGCTCGCGGCGATGGCCGGCGCGGCGAGCGTGACGAGGCCGGCGGCACCGGTCGCCAGGAAGGCACGTCGGGTCTGGGTCATGAAAGCTCCTTGCCTGTTCTTGGCCCTCCCTTCCCCCTTCCGGTGAGGGAGGTTCAACTCACGAGACCGCGAGTTGCCGGCCTGCGGCGCGCGCTGTTGCACCGATGCCGTGCGCGGGCGGGGAGTGCCGCGCGGGCGCGGCGCGGCGTAACCTGTCCTTCGGACCACCGGAAGGAGAGCCACATGACCGGGATCGCCCCGTCCACCACCCGCATCGGCCACGTGCATCTGCGCGTCTCCGATCTCGACCGCGCCATCGCCTTCTACGGAGAGGTTCTGGGCTTCGAGGTGACCCAGCGCTACGGCCCCGGCGCGGCGTTCCTTTCGGCGGGGGGATATCACCACCATATCGGTCTCAACACGTGGGAGAGCCTCGGCGCGCCGCCGCCGCCGCCGGGCCATACCGGGCTGTATCACACGGCGTTTCTCTATCCCGACCGGCGGGCGCTGGCGCAGGCGCTGCGCCGCGTCGTGGCGGCGGGGGTCGCGATCGAGGGCGCCGCCGATCACGGTGTGAGCGAAGCGGTCTATTTCCGCGATCCCGACGGCAATGGCGTCGAGATCTACCGCGACCGCGCGCCCGAGGACTGGCCGCGCGATGCGCGGGGCGGGTTGGCGATGGTGAACCACAGGCTCGATCTCGAAGCGCTCATGGCCGAGGCGTGAGGGCAACGATGGTCGCCCCGCGCGAATGACGGGTCGCGCCCGTTCTGGACCGGCCCGCGCCGAAGGCCTAGCCTGCACGCACAACGCGAAAGGCAGAACATGGCAACGGGCACCGATATCCGGACCTATCACGACGGGCGCTGGCACGAGGGAGACATCGCGGTGATCCGCGCCTCGGATCACGGCGCATGGCTCGGCACCACGGTGTTCGACGGGGCGCGCTACGTGCATGGGCTCGCGCCCGATCTCGACAAGCACTGCGCCCGCACCAACGCCTCGGCCGAGGCGCTGATGATCACGCCCACCGTGTCGGCGCAGGAGATGGTCGGCATCGTCCGCGAGGGGCTGGCCGCCTGCCCGCGCGATGCCGCGATCTATATCCGCCCGATGTACTGGGCGCTCGATGGCGGGCCGATGGGCATCCTGCCGGAGATGGGCGCCACAGGCTTTGCCATCGCGCTGGAGACGATCCCGCTGGCCCCGCCCGAAGCGTCGACCACGCTCACCACCACCCGGTTCCGCAGGCCGGTGATGGAGGATGCGGTGGTCAACGCCAAGGCGGGCTGTCTCTATCCCAACAACGCGCGGATGCTCGCGGAGGCGCGCGCCAAGGGGTTCGGCAACGCCCTGGTGGCCGACGCGCTCGGCAACGTCGCCGAAAGCGCCAGTTCCAACGTCTTCATCGTCAAGGATGGCGAGGTGTTCACGCCGATCCCCAACGGCACCTTCCTCGCCGGCATCACCCGCGCGCGCCACATCGCCAACCTGCGCGCCGACGGCGTGAAGGTGCATGAGATCACCATGTCCTTCGAGGACGTGCACGCCGCCGACGAGGTGTTCCTGTCCGGCAACATGCACAAGGTGACGCCCGTGACCGCCTTCGACGACACGGCCTATCCCATCGGCCCGGTCACGAAACGCGTGCGCGAGATGTACTGGGACTGGGCGGCGACGGCGGGCTGAGATGCGGCTCTGGCGCGCTCTCGACCGGCTGCTGGCGTTCCTGCCCTTCGCGCTGAGCGCCGCGGCGCTGGCACTGCTGTTGTCGCAGAACCCCTTTGCCGCGCCCTATCTGGAGCGCGGCACGGAGGCCTTGGCGCTGGAGCTGCGCGCCGCATTGGCGCGCGAGGTGACGCCCGAATGGTACATGGCCGAGATGGACCGGGCGCTTCTGGCCGAGGATCTCGACGCGATGCGCATGGTGGCGGCCACGGGGGCGCGGCACGGCATGGCGCCCTCGCCCGCGCTTCTGGGCCGGATGCAGGCGCTGGAGATGCGCGAGACCGGCGCGCTGGCGGCGGCGCGCGATTGCGCGGTCTGCGCCGCCGACATCACCGCCTGCCCGCGCGTCGCGCTCATGGCGATGTGCGGCATCACGGTCGAAATGACGCCGCTTGGCGATCTCAACGCGCTGCGCCGCGCCGGTCAGGCCGCCATCGCGGGCGAGGAGATCGACCGGATCGAGGTGGCGCTGGCGGGCGTGGGGCTCGGCGCGACCGGCCTCGTTCTGGCCTCCGGCGGTACCAGCGCCACCGTGAAGGTCGGGGCCACCGCGCTGCGGCTGGCGCGGCGCATGGGGCGGCTCTCCGACCGGTTCGCCGGGGAATTGCGGCGCCTGTCGGATGTCGGGTTCAGGCCCGACCGGCTCGACGATCTGGCGCTGGGCCGGGTCGGGTTGGACGAGGTGGCCGACCAGGCCAAGCTGGCGCGGGTGGGCGAGCTTGCGTCGGATCTGGGCCGGGTGGCCGCGAACACCTCTCTCACCGATGCGGTGCTGATGCTGGAGCATGTCGACGACGCCGCCGATGCGCGGCGGCTGGCGCGGGTGTCGGACGCCGCCGGGCCCGACACCCGCGCGATGCTCGACATCCTGGGCAAGAGCCGGGCCTTTCGGGCGCTGGTGCGGCTGTCGGACCTCGCCATCGGTGCGGCGGCGCTGATCTTTCTGGTGGCCGGGCAGATCCTGATCCTCGTGGGCGAGCGGGTGGGACGGCTGCTGCTGTCGGCGCTGCGCGTGCCGGTGCGCGCCAAGGCCCGCCCGGTGCCCCGCGCGCCGGTCGCGGCCCGCATCGAGCCGCCGCTGACCCGGCCCGAACCGAAGCCGCGGCTGCGCCCCGACCCGCCGCTGCGCCGCCCCGTTGTACACCGCCCCATGCTGGGCCACACTCCGGCCGAATGAAGCCCGGACAGGACCCCGACCGGACCCGAACAGGAAATGCCATGCGCAAGTTTCTCGTGATCCTCGACGACACCCGCGAATGTCTCAACGCGATGCGCTTTGCCGCGATGCGCGCCGGCAAGACCGGCGGCGGTGTCACCATCCTGTCGGTGATCCCCCCCGACGAGTTCAACCACTGGGTCGGCGTGGGCGAGATCATGCGCGCCGAGGCGCGCGAACGCATCGAGGTGCATTTCGAGGTCTTCGCCAAGTGGATGCGCGACCGCCAGAACGTGCATCCCGACCTCGTGGTGCGCGAGGGCGAGATCGTGCCCGAGATCCTCGCCCAGATCCGCGAGGACGAACAGATCGGCGTGCTGGTGCTCGGCGCGGGGTCGGACCGCAAGGGGCCGGGGCCGCTCGTCACGCAGCTGACCCGCGAGGCGGGCTCGTTGCCGGTGCCGATCACCATCGTGCCGGGCGACATCTCCAAGGAGCGGCTGGAGGCGATCACCTGAGAGCGATTTAGAATCGTTCCAAATCTTGACTTTGGGGCCGCCGGGGCGCATATCGGGAGCCTGAAACGAAAGGTGGTCCCGATGTTCATCCAGACCGAATCCACGCCGAACCCCGCGACGCTCAAATTCCTGCCGGGGCAGACCGTGCTCGAGATGGGCACGGCCGACTTTCCCTCCGAAGAGGCCGCGCAGGCGAGCCCGCTGGCGCGCCGCATCTTCGCGACCGGCGGCGTGGCGGGCGTGTTCCTCGGCTCGGACTTCGTCACCGTGACCAAGACCGAAGCCGTCGAGTGGGATCACATCAAGCCCGCCGTGCTCGGCGCGGTGATGGAGCATTTCCAGTCCGGCGCCCCGGCGATCGACGACGGCACCGCAAGCAGCGCCACTGGCGGCCATGCCGAGCACACCGGTGAAGACGGCGCCATCGTCGAGCAGATCAAGGAGCTGCTCGACACCCGCGTGCGCCCGGCGGTGGCGCAGGATGGCGGCGACATCACCTTCCACGGCTTCGATCGCGGCGTGGTCTACCTGCACATGCAGGGCGCCTGCGCGGGCTGCCCCTCCTCGACGCTGACGCTCAAGATGGGCATCGAGAACCTGCTGCGCCACTACATCCCCGAGGTGGTCGAGGTCCGGCCGGTCGCGGCCTGATGACGCCGCTTCTGGCGATCGACACATCGGCCGCGCATTGCGCGGCCGCTCTGCATCTGGGCGACCGGATCGTGGCCCGCATCGAGCCGATGGCCAAGGGCCAGGCCGAGCGGCTGATGCCCTTTCTCGAAGAGCTTCTGGCCAGCGAAGGCCTCGTCTGGCGCGATCTCGCGGCGATCGGCGTGGGCACGGGGCCGGGCAATTTCACCGGGCTCAGGATCGGCGTCTCCGCGGCGCGCGGGCTGGCGCTGGGCCTGGGCATCCCGGCCATCGGCGTTTCGGGCTTCGAGGCGGCGGGCTTGGGCCATCCGCGCCCCGTCACCATCGCCCTGCCCGCCCCGCGCGATCACCTGTGGTTGCAGCGACTGTCAAAGACCGAGGCCGGGGCGCCCTGCCTTGCTCCGGCCGCCGAGGCGGGCGAGGTGCTGCACGGGCCGGAGGCGCAGGAGCTGGTGCGCGCCATCGCCGAGATCGCGCGCGAGCGTGCTGCCACGCCGCAGCCCCGCCCCGCCCCGCTCTATGTCCGTCCCGCCGACGCCGCGCCGCCGCGCGACCCCGCGCCGGTGCTGATCGGATGAGCGACGCGGCCGCGCTCGCCGCGACCCATGCGGCGGCCTTCGTGGATGAGCGCGGCTGGAGCACCGCCGAGATGGCCGCATTGCTCGCAGCATCCGGCACGATCCTGACCGGCGATGCCACGAGCTTCGTGCTCGGCCGGGTGACGCTCGACGAGGCCGAGATCCTGACGCTGGCCACCCATCCCGACCACCGGCGGCAGGGCCGCGCCGGCATCGCGCTCGACGCGTTTCACGCCGCCGCCGCCGCCGCCGGGGCGCAGACGGCCTTTCTCGAGGTGGCCGAAGACAATGCCGCCGCACGCGCGCTGTACGCGGCGCGGGGATACACGCAGGCGGGGCGCAGGCAAAGCTACTATCCGCGCGCCGATGCGCCGCCCGCGGCGGCGCTGATCCTGACCCGCGCATTGCGGTAGGCTACCCTTGCGTCAGTCGCCTCTGGGGTGGGCCGTGACGGGGCGAAACCCCGGTGACTTGGCGCAAATCAAGGAAAAATCAGTTGACCCCTCGGGCCCTGACAAGGCCTTATCCTGCCATGAGCCGGCGCATGACCGGCAGGCGCGCGGACCTTGCGGGGGACGGCGCCGTGACCTGACAGGGAGCTATCGATGACTCATCTCGCGAAATTCCTCGGCGCCTCCGCCGTGCTGGCGCTCTCCGCCGGGGCCGCGCTGGCCGATCCGGCGCTGGTGTTCGATCTGGGCGGCAAGTTCGACAAGTCGTTCAACGAAAGCGCGCATACCGGCGCCACCCGCTGGGCCGAGGAGACCGGCAACTCCTATGCCGAGGTCGAGCTGCAGTCCGACGCCCAGCGCGAGCAGGCGCTGCGCCGCTTCGCCGAGGCCGGCAACAACCCAATCGTCACCGTCGGCTTTTCCTTCATGACGCCGCTCGAGGAAATCGCCGCCGATTACCCGGACACCAAGTTCGTGATCGTCGACGGCGTGGTCGACCTGCCCAATGTCCGCTCGGTGATCTTCAACGAGCACGAGGGCTCCTACCTCGTCGGCCAGATGGCGGCGATGGCCTCCGAAAGCGACACGGTCGGCTTCATCGGCGGCATGGACATCCCGCTGATCCGCAAGTTCGCCTGCGGCTATGCGCAGGGCGCCAAGGCGGTGAACCCCGACATCACCGTGCTGTCGAACATGACCGGCACCACCCCCGCCGCGTGGAACGACCCGGTGAAGGGCTCGGAGCTGACGCAGGCGCAGATCAGCCAGGGCGCCGACGTGGTCTATGCCGCCGCCGGCGGCACCGGCATCGGCGTGCTGCAGACCGCCGCCGACCAGGGCATCCTGTCGATCGGCGTCGACAGCAACCAGAACTACCTGCAGCCGGGCAAGGTGCTGACCTCGATGGTCAAGCGCGTCGACAACGCCGTCTACGACGCCTTCGAGGCGGGCACCGAGATCGAGACCGGCATCAACGTCATGGGCGTGAACAACGAGGGCGTGGGCATCGCCGTCGACGAGCACAACGAGGCGCTGGTGACCGAGGAGATGACCGCCGCGGTCGAGGACGCCAAGGCCAAGATCGCGTCCGGCGAGATCGAGGTGCATGATTACATGAGCGACGAAGGCTGCCCGTCGCTCGATTTCTGATCGCCCCGACACCGTGATATGAGGGGCCGCGCCGCAAAGCGCGGCCCCGTTTCGCTCTCCCCCGTCGCCCCCCGTTTCGCAGCCGAGGACCGGACCCCATGACCGACCAGACCCCCGCGATCGAGCTCAAGGGCATCTCCAAGGCCTTTGGCCCCGTGCAGGCCAACAAGGACATCTCGATCCGGGTGATGCCGGGCACGATCCACGGCATCATCGGCGAGAACGGCGCCGGGAAATCGACGCTGATGTCGATCCTCTACGGCTTCTACAAGGCCGATGCGGGCGAGATCCTCATCAATGGCCGCCCGACCCAGATCCCCGACAGCCAGGCCGCGATCCGCGCCGGCATCGGCATGGTGTTCCAGCATTTCAAGCTGGTGCAGAACTTCTCCGTGCTGGAAAACGTCGTGCTCGGCGCCGAGGATGGCCGCCTGCTGCGCCCCTCGCTCGCCAAGGCGCGGCGCGAGCTCAAGGAGCTCGCCGCCGAATACGAGCTGAACATCGATCCCGACGCGAAGATCGAGGATATCGGCGTCGGCATGCAGCAGCGGGTCGAGATCCTCAAGGCGCTCTACCGGCAGGCCGACATTCTCATTCTCGACGAGCCGACCGGCGTGCTGACCCCCGCCGAGGCCGATCACCTGTTCCGCATCCTCAAGGGGCTGCGCGATCAGGGCAAGACGATCATCCTGATCACCCACAAGCTGCGCGAGATCATGGAAATCACCGACACGGTGAGCGTGATGCGGCGCGGCGAAATGACAGCGACGGTGCAGACCGCCGAGACATCGCCCTCCGAACTCGCCGAGCTGATGGTCGGGCGCAAGGTGCTCTTGCAGGTCGAAAAGACCCCGCCCACCCCCGGCGAGACGATCCTCGAGGTCGAGAACCTGCGCGTGGTCGACAGCAAGGGCGTCGAGCGGCTGCGCGGCATCGGGCTCGAGATCCGCGCGGGCGAGATCCTCGGCCTTGCCGGTGTCGCGGGCAACGGCCAGTCCGAGCTTCTCGAGGTGCTCGGCGGCTACCGCAAGGCCGAAGGGACGATCCGGCTGAACGGCGAGCAGATCGACCTGTCGGGGCGCAAGTCCGACGCCCGGACCCGGCGCGCGCGCGGCATCGCCCACGTGCCCGAGGACCGGCACCACGAGGGGCTGATCCTCGAATTCTCGGCCTGGGAGAACGTGGCCTTCGGCTATCACGACAAGCCCGAATTCAACAAAGGCGTCTTCATGGACAACGCGGCCATCAAGGCCGACGCCGCCGCGAAGATGGAGCGCTTCGACGTGCGCCCGCCCAACCCCAACCTCGCGGCCAAGAATTTCTCGGGCGGCAACCAGCAGAAGATCGTCGTGGCGCGCGAGATCGAGCGCAACCCCGACCTGCTCTTGATCGGCCAGCCGACCCGCGGCGTCGACATCGGCGCGATCGAATTCATCCACGAGCAGATCGTGGCACTGCGCGACATGGGCAAGGCCGTGCTGCTGGTGTCGGTCGAGCTCGACGAGATCATGTCGCTGTCGGACCGCATCGCGGTGATGTTCGACGGGCAGGTGATGGGCGAGCGCGTGCCTTCGGAAACCGACGAGCGCGAGCTGGGCCTCCTGATGGCGGGCATCACCGATACCGACAAACCCCATAGCGAGGCCGAGATCGAGGCCAACCTTGCCAAGACGCGCGCCAGCGCCGCGAAGGAGGTCTGAGATGCAAAAGATGCCGCAATGGGCGGATGTGGTGCTGATCCCGCTGATCAGCCTGATCCTCGCCGCCCTGCTCTCCGCCCTCGTGATCCTCGCCATCGGCGAGAACCCCTGGGCCGCGCTCAAGCTGATGGTCGACGGCTCGATGGGCTCGACCTACGCCTGGGGCTACACGCTCTACTACGCGACCAACTTCATCTTCACCGGCCTTGCCGTGGCGATCGCCATCCATGCGCGGCTGTTCAACATCGGCGGCGAAGGCCAGGCGATGCTGGGGGGCCTGGGTGTGGCGCTGATCGCGCTCTACATCCCGTGGCCGCACTGGACGCTCGCGCTTCTGGGCGGCGCGGTGGGGGCTGCGCTGTTCGGCGCGGCCTGGGCGCTGATCCCGGCCTGGCTGCAGGCCAGGCGCGGCAGCCACATCGTGATCACCACGATCATGTTCAACTTCATCGCCGCCGCGCTTCTGAACTACCTGCTGATCGGCGCGCTCAAGCCCTCGGGCTCGATGGAGCCCGCGACGGGGCGTTTCCCCGAATCCACGCATCTGCCGACCTTCCAGGACATGTTCTCCACCGCCGAGACGGCACTGTTCCGCGGCGCACCGGTGAACGTGTCGTTCTTCGTGGCGCTGCTGGCCTGCGTCGCGGTCTGGGCGCTGATCTGGCGCACCCGTCTCGGCTACGAGATCCGCGCCTTCGGCCAGTCGGAATCGGCGGCGAAATACGCCGGCATCTCGCCCACCCGGATCATCGTCGTGACGATGCTGATGTCGGGCGGGCTCGCGGGGATGATGGCGATCAACAACGTGATGGGCGAGGCCGAGCGGCTGGTGCTCAACGCGGTCGAGGGGGCGGGCTTCATCGGCATCGCCGTGGCGCTGATGGGCCGCAGCCATCCCTTCGGCGTGCTGCTGGCCGCATTGCTGTTCGGCTTTCTCTACCAGGGCGGCGCCGAGCTGGCGCTGTGGACCTCGATCCCGCGCGAGCTGATCGTGGTGATCCAGGCCCTCGTGATCCTCTTCACCGGGGCGCTCGACCACATGGTCCGCGCACCGCTGGAGGCGATCTTCCTGAGGCTGCGGCCCGCGCCGAAGCCCGCCCGCAAGACCGAACCGGCGGAGTGAGCCCATGGATTTCCTGACCCTTCTTCAGGTGCTCGACACCACGATCCGCCTCGCCACGCCGCTGCTTCTGGCCTGTCTCGCGGGGCTGTTCTCGGAACGCGCGGGCATCTTCGACATCGGCCTCGAGGGCAAGATGCTGGCCTCGGCCTTTCTCACCGCCGCGGTGGCGGCCGTCACCGGCTCGGTGCTGGTCGGCACGGTGGCCGGGATCGGCGCGGCCCTGATGCTCGCGGGCATCCACGGTCTCGCCTCGATCACCTTCCGCGGCAACCAGCTGATCTCGGGCGTGGCGATCAACTTTCTCGCCGCCGGTCTCACGGTGGTCGTGGCGCAAAGCTGGTTCGGACAGGGCGGACGCACGCCGCAGCTCTCGGGCAATGCGCGGTTCGAGACGATCGACCTGCCGCTGGCCGCCGAGATGCGCGACATCCCGATCTTCGGGCCGATCTATGCCGAGCTGATCTCGGGCCACACGCTACTGGTCTATGTCGGCCTTCTGATGGTGCCGCTGACCTGGTGGGTGCTGTTTCGCACCCGCTTCGGCCTGCGGCTGCGCGCGGTGGGCGAAAACCCCGCCGCCGTCGACACCGCCGGCGTCTCGGTCGTGGGGCTGCGCTTTGCCGCCGTGGCGATCTGCGGCGTGCTCACGGGCCTCGCGGGCGCGTATCTCTCCACCGGGCTTCAGGCGGGCTTCGTCAAGGACATGACGGCGGGGCGCGGCTACATCGCGCTCGCCGCGCTGATCTTCGCCAAGTGGCGGCCCTGGTACGCGCTCGGCGCCTGCCTGCTGTTCGGTTTCCTGCAGGCGATCGCGCTGCGCCCCGACGTGATCGAGGGCACGCTCGGCTTCGAAGTGGGCGTGCAGCTCCTGGACGCCCTTCCCTATATTCTCACGGTGGTGATCCTCGCGGGCTTCGTCGGCCGCGCGATCCCGCCCCGCGCCGGAGGCGAACCCTATGTCAAAGAGCGTTGAACTCGCGGGCCTGGTCCGGGCCCAGGCCGGAGCGGAGCCGGTCAAGTACGGCCTGATCCTAGGGTCGGGGCTCGGCCATATCGCGGGCGCCGTCGATGGCGTCACGATCCCCTATGACAAGCTTCCGGGTTTCCCGCATGCGGGCGTGTCGGGCCACAACCCGGTGCTCGCCGTCGGCGATCTCGAAGGCACGCGCGTGGCGGTGTTCGGTGGCCGCGCGCATTACTACGAGAACGGCAACCCCAACGAGATGCGGCTGCCGCTCGAGGTGCTCAAGGAGCTGGGCGCCGAGGCGGTGATCCTGACCAACGCCGCGGGAAGCCTGCGCGCCGACATGCCCACCGGCGCGATCATGGCGCTGTCGGACCACGTCAATTTCTCGGGGCTGAACCCGCTGATCGGCGAAAAGACCGACCGCCGCTTCGTGCCGATGGGCGATGCCCACGACCCCGAGCTGCGCGACAGGCTGCGCGCAGCGGCCGAGGCCGAGGGCGTGGAGCTGCACGAGGGCGTCTATGCGTGGTATTCCGGCCCCTCCTTCGAGACCCCGGCCGAGATCCGCGCGATGCGCGCGATGGGCGTCGACGCCACCGGCATGTCGACCGTGCCGGAGGTGATCCTCGCGCGGTTCCTCGGGATGCGGGCGATGGCGGTCTCGGCGATCACCAACATGGCCGCGGGCATGTCCGACGAGGCGATCGGCCATGAGCACACCAAGGCGATGGCGCCCTTGGGCGCGGCCAAGCTCGAACAGGTTCTGCGCCGGATGCTGCGCGACGCCACCTGACCGCGGCCAGCGCGCCGCATCGCGGCATTCTTCCGTGCGGGGGGCTTGGAAAACCCCGCGCGGGCTGCGTTAATCAGGTCGACGCGCAAGGGGCCTCGAATGCAGCTCTACCTCCCCATCGCCGAGGTTTCGGTCAATATCTTCCTGATCCTCGGCCTTGGCGGGCTGGTCGGCGTGCTGTCGGGCATGTTCGGCGTCGGCGGCGGCTTTCTCATCACGCCGCTTTTGTTCCTTGCGGGTATTCCGCCCGCCGTGGCCGTGGCCACATCGACCAACCAGATCGTCGCCTCCTCCTTTTCCGCCCTGCTCGGCCATCTGCGGCGGCGCACGGTCGACATGGCGATGGGGGCGGTGCTGCTGGCGGGCGGTCTCGTCGGCTCGGGCCTCGGCATCGTGCTGTTCAACTGGCTCAAGGCGCGCGGGCAGGTCGATCTGCTGGTCGAGCTGAGCTACGTCGTGTTTCTCGGCACGGTCGGCGCGATGATGTTCGTCGAAAGCGTGAACGCGCTGGTCAAATCGCGCCGCCCCGGCGCCCGGCCCAAGCGGCGCAAGCATTACTGGGTCCACGCGCTGCCGCTGAAGATGAAGTTCCGGGTCTCGGGGCTGTACATCTCGGCCATCCCGCCGCTTCTGGTCGGGCTGTCGGTCGGGGTGCTGGCGGCGATCATGGGGGTGGGCGGCGGTTTCGTCATGGTGCCGGCGATGATCTACCTTCTGGGCATGCCGACCAAGGTGGTGATCGGCACCTCTCTGTTCCAGATCATCTTCGTCACCGCCTTCACCACCATGCTGCACGCGGTGACCAACCAGACCGTCGACATCGCGCTGGCGCTTTTGCTGATCGCGGGCGGGGTGATCGGCGCGCAGCTGGGCACGCGGATCGGCGCGCGGATGAAGGCCGAGCAGCTGCGCATCCTGCTGGCCCTTCTGGTGCTGGCGGTCTGCGGACAGCTGGCGCTCGGCCTCGTGCTGGAGCCGTCCGAGCTTTACGAGATCGAAGCCGGGGCCCCGGCATGATCCGCCTCGCGCTCGTTCTCCTGGCGCTCGCGCTGCCCGCCCGCGCCGAGGAAATCGTGCTGGGTCTGAGCCGCGACGAGGTGGCGATCACCGCGACCTTCGACGGCTCGGACATCCTGATCTTCGGCGCGGTGCGCCGCGAGGCCCCGCCCCCCGCCGAGGCCGGGCCGCTGCAGGTCATCGTCACCGTGTCGGGCCCGCACGCCCCGGCCATCGTGCGCCGCAAGGAGCGCCGCGCCGGGATCTGGATCAACACCGACGCCTTCGAGGTGGACGCGGCCCCGTCCTTCTACGCCGTCGCCACAACCGCCCCGATGAACGAGGTGCTGAGCGCCACCGAGGATCTGCGCCACGGTGTCTCCACCCCGCGCGCGATCCGCGCCGTCGGCAATCTCATCCCCGGCGCCGGCACCTATGTCTCGGCGCTGGTGCGGATCCGCGAGGAGGCCGGTGTCTACCGGCTGCAGGAGGGCGCGGTCGATCTCGAACAGGAGACGCTGTTTCGCACCGCGCTGTCGCTGCCGGCCAATCTGGTCGAGGGCAACTATACCACGCGGATCCTGCTCACCCGCGGCGGCGCGGTGGTCGACAGCTACGAAACCGTGATCGGCGTGCAGAAGGTCGGGATCGAGCGCTGGCTGTACAACTTCGCGCAGGAGCGCGCGGCGCTGTACGGGCTGATGTCGCTGGCGATCGCGATCGCGGCGGGCTGGGGTGCCTCGGTGGCCTTTGCGGGCTGGCGGCGCTGAGACCGTTAAAATCCCGACTATTCCGAGGCTCCCGCGGGGCGGCGTCCGCGTGCTAGCCTGCCCGAGGGGGTGCGCGGTCGCGGACCAAGAGGAGCGCTGATGTCTCATCGCTGGATGTTCGACGTGTTGACCGATCTCGAAACCTATGCCCGGCGCAACGGGCTGCCCAAGCTCGCCCTTCGGCTGTCGGAGGCCGCCGGTCAGGCGACGCAGGAGCTGGCCGCCGCGCCGCGCGCCGACCGCGGCGAGCGGCCCCTGCCGCCGATGCCGCCGCCCGCCCGCGCCGAATAGGCGCGGCGCCGCCTCTGGCCCCTGCCGCGGTGCGAGGATAGGGTCGCGGCATGACACTTCCCGCCGTGACGTTCTCCTCCGACCAGGCCGAAGCCTGGGATGCCGTGACCCAGCTTTTGCGGCTCACCGGCATCGATCTTGACGACGAGCTTCTGAGCGCGCCCGCCTCGGATGCGCGCCGTGCCATCGCCGTCATCGGCAAGGCCGGCTCCGGCAAGACGCTGCTGCTCGCCGAGCTGACGCGAAAGCTCAAGGAGGCCGGGGTCGACATCGTTTCCGGCGATTGGGAGGGCCGCAAGAAGAAGGACCGGCGCACGCTGGCGATTCTCGCCCCCACCAACAAGGCGGCGAGCGTGCTGCGCAATCGCGGCGTGCCCGCGACCACGATCCACCGTATTCTCTATACCCCGGTCTACGACCCCGAATTCGAAAAGGTCGCCGAATGGCTGGCCGGGCAAGGCGACCGGCCCAATATCGAGGGCCTGTCCGAAGAGGCGCTGGCGCGCGCCGCCGCGGCCTTTGCCACGCATGGATCGGTGCCCGCCGCATTGGCCGCCGCCGGGCTCAGGGGGTCGGATTTCATCACCGGCTGGAAGCGCCGCGAAGAGCCGCTCGATATCGGCTTCATCGACGAATCCTCGATGCTCGACGAAAAGCAGGTCGAGGATCTCAAGGAGATCTTCCCGACACTGGTGCTGTTCGGCGATCCGGCGCAGCTCCCGCCCGTCCAATCCTCGGGCGGGATGGTGTTCGACCGGATGGAGGAGGCCGACAAGCACGTGCTGCACCGCATCCACCGGCAGGACGCGGACAACCCGATCCTCGATCTCGCCCATGCGCTGGCCGATCCGCAGGTCGATTTCTACGCCTTCGAACGGCTGGTGCAGGAGGCCGCCGCGCGCGACGAGCGCGTCGTCATGGCCCGCCGGGTCGAGGCCGAGCTGATGGCGCGCTCCCCCGTTCTGGTCTGGCGCAACGCCACGCGGATCCGGCTGATCCACGCGTTTCGCGCCGCCTACGGCGCGCCCGATGGTGACCTGCTGCCGGGCGAGCCGCTGATCTGCGACGGGCTGGAGCTGCCGCTGAAACACCGCAAGAAGCGGCTCGACCTGGAGGCGCGCGGCCTGATCAAGGGCGCGCAGGTGGTCTATATGGGCCCGGGCCGCAAGCCGGGCTTTTCGCGGCTGCACGTGATGGGCGCGCCCGAACCGCAGCTTTCGGCGGCCTCGATCGTGCGGATCGAACAGGAAGGCGACGCCGAGCCCTTCATCCCCTATGCCGCGCGCATGGGCGCGACCTTCCTGCATGGCGCCGCCGTCACGATCCACAAGGCCCAAGGCTCGCAATGGGACACGGTGCAGGTCTTTGCCCCCGATATCGAGATCGCGGCGCGCATGGGCAAGGTCGAGGCCGGGCAACCGCTGTGGAAGCGGCTGGCCTATGTCGCGATCACCCGCGCCGAGCGCGAGCTGCGCTGGGTGGTGCGCTCGATGCTGGCCAAGCCGTCGGACAGCCTGAACACCGACGATCTCGTCGTGCCCGCCGCCCCGTTCGAGCTCAGCGCACCGGCGGCGGAGGGCTGAGCGTCTCCTGCGGCGCGGCAAGCCGCGTCGGCGCGAAATGATGCGCCACCGAATCCGCGTAGTAGCGCAGCACCGGCCCGGCATCCGGCGCCGGGACCAGCCCCCCGTCCTGCCTGCGCACCAGCCCGCGCTGCAACAGGATCTCCAGCGCGTCGCTGGTGATCCGCGCCGCGTCACGCCGCGGCAGCGCCACGCCGCGCGCATGCAGCATCCCCAGAAGCGCCGCGACCCGGATCTCGATCCGCTCGGGCGGCAATGGTGAGACGTCGAGCAGGATGCCCGCCACCAGCGGCACCGGCAGCACCGGCATCACCGCCTCGATCCGCGCCTTCATCTCGCGCGACACCCGCGCCGTCGCCGCCGGTCCCGGCGCCTCGCCGTCCAGGAACTCGGCGAGCGACAGCGGCCGCCCGAACCCGACCGACGCCGTGCCGAAACCGCGAAACCGGCCGCGCGCGCGCTGCCACAGATGCCCCCAGACCGCCCCGGCAAGCCGCGAGGGCGGCACCCGGAACCGCCGGTTGCCCGCCGCCCCCGCCTCGATCAGCACCCGGTCCTCGAGCACCCGGTCGTAGTTGAGCGCCACCGGCACGAAGATGACGTCGCGGCCATGGCTGCCGAAATCCTCGACGATATGGCCCAGCAGCCCGGTCTTGGGCGCCGCCATCCGCCCCGTCAGGCTGAGCCCGCCTTCGGGAAAGATCGCCTGCGTCACGCCGCCCGCCGTCGCCATCTGCACATAGCGTTGCAGCACCCGGCGATAGAGCCCGCCGCGGTCGCGCCTGCGGATGAAGAACGCCCCCATCGCCCGGATCAACGGCGCCAACGGCCAGACCCGCGCCCATTCGCCCACCGCGTAGGACAGCGCCGAGGTGCGCGCCGCGAGCCATGTGACCAGAACGTAATCCATGTTGGAGCGGTGGTTCATCACGAAGACCACCGCCGCATCCGGGTCGATCGCGTCGAGCGCATCGCGGTCGAACGCCCCGAGCCGAATCCGGTAGAATGCCCGGCTGAGCCATTTCGCCGCCCGCGTGCCGAAGGTGAAATAGGCCGTGGCCGAGAATGAGGGCACGATTTCGCGCGCGTAATCGCGGGCCTGTTCGAAGGCGACGTTCTCGGGCACGCCATGCTCCTGCGCATGGGCGACGATCGCCTGCGCCACCGCCGGATCATAGATCAGCCGCTGGATCATGTCGTGGCGCCGGGCCAGCTTGAACGGCTCGATCGGGCGGGTCAGCCGCGTGTTGAGCCGGGCCACCGCCCGCTCCATGCGCTTGCGAAAGAACCAGCGCACCGAGGGAAACAGGAAATGCGACGCGAAGGTGACCGCCGCGAACAGCAGGATCAACACCAGAAGCCACAGCGGAATCTCGACGGATCTGAACATGGGTCGACCCTGCCGCAATACGGCGCCCGGCGGTAGCATGCAGCGCAGCGGGCGCCGGTCGGGGCGCTGTTCGGGCCAAGGGGCGATGCGTTTCGATCACGCCCGGCCCGCGCAGGGCGGGGCGCGACAAGGGCGCGGGATCGGGGTCGACCGAAACAGGCCGGACCGTGGCCCGATCGCCCGGCCGGGAGGATTCCCGCCGAGCGGGCTGGACGCCTCATGCCGGAGCGCCCATCATGAAGCTCCGCAGAATGCGGGCCAATTTCCATGGCGTGGCGCCGACGGCGGGCCCGGTCTTGTTCCGGGCTTGCGGCTCCGGCCCCGCCCCCGCCAACCGGACGCTTGCCATGACCGATCCCCGCCCCATGCCGATCCGGCGCGACGACGCCGTGCCGGTCAGACTGCGGCCCGACCTGCCCACCCGCGCCGGCGTCGATGCCGACCACCCGCTCGCGCGCGGGCTGGTGGAGGGGTCGGGCCCGGCGATTTCGCATCTCGGGGATCTCGCGGCGCTGCTGCCCGAAGAGGCGCGCGAGATCGAGATCGATTCCGACGCGACGGGGCCATGGATGCTGGCGATGCTGGCGGCGCTGGCCGAGCGGCGGGGCGTGCCCACGCCCGAGCTGCGCGGCGCGCTCTGCAACGATCCGATCGCCAGCGCCTTTGGCGCGGCGGCGCCCGCCTGGTCGACCGGCGCGGCGGTCGATCTGGCGGCGGACGCGCTGTCATGGTCGGGCCGGGTGTTTCCCGGCCTGTGCGGCGCGCGCCTGCAGGTCGCGGCCACGGGCGATCTGACGACCGCCATGGCCATGGCCATGGCGCTGCGTTCGGCCCTGGCCCTGCTCGCCGCGACGGCGCGGCGCGACAAGATCCCGCATCTGCGCGCCGCGGCGCAAGGAATCGAATTTCTCCTGCCCGGCGACACGGCCCGGCACCGCGCCGCGGGATCGACGCTCGCGGCCCTGTGGCGCCAGCTGCTCGAGGAACGCCACGGCCCGGGCTTTGCCCGCCGCGACGATCTCGTGGCCTACCGCCCCGCCACGCCGCGAAAGAAGGCGACCGCGGCATGCGACGAACCCGCGCCCTGCGCAGCCACGCTGCGGGCGGCGCTGGAGCGGATCGAGGCGGCGGACGCGCAGGGCCCCGTGCCGGCGCGCTCCCGGTCGCGCGCCACCGACCCGGCGCGGGCCGCCGCCCGGATGGCGGAACTTGCCCGTTGGCGGCGCGAGCGGGACGGCAACGCGGTGCAGAAATCGCTGCTCGCGCTGCGCGAGGCGGCCAAGCGGGGCATCAATGTCATGGGCCCCTCGGTGGCCTGCGCCAAGGCCGGGGTGACCACCGGCGAATGGGCCGCCGCGATGGCCGCCGCCCTGCCCGCCGCCGAACCGCGCGGCCTGTTCGGGGTCAAGACCGCCACCTGCCTCCAGCCCGAAAGCGCGGAGCTGATGGCGGTCCGGGATCGGCTGGCGCAAGCCGCCCGCGGGTTCGCGCGGCCGATCACCCTGCTGGTGGCGCAGCCCGGTCTCGATGCGCGCCTTGCCCCGGCGCTGCCGCTCCTGGGCGCGGCGCGGGCCTGCGGCGTCGAGCTGCGCGACCCCGGCCCTCGCGCCCTGCCCAACCGGATCGCCGATGCGGTCCTGCATGATCGTCCGCACGCGCTGTGTTTCTGTCTCGTCTCCCGGCAATCGGCGGAGATGGCGCTCGACACTCTGAACGTGCTCGATCAGGCGGGTTTCGGCACGGTTCCGGCGCTTGGCCTTGCCGATTTCGAAATCGCACCGAAGTTCGAACGGCAATTGCGGGAACGGATGACCTTGCGAAATACAGGCGACATTCTCGTTCACGATTTCTTGGATGATGTTGCGTCACTCGTATCTCTGCAAAGAAAAGCGTCGCAATAGCTTCAACTTGGCCTTTTAGACATCTCGTGTCTTTTCGTTATTGATTACAATGAGCAATGATGATGTGAAACACATCGATGTTTCAAAGGACGAGAGATCATGACCCAGAACCTGCACGAAATGTCCCGCAAGGAGCTTGAAAAGCTCAAGAAGGATATCGAAGAAGCGTTGTCGACCGTTTCGCAGCGCGAGCGCAAAGCCGCGCTCGATGCCGCCGAACGCGCTGCGGCCGAACATGGCTATTCGCTGGCCGAACTGGCCGATGCCTCGGCAAAGGGCAAGAAGAACAAGGCCAAGAATCCGCCGAAATACCGCAACCCCGAGGATCCGACCCAGACCTGGTCGGGCCGGGGCAGAAAACCGGGCTGGATCAACGAGGCAGAGGCCGCCGGGCGTCCGCTTTCGGATTTCGAGATCTGAATCTGCAATGCCGGGCCGAATGGCCCGGCGTTTATTCCCGCGAAAGGCGAAACGCGATGAGCACGCATATCGGCGCGAAACCGGGCGATATCGCCCAGACCGTCCTGATGCCGGGCGACCCGCTGCGCGCGAAATGGGCCGCCGAGAAATTCCTCGATGCGCCGCGCTGCATCAACGAGGTGCGCGGCATGTTCGGATTTACCGGCACATGGCGCGGCAACCCGGTCACGATCCAGGGATCGGGCATGGGAATGCCGTCCCTGTCGATCTATGCCAACGAGTTGATCCGCGATTACGGCGCACGCACGTTGATCCGCATCGGCTCTGCCGGCGCGATGCAGGAAAACGTCAATGTACGCGACGTGATTCTCGCAATGACCGCGTCGAGCGTCGGCAATCCGTCGCGCGCGATGCTGCGCGAAATCCATTACGCGCCGCATGCCGATTACGGCCTATTGCGCGCGGCGCATGACGCCGCCATGGCGCGCAAGACGCCGGTGCATGTCGGCGGGATCTATTCGTCCGACACGTTCTACAACGAACGTCCCGACCTGCACGAGCAGATGGTGCGGCACGGCATTCTCGCCGTGGAGATGGAGGCGGCGGAGCTGTACACGCTCGCGGCGCGCCATGATTGCCGCGCGCTCGCAGTGCTGACCGTCTCGGACCACCTGATCACCGGCGAGGACCTGCCCGCGATCGAGCGAGAGCAGAGCTTTGGCGACATGGTCGAGATCGCGCTCGAGGCGGCCTTCGCCTGAGCGTCAGCCCCCATGCCCGCCGGCATAGCCGTTGCGGGCCGGGGGCACCCACCCCTCCAGCGCGCCCGGCTCGGGGCGCAGGACGGTCATCGACAGCGGGTGGCAGGCGGCGCGGTCGCTCGAATGCTCCGCCCCGCAATCGCCGCCCGGACAGGCGCTCATCACCGCCAGGAGGTCGATCTCGGCGAAAAGGTCGAGGTGATCCCCGGCCCGCACCGGGCTCGCCTTCATGAAATAGCGGCCCGTGTCTCGGCTGAAGCCGGTGCACATGAAGACGTTGAGCACATCGTGGACATGGCGTTCCGCCTCGGCCAGCGGCAGCCCCTCATGCGCCGCCAGCGCCCGCGTCAGGTTGGAATGGCAACAGCGGTCGTAATCTTCGCCCGACAGCAGATGGTGCGTGTAGGGATCGCAGCGCGTGCCGATCACGTCATGCACCGAGGCGCCATCGGCATCGATGCCGTACCAGCCCAGGCTGTCGGCGATGACCGTCGCCATCGGGCGCAGATGCGGGAACGCGGACCAGAGCCGGTCACCGGTGGTCACATGCGTGCCGTGCAGCGCGCGGGTCTTGCCGGAATAGAACCGCTCGGTGAGGTCGTGCTTCGCAAAGATGTTCAGGTCGCCGACCTGCGGCCCCTCGGGGCAGCCGAGCCGCAGGATCGACCCCGCGGGCACCTCGATCGCGGCGGCGTCGCGCGGCGGCACGATCGCCTCGGCGACCGGTTCCGCCATGGCCGCCGCGCGGGCATAGAGATCCATCGGCGGCGGGGCGAGGCTCCCGTCCGGGTAGACGAGAACCGGGGGAGCCGCCCGGCGCGCATCGGCGTCGGACGGCGCGCGCATCAGACGGCCCGCTCGACCATCATGTGCTTGATCGACTGGATCGCCTTGGCCGGGTTGAGCCCCTTGGGGCAGGTCTTGGCGCAGTTCATGATGGTGTGGCAGCGGTAGAGCTTGAACTCGTCCTCGAGATCGTCGAGCCGCTCGCCCGTCGCCTCGTCGCGGCTGTCGACGATCCAGCGATAGGCGTGCAGCAGCGCCGCCGGCCCAAGGTAACGGTCGCCGTTCCACCAGTAGGACGGGCAGGCGGTCGAGCAGGACGCGCACATGATGCATTCATAGAGACCGTCGAGCTTCTTGCGGTCCTCGATCGACTGGCGCCATTCCTTGGCCGGGGTGTTGGTCTCGGTCTCCAGCCACGGCTTGATGCTGGCGTGCTGGGCGTAGAAATGCGTGAGATCGGGGATCAGGTCCTTGACCACCGGCATGTGCGGCAGCGGGTAGATCTTGATGTCGCCCTGCACCTCATCGAGGCCATAGGTGCAGGCCAGCGTGTTGATGCCGTCGATGTTCATCGCGCAGGAGCCGCAGATCCCTTCGCGGCAGGAGCGGCGGAAGGTCAGGGTCGGGTCGATCTCGGACTTGATCTTGATCAGCGCGTCGAGAATCATCGGCCCGCAGCTGTCGAGATCGACGAAATAGGTGTCGACGCGCGGGTTCTTCCCGTCATCGGGGTTCCAGCGATAGATCTGGACCTTCTTCAGGTTCGTGGCCCCCTCGGGCTTGGGCCAGGTCTTGCCATGGGTGATCCGGCTGTTCTTGGGAAGCGTCAGTTGGACCATGGGTCACCTCTCGTCGGAATGGGAAAGCGGAGCGGTCGCGGCCTGTCGGCTCGGGCTCCGCGCTGGGTCGAATTGGCCGAAGAAGGCCGTGATGGCGTCGTCGGGCAGGGTCAGGCGCTGCCGCCAGCCCCCGCGCAGGCGGTCGGGCAGCGTGCCCGCCGCGATCTCGTCGCGCCGGATCGAGGCGAGCCCCGAATGACCGGCGATCTCGCGCGCCCGGTGGTCGACCTCGACCACCAGCGCGCGGCGACCGTGATGCAGGCCGCGGATCGTGCCGTGCAGCCGGGTGCCGACCACGTCGATCGGTCCGGCGGCGAGCAACGCGTCATAAGCCGCGAGATTGGGCGGCAGGACGCGCACGCCGTCATGCCCCGGCAGGTCGCGCAGATGCGAAAGATCGCGCGGCTGCTGCGGCCAGAACCAGACCTCGTCATAGACCTCGCGCAGCCCGGCCAGCAGGGCGGCGTCGCTGTCATGCGCCAGATGACGCGTCAGCGTCATCACGGCGCGGCGGGCCTGCGGCGCGACCGCCATCTCGCGCGGCACCGACCACAGGGTCGGGCAGGACGTCATGACGCCCTTGCGCCCGATCTCCTCCAGCAGCCGCAGCGCCACGTGGTCGCGCACCGAATGGACGTGATCGGCCGACAGGATGTGGCGCAGCAGGCGGCGCTGCAGCGGGTGCACCCGGTCGAAATCGCGGTTGCCGCCGACGCCCACCAGCACGACCTTGCCGCGCAGCGCCGCCAGATCGCGCGGCATGATCCGCCACATGTAGTCCGAGCCGAGCCGGAACCGCGCCGACAGCGCGTTGGTGCCGAGCATCAGCACGAGATCGGCGGCGGCGGCGGCCCGGCGGCCCGAAGGCCCGAGCCCGTCATGCCCCGACGAGGTCGTGACATAGGCGTCGCGCAACAGCGGCGCGACCTCGGCCCGGCAGCGCTCCATGATGATCTCGTCGCCGAGATTGTCCGAGGCGCAGGCCGTGTCGATCAGGTGGACATGGCGCCGGCGCGGGGCGTCGCCCGCGTCGTGCCATGCCGCCGGATCGGTCTGGACCGCCGCGTTCACCGCAGCCTCGGCGGACGAATGGGCGGCTGGCCGCTGCGCGCCTGCACGCAGTCCTCGTAGACGGCATAGGGATCGCGGCCGCGCAGGTAATCGCCGGTGACGCCGATCGAGACGCCGGTGGACAGCCCGCTGCGCGAGCTGGCCCCGACGCTGACGGCGCCGGTCGGCGCCTGCGCCGCGCGCGCCCGCTGCTCGCAGACCCGCGCCGCGTCGAGCGGCGAGAGCGGAGCCTGCGCGCAGGCCCCCGCCAGCACGGGCAGCACGAGCAGGAGCGCCGCGCGCATCAGTAGACCCGCGCCTTCGGCGCGATCTTCTTCATCTCGATGCCGCCCTCGTCTTCCTTGGTGAGCGGGTCGAGATGCACGGGCCGGTAGGCGAGCCGCGCTGTGTTGCCCTCGATCCAGGCGAGGGAGTGCTTGCGCCAGTTCTCGTCGTCGCGATCGGGGTGGTCCTCATGCGCATGGGCGCCGCGGCTTTCCTTGCGCGCCTCGGCGGCGGTGATGGTGGCCAGCGCGTTGGGCATCAGGTTGTCCAGCTCCAGCGTCTCCATCAGGTCGGAGTTCCACACGAGGCTGCGGTCGGTGACGTGGATGTCGGACATCTTCGCCGCCGTTGCCTGCATCTTCTCCATGCCCTCGGCGAGCGTCTTGTCGGTGCGGAACACCGCCGCGTCGGCCTGCATGTTGCGCTGCATCTCGATGCGCAGCTCGGCGGTGGGGGTGCCGCCCTTGGCGTGGCGCAGCGTGTCGAAACGATCGAACGCCTTTTCGATCGCCGCCTTGGCCGGGGCCTTCACCGCCGTTTCGGGATCGACGACCTGCCGCGCGCGGATCGCGGCGGCGCGGCCGAACACCACGAGGTCGATCAGCGAGTTGGAGCCGAGACGGTTGGCGCCATGCACGCTGGCGCAGCCCGCCTCGCCCACCGCCATCAGGCCCGGCGTCACCGCGTCGGGGCTCTCCTGCGTCGGGTTGAGCACCTCGCCCCAGTAGTTCGTGGGGATGCCGCCCATGTTGTAATGCACGGTCGGCAGCACCGGGATCGGCTCTTTCGTCAGGTCCACGCCCGCGAAGATCCGCGCGCTTTCCGAGATGCCGGGCAGGCGCTCGGCCAGGGTCTCGGGCGGCAGGTGGTTGAGGTGCAGGTGGATGTGGTCGCCATCCTTGCCGACGCCGCGGCCTTCGCGGATCTCCATGGTCATGCAGCGCGAGACCACGTCGCGCGAGGCGAGATCCTTGTAGGTCGGCGCATAGCGCTCCATGAAGCGCTCGCCCTCGGAGTTGGTGAGATAGCCGCCCTCGCCGCGCGCGCCTTCGGTGATCAGGCAGCCCGCGCCGTAGATGCCGGTCGGGTGGAACTGCACGAACTCCATGTCCTGCAGCGGCAGGCCCGCGCGCGCCACCATGCCGCCGCCATCGCCGGTGCAGGTATGCGCCGAGGTGGCCGAGAAATAGGCCCGGCCATAGCCGCCGGTCGCCAGAACCACGGTCTTGGCGGCGAAGACATGCATGGTGCCGTCGTCGAGCTTCCACGCCAGCACGCCGCGGCAGGTGCCGTCGTCATCCATCAGCAGGTCGATGGCGAAGTACTCGATGTAGAACTCGGCCTTCTGCTTGAGCGACTGGCCGTAGAGCGTGTGCAGGATCGCGTGGCCGGTGCGGTCGGCGGCGGCGCAGGTGCGCTGCACCGGGGCGCCTTCGCCGTATTCGGTGGTGTGGCCGCCAAAGGGGCGCTGGTAGATCTTGCCTTCCTCGGTGCGCGAGAAGGGCACGCCGTAATGTTCGAGCTCGTAGACCGCCTTGGGGGCCTCGCGGGCGAGGTATTCCATGGCATCGGTGTCGCCGAGCCAGTCGGAGCCCTTCACCGTGTCATACATGTGCCACTGCCAGCTGTCGGGGCCCATGTTGCCAAGCGAGGCGGCGATGCCGCCCTGCGCCGCGACGGTGTGGCTGCGGGTCGGGAAGACCTTGGAGATGCAGGCGGTCTTCAGCCCCTGCTCGGCCATGCCGAGCGTGGCGCGCAGGCCCGCGCCGCCGGCGCCGACCACGACGACGTCGTATTCATGGGTCTCGTATTCGTAGGCTGCCATTGAGGATCTCCGATCAGAGGGCGAGGCGGATCAGGGCGAGAACGCCGATCGCGGCCAGGGCATAGGAAAGACAGGTCACGCCGACGATCAGCGCGCGGCGGGTGAAGCCCTGGCTGTAATCCTCGATCATCACCTGCGCGCCGGTGCGGAAGTGCCAGAAGCCGACGATGAAGGTCAGCACGGCGATCGCGGCGGGAATCGGGCGCTGGTAATAGATCACCACCTCTTCATAGGTGCCGCCGAGCACCGCGCCGAAGGTGAAGACGAACAGCGGGATCAGGATCGCCAGCGCGATCGACGACATGCTCATCCGCCAGTGCCGGCGGGTGCCGGAATGCGAGGAGCCAAGGCCGTGGGCGCGCTTGCGGTCGGTCAGGTAAGCCATGGAATACCCCTTCAGAGAACGACGGCGGTGAAGATGGTCAGCAGGACCGACACGATCAGGATGATCTGGCCCAGAAGCTCGGCCTTGTCGATCTCCAGCATCTTGCCCTCGTCCCAGATCAGGTGCCGGATCCCGGCCAGCGTGTGGTACCACAGCCCCAGCACCGAGAAGAACAGCACCAGGTCGCCGAACCAGCTGCGCAGGACCCCGTCGGCCGTCGCGAAGCTTTCGGGCCCGGCGGCGGCGGCGGCGAACCACCAGACGATCAGCGCGGCGGCGACGATCATCGCGTTGCCGGTGATCCGGGTCAGGATCGAGGTCATCGAGGTGATCTGCGGTCGGTAGATCGTGATATGGGGCGAGAGCGGGCGGTTGCCCCGGTTCACATCGGCCATGGCGTCGTCCTTATCTGGCGTGCGGGCCTGCGCTGCCGCGGCCCCGGCTGGCTTATCCCTAGCGATTTTGCGCGGGCTGTCACCCGCCGCGATACCGGAATGCGTGGAAATTTCGCCGCAGAGGGCAGGAATCCGCGCCCCGTGATCACAGCTCGGGAAAGTGTGATCACGGCGCATCGCGGGGGCGGGGCATGGGCATGCAGCGGCATGACCGGCATATAGCGACCGCGCCGCCCGCGCCCAGCCGCTGCGGCAATCGGTCCTCTGCTTAAAGCTGTCCGAGCTTGAGATCGGCGGAATAGTCGACATCCGCCTCCTTGGTCACGGCCTGACCGCAGCGCATCACGCCGTTGGCGGCGTCATAGGCATAGGTCGGGTCGCCATAGAGCTCCCACCCCTTGGAGAGCGCTTCCGTCACCTTGTGGCAGAAGGCCGAAGTGTCATCGGCGGTCAGCAGGCGGTAGATTTTCATCACAGGGCTCCGAACGGGTTTGGTCCGACCCAGCCATGCACCAGCGCGATCACGATGAAAACCACCACCGCGCCGATCACGGCGCGCAGCTCGCGCCCCGGCGTGACGGGCGGTCCTGCCACGGGCATGGGCGCGCGGGCATTGAGCAGCGCCATCTCGGCCACCGCCCAGAGCCCCAGCCCGCCGAACAGCACCAGCGCCGCCCATTGCGCATTGACCAGAAGATGCGCCCCGGCCCAGAGCGTCACCGCCAGAAGCTGCGGATGGCGCAGCCATTGCGCGGCGCGGGTCTTCACCCCCGAGGCGGCGTAGAGATAGACCGCCGCCAGCACCATCAGGTAATTGAGCGGATAGGCCCATGGCGCGGGCGCAAAGCGCGGCGCGGCGCTCGCCGCGCCATAGCCGCGGATCATCAGCCACAGCCCCGCCAGCACCAGCACCGCCACCACCGGGCGCGCCGCCTTGCCGAGACGGTCATGCAGGCCGGGGGCAAGCCGCGGCAGCCCATGCGCCGCGCTCCACAACCCGAGCCCCAGAACCAGCTGGATCATGCGCCCGCCTCCCCTTCGATGTCCCGTGCGAAGGCGAGCGTCGCCCGCGCCGCCTCGACATGCAAGGATTCCACGATCTCGCCATCGACCACCGCGACCCCCTGCCCCGCGGCGAGCACCGCCTCATGCGCCGCGATCCGCCGCCGGGCGAGATCGATCTCGTCGGCGCCCGGCGCAAAGGCCGCGTTGGCCGCCGCGATCTGCGCCGGGTGGATCAGGCTCTTGCCGTCGAAGCCGAGGTCGCGCCCCTGCGCGCATTCGGCGGCCAGCCGGTCGGGATCGTCCAGCGCGTTGCACACGCCGTCGATCGCCGTGATGCCCGCCATGCGCGCCGCCATGAGCGCGCCCTGCAACGCCGACATGAGCGGCAGCCGGTCGGGCCGGGACCGCGCGCCCAGCTCGCGGGCGAGATCGTTGGTGCCCATGACGATCCCGGCGAGCGCGGGATGCGCGCAGATCGCGGGCGCTTCGATCACGCCGCGCGCGGTTTCGATCATCGCCCAGAGCGGAAGGTCGCTCTGCGCCGCCACCGCGTCGAGATCGCCGGGCGCAGAGACCTTGGGCACGAGTATCCCCTCGGGCGCCGTGCCCGAAAGCGCGGCGAGATCCTCCGCGCCCCACGGCGTCGACAGCGCGTTGATCCGCACCAGCCGTGGCCGCCCGTCCGGCGCATCCGCCGAAAGGTGCGCGCGCAGCGCCGCGCGGGCTTCGGGCTTGGCGGCAGGTGCCACCGCGTCCTCGAGATCGAGGATCATCGCGTCGCAAGGCAGGCCGCGCGCCTTTTGCAGGGCGCGGGCGTTGGAGGCGGGCACGTAGAGGACGGAGCGGAACGGCATGGCGGGACCTTGTGCAAATGGCCCCGAGAGACTGCCGCGCGACACGGCGCGGCGCAACGGTGGCATCGTTAACGGCATCTTCGCTCGGGTCGGGCAGGCTGTGGTGCAGGCCTCGTGCCGATCCGTTCCCGAGGAGACCGCCATGACCCCGACCCGGATGATGCTGCGCGCCCTGCCGCTTTGCGTGTTCGCCCTGCCTGCCCTGGCCGCGCCACGCTGCGGCGCGCATGACAGGATCGTGGCGCAGCTCGCCGACCGCTACGGCGAAAGCCGCCAAGCGATCGCGCTTGATGGCGCCAACCAGGTGATCGAGGTGTTCGCCTCGACCGATACCGGCAGCTGGACCCTGCTCGTCACCCGCGCCGATGGCCAAAGCTGCATGCTGGCCGCCGGGCAGGCTTTCGAGCGGCTCGACGAAGGGCCCGCCGTCTTCGATCCAGAGGCCTGATCGGCTGAAAACGGCCGGTTTTCCGGGCTGGCCTGCGCCGGAATCGGCCCATGCCGAAGGGGGCGAAAATAATTCGATCCAGCCATGCAACCCGGCGTCGAGATGCGTGTTCCACCGTCAGATATCGGGATGACGCCCTGCGGGGCAGCGGCGTCCGCGCCCGATCAAGGACGAAAGGTTCTGGACGATGAAACGACTTCTCACCACCGCGGCGACGGCTCTCGTGATGGGCACGGGCGCTTACGCCGAATCGCACAGCATGGGCATGGGGGCCTACGAGGTCACGGCCGACGACTTCTTCGCGACCAACATGCTGGGCATGCGTGTCCACTCTTCCGAACAGGAGCTGGGACAGAACGGCGATCCGATCGATTTCGCCGAGCAGGAATGGGACGACATCGGCGAAATCAACGACATCATCCTCTCCGAGGATGGCACGGTGCAGGCCGTGATCGTCGGTGTCGGCGGCTTCCTCGGGATCGGCGAAAAGGACGTCGCCCTCACGATGGATCAGGTTCGCACCTATGACGACGCGAACGGCGAACGCTTCCTTGTCATCAATTCGAGCCAGGAGGCGCTCGAATCCGCCCCGGCCTTCGAGCGCGCCAGCGCCGACGGTCTCGCGATGACCGATGGCGAAGCCGCCGAGCCGGGCATGGTCGAGGACACCGGCCTGTCCGACGCCACCGGAACCGACACCGTCACCGTCCCCGCCGCGGGCGAGACCACGACCACCGAGGTCGAGACCGAAATGGCCGAGGCCGATGCCGGAATGGCCGAGACCGAAATGGCCGAAGGCGAGGCCGAAATGGTCGAAGGTGACATGGCCGAGGGTGAAATGGTCGAAGCCGAGGCCGACACCGAAATGGCCGGTGACGGCGGCGCGATGACCGGCATGGTCGAGCGCGAGGGCTACACCACGACCAACGCCGCCGATCTCGGCGTCGACGAGCTGACCGGCGCCACGGTCTACGGCGCCGATGACGGCAATGTCGGCGAGATCGAAGATCTTGTGGCCGGCGAAGACGGCCAGGTGCAGCAGGCCGTGATCGGCGTCGGCGGCTTTCTCGGCATCGGCGAGAAGAAGGTCGCCGTGAACTTCGAGGATCTGCAGATCCTCACCGACGAGACCGGCGCCGATATCCGCGTCTACATCAGCGCCACCGAAGACGAGCTGAAGGCGCTGCCGGAATACCAGGCGCCCGAGGAGGCGATGGAAACCGAGCCGGAGGCCGGCATGGAGACCGGTATGGAAACCGAAATGGAGACCGAAACCGCGCCCGCCGCGCAGTAAGCTTCGTCCTCGCGATCCCGCGGCCGCCCTTCGGGGCGGCCGTTTTCGTTTGCGCAAACATCCGGGGTCAGACGGCCCGCTTGCGCGCGGCAGGCTTGCAAGCCTGCCGCGCGCGGCTTAGGCAAAGCCTCGCAAACACATTCTCGACAGGAGCCATTCATGGCCAGACCCAAGATCGCCCTCATCGGCGCCGGTCAGATCGGCGGCACTCTCGCCCATCTCGCCGCGATCAAGGAACTCGGCGATGTCGTGCTGTTCGACATCGCCGAAGGCACCCCCCAGGGCAAGGCGCTGGACATTGCCGAATCCGGTCCGGCCGAGGGCTTCGACGCCACTCTCAAGGGCACCAACGACTATGCCGACATCGCCGGTGCCGACGTGTGCATCGTCACCGCCGGCGTGCCGCGCAAGCCCGGCATGAGCCGCGACGACCTGCTTGGCATCAACCTCAAGGTCATGAAGTCGGTCGGCGAAGGCATCGCCAAGCACGCGCCGAACGCCTTCGTCATCTGCATCACCAACCCGCTCGACGCGATGGTCTGGGCCCTGCGCGAATTTTCGGGCCTGCCGCACGAGAAGGTCTGCGGCATGGCCGGCGTGCTCGACAGCGCGCGGTTCCGGCACTTCCTGAGCCTCGAATTCGATGTTTCCATGCGCGACGTCTCGGCCTTCGTGCTGGGCGGCCATGGCGACACCATGGTGCCGCTGGCCCGCTATTCGACCGTCGGCGGCATCCCCCTGCCCGACCTGGTGCAGATGGGCTGGACCACGCAGGAAAAGCTCGACGCGATCATCCAGCGCACCCGTGACGGCGGCGCCGAGATCGTCGGCCTGCTGAAGACCGGCTCGGCCTTCTATGCGCCCGCGACCAGCGCCATCGAGATGGCCGAGGCCTATCTCAAGGACCAGAAGCGCGTCCTGCCCTGCGCCGCCTATGTCGACGGCGCGCTCGGCCTGAACGGCATGTATGTCGGCGTGCCGACCGTGATCGGCGCCGGCGGCGTCGAGCGGGTCATCGACATCAAGATGAACCGCGACGAGCAGGCGATGTTCGACAAGTCGGTCGAGGCCGTGCGCGGCCTGGTCGATGCCTGCAAGGGCATCGATTCCAGCCTGGCCTGACTTTGAGCCACGGCTATATCTACGCGGCCACGGGCGAGGGATACGTCACCCTCGCCCGCAAGTCCGCCCGGTCCCTGCGCCGGGTGGTCCCGGATGCGCAGATCGACCTGTTCACCGATGCGCCGCTCGACGACGCGGTGTTCGACCGGGTCCATCTGGTCGAACACCCCACCCAACGCCCCAAGATCGAGGCGCTGCGCCGGTCGCGCTTCGAACGCAGCATCTACATGGATGCCGACACGGTCGCGCTGGCGCCGTTCGACGACCTGTTCGGGGTGCTCGACCGCTTCGACATCGCGCTGTGCGCCGAACAACGCCGCAACGATCTGCGCAACCGCACGCAATCGCCGGATGGCGACGTCCCCGCGGCGTTTCCGCAGCTCAATTCGGGCCTCGTGGCGCTGCGCCGCAGCGCCGAGACACGCGCCTTTCTCGACGCCTGGCACGAACGCGTCCACCGCGGCGACCAGAAATTCGACCAGCTCACGCTGCGGCAGCTGCTCTATGTCAGCGACCTGCGGCTGCATGTGCTGCCGCCCGAATACAACGCGCTGTTCCTGAAGCCCTTCATGAATCTCGGCCCGGCCTTCACCGCGCCACGCATGCTGCACAGCCCGTCGCTGCACCAGCGCCCGGCCGGCTCACCGGACACGCCGTTCGACCTCTCGGAGCTGCTGACCCCGCCGCAGGCCGAAAAGCTGGCCGAGCTGCTTGGCGCGGACCAGACCATCGCGCGTTTCGTCCACCCCGGCACCGGTACCCCCGCACGGCCCAAGCGGCATCGCACCGGCTGGCGGACCTTTCTGGGCGACCTGCGGCGTCCCTTCATCTGATCCACCGACCCCTGTCATGATCCGCGGCCCGGCCGGGCCGCGGGCCTGCGACGAATCGCCCTACCCGGCGCGGCTCCGGCCATGGCGATTCCCGGCCACCAGAGTGTGATCACAGCTTTTCAAGCTGTGATCACAACTGCCGGTTTTTCCCCGAAGCATCGCAGAAACCTGTTCTTCTGCGCCCTGCACTATGTTTGAAGGGGCCAAATCACGGCAACCGAGGACCGGTCCATGAACATCCACGAATACCAGGCCAAGGCCCTTCTGCGCAGCTACGGCGCGCCCGTCTCCGACGGGCGTCCGGTGATGCGCGCGGAAGAGGCGAAGACCGCGGCGGGCGAGCTCGACGGCCCGCTTTGGGTCGTGAAGGCGCAGATCCACGCGGGCGGCCGCGGCAAGGGCAGCTTCAAGGAAGCCGATGCCGGCGAAAAGGGCGGCGTCCGCCTCGCCCGTTCGGTCGAAGAGGCCGCCGAAGAAGCCAAGAAGATGCTCGGCCGCACGCTGGTCACGCACCAGACCGGCCCGGCGGGCAAGCAGGTCAACCGGATCTACATCGAGGACGGCTCGGAGATCGAGACCGAGCTCTACCTCGCGCTTCTGGTCGATCGCGCCACGTCCCGCGTCTCCTTCGTCTGCTCGACCGAGGGCGGCATGGACATCGAGGAGGTCGCCGACAAGACACCCGAGAAGATCCTGTCCTTCTCCGTCGATCCGGCCACCGGCTACCAGCCCTATCATGGCCGCCGCATCGCCTTTTCGCTCGGCCTCAAGGGTCAGCAGGTCAAGCAGTGCGTCAAGCTGATGGACACGCTCTATCGTCTCTTCATCGAGAAGGACATGGAGATGCTGGAAATCAACCCGCTGATCGTCACCGACAAGGGCGACCTGAAATGCCTCGACGCCAAGATGGGCTTCGACGGCAACGCGATCTACCGCCATGACGACATCGCCGCCCTGCGCGACGAGACCGAGGAGGACAGCAAGGAGCTGGCCGCCTCGAAATACGACCTGAACTACATCGCGCTCGACGGCGAGATCGGCTGCATGGTCAACGGCGCGGGCCTCGCCATGGCGACGATGGACATCATCAAGCTCAAGGGCGCGGAACCCGCCAACTTCCTCGACGTGGGCGGCGGCGCCACCAAGGAGAAGGTGACCGAGGCGTTCAAGATCATCACCTCGGACGAGAACGTCAAAGGCATCCTCGTCAACATCTTCGGCGGCATCATGCGCTGCGACGTCATCGCCGAAGGCGTGATCGCGGCCGTCAAGGAAGTCGGTCTGCAGGTGCCGCTGGTCGTGCGTCTCGAAGGGACGAATGTCGATCAGGGCAAGGAGATCATCAACAATTCCGGTCTCGACGTGATCGCGGCGGACAACCTGTCCGACGCCGCCGAGAAGATCGTCAAAGCGGTGAAGGGATAACAGCAATGGCGATTCTCGTCGACGAAAACACCAAGGTCATCTGCCAGGGCCTGACCGGCAGCCAGGGCACCTTCCACACCGAGCAGGCCGTGGCCTACGGCACCAGGATGGTCGGCGGCGTCACCCCCGGCAAGGGCGGCCAGACGCATCTCGACCTGCCGGTGTTCGACAGCGTGCACGAGGCGAAGGCCAAGACCGAGGCCAATGCGTCGGTCATCTACGTGCCGCCGCCGTTTGCCGCGGATTCCATCATGGAGGCGATCGACGCCGAGATGGAGCTGGTGATCTGCATCACCGAAGGCATCCCGGTGCTCGACATGATGAAGGTCAAGCGGGCGCTGGAGAACTCCAAGACCCGCCTGATCGGGCCGAACTGCCCCGGCGTCATCACCCCCGACGCCTGCAAGATCGGCATCATGCCCGGCCACATCCACAAGCGCGGCTCCGTGGGCGTGGTCTCGCGCTCGGGCACGCTGACCTACGAGGCGGTCAAGCAGACCTCCGACATGGGCCTCGGCCAGTCCACGGCCGTCGGCATCGGCGGCGACCCGATCAAGGGGTCCGAGCATATCGATATCCTCGACATGTTCCTCGACGATGACGAGACCCAGTCGATCATCATGATCGGCGAGATCGGCGGCACCGCCGAGGAAGAGGCCGCCGAGTTCCTCGCCGCGCAGCGCAAGAAGGGCCGCTGGAAGCCCACCGCCGGCTTCATCGCCGGGCGCACCGCCCCTCCGGGCCGCCGCATGGGCCATGCCGGCGCCATCGTGTCGGGCGGCAAGGGCGACGCCGAGAGCAAGATCGAGGCGATGAAATCCGCCGGGATCGTGGTCGCCGACAGCCCCGCCACGCTGGGCGAGGCCGTGAAGAAGGCGATCGGCTGATCGCGACTTGGGGCGGGGGCGTCTGCGCCCCCGCCCATGACAAGGGGCGACCGCGCCCTACCTGACCCCGCGGCCCGCGCGCCGCCATTTTTTCGTCCGAGGATCGAGGATCCTGCCATGACCGAGCACAGCCCCAACGACGTGTTCCACGCCTCCAGCTTTCTGCAGGGCACGAACGCCGACTACATCGAACAGCTTCACGCGCGCTATGCCGAGAACCCCTCGAGCGTCGACGAGGCCTGGCAGGAGTTCTTCCGCAGCCTCGGCGACACCGGTTCGGACGCCCGCGCCGAGGCCGCAGGCCCGTCATGGGCGCGCGCCGACTGGCCGATGCAGCCCAATGACGACCTGACGGCCGCGCTCGACGGCCAGTGGGCCGCCCCCGCCGAGGCCAAGGGCGCGCGCGACAAGATCGCCGCCAAGGCCGCCGAAAAGGGCGTGGGCCTGTCCGAGCAGCAGCTGCGCGCCGCCGTGCTCGACAGCATCCGGGCGCTGATGATCATCCGCGCCTACCGGATCCGCGGCCATCTCGCCGCCGATCTCGATCCCTTGGGCCTGCGCGAGGAAACCGCGCATCCCGAGCTGGACCCCGCGAATTACGGCTTCACCAAATCCGACATGGACCGGCCGATCTTCATCGACAACGTGCTCGGGCTCGAGATCGCGTCGATGAACGAGATCCTCGCGCTGGTGAAGCGCACCTATTGCGGCACCTTCGCGCTGCAATACATGCATATCAGTGACCCCGAGCAATCGGCCTGGCTCAAGGAGCGGATCGAGGGCTACGGCAAGGAAGTGAAGTTCACCGAGGAGGGCCGCCGCGCCATCCTCAACAAGCTGGTCGAGGCCGAGGGCTTCGAGAAGTTCCTGCATGTGAAATACATGGGCACCAAGCGCTTCGGCCTCGATGGCGGCGAAGCGCTGATCCCGGCGATGGAACAGATCATCAAGCGCGGCGGCAGCCTCGGCGTGAAGGACGTGGTGGTCGGCATGCCGCATCGCGGCCGGCTGTCGGTGCTCGCCAACGTCATGCAGAAACCCTACCGCGCGATCTTCCACGAGTTCCAGGGCGGCAGCTTCAAGCCCGAGGAAGTCGACGGGTCGGGCGACGTGAAGTATCACCTCGGCGCCAGTTCCGACCGCGAGTTCGACGGCAACAAGGTGCACCTGTCGCTGACCGCCAACCCCTCCCATCTCGAAGCGGTGAACCCGGTCGTGCTCGGCAAGGCGCGCGCCAAGCAGAGCCAGCTCGGCGATACCGACCGCACGCAGGTGATCCCGATCCTGCTGCATGGCGATGCGGCCTTCGCGGGCCAAGGCGTCGTGGCCGAGGGCTTCGGCCTGTCGGGGCTCGTCGGACACCGCACCGGCGGCACGATCCACATCGTGGTGAACAACCAGATCGGCTTTACCACCGCGCCGCATTTCTCGCGCTCGTCCCCTTACCCGACCGACATCGCGCTGATGGTCGAGGCGCCGATCTTCCACGTCAACGGCGACGACCCCGAGGCCGTGGTGCACGCCGCCAAGGTGGCGACCGAGTTCCGGCAGAAGTTCCACAAGGACGTGGTGATCGACATCTTCTGCTACCGCCGCTTTGGTCACAACGAGGGCGACGAGCCCATGTTCACCAACCCGGTGATGTACAAGAAGATCAAGAACCAGAAGACCACGCTCACGCTCTATACCGAGCGGCTCGTCCGCGACGGGCTGATCCCTGAGGGCGAGATCGAGGACATGAAGACCCAGTTCCAGGCGATGCTGAGCGAGGAGTTCGAGGCCGGCAAATCCTATCGCCCGAACAAGGCCGACTGGCTCGACGGGCGCTGGAGCCATCTCGACCGGCGCGATCACGAAAGCTATCAGCGCGGCCAGACCGCGATCGACGAGAAGACCATGACCGAGATCGGCCGCGCGCTCACCCGCGCGCCCGAGGGGTTCCCGCTGCATCGCACGATCAACCGCCTGCTCGACGCCAAGGGCAAGATGTTCGAAAGCGGCGAGGGCTTCGACTGGGCCACCGCCGAGGCGCTCGCCTTCGGCTCGCTTCTGACCGAAGGCTACCCGGTGCGCCTGTCGGGACAGGACAGCACGCGCGGCACCTTCAGCCAGCGCCACTCGGCCTTCATCAACCAGGAGAACGAGGACCGCTACTACCCGCTCAACAACATCCGCGACGGGCAGGCGCGCTACGAGGTCATCGACTCGATGCTCTCGGAATACGCGGTGCTGGGCTTCGAGTATGGCTACACGCTGGCCGAACCCAATGCTCTGGTGATGTGGGAGGCGCAGTTCGGCGATTTCGCCAACGGCGCGCAGATCATGTTCGACCAGTTCATCTCGTCCGGCGAGAGCAAGTGGCTGCGCATGTCGGGCCTCGTGATGCTGCTGCCGCATGGCTATGAGGGCCAGGGCCCCGAGCACTCCTCGGCGCGGCTCGAGCGGTTCTTGCAGATGTGCGGTCAGGACAACTGGATCGTCGCCAACTGCTCGACCCCGGCGAACTACTTCCACATCCTGCGCCGGCAGCTGCACCGGTCGTTCCGCAAGCCGCTGGTGCTGATGACGCCGAAATCGCTGTTGCGCCACAAGATGGCGATCTCGGACGCCGAGGATTTCACCACCGGCTCGTCCTTCCACCGCGTGCTGTGGGACGACGCCGAAAAGGGCCACAGCGACACCGAGCTGAAGCCGGATTCGGAGATCAAGCGCGTCGTGATGTGCTCGGGCAAGGTCTATTACGACCTGCTTGAGGAGCGTGACGCGCGCGGGTTGGACGACGTCTACCTGATGCGGATCGAGCAGTTCTATCCCTTCCCGGCGCTGAGCCTCGTGAAGGAACTCGACCGCTTCAAGGGCGCCGAGATGGTGTGGTGCCAGGAAGAGCCCAAGAACCAGGGCGCCTGGAGCTTCATCGAGCCCAACATCGAATGGGTGCTGAGCCGGATCGACGCCGCGCATAAGCGCCCCCGTTACGTCGGCCGCCACGCGAGCGCCTCGCCCGCGACCGGCCTCGCCAGCCAGCACAAGGCCCAACAGGAAGCGCTGGTGAACGAAGCGCTGAGCATCGAAGGAAACTGAGAATGAGCACCGAAGTCCGCGTCCCCACCCTCGGCGAGAGCGTCTCGGAAGCGACCGTCGCCACCTGGTTCAAGAAACCCGGCGATGCCGTCGCGGTGGACGAGATGCTGTGCGAGCTCGAAACCGACAAGGTGACGGTGGAGGTCCCCTCCCCCGTCGCCGGCACCCTGTCGGAAATCGTCGCGAACGAGGGCGACACCGTCGGTGTCGACGCGCTGCTGGCGCAGGTCAGCGAGGGCGACGCCCCCGCCAAGTCCGCGCCCGAGGCCCCGGCCGAGGACGGCCCCAAGGAGCAGCAGGAGGCCACCAATGTCTCCGGCGATCCGAAGGGCGAGCCCGCCGAAAAGGGCGAGGCCAAGGGCGACACCGAGGACGCGCCCTCGGCCAAGAAGCTGATGGCCGAGAACGACCTGAAATCCGGCGACGTCAAGGGCACCGGCAAGGATGGCCGGGTCATGAAGGAAGACGTGCTGAAGGCGCTCAACACGCCCAAATCCGCCGAGGCGTCCAAGCCCGCCGCGCGCGGCCCGGTGTCGTCCGACGACGCCGACCGCGAGGAGCGGGTCAAGATGACCCGCCTGCGCCAGACCATCGCCCGCCGCCTCAAGGAGGCGCAGAACACCGCCGCGATGCTGACCACCTATAACGAGGTGGACATGACCGCGGTGATGGAGCTGCGCAACGAGTACAAGGCGCTGTTCGAGAAGAAGCACGGCGTGAAGCTCGGCTTCATGTCGTTCTTCACCAAGGCCTGCGTGCACGCGCTCAAAGAGGTCCCGGACGTCAACGCCGAGATCGACGGCGATCACGTTGTCTACAAGAACTACGTCCACATGGGCGTCGCGGTCGGCACGCCGAACGGCCTCGTGGTGCCGGTGATCCGCAACGCCGACAGCATGGGTTTCGCCGAGATCGAGAAATCGATCGCCGAGATGGGCGTGAAGGCGCGCGACGGCAAGCTCGGCATGGCCGACATGCAGGGCGGCTCCTTCACCATCTCCAATGGCGGCGTCTACGGCTCGCTGATGTCCTCGCCGATCCTGAACCCGCCGCAGTCGGGCATCCTCGGGATGCACAAGATCCAGGAACGCCCGATGGCGATCAACGGCAAGGTCGAGATCCGGCCGATGATGTATCTGGCGCTGAGCTACGATCACCGCATCGTCGACGGCAAGGGCGCCGTGACCTTCCTCGTGCGCGTCAAGGAGGCGCTCGAGGATCCGCGCCGGCTGCTGATGGATCTGTGAACCCCGCGCGGGGCCGGGCGCTGAGCCCGGCCCCCGTTGCTCAGGAAAGGCGCGCCCCATGCAGATGCTCTGCCAGATCGACACCCCCGACTATGCCTCGTGGAAGACCGCCTTCGACGATGATTACGAGGAACGGATGCAGGCCGGGCTGAGCCAGCTGCAGATCTGGCGAGACGCCGATCACGGCTCCACCGTGCTGGTGCTGTTCGAGGTCAACGACCGCAAGCGGGCCGAAGCCTGGATCGCCAAGGAGCAGGGTTTTGGCGGCGCCATGACCTGCACGTTTCTCGAGACCGTCTGAGATGACCCCTTCCGCTTCGGACCACGCGCCACGCGCGACCGTGCTACACTTGGCGCGTGGTGTCCGGTTGCGGGAGGGGTTTCATGTCAAGCGAACTCGATATTCTGGCGCTCTACGGGCTTCTGGTGCTCGTGTTGATCGTCGTTCAGGTGCTCTTTGCCATGTCACAGGTCGGCCTGCCCCGGTTGGCCCAGCCGCGCGACGACATGCCCAGGCTGACCGGCGTGGCGGGTCGGATGGAGCGCTGCGTCGCCAACTCGGTCACCGCGATGGCGCTCTTCGCGCCTGCGGTGCTGATCCTCGCCGCGCGCGAGGGCTTTGGCGGCGGCACGCTGCTGGCGGCGCAGGTCTTCTTGTTCGCGCGGGCCGCCTACGCGCTGCTCTACCCGGCGGGCATCCCGTGGGCGCGCACGGGCGTCTGGGGGCTGGGCTTTTTTGCCACGCTCTATCTCTACATCGCCGCGCTCTGAACGACGGGAGCCGCCGCTGATGGCGCCCGAGCTGCAAGCGCTGGCCTATGCGGGGCTGTTGCAGGGCGCGCAGTTCGCCTGGCTGTCGCTGCGCGCCAACATGGAGCTGGGCTTTGCCAAGACGCTCTCGCCGCGCGATCCCGCGCGGCTGGGCCGCCCGCTCGAAGAGCAGGCCAGCGCCCGCACGGGGCGGCTCTACCGGGCGCTGAACAACCATTTCGAGGGGCTGATCCTGTTCACCCTCGCCGTCACCGTGCTGATCCTCGGCGACAAGACCACCGGGCTCTCGGGCGTTCTCGCCTGGACCTATCTCGGCGCGCGGATTCTCTATGTCCCCGCCTATTTCTTCGGGCTGCGCCCCTGGCGCTCGCTGATCTGGCTGGTGGGGTTTCTCGCCACCATCGCGATGATCGGCCTGGCCCTCGTCTGACACCCACAGGAGACACTCCATGGCATCCTACGATCTCATCGTCATCGGCTCCGGCCCCGGCGGCTATGTCTGCGCCATCAAGGCGGCCCAGCTCGGCCTCAAGACCGCGGTGGTCGAAGGGCGCGAGACGCTGGGCGGCACCTGCCTCAACATCGGCTGCATCCCCTCCAAGGCGCTCTTGCACGCCACCCACGCGCTGCACGAGGCCGAGCACAACTTTGCCAAGATGGGGCTCAAGGCCGAAACGCCGACCGTCGACTGGGAGCAGATGCTCGCCTACAAGAACGAGACCATCGGCCAGAACACCGGCGGCATCGAATTCCTGTTCAAGAAGAACAAGATCGACTGGCTCAAGGGCTGGGGCTCGATCCCCGAGGCCGGCAAGGTCAAGGTCGGCGACGAGACGCATGACGCCAAGAACATCGTCATCGCCACCGGCTCCGTCCCCTCCTCGATCCCCAATGTCGAGATCGACGAGAAGACCGTCGTGACCTCGACCGGCGCGCTGGAGCTGGGAAAGATCCCCGAGAAGATGGTGGTGATCGGCGCCGGCGTCATCGGGCTAGAGCTGGGCTCGGTCTATCGCCGCCTCGGCGCGGAAGTGACCGTGGTCGAGTATCTCGACGCGATCACGCCGGGCATGGACGCCGAGGTCGCCCGCAACTTCCAGAAGATCCTCACCAAGCAGGGGCTGAAATTCGTGCTCGGCGCCGCGGTGCAGGGCGTCGAGACCAAGGACGGCCAGGCCACCGTCACCTGGAAGAGCCGCAAGGATGACAGCGAGGAGAGCCTGACCGTCGACACCGTGCTCGTGGCCACGGGCCGCAAGCCTTACGTCGAGGGGCTCGGGCTCAAGGAGCTGGGCGTCGAGATGACCGAGCGCGGTCAGGTGAAAATCGACGACCACTTCAAGACCAGCGTCGACGGCATCTATGCGATCGGCGACGCGGTGCCCGGCCTGATGCTGGCGCACAAGGCCGAGGACGAGGGCGTGGCGATCGCCGAGATCCTCGCCGGTCAGAAGGGCCATGTGAACTACGAGGTGATCCCGGGCGTGGTCTACACCCACCCCGAGGTGGCCACCGTCGGCAAGACCGAGGAGCAGCTCAAGGAAGAGGGCCGCGGCTACAAGGTCGGCAAGTTCCCGTTCCTGGGCAATGCCCGCGCCAAGGCCAACCATTCGGCCGAGGGCTTCGTGAAGATCCTCGCCGACAAGGAGACCGACCGCGTGCTCGGCGCCCACATCATCGGCCCGATGGCCGGCGACCTGATCCACGAGGTCTGCGTGGCGATGGAGTTCGGCGCGGCCGCCGAGGACATCGCGCGCACCTGCCACGCCCACCCGACCTATTCCGAGGCCGTGCGCGAAGCGGCGCTGGCGCTGGGTGACGGCGCGATCCACGCCTGATCCGCGCCCCGGCCCGTGCAAGGCAATGGCCGCGCCCCGAAAGGGCGCGGCCATTGTCGTTTTCCGGCATAGTTAGCGGCAAGACGGCGCCGCGCGGCCCGGATCAGGCGAACTGCATGTCGTCCGCGCCGAAGGTGGTCAGGGTGAACGTCTCCCACGCGCCGACATCCTCGCCATCCGAGGCGCGGACCTGAAGCGTCGTCTCGCCGAGGCGGGCATTCACCCGGACGCGGATCATGTCGAGATCATCCGCATCGACCCGATACGGCGCGTCGGCATCGATGCGCCCTTCGCCGCGAAAGATGAAATTGTCGCGCCCCGCCGTGTCGCGCAGCTCGAACCATTCGATGGCGTCGCCCTCCGCATCCTCGGTCTGCAAATGCTTGTCGAGCTTGGTCCTGCGACCGCCCTGCACCTTGGCCAGCACGATGTCGTCGACCTCGACCGCCGGGGCGCTGTTGCGGGCAGGCGGCGTGTCGACGGGCCGGGGCGCGGCAGCGCCGGTGTCGAGCTCTACCGCGCCCCCGGTACGGGCGAAGTTCTGGGTGACCATGACCCCGTCCCAGCCCTTGAAATCGCCGCTCTCGATGCCGATGCCGATCACCTCGAAATTCGGGTTCAGGATATTGGCGCGGTGGCCGGGGCTGTTCATCAGCGATTCGTGCAGGTCGATCACGTCATCGGCCAGGCCGGGCGCACCGCGTTCGGATTGCCAGGCGAGGTTCTCGCCCGAGGCCCAGCCGCCGGAGAAATCGAAATCGGCATCGCGCATCCGCTCGGTCGCGGAGGAGCCATTGGCACCGGTATGCGAGAAGACGTCGTTTCGCAGCATCCAGCTGCTGTGATCCTCGCTTGATGCGTTGAGATTGCGTTCCAGCGACAGCGGGGTCAGTCCACGCTCCGTCCGCTCGTCATTGACGAGGTCGAGCATCTGACGTTCGAGAGTATTCGCAATGGACATCTGGGCCATTCATCCTTGGTCAGCCTGTGCGGTGACCCGCCCTTACCCACCGATTGCGGCCACGCGAAGACCGCGCCGCCGCCTGCGCCCGAAGCGGCAGATTCGCGCCACGTCCCGGCCAGCGGCTGGGCCGGAAACCGCCCGTCGGAAAGCCCTCATGGCGCCTGGCACCGGATGCGCGACATCGCGCCGGGCAACGCCGCATGGCGACCGGGTGCAGGCGGAGATTCGCAATCTGGACCGCCTGCGGCCGGGCCGCGGTGTCATCCGTGACGTGTCTTGATCGAGAAGAACGATGGTGGAGCCTGGCCCTACCAAGCCTCCATCGCACACCACCGCAGCCTGCCGAAATACATCAATATTTATCAGCCTTTTGCACGGTTACGCCGATGCAGACACTTCCAATTTGTCGCAATCAACCGGCGTTGATGATGTGACCGCCCGCAGATCAGGCTGCAAGCGCAGCCCTGCATGGAAACAGCAGGGATTGGCCCGCCATTCTTGCCGGACGAACTGCAACGGCGCTGCTTTGCACGCCCTAGCGCGCATTCGAGGAACAGCCGCCGCTTTGTGCGGCCGTTACCCTATCGCATGGCATAGTGCAGCCTGAAGCCGAGCGCAGAAAAACGGCGCCATGTCACGCGGCGTGCACGTCCGCCCTGAAACTCAACCGAAGAACAGGGCGTTCTCGACCTCGTCGATCGATGCATCGAGAATTCTTACGGCATCCCTTCCACCGAAATCGATAAGCACGTCACCCTTGTTGCGCGACACGTCGAGTTCGCTCTCCTTGTGATACGAAAACTCGATGAAGTCCTCGTACACGTTGAAATCCTTGATCGTGTCCTTGCCGAATTTCCGGCCGAACACGAATTCGTCGGAGCCAAGACCGCCGATCAGCTTGTCATTGCCGCGGCCGCCATCGATGACGTCGCTCCCCCCTTGCCCCTTGATCGTGTCATTGCCCCGCCCCCCGAGAAGAGAATTGTCTTCGACGGAACCGATCAGCGTATCCTTGCCGCGCGTGCCTTCGACATTCTCGAAGCCGTCGAACCTGTCGCGATCGGCAATGCCCTTGGTGCGCGAGATGCCCTTTTCCATGTTGACGACAACGCCGTGGCGCCCGACATGCACCAGCGTGTCCTCGCCCTCGCCGCCATGCAGCACATCCTTGCCACGGCCACCGACGACCCGGTCGTCACCGCCACCGGCATGGATCGTGTCGCGGCCGTCATAGCCTTGGATGTAGTTGTCGATCTCGGAGCCGTGCAGTTCATCGCCCTTGCGGGTGCCGGTGATGTTCTCGGCATCCGAGGTGACCGAAAGCCTGAAATCGCCCAATGCGTTGTAAGCATAGCCTGACGGCACTTCCACCGCGACGAAAAGGGTTTCGTCGGCATCGGCCTTGTAGGTGAGCTGGTGCGCGCCATCCTCATCGGTCGACATCATGTAGCTGCCTGCGCCATCGAGGAGGCTCAGATAGGTATCCTGAATGGAATCGATCAGGTTTGTGTCCAGATCGATCTGATAGGTATGCCCTTCCTCGACCTGCAAGGCATACATGTCGGAGTCGCTCTTGTTATCGAGCCGCCCGAGGATGCTTTCACCGTCAAGGATCTTGGCATCGGTATGGATGTCGCCACGGACGACATCCATACGATCCAATGTCAGCCTGTATCCTTCGCCGCGGCCAACCTCATAGGAACTGACATCGATCCGCAGGTCGAACGCGCCACCGGTGGACTGGAACCAGGAGCCCTTCGAGGCACTAGAGTCTCTGAAGGACACGATTCCGGTGATGCTGTCGATGATCTGCAAATAAGGATTTGCATTGTCGCCGCTGGTCACGCTGCCAACAATCCAATCGTAGCTGATCCCGGCTTCAAGATGAATTCGATGCACGACGCTTCGTTCGGCGGGCGTTGCCTCGAATGTCTGGTACACGTCGCGCTTGGCCATCTGAAAACCCTCGGTTGTTTGCATGCCATGGGTATAGGCGCGCACAACCCCAGGCAATAAACCCACAATCTTTCACAACTTGTGCTGACTTATGGCAACGCCTTCCGATTCTGCGTCGGATGCAGCTTGCGTGCCGTAGCAGAGGGCAAGGCGGTGAACTCCAGGCCCACATGCCCATGCGAGATGCCGCGCAGACCGGGGGTACGGCGCAGGTCCGGGATTTATGGCAGGAGGGTGATGGTGGAGCCTAGGGGGATCGAACCCCTGACCTCCTGCATGCCATGCAGGCGCTCTCCCAGCTGAGCTAAGGCCCCATCATGTCCGGCGTTTCCACCGTGTCGGTCAGCGTCGCTGCCCGTGTGCCGCTCTCTAAGGGTGGGGCCGGGCGGGTGCAAGCGGAAAACACGCGCCCGGGCCGAAAAAGTTTTATTCGTCGTCTTCGGCCGGAACGTCGGCCAGCTCGTCGAGAGACACGTCGTCATTGTCGTCGTCGTCATCGTCGAGCACGTCGTCGCCGAGGTTGGCGTTGTCGCCGTCGTCATCCTCGTCGTCATCGTCGAGCAGCAGCTCTTCGTCCTCGTCCGAGCCCTTCTTCATCTTCTTGGTCTGCGCGTCCTCGGCATCCGCCACCATGGTGCGGTGCTTGCCGGTGTCGAGCGTCACGACCTCACCCGTGTAGGGGCTGACGATCGGGTTGGCGTTCAGGTCGTAAAAGCGCTTGCCCGTGGTCGGGCAGATGCGCTTGGTTCCCCATTCTTCCTTCGGCATGGGCTGTCCTTCCAGTTCCGTGCGGCGATGATCGGCGGGCGCGCCGGCGGGGGCGCGGAACGCGCCTCGGCCTTGCGGCGGATCGCGCTCCCCTGCCATAAGCACGGCGAGGTGTCAAAGCCTTTGGGCGCGGGGGAGCGAGCGGGATATGGGTGAACACGTGCTGCCGGGCGATCCGCCCCTGACGGTCGCGCTGAAGCGTTCGGAGCGCGCGCGGCGGATCACGCTGCGGGTGTCGCATCGCGACGGGCGGGTGACGCTCACCTTGCCGACGCGCACGCCCGAGCGCGAGGGGCTGGCCTTCTTGCGCGAGCGCGAGGCCTGGGTGCGCGGCCATCTGGGTCGGGTGGCGCCGCCGCATCCGGTGCGGCTTGGCGGCACCCTGCCCTATCTGGGCCGCGAGATCGCGCTGTGCGCGGCGCAGGTGCGCAGCCCGCGGCTGACCGGCGACACGCTGCTCCTGCCCGGAGATGCGGGCCGCGCACCGGCCCGCGCCATGGCGTTCCTCAAGGCACGGGCGCGGGACCGGCTCACGCTCGCGGTGGACCGCCATGCCGCAGCCCTTGGCCGCCCGGTGGCGCGGCTGAGCTTTCGCGACACGCGCTCGCGCTGGGGCTCGTGCAGCTCGCGCGGCGACATCATGCTGTCGTGGCGGCTGGTCATGGCGCCGCCCGAAATCGGCGATTACGTCGCCGCGCACGAGGTCGCGCACCTGGCCGAGATGAACCACTCTCCCGCCTTCTGGGCGGTCTGCGCGCGGCTCTGCCCCGATCACCGCGCGGCGCGCGACTGGCTGCGGCGCCATGGTGATGCGCTGCAGCGGATCGACTTCACGCCCCCCTCGCAGGCCGCCGCGTGATCCCCCCCGCCACCGCCACGCCGCGCAGCCCCGACCCGACGGGGGCGGCGCATGACAGGGTCTACCGGGCGCTTCGGACCCGCATCATGCATGGCGAGCTGGCCCCGGGCGAATCGCTCACCCTGCGCGGCATCGGCAAGCTGTTCGGCGTGTCGATGACGCCGGCGCGCGAAGCGGTGCGGCGGCTGGTGGCCGAAGGCGCGCTGTCGCTCTCCTCCTCGGGCCGGGTGGCGACGCCCGCGCTCACCAACGAGCGGATCGAGGAGCTGGCATCCTTGCGCGCCATGCTGGAGCCGGAGCTGGCCTCGCGGGCGCTGCCACGGGCGCATTTTGCGCTGATCGACCGGCTGGAGTCGATCAATGCCGGCGTCAGCCAGATGGTCGCGCGGCACGACGCGTCGGGCTATATTCGCATGAACCTCGAGTTTCACCGCACGCTGTACCTGCGCGCGCAGGCGCCCGCGATCCTCGCCATGACCGAAACGGTCTGGCTGCAGCTGGGGCCCACCATGCGCGCGCTTTACGGGCGGCTGCGGCGCACCGAGCCGCCCTATCATCACAAGCTGATCCTGGCGGCGCTGCGCGCGGGCGACGAGCCGGGGCTCAGGCTCGCGGTCAGGACCGACGTGACGCAGGGGCTGCGGTTGCTGAAAGGCTGATTGACAAAGCCGACTTTAATTGTCAGGAATAGGACAGCCACGACGGTTCCCCGTCGCAAGCCGGACGCGTTCAGGACCATCGAGGCCCGCCATGCCCCGCGATTTTCCCCATGACTTTCCGACCGACGAGTCCCGCCCCCGTGCGCCCGCAGGCGGCGCGCCGGTGGGCCGCATCGAGGATCTCGATCCGATCGAGGCGCGGGCCGTGCGGCTGCTCCGGCTGTGGTGCGATGCCGGGGTCGATGCCGTGGCCGCCCGCCTGGTCCCGGATCTCGATCCCGGCCCGGCCCGCGCCGCCGCGCGGGCGCTCGACGCGCTGGCCCGGCTTTGCGGCACGGCGGGGCGCCGCCCGCTGATGCGCCACGCCACCGAATGCGCCTGCCTTGGCGCCGACGAGGCATGGTTCGCGCGGCTGATCGGCCATGGCGCGGTGGCCGACCGCGAAGAGGCGATGATGATCGCCATGGCCTTTTTGCGCGCCGAGGCGGCGGCGGAGGCGGCGCATCTGGCCGAGGCGCTCGGCCTCGGACTGCGCCGCGCCGGGATCAGCCGGCGGCGGCTTCACTGAGCGCGGGGGCGCGCGCGATCCGGGTGCCGGTCTCGATGTCGAACAGGCACAGCCCCTCGCGCGCCACCGCGAGATCGACATGGTCGGTCGCATCCTCCGCGATCCGCCCCGGCAGACGGGCGGTGATGGTCTCGCCGCCGAGCACGAAGTTCACATAGGCCTCGGCGCCGGTGTTCTCGATCATCGTCGGCGCAACCACGAGATCCGGCGCACCCGTGGCCCGGGCCAGATGCTCGGGCCGGATGCCCAAGCGCACCCGCGCGGGCAGCGCGCCCGCATCCCAGCCCGGCCCCATGGCAAGCGCGGTGCCGTCGATGTCGAGCCCGGTTTCGGTCACCCGCGCGGGCACGAGGTTCATCGGCGGCGAGCCCATGAAATCGGCCACGAAGGTGTTGGCGGGGGTGTCGTAGATCTCCTGCGGGGTGCCGATCTGCTGCACCACGCCGCCCTTCAGCACGACGATCCTCGTCGCCAGCGTCATCGCCTCGATCTGGTCGTGGGTGACGTAGACGATGCTGGCATGGGTGGTCTTGTGGATGCGCTTGATCTCGGCGCGCATCTCGACCCGCAGCTTGGCGTCGAGATTCGACAGCGGCTCGTCGAACAGGAACAGCTTGGGGTCGCGCACCAGCGCCCGGCCCATCGCGACGCGCTGGCGCTGCCCGCCCGACAGCTGGCTCGGCTTGCGGTCGAGCAGGTGGTCGATCTGCAAAAGCCTGGCCACCTCCTCGATCTTCGCCTGCGCCTGCGCCTTGGGGATCTTGCGGACCTTCATGCCGAAGCCGATGTTCTCGGCCACGTTCATCGTCGGGTAGAGCGCGTAGGACTGGAACACCATGGCGATGTCGCGATCCTTGGGCGGTTCATGCGTCACGTCGCGTCCGCCGATCTCCAGCGCGCCGCCCGAGATCTCCTCGAGCCCGGCAATGCAGTTCAGCAGCGTCGACTTGCCACAGCCCGACGGGCCGACGAGGACGAGAAATTCGCCCTGCGCCATGTCGATGTCGATCGAATGCAGCACCTCGACGCCGCCATAGCTTTTCTTGAGCGCGCGGGCGCGCAGGGCGCTGCTGGTCACGGGATCTGCCATGGGTGTTCCTCTCCCTTCGGGACGGGTCCGGTCGAGGCGCGGACGATCAGCCCGGCCCGTTTCACGGTCTGCAGGCGCGCCGCGGGCGCGCCGTTCAAATGATCGATGAGCATTTCGGCCAGCGGCGCGCAGGCATCGCGCAACGGCGCATGGGTGACGGTCAATGCCGGGTTGAAATGCGCGGGCCGGATGTTGGGCAGCGCGTCGTCATGCGCCACCACCGACAGATCGCGCGGCACCGACAGGCCCAGATCGCGCGCCGCGCGCAGCACCCCCGCCGCGACCGGCGTGGTGGCGCAGAGAATCGCGGTGGGGCGCGGCCCGGCCCGGCCCGACAGCCATGACAGCGCCAGCGTGTAACCGGTGCTTTCGGTGGGCGGCCCATCGGCGATGAAGGCCGCGGGCACCGCGCGGGCCTCGGCGGTCATGGCGGCGCGGAACCCCGCCTCGCGCTCGGCGGCGAAGGCAAAGCGCGGCTCGCCGTTGATCAGCGCGATCCGCGCATGGCCGAGGCTGGCCAGAAGCCCGACCGAATCGACGCTCACCGCCGTGTTGTCGATGCCGAAAAACGCGTAGCCGGGCGCAGGATCGGCTTGGCCGTGCATGACGAAGGGCACGCCGCGCGCCATCAGGAAACCGGGCCGCGGATCGCCCGTGGCCGGGGCGTTGAGCACGAAACCGTCGAGCAGGTCGCGTTCCAGCATCCGCGCATAGGGCGCGACCGGGTCGTCGCCCTGGTCGACCGACAGCACCAGATCGAGATCGCGCGCCGCCAGTTCGGCGGTGAGCGTGGTCAGCACGTCGAAGAAGGTCTGGTCGGCGGACATGTCGGCGCGCAGCTTGACGATCATGCCGACCACGCCCGAGCGCCCCGTCGCCAGCCGCTGCGCCGAACGGTTGGGCCGGTAGCCCAGCCGGGCCGCGGCATCCTGCACCCGGCTGCGCGTCTTGGCGCCCACCTCGGGAAACCCGTTCAGCGCCCGGCTGACGGTGGCGACCGAAAGGCCAAGTTCGACGGAAATGTCCTTGAGAGTCGCCATGCCGCGACCCCTCCCCCGGTCGTTCAAAGCGTTTGCAAAGGCAAAGCTGCCAGCGTTTCCACTACAAATCAATCAAAACCTCGGGCGCCACGAAAAGAATTCAAAACGTTTTGAGAAATCGGGCGCGCTTGGTAACGTGCCCCGAATCGTGCCGTTCGGGGGAGCCGGCGGCGCGACGTATCTGGGAGGATGACATGATCAAGACCAAGACGCTGGGCGCCGCCGCCCTGTTGCTGCTGTCGGCCGCGCCGGCGCTCGCCTTCGAGGATGGCAAGCTTCTGATCTGGACCGGTGACAACCGCGCCCCCGACGCGCTGCGCGCGGTCGGCGCCCGCTTCGAGGAGGAGTTCGGCGTGCCGGTCGAGGTCGCCATCGTCGAGCCGCTGCCCGAGAAATTCCAGCAGGCCGCCGCCACCGGCGACGGACCCGACATCATCATGCACGCGCATGATCGCCTGGGCGAATGGTCCAAGGGCGGCATCATCGCCCCCGTGACCCCCGGCGCGAGCTTTGCCGAAGGCGTCCTGCCCGCCGCGATGGAGGCCGTGACCTTCGACGGCGCGACATGGGGCTACCCGGTCGCGGTCGAGGCGGTGCACCTGATCTACAACAAGGCCTTCGTCGACACGCCGCCCGCCGACTTCTCCGAGATCGCGGCGATGGAGCTGCCCGAGGGCGTCTCCCCGATCCTGTGGGACTACAACAACACCTATTTCACCTTCCCGCTGCTCGCCGCGAATGGCGGCTACGCGTTCCAGAAGGTCGACGGCTCCTATGACGGCTCCACCACCGGCGTGAACACCGACGGCGCGGTCGCGGGCGCCGAGGTGCTGGCCGCGCTCATCGATGACGGCGTGATGCCCGCGGGCGTCGATTACGGCGTCATGGAAGGCGCGATGAACAATAGCGAGGTCGCCATGGTCATCAACGGGCCCTGGGCCTGGGGCAATCTCGAAAGCTCGGGCATCGAGTTCGGCGTGGCACCGCTGCCCAAGGTCGATGGCGAACTGGCCCCGCCCTTCCTCGGCGTGCAGGCGCTGGCCTTCAACGCCGCCTCGCCCAACCTCGATCTCGCGCAGGAATTCGTCGAAAGCTACCTGCTGACCGACGAGGGCCTCGCCACCTGGAACGACAGCGGCGCGCTGGGTGCGCTGGCGGACGTTTCGGCGGCCGCGGCGCAGGACGACGAAAAGGTGAGCGCGATGCTCGATGTCGCCGCCGATGGCGTGCCGATGCCGTCCAACGCCGAGATGGGCGCGTTCTGGGCCGCGATGCAGCCCGCGCTGACCAACATCACCAACGGCGCGCAGGAGCCGAAGGCGGCGCTCGACGACGCCGCCGCACGGATCATGGGCGAGTAAACCAGCATCGCCGGGGCGGCCCGCAGGGGCCGCCCCGCTTGCCCCCTCCCCGCCCGCCGCCGGGGAGCACCGGGTGAGGAGACGCGGCGCCGGGGGACCACCGACATGACCACCGTTGATGCGGGCCTCGGCCCGACCGACACGCCTACCGAACCGCGCCCGTGGCTGCGGCTCGGCCTCGTCGCCGTGATCGGCATGGCGATGCTCTACGGCGCCTTCTTCCTCTACCAGATCGCCCAGCCGCTCTTCGGCGCGATCCTTCTGGCGGTGGCCACCGGCTTCGTGGTGATCTTCGGCGCCAACCGCTTTTACGGCGCGCGGTTCATCTTTCCCGGCGTGGCCGCCGTGCTCGTCTTCATCGCCTTTCCGGTCGCCTACACGATCTGGCTCGGCTTCACGAACTACTCCTCCTTCAACCTGCTCTCCTACGAACGCACGATCGAGGTGCTGACCTCGCGCGGCACCGTCGATCCCGACACGGAACAGCCCTTCGCGGTCGCCCGCGACGGCGATGGCTATCGCATCTGGCTGCCCGAGAGCGAACTTCTGTCCGAGCCGGTGCTGCTCACCGCCGAGGAAGAGACCGTGACGCTGGCGCCCGGCGCGGTCCCGCTCGAACTTCTCTCCCCGCGCGACGCGATCGCGCTGCGCTCCGGGCTGCAGAGCCTGACGCTCACCACCCCCGACGAAATCGACCTGCGCAACGCGGGGCTGCGCAGCTTTGCCAGCGTCACCCCCGACTTCGTGCGCAGCGGCGAAAACGAGCTGACCCGCTCATCGGACGGCCTCAAGCTCATCGCCAACCACGAGACCGGCTTCTTCGAGACGCCCGATGGCGAGGCCGTGCCGCCGGGCTGGCGCGTGGGCGTCGGCTTCGACAATTTCGAGCGGATCTTCGAATCCAAGGGCGTGCGCGGCCCGATGCTGTCGATCTTCCTGTGGACCTTCGCCTTCGCGGGGCTGTCGGTGCTGGGCGTGTTCACCGTGGGCCTGACCCTTGCGGTGATCCTCCAGTGGGAGCATCTGCGCTTCAAGACGCTCTACCGGATTCTCTTGATCCTGCCCTATGCCGTGCCGGGCTTCATCTCGATCCTCGTGTTCCGCGGGCTGTTCAACCAGAATTTCGGCGAGATCAACCTGATCCTCGACGCGTTGTTCGGCCTTCGGCCCTCATGGTTCACCGACGGCAATCTCGCCCGGACGATGATCCTCTTCGTCAATATCTGGCTGGGCTACCCCTACATGATGCTGCTGGCGATGGGCTTTCTTCAGGCCGTGCCGCAGGACCACAAGAAGGCCGCCGCGCTCGAAGGCGCGTCCAGCCTGCGGGTGTTCTTCACCATCACCCTGCCGCAGATCATCCCGCCCTTCCTGCCGCTCCTGATCGCGGCCTTCGCCTTCAACTTCAATAACCTCGTGCTGATCCTGCTTCTGACGCGCGGCGGGCCGGACATTCCCGGCACGGTGATCCCGGCGGGCGAGACCGACATCCTGGCGAGCTTCACCTACCGGCTCGCATTCCAGGATTCGGGCCAGCAATTCGGCCTCGCGGGGGCGATCACGCTGCTCATTTTCCTCGTCGTGGCCGCCATCTCCTATGCCAATTTCGTGGCCATGCGCCGCGCCGCAGCCAAGAGGTCCGGCCGATGATCGTCGAACGCCCGCGCGATTTGCGCCTCAAGAAGATCGCCGCCCATGGCTTCATGATCGCGTTCCTCGCGCTGATCCTGTTTCCGTTTTTCATGATCGTCTCGATCAGCTTTCGGGAGGGCAACTTCGCCACCGGGTCGCTCTGGCCCGAGAACCCGACGCTGGAGCATTGGTATCTCGCCTTCGGGCTCGACTACACCCGCGCCGACGGCACGGTGGTCAGCCCGCCCTACCCGGTGCTCTTGTGGATGTGGAACTCGATCAAGATCGGGCTGATCGCGAGCGTCGGCGTGCTCGCGCTCTCGACCATCTCGGCCTACGCCTTCAGCCGCATCCGCATTCGCGGCAAGCAGGGGATGCTCGACGGGCTGTTCCTGATCCAGATGTTCCCGACCACGCTGGCGCTCGTCGCCATCTTCGCGATCTTCGACGCGCTGGGCGAGGTCTCCCCGGCGCTCGGCATCAACAGCCACGCGGCGCTGATCCTCGTCTATCTGAGCCAGATCACCCTGCATATCTGGACCATCAAGGGCTATTTCGACAGCGTCGACACCGCGCTCGACAAGGCCGCCGAGATCGATGGCGCCAGCCCGTGGCAGACCTTTCGCTACATCTTTTTGCCGCTGGCGGTGCCGATCATGGCGGTGGTCTTCGTGCTGACCTTCATCGGGGTGATCAACGACTACCCGATCGCCAGCGTGCTGATCCGCTCCGAGGACCAGATGACGCTCGCCGTCGGCTCGCGGCTCTATCTCAACGAGTTCAAGTATCTCTGGGGTGATTTCGCCGCCGCCGCGATCCTGTCGGGCCTGCCGATCACGGTCGTCTTCCTGATCGCGCAGCGTTATCTCGTCTCGGGGCTATCCGAGGGCGCGGTCAAGGGCTGAGACCGGCCACCCCGCAATGATGGAAACGGGGGCCGAACGCCCCCTTTCCTTTGCGTTCCGGGCGTCCTAGCGTCACCCCATGACAGCGGCGCATTCCTCATATGACGTGGTGATCATCGGCGGCGCGATGATCGGCAGCGCGGTGGCGTGGTGGCTCGCGCGCGACCCGGCCTTCGACGGTCGTATCCTCGTGGTCGAGCGCGACCCCTCCTTCGAATTCGCCTCCACCAGCCATAGCAATTCGTGCATCCGCATGCAGTTCGGCACCGAGATCAACGTCGCGATCAGCCGCTTCGGGCTGGAGTTCATCCGCAACTTCCGCGACTTCGCGGGCGAAGACGCGCCCGGGATCCATCTCGACGATTTCGGCTATCTCTACCTCGCCCGCGACGAACCCACGGCCCAGAGGCTGCGCACGGCGCAGGCATTGCAGGCGCGCATGGGCGCGGGCACGAAGCTGCTCTCGCCCGGCCAACTGCACGCGGCATTCCCGTTCATGCGCTTCGACGACGTGATCTTGGGCAGCCACAACCCCGGCGAGGAGGGCTGCTTCGACGGCGGCACCATGTTCTCCGAGTTTCGCCGCCGCGCCCGGAAGATGGGCGTCGAGGAGGTGCGCGCCGAGGCCACCGGCTTCGAGACCTCGGGCGGGCGCATCACCCATGTCACGCTGTCGGACGGGAGCCGCATCGCCTGCGGACAGGTCGTCAACGCCGCCGGGCCGCGCGCGGCCCATGTGGCGGCGATGGCGGGCATCGCCATCCCGGTCGAGCCGCGCAAGCGCTACACCTTCATCTTCGAGGCCGAGGACAAGCTGCCACGCAGGTTGCCGCTCACAGTCGACCCCTGCGGCATTCACTACCGCACCGACGGCGCGCTCTACATGGCGGGCTGCCCGCCCGAGACCGACGGCCCCTGCGACCCGGACGATTTCGAGATGGACCACGCCATCTGGGAGGATCGCGTCTGGCCTGCGCTGGCCGAGCGTATCCCCGCCTTCGAGCGCATCCGGCTGCGCAACCATTGGGTCGGCCACTACGCCTACAACGCGCTCGACCAGAACGCGCTTCTAGGCCTGCACCCGGACTGCGACAACCTGCTTTTCGCCAACGGCTTTTCCGGCCACGGGCTGCAACAGGCCCCGGCGGTCGGGCGCGGCATCGCCGAGCATGTCATCCACGGGGGCTGGAAAAGCCTCGACCTCTCGCCGCTTTCGGTCGCGCGCGTCGTCTCGGGCGCGCCGCTGACCGAGGCGGCGGTGATCTGACCTCACGACAGGAGCATCCATGAAGAAGATCGTCCTCACCGGCGCCTGCGGCGCGCTCGGCTCAAAGCTGCGCGAACCGCTCTCGAAGCTCGCGGACGAGCTGCTTTCCACCGACATCGCCGAAGCCCCGGCCAAGTTGCTGGAAAACGAGAGCTTCGTGCAGGCCGACCTTGCCGATCTCGCCGCGATCGAGGCGCTGATGCAGGGCGCCGAGATGGTCGTGCATTTCGGCGCCATCCCCGACGAGCGATCCTTCGAGGAGCTGCTCGGCCCCAACTACATCGGCGCCTACACCGTCTGGGAGGCAGCACACCGCGCCGGCGCCCGCCGCGTGGTCTACGCCTCCTCCGTGCACGCCGTGGGCCTGCAGGAAACCATGGCCGGCCACGACACCGATGTGCCCCACAGGCCCGACAGCTTCTACGGCCTGTCGAAATGCTTCGCCGAGGACATGGCCAAGATGTTCTGGGAAAAGCGCGGGCTGGAGGCGGTCTGCCTGCGGATCATGTCCTGCACGCCCGAGCCGCAGAACGCCCGCGCGCTGCACACATGGCTCTCGCATGGCGATCTCGTGCGGTTGGTCGAGGCGTCGGTCACCACGCCTGTCACCGGCTTCACCGTGGCATGGGGCGTCTCCGCCAACAGCCGGGCATCCGTGTCGAACCACAAGATACCGTTCCTGGGCTATCACCCGCGGGACAACGCCGAGGACTGGGCCGACCGGCTGCTGCCGGCGTCCAAGACGCCCGACCCCTCCGACCGCGCGCAGCGCTCGCTCGGCGGCCCCTTCGCGGTGGTGCCGCTGGGCGAAAGCGGGGTCGCGGCGATCAAGCGGATGAGCGCGCAGGACTGATCGCGCCGCCCCGACGGCGCGGCGGCCGCCACGCCGGGATCTGCGTATTTGGGGAATGGTGAATGGCAAGGGTGCAGGCCCGCGCCCTTTCACCATTCCCTTGAATACGCATGGCGCGCCGGGTCGGTCCGGCGCGCGGCCAAAGGTTCAGCCCTGCGCCGCCGCCCGGATCGCGGCGATGTTCTCGCCATAGACACCGGCCTTTTCGACTGAGCCGCCGCGAAACACAGCCGAGCCCGCGACCAGCGCGTCGGCCCCCGCCTGCGCCACCAGCGGCGCGGTGGTCGCATCGACACCGCCATCGACTTCGAGATGGATCTCCCGGTCGCCGATCATCGCCCGCAGCGCGGCGATCTTGTCGAGCATCGGGTGCAGGAACTTCTGCCCGCCAAAGCCGGGGTTCACCGTCATGACGAGCACGAGATCGACATCGTCCAGAAGCGGCGCCACCGCCTCGGCCGGGGTGCCGGGGTTGAGCGCGACGCCCGCCTTCATGCCCGCGGCGCGGATCGCCTGCAGCGTGCGGTGGACATGCGGACCCGCCTCGACATGGGCGGTCAGGATATCGGCGCCCGCATCGGCGAAGGCGTCGATATAGGGATCGACCGGCGCGATCATCAGGTGGACGTCCATCACCGTCTTCACATGCGGGCGGATCGCCCGCACCAGCTGCGGGCCGAAGGTGATGTTGGGCACGAAATGCCCGTCCATCACGTCCACATGCACCCAATCGGCGCCCTGCGCCTCGATGGCGCGGACCTCGGCGCCGAAGGCGGCGAAATCGGCGGAGAGGATCGACGGGGCGATCTTGAGCGTGCGGTCGAAGGCGGTCATTGGCGGGGCTCCCTGTGCAGATGCCCCCGCCCTAGCCCGATTTGCACCGCCCGTCACGCGGTGCGAGCGCTATCGGCGCAGCTTGCTGCGCCGCGCCGGCCGCGCCCGACCGGCGCGGCCGGGGGCCGGGATCAGTAGCCGAAGCTCTCGATGCCCGAGGCCGGGCCGAACTGCGGCGGGCCGCTCGCTTCGGCGGCGGCGTAAAGCTCCTCGGGCGGCACATAGGTCGGCGGCAGCTCGCGGCCGCGATTGGCCACGGCCGCTCCTTCGATCGCGATCGAATCCGCGCGGTCCCGGATCACCACGCGGGTGCCCGTGGGCACCTTGGGAAAGAGAAAGATGGCGTCATGGTTGAACATGCGGATGCAGCCCGCCGAGCCCGAATTGCCGATCGAGGCCAGGTCGTTGGTGCCGTGGATCCGGTAATAGGTGTCGCGGTTGCCCTGATAGAGATAGAGCGCCCGCGCCCCGAGCGGATTGGCGAGACCGCCGGGCACGCCGCCCGCGTATTCGCTATAGATCTCCGGCTCGCGCCGGATCATGTTCTGGGTCGGCGTCCAGCTCGGCCATTCTTCCTTGCGCTTGATCGTGGTGTCATAGCTCATCGACAGGCCCTGCCGGCCGACGCCCACGGGAAAGCGCCACGCCATGCCGCCCGGCTCGATCCAGTAGAGCAGCTTGGCATGCAGGTCGGCCTCGATCGTGCCGGGGGATTCAAAGCCCGGATAGGGCACATAAGCGCGGCGGTTCAGGCCCTGAAGATATTCGGGCGGCACCGGCGGCAAGCGGTAGCCCGCATCCTCGATCAGCCCGTAGCCATCGACGATCTGGCTGATCGGCACGCCGCCGATCTGTTGCTCGGCGGCGGGCGGGGCGGAGGACGGGACACGGGAGGCGCAGGCGGGAAGGGCGGCAAGCGCAGCCGCGCCGGCCAACAGCCGACGGCGCGTGAGCGCGGTGGGTGAGGTACTCATCAATGGCAGCCTTTGACGCGAGGGTTCGGGACAACCTATCATCACGGGAGCGAACCGCAATCGCGGCTCCCCACGCGCGCGCCCCGGCGTGCCGCGGCGGCATCATCCGGCACGAGGATCAGGAATGGCTTTGGCATCAGGATATTGCCACGAGATGGCCGGAAGGGATCGCCGCCGCCGCCGGACGCTTCCCGTTCAAATCCGCTTGAGATCGGCGTGATGCGCCCCGGTGCGCGCGATGCCATCACCGATATCGCCGGGCTGCGGGTGGGTCAGGCCCATGACGCGGCGCTGCGCTCGGGCGTCACGGTGCTGACCGGGGATGCGCCCTTCGCGGCCTCGGTCGACGTGATGGGCGGGGCGCCGGGGACGCGCGAAACCGACCTGCTCGCGCCCGACCGGCTGGTGCCCGGGGTGGACGCGCTGGTGCTGTCGGGCGGGTCGGCCTTCGGGCTCGACGCGGCCTCGGGCGTGGCCGACGGGCTGCGCGACATGGGGCGCGGCTTCATCGCGGCGGGGCAGCGCGTGCCGATCGTGCCCGCGGCGATCCTGTTCGATCTCGGCAATGGCGGCGACAAGGGCTGGCCGGCCAACCCCTATGCCGCGCTGGGCCGGGCCGCGCTGGCGGCGGCGGGGCCGGAGGTGGCCGAGGGCAGCCATGGCGCGGGCCACGGCGCGACCACCGCCACGCTCAGGGGCGGCACCGGCACCGCGTCGCTGCGGCTCGACAGCGGCCACGTGGTCGGCGCGCTGGTGGCGGTCAACGCGGTCGGGTCGGCCACGATCGGCGCGGGGCCGCATTTCTGGGCCGCGCCCTGGGAGATCGGGGCCGAGTTCGGCGGGCTGGGCCCCGCCATGCCGCCGCCCGGCCCGCCGCCGACCAAGCTCGCCGCCCCCGGCGAGGCCACGACCATCGCCATCATCGCCACCGATGCCGCGCTCGACAAGGCGGGCTGCCGCCGCATGGCGGTGGCGGCGCAGGACGGGATCGCCCGCGCCCTTGCCCCGGCGCATACCCCGCTCGACGGCGATTTGGTCTTTGCCGCCGCCACCGGCGCGCGCCCGCTCGCCGATCCGGTGACGGATGCGCTGTGGCTTGGCCATGCGGCGTCGGTCTGCCTTGCCCGCGCCATCGCACGCGCGGTGTTCCACGCGGCCCCCGGTGGTCCCCTGCCCTGCTGGCAGGAGCGGTTCGGCCGCTGATCCCATTTCACCATTCTTCAAATACGCAGATCCCACCTCGGATGCCGGGCGCCCGGTGGCTGGTCGGGCAATGCGTATTTGGGGAGTGATGAAATGGGATCGCACTTTCAGCCCAGAAGCGCCCGCATCAACGGGCTGTCGGGGTCGGCCAGCTCCTCGATCACGTCGAAATGGTGCCGCCCCGGCGCCTCGACCAAATCGCAGCCGCGGCGTTCGGCGAGCCAGCGCGCCTGATCGAGAAAGGCGGGCCGTTCGACGGCGCCGACCCAGACCGTCATCGGCAGATCGACCTGATCGCAGAGCAGCGGGCTTTCCGCCGCGGCTTCGGCCGCGTCCAGCCGCAAATCGTCGTTCATCGTCGCGCCCATGAGCGGACGCAGGTCCGACAGCGGCGAGATCGGCACGATCCGCGCGACCCTGTCGCGCCATGGCGGGGAAAGGTCGGCGCAGGCCATGCGCGCCACGAGATGCCCGCCCGCCGAATGCCCGGCAAGCCGCAGCGGCCCCGGCACGGCCTCGGCCACCGCGCCGATCGCGGCTTCGATCTCGCGCGTCATCGCGGCGATCCGCGCCTCGGGCGCCAGCGTGTAGGACGGCATCGCCACCGCCCAGCCCTGCGCCAGCGCGCCCGCCGCGAGATGCGACCACGTGCTCTTGTCAAAGGCCTTCCAGAAGCCGCCATGCACGAAGACGACCGCGCCGCGCGCCGTGCTCTCGGGCCAAAACAGGTCGAGCCGGTGCCGCGCGCCCGCGCCATAGGCGATCTCTTCGGGCGGATGCGCCGCGCGGAACGCCGCCGCCGCCTCGGCCCAGCGATCGGGATAGGCCATGCCGCCGGGAATATGGCTGGCATTGGCATAGGCCTCGTCGATCTCGGCGCGTGTGGTCATCCGGTTCTCCTCCCTCAACCGGGGGCTGGACCTGCCCTCCCCTCGCGGTGAAGGATGCGACCGAACCCCTTGGAGGAGAAGTCATGCTCGACGACCGCACCGACATCAAGTCACTGCTCAAGCGCCCCGACCTCTTGCGCGACCGGGCCTTTCTCGGCGGCCAGTGGGTCGCGGCCGAAAGCGGCGCAACCTTCGACGTCACCAACCCGGCGCGCGGCGACGTGCTGGTCTCGGTCGCGGATCTGAGCCGCGCCGAAGCCGCCCGCGCCATCGACATCGCGCACAAGGCGCAAAAGCCATGGGCCGCGAAGACCGGCAAGGCGCGCGCGCAGATCCTGCGCCGCTGGTACGACCTGATGATGGAGCATCAGGAGGATCTCGCCATCCTGATGACCGCCGAACAGGGCAAGCCGCTGGCCGAGGCCCGTGGCGAGGTGGCCTATGGTGCGTCCTTCGTCGAATGGTTCGGCGAGGAGGCCAAGCGCGTCTACGGCGAAACCATCCCCGGCCACATGCCCGACAAGCGGATCACCGTGATCCGCCAGCCGATCGGCGTCGCCGCGGGCATCACGCCGTGGAACTTCCCCAACGCGATGATCGCGCGCAAGGTGGCGCCGGCGCTGGCGGCGGGCTGTTCCTTCGTGATCCGCCCGGCTTCGCAGACGCCGCTCTCGGCGCTCGCCATGGCGGTGCTGGCCGAGGAGGCGGGCGTGCCCGAAGGCGTGTTCTCGGTCGTCACCTCCTCCGCCGCCTCGGAGGTGGGCAAGGAATTCTGCGAAAACCCGCGCGTGCGCAAGCTGACCTTCACCGGCTCGACCGAGGTGGGCCGCACGCTGCTGCGCCAGGCCGCGGACCAGGTGATGAAATGCTCGATGGAGCTGGGCGGCAACGCGCCCTTCATCGTGTTCGACGACGCCGATCTCGATGCGGCTGTCGAGGGCGCGATCCAGTGCAAGTTCCGCAACAACGGCCAGACCTGCGTCTGCGCCAACCGCATCTACGTGCAAAAGGGCGTCTATGACGCCTTCTCCGAAAAGCTGAAGGCGGCGGTGGAGAAGCTGCGCGTCGGCGACGGGCTGTCGGAAGGCACCGATCTTGGCCCGCTGATCGAGCCTTCGGCCATCGACAAGGTGCGCGATCACCTCAAGGACGCGCTCGACCACGGCGCGACGCTTTTGACCGGGGGCGAGGCGCACGACCTCGGCGGCCAGTTCTTCCAGCCCACCGTCGTCACAGGCGCGAAACAAGGCATGAAGGTCGCGCACGAGGAAACCTTCGGCCCCTTCGCGCCGCTCTTCGCCTTCGAGGACGAGGACGAGGTGATCGAGATGGCCAACGACACGATCTTCGGCCTCGCCTCGTATTTCTATGCCAAGGATCTGAGCCGCGTGACCAAGGTGGCCGAGGCGCTCGAATACGGCATCGTCGGGATCAACACCGGTATCATCTCGACCGAGGTCGCGCCTTTCGGCGGCGTCAAGCAGTCGGGGCTGGGCCGCGAAGGCTCGCGCCATGGCATCGAGGACTATCTGGAGATGAAATACATCTGCAGCTCGGTCTGAACGACCGGCGCGGAGGCGGGGCTTTGTTACAGTTCGGTAATATCGACCGCCTTTCGCGTTTTTGTCGCATAAACGTCGCCCGAATGTGGCAGAATTGCGACGACGCAGGCAGCAGCGTCCTCGCGTCGAGGTTCACGAGTAGGCTTTTTCCTGTGGCGCGGAGCCTTCGCAAGGGGCTCCGCGTTCAGGCCAGTTCAGCCGCCGGGATGATCGGGAAGAACACCCCGCCCGATCGCACGCCGAACCAGTCGCTCCCCTCATGTGGCAAGGTTTCGCCGAGCTCGACCAGCCGGTAGAAGCTCTTGCGGTCGATCAGCGCCTCGAGGCCCGAGCGGATCTCGACATAGGGCGCGGGCTCGCCGGTGTCGGCATCGCGCACCACCCGGATCGGGTGGTCAGGCCCGGCCAGCGCCGTTTCCCCAAGATTGGTGACGAAACGCAGATCCGCCCCCTCGCGCGAGACGTCGACGGCCACGAAGGGCGCGTCGTCGACGGTGATGCCGACCTTCTCGACCGGGGTGACAAGATAATGGCGGTCGCCCTCGCGCTTGAGGATGGAGGCGAAGAGCTTCACCATCCGCTCGCGACCGATCGGCGTGCCCTCGTGGAACCATGTGCCGTCGCGCGCGATCCGCATGTCGAGATCGCCGCAATAGGGCGGATCCCAAAGATGCACCGGCGCCGGCCCGCGCGCCCCCGCCCGGCTGGCCGCCGATACGAGGCTTTCCGCCGAGGGGGCGGCGTTTTCTTCACTGTTCTTTGTGTTTGCCATCGGCACCCGCCACGGTATCTGCTGGGACTGCAATGCTAGACTAGGACGGGAAGGCTGTCATGCCAGAGCAGATGAGCGATGCCGATCTCCTCGAAGCGATCGAGAGCCTCGGCGCGCGGCTCGCGCAGGCCCGCGACAGCGTGGCCCGTCGCTTTGTCGGCCAGGAGCGGGTGGTCGAGCTGACGCTCTCGGCGCTCTTGTGCGGCGGTCACGCGCTGCTCGTCGGCCTGCCGGGCTTGGGCAAGACGCGTCTGGTCGACGCGCTCTCCACCGTGATGGGGCTGCGCGAAAGCCGGATCCAGTTCACCCCCGACCTGATGCCCGCCGACATTCTGGGCAGTGAAGTGTTGGAGACCGGCGCCGATGGCGCGCGCGCCTTTCGCTTCATCGAGGGGCCGGTGTTCTGCCAGCTGCTGATGGCCGACGAGATCAACCGCGCCAGCCCGCGCACGCAATCGGCGCTGTTGCAGGCGATGCAGGAGCGCGAGGTGACCATCGCCGGGCAGCACCGGCCGCTCGGCCCCCCCTTCCACGTGCTGGCCACACAGAACCCGCTGGAGCAGGAGGGCACCTATCCGCTGCCAGAGGCCCAGCTCGACCGCTTCCTGTTCCAGATCGACGTGCCCTACCCGACCCGCGACACCGAGCGCGCGATCCTGCTGGCCACCACCGGCACCGAGGAGGCCGAGGCCGAGGCGGTGTTCACCGCGCAGGAACTGCTCGACGCCCAGCGCCTGCTGCGCCGGATGCCGGTGGGCGAAGGCGTGATGGAGCTGATCCTCGACCTGGTGCGCGCCTGCCGCCCCGACGAGCCCGAGGCGCTGCCGGAGCTGCGCGATTCGGTGAGCTGGGGGCCGGGGCCACGCGCGGCGCAGGCGCTGATGCTGGCGGTGCGGGCCGAGGCGCTGCTCGATGGCCGCCTCGCGCCGGGGCCGCAGGACGTGGCGCGGCTGGCGGTGCCGGTGTTGGAGCACCGCATGGCGCTCGGCTTCGCCGCCCGCGCCCGGGGCGAAAGCCTCCCCGCGCTGATCGAGCGGGTGGCCGAACGTGTGACGCGGGCCGAGGCGGCGGCGTGACCGCCAGCCCGGCCCGCGACACCACGCCGCTCGGGCTTCGGGGCCGGGCCGAGGACCTCGCAGCGCCGCTGCCGCCGCTTCTGGCCGAGGCGGAGCAGCTCGCGCAGACCGTTCTGATGGGCGAGCATGGCCGCCGCCGCGCGGGCGCGGGCAGCAATTTCTGGCAATACCGCGCCGCCCAGCCGCATGACACGGCGCGGGCCATCGACTGGCGTCGCTCGGGCCGGGCCGATCAGGCCTTCGTGCAGGAAAAGGAATGGCAGATCGCCCAGAGCGTGGCGCTGTGGGTCGATGACGGGGCGTCGATGGGCTTTGCTTCGACGCCGAAACTCCCGCCCAAGGGCGACCGCGCCCGGCTCATCGCACTGGCGCTGGCGGTGGTGCTGAACCGGGGCGGCGAGCGCGTCGGTCTCACCGATGCGCGGCTGCCGCCGCGCCGGGGCCGGGGGCAGCTGTCGCGGCTGGCGCAGATCCTGTCGCACAGCGCCGAGGCCGATCACGGCGTGCCGGATCCCCGAAGCCTCGCGCCGCGGTCGCGCGCGGTTCTGGTGTCGGATTTCCTCGGCCCGCTGGAGCCGATCGAGACCATGCTCACCGCCGGCGCCGATCGCGGCGTGCGCGGCGCGCTGTTGCAGGTGCTCGACCCCGCCGAAGAGGCGTTCCCCTATGACGGGCGCACGATCTTCGAAAGCATGTCGGGCGCCATCCGCCATGAAACGCTCAAGGCGGGCGACCTGCGCGACCGCTATCTCGACCGGCTGGCCGAGCGCCGCGACCGGCTTGGCCAGCTCGCCCGCGCCACCGGCTGGCAATTCTCGATCCACCATACCGGCGACAGCGCCGCCGCGGCGCTGCTGTGGCTCTACGCCGCGCTGGAGCGCCGCTGATGTGGAACCTCGGTCCCGTGGGGTTTCTCGCGCCGTGGCTTCTGGCCGGGCTGGTGCTGCTGCCGGTGCTGTGGCTGATCCTGCGCGCCGTCCCGCCCGCGCCGCTGCGCCGCCGCTTTCCCGGCGTGGCGCTGCTTCTGGGGCTCGACGACCGCGACAGCCAGTCCGACCGCACGCCGTGGTGGCTCCTGTTGCTGCGCATTCTCGCCGTCGCCGCCGCGATCATCGGTTTTGCCGGGCCGGTGCTGAACCCCTCCGACCGCCCGGCGCCGGGCAGCGGGCCGCTGCTGATCCTCGCCGACGGCACATGGGCCGATGCGCGCGACTGGCCGGTGCGGATCGCGCGGATCGAAACGCTGCTGGCCGAGGCGCGGCGCACGGGACGGCCCGCCGCCGTCGTGGCGCTGACCGACCTGCCCGACGCCACGCGCTTCGATCCCGCCGAGGCGGTGCTGACCGGCCTGCCCGGCCTTGCCCCCCGCCCATGGGAGCCCGACGCCACGGCGCTCGCCGATTGGGCCGAGGGGCTGGAGGGGCGGTTCGAAACGGTCTGGCTGTCGGACGGGCTGGCCCGCGACAGCCGCGCGCCGCTGCGCGACGCGCTGGAGGATCACGGGCCGGTGCGGGTGATCCAGACCCCGCGCCGCATCCTCGCGCTGCGCCCGCCGCAGATCGAGGACGGCGCCATCGCGATAGAGGCCCTGCGCACCCCCACCGGCGGCGCGGCGGAGGCCGCCATCGCCGCCCATGGCCTCGACCCCGCCGGGGTTGAGCGCCGTCTCGCCACCGCCACGCTGTCCTTCGCCCCCGGCGATGCCGTGGCACGGGTCGCGATCAACCTGCCGCCCGAGCTGCGCAACCGCGTCACCCGCTTCGAGATCGAAGGACAACGCTCCGCCGCCGCCGTGGCGCTGACCGATGATGCGCTGCGCCGCCGCGAGGTCGGTCTGGTCGAAAGCCGGGAGACGCGCGAGGCGACCGAGCTGATGTCGCCGCTGCATTACCTGCGCGTGGCGCTGGAGCCGCAGGCCGATCTCGTCTCGGGCGACCTGTCCGCGCTGATCCCCGCCAACCCGGATGTGATCGTGCTGGCCGATGCGGGCACCCTGCCCCCCGCCGAGGCCGAGGCCCTGCAGGAATGGGTCGCCGCGGGCGGGCTGCTCTTGCGCTTTGCCGGGCCGCGTCTCGCCGCCTCGGATGCGGGGCGCGAGGGGGATGATCCGCTGATGCCGGTGCGGCTGCGCGCCGGAGGTCGGTCGGTGGGCGGCACGATGAGCTGGGGCGAGCCCAAGACCATCGCGCCGTTCGAGGCCGACAGCCCGTTTTTCGGCCTGCCGGTGCCCGGCGACGTCACCGTGCGCGCGCAGGTCGTGGCCCAGCCCGGCCCCGATCTCGCCGCCCGCGTCATCGCCCAGCTTTCTGACGGTACGCCGCTGGTGACACGCAAGGGTCTGGGCGAAGGGCAGGTCGTGCTGATCCATGTCACCGCCAACGCCGAATGGTCGTCGCTGCCGCTGTCGGGGCTGTTCGTGTCGATGCTCGAACGGCTCGCCATTTCGGCGCGCAGCGGCGGCGACGCCGCCGCCGACCTCGCCGGCACGAGCTGGCGCCCGGTCGAGGTCATGGATGCCGAGGGCCGGCTCAGGGAGACCGACACCCGCGCCGCCGTCACCGGCGAGGACCTGGCCGAAGGCGATCTCGGCCCCGACCTGCCGCCCGGGCTTTACGAAGGCGAGGCGGGGCGCTTCGCGCGCAACGTGACGGGGCCCGAGACCACGCTCGCCCCCGCCCGCTGGCCCGCGCGCATCGCGATCGAGGGGCTGGACCGCCCGGCCGAGCGTCCGCTCGCCGGGCTGCTGCTCGCGGGCGCGGTGGCGCTGCTGGCGCTCGATGCGCTGGCCTCGCTGGCGGTGGGCGGACGGCTGCGCGGCGCGCGCGCAGCACTCGTGGCGCTGGCGCTGGCGCTGGTGTTGCCGGGCCCCGGCGCCGAGGCGCAGGAGGCCGCGCCCTCCGCCGCCGCACCGATGGACCCGCGGGCCGAGGCCTTCGCGCAGGCCGCCACCAGGTCGGTCGTGCTCGGCCACATCCTGTCGGGCGATGCGCGGGTAGACGACATCGCGCGGCAGGGGCTCGAAGGGCTGGGCCGCACCTTGTGGCAGCGCACCTCCGTCGAGCCCGCCGCCCCGATGGCGGTCGATCCCGAAACCGACGAGCTGGCCTTCTTTCCGCTGCTCTACTGGCCGATCACCGGGGACACGCCGATCCCTTCCGGCGCCGCCTATGACCGGCTCAACGCCTATCTGCGCGGCGGCGGCATGATCGTGTTCGACACGCGCGACGCCGGGATCGCGGGGTTCGGCACCACCACGCCCGAGGGCCGCCGCCTGCAGGCGATCGCCCGCCCGCTCGACATCCCGCCGCTGTCGCCGGTGCCCGAGGATCACGTGCTCACCCGCACCTTCTATCTGCTGCAGGATTTCCCCGGCCGTCACCGGGGCCGCGAGGTCTGGGTCGAAGCCGCCCCCGACGAGGAGCCGACCCCCGGCATGCCGTTTCGCAATCTCAACGACAACGTGACGCCGGTGGTGATCGGCGGCAATGACTGGGCCGCGGCCTGGGCGATGGACGAGGTCGGCATGCCACGCTACCCGGTGGGCCGCGGCATGGCGGGCGAACGGCAGCGCGAGATCGCCTATCGTTTCGGCGTGAACCTCGTGATGCATGTGCTCACCGGCAACTACAAATCCGACCAGGTGCACGTCCCCGCCCTGCTCGACCGGCTTGGCCAATGAGCGGCGCGGTGATCTTCGACCCGCTGCTGCCATGGCCCGCGCTCGGGGCGCTGGCGGCGCTCACGCTTCTGGTCGTGGGGCTGGCGCTGTGGCGCGGCCTGTCGGGCTGGTGGCTGCGGGCGCTGGCGGGGGTGGCGTTGATCGCGGCGCTGTCGGGACCGGCGCTCAAGCGCGAGGAGCGCCAGCCGCTGTCGGACATCGTCATCGCCGTGGTCGACGACAGCGCGAGCCAGACCCTGTCGGACCGCGCCGATCAGACCGCCGCCACGCTCGACGCGCTGCGCGACCGGATCGCGGCCCGCCCCGACACCGAGCTGCGCGTGGTGCGCGTGGCCGACGCGCCCGAGGATGGCGGCACCCGGCTGATGACCGCGCTGTCCGAGGCGCTGGCCGACGCGCCGCGCGGCCGGATCGCGGGGATCGTCATGCTCACCGATGGCCGGCTGCACGACGCGGCCCGCGCCCCCGACCTGCCCGCGCCCGCGCATGTGCTGCTGTCGGGCCGCAAGGGGGATTGGGACCGCCGCCTCGTGGTGCGCAACGCCCCGGCCTTCGCCATTCTGGGCGAAGAGGTCGAGCTGACCCTGCGGGTCGAGGACATGGGCGCGGCCCCCGCGACCGCCGGGTCGGTGCCGCTCACCATTTCGGTGGATGGCGGCGATCCGATGCGCTTCGACGTGCCGGTCGGGCGCGACATTCGCCTGCCGGTGACGCTGCCGCATGGCGGCATGAACGTGCTGCAATTCGCTACCCCCCAGGCGGAGGGCGAACTGACGCCACGCAACAATGAAAGCGTCGTGCAGATCAACGGCGTGCGCGACCGGCTGCGGGTGTTGCTCGTTTCGGGTGAGCCCTATGCCGGCGAACGGACATGGCGCAACCTTCTGAAATCCGACCCCTCGGTCGATCTGGTGCATTTCACCATCCTGCGCCCGCCCGAGAAACAGGACGGCGTACCGGTCGAGGAGCTGTCGCTGATCGCCTTCCCGACGCGCGAGCTGTTCATCGAGAAGATCGACGAGTTCGACCTGATCGTGTTCGACCGCTACCGCCGTCGCGGCATCCTGCCATCGGAATATTTCGCCAATGTCGCCCGCTACGTCGAGGAGGGCGGCGCGGTGCTGGTCACCGCCGGGCCGGAATATGCGGGCGTCGACAGCATCTATCGCAGCCCTCTCGGCTTCGTGCTGCCCGGCATGCCCAGCGCGCGGGTGGTCGAACGGGCATTCCGCCCCGAGATGACCGATCTGGGCGCGCGCCACCCGGTCACCTCGGGCCTCGCCGATCCGTGGCTTGCCCCCGATGGCGATCCGCTGGCGCCGGAATGGGGCCGCTGGTTCCGGCAGGTCGAGATCGACCCGACCCAGAGCGCGACCATCGCGCTGACCGGCCCCGGCGACCGTCCGCTGCTCGCGCTCGACCGCGTGGGCGAAGGGCGCGTGGCGCTGCTCGCCTCGGACCAGGTCTGGCTCTGGGGCCGCGGCTATGATGGCGGCGGACCGCAGCTCGACCTGCTGCGCCGCCTCGCGCACTGGATGATGAAGGAGCCCGAGCTGGAGGAAGAGGCGCTCTGGGCGGAGCCCTCGGGGCTCAGCATGCGGATTGTGCGCCGCTCGCTTTCGGAGGAGATCGGCCCCGTCACCGTCACCGGCCCGGACGGGCGCGAGACGCAGGTGCCGCTGGAGGAGACCGAGCCGGGCCGGTTCGAGGCGCTGTGGGGCGCGCCGCGCATGGGGCTCTACCGGCTGTCCGAGGGCGCGCAATCGGCGGTGATCGCGCTCGGCCCCGCAGCACCGCGCGAATTCGAGGAAACGGTCGCCGACGGCGCGCCGCTGCGCGGGATCGTCGACGCTACGCGTGGCGGCATCGTGCCGATGGAGGACGGGCTGCCGCGTCTGCGTGACGTGCGCGCGGGCCGCCCCGCCGCCGGGCGCGGCTGGATCGGGCTGACCCCGCGCGGCGCCTACCGCACGCTCGATCTCACGGTGACGCCGCTGCTGCCGGCATGGCTCTGGCTGCTGTTCGCCGCGACGCTGATGATCGGCGCCTGGCTGCGCGAGGCGCGGCGCTAGCGGAGAGGTCGGGATTTTGCGTATTTGGAGAATGGTGAAAGGCAGGGCGCGCCCCGTTTCACCATTCCGGAAATACGCGCGGGGGGGGCCGCGACGCGGCGGGGGCGGCAGCCCCCTCAACCCTCGTCCAGCAACACCGCGCGGGGCACGGAGGCGAACTCCCGGCTCCAGACCAGCCACAGCACCGCCAGCGTCGCCGCGATCAGGCCCAATGGCCCCAGCAGCCACGCCACCGCGCCCAGCGCGAAATACATCGCGCGAAGCCCGCGGTTGAAGTTCCACGCGGCGCGGATGTTCAGCTCGGCCGCCTGCAGCGCCCGGGGCAATGCGCGCGGATCGGCCGGGTCGTTGGGCACCGCCGCCATCATCACCGAGCAATAGCCGAAGACCCGCTGCGCCCAGACGAACTTCAAGAAGGCATGCGTCAGAAACAGCGCCACCGGCACCAGCTTGATCTGCCACAGCAGCGCCGGGATCGGGCCGCCGCCCAGCCCCTCGGCCACGCCCTGCAACGGTTCCGTATTGCCGATCAGCGCCAGCACGCCGCCCACAGCCAGCAGGCAGGTCGAGGCGAAAAAGGACGTCCCCTGCCGCAGGCTGGCGACGATCTGCGCATCGAATATCCGCGGGTCGCGCTGCACGAACTCGCGCATCCAGTCCCGCCGGTATTCCGCCATCAGCACCGTGACCGATGGCCGCCGCCCCGGATGCTCGATCCGCCAGCCGATCGCCCAGTAGCCCAGCACCAGAAGCAACAGCGCCGCCGCATCGTAAGGGGTCAGAAGTGTCAGTCGCGCCAGCGTGTCCATGCCCGGCACCCTAGCGGCGACCGGTCGCGCTTGCCATGGGGCAGCTTTGGTTATATTTCTTTACCAATCCCGCGCAGTCCCTCGCCCGACAGGAGGCCAGACCATGCAGATGCCGTCCCCCGATGCCCGTATCATGGCGCGCAAGGCGCAGGTCGTGGCCCGGCTCGAACAGGCGCTGGGCGCGCGCGGCGTGATCCATGACCCGGCCGAAACCCGCGCCTATGAATGCGATGCGCTCACCGCCTATCGCTGCCCGCCGCTCTGCGTGGTGCTGCCCGGCTCGACCGAGGAGGTCTCCGCCGCGCTGCGCATCTGCCACGAAGAGGGCGTGCCGGTGGTGCCGCGCGGCTCGGGCACCTCGCTGGCGGGCGGGGCGCTGCCCACCGCCGATTCGGTGATCCTGGGCGTGTCGCGGATGAACCGGGTGCTGGAGACCGACACCATGGACCGGATCATCAAGGTGCAGACCGGGCGCACCAATCTGAGCGTCACCGGCGCGGTGGAGGAGCTGGGCTTCTTCTATGCCCCCGACCCCTCCTCGCAGCTCGCCTGCGCCATCGCGGGCAACATCGCGATGAATTCAGGCGGGGCGCATTGCCTGAAATACGGGGTGACGACCAACAACCTGCTCGGCGTGACCATGGTGCAGATGGACGGCACGGTGGTCGAGATCGGTGGCGCGCATATGGATGCGGGCGGGCTCGACCTTCTGGGCGTGATCTGCGGATCCGAAGGACAGCTCGGCGTCGTCACCGAGGCGACCTTGCGCATCCTGCCCAAGCCCGAGGGCGCGCTGCCCGTCATGCTCGGCTATGACAGCGCCGAGGCGGCGGGGGCCTGCGTGGCCGACATCATCGAGGCAGGCGTGCTTCCGGTGGCGATCGAATACATGGACCGCCCCTGCATCCGCGCCTGCGAAGCCTTTGCCAAGGCGGGCTATCCCGATTGCGAGGCGCTCCTGATCGTCGAGGTCGAAGGCTCCGCCGAGGAGATCAACCACCAGCTCGAAACCATCCTGAAGATCGCGCGCGACCACGACCCGGTGGAAATCCGCGCCGCGCAGGACGCCGACGAGGCGGCGCGGATCTGGCTCGGACGCAAATCGGCCTTCGGCGCGATGGGGCAGATCAACGACTACATGTGCCTCGACGGCACGATCCCGGTGTCGGCCCTGCCTGAGGTGCTGCGCCGCATCGGCGAGCTGAGCGACCAGTACGGGCTCGGCGTCGCCAACGTGTTCCACGCGGGCGACGGCAACATGCACCCGCTGATCCTGTTCGACGCCAACAAGGACGGCGATCTGGAGAAATGCGAGGAAATGGGCGCCGACATCCTGCGGCTCTGCGTCGAGGTGGGCGGATGCCTGACCGGCGAGCACGGCGTTGGCGTCGAGAAGCGCGACCTGATGTCGGTGCAGTTCGACCCCGTCGATCTCGAGGCGCAGATGAAGGTGAAGGACGTGTTCGACCCCAAATGGCTCTTGAACCCCGCCAAGGTGTTCCCGCTCGCCGCCAGCGAAAGCCGCCGGGCATGATCCGCCCCGGCTCCGAGGCCGAGCTGGCCGAGGCGATCCGCGACGCGGACGGCCCGCTGTCGCTGCGCGGCGGCGGCACGCGTGGGCCGCTGCCCGACGGCACCCCGATCACCACCTCCGGCCTCACCGGCATCGTGCTGCACGACCCCGCGGCGCTGACGCTGGTGGTGCGGGCGGGCACGCCGGTGGACGAGATCGACGAGGTGCTGCGCGGCGCGAACCAGCGTCTCGCCTTCGAGCCGATGGACCATCGCGGCGTTCTGGGCACGACCGGCACGCCGACCATCGGCGGCGTGGTCGCGGCCAATGTGTCGGGGCCCCGCCGGGTGCTGGTGGGGGCGGCGCGCGACCACCTGCTCGGGCTGCGCTTCGTCGATGGCGAAGGCACCGTCGTCAAGAATGGCGGCCGGGTGATGAAGAACGTCACCGGCTACGATCTCGCCCGCCTCGTTGCGGGCAGCCGCGGCGCGCTCGGCGCGATCACCGAGGTCGCGCTCAAGGTGCTGCCCGGCACCGAAACCTGCGCCAGCCTCGTGGCGCGCGGCCTCGACGACGCGGCGGCGGTGCGCGCGATGTCGGCGGCGCTCGGCACGCCCTACGAGGTGACGGGTGCGGCGCATGACCCGCAGGCGGCGGGCGGGGCGCGCACCGTGCTCAGGATAGAAGGCTTCGCCCCGTCGGTGGCTTACCGCGCCCGCGCCCTCGCGGAGGTGCTGAAACCGCATGGCGACTGGCAGATCGAGGACGACCGCGAGGCGGTGCGCGCCGACTGGCGCGGCATCCGCGATGCGGCCCCGTTTCACGGCAGCACGGGCGATCTCTGGCGCGTCTCGGTGCGCCCGAGCGAGGCCGCCGGTCTCGCGGCCCGCGCCGACGCGGCGCAGGTCTTCTACGACTGGGGCGGCGGCCTCGTCTGGCTGCGCACCGGCGAAGGGGACGATTTGCGCGCCCGGCTGGGGCGCCATGACGGCCACGCCACGCTGGTGCGCGCCGCGCCTGAAACCCACGAGCGGCTGCATACGCTGCAGCCCGAACCGCTGGCCCTGCAAAAGCTGACCCGCGGCCTGCGCGACAAGTTCGACCCGCGCGGCATCCTCGCCGCCTGACGGAGACCCCATGCAGACCAATTTCACGCCAGACCAGCTGCGCGACCCCAAGACCGCCGAGGCCAACGCGATCCTGCGGGCCTGCGTGCATTGCGGTTTTTGCACCGCCACCTGCCCGACCTACCAGGTCCTGGGCGACGAGCTCGACAGCCCGCGCGGCCGCATCTACCTGATCAAGGACATGCTCGAGAACGAGCGGGTGCCCGACGACAAGACCGTCACCCATCTCGACCGCTGCCTCGGTTGTCTCGCCTGCATGACCACCTGCCCCTCGGGCGTGCATTACGGCCACCTGATCGACCAGGCGCGCGGCTATATCGATGCGCATTACAAGCGCCCGCCAATGGACCGCCTCCTGCGCTGGACGCTGGCGCGCATCCTGCCCTATCCGAACCGCTTTCGCCTTGCGCTTCTGGCGGCACGGATCGGCAAGCCGTTCAAGGGGCTGATGCCGGACAGGCGTCTGAAGGCGATGCTCGACATGGCGCCGCCCAAGCTGCCCCCGGTGTCGCGCAACGACGACCCGCAGGTGTTTCCGGCGCAAGGCACGCGGAAAATGCGCGTCGGCCTGTCGATCGGCTGCGCCCAGCGTGCGCTGGATACGGAGATCAACGACGCGACGATCCGGCTGCTGACCCGGCTCGGCTGCGAGGTGGTGATCCCCGAAGGCGTCGGCTGCTGCGGCGCGCTGACCGAGCATATGGGCAAGCATGACGAGGCGCGCGGCACGGCGGCCAAGCTGATCCGCTCGATGGCCGGGATCGAGGGGCTCGACGCGGTGGTGATCAACACCTCCGGCTGCGGCACCACGATGAAGGATTACGGCCACATGTTCGCGGGCCACGAATTGGAGGCCGAAGCTGCGCGCATCGGCGGGCTGTGCCGCGACGTGAGCGAGATCGTGGCGCAGCTCGGCCTGCCTGACGACATCTCGGCGCAGCCCATGCGCGTGGCCTATCACGCCGCCTGCTCGCTGCAGCACGGCCAGAAGCTCAAGGCCGGGCCGAAGGAGCTTTTGAAGAAGGCCGGGTTCGAGGTGATGGAGCCCGCCGACAGCCATCTGTGCTGCGGCTCGGCCGGCACCTACAACCTGATGCAGCCCGAGATTTCGACCGAGCTGCGCAGCCGCAAGGTCGAGACGCTGGAGGTGCTGAAGCCGCAGATGATCGCCGCCGGGAACATCGGCTGCATGATGCAGATCGCGCGCGGCACGGGCGTGCCGGTGGTGCATTCGGTGCAGCTTCTCGACTGGGCGACCGGCGGGCCGCAACCGCCATCGATTTCAGGACAATCCGCCTGATTGCCCTTTGAAGCCGTCACCCGCTGTCCTAGTCTCGCGGTCAGGTCGTGCGATCCCCGCCCGGCTCATGGGTGGAGGACGGATGCAGCAGGCGCTCGCGGTGGCCTTGCTCGTGCTTGTGGCGCTGTCGCTGCCGGTGCGCGCCGATCGGCACGATCTCGTCGAGATGGTGACCGGGGAGGATGCGCGTGGCTGGGAGGCGGTGGGTCGGCTCGATCTTGGCGGGCGCGGCTTTTGCACCGGCGCGCTGATCGCCCCCGACCTCGTCCTGACCGCCGCGCATTGCCTCTATGACCGCGACAGCGGCACGCGGATCGACCCCACCGACATCGAGTTCAAGGCCGGGATGCGCGGTGGCCGTGCGCTGGCCTATCGCAACGTGCGGCGCGCCGTGGCCCCCGACGCCTATACATTCACCGGCGCGGGCTCCGGTGCCGCGAGCCCCGACGACGTGGCTCTTCTGGAGCTGGCCCAGCCGATCCGCTCGGCCCGGATCATGCCCTTCGAGACGCTCGACAGCATCGCCACGGGGGCGCAGGTCGGGGTCGTTTCCTACGCGCATGACCGGGCCGAGGCACCGTCGCTGCAGGAAACCTGCGACGTGCTGGGCGAGGAGAACGGCCTTCTCGTCATGGGCTGCGACGTCGATTACGGCTCGTCGGGATCGCCGGTGTTCAGCTTTGAGGACGGCGTGGCGCGGATCGTGTCGGTGATCTCGGCCAAGGCCGAGATGGAGGGGCGCAGCGTCGCCATCGGCGTCGCGCTCGCCGGCCCCCTGCCCGACCTGCGCGCCCGCATGGCACAGGGCACGGGCGCCTTCGGGGGGCTGTCCTCGGGGCAGGTCCGGGTCATCGGCGCGGGCCAGAGAACCGAGACCGGCGCACGTTTCGTCCGCCCCTGAGCGGGGGTGCGACCCCGGCGCGACATCCCGTCGCCGGGGATCTTGAAACCCCGAAAACCCCGCCCCACATCCTCTCTTGCGGAGCGCCAGACCGGGCTCCGGTTCCCCCGGCCTGTCCCCTTCGGGAAGGCCATCACGACGTTATCGCTTTGCGACAAGGATGACTGACATGCGTACATTCGATCTTGCGCCGCTCTACCGTGCCACCGTGGGCTTCGATCAGGTCGCCGACCTGATGGACCGCGTGCTCGCCACCGAGACCGGGCACAACAACTACCCGCCCTACAACATCGAGAAGACCGACGAGAGCGCCTGGCGCATCTCGATCGCCGTCGCCGGGTTCGGGCCCGACGATTTGTCGGTCGAGCTTCGTGAAAACGCGCTGCTCGTGACCGCGCGCAAGGCCGACGAGGACAGCGCGGGCCGCACTTTCCTGCATCGCGGCATCGCGACGCGCGCCTTCGAGCGCCGCTTCCACCTCGCCGACCATGTGAAGGTGACGGGCGCGAGCCATCTCGACGGCATGCTGCATATCGACCTGGTGCGCGAGGTGCCCGAGGCGCTCAAGCCGCGCCGCATCGAGATTTCGCGCCAGACGCCGCAGGACGCCAACCTGATCGAGGAAAAATCGGTCAACTGAGCCGGGAATACGGCCGGGGAACTCCAGCCGGCCGTGCGTGATGCGGCCGGCCGGTGAGGCGCCGGCCGCGACCGCATCGCGCGAAAGGCGCGGGTCCGAAAGGGCCCGCGCCTTTTGTCATGCGCGGGCGTGGCGATCCGCGATGATCGCGTCGACCTCGATCTCGACCAGCCATTCGGGGTTCACGAAGCGCGCCACCTGCATGATGGTGTCGACCGGGCGCGCGTCCCGGCAGAATTCCTGCCGCGCCGCGACCGCCGCGCGCCAGTCGTCGATATCGGTCAGAAGCAGCCGCGTGCGCACGATGTCGTCGAGCCCGGCGCCGGCCTGAAACAGCGCGTCGCGCACGATTTCGAAACAGCGCCGCGTCTGCGCGCCGACATCGCCTACGCCGACGGTGCGCCCTTGGGCATCCACCGGGGCGGTCCCGCCCACGGCGACGAATCGACCGACCCGCACCGCGCGGCTGAAGCCCACCACCGCCTCCATCGGATTGCCGTTGGAAACCAGTTGCCTGTCATATATCGCGCGCCGAACCTGCGTCATGATCCACCCCTCCTCGCGGGCCCTCCCCACAAAAAAGGGTAACACGAAAAGTGGGCGCGCAGGAGAACGGGCGGCCCGAAAGCCGCCCGTCGTCACGCTCCGGGCCGTGCGGCTCAGAAACTCAGCGAATAATTGTCACCCAGATCCGGCTTCTGCTCGGAAAGGTTGCCCTTGGCGGTCTCGTAGAGGAACCGCGCCGCCGATGTCGTCGAGGTCCAGACCTCGGCCGAGCGCAGCGTGAGGCACAGAAGGCGCACATCCGGGTCGCGGCGGCCATCCTCGAACCAGCTCGCGGCCACCTTGGACCACAGCTCGTCGAGCTTCTTGTCGTCATGGCTCAGCGTCAGCGTGCCATGGGCATGGGTGTAGATGCCATGCTCGTCGCTGGTGACGGCAAAGACCGCGTCCTGCGCGCCGGTCTCGGCCCGCTCCGCAAGCTCGGTGCCGTCATGGCCGATGAACCACAGGCAGCCCTTTTCGGGGTCGGTGTAATGCGCCATCGGGATCAGCCGGTCGGTGCCCTTGAGCCCGATCAGCCCGGCATGCAACCCGTCGAGCCGCTTCCAGAACATCTCCACGCGTTTCTCTTGGCTGTGATCGCTCATGTCTCGTCCCAATCTCTAGACGGGCGGCCACGATGCCGCCGCCCGCTTCGAAACGGCAACGATGCGAAGCGGGCGCGGTTCCGTCAGTGGGCCTCGGCCCAGGTCCGGCCCTGCCCGCCTTCGGCGGCAAGATGCACGTCGAGATGCACCGCCGGATGCGCCGCGCTCTCCATCACCTCGCGCGCGATGGCGATCAGCTTTTCGGCCTCGGCCTCGTCCACCTCGAACAGCAATTCGTCATGCACCTGCAACAGCATCCGCGCCGAGGGCACGCTCGCGATGGCATCGTCCATGCGGATCATCGCGCGGCGGATGATGTCGGCGGCGCTGCCCTGGATCGGGGCGTTGATCGCGGCGCGCTTGGCGAAGCCCGCGCCGGGACCCTTGGCGTTGATCTCGGGCGTGTTGATGCGCCGTCCGAACAGGGTCTGGACGAAGCCGTTCTCCTTGGCGAAGGCGGTGGTCGCGTCCATGTAGTCGCGGATGCCGGGGAAGCGTTCGAAATAGCGGTCGATGAAGCCCTGCGCCTCGCCGCGCGGAATCCGCAGGTTGCGCGCGAGACCGAAGCCCGAAATGCCGTAGATCACGCCGAAATTGATCGCCTTGGCCTGCCGCCGGATCTCTGGCGTCATCTCGTCGAGCGGCACATTGAACATCTCCGACGCGGTGGCGGCGTGGATGTCCTGGCCGTCGCGGAACGCCTGCTTCAGCGCCTCGATATCGGCCATGTGGGCGAGGATGCGCAGTTCGATCTGGGAGTAGTCGAGCGAGACCAGCACCCGGCCCTTCGGCGCGACGAAGGCCTCGCGGATGCGGCGGCCTTCCTCGGTGCGGATCGGGATGTTCTGCAGGTTCGGATCGGTCGAGGCGAGCCGCCCGGTGCTGGCGCCCGCGATCGAATACGAGGTGTGCACCCGGCCCGTTTCGGGATGGATGTGCTCCTGCAGGCTGTCGGTATAGGTCGATTTCAGCTTCGAGATCTGCCGCCAGTCGAGCACGAGCCGCGGCAGTTCGTGCTCGGTGGCGAGGTCTTCGAGAATATCGGCGCCGGTGGCATAGGCGCCGGTCTTGCCCTTCTTGCCGCCGGGCAGCGACAGGTCGTCGAACAGGATCTCGCCGAGCTGCTTGGGTGATCCGACGTTGAAGGGCCGCCCGGCCTTGGCGTGGATCTCCGCCTCCAGCCCGGCCATCTTCTGCGCGAAGGCGTTGGACATGCGGCTGAGCACCTCGCGGTCGACCTCGACCCCGGCCCGCTCCATCCGCGCCAGCACCGGCACCAGCGGCCGCTCCAGCGTCTCGTAAACGGTGGTCACGCGGGCTTTGTGCAGTTCGGGCTTGAAGCGCTTCCACAGGCGCAGCGTGATGTCGGCGTCTTCGGCGGCGTATTTCACTGCCGCGTCGATCTCCACCTTGTCGAAGGTCACGGCGGATTTGCCGGTGCCGATCACCTGCTTGATCGGGATCGGCGCGTGGCCGAGATAGCGCTCGCTGAGCGTGTCCATGCCGTGCCCGTGCAGCCCCGCATGCATCGCGTAGCTGAGCAGCATCGTGTCGTCGAACGGCGCCACGTCGATCCCGAGACCGGCGAAGATCTTGAGATCGTATTTCATGTTCTGACCGATCTTGAGGATCGCGGCGTCCTCAAGCACCGGTTTCAGCATCTCAAGCGCCCGATCCATCGGCATCTGCCCGTCGCGCAGCGCGTCCGAGCCGAACAGCCCCTCCTCGCCCGAGCGGTGCGCGAGCGGGATGTAGCAGGCATGGCCGGGCGCGAGCGCCAGCGAGATCCCCACGAGATCGGCGCGCATCTCGTCGAGGCTGGTGGTCTCGGTGTCGACCGCGACATGGCCCTGCTCGCGGATCGCGTCGATCCAGACCTGCAGCTCCTCGGCGCTCGTCACCTTCTGGTAGGTAGCGTGATCGAAGGGCGCCTCGGGCTCGGGCTCGGCGGCCTCGGTCGCCGCCACCTCGGGCACGGCGGGCGCTTCCTGCCCGAGCTTTTCGGCCACGCGGCGGGTGATGGTGCGAAATTCCATCTCGGCAAGAAAGCCCAAGAGCTTTTCCGGCTCGGGCTCGCGGATCTCCAGATCATCGAGCGTGAAATCGAGCGCCATGTCGCAGTCGAGCGCGACGAGCTGCTTGGACAGGCGGATCTGCTTTTCATGGTCGATCAGGGTCTGGCGGCGCTTGGGCTGCTTGATTTCGCCCGCGCGCTCCAGAAGCGTCTCCAGATCGCCGAACTCGTTGATCAGAAGGGCCGCCGTCTTGATGCCGATGCCGGGCGCGCCGGGCACGTTGTCGACCGAATCCCCGGCCAGCGCCTGCACGTCGACCACGCGGTCGGGATAGACGCCGAACTTCTCGAACACGCCGTCGCGGTCGATGCGGCGGTTCTTCATCGGGTCGAGCATCTCGACCCCGTCGCCGACGAGCTGCATCAGGTCCTTGTCGGAACTGATGATCGTCACCCGCCCGCCCGCGTCGCGCGCCTGGCACGACAGGGCCGCGATGATGTCGTCGGCCTCGAAACCCTCTTTCTCCTTGCAGGCGATGTTGAACGCCTCGGTGGCGGCGCGGGTCAGCGGGATCTGCGGGCGCAGATCCTCGGGCATGGCGTCGCGGTTGGCCTTGTAGAGATCGTAGAGATCGTTGCGGAAGGTGTGGCTGCCCTTGTCGAAGATCACCGCGACATGGGTGGCGGCGTCCGAGCCCGAATTGTTCTCGATGTAGCGCTGCAGCATGTTGACGAAGCCCGACACCGCGCCGACCGGCAGGCCGTCGGATTTGCGCGTCAGCGGCGGCAGCGCGTGATAGGCACGGAAGATGAAGGCCGAGCCGTCGATCAGGTGCAAATGGCACCCCTTGCCGAATTGCGTCATGCCGCCCTCTTTCGCGATATCATGTCGGATTGTACCGAATTCCTCCGGGAATTCGGGTGACTTCCTTGCAAGGAAATCTCGGCCAGAACGGCGAGCGCCGCCCTACTGGCCCGAGCGGTCCTGCTCGCGGGTGATCTCGTCGAGCCCCTCGGCGCCGGCCTCGGCGAAGTCACGGTGGATGTAGCGCGCATCGCAGTAGGAGCAGTCGACGAAGCCCGTGTCATGCGGGATCATCAGCCAGACGCGCGGATGGCCGAGCCCCGCGCTGCCGCCGTCGCAGGCGATGCGCCATGTGTCGACGATCTTGGTCTCGGGCGCGGGAAGTGTCATGAGGGGCCTTGCCTTGATAACGGGAACGGCCGGGCATGGACCCGGCCCTGATCGCGCTACATTCTAGCCGCCCCGCCCGCAGGGACAAGACGCGAAAGGACGCATGGATGACCGACGCCGCCATCGAGATCACGGGCCTGAAGAAGACCTACGCGCCCAGCGCCAAATCCGCCGCCAAGACCGCGCTCGACGGGGTCGACCTGTCGATCCCGGCGGGATCGATCTTCGGCCTGCTCGGTCCCAACGGCGCGGGCAAGTCGACCATGATCAACATCATGGCCGGTCTTGTGCTGAAATCCGCGGGCCATGTGAAGATCTGGGGCTTCGACCAGGACGTGAACCCGCGCCAGTCCCGCGCCGCGATCGGGGTGATGCCGCAGGAGCTGGTGCTCGACCCGTTCTTCACCCCGCGCGGGGCGCTCGACGTGCAGGCCGGTCTCTGGGGCGTGCCGAAATCGCAGCGCCGGACCATGGAGCTGCTCGATCTCGTGGGACTCGCCGACAAGGCCGACGCCTATGCGCGGTCGCTTTCGGGGGGCATGCGCCGCCGGCTGCTGCTCGCCAAGGCGCTGGTGCATGCCCCCCGCGTGCTGGTGCTCGACGAGCCGACGGCGGGCGTCGACATCGAGCTGCGCAACATGCTGTGGCGCAATGTGCGCCGGCTCAACGAGCAGGGCACGACGATCATCCTGACGACGCATTACCTCGAAGAGGCGCAGGAGATGTGCGACGAGATCGCGATCATCGATCAGGGCCGCGTCATCACCCGCGACACCACCCAAAACCTCGTCGGGCGGGTCAGCGGCAAGACGCTGGTGGTGACCCCCGACGGCCCCGCCGCCCTGCCCGAGCTGCCCGAGGGCGTCAGCGTCACGGAGCGGCCGGGCGGCGCGCTGGCCTTTACCTATGACGCTTCCAAGATGGGGGCGGGCACCGTGCTCGACGCGATCCGCGCGGGCGGCATGAAGCTCATGGACGTGAAGACCGAGGAAGCCGATCTGGAGGACGTGTTCCTGCAGCTCACCTCCAAGGCCGGAACGCCGGTCTCCGCCGCCTGAGGCTTTGGGGCCCGGCGCCTGCGGCCCCCGGCCCGCGTTCAGCCGCGCTCCAGCATCCGACCGAGCGGGCGGCCTGCGAGGATGTGCAGGTGGAAATGCGGCACCTCCTGCACGCCGTCGCGCCGGGCATTGGTGATCGCGCGAAAGCCGTCCTCCACCCCGACCGTCTCGCAGATTTTGGCCATCGCGCGGTTGAAGTCGAGGATCTCGGCATCGCTCGCGTCGCGCGCGAAATGGTCATAGCTGACATAAGCCCCCTTGGGGATCAGCAGCACATGCACCGGCGCCTGCGCCGAGATGTCCTCGAAGGCGAGGCTGTGCTCGGTCTCCAGCACCGTCTTGTTGGGAATCTCGCCGCGCAGGATCTTGGCGAAGATGTTCTCGGGGTCGTACTCGAAGCGCATCGCTTCCTCCTCAGTCATCGAACAGGTGCGGCGTTTCGGCGATGCCCCGCGCCGCGTCGGCGGAACAGTCGAGAAACGCCTGCAGCGCCCTTGCGTTGTCCCCCGCCGGCGCGCCGTCGACAAGCCGGTAATGCGCCGCGATCCCCGCTTGCGCCAGCGTGTGGCTCTCCTCGTCGAACTGCCGCCGCAGCGCCGGCAGCCACAGCTCCCGCGCGGGCGCATCCGCCCCGGCAAGCCCGGTGCGGATGGCGTGCAGGTGCAGGTAGGCGTCGTCGATCGGCGTGACGATCTCCAGCACCCGCACCGCCGCACGGTCCTTCAGCACTTCGCCGACGAGATCGAGCCGCGCGGGATCGATGCAGATCGCCAGACGATCCGTGCCGAACAGATCGTACAGCACGCGCAGCACCGCGCGCGGATGGCGAGACCGCTTGGCCTGCCCGCGTTCGAACCCGCCCATCGGCGGCAGGGCGGCCTCTTCCTCGTCGAACAGGTAATCGACCACCGCGCGACCGGTGTGATGCTTGATCGATCCGGCCAGCCGCTTGGCGACGTGGCGCTTATGCGCGACGATCAGCATCAGGTCGCGCCCCGCCCCGATCGTGCCGCCGCTGTCCCAGGCCCGCTGCGCGAACCGCCGCCCGACCCGGCCCCGCCCGGTCAGGTACCGGTGCAGCCGCCTGCCATCGCCGCCTTGCGGAAAATCGCGCCGGCCCGAGGCCCACAGATCGCGCAGCCGCGCCCGAAGCCGCCCGGCCCCAAGCCCGACCTTGCGCGCGAACAGCGCATCCTGCGCAAGCAGCATGTCGTGATGGTCGTCATGGAGGGTCGCGGGCATGCCGTAATCGCTGAAGGCCAGAAAGGTGGGGCTGCGCGAGCGGATCTCATCGCGCGGCACGAGGTGGCGCACCAGCGTCTGGAACAGCGTCTCATCGGGTATCCAGCTCCAGCGGAAAAGGCGCCGCACATCCGGGCGCGCGTCGAGAAAATCGAGCACCGCAATGATCGTGGCGCGCCTGAGACACCACCATTGCGCGCCGATCATCGGCCGGATGTCGGGCGGCAGGCGCCTTTTTGGCCCGAACCGGCGCTGCAGGTCGAGACTGGCATAGAACAGCCGCTTGCGGGCGCGCTCGTTGAACGGGTGCCAGCGGGTCAGCCGCTCCTCGCGGATCCCGGTCCGGATCCAGCCGCCGTCGAAGAAATCGACGCTCTCGATCCAGTCGGCCTCTTCGGCGGCGAGCACCGCATGCGCATGCGCCGCCGATTTGATCGCCACGCAATCGCCCGACAAAAGGTAGAAATGGCTGGCCTCGGGAAACCGCTCCAACGCCAGCCGCAGCGCCGAGATCGTCGCCGCCACGAGGCTCCAGCCGCCCCAGTCGCAGCGGTGCCGCCGTTCGACCAGCGCCACGCCGGGATGCCCTTTGAGCCCCGCGCGCAGCCGGTCCCACGCGGCGCGCGGCGCGCGCGCGTCCAGATGCACCGCCACCGCGTCGCCCGACGCCGCCAGCCCGCGCGCCTGCGCGATCACCGCCTCGGGGTCCTTGTGGCACAGCAGGATGAAGGCGATGCGCGTCATGTCCGTTTCCCATGCGCCACGCGCGAAGACGGCAATGGCGGTTTGCGCCTTGATAGCCCGCCGAGCCGTCGCATAAACAGGTCGCCGGGCATTTCGGCGCCCCTTGTGGCCCGTGCGCGGCAGGGGCGAGCACAAAGGAACAGCAGGCATGGGGTTTCCGGGAACCTGGATGACCGAGAGCGAAAGCATGGTCTATCGCGTGGTGCCCAAATGCGCCTGCTCGACCATCGGCCAGATCATGTACCGCTCGGATCATGGCCGGTTCTTCGACGGCGACATCCACGACGCGCAGCAGGGCCTGCACAAATGGGGGCTCGAGCACAGCCGCGCCCCGATCGAGGCCAACGTCACCGCGCGCCGATCCCTCGTCTTCACCTGCGTGCGCAATCCTTACGGGCGCATCCTGTCATCCTTCTTCGACAAGATCTGCGGCATTCAGCGCAATGGCCGCCGCTACCGCGGCAACCTCGTCCCGAAGCTGATGGAGGAATACGGGGTCGAGGTCGGCGACCCCGAGACCGGCTTCGAATTCGACCAGATCCGCAGCTTCCGGCGGTTCTTGCTGTTCGCCCGCGACACGATCCGCTTTCACAAGCCGATGGACCCCGACATCCACTGGTCGGCCATGTCGGGCCATGTCTCGACGCTGATCCGGGGCGGCGGGCGCTACGACATGATCCTGCACACCGAGGATTTCGAGACGGGCATGGCCGCGGTGCTGGCGCGCGCGCCGCTGCGCCATCCGGTCGATCCCGGTGCGATGCCGCGCTACAACGAAAGCGAGGGGCACGGGCCAAGGCGCGCCCACCCGGTCGAGGATTTCTTCGACGATCTGTCGATGCATCTCGTGCGCGAGATCTATGGCCGCGATTTCGAGCTGTTCGGCTATGATATCGACGACCCGTCAAGGCGCGGCCCGGTGCGCGGCATCGATCTCGACGCCGTGCACGCAAGGCTCGCCGCATGACCGGGCGCAGGAACCGCCCCCGCACCGCCGTGTTGAAGGACCAGCATGCCTGATTCCGCCAACGACATTCCCGCCCGCCTGCGCCGCCGCCCCGAGCTGTGGATGGTGCTGCTGTTTCTCGTCTCGCTCGCCGGGCTCGGCTTCTTTTTGCTGGCGGGCGAGGTGGTCGAAGGCGACACCAAGGCCTTCGACGAGACGATCCTTCTGGCGCTGCGCACCCCCGGCGACTTGAGCGATCCGATCGGCTCGCACTGGGTCGAGGAAATGGCGCGCGACATGACCGCGCTGGGCGGCGTGGCGTGGCTGTCGCTGCTGACGGCGGGGGTGGCGGGCTATCTGGCGCTGTCGCGGCACACGCGCACCATGTGGTTCCTGCTGATCGCGATCGGCAGCGGCACGTTGATGAGCCGCGCCGCCAAGATGCTGTTCGAGCGCGCCCGCCCCGATCTCGTGCCGCATGGCTCCTATGTCTACACGGCGAGCTTCCCTTCGGGGCACACCATGCTTTCGGCGGTCACCTACCTGACGCTGGCGGTGATGCTGTCGCGGCTGGAGCCGCGCCGCACCATCAAGGCCTATATCATGACCTGCGCGATCATTCTCACCGGCTTGGTCGGCGCGAGCCGGGTCTATCTCGGCGTGCACTGGCCCACCGACGTGATCGCCGGCTGGACCGCCGGGGCGGGCTGGGCGGTGCTGTGCCTGCTCGTGGCGCAGTGGCTGCAGCGCAGGGGCCAGATCGAGCCCGCCGAGGACGCGAAGGATTAAAGCAGCCCGGCCTGCGCGAACAGCGCCTTGAGGTCCGCCTCGGGCCGCGCCCCGAAATGCGAGATCACCTCGGCGGCGGCGACGCAGCCCATGCGCCCCGCCGTTTCGAGATCGCGATCCGTGGCGATCCCGTAGAGGAACCCGGCGGCAAACAGATCGCCCGCCCCCGTGGCATCGACCGGCGTCACCTTCCTCACCGGCACCACCACACGCTCCTCGCCCCGGATCAGCACCACGTCGGCGCCCGAGCGGGTGCAGACCACGAGGCGGCACTCGGCGGCCGCACGGGTCAGCGCCTCGTCGAGACGGCACTGATACAGGCTTTCCCATTCGTGCTCGTTGCCGATGACGAAATCGAGCTCGCGCACGAGGCGCTGGAAATCGGCGCGGTGCCGATCGGCGCAGAACGGGTCCGACAGCGCGATCCCGGCGATGCCGCCGCCCTTGTGGGTCAGTTCGGTCGCGCGCTCGAAGGCCTGCTTGCCCTTGGGCTTGTCGTAAAGATAGCCCTCCAGGTAAAGCAGCCCCGCCTGCCCCGCCACGGCGTCCGAGACGTCGTCTGGGCCAAGCTCGGCGGAAATGCCCAAATAGGTGTTCATCGACCGCTCGCCATCCGGGCTCACGAAGATCATCGAGCGCGAGGTCGGCAGCTCGCCCGCCGTCACCGGCGCATTGGCAAAACGGGTGCCGCCGGCCTCCATGGTTTCGGCGTAGAAGTGGCCCAGCGCGTCGTCGCGCACCCGCCCGATGAAGGCCGTCTCCAGCCCGAGCGCGCCGAGCCCCGCCAGCGTGTTGGCGACCGAGCCGCCGGGCGCCTGCCGCCGCCGCTCCATGGCGGCATAAAGCATCTCGCCGCGCTCGCGCTCGACCAGCTGCATGATGCCCTTCTCGATCCCCATCAGGTCGAGAAAGCTGTCATCGGCTTCGGCGAACACGTCGACGATGGCATTGCCGATGCCGAGGATGCGGGGGCGGCTCATGCGGTCTTCTCCTCGTAGAGACAGTATTCGCGGATCGGGCAGGCCAAGCATTTGGGTTTGCGCGCCACGCAGATGTAGCGCCCGTGCAGGATCAGCCAGTGATGCGCATGGCCCTGCCAGCGCGCGGGCACGTGGTCCTCGATGCCGCGCTCCACCGCGTCGACGTCGCGGCCCGGCGCGATGCCGGTGCGGTTGCAGACGCGGAAGATATGCGTGTCGACCGCCTGCGCGGGGTGTTTCCACCACATGTTCAGCACGACATTCGCGGTCTTGCGGCCCACGCCGGGCAGCGAGACGAGGGCGGCGCGCGAGGAGGGCACCTCGCCGCCGAAGCGCTCGACGAGGATCTCGCTCATGCGGATCACGTTTCGGGCCTTGTTGCGGTAAAGCCCGATGGTCTTGATGTGCTCGATCAGCCCTTCCTCGCCCAAGCCAAGCATCTTTTCGGGCGTGTCGGCGATCTCGAACAGCCGCTTGGTCGCCTTGTTGACACCGACATCGGTGGCCTGCGCCGAGAGCGCCACGGCGACCAGCAGCGTATAGGCGTTGACGTGATCGAGCTCGCCCTTGGGTTCGGGCTCGGCCTCGTGCAGCCGGGCAAAGATCGCGTCGATGGCGTGGTAGTCGAGCTGTCGGGTCATCATGCCTCTATGCCCGGCGAGGCCGGGCCTCACAAGACCGGCGGCGCGCGGGGGGCCGGGCCGGTCGCCATGCGTATTTGCGGAATGGTGAACGGCAAGGCGCGCCCTGCCCTTTCACCATTCTTCAAATACGCAGATCCCGCCGCCGCCACGGGCGCCAAGGCTTGGCGGGATGCGCAGCTTCCGGGTCGCAAGGGCGCGCACGGCGGCCTATTCTCGGGCCATGGATCAGAGCCACGCATATCATTACGGCGTCATGCGCCGCGCCATCGAGGCGATCGACACCGCGCCCGCGCCGCTCGCGCTCGAGGAACTGGCCGCGCGGATGGAGATGTCGCCCGCGCATTTCCAGCGCGTCTTTTCCGCCTGGGTCGGGGTCTCGCCCAAGCGCTACCAGCAATATCTCGCGCTCGGCCATGCCAAGGCGCTCTTGCGCGCGCGGCACACCACGCTGGAGACGGCGCAGCAGGTCGGGCTGTCGGGCTCGGGGCGGCTGCACGATTTGTTCCTGCGCTGGGAGGCGATGAGCCCCGGCGATTACGGCGCGGGCGGCGCCGGGCTGGAGATCCGGCACGGGCGCTTCGACAGCCCCTTTGGCCCCGCCATCGCCATGGGCACCGCGCGCGGGCTCTGCGGGCTGGGCTTCGCCGCCGAAACCGGCGTGGCGGCAACCTTCGACGACCTGCGCGCGCGCTGGCCCGAAGCCCGTTTCACCGAAGACCCCGACGTCATCGCGCCATGGGTCGAGGCGGCGTTTTCGGGGCGCGGCGAGGCACGGCTCCAGCTCATCGGCGCGCCCTTCGCGATCAAGGTCTGGCAGGCGCTGCTGGAGGTGCCGTCGGGCCACGTCACCACCTATTCCGACATCGCCGCGCGGATCGGCGCGCCGCGCGCGGTGCGCGCCGCGGCCACCGCGGTGGGCCGCAACCCGGTCTCGTGGCTGATCCCCTGCCACCGGGCGCTGCGCAAGTCGGGCGCCCTGGGCGGCTATCACTGGGGCCTGCCGGTCAAGCGGGCGATGCTCGCCTGGGAGGCGGCGCGCGGCGAGGCATGATGCATGAAAGCCACAGCCCGCCTGGTTCCCCGTGACCCCGGAACCCGCCTATCAAGGCTACGTTATTGCATAGCAGCCGCACGCGGCCTCTATCTCATCGGGACAGGCGCGGGCAGAACGTCCCGCGCGACTCGCAGAAAATGGAAAGACCCATGATCACCAAGCTCCCCCTTGCGCTCGTCACCGTGTCGGCCCTCGCCGTGGCCGCCTGCCAGCCCGTGACCCCCAACAACCCCGACCCGAACGCCAACACCCGCCGCGGCGCGATCGTGGGAGCCGGTCTCGGGGCGGCCGTGGGCGCGCTGACCGGTGACGACAGCGAAGACCGCCTGCGCCGCGCCGCCGTCGGCGCCGCGCTCGGCGGGGCCGCGGGCGCCGGCACCGGCGTTCTGCTCGACCGCCAGGAAGCGGAACTGCGTCAGCAGCTTGGCTCGAATGTCGGCATCGTCAACAATGGCGAGCAGCTGGTCGTGACCCTGCCGCAGGACATCCTGTTCGCGACCGACAGCGCCCAGTTGACCGGTTCGCTGCAAAGCGACCTGCGCGCCATCGCGGGCTCGATCAACAACTACCCCAACACCACCGTCAACGTGGTCGGCCACGCCGACAACACCGGCGCCGCCGCCTATAACCAGCAGCTCTCCGAGCGCCGCGCCCAGGCCGTTGCCTCGGTGCTGACCTCGGCCGGCGTCGCGCCGAGCCGCGTCCGCGCCATCGGCCGCGGCGAGGACCAGCCGATCGCCTCGAACCTGAGCGACGAGGGCCGCCGCCAGAACCGCCGCGTCGAGATCATCATCACGCCGAACGGCTGATCCGGCCCCGATCCGAACGACACGAGGCCGCCCTTCGGGGCGGCCTTTTCTCATTGCGTGTTGAGCCATGCGGCCTGTGGTCATATCTATTGACCAGTCATGGAGGCCAAGCATGCCATTCAAGCCCATTCAGCCCGAAAAGCTGTCCCACGGTGTCGTCCGGCAGGTGGAGGAGCTGGTGCTGCGCGGCATCCTGCGCCCCGGCGACCGGCTGCCGCCCGAGCGCGAGCTGGCCGAGCGGCTTGGCGTGTCGCGCCCGAGCCTGCGCGAGGCACTGGCCGAGCTTCAGACCCGCGGGCTGGTGGAAACCCGCGCCGGGGCGGGCGTCTTCGTCTCCGAGGTGATCGGCTCGGCCTTTTCGCCCGCGCTCATCCGGCTGTTCGCCTGCCATGACGAGGCGGTCTCGGACATGGTGGCGTTCCGGCGCGACATCGAGGGGCTGGCCGCCGAGCGCGCCGCGAGGCTCGGCTCCGATAGCGATCTCGCGGTCATCGACACGATCTTCCACAAGATGGAGACGGCGCAGTCGCGCGCCAGCGCCGATGCCGAGGCCGAGGCGCGGCTCGACGCCGAATTCCATCTCTCGATCGTCGAGGCCGGGCACAACGTGGTCATGCTGCACATGATGCGCTCGATCTACGACCTGCTGCGCGAGGGCGTGTTCTACAACCGGCAGGTCATGTTCCGGCAGCGCACCACGCGGTCGTCGCTGCTCGACCAGCACCGGGCGATCAACGAGGCGCTGCAGGCCCGCGACCCCGAGGCCGCCCGCGCCGCCGTTTCCGCCCATCTCGATTACGTGCAGGCGGCGCTGTCGGACCAGCGGCTGGCCGACCGCCACGAGGAGATCGCAAAGCGGCGGCTCAGCCGCGAGACCGGGCGCTGACGCGCGACGACCGCGCAGATCCGTGCTAGCATGGCGCCACAGGAGGATGCGTCATGAGACACCTGTTTCCCGCTGTCGCGGCCCTGGCCGCGCTGCTGTCGGCCCCCGCTGCGATCGCCGGTCCCGGCTGTGGCGGTCGGGGCCACGATGTGACCGCGAATGCCGCGCCCGGCCCGGGCGCAAAGGCCGGTCAGCCGCCGGCCGAGATGGCGGCGGCGGCCCCGGAAGACACCGCCCGGAGCCCGGCGGCATGGGCCGATGTGCTGGCCTTTCTCGATGCCACGGCGCCGCGGGCGCAGCTGACCGAACCGGGCAGCCTGTCCCGCTGACCGGGCGAATGACCGGCCCGCCGCACGAAAAAGGCCCGGACGCGGCAGCGTCCGGGCCTTTCGTGTCGCGCCGGGATCCGGTCAGTGCAGCTTGGCGCTCACCGTCTGGATCGAGTCGTCGATCATCTTGTTGGCGCGCTGGGCCGTCATCTTTTCGGTGATGACCTCGCGCGCGGCGGCGACGGCCACGCTCACGGCTTGGTCGCGGACTTCCCTGACGGCCTTGTCCTGCGCCGACTGGATCTGCTCCTCGGCGGCGGTCAGGCGGCGCTGGATCGACTTCTCGATGTCGACCTTCGCCTGCTCGGCGGACCGGTTGGCCTCGTCGCGGGCGTTCGACACGATGCGGTCGGCCTGCGTCTGCACGTCCTTCTGCTTGCGCTCGTAGGAGGCCAGCAGCGACTGCGCTTCCTCGCGCAGCCCGCGGGCGTCGTCGAGCTCGGCCCGGATGCCGTCGGCCCGCTTGTCGAGCATCTTGCCCACCTCGCGCGGAACGCGGAAGTAGAGCAGCACGCCGACGAACAGCAGGAATGCCAGCAGCACGATGAAGTCGGTGTTGCCGAGCGAGAAGAACGGCCCCGACGCGGCCATCGCCGGAGCGGCGGCCAGGCTCAGGGCCAGTGTCGCGAGAACGAGTTTCATGCGCGCTCTCCCAGCTTGGCGTCGACGGCGGCGTCGACGGTCTTGGCATCGGCCTCGGCGCCGAAGGCCGCCACGATGTCGCGCGCGACGTCGCGGGCGACCTCGCTCACGTTGCGGGCGGCGCTGTCGCGGATCTCGTCGATCGCCTTCTGGCTCTCGGCGGTCTTCGCGGCGATCTGCGCGTCGGCCTTTTCCATCTCGGCATCGAGATCGGCCTGGATCTGCGCCTTGGTCTCGGCGACGATCCGGTTCGCTTCCGCGCGCGCGTCGGCGAGAGCCTTGTCATAGGCCGCCTCGGCTTCGCGGGCGCGATGCCGCAGCTCCTCGGCGGCGGCGATGTCGTTGGTGATCGTGCCCGCACGCTCGGCCAGCACCGCGCCGATGCGCGGCAGGGCAAAGCGGGACAGGACGAAATAGATCACGCCGAGCGTGACCAGGAGCCAGAAGATCTGGTTCGGGAAGCTGGAGACGTCGAGCTGGGGCATGCCCGGCCCAGCGGCTTCGGCTCCGTGGACCGCCAGTTCGTCGGCGGCAATGGTTTCGGTCGCCACGGCGTCCTCCGTCGAGCCCTAAGGAAATGGCGGCGCAGGGGGTTGCGCCCTACGCCGCCGGTCAGGAGATCGAGGTCTGGATCAGACCGCGAACATCAGCAGCAGCGCGACGAGGAACGAGAAGATCCCGAGCGCTTCGGCGAAGGCCAGGCCGATGAACAGCGTGGCGGTCTGCGAAGCGGCAGCCGAGGGGTTGCGCAGCGCGCCGGAGAGGTAGTTCGCCGCGACCGAGCCCACACCGATGGCCGCGAGGCCCGAGCCGATGGCCGCGAGGCCGGCGCCGATGAACTGACCGAATTGTGCGATATCGCCTTCCATGGGGGTATCTCCTGATTTGGAATTGCGTGTTTGGTGAAGGGTGAACCGACCGCGAGGATCGCGCCCCCGCCCCTTAGTGGGACGGGTGCAGCGCGTCCTTGAGGTAGATGCAGGTGAGGATGGTGAACACGTAGGCCTGGATGCCGGCCACGAGCACTTCGAGCCCGTAGATCGCGGTGATCGCCACGACCGAGAGCGGCGACAGCGCGGCGATGGCGGCAAAGCCCGCGAACACCTTGATCATCGCGTGACCGGCCACGAGGTTGCCGGCAAGACGGATGGAATGGCTGACGGGGCGCACGAAATACGAGATCACCTCGATGATCGCGATGACGGGGCGCAGGAACAGCGGCGCTTCCTTCATCCAGAACAGGCCGAGAAAGGCCATGCCGTTCTTGACGAAGCCGAGCACGGTGACGCCGATGAACACGCCCAGCGCCAGCACGGCGGTGACCGCGATGTGCGAGGTCGGCGTGAAGGCCAGCGGCAGCAGGCCGAGATAGTTCGAGAACAGGATGAACAGGAACAGCGTCATGATCCAGGGGAAGTACTTCAGGCCTTCCTTGCCGGTGACGTCCTCGACCATCTTGTAGACGAAGCCGTAAACCAGCTCGGCGGCCGACTGGACGCGGCTGGGGATCACGGCGCGGCCACGGGTGCCGACGACCAGAAGCAGCACCACGCAAAGCGCCGCGAGCGCCATCCAGAAAGTGGCGTTGGAGATGGTGTACCAGGACACCGGGTCGCCGATCTCACCGAACAGCGGCTTGATCTCGAACTGGTCGAACGGGTGGAACACCAGCCCGCTCTCGCCCTCGGCCGCAACCGTCTCTGTCGCCATTCTCTCAGCCCTCGTCGTCGCCGGCCTGATCGGCCTGCTGTTTTACCTGCAGCTCCTTGGCCGTGCGCAGCATCGTCTTCACGCCCGCCGCGAGGCCCAGAAATATGAACGGGATCAGGAAGATCGGCATGGTCCCGAACAGGGTGTCCAAACCGTACCCGATCCCGAAGCCGATCCCGAGACCGGCCACAAGCTCGATCACCATCCGCCACGCGACCTGCGCCTGGCTGTAATGGCTTTCCTGATGGGCGGCCTCCTCTGGCTTGTCCCTGTGCCTGGCGAGACGCTCTTCGAGCGCGCGCAGCCGCGCGGCATGATCGTCTTCGTCGTGGCTGTCGGACACTCCGGGTCGGCCCCCTCATCGGTCGAGAAGGGTGCTATAGCGTGGGGCCGGATTGGTCAAGCGCGCGAAATTCCGGGCGGAATGTCGGCTTTTACCCTGTTATCATTGGATGTTTTTTGAAATCCCGGTGGAGAGCACCCGGCGCGGGGCGCAGGCCGGGGCGCCGGGGACATTCAACCGCATGGTTGACGTTCCGCCCATGCCGGGATCAGGTCGCGGCATGGCCGTTTCTCTCGATCTGGTGTTTTCCGCCCTTGCCGACCCGACCCGGCGCGCGATTCTCGCGCTGCTGCTCGAGGATGACATGGCTGTGACGGATGTGGCCGAGCCGTTCGAGATGTCGCTCGCGGCGATCTCCAAGCATCTGGGCGTGCTGGCCGAGGCCGGGCTGATCACCCGCGACCGGCGCGGGCGGGTGACATGGTGCCAGCTCGATCCCGAAGGGCTGCGCGAGGCTTCGGTCTGGATGCAGGGCTTCGGACAGATGGAGAGCATCGATCTCGATGCCTTCGAGCGCTTTCTGGCGCGCGAACTGGAGGCCCCCGCCACCGGCACCGACGCATCGGAGCCGGCGGCGGAGGGCTGAAATCAGACCAGGCCGATCAGCGACAGGACCGCGATGACGACGACGACAAGGCCGATGATGTAGATGATGTTGCGCATGACTGCCCTTCCGGATGCGTTGAACTTGCCGGGCCAACGCCGCCGCTCACGAATTCGTTCCCGCGCCTAGCTCCAGCTTTTCGCGCGCTCCTTCAGCGCCTTGAGAAAGGCCTGCACCTTGGGCGTGCGGTGCAGGTCGACATGCGTCACCACCCAGACCGGCACCTCCCATTCGGGCAGCGGGCCGTGGATGATGGTCAGGTCGTCGCGCGCCTGCGCCTCGTGCAGCGGCACGAATCCCAGGCCCGCCCCCGACAGCACCGCGTCGCGCTGGTTGCGTTCGCCGTAAGCGCGGAAGGCGATCCGGTCGAGCGGCACGGTCTCGCGCAGCCAGCGATAGAAAGGCGCTCGGCTTTCCATGTCGTCCGAGCTGACGAAGCGGTGCTTGGCGAAATCCTCGACCCCTTCGGGCAGGCCATGGCGCGCGATGTAGCCGCGGGTGCCGACCAGCACGAATTGCAGCTGCATCAGCGGCTGCACCACGTTGTCGGGCTGGTCCGGCGCGGCGCCGGCGCGGATCGCCACATGCGCCTCGCCATATTCGAGCCGGAACAGCCGCGTGCCGGTGAGCAGGCGGACCATGACGGCGGGATGCTCGGTCTGGAAATCGATCAGCAGCGGCGTCACCAGGTCGGCCAGCGTGTCGAGCGTGGTCACCGCCAGCTCTCCCTCCACCCCGTCGCCCTGCCCGCGCAGCCGGCTGACGAGCTGGGCGAACTGGTCGTCGGTGGTCTGCGCCACCTGCAACAGGTCGCGCCCGGCCTCGGTCGCGGTGTAGCCGCGCGGGTGGCGCTGGAACAGCTTTACCCCGAGCCGCGCCTCGAGCGCGTCGACATGGCGGATCACCGTCGCATGGTGCACCCCCAGCACATCGGCCGCCCCCGACACCGTGCCCATGCGGGCGACGTGAAAGGCGGTGCGGATTTCATCCCAGTTGTCCATGCGGCTCTCCTTCGGGCATTGCCTTTCATCTAGCCTGCTTGGGCAGCACGACCAAGCCACCCTTGCGGGGGCCTTGACCGGCAGGCCGCGCTGGCGTAATTGCGATCCCCAAACCCGGGAGCCTTGGCTTTCCGGTCCCCGGCCCTTGCGGGGATCGCCGTCCGTCAGCGCGTTGCGCCCACGGGCGCCGTTCCGAATTGTGTGCCGGTCCAGACGCAACGGTCGGAAAGGACCGCCATGTTCGAATCGCTCTCAGACCGCCTCTCCGGCGTCTTCGACAGGCTCACCAAGCAAGGCGCCCTCTCTGACGAGGACGTCAAGACGGCGCTGCGCGAGGTGCGCGTGGCGCTCCTGGAGGCCGACGTCTCGCTCCCCGTCGCGCGCGACTTCGTCAAGGCGGTGCAGGAAAAGGCGACCGGCCAGTCGGTCACCAAGTCGATCACCCCCGGCCAGCAGGTCGTGAAGATCGTGCATGACGAGCTGGTTTCGGTGCTCACCGGCGACAGCGATCCCGGCAAGCTCAAGATCGACAGCCCGCCCGCGCCGATCCTGATGGTCGGCCTTCAGGGCTCGGGCAAGACCACCACCACCGCCAAGCTCGCCAAGCGGCTCACCGAGCGCGACGGCAAGCGGGTGCTGATGGCCTCGCTCGACGTCAACCGCCCCGCCGCGATGGAGCAGCTGGAGATCCTCGGCCGGCAGATCGGCGTTGACACGCTGCCGATCGTCAAGGGCGAGGACCCCGTCGCCATCGCCAAGCGCGCCAAGACGCAGGCCTCGCTTGGTGGCTACGACGTCTACATGCTGGATACCGCCGGCCGGCTGCACATCGATCAGGAGCTGATCGCGCAGGCGGCCGCCGTGCGCGATGCCGTCACCCCGCGCGAGACGCTTCTGGTGGTCGACGGCCTGACCGGTCAGGACGCGGTCAATGTCGCGACCGAGTTCGACAACAAGATCGGCGTCTCCGGTGTCGTCCTGACCCGGATGGACGGCGACGGGCGCGGCGGTGCCGCGCTGTCGATGCGCAAGGTCACCGGCAAGCCGATCCGCTTCGTCGGCTTGGGCGAAAAGATGGACGCCATCGAGACCTTCGAGGCCGAGCGCATCGCGGGCCGGATCCTCGGGATGGGCGACATCGTCGCGCTGGTCGAGAAGGCGCAGCAGACCATCGAGGCCGAGCAGGCCGAAAAGATGATGAAGCGGTTCCAGAAGGGCCGTTTCAACATGAACGATCTCAAGATGCAGCTCGAGCAGATGCTCAAGATGGGCGGCATGGAGAGCCTGATGGGCATGCTGCCCGGCATGGGCAAGATGGCCAAGCAGGCCAGCTCGGCGGGTTTCGACGATCGCATGCTCAAGCGGCAGATCGCGCTGATCAACTCCATGACCAAGCGCGAGCGCGCCAACCCCGACCTGCTGCAGGCCAGCCGCAAGAAGCGGATCGCCAAGGGCGCGGGTCTCGAGGTGTCGGAGCTCAACAAGCTTTTGAAGCAGCAAAAGCAGATGGCCGACGTCATGAAGAAGATGGGCAAGGGCGGCATGCTCAAGCAGGCCATGAAGGGCATGATGGGCAAGGGCGGAGAGATGCCCGACGCCAATGACCCGGCGGCGATGGAAAAGGCCGCCAAGATGCTCGGCAAGCAGCTTCCGGGCGGCATGGGCAAGATGCCGGGAATGGGTGGCATGGGCGGCGGCCTGCCGCCGGGCCTGTCGGGCTTCGGGAAGAAGAAATGATCCCGAGCCTCGCCACAGACCGGCTGCACCTCGTGCCGCCCTCGCTCGCCCATCTTCCGGCGGAGCGCGCGTTCTTCGCCTCCGAACGGTCGAGCTTTGTCGGCGGCCCGGCGCCGCGGCACAAGGCGTGGCGCGTCATCGCGCTGCATCTGGGCCACTGGCAGATCCTCGGCTACGGCATGTGGGCCGCCATCGAGCGCGACACCGGCGCGCCGGTCGGCATGGTCGGCCTCTGGGGGCCCGAGCCCTGGCCGATGCCCGAGCTGGCCTATCATCTCTACGAGGGGACCGAGGGCCGCGGCTACGCCACCGAGGCCGGGCGCGCCGTGCTCGACTTCGCGCGTGACCGTCTGGGCATGACCGAGCTGGCCTCGATGATCGACCCCGCCAACGCCGCGAGCCAGTCGGTCGCGCGCCGTCTGGGCGCCGAGAACACCGGCACCGAGTTTCGCGCCGACCCCGACGGCCCCGCCGTCGAGATTTGGCGCCACGACCTGACCGGAGGCCGCGCATGACCGACGCCGCCAACCGCGCCGCCCAGCTTCTCAAGGAGCACCGCGAGAGCATCGACCGGCTCGACGCGATCCTCGTCTACACGCTGGGCGAGCGCTTCAAGCACACCCAGGCCGTGGGCCGGCTCAAGGCCTCCCACGACCTGCCCCCCGCCGACCCGATCCGCGAAGAAGCGCAGATCGCCCGGCTTACCGATCTTGCGAACGAGGCCGATCTCGACCCCGAATTCGCCAAGAAATTCCTGGCCTTCATCATCCAGGAAGTCATCAAGCACCACGAGAAACATCAATCCTGAGACGCCCCCGTCTCACACGCCATTCAAAGGAGATTTCCCAATGGCCATGAAGATCCGGCTCGCCCGCGGCGGTTCCAAGAAGCGCCCCCACTACTCGATCGTCGCCACCGACAGCCGCATGCCGCGCGACGGCCGCTTCCTCGAGAAGCTCGGCACCTACAACCCGCTCCTCCCGAAGGACAGCGAAGACCGCGTGAAGATGAACGTCGAGCGCATCCAGGAGTGGATCTCCAAGGGCGCCCAGCCGACCGACCGCGTCGCGCGCATGCTCGAGGCCGCCGGCCTGTCCGAGAAGAAGTCCCGCTCCAACCCCAAAAAGGGTGAGCCGGGCAAGGCCGCCAAGGAGCGCGCCGAGAAGAAGGCCGCGCGCGACGCCGCCCCGGCAGACGACGCGGCCGAGTGATGCCGACAGGCCCGGAGCGGCCCGGCGCCTTCGCGCCGGAGTTCCGGGCCGAGCTGGCCCGGCTGATGGACCGGCGCCGCGACGTGCGCCGTTTTCATACCGAGCCCGTGGACGAGGCAGCGCTGACGCGCTGCCTCGATTCGTTTCTGACCGCCCCCTCGGTGGGGCTGTCCGAGCCGTGGCGCGTGATCCGCATCGAAAGCCCGGCGGCCCGCGCCGCGGCGCTCGCCAATTTCGAAGCGGCCAACGCCGCGGCGCTGGCTCACCAGGGCCGAGACCGCGCCGCGCTTTATGCACGGCTCAAGCTGTCGGGCATGCGCGACGCGCCGGTGCAGCTTGCCGTGTATTGCGACGAGACGACCGAACGCGGCCACGGCCTCGGCGCCGCCACCATGCCCGAAATGCGGCGCTATTCGGTGGTCGCCGCGATCACCCAGTTCTGGCTGACCGCGCGGGCCGAGGGGCTTGGCACCGGATGGGTGTCGATCCTCGACCCGGACCGGCTTGCGCGCGATCTTGCGGTGCCGCCCGGCTGGTCGCTGGTGGGCTATCTCTGCGTCGGCTATGCCCGGACGCTCGACCGCGTGCCCGAGCTGGAGGCCGAAGGCTGGGAGACGCGGCGCGGGCACCTGCCGATCGAGACGCGCTGAGGCTTGCCTTCGGGCGCGAGCTGTTGTTCCAACGCGAGGCACAGGCTTGGAGGACGAGACATGAGCGACTTGATCTGCGTGGGGCGTCTGGCGGGCGCCTTCGGCGTGCGCGGCGAGGTGCGGCTCAAGAGCTTCTGCGCCGACCCCGAGGCGATCGCCGACTACGTGCCGCTGGTCACCGATCAGGGCCGCGAATTCCGGCAGGTCGTGCTGACCGGCCAGGGCTCTGGCGCCTATACCGCCCGGATCGACGGCATCACCACCAAGGAAGAGGCAGATGCGCTCAAGGGTGTCGATCTCTTCGCGCCGCGCGACCGGCTGCCCGCCCTGCCCGACGACGAATATTACCACGCCGACCTGATCGGGCTTGCGGTGCATGACAGCGGCGGTGCGCTGCTGGGCACGGTGCGCGCGGTGCTCAACCACGGCGCGGGCGACCTGCTCGAGGTGCTGCCGCCGAACGGCCAAGCCACGGTGCTCTTGCCCTTCACGCTGGCCGCCGTGCCGACCGTCGATCTCGCGGCGGGGCGCATCGTGGCCGATCCGCCAGAGGGCCTGTTCGGCGGTTGAACACCCCGGAACCCGCGCCACCCCCCCGTGTTGGGCCGTTGAAGCGCCGGGCGTTTTCCCGGACGTCAATCGAAAGGCCATGACATGATCGAATGGATTCTCATCCTCCTCGCCATCGCCGCCGTCGCCGGTCTTCTGGGCATGGGGCGCATTTCGGGCGCCGCACTCACCGGCGCCAAGTGGCTCGCCATCATCGCGCTGGTCCTGTTCCTCCTGGTGCTGTTCGGGATCATCGGTCTCGCCGCCTGATCCGGTGCGCGCGGCCGGGCCGCCGGACCTTTCCCGGCGGCCCGCGATCGGCTAAGGCCGGATCCCATGAGCGACACCCCTCCCCCCTCCCGCGCCGCGGGCCGCCTGAGCGCCCGCCCTTCGGCGCAGCCGCGCGAGCTGATGACCGACACCCCCGATCTCGCGGGGGCCTGGACCGCGCAGGTCATCACCCTGTTTCCGCAATCCTTCCCCGGCGTCTTGGGCGAAAGCCTGACCGGAAAGGCGCTCAAGGACGGGCTGTGGCAGCTTCAGCCGATCGACCTGCGCCCTTATGGCGAGGGCCGTCACCGCAATGTCGACGACACGCCAGCGGGCGGCGGCGCGGGCATGGTGCTGCGCCCCGACATCGTCGGTCGTGCCATCGAGGACGCGAAATCGCGCGCCAAGGGCGTGACACCGGTCATCTACCTTTCCCCGCGCGGCCGTCGCTTCGACCAGGCGCTGGCGCGCGAGCTGTCACGGGCCGACGGCGTCATCCTGCTTTGTGGCCGGTTCGAGGGCGTGGACGAGCGGGTGATCGAGGAGCACGGCGTCATCGAGGTCTCTCTTGGCGATTTCGTCTTGACGGGCGGAGAGATCGCCGCGCAGGCCTTGATCGACGCCACGGTCCGCCTTATACCCCGCGTGCTGGGGAATCAGGCGTCCACGGAGGAGGAATCCTTCTCCCACGGTCTCCTCGAGCACCCGCAATACACCAAGCCCGCGCTCTGGAAGGGTCGTGCGATTCCCGAGGTTCTTCTCTCGGGCCATCACGCGAAGATCACCGACTGGCGCCGGGAAATGGCCGAAAGGCTGACGAAAGAACGGCGACCTGATCTCTGGCGGGCGTATTGCGAGGATCGCGATGCGGACCCGGGTGAAGACCGAGAGCTCTGAGGTTGCGAGCAACGTCGCGGACATAACCGCGAGCAATCAAGGAGTGACAGGCATGGACCTGATCGCACAGCTCGAAGCGGAGCAGATCGCTTCGCTGGGAAAGACGATTCCCGACTTCAAGGCCGGTGACACCGTGCGCGTCGGCTACAAGGTGACCGAGGGCACCCGCACCCGCGTCCAGATGTACGAAGGCGTCTGCATCAGCCGCAAGAACGGCCACGGCATCGCCGGCTCGTTCACCGTGCGCAAGATCTCGTTCGGCGAAGGCGTCGAGCGCGTCTTCCCGCTCTATGCGACCAACATCGATTCGATCGAGGTGGTGCGTCGTGGCCGCGTGCGCCGCGCGAAGCTGTATTACCTGCGCTCGCGTCGCGGCAAGTCGGCCCGTATCGCCGAAGTCAGCAACTACAAGCCCAAGGCCGACAAGGCCGCGGCCAAGGCCTGAGGAGCGCCGACATGAAAGCGGACATCCATCCCGACTACCACTTCATCGACGTCAAGATGACCGACGGCACCGTCGTCAAGATGAAGTCCACCTGGGGCAAGGAAGGCGACCAGCTGTCGCTCGACATCGACCCCTCGGTGCACCCGGCCTGGACCGGCGGCTCCTCGCGTCTGATGGACGCCGGCGGCCGCGTCTCCAAGTTCAAGAACAAGTACGCCGGCCTCGGCTTCTAAGAGCCCCGCCCGTACGAATCGACAGGCGCCGCCCCTCGGGGCGGCGCTTTGCGTTTGTGGCGCAATTGCGGCGCGATCGGGACGCCAGCCCCCGCGCAATGGCTCCGCCCCGCATGACAATGGCAAAACCCCGCCGGAATATGGCAATTTTCGGGCAACAATCGGCACCTAATTGTGTCGCGACGCGTTCGACCCTGCTAGACCATGACAAATATGTCTTTTCAGGGGCCTTCAGATGCAACAGTCCGGCGCGCATGCCTTTGGCGACAAGGCCTACCTGATCGACCACGTCGAGATGATGCGCATCCTTGGCCGCGTGCCCCCGGTGGAGCCGCGCGGCCGCCATGAAAAAGCCACGATGGGCCGCGCCGCCTATGGCATGCACAAGGCTGCGTCCCGGCCCCGCCCCATGTCCGGCGATGCCGGGCAGCAGCCGCGCTGGAACGAGTTCCGACAGCCCCACCGCGAAACGCCGCAGCGCGAGGTCTGGGCGCTCATCCCCAACGCGCAGCTGGTTTCACAGGCGCAGGCCGAGGGACGCGGCGCGGCCTTGGTGGCGCAGTGGGACGCGCTGACCCGCAGCGCCCCGTGGTCGGACATCGCCGCCGCCTTCGGGGCGGCGCAGGCGGCGCGTCCGGGCGGCGCGCTGGCGGCCAAGCACCGGGCCCGCGCGGCCTCGGGCGGGTTCGACATCGTCACCGCGGATCAATGCGTGGCGCTGCGCGCGCGCCTGTTGGGGGCCACCGGGCACGTCGATCTCGACCTCTGATCCCGGCAACCGTCGCCCCGAACGAAAACGCCGCCCCGAGGGGCGGCGTTTCGCGTTTCAGGCCGCCTTGCGGGCGGGCCTGCGGCGCCGCGCGGGGCGCGCGCCCGGCTTGGCCGCGCCATCGGGCTTGGCCCCGCCCCCGCCGAAACGGCGACCGCCGCCGCCACCGCCGCGACGGCCCTTCTTTTCGGGCTCGACCGGGTCCCAGCGGGTGCCGGAAGCGACCGGGATCGCGGCCTTCATCGCCTTTTCGATGTCCTTCAGCTCGCCCATCTCGTCGGGCGCGCAGAGCGCCACGGCGCTGCCATCGGCGCCCGCGCGCGCGGTGCGGCCGATCCGGTGGACATAGTTCTCGGCCACGTTCGGCAGTTCGTAGTTATAAACGTGGCGCACGCCGGGAATGTCGATCCCGCGCGCGGCGACATCGGTGGCGACCAGAACGCGCACCCGGCCTTCGCGGAAATCGCGGATCGCCCGCTCGCGCTGGCCCTGGCTCTTGTTGCCATGGATCGCGGCGGCGGCAAAGCCGGCGGCGGAAAGCTGCTTGGACAGCTTCTCCATGCCGTGCTTGGTGCGCCCGAAGACCAGCGCCAGCTCGTCGCGGTGCTGGTCGAGCAGCTCGGTCAGAAGCTCGGTCTTGGCGGCCTTGGCGACGAAATGGATCGACTGGTCGATCTTGTCGGCGGCCTTGCCCGGCGGGTTCACCTGCACCCGCACCGCATCCGTCAGGTAGGCCGAGGCCAGCTCTTCCATCTGTTTCGGCATGGTGGCCGAGAACAGCATGGTCTGCCGCTCTTTCGGCAGCAAGGGCGCGATCCGGCGCAGCGCGTGGATGAAGCCCATGTCGAGCATCTGGTCGGCCTCGTCGAGCACGAGGAACTCGGTCTGGCTCAGGTTCACGGCGCGGCGGTCGAGCAGGTCGATCAACCGGCCCGGCGTGGCGACGAGCAGCGAGCAGCCGCCCTCCATGCGCTTGATCTGGCCGTTGATCCCGGCGCCGCCCACGACCAGCACGGTCTTGAGATGGCTGCCCTTGGTATAGGCGGTGAGGTTGTCGGCGATCTGCTTGGCCAGCTCGCGCGTGGGCGCCAGCACCAGCGCGCGCGCCGATTTCGGCGCGGGCTTGCCGCCCGACTTCATCAGCCGGTCGATCATCGGCAGGCCGAAGGCCGCGGTCTTGCCGGTGCCGGTCTGGGCAAGGCCCATCACGTCGCGGCCGTTCATGGCGTGCGGAATCGCCTGGGTCTGGATCGGGGTGGGGTCGGTGATGCCCTGCTCGGCGAGGGCGGAAACGAGACGGGGCGCGAGCCCCAGCATGTCGAAATCCATGTGCATCCTTGTAAGCGGCGCGCCGGGCGCGTCGCGGCATGGGGCGCCGGACCCGCGCATGCGGGCTGGCGGTCGGGTTGCGCCCTTGCGCTCACGCGGGGCCGAATGCCCACGCGCCGACAGGACGCGGCCCCTTGCGTGAAATGGGAACCGGAAGATCCGAGGCGGTGCGGGCGCCAGCGCAGATCCTGCGGGGGCGGCGCGGCTGCTCACGCGGGCCATGCGCTTTCGGGTCTCAGGCGCAGATGGACCCGAAAGCCGCACAAGTCAATGGGTGCGGCCCCTTCCACGGCCACGGGACTTGCGCGGTCCCGCGCCATCCCCTACCCCGGAAAGCGATGCGGATACGGCCTCTTGCGGCCGGAGGGGACGGAACACGTGGCGCATATCATCGTCGTCGGCAACGAGAAGGGCGGAGCGGGCAAATCCACCGTGGCGATGCATGTCGCCACCGCGCTGGCGCGGATGGGCCACAAGATCGGCACGCTCGACCTCGACCTGCGGCAGAAATCGCTCGGCCGCTACATCGAGAACCGCCGCCGCTACTGTGAACGCGCCGAGCTGTCTCTGCCCACGCCCGCGCATGTCGCGCTGCCCGACATCGACGCGAGCACGCTGCAGCCCGGCGAGAACCTCTCCGATCACCGGCTGTCGGCCGCCGTCGCCCAGCTCGAGGATGACAGCGATTTCATCCTGATCGACTGCCCCGGCAGCCACACACGGCTCAGCCAGGTGGCGCATTCGCTGGCCGACACGCTGGTCACGCCGCTCAATGACAGCTTCATCGACTTCGACCTGCTGGCGAAGATCGACAATGACGGCGAAACGATCCTCGGCCCCTCGGTCTATTCCGAAATGGTCTGGAGCGCGCGGCAGCTGCGCGCGCAGGCCGGGCTTGACCCGATCGACTGGGTGGTGCTGCGCAACCGGCTCGGCGCGCAGCAGATGGTCAACAAGCAGCGGATGGAAAGCGCGCTCAACCGGCTGTCCGAGCGGATCGGCTTTCGCCCGGCGCCGGGCTTCAACGAACGGGTGATCTTCCGCGAGCTGTTTCCGCGCGGGCTGACGCTTCTGGACCTGCGCGACGTGGGCGTGAGCAATCTCAACATCTCCAACGTCGCGGCCCGGCAGGAGCTGCGCGACCTGATGCGCGCGCTCGACCTGCCGGGCGTCGAGGTGGATTTCTGATCCAGCGATGAAAAGGGGGCCAATTGCCCCCTTGCGGCGATGTTCAGGCGCCGACGATCTTGCCGCCATTGGGATGCAGCGTCTGGCCGGTGAAATAGCTGCCATCCGACGAGGCGAGAAACAGATAGGCCGTCGCCACCTCCCAGGGCTGGCCGGGCCGACCCAGAGGCGTGTTGGTCCCGAAGCCCTCGACCATCTCAGGCGGCATCGAGCCGGGGATGAACGGCGTCCAGATCGGGCCCGGCGCCACGGCGTTGACGCGGATGCCCTTCTCGGCCAGCGCCGAGGACATGGAGCGCGACAGCGCCAGGGTCGCCCCGCGCGTGGTCGAATAGGTGACGAGCCCGGCATTGCCTTTGAAGGCGTTCACCGAGGTCGTGTAGACCACCGCGTCGCCCTCCTTCAGATGCGGCAGCGCCGCCTGCGTGACGAACATCGGGTGCATGATGTTGCTGTCGACCGTGCGGCGCAGCCGGTCTTCGGAGATGTCCTCGAGCCCGTCATCGAGCCATTGCTGCGCGGCGTTGACGATCAGCACGTCGAGCTGGCCATAGCGCTCCACGGTCTTGGCGACCGCCGCCTCGCAATGCGCCTTCTGCCCCAGATCGCCCCGGATGAGCAGCGCCTCCGAGCCCTCCGCCTCGACCAGGCGCCTGGTCTCCTCGGCGTCGCGATCCTCTTCGAGATAGGCGATGGCGAGCTTCGCGCCTTCGCGCGCGAACAGCACCGACACGGCGCGGCCGATGCCGCTGTCGCCCCCCGTGACGAGCGCCACCTTGCCCTTGAGCTTGCCGACGCCGGGATGGCGCGGGGTGTAGTCCGGGGCGGGCTGCATTTCGTGCTCGTTGCCGGGCATGTGATCCTGGGATTGGGCGGGCATGTCGGTCTTGTCGGTCATGGGGTTTCTCCCTGTTCGCACCGTCGGTTCCCGCGTCAACGGGACCGCCGCCGCCCGGTTCCGGCCCCGTACGCTCCGTGACAGCGACGATCCGCCGCCCCGGCCATGAGGCGGGCGCGCGGAACCGGTCCAGCGCGCCCCCGGTTGCCCCGTGAACCGCCAGCGCAAGGAGACGCCCATGGATACGGAGTACGACGCGATCGTCATCGGCGGAGGATCGGCGGGGCTGTCCTTCGCGCGGCACGCGGCGGGGCTGGGGCGCAAGATCGCCCTGATCGAGCGGGCCGAGCTGGGCGGCACCTGCGTCAATCGCGGCTGCGTGCCGAAAAAGATGCTCTGGACCGTCGCCGACGCGCTGCACCGCGGATCGGGGCTGACGCGCGCCGGGCTGCTCGGGGCCACGCCGCCGGTCGACATGGAGCGGCTCTGCGCGCGGCGGGGCGACAAGCTGGCAGCGATCCGGCAAAGCTATCGCGACAAGCTGGGAGAGGCGGGCGTGACGCTGATCGAGGACGTGGCCGAGTTGACCGCGCCGGGCGAGGTCACGATTTCGGGGCGCAGGCTGCGCGCGCCGCGCGTCGTGCTGGCCACCGGGGGCCGGCCGGTGAAGCCCGACATGGAGGGGGCGCATCTCGCCTGCGACAGCGACGCGGTGCTGAACTGGACCGCGCTGCCGCGCTCCATGGCGATCATCGGCGGTGGCTATATCGGCTGCGAAATGGCGGCGATCCATGCGGCCTTGGGCGTGCGGGTGACGCTGGTGACCGACACCGACCGGGTGCTGACCGAATTTTCGGAGGCCGCCGCGAAGGTGGGACAGGCGAACATGGCCGCGCAGGGCATCCGCATCGTCACCGGCTGCACGCCCGAGGCGGTGCGCGAGACGGATGACGGGTTGGAGCTGGTGCTTGACGCCGACACGTCGCTCGCCGTCGAGAAGGTCGTGGCCGCCACGGGGCGCGCGCCGAACCTCGAGGCGTTGGGCGGGCTCGCGGAGCGCGTGGCGGCCACCGACAAGGGCGTGCTGAAGATCGACGAACGGTTCGAGACCTCCCTGCCCGGCCTGCACGCGGTCGGCGACTGCGCCGACCGGCTGCCGCTGACGCCGGTGGCGTCGGGCGATGGCGAGACGCTGGCGCGGCAGCTTTTCGGCACGCACCGCCCGCCGGTCGATCTGCGCCACGTGGCGACCACGGCCTTCGTGCTGCCGCCCGTGGCCGAGGTCGGCCAGCCTTCGGAGGCGGCGATCTTCGAGCAAAAGACGCTGTCCCCGCTTTCGGCGGCGCTGCGCGCCGACGCATCGCAGGATTATTACGGTCTGGGCGGATCGGAGAGCGCCGTCACCTCGGTTTCGCTGGTGGCCGAGGGCGCGCATGAAGCGATCGCATGGGCCGCGCAGATGCTGTTGCATCGCCCCGACCGCGACACGATGCGACGGGCGCTGGGGGTGCACCCCTCGACATCCGAGGAGGTGATGGGCTGAAACGTGTCCGCCGGGCGCCCCCTCCTGAACGCAAAGGCCCCCGCATCGGACGATGCGGGGGCCTTGTTCTTTGAAGTCGATGCGTGGCCCGGCACGCCTCAGGCGTCGTCCTCCGCTGCCTGCGATGCCGCCTCACCGGCTGCGGGGGCCTCTTTGTCCACCCCGGCTTCCGGGTCCGGCACCCAGACCACGACCGACTGCCAGCCTACACCGACAAGACCCTGCTCGGGCAGATCACAGCGCACCGGGTCGAGCGTGGTGTCGATGGCGCGGCGCCAGCCGCCCTTGGGCAGCTTGAATTCGCAATTGTCGCCCGAGTTCAGCACGACGAGCACCTCGCGCCCCTCGGCATGAGGCACCAGCCGCATCCCGAAGCAGTCGAGATCGGGGTTCTCCCAATCGCCCGGCTCCATGGCCCGGCCTTCCGGGTGGCGCCATGTCACGGTGGGACCGCCATCGGGCGCGTCCTCGGGCGCGCGGGCGAAGCGCAGCCGCGCGAGACCGCCCTCGGCCTTGCGGAAGGCCATGAGGTCGGCCACCGCGCGGGTGATCTCCTCGCGCCCGTTTTCCCAGTCGAGCCAGGTGGTCTCGTTGTCCTGGCAATAGGCGTTGTTGTTGCCGCCCTGGCTCTGGCCGAAATCGTCGCCGGCGAGCAGCATCGGCACGCCCTGGCTCATCAGCAGCGTGCCGAGCATCGCCTTGACCCGCCGCACCCGGCTTTCGGTGACGGTCTCGTCGTCGGTCGGCCCCTCGACGCCCATGTTGTCGGACAGGTTGTTGGAATGGCCGTCCTTGCCGTCCTCGCCATTCGCCTCGTTGTGCTTGTCGTTGTAGGACACCGTGTCCCACAGCGTGAAGCCGTCATGCGCGGCGAGGAAATTGATCGAGGAGGTCGCGGGGCGGTGGCTGTGGTTGAACTGCACCGGCGAGCCGGTCAACCGTTCGGCCATCGCGGGCACGAGCCCCTTGTCGCGGCGCCAGAAGGCGCGGGTGTCGTCGCGCGCCTTGTCGTTCCACTCGCGGAACGGCCACGGAAACCCGCCGACCTGATAGCCGCCGTCACCGATGTCCCATGGCTCGGCGATCAGCTTCACGGTGGAGAGCACCGGGTCCTGCCGGATCGCGGCGAAGAACGAGCCCTCGCGCTCGAAGCCCAGCGCCTCGCGGCCCAGCGTCGAGGCGAGATCGAAGCGGAAGCCGTCGACATGCATCACCTGCACCCAGTAGCGCAGGCTGTCGAGCACCATGCGCAGCACCATCGGATGCTCGACGTTGAGCGTGTTGCCGGTGCCGGTGGTGTCGTAGCTGTGGCGTTTGTTGTCGGGCGACAGCAGGTAATAGGAGGCGTTGTCGATGCCGCGGAACGACAGCGTCGGGCCCATCTCGTTGCCTTCGCAGGTGTGGTTGTAGACCACGTCGAGGATCACCTCGAGACCGGCGGCGTGGAACTTCTTCACCGCCTGCTTCACCTCGCGGTAGAAGCCCGACTTGAGATAGGGCTTGTGCGGCGCGAAGAACGAGAGCGTGTTGTAGCCCCAGTAATTCGACAGCCCCTTATCCGCGAGATGCCCGTCATTGGCAAAAGCGTGGATCGGCAGCAGCTCGACCGCGCTGGCGCCGATGCGGGTCAGGTGGTCGATGAAGGCGTCCGAGGCGAGGCCCTCGAAGGTGCCGCGATCTTCTTCCGGCACGTCGGGATGGCGCATGGTCGCGCCCTTCACGTGGGTTTCGTAGATCAACCCGTTCTGCCAGCGGCGGCGCAGGGCCGAATCCGCCTCCCAGTCGAACTCGGTATCGACCACGACGCCCTTGGGGACGAAGGGTGCGCTGTCGCGCGGGTCGGGGCCTTCGGTGTCGTCGCCCGGCTGGGTATAGCCGAACAGCGCCGGGTCCCATTCGAGATCGCCCTTGATCTCGCAGGCATAGGGGTCGAGCAGCAGCTTGTTGGGGTTGAAGCGGTGGCCCTCCTCGGGCGCCCAAGGCCCGTGGACGCGGTAGCCATAGACCTGCCCGGGGCCGATATCGGGCAGGTAGCCGTGCCAGATGCCGCCCTCCATGCGGGGCATGTCGAGGCAGGCGATCTGCTCGCGGCCTTCGTCATCGAAAAGGCAGAGCTGCACAGCCGTCGCGTTGTCGGACCACAGCGCGAAATTGGTGCCGTAGCCGTCGTAATTCGCGCCCAGCGCGTCCGAGCGCGAGGCGGCGATGTCGAAGGCGGGCAGGTTCGGTTGGATGTCCTTGGCCATCAAGTTGTCTGAACTCCGTGGCGGCGTCCGATCAGGACGGCGCGGATGACCGGCGCGGGGAAGCGCGCCGGAGGGATGAAAATCGGGATGCGGGCACAGGCATTGGCCCCTGCACGGGATTTGGAGGCTCATGCCCGAACGCCGCAGCCGGGCCGGGGTTCCACCCGACCGGCCGACCCGGGCCGTTCAGCCGACGGACGGCACCCAGTCGAGACGCAGCGGCGCATCGCGGTCGGCCTCGTGACGTGGCCAGACCGGGTCACCCTCCGGGGCGTCGGACAGCGGGTGGCCCTGCCGGTCGATGCGCAGTTCCAGCCGACCCTCGGCGCCCTCGCGGATCAGCAGAAGCTGCCCCCCGGCCGGGGCTTCGACGCGCGTCTCGGCGGTTTCGAAGAACCCCGGACGCTGGCGGCGCAGCGACAGCCCCGCGCAGATCAGCCGCGCCTTGCGGCCCGCGAAGCTGTCGAGATCGGGCGCGCCGTCGGGCGACGCGATGTCGGGATCGGCGGCGCCGGGGATCTCGTCCAGCGACACCTCCCCCGCGAAGCAATCGGGCGCGCCGCGCGTGGCCAACCGGGCGATGGCGCGGAAATCGACGGCCATGCGGTTGTCGGGATCGGTGAGCTGGAACGCCCCCACCTCGGTGCCCTGATAGATGTCCGGCACGCCCGGCATCACCAGCTTCAGCCCCGCCTGCGCCAGCGACAGCGCCTCTCCCCGGGCCATGAGCTGCGCCGCCCCCGCGGGCAGTTCCGCGCCCCAGCTTGCGGCGAGCGCGGCGGCAAAGCGCTGCGCCGCGGCTTCGGCCTCGGCGTTTTGATGGGTCCAGGTGGTGACCTCCTTGGCCTCGCGCATCGCCTTTTCGACGTGCCGGCCCAGCCTGTCGGCGACGTCGCCGCGCCCCTCCTCCCACATCGCCAGAAGCGTCTGCAGGATGTACCAGCGCAGGTTCGGATCGATCTCTTGCGCGCCGTCGACATCCTCGCTGTGCTCCCACAGCGCGAGAAAGGCCTCGGGCAAATGGCTGATGGCGACGAGCCGCATCCGCGCATCCTCGGACCGCTTGGTGTCATGCGTCGAGGTGAGCGTCATCTCGGACGGCGCGCGGCGTTGCAGCCAGCCCGACAGCGCCTCGGCGGTCATGGTGGGTTCATCGGGATCGGCGCCGACCTCGTTGGCGGCGATGTAGCGGTTCCAGCGAAAGCCCGCCGTGTCCTCATGCGCCTTGGCCAGAAGCGCGCCGGTGACCTGCTGGAACCGGCATTGCAGCGCGCGTTCCTCGGGCGTGTCGGGGTCGATCAGGTAGCCGGCGATGCGCTGCACCGCCGCGTCTGAGCGCAGCCCCTCACCGGCCTCGGCGGCGACCTTGTCCATCAGCGCGCGATCCTCGTCCGAGGGGGCCTCATCGCTTGCGAAATAGGTGCGATAGCGCGGAAAGGCCACGAGCAGGGCGATGATCGCCTCGCGCAGCGCCTCGTCACCGATTTCGAGCGCATCCTCGGGGCCCACGGCCACCCGCGCCATGTCGATGAGCTGGTGCAGCTCGGCCGCCAGCTCCTGGCGGATCACCTCGTGCTTGGCGGTCAGGAGCGCGTCGTGAAAGCTGCCCTCGCGCTCGGTTTCGCGGCGCCAGACCTCGTCGAGCCGTCCCAGCCCCTCGGCATCGGTGAGCACGCGCGAAATGGCGCGCGCCGCCTCGTAGCCGGTGGTGCCCTCGATCGGCCAGGAGGCGGGCACGGTTTCGTCGCCGGTGAGGATCTTCTCGATCCAGACCGGAGTGTCGCCGACACGATCCCGCAGCTGGCGCAGATAGGCGGCCGGGTCGGCGAGCCCGTCGATATGATCGAGCCTTATGCCCTGCACCAGATCATGCTCCAGCAGATCGAACAGCAGCGGGTGCATGTCCTCGAACACCGCCTCGTCCTCGACCCGCATGCCGATCAGCCCGGTGACGTTGAAGAACCGCCTGTGCGTGACGCCGTCGCGCTCGTATTCCCAATGCGTCAGCCGCCAGGGCTGGGCGGCATGGGCGTCTCGGATCGCCTGCGGATCGCGGCGCATCTCCTCGGAGGGCAGCGTGCCCTGCGCCATCGGCACGGCGAAATGCGCGGTCGCGAGCTGCGGGCCGCTGTCGCTGTCCTCCAGCCGGAAGGCGCCCGCCTCCAGCATGTCCTCGAACGGCTCGCCGAGAAACGGCAGCACCAGGCGCCCCTTGGCCCAGTCGATGTCGAAATGCCGCGCATGGCGCGAGGATTGCCCGTGGCGCAGCACGTCGCGCAGCCACGGATTTTCGAGATGAAACGCGGTGTGGTTCGGCACGATGTCGAGAATGATGCCAAGACCCGCGGCACGGGCGTCGCGCGCCAGCGCCTCGAACCCTTCGCGCCCGCCCAAGCAGGGGTCGATCTCGGTCGGGTCGGTCACGTCGTAGCCATGGGTCGAGCCCGAAGCGGCGGTGAAGATCGGCGACAGGTAGAGATGGCTGATCCCGAGACCGGCGAGATAGGGCACCAGCCGCCGCGCCGTGTCGAAATCGACGCCCTCGCGCAGCTGCAGGCGATAGGTGGCGCGGGGGAGTGTCGGGGCGGTCATCAGTGGGAACTCACGGTGAGGGAAAAGGCAAAGGGGTCGATGGCCGGATCGCCGATGGCGATATCCTGCGGCTCGGGGGCGGGTGGCGTGTCGGGGGGCGATCCGAGATTGACCTGCATGACGATGTTCCCCTCGGCGAAAGGCCAGCAGGCCGACAGCGCGCGCGGCCCGGTGCGGGTGACGCGGGCGGGCCCGGCCCGGCCCGACTTCATGCAAGGCACGATGCGCGCGGCGCGCAGCGACAGCAAGCGCCGTGTGAGATCGCGCCAATGCGCCATCCGCTCGGGATCGCCACCGAAGGGGCGCGACCGCTCGAAGGTCTCCTTGGCGTTGGGGTCCGGCACCTCGTCGCCGAAGCTCAGGAAGTCCTTGAATTCCCTCTGCCGCCCCTCGCGGGTGAGCCGCGCCAATTCGCCGTCGTGATCGCAAAAGAACAGGAAGGGCGCGGTTTCGCCCACCTCTTCGCCCATGAACAGCATCGGGATGAACGGCGCGGTGAGCAGCATCGCATGTGTTACCTCGACCCCGCGCGGATCGGCCAGGGTGATCAGCCGGTCGCCCAACGCCCGGTTGCCGACTTGGTCGTGGGTCTGGTTGGAGTTGACGAAACCGGTCCATGGCAGGTGCCCGGCGGGCCGCCCGCGCCGGGTGTCGCGGCCATGGCGGGGCTGGCCCTCCTCGACATGGCCGCGGGTCAGCGCCAGCACCAGATCGCCGATCGGGTCATGCGCGAAGGGGGCGTAGTAACCTTCGTTCTCGCCGGTCAGGGCGGTGTGCACCGCGTGGTGGTAGTCATCGTTCCAGCTTGCGGCATAAAGCCCGGTATCGCGCAGTTCGGGCTCGTTGCGTTCGTCCTCGGTGATGAGATGCACGGGGCGCTCGAAGCCCTGCGCCCGCACCCGTTCGCCCAGCTCGACCAGCACGTGATGCGGCGAGGGATCGACGATCTGGTGCACCGCGTCGAGCCTGAGCCCGTCGAGCCGGTAGTCGCGCAGCCAGTAGAGCGCGTTCTCGATGAAGAAGGCGCGCACCGCCGGTTTCGTGAAATCGATCGCCGCCCCCCATGGGGTGTGGCGCGCCTCGTCGAAGAACTCGGGCGCATAGGCGTGCAGATAGGCGCCATCGGGGCCGAAATGGTTGTAGACCACGTCGAGGATCACCATCATTCCGGCAGCCTGCGCCGTCTCCACCAGATCCTGCATGTCCTCGGGCGTGCCATAGGCCGGGTGCGGCGCATAGGGCAGCACCCCGTCATAGCCCCAGCCGCGCGCGCCCTGCCATTGGCCCACCGGCATGATCTCGATCGCGGTGATGCCGAGATCGGCAAGCGCCTGCATCTTCTTCGCGGCGGCCTTGAAGGTGCCTTCCGGGGTGAAGGTGCCGACATGCATCTCGTAGATCACGGCCTCGTCCCAGGCGCGGCCCTCCCACGGCGTGCCCCAGCGCCGCGCCGCCGGATCGGCCAGCACCGACGCGCCGTGCACGTCGCCCGATTGGTGCCGCGCCGCCGGGTCGGGGCGGCGTTCCCCGTCGATAACGAAGCCGTATTCCTGCCCGGCCTCGGCCTTGGCCGACAGGCTCCAGAAGCCGTCATCGCCGCGCTGCATCGGCGTTTCGGCCCCGTCACGCCAAAGCGCGACGGTCTTGGCCGACGGTGCCCAGAGGCCGAAGCGCCAGCGCCCCCCGCCCTCGGGCGTGGCGCCCCAACGATTGCCTGATGCGGTCGCCCGCTTGGTGTCCTCGGTCATGTCGGTCCTCTTTGCCCCTGCAACGCGAACCGGGCTGCCGGGGCAGCGGTTCCATGCGGTGCGGCATTGCGCCCCGGGAACCGGAACCTGCGCCGGTCCTTGTATCGCCGACGGGCCCTGACCGGCCCACCCCAGCCAGGAACGGAACATCGCATGGATCTCGGCATCAAGGGCAAACGCGCGCTCATCACCGGCGGATCGGGCGGCATGGGCATCGAGGTGGCCAGGCTTCTCAAGCAGGAGGGGGCGCATCCCTTTCTCACCGACATGGACGAAGACGCGCTTCGAAAGGCCGACGCGGCGGTCGGCGGCGCGGCGGGCGTCATGGCCGCGGATCTCACCGATACCGGCCAGATCGCCCGGCTCAAGGAGCGGCTCGCAGAGGAAGGCGGCTGCGACATCCTCGTCCATGCCGCGGGCGTCACCGGGGCCAAGGGCGATCCCCTGGAGATGACCGATGACGACTGGATGGAGGCGTGGGAGATCGACTTCATGTCCGCCGTCCGGCTGAGCCGGGCGCTGGTGCCCGGCATGGTCGAAAAGGGCTGGGGCCGGGTGGTGTTCGTGACCTCGGAAAACGCGGTGCAGCCCTATGCCGACGAGGCGGTCTACAACGCGGCCAAGGCGGCGCTTCTGAACTTCACCAAATGCGTGTCGATGCCCTATGCGCCCAAGGGCGTGCTGTTCAACACCGTCTCACCCGCCTTCATCGAGACGCCGATGACCGACGGCATGATGGAAAAGCGCGCCGACGAGCTGGGCGTGAGCATGGACGAGGCGATCGAAAGCTTCCTCAAGGAAGAGCGCCCCTTCCTGACGCTGGGCCGCCGCGGCCGGGTCGAGGAGGTCGCCCCGGTGATCGCGCTGCTGTGCTCGGACCGCGCCAGCTTTACCGTGGGTTCGGCCTACCGGGTCGATGGCGGCTCGGTCGGGGCGATGAACATCTGACGCGCCGCCATCCGGCAGGCACCCGGATGAAAAAGGGGCCGCGCCCGATGGCGCGGCCCCTTTGCCGACCGGTCCCGAAGATCACTCCTCCATCGGGCCGCCAGCCTCCTTCCAGTCGCCGATGCCGCCGATATTGGTGACATGCGCGAAGCCCATCTCCTTGAGCGTCTTGCCCGCAAGCGCTGCCTGCCCGCCCGCGCCGCAGACGAGGTGGATGTCGGCCTCCTTGCGGAATTTCGGCTCGTGGAACTGGCTGTTCTCGTCGGCCATGAACTCGATGAAGCCGCGCGGCGCCCGCAGCGCGCCCGCGATGGTGCCGGTCTTGGCGATCGCCGCCGAATCGCGCACGTCGACGAAGAGCGCGTCGCCGCCATGCTTCTTGATCGCCTCATCGGCCGGGATGCGCGTGACCTGCGCGTTGGCCTCGTCGAGATAGTCCTTGGCGGTTTTCATGGAAGCCCCCTGAATTGATGACGATATGCCCCCCTCGCGGGAGGCTGCCCCGCGACACCTAGCCTTCCCCCTCCCCCGCGCAAGGCGGCGCGGGTCACGAGATTCCCGTCGCGGCGGCGCAACAGAGCGGCTATGGAGGCGGCCATGACCCAGACCCCCTTCGAGATTTTCCTTCAGGCCCCGCCCGGCCTCGAACCCCTGCTGGCCGAGGAGGCCCGCGAACAGGGTTTCGCCGCGCCGAACCCCGTGCCCGGCGGCGTCGTCACGCAAGGCGGCTGGGACGAGGTCTGGCGCGCCAACCTGTGCCTGCGCGGCGCGGGCCGGGTGCTGGTGCGGATCGGCGGCTTCATGGCGTTTCACCTCGCGCAGCTCGACAAGCGGGCCCGCAAGTTCCCCTGGGGCGAGCTTCTGCGCCCCGGCGAAGCCGTGCGGGTCGACGTCACCTGCCGCCGCTCCAAGATCTACCATGCGGGCGCGGCGAAGCAGCGGATCGAGACGGCGCTCGCGGCCTTTGGTGCGGTCATCGCAGACGACGCTGAAGAGACGGAAACCGACGAGGCGCCGCTGACCCTCAAGGTGCGGATCGAGGACAACGAGGTCATCTTCAGCCTCGACAGTTCCGGCGTGCCGCTGCATCGGCGCGGCACCAAGCAGTTCGTGGGCAAGGCGCCGATGCGCGAAACGCTGGCCGCGCTGTTCCTGCGCGCCTGCGATTACAGCGGGCAGGAGCCGGTCTACGACCCGATGTGCGGCTCGGGCACCTTCGTGCTGGAGGCGGCGGCGATCGCTTCCGGTGCTGCCCCCGGACTGTCGCGCCAATTCGCCTTCGAGCGGCTGGCGAGCTTCGACGCCGCGCGCTGGCAGGCGCTGCGCGATGCGCATGCGGGCTCGACCCCGCCGGAACAGCGCTTTGTCGGATCGGATCGCGATGCGGGCGCGGTGGCCGGGGCCAATGCCAATGCGCAGCGGGCCGGTCTGGGGGATGTCGCGGCGTTCCACCACGCGGCGGTCAGCGACGCCGCCCCGCCCGACGGCCCCCCCGGGCTCGTCATCGTCAACCCGCCCTATGGCGGGCGGATCGGCAACAAGAAGCTGCTTTACGGCCTGCATGGCGCGCTGGGCGACACGCTGCGCCGCAACTTTCGCGGCTGGCGCGTCGGCATCGTCACCAGCGAAGCGGGGCTGGCGCGCGCCACCGGCCTGCCGGTGACGCCATGGGGACCGCCGGTGCCGCATGGCGGGCTGAAGGTCACGCTGTTCACCGCCCCGCCAATCGGCTGAGCCGCGCTCAGGCCGCCTGCGCCATCTCCCGCGCCGTCGCGCGGGCGGCCTCGCCCACCGCCGCCGAAGACGGCGCTCCGAGCAGGTCGGCGGGGCGCGCCCCACCAAGCAGCGTGCAGCCGGTGCCGAGCCATCCCACGATGGCCGCCTCCCCCATCACCGGCCGCAGCGCCACGATCACCTTGCGCATCTCCAGCAGCGGCAGCCCCGCCGCATCGAACTGGCACACCGGGTAAAGCACGTCCTCCTCATCGCGATACCCCACGATCCGCCCGGTCTCGCGCCACGACGCGGCCAGCCACGCCCCGAGCGGCACCCAGCGCCGCAGCCGGGCCGTCACCCCCGCCGCATCCGTCATTTCGAGATCTCTAGGGCCGGTTGCCGTCATCTTGCGCTCCTCCTGCACACGGAGATAGCGGCGCCTGCAACCGCGTAAAGAGAGCGATTGCGTACAAAGCAACCAATGCGAGTACTCCGTCCGGTCGCCCTTCGGGCTGAAGTCGGTGCATGACGCCCAACGCGCGCGCCGGTTCGGCCCCGGGCTATGCGGCGCCACGCGAAAGGTGTTCAATGAAGGCACCCTTCCTGCGGAGGATGCGATCATGGCCTCGATCCGGTTCTGGCTGGATCAGCTCTCGGATGATCGGTTTCGCCGGACGCTCGGCACCCGGCTCGAAGCGATCGCGACCGAGATCTTCACGGTGCTGCGCTGGGGCCTGCTGGTCGGTCTGGCGCGGCTGATCGCCATGGAGACCGGTCTTTGGGGATTTCGCGCGCTGCACTGGGCGCTGTCGGCGCTGTTGTTCGTCTATCTGGCATCGGTCTTCATGCTGCGCCCCGAGATCCCGATCTTCGCGCGCACCGACACCCGCCGCAAACGGCTGATCCAGACCGGCGCGAACCACGTCATCTGCATGGCGGCCTTCATGGCCGCGATGGCGGCGATCGACGCGCTGGCCGATGCCGCGGCAGGGATGCGTCTGGTGAAGAACCTCGGCATCGACCCCGGCTGAGCCAGCCGGATCAGTCGCCCAGTTCGAGCGTGTCGAGCTGCCAGATGCTGCGCGCTTCGATCTCTTCGCCGCGATAGGCCGGGTCGCTGTCATAGGGATAGACGATCCAGTACGGCCCCATCATGTCGGCGTCCAACGGCACGCCATCCATCTCGTAGGCCACGATCGGACCTTCCGGCACCGCGTCGGAAACGGGAATTTCGACGGCGTAACCATCCCGCGCAACCGCCCGGATGGAGTCGCCCTTCTCGCCCAGAACGCCAAGCAGATCGACCAGCGCCACGCCGGTGAAGCGGCTGACCCCGTCGGTCCAGACCGTGCTGGTTTCGAAGCTGGAGACGGGCATGTCCTTGAGCGCCGCGAGATCGAAGGTGACCACGCTGTCGCCGCGCAGCGTCAGGTCCATGGCTGCTGGCGCGGCCTCCTGCGCGACGATCGGCGCCGGAAGGGCCAGCGAAAGACAAAGGGCGACGAGCAAACGAGGTCGGGTCATGGCCAAAACTTCCCAAGTGAAAACGTTGGGCGGATTGAACAGCAGAAGAAGCCCCGGAGCCAATTCCCAGAGCTCTCTCGGGGAAGGTTTGCGAGATTCGTGGCGCGGAGGCCTCAAGCCGCGCGGTTTGCGTGAGGCACGCGCCTGACGGTCGGTCTTCATCGATGCTTTGGGGAAATCTGGTTGCGGGAGCAGGATTTGAACCTGCGCCGGGGCTCCGCCCGCCAAGGCCTGAACCGCTCCCCCGGAGCGTTTCCGAGACGGCCTTGGCCCTTCAGGTTATGAGCCTGACGAGCGCGGTGTCGATGTGGGAGTATTGGTTGCGGGAGCAGGATTTGAACCTGCGACCTTCAGGTTATGAGCCTGACGAGCTACCGGGCTGCTCCATCCCGCGACAGGATGTTTTGCATCGTTCAGAGAGAATGTTTGTGATGTTCTTTTCTAGGTCTGGCGGTGACTTACTCTCCCACGTCTTGAGACGCAGTACCATCAGCGCGACGGCGCTTAACGGCCGAGTTCGGAATGGGATCGGGTGTTTCGCTCGTGCTATGGCCACCAGACCGAGAAAAGAACATCTCAGCGGCCCGTCCCGTTCGGGGGGGCCGTCGTTCCAGGTCGTACACCGTGTTTTGCGTGTATGCTTTCGGATCCAGCCTTGCTGTTTCTGGATCGGATCAAGCCTATCGGACCATTAGTATCGGTCAACTGAACGCATTGCTGCGCTTACATCTCCGACCTATCGACGTGGTGGTCTACCACGGTCCTCGGGGATACCTTGTTTTGAGGGGGGCTTCCCGCTTAGATGCCTTCAGCGGTTATCCTGTCCGATCATAGCTACCCTGCACTGCCGTTGGCACGACAACAGGTCCACCAGTGGATCGTTCACCCCGGTCCTCTCGTACTAGGGGCAACTCCTCTCAAGTATCCTACACCCACGGAAGATAGGGACCGAACTGTCTCACGACGTTCTAAACCCAGCTCACGTACCTCTTTAAATGGCGAACAGCCATACCCTTGGGACCTGCTCCAGCCCCAGGATGAGATGAGCCGACATCGAGGTGCCAAACACTGCCGTCGATATGGACTCTTGGGCAGTATCAGCCTGTTATCCCCAGCGTACCTTTTATCCGTTGAGCGATGGCCCTTCCACTCGGGACCACCGGATCACTATGGCCGTCTTTCGACTCTGCTCGACTTGTCAGTCTTGCAGTCAGGCTGGCTTATGCCATTG
>NZ_KK088653.1:0-57500 GCF_000600975.2 Limimaricola hongkongensis DSM 17492 | reverse complement strand
TGCTGTGGACGCGGCGGCTGGCGGATCTGCGCCACGCGCTGCGCACGCCGCGCATGCTCGGCATGGCGGTGATCACCGCGGCGCTGATCTCGGTGAACTGGGGCATCTATGTCTGGGCGATCGCCGCGGGACAGGCGCTCGACGCCGCACTCGGGTATTACATCAACCCGCTCTTCTCGATCTTTCTCGGCGCGGTGCTCCTGGGCGAACGGCTCAGCCGGTTGCAGCTGCTGGCGGTCGCGCTCGCCGGCGCGGCGGTGCTGATCCTGACGCTGGCCTCGGGGCGCATCCCGGTGGTGGCGCTGGGGCTGACCTTCAGCTGGGGCGCCTATGCGTTCTGCAAGAAATCGCTGCCGATCGGTCCCAACCAGGGCTTCCTGCTGGAAGTGCTGATCCTGACGCCACCGGCGATCGCCTATCTGGGCTGGACGGTGCTGAGCGGCGACGCGCTGTTCGGGGACGGGGCGGCGGGCGATGTCGGGCTGCTCCTGGGCTGCGGCGCGGTGACGGCGGTGCCGCTGATGATCTACGCCAACGGCGCCAAGCTGCTGCGGCTCTCGACCATCGGCATCCTGCAATACATCGCGCCGACCATGATCTTTCTCACCGCCGTGCTGGTCTTTGGCGAAGCGTTCGATCCGGCACGGCGCGTCGCCTTCCCGATGATCTGGCTGGCGCTGGTGATCTATACCGGGTCGATGCTGCGGCGCCCCAAGCGCCCGGCCACCGGCTGAAGCGGCGTTCGCGGACATCGGGAACCGGACCTTTGCGGACATCGGGAACCGCGTTCGCGGACATTAGGAACCGGGGTTTGCGGACATCAGGAACCGAATTTCGCGGACATCGGGAACCGGGCCGGTTTCGCGGACATCGGGAACCGCTCCGAAACCCTGTGGATAACTATGTGGATAAGCCGTGGATAACCCGCCCTTCGTTTGCGGACATTAGGAACCATTTCGCGGACATTAGGAACCATTTCGCGGACATTAGGAACCGGGCGTTCGAAATTCACTATTTAAAACATAGGCTTACAGGCCATTTTCGGACCCGTAACACTATATAACACTATATAACACTATAGATGGGCCTCCCGGCGCCGACCGGACATCGCCCGCTGGCGGCCCTCTCGCGCCGGGCCAAGAGAACCGCATGGCGGAAATTCGTTCGCGATACCCCGAACTGTTTGACTTGTCCCGACATCTGTGAGCCGACGTTCCGGATACCCCGAATCGAATCGACGCCCCCAGCGGAGCCGCCTTTTTCCAAAGATCGACTGTTCCCGTTTCCCCGAAGACAACGCGCAAATTCCGGGTTGAAATCCCCCGACGTCCCCGATACCCCGAAGATTACGGGGCTGTTTCCCGTCGAAGTTCCTGATTCCACGAATCATGGGCCGTCGAACCAGATGTCTCGGCCCGGCCGAAGCCGTCTTGCCCAAGGAGACCGGGATGCCAGAGCACGCGCAGGATTTCGGGTCCGCCATCGACCATCTGCTGCCCGAGCGCCATCCGCAGATCGACTACAGCATCTGCGACGTAGCGGAAGCCGTGCTCAAGGATCTCGTGCCGTCGATGGAGCATCCGTTCTACGCGCTGTCGAAAAAGCCCGACATGTCGATCCGCCGCTACGAGCACGGGCCGAACTGGGTCGAGATCATCCCCTCGGCCAAGGGGCAGGCGACGATCTACGACAAGGACATCCTGATCTACGCCGTCAGCCAGATCATGAACAAGCTCAACCGCGGCGACCGGGTCGACCGGGTGCTGCGCTTCAACCCGCGCGACCTGCTGATCTTCGTCAACCGCGGCACCGGCGGCAAGGATTACGACGCCTTCTGCGAGGCGCTCGACCGGCTGATGGGCACCGTCATCAAGACCAACATCACCACCCGCGCCAATGGCGGCGACATGCCGTTGAGCGAGGAAGAGGCGCGCGGCTGGTTCCACCTCGTCGAACGCGCCACCGTGGTGCGCAAGGGCGACGAGGAAACCGGCCGGATCATGCATGCCGAGATCCAGCTCTCCGAATGGGTCTTCAACTCGATCCGCCGCAAATCCGTGCTGACGCTGCACCGCGATTATTTCCGCCTGCGCAAGCCGATCGAACGCCGCGTCTACGAGATCGCGCGCAAGCTGTGCGGCGCGCAGCCGCGCTGGCAGATCGGGCTGGAGAAGCTGTTGATGCGCACCGGCGCGCGCTCCGAGCTCAAGCGCTTCCGCCACACGATGAAGGAAATGGCGCAGAGCGATCATTTGCCCGATTACCACGTCGCCTATGACGACGAGAGCGACATGGTGGTGTTTCGCAACCGCGGCACGGTGACGCCCGAAATGGAAAGCCCGGCCCTGCCGCCGCTGTCGGAGGCGGTGCGCGACGAAGCGCGCGGCATCCTGCCCGGCGCCGACATCGCGGTGGTCGAACGCGAATGGCGCGACTGGATCACCGAGGCGCCGCGCGACAGCGCCGCCGCCTTTCTCGGCTTCTGCCGCAACCGCCAGGACCGGCTGATCTGACCGGCCGCCTGCCTCGCGAAAGCCCCCCGATGCCGTTCTGCCTGCCGCGCCTGTTTTCGTGCCTGGGCCTTGGCCTGTGCCTGTCCCAGGCCGCGCTCGCCGCGCAGGCCGACACCCGGTTCGAGATCGCGCTCGGCGGCGACCGGCTGGGGCGGATCACCCACGCGGCACAGGGCAGCACGCGCGACCTGACGCTGCTGCTCGACAGCACGCCGTTCGGGGTGTTCGACGGCAGCTATGCGGGCCGCACCGTGACCACGGGCCCGGTGGCGCGCCATTCGGGCCGCACCCGCTCCACCCGCAAATCGCGCGACGTCTCGATGCGGACCGAGCGCGGAGAGCTGCGCGCGGTGACGCTGTCGCCCGAGGCCGAGCGCACCGCGCTCACCGACGCCGACGCCGTCAGCGGCCCCGTGCTCGACCCGGTGGACGCCTTCGGGCGGCTGCTGGAAACCGGCGCCTGCCCCGACGGGCTGCGGATCTATGACGGGCGGCGGGTCGGGCTTCTGACGCTCGAACAGGCCCGGCGCGAGGGCACGCGGATCACCTGCCGCGCCGGCTACCGCGTCACCGCCGGGCCGGGATATCTCGAACCGCTGGGCGTGTCGCGGCTGTCGGTGGAGCTGACCTACGACACCGGCTCGGGCGACTGGCGGCTGCTGCGGATCGCCGCCAGAAGCGGGCCCTTCGGGCTGGTGCTCGACCGCGCGGCGGAGGGCTGAGACCCCGGCCGGTCCATCGCCGCCCTCCGGCCCGGGCGCTTCTGGCCGGAGCGCCGGTCATATCCACGCCATCTTCGCGCCATGCCTGCGCCGTGCGACCTGCGTATGTCGCGCCACAGGGCGGAGCGGAAACGCCCCTTCCCTCATGAAAGATTAGCCTGTTCGCCTCGGGATTGTAGGACAAGGGCTATGGGTGCCGCGGCCGAATGACCGGCGTGGCCGATCGATCCGCCGTCAGCCGCCGCCATGGAGAACGCCTTGCCCCGTCACGCGACCCCCCACGAGATCGCCGATTACCTGACCGGCGGCTACAACGAGAGCACCAGGATCCCCTACACCTTCTTCGATCCCAAGGCGGCGGGCCCGATCACCGTCGATCTCGGCGGTCTCGACGCCGAGGGGCGGCAGCTTGCCCGCTGGGCGATGGATGCGTGGGAATGCGTGGCGGATGTCCATTTCGCGGAAGTCTCCGGCGGCGCGGCGCTGAGCTTTCAGGACAATGGCAGCGGCGCCTATGCCAAGACCTACGCCAATGCCGACGGCACCATCACCAAGGCCACGATCAACGTCGATGACGGCTGGATCGCCAAGCACGGCGCCGGCGTCGACAGCTATACCTTCCGCACCTACATGCACGAGATCGGCCACGTGCTCGGGCTCGGCCATGCCGGCCCCTATAACGGCCACGCCGATTACGGCGACGCGATCTTCAAGAACGACAGCTGGCAGCTGTCGGTGATGTCCTATCTGGGGCAGGACGAGAATCCCAACATCGACGCCAGCCGCGGCGGCAACGTGACGCCGATGCAGGCCGACCTGATCGCGATCCGCGACATCTGGGGCGCGCCCGAGACGCATTTCGCCGATGGCGACACCGTCTGGGGCATCGGCTCCAAGCTCGAGATCTATCTCGGCGACATGTTCCGCGGCATGGCCGATCACACCACGTCCGACGCCTATGACCTGCAACCCATCACCCTCTACATCGAGGATCATGGCGGCCGCGACCGGATCAATTTCAGCCATGCCGGGATGGACCAGATCGTCGACCTGGCCCCCGGCGCCGTCTCCAGCGTGCTGGGCGACCAGCGCAACAACATGCTGCTCTCCGAGGACACGCTGATCGAGGAATTCGTCTCCGGCGACGGCAATGACAGGATCACCGGCAACGGCGCCGCCAACAGCCTGTGGGGCGGCGGCCGCGACGACCTGCTCAAGGGGCTGGGCGGCAACGACAGGCTGTGGGGCGATGCGGGCCAGGACCGGATCATCGGCGGCGGCGGCCGCGACCAGCTGCGCGGCGGCGACCATGACGACCTGCTTCGGGGCCAGGGCGGCAACGACCGGCTCTGGGGCGATGCGGGCCGCGACCGGGTCATGGGCGGCGCCGGGCGCGACCAGCTGCATGGCGGCGATCACGACGACCTGCTTCGGGGCCAGGGCGGCCATGACCGGCTGTGGGGCGATGCGGGCCAGGACCGGATCATGGGCGGCGCCGGGCGCGACAAGCTGCGCGGCGGCGATCATGTCGATCTGCTCGACGGCCAGGGCGGCAACGACCGGATCTGGGGCGATGCGGGCGGCGACACGCTGGTCGGCGGCGGCGGGCGCGACAGCCTGTGGGGCGGCGACAACCAGGACACGCTCAGGGGCGATGGCGGTCATGATCATCTCGATGGCGGCGAGGCCGGCGACCTGCTGATCGGCGGCGCCGGCAACGACACGCTGATCGGCGGCCACGGTCTCGACACGCTGTATGGCGGCGCCGGCAACGACCGGCTCGATGGCGGGGACGCCCCCGATGCGCTGTTCGGCGGCGCGGGCGCGGACAGCTTCGTGCTGCGGCGGGGCTACGGCACCGAGACGATCGGCGATTTCGTCATCGGCGAGGACCTGATCGAGCTTCAGGCCGGTCTCATGCCGGGCCTGACCGCCGAAAGCGCCGCGGCGCGGGGCCGCGACACCGACGAGGGCGACCTGATGTTCAACTTCGACGACGGCAACCGGCTGCGGCTCACCGGTCTCGCGGGGAACGAGCTTTCGGCCGACAGCTTCGTCATCGTCTGATCCCGTGCCCCGGCTTCCGCCTGAAAGGACGCCGGGGCGCCCGTCCGCTGGACCCCGCGGCCCCGTCATGCAAGGAGGGTTCAAAGGCTTTCAGCGGCAGTCGGCATCCATGAGAACACTCTACATCCATATCGGGGCCCATCGCACGGCGACGACCTCGGTCCAGAAATTCCTGCAGGCGAACTTCGTCAACCTGCAACGCCTGGGCTATTTCCATCCCTTCAACGCCGGCCGCCACGTCGCGCTGATGAACCGGATCTTCTCGGGCGAGGCGCAGGTCGCCGACGTCGCCGCCGACATCACCGCGCGGGCCGACGGCAAGGCGCATGATCTGCATTCGGTGATCCTCAGCGACGAGGACATCTGCATGCGCCCCGACCTGTCGGTGCTGGCGCAGTTTCGCGCGCATTTCGACGTGAAGATCGTCTTCGCGCTGCGCCGCCAGGATCTCTGGCTCGAAAGCTGGTACCTGCAGAACGTCAAATGGCAGTGGAACCCGAGCCTCGCGCATCTGACCTTCGCCGAGTTCCTCGAGCGGCGCGAAGACTTCGCCTGGATCCATTACGACGCCTATCTGCGCCATGTCGAAGAGCTGTTCGGCCGCGACAACGTGCTGGTCTACGCCTTCGACAAGGCGCAGATGCCCGACGGCCCGGTCGCGGCCTTCTGCGACAGGATCGGCCTGACCGCGCGCGACACGCTGGCGCCCGCGCCGCACACCAACACCTCGATGTCGCCCGCGATGTCGGAATTCATGCGGGTGCTGCCGCTTGACGAGGTGCCGCCCGTGCAGCGCAAGTTCTTCGAGCGCGCCTGCGCCCAGGTCGACGAAACCCGCACCCAGAAGCATGGCCGCCAGAGCAACCTGCTGATGGATGCCGACACGCGCGCGCGCGTGCTCGACCTCTACGCCGCCGGCAACGCCGCGGTGGCCGCGCGCCATTTCGGCCGCGAGACGCTGTTTCTCGACCCGCTTCCGGCGCGTGATGCGCCGCTGGCGGAAATGCGCCTGCCCGCCGAGGGCTACGCGGTGATGCAGGACTACGTCGCCGATTTCGTGCGCGCCATGGCGCTGGTGCGGGCCGAGGAAGCAGCGGCGGCGGCGGCGGCCGAACGGAAATAGGCCGACGCTCCTCAGGAGACCGCAAATGAGCACGCTTCCCCGGTTCGAGCCGCCGCGCTTCCAGGCGCTCCGCGCCATCCTCGCGCTGGTCCTGCGCGAGATGGGCACCACCTATGGCCGCTCGCCGGGCGGCTATGTCTGGGCGATCCTGCAGCCGATCGGGGTGCTGGCGATCATGTCGCTCGCCTTCTCGGCGGTGCTGCGATCGCCCTCGCTCGGCACCAGCTTCATCCTGTTCTACGCCACCGGCTACCTGCCGTTCAGCGGCTATGGCGAGATCCAGGGCAAGGTCTCGAATGCGCTGCGCTTTTCCAAGGCGCTTCTGGCCTATCCGCGCGTGACCTGGATCGACACGATCCTCGCGCGGCTGATCCTCGCGGTGCTGACCAAGGTGACGGTGGGCTGCATCGTCTTTGCCGGGATTCTCGCGCTGGTCGACACCCGCGCCTCTCTCGATATCGGCCCGATCCTCAACGCCGTCGCGCTCAGCGCCTGCATCGGTCTGGGCGTCGGCATGATGAACTGCCTGCTCAACGGGCTGGTCCCGATCTGGAGCAACATCTGGGGCATCCTCACCGCGCCGCTGTTCCTCGCCTCGGGCGTCATCTTTCTTTACGAAGACATGCCGCAATTCGCGCAGGACATTCTCTGGTGGAACCCGATCCTGCACGCCGTCGGCGTGATGCGGCGCGGTTTCTACCCGACCTACGAGGCCTCCTATGTCTCGCTCACCTATGGCTACGGGCTCGGCGCCACGCTGATCCTGCTCGCTCTCGTCTTGCTGCGCCGCCACCACAAGCGGGTGCTGGAGAACTGAGCCCGCTTGCGCCACGGGCCGCCGCTCCGCATACACGACCGCAACGTCTCCTTCGTCACGACAGCCGGATCCCAGAATGCCCTCTTTCGCCGATCAGCCCCGCCCGGCCGATATCCTGCTGCAGACCCTGACCCTGCCGGATCCGGCGATCTGCGGCGAAAGCGACATCTACCTGCACCGCGACAGCGGCGTGGCGCTCGATCTCGACGCCGGGGCGCTGCATTTCCTCGAAGGCGGCACCGCCTGGTTCGACGGCTACATGACGCTGTTCAATCTCGGGGTCTGGACCCGCGCCTGCCATCTGGGCGGCCTGGCGCTGCGGCTTGTCGGCGAAGGCCGGGTGGCGCTGCAGGTCACGCGTGAACGCCAAATCGGCGATATCGAGATCCTGGTCGAACGGCTGGTGACGCTCGATCCGGATGGTGGCCGGATCGACCTGACGCAGCCCTTGGGCGGCACGCCAGAGCACGGGCTGCCCGAGATGGACGGTCTGTTGAAGCTGCGGCTGGTGGCGCAGGAAAACGCGGTGCTGACCGGCGGCGCCTATGTCGCCACCGACACGGCGCCCGCGCGCGACGTCTCGCTCGGCGTCGCCATCACCACCTTCCGGCGCGAGGCCGAGGTCGCGGCCACCGCCGCGCGCATGGCCGCCTTTCTCGACCGCGCGGGCGATGATTTGGGCGCGCGGGTGCAGCTGCACGTGATCGACAATGGCGGCACGGCGGTGATCCCCGATCATCCGCGCGTCACCCGGATCGAGAACCCCAACCTGGGCGGTGCGGGCGGTTTTGCCCGCGGCCTGGCGCTGGCGCAGGATGGCGGCTTTTCGCACTGCCTGTTCATGGATGACGACGCCTCGTTCCAGATGGAGAACCTGACCCGGACCATCGCCTTCTTGCGGCTCGCCCGGTCCGACCGCGCCGCCGTGTCCGGCGCCATGGTGTCCGAGGCCTGCAAGTGGCGGATGTGGGAAAACGGTTCGGTCTTCCACCAGGTCTGCCGCCCGCAATTCGTCGGCACCGACCTGCGCCACCCCCATGCCGTGGCCGAGATGGAGCTCGCAGCCGCCCGGCCCAAGCCGAAGGGTTTCTATGCCGGCTGGTGGTTCTTCGCCTTTCCGGTGGCCGAAACACGGGCCTTCCCGTTTCCCTTCTTCGTGCGCGGCGACGACATCTCGTTTTCGCTCGCGCATGAATTCGACACCGTGACGCTGAGCGGCGTGGTGTCGTTCCAGGAGGATTTCTCGGCCAAGGAAAGCCCGCTCACGCTCTATCTCGACCTGCGCAACCACCTGCACCAGCATCTCGTGCATCCCGGTCTCGAGATCGGCGCCATGGGCACGATCAAGGTGGCGATGCGCTTCATCCTGCGCTCGGTCGTGCGCATGCATTACGACAGCGCCGAGGCGCAGCTCGAGGCCTGGGAGGACGTGATGCGCGGCCCCGGCTTCTTTGCCGAGAACGCCGACATGTCGGTGCGCCGCCCGCAGATCTCGGCGCTGGCGCGCGACGAGGCCTGGCGCGAGATGGCGCCCCTGGGTCCGGGCGCGCCGGCCCGCCCCGGCCGGATCAGGACGCAGCTGATGAAGTTCACCCTGAACGGCCACCTGCTCCCCTTCTTCTCCCGGCTGGGCGGTGAAACCGCGGTCCCGGCGCGCGAGCGCGGGCTGATCTGGCCGGTCTGGGGCCGGCGCGCGGCGCGGTTCTACGACGGCACCGGGCGGCGCGGCTACGAGGTGCGCCACGACAAGGCGCGTTTCGCGCGGATCATGCGGCGCGCGCTGGGGCTGGCGCATCGCTGGCGGCGCGCCTATCCGGCGCTGCGCGACGCCCATCGCGCGGGCTATGCCGAGATGGCGTCCCGCCCGTTCTGGGAGGCGCGTTTCACGCCCGCCCGACCCCCGGCCGAGGCCACCCGGGCCGCCGAGTGATCCGGCCCGCCCGGATCCGACTTTCCCAAAATCGGGCGACCGCGTAAGAAGGTCGCCAGGCGACAACCGAGGCAGGACCACATGGTAGGCGAGATCGTATTTCATCTGGGCGACAGCAAGACCGGCTCCACCTCTATCCAGCAGACCCTGGTGGCGCAGGCCTGGACCGGGGCCTCGAAGACCTTGTTGTACAATGCGCGTGTTAACCACATCCCGTTGGCGCATACGATTAATCGCCCCAAGGACAAGCCATTTGCCAAGAAGCGCTGGACCGCGCTGAGATCCGATCTCGAACGTTCGGATGCCGATATTGCGGTGGTCTCGGCTGAAGGTTTTGAGTTTAGCGACCCTGATGAATTCGCCGAGATGGTGCGCCAGTATCTGGGCGAATGGCAGGGCCGGATCCGCTTCATTACCTATCTGCGTCCCCATGCCGAGAGAGTCGTCTCGACCTATGCTGAGCGATCCAAGCAGGGCTTGTTTCTAGGCCGGCTTGAGGAAATGCACGAACGTCTGCTTGATTCTGGACTGTTGATGTACGCGCCGCGTATCGCCCGTTGGAAGGCGCAATGGGGTGATGCCTACACGGTGCGACCGATGATCCGCTCCGAATTGCGCGGCGGCGACGTGGTCGAGGATTTCCTCAATTTCGTGTTTCATGGCGATCCGGTGAAGCCTCAGGCGGTCGCCGGTGCAAATGAAAGCCTGACAGCTGCCGATCTCGCGGCGTTGCGCGCTATTCATGCGACTTTTCCGAAACAGGCGCGAATGCGCGATGCCCAGAAAACTCTGGGCTGGAACCTCGCCCAGCTGATTTCGGCTCTGCCGCGGCCCAAGAATACTGAAAAACCTCAGCTGCATCGCAGTCTTGCGGAGACTTTGGTCAAGGCATACCGCGATGACGCTGCCGAGGTGGACCGGCTTTATTTCGAGGGTTCGCCCTTGTCCAAATCGCTTGAAGCCGCTCCCGGAAAGGCGCGCGAAACTGTCCAGCCAATCGATGCTGCGAGCTATTTTGGGCCAGACGCCCTGCGCCTGATCGAAGGGCTGGGACAGCTCTTGGTGAGAATGATTGCGGCCGCGCCCGACACGATGTCGACGGCGATGCGTCCGAAGCAGTTGCGTGCCAAGAACTGGGACCCAGATGGCAAGCGCAAGGCAAAGGGCGCGGTCGCAAAAAAGAAATCGGGCAAGCGCAAAGCTGGAGAGGTCACGCAAACCCCAAGCACCGGCGTCGTCGCCCAGGTGGCCCGTCGTCTGCCCAAGGGTCTGCGCCGCAAGCTGTCGCCGCTGCGGCGCCACCTGTCGTGAAGATCACGCGCCCCGGCAGGGCGCGTGACGGCCCGCCCCTCAATCGTTCCCGAACAGGTCGCGCGTGAAGATCTTCTCGGCCACGTCGTCGAGCTCCGGCGCGCGGCGGTTGGCGAGGATCAGGTCGCAGTCGCGCTTGAACGCGGCAAGGTCGCGCTCCACCGGTGAATTGAAGAAGCTCTCGGCGGCCAGCTCGGGCTCGTAGAGCGTCACCGGGATGCCCTTGGCCTTGATCCGCTTCATGATCCCCTGGATCGAGCTGTCGCGGAAATTGTCCGATCCGGTCTTCATCACCAGCCGGTAGACGCCGACCCGGCGCGGCGCGCGCGCGATGATCCGGTCGGCGAGGAAATCCTTGCGGGTGGCGTTGGCGTCGACGATGGCGCGGATCAGGTTCTGCGGCACCTCGCTGTAATTGGCGAGCAGCTGGCGCGTGTCCTTGGGCAGGCAGTAACCGCCATAGCCGAAGGAGGGGTTGTTGTAATGCGCGCCGATGCGCGGATCGAACCCCACGCCCTCGATGATCTGGCGGCTGTCCATGCCATGCCCCATCGCATAGCTGTCGAGCTCGTTGAAATAGGCCACCCGCATCGCGAGATAGGTGTTGGCAAAGAGCTTGATCGCCTCGGCCTCGTCCGGGTCGGTGAGCAGGACCGGCACGTCCCGGTCCAGCGCCGCGCCCGCCAGCAGCTCCGCGAAGGCCCGGCCCCGGTCCGAGCGTTCGCCGACCACGATGCGCGACGGGTGCAGGTTGTCGTAAAGCGCCTTTCCCTCGCGCAGGAACTCGGGCGAGAACAGGATCCGGTCGGTCGCGAAGCGCGCGCGCATCTGGGTCACGAAGCCCACCGGCACGGTCGATTTCACCACGATCACCGCATGCGCCGAGGCGGCCAGCACCTGCGCGATCACCGCCTCGACCGACGAGGTGTCGAAGGCGTTGGTGTCGGGGTCGTAATTGGTCGGGGTGGCGATGATGACCCAGTCGGCCCGCCGATAGGCCTCGGCGGCGTCTGTCGTGGCGCCGAGATCGAGATCGTCCTTTGCAAAGCAGCGCTCCAGCTCGGCATCCGCGATCGGCGCCTCGCGGGCGTTGACCATCCGCACGCGCCGGTCGGAGATATCGACCGCGACCACCGGGTGATGCCGCGCCAGCAGCGCCGCGTTCGACAGGCCGACATAGCCAAGCCCTGCAACTGCGATCTTCATGAAGACATCCTTTTCTCTGGCGACCTGCCGTGTCGATTTCGTCGAGGACGTGCTTGTGGTCTCGATTGGATCTGCTCTTCTCAGTTTTCGCCGCAGGAAGGAAGCGCCGAGCCGCAGGAAGGAAGCGCCGAGCCGCATGACCCGCGCCGGTTGCCGCGCATTCGTCCCTAAACCGGCACAAAGGTCGCCGCCTTGCCCCGCCGCTGCCCGCCCCGTGGCGCGGCGCCGCGTCACGGCTTGGTGTGGGATGCCGGGAGAGCGGGATGGCCGGGTTGGAGTTCAGGGCGCGCAGCCCCGGCGATGCGGCGATGCCGGGCATCACCGCGCTGGTCGCGCGGGCCGATGACGGGGCGCTCTATTCCATCACCCGAAGCGGCGGGCGGATCGAAGCCTGGGACACGCCCGCCAGCGGTCTCGCCCCCCGCCACGGGCGCGATCTCGACGGCGCGGCGCGGGCCGGGGCGACGCCGGATCTGGCGTTTCTCGATCTCGCCTCGGGTCCGGTGCTGCTGGCGACCGGCCTTGGCGCGCCAAGGCTGCACGCATTGCCGGGCAGCGGCACGATCGGCGCGGGCCGGGCGCTGCCGCTGCCCGGCTGGGGCGTCTCGGCCCCGGTCGATGTGGAAACGGTGACGCTGCCGGGCGGCGGGCAGGCGGTCTATGGCGGGCTGTCGGATCGTCCCGGCATCGCCCGGTTGCGGCTTTCGGAGGACGGCGCGGTCCTGTCGTCGGGCGTCACCCCGGACGGCCCCGCCACCCGGCTCGAAAGCGTGACCGCGCTCGCTTCGGCCGAGATCGGCGATCGCCGCTTTCTCTTTGCCGCGGGCGACGGGCCGGATCCTGCCGTCACCACGCTGTCGATCGCGCGGGATGGCGGTCTCTCGGCGCGCGGGGCGATCGGCCCTGACGCGGGGCTGTGGATCGCGGCCCCCACCGCGCTCGAGACCCTGACACTGGGCAACACGCCCCATCTCGTGCTCGGCGCGGCGGGCAGCGGCTCGCTCAGCGTGATGCAAATCGGCGCCGATGGCGGCCTGCGCGTCACCGACCACCTGATCGACGACCGCGACAGCCGCTTCGGCGGGATCACGGCCCTCGCCACGATCGGCCATCATGGCCGCGGCTTCGTGATCTCGGGCGGCGCCGATGACGGGGTCTCGGTGCATGAATTGCTGCCGGGCGGGCGGCTGGTGGCGCTGGCGCATCTGGCCGATGGCGTCGGTCTGGGGCTTGGCGACACCTCGGCGCTTGCGGTCCGGGGCGCGGGCGACGGGCTCGACATCTTCGTCGCCGCGGCCGGCGCGCCGGGGCTGACGCGGCTGCGGCTCGACCTGCGCGGCGGCGCTCTGCAGCTCGGCACCGGCGCGGACGACACCCTGTCGGGCGGCGCGGGCGACGACATCCTGCGCGACGGCGCGGGCCGCGACAGGCTCTCTGGCGGGGCGGGGGCCGATCTCTTCGTGCTCGACGCCGATGGCCGCCCCGACACGATCATCGATTTCGAACAGGGGCGGGACCGGCTCGATCTGTCGGCCTGGCCGATGCTGCGCGACGTCTCGCAGCTGGCGATGCGGGTCGAGGGGACGGCGCTGCGGCTCGAATACGGGGACGAAGTGCTGCTGCTGCACGGGGCGGCGGGCCGGGCGCCGGAGCCCGCGCGCCTGACCGCGCGCGATCTGATCGGCGGGACGCATCTGCCGCTGGTGGCGATCGCCGGCGAAAGCGGACCCGCCCCGGACACCCCCCTGGCGCCGCCGCGCCCGGTTACAGGGGGCGCCGGGGACGTCCCGCCCGTCCCGCCGCTGCGCGGGGGCGCGGGGCCCGACCGGCTGCGCGGCGGCGCCGGTGACGACAGGCTCCTCGGCAGGGGCGGCGACGACCGGCTTTGGGGGCGTGGCGGCGATGACGGGCTGCGGGGCGGCGCGGGGGCGGATCTGCTCTGGGGTCATGCCGGTCATGACCGGCTCTGGGGCGGGGCCGGGCCGGACGGGCTGCGCGGCGGCGGCGGCGCGGATCGGCTGATCGGCGGCGGCGGCCCCGATACGCTGCGCGGCGGCAAGGGCGCCGACACGCTGCGCGGCGGCAAGGGCAACGATCTCCTGTCGGGCGGCGGCGGTGCCGACCGCTTCGTGTTCGAGACCGGGCGCAACCGGATCACCGACCTGCAGCCGCGCGACCGGATCGCGCTCGATACGGCGCTGTGGCGCGGCGATCTGTCCCCGCGCGATGTCGTGGCGCGCTTCGCCACGACACGCGGCGAAGACACGCTGTTCGATTTCGGCGGTCACGACCGTCTCAGGATCGAGGATGTCGCGCGCCCCGCCACGCTGATCGACCAGATCGATCTGGTCTGACCGCCGTCAGGCGATGTCGATCGCCTCGATCAACGCCGCGCGGTCGGCCCGCCCGTCGATCCACACATCCTCGAGCAGCACCGAGCCCTTGCGCCCGAAATCGAGCAGCGTGCCCGCATCGGTGCTCTCGGCAAAGCGATCGACCACCGCCTCGGCGTCGCGGGTGCCGCGCCAGAGCCTGTCATCGAGCACGAGACGGTCCTCGGTCGTGTCGAAATCAGAGATCGTGTCGTCGCCATGCCGCTTGCCGAAGACGAAGGCGTCGGCCCCGCCATCGCCCGAAAGCAGATCGTCGCCGCGCCCGCCGACGAGCCGGTCATTCCCGGCGCCGCCGAACATCGTGTCGTCGCCGCCCTGCCCCAGCAGCCGGTCGCGCCCGAACCAGCCCGACAGCGCGTCATGCCCGTTGCCACCGAGCAGCTTGTCATGACCGGCCCCGGCCATCATCGTGTCGGCGCCGCCCTTGCCCTTGAGCAAATCGTTGCCCTGCGCGCCGACCAGCAGATCGTCGCTGCGCTTGCCCATGAGACGGTCGCCGCCGTCACCGCCCTGGCGCAAGAGGCCGGAGGTATCGTCGGCGAAAAGCAGGGCGGTGTCGAAGCTGCGCCCGGCCGCCATGGGCCCCTCGCTGATCTGGGCATCGGCTGTCATGTCGACGAGCACGCCCATCTCGTCGAGGGGGCCGAAGCCGCCCCTGGTCAGATCGGGCATGACGTCGCCCGAAATGGGTATCACCACCATCTGGAATTGCATGCCTTCGAAGTCGAAATCGAAGTCCTGATCGATGTCGTCGAACACGAAATCGGTCATCGTCAGGGACATCACCCGCGTTTCGCGCCCCGCACCCCAATGCAGGTCGCCCAGGGCGACATCGGTCACTCTCATGCCGTTTTCCATGATGGCACGCCCGTCGAAGGACATCGCATGCGGCGTGACGCTGCCGCCCACCTCGATCGCCGGTATGGATCCGCCCTGGTGCTGCAGCACGTCATAGGAAAAGCGGCTGTTGTCGAACCGGACCGCGAAGGTGCCGTTCGTGATATCGTAGGTGAAGGTGTCGGTGTTCAGCTCGAACAGCGTCGCGGAAGCCTTGTAAGTCGGCATCTGTTAAACCCTTGGATGACGTATTCCCGTATGGATCATCCCTGAGTAGCGATATTCGCGGCGATGTCATGGCAAATCATGGCCCTGCCCTGCTCTGCCTTGGCCTGCCCTGTCCTGCCCCGTGTCGCGGCCCCCGCCCGGGGGCGGAGGCCGCATCTTCAGAAGTCGAACATCTCCTCGATCACCCGCGCCGGGGCAAAGTCATCGAGAAAGAGCCGCCCGACCCCGTCGATCCGCAGCAGCGTGTCGTCGCCGCGGGCGAGCGCCGTGATGTCGTTGAAATCGACCCCCTCCGACGACAGGTCGATGGTGTCGCGGTTGCGCTGGAAATCGGTGATGTGATCGCCCTGCGCCCGGCCCTTGATCACGAAGCTGTCGCGCCCGGCATTGCCGGTCATCATGTCGCGCCCGAGCCCGCCATTGATCGTGTCGTTGCCGTCGCCGCCACGGATGGTGTCGCGCCCGCGCCCGCCACCGATATCGTCGGCCCCGCCGCCACCGAGCAGCGTGTCGTTGCCCTTGCCGCCGGACAGGTCGTCGGACCCGGCCTTGCCGAGCAGCCGATCGTTGCCCCTGCCGCCGATCAGGTCGTCATTGCCCTTGCGGCCATCGATCCGGTCATTGCCCGCCAGACCGTCGATCCGGTCGTTGCCCGGCCCGCCAAACAGCCGGTCCGGCCCCGCCGTGGCATCCGCGACGTCGAGCACCTCGATGGTGAAGCTCTCGGTCTGGGTGGCGCCGTCGGGATCGCTGACGACCACGGTGATGCCGAGTTCCTCGGTCGCTTCGAAGTCGATCGCGCCCGCCACCACGAGAGTGTTGCCCGAGATCGCGAAGCGCCCGCCCGCATTGTCGCTCAGCGCAAAACCGAGCGCGTCGCCGTCGGGATCGGTGGCCGACAGCGTGCCCACCACCGTGCCGGCGGCGGCGTTCTCGGTCACCTGCGCGGTCGACAGCCCGAGACCGGTCGGCGCGCCGTTGACGTCCATGACGCCGAGGATGTCGATGTTCGAGCTTGGCGCGCCGGGCCGGATATCCGCGACCAGCTCGGTGCCCGCCGCCGTGCCGTCGCTGACCCAGAGCTCCTGGCCATTGGTGCCGTCATTGGCGGTGAAATAGGCCCGCCCGCCCACCGCGGTCAGGTTGCCGATGCCCGAGCTGCTCGCACCGGGGTTGATGTCCTTGAGCAGCGCGGTGCCGACCGCGGTGCCGTCGGTGATCCACAGCTCTCTGCCAAGGCTGCCATTGTTGGCGGCAAAGACCGCCCGGCTGCCATCCCCGACCGGGATGAAGTTGGACGGGTTGCTCGACGATCCGCCGGGGTTGATGTCCACCACCATGGAGGTGCCCGCCCCGGTGCCGTTGGTGGCCCAGAGCTCGTCGCCATTGGTACCGTCCCTTGCGCTGAAGATCATCAGGTCGCCCAGCACGGTGAGATCGTCGGGGTCGCTGCTGCTGGCGCCGAAATTGATGTCCTTGAGGATCTGCGTGCCGCCGAAGCTGCCGTCGGAGGCCCAGAGCTCTTCGCCATTCGTGCCGTCATTGGCGTCGAAATAGATCCGCCCCTTGAACAGGGTCATGTTGTCGGGAAAGGAGTCGCTGCTGCCGGGAAAGATGTCGCGCACCAGCGTGGTGCCTGCCGTGGTGCCGTCGGTCTTCCACAGCTCCTCGCCCTCATCCGTGGTGGTGGCCGCGAAGAAGCTGAACCCCCCCAGGACGGCATCGGGATCGAGCTCGATTTCATTGGAGCTCAGGTTCGGCGCGAAATCCTGGACGATGGTGGTGCCCAGCTCGGTGCCATCCGAGCGGAACAGCTTGTAGCCGGTCACCCCGTCATTGGCGGTGAACAGAAGCGCGCCGTCGAAGACGATCGCCTCGTCGAGAAACGAGCCGGTGGCGCCGGGAAAGATGTCACGCACCTGCATCGTGCCGCCATTCGTGCCGTCGGTGACCCAGGGCTCGTTTCCGAAGGCCGCGGTGGTGGCGGTGAAGAAGACCTGGTTGTTCACCGCGTAGAAATCCTCCGGGGAGGAGGATCCGGGGCCGAACACGATGTCCTTGAGCCGCGTGGTGCCGTCGGTGGTGCCGTCGGTGATCCACAGCTCTTCGCCGGAGGTGCCGTCGCTGGCGCCGAACACGAACAGGCCGTTCAGTCTCGCGCCGGGCTCGGCAAAGCTGCCGCCGCCCGCCGGGTTGATATCGGCCAGCAGGCTGACGCCGCTGCCGTCGGAATTCACGAGATAGGGCTCTTGGCCCAGTGTGCCGTTATTGGCCGACAAAACGAGGACTTCAGTCATGGCCGGTCCCTCCTGAACATGCAAAACGCAAAACCGGGAAGGCCGCCCGTCTTCCCCGGCGGCAATCCTACCACAAGCCACGTGCAAACCGGCCATAAACCGCCCGGTGCCCGGCCCCGCGGCCATCTCCAAGCTAGTCGCGCGGCGCATTTCCCGTTAAAGCGCCGACGGACCGGGCAAGAGGACGAGACGCATGGGCGACAGGGTTTTGATGGTGGGCGCGGGGCTTTCGGGCGCCGTGATCGGGCGCAGGCTGGCCGAGGCCGGGCACGCGGTCACGGTGATGGATGCGCGGCCCCATGTCGCCGGCAACTGCCACACCGAGCGCGACGCCGAAACCGGGGTGATGATGCATGTCTACGGGCCGCACATCTTCCACACCGATGACGAGGGCGTCTGGGATTACGTCAACCGCTTCGCCAATTTCCTGCCCTACAAGAACCGGGTGAAATCGACCACGCAGGGGCAGGTGTTCTCGCTGCCGATCAACCTGCACACCATCAACCAGTTCTACGGGCGCACCATGCGCCCCGACGAGGCCCGCGATTTCATCGCCACGCAGGCCGACAAGAGCATCACCGATCCGCAGAGCTTCGAGGAGCAGGCGCTCGCCTTCGTCGGCCGCGATCTCTACGAGGCCTTCTTCAAGGGCTACACCGAAAAGCAGTGGGGCTGCTCGCCGACCGAGCTGCCCGCGAGCATCCTGAAACGGCTGCCGGTGCGGTTCAACTACGACGACAACTATTTCTTCCACCGCTTCCAGGGCATGCCCGAGCACGGCTACACCGCCATGGTCGAGCGCATTCTCGACCATCCGGGCATCACCGTGCATCTCGACACGCGGTTCGAACCCGCGCAGGCGGAAGAGTGGGACCACGTGTTCTGGTCCGGCCCGCTCGACGGTTTCTATGGCTTCGATCTGGGCCGTCTGGGCTACCGCACGCTCGATTTCGAGCGGTTCCGGGCCATGGGCGACTGGCAGGGCTGCGCGGTGATGAATTACGGCGACGCCGACGTGCCGCAGACCCGGATCACCGAGCACAAGCATTTCTCACCCTGGGAAGAGCACGAGGGCTCGGTGCTCTACCGCGAAACCTCGCGCGAATGCGGGCCGGACGACATCCCCTATTACCCGATCCGGCTGGTCGAGGAAAAAGCGCTGCTGAACGATTACGTGGCGCGCGCCCGCGCCGAGACGAAGGTGACCTTCGTGGGCCGTCTCGGGACCTATCGCTATCTCGACATGGACGTGACGATCCGCGAGGCGATGACCGCGGCCGAGACCTTTCTCGCGGCCCGCGCCGACGCCCGGCCCATGCCCGCCTTCACCGTCGATCCGGCCTGATCCATGACGCGCATCGCGGCGGTCGTCGTCACCTATAACCGCCTGCCGGCCCTGCAGGAGACCCTGAACCGGCTGCTGTCCGAGCCGCTCGACCACGTGATCGTGGTCGAGAACGGGTCGACCGACGGCACCGGCGACTGGCTGGCGACGCAGTCCGACCCGCGGCTCGTGGTGTTGCGCCCCGAGAGCAATCTCGGCGGCGCCGGCGGGTTCGAGATGGGCCTGCGCGACGCCGCCGCGCGGTTCGACCCGGACTGGACCGTGCTGATGGATGACGATGCGCGCCCCGCACCCGGCGCCATCGCGGCGTTTCGCGGCGAGACGCTGCCGACCCTGCCCGACGACACCGGCGCCGTGGCGGCGGCGGTGTTTCTGCCGGACGGCGCGGTCTGCGAGATGAACCGCCCGACCCGCAACCCGTTCTGGGACCGCAAGCTGTTCTGGGCGACGCTGCGCGGCGGCACCCATGCCTTTCACCTGACCGATGCCGAGCTGCGCGGCGCGGCGGCGCAGCCGGTCGACGTGGCGAGCTTCGTGGGGTTCTTCCTGTCGCGCGCCGCGCTGGAACGGGTCGGCCTGCCCGATGGCGGCATGTTCATCTATGGCGACGACGTGAGCTATTCGCTGCGGCTGCGCCGGGCCGGGATGGGGCTGCTTCTCGACCCCAGGCTGCGGTTCGAACATGCCTGCGGCAGCCTCGGCACCGACATGGCGCTGCGCCCGATCTGGAAGATCTATTATCTCGCGCGCAACAACATCGAGGTCTGCCGCCTGGCCACGGGGCCGGTGCTGTGGCCCTTCGCGGTCGGCTTCTACGCGCTGGCCTGGATGCGGCGGTCGCGCCGTTACCCGGCGGCGGAGCGCGGGCTGTACCGGCGGATGCTGCGCGCGGGGTTGCGCGACGGCCTGCGCGGGCGCTCGGGTCGCAACGACGCGATCCATGCCGCCTCACTGGAACAGGCGACGGCGAGCGGCTAGTCTGCGCCGCAGCCAGATCAGAAGGTTACCCCGGCATGGCCCCTCCCCGGACCCGATCGACCGACAGCTCCGAGGAGCGCGACGCGCCGAGCCCACGCGACGAAAACCGCCTGCGCCCCGTGCCCGACCTGCCCGATCTGCGCGGGGGCGCGCTGACCGATGCGCCCGGCGGCCCCAAGACCAAGCGCGAGCTGCGCCGCGAGGCGCGCCAGGCCCGCCGCGAGGCCGACAAGGCCCGCGCCGAGGCCGAGGCCGATCCGGTGGTGGTGCGCCCGCTCGCCCGTCCGGCCAAGGTCCGCAAACGGCATTGGGGCCTGGTTCTGTCCTTTGGTCTGATGGTGCTGGCCCCGGCGGGGGCCGCGAGCTGGTACCTGCATAGCCGCGCCGTCGATCAATACGCCTCGACGCTCGGCTTCACGGTGCGCAGCGAGGACATCTCCAGCGCCTCCGACCTGCTTGGCGGGCTCGGGTCGAGCCTTGGCGGCGGCGCCAACAACGACGCCGAGATCCTCTACGAATACATCCGCAGCCAGGAGATCGTCCGCCGGATCGACGACAAGCTCGACCTGCGCGCGCTTTATGCGCGCCACCACGCGACCGACCCGCTGCTGTCCTTCGATCCCGACGGCACGATCGAGGATCTGGTCGAATACTGGGAGCGGATGCTGCGGATCTCCTATGACAGCGGCTCGGGGCTGATCGAGATGCGGGTGCTGGCCTTCGATCCGGCCGAGGCGCAGGCGATCGCGCAGGAGATCTATCGCGAGAGCAGCGCCACGGTGAACGAGCTGTCGGCGGTGGCGCGCGAGGACGCGACCCGCTACGCGCGCGAGGATCTCGATCTCGCGCAGGAGCGGCTGAAGGAAGCGCGCGAGGCGCTGACCGCGTTTCGCGTCGAAAACCAGATCGTCGATCCGACCGCCGACATCCAGGGCCAGATGGGGCTGTTGAACACGCTGCAGGGGCAGCTTGCCGCGGCGCTGATCGATCTCGATCTTCTGGGCGACAGCGTCGGCGAGGGCGATCCGCGCGCGGCGCAGGCGCAGCGCCGGATCGAGGTGATCCGGGCCCGCATCGCGCAGGAGCGCGAGAAGTTCGGCGCCAACGGGCAGGGCCCGGCGGGAGAGAGCTATGCCACCACGATTTCGGAGTTCGAGCGGCTGAGCGTGGAGCGCGAATTCGCGGAAACCGCCTATACCGCCGCGCTGGCCGCCTATGACGCGGCCCGCGCCGAGGCCGAGCGGCAGAGCCGCTATCTCGCCACCTATATCCGCCCCACCCTGTCGGAGCGGTCGCAATTCCCGCAGCGCGGGATGATGATCGGTCTCGTGGCGCTGTTCGGCTTTCTCGCCTGGGCGATCGGCAGCCTCGTCTATTACTCGCTGCACGACCGGCGCTGAGGCGGCCCGCGTGATCCGGCTGGAGAACCTGAGCAAGAGCTTCCAGACCCGCTGGGGCCGCAAGGTGGTGATCGACAACGCGTCGGTCACCTTTCCCTCGGGCGTGTCGGTGGCGCTTCTGGCGCGCAACGGCGCGGGCAAGTCGACCCTGATGGGGATGATCGGCGGCACCATCCAGCCGACCGGCGGCCGCATCGTCAGCTCGGGCACGGTGTCCTGGCCGGTGGGGTTCAAGGGAAGCTTTCACCGCGACATGACCGGCGCGCAGAACACCCGTTTCGTGGCGCGCATCTACGGCGTCGAGACGCAGGAGCTTCTGGAGTTCGTCGAGGATTTCGCCGAGCTGGGCCCGCATTTCCATTCGCCGGTGCGCACCTATTCCTCGGGGATGATGTCGCGCCTGGCCTTTGGCGTGTCGATCGGCATTCCCTTCGACACCTATCTCGTCGACGAGGTGACCAGCGTCGGCGACGCCGATTTCAAGCGCAAGAGCCGTCTGGTGTTTCTTGAGCGGATGAAGAGCGCGGGCGCCGTGGTGGTGACGCATTCGATGAACCAGGTGCGCAAGCTGTGCCAGGCGGGGGTGGTGCTCGAAAACGGCAAGCTGGTCTATTTCGAGGATGTCGAAGCGGCGATCACCCGGCACCAGGAAAACATGGGCTCGGACGAGGACGAGTGACGGGGCGAATGTTTCGCGCGCGAAACGGTCAGCATTGTTGACCGTTTCGCGCGCGAAACATCAGCCGGTCATCCCGTCGCGCAGCAGCGCGAGAATGCGGTCTCGGACCCCGTCCTGTTCCAGAAAATCGCCAGAAATCAACAGGCCCTTCGCGGTGTCGCGGCAGGTCAGGCCGGGGCGCAGCTCGACCGGGGCGGCGCGCGGCGCGGGCCGGGGGCGGGCGTCGGGCTGGCCGAATGCGGGCGGTGTATCGGTGCGAAACAGTTCCGCCTCGATGATCCCGGCCTCTGCCGCCGCCTCGGCCGGGGCCGCGTCGTCCAGCCGCAACCGCAGCCGTTCGGCCAGCGCCGGATCGTCATCGAGCCCGCGCGCCAGCTCCAGGCCCAGCCGCTCGCCGATCTGCGTCGGAAAACGCAGCGCGTCGTCGAGCGCCCGCACCACCCGCACGAAGCTCTTGATCTTCGAACGGCGCGAACGGGTGGCGGCGCCGAACAGGCCGCGCAGCGCGTCGGTGTCGCTGTCATAGACATCGGCATCGGTGGCACGGGCGACGATGCGGGCGCGCTCGTAATGGCTCAGCCCGACGCGGATCTCGTTTTCTTCGACCATGGCGCGATAGGCTTCGGCGGCGTTGCGCGGCGTGCGCGGGAGGGCCAGGACGCGCCCCGGCGTGCCATCTTCGTCGGCGATCCGCCGCAGCGCCGTGAGCCGCCGCCAGCCCGAGATCAGCCCCCAGCGCGGCGACCGCCCCGGCCCGAGATCGGCCACCTCGATCGCGGTCTGCTGGCCGCGCTCGCGCAGGCTGTCGATCAGCGCCTGCATCTCCTCTTCGCAGCTTTCCATGCGGTCGCGCACGAGATGACCGGCATCGACCTGGTCGAGCGGCAACCACTGAATGAGCCGCCCTTCCTCGCGCGCCGCGCCCAGCGTCCGGCCCAGCTCGTCGAGCGCGGCCTTGTCCGCCGTTTCCCGCGCCACGGAGGCGATCGGCATCTGCCGGGTCGGCGCGATCCCGAGCGGGTAGCTCGGGAAGGCGGACTTGGTTTCGGGCGCGCCGCCGGGCGCGGCGTCGAGGCGGGGCGGGGAGAGGCGCTTGCGCTTGGCCATGGTCAGGCTCCTTGCAGGTGTCGCGTCAGGATGGGGGCAGGAATCTTGAGATCGGGTAAAGGAGGGGGCCGGTGATGTTTCGCGCGCGAAACGGTCAGCACTATTGACCGTTTCGCGCGCGAAACATCCAAGGGGTCACTGCGCCGCCTGCGCGTCCCGCGCCTCCAGCTCCTCGCGCCGCCAGATCCCCAGCAGCAGCTTCTTGAAGGCGGCATAGGTCTCGTCGAAGGTCTCGCGGCCGCGAGCATAGGTTTCGCGGTTGAAATCGCGGTAATCGGCCTCGTAGATGCCCTGCACCTGTTCGCCCGCCTGCCCGATCAGCGCCGTGAAATCCTGCCGGTGCGGGCTCATCACCGGGCCGAGATAGGCCTGCATCAGCGCCGCCAGCTCGCCCTGCTGCGCGCCGTCATAGCGCGTGACGATGGTGCGCACCGCGTCCCATTGAAACGCCGTCTCGTCGCGCCCCAGCGCCCGCGCGGCGGTGTTCTCGCCCTCTTCGATCGAGGCGAAGGTGGTGTGCAGCATGTCGAAGAAACGGCCCGTGCTGTCGAATTCGAGAAACGACGCCCCCATCGGCACCAGCAGGATATCCGCCGCCGCCAGGCCGTTGATGGTCAGGTAGCCAAGCGCCGGGGGCGTGTCGATGAAGACGAGGTCATAGGCATCGAGCAGCCCGTCGCGCTCCAGCACCTCGGTCAACGCGTCCCACAGCTTCCAGCCGCGCGCCTGCATGCGCCAGACCGGGATCTGGAACTCGGCCCAGTAGAGGTTCAGCTGCGCGCCGATCAGGTCGATGTTCGGCCAATGCGTCTTTTGCACCAGATCGCCCGCGCCGATCCCCAGCGCCTCGGTCAGCGTGTCGTCGAGCGGCAGCGCCGTTTCGCCGCGCGACACGCGCCGCGCGGTCTCGGCCTCCAGGTGCTCGGCGTAATGCCGCGCGATCAGCGGGTAGACGCTTTGCCATTCATCGGCGACGCGGCCGCCGAAGATCGAGGTCATCGAGCCCTGGCTGTCGAGATCGAGCACCAGCACCTTGTAGCCGTCGAGCGCCGCCGACATCGCCAGATGCGCCGCGGTCGAGGTCTTGCCGACGCCGCCCTTGAAGTTGGCGACCGCGACCATCTTGGCGGGCAGGCCCTCGGGCCGATAGGGCAGGTAGGGTTTGGATTTCGAGCCTTCGGCGCCGAAATGCGCGCGCAGGCGCAGCACCTCGTCGAGCGTGAACCATTTCGCCCCGCCCTCGGTCTCGGATCGGCCCTGCGGCAGCGCGGGGTTGGATTTGAGCACGCGGCGGAAATGCGCGGGCGCGACCGGGATCAGGTAGCGGGTGATCTCCCATGTCGAGAAAGGGCGCAGGCGGCGCGCGCCATCTTCGCCAAGGCCGCGCGAGGCGAGATCGGCCCGCCCGCGGGCGCAGGCCTCGGCGATCGCGGCGAACCCACGGGTGTCGGTGGGGTTGCCCAGCTCGGCCAGGGCGGTGTCGGGATCGATGCGGAAATAAGGTGGCAGCGGCTCGCGGCTCATGGGCGCCCTTCGATGTGCGGTGTTTTCCCATGGATAGCGGGAAACGTGGCACATGGAAGGAAAGAGTGGGGGTGAAGGGGATGCGACGGGCGAATAGCGCGCGGTTGTCGCGCGCGGGCCATAGCAAACGGCGATCAGACGGCGATGCCGGGGCTTGCGGGGTCGATCAGGCGCACCCGCGACCAGCCGGACAGGGCGTCGAGATCGGTGGCGTAGAGCGCGTCGAGCCGGGCGCGTTCCTGGGGCGACCAGGGGTCGAAGCCCGGCGCGCCGGGGCCGCGGGGATGGGCCTTGATCAGCTCCTGCACCCCGGCCCGGTCGATGCCGCCCGCTTCGTGCCGGCGCAGCATCGCGTCGACCGCCTGCTGCGAAAAGCCGGGCCGCTCGGAATGATCGGCCCGCTTCAGCGCCGCCATCGGAATCCCGAGAAGCGCCGACAGCAGCCGGGTCTCGTGGCCGCGCAGCTTCTCTGCCTCGTAGATCGTGATCGAGGCGCCGGGAAAGGCATCGAGCAGCCCGGCGACCAGCGGCTGCCAGCTCAGCCGCTCCGTCGGGGTGCGCAGAAAGGCCCGAAACGGCAGGAACCGGGTCGATTTCAGGGTCTCGCAGTAAAGCGAGGGCAGGAAGCCCGCGAAACCGCGCAGGCCCAGGACCAGCCGCGGCGCCGCGAGGCCGAGATGGTCGGCCATCTCGTCGGCGCGCCAGGCGCCCTCGGGGTAAAGCCCGTCGGGGGCGGCCACGTGCTGCACCAGGCCGAGGATGTTCTCGTCGAAGACCAGCTGCCGGCCGGGGCGGGCCGCGGGGACCGGTTCGGGCGTGCCGTCATGGTCCAGAAGCGGCCGTGTATGGGCCGCGCGAAACGCATCGAGCGCCTGGTACTGCACGCCGTGCTGGTCCAACGCCGGGCGGGAGGCCTCGAGGCAGGCCTGCAGGAAGGTGGTGCCCGTCTTGTGCACCCCGAGCCAGTAGATCGGTGCTTCATGTGCTGTCACGCTGGTCTCCTACCTTGTCGTAGCCGGTGGTGTCATGCGTCCGCGACGTGTCGCGGCGATACGCGCAGGCGGGGCGGGAAAGCCGCTTGGCGCGTCCTGGTGGGAGGGCATGGTCAGGTCCTTGCCGCCACGGACAGGGCCGCGAAGGCGGAGGTCAGCTCCTGCAAGCGGGCCTCCGGTATCGTCGTTTCGCCACGCGCCGCGCGCAGCGCGTCCAGATCGCCCCGCAGCTTGCCCAGCTGGCGCTCCAGATGCGCCTCCTGCCGCGCCGTGGCCCTGGTCAGGAGCCGCAGCTCCGCCCGGGTCAGGTCGCCAGCCCGGATCGCATCCATGATCTCGGCCACCCAAGGGCTGATCGTGGGCCGCACCTCCTGGGCCCAGGCGCGCCGGGAAAAGCCGGACAGCGCAGGCTGCGCCGCCGCGAGCCAGGGCGCGATGGCCGCGGGCGACAGCCGCTCCATGTGCCAGGTCATGTTGCCCACCAGCCAGCGCATCGCCTGAACCCGGAGCGCGCGATCGCCCCGGCCCAGATCGGCGGTGATCGTGTCGTAATGGGTGAAGAAGGCCAGAAGCTCGGTCCCGCGCGAGGTCATGGTCTGGCCGGGCCGGGCGATGCGGTGGCGACAGATCACCCGGTCGCAGAACAGGATGCGCCGCGCCGCGCGCAGCACCGACCAGTGAAACGGGTTGTCCTCGAAGAAGAAATCGCCCTCGGGAAAGCGCAGCCCGTGGGCGTCGAGAAACCCGCGCCGATAGAGCTTGCGCCAGGGCACGGCGATCAGCGACAGGGCGAGATCGCGCGCCTGCGGCCCCTCCAGCGTCTCGGCGCCGGCCCAGCGGCCGGCATCGGCGGGCCGGCGGTCATGGCCGTCGATCTCGTGCCATTCGAGGTAGTTGGCGATCAGGACATCGGCCGGGCTCTCTTCGGCCAGCTCCGCCGCGAAGCGGTCCCTCGCGGCGTCGAAACCCGCCGCCTCGATCCAGTCGTCGCCATCGAGAAAGGCGACGATGTCGCCGCGCGCGGCGGCCATGCCGATATTGGCGGCGGGGCCGACGCCGCCCGGCGTGTTGCGGCCCAGAAGGATCGGCCGGAAGGCGACGCCGGGCGCCAGGCGCCCCGACGCGCCGAAGGCGCGGATCTTGGCCGGGCCGTCATCGCGCGAGGCGTCGTCGACCACGATCAGCTCGTCGCCCGGGCGCAGCACCCGCGCCGCGCTGTCGAGCGCCGCCGAGATCCACGGCCCCACGTCGAAGCCGGTGACGATCAGGCTCAGCGTGCTCATGCCGGCACCGCGCGGGGCTGCCAGGCCAGGTGGTCGTTGATCCGCGCGGCCAGCTCGGGCTCGGCCCGCGCGATCCGGGCGAAGGCGGCGGCATCGAGATGGCGGGCGAGAAAGCCGCGGATGCGCGCCCGGAAGATGTCGTGATGCTCGGGCGCGAGCTGGCCCATGGCCCAGTGGAACAGCGCCATCACGAATTTCGCGAAGGGCAGGGTGAAGGCGGGGCCCGTTCCGGCGATCTCCTGCGCCACCGGGTCGAGCGCGCGAAACATCTCCAGCCGCTCGGCGCCGCTGCGGTTGGTCAGCCTTGCGCCGTTGCGCTGCACGACATGGAGCGCCGCGACCCGGTCCGAGACGAGGATGCGCCGCGCGCGCAGGAAGCTGAGCCAGTGCAGCTCGATGTCGTTATGCACCATGATCTCGGTGCAGCGGATGCCGGTCTCGCGCAGGAAACCGGTGCGATAGACCTTGTTCCACGGATAGGCGGAGAGCTGGATCAGCTCGGGGATCTTCCCGGCGGGCAGCTCGGCCAGCGCGCCGATGATGCCGACCCGTTCCCAGATGCGTTCGTCGCCCGCCAGCGGCCCCCAGCCGCCGGCCTGCGCGACGCGGCTGTCGGCATGGGCGAACAGGCCGAAATCGAACCCGTCCCGCGGCAGCTCTTCCATCAGCCGGGCGAATTCCGGCGTGAACCGGTCGTCGCTGTCGAAGAAGATCACCCGCCCGGCGGTGACCTTTTGCAGGCCGCGGTTGCGCGCGTAGCCGGCGCCGCGCTGCTGCGCGTTGCGCGCGAAGACCAGGTCGGCGCCAAGCCGCGCGGCGCTCCAGCCGCGGCGCGCGGGGTCGGCCGGGATGTCCGAGGCGTCGTCGACCACCACCACCTGGCTCACGGCCTCGATCCCGGCGATCTGCCCGAGCAGCCGGTCGAGCCCGTCGGTGTCGTTCCAGACCGGGATGACGACGGCGAGATCCGGGGCAAGATCCGGGGCGGGCCCCTTGGCGGCCGCCTCGCTCATGCCGCGAAAATCCGCAGGTCGTGCAGGTCGAGCCGGACATCGCCGGTCGGCAGGAACAGCACGATCTCGCGCCAGGGCGCGGCGGGCGGCAGGGCGTCGTGCCGCCCGTCGGTTTCGAGCGCGTCGAGATGCAAAAGCGGGCGCGGCAGGGCGGCCACCTGTTTCGCGAAGAAACAATCGGCAAAGCCGGTCTCGGTGCCCGAGCGCAGGCAGGGCGCGACGGCGATCGCGTGCGGCGCGGCAAAGCGCGCCGACAGGCCGACGATGCCGAGACCGGACAGATCGCCCACGTCGAGGCGGATGTGCAGCCCGCACCAGCGGGCGGGGCGTTCATGGGTCAGCTCGATCTCGAGCAGCCGCCCCGCCGGGCTCGAAAAGCGCCCGCGCATGCCGGCATCGGGGTCGGGCACGAAGCGCAGGCCGGGCACGATCTCGGCCTCGGGCACGATCTCGCCCGACAGGCTGCTCGAACGCAGCATGTCGAGGCTCTCGCGGGTCAGCGTGGCGGGCGGCGTGTCGGTCATATGCGGTCAGGTCTCGGTGTGTGTCGGGCGGCAAAAGGCGCGCGGCGCGTCCCGAGCCCGGTTCCTGCCAGCCCTGCAGGGGCGTATCGCGCGGGACCGGCCCGGTGGTGCCCCCACCTCTCACATTGGCAGATCTTCCATTACCGATCTGCCTGCATGTGTCCACACCGCGCGGGCCGGGCCGTCGCCGGCGTGACGGGGCGGTCACGGACACGCTCGGGGGGCGCGCAAAAAAAGACCCAGCCCGCAGGCTGGGTCAAAAACCGCCGCGGCACGGCGCCGGTCGATCTGGGCGGTGGCCCCCGTGACAGGAGCCTGCGCAACACAGCCTATCCGAGTTCGACCCAGTCGCCGCCCTGGCGCGCATACACCGTGTCGTCGAATTCCAGCCGCTCCATGCCGAGCAGCACGTCGCGATCTCCGCCGCTTTCCACGATCACCCTTTTGCCGAAATTCACGTCGTAATCGGCGAAATCGCCGTTGAACTGGACCGTGTCGTTGCCCTTGCCGCCGACCAGCCTGTCGCTTCCCTTGTCGAAGACAAAGGTATCGGCCCCGCCGCCGCCCTTCACCTCGTCGTCACCGCCGCCGCCATTGAGCGTGTCGTTGCCGCCGCCCCCGGCGAGGGTGTCGCCGCCGCCGCCGCCGATGAGGGTGTCATCGCCGCCGCCGCCCAGCAGAATGTCGTCTCCGCCGCCGCCCAGCAGGACGTCGTTGCCGCCGCCGCCGACCAGCCTGTCCTGACCGGTGGCGCCGAACAGCCTGTCATCGCCGCCGCCGCCCAGAAGCGTGTCGTTCCCCCGGTAGCCGTTCAGGATGTCGTCGCCCTGATATCCCTTGAGAAGATCGTCCTTCTTTCCACCGGACACGGTGTCGTCGCCCTCGAACAGAAGGTCATAGGCCTTGCGCGAGCCGGAGCTCAGGAATCCGCCGAATTTGCCGGCGTCTATTTCCAGACCCGTTATCTCGATAACGGGCGTCGCATTGTCGATCCGAATTTCGACATCGGTGACTTCCCCGCCGGTAATGACGAGCTTTCCGTCTTTCGTCGTATAGGTGAAATTCGTTCCGCTGATCTTGGTGAGATTGATGTCGTTGTCCTTCACCGTTATCGCCGAAGGCGTCAGCAGCGCTTCGCTGTAGCTGTTGACGAGCGGAATGAAATCCTTTCGCGCCTGTTTCATGTCGTAGAAGGAAAAGGACGCGGTTGCGTTGAAGATCAGGCTGGCCATGAATACTCCCTGCTCTCAGAGCGATTCACCAATCGATACGTGACGTGTCGGGAGTGGGGCGAGCGCGTCGTATCTTTTCGATATCATTTGAATTCGGGTGTGCGAGACCCGTGGCCGGGCTGCGTCGCGGATGCTGCGTCTGCCCGTGGAATGCACCGTGGTGCCGACGCGGGGCGCCGGCACCACGACCGTTTCAGAAGAACATTCCGCCATCGGTGTGCAGAACCGAAACGGACGGCAGGTCGACCCGGACGCCCGCGCCGATCTGGACCATCGCGCCTTCGTCGGTGCCGAAGGTGCTGTCGCGCTCGAACACGGATTCGATGTTGGCCCGCATGTTGTACGCGTTGACCTCGATCTGCTGGACCGTTTCGCCATCGACGATGAGATCCAGTCCGACCACATTGCCAAGCCCGCTCGTCTGGACCCGGACCGTGTCGATGTCGATCTGCGTGAGATCGATCTGGTCGCCCCGCGGCCGGGTGTCGAAGTCCCAGATGATGTCGGAGCAGTTGAAGTCGACCTCGCAGAAGACGAACTGGTCGCAGCCTTCGCCGCCCCACATTTCGTCGTCGCCGATACCACCGCGGACGATGTCGTCACCGTCGCCGCCATAGACATGGTCGTCACCGGCGCCACCGACCACGAGATCGTTGCCGCCGTCGCCGTGGACCCAGTCATTGCCCTCGTTGCCGTCGAGCTTGTCGTTGCCGTCGCCGCCATACATGACGTCATTGCCGAGATTGCCGGTCATGAGGTCGTTGCCGCCATCACCGTACATGCGATCGTTGTCGTCGCCGCCGGCCATGCAGTCATCGCCGTCGCCGCCATACATCTCGTCATTGCCGCTGTTGCCGAGCATGTGGTCGTTGCCGGCGTCGCCCTTGAGCAGGTCGTTGCCGGCGCCGCCGGTGATGTTGTCGTTGCCGTCGCCGCCGGAGACATCGTCATTTCCGTCGGCCCCGTCGAGCTGGTCGTGCCCGGCGCCGCCATCGATCGTGTCGTTGCCTTCGTTGCCCCAGACGAGGTCGTTGCCGTCGCCGGCCTCGATTTCGTCGTCGCCGGTGCCGCCATAGACCATGTCGTCGCCGCCATGGGCCTTGATGTGGTCGTCACCCGAGCCGCCCTTCAGCACGTCGGCATTGTGGGCGCCTTCGATCTTGTCATCGCCGCCATGGCCGTTGATGTCGAAATGCACCAGGTCGCCGACATAGACCGAGGGGTAGGGCTTGGTGGCGGCGCTGTCATGCTCGAGATCGTTCAGAAGGCCGAGGCCGCTGATGAGATCGTCGCCGTTCGTGCCATTGGCGATGGCGTGCCAGTATTCACTGCCATCGGTATTGACCATTTTCTTGAACTGGTAGGCGACGGGCCATCCCATCCAGGACGCGCCCTGGCCTTCCGACATGTACTTGTTCAACAAGTTTCCGTCGGCATAGTCCTTGATATAAAGGGTGATTGTGTATTCGCAGACGAGATCGTCACCGGAGGGCAGGCAATCCTGCACGATTTCGTTTTCGTCGCAAATCTCGACTTCTTCGCATACGTCGCTGGTAATGAATGACATTACGACCACCTGATAAAATGGTTAACTTCACATGGGCCTATGCCCTGAAGGTGCGTCAGTCAGTCGGTTATTCGCACGTTCAAGTGCTGCCCTGCCCGGAGATTAACACAGGTTTCGAATCTATTAAAGATTGTTCGAGATGACCGGGTTGATAGTTTGAATTTCCTTCATAAACAAGTGGTTGCGCGAATAAATGCCGTGGCGCAGTTAAGGAGCCATTCGGTGTGTCTTGGGCGAATATGGCTTTGCCGCGCGAAAAGACCCTTACTTGGCGCTTCGTGATGACCTCAGCTGAATGTACAGCTCAAGTCGAATCGGACAGGTCGAACCGGCCGGAAAACTATGCGATCCGTTGCCACATGGAGGGCAGCCCGCGATGGTGCGGGCTTTAACCCAGTCATAGGACCGAAGGGCCTGTTGTGCAGCGAGCAGGCGGTTCGTTCGATATTTCGGCGCCAGTTCCGCTGCGTGGATCAGTCTTGATGGGTCTGGAAGCGGAGCCTGACCCATCGAACCGGAGCTGTCAGTTTCCAAGAGGTGCTGGTGCGTAAGGCATCGCGCTCGGCCTGTAGCTCATCGCACTTGGCACGCAGCGTGTCGCGTTCGGTGGTGGCCTCGTCAAGCTGGGTCCGGACCGCTTGGAGCTCGGTTTCGTTCTCATACGTCCGAAGCGTGAGCTGCGCGATCTCCTCGATACGGGGAGCGACTTCCTGCCTCGTCTCCTGATGAGCCAGCCGCTCGCGCTCAAGTGCGGCCACCAGTTCTGCAATTCTGACATCCCGGTGAGCCAAAAGTTCGAGGGTTTTCTCGTGCAGGGCGGCTGACCTGTGGAGCGGCTGATTATCAGCCCTAGGCGCTTTGCGCGGTTCCCGAAAAAAAGAAAGATCTTCGAACTCGTCGGGGTCGGGCGTGTCTTGTGGCAAGAGCCAAGCTTTGGTCATGAGGCGAAACTCCGGCGATGTTTGGATGGGGGGGGTGTAGCACTAGGGCGGGGGCGGCACGACACCCTATCTCGGCCATGGCTCGGTGTGACCCTTGGTCAGTTTTCAAAGATGCGGACGAAGCAGCTTGAGAGGGGGGGCAGGACCTGCGAAATAGGCGACATGGTAACGTGAACCCTTTTAGAGACAGGCCGTTTTCGTCTCGGCGGGAATGGGGCACATGATCCTTTGATCACGGGCATCGGGCAAGGCAAGCAGAAGATGCCATCCTAGAGCCGGGACCCAAAAGAGGCATGCGGCAGAAGGTCGCGCAGGAAGACAGTATGACCGGAATTGACGACAAGACCGTTCGTAAGATCCTGAAGAAGTCTGGATATGTTCATAGCAGCTGGTATCGCCAGCGCTATCCCGATGTGGCCAAGACCGGGCTTTCGCCTGTTGAGCACTTCGTGCGGTACGGAGCGGCGCTCGGGCGAAATCCAGGAAAGAATTTCAGCACCAAGTGCTATCTCGAGGCCTATCCCGAAGTTGCTGAGCGCGGCATGAACCCGCTTTTGCACTTTGTCCTAGAGGGACAGGAAAAAGGGTACAGCCCTCTTCCGGGCTGCAGTGATCCGGTTCGGCAGGCCAATCGCGAAGTGGCCGCTTTGCGGACCCATCTGCTGACGCTCGGCTTTACCGAGCCGCCGCTGGCCGCGCTGGAGACCATGGTTGCAGACAGCGCGGAGCCGGCTGCTTGCGCCGCAGCCGCCCGCGAACTGGCACTTTGGCACATGCGCCAGAAGACCGACGACGGCTATCGGGCGGCGCTGGCGTACATTGCCGAGGCCCGGCCGGGCGCCCATGATCTCGAATTTCGAAAGAGGCTGACCACGGCCGAGCTTCTGTGTCATTTTGCGCTGGGTCAGGACTCTTCCGGGCTGGCCTGTTATGAGCAAGGCGCGCTGAACGGCGAGGCCGGTGCGGACGCCATGCTGGCGCGGGGCAATTTCGAGATCACGCCGCAGGCGCGCTGTTTCTGGATCAACCAAGTGCTGCGCCGATATCGGATTCCGGCGCTTCGGCTCCTGCCGGGAGAAGATCAGCTTCCTTACGACCGATTGGCTACCAGGGATCTGCCGCTCGATATCGATGACGGGCCGAGGGTCACGGTTCTTTTGGCTGCCTATGACGCCGCTGACGTGATCGGCACCGCGCTGCGCTCGCTCCAAGCGCAGAGCTGGCGTAACCTCGAGATCATCGTGATCGACGACTGCAGCCCCGACGATGGTGCCACCTGTGCTAAGGTCGAGCATGTCGCAGCCGGTGATCCGCGCATCCGACTGATCCGGATGCACCGCAATGGCGGGGCCTATGTCGCGCGGAACCACGGCCTCGATGCGGCGACGGGCGAATTCGTCACGATCCACGATGCCGATGACTGGTCGCACCCCGTGAAGATCGAGACGCAGGTGCGCTATCTTCAGGCGAACTCCTCGGTCGTGGGGTGCACATCCGAACAAGCGCGGGCCCAGAGCGACCTAAGCTTCCGCCGCTGGACTGGTCAGGGACGGCTCGTGATCCAGAACACCTCTTCGTTCATGTTCCGGCGCGCGCCAGTCCGCGCGGAGCTGGGCTACTGGGACACGGTACGCTTCGCGGCCGACAGCGAGTTCATACGCCGCGTCACGCAGGTGTTCGGCAAGGGGGCGGTGGTGCCCCTGCCGACCGGCCCGCTATCGTTTCAGCGCGACAGCGAAACCTCTGTGATCACGGACGATATCAAAGGCATGAATGGCTTTTATTTCGGTGTTCGAAAGGAGTATTTCGACGCCCAGATGCATCATCACGCTTCGGGGAAGTCGTTGAAATACCAAAACCACATCGAGAGCAGGCCTTTTCCCGTGCCTGTCATGATGCAGCCACAAAAGGCAGCCTTCGGAGAAGATCATCACAGGTTCGACACGATCTTCGTCGGTGACTTCCGAGTCATGACAGAAGAGGTGGCCGCGTTGGTGGAGCAAATATCGCGTATGAAGGATGAAGGACGGCGCATCGGTTTGGTTGAACAGCATTCCTTTGATGTGAACTTGAAAGAGAAAAGAATGGTGCATGCTGTTCGAGACTTAATTGACGGGGAAAATGTGGTGGCAATTGTATATGGCGACTGCGCGTCGGCTAAAGAGGTTTTGCATATAAGCGACAAGTCCATAAATTTCCAGCAAAGATACATGCCCAATGTAAATGGTATGATCTGAGTAGAGGATATGGTTTGGTCAAAAATATAGCGCGCGCTTGCCTCGGAAAAGAAACGCATAGTTCTGAATGTAATTGAATCAGGGGGGCAGTTTTCAGAGGATTTCGATGCAGAAAGCTTCTAAAATACCTGTTTCCTTCGGGGAAATCGTATCTCACCGTTCTGGTGGAAGTCCTGAACAGGAAAAGGGGGGGGTGTGAGGCGTAAAAGTGCCTATATACCTAAGTACACTGGAAAGTCTGGGCTTGAGAGCCTGGCTGAAATTCCGCGTATGCCTTTGAACTTATCCGCGCCTTTGAAAGGATATCCTTGCTTGTATACGGATGTCCGTATGGGGATGCGGTATGACTATCTTCTCTCTCCCAAACCTGGGAGCGATCGCTTGTTCGTTTTCTTCTCTGGAGATGCTCCTAGGCAGAAATTCACCCCTCCTGTATTTCAGAGGTGGACTTGGAGCGAATTTTTTCCGGGAAGCTGTTTGTATATATCTGATCCTACATTGCAGGTTGATGATTCCCTTGGCTTGGCATGGTATGCAGGTACTGAAGAGTTTGATCCTTTGAGTGTTATCTCGGATACAATTTCCGGATTTTCCAGAAGCCTCGGGGTGAAATTAGGTAGTGTTTATACGTATGGGTCTAGTGGCGGTGGATTTGCGGCCCTCAGGATTCTTACTTTCATGCCAGAAGCGAGCGCTGTCTGCATCAACCCACAAACTGATGTAACCGCATACAATAATGGATCTGTGGGAAAGTTCCTGAGCACTTGCTTCGGCGGCAGGTCAAGAAAGCAAATCATGAAGGATTTTCCTGAGAGAGTAAATCTTATACATCATTCGGGTAGTATGTTGGGGCGTCGAATAATGTACATACAAAATGAAATGGATCGCCATCATTACGATAAGCACTATGTGCCATTTTGTTTGGCCATGGGAGTGATCCCACTCCATCCTTGTGGTTTGAATGGCAGTAGGATTGCCTCCAGTATTAATAAAGATGGCTTTAGTTCTATAATTTTTTCAGATAGAGCTGGCCACTCAAAGGCTGAAAGCAGGGAGGCTTTTGAATGCGCCATGTCGAATCTGAATGATTGACGCTGCGATTCTCAACCTGTTTCTGGATCCAAGAGCAGGGTGATTTTCTATAGTAGGGTTTTCTAGGTGTATGGTCCCGAGGTCAAGTGACACGGCTCTCGGTGAAACAGGTCGGGATCGGTCTGCCATTCTCGCCAGATAAATTGCGTCGGCGTTAGCCCCTTGAGCGTCTTCAGACGCCGCGCGGTGTTGTAGGCCTCGACGAACAGAGCGAGGTGGCGCTCGAGCTGCGCGTGATCATCGTAGTGGAAGCGTTTCACCGTGGCGTTCTTGATGGTCCGGTTCATTCGTTCGACCCGTCCGTTGGTCCAGGGGTGGTTCGGTTTGGTCAGCCGGTGCTCTATTCCGTTGGCTTGGCAGATCATGTCGAACCGCATGAGCCGGGAGGTGGCGGTGTTGCGATTGCGAGGCTGGTCAGCGAACTGGATGCCGTTATCGGTGAGGATCGTATGAATACGGTAAGGCACCGCCGAAAGAAGCAACTCCAGAAACTCCCAAGCGGTTTTCCTACTGGCCTCAGTGAAGAGCCGGGCCACCACGAACTTGCTGGTTCGATCAATGGCTACGAAGAGGTATAGCTTTCCTTCGGCGGTCCGTAGCTCGGCAATGTCCATGTGGAAGAAGCCGATCCGGTATTGCTTGAACTTCTGCCGTTTCGGCTTGTCACTCTCCATGTCGGGTAGGCGGCTGACGCCATGCCGCTGCAAGCAACGGTGCAGCGAAGAGCGCGTCAGCTGCGGAATGGTCGGCTGCAAGGCATAGAGGCAATCATCGAGGGGCAGCAGAGAATGCCGCCGGAAGGCGACGATAATCGCTTCGTCCTCAGGGGTCAGTACCGTCGAGCGGGGATCCGAGGGCCCCATCGGCAGGTCGGCCGTGGAGGAGCGCTTGCGCTCTTTCTGCACCGTCGTCGGATTGATCCCGTAGCGCCGGTGAGTTGCTCCCCGCCGGTCCCTCGGTCATAACGAGAGTTTGCGGGTTTGAGATTGGTAGTTGGACTGGTCGTTCGGGCAAGCGTACCTGGGGCGGCGCCTTCAAATTGCTCAAGCGCCCGGCGCGCTTCCAGCGGCGTCTGGTTCCCGAGTGAGGAGTGCGGCCTGACGGCGTTGTAGTCGTAGCGCCAGAGGGCCAGCTTTCGCCGGGCATCGTCCAGGGTGTCGAAGATCTCCTCGTTCAGCAGCTCGTCGCGCACGCTGCCGTTGCATGACTCGATGAAGGCATTCTGCTGCGGCTTTCCGGGGTCGATATAGTGCCAGGGCACCGCGTTCTGATCGGCCCATTTCAGAATGGCCCGGCTGGTGAACTCCGTTCCGTTGTCGCTGACAATGCAAGCGGGCTTCCCGTAGATCCGCACCAGCGCGTCCAGCTCGCGGGCCACACGGGCACCCGAGATGCTGGTGTCGGCGATCAGGCACAGGTTCTCGCGGCAGCAATCGTCGATCACCGCGAGAATGCGGAACTTGCGTGAGGCGCCGAAGCTGTCCGACAGGAAGTCGAGCGACCAGCGGGCATTGGGATGCGCCGCCTCCGGCCTCGGCGTGCGCGTGCCTCGAGCCCGCTTGCGGCCACATCGTCGCTTCACCGACAGCCCTTCCTCGCGGTAGAGCCGATACAGCTTCTTGTGGTTCATGATCGTGCCTTTGCGTTCCAGCAAGATGCCGATCCGGCGGTAGCCGAACCGACGCCGCTTCCCGGCGATCTCCTGCATCTCCTTGCGGATCTCGAGGCAGTCCGGGGGGCGTGGGCGCCGGACTGTCTTGGGATCGACACCGACAAGCTGGCAGGCACGGCGTTGCGAGATCTTGTGATCCCGCATCGCCCGCAGCGCTGCTTCTCGCCGCCTGGTCAATGTCGTCAGTTCTTTCCCAGCAGGTCTTTCAGAACCACGTTGTCCAGCATGGTATCGGCCAGCAGGCGCTTGAGCTTGGCATTCTCATCCGCCAGCGCCTTCAGCTTCGCGGCCTCGGACACTTCCATGCCGCCATACCGGGCCTTCAGCTTGTAGAACGTCGCCGGGCTGAGCCCATGACGGCGACAGACTTCGGCAGTTGGCATCCCGGCTTCCTGCTCCTTGATCATCCCAATGATCTGCGCCTCGGTGAAGCGGCTCTTTCGCATCGTCTGCTCCTTCGCAATTGAGCAAACTCTACATCAGACTGAGGGATCGCGAGGGGAGCAGCTCACCGGGGAGGCTGCCTTACGCTCTCTTCACTACCTTGGATTGCTCGACGAACTGCCGCTGTCGTTCGGGCGCTGCTGTGTAGAACCTGCCCCATACCGTCTCCATTTCAGCAGAAGATATCGTACCGCCTCTTTGTGGGGCTATACAATTACGCCAGCTGGTTTCGCGAAGCCCTGAAGGACAAGGGTATCAAGCCCTGCATCCCGGGCCGGAAGTCCCGTGACACATTGGCGAAACACGACAAGCGTCGCAACCGCATCGAGATCATGTTCGGCAGGCTCAAGGACTGGAGACGCGTCGCCACTCGCTACGATAGATGTCCCGAAGTCTTCCTGTCCGCTGTCACTCTCGCAGTAACCGTCATCTTCTGGATCTGAAACTCAATGAGTCGGGAGCCTAGCTCCGTGCAAGAATCTGAGCGTTGTCGAGTTCTAGTTGCGACCAGCGCAGGATTCTGCCACGAGAAGCCCAGTGCTTTGAAGTATCGGTTTCAAATGCGTTCGGATGCCCATTCTCTATCCCTGTAGGTCTTACATGTCAATTTCCGTCATTGCGCCCGTTTTCAACGGTAAAATGCTGGTCCGGCAATTTGTAGAGTGTATACTAAGTCAGACTGAAAGGCCTAATGCCGTTATATTCGTCAATGACGGCTCTACTGATGAGACAGGAAAACACCTTTGCGAAGCATGCAGCCGTTTTGAGGCTATAGGTGTAGTTTGCAAAATTGTCGATCATGACGTGAACAAAGGTCGTGGCGCGGCCCGCCAAGCAGCTTTAGAGGTGGTCGATACACGATATGTTACGTGGCTAGATATAGATGACTTATATGGTCCAGGTCGGATATATAATCTGAATATGGCATTGGCGGAGCTAGAGACATCCCAGGCATCAAGGCCTTGGCTCATTTCTACTCCTTACACGGCATGTCAAGTGTCCAGAATTCACGTAAAAAGAGTTTTCAGAGGTCGAAGAATTGATTCCATTTCTGACCTGTACAATGAGCTCGAGGGCCCTCGTACTATTCAGCTGCAATCCCTCGCTGGTCCAGTAGAGAGCTTTCGAAATACCGGATTTGATACGGGTCTCAACTGGGCCGAGGACTTTGATTTTCTACTAAGATTCTTGGCGCAAAGAGGTCAAGTTCTTACCTCTGAATGGACCCGCGCAGAAGATGTATTGTACTTTCAGTCTTTCGATAAATCTTTTCGAGATGAAGTGGCTGACGCCAATCGCAAGGTTCTGAGAAAAAACGGTGAAGTGCTGTCTGATGCTGGGGTCGATGCGCAGGCTGAATTTCAAAGAAAGTGGCTTTCCTACATATCCAAGTTTTCTTTGGAGGCTGCACGAGGTGACGCGTCTCTTCAAAACCCGGCCGGTGAAGGTGTTTCTTCTGAACTCACTCGATCTCTCCCCAAAGGGGAAAGTAGAGTTCTACTGGAAGAGCCTGATGCAGTTATCATAGGTGGAGATTGGGTGAGTCCTGAGGGAGATGCCACTTATCAGTTAGATAATTTTATAGAAAAGCCGGGTGGCTATGAGATGCCCGTTTCAAATATATTGTCTGCTTACATGCAAGGGGCGAGTATGTTGCGAATTACCTCGCTCAAGCAGGGTAATGCTGTTTTGGCAGAGTACGAGATATTCAGGGATTCTTCAGGCGTTATTGGTTTGAATCATCTTGATTGGTCTCGACCCCACAAGCTCTCTGATGTGAACTCCAGTTGGAGTGATTCTATGACTTTCGCTGGTAGATTTGTGCCGGCATTTTCAAAACTTACCTGTAAGAAATCTCCCATTTATGTCAGTTTCTTTTCTGGACCTGTTTATTATAAAGAGTGCGCAGAGAGGCTGGCGCAAAAACTTTCCGAATTGGGTTTAGATTACCAAATCTGCGAGTTTCTTCCAGAAGAAGATATGGACTGGAAGAATGTGTGTCGGAAGAAAATTTCTTACTATGCGGCTCAATACTATCGGCATGATCGCCCAATTTTCTGGATAGATGCGGATAGCGTAGTTCTTGAAGATCCGAGTTCTATGCTTGGCTCAAATGTGGACCTAGGCGCTTTCTTGCGAAACTTTTCTTATCTCCCGGAGTTTGATCCATTAAAGTACTCAAGGCTATTGCATCCAGGGTACTTGTTGTTAGGAAAAACAGAAAAGACCAGCCGCTTCATTGCGCATATGCTCCGTGTAGATTCTGAAACGTCTCAAAATGCCACAGACGACTATGTCCTTCAGGAAAGTTTACTCACCTTTCCTGAGAATCTCTCCTTCCAAATTTTCCCTCCAGACGCAATTGATTCAAGAGGGTCCTCGAGGGTTGTAAAGGGAAAATTTTTTCAACATCTAGATAGTGGCCACGTGTCTAGCGTAAGTCAGGTGGTAGACCAACATCAAGCGCGGACACTGGAAGCTAGCCGTCAGCTTCCAGTTCTACAAGAGGCAGCCAAAGCCGCGATGAAACGCGGTGAACTACGAGACGCAACCTCATTCTATAAGCGTATTAGGCAAGTCATGCCTGATGACGCTGATTCGTTAGTTCGTCTTCTGTCACTCTATGCACGTCTCGGAGAGAATAAGAAGTTTCTCTATCATTTCGACTTAGCAAAAAAGAATCCTAACTTGAGAATGGCCGCTCTTCGCTCTGAGTTTGATAGGCGTAGTTCAAATGGAGAGTTTGATGCAGCAGCGTCAATATCCGCAAAGATTCTGAGTGAAGGTGGCTCTGATGATGTTTCTTTTATAAAAAGTCGAGAATACAGATATGGATTTGATCGTGAGGCTCTTCTCTTAGGATGCAGCGCGGATGAGCGGGTTCCAATGATGTGGTGGGAGCAACCTTTCCCAGGCAACTTGGGGGATATCATTGGTCCCTACATAGTTCGAGCTCTTACAGGTGTGCCACCTCGCTATACCAAGAAATCTCCGCGTGTTCTGTCGGTGGGATCTATTATTAAATTTGCGCGCCAAGGTGATACGGTGTGGGGGGCAGGAGCAGCGGCAGCCAGCCAGAGGATTGATACTAGCTGCGACTTTCGTGCAGTCAGAGGGCCATTAACTCGGCGACTTGTACTTCAAGCTGGAGCAGACTGCCCAGAAGTGTATGGCGACCCGGCTTGGATTCTGCCAAAAATATATCCCGGCAAGAACTTGGGTAAGACTCATAAAGTTGGAATAATACGACATTTTGCTCATGCATCTAGGCGTATAAGTGTTGGGCCGGGGGTGCGAGAGATAGATATTATCCGTGGGTCGATTGGCGAAGTTGAAAGATTTCTGGATGAAGTGAACTCTTGCGAGGCCATTGTCTCAACGTCACTTCATGGGCTTATAATAGCTAACGCATATGGAATTCCTGCTTGCTGGGCTATAGACACCAACTCGCCGCAGCAAATTCATGGTGACGGAATGAAGTTTATGGATTACGCCATGAGTGTTGGCATCGAGAAAATTTCTCCATTGAACTTGGCATCCGAAAGTGAAATAGATGCGTCTCTTTTTTCTAGATGCACGCATAATCCAGCGCGACCTGTAGATTGTGAGAAGTTGATAAGTTCTGCGCCGTTTCGTGTGCAAGAAAAATACCTATAATTCGATGCGTGGCCGCTCGATTTTAGATCTGTATGGCGCAATCATCGGCTGAAATGCCTGTAAGAGATTGTGTTATTTGATGAGAAGTTCGATTGAAGATATAAATGATCTGGATGGTGGATGTATGATGGAAATTAAAAAGAAATATGACTTTTTTAGGAGGGAGATTGGCGGAAAGATCTACAAGAAAAGTACTCCTGTCAAAAGAAATGCCTATGGCTCTGGATCCCCTCATGGGGGTGAAAAACTTACGCTAGTAAGCTATTATGGAGGGGCTGCCTACTACGAAGAAAAAGCGGGTGAGTTGCGTGAGAAATGCGATAGTCTGGGGGTAGCTCATGATATCGTGCGGATTGAAACGCAGGAAGGCGAGAGCTGGTCTTCTATTTGTAGAAGAAAAATATCTTTCTACCGTGAAATGCTGGAGAAACATAAATCATCTATCATGTGGGTGGATGTGGATACGGATTTGCTGAAGAATATCAACGGCCTTGCTGTTGGCGATTTTGACATTGCCCTCTTTATGAGGAATTTCAAGTATCTTCCTCAATTCAATTCAAGCAGCCTTTCTCGTAGTTTTCATCCCGGATATCTTCTCTTTAAGTATACCTCTACCACAATACATTTTCTAGACGATGCTGTGAAAATTGAGAGAGGTACGGAAGGTGAATTTACTGATGATTTCGTACTTGAAGAAGCTTTTCGAACATCCTCGGCTATGCCAAGGCTGCTTCTTCTGTCACCGCAGGATATTGCTAAGCCAGGTGACGAGAAGAAACCCGAAGCTCTTTTTAGACATGGAGATAGCGGGAACGTTAAAGAATTTAAGCGTAAGGTTCTTCAGCATCAGCCGCGTGCACTGGAGTCGGAGACACAAAAAACAGTTCTTCGTGAACTAATTTCAAAAGCCGCTCGTCAAGGAAAAAAGGAGCAAGTCATATTTCTTCTGCGGCATCTTGTTGCGATAAACCCTAAGGATGTGGAAAGCTATGCAAAGCTTCTGAATCTTTTGAAGAAGTATGGCGAAGAGGCGCAGCTCAAGGCGGAATTGAAGCGTGGATCGGAGAGTGATTATCTCGCGTCTCAAGTTCTGCGCTTCAAGCTATTGAGGGCTTTAGAAGAGCGAAAGTGGAAGCGGGCAGATGAAATTTTTCAGGAAGTTTTGAGCAGTGGCGACGAAAAGCTTATAGCTTTTTTCAAAAGCAGATGTTTTAGGTACGACTTGGATCGCCGGGCGGAGGCGGCGGGCGTACCAGATGAGGATCGTGTCAAACTCTTCTGGTGGGAAGAGCCTTACCCAGGAAACTTGGGGGATATAATTAACCCCTATATTGTAGAGAAATTGACCGGAAAACCTCCGATGTATGCGCCTGCTGGTGATGGAATGTGTGCGATCGGCTCGGTTATCAAGTTCGCCCGAGAAGGAACACCGGTTTGGGGAAGCGGATCTCCTCATAGTAGTGATGCGCTCCATCCACAGGCACATTATCATAGTGTTAGAGGGCCCCATACTAGAAACTTAGTCCTTCAAAACGGTGGAACTTGTCCGGAAGTTTACGGAGATGCTGCTTGGATTCTCCCCCTTATCTACGCCCCCACTGTTTCAAAGAAGTTTCGGACAGGACTAATTCTTCATTTCACACATGAGGAGTCTGATTTGGATGTTGATCCGGGTATTAAATTAATTCCCATCAAGAGGGTTGGGTACTCTGAAATTGAGGAATTTATTGATGAAATGCTTTCTTGTGAGCGTATCGTATCTACCTCTCTGCATGGGGTCATTATCGCAAATGCCTATGGTATTCCAGCTTGTTTGGCTACGGTCAGTCAGGCCGATCGGCAAATACACGGTGATGGAGTGAAGTTTGCCGATTATTATGCATCTGTCGGAGTTAATAATCCCCCTGTGCCAGTCGACCTCAGCAATCTTTCGAAGGTTAACCATGAGTCATTCAATCCAGATGACTTTACTCCAGTAGGGGAAGTAGATGTGGGCGCCATTTTGGAGGCTGCGCCCTTCGAAATTCTGCCTGAATTCAGGGGGAAGGTCAAAAAAACGTAGGCTATATTTCAAGCGCGCAGGAGGGGGTATGAATAAATCGGTCGACGCAAAGTTTGATGTATTTTTTAATAGGTGCCGATCGGAGAGGTGGAGTCGATCTAAATTTATTGATGCTATTCATGGATCACCTAAGAACCCTCTCTTGCCCGAAATATCGAGGCGGCGCTCTGAACTAAATGATATGCCAGCCCAAAATTTGCATTCCTCTTACCAAGCAAAAAGTGGGGGGGGCGGTCCAAAATCTGTTCGATCAAAGATAATTTCATTACCCCCTTCTTACGGAAAAGTCCTTTACCTTCTTGCCTCCATGTCGAAGGCACACTTGCTTGTGGAAGCTGGCTCCGGGTTTGGAGTATCGTCTATGTATCTCGCCGCCGCTGCTCGAAGTTGCGGCGGGATTCTTTTTTCTTTTGAAATCGCTCAGTATGCAGATATTGCTAGGGATTCGGTTTCATTAATATGTCCGAAAAGCCGAGTAATAAATGCTGATTTTAATTACTTCAATTCGCACCTGAGCGCTGACTCTAATGTCGACTTTGCTTTTATAGATGCCAAGCATGATGCGGACAGTATTCTTAGGGGGCACAAGAACCTGAAAGGGTGGCTAAGCTCCAAAGCTATGATCGTGGTGGATGATATTTCATATTCTGAATCCTCCAAGTATGCTTGGCGGAAGCTTGTTCGGGATGAAGAGTTTGGATTTGCAGCCAGTGTAAATGGAAGACTTGGTGTTTTGGCATATTAGATAGGATTTATTGCGCGAAGGCTGTGATAGTATTCATCTCGTAAATCCAGCATGGTAGCCGGGGCGCATGAGCAGCCCTATTCCGCCGAGCTACAAGTCAAGAAACTGGCCGATCTACAACGAAGCCTTGAAGCAGCGGGGCTACCTTACGGTCTGGTTCGGTCCGAATATGGTCTGGGTGCCGCCGCCTACTGGCAACCGCAATTCAACGACGCCGCGATCCAGGCGTGTTTGGCACTGAAAGTTCTGTTCGGCTTGGCCCTCTGGTAGACAACAGGCTTCGTGGAAAGCCTTCTGCGTCTGGTTGACCTCGACTGGACCGTACCGGATTTCAGCACGCTTGGCTGGCGGCAGAGGATTCTCGCTGTGGACATCTCTTGCCGCGGGTCGAAGGGCCGCTGAATCTACTGATCGACAGCACCGGCATCAAGGTGAGGGTGAGTGGCATGGGGTAATCCCCCCGATCTTAAGGGGATGCGGAAGTAGAATTTTCTCGGCAGGATGAACGAGGAGATTCCGATGAAGAAGACACGATTCACTGAGGTCCAGATCCTGGGTGTACTGCGCCAGATGGAGGGCGGTGTGTCGGTGTCCTAGCTGTGCCGCGAGCACGGGATGAGCAGCGCTACGCTGTACAAGTGGTGGGCGAAGTATGGCGGCATGGACGCCAACCTTATCAGCGAGATGAAGGCGATGGCCGAGGAGAACCGGCGGCTGAATCGCATGTACGCGGACGTCAGCATGCAGAACGACCTGCTGAAGGAGGCGCTCGGAAAAAAGTGATCCGACCTGCTCCTTGGGCTGACGACAGCGAAGAAGACCTAGGGCTTCGGCCTATGCTTTCTGTATCTGCGCAATGTCCAAGGCCACCCTTGAACCACAAGCGTGTCTACTGGATCTACTGCGAGCTGGAGCTGAACCTGCGTATAAAGCCACGCAAGCGTCTGAAGCGGGAGAAGCCGGACGAACTGGCGGTTTTAGAAGTGCCAAACGAGGTCTGGTCGATGGATTTCATGGCGGATCGTCTGGAGGACGGCCGCTAGTTCCGGCTACTGAAAGTCTTGGATGATTCTAACCGAGAGGGTCTGGGCATAGAGGTGGACTTTTCGCTACCGGCTGAACGGGTCGTGCGCGCGCTGAACCAGATCATCGAATGGCGCGGCGCACCCATGGTAATTCAAGTCGACAGCGGCCCGGAATACGTCAGCGGAACGCTCATGGAGTGAATAGCCCCGCGTTTCTTAGACGCCCTCGTGCCTCAGTTTCTGCTGCCACTCGAAGTCGAGGGGCGACAGCATTCCGTTCCGCGCGTGCTTGCGCTTCGGGTTGTAGAACATCTCGATTTAGTCGAACACGTCCCGGCGGGCTTCCTCGCGCGTCCGGTAGGTCCGGCGCCTGATCCGCTCGCGCTTGAGCAGGTTGAAGAAGCTCTCTGCGACGGCATTGTCATGGCAGTTGCCTCGACGGCTCATGGAATGCTCAAGGTCGTGGGCTTTTAGGAAAGCGGCCCAGTCCATGCTGGTGAACTGACTTCCCTGATCGGAGTGGATCAGCACCTTAGCCTTCGGCTTCCTCCGCCATATGGCCATGAGCAGAGCCTGGAGGACGACGTCGGTCGCCTGGCGCGACTGCATGGACCATCCGACCACGCGCCGAGAGAAGAGATCAATCACCACAGCGAGGTAAGCGAAGCCTTCCTGCGTCCGGATGTAGGTGATGTCGGTGACCCAGACCGTATCTGGAGCCTCGACATCAAATTGCCGATCCAGGGTGTTGTCGACCACGATCGACGGCTTGCCGCCATACTTGCCAGGGCGGCGCTTGTAGCCGATCTGCGCCGAAATCCCGGCCAGCTTGGTCAGGCGGGAGACGCGGTTCAGGCAGATGCTTTCGCCCTGTTCGACCAAGTCATCGTGCAACTTCCGCTGCCCATAGACCTTACCGCTCTCGACCCACGCTTCCTTCCGAAGCTCAATCTGCCGTTTGTCCTCCCGAGCGCGTTTGCTCAACGGCGCCTTCAGCCAAGCATAGAAGCCGCTCGGCTGGATGCGCAGGCACCGACACATCGCCCACACGGAGAACTGGCTGCGATGCTCGGCCACGAACGCGTATCTCACTTTGCATCCCTGGCGAAATACGCGCTCGCCATCGTCCTCGGACCGATGGCGGACAATGGCTCGCCCTTTTTTAAGATGTCGCGCTCCTCCGAAATCCGCGCCAGCTCCTTCTTGAGGCGCCGGATCTCGGTGTCCTTCTCCACCTCGCCCGAAGAGTTCTTCGCGAACTTCTTCTTCCAAGCGTAGAGCGAATACGGGCTGACCCCAAGCCGCTGCGACACCTCCCTGACCGGGTAGCCTCGCTCGGTGATCTGCGCGACCGCGTCCCGCTTGAACTCGTCGCTGAACTTGCTGCTGCTCATCATGGCCTCCTTGCCTCAAAATTAGCGAAGAAGGCGTCCACAAGACACGGGGCTATTCAGTGAGCCTCTTGGATTTCCAAGACGTCGAAGCTTTCAGCAAGGTCTCACAACCCCGCCGCCTTGGTCAGGTTCACTTTGAACCGGTCCCGACTGCGCTGGTAGCGCCGGGTCATCTCGGCGGAGGCGTGGCCCAGGTGCTTTTGCACGTGGCGCTCGTCGATCTCCGCCGAGGTCGCCAGACCCGCGCGCAGCGAATGGCCGGCGAACAGCGCCCGGCGCTCGGCCTCGGGCAGCTCGGGCCGAAGCCCGGCGGCCAGCGCCGTGCGCTGCACCAGCCGCGCGACGTGACGGTCGTTGAGACGGCGCGGCAGCGCGCGGCGGCCATCGCGCGAGATGCCGGTGAACAGCGGGCCGGTTTCGATCTTTGCGAAGTGCAGCCATTGTTCGAGCGCGTGCACCGGGCAGGTCCGGTCGCTCGAGCCGCGCGCGATCTCGATCTCGCGCCAGCCGGTCTTGCCGCGCAGGGTCACCAGCGCGCCTTGGTCGAGAAGCTCGATCCAGCCGGCGCCGTCGATGGTGTCGTCCCGGTCCCGGTCCAGACCGACGACCTCCGAACGCCGCAACGCGCCCGCGAACCCCGTCAGCAGCATCGCCCGGTCGCGCAGGCCCCGCAGGTCGTGGCCGAGCGTGGCGAGCATCGCGCGCAGATCGTCGGGGCCGATCGCGTCCTTGCGCATGGGCGGCCGGGCGTGGCGGCGGCGGATGCCCGCGAGAACCGACGCGATGTGCCGGTCGCGCCGGTCGAGCCGGTCCCCGCGCTGCGCATAGTTCCAGCACAGCCCCGCCAGGCGGCGTTCGATCGAGGCGACCGAGAGGGCGCGGGTCTTGCCCGACGGCGCCGCGAGATCGGCGATGTAGAGCCCGACCAGCTCGGGCGAGGGCGGCAGCGGGTCGGCGCCCTTGATCCGGCACCAGCGGGCAAAGGCGGCCCAGTCGCGGCCATAGGCGAGGCGGGTGTTGCCGGAGACGGCGTGGTCGGCATAGCCGCGCGCGCGGTCGACGAGCCGGTCGAGCGTGCCCGAGCCCGCGAGTTCGGCGGGCAGGGCAATCGGGGCGGGGGGGTCGGGCGGGTTCGACATGCGGCCCGGTGTAACGCCACCGCGTCCGATAAGCCAAGATTATCGGACGCGGTGGGGCGCCGGACAGCGCGGCGGTCAAGGCGCTCCGATCTGGACAAAAGCGCCGCCCCGGCATAGCGCTCGGGGCATGCCCGCGCCTTTGCCTTCCGATCTTTCCGCCTTCGACTGGCCCGCCGCGCCCGGCTGGGCGGGCGGGGGCGCAGGGAAGGGCGGGGGCGATGACGCGACCGCCGAGGAGGCGGCGTTTCGGGCCGGGGCGGCGCTGGCGCATCTGCACATGGTGATGGCCCGGCCCGACCTGCCACTGGCGCTGTGGCGCGACCGGCTGGCGCTCGGGGCGGCCACGGCGAATGCCGGGATCTCGGGGCGCAGGGAGGGTCTGCCGGATCTGCGCGACGCGCTGCATCTGGCGCGGCCGGGCGACCGGCCCGGCCCCGCCGGCGAAATCTACCGGGCCTGGCGGCGCGCGGTGACACGGCCGCTGACGCTGCGCGCGCTGGCGCCCGGGCTGCCCGGGCTGCCCGGGGCCGCGTCGGATGTGGTCGCGCCGGGGCTGATGCGGTCGGGGCCGCCCGTGGCGCGGGCGGCGGGGATGCTGGAGACGGTGCTCACCGAGGCCCCCCGCGCCGAGACGGCGGCGCTGATCCTCGCCGATGCGGCGCTGGCCAGGGCGCTTGGCTGGGACCGGATCGTGCCGCTGCTGGCGACGGAGCTGGCGCCGCGCGACCTGCGCCGCGACGGCGAGGAGCTGCGGCATGCCTGCCACCGGGCGGTGGCGCTGGCGGCCGCGCGGGCGGCCGGTCTGGCGCAGGAGCTGACGCGCGGCGCCGCGCGGCTGCGCGCCGTGGCGCCGAAGCTGCGGGCGCGGCGGGCCGGGGAGGCGGTCGCGCTGTTCCTGACCCATGACGCGCTGGCGCCCGCCGCGCTGCGCCCGATGATGTCGGATCGCGCGGCGCGGCGGCTTTGCGACCGGCTGGTGAGCTTGGGCGCGCTGCGCGAGCTGACCGGGCGCGACAGTTTCCGGCTTTACGGGCTCTGAGCATGGCGCGGGACGGCATCGACCGCGAGCTGTCCGAGCTGCCGCGCGAGCTGCGCTGGCGCGAATGGATGCGGCGGATCGAGGCGGTGCTGTTCGCCAGCGCCAAGCCGGTGCCGCGCGCCGATCTGGCGCGCGTCGTGGGGCAGGGGGCGCCGATCGACCTGCTGATCGACGATCTCGCCGCGGAGCTGGCCGACCGGCCCTATGAGGTGACGCGGGTGGGCGGGGCCTGGATGCTGCGCACCCGGCCCGCCTACGGGGCGGCGATCCGCGCCGCCGCCGGTGTCGGGGACCGGGAGATCGGCCTGTCGGACCGCGATCTTTCGGTGCTCGCCGCCATCGCCTATCACCAGCCGATCACGCGTGACGGGCTCGGGGAGATCTTCGGGCACGAGGTGTCCCGCGATCTGATCGGCCGGCTGGCGGCGCGGGATCTGATCGCGCCGGGGCCGCGGGCGCCGCGCCGCGGCGCGCCCCACAGCTACGTCACCACGCCGGGCTTTCTCGCCACCTTCGACCTCGAGGATCTGCGCGACCTGCCCGATGCCGAAGCGCTGCGCGATGCCGGTCTGGCGCCGGGGTAGGTAGCGTTTCGGCAAAACTCCACGATGTACTTGCGCAGTTGCTGATGACCGCCGCCCCGCGCGTCTGAAGAAATTTGGGCTTTCTTGAACCTGTTGCACGGCTCAATGCTCAAAGATCGCACGGCCACCATCTTGAAACTTCGCAAGCGGGAGAACCTTTTGGATTGGCACCCAGAAATGCGCGTCAATATTCAAGCGGTCGAAGGATATCTGGGCGACAGCCAAGACGGCCGGACCCGGCGGTCAGATCAGTGATCAGACCGGCATAAAACCCACCCGCAACACAATGGCGGCGCGTCGGCCGATGGTGTTCCTTTCGGCCATCGCCTTGGCAGTGGTCCTTATGCTTTGGGTTCGAAAACTGGAAAGCCCTGATTACAGCCGATTCAAAAGGAACGGCCGGACAAGAGGAAAAGACAGATGCGAATGGAGAACCCCGGGCGTGGCGGCCCGACGCCGATCACGCGCGGTCCCTGCCGGACCGTGGGCCCCGTCAGCTACCGATCGCCGGGCCGGCACGGAGCGGCGTCGTCCATGGACAATGCCGCAATCCCCGGCTTTTGCGGCCGCCGTGGTGTCCCGGCTGGCACAGACGAAACATGAAACTCCTCGTCACCGGCGGCGCCGGGTTCATCGGTTCGGCGGTGGTGCGGCTCGCCGTCGCGCGGGGGCATTCGGTCGTCAATCTCGACGTGCTGACCTATGCCGCCTGTCTCGACAACGTGGCGCAGGTGTCGAACAGCCCGCTCTATGCCTTCGAAGAGGCCGATATCCGCGACCGCGCGGCGCTCGACCGGATCTTTGCCGAACATGCGCCCGACGCGGTGATGCATCTCGCCGCCGAAAGCCATGTCGACCGCTCGATCGACGGGCCGGGCGATTTCGTCGAGACCAACATCACCGGCACCTACAACATGCTCGAAGCCGCGCGGGCCCACTGGGTCGGGCGGGGCCGTCCCGAAAGCTTCCGCTTCCATCACATCTCGACCGACGAGGTGTTCGGCTCGCTGCCGATGGACCCGCAGGTGAAGTTCACCGAAGCCACGCCCTACGATCCGCGCTCGCCCTATTCGGCGTCGAAGGCGGCCTCCGACCACCTGGTGCGCGCCTGGCACGAGACCTATGGCCTGCCGGTGGTGCTCACCAACTGCTCGAACAATTACGGCCCCTACCACTTTCCCGAAAAGCTGGTGCCGGTGGTGATCCTCAACGCGCTGGCGGGCAAGGAACTGCCGATCTACGGCGCGGGCGAGAACATCCGCGACTGGCTCTATGTCGAGGATCACGCCGACGCGCTGCTATGCGTTCTGGAGCGCGGCGCGCCGGGGCGCAGCTACAATATCGGCGGCGAGAACGAGCGGACCAATCTCGACCTGGTGCGCATGATCTGCGGCCTCATGGACGAGATCCGGCCCAAGGCCAGCGGCACCTATGTCGACCAGATCGCCTTCGTCGCCGACCGCCCCGGCCATGACGCACGCTACGCGATCGACCCCACCCGCATCCGTGACGAACTGGGCTGGCGGCCTTCGGTGACGGTCGAGGAGGGGCTGCGCCGCACCGTCGAATGGTATCTCGACAACGAGGATTGGTGGCGGCCGCTGCAGGCGCGCCATGGCGTCGGCGAGAGGCTCGGAACCGATACGAAGACGATGTCGGGGGCGCGCTGATGCGGATCGTGCTGTTCGGACGCTCGGGTCAGGTCGCCACCGAGATCGCGCGGCAGGCGGAGGCGGCGGGCGTCAAGCTCGACGTGATCGACCGCGCGGTGGCCGATCTGTCGGACCCGGCCAGCGTCGCCCCGGCGCTGGCAGAGCGGATCGCGGGCGCGGAGGCGGTGATCAACGCCACCGCCTGGACCGCCGTGGATGCCGCCGAGGCCGAGGAAGAGACGGCGCGCGCCGTCAACGCCGTGGCGCCGGACGAAATGGCGCGGCTCTGCGCGAAGGCGGGGCTGCCGTTTTTGCATGTCTCGACCGATTACGTCTTCGACGGCTCCGGCGAGACGGCGCGCGATGAGGCGGCCCCGACCGCGCCGCTCTCGGCCTATGGGCGCACCAAGCGCGACGGCGAAGAGGCGGTGCGCGCGGCAGGCGGGCGCCACGCGATCCTGCGCACCTCGTGGGTGTTCTCGGCGCATGGCGCGAATTTCGCCAAGACCATGCTGCGGCTCGGGGCCGAGCGCGCGCGCCTCAACGTCGTGGCCGACCAGATCGGCGGCCCGACCCCCGCCGCCGACATCGCCGCCGCATTGCTGAAGATGGCGCGCGCCATGGCCGAGGGCGCCCCGGGCGGCACGTTCCACTTCGCGGGCGCGCCGGACACCAGCTGGGCGGGCTTTGCGCGCGAGATCATGGCGCGCGGCGGGCGCGGTTGCGAGATCGGCGAGATCCCCACCGCCGACTGGCCGACGCCCGCGCCGCGCCCGCTCAATTCGCGGCTCGATTGCGCCGCCATTCACGCCGCCTTCGGCATCGCGCGCCCCGACTGGCGCGCCGGGCTGGATGCGGTTCTGACCGATCTGGGAGAGACCGCATGAAGATCACCGAGACCGCGCTGCCCGGCGTGCTGATCCTCGAGCCGCGCCGCTTCGGCGACGATCGCGGCTGGTTCATGGAAAGCTGGAACCGCGAGACGCTGCGCGGCCACGGCATCGAGATCGACTTCGTGCAGGACAACCATTCCTATTCGGCCCAGAGGGGCACGGTGCGCGGCCTGCATTACCAGAGCCCGCCGCATGCGCAGGCCAAGCTGGTCCGGGTCGGGCGCGGCACGGTGCGCGACGTGGCGGTCGATGCGCGGCGCGGATCGACGACCTATGGGCGGCATGTCGCGGTGGACCTCTCGGCCGAGAACGGCCGCCAGCTTCTGGTCCCGGCGGGCTTCTTGCACGGCTTTGCGACGCTGACGCCGGATGTCGAGCTGCTCTACAAATGCTCGGACGTCTACGCGCCCGACTGCGACGGCGCCGTGGCCTGGGACGATCCCGATCTGGGCATCGACTGGGGCGTCGCGCCGGGCGAGGAGACACTCTCGGCCAAGGACGCCGTGGCCCCGCGCCTTGCCGACTGGACCAGCCCCTTCAGCGCCTGATCCATACCCCCAATTCAGAGACGATTCCGAGGTTTTCATGAACGCAGCCGCCCTTCCCACCCGGACCAGCGCCCGCAAGGGCATCATCCTCGCCGGCGGCTCGGGCACGCGGCTCTACCCGATCACCCAAGGGGTGTCGAAGCAGCTTCTGCCGATCTTCGACAAGCCGATGATCTACTACCCGATCACCGTGCTGATGCTGGCAGGCATCCGCGAGATCGCGATGATCACCACCCCCGACGACCGGGCCCAGTTCGAGCGGATGCTGGGCGATGGCAGCCAGTGGGGCATCGCGCTCACCTATATCGAACAGCCCAGCCCCGACGGCCTGGCGCAGGCCTATATCCTGGCCGAGGATTTCCTCGCGGGCGCGGCCTCGGCGATGGTCCTGGGCGACAACATCTTCTTCGGCCATGGCCTGCCCGAGCTTCTGGCCGAGGCCGATGCGGCGCCGTCGGGCGGCACCGTCTTCGGCTATCACGTCGCCGATCCCGAGCGCTATGGCGTGGTCGATTTCGACGAGGGTGGCCGGGCCCGGTCGATCATCGAGAAACCCGCCGTTCCGCCGTCGAACTATGCCGTCACGGGGTTGTATTTCCTCGATGGCAGCGCGCCCGAGCGCGCCCGCCGGGTCGAGCCTTCGGCCCGCGGCGAGCTGGAGATCACCTCGCTTCTGGAGATGTATCTCGGCGAGGATGCGCTTCAGGTCAAACGGATGGGCCGCGGCTATGCCTGGCTCGACACCGGCACGCATGACAGCCTGCTCGACGCGGGCAATTTCGTGCGCACGCTGGAGCGCCGTCAGGGCCTGCAGACCGGCAGCCCCGACGAGGTCGCCTACGGGCAGGGCTGGATCGACGCCAGCGCGCTGCGCGACCGCGCCGCGCTGTTCGGCAAGAACGCCTATGGGCGGTATTTGCTGGACCTGATCTGACAGCGGTAAAAAGTGCGGGAAGATCCCCCGCTCTCTCGCGGTTTCCCCAGCCGCCCTACGCCACCAGCCCCGGATCGCCCCCCATGTCGAGCCCCGGAAACACCGATCCCTCGATCACCCCGCGCTCGAGCCCGAACAGCCCGCGCATGACCCAGCCCGCATGGGCGCGCACGTCGCGGGTCGGCATCAGGTCGCGGCGGTCGTAGAGATCGGCCTCCGACAGGCCCGGCCAGTCGCCCAGCACACGGCCCCCGCGCAGCGCGCCGCCGGCGAACAGCATCGCGCCGCCGGTGCCGTGATCGGTCCCGCCGGTGCCGTTCTCGCGCGCGGTGCGGCCGAACTCGGTGACGCAGAGCACCGCCGTCTTGCCCCAGGCCGCGCCAAGCCCCGACTCCAGCGCCAGAAGCGTGTCGGCCAGACGCTCCAGCGCCTTTGACAGGTCCGCCGCCTGCCGGTCATGCGTGTCCCAGCCATTGATCGAAAAGCTGGCGATCCGGGTGTCGCCGCGCAGCCGGGCGGCGGCGAACTGGGCCAGCTGCACGTGGTCGTCGACCCGCCTGGCGCCCTGCATGGCCGGGCCGTCCGTTTCCGTCTCGCGGGCCAGCACCTCGACCAGATCGGCGGCGCGGGCGGTGGCGTCGCGAAACAGCGGGTCGTCATGGGTGACGAGCTCGAGCAGGCGGCGGCCCTGCGGGGTCAGCCGCATCCGCGCCTCGGGCGACCAGCGCTGCACCGTTGCGGTGCCCGACAGGATCAGCATCCGCTCGCGCCCGACCGCATAGGCGGTTTCGCCCCCCAGCCCCGGCACCGCCTGCAGCATCCGGTTGAGCCAGCCATCGGTGCCGCCCCCCAGCCCCGGCAGGCCGGCCTCGAGGATGTCCTGCCCGTCGAAATGGCTGCGCTTGTCGCGGTAGGGGGTGGAGACGGCATGCACCGCGCCGAATTCGCCGCGCGCCCACATCGGCCCGAGCCGGTCGAGCGCGGGGTGCAGCGCGAAGAACCCCGGCCCCGTGGCCGCGCCGCCCCGCAACAGGGTCGGGCGCAGCGCGGCATAGGCCGGATCGCCGACCGGGCGGATCGCGTCGATCCCGTCCATCGCGCCGCGCAGCACGATCACCACGAGCCGGTTGTCCCAAGGCGCCCGCGCGAAGGCCACCGGCGTCATCAGCGGGCTCGCCGCCGCCGAACATCCCAGCGCCAGCCCGCCGCGCAGCACGCCGCGCCGATCGATGCCTGTCATGCTCATCTCCTCTGGAAGGCGGGGGCCGAAAGCACCACGCCGATCGCCTCGGCCCGGCTTTCGGCGGCGCGGGCGGCGAAGGCGACCGGTTCGGGCAGCGTCTCCCCGAGCGCCGCGCGCGCGAAATCGCGCGGGTCCGGCAGCCGGTCCATCAGCGCCTCCGGCGCGGTCATCGCCCAGTCGATCCGCCCGGCCATGCCCGGCGGCGTGATCCAGGCCGCCGCCGTCTCGGGCCAGCCATCGGGGCCGGGCGGCTGCTCCCAGCCCTGCCCCATCCGCTCCAGCGGCGCTCGCAACACCCGGTTCATCCACCGTGGCCGGTCGGCGCGCAGCGCCGCGGACGGCAGGCCGAGCGCGCGCAGGCCCGACACCACGAAATCGAAGGGTGGCTTGACCTTGCCCGGCGCGGAGGACCAGGCGGCGGGATGCGCCAGCAGCGCGCCGGTCACCACGCCGAGATCGCCATCGCTGTCGCGCCATGCCGCCTCGAGCGCCGCGACCAGCGCCGGGTCGGGATCGTCGGCCACGAAATGCACGGCGATCTTGCGCGCCAGATGCGCCGCCGTGGCCGGGTGCCGGGCCAGCATCCGCAGGGCGTCGTGGATCGTCCCGAGCCGGGGCGCCGCGTCGAACCGCGTGCCCAGCACCGTCTCGGCCCCCGGCTCGGCCCGGTCGCGGCGATAGCGCATCCCGCGCGGCCCCGCGCCAAGCCCGGTCAGAAGCTCGGCCAGCTCGCGCACATCGGCCTGCGCATAGGGGCCGCCCACCCCCACCGTGTGCAGCTCCAGAAGCTCGCGCGCGAGGTTCTCGTTCAGCCCGTCGCCCGGTTGCGCGGCCTTGCTGCCCGGCCCGACCGATCCGCTCTGGTCGAGATAGCCAAGCATCATCGGATGCGTCGTCACCGCGATCAGCATCGTTTCGAACCGCCCCGAAACATGCGGGCGGATCGCCTCCTCGACATAGGGGGTGACGAGGTGCCGGGTCGCGGGCTGGCGCGACCGGACCGTGAAGTGATCGGCCCAGAACCAGCTCAGCCGCTCGCGCAGCCCGCCCTGCGGCGCCTCGATGCCGCGCGCGAGGCTGGCCATGAAGCCGCGCCGCCCCAGCGCGGCCGCATCGCGGCGCAGCGCGTCATAGGCCCCGCGCGCCGCCGCCTCGCCCGGCTTGCCGCGGCCTTGCCGAAACGCGCGCTGCGCCGCGCGCCACTCGGCGAGACCGGGCCGCGCGGCGGCAAAGGCCGGGATCGGATGGCGGCGCGCCATCTCGTCCGGCGCCAGCAGCTCGGCCAGCATCGCGGCGGTGCTGTCTGGCGCCGGCAGGCGCGGCGACAGGCCGGTGCCGAACCGGATGGCGGCGCGGGTGGGATCGAAGGCCACGCGGTCGGGCTCCCTTGATGCGTTGGCCGCAATATAGGGGCGGTCGCCGGCGCATGTCAGGGCCATCAGCGGCGGGCGGCGGTTTTCGGCCCTGTCCGCGCCGCCCGCCCCGGCAAGGCGCATGCGCCGGGGCGAATGCCAAAAAACGACAAGGTCATGCCATTAATATTGCGCAATCTTAAACTTGGAGTTTACTCGAAATAACAAACACAACCGAGAGTTCGAGCATGCCCATCTACGAAAATGACGGCTTTGCCTTCATCGGCCGCGGCAAGGTCGCCCCGATCCATATCGAGGTGGGGGTATCGGCCACCTCTACCTCCTACAGGATCGCCTCGACCCGCAAGGACGACATCCTGCCCGGCGCGGATATCGACAACATGCCCATGCCCTATCATTTCCTCGCGAACGGCGAGGACATGATGGCGCATGAGGACCCGTCGGAAGAGTTCGACGACGATGACGGCGAGGCGGATGTCTATCTCGGCACGCTGCGCTGGGGCGCCGGCCGCGAGACCCAGATCCTCGACGGCGACGATGGGTTCGTGCTGCCGCTCGGGGGGGACACGCTGCCCGATTTCGTCGCCGGGCAGAACAACACCGCGCTGTTCGAGGAGTTCTTCTCGACCGTCATCGACGAGCCGGTCCGCGACCGCGTGATCGACGAAGGCCCGCTGCAGCCGGGCCGTATCAAGGTGGCCGACCTGTTCACCGACGCCACCGGCGGCGAGCTGATCCAGGGCGGCGATGGCCGCAACACGCTCAGGGGCGACGGCAATGCCGAGCTGATCGCGGGCCTGGGCGGCAACGACACGCTGATCGGCCGCGGCGGCGCGGACACCGTTCTTGCCGGTCTTGGCAACGACAAGGTCAAGGGCGGCGGCGGCGGCGATTTCCTCAACGGCCATGACGGCAATGACCGGATCTGGGGCCAGGGCGGCGATGACGAGCTGCGCGGCGGGGCCGGGCGCGACATGCTGCGCGGCAACCGGGGCGACGACCTGCTCGAGGGCGGCGGCGGCGCCGATCGTTTCGTGTTCGGCCGCCGGGACGGCGACGACGTCATCCGCGACTTCGAAGGCCGCGACACGCTCGTGCTCAACGACAATCTGTGGCGGGGCGATCTGTCGGAGAACCAGGTGATCCGGCGCTTTGCCGATGTGACCGAGGAGGGCGTCCTGTTCGATTTCGGCCGCAAGGGCTCGATCCTGCTCGAGGACGTGGACGGTCTTCGCGGGCTGGCCGACGACATCGCCTTCATCTGACCCGGCGCCGGGCCGCTCGTCGGGGCGGCCCGTGGTCCTGTACGCCTTTGTGCACGAGGCACGGGCCAATGCAGAAAACCGCCATGGCGGCGTCTTGTCGGATTGCGGCGGTGTGGGGACTGGTCGCGGAATGCCGATTGGCCCCTGCGCCTGGGCTCCGCCCGCCACGGCCTGAACCGCTCCACTGGAGCGTTTCCGAGACGGCCTTGGCCCTTCAGGTTATGAGCCTGACGAGCGCGGTGTCGATGTGGGGGTATTGGTTGCGGGAGCAGGATTTGAACCTGCGACCTTCAGGTTATGAGCCTGACGAGCTACCGGGCTGCTCCATCCCGCGACAGGATGTTTTGCATCGTTCAGAGAGAATGTTTGTGATGTTCTTTTCTAGGTCTGGCGGTGACTTACTCTCCCACGTCTTGAGACGCAGTACCATCAGCGCGACGGCGCTTAACGGCCGAGTTCGGAATGGGATCGGG
>NZ_KK088652.1 GCF_000600975.2 Limimaricola hongkongensis DSM 17492 | reverse complement strand
GACGGGCGGAGCCCCGGCGCAGGTTCAAATCCTGCTCCCGCAACCAGATTTCCCAAGCATCGATGAAGACCGCCGGTCAGGCTCATAACCTGAAGGGTCGAGGCCGTCTCGGAAACGCTCCAGTGGAGCGTTTCAGGTCTCGACGGGCGGAGCCCCGGCGCAGGTTTAAATCCTGCTCCCGCAACCAGATTTCCCCAGGCATAGATGAAGACCGCCCGTCAGGCGCAGAACCTGAAGGGCCAAGGCCGTCTCGGAAACGCTCCGGGGGAGCGGTTCAGGCCGTGGCGGGCGGCAGTCCGGGCGCAGGTTCAAATCCTGCTCCCCAGAACCGAACGCGGCGGCTGGTGCGTTGGCATGAATCGGCGCATCCCACACTCCGGCCTTGCCGGCGCGGTCGGCTTGCTCCTAATTGCGGCCATGATCATGCGCGCTCTTCTTTCCAGCCTTGTCTTCTCGGTCGCATGCGCGGGTGCGGCGGTCCGCGCCCATCCGCACGTGTTCGTCGATGCCGGCTTCGAGCTGCTCTTCGATGCAAAGGGCCAGCTTTCGGCGGTTCGGATCGACTGGGCCTATGACGAATTCTATTCGCTGATGCTGATCGAGGAGAACGGGCTCGACAATGATGGCGATGGGACGCCCGAGCAGGCGGCTCTCGACGCCTATGCCGGGCACGATGTCGATTGGGCCGCGGGTTTTCCGGGCGATTTCGATCTCGAGCAGGGAGGGGAAGCGGTGGTTCTGGACGGGCCCGTGATGCACCGGGCCCGGTTCGAGCAGGGGCGGGTCGTCACCTCGCATGTCCGCCCGCTTGCCGCGCCGCTCGACATGACCGACGGCGCGGTGATCGCGCGCGCCTATGATCCGAGCTATTTCGTCGCCTATGATGTGCCGGTCGCCCCGGCCATTTCCGGCCGGACGGGCTGCACGCTCGACCGCGAAGCGGTCGATTACGGCGCGGCCGAGGCGGAATATGCCGACCGCCTTGCCGCGATCGACGCGACGTCCGATCCGTTCGAGCAGGTCGATCTTCCCGATATCGGCGTGATGTTCGCCGATCGTTTCGTGCTGACATGCGCCCCGTTCTCCTGATCTTTCCCCTCCTGCTGGTCGCGGCCGGGGTCTGGGCGCTGGCGACCGGCCTGGACCATGAGGTCGGCCGCTGGGCCGCGGGCTGGCAACGCGAACTCCAGAACGCCCTGGCGGGCGGTCTGCGCGCGCTGAGAGCCGGAGAGCCCGGGGCCATCGCCGCGCTTGTGGGCCTGTGCTTCGGCTATGGGTTCGTCCACGCCCTGGGGCCGGGACATGGCAAGTTCCTGATCGGAGGCTATGGCGTGAGCAGCCAGGTGCCGTTGCTCAGGCTGTCGCTGATCTCGCTTTTCTCCGCGATCGGACAGGCGCTCACCGCGATCATTCTGGTGCTCGCGGGGCTGTTCCTCATGGGGTGGACCCGCGGCCAGATGACCGGTGTGGCCGAAACCGTCATGCTGCCGCTCAGCGCCATCGCCATCGGTCTCATCGGCGCCTGGCTCGCGCTTCGCGGGGGGCGCAGGCTGTGGCGCCTGCGGGCCCCGCCCGCCATGGCCGCGCATGCGGCGCATGACCATTCGGGCGGCTGCGGTTGCGGTCATCGCCATGGACCGAGCGTCGAAGAGGTCCGGCAGGCGGGCGGCCTGCGCGACGCGGCGGCGCTGATCTGCGGGATCGCCATCCGGCCCTGCTCGGGCGCGATCCTGCTGCTCGTCCTGACCTGGCACATGGATATCCTCGCGGCGGGGGTTCTCGGAACGCTGGCGATGTCCCTGGGCACGGCCGCGCTCACCATTCTCGTGGCGGCGGGCAGCGTGTTCATCCGCCATGGCACGCGACTTTCCCTCGGGGGGGCGCGGGCCGCCTATGCCTTGCCGGTCATCGAGATGTTCGCCGGGGCCGCGGTCCTGGCCGTCGCGTTCCAGATGGCGGGACCGGCGCTCTAGGGGGCAGGAGAGGGCGTGCCGCTGCCGCGCCGCCGGGAAAGCTGGCGCCGTGCCGGGTGGCGGCAGGCGCGGGGATGATGGGTCGCGCCTGCGGTCTTTGCGGTCTTTGCGGCGGGTGCGGCGGGATCACCCGCCGAGACCGGCCAGCCAGAGATACAGCGGCAGGCCCACCGTGATGTTGAAGGGGAACGTCACGCCCAGCGAAAGCGTCAGGTAGATCCCGGATTCGGCCTTGGGCAGGGCGATGCGCATCGCCGCCGGGACCGCGATGTAGGAGGCGGAGGCGGACAGGACCATCAGCAAAAAAAGGCTTCCGGTCTGCAACCCGATCGCCGAGCCGGCCGCCCAGCCCAGCAGCGCCCCGATGACCGGCATCAGCAGGCCGAAGGAGAACAGCCCCGGATTGAGCATGTGGCGATTGCTCAGCAGGCTCCGGCCGGCGGAAAGACCCATGTCGAGCAGAAAGAGACACAGAATGCCGGTGAAGGGCGTGACCACGAAGGGGGCGATCATCTCCATCCCCTTGTCCTGCGTCACGGCGCCGATCAGGAAGGCCCCCGACAGCAGCACCACCGATCCGTTGGCGAACAGCTCCCGGGCCGGCACGCGACCGGTGGTCCGATCCCCGGAATAGCGATGCGCGATCCACAGCGCCGAGAGGATCGCCGGGACCTCCATGCTCGCGGCGACGGCGACCATGTAGCCGTCGAAGGCGATGCCCGACAGATCGAGCAGGCTGGAGGCGGCGACGAAGGTCACGATCGAGATCGAGCCGTAATGCCCCGCCACCGCCGCCGCGTTCAGCGGGTCGAGCCGGGTCATGACGCGCAGCAGCAAGAACGCGAGGAACGGGATCAGGAAGGACAACAGCAGCCCCGCCAGGATCGCCAGGAGCAGGTCACCGCGCAAACCGTGCTCCGCGAGGCTGTGCCCGCCTTTGAAGCCGATGGCCAGCAGAAGATAGAGCGACATGAACTTGGCGGCGCCCTCGGGGATGGACAGGTCGCTTCGGACCACCGCCGCGATCAGGCCGAGGACGAAGAACAGGATGGTCGGCACCATGAGGTTGCCGGACAAGGTATCGAAGACGGCAGACATTCGCGAACTCCATTCGGGTCCGCGCTTATTGCCGCGTTCTTTTCTATAGCTTAAATACTTTATGACCGGATTTCGGATAGCTTGAGGCTATGGGTGAGACCCACGCTGCGCCAAATGGAATACATCGTCACGGTGCATCAGCTCGGCGGGTTCGGGCTGGCGGCGGAGACCTTGCATGTGAGCCAGCCGAGCCTGTCCAGCCAGATCGCCGCGGTGGAGACCGATCTTGGCGTGCGGCTTTTCCAGCGGGGGCGCGGCGGCACGCGCGCCACGGCCAAGGGGCTCGAATTCGTTCATCGCGCGCGGCGCATCCTCGCGGAGGTGGACACCCTGCGCGGGATCATGACCTCCGCCTTGCCCTTTGGCGGGCGGCTTCGGCTCGGCGTGCTGCCGTCGATCGGCCCCTATCTTCTGCCGCAGGTGATGCGATCGCTGCATCGCGATCAGCCCGATCTGCGCGTGGTCGTGCGCGAGGAGAACACCCTGCAACTCGACGAGGGGATCCGCAACGGCCGCTTCGATGCGATCATTTCCACGCCGGAAGATCACCCCAATACCTGGCAGCGTCCCCTGTTCACGGAGCCGCTCTGGGTGGCGGTCTCGACGGATCATCCGATCGCCGCGCTGGCCAGCGTCGGCGCGGGCGAGCTGGCGGGCCAGCGCCTGCTGACGCTGGATACCGGGCACCGGCTGGCGCGCATCGTCTATGGTCTCGCCGGTCTCAGCGGTGGCATCGTGTCGGACGACTACGAGGGCACGAGCCTCGATTCCATCGTGCTGATGGCCGCCACCGGCGCCGGGGTGGCGGTGCTTCCCGATCTTTTCGCCCGGCGGCAGGCCATCCACCGCGAGGAAATAGCCGTCAGGCCGCTGGTGATGGCGGATGCCGACCGGGGGATCAGCCTGTTGTTTCCGGCCGACCAGCCCTTTGACGAAGGCCGCGACCGCCTGACCGGCGCGATACGAGACGCCGCCAGGTCGCTCGAGCTGGCCGTGTCCGAAGTCTGAAGGCCTCCCGCCCGGCGCCCCGGACAGCCGTGCCGGATGACAGGCCGAAGCGCGGCGAAGAGCCGGGCTTTACCCGATCAGGCGGCGGGGTGCGGTTTCAGCGGGGGCGGGTGGCAGGCAAGGCTGGCGCCGCGCCACGGCGCGCCAGCCGCCTGCAGCGCTCGGAGCAGTAGCGCACGGAGGGCCAGTCGCGGGCCCATTTCCTGCGCCATGTGAACGGGCGCGCGCATTGGGCGCAGAGCTTTTCGGGCAGGTCGGATTTCTTGCGGGTTTTCATGGCGCGGTCTCGCTGGCCCGGCGGCGGGGCTCGTGTCATCGCTTTCATGTGGCGGGGCCGGGGCGGCGTCACAACCCGCCGCGCGAAAAGGACGCGGATCGCGGCGGCCGACGGTCGCGATCGGGCTGCTCCGCGGGGCCCGAACCCGAATCACCTCGCCTCCGGCAGAGCGGCGATTCGCGACAATACGGCCCGTTCGCAAGCATCGTTTCGGCTGCGTGGCACATGCCCCGGAATGCTGTCTTCTCGCCACGATTTCGCCACGAAGCGTGACCTTCAGGACCCGGTCGTCACGATCCGGGCCGTCCTTTGGAAGGGGCGGCGGCGCATAAGTAGAGGGGGCGTTTCCATGGCCAGACTAAACCATAAGTATGAACGCAACTGATCTCCCCAAAGCGTTCAATCGCGACGGCGCGTGACACGCAGACGTGACGGGCTGCCGTGATGATGAGCGGAAAAGCGTCGGTATAACGGCGCTTTATGGGCGGATTTTGTGTTGTCGGGCGCCAGCGGACTTTGCCGGTTTCCGGTGAGCCCCTAGTTTCGGTCCCCAGCGGCGTCCCGACCCGCGGCCGATCCGGGCAGGGCAAGGACGAAGAGGGTGATGATGAGGATCATGGTTGTGAACAGCGGGCTGGCCGAACGGCAAGGCTTTGGAGCCGGCGCATTGTCGCGTGGCGCGTCGGCATCGGCATCGGGGTGCGGCGACCGGGTGCGGCGCGCGCGGAATCCTTCGGGGTTCTACCGTCGCCACGCCAAGCGCTGGGCCGATCTCGCCCTGGCGATTCTCATGATTCTGCCGGTGACGGCGGTGGTCGCGATCATCGCCGCTCTGGTCGCGCTGGATGGCGGCCGCCCGTTCTACGTGCAGCCGCGCGTCGGGCTCAGGGGCCGGATCTTTCCGATGTTCAAGATCCGCACCATGGTGCCCGATGCCGAGGCCGCGCTCGAGCGGCACCTGGAATCGGACCCCGCGGCGCGTGCCGAATGGGCGCACCACCAGAAGCTGCGCAACGATCCGCGCGTCACCCGGCTCGGCCAGTTCCTGCGCCGCAGCTCGCTCGACGAGCTGCCACAGTTCTACAACGTGCTGCGCGGCGACATGGCGCTGGTCGGGCCGCGCCCCTTCATGCCGTCGCAGCAGGCCTATTACGGCGGAAGCGAATATTACGCCCTGCGGCCCGGCATCACGGGCTTCTGGCAGACCTCGGTGCGCAACGAGGCCAGCTTCGTGCAGCGCGCCGCCTATGATCGCAGCTACTACCACGCGCTGTCGCCGATGACCGACCTGCGGACGATCTGGCGCACCCTGCGCGTGGTGATGCGCGGCACCGGCTCCTGACCGGGGCCGCCGCCGGACGGCGCGGCGCCTAGGCGCCGCCGCCCTGCCGGGACCACGGCAATGCCATCGCCGTGCCGCGCCACCCTGCCAGGTGGGGCGGCACTTTGCTGAACAGGGGGCCCATGCCGAACGTCATCGCCTCGATCGCCCTGCTGGTCTGGCCGCTGGTCACGCTGGCGCTGTTTCGGCGGCTGCGGCCCGGCACGGCCTTGGTGGCGAGCCTGCTGGCGGGGTACCTGCTCCTGCCGCCCTTGCCGGCGGAGTTCGACCCGCCGCTTCTGCCCTCTCTCAACAAGAGCACGATCCCGAGCCTGTCGGTGCTCTTCGTGGCGCTCGCGCTGCGGCGGCTGGGGCCGGGCGACCTCGTGCCGCGGCATCCGCTGATGCAGGCGGCGCTCGCGGCCTTCGTGCTGTCGCCGCTGATGACGGTGCTGCGCAATGACGACCCGCTGGCCTTCGGGCCGCTGATCCTGCCGGCGCTGCGGGTGATAGAGATCCCGGGGCTGCTGATCCAGCAATGGCTTCTGGCGGTGCCGTTCCTGATGGCGCGCGCCTTTCTGCGCGACGAGGCGGAGCACCGCCTGCTGCTCTGGGCGCTGGTGGCGGGCGGGCTGGCCTACACGCTGCCGATCCTGATCGAGGTCCGGCTCAGCCCGCAGCTCAACACGTGGATCTACGGCTATTTCCAGCACAGCTTCAGCCAGATGGTCCGCGGCGACGGCTTCCGGCCCATCGTGTTTCTCTATCACGGGCTCTGGGTCGCGTTCTTCGTGGCGATGACCGTGCTGGCCGCGCTCGGTCTCGCGCGCGAGGCGCGCGGGCGCCGCGCGGTCGGGCTCTGGATCGCGGGCGCCGGGCTCATGGTCGTGCTGGTGCTGGCCAAGTCGCTGGCGCCGCTGCTTTACGTGCTGCTGCTGGCGCCCGCGATCCTTCTGGCGCCGCGCCGGGTCCAGCTTCTGGGCGCGGCGGCGATGGCGGCGCTGTCGCTGGGCTACCCGCTGCTCAAGGGCGCGGATCTGGTGCCGCAGGAGCGGCTGCTCGAATGGGCGGGCGACATCAGCGCCGACCGGGCGCAATCGCTCGGGTTCCGCTTCGACAACGAGGACGTGCTGCTGGAGCGGGCGATGGAGCGGCCGGTCTTCGGCTGGGGCATCTGGGGCCGCAACCTGCTCTATGACCGCGAAAGCGGGCGCGAGATCACCGTCACCGACGGGCGCTGGCTGGTGGTGATCGGGGTGTTCGGCTGGGTCGGGTTTCTGGCCGAGTTCGGGCTTCTGGCCTTTCCGGTGCTGCGGCTGTGGATCGGCGCGGGCCGGGCGCCGCCCGGCGCGGCGACGGTGACGCTGGCGGTGATCCTCGGCATGAACCTCGTCGACCTGCTGCCCAACGCGACGCTGACGCCGCTGACCTTTCTCGCGGCGGGCGCGATACTGGGCCGGGTCGAGGCGGCGCTCGCGCAGGCGCGCGCGCGCGCGGCGCCGCCGCCGCTGCGGACCGTGCTGTGAGCCGCTGGGCCGGGCTGCGGGCGGTGGGGCTGGTGTTGACCCTGTGGGCGGCGCTGGCGGGCGGCCCTTCCGCGGCGCGGGCCGCGCCGGCGCTGGGCATGAACCTCGCCGGGATTTCCGACTGGTCGACCCAGCACCCGTTTCTCGACCTGATGAAGACCTCGCGGCCCTGGATCGGCCACCTGTCGGGGCAGTGGGGCGGCGTGGACGCCGAGGCGATGGCGGCGCGCGGCCACGTCGCGCCCGGCGGGCGGCTGCTGTCGCTGCCCGATGAGGTGTCGCATGTCGGCACGCTGATCCTCACCGACCAGCCCGAGGCGGCGGTCTCGCTGTCGGGGCGCTACGTGCTGCGCCATGAGGGGCGGGGCGCGATCTCGGTCGGCGGGCGGGGGCGCGCGGTGTCGCGCGCCCCCGGTGAGATCCGCTTCGACTACGCGCCGGGGCCGGGCGCGGTGGAGATCGAGATCCGCGCCATCGACCCCGGCGACCCGCTGCGCGATATCACGGTGGTGCGCGAGGACCGGCTGCCCCATGCGGGCGCGGGGGCGCTGTTCAACCCCGACTGGCTGGCGCGGATCTCCGATCTGCGGCTGCTGCGCTTCATGGACTGGATGCAGACCAACGGCGCCGTGCAGCGCCATTGGGCGGACCGGCCCCGCCCCGGCGACCAGCGCTGGACCGATGGCGTTCCGGTCGAGGTGATGGCGCGGCTTGCCAACGAGATCGGCGCCGATCCGTGGGTGACGCTGCCGCACATGGCCGATGATGATTACGTGCGGCGCTTTGCGACCCATTTGCGCGACCATCTCGATCCCCGCCTGAAAATCCATGCCGAATGGTCGAACGAGGTCTGGAATTTCGGTTTCGGGCAGGCGCGCTGGGCGCAGGCCCGCGCGCGCGATCTCTGGGGGGCGGATGCACCCGGCGATGCGTGGATGCAGTTCGCGGGGCTGCGCGCAGCACAGGTCGCCGACATCTGGGCCGAGGTCTTTGGCGCGCAGGCAAGGACGCGGCTGGTGCGGGTCCTTGCCACGCAAACCGATTGGCCGGGGCTGGAGGCGGCGGCGCTCGACGCGCCGCTGGCGGTGGCGCAAGGCGCCCGGCCTCCTGCCGAAAGCTTCGACGCCTATGCCGTCACCGGCTATGTCGGCCACGAGGTCGGCGCGGATGCGGATCTCGGCGACTGGCGGGGCTGGATCGCCGATGGCACCGCCAAAAAGCGGGCTCTCGCCATGCTCCGGGCCGATGTCGCGGATCTCTCCGGCCGGCTCTGGCCGCATCACGCGAAGGTCGCGGCGCGGCACGGCCTGCGGCTGGTGATGTACGAGGCCGGGCCGCACCTGGTGGCGGGACCAAAGGGGCGCGACGATCCGGCGCTGACCGGTTTTCTGGCCGATCTGACCCACGCCCCGGAAATCCCGGAGATCATCGACGGGGTGATGGCGGGCTGGCGCGCGGCCGGGGGCACGCAGGCCACCGCCTATCTCGATATCGCGCCCGCCTCGCGCTGGGGCAGCTGGGGCGCGCTGCGCCATCTCGATGATGCCTCGCCGCTCTGGGAGGCGTGGATGCGCCACAATCGCGACGGCGTGGATTGGGAGAGGCGCGCGCCCGGCAGCTTCGACGACGGGCTGGTGCTCGAAGGCGCCGCCGCCGCCGAGCGGCTGGTCGGCACGGTCGAGGAGGACCTGCTCCTGGGCGGCGGCGGAGACGACGTGATCCATGCCGGGCCGGGGGATCGCATCAATGGCGGGCCGGGACGCGACCGGGTGGTGTTGCCCGCCGCGTGGCGCGCCCGGCCCGTGGCATGGGAGGGCGCGCGGCTGGCGATCGGCACGGGGCCGTCGCGCATCGTTCTGGCCGGGATCGAGGAGATCGCCTATGGAAGCGAGACCGGTCCCGCGACCCTGACGGAGACGCTGCGATGAGCGCGCCGATGCCGATGGAGATCCTGATCCCCGCCAGCAACGAGGCGGCGCTGATCGGCGCCTGCCTCGACGCGCTGGCCGCCAGCGATGCCGTGCCCGGCCCGCTGCGCGTCACCGTCATCGCCAATGGCTGCCACGACGATACCGCCGGGGTGGCGCGCCGCCGCCGCCCCGGATTCGAGCGCCGCGATTTGCGGCTGCGGGTGATCGAGCGGGCCGAGGGGTCGAAGATCGCCGCGCTCAACGCGGGCGAGGCCGACCTGCCGGGGGATGCGATCCGGGTCTATCTCGACGCCGACGTGACGGTGTCGCCGCCGCTTCTGGCGCAGCTTCACGCGGCGCTGGGCACACCGGCGCCGCTCTATGCCAGTGGCCGTCCCCGGATCACCGGGCAGGGCCGCGTCGCGCGCGCCTATGCGCGGCTCTGGGCGCGGCTGCCCTTCATGGCGCAGGGCGTGCCGGGCTGCGGGCTCTTCGCCGTGAGCCCGGCGGGCCGGGCCCGCTGGGGCGCGTTTCCCGACCTCATCTCGGATGACGGCTTCGTGCGGCTGTGCTTCGCCCCCGAAGAGCGGATCGCGCTGGCGGCCAGCTATGACTGGCCGGTGGCCGAAGGCTTCGGGTCGCTGCTGCGGGTGCGCCGGCGGCAGGATGCGGGCATGGCCGAGATCGCCCGGCTTCACCCCGAGATGCTCGCGCGCGAGGGCAAGCCAGCCTTGGGGGCGACCGGTGCCGCGCGGCTGGCGCTGCGTGACCCTTGGGGCTTTGCGGTCTACGGCGCGGTCGCGCTCGGTGTCCGGCTTGCCCCCGCGCCAGACGACTGGAGCCGCGGCCGGTGAGCGCGGCGCTCTGGGGGCGGATGCGCTCTGGCGATATCGGCGGGCGGGCGCTGCGTTCGGCGGCGATCATGATTCTGGGCTTCGGCGCGGGACAGGCGCTGCGGCTCCTGTCCAACCTGCTGCTGACCCGGCTTTTGTTTCCCGAGGCCTTCGGCATCATGGCGATCGTCATGGTGTTCATGATGGGTCTCGCGATGTTCTCGGACATGGGCATTTCGCCCGCCATCATGCAAAGCCGCCGCGGCGACGATCCCGATTTCCTCGACACGGCATGGACGATCCAGATCGGGCGCGGCGTGGCGCTGTGGCTGGCGGCGCTGGCGCTCTCGTGGCCGGTTGCGCAGTGGTATGGCGAGCCGGCGTTGACGCAATACCTGCCGGTGGCGGCGCTGGCGCTGATCGTCAACGGCTTCAACCCGACCAGGCTCGAGACCGCGCATCGCCATTTGCGCGCGGGCCGGGTCACGCTGATCGAGCTGGCGACCCAGAGCACGCAGCTTCTGGCCGGTCTGGCGCTGGCCTGGGCCTGGGGCTCGGTCTGGGCGCTGGTGGTGTCGGGGCTGGTGGGGGCGCTGGCGCAGCTCGCCTATCTCAACCTGTTCCTGCCGGGCCATCGCAACCGGCTGCGATTTGAACGGCGGGCGGCGCATGAATTGGTGCGGTTCGGCAAGTGGATCTTCCTGTCGACCGTGGCGGGGTTCCTGCTGGCGCAGGGCGACCGGGTGCTGATCGGCGGCCATCTCTCGATGGCGGATTTCGGCGTCTACAACATCGGGCTGTTCCTCGCGAGCTTTCCGATGATGCTTGGGCAGATGGTGACGCGGCGGGTGCTGATCCCGGTCTATCGCGACAACCCGCCGGGCGCGAGCGCGGCCAATTTCGCGCGGCTGCGGCGGCTCAGGACGCTGGCGAGCGCGGGGCTTTTGGGGGCGGTGGCGGCGCTGGCGATCCTGGGCGACGCGCTGATCGCGGTGATGTATGACGGGCGCTACGCGATGGCGGGGGGCGTGGTCGTGCTGGTGGCGGTGCTGCAGATCCCGGTGCTGGTCGGTCTGAGCTATGAACAGGCGGCGCTGGCCTCGGGCCGCTCGCGCCGGTTTTTCGTGCTGCAGGCCGCGCGCGCCGGGCTGACGCTCGCCGGGCTGGCGCTGGGCCTCGCCTGGGGCGGGTTCCTGGGCGGGCTGTTGGGGCAGGGCGCGGCCTATCTTCTGGCCTATCCGGTGCTGGTCTGGGTGGCGCGCCGCGAGGACGCGTGGGATCCGCTGCACGACGCCGTGGCCGCGACGGCCGGTCTGGCGCTGGCGGCGCTGGCGCTGGCGGCGAACTGGCCCGCCATCGCCGCGTTGGGCATGGTCGGGCCGGGATAAGTCATGCGCCCCGGCAGGACCGGCAAGGGGCCGGAAAACTGCCGTAATTTCCGACTAGCCAATCACGTGAACAATACGCGATACAGGGACGGATTATGTCGGGGGCGGAGGATCGGGATACGGGCGACATCGCCATCACCGGCATGGCCGTGGACCTGCCCGGCGCCGCCACGCTCGACGCGTTCTGGGACATGCTGGCCGCGAATCGCAGCGCGATCCGCCGTCTTTCCCCCGAGGAGCTGGCCCGCGCGGGCGTGAGCGCGGAGGAGATGCGCCGCCCCGGCTACGTGCCCTTCGGCGCGCCGCTCGAAGGCCACGACCTGTTCGATGCGGGGTTCTTCGGGCTGACCCCGCGCGAGGCCGAGATCATGGACCCGCAGCATCGCCGCTTCATCGAAACGGCGTGGGCGGCGCTCGAAAACGCGGGCCACGCGCCCGAGCGTTTCGACGGCGCGATCGGCGTCTATGCGGGCTGCGGCCCGAACGACTACTACATGCGCAACATCATGGGCAACGCCGCGCTGATCGAAAGCACCGGCGCCTTCCTCTTGCGCCACACCGGCAACGACAAGGATTTCCTCGCCACGCGGCTGGCGCACATGCTCGACCTGACCGGCCCCGCCGTGTCGGTGCAGACGGCCTGCTCGACCTCTCTGGTGGCGATCCACATGGCGGCGCAGGCGCTGCTCACCGGCGAATGCGACATGGCATTGGCGGGCGGCGTGACGATCGAGACGCCACAGGGGCGCGGATACCAATGGCGCGAGGGCGAGATCCTGTCGCCCGACGGCGCCTGCCGCGCCTTCGACCACCGCGCCGCCGGAACCGTCTTCGGCTCGGGCGCGGCGGCGGTGGTGCTGCGCCGGCTCGAAGACGCGCGCGCGGATGGCGACCATGTCTGGGCCGTGCTCAAGGGCAGCGCCATCAACAATGACGGCGCGCGCAAGGCCAACTACCTCGCCCCGTCGGTCGAGGGGCAGGCGCGGGCGGTCAGCTCGGCGCTGCGCATGGCCGGGGCCGGAGCCGACACGATCGGCTTCGTCGAGTGCCACGGCACCGGCACGCCGCTGGGCGATCCGATCGAGGTCGCGGCGCTGACCCGCGCCTTTCGCGAAACGACCGATGCGGCGGGCTTTTGCCGGATCGGCTCGGTCAAGACCGGGATCGGCCACACCGACACCGCCGCGGGGGCGGCGGCGGTGATCAAGACGGCGCTGGCGCTGCATCACCGCATCATCCCCGGCACGCCCGGCTTCGAGGCGCCGAACCCGGCGCTGGCGCTCGACGGCGCGCCTTTCGCGGTCGCCGCCGACACCGCGCCTTGGCCGCGCGGCGCGGCACCGCGCCGCGCGGGCGTCAACTCGCTCGGGGTGGGGGGCACCAATGCCCACGCGGTGCTGGAGGAGGCGCCGGAGCCTGCGCCCCCGGTCGAAAGCGACTGGCCGTTCCAGCTGATCCGCGTCTCCGCCCGCTCGCGCGCGGCGCTCGACGCCACGGCGGCGCGGCTGGCCGCGCATCTGCGCGCGCATCCCGGGCAGCCGCTGGCCGACGTGGCGCATACGCTGGCCAGGGGGCGTCGGGCGCTGCCGCATCGCCGGGTGCTTGTGGCCGACAACCACGCCGAGGCCGCCGATCTGTTGGACGGGCGTGATCCCTCCCGCGCGCCGGGTCATGTCGCGCAAGGCGATCCGGAAATCCTGTTCATGTTCCCCGGCGGCGGGGCGCAGCAGCCGGGCATGGGCCGCGATCTCTACGAGACCGAGCCGGTGTTCCGCGACTGGATGGATCGCGGCTTCGCCGCCATGGGGTCGCAGGAGGCGGTCTTGCGCGCCCTCTGGGCTCCGGCCCCGGGCGACGAGGCGCGCGCCGAAGCCGAGCTGCGCCGCCCGTCGCTGCAGCTGCCGCTCCTGCTGATCGTCGAACACGCGCTGGCGCGGCTCTGGATCGGCTGGGGCGTGGTGCCCGACCGGCTGGTCGGCCATTCGATGGGCGAAAACGCGGCGGCGGTGCTGGCCGGGATCATGTCCTTCGAAGAGGCGCTGGACCTGGTGCGGCTGCGCGGCGCGCTGTTCGAGGAGATCGAACCGGGCGCGATGCTGTCGGTGGCGCTCGATGCGGATGGCTTGCGCGCGCGTCTTGGCCCGGATCTCGATCTCGCCGCGATCAACGCGCCGGGGCTGAGCGTGGCGTCGGGCCCGGTCGCGGCGATCGCGGCGCTGGCCGAGCGGCTCGACGCCGAAGGGATCGAGAGCCGCCGCATCCCGATCGAGGTGGCCGCGCATAGCCGCCTGCTCGACCCGATCCTGCCGCGCTTCGAGGCGCATCTGCGTGGCATGACCCTGTCGCCGCCGCGCATTCCCGTCCTCTCCAACCGCAGCGGCCGGGTGCTGACCGATGCCGAGGCGACCGATCCCGGCTACTGGGCCGGTCACCTGCGCCACACGGTCGATTTCGACGGCGCGCTGCACGGGTTGGACGAGGCGGCGCGGATCTGCATCGAGATCGGGCCGGGCGGCGTGCTCGGCAGCCTCGCCGCGCAGCAGCCGGGCATCGGGCCGGGCCGGGTGCTGGCCGGTCTGCGTCCCGCGCGCGAACCGGGGGGCGACGACCGCTGGATGGTTCTGGCGCTGGGCCGTCTGTGGGCAATGGGCGGGCGCTTCGACGAGGCGCAGCTTGCGGGCGAGGGGCGGCGGCGGGTGCCGCTGCCGGGCTACGTCTTCGAGCGGTCGCGCCATTACGTCGAACCGGTCGCGGCGGCGGCGCGGCCCGCCGAAACGCCCGAGCCCCTGCGCGAGGCGGACCCGTCGCGCTGGGCGTGGACGCCCGGCTGGCAGCGCCGCTATCCCGACGGCCCCTTCGAGGCGGGCGGCGATCTTTCGGCGGTGCCCGCCGCGACATGGCTGGTGTTTCTCGACGAGACCGGCCTCGGCGCCGCCTTGACGGCGCGGCTGCGGGCCGCCGGGCACCGCGTCGTCACGGTGATGGCGGGCGCGGTCGAAGGGCGCACCGGCCCCGAAAGCTGGCAGCTGCCGCCCGAAGGCGGGCAGGATCCGCTCGACCGGCTTTTTGCGGCGCTGGCGCGCGAGGAGATGTTGCCCGACCGGTTGCTGCATCTGTGGAGCGTCACCGGCGCCGCGGAGCCGCGCCTGTCGCCGATGCATGTGCAGGCGATGCAGGAGCGCGGCTTCTGGAGCCTGCTGCATATCGCGCGGGCCTGGCAGGCCGGGCAGGGCGACACGCCGCTGCGCCTGTTGGCGGTGAGCAGCGGCGCGCAGGCGGTGCATCCCGCAGAGCGGCCCGACCCGGCCAAGGCGATGCTGGACGGGCCCGCCATGGTGATCCCGCGCGAATTGCCGGGGCTTGCGATCTCGCGGCTCGATCTCGCCCGGCCGCGCCGCGCCACGCGCGCCGCGCAGGCCGAGGCGGTGCTCGAAGAGGCGCTGTCATCGCCCGATCCCGCGCCGGTGGCGTGGCGTGACGGGGTGCGGCGGGTCCGGGTGCCGCGCCGCGTCACACTCTCCGGCACGCCGGACCTGCCGCTGCGCCACGGCGGCGCGGTGCTGATCACCGGCGGGCTCGGCGGTATCGGCCTGACGCTGGCCGAGACGCTGGTGCGCGACTGGGGGGCGGGGATCGCGCTGGTGTCGCGCCGGGCGCTGCCGCCGCGCGCGGACTGGCCGGGGCTGGCCGCGGCGGGCGGCGATCTGGCGGAGCTGTTGCGCGCGCTCTTGCGGCTCGAAGCCTGGGGCGCGCGGATCGAGGTCCTTGCCGCCGACGTCACCGACCCCGAGCAGATGCGCGCGGTCCGGGACATGGCCGAGGCGCGGCTCGGCCCGCTCAGCGGCGTGATCCATGCCGCGGGGCTGCTCGACGACGCGCCGGTGCTGGGCCGTTCGGCCGAGGCCAGCGAAGCGGTGATCGCGCCCAAGCTGCGCGGTCTGATGGTGCTCGATGCGCTGTTCCCGGATGGGCGGCTCGACTGGATGGCGCTGTGCGGCTCCAGCTCCGGCTGGACCGCGCCGCCGGGGCAGGCCGACTACGTCGCCGCCAACGCCGCGCTCGACGCCTATGCCCGGTCGCGGGCCGGCGGGGCGACCCGCGTCGTGGCGATCGACTGGGGCATCTGGGCCGATACCGGCATGGCCGCCGGGGGCGGGGTGCGGGACACCGGCGATGACCTGCCCGACGACCTGCCCCCCGGTGCGCCGCTCGGCCTGCCGATGCTGGAGCGCCGGGTCGCGGAGGAAAGCCCGGACCGTCCCGGACGGGATGGCGGGGCGGTCTTCGCGGCGCGCTGGTCCCCGGCCAAGTGCTGGTTCCTCGACCAGCACCGGACGCGGGCGGGCGACGCGGTGCTGCCCGGATCGGGCTACCCCGAGCTTCTGGCCGAAGCGGTCTCGCCCGCGGGCTTCGCCCCGTTCGAGGCGCGCGACCTGCAGTTTTTCGCGCCGCTGCGCACCCCGGATGCCGGGACCACCCGCATCCGGCTGCGCTGTGCCCCGGACGATGCCGCGCAGGCGGTCGAGATCGAGGCCGCGCCGCCCGGAGAGCCATGGGAGCCGGTCGCGATGGCGCGGCTGTGGCCGCTCATGGGGGCTGCGGCTGATGTCGACCCGGCGGCCATCGCCGCGCGGCTGCCCGCCCCGCGCCGCCTGATGCTGCCGCAGGGCGCGCATCTCGATTTCGGGGCGCAGTGGCAGATCAGGGGCGAGGCCGCGTGGCGCGACGGCGAGGGGCTGGCCCGGCTGCGCCTGCCGGAGGGGAGCGCGACGGGCTTCGCGCTGCATCCGGGGCTTTTCGACATCGCCACCGGCTGGGCGATCGGTCGGGTGCCGGGGTATGACGCCGCGCGGCTCTGGGTGCCGACGGGCCATGCCGGGCTGCGCGTCCACGCGCCTCTCCCGCCCGAGATCCTGAGCCATGTGCGCTTGACGCCGGGCGGTCCCGGCACGGCCCGGTTCGACATCGTGCTGGCCACCTCCGAAGGCCGGGTCTGCGTCGAGATCGCGGGCTTCGAGATGCGGATGCTGCCCGAGGGGGCGGGTTTCGGCGCCGCTTTGCCGCGCGCGGCGGGGCCGGACCGGCTTGACGCCGCGCGCCGTCACGGCATTCGACGCGCCGAGGGCGGGCGGGCCTTTCTCGCGGCGATGGGCGCGGGGCTGGCGCAGGTCGCCATGACGCCGCAGCCATTGCCCGAGCTGATCGCCGCCAGCGCGGCGGCGGTCCCGGTCCCGCCAAAGGACGCAGCGCCACCCGATCCGGTCGCGGCGGGGTTCGAAACCGAGACGGAGGCGCGGCTTGCCGCGCAGTGGCGCACATTGCTCGGCGTCGAGGCGATCGGCCCCGATGACAGCTTCTTCGATCTCGGCGGCCATTCCCTCACGGCGGTGCGGCTCTTCGCGGCGATCCGCCGCGAGACCGGGACCATGCTGCCGATCTCGGCGCTGTTCGAGACGCCGACGATCCGTAGCCTCGCGGCCCGGCTCGACGCGTCGGCCGAGGCCGCGCGCGGCCCGGAGACCGGCCCCGCGCCCGCCGCCCCGGCGCGGGTCGCACGGGCGGATGAGTTCACGCATCTCGTGCAGATGAGCCCGGGCGGCGGCGGCACGCCGCTGTTTCTGGTGGCGGGCATGTTCGGCAACGTGATGAACCTGCGTCATCTCGCGCGGCATCTGGGCGACGACCGGCCGGTCTGGGCCCTGCAGGCGCGCGGCGTCGCGGGCGACGTGGCCCCGCATGACAGCTTCGAGGCGGCGGCGCGCGACTATATCGCCGAGATGCGGCGCCTGCATCCGGGTGGGCCTTGGCTGCTTGGCGGCTATTCGGGGGGCGGCATCACCGCGCTCGAAATCGGCCGGCAGCTGCGGCAGGCGGGCGAGGAGGTGGCGGCGTTGCAGATGCTCGACACGCCGCTGCCGGTGCGGCCCAAGCTGGGCCTGCGCGACCGGCTGGCGATCCAGGCGATCGAGCTGCGCGCGGCGGGGATCGCCTATCCGGCGCATTGGGCCTGGCGGCGGCTGCGCTGGGAAATCGACCGCCGCCGCTATGGCCGCGCCGCCGCCGCGCCGGTGCAAAGCCCGGTCGATGCGCGGATCGAGGCCGCCTTCTACGCGGCTTGCGCCGATTACGAATTGCGGCCATGGGACGGCCCGATGACCTTGTACCGGCCACCACTCGCGGGACGCTGGCGCCTGCCGGATGGCCGTCTGGTGAACGAGGAGCGCCATTACGTGCGACGGGACAATGGCTGGAGCGAATGGGCCCCCGCGGTCGAGGTGGTCGAGGTGCCGGGCGACCATGACAGCATGGTGCTCGAACCCAATGCGCGGGCGCTTGGCGCACGGATCGCGGCGCGGCTGTCGGCCTGCGATGCCGGGCGGCCGGACGCGCGGCGACATGCGGCGGAGTAGCGCGCGATGACACGACTGCTGACGGTGATCCTGAACTGGCGCACCCCCGACATGACGCTGCGCGCCGCCGAAAGCGCGCTGGCGGCGATGCAGGGCATCGAGGGCGGCATCGTGATCGTCGACAATGCTTCGGGCGACGGCTCCGAGGCAAAGCTGCGCGCGGGCGTCGCCGCGCGCGGCTGGGCGCCGCGGGTGCGGGTGGTTCAGGCGGGGCGCAATGGCGGCTTTGGCGCGGGCAACAACGCGGGCATCCGCGCCGGGCTTGCCGACGGCGCGCGGCCCGATTTCGTCTATATCCTCAACTCCGACGCCTTTCCCGATCCCGGCGCCGTGGCGGCGCTGATCGCGCATCTCGACGCGCATCCCGAGGCCGGTCTCGCGGGCAGCATGATCCGCGGCGATGACGGGGTGCCGCACCCGGCGGCGTTCCGGTTCCCGTCGGTCTGGTCCGAGATCGAGAGCGCGCTGCGCTTTGGCCCGGCCTCGCGGCTGCTGGCGCGGCGCAAGGTCTGGATCGAGATCCCCGAGCATAGCTGCCGGGTCGACTGGGTCGCCGGGGCGAGCCTGATGCTGCGCCGCGAGGTGCTCGACCGGGTCCAGGGCTTCGACGAGACCTTCTTTCTCTATTTCGAGGAAACCGACCTGTGCCGCCGGGCGCGGGCGGCCGGGTTCGAGACGCATTTCGTGCGCGACAGCCATGTCACCCATATCGGCTCGGTCTCGACGGGCATGCGCGACTGGCGCCGGGTGCCCGATTACTGGTTCGCCTCGCGGCGGCATTATTTCCGCAAGCATCATGGCCGCGCCGGGGCCGGGGCGGCGACGCTGGCGCATCTTTGCGCGGGCGGGGCGCATCGGCTGCGCTGTCTCGTGATGCGCCGCGATCCGGGCGACCCGCCGCGCTTCCTGCGCGATCTGGCGCGGCACGAACTGCGCGGGCTTCGCGCGGCGCGGCCCCTGCGCGACAAGGCAAAGGACGATGCGGCATGAGCGACAGCATCGCCCTCGTGGGCTCCACCGCGCTGAGCCTGGAGACCGCGCGCATGGCGCAGGAGGCCGGGCTGCGCCTGGCGCTGGTGGTCAGCCGCTACGCGCCGCTTTGCGCCTTTGCCGCCGAGCAGGGCATCGCGCTGCACGATCCCGACCGGCTCGATACGCTGCCCGATGGCATCGACTGGCTGATCAGCGCCGGCAATCTCGACATCCTGCCCGGCGCGGCGCTGGCGCGCTTTGCCTCGGGCGCGATCAATTTCCACGACGGCCCGCTGCCCGAACGGGCGGGCCGCAACGCGCCGGTCTGGGCGCTGCTCGACGGCGCGTGCCGCCACGCCGTCACCTGGCACCTGATGACGGCGGGGGTGGATGCGGGCGACATCCTCGTGCGGCGCGATTTCGACATCGCGCCGGACGACACCGCCCAGAGCCTCAACGCGCGCTGTTTCGCGGCGGCGCTGGAGACGCTGCCCGAGCTGTTCGAGCAGATGCGCCACGGCCTGCGGCGCAGGCCGCAATGCGCGATCATGGGCCACAGGCACCGCGCCGCCGACCGGCCGCGCGCCGATGCGTTGATCGACGGGCGCGGGCCGGCCGAGGCGGCGCTGCGGCTGGTGCGGGCGCTCGATCACGGGGCGCATCCCAACCCGCTCTGCTGCCCCAAGATTGCGCATGCGGGCGGGCTGCTGCTGATCGGCGCGGCGCAGCGCAGCGCCACGGACCCGCAGCCCGAACCGCCGGGAACGGTGCGCGCCGTCGCGGGCGACGCGCTGGAGCTGGTGTTCGAGGATGGCGTGCTGCGCCTGTCGGGGCTGCGGGGCCTCGATGGCGCGCCGCCCGTGCTGCCCGCTCCCGGCACCCGCCTGCCGCCGATCCATGACGCGGCGGGGCTGACCGCCCGCATGGCATCCGTGGCGCGGGCCGAGCCCGCCTGGCGCGCGCGGCTCGAAGAGCTGCGTCCCGCCGCGCTGCCGGGGCTGGTCGCGCGACCGGCCCCCCGGAACCTGCCAGAGGAGCGCCGCATCCTCGATCTTCCCGGTTCTCCCGCCCTGCGCGCCGCCGCCTGGGCCGTTCTGGCGGCACGGCTGTGCGATGGCGCGGTGGATGTCGCGCTTGGCCTGCCGGGCGCGGAGGATCCGCATGTGTCGGGCTGGGTGCCGCTGCGGCTGGCGCCCACCCCCGAGGAAACGCTCGCCCGGATCGCGGCGCGGTTGCAGCCCGAGATCGACGCCGCGCGCGCCGAAGGCGGGTTCGCGGCGGATCTGCCGGTGCGGATCGGCGTGGTCCCGCCGGTTCTGGCGCTGGGGCCGGGGCGGCCCCGCGGCGCGCGGCTGGGTTTCGATCCCGAAACCGCGACGCTTTGGGCCGAAGGCGGCGCGCTGCTGCCCGGCGCGCTCGACCTTCTGGCCGGGCGCCTGACGGCGCTGATGGGGGCGGGGGCCGACACGCCCAGCGCCGCGCTGCCCGCGCTGCCGCCCGACGAGGCGGCGCTGCTGATAGAGACGTGGAACGCCACCGAGGGGCCGGTGCCCGGCGGCACGATCCACGCCGCCATCGCGGCGCAAGCCGGGGCCGACCCGGACGGCACGGCGCTCATTTTCAACGAGGAGCGGCTCAGCCACGCGGCGCTCGAGGCGCGCGCGAACCGCATGGCGCGGGTGCTGCGCGACATGGGGGCGGGGCCGGGCACGCGCGTCGGGCTCTACCTGAACCGTTCGGCCGAAATGGTCGTGGCGCTGCTCGCGGTGCTCAAGACCGGCGCGGCCTACCTGCCGCTCGATCCGGGCTATCCGGCGGAGCGGATCGCGCTCTATCTCGATGACAGCGCCGCCGGGATCGTGATCACCGAAGCCGGGCTCGCCGCGACCCTGCCGCCCGGTCCGGCGCAGGTGCTGCGGCTCGACGATGCGAGGCTGGCGCGCGCCTCCGATGCGCCGCTCGGGGAGTTGGCGGCGGGGGACGACCTCGCCTATCTCATCTACACCTCCGGTTCGACCGGCCGCCCCAAGGGGGTGATGATCGAGCATCGCCACGTGTTGAACTTCTTCGAAGGCATGGACGAAAGGGTGCCACACGGGCCGGGCGATGCGCTGCTCGCGGTGACCTCGATCTCCTTCGACATCTCGGTGCTCGAACTGTTCTGGTCGCTGTCGCGCGGCGTCACGCTGGTGATCCAGGGCGATGCGGAGCGCATGATCACCTCTTCGGGGCCGGTGGCGCCAACCGCCGCGACCGCCGGGGCGGGTCCGTCGCTGAGCCTGTTCTACTGGGGCCACGAGGAGAGCGACACGGGCGATTACGCGCTCCTGCTCGACGGGGCGCGCTTTGCCGATGCGCATGGCTTCGAGGCGGTCTGGACGCCCGAGCGGCATTTCCACGGCTTTGGCGCGGCCTATCCCAACCCGGCGGTGACCGGCGCGGCGGTGGCGGCCGTCACCTCGCGCGTGGCGATCCGGGCGGGCAGCTGCGTGGCGCCGCTGCACCACCCGGCGCGGATCGCCGAGGATTGGGCGGTGATCGACCGGCTGTCGGGCGGGCGCGCCGGTCTGGCGCTGGCGGCGGGCTGGCAGCCGCAGGATTTCGTGCTGCGCCCCGAGGCCGCGCCGCCCGCCAACCGCGCCGCGCTGGGCGCGGCGGTGCAGGCGGTGCGCAAGCTGTGGCGCGGCGAGCCGGTGGCCTTTGCCGATGCGAACGGAGAGATGCACGAGGTGCTGACCCGCCCGCGCCCGGTCTCGGCGGAGCTGCCGCTGTGGATCACCATCGCGGGCAACCCCCAAAGCTGGCGCGAGGCGGGGCTGATGGGGGCCAACGTGCTGACGCATCTGCTGGGCCAGAGCGTCGAGGATCTCGGGCGGCGCATCATCGAATGGCGCGCCGCTCTGGCCGAGGCCGGGCATGATCCGGCGACGCGGCGGGTGACGGTGATGCTGCACGCCTATCTCGACGAGAGCCGAGACGCCGCGCGCGCGGCGGCGCGTGGGCCGATGACCGATTACCTGCGTTCGGCGGCCGGGCTGATCGCGCGTCATGCCGCGGCCTTTCCGGCGTTCCGGCGCGGCGCGAACGGCGCGGTCGATCCCGCCGCGCTGACGCCCGAGGAGGAGGCGGCGGTGCTCGACCACGCCTTCGAGCGGTATTTCGAGGAGCAGGGCCTGTTCGGCACGATCGAGGACGGGCGCGCGCGCTGCGCGCAGCTGCACGCGATCGGGGTCGACGAGATCGCCTGCCTGATCGATTTCGGTCTCGCGCCCGAGCGGGTGATGGAGGGGCTGCCGCGTCTTGCGGAACTGGTCACCTCGTCCTCACGCGAGACGGCCCCGCCCGCCCGCGACCGCTCCATCGCGGCGCAGATCCGGCGTCACGGCATCACCCACATGCAATGCACGCCCTCGATGGCGCGGATGCTGGTCGCCGACGAGGTCAGCCGCGCGGCACTCGGGCGCCTGCGCCACATGCTGGTGGGGGGCGAGGCGCTGCCCGCCGCGCTGGCCGGGGAGCTGCGCGATGCCGGTGTCGGGCACCTGGAGAACATGTACGGGCCGACCGAAACCACGGTCTGGTCGGCCAGCGCCACGATCGGGCCCGGGGTGCAGCCCCCGGTCATCGGGCGGCCGATCCGCAACACGCGGACCTATGTGCTGGATGCGGACATGTGCCCTTGCCCGGTCGGGCAGGAGGGAGAGCTGTGGATCGGCGGCGCCGGCGTGGCGCGCGGCTACTGGAACCGGGGGGATCTCACCGAAGAGCGGTTTCGCCCCGATCCCTTCGTGGCCGGGGCGCGGATCTATCGCACCGGCGATCTCGCGCGCTGGCGCGCCGACGGGATGCTCGACTTCATCGGCCGCGCCGATGGGCAGGTGAAGCTGCGCGGCCACCGGATCGAGCTGGGCGAGGTCGAGGCGGCGCTGGACGCGATATCGCGGCACGGCCCCAGCGTCGCCGTCCTGCGCGAGGATCGGCCCGGCGATCTCCGCCTCGTCGCCTATCTCGAAACCACGGCGCCGATCGACGAGGCGGCGCTGCGCCGCGCGCTCGGGGCGCGGCTGCCGGCGATCATGGTGCCCGCGCGGATCGTGACGCTCGAGCGGTTTCCGCTGACGCCCAACCGCAAGACCGACCGCGCGGCGATGCCCGCGCCGCTGGCGCAGGCCAGGCGGGCAGACCCACCCGTCGCCCCGCGTCCGGCCCCTGCACCCGCGCCCCGGCGCGGCGAAGCCATGGCGGCGGTCGCGGCGATCTGGCGCGAGCTGCTCGGCGTGGAGGAGCTGGCTCCCGGCGACAGCTTCTTCGATCTTGGCGGGCATTCGCTGCTGGCGGTGCGGGCGCATCGCGAGATCCGCGACCGGATCGGCGTGCCGGGGCTGAAGATCACCGATATCTTCGGTCTGCCGCGGCTGGGCGATCTCGTGGCGCGGATCGAGACCGAGATCGCGCCCGCGGGCACCGAGGCGCCCGCGCCCGTCCCGGCGCAGGGCACGCGCGAGGAGATGATGGCGCGGCGCAGGCAATTGCGGGCGCGGCGGCTGGGCCATGTCTGACCTCGTGGCGGTGATCGAGCGGCTGGGCGGCGCGGGCGTCGCGGCGGCCATGGTGCCGGTGGGGGCGGGCGGCGCGTGCTGGCCCGAAGAGGCGGCGGCGATGACGCGGGCCCGCCCGGCGCGGCGGGCCGGGTTCGCCGCCGGGCGCGCGGCGGCGCGCGCCGCCATGCGCCGCCTTGGCCACGCGCCAATGGCGGTACCGATGGGCGCGGACCGGGCCCCGGTCTGGCCCGAGGGGCTCTGCGGCTCGATCAGCCATGACGACGCGCTGGCCGTGGCGGCGCTGTGCCGCGGCGGCCCCGAAATCGGGATCGACATCGAACCCGCGCTGCCGATCGAACCGGGGCTCTGGCCGGAGATCGCCGATGCAGAGGAGCTGGCGGCGACGGGGCTTGCGCCCGGCCTCGCGGCGCGGTTGGTGTTCTGCGTCAAGGAAGCCGCCTTCAAGGCGCAGTTTCCGGCCAGCCGCCGGATGCTGGGCTTCGACGCGATGCGGATCGCGCGCGATGGCGACCGGGTCGTGGCGCGGCTGCGGCATCGGGCCGGACCCCACGCGCCGGGCACCGCGTTCCACGGGGGCTGGGCGCGCTGCGCGGGCCGCTTCGTGGTGGTCATGCGGGCGCCCGTCGGGCCGGGGCCGGTTTCGGGTGGCGCAACACTGAGTTGACCGGGCGCTTTGCCATGGTCGGATGTCACCGGAAGGCCTAGATTGTGGCTTGGGTGTGGCGGCAATTGGACCGGCGCGGAGGGTTTCGGCCCTTTGCGACGAACGGGAGTCGGTCATGGAGTATCTTGCCACGCTGCGCGACCTGCGCGGTGCGCTGCGCCGCCAGGCCTGGGTGATCGCCTTTGTCTGCGCGCTCGGGATTCCCTTCGTGCTGTGGTTCGCGCTGACCCGTCCGCCCGCCTATGAGGCGACGGCGGTGATCCAGATCGAGACACCGCTGGTCGATTCGGGCCGCGAGGCCGCCAGCGCCGCCGACACGCAGCTCGACCTGATCGAACAGCAGGTGATGGCGCGCGCCACCGTGCTCGGTCTCGCGGAGCGGTTCGGGCTGTTTCCCGATCTCGCCGCGAATGAGCGTCTGGCCCAGACCCGCGACGCGATCGAGATCACCAAGCTGGTGGATCCGGCGCTGGCCTGGCGGCCCGAAACCGTACCGTCTGGCCTGTCGATCACGGTCGAGCTGGGCGAGGCCCGGCTCGCGGCCGACGTCGCCAACGCCGTGCTCAACGAGATCGTCTCGGTCGCGCAGAACCGGCGCGAGGGCCGGGCCGCGCGGACGCTGGAGTTCTATGAAAGCGAGGAGGCGCGGCTCGGAAAGCGGCTCGCCGCGCTGGAGGCCGATTTCGCCCGTTTCCAGGAGGCGAATTTCGACGCGCTGCCCGGCAGCCTGCCCGCGCAGCGCGATCAGCTGTCGCGGCTGGTGGCCCAGCGCATCGATATCGAACAGCAGATCATCGCCTTCGAGACCGGCTCCGACCGGTTGCGCGAAGAGGAGGTGACGCGCCGCCGCGCCCTGCTTGAACAGCAGCGCCGGCTGATCACCGACAACATCGCCCGGATCGAGGCCGCGCTCGCCGCCGCGCCCGAGACCGAGCGGCGTTACAATGATTTCATCCGCCGCCGCGACCAGCTTCAGCAGGCGCTCTCTGCCGTGACCGGGCGGCGGGCCGAAGCGGCGATGGCGCAGCTGCTCGAAAGCCGGGACGAGACCACGCGCTTCGAGATCCTCGAAGAGGCGGTGGCGCCCGATTACGCCTCCTCCTCCTCGCGCCGCAAGCTGGCCATGGCGGGCGGGGTGGGGGTGCTGCTCGCCGCGCTGGGGATGGCCCTGTCGCTCGAGGCGGTGAACCCGCAGATCCGCAGCGCGGCCCAGCTCGAACGGGCGCTGGGCGTGCGGCCCGTGGTGGTGATCCCCGAGCTCGACCGGCGGCAGGCGCGGCGCCATGCGCGGCGCGTGCGCCACCGCGAGGCCGGGCGGTTTCTCGGGATCTGGGGGCGGCTCGGCCGTGGCCTGCGCTTCTGGCGGCGCAACCGCCCGGCCTGATCGGGTCAGCCGGTGCCGGAGGCGCGTTCCTCCTCGGCCCGGTTGAGCACCATGCCGAGGACCGGCTTGTCCGCGCCGATGCGGCGCACCGCCTCGCGGATCTGTTCGGCGCTGTTGTGCCCGGCGCCCACCACCATCAGCACGCAGTCATAGCGGTCGCGAAACGCGGTCACGTCGTCATTCGACAACGCCGGCGGCAGGTCGAACAGCACCGCGTCGGGGGCGAACTCCGCCTCCATCCGGTCGAGCACCTGTCCCGCCTTGGGGTCCTGCAAAAGCTCGGCCGGGTAGGTTTCGACCCGGTCGTTGAGCCCGACCGCGAGACCGCCGATGCCCAGAAGGTTCTGCCCGACCCGTTGCAGCTGCGTGGCGCTCGGCGTGGTGCCGCGCAGCCAGTCGGCGATGGGCGCGGGGGCGGGCGCGCCGAGCATCTGCGACAGCCCCGGCGCGCGCATGTCGAGATCGAGCAGCACGGTGCGCCGGTTCTCGTAGCGGGCCATCGCGATGGCGAGATTGGCGGCGGTGAAGGACTTGCCGCAGCCGCGGGTCGGCGAGGTGATCGCCACCCGGCTCCAGCCATGCTCGTCGAGCGCCTGCAACGTCCGGGTGCGCAGCAGGTCGAAGGCGGCATGGGCCGGGTCGCGGCGGCTCGCGGTGATGACGAGATTGTCCTCGAGCAGCGCCTCGTCGACGGGGATGCGGCGCAGATTGTTCCACGGGTCATGCAGCTGCGGCAGATGCGTGTCGGGTTCGGCATCGCCCAGCACCGCGGCGCGCAGCGCGCGCAGGGTCGGATCGGGCGGTTCGGCGGCGGGCGCGGCGGGCTTGGGCGCGGCGGGCCGTTCAAGCGCCGCGATCCGGTCGAGGATCGCCGCGCGCGCGCCCGCCCCGAGCCGCTTGCGGCCATCCCGTCTGCTGCGCTCGCCCATTTTCGCCTATCCCGTAACCGGTTCATTCGCCGCCAAGAATAGACCGAAAACCGCGGCGAGAATAAGCCCCCCATCGCGCGGTGCGGCGGCGGTGCTGGGCGCGCCTACCTGTATTCGATCAATCGCATCTCGCCGCCGCGCAGGCGGCGCAGCCGATAGGTCAGCATGCCCTGCGCGTTGGGAAATTTCGACAAGACCAGAAGCCCGGCGAGGCCGATCGCCCGGCGGTGCGATTGACCGCCGCGCCGCAGGTTTCGCGCGGCGCGCGCCCAGCTCGCCCCGTAGAGCGCCGCCGCGCCAAGCAGCGGCGCGAGCCCCCAGATTCCCGCCGCCACCAGCGTCGCGCCGGGCAGCGCCACGCCCCAAAGCCGCACCCGGCGGCGTTCGCCTGCAAAATGGCCCGGATGGCGGTCGCCGACCTCGGCAAAGCCGTGGCCCGCGCGCACCGCCCGGCGCCACCACTGGCCCAGGCGGGTCATCGCGATGTCGTGCCGCGTCATGATCCGGGGCAGCCGGTGCACGCGCAGCCCGCGCGTGCGGACCCGCAGGCACAGATCCTCGTCCTCCGAACAGATGATCGCCCCGTCGAAACCGCCCAGGCTCTCGAACAGCGCACTGCGCAGCATCATGTCGCCGCCGCAGGCCGCGATGTCGCCCGCCGGGCGGTGCCATTCCCATTCGGCCATGGCGTTGTAGAGCGTGGCGTCGGGGGTGATCTCGCGACGCCAGCCGGTGACGATGCCGATGCCGCGATCCGCGTCGAGCGCCGCCATGCCCGCGTCGAGCCAGCCCGGCTCCAGCGTGCAGTCGCCATCGACGAACTGCAAGAATTCGGGCAGGCCCTCCTCGCGCAGCGCCGCCACGCCTGCGTTGCGGGCGCGCGCGGCGGTGAAGGGGGCGGTGCGGTCCAGCTCGACGATGCGCGCGCCCGCGGCGCGGGCGATGCCGAGGCTGCCATCGGTCGAGCCGGAATCGACATAGACCGCGTGCGCCCCGCTCGCCGCGATCGAGGCGAGACAGGCGGCAAGCCGCGCGCCCTCGTTGCGGCCGATGGCGATGACGGCGACGCGGGCGTTCATGGCGCGGGCTCCGGCCGCAGGGGCCCGCCGGGGCCATCGCGCAGGAGCGCGGCCAGCCGCGCTGCCTCAAGCCGCGCATCGAAGCCCGCTTTCACCGCCGCGCGCCCCGCTTCGCCCATCGCCGCGCGGCGTGCCTGATCGCCTGCGAGCGCCGCGATCGCCTCGGCCAGCGGGGCCTCCGCGCCCGGCGGCACCAGAAGCCCCGAGCGCCCGTCCTCGACCAGTTCGGAGACGCCGCCGACGCGGGTGGCGATGACGGGCCGCGCGGCGGCCATCGCCTCCATCAACACCACCGGCACGCCTTCGGCAAAGGAGGGCAGGACAAGGATGCCGGTGTCGCGCAGCAGCGCCGCCACCTCGGACTGGCCGCGATAGCCGTGAAACCGCACCGCATCCCCGAGGCCCAGATCGCGGGCCAGCCGCTCCAGCACCGCGCGGTCCGGGCCGTCGCCCACGAGATCGAGCGTGAGGTCGGGACGCGCCTGGCGGGCTTGCGCGAAGGCCCGCAACAGCACCGGCACGCCCTTGACCGCCGACAGGCGCCCGACGAAGAGCAGCCGGTCATCGGGCGGGGGTGGCGCGTCGGCATAAAGCGCCGGATCGACGCCGCAATGCACGACATGCAGCTTGGGCCAATGCGCCGGGTCGCTGAACAGCATGGCCTGCGCCCGTGCGAAATCCGAGATGCAGGCGACAAAGCGGGCGCGGGCGATCTTTTCGCCCATGGCCCAGTGCGCGGGCGCAAAGAAGATGTCGGGGCCGTGCAACGTGAAGCTGTGCGGAATGCCCGAAATCTCGGAAGCGAGCATCGCCACCGTGCCCGACGACTTGGCGATGTGGTTGTGCAGATGGGTGATGCCGCGCGCCTTCATGCGGTGCGCCAGCACCAGCGCCTCGCCGAAATAGATCATGTTGTAGAGCCGCCCGCGCAGCCCCCTGGGCGCCGTGCGCCATGCCAGCGCCAGCGCGCGCGCAAAACGGCGCGGCTGGCGCAGCGCGGCGATCTTGGCGCGGGTGATGGCGGCCGGGTTCAACGCCCGCTCCAGCAGGTGAAAGGTGGCGGCGGCCTCGGCGCGCTGCTCGGGGCCGACGTGATGGGCGGGATCGGTGCGCCGCACCGAGGCGGTCTCGACCTTGAGGCCGAGATCGCGCAGCGCCGCCACCTCGCGCTGGATGAAGGTGTCGGTGGCGCGGGGATATTCGCCGGTGAGCCACATGACCGGGCCGGGCGCGTTCATGCGGCCCCCCGCGCGGCGGCCATCGCCGTCTCGAAATCCGCCTCGGCCCGAAAGCCCAGGCGATGCGCGTGGGCGTTGTCGTAGCGCAGCGGCATCAGCCGTGCGCGCAGGATCTCGCGGCGCAGGAGCCCCGGCAGGCGGGGGCCGAGCGGCGCCAGAACGCCTGCCGCCGCGTCGAAGCCGCGCCAGCCCAGCGGCAGGCCGCGCCGGCCCAGTGCCGCGAGAAACCGCGCCCGATCGGGGCGGTCGTCATCGAGCGCGTGGATCACCTCGACCGGGTCGGCCTGCGGCGCGGTGGCCGCCAGCAACAGGATATGCGCCGCGTGCGGCAGCCAGCACAGCGGCAGCTCGCCCGCGTGGCGCGGCCCGAGCGTGAGTGGCCCGAGCGTGATCCCCATATGCGCGTTCCACAGCCGCCCCGGCCCGAAGATCGCGCCGGGCCGCACGATGCGCAGCGCCGCGCCGTGGCGCGCGGCGAGGGCACGGGCGTCGCGTTCCTGCGCGATCTTGGCGCGGGCATAGGCGTCGCGCCGCGCCGGATGCGACTCGATCGGGGTCGTCTCGTCGATGCGCGCGAAGGGGGCGATGCCGTCGGTGCCCAGCACCGCGATGGAACCCACCAGAACCAGCCGTGCCCCCGCCCGGGCGGCCTGTTCCAGCACCATTGCGCTTGGGGCCACCGTTTCGCGGGCCTGCGCCGCGTCGTCGCCGCCCATCCGCGCGGCGGCATGGATCACCGCCGCCGCGCCGTCCAACGGCGGCACCGCGTGGGTGAGATCGGCGCGCAGCACCGCGATGCCGGGATCGGCGGCCCATGCGGCGGGCGCCTCGCCGCGCAGGATCGCGCGCACCGGGTGGCCTTCGGCGCGGGCGCGGGCCACTACGGCGCGGCCCAGAAACCCGCCCGCGCCGGTTACGGCGATCACGTCGCCCATGGCATCGGTTCCATCGGCGCGCAGCGCGTCGTCATGTCGTGCGCGCCGCCCGCCTGTACCGCCAGGGTCACCTCGGTCAGGTGCAGCGCATAGGCCCCGGCGAGGCGGCTGTCGCGCCCCTTTGCGATGGCGTCGAGCATCTCGACCGGGCCGAGCGCGAAATCCATCCGCGCCGCGCCGCGCCGTGCGGGCCGGGGCTGTGGCGCGCCCTTGATCGAAAGATCGCGCGCCACCGGGCTTTCGAGCAGGCGGCGGCGCAGCCGCATCCGGCGGCGGTAGCGCACGGGGGCGTGGTTGTCCCAGGCGCGCGCCACCTCGATCACGCCCTCGTCGCCGAAGATCCGCAACCGGTGGTCATGCGGCGCCGCGATCGAGCAGGTGAGCCGCGCCACCGGCCCGCTGTCGAAATACAGCGCCGCGACCGAGAAATCCGGCGCCGCGCGGCGCACGCCCGGCTTGTCGGGGATCACCTCGGCGGTGGCCGAGACGACGCGGCGCACCGGCCCCAGATGCGCGATCATCCACGACAGCCAGTAGCCCGCATGTTCGAGCGTGCAGCCGGTGGCGAATTCGTCCTCGGCGGGCCATGGCGCGCCGCTTTCGCTCAGCCAGTCGTGATAGGGGGCCTGCGGGATGAAGCCGTCATCGAGCTCGGCATAGATCAGCCGCGGCGTGCCGCCCACGCCCATCCGCAGCGCCCGGCCCAGCCCCTGCGCCGATTGCGACAGCACCGAGGAGGGGGCGGAGGCGAGCTGCAGCCCGCGCGACCGCGCGAGATTGTGCAGCTCCCGCGCGATCTCCATGTCGAGCACCATCGGCTTTTCCGACCAGACATGGCGGTTGGCGCGCAGGCAGCCGCGGGTGATGGTGTCGTGGCTGCGCGGATTGGTGAGGTTGAGCACCAGCCCGTCATGCGGCAGCGCCGCGCAGGCGGCGGCCGGGTCGGGCAGGGGCGGCACGCCCCAATGGCTGCAAAAGGCGGCCTGCCGGGCCGGGTCGCGGTCATGCGCGCCGACCAGCCTGATGCCGGGATGGGCCCTGAGCCCCCGCATGTAGAGATCGGCGACATAGCCGCATCCGATCAGCGCGACCTCATGCATGCCCCGGTCTCCGCCGCATCCGATCAGCGCCCCGCCGGGGGCACCACGGGCCGTATGTCGCGCGCCGGGCCGACATATCCCGATGCCCCTGTATCCTCTCACACTGCATCGATATCCGGTCGTCCCTAATTTCGCCTACAATATCCGTAGGCTTCGCAATGCGGCTCGTCTATGGGGGGCTCCCGATGACCCGGCGCCGCCGCGGGTTACATCCGGCCCGGTGCCGAAGGATCACGCGGCCGCCATGCGAAACGGCGATGGCAAACGTAACAGGAGCAGCGACAGGTCATGGATTTTTGCCTCGGCGAGCAAGCTGTCCGGGTCACCGTGCCCGCGCGGGAGACGCTTTTGACCGATGTCGGGCGCCGGCTGGAGGCGCGCGAGGGGTTCGCGCTCGCCACGCTCAATCTCGATCACATGGTCAAGCTGCGGCGCGATCCGGGCTTTCGCGATGCCTATGGCCGCCACGAGCTCGTCACGGCGGATGGCAACCCGGTGGTCTGGCTGGCGCGGTTGTCCGGGCAACGGGTCGACCTGCTGCCCGGCGCCGATCTGGTCGTGCCGCTGGCGCGGCAGGCGGCGCGCAGCGGCGCGCCGCTGGGATTGATCGGCGCGACGGAGGAGACGCTCGCCCGGGCCGCCGCCGCGATCGAGGCGGCGGCGCCGGGGGTGCGGATCGCCGCGCGGATCGCGCCGCCGATGGGGTTCGACCCCGAAAGCCCCGAGGCCGACGCGATTCTCGACCAGGCCGCGCGCGCGGGCGCGCGGCTGATCTTTCTCGCGATGGGCGCGCCGCGGCAGGAGCGGTTCGCCGCGCGGGCCCGGCTGCGCCATCCCGGGCTTGCGCTGGTCTCGATCGGGGCCGGGCTCGATTTTCTCGCCGGGGCCCAGAAGCGCGCGCCGCGGGTCGTCCGCTGGCTGGCGCTCGAATGGCTGTGGCGGATGGCGCATGACCCGGCGCGGCTGGCCGCGCGCTATGCGAGCTGCCTCGCGATCCTGCCGGGGCTGGTGATGCGCGCCTTGCATGTGCGCCTGCGCCCATAGCGACGGCTTGGCACCCATGGGGGGCGCCGCTACCTTCAGCGCGACGTGCAAAGGCGAAAGGCCCCCCATGCCCCCCATCGTGTCGGTCAAGGACCTGACCAAGACCTATCCGGGCGGCTTCACCGCCCTTAGCGGCGTCTCGCTCGACATCGAGGAGGGCGAGATCATCGCCCTGCTCGGGCCGAACGGCGCGGGCAAGACGACGCTCATCTCCGCCATCTGCGGCATCACCATGCCCTCGGGCGGCACGATCGAGGTCGGCGGCCACGACGTGGTGCGCGACTATCGCCGCGCCCGCGACCTGATCGGGCTGGTGCCGCAGGAGATCGCGCTCGAACCGTTCTCGACCGTGTGGAACAACGTCCGTTTTACCCGCGGCCTGTTCGACCGGCCCCGCGACGACGCCTATCTCGAAGGGCTGCTGCGCGACCTGTCGCTGTGGGACAAGCGCGACGCCAAGGTGATGGAGCTGTCGGGCGGCATGAAGCGCCGGGTGCTGATCGCCAAGGCGCTCAGCCACGGGCCGCGGGTGCTGTTTCTCGACGAGCCCACCGCCGGCGTCGACGTGGAGCTGCGCAAGGACATGTGGCGCGTGGTCGAACGGCTGCGCGAGGAGGGGGTGACGATCATTCTCACCACCCATTACATCGAGGAGGCCGAAGCCATCGCCGACCGGATCGGCGTCATTTCCCGTGGCCGGATCATGCTGGTCGAGCGCACCGAGGAGCTGATGCGCCGGCTCGGCAAGAAAGAGCTTCGGATCGAGCTGTCCGAACCGGTCGGGCCGCTGCCCGACGGGCTGCGCCGCGACGGGCTGGAACGGGCCGCGGATGGCCAGGCGCTGATCTATACCTACGACACCCATGCCGAGCGCACCGGCATCACCGCGCTTCTGGCCGACCTGCAGGCCTCGGGGCTGCAGCTTGCGGACCTGTCGACATCCAACAGCAGTCTCGAAGAGATCTTCGTCGGTCTCGTGAAGGAGGACGGGCAATGAATTTCGGCGCCGTATCCGCGATCTACAAGGCCGAGATGGCCCGCTTCTTCCGCACGCTGCTGCAAAGCTTCATCTCGCCCGTCATCTCCACCTCGCTTTACTTCGTGGTGTTCGGCTCGGCCATCGGCGGCCGGATCCAGGAGGTCGAGGGCATCCCCTATGCCGCCTTCATCGTGCCGGGCCTCGTGATGCTGTCGGTGATGACGCAGGCGACCTCGAATGCCAGCTTCGCGATCTATTTCCCGAAATTCATCGGCACGATGTATGAATACCTCTCGGCGCCGATCAGCTTCTTCGAGGTGACGCTGGGCTTCGTCGGCGCGGCGGCGACCAAGGCGCTGTTCATCGGGCTCGTGATTCTCGCCACCGCGACGCTGTTCGTCGACCTGACGATCCTGCACCCGGTCTCGATGCTGGCCTTCTTGATCCTGACCTGCGTCAGTTTTTCTCTGCTGGGCTTCATCATCGGCATCTGGGCCAAGAATTTCGAACAGCTGCAGCTGATCCCGCTTCTGGTGATCACGCCGCTGGTGTTCCTCGGGGGGAGCTTCTACTCGATCTCGATGCTGCCGCCGGCCTGGCAGATCGTCACCCGGTTCAACCCGGTGGTCTACCTGATTTCCGGCTTCCGCTGGTCGTTCTTCGGGCAGGCCGACGTGCCGATCGGGGTGAGCCTTCTGGCGATCTCGGGCTTCACCGCGCTGTGCCTCGGGATCATCTGGCTGATTTTCCGCACCGGCTGGCGGATCCGATCCTGACCTTGTGATGGGGCCGGGCGGGGCCTAGATGTCAGCCATGATGAACTGGCTGCCGTTCCGCCCCAAGGGCCCCGTCGTTTCCGTCATCCGCCTGCAGGGCGCCATCGGCGCCGGCGGTCGCGGGCTCGACGATGCGGGCACCGCCGCGATGATCGAAAAGGCGTTCAAGCGCGGCAAGCCCGCCGCCGTCGCCATCGAGATCAACTCGCCCGGCGGATCGCCGGTGCAATCCTCGCTGATCGCCTCGCGCATCCGCAGGTTGTCGGAGGAAAAGAACGTCCCCGTCCTCGCCTTCATCGAGGACGTGGCGGCTTCGGGCGGCTATTGGCTGGCGGCGGCGGCGGACGAGATCTTTGCCGATCGCGGCTCGATCATGGGGTCGATCGGGGTCATCTCGGCGGGCTTCGGCGCGCATGAGCTGCTGGAGCGCAATGGAATCGAGCGGCGCGTGCACACGGCCGGGAAATCCAAGAGCTTTCTCGACCCGTTCCGCCCCGAAAAACCCGAGGACGTGGCCCGGCTCGAACGCTGGCTCTCGGAGATGCACGACTATTTCATCGACCACGTGAAGACCCGGCGCGGCGCCAAGCTGGCCGAGGACCCGGATCTGTTCACCGGGGAGATCTGGATCGGGGCGCGGGCGGTCGAAAAGGGGCTCGCCGACGGGATCGGGCATCTGGTGCCGATCCTCAAGGCGCGGTTCGGCGACAAGGTGCGGCTGCGCCGCTACGCCAGGAAGCGGCCCTTGCTGTCGCGCTTCGGCGCGACGCTGGCGCAGGACGCGATGGGCGCCGTCGAGGAGCGCGCGGGCTTCGCCCGGTTCGGCCTCTAGATGCTGATCAAGATCGTCACGCTGTTTCTGGTGGGCATGATCGTGCTCGCCATGTTCGGAAAACTGCGGCTGCCCAAGGGCAGGGGGCCGAAGGGTCTCTTGGGCGGCGGCCGCTGCGCCGCCTGCGGGCGGCCGAGGATAGGCAAGGGGCCGTGCCCCTGTGGAAAGGACAGGACTTGATGGATTGGCTGATGGTGGCGGCGGGGCTGGTGCTTCTCGTCTTCGCGGGGGACGCTCTGGTGAAGGGGGCGGTGAACCTCGCCCTGCGCCTTGGCATTCCGGCGCTGATCGTGTCGCTGACGGTGGTGGCTTTCGGCACCTCGGCGCCCGAGCTGCTGGTGTCGGTCGACGCGATCCTCAAGGGCACGCCGGGCCTCGCGCTGGGCAATGTCGTGGGCTCCAACGTCGCCAACGTGCTGCTGGTGCTCGGCATCCCCGCTCTCATCACCACGCTGCACGCGAGCGGCGGCGCCGACACCCGGTCGAGCTTCTTGCAGATGATGGGCGCCACCGTGCTGTTCATGGCGCTGGCCTTCACGGGCGTGTTTTCGTGGGGCGCGGGGCTTTTGCTGCTCGCCGCGCTGGCGGCGATGCTGATCTATGCCGCCCGCGTCGCCCACAGGCATCGCAACGGCAACGGCCATGGCACCGATGACGAAGAGGTCGAGGGCGCCGATCCGAAGATGCGCGGCTGGAAGGTCGCGGCCTACCTGCTGGCCGGCGTGATCGGCCTGCCGGTGGGGGCCGATCTGCTGGTCACCGGCGCGGTCTCGATCGCCGAGACCTTCGGTGTCTCCGACACCGCCATCGGCCTGACGCTGGTTGCCATCGGCACCTCCTTGCCCGAACTTGCCACCACGGTCATGGCCGCCATCCGGCGGGAGGCCGATGTGGCAATGGGCAACGTGATCGGATCCAACATGTTCAATCTTCTCGGCATTCTCGGCGTGGCGAGCCTCGTCGGCCCGATCCCGGTGGGCGCCGATTTCCTCGGCTTCGACCTGTGGGTGATGCTGGCGGCCTCGCTGCTGCTGGTGCCCTTCGTCTATTGGGGGCGCGACGTGACGCGTGGCTGGGGCGTGGCGCTGACCGCGCTTTATGTCGGCTACGGCGTGACGGTGCTGGCATGAGGGCGCGGGCGCTCGTCACCGGCGCGGGCGCGCGGCTCGGCCGCGCCATGGCGCTCGATCTGGCCCGGCGCGGCCATGATGTGATCGTGCATTACAACACCTCGCGCGGCCCCGCCGAAGAGGTCGTGGCCGAGATCCGCGCCACGGGCCGCGAGGCGCATGCGCTCGGGGCCGACCTGCTCGACGAGGCGGCGACCCGAAACCTGATCCCGCGCGCGATTGAGGCGCTTGGCGGGCCGGTCACCTGCCTCGTCAACTCCGCCTCGATCTTCGAATATGACAGCATCGAAAGCGGCACGCGCGAGAGCTGGGACCGCGCGATGGAGAGCAACCTGCGCGCGCCCGTCGTGCTGACGCAGGCCATGGCCGCGCATATCCCCGAACCGGCGCGCGACGGGCGCGGCGAACCGGTGGCACAGGGTCTCGTGGTCAACATCATCGACCAGCGTGTGCGCAAGCTGACGCCGGATTTCATGTCCTACACCATCGCCAAGATGGGGCTGTGGGCCTTTACCCGCACCGCCGCGCAGGCGCTGGCGCCAAGGCTTCGGGTCAACGCGATCGGGCCGGGCCCGACGCTGCAGGGCGCCAACCAGTCCGACGCGCATTACGCCGCGCAGCGCGCCAACACGGTGCTGGAGCGCGGCTCCAATCCCGAGGACATCTGCGCAGCACTTGGCTATTTCCTCGACGCGCCGGGCGTCACGGGACAGCTTCTGTGCGTCGATGGCGGCCAGCATCTGGGCTGGCAGACCCCGGATGTCCAGGGCCACAACTGATCTTGCGCACAGCCCCATCCACCGCCCCATCCACCGGGGCTGTGCGCAATTCGTCCCGAACCGGGCAAGGGGTGAAGTTTTCGCACTCCGGGCCGGTTTGCGTAGGGAAAACAGGGGCCTGGCCACTGCCCAAGATTTGGGCATTTCCGTCAAGCCCCTGACTCTCCACGCTTAATCCCCGCCGTCCCGGTGCTGTCCACCCGCTTATCCCCAGAAACGGTGGACAGCTTTGCACAAAACGCCGGGACAACTAGATTGCAGGACCAGTGCCCGATGCCGATATGGACCGCATGACCGACACCCAGACCGACACGCCCGAGACCCCGCTGACCGGCCATGAGCTGATCCGCTCGCAGCTGCGGCTGATCGACGGCTCGCCCGGCGTGTACCGCATGCTCGATGCCGAAAGCCGGGTGCTCTATGTCGGCAAGGCGCGCAACCTGCGCGCCCGTGTGTCGAGCTATGCCCGGCCCACCGGCCATTCGGGGCGGATCAGCCGGATGATCCGCGAAACCGCGTCGATGATGTTTCTCACCACCCGGACGGAAACCGAGGCGCTGCTTCTGGAGCAGAACCTCATCAAGCAGCTCAAGCCGCGCTACAACGTGCTGTTGCGCGACGACAAGTCGTTCCCGAACATCCACATCTCGGATCACGAGTTTCCGCAGATCGGCAAGCATCGCGGCGCGCGCAAGGGCGCGGGTCAGTTCTTTGGCCCCTTCGCCTCCGCCGGGGCCGTGAACCGCACGCTGAACCAGCTGCAGCGGGCGTTCCTTTTGCGCAACTGCACGGATTCGGTGTTCGAGGGCCGCACGCGCCCCTGCCTGCTGCACCAGATCAAGCGCTGCTCGGCGCCCTGCACCGGCGAGATCAGCGCCGAGGATTACGCGGCCTCGGTCAAGGACGCGGTGCGGTTCTTGTCGGGCAAGTCGACTCAGGTGCAGGAGGTGCTGGGCCGCCAGATGGCCGAGGCCTCCGACGCGATGGAGTTCGAACGCGCGGCGGCGCTGCGCGACCGGATCAAGGCGCTGACGCAGGTGCAAACCGCGCAGGGCATCAACCCGCGCGGCGTGTCCGAGGCCGACGTGATCGCGCTTCATGTCGAGGGCGGTCAGGCCTGCGTGCAGGTGTTCTTCATCCGCGGCAACCAGAACTGGGGCAACCGCGACTATTACCCCCGCGTCTCGGGCGAGGAGGACCCTTCCGAGGTCATGCAGGCCTTTGTCGGGCAGTTCTATTCCGACCGCGAGCCGCCGCGGCAGATCCTGTTGAGCCACGGGCTCGACGATCCCGAGCTGATGGCCACGGCGCTGTCGGACAAGCTCGGTCGCAAGGTCGAGGTGATCGTGCCCCAGCGCGGCGAAAAGGCCGAGCTGGTCGAGGGCGCGCAGCGCAACGCGCGCGAAAGCCTTGCCCGCAAGATGAGCGAGACGGCGACCCAAGGCCGGCTGCTGCGCGGCCTGGCCGAGGCCTTCGGCCTCGACGAGGCGCCGCGGCGGATCGAGGTCTACGACAACAGCCACATCATGGGCACGGATGCCGTGGGCGGCATGATCGTCGCCGGGCCCGAGGGCTTCGAGAAGGACCAGTACCGCAAGTTCAACATCAAGGGCACCGAGATCACGCCGGGCGACGATTTCGGCATGATGAAGGAGGTGCTGACGCGCCGTTTCGCGCGGCTCCTGAAGGAAGACCCCGACCGCGAAAGCCCGGCCTGGCCCGACCTTCTTCTGATCGATGGCGGCGCGGGGCAGGTGAGCGCGGTGCAGCAGATCCTCGACGAGATGGGCATCGACGACGTGGCGATGATCGGCGTCGCCAAGGGCGTCGACCGCGACCACGGCAAGGAGGAGTTCCACCGCACCGGGATGCGGCCCTTTGCGCTGCCCAGAAACGACCCGGTTCTCTACTTCGTCCAGCGGCTGCGCGACGAGGCGCACCGATTTGCCATCGGCACGCACCGCGCCAAGCGCGCCAAGGCGGTGGGCGCCACGCCGCTCGACGAGATCGCGGGGGTGGGGGCCACGCGCAAGCGCGCGCTTCTGGCGCATTTCGGCTCCGCCAAGGCGGTGAGCCGCGCCAACCTCGCCGATCTCAAGGCGGTGCAGGGCATTTCCGAAAGCCTCGCGGAAAAGATCTACGGTCATTTCCACGAGAACGGTTGATCCCCAAGGCCAAGGCGCTCCGCCCGGAGCCTGTGGCGCGCCATGCGTATTTGCGGAATGGTGAACGGGAAGGGCGCGCGTCCATTTCACCATTCCAAAAATACGCATGTCCCGCGGCCTCCGCCGGGCGGGGCACACAATGGCCGGGCGGCTATGGCAAGACCGGGGTTGCCGCGCTATCTCTTGGCGCATGACATGGACCCTGCCCAACATCCTCACCGTCCTGCGGCTTCTGGCGGCTCCCGGCGTCGCGGTGATGTTTCTGTTCTTCATCCGGCCATGGGCCGACTGGTTCGCGCTGGTGCTGTTCGTCACCGCCGCCGTGACCGATTTTCTCGACGGCTACCTCGCGCGGGCGTGGAAGCAGGAATCGAAATTCGGCGCGATGCTCGACCCGATCGCCGACAAGGCGATGGTGATCATCGCGCTTTTGGTCATCACCGGGTTTTCGGGCATGAACCCGTGGATCCTGCTGCCCGCGACGCTGATCCTGTTCCGCGAGGTGTTCGTTTCGGGCCTGCGCGAGTTTCTGGGGTCCAAGGCGGGGCTGTTGAAGGTCACCAAGCTTGCCAAGTGGAAGACCACGGCACAGATGGTCGCCATCGCGGTGCTGTTTTCCACCGGCGCGTTCGAGCATTATTTCGTCATGGAAAGCTTCGGCATGGACGAGGCCATGGTCGCGTCGATTCTCTCGGGCGGCACCCCTGACGAGCTGGGGCTCGTGTGGAAATACTGGGGCATGATCGTCAGCTGGTGGACCGGCATCGTGCTGTTGTGGCTGGCGGCGGTCCTGACGCTGATGACCGGCTGGGATTACTTCTCAAAGGCGCTGCCATTCCTGCGCGACGCGCCCGAACCCGAAGCCGACCGGAGCCGCGCGCCATGATCGAAATCGTCTACTTCGCCTGGGTGCGCGAGCGCATCGGCCTGCCGCGCGAGCGGATCGAGACCACGGCTGCCACGGTTGCCGATCTCGTGGAGGAGCTGCGCGGCCGCGAAGAGCGGTACGCGGCGGCGTTCTCGGACGTCTCGGCGCTGCGCGTGGCGCTCGATCAGGAGCTGTCGGAGTTCGAGGCGCCCTTGTCGGGCGTGCGCGAGGTGGCCTTCTTTCCGCCGATGACCGGGGGCTGAGATGAAGATCCGCGTGCAGGAGGCGCCGTTCGACGCGGGCGCCGAACTCGATGCCTTTGCGCATGGCCGCCACGAGGTCGGCGCGGTGGTGAGCTTTACCGGCATCGTGCGCGACCGCGACGGCGGGCTGGTGCACATGCAGATCGAACACTATCCGGGCATGACCGAAAAGGCGATCACGGCCATCGCCGAAACCGCCAAGGCGCGCTGGGATCTTGCCGATCTGGTGGTGATCCACCGTTTCGGCACGCTGCCGGTGGGCCAGCCGATCATGATGGTGGCGACGGCCGCGCCGCATCGCCGCGCCGCCTTCGAGGCGGCCGAATATCTGATGGATTACCTCAAATCGCGCGCGCCCTTCTGGAAGAAGGAGGTGACGCAGGCGGGCGAACACTGGGTCGAGGCGACGCCCGAGGACGAAGACGCCCTGTCGCGCTGGTAGGTCCCGTTCACCGCACCTTAGGACGAAGGCGGCAGGGTGGCGACATCGTCACGGACAGGGGCCGCCATGTCGCCACGGACCGATCCGCCCACCGATCCCTTCGCGCAGGTGCGCGCGCTCGACGCGGCGGATATTCCGCGGCTCGTGCAAGCGGCGCTGGCCGAGCGGCGCACCGAGCTGGCCTACCAGCCCGTGATCGTGGCGCGCAGCGGCATGCCCGTCTTTCACGAGGGGCTGATCCGGCTGCGCGATCACGCGGGCCGGCTGCTTCCGGCGCGGCATTTCCTGCCCGGTGTCGAGGATACGGCGCTGGGGCGCGATCTCGACCGGGCCGCGCTGCGCGAGGGGCTGGAGGCGCTGCGCCGCGCGCCCCGGCTGCGATTGTCGATCAACATGTCGGCCCGTTCGATCGGCGACGGGCGCTGGCGCCGCGCGCTGCATGACGGGCTCGGCCGCGCGCCCGGCATGGGCGAACGGCTGATCCTCGAAATTTCGGAAAGCTCGGCCATGGCCCTGCCGGAGGTGGTCTGCCGTTTCATGGCCGAGATGCGCCCGCGCGGCGTCAGCTTCGCGCTCGACGAGTTCGGGGCGGGGCAGACGGCGTTCCGCCATTTGCGCGATTTTCTGTTCGACATGGTGAAGATCGACGCGCATTTCGTGCGCGGCATCGGGGACGACCCGGACAACCAGGTGCTGTGCGGCGCGCTCATCGCGGTGGCGCGGCAGTTCGGCATGGCCAGCGTCGCCAGCGGCGTCGAAACCGGGGCCGAGGCGCGGATGCTCGCCGGGATCGGCGCGGATTGCCTGCAGGGCTACCTCTGGGGCCGTCCGGCGCGGCAGCCCCGCGCGCCGGTCCGAATGGCGTTGCCCTGAACCGAGAGGCTGCTAGGCTCTGCCCCGATCCGGGCCCCGGCGCGTGCCGGCCCCGACTGTCAGGGAGAGTTTCATGACCAATGTCGTTATCGCCTCGGCCGCCCGCACCGCTGTCGGCAGCTTCGGCGGCGCCTTCGCCAACACCCCCGCGCACCAGCTTGGCGCGACCGTGCTTGAGGAGGTCGTGTCGCGCGCGGGCGTCGACAAGTCCGACGTGAGCGAGACCATTCTCGGCCAGGTGCTGACCGCGGCGCAGGGCCAGAACCCGGCGCGGCAGGCGCATATCCTTGCCGGTCTGCCGCAGGAGGCGGCGGCCTGGGGGCTCAACCAGGTGTGCGGCTCGGGCCTGCGCGCCGTGGCGCTCGGCGCCCAGCACATCCAGCTTGGCGATGCGAGCATCGTCTGCGCCGGCGGGCAGGAGAGCATGTCGCTCGCCCCGCATGCCCAGACCATCCGTCAGGGCCAGAAGATGGGCGACCTGAAGCTCGTCGACACGATGATCAAGGACGGGCTCTGGGACGCCTTCAACGACTACCACATGGGCACCACCGCCGAGAACGTGGCCGCCCGTCACCAGATCACCCGCGAGATGCAGGACGAATTCGCGGTCGCCTCGCAGAACAAGGCCGAGGCGGCCCAGAAGGACGGGCGCTTCCAAAATGAGATCGTTCCCTTCACCGTCAAGACGCGCAAGGGCGACATCGTCACCGACGCCGATGAATACATCCGCCACGGCGCCACCATCGACGCCATGGCCAAGCTGCGCCCGGCCTTTGCCAAGGACGGCACCGTGACGGCGGCCAACGCCTCGGGGCTCAACGACGGCGCCGCCGCCACGCTGCTGATGTCGGTCGAGGAGGCGAGCCGCCGCGGCATCACGCCGCTGGGCCGGATCGCGGCCTATGCCACCGCCGGTCTCGACCCGGCCTATATGGGCGAAGGCCCGATCTATGCCTCGAAGAAGGCGCTCGACAAGGCTGGCTGGTCGGTCGACGATCTCGACCTGATCGAGGCCAACGAGGCCTTCGCCGCGCAGGCGCTGGCGGTGAACAAGGAAATGGGCTGGGATCCGGCCAAGGTGAACGTCAATGGCGGCGCCATCGCCATCGGCCATCCGATCGGCGCGTCCGGCTGCCGCGTGCTCGTCACGCTGCTGCACGAAATGCAGCGCCGCGACGCCAAGAAGGGCCTCGCCACGCTGTGCATCGGCGGCGGCATGGGGGTCGCGCTGTGCATCGAGCGCGACTGAGATGAGCTGGACCGCGCCCCGGCAACTCGTCTTTTCGGGGGGCGGTCTGCGCTGCTTCTGGCAGGGGGGCTTCATGGAGGTCCTCGGCCAGCACGCCGCCATAGCGCCCGAGCGCATCGCCGGTGTGTCGGGCGGCGCGCTGTCGGCGGCCTGTCACGTGGCGGGGCGCGAGCGCAAGCTGCTCGACGCGATGTGCGCCGCCTTCGAGGATCAGGGCAGCAACCTCTTTGACCGCGAGGCGGGCGGCATCAGCCCGCACCAGCGGATCTATTGCGAGGTCGTCTCGGAGACGCTCGACGCGGCGGCGGCCGATAAGGTCGCGCAGGGTCCGCAGCTGCAGATCCTGATCGCGCATCCGCCGGCGGGCGGGCTGCCCAAGATCAGCGGTATCGCCGCGACGCTCGCCTACGAGGCGGAGCTGCATTTGATCAATTCGCCGCATTTCTCATGGGCCGCGAAGCTGGGGCTGGATTGCCAGCTTGTCGATGCGCGCGTGGCGGCGCAGGCGGGGCGGCTGGTCGATCTCGTCTGCGCCGCCGCCGTGATCCCGCCGGTGTTCGAGCCGCCCGACTGGGAGGGGCGGCCCGTCGTCGATGGCGGCATGGCCGATCAGGCGCCGATGCCGGAGCCCGATAAGGGCGAGACGCTGGTGCTGCTCACCCGGCGCTATCGCAAGCTGCCGCAGGTGCCGGGGCGGCGCTACGTGATGCCGTCCGGCGAAACCCCCGCCGACAAGATCGATTTCACCGATCCCGACAAGCTGCGCCGCACCTGGGATCAGGGAGCGGCCGACGCAAAGACCTTTTGCGAAGAGGTTGGGCTTGTCTGACCCGACGTGATGCGAGAGGCTTTCCGCATACCATTTCGTATAGCGAGGGAGCGAAGGCATGGCGAGAACGGCACTTGTGACGGGGGGCAGCCGGGGCATCGGCGCGGCCATTTCCAAGGCGCTCAAGGCAGAGGGCTATACGGTCGTCGCGACCTATGCGGGCAATGACGAGAAGGCCAAGGCCTTCACCGAGGAAACCGGCATCGCCACCTACAAATGGGATGTCGGCGATTACGAGGCCTGCCAGGCCGGAATCGCGCAGGTCGAGGAGGCGCATGGCCCGATCGAGGTTCTGGTGAACAATGCCGGCATCACCCGCGACGCGCCGTTCCACAAGATGACGCCACAGCAATGGCGCGAGGTGATCGACACCAACCTCACCGGCCTGTTCAACATGACCCATTGTGTCTGGCCGGGTCTGCGCGAGCGCAAGTTCGGGCGGGTCATCAACATCTCCTCGATCAACGGCCAGAAGGGCCAGTTCGCGCAGGCCAACTACGCCGCCGCCAAGGCGGGCGACATCGGTTTCACCAAGGCGCTGGCGCAGGAAGGCGCGCGCGCCGGGATCACCGTCAACGCGATCTGCCCGGGCTACATCAACACCGAGATGATGAGCACCATTCCTGAAAAGGTGATGAACGAGGTGATCCTGCCGCAAATCCCGGTGGGCCGTCTGGGCGAGCCCGAGGAGATCGCGCGCTGCGTGGTGTTCCTCGCCTCCGATGCCGGCGGTTTCGTCACCGGTTCGACGCTCTCGGCCAATGGCGGCCAATACCTCGCCTGAACGACCGCGAGACAGGGGTGGGCGGCACCGGCCTGCCCCTTTTCGACATGCGCGGGCCTTTGGCGGCGGTTTCCTTTGCCAAGGCGCGCCCTTTATCCTGTGGCCGGGATGCGCCGTGACCGAAAGAACGTGACCGAAAGAAAAAAGGCGCCCGTCGCCGTGGCGCGGGCACCTTTCGGCGGGGGCGGGGCCGGATCGCGGAACCCGGCGCCGTCCCCGGGGGGAGGACGCGCGGCGGGGCGCACCCCGGCGCGCGGCAGGTCTAGTGCGGTGTGAGCCGCGTGATTTCTTCCTTCAGCATGAGCTTGCGCTTCTTCATCTGAGCGATTTCATGGTCGCTTGTGGAAGGCGTTCTCTGGGCCACCTCCACCTCCTGCGAAAGGGTCTGGTGTTTCCGGCGCAGTTCTTCCAGATGCGATGTCAGGCTCATGAAAATACTCCCGTGTCTGGTTGCGACAGGTCCAGTCGAGCACGGTTTTGCAAATCTGTCACCTGCTCGATGCGACGGATTGATCCTTTATCCATGGCTTCGGCGAAATATCGCAAGGCGCAGGGGGTCAGATGCGCAACTTCCCCCTGTGGCGCAGGATCTCTTCCGCCTCAGGGGTGAAATCGCCGGCATCCGACACGTGCCGCGCGCCCGCATGCAGCACCAGCGGCGCGGCGAGTCGAAAGGCCGCGCGACCGCTTTGCCGGGCGGTGACGACGACCCGTTCGGCGTCGCGGCCCGCGCGCGACACCAGCGGCCGCACCGCGATCCCGCCCATCCGCCCGTAAAGCGCCGCGATGATCTCGGGCAGGCGGTCGGCGCGCTGGATCATCGTCAGCCGCCCCAGCGGCGCGACCCGGCGCGCCATGGCATCGACCCAGTCAGGCAGCGGCAGCGGCGCGCCGAAGGCGGTTTCCTTGGCGGCGTCGGGGGCGGGGCGCGAATGGGCGCGGTCGAAATAGGGCGGGTTGGCGATGACATGGTCGAAGCGCCGCGCCCGGAGCTCTGGCGGCATCGCCCGCAGGTCGGCGCCGAATATCGACGCCGCCACGCCGTTCAGCGCCGCGTTGCGCCGCGCCAGATCGGCATAGGGCGGCTGGAGCTCGACCCCCCAGAGGTCGAGCCCCGGCACCCGCGCGGCAAGGCACATCAGCGCCGCCCCCGCGCCGCAGCCCAGCTCCAGCACGCTCTGCCCCGGTTCGGCCCCGGTCGCGGCGGCCAGAAGCACCGGATCGGTTCCTGCCCGGTAGCCGCGCCGCGGCTGCATCAGCGTCACCGCGCCGCCGAGAAAGGCATCGCGGGTCAGCGCCGCGTCAGGCCAGATCGATGTCATTGTCGCGCATCGCCCGCTGTGCAGCCGTCAGGTCGGCCGCGCGCACCATCAGGCGGCGCGGCAGGATGCCGATCGATCCTTCGAGGATGCTCGTGTTTACGTCCAACTCGAAGCAGTCTATACCCTCGCCGTTCAGAAGGGCGGTGGCAAAGGCGATGACCGTCGGGTCGTTGCTGCGCAGAAGCTCTTTCATCCGCAACCAGCTAGGGCGTTCCGTCGTCCTTGTCGAGAAGACCGACGCCCATGGATCTCGCCGCCGATACCGCCAAGCCGCATGACCGCCTCTCACGGGCCCTCGCAGGGGATATGGAGGCCGTCAACGCGATGATCCGCGACCGCATGGCGTCCGAACACGCGCCCCGCATTCCCGAGGTCACCGCGCATCTGGTCGAGGCGGGGGGCAAGCGGCTGCGGCCGATGCTGACGCTCGCCGCCGCGCGGCTGTGCGGCTATGATGGCCCCTTCCACGTGCATCTCGCCGCGACGGTGGAGTTCATCCACACCGCGACGCTCTTGCATGACGACGTGGTCGACGACAGCAAGCAGCGGCGCGGGCGCCCCACCGCGAACCTTTTGTGGGACAACACGTCGTCGGTGCTGGTGGGCGATTATCTCTTTGCGCGCTCGTTCCAGCTGATGGTGGAAACCGGCTCGCTGCGCGTGCTCGACATCCTCGCCAATGCCAGCGCCACCATCGCCGAGGGCGAGGTGCTGCAGCTCACCGCGTCGCGCAATCTCGACACCACCGAGGACACCTATCTGCGCGTCGTGCGCGGCAAGACGGCGGCGCTGTTCTCGGCGGCGACCGAGGTGGGCGGCATCATCGCCGGCGCGCCGGAGGGCCGGGTGGCGGCGCTGCGCGCCTATGGCGATGCGCTCGGCATCGCGTTCCAGATCGTCGACGACCTGCTCGATTACGGCGGCACGGCGGCGATCGGCAAATCGGTGGGCGACGATTTCCGCGAAGGCAAGCTGACCCTGCCGGTGATCCGCGCCGTGGCGCGGGCCGATGCCGACGAGCGGGCCTTCTGGGCGCGCTGCATCGGCCGGGGAAGGGTCGAAGAGGGCGATCTCGACCACGCGCAGGCGCTTCTGGCGCGGCATGGCACGCTGGAAAGCACGCGGCGCACCGCGCTCGACTGGGCGGGGCGCGCGCGCGACAGCCTGCGCGACCTGCCCGATCACGACCTGCGCGAGATGCTCGAGGATCTTGCCGATTACGTGGTCGAACGGATCAGCTGACCCGGCACCGCCGCCCTAGTTGAGCAGCGGCGCGGGCGCCACCCACCAGCCCATTTCCGACAGCTGGATCGCGCGGGCGACCTGCCGCGCGCGGCCCATGTCGCGGGTGAGACCGATGCAGGTCGCGCCCGAGCCGGACATCAGCGCCAGATCGACGCCGGGCATCGCCCGAAGTCGTTTCAACGCGCGGGCGATCTCCGGCGCGATCGCCTCGGCAGGGGCCTGCAAATCGTTGCGCTGCGCGCCCAGCCATTCGACCAGCCCGGCATAGTCGAGCCCGGCGGGCACGGCGTCCATGCCGCTGTTGTCCGACCGCTCCAGCTTGTCGAAGACCCGGCCCGTCGGCACCTCGACGCCGGGATTGACCAGCACCAGCCCGCAGGAGGGCAGGGCAGGCAGCGTTTCCAGATCCTCGCCGATGCCGCGCATCCGGGCCGGGACGGGAGCGTGCAGGCAGACCGGCACATCGGCGCCCAGCTCCAGCACCTCCGGGTCCGTGGGCGCGAAGTTCTCCACCCCCCAGACCTGTGACAGGAGCCTGAGCGCCGCCGCCGCGTCCGAGGAGCCGCTGCCGATGCCTGCGGCATGCGGCAGCGTCTTGGTCAGCCTGATCTTGGCCCCCTGCGTCACGCCGCGCGCCGCCTGCAGCATCCTTGCCGCGCGCAGCACCGAGTTGCCTTCATCCACCGGCACGCCCTGGGAAAACGGTCCCGTCACCTCGATCGTCAGCTCGGCGGCGGGGAGCGCCGTGAGCTGGTCGCCCACCCCGGCAAAGGCCACGAGGCTGTCGAGCAGGTGATAGCCACCGGCGCGCAGGCCGGTGACGTGGAGCGCGAGATTGATCTTCGCGGGCGCGAGCCCCTTGTCGAGCGGCATCAACGGTTCTCCGCGACCTGCCGCAGCGGCGAGCCGCCTTCGGCCGCCAGCACCGCGTCGAGACCTTCGGCCAGCTTGCGGCGGATCCGTTCGGCAGCGGCGGGCTCGGGGCCGAAGGACAGCGCGCGCTGCCACTGGAACCGCGCTTCGATCGTCCGGCCCACGGCCCAGTAGCCGTCGCCGAGATGGTCGTTGACGATCGGGTCAGCCGGTTCGAGCGCGGCGGCGCGTTCGAGGTTGTCGACCGATTCGCGGTAACGGCCCAGCTTGAACTGGGCCCAGCCGAGGCTGTCGACGATCGCGCCGTTGTCGGGCTGGGCGCGCACCGCCAGCTCGATCATCTGCAACGCCTCGTCGAGCTTTTCGCCGCGTTCGACCAGCGAGTAGCCCAGATAGTTCAGCACCTCGGCGCGCTCCGCGTCACGGTCGAGGGCGGCGCGGAAATCGGCCTCGGCGCCGGCCCAGTCGTCCATGCCGTGACGGGTGACGCCGCGCATGTAGTAGAGCCACCAGGGCGCCGTCTCGCCCGCGATCTGGATCGCGCGGCCATAGGCGGTCTCGGCCTCGGCCGGCGCGCTTTCGGCGCGGCGCAGATCGCCCAGCGCCACCTGCACCTCGGCGAGATCGGGGGCGGTTCGGGTCAGGCGTTCGAGCACCTCGAGCGCGCGGGCCGGCTCGCCCGAGCGGCGCAGCACCTCGGCACGGCCCAGCTCGGCGGTGACATGGGCGGGGTGGGTGTCGGGGACGCGGGCATAGACCGCCTGCGCGAGATCGTCGCGCTCGACCCGTTCGAGGATCCCGGCGGCGAGCAGCAGACCGTCGACCCGGTCGGGGTCGAGCGCCATCGCGCTGCGCGCATAGAGCAGCACGTAGGAATCGGGGGCTTCGCTGCTCAGCGCGCCCGCGACCGAGATATAAAGCTCGGACAGCCCGTCGGCGGGGGCGGTGACGCAATCCCATTCGACCGGGGCGCCGGAGGCGATCTTCTCGCGCATCGCGTCGAGCACCGGCGCGCCGCGGCCCGCCGCGTCGAGCAGGGCGACGGCTTCGTCGGGGCGGTCGAGCTGCGCGAGCACCTGCGCATGGGCCAGAAGCACCGGCTCGGTCATCGGCAGGCCGTTGCCGGGCGCCTCCGACAGGATCGTGTCGGCGCCTTCGAAATCCCCCGCAGAGGCCAGCGCCAGCGCCTTGTGATAGAGGCCGAAGCCGCGCAGGCCGGGGGTTTCGATCACCTCCTCGATGGCAAAGAGCGCCTGGTCCATGCGGCCCTGGCCGATCCGCGCCCAGGCGCGGGTCAGCCCGTCGACTAGCGGCCCGACGCCGCGATCGGCTTCGAGCAGTTCGAAGATCGCGTCCCAGTCGCCGCGCTGCGCCGCATCGAGATGCAGCACCATGTTGGCGACCTGGCTGCTGGCGCCGGTCTCGCGCAGCCGTTCGGCCAGCGGCAGGGCTTCGGAGATGTCGCCGGTGGCGACAAGTCCCGCGATGGCGCCTTCGAGCAACACGGGGTTGCGCGGATCGGCGCCAAGCGCGGTCTGGAACCAGTCGGCTGCGGCGGTGTAATCCTGAGCTGACGCTGCCGCGCGTGCCGCCAGATAGGGGCCTGCATCGGTCCGAGTCGTCTGCGCGGCCACAGGGAGGGCCGCAGCGAGTCCGGTCATGAAGGCCAAGACTCGCAGCTGATGGATCACCATGAATTTGCTCCTGCCGTTCCGGTCATCACATTGGCGGGTACGCTAGTGAGCGTAACGTGACCGCGCAATGCGGGTTCCTTCGGGCAGGCGGATATCCGCGATCACATGTTCGGGTAGTTCGGCCCGTCGCCCCCCTGCGGCACCGTCCAGACGATGTTCTGGCTGGGATCCTTGATGTCGCAGGTCTTGCAGTGCACGCAGTTTTGAAAATTGATCACGAATTCGGGTCCGTCATCCTTTTCAACGACTTCGTAGACCCCCGCCGGGCAATATCGCTGCGCGGGCTCGGCAAAGACCGGCAGGTTGCGCGCGATCGGAACGCTTGGATCCCGGAGCTTGAGATGGCAGGGCTGGCTTTCCTCGTGGTTGGTCCCCGAGAAGCTGACATTGGTCAGCCGGTCGAAGCTCAGAACCCCGTCGGGCTTGGGATACGCAATCTCCACGTGATCCTTGGCCGGTTCGGTCGCCTCGGCATCCGACTTGCCATGCCCCATCGTGCCCAGAAGCGAAAAGCCCAGCGTGTTGGTCCACATGTCGAACCCGCCCAGCGCCATCGACGCGGTGAGCCCCCAGCGCGACCAGAGCGGTTTGACGTTGCGCACCTTCTTGAGATCGGCGCCGATCGCGCCTTCGCGCACCGCGGTGTCATAGCCGTCGAGCACGTCGCCGGCGCGGCCCGCGGCGATCGCCTCATGCGCGGCCTCGGCGGCGTGGATGCCCGACAGCATGGCGTTGTGGTTGCCCTTGATGCGCGGCACGTTGACCATGCCCGCCGAACAGCCCAGCAGCGCGCCGCCCGGAAAGGCGGTCTTCGGCAGCGACTGCCAGCCGCCCTCGGTGATCGCGCGGGCGCCGTAGGCCACGCGCTTGCCGCCCTTCAGAAGCTCGGCCACCACGGGGTGGTGCTTGAAGCGCTGGAATTCCTGGTAGGGGCGCAGATAGGGGTTCTTGTAGCCCAGATGCACCACGAAGCCGACATAGACCTGGTTGTTGTCGAGGTGGTAGATGAACGAGCCGCCGCCGGCGTTCTTATTCAGCGGCCAGCCCATGGTGTGCACCACGCGGCCCTCGGAATGCTTGGCCGGGTCGATCTCCCAGATCTCCTTCATGCCGAGCCCGTATTTCTGCGGCTCGCGGCCCTCGTCGAGCCCGAAGCGCTCGATCGCCTGCTTGGACAGCGAGCCGCGCACGCCTTCGCCGAGGAAGACGTATTTGCCCAGCAGCTCCATGCCCGGCTCGTAGCCCGGTCCCGGCGTGCCGTCGGGGTTGCGGCCGAATTCGCCCGCGACCACGCCCGCGACGCGGCCATCCTCGCCCCAGACGATCTCCGAACAGGCCATGCCCGGAAAGATCTCGACGCCCAGCTCCTCGGCCTTTTCGGCCATCCAGCGGCAGACATTGCCCATCGAGACGATGTAGTTGCCGTGGTTGTTCATCAGCGGCGGCATCACGGCGTTGGGGATGCGCACCGATCCGGCCTCGCCCAGCATCAGGAACTGGTCGTCCTTGACCGGCACGGTGATCGGCGCGCCCATCTCGCGCCAGTCGGGCAGCAGCCGGTCGAGCCCGCAGGGGTCGAGCACCGCGCCCGACAGGATATGGGCACCGACCTCGGAGCCCTTTTCCAGCACGACGACCGAAGTTTCGGGGTCGAGCTGCTTGAGCCGGATCGCCGCCGAGAGGCCCGCGGGCCCCGCGCCGACGATCACCACGTCGTATTCCATCGCCTCGCGCTCGGGGCGGGTTTCGGTCTGGCTGGTGGCGTCGGTCATGGTGGTGTCCCTGCTGGCTCTCCTGCTCCGCGCCAAGGCCTATCGCATGCGCCCGGCACGCACAATTGCGACCCCGCGCCATGCTGTGCGGGCGGCGATGCGGGCCGGGCGGGCTGCGTCGCCGGGCGGGTCGCCGCCGCCGCCGGGGCGCGGGCTTGACTTCGTCCCGCCCCGCGGGGTTAGAACGTCCGGTGTTGCACGGGCCCCGGACGGGGGAAAGGCTAGAGAGAATGGAAAAGATCCCGCTGACGCGCGCCGGTTTCGCCAAGATCGACGCGGAGCTGAAGCACCTGAAGACGGTCGAGCGCCCGGCGATCATCGCGGCGATCTCGGAGGCGCGCGCGCATGGCGACCTCTCGGAAAACGCCGAGTATCATTCGGCCAAGGAGAAGCAGAGCTTCATCGAGGGCCGGATCAAGGAGCTCGAAGGCGTGATCGGTCTCGCCGACGTGATCGACACCTCGAAGATGAAGGGCTCGATCAAGTTCGGCGCGACCGTGAAGCTGGTCGACGAGGACACCGACGAGGAGAAGACCTACCAGATCGTCGGCGAATACGAGGCCGACATCGAGGCGGGCCGTCTCAACATCAAGTCGCCGCTGGCGCGGTCGCTGATCGGCAAGGACGAGGGCGACAGCGTCGAGGTGCGCACGCCGGGCGGCGAGAAATCCTACGAGATCCTGAGCGTCAGCTATTCTTGAGGCCGCGGCAGCGGCCCGAAAGGGCGGTATGAGCGACGATCCTGAGGGCCACGAAGCCCGGCCCGAGCCCAGCCTTGCGACGGACAGCGCCGCCCCGTGGGAGCGGATGGGCCGTGCCGAGCGCATCGCGGCGGGCGCGAGCCTTGCCTGGGTGCTGCTGGCGGGCGGCGCCATGGCGATCGGCGGTCAGCCGCTGGTCGGGCCGGTGCTGGTGGTCGTGGTGCCCGTGGCGCTGCTCTGGATGGGGCTGTTCGCCAGCCATGCCTCGCGCACCGCGCGCGAGGAATCGCACCGGCTTCGGGCCGAGATCCAGACCCTGCAGCGCAGCCTGCGCACCCAGTCGCGCGGCGGGCTGTCGCCCGAGATCGACCGCCGCCTCGCCACCATCGAGCGCGCCGCGCGGCAGACCGAAACCGCGTTGGCGGGCTTTGGCGTCAGCCGCCCCGTGGAGCCCGACCCCGAACCCGAGCAGCCCGAAGAAGCGCCCGCCCCGCCGCCCGCCCCCGCGCTGGGCCGGGCCGAGATGGCGCGCGCGCTGAACTTTCCCGACAACGACCAGGATCTCGAGGGATTCGCGGCCCTGCGCGCGGCGCTGCGCGACACCCGCGCGCGCCAGCTGATCCAGGCCAGCCAGGACGTGCTGACGCTGCTGAGCCAGGACGGCATCTACATGGACGATCTCGCCCCGCCCGCCGTCCCGACGGAGGCATGGCGCGCGCTGGCTCGCGGCGAAAGGGGCGCCGTGCTGGCGCCGCTGTCGGAGGGGCTCGATGCCGACGGCTTTGCCGGGGTCGCGGCGGAGCGGATGGCGGCGGACACGATCTTCCGCGACACCGCGCAGCATTTCCTGCGGCTCTACGACCGGATGCTCGACGAGTATTGCGACGGGGCCGAGGACGAGGAGATCGCGCTTCTGGCCGAAACCCGCACCGGGCGGGCCTTTCGCCTGCTGGGCGCCGCGGCGGGCAATTTCGCCTGATCGGTCAGCCGAGCCTGCGAATCATCGTCGTCGCCGCGCGAAAGCCGAAGATCATCCTGAGCGGTCCCAGCGGGTGATGCTCCGCCGCCACGAAGCCGCGCCGTTCGTACAGCGCGCGGGCGCGCGGGTTCTCGTCGATCACCTCGAGCCGGATCTCGGCATGGCCGCGCATGCGGGCTTCCTGCGCCAGCGCCTCGATCAGCCGCGAGCCGACGCCGCGCCCGCGCGCCTCCGGCGCCACGAAGATCCCGTCGATCAGAAAGCGGCGGTTGTCCACATCGGTCTCCAGCAGCGCCAGAAGCCCCGCCCGCCACGTCGCCCCCACGCCGCCATAGGCGGCACGCATGCCGCGCAGCCCGCCCGAGACCAGCGCGCCATGCGCCGTCTTGAACCCCGCCACGCCCAGAAGCGTGCCGTCGGCCTCGCGCGCGCAAAGCGCATGGGCCGGATCGAGCGCCACCTCGATGAAGCGCAGCGCCCGGGGCCGCGGGCCCAGCACCCGGCCAAGCTTGGGGCCGAAGGCCTCCCAGTAAAGCGCCGCGATGCGCGGGCGCTCGGCCGCGGCGAAGCCCGGCGCGATCTTCACGCAGGGGCCTCGGGCCGCGGATCGGCGCGGGCGACATCCTCGGGCGTGTTGAGGTTGGCAAAGGGGTCCGGCGTGCCGCCGGGAAACGCCGCGCGCGCCGCCCCCTGCGACAATGCCCAGTCGCCGATGCGCCGCGCGCCTCCCGCGATGTCGGAGGCGAGCCGGTCGTGCAGCCGCACCGGCCAGAGCCCGCAGACCGGGTGCAGCCGCCCGCCGCATTCCGCCACGGCAAATCCGTCCGCTCCTTCGGCGGCCATGATCAGGCGCGGCACCAGGTCGCCCGGCAGCCACGGCGCATCGCAGGGCACGGTGAGCACCCATGCCGCGCCGCGCGCGCGCGCCCAGCCCATCGCCGCCAGCACCCCCGCCAGCGGGCCGGGATGGCCAGGCAGGGGGTCGGGGATGACATCGAGACCGAATCCCGAAAACCGGGTCGGGTCGCCATTGGCGTTGAGCGCCAGCGCCGGCACCTGCGGCGAGACGCGGTCGATGACATGTGCCAGAAGCGACCGGCCCCGCAATCGCACGAGCCCCTTGTCGCCGCCGCCCATGCGGCCCGACAGCCCCCCCGCGAGGATCACTCCCGGCGGCGCCTCGATCGGATGGTCCATCGTCTCGCTCCCGCGCCGTGTCGCCCTTGCTGCGCACATAGCGGCGATGGCGGGCGCAGGCCAGTGCCGGGGGGGCGGTTCAGCTTTCGAGCCGGCGCGCGACGGCGCGGCGGGCGTCGGTCAGGCTGTCGCTGTCGTTCTCGTTGTGCTCGGTGGTCACCACGCCGGGCAGGGCGCCGAAATCGGCCATCAGCTTGTGCGGAAACCAGGTCCGGTCGATGCCTTCGAAGCCGGGAAGCTGCGCCAGCAGCCCGGAGGTGACGCGCGTGCAATGCGCCTGCGCCACCGGCCCCGCCCCGAGCGCCAGCCGAAGCGCCCGCTCGGCGGTGGGGGCCGGCACCTCGACGACCTGCTCCACCGTCACGTAGGAGGCACGGGAATGGTAGGAGGCATAGGCGTCGACCGCCTGCGGATGCATCCCGAACAGCACGTCGTTGCGCTCGGGGATCGAGCCGTGGCCGAAGCTGCCCGCCGGGTCGAACAGCACCCGCTCGGAGGCGTTGATCAAGAGCGCGGAATGCGCGCCGTTGCCGGTGCCGAGATTGTTGACGGTGTAGAGCGTCAGCGCCGGCGGGCCGTCATGGCGGTAGCGCGCGCGGGCGACCGCCGCTTCCGGCGCCCAGACCGCCTCGCCGCTGCCGCACCCGGCAAGCGCCAGCGGCGCGGCCATGAGAAAGACGCGCCGCCGCATGGGTCAGGCGTTGACCAGCGCCAGCAGGATCAGGGCGACGATGATCGCGATGGTGCCGCGCGTCACCAGCTTCATGAAGCCGTCGAAGGTGCGTTCCTGGTCGGTGATGTCCATGCTGCCATGGACGTGGTTGTGCTGATCGTCGGCCATCTGGTGATCCTCGAAACTGGCGTATCGGGCCGTGAAGTAGACCGAATCCACCGGCTTGTCACGATGCCTCGGGCGCGGCATCGGGTCCCTGTGCCCCGCGGTCCTCTCCGGCGGGCTCTTTCTCCTTCGCTTGCCCGTCCCCGTCTTCATCCTCCAGCTCGCGCGCGAGCCGGAAGCCGATCCGTTCGGGCGGGGCCTCGGGGCGCGGGCGCGGCGCCGCGCGCAGCATCACCGATAGCTGGCTGACATGCTGGATCAGCTGGGTCTTCGCGCCCGACGGGTCGATGCCGTAGAAGGTGACGATGTCGGGGTCGAAATAGCCCATGCCCTGGATGCGCAGCACGCCCGAATGGCCGCCGGTCATCGCCATGGCGACCTCTTCGCCCGGCTCCAGCCCGTCTTCGAAGCGGGAAATGTAGTGGATCAGCCGCTCATAGGCCCAACGGGCCGGGCTCTTGCCTTCGGCGGGGCGGCGCAGCGCCGGAGGCAGGGTTTCGGGCGTGCAGGGCGCGGCGACATCGGCGCGCACCTCGTGCAGCCGGGGCAGCGCCTCGGCCTCCAGCGCCTCGGCGGCGGTGGCGATGATGTGGTCGGCCATGGCGGTCCCTCCTTGCGCGCGGGGTGCGCCGGGACAGGATGGTCCCGGCGCGCCGGGCGTCAAGCGGCGGCGGGCGAGTTGCATGGGGCCGCGGGACGCGTCATATACGGCCACGAGCAACCGCAGGGGCCTTTGCATGACCATCTACCTCGAATTCGAGAAGCCGCTCGCCGAGATCGAAGGCCAGGCCGAGGAGCTGCGCGCGCTGGCCAAGCGCAGCCCCGAGATGGATGTCGAGAAGGAGGCCGCCGCGCTCGACCGCAAGAGCCACGACATGCTGTCGCAGCTTTACGGCAGCCTGACGCCCTGGCGCAAATGCCAGGTCGCGCGCCATCCCGAGCGGCCGCATTGCAAGGATTACATCGAGCGGCTCTTCACCGAGTACACGCCGCTCGCCGGCGACCGCAACTTCGCCGACGACCACGCCGTGATGGGCGGTCTCGCGCGTCTCAATGGCCGCCCGGTGGTGGTGATCGGCCACGAGAAGGGCAACGACACCAAGAGCCGCATCGAGCGCAATTTCGGCATGGCCCGCCCCGAGGGCTACCGCAAGGCGATCCGGCTGATGGATCTGGCGCATCGCTTCGGCCTGCCCGTCGTCACCCTCGTCGACACGCCCGGCGCCTATCCGGGCAAGGGCGCGGAGGAGCGCGGCCAGTCCGAGGCGATCGCGCGTTCGACCGAGAAGTGCCTGCAGATCGAAGTGCCGCTGGTCTCGGTGATCATCGGCGAGGGCGGCTCGGGCGGGGCCGTGGCCTTTGCCACCGCCAACCGCGTCGCGATGCTGGAGCATTCGATCTACTCGGTGATCTCGCCCGAGGGCTGCGCCTCGATCCTGTGGAAGGACGCCGAGAAGATGCGCGAGGCCGCCGAGGCGCTGCGCCTGACGGCGCAGGAGCTCAAGGAGCTGGGCGTGTGCGACCGGATCGTGGCGGAGCCGCTGGGCGGCGCGCATCGCGATTCGGAGGCCGCGATCGACGCGGTGGGTCGCGAGATCGAGAAGATGCTCGGCGAGCTGGAGGGCATGGACGGTCAGGCTGTGCGCGCCGACCGCCGCAAGAAATATCTCGATCTCGGCTCGAAGGGGCTGGCCGCCTGAGCGCGGCCCCCTTCACCTCACCATTCCGAAAATACGCATGGCGCGACGGCGACGCCGGGCGCTACCACATGGTGGTCTTCGCGCGTCCCGGCCATTCGGCATCGAATGCCGCGCCGTCGAACCCGGCCTTCGCCTCCTCGATCAGCGTGCCGAGGCCGGGCAGGTCCCCGCTCTCGTCGCCGCGGCTCCACAGCCCCGAGCGCATCAGCGCCTTGGCGCATTGCGGATAGGCCTCGGCCAGTGTCACCACGATTACCGATCTGGGATGCCGTCCCTCATGGGCGAAGCGCCCCGTCAGTTCGGGATCGTCGCTGATCACGGCGCGGCCGTTGACCCGCATCACGATGGTCGACCCCGCCACCATGAACATCAGGCTCACTCGCCCGTCGCGGACGATGTTGCGCAGCGAATCCATCCGGTTGTTGCCGCGCCAGTCGGGCATCAGCAGGGTGCGCGGATCGGCGATCTCGACCACCGGGCCGTCATCGCCGCGCGGGCTGGCATCGGTGCCCTCGGGGCCGACCGTGGACAGCACGCAGAACCGCGCGGCGCCGATCCAGCGCGCCTGAGCGGGCGTCAGCCGGTCGGTCACCTTGTCGAGCGCCGCGCCCGCGGGCTTGCGCTCGTAGAGCCGCTCCAGCGCCTCGATCGTCTCGATCCGGCGCATCAGCGCGGTCCCACGGCGATCGGGAACCCGGCCTCGGCCAGCAGCCTGTCGGAGCGCGTCTCGATCTCCTGCTCCAGCCGCGCCATGAAATCGGGCGCGGCGAGCCCCGCCGGGATCTCGGGCAGGAATTCGACGATGGCGGTGCCGGGGCGACGCAGCACGCCGCGCTTGGGCCAGAACACGCCGACATTGCAGGCCACCGGCACGCAGGGCTGGCCCAGCTCGCGGTAGAGCGCGGCGGTGCCCATCTTGTAGGGCGCGGCGACGCCGGGTGCGACGCGCGTGCCCTGCGGATAGATGATCAGCTGGCCGGGATCGGCGCGCCCCGCGCGCACATCGGCCATCATCTGCTTGATGGCGGCGCCGCGCTTGCCGCGATCGACCGGCACGCAGCCCAGCCGGAGCGCGATCTGGCCGAGGATCGGCGCGTAGACCAGCTCCTTTTTCATGATGAACCGGCCACGCGGCACGGCGCCGTAGATCAGGATGATGTCGAGAAAGCTCTGATGCTTGGCCGCGATCATCACCTCGCCCTCGGGCGGCGTGCCGCGCACCTCGCAGCGCAGCCCCAGAAGCACCCGCGCCAGCCATGTCACGAAACGGCACCAGCGATGCGCCGCGGCCACCGCGCCGTCGCGATGGGCGATGGTCCATGGCAGGTAGGCCAGCCCGATCGGCAGCATCGCGGCATAGATCGTCACGCTGAAGACGAGGCTGCGCAACCAGCGCCACGCATGGGCCAGCCCGCTCACGACTGCCGCTCCAGCATGCGCCGCGCGGCGCCGCGGGTCGCGGCAAAGGCCACGGCGGCGGCGAGCGGCGGGATCAGCGGCAGCCAGAGCCAGTCGCCGCCCGAAAAGCCGATCCCGGTGAGCACGCCGCGCGCCTCGTCGGACCCGCCCGGCAACAGCGCCACAAGCACCGCGCCCGCCAGCGTGCCCGCCGCCGCCCCGGTCAGCGCCCGCAGCGTGAAACGGCGCACGAAGGCGCGGGCGATATAGGCGTCGCGCGCCCCCACTAGCCGCAGCACCCGGATCACCTGCGCGTTGGCCGAGAGCGCCGATTGCGCCGCCAGCGTGATCATCGCCGCCGTCGAGGCGCCGATCAGCACGATCGCCAGCGCGCCCAAGCCGCGCAGCCGCCCGGCGGCGGCCACCAGCGGTTCGCGCCAGCGGGTATGGTCGTCGAGCACCGCGCCGGGCACCTCGGCCTGCAGCCGGGCGCGCAGGCCGGTGGCGTCGATGCCGCGCCCTTCTTCGGTGATCTCGATCAGCTTGGGGACCGGCAGCGTGCCGAGCGGCAGGTCCGGTCCGAACCATGGTGTCAGCAAGGCCTGTTCCTCTTCCTGGGTGAGCGCGCGGGCCGTGGCGACGCCGGGCGTGGTGCGCAGCACCTCCAGCGCCGCGGCGGTCTGCGCGTCCATCTGTTCGGCGGGGGCCGAGATGCGCAGGGTCGCGGTCTGCGCCAGATCGTCCGACCAGCGCGTGGCGAGCCGCCCCGCCGCCAGCGACAGCGACAGCGCGAACACCGTGAGCAGCGCCATGGCGGCGGCGGTGAACAGCGTCAGCCGCGCGGTGAAGCCGGTGGGCGGCACGGAGCGGTCGGCCTGCGCGTCACCGGCGAGCAGCGCCAGAGCGGTGCGGATGGCGGGTCTCACAATTCGGCCCCCGCGGCGATCAGCTGCCGGTCCTTGAGCCGAAGCGTGCGCACCGCGACCTGCGCCTTGGCCGAGCGGATCAGGTTCATGTCATGCGTGGCCACCAGCACCGCCTTGCCCATGCGGTTCAGCTCCACCAGCAGCGCCAGAAGCCGCTGCGACATGTCCCAGTCGATATTGCCGGTGGGCTCGTCGGCGATGATCACTTCGGGCGACATGATCACCGCGCGGGCGAGCGCCGCACGCTGCCGTTCGCCGCCCGACAGTTCGGGCGGGCGGCGGTCGGCGTGGCGCGACAGCCCGACCCATGCCAGAAGATCCGGCAGATAGGCCTCGGCCTCGTGATGGCGGCCCGCCACCGTGAGCGGCAGCGCCACGTTGTCGCGCAAGGGCAGGTGGTCGAGAAACTGGCAATCCTGGTGCACCACGCCGATCCGGCGGCGGTTGAGCGCGAGCCCGTCGCGCGCCATGCCGGTGGTCGCCTCGTCCCACAGCGCCACCTCGCCGGAGGTCGGCACGAGATCGCCGTAGCACAGCTTCAGCAGCGTCGTCTTGCCGGCGCCGGAGGGGCCGGTCAGGAAGTGGAACGACCCCGGCGCGAGCGACAGCGACAGGCCGGAGAACAGCTCTCCTCCGCCGTAACTATAGGCCACGTCCCGAAGTTCGATCACCTGCCGATCACCCGCTGTGTTGGTCGTTCCCCTCTTCTGCCCGACCGGGGCCGTGGTTGCAATTGCAGCGCTGCATCAGCCGGGTCCGCGTGTGATGCCCGTTCTTGGCGCGCCGTCGCGGGACCGCTAGGCTGGCCCGGCAGTGGCCCTGACCGGGCGCGAGGGGATGAGACGGATGCGATTGACCTGCCCGAATTGCGGGGCGCAATACGAGGTTGCGCGCGATGCGGTGCCCGCCGCGGGGCGCGACGTGCAGTGCTCGAATTGCAGCCTCACCTGGCTCGCCTGGCCCGCGCCCGAGACCATGGCCGAAGAGACCGACAGGCCGGCCGCGCCGCGCAGCACGATCACCCCCGAGATCGCCGAGATCCTGCGCGCCGAGGCCGAGCGCGAGGCCGCCGCCCGCCGCCGGTCCGGCCCGGTCGGGCCGCAGGGCGGCACGGCAGCGGGGACGGCCGTTGCAGAAAGCGCCGGGGACGCCCCGCCCGCGCTGCCGCCAGAGACGCCGGAACGGGAAGGCGGCTCTCCTTCCATCGACGGCCGCGACACCGGGCGGGCGGAACGGGAGGAGAGTTTCGAGCCGGACGCGGCCCCGGCGCGCAGCGAAGCCGAGGCGCTCGCCCATGGGGGCGAGGCGGAGGAACCGGCTCCGCAGGCCGATGACTTCCCCGCGCCCGAGGCCAAACCGCGAGAGGCCGGCCCCGCCGGTGCGGACCCTCGCGAAGACGAGGTGTCCACTCTTGCCATGCGCCCCGATCCCGGTGCGCCCGAGGTCGATGAGGTCGATGAGGTCGATGAGGTCGATGAGGTCGATGAGGTCGATGAGGTCGATGAGGTCGATGAGGCCGGAGCCCCGGAGGCCCGCGATCCGGCCCCGCCTGCCGCCGGCAGCGCGCCGTGGGCGGCGGAGCAGGGCGAGGATCGCGAATGGGCCAGCGCAGAGGAGCCGGATGATCGCTCCGTGATGTTCGCACCGGAAGACGATGATCCCGAGGAGGACCCGTTCCGCGACGATGTCGCAGGGGATGGGGCGGATGACTGGGACGCCGCCGCCGCGCCGCAAGAGGCGGCGGCGTCTCGCGCGGGGAGGGCGGCGGACGGGCGCGATTTCGATGCGCTGGACGAGATCGACGATCTCGAGGAGGAAAGCGACCGCGACCCGTTTCGCACCGGCATGCAGGATTTGTCCGGCGACGCGCAGGACGACGCTCCCGAGGCGCAGGACGAGAGCGCGGCCTTCGGACCGGACGCGGCTTTCGATCCCGGCGCCGACGAGCGGGGGCGGGCCGGGAGGGAGCCGCGCGCACCGGTCCATGCAGAGGCAGACGCGGACCCTTTCCCTTCCGGCGACGAGGATGAGGATGGGCGGCTCTTCGCGGCGCAAGAGGACGATCCCGATGCGGATCCGTTTCACCGGCAACCGACGCTGGATCACGCGCCGCGCGCCTTTGCCGCCGAACGCGATGGCGAGGATATGGATGACGCGCGCGATGCCCCTGCGACCGGCGCCCACATGGATGACGCCGCTGCGCCCGGACCCGTCCCGTCCCATGCGCAGGACGCGGCCCTTGCCGCCCACGATACGCCGCAAGAGCCGCAGGACGATCCCTTCGTCTATGCGCCCGGCCACGATGCCGCGGGGGCGCCGACCGAGGATGCCCGCGCCAAGCAGCGGCAGGACGAGGCCTGGAGGGGCGCGACGGAGGATGAGGACTGGACCGACCCGCACGAGGATTGGGCCGACACGCATGCCGCCGCGCGGGAACGGGCGACGCTCGCCGCCGCGTCGACCGGGGCGGTGACCCGGCGCGATCTCTTGCCGGATATCGAGGAGATCAATTCCAGCCTGCGCAATGCGCCGCTGCGTGGCCAGCCGGGCAGGGCGGTCGAGAGCTCCGACAGCCGGAGGGGGCGGGGCTTTCGGCTCGGCTTTGGCGTGGCGCTGCTGTTCGCGGCGGTGCTGGCGCTGGTCTATTCACATGCCGCGCGCCTCGGCGCGATGCTGCCGCCGCTGGCGCCCCTGCTCGACAGCTATGCGGCAATGATCGACGGGCTGAGGGTCGGGCTCGACGGCTGGCTGCGCCGCCTGCTCGACGCGCTGGGCTAGGCGCGCCGCCCGGGATCAGAACAGGTCAAGCAGCCGTTCGAGGTAGTCGCGCTCGGCGCGGGGCCGCTCGCGCTCCGCGGCCCGGCGGCGGATTTCGCCCAGCAGCTCCTCGGCGCGGCGCGCCGGGTCGGTGCCGTCGAGCATCGTCTCGTCGCTGCCCGAGCCGCCCCGCTCGGCCGGTGTCGCGGCCCAGCGGGTCGCGCTGGCCCGCCCCGGCGCCGCGCCGGTCGCCATCGCCGGGTCGGTCGGTCTCTTCCGCCTCGCCGCGCGCCAGCGCTTCGCCCAGTTCGCGCGCCGCCCCGCGCAGCGCCTCGGTCGGCCTCGGCCTGCCGGTCGATGGCGCCCGCGAGGTCGTCGCGCCGAAGCGCCTCTTCGGCACCATCCATGGCGCGGCCCGCCCGGTCGAGCGCCTCGGCCGCCCGCTCCGCCGCCTCGCCGTCGAGCCGGGGCAGGGCGCCGCGCTGGCGGTCCAGCTCTTCGCGCAGCGCCCGCTGGCGATCCGCGAGGCTGCGTTCGTCGCCGGGCGATGGCGGCGCCGTGCCGTCGGGCTGGCCTTGCCCCTGACTCTGACCCTGGCCCTGACCCTGCCGTTGTCCCGGATCGCGGCCATTGAAGCGGTCCTGCAGGTCGCGGAACGCCTCGTCCGAGAGATCCTGCTGATCGCGCAGCGAATCCTGAAGGTCCTGCATCGATTGCTGGCCCGGCGTGCGCGGGCCGCTGCCGCCTTCGCCCTGCGCCACCTGCAAATTCTCCATCATGCGGTTGAGCTGCTCCATCAGCTCGGCGGCCTCGGCCATGCGGCCCTCTTCCATCAGCTCCTGGATCCGGTCCATCAGCGCCTGAAGCTCGTCCGGCGTGACCTGCATGCTCTCGCCGCCGCCGGTCTGCGGTTCGTCTATTCCGCTTTCGCCCGGTTCGGCGTTCTCGGCCAGCATGCGCAGGTAGTCGTCGGTCGCGGCGCGCAGCTCGTCCATCAGCTCGGCGATCTCGTCGGGGCTGGCGCCGTCGCGCATCGCCTGCGCCAGCCGCTCCTGCGCCCGGCGCAGCCGCTCGCGCGCATCCGCGAGCGTGCCATCCTCGAGCTGCACGGCGAGATCCCACAGCGCCTTGGCGATTTCTTCCTGCGCGGCCTGCGACAGCCCGCCGGGGGCGCGGCGCAGCGTGTCGAGACGGCGCAGCGCCACGCGCAGGCGCAGATAGGTGGTCTGGTTCGGAAACACCTCCTGCGGCCGGTGCGAGACGGCGCGCAGCAGGTCGACCACGCGGGCCGCGTTGTCGCGGCTCCACAGCAGGTCGCGGCGCTGCTCGGCCACGACGCGGGCCATCGGCTGGAAGAAACGGCGGCCGGGCAGGGTGGTCGGATAGGGCTCGGCGGCGCCGCTCTGACCGGCGGCGTCGGTCACTTCAAGCGTGATCCGCACCGGCATGTTGGCGAAGGGGTGCTCAGAGAACTCGCCCGCGAGGATCTCCTCGATCTCGGCGCGGTCGCCGGTGAAGGGCACCGGCAGATCGACCGTGAGCGCCGGGCGCGGATCGGGATCGGTGGCAAGACCATGCTGCCGTTCCACCGCCTGGGTGTCGCGCGCGATGGTGGCGGTGCCGGAGACGACGCCGTGATCGTCAATGGCGCGGAAAGGCAGGGCCATCTGCCCCGGCCCGGTGGTGTCCATCGGGCCCGAGACCGACACTTGCGGGGCCATGTCCGGGATCACCTCGACCTGCCACGCGGCGCCGCCCGGCCCGTCGATCTCGATCCGCCCGTCGCGCGTCACCTCGAAGCTCTGCCGCGGCTCGGAGGCGGCGGGCAGCTCGCCGGTGCGGCCCGACACGGTCTCGGCCAGCGTCAGTGCCCCGACCTCGCCGTAAAGCCGCACGGTGATGGTGCTGCCGACCGGCACCGAAAGCGGGCCGGGCGGCTGGTCGGCGAGGTAGAGCACCGGCGCCCCGGTATGGGCGGGCGGCTCGATCCAGCCTTCCCAGACCGGGCCCTGCGCCAGCGCCGTGCCGCCGCCGGGCGCAAGGCCCGTGACGCTGCCCAGCCGCCAGACCGAGCCGAACATCAGCGCCGTCAGCAGCAACAGCAAGGCGATATAGCGCAGCCCGAACGGGTCGCGGGCGGCGAGCCGCAGGTTCGGCCGGGCCGGCGGGGCGTTTTCGCTGCGCGCCCGCATCCGCGCCTGATGCGCGGCCCAGAGCGCCTCGGAGCCCATGTCGCCGCGCCCCGTCGCCTGCGCGTCGCGCAGCGCCGAGACCGGGCGGCCCGGCAGGCTGCGATCAAGCCGGTCGAGCGCGTCCGCGCGCGACGGCCAGCGAAACCGCCACAGCCCCCAGCCCAGCCCCGCGACCGCGCCGAGGATCGCCAGCACCGCCCAGCCCCAGAACGCCTCGACCGGCAGCCGGTCCTGCCAGCCCGCGATCAGCGGCGCGAGGGCCAGCGCGACCACGCACCACAGCGGCCAGAAGGCGCGCAGCACGCGTTCGGCGATCATCCCGGCGCGGGTCAGCGCGACGGGGCGTTTCAGGTGCGACAGGGGATCGCGGGTCTCGGTCAGGGTGCCGGTGCTCCGTGTGCTCCGTGCGGCGGGGTGTGGCGCGGTGGGGCCGTCTCCATCATAGCCATTCGGGGATGCTATCGCGCGCGATCATTTCCTCATAGCTGGGCCTGCGGCGGATAACCGCGAATTGATCGCCGCTGACAAGCACTTCGGGCACCAGAGGCCGGGCGTTGTACTCGCTCGCCATCACCGCGCCATACGCCCCGGCCGAGCGGAAGGCGACGAAATCGCCCTCGGCCACGGGCGGCAGTTCGCGTTCCCGCGCGAAGGTGTCGCCGGTCTCGCAGACCGGGCCGACGATGTCCCACGGCTTCGTCTCGACGCCGGCCTCGGGCTCGGCCACCGGGATGATGTCGTGATGGGCGTCATACATGGAGGGGCGCACGAGATCGTTCATCGCGGCGTCGAGGATCAGGAAATCGCGGCCCTCGCCGGATTTGGCATAGGTGACGCGGCTGACCAGAAGGCCCGCATTGCCCGCCACGAGCCGGCCCGGCTCGATCTCGATCTCGCAGCCCAGATGCCCGACCGTGCGCCGGATCAGCGCGCCGTAATCGAAGGGCAGCGGCGGCGCCTCGTTGATCCGCTCATAGGGGATGCCAAGCCCGCCGCCGAGATCGAGTCGACGGATGTCGTGGCCGTCGGCGCGCAGGCTTTCGGTCAGCTCGGCCACCTTGGTGAAGGCCGCCTCGAAGGGCGCAAGCTCGGTCAGCTGGCTGCCGATATGCACGTCGACGCCGATCACCTCGATGCCGGGCAGCTTGGCGGCCATGGCATAGACGTCGCGGGCGCGGGCGATCGGGATGCCGAACTTGTTCTCGGATTTGCCGGTGGCGATCTTGGCGTGGGTCTTGGCGTCCACGTCCGGGTTGACGCGGATGGTGATCGGCGCGGCCTTGCCAAGGCTGCTCGCCACATCGGAGAGCGCGTGCAGCTCGGGCTCGCTTTCGACGTTGAATTGGCGGATGCCGCCTTCGAGCGCCATGCGCATCTCTTCGCGGGTCTTGCCGACGCCGGAAAACACGATCCGCTCGCCGGGCACGCCGGCGGCGCGGGCGCGGGCGTATTCGCCGCCCGACACGATATCCATGCCGGCCCCGGCTTCGCCCAGCAGCTTGAGCACCGCGACATTGCCGAGCGATTTCACCGCGAAGCACACCAGATGCGGCAGCCCGTCGAGCGCGTCCTCGAACAGCTTCAGGTGCCGCAGCAGGGTCGCGGCGGAATAGACATAGACCGGCGTGCCGGTCTCGGCGACGATCTCGGAGATGGCGACGTCCTCGGCCATGAGCTGGCCGCCGCGATAGAGGAAGTGGTCCAAGGTCTCGCTCCGCTGATAGGTCCGCGCCGCGTCTTAGCAGATCGCGGCGCGATCCCAAGCCCCGCGTTGTCGCAGGATCAACCGAGCGGGCGGGTGCGCAGAAACAGAAACAGCGGCAACCCGCAGCCGACGCCGATCAGCAAGGTCGCCGGGATCGCCGCCAGCGCCTCCCAGTTGCGGCGCACGCGCACCTCGGAGATCACCCAGACCGTCAGCGCCACGGCGGCGATGGTGGCGTCCCACATCAGCCCGGTGGTGGCCGGGTTGGCGCGCCACGCGGCAAAGAGACCGTCCCACGAATAGCCGTTCTGCGCGAACCACGCGATGAACCAGCGCGCCGGGTGCAGCGCGCCCCAGACCGCCAGCGCCAGCCAGACCCATCTCACTGCGCGGTCCCGAGCCGTCGGCCGGTGTCGGTTTCGCCGTAAGTCAAGCGCGCGTCGGGCGCCTGCGGCGCGCCGCCCGCGCCGCAGCCTGCCAGAAACACGAGAGCCAGCAGCGCCAGCCTCACTTCAGCGCGTCCCGCCAGCGCGCGATCTGCGCGCGCACATTGTCGGGGGCGGTGCCACCATAGGCGGTGCGCGAGGCGACCGAATTCTCGACCGTCAGCACGCCGAACACGTCCTCGGTGATGCCGTCATGCACGGCCTTCATGTCGTCGAGCGTCAGGTCGGGCAGGTCGCAGCCCTTTTCCTCGGCCCGCGCCACCAGCGACCCGGTGACGTGATGCGCGTCGCGGAACGGCAGGCCGAGCGCGCGCACCAGCCAGTCGGCAAGATCGGTCGCGGTGGAAAAACCCGAAGCCGCGGCGGCGCGCAGATTGTCGGGCTGGGCGGTCATGTCGGCCACCATGCCGGTCATCGCGGCCAGGCTCAGCATCAGGTTGTCGGCGGCATCGAAAACCTGCTCCTTGTCCTCCTGCATGTCCTTGCCATAGGCGAGCGGCAGGCCCTTCATCACCGTGAGCAGCGCGACGTTGGCGCCAAGGATCCTGCCGATCTTGGCGCGGATCAGCTCGGCGGCGTCGGGGTTGCGCTTTTGCGGCATGATCGAGGAGCCGGTCGACCAGCGGTCCGACATGGCCACGAAGCGGAACTGCGCCGAGGACCAGATCACCAGCTCCTCGGACAGCCGCGACAGGTGCATCGCGCAGATCGTCGCCGCCGACAGGAATTCGAGCGCGAAATCGCGGTCCGACACGGCGTCGAGGCTGTTGGCCATCGGCCGGTCGAAGCCGAGCGCCTGCGCCGTCGCCTCGCGGTCGATCGGGAAGGATGTGCCCGCGAGTGCTGCGGCGCCGAGCGGGCTTTCGTTCATCAGCTTGCGCGCATTGGCGAAACGCGCGCGATCGCGGGCGAACATCTCGACATAGGCCATCATGTGATGGCCCCATGTGACGGGCTGCGCGGTCTGCAGGTGGGTGAAGCCCGGCATGACCCAGTCGGCGCCCGCCTCGGCTTGGCCCAGAAGCGCCTCGATCAACGCCTTGAGCGCCGCGTCGGTGGCGTCGCACTGGTCGCGCACCCACAGCCGCAAATCGGTCGCGACCTGGTCGTTGCGCGAACGGCCCGTGTGCAGCCGGCCCGCGGGCTCGCCGATCAGCTGCTTGAGCCGGGCCTCCACGTTCATGTGGATGTCTTCCAGCGCGGTGGAGAATTCGAACGTGCCGCCTTCGATCTCTGACAAGACCGTGAGAAGGCCTTTTCTGATCTCTTCCGCGTCTTTAGCGTCGATGATGCCCTGCGCCGCCAGCATCGCGGCATGGGCGCGGGAGCCTTCGATGTCCTGTGGCGCGAGGCGCCGGTCGTAGCCGATCGAGGCGTTGATCGCCTCCATGATCGCATCCGGCCCGGCGGCGAAACGGCCGCCCCACATCGCGTTGGAGCTCTCGGTCATCTTTTGGTCCTTGAAGGAAATCACATGCGCAGCGTCGTTCTCATCGGTCTTTACATGGCGGCAACCGGCCTTGCAAACGCCGCCCCCGCCGAGCTGGAGGCGCTGCGCGAAGGCGACATGCGCAAGCTCGCCATCCATGCCGAGCCGCAGCGCGGCTCGGACGTCGCTTTCGAAAGCGAGGCGGGCGGCGAGATCACGCTCGCGCAATACGAGGGCAAGCCGGTTCTGGTGAATTTCTGGGCGACGTGGTGCGCGCCCTGCCGGGTCGAAATGCCCCAGCTCGCGGCGCTGCAGGGCGAATATGGCGGCGAGGATTTCGAGGTCGTCACCATCGCCACGGGGCGCAACGATCCGGCGGGGATGGAGCGGTTCCTCGCGGAGATCGGCGCCGAGAGCCTGCCGCGCCACAAGGACCCGCGCCAGGCTCTGGCGCGCGATCTGGGCGTGCTGGGCCTGCCGGTGACGCTGATCCTCGATGCCGAAGGCCAGGAGATCGGGCGGCTGCAGGGCGAGGCGGACTGGTCGTCGGACAGCGCGCGCGCCATCGTCGAGGCGCTGATCGCCGACGCGCGGGACGGCTGAAGCGACGGGATTTGCGTATTTGAAGAACAAAGTGGCCATCGCGCGCGCCATGGCCACTTTGTTCCGAAAATACGCAGGACGACCGGGCGGGGCCGGGCGACCGCTCGAAGGTCGGTCAGGCGGTGCCGGAGGTCGGCGACAGGCTCAGCGGATCGATGCCGAGCCCCTTGAGCGCCGCCGACCATTTGTGCTCGTTGGCCCGTCCGAAGACGACGGCGTGCTGCGCCTCGCCGATCAGCCAGCCATTCTGCGCCAGCTCGCTTTCGAGCTGGCCCGGCCCCCAGCCCGCATAGCCGAGCGCCAGCAGCGAGGATTTCGGCCCGCGCCCATGCGCGATTTCCTCGAGCACGTCGAGCGTCGCGGTCATCGCCGTGCCCTCGTCGACCTGCAGCGTGCCCTGGTCCGAGGTGTAGTCGGTGGTGTGCAGCACGAAGCCACGGCTTTCCTCGACCGGGCCGCCGACATGCACGCGGATGTCGCGGATGCCCGGGTCGGCGGTGATCTCGAGCTGCTCCAGCAGGTCGGAGAACCGGACCTCGGTCGCGGGCTTGTTGACGATCAGCCCCATCGCGCCTTCTTCGGAATGGGCGCAGACGAAGATCACGGCGTGATCGAAACGCGGATCGCCCATGCCGGGCATCGCGATGAGGAGCTTGCCGCTCAGGTCGGGGTTCATGGCTTCCATCTCTCAAGAATGTGTCGCGCGGCGCGCACGATCAAGGGGGCGGGTGCGGCTCTCTCGCGCCGACGTGACTTTCCTTCCGCCCGCGGCGGGGTCATCACTACGGCCATGATGTGCCGATCGCCCCTTGCCCCGCTCGCCCTGCTTGCCGTTCTTGCCCTGCCGGGGGCGGCGATGGCGGGGCCTGTCGACGATATCGTGCGGCTCGACCTGCTGCCGGGCTGGCGCGCGGCGGACGGCACGCAGATGGCGGGGTTCCGGGTCACGCTCGCGCCGGGATGGAAGACCTATTGGCGCGCGCCGGGCGATGCGGGCATCCCGCCGCAGGTCGACTGGACCGGCTCCGACAACGTCGCCGGGGCGGCGTTCCGCTGGCCGGTGCCGGAGGTGTTCGAGGTCGGCGGCTACGAGACCTATGGCTATTCCGAGCAGGTGGTGCTGCCGGTCGCGGTGATGCCGGCGCAGCACGGCGCGCCGGTGCGGGTCGAAGGACGGCTGGAGATCGGCGTGTGCCGTGATGTCTGCGTGCCGGTCTCGCTCGATTTCGCGGCCGATCTGCCGCAGCAGGACGGGCGCGACCCGGCTCTGGCGCTGGCGCTGGCGAACCGGGCGCAGACCCCCGCCGAGGCCGGGGTGGAGGGCGCGCGCTGCGCCGTGTCGCCGACGGAGGGCGGGGTCGCGCTCACCGCCGCGCTGCCGCTCGTCGACGGCACGCAGGCCGTGGTGGTCGAAACCGGCGACCCGGCGCTCTGGGCCGCGCCGGTGACGCTGCGCCGCGAGGGCGACAAGCTGCTGGCGAGCACCCGGATCTCGCATGTCGCGAAAGGGCCGGTGGCGCTTGATCGATCGGCGCTGGTGCTGACGATGATCGGCGATGGCGAAGCGGTCGAGTTCAGAGGCTGCGCCCCGGCCTAGATCCGGCCCGGGTCACTTGCGCCGCAGATGCTCGTCGAGCCGCGGCAGGATTTCCACGAAATTGCAGGGCCGGTGGCGGTAGTCGAGCTGCTTCACGAGGATCTCGTCCCAGGCATCGCGGCAGGCGGAGGGCGAGCCGGGCAAGGCGAAGAGATAGGTGCCCTGCGCCACGCCGCCGGTGGCGCGGCTTTGCACCGCGCTGGTGCCGATCTTGTTCATCGAGACGATGGTGAACACCGTGCCGAAGGCGTCGATCTCCTTTTCATAGACGTCGCGATGCGCCTCGACCGTCACGTCGCGGCCCGTGAGCCCGGTGCCCCCGGTCGAGATCACCACGTCGATCTGCGGATCGGCGCACCAGCCCCGGAGCCGCTCCGCGATGGCCGCGCGGTCGTCGCGCAGGATGTCGCGCGCGGCGAGGACATGCCCCGCCGCCTCGATCCGGTCGGCCAGCGTGTCGCCGGAGCGGTCGTCCGCGGCATCGCGGCTGTCGCTCACGGTCAGCACGGCGATGCGCACGGGAAGGAAGTCACGGTCCATGGTCAGGCTTTCTGCAAGAGGGCGAGGCGCAGCGCGAGGCCCGCGAAGATCGTGGCTGAGACGCGGCCCAGCCAGCGGTTGAAGGTGGCCGATCCCGCCAGCCGGCGCCCGACGCCGCCCGCGAAGACGCCGACCGCGCCGTTGACCAAGAGCCCGCCAAGGCTCAGCACCGCGCCGAGCGCGAGAAACTGCGGCAGCACCGGGCGCGCGGGATCGGTGAATTGCGGCAGGAAGGCCAGCACGAACAGGATTACCTTGGGATTGGTGAGGTTGACGACGAGACCCTGCCGGAAGGCGCGGGCGGGCCGCACCGCCGGGATGTCGCCCGCCGCCGTGCCGCCGCGCAGCGCCGTGATGGCGAGCCACGACAGATAGGCCACGCCGAGCCAGCGGATCGCGTCGAACAGCCATGGCATCGCGGCGACGGCGGCGCCGAGCCCGAGCCCGGCCAGCATCACGTGACCCATGATCGCCAGCGCGATGCCCGCATCGGCGGCGAGCGCCGCGCGCGGCCCGCCGCGCAGGCCTTGGCCAAGGCAGAACATCATGTCCGCGCCGGGCGTGAGGTTGAGCGCCAGCGCCGCGGGCGCGAAGGCGAGCAGGACGAGCGGGTCGATCATGCCCCATCCTCCAGCCGCGCCCGGAGCGCCAGCAGGTCGGCCCAGGCCTCGCGCTTGGCGGCGGGGGTGGCCATCAGATGCGCGGGCGAAAAGATCGGCAGGGCGGGGCGGCCCAGCAGCTTGTCCCAGCGGCCCGCGCAGCCGGTGCAGCCCGCCGCCCTTCATCAGCGCCGAACAGGCGACCGAGCCCATCACCACCAGAATGTCGGGATCGGCCAGTTCGACATGCCGGTCGAGAAAGGGCCGCATCATGGCGAGATCCTTGGGGTCGGGGGCGCGGTCGCCGGGCATGCGCCATGGCAGAACGGGGGCCATGTAGACCGAACGCTCCGCGTCGGGGGTGTCGGTGGACAGCCCGATCGCCGCGAGCATCCGCTCCAGCAGGACGGCCGCGCCGCCGGCCACCGGCGTCCCGGCCCGGTCCTCCTCGCGGCGCGGCGGATCGAGCAGCAGCATGACCCGCGCGCCGGGGCGTCCGCCCGAAAAGACGAAGCTGCGCGCGCCCCGCCCCAGATCGCAATGCTCGAAACGCTCCATCGCGACGGCGAGGCTGTCGAGATCCGCCGCCGCCTCGGCGGCGGCGCGGGCGACCGCGACCGGGTCGGGCTCTTCGAGCCGCACCGGAGCGGGGGCGGCCGCGGCGCCCGGCGCCGGCGTCATGGCCGGGCGGGCATCGGTGAGCGTGTAGCGGTCGAGGCCCGCGTCGAGCATCGCCTCGTCCGCGCCCATCTCGATCTGCCAGTCGAGCAGCGCGCGCGCGCGCCAGTAATCCAGTGCCGATTCCATGCGCCGCAGGCTATGCCGGATCGCACCGGGATGGCAGGGGGCGATTGGGGATGAAAGGCGCGCCGCCCCCTTTCACCATTCCCCAAATACGCATTGCGCCCGGCCCGCCACCGGCGCGCCGGTGCGGGCTACGGGGGCGGGATCAGCCGACGTTATGACGCTCGATCCAGCCGCGCAGCTCCTCGGCCTCGTGGCGCGATTCGCGCAAGGCCTCCATCGCGGCGCGCAGCTCGGCTTCGGATTGCTTGAGCTGGCCGGTCAGCTCGGCCTCGCGCTCCTCGGCATAGGAGATCGCCTGGTCGCGGGTTTCCTCCGCCTCGTGCAGCGCCTGCGCCATGCGGTCCAGCTCGCCGATATCGGCGCGGGTGACACGGGTGAAGCGGTTCACCAGCCAGCTGGCGAACCAGCCCAGCGCGAAGGCGGCAAAGAGGATGACCGCCGTGGCGATGATGAACTCGGTTCTGTTCACGTCCCTGTCCTTACTCGTCGTCCTCCGAGGGCCGGGCCCTCGGGCCCGTTCCGGGCTTGTCCATTGCTTGCGGCGCGTCGGCGTCGATTTCCGTCGCCTCTTCGGCCTCGCCTTGCGCGTCCTCTCCGGTTCCGGCGCTCTGTTCGGCGCTGTCGGCCTGCGCCCCCGTGAGCCGGAACTCGATCCGGCGGTTGGCCTCGCGGCCCGCGCTGGTGCCGTTATCGGCGATCGGGTCGGCCTCGCCATAGCCGACGGGGGTGAAGCCCGCCACCGGCACGCGGCTGCGGCGCAGCGCCTCGACCACCGCGTCGGCGCGCTTCTGGCTCAGATCGAGGTTCATCTCGTCGCGGCCCTGGCTGTCGGTATAGCCCGCCACCTCGATCTCCAGCTCCGGGCAGCGGCGCACGATCTCGGCGATGTCGTCGACCACGGGGCGCGCCTCGGCGGTGATCGAGGCCGAGCCGGGATCGAAGGTGATCTTGGTGTCGGCGGTGACATAGGCGATCTGGCGCAGGCATTCCTCGGGGGTCGGCAGGCCCGCGATCGGGTCGAGCGATTCCTCGTAGGTCACGTCGATGTCGAAGCTGGCGCCCTGGCCGAGTTTGTCGGCCATCAGGCGGGCGATGTCGGCGCTGGCGCTCTTGTGGCCGGTCAGGCCTTCGATCGCGACGTCGTCCGGGCCAACGGTGAGCTGCCCCTCGGACAAAAGCGACAGCCCTTCGAGCCCGGCCAGCACCCGCATCGACCAGTTGCCCGGCAGCCCCTCCGTCACCCGCGTCGCCATGGTGACGTCGCTGCCGAAGCGGGCGCGGGCGAAGGTTTCGACCGTGGTGCCGGCGAGCGGATCGGGCAGGCGGCCCGACAGCCGCACGCCGCCTTCTTCGGAGAGCCGGGCGATGAATTCGGGCGCGCCTTCGGGGCGGGCCTCGGGCGCTTCGGGCAGCACCGCTTCGAGCGCGAAGAAATCCGGCAGGTCGTTCTCGAGCCGCCCGACCGCGCGGCCGAAGGCTTCGGCATCGCTGCCCTGCGCGGCGACCAGCGAGACGTCGGCATCCGAGAAGGTGATGCTGCCGCGCCCGATCTCGGCCAGCGCCGCGATGCCGCGCGCCACCGCCTCGCCCCATTGGCCGGTCGGCACGCCGAGACCGAGCGTGCAGTCGAGATCGCCCTCGGCGCCCGCCTCCGCGGCGGCGGCGGTGATGGCGCTCTGCGCCTCGGGCGTGTCGGCCGAGCAGGCGTCGAAACGCGCACCCGCGCCGTCGATGACGAAGCGGGCGGTAAAGGGGGTGATGACCGGGCGCGGCGCGCTGACGCGCATCGTGAGCCGCACCGTGTCGGGCTTGAGCCGGGTCAGCGTGGATTCCAGCGCGCGCTGCGCCTCGGGGCTGTCCGAGATCGCCTCGATGCGGACCCGGCCGGGCCGCACCGAGAGCTTGGAATGCGGCAGGGTTTCGAGCGCGCGGGTCGCGTAGCGCAGCGCCGCGGACCAGTGATCGGGGACCGGGTGGTCGGCCATGTCGAGCAAATCGGTCACCGGCAGCCCGTCGGCGGCGTCCTCCAGCCGGGCGATCAGCGCGTCGCGGTCGGTGCCCGCCGGGATCAGCCCGATCAGCGACACGCCGCTGTCGTTGCGCAGGATCTCGATCGCGAAATCGGGCGGCGGCGGCAGCTCGGCCTCGACCACCCGCATGTTGTCGATCACCCGGCTGGCATCGACGATGCCGCCCGCCACCGACATGGCGCGAAAGCGCATCGCCTCGGTCGGGGCCGCGCCTTCGAGGATCACCTGCAGCCCGTCGGCCTGCACTTCGGCCCAGTCATGGCCCTGCGCGGCGAGCGCGGCGCGGACCTCGGTGAGCGAGACGTCCTCGACCACGGCGACGGCGGTGCGCGCGGCGATGACCGAGGCGCCGCCGGCGACGGCGAAGGCGGCGAGAGCGGCGGCGAAGGGCGGAAGGCGCATCCTGGGGTCCGGGGCTGTTGCGACCTGCGCCTTCTAGGGCGCGGGGGGCTTGGGATCAATCACAGCGCCAGCGCGGCGGCGGAAAACAGCACGGGCAGAAGCCCCGCATCGCGGTTGGAGCGGAACAGCCGCAACAGCCCGGCATCGTCCGCGGGATCGAAACGCGACAGCTGCCACGCCATGTGCCAGCCGATCGCCCATGGCCCGCCAAGGGCCACGACCAGCGACAGCACCGAGCGGTCGCGCGCCGCCAGCAGCACCGCGATCCCCATCAGCAGCACCGTGGCGACGAGAAAACCGCGCAGCCATGTCCTGGAGCGGTCGCCGAACAGCCGCGCGGTCGATTTCACGCCGATCAGCGCGTCGTCCTCGGCGTCCTGATGGGCATAGATCGTGTCGTAGAACAGCGTCCATGCGATGCCCGCGAGATAAAGCACCAGCGGCGCCCATGACAGCGACCCCGCCAGCGCCGCCCAGGCCAGGAGCGCACCCCAGTTGAAGGCCAGCCCGAGGAACACCTGCGGCCACCACGTGAACCGCTTGGCAAAGGGATAGATCGCCACCGGCAGCAGTGACAGCACGCCGAGCCAGATCGCGGCCCAGTCGAAAGTGAGCAGGATCACCAGCGAAACCAGCGATTGCGCCGCCATCCAGATCAGCGCCTGCACCACCCGCACCTGCCCCGACGGGATCGGCCGCGAGCGGGTGCGCGCCACCGAGCCGTCGATATGCCGGTCGGTCACGTCGTTCCAGGTGCAGCCCGCGCCGCGCATCAGGAACGCGCCAAGCGCGCAGCCGATGGCGATCCATGCGCCGGTGAGGCCGAAGCCGTCGGTCGAAAGCGCCGCCAGAAGCAGCCCCCACCAGCAGGGCAGCAGCAACAACCACGTGCCGATCGGCCGGTCGGCCCGGCTCAGCCGCAGATAAGGGCGCGCGGGGCGGGGCGCGTAGCGGTCCACCCAGTTGCCCGCCACCGCGTCGGCGACGCCTTCGTCTTCCGCCTCTGGCATCCGCTTCGCCGCTTTCATATGGTCCGCCCCATGGCATCCAAGGTCCGGCTGTTTGTAGATCACCCTCTGGCCGAAGGGCAAACCGTTCCGCTGGAGGCGGCGCAGGCGCATTACCTCTCGGGGGTGATGCGCCTGCCCGCGGGCAGCGTCATCTCCGTCTTCGACGGGCAATCGGGCGAATTCGACGCGCGTCTCGCGCAGGCGAACAAGCGCGGCGGGACATTGGAGATCGGCGCGCAGACGCGGCCGCTGCAACCGCCGCCCGATCTCTGGCTGTGCTTCGCGCCGATCAAGAAGGCGCGCACCGATTTCATCGTCGAGAAGGCCGCCGAGATGGGCGCGGCGCGGATCGTGCCTGTCCTGACCGAGTTCACCAATTCCGAACGCGTGCGGGTGGACCGGCTGCAGGCCCATGCGGTCGAGGCCGCCGAGCAATGCGGCGGCACCTATGTCCCGCAGGTGGCCGAGCCGGTGAAGCTGGCAAAGCTGCTCGATGGCTGGCCCGATGAGCGCAGCCTGATGTTCTGCGACGAGACACTGGTCGGCGAAACCGGGCGGCTGCCCGACATGCCGGGGCCTTGGGCGGTGCTGATCGGGCCCGAGGGCGGGTTCTCCGACCGCGAGCGGGGGCGGTTGCGCGGGCTGGAGCGCGCCCATCCCGTCAGCCTCGGGCCGCGGATCCTGCGCGCCGACACGGCGGCCGTCGCGGCCTTGACGCTGTGGCAGACCACGCTCGGGGACTGGCGGTGAGCCGCCCGGCCCCCGCGCGCCCGACCGTGGCCGGGTCTGCGTATTTGGGGAATAGTGAAAGGCAGGGGCATGGCTGAACTGCTGCGCCCGCAGGCGCGCGCGGCGCTGTGGCGCGGGCGCGAGGTGATCGCCGGGATCGGCGTCGCCGGGCTCGGGCTGTGGTGGGCGCTGACCAGCTTCGGCATCCTGCAATGGCTGGGCTGGGGGGCTCGCGGCGCTGGGCGCGGGGCTGGTGCTGGGCGGCGTGCAGCGCTGGCGCTTCCGGCAGGCCGGGCGCGGGCCCGGCATTCTCAGGATCGACGAGGGGCGCGTGGCCTATATGGGGCCGCTCACCGGCGGCACCGCCGATCTCGACGCGGTGCGCAGGCTCAGGCTCGACCGACGTGGCAGGCCGGCGCACTGGCTGCTGGAAACCGGCGACGAGGTGCTGGCCATCCCCGTCACCGCCGAAGGGGCGGAGGCGCTGTTCGATGCCTTCGTGGCGCTGCCGGGGCTCAAACGCGGGCGGATGATCGAGCTTCTCAACGGGGACGCTCGCGACGTCGTGACCGTCTGGACCCGGCCCGCGCGGCTCACCGTGGTGTAGACCGCCTTTGCGCCGTTCTGTGCGCCGATGCGGATCACCCCCGCGCGAAACCGCGCGCGCCCTCCATTGACTTATGCCCCCATGCGCGACACCTGTAGCCCCGCCTCGCACGATAGGAGCCAGCGCCATGTCCATCCCTCAATCCGGCGGCGGGCCGATCGAGCATCACTCCCAGCTCGCCGAATACCTCGCACAGGGCTGCAAGCCCGAAGCCGACTGGCGCATCGGGACCGAGCACGAGAAATTCGGCTATTGCCGCGACAGCCTCAAGCCGCTGCCCTATGACGGGCCGCGCTCGATCCGCGCGATGCTCGAAGGGCTGCGCGACCGCTTTGGCTGGAGCCCGGTCGAGGAGCAGGGCAAGCTGATCGGGCTGGAGCGCGACGGCGCCAACATCTCGCTGGAGCCGGGCGGACAGTTCGAATTGTCGGGCGCGCCCTTGGAGACGATCCACCAGACCTGCGACGAGGTGAACAGCCACCTCGCCGAGGTGAAGGAGATCGCCGACGAGATCGGCGTGGGCTTCATCGGGCTCGGCGCGGCACCCGAATGGTCCGAAAGCCAGATGCCGATGATGCCCAAGGGGCGCTACCGGTTGATGACCGACTACATGGACCGTGTCGGCACCCACGGGAAACAGATGATGTACCGCACCTGCACGGTGCAGGTGAATCTCGACTTCTCCTCCGAGGCCGACATGGTCAAGAAGCTGCGCGTGGCGCTGGCGCTGCAGCCGGTGGCCACCGCGCTTTTCGCCAATTCGCCCTTCTTCGACGGCAAGCCCAACGGCATGAAGTCGTGGCGTTCGCGCATCTGGCGGGGTTTGGACAATTCGCGCACCGGCATGCTGCCCTTCGCCTTCGAGGACGGCATGGGCTTCGAGCGCTATGTCGACTGGGTGCTCGATGTGCCGATGTACTTCGTCTACCGCGACGGGAAATACATCGACGCGCTGGGCCAGTCCTTCCGCGATTTCCTCAAGGGCGAGCTGCCGGCCCTGCCGGGCGAGAAGCCGACGCTCTCGGACTGGGCCGATCACCTGACCACGGTGTTCCCCGAGGCCCGGGTCAAGAAGTTCATCGAGATGCGCGGCGCCGATGGCGGCCCGTGGCGCAGGCTCTGCGCGCTGCCGGCCTTCTGGGTCGGGCTGACCTATGACCAGGGCGCGCTCGACGCGGCGTGGGACATGGTCAAGGGCTGGGACGCCGAGACCCGCGAGGCGCTGCGCGTCGCCGCCGCCGAGCAGGGGCTGCAGGGGCGGGTCGGCGATATCTCCATGCATGACCTGGCGCGCGAGGCGGTCGGGATCGCCGAGGCCGGGCTCAAGGCCCGCGCGCGCCCCGGCAATGGCGGGCTGGTGCCCGACGAGACGCATTTTCTCGCCGCGCTCAAGGAAAGCGTCGAGACCGGGCGCACCCCCGCAGACGAGCTTCTGGCCGAGTATCACGGCGATTGGGGCGGCGATCTGCGTCGGATCTACGCCGCACATTCCTACTGAGCCGAGGCTGCCGGGGGCATGACGCGCCCCCGGCGTCAGCTCAGCATCGGGAAACCATGCGAGCGGCTGCGATGCTCGATGTCGCGGCGCCGGTCGAGCAGGTCGTTATGGCGGCGGATCATGGCGGGAATCCGCGGCAGGTCGATCATCAGCCACACCACCGTCACCAGCAGCCCGACGATGGTGACCGCCAGCATCAGCATCATCGCCGCCGACCCCTTGCGCCCCATGTAGAAGCGGTGCGCGCCGAACGGGCCGAGAAACAGCGCCAGCAGCATCGCCGTCGACAGGCTCTTGGTCCCGGCGGGCGCTGTATCTGGCTGTTGCGGTGTGTCGGGCATGGTGGGGTCGATCCGCAGGCATGTTGACGCGCCACGCGGGCCGCGCGGTGCGTCGACAATCGCCGCATCGCGGCCCGGATGCAATTCACCGCCTGGAAACAGGCTATTTCGCGCCGATCTTCGGCTCCGTCCCGGCCCGAAGCCGCGCGATGTTGGCCGCGTGGCGCGCATAGAGGATGAGCGCGAGCACGATGCTCAGGATCGCGATCCGCCCGTCGCCCAGAAGCAGCGACCACAAGGGCGCGAGCCCCGCGGCAAGCAGGGCGGCGAGCGAGGAGTAGCGGAACGCGAAGGCGGCGGCGAGCCATGTCGCGCAGGCGGCGAGACCCACGGGCCAGCTCAGCGCGATCAGCAGGCCCAGATTGGTCGCCACCCCCTTGCCGCCGCGAAACCGCAGCCAGACCGGGTAGCAATGCCCGGCAAAGGCCGCGGCCCCCGCGATCTGCGCCGCGTCCTCGGCGGCGAAGATCCGCGCGAGAATGACGGCGGCGATCGCCTTGCCCGCATCGAGCAGCAGCGTCGCGACAGCCGCCGGTTTCGAGCCGGTGCGCAGCACGTTGGTCGCGCCGATATTGCCCGAGCCGATGGCGCGCACGTCGCCCAGTCCCATGGCGCGGGTGATCAATATGCCGAATGGGATGGAGCCCAGCAAATAGCCGATCACCGCCCAGAGGATCAGCAGGGCGGTCGTGGTCTCCATCAGCGGCATCAGGCGGTCTCCGTCACGCTCCGACCTGCAATCCAGGTCCCGAGGACCTTGCCCTCCAGCCGGGCCCCGTCAAAGGGGGTGTTACGCGATTTCGAGCGGAGTGTGGCCCGATCGAGCACGAAGGGCGCGTCCGGGTCGAACCAGACCAGATCGGCAGGCGCGCCCTTGGACAGCCGCCCAGTTTCAAGCCCCAGCCGCTTCGACGGGTTGAGCGACAGCGCCCGGAACAGGCCGGGCAGGTCGATCACCCCGCCATGCACCAGCCGCATCGAGGCGGGCAGCAGGGTTTCGAGCCCGACCGCGCCCGAGGCCGCCTCCTCGAAGGGCAGGCGCTTGCTCTCCTCGTCCTGCGGCGTGTGCATCGAGCACAGGATGTCGATCAGGCCGGAGGCCAGCGCCTCGCCCACGGCCTGCCGGTCCTCTTCGGACCGCAGGGGGGGCTTGAGCTTGAAGAAGCTGCGGTAGTCGGCGACGTCGAGCTCGTTCAGCGTCAGGTGATGCACCGAAACCCCCGCCGTGATGTCGAGCCCGTTGCGCTTGGCCCGCTCCAGCGCCGGCAGCGCCCGCGCGGTGGTGATCTGGTCGGCGTGGTAACGCGCGCCCGTCATCTCCAGAAGCGCGATGTCGCGGTCGAGCGCCATGCGCTCGGCCATCGGCGACACGCCCGGCAGGCCGCGCAGCGAGGCGAACTTGCCCGATGTCACGACCGCGCCCCTCGACAGGCCCGGCTCCTGCACATGCGCCATGACGAGCGCATCGAGCGAACGGGCATAGGAGAGCGCGCGGCTGAACACCTTGGTGTCGGTGGCGACCCGGTCGCAATCGGTGAAGGCGACGGCGCCGGCGTCCTTCAGAAACCCGATCTCGGTCATCTCGCGCCCGTCGCGGCCCTTGGTCAGCGCCGCCATCGGCAGCACGCGCACGGGGCTGTCCTCGCGGGCGCGGCGGACGACGAATTCCAGCGTTTCGGGCGTGTCGATGGCCGGGGTGGTGTCGGGGCGGGTGACGATGGTGGTGACGCCACCGGCGGCGGCGGCGCGCCCGGCGGAGGCAAAGCTTTCCTTGTGGCGCTCGCCCGGCTCGGAGACCTTGACCCCGAGATCGACGATGCCCGGGGCGAGGCATTTGCCCCGGCAATCGATCACCTCGGCCGCCTGCGGCAGCTCGCCGCTTTCGATCACGGCACTGACGCGACCATTCTCGATCAGCAGCGCGCCGCGTTTTTCCCCGGCCTCGGGGTCGATCAGCCGGGCATTGGTGAAAAGCGTGCTCATGCCGTCACTCCGGTCTCTTGGCGGGCGTCGCGGGCGTTGCGCGCCAGAAGGTCCATCGCCGCCATGCGCACCGCGACGCCCATTTCGACCTGCTCCTGGATCACGGAGCGGTTGATGTCGTCGGCGATGGTGCCGTCGATCTCGACGCCGCGGTTCATCGGCCCCGGATGCATCACGATGGCGTCTTCCTTGGCGTGGGCGAGCTTGGCGGCATCGAGCCCGTAGCGGTGGAAATATTCGCGCTCCGACGGGATGAAGCCGCCATCCATGCGCTCTTTCTGCAGTCGCAGCATCATCACCACGTCGACGTCGCGCAGCCCCTCTTCCATGTCGTCGAACACCTCGACGCCGAACTCGGCCACGCCCGACGGCATCAGGGTCGGCGGCGCGATCAGGCGGATGCGGTTCTCCATCTTGCCCAGGAGCATGATGTTGGAGCGCGCGACCCGGCTATGCGCGATGTCGCCGCAGATCGCGATCGACAGCCGGTGCAGCCGCCCCTTGGCACGGCGGATGGTCAGCCCGTCCAGAAGCGCCTGCGTCGGATGCTCGTGCCGCCCGTCGCCGGCGTTCAGCACCGCGCAGTTGACCTTCTGCGCGAGCAGGTCGACCGCGCCGGAATTGGGGTGGCGCACCACCAGAAGGTCGGGGCGCATCGCGTTGAGCGTCAGCGCCGTGTCGATCAGCGTCTCGCCCTTCTTCACCGAGCTGGCCTGCATCGCCATGTTCATCACGTCGGCCCCGAGCCGCTTGCCGGCGATCTCGAAGCTGGCCTGCGTGCGGGTCGAGTTCTCGAAGAACATGTTGATCTGGGTGAGCCCGGCCAGCACGTCGCGCGGGGCGCGGCCCTGCCGGTTCAGCTCGGCGTAATGCTGGGCGGTGTCGAGAAGCTCGGTGATCTCGGTGGGGTGCAGGGGCTCGATCCCGAGCAGGTGGCGGGCGCGGAAGGTCATGGGCAAGGCTCCGGGATGCTGCGCGCGCCTTATAGGGCGCGGGCGCGGTGCGGGTAAAGCCGGGCGGCCGGTCCAAAACCCTTGCAAGGGTTTTAGCGAATTCCTTGCAAGGAATTCGTCAGTCGCGCGGGGCGGCGGCCCGTCTCAGCCGGTCGTTGATCGCCCGGCCCAGACCGTGATCGGGGATCGGCGCCACCGCGATCCGGGTCGCCCCCATCGCGTCGAGCCGGTGCAGGCAGTCGAACAGCTTCGACGCCGCTTCCACCAGGTCGCCCGTGGGCGACAGGTTCAGATCCGCTCCCAGCGCGCCGAAGCCGAGATAGGTCTCGCCCGGTTCGGTCTCGGTCGCGTCGAGCCGCACGGTGCCGCGCGGCGCGTAATGCGACACGAGCTGGCCCGGCGCGCTGGGCGCGCTCGCAGGGGCCACGGGGCCCGGCGCCAAGGGCGCGCCGAGGCAGGCCTCGATCGCCTCCGCCGGCAGGCCGCCCGCGCGCAACAGCGCCGGTGTGTCGCCGCTGCAGTCGAGGATCGTCGATTCCAGCCCGACCCCACAGGCGCCGCCATCGAGCACCGCCTCGATCCGCCCCGCGAGGCCCGAAAGCACGTGCTGCACCGTTGTCGGGCTGACCCGTCCCGAGGGGTTGGCCGAAGGGGCGGCGATGGGCCGCGCCGTCTCGCGCAGCAGCGCCTGCGCGAGCGGATGGTCCGGCACCCGCACCGCCAGCGTGTCGAGCCCCGCCGTCACCAGCTTCGAGATCCCCGCATAGGGCCGGATCGGCAGCACCAGCGTCAGCGCGCCGGGCCAGAAGGTGGCGGCGAGACGGCGCGCGGTGTCGTTCATCACGCAATAGGCCTCGACCGCCTCGGCATCGGGCAGGTGCACGATCAGCGGGTTGAAGCTGGGCCGGCCCTTGGCTTCGAAGATCCGCGCCACCGCCGCGTCGTCGGTGGCGTCGCCGCCAAGGCCATAGACGGTTTCCGTGGGAAAGGAGACGAGCCCGCCCCGGCGCAGCATTTCGGCGGCGCGCCTGAGGCCGGTCTCGTCGGGATCGAGGTGTCGGGTCATGACGTGGCGTCCGGGCTTGCGAGATCGGGGGTCGGTGGATCAGGCTGCGGATGCAGCGGCGTCCGACCCCCGGAATGCCATGCGCCGGAGGAGACCCGCAATGCCCTTTCACGCCCCTGTCGAGGATTTTCGGTTCATTCTGGACAAGGTGATCGGGTTTTCCGACATCGCCGCGACCGGGCGCCACGCCGAGATGACCCCCGATGTCACGGATGCGATCCTGACCGAGGCGGGGCGGATGTGCGACGAGATCATCGCCCCGCTCAACCGCGCGGGCGACCTGACGCCGGCCCGGCTCGACAACGGCGTGGTGCGCACCTCGCCGGGCTATGCGGGCGGCTACCGCGCCATCGCGCAGGGCGGCTGGGTCGGCATGGCGGCGGGGCCGGATCACGGCGGCATGGGGCTGCCGATGGCGCTCGTCACCTGCGTCAACGAAATGATGGGCGGGGCCTGCCTCGCGCTGCAGCTCAACCCTTTGATGACACAGGCCGAGATCGAGGCGCTGGAGGCGCATGCCAGCCCCGATCTGCAGGCGCTCTATCTGCCCAAGCTGATCTCGGGCGAATGGTGCGGCACGATGAACCTGACCGAGCCGCAGGCCGGGTCGGATGTCGGCGCGCTCAAGGCCCGCGCCGAGCCCGCCGGCGACGGCACCTACCGGATCAGCGGCCAGAAGATCTATATCACCTGGGCCGACAATGATTTCTCGGACAACGTGGTGCACATGGTGCTGGCGCGGCTGCCCGACGCGGTGGAGGGCACCAAGGGGATCAGCCTGTTCCTCGTGCCGAAATACATCCCCGACGCCGACGGCAAGCCGGGCGAGACAAACTCCCTGCGCGTGGTCAGCCTCGAGCACAAGCTCGGCATCCACGGCTCGCCCACCGCGGTGATGGACTATGACGGGGCCACCGGCTGGCTCGTGGGGGAGCCGCATGCCGGGATGGCGGCGATGTTCACCATGATGAACACCGCCCGGCTCGGCGTGGGCAGCCAGGCGGTGGGCGTGGCCGAGGCGGCGACGCAGGCGGCGCTGGCCTATGCCAAGGAGCGCCGGCAGGGCCGCGCGGGCGGCTCGGGCGCGATCGTCGAACATGCGGATGTGCGCGCCATGCTGGCCCGGATGCGGGCCGAGACCTTTGCCGCCCGCGCCATCACGCTGGCCTGCGCCCGCGCGATCGACATGGGCCGCGAGGGCCACGCCGCCGAGCAGGCGCGCGCGGCGCTGCTGACGCCGATCGCCAAGACCTTCGGCACCGAAACGGGTATCAACGTCGCCGATCTGGGCATCCAGGTGCATGGTGGCATGGGCTTCATCGAGGAGACGGGTGCGGCGCAATTCCTGCGCGACGCCCGGATCACCGCGATCTACGAGGGCACCAACGGCATCCAGGCGATGGATCTGGTGGGGCGCAAGATGATGGATGGCGGCGAGGCGGCCTTTGCGCTGATCGACGAGATCGAGGCGGGGGCGGAGGCCGCGCGCGCCGAGGCGCCCGAGCTTGCCGGGCCGGTCTGGCAGGCCGCCGAATCGATGCGCGAGGCGACCGAGCGGCTCGTCGCCCAGCCGGTGACCGAACGCTTCGCGGGCGCGATGCCCTATCTGCGGGCCTTTGCGCGGCTTCTGGGCGCGCATTACCACCTGCGCGCGGCGCGGGCGGGCGATGGCCGCCGCCGCCGGCTTGCCGCCTTCTACATCCAGCGGATGCTGCCCGAGCAGGCGGCGCATCTGGCGGCGCTCAGGGCCGGGCCGGAGCCGGTGATGGCGCTCGATGCCGAGGATCTCGCGCCCTGACCGGCTGGACGCGGGGCCACGGCTGCGCCATCACATGACCATGACACAAAAGCTGCGCGTCCCGGATCACCCCTTTCCCGAACCGCCCGCACCCGGCACCGCGACCGAGGTCGCGCCCGGCGTGCTGTGGATGCAGCTGCCGCTACTATGGGCGCTCAACCACGTGAACGTCTATGCGCTCGACGATGGCGATGGCTGGACGGTGATCGACACCGGGCTCGACACCACGAAGATCCGCGAGGTCTGGGAGACGCTTCTGGCGGGCCCCCTGGGGGGGCGACCGCTGCGCCGCGTGGTGGTCACGCATCACCATCCCGATCATGTCGGTCTCGCGGGGTGGCTTTGCGCGAAGACCGGCGCCGGGCTGGTCATGCCGCGCACCGGCTACCTTCTGTCGCGGATGCTGCGGGCCGAGGAGCAGAGCCTGCCGCCGCGCGCGGTGGTGGAATTCTACAGGCGGGCGGGCATGGATCCCGAGCTTCTGGCGCAGCGCCGCACCGAGCGGCCCTTCAACTTCACCGATTGGGTCGCGCCGCTGCCGCTCGATTACGGGCGCATCCGCGAAGGCGACCGGGTCCGCATGGGCGGGCGCGACTGGATCGTGCGCATGGGCGAGGGGCACGCCGCCGAACACGCAACCTTCTGGCAGGAGGGCGGCGATCTGGTGATCGGCGGCGACCAGCTTCTGCCCGGCATCAGCCCCAATCTCGGCGTGCAGCCGACCGAGCCCGAGAACGACCCCGTCACCGACTGGATCGCGTCGTGCGAGCGGCTGGCCGCCTTCGCCCGGTCTGAGCAGCTCGTATTGCCCGGTCACAAGAAGCCCTATCACGGCCTGCCCGAACGGCTGGACCAGATGGCGCGCGGCCATCACGAGGCGCTCGATCGGCTTGAAAAACATCTCGCCGTGCCGCGGACGGGGGGCGATTGCTTCGCGCCGCTGTTCCGCCGCTCGGTGACGCGCGACAGCTATGGGCTCGCGCTGGCCGAGGCGCTGGGCCATCTCAACGCGCTGGTGGCGCAGGGACGGGCGATCCGCGAGATGGGCGATGACGGGGCGTGGCGCTGGAGGGCGGCGTGATCGAGGTCTTTGACGAAAGCTTCGCGCTCGCCCGCGCCTTCACCATCAGCCGCGGCTCCCGCGCGGCGGCGCAGGTGATCGCCGTGCGGATCAGCCGGGGCGGCCATGTGGGGCGCGGCGAATGCGTGCCCTATGCGCGCTATGGCGAAAGCCTCGCTGTGGTGCGCGCGCAGACCGAAGCCCTGCCCGAAGGCATCACGCGGGCCGAGCTGCAGGCGGCGCTGCCGCCGGGGGCGGCGCGCAACGCCGTCGATTGCGCGCTGTGGGATCTCGAGGCCAAGCAGGCGGGCGTGCCGGTCTGGCGGCTGGCCGGGCTCGACGCGCCGAAACCGCTGGTCACCGCCTACACGCTGTCGCTCGACGCGCCCGAGGCGATGGAGGCGCGTGCGCGCGAGGAGGCGCATCGCCCGTTGCTCAAGATCAAGCTCGGCACGCCCGACGACATGGCGCGGCTCGAGGCGGTGCGGCGCGGCGCGCCGGAAGCCACGATCATCGTCGATGCCAACGAGGGCTGGAATGCGGCGATCTATGCCGATCTCGCGCCGCATCTGGTGCGGCTCGGCGTGGCATTGGTCGAGCAGCCGCTGCCGGCGGGCGAGGACGACGCATTGATCGGTCTCGACCGGCCGGTGCCGGTCTGCGCGGATGAAAGCTGCCATGACCGCGCCTCGCTGCCCGGTCTCGCGGGCAAATACGACATGGCCAACATCAAGCTCGACAAGACCGGCGGTCTGACCGAGGCCCTCGCGCTGCGCGATGCGGCGCGGGCGGCGGGGTTCGACGTCATGGTCGGCTGCATGGTCGGCTCCTCGCTCGCCATGGCGCCGGCGCATCTGGTGGGGCAGGGCGCGAAGATCGTCGATCTCGACGGGCCGCTCCTGCTGGCCGAGGACCGCGATCCGCCGATGCGGCATGACGCGCGGGGGCTGCACCCGGCCGATCCGGCGCTCTGGGGCTGATCCCTCTGGCATCGCGCCTGTCCCTGCGGCAGAAGGGGCCCGACAGCCAACAGGAGAGCGCCATGACCCGCACCGTCTATGTCAACGGGGACTACCTGCCCGAGCACGAGGCCAAGGTCTCGGTCTTTGATCGCGGCTTCCTCATGGCCGACGGCGTCTACGAGGTCACGAGCGTGCTCGGCGGCAAGCTGATCGATTTCGAGGGCCACGCCAAGCGGCTGGAGCGCAGCCTGCACGAGCTGCAGATCCGCAAGCCGATGGAGGACGCGGCACTCCTCGAGATCCACCGCGAGCTGGTGGCCCGCAACGAGATCGAGGACGGGATGATCTATCTTCAGGTCACCCGCGGCGCGCCGGGCGACCGCGACTTCGCCTTTCCGCCCGCCGAGACCGAGCCGACGGTGGTGCTGTTCACGCAGGCCAAGCCCGGCCTCGCCGAGAGCCCGGCCGCGAAGACCGGCATCCGGATCATCTCGATCCCCGACATCCGCTGGGGCCGGCGCGACATCAAGACGGTGCAGCTTCTCTATCCGTCGATGGGCAAGATGATGGCCAAGGCGGCGGGCGTCGACGACGCGTGGATGGTCGAGGACGACCACGTCACCGAGGGCACCTCGAACAACGCCTATATCGTCAAGGGCAACACCATCGTCACCCGGCATCTCGGGACCGAGATCCTGCACGGCATCACCCGCGCCGCGGTGCTGCGCTTCGCGCAGGAGGCGCAGATGAAGGTCGAGGAGCGCGCCTTCACCATCGAGGAGGCCAAGCAGGCCGACGAGGCCTTCATCACCTCGGCCTCGACCTTCGTGATGCCGGTGGTGGAGATCGACGGCATGACATTGGGCGACGGCGCGCCCGGCCCGGTGGCCAGCCGCCTGCGCGAGATCTATATAGAGGAAAGCCGCCGCGCCGCGCTCTGACACCGGAAGGGATCGCCATGGACCACCCGTTGATCGACCTGATCGGACAGGCCATCGCCAAGGCCGAGAAGGAGGGCGCCTTCAAGGACCTGCCCGGCACGGGCAAGCCGATCCCCGATCTGCACGCGCCCGGCGACGCGGTGCTCGATCGCTTGATGCGCGAATCGGGCGCCAAGCCGCAGGCGGTCACGCTGAAGGCACAGATCGCGGAGTCCAAGGCCCGGCTGGCAAAGCTGACCGGCGAGGAGGCGCGGCGCGAAGAGATGCGCGTCCTCGCCGATCTGGAACTGCGGCTGTCGCTCGAGATGGAGGCGATGCGCCGCTACGGCTGATCTCAGCCCTCGCTCGCCTCGTGTTTCTGCGCCGCGTCGAAGGCGGCGCGCGTGGCCTCGGTGGCCTCGGTCTGGTGGGTGTCGCGCCACTGGTCGTAGGGCATGCCGTAATAGGCTTCGCGCGCCTCGTCCTTGGTCATTTCAAGGCCCCTCTCGGCGGCCGCCTCCTGCGTCCAGCGCGCGAGACAATTGCGGCAGAACCCGGCGAGGTTCATCAGGTCGATGTTCTGCACGTCGGGGCGGTCTTCCATCAGGTGCTTTTGCAGCCTGCGGAACGCCGCCGCCTCGATCTCGGTGCGGGTCGCGGCGTCGATCTCGTCCATCCTGCTCATCATCCGTCTCCTTACAGCTTCGACTCGGCAAGTATGTCGCGCAGCGCCGGTGCCAAGCGGTCGGCCCATGCGGCCTGCCCGGCCGCGTCCTCGATCAGGTCGTTGCGCACCTCGATCAGCACGTTCGGGCGGCCATGGGCGAGCGCGTGGCGGTCGATGGAATCGCCGGGCAGGTGGCCCGAATAGGGCTGGTTGTCGCCGACCGTCAGGTCGCCCTCCTCGCGCAGCCGCGCGATCAGCCGGTGCGCCAGCCGCGAATCCAGGTGGCTGTGCAGCACGCCGACCTGCCATGGCCGGGGCGGGCGGCCCCGAAGCTGCGGGGTGTAGCTGTGGATCGCCACCACCACCGTGTCGTCGCGCCGCGCCGCGAGATCGGCATAGGCCGCGTGATAGGGCCGGTGCAGCCGCGCCAGCCGCGCTTCGGTTTCCTCGGGGCCGGCATGGCGGTTGCCGGGGATGACCGAGCCGTCATAGAGCTTCATCAGCAGGGTGGGGTCGTCCTCGCCCCGGTTCGGGTCGACCACGAGGCGCGAGAATTTCGACAGGATCGCGGGCGCGTCGAGCCGTTCGGCCAGCGCCTGCGCCAGCCCGGCGGCCCCGACATCCCAGGCGATGTGGCGCGCCATGTCCGAGGCGGGCAGGCCGAGCGCGCCGCCCGAGACCCAGTCGGGCACGTGGTTGCTGGCATGGTCGCAGGTGACGAGCCAGCGGGAGCGGCGCTCCTCGCCGGTGATGCGGTAGGCTTCCGAAGTCATGTGTGCTGCTGCTCTCCCCAACGGTTCGATAACTTGTCTCAAGGGCAGTTGTGACGTAGCCCGTTTTCGGCAATAACGGCGCCCGAGCGGCGCTGGTAGCGGTAACGGAGCCGCATGCCCGCCCGAACTTATCGCGTCCATGGGGCCAGTCGAGAGGATCCACCTGATGAAGCGCCATCGCAATGTCAAAATCGTCGCCACGCTGGGGCCAGCGTCGAGCACCTACGAGGTGATCCGTGCCCTGGTCGAGGCCGGGGCGGACGTGTTCCGTCTCAACATGAGCCACGGCGCGCATGACGAGATCCGCGCCCGCCACGCCATCATCCGGCAGGTCGAGGAGGATCTCGACACGCCGATCGGCATTCTCGCCGACCTTCAGGGGCCCAAGCTGCGCGTCGGCGCCTTCGCCAATGGCGAGGAGGAGCTGGTCGCCGGTGCCGATTTCCGGCTCGATCTCGACGAGGCGGATGGCGACGCGACCCGCGTGCGCCTGCCGCACAAGGAGATCTTCGACGCGCTGGAGCCCGGCGCTTCGCTTTTGGTCAATGACGGCAAGATCCGCCTGCGGGTGAAGGATTGCGGTGCCGATTACGCCGATTGCGAAGTGGTCGTCGGCGGCACCATCTCCAACCGCAAGGGCGTGAACGTGCCCGACGTGGTGCTGCCGCTGGCGGCGCTGTCGGAAAAGGACCGCAAGGATCTCGAATTCGTCTGCGAGCTGGGCGTCGACTGGCTGGCGCTTTCCTTCGTGCAGCGCCCCGCCGATGTCGAGGAGGCGCGCAAGCTGTGCAAGGGCCGCGCCGCGATCCTGTCGAAGATCGAGAAACCCGCCGCCGTGAAGGCCTTCGACGAGATTCTCGCGGTCTCCGACGGCATCATGGTCGCGCGCGGCGATCTGGGCGTCGAGCTGCCCGTGCAGAACGTGCCGCCGATCCAGAAGCGGCTGGTGCGCCGCTGCCGCGCCGCCGCCAAGCCGGTGATCGTCGCGACCCAGATGCTCGAATCGATGATCGAGAGCCCGATGCCGACCCGCGCCGAGGTGTCGGACGTCGCCACCGCGATCTACGAGGGCGCCGACGCGATCATGCTGTCGGCCGAATCGGCCGCCGGGCAGTACCCGATCGAGGCGGTCGCCACGATGGACAACGTCGCCCACGAGGTCGAGACAGACGGCACCTATCGCGAGATCATCGAAAGCTCGCGCAAGGTGGCGCACAACTCGGTCGCCGACGGCATCGTCGCCGCGGCGCGCGAGATCGCCGAGACCACCAACGTCAAGGCGATCTGCTGCTTCTCGCAGTCGGGCACCACGGCGTCGCTGGTGGCGCGCGAGCGGCCCCGCGTGCCGATCCTCGCGCTGACCTCGATCCGCGGCACGGCGCGCCGGCTGTGCCTGACCTGGGGCACCAACTGCGTCGTGACCGGCGAGGTGGACCGCTTCAAGATGGCCGTGGTCAACGCCGCGCGCGCCGCGCGCGAGCAGGGGCTCGCCACCGAGGCCGACATGATCGTGGTCACCGCGGGCGTGCCGTTCAACACGCCGGGCACCACCAACATCCTGCGTGTCGCGCCTTGCGACGAGCGGCTGATCTTCTCGGCCGACAACGAATGAGGGCGGGGGGCGCAAGGCCCCCTTGCCATGCCCTCGCGCGCCGCTTATACGGCGCGCTCACCCCGCGCGTCCGGCCTCCTTGGCATGCCGAGGCACGCGGTCCCACCACCGTTCCGGAAGGGAGATGGAAATGCCCAAGATGAAGACGAAATCGAGCTGCAAGAAGCGGTTCAAGGTGACGGCCTCGGGCCGGATCAAGGCCGGCCAGGCGGGCAAGCGCCACGGCATGATCAAGCGCACCACCAAGTTCATCCGTGACGCCCGCGGCACCACGGTTCTGTCGAAGGCTGATGAGCAGATCATCAAGCCGATGATGCCCTACGCGCGCTAAGGAGGTCAGGACATGAGCCGCACCAAAGGTGGTACCGTCACCCATCGTCGTCACAAGAAGATCCTCGACCAGGCGAAAGGCTATTACGATCGCCGCTCGACGACCTTCAAGGTCGCCAAGCAGGCCGTCGACAAGGCCAACCAGTACGCGACCCGCGACCGCAAAAACCGCAAGCGCAACTTCCGCGCCCTGTGGATCCAGCGGATCAACGCCGGCGTCCGCGCGCATGACGAGCAGATGACCTATTCGCGCTTCATCAACGGCCTGTCGCTGGCCGGGATCGAGGTGGACCGCAAGGTTCTCGCCGATCTCGCGGTGCACGAGCCCGAGGCGTTCGGCGCGATCGTCGACAAGGCGCGCGCCGCTCTGGCCTGAGGCCAAGCGACAGACTGAATGGAAGCCGCGCCGCCCCCGTGAAGGGCCGCGCGGCTTCTTGCGTTTCGGGGCGGGGCTGCTAGTGCGGACCGATGGAAAAGGGTGACGACATGGACGATCTTCGGGACAGGTATCTGGGGCTGATCGCCGAGGCCGGCGACGAGGCCGGAATCGAGGATCTGCGCGTGCGCGCGCTGGGCAAGAAGGGCGAGATTTCCGGCCTGATGAAGACGCTGGGCGGCATGACGCCCGAGGAGCGTCAGGAAAAGGGCCCCAAGCTCAACGCGCTGAAATCCGAGATCGCGGACGCGCTCTCGGCGCGCAAGGCCTCGCTGGCCGATGCCGCGCTCGAAGAGCGGCTGAAGACCGAATGGCTCGACGTGACGCTGCCCACGCGGCCTGCGCGCCAGGGCACGATCCATCCGATCAGCCAGGTGACCGAAGAGGTCACGGCGATCTTCGCCGACATGGGCTTCGCGGTGGCCGAAGGCCCGCAGATCGAAAGCGACTGGTACAATTTCGACGCGCTGAACATCCCCGGCCACCACCCGGCCCGCGCCGAGATGGACACCTTCTACACCCACCGCGCGGCAGGCGACGACCGGCCCCCGCACGTGCTGCGCACCCACACCTCGCCGGTGCAGATCCGGTCGATGGAGCAGAATGGCGCGCCGATCCGCATCATCTGCCCGGGCCGCGTCTACCGCGCCGATTACGACCAGACCCACACCCCGATGTTCCATCAGGTCGAAGGCCTCGCCATCGGCACCGACATCACCATGGCGAACCTGAAATGGGTGCTGGAGGAGTTCCTTTCGGCCTTCTTCGGCAAGCCGGTGAAGACCCGCTTCCGCGCCTCGCATTTCCCCTTCACCGAGCCCTCGGCCGAGGTCGACATCCAGTGCTCGTGGGAAGACGGCACCGTGAAGGTGGGCGAGGGCGACGACTGGCTCGAAGTGCTCGGCTCGGGCATGGTGCACCCCAAGGTGCTCAAGAACGCCGGGATCGACCCGGAGAAGTATCAGGGCTTCGCGTTTGGTTTGGGCATCGACCGTCTGGCGATGCTGAAATACGGCATCCCGGACCTGCGCGCCTTCTTCGAGAGCGACCTGCGCTGGCTGAAGCATTACGGCTTCGCGGCGTTGGATGTGCCGACGCTGCGAGAGTGAATGCTAAATGGCGGCAAGCATTAGCGCATGTGAGAATGTATGCCAAGATTTTGGTTGGATATCAAAAATAGTGCCCATCATGGGCGATGTTGGTTCGTTCGCTGCCGGTATTGGTTTAATAATTGCTTTTATCCAATTGAGCAGATGGAGGCATGAGGCGCAATCTCGGAAAAGAGCTGAAGTGGCTGAAGAATGCTTGGTTGCCGTAAGGGGTGTCGACTATGCACTTAATAGTATTCGTCATCCCGTGCGGAGATTGGTTGAAGTAGAGCGTCTGACATCAGATTTAGTGTTTAAAGATTCGCTGAAAAAGATGGCCGATGCTGAGGGCGTGTTTCAAAAGTTGAAATCTGCGCAAGTCCGGTGTGATATTCACTTTGGAGATGCTGTCGTAACTAGCTCAATCAAAGAGCTGTTTTTTATACGAGCAAATATCATAAACGCGCTGCAAAAGTTGATCGAATTGTCAAAGGCGACTGCTAGTGTGCAAGACGAGCAGGCGGTAGAGCTGACTTCTATCGCATTTTCGTCCGCTGGGGGTGAGGATGAAATTTCTAAAAAGCAGAGCGAAGCTGTGGATGGAATTTTCAAGGTCTTGCTACCAATAGCGCAGCTAGAGAAAAGTGGAATAGTATAATGAAATTCACCCTCTCCTGGCTCAAGGACCATCTCGACACCACGGCGACCGTGGACGAGATCGCCGAGGCGCTGACCGATCTCGGGCTCGAGGTCGAAGGCATCGAAAATCCTGCCGCAGCACTCAAGAACTTCGTGCTCGGCAAGGTCGTCGCCGCCGAAAAGCACCCCGACGCCGACAAGCTGCAAATCTGCCGCGTCGAGCTGCCCGGCGGCGAGGACCAGATCATCTGCGGTGCCCCCAACGCGCGGCAGGGCATCACCGTCGTCGTCGCACGGCCCGGCACCTATGTCCCCGGCCCCGACTTCACCATCGGCGTCGGCAAGATCCGCGGCGTCGAGAGCCATGGCATGATGTGCTCCGAGCGCGAGCTGGGGCTTGGCGATGCGCATGAAGGCATCATCGAGCTGCCCTCGGGCGAGGTCGGGCAAAGCTTTGCCGACTGGCTGGCCGAGAACGATCCCGCCAAGGTCGACCCGGTGATCGAGATCGCGATCACGCCGAACCGCGGCGACGCGCTCGGCATTCGCGGCATCGCGCGCGACCTGTCGGCGCGCGGCGTCGGTACGCTGAAACCGCTGGCCGTGAATTCGGTGCAGGGCGGCTATGACAGCCCCATCGGCGTCGAGATCGCGCCCGACACCCGCGATGGCTGCCCGATCTTCGCGGGCCGCCTCATCCGCGGCGTGAAGAACGGCCCCTCGCCGGACTGGCTGCAGGACCGGCTGCGCGCCATCGGCCTGCGCCCGATCAGCTTTCTCGTCGATGTGACCAACTACGTCACCTACGACCTGAACCGCCCGCTGCATGTCTTCGACGCCGACAAGGTGGCGGGGAACCTGCGGGTGCACCGGGCGGCGGGCGGCGAAAGCTTTGCCGCGCTCGATGACAAGGAATATGCGCTCGAAAAGGGGATGATCGTCATCTCCGACGACAATGGCGTCGAAAGCCTCGCGGGCATCATGGGCGGGCTCGACACCGGTGTCACCGAGGAGACCACCAACGTCTTCGTCGAAAGCGCGCTGTGGAACCCGGTGCAGATCGCGCTGGCGGGCCGGGCGCTGCGCATCCATTCGGATGCGCGCCAGCGGTTCGAGCGCGGCATCGACACCGATTTCGTCACCACCGGCCTGCAGATCGCGGTGCGGATGATCGTCGATCACGCGGGCGGCGATGCCTCGAAGATGGTGATCGCCGGCGCCACCCCCGACAATTCCCGCGCCTATCGCCACGACCCCAAGCGCGTGACCAAGCTCGTCGGCATGGACATCCCCGCCAAGCAGCAGCGCGAGACGCTCGACCGGCTCGGCTTCCGGCTCGACGGCGACATGGCGCATGTGCCGGCGTGGCGCTCGGACATCATGGGCGAGGCGGATCTGGTGGAGGAGGTCGCGCGCGTGGCCTCCCTGTCCAAGCTCAAGGGCGTGCCGCTGCCGCGCCCCGAAGGCGTGGCCAAGCCGGTGCTGACCCCGATGCAGGCGCGGCTGTCCAAGGCGCGGCGCACGACCGCGGCGCTCGGCTACGACGAATGCGTCACCTACAGCTTCATCGACGCCGAGGCGGCGGCGCTGTTCGGCGGCGGCTCGGACGCGACGCGGCTCGAAAACCCGATCTCGTCCGAGATGAGCCACATGCGCCCCGACCTGCTGCCCGGCCTGCTGCGCGCCGCCGCGCGCAACCAGGCGCGCGGGGCCGGCGATCTGGCGCTGTTCGAGGCGGGCCACGTGTTCTTCGGCGGCGAGCCGGGCGAACAGCGGCTGGCGGTGGCCGGTCTGTTGACCGGCAAGACCGGGCCCAAGGACGTGCATGGCGCGTCGCGCCCGGTCGATCTGTTCGACGCCAAGGCCGATGCCGAAGCCGTGCTGGCCTCGATGGGCGCGCCCGCCAAGGTGCAGATCCTGCGCGGTGGCGAAGGCTGGTGGCATCCGGGCCGGCACGGGCGGATCTGCCTCGGGCCCAAGAAGGTGCTCGGCGTGTTCGGTGAGCTGCACCCCAAGGTGCTCTCGGCGCTCGACGTGAAGGGGCCTGCGGTCGCCTTCGTGCTGTTCCCCGAGGAGGTGCCGCTGCCGCGTCAGAACGGTGCGGCGCGCGCCGCCTTCACGCCGCCCTCGCTGCAACCGGTGGAGCGCGATTTCGCCTTCGTGGTCGACGCGAAGGTCGAGGCGCTGACGCTGGTGAACGCGGCGCAGGGCGCGGACAAGGCGCTGATTTCGGATGTGCGGGTGTTCGACCAGTTCCAGGGCGGCTCCTTGGGCGAAGGCCGCAAATCGGTGGCGATCACGGTGCGGCTGCAGCCCGTCGACAAGACGCTCACCGAAAAGGAGATCGAGGCCGTCGGCGCCAAGATCGTCGACAAGGTGGCCAAGGCCACGGGCGGCGAACTGCGCGGCTGATCGCGCCGGTCATGACGGGACAGGGGGCGGGCCATGCGTGGCCCGCCCCTTTTTCGTGGCCTGCGCGCCGCGCCGCGCCCGTCATTGTGCCCGCGCGGCTGCGCCCGGCCCGCGCGCCGCGCTAGGTGTGGGGCAAACCCATTCAGGAGACCCCGATGATCAAGGAATTCCGCAACTTCATCGCCAAGGGCAACGTCATGGACCTCGCGGTCGGCATCATCATCGGCGCCGCCTTCACCGCCATCGTCCAGAGCCTCGTGCATGATCTCATCAACCCGGTGATCGGGCTGATCCTGGGCGGCATCGATTTCACCTCGATGTATGTCGTGCTGTCGGGCGAGGTGGCGCCGGGCACCTCGCTCGAGGCGGCGCGCGAGAGCGGGGCCGCGATCTTCGCCTATGGCGCCTTTCTCACCGCCTGCATCAATTTCCTGATCATCGCATGGGTGGTGTTCCTGCTGGTCAAGGGCGTGAACCGGATCAAGGACGCGGCGGTGCAGCGCGGCGAGCCGGTGCCGAACGCCCCGAAGGGCCCGACGCAGGAGCAGCTGCTGACCGATATCCGCGACCTGCTGAAAGGCCGCGAGGTCTGAAGCGCGGCGCATGTCATGTGCGGGAATGACGAATTCACCGGAGCGAGGTGCGCCCTTACGTGTGGTGCATCTTCATTCCAGGGACGATCACAGATGACCATCCTGCATATCGACAGCTCCATCCTCGGCGCGAATTCGGTGTCGCGCGACCTGACCGCGGCCATCGTGGCCGAACTGACCGCGCAAGGCGACGCGCAGGTGCTGCGCCGCGACCTCGCCGACCCAAAGAGCGAGGCCGCCTTCGACGGCGACCCGGTCGACCAGCTCATGTCCGCCGACACGCTGGTGATCGGCGCGCCGATGTACAACTTCGCGATCCCGCACCAGCTCAAGGCGTGGATCGACAGCATCGCCGTGGCCGGCAAGACGTTCCACTACACCGCCGAAGGCCCGAAGGGGCTCGCGGGTGGGCGCCGGGCCATCGTGGTCTATGCCTCGGGCGGGGTGCATGACGGCACGACCGATTTCGTCGAACCCTACCTGCGGCAGGTGCTGGGCTTCATCGGCATCACCGATGTGACGGTGCTCCGGGTCGAGGGCGTGGCCTTGTCGCCCGAGGCGCGCGCCAAGGCGATCGAGGAGGCCCGCGCCAAGGTGCCGAGCCTCGTCGCCAAGGCCGCCTGATCCATCACCTTACGGACAAAAGAAAACGGCCGGCGCCATGCGCCGGCCGTTCTCGTTTTCGGCGGGCCTGTCAGCCGCGCAGCGCGTCCTGCGCCGAGATCGCCGCGCGACCCAGCCCCTCGCCGACGGCGAGGTTGGTGATCCGCCCTTGATGCACGTTGAGGCCTTCGGCCAGATGCGCGTCGTCGAGACAGGCCTGCTTCCAGCCCTTGCCCGCGATGGCGAGCACGAAGGGCATGGTCGCGTTGCCAAGCGCCAGCGTCGAGGTGCGGGCCACCGCGCCGGGCATGTTGGCCACGCAGTAATGCATGATGCCGTCGACCTCGTAGATCGGGTCCTCGTGGGTGGTCGCCTTCGAGGTTTCGAAGCAGCCGCCCTGGTCGATCGCCACGTCGACGATGGCCGCGCCCGGTTTCATGGTCGAAAGCTGCTCGCGCGTGACCAGCTTGGGGGCCGCGGCGCCGGGCACCAGCACCGCGCCGATCACCATGTCGGCCTGCGTGACGGCCTCGGCGGTGGCGCCGGCAGAGGCGTAGAGCGTGCGGAAGCTGCCGCCGAACACGTCGTCGAGATAGCGCATCCGCGGCAGCGACTTGTCGAGCACGGTGACGCGCGCGCCCATCCCGGCGGCGATCCGCGCGGCATGGGTGCCGACCACGCCGCCGCCGATGACGACGACATTGGCCGGGTTCACGCCGGGCACGCCGCCCATCAGCACGCCGCGGCCGCCATTGGCCTTCTGCAGCGTCCACGCGCCCATCTGCGGCGCGAGACGGCCCGCGACCTCGGACATCGGCGCCAGCAGCGGCAGGCCACCGGCGCGGTCGGTCACGGTTTCATAGGCGATGCAGGTCGCGCCGGAATTCACCAGATCCTCGGTCTGCGCCGGATCGGGGGCGAGGTGGAGGTAGGTGAACAGGATCTGCCCTTCGCGCAGCATCTTGCGCTCGACGGCCTGCGGCTCCTTCACCTTCACGATCATCTCGGCGCTGGCGAAGATTTCCTCGGCGGTGTCGGCGATGGCCGCGCCGGCGGCGCGGTAATCGTCATCGGTGAAGCCCGCGCCGAGACCGGCGCCGGACTGCATGGTGACGCTGTGGCCGTGGCCCACCGCTTCGCGGGCGGCGTTGGGGGTGAGACCGACGCGGAATTCCTGCGGCTTGATCTCAGTGGGGCAACCGATGTGCATGGGGGATCCTCCTTGTTTCCTCCATGCTGGCAACAGCGGCTTGCAATTGCTGACGAGATCATGGCCCCATATGGGCAATTCGTCGCAGGAATTTGCGTCTAACTCCAGAAATGCAGAAGGATCGTGCATGACCGAGATCGACCGCATCGACCGGGCCATTCTCGCGGCGTTGCAGGCCGACGGGCGGCTGTCGAACGCGCAGCTGTCGGAGAAGGTGAACCTGTCGCCATCGGCCTGCCATCGCCGGGTCAGGGCGTTGGAGCAGGTGGGGCTGATCCGGGGCTATGTCGCGCTGTTGAACCCGCGCGGGGTCGGGCGACCGGTGACGGTGTTCGTGGAAATCACCCTGTCGGGGCAGGCCGACGAGCTGCTCGATGCGTTCGAGGCGGCGGTGGCGCGGATACCGGACGTGCTGGAATGCCACCTGATGGCGGGCACGGCGGATTACCTGCTCAAGGTGGTGGCGCGCGACAGCGAGGATTTCGCGCAGATCCATCGCCGCCATCTCGCGCGGCTGCCCGGGGTGCAGACCATGCAGTCGAGCTTTGCGCTGCGCACGGTGCGTCACACCACGGCGCTGCCGATATGAGTCGCGCCGCCCCCCTTGCGGGAGGCGGCGCAACCGACGCAGCAGCATCCGTGGTCGATCAGGCGGCCATCTTGGTGCCGCGGATCGGGTAATCGTTCTCGCGGATGAAGTTCAGCCCGTTCAGCAGCCCTTCGAGGTCGGGGCGCGAGAAGGGGGCATTCGAGATGTCCGCGATGTGGACCGTGCCTCTTTCATTGATTACGAAGACGGCCGGTTCGGCGAAGGGGCGGTCGGTTTCCTGCGGCGAACGCGGCTCGGACACATACAGACCCAGCTCCAGCATCTGCGGCACGCTCAGATCGTAGGCCACCGGGGCGGAGGTGCCGGTCTCTTCGGCAAAGGCCTTGGCCTTGTGCTCGGGATCGCCCGAGACGAGCACCACGTCGATGCCGCTGTCGTGGTACTTCGACAAAAGCCCTTCGAGGCCCTCGACATATTTGTGGCAGATCGGGCAGTGCTTGCCGCGATAGACCACGACCATCTGCCAGTCGCGCCCCTCGAGCGGCTTGCCCAAGGTGATTTCGCCGCCACCGAGACGGGGCAGGGTGATCTCGGGAAGGGTGGCGTCGGGGGTCGGTTTGCCGGTCATGAAGCCTCCTTGGCGATATGGATTCACCCCACAACGCCCCATCCGCCATTGAGGTCGGCGCGATCACGCGAAGGCGACCTTGCGTGATCGCACGCTTCGGGCGGGCGTGCCGTCTGCCTCGTGACCCCCGCGCGCCTCTGGCACTTTGAATCCCGCGCGCCTCTGGCGCGACTTCAACGCGGGCGCAGGTCCGGTACGACGATCTCGACCACCTGCCGTGCGAACCCGGCCATGCCGCCGGGGCCGGAGGCGCGGTCCTTGAGGTGGATGGTGATGTCGGGCCGCCGTGCGGCGATCACGCCGACCAGCTCGCCGCGCAGCTGATCGTCGAGCCCGGCGCCGATCACCACGCAGGCGATCGCGGGCTCGGTGTCGAGCTGGCGGATGACCTCGGCGCGGTCATGCGCCCCCAGCCATTCGACCGGCAGATCCCCGAGCGCGCGGGCCACGGTCTCGACCACGCCGGGCAGCCGCCCGACGAGCAGGATAACGGGTTTCATCGCTCCCTCCATGCCATGAGGGGGCCAGTCTAGCGCGGTTTGGCATCGCGGTGGGGATCGGGCAAGAAAAAACCCCCGGAGCCGTCGCCTCGGGGGTTTCGTCGTTCGAAGGTGTCGCTTGATCTCAGAGGAGACCTTCGCGCTGGGCCTTCTTGCGGGCGAGTTTGCGCTGACGCCGGATGGCCTCGGCCTTCTCGCGCGCTTTCTTCTCGGAGGGCTTCTCGAAATGCTGCTTGAGCTTCATCTCGCGGAACACACCCTCGCGCTGCAACTTCTTCTTCAGAGCCCGGAGGGCCTGATCGACGTTGTTGTCACGAACGCTGACCTGCATGTGGTTTTCACCACCTTTCTAAGCTGGAGTTTCAAGATTGCAGGAAGCGGCCATATAGCAAAGCCCCGCCCGGTTGTCTAGGCTGGTGGCAAAGGGAGAGACGCATGACCAACCCCTATGTAGACGATCCGAAATCCCCGCCCGCCGAGGATCCGCAGATCGGCGCGCTGCTCGATGCGATTCTGCCGCATGTGGCGTTCGACGGCTGGTCCGATGCCGCGTTTCACGCCGCGATCCGCGATTCCGGCGTGACCGAGACCGAGGCGCGCGCGCTGTGCCCACGGGGCGCGATCGATCTCGCCGTGGCGCAGCACGACCGCGGCGACGCCGAGATGATGGCGGCGGTGCGCGCCGCCGATCTGGGCGAGATGCGCTACCGCGACCGCGTGGCTTTCGCGCTGCGCGCCCGGATCGAGGCGGTGCCCGACCAGGAGGCGCTGCGCCGCGCCACCACGCTGTTCGCGCTGCCGACCCATGCCGCCGAGGGCGCGCGGCTGTTGTGGCGCACCGCCGATTCGGTCTGGACCGCTCTGGGCGACAGCTCCGACGACGTGAACTGGTACACCAAGCGCGCGACCCTGTCGGGCGTCTGGGCCTCCGTGGTGCTCTATTGGCTCGGCGATGACAGCCTCGACCATCAGGCGACGTGGTCCTTCATCGACCGCCGCATCGACGACGTGATGCGCATCGAAAAGGCCAAGGCCAGCGCCAACAATTCAGTCCTGCTCAAACCGGTGACGGGGGCGTTGTCGTTCCTGCTGTCGGGCATGCACGCGCCGAACCGCAAGCCCCCCATGGATCTTCCCGGACATTGGAGCCCCCGCCGATGAACATGCGCGCCGTCGAGATCACCCGCCCCGGCGGGCCCGAAGTCCTGCGCGAAACGACCCGCCCGCGCCCCGCGCCCGGATCGGGTGAACTGCTGATCGACGTGGCCTTCGCGGGCGTGAACCGCCCCGATGCGCTGCAACGCGCGGGGGCCTATGCGCCGCCTCCCGATGCCTCCGACCTGCCGGGGCTGGAGGTGTCGGGCCATGTCGCGGCGCTGGGCGCGGGCGTCACCGGCTGGTCGGTGGGCGACGCGGTCTGCGCGCTGACCCCCGGCGGCGGCTATGCCGGGGCGGTCGCCACCCCGGCGGCGCATTGCCTGCCGGTGCCGCGAGGCATGGGGCTGAAAGAGGCCGCCTGCCTGCCGGAGACCTTCTTCACCGTCTGGTCCAACCTGTTCATGCGCGGTGGGCTGAAGGGGGGCGAACGGTTCTTGGTGCATGGCGGCTCGTCCGGCATCGGCACCACGGCGATCCAGCTGGCCCGCCATTTTGGCGCGCGGGTCTTTGCCACCGCCGGTTCGGCCGAAAAATGCGCCGCCTGCGAAGGGCTCGGCGCCGCGCGGGCGATCAACTACCGCGACGAGGATTTCGTCGAGGTGCTGCGGGCCGAGGGCGGGGCCGATGTGATCCTCGACATGGTCGGCGGCGATTACGTCGCGCGCAATCTCAAGGCGCTCGCCGATGACGGGCGGCTGGTGCAGATCGCCTTTTTGCAGGGGCCGAAGATGGAGCTGAACCTCGCGCCGCTGATGATGCGGCGGCTGACGCTGACCGGATCGACGCTGCGCCCGCAATCGGTGGCCGCCAAGGCCGCGATCGCCGCCGAGCTGCGCGCGCATGTCTGGCCGCTGCTCGAGGCCGGGCGGATCGCGCCGGTGATGGACAGCACCTTTCCGCTGGCCGAGGCGGCGGCGGCGCATGCGCGCATGGAAAGCTCCGAGCACATCGGTAAGATCGTGCTGGAGGTCGGCTAGGACGGGGGCGTCGATGCGGGCCTCATCCTGCTTGACGTGCGCGTAACGCGACGTCGCCTGCCCTGAAAGGTCGGTTTGGCCCTGTCGCGCGGGAATATCGCGCGCTACCAATCTGACGAAAGTCCGTCAGGAAAGGGTGGTTATGAAAATCCTCGTCCCCGTGAAGCGGGTGATCGATTACAACGTGAAGGTCCGTGTGAAGTCGGACGGGTCCGGTGTCGATCTTGCGAATGTGAAGATGTCGATGAACCCGTTCGACGAGATCGCGGTCGAAGAGGCGATCCGGCTGAAGGAGGCGGGCGTCGCCTCGGAGGTGGTCGCGGTCTCGATCGGCGTCAAGCAGGCGCAGGAGACGCTGCGCACCGCTCTGGCGATGGGCGCGGATCGCGCGATCCTCGTGCAGGCGGCCGACAGCCCCGATCAGGACATCGAGCCGCTGGCGGTGGCCAAGATCCTCGCCAAGGTCGTGGAGGAGGAGCAGCCGCAGATGGTGCTCTGCGGCAAGCAGGCGATCGACAACGACATGAACGCCACCGGCCAGATGCTTTCGGCGCTCTTGGGCTGGTCCCAGGCCACCTTTGCCTCGGAGGTGAAGATCGACGGCGAGCACGCGCAGGTCACCCGCGAGGTCGATGGCGGCCTGCAGACCATCTCGGTCAAGCTGCCGGCGATCGTGTCGGTGGATCTGCGCCTGAACGAGCCGCGCTATGCCTCTTTGCCGAACATCATGAAGGCCAAGAAGAAGCCCTTGGACGAGAAGACGGCGGCGGATTACGGCGTCGACGTCTCGCCCCGGCTGGAGGTGGTGAAGACCGCCGAGCCGCCGGCGCGCAAGGCGGGGATGATGGTCGGCTCGGTGGACGAGCTGGTCGAGAAGCTCAAAGATCTGGGGGTGGTGTGATGTCGGTTCTGCTTCTTGCCGAGGTGACGGATGGCGAGCTGGGCCATGACGCCACCGCCCGCGCCGTCGCCGCGATGGCGCTGCTTGGCGACGTGACGCTTTTGTGCGTCGGGGCGAGCGCGAAGGCCGCCGCCGAGGAGGCCGCGCAGATCGACGGCGTCGCAAAGGTGCTCTGCGCCGAGGACGGGCTTTACAGCCACCGGCTGGCCGAGCCGGTCGCGGCGCTGATCGCGCAGCTGGCCGAGGGGCACGATCACGTGGCCGCGCCCGCGACCACGGACGCCAAGAACATCATGCCGCGCGTGGCCGCGCTTCTGGACGTGATGATCATCCCCGACGTGCTGGCGGTGCATGAGGACGGCAGCTTCGACCGCCCGGTCTATGCCGGCAACGCGGTGCAGACGGTGCGGTCCAGGGACGCGACCAAGGTCATCACCATCCGCACCACCGGTTTCGAGCCGGCGGGCGATGGCGGCTCGGCCTCGGTCGAGGATGTGGCCGCGGCCTCCGATCCCGGCCTGTCGGCCTGGGTCGAGGACAAGCTCGCCGAGAGCGACCGGCCCGAGCTGACCAGCGCGGGCATCGTGGTGTCTGGCGGGCGCGGCGTCGGGTCCGAGGAGAACTTCGCGCTGATCGAGACGCTGGCCGACAAGCTCGGCGCCGCCGTCGGCGCCTCGCGCGCCGCGGTCGATTCGGGCTTTGCCCCGAACGACTGGCAGGTCGGCCAGACCGGCAAGGTGGTGGCGCCTGCGCTCTACGTCGCGGTCGGCATTTCCGGCGCGATCCAGCATCTTGCCGGGATGAAGGACAGCAAGGTCATCGTGGCGATCAACAAGGACGAGGAGGCGCCGATCTTCCAGGTGGCCGATTACGGCCTCGTCGCCGACCTGTTCACCGCGCTGCCCGAGCTGACCGAAAAGCTCTGACGCCGCACGACGTCAAACCGAGGCCCGGCGCGGAGCCCCGCGCCGGGTCTTTTCGTGCCCGCCTCATGGCCACTTTGTTCCTCAAATACGCAAACCGACCGGCCAGCCACGGGGGCGGCCCCAGGCCTTCATGCGCTGCTTTCAGGCGGCCTCCACCGCCTCCGGCTCGGCCTTGCGCATGCCCGGTGCGGTAATCCGCATCCGCCCCCTGATCCAGCCTGAAAGCCCGTCGATGCCGAGCGTCAGCAGCGCCGAGACCACGAGCAGCAGCACCGCGCGGTCGGTGCGCAGCTCCTGCACCGCCGCATCGACGTAGAAGCCGAGCGTGGCGATGCCCAGAAGCCCGAGGATGGCGCTGTCGCGGACGATGATTTCCCAGCGATACAGGCAGAGCGCGAAGAAATTGCCCGACAGGCGCGGCATGAGCTCCCACGCCGCGAGCCGAAGTCCGCGCGGCGCATCGGGGCGCAGCCGGGCGGTCATCGCGTCGCCCTGCCGTCCCATCAGATGCGCGATGATCGCGCCGTTGTGCAGCCCGAGCGCGAGGATCGCGGGCAGCATCGAGGGGCCGGTGACCTGCAGGATCAAAAAGGCCAGCATGTAGTCGGGGACCGAGCGGGCCAGCACCAGCACGAGATGACCGGCAAGCGCGCCCGCCCGGCCCGTCACGCGGGTCACGATCAGCGGAAACCCGGTGACGGCGATGGCGGCGGCGAGCGCCAGCGCGACCTGCGACAGGATCAGCGTGGCGACGATGCCGGGCAGGGCCTGCTCGCCGAGCATGCGTCCCAGCCATGGCCCCAGACCGGCCCAGTCGCCCGCCCGGATCGGCGCGGGCACCGCGTCCGACAGAAACCGCAACAAGGCGCCGTCGCCCATCGGCGGCGCCGGGTGACGCGCGAGCAGCCAGACCGAGGCGCCGAGCCAGAGCGGCGCGAGACGCAGCCGCATCCAGTGCCGGATCGGCAGGATCAGGGCGAGATAGACCGCGAGCGAGGCCGCCGCCGCGCCGTAATGCGCCTGCCGGAAATCGGTCTCCAGCAAATAGCCCAGCGTCGGCAGCCCGACGAAGCCGAGCACGGCGGAGGAGCGCAGCCCGCATTCGAGCCGGTAGAGCGTGTAGGCGCCAAGCTCTGGCAGCGCCAGCGGCAGGCGGCTCCATAGAAGGCGCGACAGCGGCGGGGTGCGGCGCGGCAGGGCGCGGGCGGCGGCGGGATCGGCCTCGGCGAGGTATTCGGCAAAGACCTTGGCGAAGATGCCCGCATAGGGCAGGGCGATGGCGAGAACGCCGGTCAGCGGGCCAAGCCCGGTGATGCCGAGCAGCAGCAGCGCCCAGAACAGCTCGTGCACCGACCGTACCGCGATGCACAGGCCCCGGACGGGCCCCCAGGCATAGCCGAAGCTGAGCACGAAGCCCGAGACCGCCCCGGCAAAGACGCCGCAGATCGCGAAGGCCACGGTGAGCGCCGCGGCATAGGCCAGCGCGCCGGGATCGCCGAAATCGGGCGCGGCGAGCCCCGCGCCGATCCGGCGCAGCGTCAGCCACGGGTCGGGATGCGCAAGCTCCAGATCGGCGAGGATCAGCGCCACGAGCGTGGCGAGGCCGAACCCCGCCAGCACGCGAGAGGCCCGCAGGCGGCGGGGGCGCGCGGCCATCTCAGCCCTCGTAGAGCGCGTGCAGATCGGCGAGCGACAGCGCCGATGCCGGGCGGTCGATGGCGATCCGCCCGGCGGCCACGCCGATGATCCTCGTGCCGAGCGCCAGCGCGCGGGCCGGGTCGTGCAGCGCCAGAACCATGGTGTCGAAGCGGTCGGCGAGCGCCGCGAGAAGATCGCCCGACTGGCGCGGATCGACCGCCGAAACCGGTTCGTCCGCGATCAGCACCTCGCCGCCGCGCAGCAGCGCGCGGGCCAGCGCCGTGCGCTGTTTCTGCCCGCCCGAAAGCGAGGCGACGCGCCGCCGCTCAAGCCCCGTCAGCCCGACGCGGGCGATGGCGGGGGCGGCGCGGTCGCGTTCGATGCGCGAGGGACGCAGCAGCACCCGCAGCCCGCGCGCCGCCGAATGATCGTCGAGCCGGCCCATCCAGACATTGTGAAACACCGACAGCTGCGGCACGAGGCCGGGATCCTGCGGCACCAGCGCGAGACGCGGCGCGGGCCGTGCCGCCTCCAGCCGGAGCCGGATCGCGTTGAGCAGCGTGCTCTTGCCCGATCCGCTGCGCCCCAGCAGGACCAGCCGTTCGCCGCGCGACAGCGCCAGCGTCACTTGCTCCAGCACGGCCATGCCGTCCCATGAGAGCGTCTCGTCCTCGAAGCGCAAAAGCGGCGCGGGCGGCATCAGTCGATCAGGTCGAGCTCTCGCGCCGTCTCCTCGATCGGCGCATAGAGCGCGTTCTCGGAGGCGATGAAGGCGCTGCGCGGAAAGCTGGCGAGAAGCTCGGCGTCGTCGATCCCGATCAGCGCCGCCTGCACCCGGTCGGCAAAGCCGTCGCCCCAGCGCGCGTCGACATCGCCGCGGATGGTCCAGTTGTAGTCGGGGTAGGGCGGCGAACGCCAGATCACGTCGGTGGTTTCGGTTTCCGCCGCCGCTTCGGCCACCGCCGTGTCGTAGACGCTGTAGTTCAGCGCGCCGAGATCATAGGCGCCGGAGGCCACGAGCCGCATCGTCTGGCCGTGATCGCCCGAATAGCCGATATCCGAGAAGATCTCGTCCGGCGCCTTGCCGGTGATCTCGCGCAGGAAATATTCCGGCATCAAGCGCCCCGAGGTCGAGCCCTGCGCGCCGAAGGTGAAGCTGCGCCCGCCGATCGCTTCGGGCAGGTCGCCATTGCCGGTGGCGGTGATGCCGGTGCCGGTGTTGGCGATGATGTAGCTGATGAAATATTCGTCCTCGGCGCCTTGGGCGATGGCGCGGCTGCCCGGCACCAGCCGGCGCGCCTGCACGCCCGAAAGCCCGCCGAACCATGCCAGCTGGATCTGGTCGTTGCGGAACGCGGTGACCGAGGCGGCGTAATCCTTGACCGGGACATAGTCCACCGGCACGCCGAGCGTCTCTTCGAGATAGTCCGCGACCTTGTCGAATCGCTCTTCCAGCTTGGTCTCGTCATCGTCGGGGATGGCCGAGAAATAGAGCGTCGGCGCGTCCTGCGCGGTGGCGGGCAGGGCCGCCGCGATCAGGAGGCCGAGCGCGAGGGCGCTGTGGCTGAGGCGGATCGTCATGAAGCTGTCTCCGGTGCTGTCCCCCCCTTCTAGGCGCTGCAGCGCGGGTGGCAAGACAGCAGGCGGCGGGCCGGCGGCGGCGCGGCGGCTCTGGTCGGCGGCAGGAGCGCGGTCTAGCTTCGGGGAACATGGGCGCAGCCGACAGCGAGGAGAGAACGAGATGGGCATGGCGAGCAGAACCTTCGGGCGCACCGGGCGGACGGTCGGCGAGATCGGCTTCGGCGCCTGGGCGATCGGCGGCACATGGGGCGAGGTGAGCGAGGCGGATGCCCGCGCGGCGCTGCACGCCGCGCTCGATGCGGGCGTGAATTTCATCGACACGGCGGATGTCTATGGCGATGGGCGCTCGGAACGGATCATCGGGGCGGTGATCGCCGAGCGCGGTGGCGAGGCCCCCTTCGTGGCGACCAAGCTGGGCCGCAGGCTCGATCCGCACGTGGCCGATGGCTACACCGCGCAGGCGATGGAGAACTTCGTCGATCGTAGCCTGACCAATCTGGGCACCGACACGCTCGACCTCGTGCAGCTGCACTGCCCGCCATGGGAGGTCTATTACCGCCCCGAGGTGTTCGGTGCGCTCGACGACCTGGTGTCGCGCGGCAAGATCCGCCGCTACGGCGTGTCGGTCGAGAAGGTCGAGGAGGGGCTGAAGGCGATCGAATACGACAATGTCGATTCGGTGCAGATCATCTACAACATGTTCCGCCAGCGCCCGGCGGAGCTGTTCTTTCCGCAGGCCCGCGCGCGCCACAAGGCGGTGATCGTGCGGGTGCCGCTGGCTTCGGGGCTGCTCACCGGCAAGATGGGCCGCGACACCCGTTTTGCCGAGGACGACCACCGCCATTTCAACCGCGACGGCGCCGCCTTCGACAAGGGCGAGACCTTCGCGGGCGTGCCCTTCGATGTCGCGCTCGACGCGGTGGAGGCGATCCGCGACCTGATGCCGGCCGAGGCGAACATGGCGCAGGTGGCGCTGCGCTGGATCCTGATGCAAGAGGCGGTGACGGTGGTGATCCCCGGCGCGAAGACCCCCGATCAGGCCAATTCCAACGCCGCCGCGAGCGGGCTGCCGGTGATCCCGCAGGAGCTGATGGACGGCGTGCGCGAGATCTACGAGGCGCGCATCCGCCCGCATGTGCACGACCGCTGGTAGGCGCCACGCGAAAAGGCCCGCCCGCGCGATGCGCGGACGGGCCCCGGTCGTGCCGTCGGGCGCGGTCTTCGATCAGGCGTCGAGCAGCTTCAGAAGCTCTTTCGCCGCGCCCTCGGACGAGGCCGGGTTCTGGCCGGTGACCAGCTTGCCGTCGGTGACCACGAAGGGCCCCCAATCCTCGCCTTTGCGGTAATCGCCGCCCTTTTCCTTGAGCATGTCCTCGAGCAGGAAGGGCACGACATCGGTGAGACCGACGCCCTCTTCCTCGCCATTGGTGAAACCGGTGACCTTGCGGCCCTCGACCAGCGGCGCGCCGGCTTCGGTCTCGGTGTGGCGGAAGATGGCGGGCGCGTGGCAGACCGCGCCGAGCGGGCGGTCATTGTTCACGAAGGCCTCGATGATGCGGCGGCTGTCGGCGTTCTCGGCGAGATCCCACATCGGGCCGTGGCCGCCGGGATAGAACACGGCGTCGTATTGCGTCGGATAGATCTCGTCGAGCCGCTCGGTCGCGGCAAGCTGTTCCTGCGCGTCCTTGTCGTCCTTGAAGCGGCGGGTGGCGTCGGTCTGGAAATCCTCGGCGTCGCTCTTGGGGTCGAGCGGCGGCTGGCCGCCCTGCGGCGAGGCGAGCGTGATCTCCGCGCCCGCATCCTTGAAGACATAGTAGGGGGCCGCGAACTCCTCGAGCCAGAAGCCGGTTTTCTCGCCGGTGTCGCCAAGGCGGTCATGCGAGGTGAGGATCATCAAAATCTTGGTCATGGGGTCTTTCCTTTGAATTCCGGGGGCGGTGCCGTTCAGGCGACGCGGATCACGCGCTTGCCGAAGGCTTCGCCGCGCAGCAGGCCAACGAAAGCCTCGGGCGCCTGTTCCAGACCGTCGATCATCTCCTCGCGGTACTTGATGCGGCCCTCTTGGACCCAGGGGCCGACCTCGCGGGCGAAGTCCTGGTAAAGATGACCGAAATCGTCAAAGATGATGAAGCCGCGCATGGTGATCCGCTTGCGCAGGATCAGCCCCATCAGCCAGTTCATCCGGTCCGGCCCCTCGGGCAGCGCGGTGGCGTTGTACTGGGAGATCAGGCCGCAGACCGGCACGCGGGCGTTGGAGTTGAGCTGCGGGATCACCGCGTCGAGCACCTTGCCGCCGACATTTTCGAAATAGATGTCGATGCCGTCGGGCGTCTCGCGCGCGAGATCCTCGGCGAAGCTGTCGGATTTGTGGTCGACGCAGGCGTCGAAGCCGAGCGTGTCGACCGCATGGGCGCATTTCTCCGCCCCGCCGGCGACGCCGACCACGCGCAGGCCGAGGATCTTGCCGATCTGGCCGACGGTCGCGCCGACCGGGCCGGTCGCCCCGGCGACGACGAGCGTCTCACCCTCTTTCGGCTGGCCGATCTGTGTCAGGCCCGCCCATGCGGTGAAGCCGGGCATGCCGAGCACGCCGAGCGCCCAGGACGGCTCGGGCATGTTCGCGTCGAGCTTGATCAGCCCGGTGCCGTCGGAGACGGCGTAATCCTGCCAGCCCGAAAAGCTGACCACGCGGTCGCCCTCGGCGAAGTTGTCGTTCTTCGAGGCCGCGACGCGGGCCACGGTGCCGCCGACCATCACCTGGTCGATCTCGACCGGGGCGGCATAGGAGGGCGCGTCGCTCATCCGGCCGCGCATGTAGGGGTCGAGCGACAGGAATTCGGTGCGCAGCAGCACCTCGCCATCCTTGGGCTCGGGCACCTCGGCGGTCTCGAGCCGCAGCGTGTCGTCGTTCGGCTCGCCCTTGGGGCGCTCGGCCAGAACCCAGCGGCGGTTGGTGTCCTTGGTCTGCGGCATCTGTGGTCTCCTTCAGTGATGATGGTCGAGCAGCCGGGCGGTCGTCGCCTCGGCGCTGTCGAACGGGGTGGCGTCATGCGAGAGCGCGGCCATCAGGCTCGCACCCAGCCAGATCTGGTAGAGCGCCGTGGCGATCCGGTCCGGCTCGGCATGGCGCGGCAGCGAGCCATCCTCGGCGCCGTCGCGCACCGCGCGGGCGAGGCGGGAGATGATCTCCGACACGCCGCGGTCGAGAATGTCGCGCATCCCCGGCGAAAGATCGGCGATCTCGGCCGAGAGCTTCACCACGAGGCAGCGGGCCTCGGGTGCGCCGCCGGTCTGGTTGGCGCGCCAGCGGGCAAAATAGGCCATCAGCCGGTCGCGCGCGGGCAGGTCCGGCGCGTAGAGCGTCTGGCCCAGATCGGCGCCATAGCCCTCGACGAAGCCTTCGAGCAGCGCGCAGCCGAAGGCCTCCTTCGATTTAAAGTAATGGTAGAAGCTGCCCTTGGGCACGCCCGCCTCGGCCAGAAGCTCGGACAGGCCCACCGCGGTATAGCCGCGCTGGGCCGCGAGGCGGCGGCCGGTGTCGATGATGTGCTGTCGCGTCTCGGTCATGGGCCCCAGATGGGGGTCACTAGACCGGTCGTCTAGGGGCGCTGACGCCAAGGCAGCCCGAAGGCTGCCCCAAGACGTTCAGAGTTTGGCGAAGCGCCCGGTGCGGGCCAGCACCTCGATCTGGTAGCCATCGGGGTCGGCCACGAAGAAGAACTTGGCGACCACTTCGCCGCCGGGCTGGAACTCGACGATGCTGCGCGGCTGGTGGCCCAGCTCGGTCAGCTTGTGGTGCAGCGGCTCCAGCTCGGCCGCCTCCACCGACACGGCGAGATGGCCATAGCCATCGCCGAGATCGTAATCCTTCGGTTCGCCCTTGTTGACGGTCAGCTCCAGCTCGAAGCTCGTCTCGTCATTCGCGAGATAGATCAGCGCGAAATCGTCGAAATCGAGCTTGTCGGCGACCTTGAGGCCGAATGCCTTGTCATAGAATTCGAGCGACCGCGCCTCGTCCTTCACGCGGATCATCGAATGGATCATCTTGGCCATCCCGGCCTCCTCTGTCGGAACACGTCTGCGTCAACCGAATGCCAAAGCCCCCCGGCGGGGTCCAGCGACCTCTCGACACGGGGGGCATGGCGGGCGAGTGTCGCGGCCCGGACGCAGGAGGCGGCATGACGGATCGGATCAGGCAACACGGCGACGGAACGAATGGGGTGTTTTCGTTCCGAATGGCGCGAAATCCCCTTATGCGCCGGGGGAGCGCATGACCGCGGCGACCGCGGGTCCCCTCGCGCCGGGCCGCTGGCGCGCGCTGGCGCTGATCTGCGCGGGCGTGGTCTGCGCGATGACGAGCTGGTTCTCGGCCACCGCGATCCTGCCCGATCTGGTGCGCGACTGGGATCTCGGCGCGAGCGCGCAGGCCTGGCTGACCAACGCGGTGCAGCTCGGCTTCGTCGCGGGGGCGGTGATGGCAAGCCTCGTCAATCTGCCCGACATCGTGGCGCTGCCGCGTCTCATGGCGGTGTCGGCGCTGGTCGCGGCGCTGGCCAACGCGGTGCTGCTCTTGGAGCCGGGGGCGGGCATGGCGATCGCGGCACGGGCGCTCACCGGCGCGGCGCTGGCCGGGGTCTATCCGCCCGCGATCAAGCTGATGGCGACGTGGTTCACCCGCGGGCGGGGTCTGGCGCTCGGCTTTCTGATCGGGGCGTTGACGCTCGGCTCCTCGATGCCGCATCTGCTGCGCGCGCTGACCGAGGGGCTCGACTGGCGCGCGGTGGTGATCGGCACCACGGCGGCCACGGGGCTGGCGGCGGCGCTGTTCGGGCTTGGGCTCACGGAGGGGCCGCATGGCTTCGGGCGCGCCACGTTCGATCCGCGGCAAAGCCTTGCGGTGCTGCGCGACCGGGGCGTGATGCTCGCCAATCTCGGCTATTTCGGCCACATGTGGGAGCTTTACGCCATGTGGGCGTGGTTTCTTGCCTTCGCGACGGCGGCAGAGGCGGAAATCATCCCGTTTCCAACGGGTTCCGCGTCGATGCTCACCTTTCTCGTGGTGGCGTCAGGCGCCGTGGGATGCGTGCTCGCCGGGGCCTTGTCGGATCGAATCGGGCGGTGTGCGACGACGGCGTGGATGATGGGCCTGTCGGGCGCCTCGGCGCTTGCCATCGGGTTTGCCTTCGACGGGCCGGGCTGGCTGCTCGCGCTGGTGGCGCTTGTCTGGGGGATCACCGTGGTTGCCGACAGCGCGCAATTCTCGGCCGCCGTGACCGAGCTGGCCAAGCCGCAGCTGGTCGGCACCTCCGTGACGCTGCAGCTCGGCATCGGCTTTGCGCTCACGGTCGTGGCGATCCAGATCATGCCATGGGTGGCGCAGGCGATGGGGGGCTGGCGCTGGGCGTTTCTCGTGCTCGTGCCGGGGCCGGTGATCGGCGCGGGCGCGATGCTGTGGCTGCGCCGCCTGCCGGAGGCGGCGCAGCTGGCGGGCGGGCGGCGCTAGGCCGCCCGCCCCAGATCAGAAGACGCGGGTCTCGACGCCGTCCTTGCGCACCCATGTGCCGAGGCCGATCTCGCTCAGCACCTTGAGGAACGGCTTGGGGTCCATCTCCTCGACATTGCGCATTTCCTTGGCGTCCCACTCGCCGGTGGCGATCAGCATCGCCGCGGCGACGGGCGGCACGCCCGCGGTATAGGAGATGCCCTGCGACCCGACCTCTTCATAGGCCTCCTTGTGGTCGGCCACGTTGTAGACGAAGACCTCGACCTCTTCGCCGCCCTTGGTGCCCTTCACCAGATCACCGATGCAGGTCTTGCCGGTGTAGTCGGGCGCCAGGCTCGACGGGTCGGGCAGGCAGGCCTTCACCACCTTGAGCGGCACGACCTCCTGGCCCTCGGCCAGCTTGACCGGCTGCTCGGAGAGAAGCCCGATGTTCTTCAGCACGGTGAAGACGTTGATGTAATGCTCGCCGAAACCCATCCAGAAGCGCACGTCGGCCTGCGGGTAGTTCGCGGCGAGCGAATGCACCTCGTCATGGCCCGACATGTAGGCGCGCTGGGTGCCGACGACGGGCAGGTCCCAGTCATGGCCCACCTCGAACATCTCGTTCGAGGTCCATTCGCCGTTCTGCCACGCATAGACCGTGCCGGTGAACTCGCGAAAGTTGATCTCCGGGTCGAAGTTCGTGGCGAAGTACTTGCCGTGGCTGCCGGCGTTGATGTCGACGATGTCGATGGACTTCACCTCGTCCATGTACTCGTCGATGGCATAGCGGGCATAGGCGTTGACCACGCCCGGATCGAAGCCCGCGCCGAGGATCGCGGTGACGCCCTTTTCGGCGCAGCGCTCGCGGCGCTTCCATTCATAGTTGCCGTACCACGGCGGGGTTTCGCAGATCTTGTCGGGCTCTTCGTGGATCGCCGTGTCGATATAGGCCACGCCGGTCTCGATGCAGGCTTCGAGCACGTGCATGTTCACGAAGGCCGAGGCGACGTTGATGACGATCTGCGCGCCGGTCTTGTCGATCAGCGCGGCGACCGCGCGGCTGTCGGTCGCGTCGACCTCGTGGGCCATCAGGGCGCCGTCGGTCTTGTGGGCCCCCTTGTCACGGACCGATGCGAGGATCGCCTCGCATTTCGCCTGCGTGCGCGAAGCGATGTGGATGTCTCCGAGCAGGTCGGCGTTCTGCGCGCATTTATGCGCCACGACCTGGGCGACGCCACCGGCGCCGATGATGAGGACGTTCTTTTTCAAGACCCTCGAGCCTCCTTTCATGTGTTGCCGCACCTCAGGACAGGGCGGCTTCGAAGTCACCATAACCGAATTCGCGCACCGTGCGCACCGTGCCGTCGAGATCGCGTACCGCGATGGCGGGCATGCGCACGCCGTTGAACCAGTTCTTCTTGACCATCGTGTAGCCCGCCGCATCGCGGATCGACACGCGGTCGCCGGGTTTCAGGGGCTGCTCGAAACGGAATTCGCCAAAGATATCACCCGCAAGGCAGCTGTTGCCGCAGACCATCCATTCGTGATCGCCGGTGTTCGGCGCGACCTTCGCGCTTTCGCGGTAGATCAGCAGGTCGAGCATGTGCGCCTCGATCGAGCTGTCGACGATGGCGAGGTTCTTGCCATTGTCGAGCGTGTCGAGCACGGTCAGCTCCAGCGTGGTCGAATTGGTGATCGCCGCTTCGCCGGGTTCGAGATAGACCTGCACGCCGTACTCGTCCGAGAAGCGTTTCAGCCGCTCGGCCAGCTTTTCCAGCGGGTAGCCTTCGCCGGTGAAATGGATGCCGCCGCCGAGGCTGATCCACTCCATGCGGGCGATCAGATGGCCGAAGCGCTGCTCGATCTGGCCCAGCATCGCGTCGAAGCGGTCGAAATCCGCGTTCTCGCAATTGTTGTGGAACATGAAACCGGTAACGCGGTCGCAGACGGTCTCGATCCGGGCCGGGTCATGTTCGCCCAGCCGCGAAAACGGGCGGGCCGGGTCGGCGATGTCGAACGAGGACGAGCTGATGCCGGGGTTCACGCGCAACCCGCGCACGTGGTCCTTCGCGGCCTCGCCGAACCGCTCCAGCTGGCCGATCGTGTTGAAGATGATCTTGTCGGAGTTTTCGAGCACCTCCGCCATGTCCGCCTCGTCCCAGGCGACCGAGTAGGCGTGGGTCTCGCCGGGGAAATGGCTGCGCCCGAGCTTGACCTCGAAGGGCGACGACGAGGTCGTGCCGTCCATGTACTCGCTCATCAGGTCGAACACCGACCACGAGGCGAAACATTTCAGCGCCAGCAGCGACTTGGCCCCCGAAAGCTCGCGCAGGCGGGCGATCTTTTCGAGATTGGGCAGCAGCGCCTGCTTGTCGATCAGGTAGTAGGGCGTTCTCGGCGACATCAAAGCTCCCTCGCGCGTCGGGCCACGGGCGGGTGGCGCGAGGGGCATATAGACATCGGCGGCGGCAGGCTCAACAGGAGCCGTTCCGTTCAACCGTCGCGGCCCCAGCGCAAAAGCACCATCTCGTCGGTCTCCGCGGCCTCGCGCGCCCGCGCGTCGCGCAGCTTGCGCAGCCGGGCGCGCGCGGCGACCGTGGCCACCGTCTTCATCTCGCGGAACCCCTCGCGCATCGCCTCTTCCAGCGCCTCGGCCTGCGGCTCCAGCTCCTGCCGCGCGCGGTCGAGCGCGCCGATCTGGGCGCGGGCATCGCGGATATAGGCGCCGACATAGGGCGCGGATTCGATGCTGGTGATGCGCCCGTCGCGCGCCAGCGCCTCGGCGGTCTCGCTGCTCTGGCGCTCCAGATCGGCCATGCGGTCGCGCAGCGCGCCAAGCTCGACCGCGCGCGCCTCGACCTCGATCCGGTGCAGCCGCTCGATCAGCCCGAGCGCGCGGTCGCGCCTATCGGCCATCGCGGGCCTGCTCCAGCGCCTTGAGCGCCTCGCGCATCCTCGCGAGGATCTCGGGCGGAAAGGCGTTGGCCTGCTCGGGCGGCAGCAGCGCATAGGGGGCAGGCGGGGCGCCGGGGACGGGCGCGGGCTCTTCTTCCTTCGCGGGTTCGGCCGGCCCCGCAGCGACGGCAGGCCCGGCCAGAAGCGTCAGCAGGAAGGCCGCGCGGATCATGCCGCCGGAAGCTCCTTCTGCGCGGCCTCGACGCGGTAGAAATCGGGCTGTTTGGAGGTGGGGATGTTGCCGCGGCCGATCTCGACGCAGATGTTCGGCGGGTGGTTGGCGACCATGGCGACGAAGATGTCGCGGATGATCATGTAAAAGGCGCCGTCCTCGTCCTCGATCTGCTTCAGCCGCCCCGAGATCGGCTGTACCATGCAATAGGCGAGGAACACGCCGAGGAAGGTGCCGACCAGCGCGCCGCCGATCATCTTGCCCAGCACCTCTGGCGGCTGGTCGATCGAGGACATGGTCTTGATCACGCCGAGCACGGCGGCGACGATGCCGATCGCGGGCAGGCCGTCGGCCATGGTCTGGATCGCGCCCGCCGCACCCAGCGCCTCGTGGTGGTGCTTCTTGATCTTGCGGTTGATCACGTCCTCGGTCTGGTACTTGTCATCGAACTGCATCGCCAGCATGCGAAAGCTGTCGGTGATCAGCTCGGTGGCGAAGTGATCCTTAAGGATGGTCGGGTAGCGCTGGAAGATCGCGCTGTCCTTGGGGGTTTCGATATGCTCGTCGAGCGCGAGGATGCCCTTCTGCTTGTAGAGCCGGCTCAGCTCGAACATCAGGTTCAGCAGCGCCTCGTAATCCGAGGCCTTCCATTTCGGCCCCTTCATCACCTTGCCGATGCCCTTCATGGCGCTCTTGATGACGGTCATGGAGTTGGCGATCACGAAGGCGCCGAGCGCCGCGCCGCCGATCATCATGCCTTCATAGGGCAGCGCGTAGAGCACGATGTCCATGTTGCCGCCCGACAGCATGAAGCCGCCGAAGACGAGCCCGAAGACCATGACAAGTCCGAGGATTAGGGTCATCGCAGCCCTCCGAAAACCTTGCGCCCGCGACACAGCATCGCGACTTTCCGCCCAAATCGGATAAGGATAATTGACACCATTTCAAGCATAAACAAGGATAGTTCCCAAGTTTGCCGCAAGGGTGTTTGAAATGAGCAGCGTCGAGACACTCGCCTATTTCCTCGAGGAAGACAGCCTGCGCGGCGTGCTGCGCGGCTGGCCCGACGGCATGCAGCTCATGGTGCGGCTCGACGGGTCGGGGCGCTGCGAGCTGATGGTGCATCACCGCGACGAGGCGGGGCGCGTGCTCGACACGCTGCGCGAGAGCCTTGGCGAGATGGCCGACACCCTTGCCGTTGTGCCGCAGGTCGAAGGCCATGCCACGCGCCGCGTGCGGTTTTCCGAGGAACAACAGCTTCTTGCGCTGGCCGCCTCGACCGAGGGGCTGAGCGAGAGCGCGCAGGATTACGCGATCAACTACCGCTTTGCCCGCGAGGAGGGGCTCGACCCCGAAACGGTGATCGGGCGCGATGCGCGCCGCTTTGCCGACGAGATCGAAAGCGACCTGCCGCAGGTCAGCGAACGCCGCGGCCCGCGCCGCGCCGCGCCGCCGCCCGCGCCGCGACTGTTTCCCGAAGGCTTCGAGGCCGCCGACGACCCGGCGCGGCGCGAATGCGCGCTGGTTTCGGCGCATCTGCACGGGCAGGGCGCGCGGGTGCGGCTGACGCTGGAGCCCGAGGCGGCGCAGGGCTCGGAGCTGCCGCTCACGGTCGGCAATGTCGGCCATAGCGAGGATTTCGGCTGCTTCGTGTTGCCGCGCGGCGCTCTGGCCGGCTGGAAACCCGGCATGCCGCTGGTGATCGACATGCCGCAGGAGCAGTTCCCCGAGGCCTGGGCCGCGCGGTTCCGCCGCCAGACCCACAACGCGCAGGTTTCGATCACCGCGGGCGGGGTCTTCGTGCGGCCGCTGCTGCCGGCCATGACCACACCGCCCGAAGCGCCGATGGTGCAGGTCGAGGAGGGCTGGAGCCTCGGGCGGCCGCTGCGTGCGGCGCTGCTGGTGGCCGGCGTGGCTCTTGCCGGAAGTTCGCTGATGATCGGCTGGAACCCGTTCGCCGTCGCCGAGGACGCGGCCGGCGCGCTGCAACCGGCGCGGGCCGGTCTCGCCGCGCTGGCGAATGCCGCGGGGGCGGGGCCATGAGCGCCGCCGCCGGATCAGGTCGCCCGCCACAACCTCCGGCGGTGCCGATCGAATCCAGCGTCACCCCCGACTACATCATCTGCCTCGAAACCGGCCGCAAGCTGGTGCTGCTGCGCCGTCACCTGCGCGAAACGCTGCACCTGACCCCCGACGAGTACCGCGCCCGCTGGGGTCTGCCGCCGGAATATCCGATGACGGCGCCGAACTATCGGCGCGCCCGGGCGCTCTGCCTGGCGCGGGGGGCAGGCAGTTGTTGATTGTTCTTGGAATGCATGCAAGGATAGAAACAGTGCTGTCGAAGAATTCGACCCGCCGCCTTCCGTGGCGGCCCGGCCCGTGGGGCCGGTATGCGCCGGTTGCGCGCATACCCTGATCGAAAGGGCGAACATGACCACACCGAATTCGAAGAGCGAACTTCTGAGCACTATCGTCGCCTCCTATGCCGCCCGCCCCGATGTCGGGTCGGATGACATCGTCGCGCTCGTCGCCAAGCTGCGCCGGGAGCTGGGACTCGGGGACGCCGCCGTGGCGGCGGCGCAGCCCGAAGCGCCGGTCACGGGCGGCCTGACGCCGGCGCTGCCGGTGTCGCGCGCGGTGACCCCCGACAAGGTGTTCTGCCTGTGCTGCGGCAAGGGGTTCAAGATGCTCAAACGGCATCTGGGCGCCGAGCACGGCATGACCGAGGCCGAATACCGCGCCGCCTTCGGCCTGTCCGAAGACATGCCGCTGGTCGCGCCGAGCTATTCGCAGCGCAAGGCGAACTATGCCCGCAAGGTTGGGTTCGGGCGCTACAGCCGCGATGCGGCGCGGCAGGGCGACGAAACCGTAAGCTGACCGGCACGGCGCCGGCTGCCGCCTTTTCATCCCCATGATCGCAACGACGCGGCCCCGGCGACGGGCCGCGCCATCGGGCGGCGCGCCGGGCGCCGCTGGCAGGAGAGACACGCATGGCCGCCGGTCAGACCATCATCATCAAGAAGATCGAAGACGACGGGCATGACGACCATCACGGCGGCGGCTGGAAGGTGGCCTATGCCGACTTCATGACGGCGATGATGGCGTTCTTCCTGCTGCTGTGGATCCTCGCGGCGAGCGAGGAGGAAACGCTTCAGGGTCTGGCCGAGTATTTCACGCCCTCGATGTCGGCGCTGCAGGGCGGCGGCTCCGAAGGCATCATGCGCGGGCAGGTGGTCGAGATGGCCGGCGACATGGCCGCCTCCGAGGGCGCGCCGCCCAACGACGCGCCGGACCTGCCCGATTTCGGCGCCGAAAGCCCGCTCGAGGTGTTCGACAGCCGGTTGCGCGACAAGCCGCCGGAGGTGGTGGTCGAATACCTGCCCGCCGACGCCGCCCCGCCCAGCGCCGAGGAGATCGCGGCCCGGCAGATGGCCGATGCCGCCGCACAGCTGCAGGCCCGGATCGACCGCCGCGACGCCGCGCTCGACGCGATCGAGGCCGAGATCGCCGCGCGGGTCGCCGCCATGCCGTCGCTGGCGGATATGGGCGACAACCTGCGGCTCGACCGCACGCCCGAGGGGCTGTTGATGCAGATCCTCGACGAAGAGGAGCGGCCGATGTTCGCCACCGGCTCGGCCCGCGTCGTGCCGCAGACCAAGGCGCTGATCGAGATCGTCGGCGAGACGATCCGCGACATGCCGCAGGAGCTGGCGATCTCGGGACACACGGATTCGCTGCCCTTTGCGAAACAGGACGGCTATGGCAACTGGGAACTGTCGTCGGATCGTGCGAATGCGACGCGCAGGGCCTTGATCGACGCGGGTTTTCCAGCCGAACGCATCAGCCGGGTCAGCGGTCTGGCCGACACCGTGCCGCTGTTCGAGGATCGCCCCGAAGCCCCGCAGAACAGGCGGATCGGGCTGCTGCTCGAATACCCCGAGCCGACCATGCCGCCCGCGCCGGAGCCGCGTTGAACCGGCCCGGTGCGCCGGGCGCGCCATGATGCACAATGGCCACGTTCATGGCCGGGTTGCGGCGATCGGCGGAACTTCGCCCCAAATCGGCCTCAATCTGATACGATCATGAATACGCCCCGACAGGCACCGCGGACAGGCCCGCGGCGGGGTGGTGACCAAAAGGCCCGGGCGAACCGCAAAGCGGCGCTGGGGCGGGACCAACGACCAGACCCGGTAACAGGGCGGATTGATGCAGAGCAGTGACCTTCTCGAAGCCATCTGGCGGGGCGATATCGCCTGCGCGGGCTCCAGTGACACCGAGGCGCGTTTTGGCCTCATTCTCGACGCGATGCTGCCGATGCGGCGCATCGCCCTGCAGCGGGGCGACCGCAGGGGCGGGCAGGTCCTGCCCGAGCAGACCGAGCTTCTGCCCGCGCTCGCGCTGGGCGACGTGATCGAAGAGGAGCTGGAGCTGGCCGCGCCGCATGGCGCGCTGGTGGTGATCCTCGACCGCGCCGCGCTGCGGCCGGGCGCGGGCGATGCCGCGCGCTCGCAGCTCGTCGGCCGTCTGGTCGGCGAGCTGCTGGTCGATACCGTGCAGCGCGGCGTCTTCGCCACCGACCGGGAAACCGATGCGCTCTACCTGATGGCGCAGGCCTATGACGCGCTGGCCCGCACGCCGCGCCTGCGGCGGCTGGGCCTGGTGGCGGCGTCGTTCCGCGCCGGGCTGGCGTCGGTGCTGGCGAGCCTGTGGACCGGCGCGGCGGTGCCCGGATCAGAGGCCGACAGGCTGCTGAACGGGCCGCTGTTCTTGTCCTGCGAACGGCTGCGCGCCTATCTCGCCACGCTCGATGCCTGTTTTACCGCGCCAAGCGCCGGGCTGGCCGGGGCCGGGCTGGTGGGCTTTGCCGAGGCCGGGCGCGGCCATGACGGCTGGCTGCGCGACATCGGCGGACGGCTTGACGCCATCCTGCGCGACAGCTCGACCGCGCAGGGCGAAACCGCCGACAGGGGCTGATGGGCCGCGGATGAACATTCTTCTTGCCTCGACGGTCTCGCAGGCGGCCCCGGGAACAGCGGTTCCCGGGGGCGCATCGCGTCAGGGCCCGCCGGGCGGGACCGGCTTCGCGGCGCTTGTCATGGCACAGCAGGATCAGGGCGCAGGGCAGGCGGGACCACCCGCCGCCGCAAGCTCCGCCGCCGCCTCGCCGCTCGACCGCCTGCTGGCCGCGGCAGGACAGATTTTGCGCGACGGTGCCGCGGGGCTGCGGGCCGCGGGCGACGCGCCAGAGGCCGGGGCCGCGATCCTGGCCGAAACGCAAACCGCATTGCAGGAGATGATCGCAGGCTTCGACGTCGCGCAGGGCACCGATCTGGGCGCCGGTGTCGCGGCGCTGCTGTCGGGCGGGCAGGGCGCCGATCCGGGCGCCGGGGTCGAGATGGCCGGGACGGTCGGGATGGCGGGCGCCACCATCGCCGCGATCGTCACGGCCATCGCCGATGCGTCCGGCGGCACGGTCGAGAGCGTCGTGGCGGCCATGAAGCTCGACGCGCCTGCTCCGGGCGCCGTGCCGGTCATGATGGCGGCGCCCGCGGGGCGCGAAGCCGCCGCGCGCCCGGCCCCGGCCCTCATGGCGCCGCTCGCCGCGCCTGCGGCCCCCCCCGCCTCAAAGGGCGCGATGCCGGGCGAGGCGGTGCAGGGGCTTTTGACGCGCGGCGCAGGACAGGCCCCCGGTGCCGTGACCCCGGCCGGGCCCGACACCATGGCCGCGCCCGGTCTTGCCCTGCCGGGCGGCGTCGGAGCGGGGCGGCCCCCCGAGGGTGTCGCGCAGGCGGCGGCCCCGGCGGCCCCGACGGTCCCGGCGGGGACGGGGTCAGAGACTGCATGGCCCGGCGCAGCCGCCCCCGCCGGCGCACCGCAGGCCGAGACGCCGGGCGCGCCGCGCGGCTTTGCCGCGCTGATCGGCGAGGCCATCGCCAGAAGCGCGGAGGCCGCGCCCGAAGCGCCCGTCTCCGGCACCGATGCCGCCGCGCGCGAAACGGAGCTGCCGGGTGGCGCCACGGCATCGCGGCCGCAGGAGGCCGTGCCCGGCCCGCGCGCGGCCATGCTGCCGCCCCCCGTGCCCGCCCCCGCACCCGCGCCGCCATCGCATGGCTTCGCGCGCGCCCTGACCGGGCAGATCAAGGGCACCGTCTTTGCCGAAGGGCGCACGCGGATCGCGCTGACCCCCGGCGGGCTGGGCGAGATCGAGATCGACCTGACGCAGGAGGCCGGTCAGCTTCGGGTGGTGATCCGGGCCGAGAACCAGGCCGTGCTGCAGGCGCTGCGCGACGATCGTGACGGGCTGGCGGCGCTGCTTGGCGAAGCCGGGGCCGGGGTCGATGACGACCGGCTGAGCTTCGACTCCTTCGAGCGGCGCGACGACGCGCCGCCGCGCCGCGACCGCCCCGGCGGATCGTCCGCCATCCTGACCGATGCCGCGCCAGAAGAGGCGGCAGCGCCCGACCCGGCGCAAGGCCCCGTTTCGCAAGGCGGCGAAGGCCGTCTCGACATGTTCACCTGATATCCCCGGAGCCCGCCATGGAAACGCTGTCCCCGCTCAACACCGCGACCGCCGCGACCGCGAAGACCGGCGGCGCGCGCGAAAAGCTCTCCACCGATTACGACAGCTTCCTGACGCTGCTGGTCGCGCAGGTGTCCAACCAGGACCCGCTGGAGCCGATGGATTCGACCGCCTTCGTGTCGCAGCTCGCGCAGCTGACGCAGGTGGAGCAGTCGATCACCTCGAACGAGACGCTCGACAAGATCTCTTCGCAGCTGAGCACCAGCGGCGCGCGCTCGGACGTGATGCTGCTCGGACATGACGTGCTGGTGCCGACCGACCAGTTGTCGCTGCTCGACGGCGAAGCGCGGTTCTCCTATGCGCTCGATGCGGCGGCCTCCAAGGTGTCGGCCCGCATTCTCGGCGAAGACGGCGTCGAGCTGCGCCGCATCGACAACCTGCCGCTGGGCGCCGAGGCGCGGCACGAGGTGGTCTGGGACGGGCACGATTCCGAAGGGCTGCCGGTGCCGTCGGGCAATTTCCGGGTCGAGATCACCGCCCTTGATGCCGAGGACGAACCGGTCTTTCACTCCACCTACGCCTCGGGCGTGGTCGAGCGGGTGGCCTTCCGCGACGGCTGGCCGATGCTCGGGCTCGACACCGGCGCCGAGGTGTCGCCCGACAGCGTCATCAGCGTGCGCTGACCGCGCGGGGGCCGCGCGCCCCGCCATCATTCTGCCTCAATGCGTGACGATCTGCGGCTCGGGTGCTGCGGGCTCTGCCGCGGCGCTGCGCTGCGGGATGTCCTGTCGCGCCACGTCCTGCTTGAACATGTTGGGAAACAGCACCTCGTCCACCGGCATGCCGATCGCCCTGAGATCGCCCAGCACCCGGGCCGAGAGCGCCTCGGTGTCGATGGTGGGGCCCGACATGGCCGGTGTGGTCGCCGCCTCGGTGAGCGAGGCAAGCACCGCGTCGCGCATCCGCAGCAGCGTCTCGGGCGTCTGTTCGACCTGCTTGACCAGATCCGCCTCCGGCATCGCCAGGGCGATGTCGGCCACGACGTAGGTGATGCTGCGGGTCTTGAGCACCGGCACCGTCAGCCGCCCGACCTGCAGGAGCGGCGCGGCCGGGGCGGCCTTGGCGTCGCCATACCCCTTGGCCGTCTCTGGCGCGGGGGCGCCGGCTTCGGGGTCGACGGGCGCGGGCGGAATGCCGAGCGCGGCCTGGTCGCCGGGCTGCCCCGGCGCCGCGTCGGTGAGGGTCGCGGGGTCGGCCGAGGCCACGCGGGTCTCGGCCGGGACAAGATACATCCCGGCGCCGTAACCGCCCGCGAGGCAGGCCAGCGGCAGGGAAATCATGAGGATCGTGGATTTCATCGGACCATCGCGTCGGTTGCGTTCGGTCCCTGTATCGCCGCGCATCGTGGCGGCAATTGCGTGTCAGTAGGGCAAGATGATGTCCATTGCGTCTTCGCCGTAGCCGCGCTCTTGCGTGCGCGACAGCTGGCCGCGCCCGCCATAGGTGATGCGCGCCTCGGCGATCTTCTCGTAGGGGATGGTGTTGTCCATCTGGATGTCCTGCGGCCGGATGATGCCCGCCACGCGCAGCTCGCGCAGCTCCTGGTTCACCTTGACCTCTTGCCGGCCCGCGATGACGAGGTTGCCGTTGGGCAGCATCTGCACCACCAGCGCCGCCACTTTCAGCTCGATCGATTCGTTGCGGGTGATCGAGCCCGAGCCCGCCACGTCGGTGGTCGAGCCGATATCGACGATGTCGCCCTGCGGCAGATCCTCGGGGCCGACGCCGGGCAGGATCCTGTCGATCTGCGTGCCGTAGCCGAACAGCGTCGGAAAGGCGATCGTGCTCTGCCCGTCGCGCGAGCGCTGGCCCGCATTGCGCAGCTGGGCGCGGTCGTCGATGCGGATGTCGACGGTGAGGATGTCGCCCACCTGGCTGGCGCGCTGGTCGGCGAAGAAGCCGCCCGATCCGCCGCGCTCCCACAGCGAGGCGGCCTCGGCGCGCTGGAAGACGCGCGGCGGGGCGGGGGGCGGCATCGGCACCGACACGGCGGCGGCCTCGGGGATCGTCACCGGGTTCACGGCGATCGCCGTGGTCTGCGGGTCGCGGTCGAAACGGTCGCGCACCCCGCCGCAGCCGGAGACGAGCGCCGCCCCCAGCATCAGGACGGGCAGGGGGCGCAGATGGGTGCGGCTCAACGAAAGACCTCCACGATGCCCTCGGCGGTCGCGATACCGGTGAGGGTGGTGTTGCTGGATGTGTTGACGATGCGGACGTCCTGCCCGCGATGCGCGTCCGACAGCGCCCGGCCCGGCGCCTTGAGCCGGAGCGCGCCATCGGCGAAATGGATGCTGACCTCGTCGCCGCGCTCGATCACCAGCGGCTGCATCACCGACTGCACCATGACCGGGCGTCCCTCGGGCAGCATCCGGCGCACCTGCATGCCGATCACCGCCTCGGGATCGATCACCGCATAGGCGCCGAGCCGGGCCTGCGGCAGCCGCAGCTCGTCGAGATCGCTCTCGGCGACGATCTCGCCGGGCATCAGGCGCCGGTTCGGCACCGGCAGCGGCACCATCACCGATGCCAGCCCGCTGACCCGGTGCAGCCCGCCGCCATCGTCGATGGCGTTGGCCACGAAGCGCCCCGAGGCCGGGTCCATCCAGAACTCGGCGATCAGCGCCGCCTCGCCGGGCGGGTTGCCGGCAAAGCCGATCTCGAACTCGGCCCGGTCGGGCAGGGTCGGCCCGAGATGGTCGCGCGCGCGCTCCTCCACCAGAAGCGGCAACGGCGCGGCGGCGGCGGCCAACGGCGCCGCGAAGGCGATGAAAAGGGCGGCGAAGCGCATCACTTGATCTGGTTGGCGGCGGTCATCATCTGGTCGGCGGTCTCCAGCGACTTGGAGTTCATCTCGTAGGCGCGCTGCGCCGAGATCAGGTCGGTGATCTGCTGGATGATGTTGACGTTGGAGTTCTCCAGGTAGCCCTGCCGCAGGATGCCGATGCCCGGATCGCCGGGATTGGCGGGGACCGCATCGCCCGAGGCGGTGGTCGCCTGCAACAGGTTGCCGCCAAGCTGGCGCATGCCCGCCTCGTTGGTGAAGGTCGCCATGGTGATCCGGCCCAGCTCCACCGGCACCGGGTCCTGGCCGACAAAGGCCATGACCACGCCCTGCTCGGAGATCTCGACCTGCGTGGTGTTCTCGGGCACGACGAGACCGGGATCGAGCTCGTAGCCCTGCAGGGTGACGAGCTGGCCCTCGGCCGACAGCTGAAACGCGCCGTCGCGGGTGAAGGCCTGGCCGCCATCGGGCAGGTTCACGGTGAAGAAGCCGCGCCCGTCGATCGCCAGATCGAGCTGGTTCTCGGTCGCCATCAGCCCGCCTTGGGTGTTGAGCCGCACGGTGCCCGCCGTCTCGACGCCGAAGCCGATATCGATGCCGGTGGGCCGCATCGTGCCCGCCTCGGAGGTGAGCGCGCCCTCGCGGCGGACGGTTTCGTAGATCAGGTCCTGGAACGCCGCGCGGCTCGACTTGAAGCCGGTGGTGTTGGCGTTGGCGATGTTGTTGGAGATGACATCCACGTTGGTCTGCTGCGCCAGCATGCCGGTGGCGGCGATTCCGAGGGCTTTCATGGTCGGGCTCCTGTGTCGGGTCCGGGAAAAGAGGTCAGGTCTGGCTGCCGATGCGGCGCAGCATGTCGCGGGTCAGGTCGTCCTTGCTGCTCACCAGCTTGAGCGCGCGCTCATAGGCCTGCTGGATCGCCATCAGTCGGGTCATTTCGACCACCGGCTGCACGTTGCTGCCCTCGACCGCGCCCTGCACGACGCGGGTGCCGTCAGCCGCGGCCCGGGCGGTGTCGCCGGCCTCGGGCGCGACGAACATGCCCGCGCCGATGCGCTCATAGCCCTGCAGGTCGGGCAGCTCGAACAGGCCGACCCGCCCGATCACACCGCCGCCCAGCGTCGAGATGGTGCCATCTTCGGAAATCGTCACGTCGCCGCCGATATCGGGCGGCAGCGCGATCGGCGCGCCGCCGGGATCGAGCACCCGCGCCCCCGACAGCGTTACCAGCGCGCCCTCGGGATCGAGCGCGAAGCGCCCGTCGCGGCCATAGGCGGTGCCGTTGTCGGTCTCGTAGCCGAACCAGCCATCGCCCTGCAGCGCCAGATCGAGCGGGTTGCCGGTCCGGCTCATCGCGCCCTGGTTGGGGTCCATGTAGGAGCCCTGGTCGATCAGGAAATCGGTTTCGTGGTTCTGTTGCGTGCCGCTGGCGCGGTGCAGGTAGCTGTCGAACACCACGCGCTCGCCCTTGAACCCGGCGGTGTTGGCGTTGGCGATGTTGTTCGCGGTCACGTCGAGCGCGTTGCGCATCGCCGTGGCGAGGGACAATGAAACATAGGTGCTGTTGTCCATCCCGGCCTGTCTCCCGATTCCCACGATTCCCGACGCTTGCACATCGTTGTTGCGACTGTTGTTGCGCCGTTGCGGAAACCGATCAAGGATAGTCTAGATCAATTCATGGGGTCGTGGCGGATTTGCCAAGATTAATGAGCATATGTCTGGGGGTTGCCCTGCTGGGTGACGTCGCTGCCGCCGAGGCGCCGGTGACGGCGCCCGCGCCCGTGGCGGCGCATGAGGCGGGCGGGGGCTACATCGACCGGCGCGCGGCGTTGATCGAAACGCTCGCCATGGCCTCAGACGAAGGGACCCGCGCCGGGCTGCTGCTCGATCTGGCCGCGCTCTCGGCCGATCACGCGCTCGGGCCGGAGGCGCTGTCTTTCCTGTCGGGCCTGCCCGGGACAGGCAAGGCCGGGCTTGCCCCCGCGCTTGCCGCGCGGCGCGACCGGATCGCGCTCGCGGCATGGGGCCTGTCCGGCGACGAGACCCCGCCCGAACCGCTGCGCGCGCTGATCGAAGGTCGGGGTGACACGGCAAGCGGCTGGGTCGAAGCCCCGCTCTGGCGGGCGTTGGCGCAGGCGCGCGCGGGCGATGTGGAGCGCGCGGCCGAGCACCTGCCGCATCTGGACGCGGCGCTCGACGCGATGGCCCCGGCGCTGGCCGCAGCGCTGTTGCCCGAGCTGCTGGAGGCCGCGATCGAGGCGGGCCTTTGGGACGCCGCGCATGGCCTCGCGCAGCGGTTCGACCGGCACCCCGAGCTGCGCGGCGGCAGCGCCTACCGGTTCCTGCTGGGCCGGGCCGCGCAGTCGGGCGGCAACCCGGTCATGGCCTTCGACAGCTATGCCATGGCCGCGGGGGGCGGTGATGTCTGGGCACAGCGGGCGCGGCTGGCGCTGATCGATCTGGGCCGCGCCACCGGCACCCTGCCGCCCGAGGACGCCGCCGTGCTGCTGCGCCAGAGCTGGCGGCTGTGGCGCGGCGACGCGCTCGAGGTGGCGACGCTGGAGCGGCTGGCCGAGGTTGAATACGGGCGCGGCGAGATCGAAGCCGCGATCACCGCCCTGACCGAGGTGCAAAGACGCCACCCGCGCAGCGATGCCGCCCGCCAGTCCGGCGACCGGCTCGACCAGATGATCGCCGATCTCTACGCGCAGGGCGCCTCCGGCGCGCTGCCGATCGCCGAATTCGTCGCCGCGCACCGGCACCTGTCGCCCGAGCTGACATTTCGCCCCGGCTTTGCCGCGCAGGCCGAACGGCTGGCGGGGCGGCTTCTGGAGATCGGCGCCACCGACGCGGCGGCGCGCGAATACGCCGCGATCCGCGACCAGCTCGCGGTGATGCATGATCTCGAGCTCGAAGAGGTGCCGCCGGGCCGGATCGACGCGCTGCGGCTGGCGCAGGCCGAGGCGCTGCTGCGCGGCGGCCAGGTCGCGGCGGCGGCGCGGGCGCTGGGCACGGCGCCCGCCTCGGTGCCCGAATTGCGCGACCGGCTGGCGCTGTTGCAGGCCCGGCTGTCGAGCGCGACGGGGGATGGCGACGGGGTGATCGCCACGCGCATGGAAATCCCGTCCGAAGGTTATCTGCGGCTGCGCGCCGAGGCGCTGTTCGACCGGGGCGAATGGGGGGCCGCGCGCGATGCCTATGTGTCGCTGTGGCGCGATCTGGGGCCGGATCTGGGCACCGCCGGGACGATCCGGCTGCTTCTGGCGGCGCATCGCGCCAATGATGCGGCGCTGGTGGCCGAGCTGCTCGACCGGCTGCCGATGCTGGCGGGCAGCCCCGAGCTGGCGGAGGTGGCCCGCTCGCTGGCGCCGGTGGCGCCCTTGTCGCTGCCGATCGGCCAGAAATCCGCCACGGACCGGATGCAGGGGGCCGATGCCGCGCTGCGCCGTCTCGAAACCGTCACGGGAGATGGGTGATGACCATGCCCGTTCACCACCGGCCTTGGCCGGACATCACGACCGGCCGGGGCGCCAAGACTCCCGGTGAAATCAATAACGAGGGACAGGCAGGATGAGCATTTCCTACGCGATGCAGACCGGTGTGAGCGGTCTGCGGGCGAACTCCACGGCGGTGGGCCGGATTTCGGAGAACATCGCCAACGCCAACACCGACGGCTACCGGCGCAGCTTCGTGCAGATGGTGACGACCAGCACGCTGAGCGACAATGCCGGGATCTCGCCTTCGGGGGTGCGCGCCTTCCAGAGCGCCGATGTCAGCACCGAGGGCGCGGTGCGCGCCACCAATTCGGCCACCGACATGGCGATCGGCGGGCAGGGGTTCTTCGTGGTCAGCGCCCAGCCCAACGAGACCAATGAAAGCAACTTCTTCCTGACCCGCGCGGGCTCGTTCCTGCCCGATGAGAACGGCGACCTGCGCAACGCGGCGGGCTATTACCTCGCCGGGTTTCCCTATGACCAGACCGCCTCGATCGGCAATGTCGACCGCAACCAGTTCGGCGATCTGAAGACCGTCAATCTCGGCAGCCTGTCGCAGACCGGCTCGCCGACCAAGGAGATGACCGTCAGCGGCAACATCCCCGCCCAGCAGACCGGCCTGGCCACGCCGGGCGAGCCGTTTCTCAGCTCGGCGGAGTATTTCTCGCCGCTGGGCGAGGCCGAGCGGATGCAGTTCTCGTGGCAGCCGACCGCGACGGCCAGCCAGTGGACGCTGAGCATCGCCGACGCGGATGGCACGCAATACGGCGACGTGACGGTGGATTTCCACGACAGCGGCCCGCTGGCCGGGGCGCCGCGGCTCTATTCCAACCCGGTTTCGACCGCCACGGCGCCGGCGGGCTTCGCCTTCGATCCGGCGACCGGCACCGCGACGCTGACCGTCGACAACGGCGCCGTGCCGCAGGTCATCGAGCTGGCGATCGGCGAGCCCGACACGCATGGCGGCATGACCCAGTTCGCGGGCGACTACTCGCCGCTCAAGACGGCGTCGGACGGGGCCGAGAGCGGCGTTCTGGTGCGCACCGAGATCGACGAGCGCGGCGATGTCTACGGCGTGTTCAACAATGGCAACCGCAAGCCGCTCTACAACATCCCGCTGGCCGAGGTGGCCAATCCCGACGGGCTTTTGAAGGCCGACGGCAACGCCTATGCGCTATCGCGCGGATCGGGCAAATACAGCCTGAACCAGGCCGGCCAAGGCTCGGCCGGGGCACTGACGGCGGGGGCGCTGGAAAGCTCCAACGTCGAGATCGCGCAGGAGCTGACCGAGCTGATCAGCACCCAGAGGGCCTATTCCTCGAACGCCAAGATCGTCACCACCGTCGACGAGATGCTCGACGAGACGATGCGCCTGAAGCGCTGATCGCGGCAAAGGGGGCGGGCCTGTCCTGTCCCCGATGAAGTGTTCCCCCCGCCGGTGATCCGGCGGGCGGTGGCGTTCGGTGCGGGTGAGGCGGCCCCGCGACATGCCGCGCATCCTTCGCGATGGCATGAGAGGCGCACCGGCCACCGGGAGCGTGGCGCTGCCCCCTGAAGGCAGGGCCACGCTGCAGATTTCGCGGGTGGGCGCCATGTGGCCCATCACTCTCGGAAGCGCCCGGATCGGGGCGCAATTCGCGGGGTGGCCGGCAGCCTAACCGATCGTTTCCCATATGGCGGGTTTTACCCCACGACGCTGTGGGTTCGCCGTGAATGTCGGGTATTCAGGCGTCGTTTTGGTAGGCCCGGAGGGACTAACGCCCATGATTTTCCGTCCTTCTTTACAATGCGTTGCGGGGCGCGTGGGGTAGTTTTTGCGGCGTGGGGTAGTTTATAGGTCGAGCCCGCCCATCCTCGAGGTCAGCAATTCCGCGATCTCACCCCGCTTTGCGTTCGCCACGTAGACCTGCGATTCCGCGCTTCCCATCCGGTGCCCGAGCAGCACGTCGATCTCGTAGCTCGACGCGCCGAGCTGCGGCAGGATGGACGAGAGCCCCTTACGGACGCCGTGCAGCGAGCCCTTCACGCCTGCCTCATCGAGCCACGCGCGCACTGCGTTGCCGATCCCGCCGTGGGTATAGAGCCTGCCCCAAGCGTTGAGCAGGTAGGGTCCGCCCGTGTGGCCTTCCAGCTCGCGCTGGAGCGTCGGCAGCATCGGGATCTCGACATAATCGTGCGGCGGTTTCGACTGCCTCCAGCGCAACCAGACGATGCCCTTGTGAATAGCCCCGTGTCTTGTGGACGCCTTCTTCGCTAATTTTGAGGCAAGGAGGCCATGATGAGCAGCAGCAAGTTCAGCGACGAGTTCAAGCGGGACGCGGTCGCGCAGATCACCGAGCGAGGCTACCCGGTCAGGGAGGTGTCGCAGCGGCTTGGGGTCAGCCCGTATTCGCTCTACGCTTGGAAGAAGAAGTTCGCGAAGAACTCTTCGGGCGAGGTGGAGAAGGACACCGAGATCCGGCGCCTCAAGAAGGAGCTGGCGCGGGTTTCGGAGGAGCGCGACATCTTAAAAAAGGGCGAGCCATTGTCCGCCATCGGTCCGAGGACGATGGCGAGCGCGTATTTCGCCAGGGATGCAAAGTGAGATACGCGTTCGTGGCCCGGCTGGACAGTCGCAAGCCTCAACGCGACCTTGGGCACCAAGGCTTATGGCTTCGTCGGCAGCGTCGAGGGAAACACGACGGATACCGGCATCGCGAACGCCTTCGGATTCACGGCAGCCGATATCCCCTCGGGCGCCACCATCGACGGCATCGAGATCCGCACCCAGGTCGGTTCGCAGCACGGCACCCGGTCTGTCCGCACGCTCTCTGCCTTTCTGACCAAGGATGGCGGCGCCACGGCTGTCGGCATGTCCCAGGCCAACCAAACCGAGGTGTCCGGCTCCGGGCAACTCCTCGTGCACGGCGGTGCGGCGAACCTCTGGGGCGCTGCGCTGACGCAGGCTGATGTCGTGTCGAGCGGCTTCGGCGTCCGGCTGGTCTTCGAGCGCTTCTTCGGGGTGGCAGGCGGCAACAACACCGCTGCACAGGTCGATAGCGTCGAGATGCGTGTCCACTACACCGAGGGCGGTGGGGGCGGCGTCACCGGGGCGGGTTCTGGCGGGTTCGATGCCGGGGCTACGGCCACGGGCGAGGTAGCTGCCTCCGGGCAAGCCTCGGGCGGCTTCGGCCTCGATGGGGAGGCTGCGGGCGCTGTCGGCGTCACCGGCTCCGCATCCGGCGGGTTCGACGCGGACGCCACTGGCAGCGGTGACGCGCCCATCACCGGCACGGGCGCGGGCGGCTTTGCCACGGGCGTCACGTCCGAAGGCTCTGCGCAGCAAACGGGCGGCGGCTCGGCGGCGGGATCGTTCACGACCACGGCGGGCGGCACGGGCGAGGTTGCTGCCGCGGGGCAGGGTGATGCGGGCTTTGCGTCTGCCGCTTCCGCCTCCGGCAGCTCCGCCGTTTCCGGTGTTGCGGCAGGGGGGGTCTCGACCGAGGGCGGGGCTACCGGACAGGTGGCGACAGCCGGACAGGGGGCAGGCGCGTTTTCGACCTCGAGCAGCGCTACGGATGGGGCCGCGATCTCCGGCAGCGGATCCGGAGCATTCGAGCCCTCAGCATCCGGCGTAGGGATCATCGGAGGCGATATCGCCCCGCGCGCGCCCATCGCAGCGCACATCGCCAGCCATCCGGCTGAGACACGCATCACCAGACATCCCGCGGAAAGCCGCATTACGAGGAAAAGCGCATGAACTGGCCGAACAAAGACCCCGACGACATCCTCGATTACGGCCGCGACTTCTCTGACGAGTTCCCCGCCGCGACCATCACGGCGGCGCGCAGGGCGTCGAAGTCCGCGAGGATGGTGGTCAGCTTGGCGCGGCCGTAGCGGAGGGGTTCGACAGTCACGGCGCCACCCCCACGGCCCGATCATGAGTTCCGACATTCACCAATCGTTCTTGGTATGTCTGGGGGCTCGTTCCGACGCTAAGGGCTGATTTAGCGAGGGTTTTAACCGGATTTGCAATCCGCAGCATAACTTTGATCGTAGCCGAGCTATCCCGTGAAAGTCTGAAGAACGTACAAGTCGGGTGCTGTGCATTAAGCACAATATTTACATATTTCCTCCTTATAGATGTCAAATTCGGTCGCAGATATATCCTTAAAGTACAAGAGGGTCAGTGATTTACAACCATAGAAAGTCAATGCGAATTTGGCTTGCTGGAAGGAGTAAATTATGGCGACGTTCGAAGGCGACAACTCTGGCAACATCCTCCCACCTCTTTTGGGAGTGCCCTTTGCTCTCGGAAACGATTGGCTGTACGGCTACGGCGGAGACGATCTGCTAGCTGGCTATGCCGGAGATGATACATTGGAAGGAGGGACTGGTTCCGACGTTTTGATCGGTGGCAGTCTCGACATTGTCGGTGGTCTGGGAACCACGAGCCTCGCAGGCACAGACACCGCATCCTATGTATTTTCCAGTGCGGGAGTCGGGGTAGATCTCTCCAACACCACCGATGTCGTCAGTCTCAGTCTTTTGGGTATCGATCTTCAACTTCTAAACGCAGCTGAAGGTCAGGGCGGAGACGCAGCCGGAGACTTGCTTGTAGGAATAACGAACCTTACGGGTTCAGATTACGCAGATGTTCTCACAGGCAATATTGAAGGAAACACTCTGATAGGTAGCGGAGGAAGCGACAATATCCGGGGTCTGGGTGGCAGTGACACGCTGCTAGGCGGCGAGGATGTCGATCGGCTCGATGGTGGGGCTGGCAACGACCATCTTTTTGGAGGATCGCATCGAGACAAATTGATCGGAGGGCTCGGCGATGATCTTCTCGATGGTGGCAGCGGGCAGGATCAGGCCATCTATCACAGCCTCGGTGCTAGCGTGGTGATAAATCTCGAACATGGCACAGCGAGCGGAGGTGGAGGAGAAGATGTTCTGCTGAGCATCGAGGATGTTTTCGGATCGGCATTCGATGATGTCATTTACGGCAGCAATGAAAGCAGCAATGTCTTGCAAGGATCTTTTGGAAATGACAGTATCTACGGCTTGGCTGGAGACGACGATCTGTACGGGGATGATGGCGACGATGTTGTTAAAGGCGGTGATGGAGGGGACAATGTATATGGCGGCCTAGGCCAAGATGTTCTGCATGGAAATGATGGACGCGATTTCATAGTCGGTGGTTCCGGCAATGATATTGCGCATGGCGGAAATGACGTCGACTACTTGTATGGCGGCACTGGCGATGACATGCTGTATGGAGGCGGTGGCACAGACTTCCTCTATGGCGGCTCTGGCGCTGATAAGTTTGTGTTTACTCAGGCTTCCGACACGGGGGTTGGTCAGTACTTCAGAGACGAGATCCGAGATTTTAGTAGCTCTGAGGGTGATGTCATCGATTTGACGCTACTAAGCGAAGGAAATATCAAGTTCGCTGGTTCCACTTTCACCGGGCGCGCTGACGAGTTCATTCTGAATAGTTACGAACGCATCGACGCAAGATTTTCGATCGCATCTCTCGATTTCGACGGGGACGCCAAAGTCGACGCGCAAATATATATCGAGACAGATCTAGTTAGCGCGTCGGATTTCATTTTGTAATGTCCCGACAATATCCAATCTGGACATAGCAGCAGAGTGCCAGTGATCGTGTGAATGTCACTGGCATTTTGGCGAGCGCGCGGAGTTTGTTTCTGTCTCGCTTCCACGTTACAATACGGGGGCCGCGCCTATCGGGTCGAGAAGGCGATCGGACAGGGCTCCAATGCGAACATTCTGAATTGCGCGGCCCTTCGTTTGCATAACCAACTCGGTTGCAGCTCAAAGCGAAGATACGACATTCCAAGTTTCATGTCGGTCACTTGATGGTGCACAATGCGGTGCACATGATGGTGCATAGTTGGCGGAGCATGCATAACTTATCAGTTGCTTGCGAAGAATCTCGTTGCGCAGGTAATCCCTCTCGCTCCGCCACTTCCATGATTCCGGCGCAGCGGCAAGGGTTGCCCTGCTCGGGCGAACCCTTGGGCAACGCGCAGTCTTCGAAGGGCTCCGCCTCTGGACAATCGCGGGTCCCCACGTCTTGGATGCGGCCGCAGGCATTGCAGCGGTCCATGAGGATCTTGCTGTCGCAGAGGCGGGTGGTGATCATGTCGCGCGAGCCGCAACCGCCGCAGCGGCCAGCTTCGTCACCTTCGTGGTCAGGGCACATGGCGGCCTCCTTGGTCGCAGAGTGGGGGTGCGTTTTCCGGCGCAGCTGGCCCCAGCAGGATCGCGTCTAGCTGCTCCTGATTGCGAGGCATGTCTCGGCCGGGCTCAGACTCGCGCCAGGCGGCGACGCGACGCAGGGCATCGCACCGCGCGATCCACCGGCCATGGGCGATACCGGCAGCATAACGTCTCGTCGTGAGCCGCCTGAGCTTCGTCGAGTCGAGCGCGGAGGCGGAGGATCTCGGCCTCCGCGGCCAAAGCGCGGCGCTCCGTGTCAGAGTGCAGCGGCGGGGTCGCGGTCTGGATCAGCCCAAGCCAGCGTTCGCAGCGATCCCACGCGGACTCGGCGGCAAAGCTGTCGTGCGACTTGATCGCGGCGCGCAGGACATCGAAATCCGCGAGGGTGGTGGACAGCTTGGCGCGGCCATAGCGAAGGGGCTCGGTCATGCGGATTTGGCCCCCGTTTCGCCCCGGCTTCGCGGTTTCGAACCGGTGTGAGCCGTGCCGAAATGCTGAACGGACAGGGGATTTAGGGGGAACATACGCATTTGCGCTGCCCTCCGAAGGCAGAGGACGCGTTCTCGATTTGAGGAGCCAGACGTGGCTGGCCTCGCACCCTGTTCAGGACGCGCTCCACCCCCCAATTCGTGGGGTAGTCGGCACCGTAAGCGATTGATTCCTATATGGCGGTTTTTACCCCACGTTGATATAGGTTCGCCTTAAATGTCAGATATTTAGGCGTCGTTTTGGTAGGCCCGGAGGGATTCGAACCCCCAACCAAACCGTTATGAGCGGTCTGCTCTGACCGTTGAGCTACGGGCCCCTGTCACGTCTCCTAGCAGACCGGGGGGGCGGGTCAAGTTGACGCTGGCCCTTGGGCGGTGCCTGAGGTATCGCGGCGTCACTTCACAAACCGGCATTCGGGGGACGCGATGCAGAAGGACGGGCTCACTTACGCGCAGGCGGGGGTGGATATCGATGCGGGCAACGCGCTGGTGGAGCGGATCAAGCCCGCGGCCAAGCGCACCGACCGGCCCGGCACCATGTCGGGCCTCGGCGGCTTTGGCGCGCTGTTCGACCTCAAGGCCGCAGGATATTCCGACCCAGTGCTGGTCGCCGCGACCGACGGGGTGGGCACCAAGCTGCGCATCGCCATCGACACCGGCCACCTCGACGGCGTCGGCGTCGATCTCGTGGCGATGTGCGTCAACGACCTCGTCTGCCAGGGCGCCGAGCCGCTGTTCTTTCTCGACTACTTCGCCACCGGCAAGCTGTCGCTCGACCATGCGGCGCGGGTGATCGAGGGGATCGCGGCGGGCTGCGAGGCATCGGGCTGTGCGCTGATCGGCGGCGAGACGGCGGAGATGCCGGGCATGTACCCGGCGGGCGATTTCGACCTCGCGGGTTTTGCCGTGGGCGCGATGGAGCGCGGGACCGCGCTGCCCGACGGCGTGGCCGAGGGCGACGTGCTTCTGGGTCTTGCCTCCGACGGCGTGCATTCCAACGGCTACAGCCTCGTGCGCCGCGTCGTCGAGCGCGCGGGCCTTGGCTGGGATGACGCGTCGCCGTTTTCGGACGGCACGCTCGGCGCGGCGCTGCTGGCGCCGACGCGCCTTTACGTCAAGCCGGTCCTCGAGGCGATCCGCGCGGGTGGCGTGCACGGCCTTGCGCATATCACCGGCGGTGGTTTGACCGAGAACCTGCCGCGCGTGCTGCCCGAGGGGCTTGGTGCCGAGATCGATCTCGACGCGTGGTCGCTGCCGCCGGTGTTCGGCTGGCTGGGCCGCGAAGGCGGGATCGAGACGGCGGAGATGCTCAAGACCTTCAACGCCGGGATCGGCATGGTCGTCGTGGTCGACAAGGACCGCGCCGACGCGCTCGAGACGCTGCTCGGCGATGCGGGCGAACGGGTGCACAGGCTGGGTCACGTGGTGGCCGGGCAGGGGGTCGCCTACACGGGCAAGCTGGCGTGAGCGATCCCAAGCGCGTCGCGATCCTGATCTCGGGCGGCGGGTCGAACATGCTGGCGCTGGTGCGCGACATGGGGCCCGATCACCCGGCCCGCCCGGTGCTCGTGGCCGCGAACGATCCTGCAGCGGGCGGGCTCGCGCGCGCCGCCGGGCTGGGCATCGCCACGGCTGCGGTCGATCATCGCCCCTTCGGCAAGGACCGCGCGGCGTTCGAGGCGGCGCTGAGCGCGCGGCTGGAGGCGGCGCGCCCCGACATCATCTGCCTTGCCGGTTTCATGCGCATTCTGACGCCCGGCTTCATTTCCCGCTGGGAGGGGCGGATGCTCAACATCCATCCCTCCTTGCTGCCGAAATACCGCGGGCTGCACACCCATGCGCGGGCGATCGAGGCGGGCGATGCCGAGCATGGCTGCTCGGTGCACGAGGTGACGGCCGAGCTCGATGGCGGGCCGGTGCTGGGGCAGGCGCGGGTGCCGGTGCTGCCGGGCGATACGCCCGACGATCTCGCCGCGCGGGTTCTGGAAAAGGAGCACCTGTTGTACCCGGCGGTGCTGCGCCGTTTCGCCATGGGCGACCGAAGGCCCATCCAGCTCTGAGCCCGGCGCTTTCCATCCGCGCTCCCATCGCCTAAGAGAACGGGGACCGGCGCAGCCGCGCCGCCCCATTTTCGCAGGCCCGGGACGACATGCAGACCATCACCACCACCGAAGACCTCGCCGCCTTCTGCGAGAGGGCCGCGACGCATCCTTATGTCACGGTGGACACCGAGTTCCTGCGCGAACGGACCTATTACTCCAAGCTCTGCCTGATCCAGCTGGCGCATCCGGGCCCCGACGGCCCCGATGGCGGCGAGGGCAGCGCCGTGCTGGTCGATCCGCTGGTCGAGGGTCTCGACCTCGCGCCGCTCTACACGCTGTTCCGCGACCCCGGCGTCGTGAAGGTGTTCCACGCCGCACGGCAGGATCTGGAGATCTTCCAGGTCGAAGCCGGCCTCATCCCCGCGCCTCTGTTCGACACGCAGGTCGCGGCCATGGTCTGCGGTTTCGGCGAGCAGGCGGGCTACGAGACGCTGGTGCGCAAGATCGCAAGGTCCGAGATCGACAAGTCCTCGCGCTTCACCGACTGGTCGCGCCGCCCGCTGTCGGAGGCGCAAAAGACCTATGCGCTGGCCGACGTGACGCATCTGCGGGTGATCTACGAATGGCTTTCGGCGCAGCTCAGGAAATCGGGCCGGGCCCGCTGGGTCGCCGAGGAAATGGCCGTGCTCAACGATCCGGCCACCTACCGGGTCGATCCCGAACAGGCGTGGCAGCGGGTCAAGACCCGCTCCACCAGCCCCAAGTTCATCGCCGCGCTGCGCGAGCTTGCGCAGTTCCGCGAGGCCTATGCGCAAGAGCGCGACGTGCCGCGGTCGCGGGTGTTCAAGGATGACGCGCTGGTCGAGCTGGCCTCGACCCGCCCGGCGTCGGAAAAGGATCTCGGCCGCTCGCGGCTGCTGTTGCGCGACGCCCGCAAGGGCGACATCGCCGACGGCATCCTCGCCGCGATCGAGCGCGCCGCCAACCTGCCCGCCGACAGGATGCCCCGCGCCGAGAAACCGCGCGACCAGCTTCAGGTGAACCCCGCGCTGGCCGATCTTCTGCGCGTGCTGCTGAAGGCGCGCTCGGAGGCCGAGGGCGTGGCGCCCAAGCTGATCGCCTCCTCCGCCGATCTCGACGCGCTGGCGGCGGGCGAGCGCGAGGTGCATGCGCTTTATGGCTGGCGCCGCGAGGTGTTCGGCGAGCAGGCGCTGGCGCTGTGCGAGGGCCGTGTCGGTCTCGCGGCGCGGGGCGCGCAGGTGGTGACGGTCGATCTTTGATCCTTCACCATTCCGACAAATACGCCGGGGGGCCGCGATAGCGGCGGGGGCAGCGCCCCCTCCCACTGGCAAATCCGGGCAAAGCCCTTACCTGAGAGCCGTAGCCCAGAGCACAGGAGACGCAGATGGCCCGACCCGCCTTCGAGGAGATCGCCGAGACCTTCGAGTTTCTCGACGACTGGGAAGACCGCTACCGGCACGTGATCGAGCTGGGGAAGGCGATGGACCCGCTCGAGGAGGCGTTGAAGGTGCCGGCGACCAAGGTGCTCGGCTGTGCCAGCCAGGTCTGGCTCGTTCCCGCCCCCGAGGGCGGCACCTATCATTTTCGCGGCGACAGCGACGCGATGATCGTGCGCGGTCTGATCGCGGTGCTGCACGCGCTTTACGACGGCGTCCCGGTGGCCGAGGTGCCGAAGATCGACGCGGGCGGCGAGCTGGCCCGGCTCGGCCTCAACGATCATTTGTCGGCGCAGCGGTCGAATGGCCTGCGCGCCATGGTCGAGCGCATCCGCGAAACCGCCATGGCGGCGGCCGCCTAGGCGCGCGCCAGCGCGGTTTCGAGGTCGCCATAGCCGGTCTGCCGCCGCTCGAAGCCGAGCCCCAGCCGTCCGGCATGGCTGCGCGCCTTGTCGGTGAGCGCGGGATCGTCGGTCTGCGCCTGGTAGACCAGCGTGGTGTAATTGCCGAAATACATCTCGCGCAGTTCGGGATGCCGGTCGAGCCCGAGCGGCTCCCAGACGAAGGCGTCGAACTGGCGCACGAGAAAATCCGTGAGATAGAAACAGGTCACCTCACCAGCCGCGGCAAAGCTCTCGATGCCTTCGTAGAACGCGTAGCAATGCGGCCCCGCGACCATGCCGACGCCGAGCCGTTCGCAGGTCCGGGCGAGATCGCCCCCCGTGCCGCAATCGGCATAGACCACGAAGACACGGGCGTAATCCGCGCCGCGCGCCGCCACCGCCGCCTCGACCGCGGGGGCAATCTTTTCGGGCCGGTTGTGCAGGATCGCCGGCAGGCAGTGCAGGTCGAGATGATCCCAACCATTGCGCCCGATCAGCGCGAGGATTTCCCGCGCCAGCGCGCCACAGGCGATGAGCAGCACGCGGCCGCGCCCGGTGGGGCGCAGCCCGTCATGCGTCAGCGTGGCGTCGTCGGGGCGCATCGCCGGCCTCAGGCGCCCGCCTGCACCTGGTTGTGGCGGCGTGCCACCCAGTCCTTGGCGGTTTCGACCGCGACGGCGGCATCGCGGCAATAGGCGTCGGCGCCAATGGCGCGGCCAAACTCCTCGTTCAGCGGCGCGCCGCCCACCAGCACGATGTAATCGTCGCGGATGCCCTGCTCCTTCATCGTGTCGATGACGACCTTCATGTAAGGCATGGTGGTGGTCAGCAGCGCCGACATGCCCAGGATATCGGCCTTTTCGCGCGCCAGCGCCTCGAGGTAGTTCTCGACCGGGTTGTTGATGCCGAGATCGACGATCTCGAAGCCCGCGCCCTCCATCATCATCGCCACGAGGTTCTTGCCGATGTCGTGGATGTCGCCCTTGACGGTGCCGATCACCATCTTGCCCATGCGCGGCGCGTCGGTTTCGGCCAGAAGCGGCTTGAGAATCGACATGCCGCCCTTCATCGCGTTGGCCGCGAGCAGCACTTCGGGCACGAACAAAATGCCGTCCCGGAAATCATTGCCGACGATGGTCATGCCGCCGACCAGGGCGCGGGTCAGCACGTCATAGGGCGCCCAGCCGCGATCGAGCAGGATCTGTGTCGCTTCCATGATCTCGTCGCGCAGGCCGTCATAGAGATCGTCGAACATCTGGGCGACGAGTTCCTCGTCGTCGAGTTCCGACAGGATCAGGTCGTCGTCTTCATCAGCCATGTCGCGGGGCTCCTCGGAGGCGGGCAATGGGTCTTCGGACGGATCAACGCCCGGATCGCCGCGAAGGTCGCGGCCGTTTCCGACACTGCCTGCATCGCAACCGACGAGGATGCAAATGAAAAGCCTCCACGACGAATATGAGCTCCGCTCAACTGCCGGGTCTTGCGCCGGGGGCGGGCTTGCGGAACCGTGTCGGGCGGGAGGAAAAGCGGCATGAAGATGGACCGCGCGGCGCTGGCCGCGTTTCTGGAGCGCGACTTCGCGCAGGTGGCGGCACAATTCGCGGTGGAGAGCGTGGCGGACGGGCGGCTGGTGCTGCGGCTCAGGGTGGCACAGATGCATCTGCGGCCCGGCGGCACGGTGTCGGGGCCCGCGATGTTCGGGCTGGCCGACGTGGCGATCTATCTGGCGATCCTGTCGGAGATCGGCGCGGTGGCGCAGGCGGTGACGACCGGCGCCTCGATCGATTTTCTGCGCCGCCCCGAGGCCGGGGCGGATCTTCTGGCCGAGACCCGGCTTCTGAAGCTCGGTCGCCGTCTCGCGGTGGGCGAGGCGCTGTTGTTCAGCGAGGGGCAGGCGGCGCCGGTGGCGCGCGCCTCGATGACCTATTCGATCCCGCCGGGGGCGGCGCAGGGCGCGATGCCGGCGGAATGAAGCCAAGGCACGCCCGCGGCCAATGGCGCGCCATCATCGGGTGGCAAACCGGGCCCGCACGGTTTCGATGTCGAGCTTGTGCTCGGTCAGGTCATCGGGCTGCCATTCGCTGCGTTCGGCTTCGAAGAAATCCCCGCCATAGACATGCAGCGCGCCGGTGAGCTTCGGGATGGGGTTCGTCACGGAGTGGATGATGTCCGGGCCCATCGGGCAGACATCGCCGGTCGAAAGCGATCGCGCCCCGGCGGCCTCGATCAGCCCCTCGGGGTGATCGGCGATGCGGCGCCAGAAGATGTTGTCCTCGCGGCCACCGTAAATGCCGATCACCGCCCACATTTCATGGTTGTGGGGCGGGATGGTCATCGATGGTCGCCATGCGAGATCGATGATCGTCAGGGTGCTGGATTGGTAAAGCGGGCGTATCCCCGGTTCGGTCGGCTCGCCGAGCGCGGCGAGAACGCCTGCGGGGTCGGACATCGCGCGCCGCATGATTTCGGCCACCGACATGTGGGTCCTGTCGGTTTCGGTGGCCCGCACGCAATCTGCAATGAAATCGTCCACGGAAAACATCGCGTGATCCTCCTTGGGCCGCCGCGTCACGGGCCAAGGTTATCACGAATGGGCGACCGCGTCTGCCGGGGGTGAACCGGGCCCGCGCGGCCTGTCGTCATCCTCGACGAAAAAAGGGGCCGGATCGCTCCGGCCCCACAGGCATGGTCGGGCCGGGGATCAGCCCTTCCAGAACGGGCGCGCGGCTTCGGCCTGCGCGGCGGCGGCGTCGAGACCGAGATCGCGCAGCGCCGCGGCATCGAGATGCGACAGCGCGCGGCGGGTACGGGCGCGGCGCTCCCACAGCGCCACGCGGCGGGCCATGCCGATCAGCAGCGCGGACAGGGCGCCCTGATCGAGAGCGGCCTCGAAGGGGGTGGCGGTGCGGGCGAGCGTGGTCATGTCGGTCTCTCTTGTATTGATACAATGTACGTGTATTCTGTCCATAAATACGTACAATACCAAAAAACTGACGTCTACGGAAGTTTTGTCATGGATACAATCTGGTGGCCCAGCCTCGACAAGGGCGGGCCGGTCAAGCACCAGGCGCTGAAACGCTCGATCCAGGAGGCGATCGGGTCGGGCGCCATCGCGCCGGGCTACCGGTTGCCGCCGGTGCGCGAGGTGGCGTGGCGGCTCGGGGTGACGCCGGGCACGGTGGCGCGGGCCTACAAGGATCTCGTCGAGCAGGAGGTGCTGCGCGCCGTGGTCGGGCGCGGCACCTTCGTGGCCGAACCCGACCTGCCCGCACCGCTGCCGGCGCTGATCGATTCGAGCGGCACCGGGCAGGATGGGCGGATGCTGAACCTGCGCACCGCGCAGGTGGTCGATGTGGGGCAGGGGCAGATGCTGCACAATCTGCTGAAGACATTACCGGATCCGCCGCCGGGCGCCTATGTGAGCTATCCCGGCGCCGACCGCGATGCGGGGCTGCGTGCGCGGCTTGCCGACTGGTTCGCCGTGCCGGCGCATGGCCCGGTCGACCCAGGCGACATGGTGCTCACCTCCGGCGCGCAGCACGGCATGGTGGTGCTGTTGCAGGCGCTGCTGCACGGGCCGCGCCCGGTCGTTCTGACCGAAGAATTGGCCTATCCCGGCTTTCGCCACGCCGCGGCGCTGGTGCGCGCGGAAATCCGCGGCCTGCCCTTCGATGATGAGGGGCTGTTGCCGGAGACACTCGACCGGGCCTGCCGCGAAACCGGGGCGCAGCTGCTTTGTACCAGCGCAGAGGCACACAATCCGACGACCATCCGCACATCGCCGGAGCGCCGGGCGCAAATTGTATCGATAGCACGTCAGTACAATCTGCAGATCATCGATGATGACTGCTTTCGCTCCGACGCGGGCGAGGACGCCTCCTATCGCCGTCTCGCGCCGGAACGTTCCTGGGTCGTCACCACCCTGTCCAAGACGCTGAGCCCCGACCTGCGGCTTGGCGCGATCCTCGCGGCGCCGGGCCGGGCGGCACTGCCGCGCGTGGCCGCGCAGCAGCAGTTCTTCGGCCTGTCGCGACCGACCGTCTCCCTGGCCGAAGCCGCGCTGTCGAGCGGGCTCGCGGCACAGGTGCGCGACGCGGTGCTCGAGGTGCAGGGCCGACGGCTGGCCTATCTGCGCGACCGGCTGGCGCCATGGCAGCCGCGCAGCCGCGAGGGCGTGCCCTTCGCCTGGCTCGACCTGCCGCGCGGCTGGCGGCCGTCATCGCTGAGCCGCGCCGCCGAGGCCGAGGGCATCCGGATCAAGCCCGCCGACGAGTTCGCGCTGATCGACGGGCGGGCGCCATCGGCGGTGCGGCTCGCGCTCACCGGGCTGCGCGAGGACGCGGCCTTCGAGACGGCGATCGACCGGCTGGCGGCGCTGCTTGCGGCACCGCCGCATGTGATGGAGGCCTGAGCCGTCCGATTTTGTGGGGTATAATAATACCTTAATTTCAAGCTACTGTTTTTAAACGTTTAATTTGCCGTATGCGCGCTTGACTGTGCCACTGCTTCGTTTAGAACCCGCCCATCGAATTTGCGCGGGCGGCCCGTTCGGGGCGGTGCGCGTTGCAGATCAAGGGCAGAACCATGAAAACCTTCACCGCTACCCCGGCGGATATCGAGAAGAAATGGATCCTGATCGACGCCGAGGGTGTCGTTCTGGGCCGTCTCGCCTCGATCATCGCCATGCGCCTGCGCGGCAAGCACAAGGCCTCCTTCACCCCGCACATGGACATGGGTGACAACGTCATCGTGATCAACGCGGACAAGGTGCAGATGACCGGCAAGAAGCGCGACGAGCACTTCTACTGGCACACCGGCCACCCGGGCGGCATCAAGTCGCGCACCAAGCAGCAGATCCTCGATGGCGCCCACCCCGAGCGCGTCGTCATGCAGGCCGTCAAGCGCATGCTGCCGGGCAACCGCCTGTCGCGCACGCAGATGACCCATCTGCGCGTCTTCGCCGGTGCCGAGCACGGCATGGAGGCGCAGAAGCCCGAGGTTCTGGACGTCGCGTCCATGAACAAGAAGAACACGAGGACCGCATAATGGCCGATCAGATCAACTCGCTCGAAGAGCTGGGCGAAGCCGTCTCGACCGAAGGTCAGGTCAACACCGAGGCGCTCGCCCCCCGCGAGCCCGTCCGTGACGAGCTGGGCCGTTCCTACGCCACCGGCAAGCGCAAGGACGCGGTTGCACGCGTCTGGATCAAGCCGGGCTCCGGCAAGGTCACCGTCAACGGCAAGGAAATGAACACCTACTTCGCCCGTCCGGTGCTGCAGATGATCCTGCGCCAGCCGTTCCAGGTCGCCGGTGTCTCGGGCCAGTTCGACGTCTACGCCACCGTCGCCGGTGGCGGCCTGTCGGGCCAGGCCGGTGCCGTGAAGCACGGCATTTCCAAGGCGCTGCAGCTTTACGATCCCTCGCTGCGCGGTGCCCTGAAGGCCGCGGGCTTCCTGACCCGCGACAGCCGCGTCGTCGAGCGCAAGAAGTACGGCCGCCGCAAGGCCCGCCGCAGCTTCCAGTTCTCGAAGCGCTGATATCTTCCGCATCACGCGGCAGGAAAGGGCGGCCCCGCAGGGGCCGCCCTTTTCGCATGTGGCCAGCCGGGCATGCGTATTTGGGGAATGGTGAAACGGGGGCGCGATGCCCTCTTGCGCGGGCGCGCGATTGCGGCGAAAGCCGCATCCGAGGTTGATCTTTGACGCCGCTCGGTCAAGCATCCTCGCGGGGGATCACGGGGCGCCTATGCGGCTGGGGAATTTCACGAAATCCGAAGGTGGACGGGCGGCTTTGCTGCTGGCGCCGCCGTTTTTGTACGCGCTGGCGCTCTTGGCGCTGCCGATTCTCGCGGTCGTGCTGTTCAGCTTCTGGACGCAGGACTTCATGACCATCGACACCGGCTTCACGCTGGCCAATTACCGCGAGTTCTTCGACAAGCCGATCTATACCGTGCTCTTGGGCCGGTCGCTCATGGTGTCGGGGATCGTGACGCTGGTGACGGTGATCCTGGCCTACCCGGTGGCCTATTTCCTGTCGTTTCACGTCGCGCCCGCGCGCAAGTCGCTCTGGCTGTTTCTCATCACCATCCCGTTCTGGACCAGCTACCTGATCCGCGTGTTCCTGTGGAAGGTGATCCTAGGCTATAACGGCGTGATCAATTCCGGCCTCGTCGGCGCCGGGATCATCGACGAGCCGCTGAGCTTCATCCTCTACAACGTCAACGCGGTGATCATCACGCTGGCGCATGCCTTCGCGCCCTTCGCGATCCTGCCGATCTTCGTCGCGCTCGAAAAGATCGACCGCAGCCTGATCGAGGCCAGCCGCGATCTCGGCGAAACCCGGATCAGCACCTTCTTTCGTGTCACCTTGCCGTTGTCGATGCCAGGGCTCGTGGCCGCCGTTCTCATCGTCTTCATCCCGACCATCGGCGATTACGTCACGCCCGAGTTGATGGGCGGGGCGGGCGGCAAGCTCATCGCCAACATGATCCAGACCCAGTTCTTGCAGCTCAACAACGCGCCGATGGGCGCGGCCATCGCCATCGTCGCCATGACCTGCGTCACCGCCATCGCGCTGGTCTTCGTCGGTCTCAACCGCCGCTGGCTCAGGGGGCGGGGATGAAGGGCGCGCCGCTTCGGGTCTATGCGATCCTCTATTTGCTGTTTCTTTATGCGCCGATCGCGCTCCTGCCGCTTTTCGCCTTCAACGACGCGACGATCATCGCCTTTCCGCTCAAGGGGTTCACGACGCACTGGTTCACCGATCTGGCGGCCAACACGGCGCTGCGGCAGGCGGTGGGCAATTCGCTGTTCATCGCCGCCATGACGGCGGTCTTCGCGACTCTGCTGGGGCTGTGCGCGGCGCGCGCCGGGGCGATGGCGCGGTTTCCGGGCAAGGGCGGGATCATCGGCTTCGTCATGCTGCCGCTGGTGCTGCCCGAGATCATCGTCGCGGTGTCGCTCTTGATCGTGATGCGGCAGGTGCTGGGGCTCAACCTGTCGAACTGGACCGTGATCGCGGCGCATGTGCTGATCTGCGCGCCGTTCTCGATCGCGATCCTCAACGGCGCGTTCCAGAACCTCGACCCCTCGATCGAGGAGGCGGCGATGGATCTGGGCGAAAGCCGGTTTTCGGCGTTTCGCCTCGTGACGCTGCCGCTGGTCTGGCCGGGCATCGTGTCGTCGCTGCTGATCGCCTTCACGATCAGCCTCGACGAATTCATCATCGCCTTCTTCCTGACCGGCGCCAACCCGACCATGCCGGTCTATATCTGGGGGCTTTTGCGCTTTCCCGCGCAGCTGCCCGTGGTCATGGCGCTCGGCACGATTCTCGTGGCGTTGTCGGTCGTGCTTCTCGTCATCGCCGAACTGTTCCGCCGCCGCGGTCTCGCGCGCGCCGGGATCAAGGATACCGGAGGTTTCCTGTGACCGCTCTCATCGAACTCGAAGGCGTCAACAAGCATTACGGCGATTACCACGCGCTGCGCGATATCGATCTCGACATCCGCGCGGGCGAGTTCTTTTCGCTTCTGGGCCCGTCGGGCTGCGGCAAGACCACGCTGCTCCGCGCCATCGCCGGGCTCGAAGACGTCACCTCGGGCGCCTTGCGCATCGACGGGCGCGACATGAAGGGCGTGGCGCCGAACCACCGGCCCACCAACATGGTGTTTCAATCCTACGCCGTGTTTCCGCATCTGACCGTGGCCGAGAATGTGGGCTTCGGACTGCGCCGCGATCCGCGCTCCAGGACGGAAAAGGCCCGCGCGGTCGAAACGGCGCTCGAAATGGTCGGCCTCGGGGGGTACGGCAAGCGCCGGGCGCACGCTTTGTCGGGCGGGCAGAGGCAGCGCGTGGCATTGGCGCGCGCGCTCATTCTCGAGCCCAAGGTGCTTTTGCTCGACGAGCCGCTCTCCGCGCTCGACCGGCTGATGCGCGAACAGATGCAGCTCGAACTGATCCGGCTGCAGCGGCAGGTCGGCATCACCTTCATCCTCGTCACCCATGACCAGGAAGAGGCGCTGGTGATGTCGGACCGGATCGCGGTGATGTTCGAAGGCGAAATCGGGCAGGTGGCCGATCCCGAAACGCTCTATCGCAAGCCCGCGACCCGGCGCGTCGCGCAGTTCATCGGCAAGATGAACTTCCTCGACGGTCGTCTTTCGGCGGATGGGCGCGCGGTGGAGATCGCGGGGCTCGGACGGGCCGGGATCACGGAAGAGATCTCGCGCGGGGTCTCCTCCGGTCCGGTCGCCATCGGCATCCGCCCCGAAACACTCGCGATCCTGTTCGAAGGAGAGAGCGCGCCGCGCCGCGAGGCCGAAGGCGTGATCTCGGAGGTCGTCTATTACGGCGACATGACCTATTACGACGTCCGGGTCGACGGGATCGAAAAACCGCTCACCGTGTCGATGAAGAACTTGATCGGGCGGCCCGTGCTCGATGTCGGCGCGCCCGCGCGGCTGGGCTGGGACGAACGGGCGCTGGTGCTGCTGCCGAGGTGATCACAGCGGCATCGACACCCGCAGGCCAAAGGTTTCGAGACCGGGATTGGGGGCCGACAGCTCGGCGTTCGAGCGGTGGTCGAACTGCAGCGAGACCCGCGCCCCGTTGTCGAATTCATAGCCGACACCGGCAGAGGACCTGAACTCGATCATGTGGCCCAGATCCGGCCCGTCGGTCTGGGCGTAAAGGCCGGGCATCAGCGACAGCTGGACGAAGCTGTCATGCGGCAGCGCGCCGGTCCATTGCAGACCGGCCCCGACCCAAGCGTCGCCGCGTGCCGACACCGAAAGCCCGATCACCGGCTCCAGCCGGCCATGGCCCCCGCGCTCGTGCAGCAGGTAGAGCTCGCCGCCCATCCGCTCGCGCTGGAACAGCACCTCGCCATATTGCACGGCCGTGCGGGCATGCGGCGCGGCGGCGCGGCAGCCCGCATCGCCGCAACCGCCGAATGTCAGCTCGGCGGCGGTGACGAGACCGAAAAGAAGGGCGAGCGATCCATCCATGTCGGCTCCTTGGGGTTGCGCCTGTCAGGCAGAATGCGGATCGTGGCCCCGACCGCAAGCCGTGGGGGGGCCGCTTGCCCCGATGTCAGCGCGGTTTGCGCCCAGCCGTGTCGCCAACACCACCAGCTCGGCCTGCCGGCGGGTTCCCGTCTTGTCGAACAGGCTGCGCATCTGGTTGCGTACGGTGTTGATGCTCACCCCGCGCCGCGCCGCGATTTCGGGGATCGCGTGGCCTTCGCATAACAGGCGCAGCACCAGCGTTTCGGCCCGGGTGAGAGCATAGAGCCGGGTCAGCTCCGCGTCGAGCCTGTCGGACGCCCCCGCTTCGGGCACGATCAGCGCCGCGGCGGCGCGCCCACCGGCAAGCAGCGCCCTAAGCGGCGCGATCATCGTGTCATCGGGCAGGGCCATGAGGCGAACATGCCGGGGGCCGGGGCCAAGCGCAAAGCGCCCTGCGGGCCGGTCGCCCTGCGCAAGAGCGCGATCGAGCGCGGCATTCGCCTCCGGCTCCGAAAAGCGCAACCGCCCGCCGGGTGCAAGCCGCAGCAGCCCGCCTTGCTCCAAAAGCGCCGTCCCGCGGCTGTCGCTGACGATGAGATGGCCGCGCCGGTCGATCACGAAACAGGCCTGCCGCCCGTCAAGCCCGTCGAGCAGCCGCACGCCTTTGCGCAAGGCATCGTGCCGCGCGGCGCGCATCAGCCCGATGGCGCGGCGCAGATGCGGCGCGATCTGCAGCAGCAGCCGTGGCCCCGCGCGACCGACCGTTCCGGCCTGATCGGGCGCGTGGTTGCAGCTGAGCACGAGGCTGCCGGTATCGTCGCGCACAAGAAGCGTGCCGAAACAGCGATGGATGTCACCCTGCGGCTGCAGGAACCCGGTGTAGAACGCGCTCGCGAAGAATGCCTCGCCCCGTATCATCCGGTCGTCCTGCACGAGATGCAGCTCCGGCGCCCGCAGCAGCTGATCCAGCCACGGGTTCAGGGCCGCGAACCGGTCGGGGTAGAGCCTCGTCAAAGCCGGGTCGAAATTGCAGCCATGCAGCTCGGCCCGCCTCGGCAGGCCGGGACGCACCAGCTGCAGCGCCCAGGCGCCGCCACCGGCCATCGCGGCGATCCGTCCGGGCAGCGCGGCCCATGGGTCCGGCGTGAGCGCGCCTTGGTAGATATCGTCAAGCAACCCTGAAAAAGCGGGGTCGTGCGGCAATGAAAACATTCAGCCCCCCGAAACAATCATGACCTAGTTAGAACGGACCATGCGCGATCCGCTATCTCATGACATTGATTGCAACCGGTGGGTTCTGTCCAGTTTCGTCGTTCCCCTAGTTTCCCAAGTTGAGGTCAGGGCCCGCCACCCGTCCCGTCATCCGGCGCGACGAGCCCAAGACCGCGCAGATACACGCCGATTCCGCTTTCGAGCAGATCCTCGGGCGGAAACGGCGCACGCGTGCCGGGCGAGCCGCGCGCGAACAGCTCCACCACGCCATGGCTCATCGCCCAGACATGGGCTGCGAACATCTGCGGCGGCGGGCGGCGATGCGCGGGGATGCGTTCGGACAGCGCCTCGGCGGCGCGTTCGAGCACGCCGAGCGCACGGCGCGAGGCGGCCGCCAGCTCGGGGTTGCGCTGGACCCCGATGCCGCTTTCGAACATCGCGACGTAGTGGCCGGGATGCTTGCGCGCAAAGGCGAGATAGGCGCGGCCCGTCTTCTCGAAGGCGGCAAGCACGGAAGGCCTGCCTTCGTCATAGGCGTATTCGAGAAGATCGGCGAAGATCTCGTAACCCTGCCGCGCGGCCTCGGCGATCAAATCCTCGCGCCCGGCGAAATGGCGATAGACGGCGGCGGGGGTCACGCCCGCCTCGCGCGCGGCCTCCGACAGGGTAAAGCCGGTCGGGCCCTTGGCCTCGATCAGCTTCAGGCTGGCCTCGACCAGCGCCTGACGCAGGTTGCCGTGGTGATATCCCTGCTTGGCCACGTCAGTCGCGCGGCCAGATTTCGGACCCGCCCGCGATCTTCGGGTCGAGCGCGCCGATGGCCTGCGCGTCCTTGTCCGGGTAGTCGAGCCGCGACAGCACGCTGCGGATCGCGTTCACCCGCGCGCGGCGCTTGTCATCGCCACGGATCACCGTCCAGGGCGCGACGTCGAAATCGGTGCGCTCGAACATGGTGCCGATATGGCGGGTATAGGCGTCCCATTTGCGCAGCCCCTCGACATCGACCCATGACAGCTTCCATTGCTTGAGCGGATCGTTCTCGCGCTTGAGAAACCGCTCCAGCTGCGTCGCGCGGCCGACATTGATCCACAGCTTGAACAGCGCGATGCCGTCGTCGGTGAGCATCTTCTCGAACGGGGCGACCTGGTCGTAGAACCGCGCGACCTGATCGTCGCCGGCAAAACCGAAGACCGGCTCGACCACGGCGCGGTTGTACCACGAGCGGTCGAAGAAGACGATTTCGCCCTTGGTGGGCAGCTCGCGCACGTAGCGCTGGAAATACCACTGGCCCGCCTCGGCCTCGGTCGGTTTCGACAGTGCCACGACGCGGGCGCCGCGCGGGTTCAGGTTTTCGCGAAACCGCGCGATGGTGCCACCCTTGCCAGCGGCGTCGCGGCCCTCGAAGATCACCACGACGCGCTGTCCGGTCGCCTTGACCCAGGCCTGCATCTTGACCAGCTCGATCTGCAGATCCGCCATCGCGGCGGCGTATTCCTTGCGCTTCCACTTGGCCGGGTAGGGAAAGCGCGGGCTGGCGATGCCGTCCTTGCCCGCCTCGTGCAGCATGCGCCGGATCTCTTCCGGCGCCTCTTCGTCGCGAAAGCGGCTGATCGCCCCGTCGAACGGCTTGTCCATCTGCATCTCCTTGCCCCGGCCCATGTTGCGGATCGCGCGACGTCAGCGCAATCCTGCGCGCCGCGCGGCCCGGTCGACCGCCGCCACCACCTCGCGCGGGGTGGTGTGGTGGGGCATATGTCCAACGTTTTCCAGCACCGTCAGGTTCGCGCCGGGGATCAGCTCGGCCAGCCGGGCCGAATGCACCTCCAGCGGCACGATGGTGTCGGCGACGCCGTGCACGATCTCGACCGGCAGGTCGATCGACGCGTAGCGCGCGCGCATCTGCGTCACCTGCGGCAGCAGCCCGTTCACCTGCCGCGCGTTGATGCGCAGGCTGTCGCGCCGCACCGCGAGGGTCGCCCCGACGAAATCGGCATAGCCTTCGGGCACCGGGTTGGGCGCAAAGATCGCCTCGACCGTGTCCTCGACCTTTTCCTCGGGCGCGAAGGCGGTGATGAGCGGCACCACCGCCGCGCCGCCCAGGGCCGAGCCGTTGATCCTGTAAAGCGCGGCGAGCCCGCTGTCCCACGGCATCGTCGCCCCGGCGACGTCGACGAGGGCGGCGATGTTGTCGGGCCGCTCCAGCGCCCAGGCCATGGCGACCGCGCCGCCGAAGGAATGGCCCAGGACGATCGGGCGACCGGCCCCGAGCTCGGCGGCGGCGGCCTGCAACAGCCGCGCCTGCGCCGCGACGCTGTCGGCGCGGGTGGTGAAGGAATCATCGGCGCGCGGGTCGATCGGGTCCGAATACCCCAGCCCGGGCCGGTCGAAGGCGATGACGCGGTAATCGTCGTCGAGCCGGTCCATCAGCCCGAAGGCCATGTCGCGCAAATTGCCCGAGGCGCCGTGGATCAGCACCAGATCGGGGCCGCTGCCCGACACCATGGCGTGCACGCGCCGGCCTTCGACCTCGACGATCCGGCCCAGCGGCGGATGCGCGGCCTGCGCCCGTGCCTCGCGCCGGTCGGCGCGGAAATCCACGAAGGCGCAGCCCGCAAGCGCCGTGAGCGCGACCAGCGCGGCGAGCTTAACGGCCAATGTCGTTCAGGTCGTAAGGGGTGGTCTGGTAGATCTCGTTGATCCAGTTGCCGTAAAGAAGATGCGCATGGCTGCGCCAGCGGTTCGAGGGCGGCTTGGTCGGATCGTCGCCGGGGTAGTAGTTCACCGGCACCGCGATCTCGGCGCCGGAGGCGACATCGCGGTCGTATTCTTCCTTGAGCGTGTGGCTGTCATATTCGAAATGGTTGAACAGGTAGAGCGCGCGCCGCGCCGGATCCTCCACGAGGCAGGGCCCCACCTCGTCAGAGGCCAGCAGCGTCACCAGCTCGGGGCGCGCGTCGATCTCGTCCTGGCGGATCTCGGTCCAGCGGCTCACCGGCACAGTGCAATCGTCCGAAAAGCCGCGCAGATAGGGGCTGTCGGGCTTGAGATTGCGGTGCCGGAAACAGCCGAAGGCCTTGGCGTCGAGCATGTGCTTGGCGATGCCGTGCTGATGCGCGATCAGCGCCATGCCGCCCCAGCAGACGCCGAAGGTCGAATGCGCGTGGCTTCGGGTCCAGTCGAAGACGCGGCGCAGCTCGTCCCAGTAGGTCACTTCGTCGAAATCGAGATGCTCGACCGGCGCGCCGGTGACGAGAAAGCCGTCGAACTTCTGGCCCGAGGCCTCGATCTCGGAGAAGGGGTGATAGAACTCCTCCATGTGCTCGGGCGTGGTGTTGCGCGCCTCGTGATCCGACATGCGGATCAGCGTCAGCTCGATCTGCAGCGGCGTCGCCCCGATCAGCCGGGCGAACTGCGTCTCGGTCTGGATCTTCTTGGGCATCAGGTTCAAAAGCCCGATCTTCAGCGGGCGGATGTCCTGCCGCGCCGCCTGGTCCTCCGACATCACCATCACGCCCTCGCGCGTCAGCACGTCATAGGCGGGGAGAGCTTCGGGGATCTTGATGGGCATGGTCTGACCTTCTGGATGGAAGGGGTGATCTAGGCTTCGCGGCGGCTCTTGCCAAGCCGCGCGTCGAGCGCCTCGGCCACCACCGCGTCGAATTCATCGGCCGATGCGAGATCCGCGAGCGCCTCGGCGGGAATCGCGAGCCCCCAGCGTTCGGCCATCTTGGCATAGCGCGGCTGGCGATGCGCCAGCGCCCGGCCATAGGTCCAGCGGATGAAGGCGTCGGGATCGACGCGCGCCTCCCTGAGCCCGGTTTCGGAAAGATAGTCGCGCCATGCCCGCATCAGGAAGGCGGGGCTGTAGGCCATGGGCTTCGGCGCGCGGTCGAAGCGGCGGACCAGCTCGGCGGTGTGCGCGTCCGAGCCCTCGATCCAGATCATCAGCATCTGTTTCGACAGCAGCGCCATCAGCGGGTCGTCCGGGTCGTCGGGATCGACCCATTCGCAGATCGACCCACCGGTGTCACAGACGAAATGCGGATAGCCATACAGCGCCTCGGCCCGGTCGATGAACCACGGCGTGTCTTCGAGGGCGGCGATCTCGGCCCGGCGGAACTGCTCCTGCCGTTGGCGATAGGTGTCGAAGGGCAGGCCGCCCTTGTCGGGGTTGCCCGGCTTTCCGAGATAGGCCGAAACAGGGGCGAGATTGTCGAAGCTGATGTTCGAGCCGATATAGATGCTGTCCGACAGCAGAAGCTCGCGCAGGAACGGCACCTTCATCGCCTCGCGCTTGGCGTTGTCGGCGATCAGCTCGCCCATGTGGCGGGTGCCGATGCGGTAGTCGATCGAATAGTGGAACCAGTCGCCCGAGCGGCGCAGCAGGGTCGACACATGCGTCTTTCCCAGACCGGACATGCCGAAGAACAGGACGCGTTTGCGCGGGGCGGACAGCCAGTCGGAGGCGGAGAGATGGATCATGACCGCATGGGTAAAGCCGCAGCAGCGGGAGTTCCAGATCGAATTGCCGCCTCAGGGCCGGGGCGCGGGCACCGCGCGCGTGCCGCGCCGCAGCCGCCGCCAGATCCGCCCGTCGAGCACCGCAAGCCCGCAGGCCAGCAGCGCAAAGCCCGGATAGGCGCGCGCGGGCAGGGTTTCGTCCAGCACCACGACGCCCAGAAGGATCGCCACGGGCGCGACCATCAAAGTCACCAGAAGCACGTTGCCGCTGCCCGCCACGGCGATGACGCGGTAATAGAGGATATAGGCCAGCGCGGTGGAGCCGACCGACACATAGGCCAGCCCCGCGATCGTGGCCGGGGCGAGATCGAGACGCGGCGCGCCCTCGACGCTCCAGGCCAGCGGCACCATGATCAGCGCGGCACCGGTGACCATGCCCGCGCTGGCGGTGAGCGGCGGCAGCCCGCCCATCATCTTGCGCGCCCAGACGCCGGCCAGCGCGTAGGAGACCGTCGCGCCGATCGCCGCGACCTGACCCAGCGCGCCGGGATCGAAGCCCGACAGCGCCGAGGGGCCGATCACCCAGCACCACCCCGAAAACCCGAGCGCCACGCCCACCGCCTTGCGCGCGGTGAGCCGTTCATCGGCAAAGAAGATCGCCGCGAACAGCACGCCGAAGATCGCCGTGGCGGCGTTGAGAATCGCGATCAGCCCGGTTTCGACATGCTGCTGCCCCCAGGCCAGAAGCCCGAAGGGGATGGCGTTGTTGAGCGCGCCCATGACCGCCAGCACCGCCCAGAGCCGCCATGTGCGCGGCAAGGGCAGGCGGCGGATGAGCACGACCGGCCAGAGCACCGCGGCGGCCCAGACCGCGCGGTGGCTGACGATCCAAAGCGGCCCCACCTGGTCGAGCGCCACGCGCACCGACAAAAACGAGCCGCCCCAGATCAGGGCCAGAAGGCCGAGCTGCGCCCAGGCCGCGTTGGTCATGGTTTTCTGCGATGTCATGCCCGGCACTGTGCACGGCCCGGATGCCGGCGCAATCCGGAACATGCGCATTGCATGCAAACGCGAAAGGGGCCGGCGCGATGGCCGGCCCCTCTTTCAGGTTTTCGGTGCGGATCAGAAGCGGGTCGTGATGCTCATCCCGACCGCCAGCGCGTCGTTGTCCGTGAAGCGCGCCTGCGCCACATCCGGCGTGCCGGTTTCGGGCATCGAATCGCCCAGCAGGGTATAGCGCACGCCGCCCGACAGGGTGACCTGCTCGCTCGCCTTGTAGGCGCCGCCGAGGCTGATCCAGCGCTTGCCGTTGGTCGGGTCGAGCGGCGAGACGAGATCGTCCTTTTCCGGCTCGAAGCCGATCGCGGCCTGGGCCGAGAACATGTCGTTGAACCGGCGGCCGACGCCGATCTGCGCCGAGTAGTTGTCTTCGATGTTGGTCAGGCTGGCGCCGCCGGTCGCGAGGCTGAAGATCTGCGGCGAGACGATCGTATCGGCATACGCGGCATAGCGGATATTGGCGAAAACGAGCGTGTCCTGCGCCACGCCGGTCTGCAGGTCGAGATTCCAGCTTTCGGGCGTTTCCACGGTGGTCGTCCCGGCCGCCACGGCCGGAAAGCCGGGGCCAAGCGGCGGCGGCGTCTGCAGCAGCGCGGGGATGCTCTCCACCGCGTCGAAATCATGCTCGATCACCGAATTGTAGGTCAGCGCCACGCGCAGCGCGATCTCGGGACGCTCATAGGCGGCACCCAGCACGTAGCCATAGGCGGTGTTGTCCTCAAGCTCGACCTCGTAGCCGCTCAGTGCACGATAGGCGGCCCCGTTGAGACGGATCCGCCCTTCCAGTTTCTCGCCACGCAGGCCGCCATGGAAGCTGAAATTCTCGTTGACCTTGTAGCGACCCACCAGCGTCATCGCGAGGCTGTCGAGATCGGCGCTGGTGCCGCCGAGATTGCTGCCCGCGGTTTCGGGATACAGGATGTCCGCCCCGAACGGCTGGTCGACGATCAGCGCCATGGAGATGTCGGGGGTGATGTCGAATTTCAGGCTGCCGGAGACGTTGAGAAAATCCTCGCCGACCCCGTCATATTCCGCGACCGGGTCCAGAGTCGTCCGGTCTTCGAGGTCACGACCGCTGAGATCGGGAAACACCCGGCCATAGCTCAGTTCGAGGAGGTTGCCCTCCTCGAAGATCGCGGTGACGTCCTGGTTCGAACGGTCGAGCCCGACGGCGCCCGCCGTCGTGGCCATCAGCGCCGTCGCCAGCGCCAGCGCGCTCGTGGCGCCGTAATGCAGTTTCATGGTCTCTCCCTGTCGCAAGATGCGTCCTCTGCGACGAGCAGAGCGGGTTGACGTCTACGTCACAATCCATGACGCAACGGCAGGTTGACCGGCGCGCCGCAGCGTCACATGACTGCATCAGATCCCGGCATGAAAAAGGCCCCCGAAGGGGCCTTCGACATCCGTCATTCCCACTCGATGGTGCCCGGCGGCTTCGAGGTCACGTCATAGGTGACGCGGTTGATGCCGCGCACCTCGTTGATGATCCGCGTCGCCGTCTCGCCGAGGAAGTCGTGGCTGAACGGGTAGTAATCGGCGGTCATGCCGTCGACGCTCGTGACCGCGCGCATCGCGCAGGCGTAGTCATAGGTCCGCCCGTCGCCCATCACGCCGACCGTGCGCACCGGCAAGAGCGCCACGAAGGCCTGCCAGATCTCGTCGTAAAGGCCGTGCTTGCGGATCTGGTCGATATACACCGCGTCGGCGCGGCGCAGGATCGCCAGCTTTTCGCGGGTGATCTCGCCGGGGCAGCGAATCGCGAGACCCGGCCCGGGGAAGGGGTGGCGGCCGATGAAGCTGTCGGGCAGGCCGAGCTCGCGGCCCAGCGCGCGGACCTCGTCCTTGAACAGCTCGCGCAGCGGCTCCACGAGCTTCAGCCCCATCTTCTCGGGCAGGCCGCCGACATTGTGGTGGCTCTTGATCGTGACGCTCGGCCCGCCCGAGAAGCTGACGCTCTCGATCACGTCCGGGTAGAGCGTGCCCTGGGCGAGGAAGGTGGCGCCGCCGACCTCGGCCGCGTGCTTCTGGAACACGTCGATGAACAGCTTGCCGATGGTCTTGCGCTTGACCTCGGGGTCGGAAACCCCTTCGAGCGCGTCGAGGAACAGGTCCTCTTCCTGCGCGTGGATCAGCGGCATGTTGTAGTGGTCGCGGAACATGGTCACGACCTGCTCGGCCTCGCCCTCGCGCAGCAGGCCGTGATCGACGAAGACGCAGGTGAGCTGATCGCCGATCGCCTCGTGGATCAGCACCGCCGCGACCGAGCTGTCGACGCCGCCCGAGAGGCCGCAGATGACCTTCTGATCGCCGACCTGCTCGCGGATCAGGCGGATCGCCTCTTCGCGATAGGCGCCCATGGTCCAGTCGCCCGCGAAGCCCGCGATGTGCAGGAAGTTCTCGAGGAAGGTCTTGCCGTTCGGGGTGTGGTGCACCTCGGGGTGGAACTGCACGGCATAGAAGCGGCGGTCGAGATCGGCGGTGATCGCGTAGGGCGCACCGGGCGAGGTGCCGCAGACCGCAAAGCCCGGCGCCAGCTTGCTCACATGGTCGCCATGGCTCATCCAGACCTGCTCGCGCCCCTCGAGGAACCAGCCGCGCAAGAGATCGGTCGCTTCGCCTTCGGGTTCGACATAGGCGCGGCCGAACTCGGCGGTGCCGTCGCCGCGCAGCACTTCGCCGCCCAGCATCTGCATCATCACCTGCTGGCCGTAGCAGATCCCGAGGACCGGCACCTCCAGCTCGAAGATCCGCATCGGCGGGCGCGGGCTGCCTTCGTCCGGCACGCTGGCCGGGCCGCCCGACAGGATCACCGCCTGCGGCTCGAAGGCGTCGAGGAAGGCCTCGTCCACCGCGTTGAAGGGATGGATTTCGCAATAGACGTTCAATTCCCGCAGGCGACGCGCGATGAGCTGCGTCACCTGGGAGCCGAAATCCACGATGAGAAGGCGCTGGTGCTGTTGGCTGTGCTCGGTCATGGGCAAGCGAATAGGCCCGGCGGCAGCGTGGCGCAAGAGGGCGCAAGGGGCGGCGGGGCCGAAAAAGCGCGCGGCATCCGCGGCCCATGTCGCTTTCGCGCCTGAGGCGGCGCAATCCGGCCAAGCCCGGGTCGACAGGGCGGCTATCACGGAACGACAAGCGCATCACGGGAGCGGGCGATGACGGAAGCGGCACGGGCAGTGACCGGGGAACGGGCGGGACGACGGGGGCGGTCGGGCGGCGGCGCCGCGAGGCGGGCGGAACGCACCGCCGTCAGCGTCGAGACGGCGCGTTTCATCACCCGCAACATCCCCGATTTCGAGGTGCTCGACGAGGCCGCCATCGCGGTGATCGAGCACAATGCCGAAACCGTGCTCGAGGAAATCGGCGTGGTGTTCTCGGACAACCCCGAGGCGCTTGAACGCTGGCGGCAGGCCGGCGCCAACGTCACCGGCGACCGGGTGCGCATTCCCCGCGGCCTGGCGCGCCAGCTTTGCGCCACGGCGCCCGCAAGCTTCACCCAGCACGCGCGCAACCCCGAACGCTCGGTCGAGATCGGCGGGCGCAACCTCGTGCTGGCCCCGGTCTATGGCCCGCCCTTCGTGCGCGACGCCTCCGGCGGGCGGCGCTATGCCACGATCGAGGATTTCCGCAATTTCGTGAAGCTCGGCTACATGTCGAAATGGCTGCACCATTCGGGCGGCACCGTCTGCGAGCCGACGGACGTAGCGGTCAACAAGCGCCATCTCGACATGCTGCTGGCGCATATGACGCTGTCGGACAAGCCCTTCATGGGCTCGGTCACCGCGCCCGAGCGCGCGCAGGACAGCGTCGAGATGTGCGAGATCCTGTTCGGCCGCGATTTCGTCGCCGAGAACACGGTGATGACCTCGCTGATCAACATCAACTCGCCGCTGACCTTCGACGGCATCATGATGGGCGCGCTGGAGGTCTATGCCAAGGCCAACCAGGCCTGCATCATCTCGCCCTTCATCGTCGGCGGCGCGATGGCGCCGGTGTCGGTCGCAGGCACGCTGACGCAGGTGCTGGCCGAGGCGCTGGCCGGTGTCGCCTACAGCCAGATCATGCGCCCCGGCGCGCCGGTGATTGTCGGCACCTTCGTCACCTCGATCGACATGAATTCCGGAGCGCCGACCTTCGGCACGCCGGAGGCCTCTCTCATCACCTATGGCATGGGACAGCTGGCGCGCCGGCTCGGTCTGCCCTACCGCTCGGCGGGCGGGTTCTGCGGCTCCAAGCTGCCCGACGCGCAGGCCGGGTACGAAAGCGCCAACAGCCTGAACATGGGGCTGATGGCGGGCGTCAACTTCATGCTGCATGCCTGCGGCTGGCTCGAAGGCGGTCTCGTCGCCTCCTACGAGAAATTCGTGATGGATGCCGACCAGCTCGGCGCGTTGCACCAGGTGGCCAAGGGGGTCGATACCTCCGAGGACATGCAGGCGATGGACGCGATCCGCGAGGTCGGGCCGGGCGGGCATTACCTTGGCTGCGCGCATACGCAGGCCAATTTCAAGACCGCCTTCTGGCGCAGCGACCTGCTCGACTACAAGCCGTTCGAAACATGGGAGGAGGAAGGCGCGCGCGATACGCAGACGCTCGCCTCGGCGCGGGTGGCGCGGCTGCTCGACACCTATCGGCAACCGCCGCTCGACCCGGAGATCGCGCAGCGGCTGACGGCCTATGTCGAGGCCAAGAAGGCCGCGATCGCCGACAGCTTCAGCTGACGCCGCCCCGGCGCAGCAGCCGCGCCTCGCCCATCAGCGCGACCATGATCTCGACATGGCGGGCGGGGCGGTAATCGGCGGTCCCGGCGCGGCGGCGCGCCTCGATGTCGCCTTCGCGCTCCAGCAGCGCGACGGCGGCCTGCGCGGGACCGCGCGCGGCGGGGCCGATCAGACGCGGCAGCGCCGTGCTCCGGTCATAAAGATCGACCCCGAAGCGCGCGGCGTCGACCAGAAGCCGCGGCCGTCTCAGCGCCGCGATCCTGCTCAGCGGGTCCTGCATGGCCTGTTCTCCCTCATGTGGCGTGACGACATCCCGAACAGTCACACGCCCCGCGCCGCGTTGCGCGAAACCGCGCCGTAACGCGCGGTGGCTTCAGCCTTGTTTGGGAATTTTCAACCAAGCTGAACGGGTCCGGGGCGCATTAACGCTTCGGTAACCGTGGCAACTGAGAGTTGAGATCGTGATGCTTGGGGACGTCAGGGAGGACCGGGCGCGGACACCGGGTCCGGCAGCCGATACAGTGATGCGACGCCATGCGGGCGGGATGGAGGGTCTGCCCGACTGGGTGCCGCCACCGGTGCGGCACTATCTCGAACATGTCGAGGGCGGTGCCCCGATCCGGGTGCTTGCCCGCCGTTCCGAGGTGCATGCCTCGACGGTGCTGCGGCAGGTGCGCCAGATGGAAAGCCGGCGCGACGATCCGCTGGTCGACGCGGCCCTGCAACGGCTGTCGCGGCGCTATGGCCCCGCATCCCCCGAGGAGAGAGCGATGACCCATCACGATCCACAGGGGCCACGGCCCGACGGCGGCGACACCGGTGCCATGGCCGAAACGATGCGAGTGCTGCGCCGCATGGCCGAACCCGGCGCGGTGCTGGCGGTGGCATCCGGAATGCCCGTCGCCGCCGTGATGCGCGAAGGCCCGGCGGGCGAGACGCAGCGTTTGGCCCGACTCGATCGGTCGGTGGCCGAAACGCTGGCGCTGCGCGGCTGGATCGCGGCGCAGGAGGGGCCGGGAAAGGTGGCGCGCTACCGCATCACGTCGCGGGGGCGCGCGGCGCTGAAAGGCAATGACGCGCCGGGGCCGGACGGCTTCGCGGAGGCGGCCACCGGTTTCGCCGCCCCCGCGGCCACGGCGCGCATGGCGGCGCAGGACGGCCCGCTGATGCTTCTGGCGCGCAGGCGCGACCGCGACGGGCGACCGTTTCTCGGGCGCGATCTCGTCTCGGCCGGGGAGCGGCTGCGCGAGGATTTCGAACTGGCGCAGATAGGGCCGCGGGTGACGCAGGACTGGTCGCGTTTTCTCACCGCCGGATGCGCAAGCGGGCCGGGGCACAGGCCGTCGGGCGCGCGCGACCGGCTCGCCGCGGCGCTCGCCGATCTCGGGCCGGGCCTGGGCGACGTGGCGCTGCGCTGTTGCTGCTATCTCGAAGGGATGGAGAGCCTCGAGCGGCGCATGGGCTGGTCGGCGCGGTCGGGCAAGATCGTGCTGCGCATCGCGTTGCAGCGGCTCAGGCGGCATTACGACGCGGCGGGCGGCAGCGAGATGATCGGTTAGCGGATCCGGCACGAAAAAGGGCGGCGGCAGGTCGCCCCGCCGCCGCCCGAAAGGCCCTTCGTGACGGGCCGCCTACTCGGCCGCGTCGACCGCGGTGTCGTCGGTCACGGGCACGGCGTTCACATCCGATGCCATCCGCTCATTGGCCTCGCGCACGCCGCGGGCGTAATCGGGATGCACCCGCTCCAGCACCGCGTACCAGCGTTCCTTGACCGCGTCCGAGCACGGGCCCATCGCCGCGGCATAGTTGGCGAAGAGCCGCGCCTTCTGGTCGGCGTCGAACATCTCGAACAGCTTGCGCGGCTGCACGAAATCGACGTCGCTGACCTCCTGCGGATAGCGATACGCCTCCGGATCGATCCGAAGCGGCGGCTCCATCGCCGTCGGATCGGCCACCGGGCCGTCATACTGGTTCGGCTCGTAATAGGCGTCCGGGTTGTCGAAGTCGTTGGTGAAGAAGCGCATCGCGCCGTCTTTGTGGTAGTGGTTCACCTTCGCGGCATGCGGTGCGTTGGCGGGCAGCGCCTCGTAATGCGTGCCGAGCCGGTAGCGATGCGCGTCGGCATAGGACCAGACCCGCGCCTGCAGCATCCGGTCGGGCGAAAAGCCGATGCCGGGCACCACGTTCGACGGGCTGTAGGCCGCGTTCTCGACCATCTGGAAATAGTTCTCGACGTTGCGGTTCATCTCCAGCTCGCCGACCTCGATCAGCGGGTAGTCGCCATGCGGCCAGACCTTGGTGAGATCGAAGGGGTTGTAGTCCTGCTGGTCGGCCTCGGCCTCGGGCATGACCTGGATGTAGAGCGTCCATTTCGGGAAATCGCCCGCCTCGATCGCGTTGTAGAGATCCTCCTGGTAGGCCTCGCGCGTCTTGCCGATCAGCGCCTCGGCCTCGGCATTGGTGTAGTGCTCGTGGCCCTGCTGGGTCTTGAAGTGGAACTTCACCCAGTACCGCTCGCCGGCGTTGTTCCACAGCGAGAAGGTGTGGCTGCCATAGCCGTTCATGTGCATTGGGTTGGTCGGGATGCCGCGATCCGACATCAGGATCGTCACCTGGTGCACGCTTTCGGGCTGGGCGGCCCAGAAGTCGAACATCGCCTCGGGCGAGCGCAGGTTGGTCTTGGGGTGGCGTTTCTGGGTGCGGATGAAGTCGGGGAATTTATAGGCATCGCGCACGAAGAAGATGGGGGTGTTGTTGCCCACCATGTCCCAGTTGCCGTCCTCGGTATAGAATTTGAGGGAGAAGCCGCGCACGTCGCGCTCGGTGTCGGCGGCGCCGGATTCACCGGCCACGGTCGACCAGCGCGACAGCACCTGCGTCTGCTTGCCGATCTGCGAAAAGATCTTGGCGCAGGTATACTTGGTGATGTCGTGGGTCACGGTAAAGGTGCCCGCCGCGCCCCAGCCCTTGGCATGGACCACGCGCTCGGGGATGCGTTCGCGGTTCTGGTGGGCGAGCTTCTCGATCAGCTGGTAATCTTCGAGCAGGACGGGGCCGCGCGCCCCGGCGGTCTTGGTCGTGTCGTTCGACGCCACGGGCGCGCCGGCGCTCGTCGTCAGGCGGGGTTTGTCGGTCATGTCGTCCCTCCGGGTTGGTGCTTGGCATGAATATGGAGCGCGGGGGGCGAAAGGAAAAATCGGATCTTCTGGCCCCTGCCATCGGATTGGCTTATGGCAAATCCATGAACCTATCAGTCAAGCAGTTGCGCTACTTCGTGGCGCTGGCCGAAACGGGCGGCTTCGTGCGCGCCGCGGAACGGGTGAATGTAAGCCAGCCCGCGCTCAGCCAGCAGATCAAGGACATGGAGGCCGAGCTTGGCGTCCGGGTCGTCGACCGCCTGCCGCGCGGGGTGCGGCTGACCCGGTCGGGGCGCGAGGTGCTGGAGCGGGCGCGGCGGGTGCTGGCCGAGCTCGAGGATCTGGAGCGCGCGGCGCGGCTGGCGCGTGGATTGTCGGGGCGGCTCAGGCTCGGGGTGATCCCGACGGTCGCGCCCTATCTTCTGCCCGGCGCGCTGACGCGGCTTCGGGCGCGCGATCTCACGCTCGACATCCGGGTGCGCGAGGCCCAGACCGAGATCCTGCTCGACGATCTGGAAACGGGGCGGATCGACGCGGTGGTGGCGGCGTTGCCGCTGCCGGGTCCGGGGCTGGCGGCGGAGACGCTGATCGAGGATCGCTTCGTTCTGGCGGGCACGCAGGCGCGGCTGGCCCGCTGGGCCGAGGGGCGCGAAGCGCTGCGCCCGGCCATGGTGGCGCCCGATCAGCTGTTGCTGCTCGACGAGGGGCACTGCCTCGCCGATCAGGCGCTGGAGGTCTGCGGTCTCAGGGGGCGCGGGCGCGTCGATCTGGGCGCCTCGTCGCTGGCGACGCTGTCGGGGCTGGTGGCCGAAGGGTTCGGGCTGACGCTTTTGCCCGAGATCGCGCTCAGGGCGGAAACGGCTGCGGCACCGGGGCTGGCGCTGAGGCGCTTTGCCGCGCCCGAGCCCGCGCGCGCGCTGGCGCTGGTGCGGCGGGCGGGGGGTGATGACGGCTGGGCCCCGCCATTGGCCGCGCTGTTGCGCGATGCGGGGGCCGAGCTTCTGCGCTCGGCCCGCGCGGTCTGTCCTTAGGGGGGCGAGACCCGGATCAGGCGGCCTGTTCGCGCGCGTCCGCCTCGAGCCATTCGAGCACGGTCTCGGGCGAGGAGACGCCGTAGGGGTCCTCGGGGTGGTTGTCGCACAGGCCCGGCTCTTCGAACCATGCCTCGACGCGGCCGTCATTGATGACGGCGGCGTAACGCCAGCTGCGCAGGCCGAAACCGAGATTGTCCTTGCGCACCAGCATGCCGGCGCGGCGGGTGAATTCGCCGGAGCCGTCGGGGATCACCTCGACGTTCTCGAGGTTCTGCGCCTTGGCCCACTGGTTCATCACGAAGGCATCGTTGACCGACATGCAGTAGATCGCGTCGACGCCATGCGCCTTGAAGGTTTCGAAGTTCTTCTCGAAGCCGGGCAGCTGGTAGGTCGAGCAGGTCGGCGTGAACGCGCCGGGCAGCGAAAACAGCACCACGCGCTTGCCCGCGAAATAGGAGGCGGTGTCGCGCTCTTCCCAGCGGAAGGGGTTCGGGCCGTCGAGGCTTTCGTCGCGAACGCGGGTGCGGAAGGTCACGTCGGGGATACGGGCGCCGGGCTGCATGGGCATGCTCCTGTCTGTCTCGGATCTATGGGTTCGGGCGAGACTTAGGAAATCGAAGGCGACTTCGCAATGCTGCGTCGCGGCAAATTCCCGGACTGCGCCGGATGCATGGCGGGGTTGCGGCAGTCGCCCGGCGAGCGGTCCAAGCCGCGTTGCGCCCGTGCGTCGCGCGGCCTATGTATCGGCAAGGCCAAGAGGAAAGGCATGACCGTGCGCGACCTGAAGATCCCCGGCGACCGCCACCCCGAAAAGGCACGCCGCGCCGACAGTGCGCCGCAGCCCAAGAAACCCGACTGGATCCGCGTCAAGGCGCCGACCTCCGAGGGTTACAAGCAGACCCGCGACATCATGCGCGAGCACAAGCTCGTCACCGTCTGCGAGGAGGCGGGCTGCCCGAATGTGGGCGAATGCTGGAGCCAAGGCCACGCCACCATGATGATCATGGGCGAGATCTGCACCCGTGGCTGCACCTTCTGCAACGTGGCGACGGGGCGTCCCGACGCGCTCGACGTGTTCGAGCCGGGGCGGGTCGCCGACGCGGTGAAGAAGCTCGGCCTGAACCACGTGGTGATCACATCGGTCGACCGCGACGATGTCGATGATGGCGGCGCCGAGCATTTCGCCCAGACCATCCGCGCCGTGCGCCGCCAGTCGCCCGGCACCACGATCGAGATCCTGACACCGGATTTCCTGCGCTCCAAGCCCGGTTCGCTGGAGGTCGTGGTCGCGGCCAAGCCGGACGTGTTCAACCACAACCTCGAAACCGTCCCCGGCCTTTACCCCGAGGTGCGCCCCGGCGCGCGGTATTTCCATTCGCTGCGGCTGTTGCAGCGGGTGAAGGAGCTGGACCCGTCGATGTTCACCAAGTCGGGCATCATGGTGGGGCTCGGCGAGGACAAGCAGGCCGTGCACCAGGTGATGGACGACATGCGCGCCGCCGACATCGATTTCCTGACCATCGGCCAGTACCTGCAGCCGACCAACAAGCACCACGCCGTCGACCGCTTCGTGACGCCCGAGGAATTCGCAAGCTACGAAAAGGCCGCGCGGGGCAAGGGTTTCCTGATGGTGTCGGCGACGCCGCTGACGCGCTCGTCCTACCACGCGGGCGAGGATTTCGCGCAGCTGCGCGCGGCGCGGCTGGCCCGGCTGGGCGCCTGAGCCGACAGGGCGAGGCGTCTTTCACGAAGGCCCGGCGCCGCGCCCGTGGCAAGGCGGTCGCGGGCGTATTTGGAGAATGGTGAAAGCGGATCGCGCGCCTCCTTCGGCCGCGCGCAAACGGCGCAGGTCATCGCGCGGCAGATCGCCTTCACCATTCCCAAAATACGCAAATCCGCCGTCGGTCACTCGACCGGCGGCACGGATTTGAGATAGGCGGCGATCGCCGCGCGATCCTCGGCGGGCAGCTTGGCCAGTTCCGAGACCACCATGGCCATCTCGGCCCCGGCGGTGTCGAAATCGGGCGTGAAGCCGGTTTCGAGGTAATAGGCGATGTCGCTTTCCGACCAGTCGAGCCCGGCGGGCGTGATGTCGGGAATGCGCCCTTCGCCGGACGGGTTCGGTGCGCCGGACAGCCAGCGCGCGTGGTCGAGCCCGCCCAAGGCCCCGCGCGGCGTGTGGCATTCGCCGCAATGCGACAGCGCCTCGGCGATGTAGCGCCCGCGCGTCGCGGCCTTTGACAGATCGCCCGCGACCACCCAGCCCTCATCGAGATTGAGCCGTTTCCACAGCCCGATGCCGCGCCGGATCGAAAAGGGAAAGGGGACGTCATGCGGCAGGCTTCGGGCCGATGACGGCGGCAGGGTCCGCAGATGCGCCACGAGATCGCGCATGTCCTGCGGGTCGGCCTTGGCATAGGCGGCATAGGGCAGGGCGGGGTAGTAATGCGCGCCCGATGGCGACACGCCGCGCATCACCGCGCCCATGATCTCGGCATCCGACCAGTCGCCCACGCCCTGCGGCGAGGGCGAGATGTTGGGCGCAAGGAACGTGCCGAAGGGCGAGACGAAGGCGCGCCCGCCCGCCAGCACCGGTGCTTCGCCGATTTCGGCCTCCGGCGCGACATGGCACGACGCGCAGCCCGCGGCGGCAAAGACCAGCGCGCCGCGCCCGGGGTCGCCCGGCGGGCCCGCCGCCAACGCGTCGGGCAGCGGGTCGGGCGCGGTCAGTACCCAGCCCGCGCCCCCCGCCAGCAACAGCGCCGCCGCGGCGCCGAGCGCGCGGCCGATCATTCCTCGTCGGGTTTGCGGTAGGTTTCGTGGCAATCGCCGCAGCCCTTGCCCAATGCGCCCATCGCGCCCTGCAGTGCCGCGAGATCGGTGCCGGCGGCCTGCTTCATCGCCATGGCGGCTTTCGACAGCGCGTCTTCCTGGGCGTTGAAATCCTCCATCTTCTCCCAGATCACCGGAAGGGCGCGGCTGTCTTCCAGATCGGCGCTCGACGATCCTTCGACCCAGTAGAGATTGCCTGCCGTTGCGGCAAGAGCGGCCAGCGTGTCCGCGGCGGCGGCGGCGGTGTCGGCGTCATATTCCACCTCGCCCTTGGCCATGCCGCCGAGAATGCCGATATGCGCGCCCATGAGCTTCATGTGGCTGACGCGCACCTCGTGCGCCCTGGTCGGATCGAAGGCCTGCGCGGAGGCAAGACCGGCAATGGCCGCAAGGCCTGTCGCGGCGAGAGCGAGACGGATCGTTCGGGTCATGGCGGTATGTCCTGTCAAAAGGTCAATCGGCTCTACCCTAACGTCAATTCCGCATCGGTCCACCATGTTCGGTGCGCTATCGCAACAGCGCCCCGCGCCCGCCCGGCGTCACGCGGAGCGCGTCGGGCCAGCCCCAGAAATATTCGATCCCGACCAGCAGGAGACAGGCGATGATCACCCCGGCGATCATCGCCATGTGGCGCGGCGAGGGCGGGTGACGCGCCCAATGCGCAAGCCGCAACAACCAATGGATATTCATGGCGCTCTTTTCCTTCGGGCTTGTCGCTCCAGATCGGTGCGGTGATCGCATGTCGCAAGGCCGCCGGGGTTGAACTCTTCCCGCGCGGCGGCGAGATGAGAGCAGACACGAAGGAAACGCCGATGCCGACACATTCCGAGACCCGCACGCTGCCCTATACGGCCCAGCAGATGTACGACCTCGTGGCGGATGTCGGAAATTACCCGAAGTTCCTGCCATGGACCGCCGCGGCGCGGGTGCGCTCGGTCACGCCCGAGGGCGATCACGAGGTCATGCTCGCGGATATGGTGATCTCGTTCAAGGTGTTCCGCGAACGCTTCACCAGCCGCGTCACGCTCTGGCCCGAGCAAAAGAAGATCCACACCGAGTATATCGACGGCCCCTTCCACCACCTCGAAAGCAACTGGAGCTTTCGCGACGTGGAGGGCGGATCGGAGGTGCATTTCGACGTGGATTTCGAGTTTCGCAACCGGCTGTTGCAAGGCGCGGCGGGCCTGTTCTTCAACGAGGCGATGCAGCGCGTGGTGCGCGCCTTCGAGCGGCGCGCGCATGAGCTTTACGACGCGCCGGGACCAAAGGCGGGCTAACCCACGCCTTCGATCAGCAACGCGATCGCCCGGTCGCGCGCCAGCGCGCGCACCGTGTCGCGGCCCCGCGCGCCGAATTCGACCGTTTCCGTGGTGCAGCCAAGCGCCGTGGCGAGGCCAAAGCAGACGCGCCCTTCGGGCTTGTGCTCGGAGCCGCCGGGCCCGGCGATGCCGGTGATCGAAACGGCGATGTCGGCACCGGAGCGGGCGCGCGCGCCGCGGGCCATCTCGGCGGCCACTTCCTCGCTCACCGCGCCATGCGCGTCGAGCGTGGCGGCGGCGACGCCCAGAAGATCGCGCTTGGCAGCGTTGGCATAGGTCACGACGCCCCAGTCGAACACGTTCGACGCGCCCGGCGTTTCGGTGATTGCGGCGGCGACCATGCCGCCGGTGCAGCTTTCGGCGGTGGCGATGCGCAGGCCTGCCGCGCGCGCCGCGTTCACCAGCCTTGCCGTATCGCCCATCTCAGCCTCCGTAGATCATGACGCCATGCGCCAGCACCGCCAGCACAACGACGCCGATGGCGGCGAAGATCCCGGCCACCACGTCGTCGAGCATCAACCCGGTCACGTCGCCGCGCCGATCCATGCGGCCCACCAGGGACGGCTTCCAGATGTCGAACAGCCGGAACAGCACGAAGGCCGCGACCCAGCCGGGCCACAGATCGAGCACCGGCGCGCCGACATGGGCCGCGCCGAACAGCACCGGCCAGAGCGCGATCCACTGGCCCGCCACCTCGTCGATGACGACGTGGGAGGGGTCGTGATCACCCGCGCGCGCGGCCTCGGCCCTTGCTGCCGGAAAGCCCACAGCCAGCGCCAGCGCGATCATGGCGAGCATCAGCCACGGCCCGCCGATCCAATGGATCGGCAGCGCCGCCACGAGCGCGGCGAGAGAGCCCCAGGTGCCGGGGGCGGGGCGGATCAGCCCGGTGTAGAAGAAGGTGGCGATGAGCCGGCTCATGCCTTCACCAGAGTGGCCGTGGCCATCGCGGCGATGCCTTCCTCGCGACCCGCGAAGCCTAGCCGCTCGGAGGTGGTCGCCTTGACGCTGACCCGGCCCGGTTCGATCTGCATGATCCGCGCCAGCTCGGCGCGCATCGCCTCGGCATGCGGGCCGACCTTGGGGCGTTCACAGATCAGAGTGACATCGCAATGGGTTATGGCGAAACCTTCAACCCGCGCGAGATCGGCGGCATGGGCGAGGAAGATCTCGGAGCGCGCGCCTTTCCATTGCGGATCGGAGGGCGGGAAATGCTGGCCGATATCGCCATGCGCCATGGCGCCATAGATCGCGTCGGTGAGGGCGTGCATGCCGACATCGGCGTCCGAATGGCCCTTGAGCCCGCGCTCATGCGCGATCTCCACGCCGCAAAGCCAGAGGCTGTCGCCCGGCCCGAAGGCGTGCACGTCAAAGCCGTTGCCCGTTCTCACATCCATGTCGCACCCCAATATCCTCTCGGCGCGGATGAAATCCTGCGCGGCGGTGATCTTCAGATTGTCCTCGTGGCCCGGCACGACCGAGACCGCAAGCCCCGCCGCGCGCGCCACCGCGACGTCGTCGGCGGCGGGCGGGCCGTCATGCGCGCGATGCGCCGCGAGGATCGCGTCGAAGCGAAAGCCCTGCGGCGTCTGCGCCCGCACCAGCCCCGCGCGCGAGGGGGCCTCGGCGACCGTCTCATCCTCCACCCGCCACAGCGCGTCGGTGACCACGAGCCCGGGTGCTGCGGCAGGGCCGTGATCGAGCGCGTCGAGCACGGCCCGGATCGTCTCGTGCGGCACCAGCGGGCGCGCCGCGTCGTGGATCAACACCTTTTGCGGCGCCAGCGGCGCCAGCGCTTCGAGCCCCGCGCGCACCGAATGCGCCCGCTCGGCGCCGCCCGCCACCACCAGATCGGCCATCGCCTCGATGCCTGGGTAGCGGCCCATTGCCTCCGGGTGCAGCACAAGGCAGATCGGCCCGAGACCGGCAAAGGCCTCGATCGTGCGGGCCAGCACCATGCGGCCGCCAAGGTCGCGCCATTGCTTGGGCAGGCCGCCGCCCGCGCGCAGGCCCCGGCCCGCCGCGACGATCACGATGGCCGGTCCCGAAGCCGTGGAAATTTGATCAAGGGGGGGCACTCTGTCTCCTTCACGCGGCGATCGCGCTTGTGTAGGGGCTGGCACGGAACGGCGCAATTCCATCCTTTCCGGCACGTGGGTGCCCAATTTTTAGGCAAATGCGATAAGCTGCGGCAATCGCGTCCCGCGCAAAGATTGTGACCCGCCGCCACGCCGCTTAGATCAACCACAGACGCACAGGTTTCAGGCAGATGACACCCGCCACGCATTCTCCCATCGATCTCGGCTCGGGCGTGATCCTTTCGTCGCCGGTGGCGCTTGCGCCGCTCGCGGGGATCACCGACCTGCCGTTCCGCAGCCTCGTGGCCAGCTTCGGCGCGGGCTGGGTGGTGTCGGAGATGGTGGCGAGCCAGGAGATGGTGCAGGCCAAGCCCGGCGTGCGCGAGCGCGCCGAGCTGGGATATGAGCGCGCCGATACGGCGGTGCAGCTGGCGGGGCGCGATCCCTACTGGATCGCCGAGGCCGCGCGCATGGTCGAGGCCAACGGCGCGAAGATCATCGACATCAACATGGGCTGCCCGGCCAAGAAGGTGACAGGCGGGCTATCGGGATCGGCGCTGATGAAGACGCCCGATCACGCGCTGCGGCTGATCGAGGCGGTGGTCGGCGCGGTGTCGGTGCCGGTGACGCTCAAGACCCGGCTGGGCTGGGACGACGATCTTCTGAACGCGCCGGAGATCGCGCGGCGGGCCGAGGCGGCGGGCGTGCGGATGGTAACGATCCATGGCCGCACCCGCTGCCAGTTCTACAAGGGCGCCGCCGACTGGGCCGCGATCCGCGCGGTGCGCGACGCGGTGTCGATCCCGGTGATCGCCAATGGCGACATCACCGATGCAGACCGCGCGCGCACCGCGCTCGCGCGGTCGGGCGCGGCGGGGGTGATGATCGGGCGCGGCGCGCAGGGGCGCCCGTGGCAGCCCGCGCGCATTGCCGCGGCGCTCACCGGTGCGCGGGGCCCGGACATCCCGGTTGGAGGCGCATTTATCGACATGGTGTCAGCTCATTACGAGGCAATGCTCAGCTTTTATGGCGCCGCGCTCGGCGGCCGTGTCGCGCGCAAGCATCTGGGCTGGTACATGGATGAGGCGGGCACGCCGGAGGCGCTGCGCCGCGAGGTGCTGACCGCCGCGCCGCAGGATGTGCCCGGCTTGCTGCCTTTTGCGCTCGATGGCGAAAGATGCGCGGCATGATCCGCGATGCGGCCTTGTGGAATTCGCTGCCCGCGCCTGCGTTGCTGTTGGGGCCGGGCGATGTGATCATGGAGGCCAACGCCGCCGCCGAATTGTTCCTGAACCTGTCGCGGCGCAGCCTGATCGGCGCCCCGGTCTGGGACAAGGTGGCGATCGACGCGCCGCTCGAAGAGGCCTTTGCCCGCGCCCGCGCGCAGGACAGCTCGCTTTCGGTCAACGATGTCGATGTCGGGTCGGGCGAACGCCCGGCGATGCAATGCTCGATCCTGTTCTCGCCGCTGACCGGGGCGGAGGGGCAGATGCTGATGATGATCTCGCCGCGCGAGATGGCGCATCGGCTGACCCAGAGCCACGCCTCGGGCAAGGCCGCGAAATCGGCGATCGGCATGGCCGAAATGCTGGCCCACGAGATCAAGAACCCGCTGGCGGGCATCACTGGCGCCGCCCAGCTTTTGTCGATGGGGCTGTCCTCGGAGGACCGCGAGCTGACCGATCTCATCGTCGAGGAAAGCCGCCGCATCGTGAAGCTGCTGGAGCAGGTCGAGCAGTTCGGCAACCTGCGCCCGCCGGCGCGGCGCGCGGTGAATTTGCACGACACGCTGGACCGGGCGCGGCAATCGGCGGCGGTGGGGTTCGGCGCGCATATGCGGATCGTCGAGGATTACGACCCGTCGCTGCCGCGCGCGCTGGTCGATCCCGACCAATTGCTGCAGGTGCTTTTGAACCTGTTGAAAAACGCCAGCGAAGCGGGCCGCCCCGGCGGCACGATCCGGCTCAGGAGCTTTTACGAACCCTCGCTGCGCGTCCGCCAGCCCGATGGCGGGCAGGCGCGGCTGCCGCTGCAGATCGAGGTGCAGGATGACGGGCCCGGACTGCCGCCCGAGATCGCGGCGGAGGTGTTCGAACCCTTTGTCTCGGGCCGCGAGAACGGCACCGGGCTCGGGCTCGCGCTGGTGTCCAAGCTGGTGATCGAGAATGGCGGCTGGATCCATGTCGACAGCACGCCCGGGCGCACCGTGTTCCGGCTGTCGCTGCCGCGTGCGCCCAAGGATGACCCGAGCGGAGAAGACTGATGGACGGAACGATCCTGATCGCCGATGACGACCGCACCATCCGCACCGTGCTGACCCAGGCGCTGACGCGCGCGGGCTGCAAGGTGCATGCGACCTCGTCGCTGGTGACGCTGATGCGCTGGGTCGAGGAGGGCAAGGGCGACCTCGTGATCTCGGACGTGGTCATGCCCGACGGCAACGGCATCGAACAGCTGCCCCGCATCGCCGCGGCCCGGCCCGGCCTGCCGGTGATCGTGATCTCGGCGCAGAACACGATCATGACGGCGATCCAGGCCACCGAGGCCGAGGCCTATGACTACCTGCCCAAGCCGTTCGACCTGCCCGACCTGATGAAGCGCGCCGCCCGCGCGATCGAGACCCGCCACCGCGCGCCCGCGCCGCGCGACACCGCACCCGACACGGCGGCGGGCGGCGATCTGCCGCTGGTGGGCCGGACCCCGGCGATGCAGGCGCTCTACCGGCTGGTGGCGCGGGTGATGAACACCTCGCTCTCGGTGCTCGTCACCGGCGAAAGCGGCACGGGCAAGTCGTTGATCGCGCGGGCGATCCACGATTTCTCCGACCGCCGGGCGCGGCCCTTCGCCGTCGTGTCGGCCAATGACCTCGCCACGCCGGACGGGCCCAGCGCGGTGCTGGAGCGGGCGCGGGGCGGGTCGATCCTGTTCGACGAGGTGGGCGATCTGGACGATGCGGCTCAGGCGCGCATCGTGCGCATGCTCGACGCCATGGGCGAGGACGCGCCGCGGATCATCGCCACCTCTCAGGGCGACCCGGCGCAGCGGATCGGCGAGGGCGGGTTTCGCGAGGATCTCTATTACCGGCTGGCCGGGGTGACCATCGCGGTGCCGCCGCTGCGGACGCGGGTCGACGACATCCCGCACTTGGCCGAGCATTTCCTGCTGCGCGCGGAGCGCGACGGGCTCGGCCCGCGGGTGCTGTCGCCAAAGGCCACCGAGATGATCCGCGCCTATGCCTGGCCCGGCAATGTGCGTCAGCTCGAAAACGCGATGCGGCGGCTGGTGGTCACCGCCAGCGGCGAGGAAATCGGCCCCGCCGAGGTCGAGGCGGTGCTGGGCGGCCAGCCCGCCGCCGAGCCGCTGCGCGGCGGCGCCGAGGGCGAAAAGCTCTCGGCCAGCGTCGAGCGCCACCTGAAGCGGTATTTCGATCTGCATGGCGGCCAGCTTCCGCCAGCCGGGCTGTATCAGCGCATCCTGCGAGAGATCGAAACACCGCTGATCGAAATCGCTCTCGATGCGACGGGTGGCAACCAGGCGAAATGCGCCGACCTGCTGGGGATCAACCGGAATACGTTGCGAAAGAAGATCACCGATCTCGATATTCGCGTGACACGACGCCGCAAGTTGATGTAAAACCGCAACAGAACCGTGACCCTCCGGACGCAGCGCCGGGGCGAGATCGCGGCATTGAGGCGGCGGAACTTGTGTTCCAATCAACGAGGCAGGGCGTTTGAGGCGGCTATCCACCTCCCGATTCGCACGAGTGACGCGCTGGCGGCGCCAGCGGCGCGTTCAGAACGCCGCGACCCTGTCGCTGGTGATGCTTGGCCCGGTGCTGGCCTTTGCGACATTCTGGGTGCTGGGGCCGCTCGACCAGGGGGCGAGCTCGCCGCTGCTGCGGCTCGTGCTCTTGGGCGATCTCGTCTATGCGCTGGTCGTGGCGGCGCTGGTGTCGTTCCGCGTGGCGCGGATGATCTCGGCCCGGCGCGCGCGTTCGGCGGGGTCGCGGCTGCATTTGCGGCTGACCGGGGTGTTCGCGCTGATCGCGCTGATCCCGACCGTGCTGGTCGCCGTGTTCTCGGTGCTGACCATCAATGTCGGGCTGGAGGGGTGGTTTTCCGAACGCGTGCGCACGGTTCTGGGCGCCTCTCTTTCGGCCGCGCAGGCCTATGAGGAAGAACACCGGCAGGATCTGTCGCGCGACGGGCTGGAGCTGGCGGGGTTTCTCAACGCCGAGCGCAGCGCCCAGCCTTTTTTGTCGGATGGCGAGGTGCGCCAGGCGCTTGGCCGGGTGCAGGGGCAGATCGAGCGCGGCCTGACCGAGGCCTTCGTGATCGATGGCGCGGGCGAGATCCGCGCCCGCGGCGCGCGCAGCTACGAGTTCGATTACGAACGCCCCGAGACGAGCGCGTTCCGCCGGGCCGATGCGCAGGGCATCGCCATCTCCGAGGACTGGACCAATAACGAGTTTCGCGCGCTGATCCCGCTCGACGCCTTCACCGACCGCTATCTCTATGTCACCCGCGAGGTCGATGGCGGCATTCTCGCGCTTCTGGACGACACGCAGCAGACGGTGGAGCTGTATCAGCAGCTCGAGGCCGAGCGCGGACGGCTGCTGTTCGAGTTCGGCCTGCTCTATCTCGGCTTTGCGGTGATCCTGATCCTGGCCGCGATCTGGCTCGGGCTGTGGTTCGCCGAGCGTCTGTCGAAACCGGTCGGGCGTCTCGTCTCGGCCAGCCAGCGAGTCGGCGCGGGCGATCTCGACGTGCGGGTGATCGAGGAGGAGGGCGATGACGAGATCGCCCAGCTCGGCACCTATTTCAATCAGATGACCACCGAGCTGAAGGCGCAGCGCGACCGGCTGTTGGACAACACCCGCCAGATCGAGGCGCGGCGGCGGCTGTTCGACAGCGTGCTGGGGTCGGTCACCTCTGGCGTGATCGGGCTCGACGCCGAGGGCCATGTCGATTTCGCCAACCGCTCGGCGCTGCGGCTTCTGGGGATCGACGCGCAGCCTGATGCGACGACGCTGGCGATGCTGGTGCCCGAATTCGAGCCGCTCTTCGCCGCGCTGTGCCGCGAGGAGCGCGATACGGTGCAAGAACAGATCCGGCTGATCCGCGGCGGCAGCCAGGAGACGCTTCTGGTGCGCATGGCGCCGCGCCGCGCCGATGACGGCGCGCTCGAAGGCTATGTCGTGGCCTTCGACGATGTCAGCGATTTGGTGAGCGCGCAGCGCATGGCCGCATGGGGCGACGTGGCGCGGCGCATCGCGCATGAGATCAAGAACCCGCTGACGCCGATCCGGCTGTCGGCCGAGCGGATCCAGCGCAAGTTCGGGCGCAGGCTCGACGAAGAGGACGCAAGGACGCTGGGCCAGATGACCGAGGTGATCGTGCGCCAGACCGGCGATCTGCGGCGCATCGTCGACGAATTCTCGAAATTCGCGCGCATGCCCGAACCGGACCGCATCCGCAACGATCTCGTCGCGATCCTGCGCGATGCGGTGACGCTGCAGGAGGCGGGCCAGCCCGAGGTGCGCTTCGAGATCGATCTGCCGGGGCACCCCGTGCCTGCCGATCTTGACGCGACGATGATCACGCAGGCGTTCACCAACCTTATCAAGAACGCCGGGGAAGCCATTGAAAGCCATATTGAAAAAGGCGTTGAAGATGGGTTTTCACGGATCATCCGGCTGCGCATGGAGGCCCAGGGCCCCGAAGCCCGGATCACCATCGCCGACAATGGCATCGGCCTGCCCGAGGACCGGGCGCGGCTGTTCGAGCCATATGTGACGACACGCGACAAGGGCACCGGCCTTGGCCTGCCCATCGTCAAGAAGATCATCGAGGAACATGGCGGCAGCCTGTCCCTCGTCGACGCGCCGCCCTTCGAGGAGGGCGCCCATCCGGGCGCCATGGCGGTCATCACCCTTCCGGTGCTCCGGGCGGAGGATGACGAATCGGGGGACACCGAGAAGACCGGGCAACCGGCATTGCAGGCAACAGCATGAGGCACGAGATGGGCGACATCCTGATCACCGACGACGAACGCGACATCCGCGAACTGATCTCGGACATCCTGCGCGACGAGGGCTATTCCACCCGGCTCGCGGGCACCTCCGACGAATGCATGACCGCGATCGAGGACGAGGTCCCGGCGCTGATGATCCTCGACATCTGGCTCAAGGACAGCCGGATGGACGGGATCGACATCCTCAAGACCGTGAAGCGCGAGCATCCCGGCGTGCCGATCGTCATCATCTCGGGCCATGGCAACATCGAGATCGCGGTCGCCGCGATCAAGCAGGGCGCCTACGACTTCATCGAAAAGCCGTTCAACATCGATCAGCTTCTGGTGGTCATCAAGCGCGCGATGGAAACCTCGCGGCTGCGGCGCGAGAACAGCGAGCTCAAGCGCGGCGACGCGGCGCCCGCCGAGATGCTCGGCGACAGCGGCGCGTTCCGCAGCCTGCGCAGCCAGCTCGACAAGGTGACGCGCTCGAACGGGCGGGTGATGCTCACCGGGCATCCCGGATCGGGCAAGGAAGTGGCCGCGCGCTATATCCATGCCAATTCCAACCGCGCCGATGCGCCCTTCGTCACCGTCAACTCGATCACCATCGAACCAGAGCGCATGGAGGAGGTGCTGTTCGGCCGCGAGAGCCCGGAAAAGGGCATCGAGAAGGGCCTTCTGGAACAGGCCAATGGCGGCGTGATCTATTTCGACGAGGTGGCCGACATGCCGCTCGGCACGCAGTCGAAGATCCTGCGCGTGCTGGTCGACCAGTCGTTCCAGCGCGTCGGCGGCGCCGAGAAGGTGCAGGTCGACCTGCGCGTGATCTCCTCGACCAACCGCGACCTTCAGGCCGCGATCAAGGGCGGCTCGTTCCGCCAGGAGCTGTATCACCGGCTCAACGTCGTGCCGATCCACGTGCCGGGGCTGGAGGAGCGGCGCGAGGACATCCCGCTTCTGGCCGATCACTTCATCGGCGAGCTGAGCCGGACGCAGGGCCTGCCGCTGCGCCCGCTTGGCGAGGATGCGCGCGCGCTTTTGCAGACCATGCTTTGGCCCGGCAATATCCGCCAGCTGAAGAACGTGATCGAACGCGTTCTGATCCTTGGGGACTCTTCGGGGGAGATCACCGCGAAGGAGCTGCCGGGGCTGGATGATCCGGGCAGCGACGAGGGCCGCGTCGTGTTGTCGGGCGGGCTGGCCACGCTGCCGCTGCGCGAGGCGCGCGAATTGTTCGAGCGCGAATATCTTCTGACCCAGATCAACCGGTTCGGGGGCAACATCTCGCGCACCGCGGCCTTTGTCGGCATGGAACGCTCGGCGCTGCACCGCAAGCTCAAGAGCCTCGGCGTCGTCACCTCGTCGCGAACCGGTGCCCGGATCGCGCATGTCGAGGACTGAAGCGCCACAGTCGCGGGGCCGCGACCGGTCGGAACGCCGCTTCGGGCGGCGGATCGATTGACCGGCCTCGCGGCCTCTGGCACTCCGTGGCGGCATGAGCGCCGCCACGGGCGCGCCCCAAAGGACCGGGAACCGAGATGAAAGTCATCATCTGTGGCGCCGGGCAGGTCGGCTGGCAGATCGCCCGACACCTGTCGGGCGAACGCAACGACGTCACGGTCGTCGACAGCAACCCCGACCTGGTGCGCCGCGCCACCGACACGCTCGACGTTCAGGGCATCACCGGTTTCGCGAGCTACCCCGACGTGCTCGACCGCGCGGGCGCGCGCGACGCCGACATGATCATCGCCGCCACCCATAGCGACGAGGTCAACATGGTCACCTGCCAGGTGGCGCATTCGGTGTTCTCGATCCAGCGCAAGATCGCGCGGCTGCGCTCGCAAAGCTATCTCGACGCGATCTATTCCGACCTCTACCGACGCGATCACATGCCGATCGACGTGGTGATCAGCCCCGAAAAGGCGGTGGCCGAGGCGGCGTTGCAGCGGCTCGCCGCGCCGTCGGCCTTCGACGCGGAAAGCTTTCTCGACGGGCGCGCGCATCTGCTGGGCATTTCCATCGACGAGGATTGCCCGGTCATCAACACGCCCTTGCGCCAGCTCACCGACCTGTTCTCGACGCTGCGCGCCATCGTGGTCGGCATCCGCAGGCGGGGCCGCCTGTTCGCGCCGGCGCCCGAGGACCAGATCTTTCCCGGCGATTCCATCTATGTGTTCACCGACACCACCGACATGGTGCGGACGCTGGAAATCTTTGGCAAACGCCACGCCAAGCAGGAGCGGATCGTGGTGATCGGCGGCGGCAATGTCGGGCTTGGCGTCGCCCGCGCGCTCGAAGGGCGGCCCGAGCGGCTGCGGGTCAAGATGATCGAGCGCGACCGCGGCGCCGCCGAGCGCGCCGCCGATCAGCTCGACCGGACCATCGTGCTCAATGGCGACGGGCTCGATGCGGGCCTGCTCGAAGAGGCGCAGATCGGCACCGCCGACGCGGTGCTCGTCGTCACCGACGACGACAAGACCAACCTCCTGGCCTCGGTGCGGGCCAAGGCATTGGGCTGTCCGCTGGCGATCTGTCTCGTCAACGACCCGACGCTGGTGCCCTTGATGCAGGCGATGGACATCGACGCCTATATCAACCCGCGCTCGACCACGGTCAGCTCGATCCTGCGCCATATCCGGCATGGCCGGGTGCGCGGCGTCTATTCGATCGGCGACGCCGAGGCCGAGCTGATCGAGGCGCAGGTGCTGGGCACCTCGCCGATCGCGGGCCAGCGCATCCGCGACATCGCCTTTCCCGAAGGCGTGCTGGTCGGCGGCGTGGTCAAGGACGGGCGGATGACCAAGATCCACGGCGCGCTGAGGATCGAGGAGGGCGACATGGTCGCGCTGTTCGCCATGGCCTCGGACGTGCCGGAGGTCGAGCGGTTGCTGCAGGTCTCGATCGACTTCTTCTAGAGCCATGGCGCGCCGTCTCACCCGCATCCCGTTCTTCGTGCTGCTGATGGCGATCGGCTCGGCGGCGATGATGCTGCCGGCGGTCCACGCGCTGGTGCGCGAGGACTGGCTGACCTCGCGCACCTTCCTGTACGGCGCGATCCTCGGGCTGGTGCTGTCGCTGCTGGTCGGGCTGGCGACCGCGAACTACCGGCCCGCCAGCGTGCCGCGCAGCCAGCTGTCGGCGCTGGTCGCGGCCTTCACGGTGCTGCCGGTGATGTTCGCGATCCCGTTCCACGAGGTGATCGGCACGACCTCGTTTCTCAACGCGTGGTTCGAGATGGTGTCGAGCTTCACCACCACCGGCGCCACCGTCTATGACAACGTCTTCCGGCTCAACGAAAGCCTGCATCTGTGGCGCGCCACGGTGGGCTGGCTTGGCGGGTTGCTGATCTGGATCACCGCGGTGTCGATCCTCGCGCCGATGAATCTCGGCGGTTTCGAGGTGCGCAGCCCGTCGATCCTGGGCGAGGGCGGGGCACGGCTCAGCCAGATCACCCGCGTCGCCGACCCCTCCGAGCGGCTGGTGCGCTATGCCGCGCGGCTGCTGCCGATCTATACCGCGCTGACCGGGCTGCTGTGGCTCGGTCTCGTGGCGGCGGGCGACCGGCCCTTCGTTGCCTTCTGCCACGCGATGTCGACGCTCGCCACCAGCGGCATCAGCCCGGTGGGCGGGCTGCGCAACGACGAGTCCGGCCTGCTGGGCGAAATGCTGATCGTCATGTTTTCGGTCTTTGCGCTGTCACGGCTGACCTTCGGGCGCAACCTGTTCGGGGATCAGGGCGGCCGGCTGATGCGCGACCCCGAGCTGCGCATGGGTCTGGCACTGGTGCTGATCGTGCCGGGGCTGCTGTTCATGCGCCACTTCGTCGGCGCGGTCGAGGACCGGGCCGAGGCCGATCTGCCGGAGGCCTTCGCGGCGCTGTGGGGGGCGCTGTTCACCGTGTCGTCCTTTCTCACCACCACCGGCTTCGAGAGCCGCTACTGGCTCGGCGCGGCGGATTGGTCCGGTCTGGAGACGCCGGGGCTGATCCTCGTCGGGCTGGCGCTGATCGGCGGCGGCGTGGCGACGACGGCGGGGGGCGTGAAGCTGCTTCGCGTCTACGCGCTGTGGATGCATGGCAAGCGCGAGCTGGAGCGGCTTGTGCATCCGCATTCGGTCGGCGGCGACGGCATCGAGGCGCGGCGCATCCGGCGCGAGGGCGCGTTCATCTCGTGGATCTTCTTCATGCTGTTCGCGCTGTCGGTGACGGCGGTGATGCTGGCGCTGTCTCTCACCGGGGTGCAGTTCGAGGTGGCGATGACGCTCACGGTGGCGGCGCTGTCGACCACCGGGCCGCTGGCGGAAATCGGCGCACAATACCCGATTTCCTATGCCGGCATCCCCGATCCGGCCAAGGCGGTGCTCGCGGCGGCGATGGTGCTGGGCCGGTTGGAAACATTGGCAATCATCGCCTTGCTCAATCCGTCGAGCTGGCGCAGTTAGGCCACGCGTCCGGCCCGTGCGCGGATGCACCGATTTCCGGGCTGGAAACTCCACCGACGCCAAGACATACTTGTCCGCAACGAGGAATAAGGCCGGTTCGCGGCCGCAAGAACAAAGGGACCGTGATGGCCGGTGACAAGCAGAACCTTCAGGACGCCTTCCTGAACCACGTGCGCAAGATCAAGGTGCCGGTGACGATCTTCCTGATCAACGGCGTGAAGCTGCAGGGCGTGATCACCTGGTTCGACAATTTCTGCGTGCTGCTGCGTCGCGATGGCCAGAGCCAGCTCGTCTACAAGAGCGCGATCTCGACCATCATGCCGTCGCAGCCCGTGAACCTTTATGACGGTGAAGATTGACCGACTATTACATCCCCGAGGCCCCGGACACCCGCACCTGGGTGATCCACCCCGAGATCAAGAACGACCAGGACCGGCGTGAGCCCGTGGCCGCGCTGGCCGAGGCCGTGGCGCTGGCCGAGGCGCTGCCCGGGCTCGACATCGTCGGCTCCGAGGTCGTGCGCCTGCCCAAGCGTCATCCCGGCATGCTGTTCGGCACCGGCAAGATCGAGGAGCTCAAGCAGCGGCTCAAGTCCAACGAGACCGAGCTGGTGCTGATCGACGGCCATCTCAGCCCGGTGCAGCAGCGCAATCTCGAGAAGGAATGGAAGGTCAAGATCCTCGACCGGACCGGCCTGATCCTCGAGATCTTCGGCGACCGGGCCGCGACCCGCGAGGGCGTGCTGCAGGTCGAGATGGCGGCGCTGAACTACCAGCGCGGCCGGCTCGTGCGGGCCTGGACCCACCTCGAGCGCCAGCGCGGCGGGCTTGGCTTCGTCGGCGGCCCCGGCGAGACGCAGATCGAGGCGGACCGCCGGGCCATCGACGAACAGCTCGTGCGGCTCAGGCGCCAGCTCGACAAGGTGGTGAAGACCCGCGCGCTGCACCGCGCCAGCCGCGCCAAGGTGCCGTTCCCGATCGTGGCGCTGGTGGGCTACACCAATGCCGGGAAATCGACGCTGTTCAACCGGCTCACCGGGGCCGAGGTCATGGCCAAGGACATGCTCTTCGCCACGCTCGACCCGACCATGCGGCGGGTGGTGCTGCCGACCGGCGACGAGGTGATCCTCAGCGACACGGTGGGCTTCATCTCGGACCTTCCGACCGAGTTGGTCGCGGCGTTCCGCGCCACGCTCGAAGAGGTGCTCGACGCCGATCTGGTGCTGCATGTGCGCGACATCGGCCATCCGCAGACCGCCGAGCAGGCGCGCGAGGTCGAAAGCATCCTGTCGAGCCTCGGCCTGCCCGAGGACACGCCGCAGATCGAGGTCTGGAACAAGATCGACGCGCTGGAGCCGGAGGGGCGCGAGGCATCGCTCGAACGCGCCGCCCGGACCGAGAATGTCAGCGCCGTCTCGGCGATCACCGGCGAGGGGATGGACGCGCTGCTGACCGAGGTCAGCCGCGCGCTCGGCGGGGCCAAGCATGCCGAGGATCTGGTGGTGCCCTTCGCCGCCGGGCGCAAGCGGGCCTGGCTGTTCGAGCAGGGGCTCGTCGAGGCGGATGTGCCCACCGAGGACGGCCACCGGATGACGGTGCGTTGGTCGGCGACCCAGAAGGCGCGCTTCGACCGGCTCTGAGCGCCGATGGACAGCGTGGCCGCGCCCCGTCGGGGCGCGGCCACGGCGCCATGTTTGCCTATGTGTAAACCCGGTTTCCACCCGCGGGGCATGGCGGGCGGCGTGTCGTCGCGTCGCCATGCCCCGCGGGCGGATGACGACAGGACCCGATGACGCTATCCCTGTGTGGCACAAGACAGGGTGCCGCTCATGATCCTCCTCGAACTTCACCATATCCAGATCGCCATGCCCGAGGGGGGCGAGGATGCGGCGCGCGACTTTTATGGCCGCGTGCTCGGGTTGACCGAGGTGGCCAAGCCCGAGGCGCTCGCGGGGCGCGGCGGGGTCTGGTTCGAAGGCCGGAACCTGCGGCTGCATCTTGGCGTCGAGACGCCCTTCGCGCCCGCGCGCAAGGCGCATCCGGCGTTTCGCGTGGCCGATCTCGGGGCGGTCCGGTTTCATTTCGAGGGGGCGGGGATCGAGGCGCGCCCCGACATCGACCTGCCGGGGCTGCGCCGGCTTTACGTGTCGGACCCGTTCGGCAACCGCGTCGAGATCTGCGAAACGGTCTGACCGGTCATTTCAACGGATCGTGGCCCCAGTTCATCAGGCTATAGCGCCAGTCCGAATGCGCGACATCGTTATCGGGGCCGCCCTGCGCCTTGTGCCGCTTGATGTAGCCCACGACCTTGGCCATGTGGTCCCACTGGTCGTCGGTCAGGTCGTCCTTTTTGGTGCGCTTGATCTCGACGATCCGGCGGCCCGATTTGTGGCCGGTGCTTTCGCCGTTGCCACCGGTGTCGCCGACCGATTTGCTTTCCTCCGTGTCGAGGAAATCCTCGATCTCCTTGGGGGCCATGTTCACGAGGTCCCGGAACTCGTCCCAGACCTGTTCTCGCGATTTGCCGCTCATGCCGCTCTCCTTGCCGTGTGTCGCAGGGGCAACCGGCGCGGGACGCGCCGGTTCCGGCGTCAGGGCGCCGCAGGCAGAAGCTGGGTGATGCCCACCGCCGCGCCGCGCGCGAGCGACGGGTCGAGCGACATCGGGATGTATTCGCCGCGCCGCCACAGCTCGCCCAGATCGTCGTAATGGCGCGACAGCGGGTGGCCCGACTGGCCGGTCGAGATGATGAAGACCGAGCTGTCGGGATCGGCGAAATCATAGACGCCGCGATAGCCCGCCGCATGGACGTTGTGGAACGGGTTCGGCGCGCGCCCGTCGGTCAGCCCGCGCATCAGCGTGTTGTCGCCGCCCGAGGTGCTCTGGCGGATATTGACGAACCAGTTGAGCACCGGCGCCTGTCCCAGCACCGGATGATCCTGCCGCGCCTCGTGCGCATCGCCCCAGCGCAGCGCGTCGAGATCGCCGCCATGGGTCTCGGAAATCCAGATCAACGCGTCGTCGAGCGCCATCCGCGCGATGTCGGCGCAGCTCTCCTCGGCCGCCGACTGGCGGATGTCGCACCATGCGGCGGCGCCGTCGATGTCGCGGAACACCCGGTCGATGAACAGCGGCCTGACATGGGTATAGGCCCCGGCGAGCGGGCCCAGATCGTCGCGGATCAGCCGCTCCTGCAGCGCCCGCATCCAGGCCGCGTAGATCAGCGGCTCTGGCAGGTGTTCGTTCATTTCGCCGTTCCATTCGCCCAACAGCTCGAGCGCGCGCTGGCGGCGGCGCGCCGGGGTGCCTTCGGGGGCGGGCTCGCCGGTGAACCACAGATCGGCCCCGACGATCGGCAGCAGCGCGCGGGCGGTGGGGCTCACCGTGTCGAGCTGCGCCTCGATGAAGCTGTCGCGGGTGTGCACCTCGCGCGATTGCATCAGCCCGCGCCAGCGCGCGATGCGCTGCGTGTCGCCCCAGTGAAAGGAGACATGTTCGGGAAAGGGCCGGTCGACGGTCTTGTTGTTGGTGTTGCCCACGAGACCGCCCACGGGTTCGGTGGTCTGCGGCAGGTCGGCATAGGACAGCCGTCCCAGCCAGCGGTTCTCGGCCACGTGGCCGAGCGTCGGCAGGCGGCCCTGGCTTTGATGGGCCGCGTCGCGCAGCGGCACCGCGCCCACGGTCTTGAGCGCGATCCGGTTGCGGTCGGCGAGGATCAGGTTCTGGTTCGGTGCGACCTGCAGACGGCCCGCGCGGATGCCTTCCTCGATCGAGCGGGCCTGCATCAGCCGCAGCCCCGCCGTCATCGAGGTGTCGTCCTCCGACAGCCCCGACCAGGCGAGCGTCATGACATGGCCGCGCGGGCGGATCGTGTCGAGCGCGAATTGCTCGGGCGGCAGAACGGGGCCGTTGGCGGTGCGCTGCAGCCGCAGGGTGACGGCGGGCGCGTCCTTGATCTCGACGATGCTGTCGCGCGTCTCGAACCGGTCCCAACCCTCTGGCGTGCGGTACTCGGCGGCGTTGCGCGGGTTCACCTCCTCGGCATAGAGGTCGAGATCGTCGGCGAAGGCGGCGGTGATGCCCCAGCCGAGATCGGCACTGCGCCCGGCCAGCACCAGCGGGATGCCGGGAATGGTCGCGCCGATCACCCCGCCCGAACGCAGCTCCAGCCGCGCGAGATACCAGATCGACGGCGCGGTCAGCAGCCGGTGCGGGTCGTTGGCCAGCAACGTGGCGCCGGTGGCCGAGCGGGAGGGCCCGGCGGCCCAGGCGTTCGAGGCGCCCGACAGCGCAGCGGGCAGGCTGGCGGCCAGCGGGTCGAGCCGCGGCGCGGCGGCGGCGTGGCGGCGGGGGATGTCGGGCACCAGATCGGCGTATCGGGGCAGGGCGGTGAGACCGGGGCCGGGCACGTCGGGCAGGATGTCGCGCAGCCGGTCGTCATCGAGCAGCAAGGAGGTGCGGGCGCGCAGCACCTCGGCCTGAAGATGGTCCGATTGCTGCCATGCCACGAGCTTCAAAAGCGCGAGGCTGTCGGCGGGCTGCCACGGCGCGACCGGCTGGTTGAACAGCCACATCTCGGGCGCGCCGCGCCCGCGCGCCCCGGCATTGATCTCGCCGATCCAGGCGTTGACGCCGGCGGCATAGGCGTCGAGCGCGGCGCGCGTCTGGCCGTCCTGATCCTCGACCGAGCGGGTCGCGGCGCGGTAGAGATCGAGCCTGCGCATCAGCACGTCGCTTTCGGCGGTGCGGCGGCCGAACAGCTCGGACAGGCGGCCCTGCACGGTGCGGCGCAGCATCGTCATCTGCCACAGCCGGTCCTGCGCATGGGCGTAGCCGAGCGCGAAGAACGCGTCGCGGTCGGTGGAGCCGAAGACATGCGGCACGTTGGCGTGGTCGCGCACGATCTCGACCGGGGCGGTGATCCCGGCGACGCGGGTGCGTGCGTCGTAATCGGGCAGGGAGCGGGCGAAGAACCACCAGGTCAGCACGAAGGCCACGAGGCCGAGCAGGATCGCGCCGACGGTCAGGCGCAGAAGCCAGCGGAACAGTGTGGCCATCGATCCTCCGGGGGGCTTGGCGCCCGCGCTTGACGGGCCGGTTGGGCATGGTGAGTATCGCGCCTCGGGGGCGAGTGAAAGCCCCGAGGCAGGGAGGGCCACATGGCGAAGCTGACGTTTCTGGGACTGGGCGTGATGGGATACCCCATGGCGGGGCATCTGGCGCGGGCCGGGCACGAGGTCACGGTCTACAACCGCACCGCGGCCAAGGCGGAGAAATGGGCCGCCGCGCATGGCGGGCGGCATGCCGCGACCCCACGCGAGGCGGCCGAGGGCGCCGAGATCGTCTTTGCCTGCGTCGGCAATGACGACGATCTGCGCAGCGTGTGCCTGGGCGATGACGGCGCCTTCGCGGGCATGGAGGCGGGCGCGCTCTTCGTCGATCACACCACGGTCAGCGCCGCGGTGACGCGCGAACTGGCGGCGCAGGCGGATGCGCACGGCTTCGGCTTCGTCGACGCGCCGGTGTCGGGCGGGCAGGCGGGGGCCGAAAACGGCCAGCTGTCGGTGATGTGCGGCGGCGCGCAGGCGCATTACGACCGCGCCGAACCGGTGATCGACGCCTATGCCAAGATCTGCAAGCGGCTGGGAGAGAGCGGCGCGGGGCAGCTGGCGAAGATGGCCAACCAGATCGCGATCGCGGGTCTGGTGCAGGGGCTGTCGGAATCGCTGGCCTTCGCGGACAAGGCCGGGCTCGATGGCCGCGCGCTGGTGGAGGTGATCAGCCAGGGCGCCGCCGGAAGCTGGCAGATGGTCAACCGCCACTCCACGATGCTCGACGATCATTTCGAGCACGGCTTCGCCGTCGACTGGATGCGCAAGGATCTCGGCATCTGTCTCGATGCGGCGGACGAGCTGTCGGTCAGCCTGCCGGTGACGGCGCTTGTCGACCAGTTCTACAAGGAGGTGCAGCAGATGGGCGGCGGCCGATGGGACACCTCGTCATTGATCAAGCGGCTGCGCAAAAGCTGATCGCTCTTGCCTTTCCGGCGCGGTGGCGCTAAGGGCCAGCGCACGATCAATCCCGCAGGCGGGGGCGGGCTTTCGGGGGGAGACATCCCCCGGGGTCCACCGGTTGGGGCAGCCGCCCTGATCCCCCGCCGAGGCCAAACCGGAAAAAGGTTACAGACATGGCTCTTCCCGAGTTCTCCATGCGCCAGCTGCTCGAGGCCGGCGTTCACTTCGGCCACCAGACCGCCCGCTGGAACCCGCGGATGTCCGAGTACATCTACGGCGCCCGCAACGGCATCCACATCATGGACCTGACCCAGACCGTCCCGATGCTGGACAAGGCGCTGCAGGTCATCCGCGACACCGTCGCCAAGGGCGGCCGCGTGCTGTTCGTCGGCACCAAGCGCCAGGCCGCGCAGCCGATCGCCGACGCCGCCGAGAAGTCGGCCCAGTTCTACATGAACCACCGCTGGCTCGGTGGCACGCTGACCAACTGGCAGACTGTGTCGCAGTCGATCAACCGCCTGCGCGCCATCGACGAGGCGGCCGAGCAGGGCTTTGCCGGTCTCACCAAGAAAGAGCGTCTCGGCATGGAGCGCGAGCAGATCAAGCTTCAGGCTTCGCTCGGCGGCATCCGCGAGATGGGCGGCGTGCCGGACCTGCTGTTCGTGATCGACGTCAACAAGGAAGACCTGGCGATCTCCGAAGCCAAGAAGCTCGGCATCCCGGTCGTCGCCGTGGTCGACACCAACTGCTCGCCCGACGGCGTGGACTACGTGATCCCGGGCAACGACGACGCGGCCCGCGCGATCGCGCTCTACTGTGACCTCGCCGCCCGCGCGGCACTCGACGGCATGAGCGCGCAGCTCGGCGCCGCCGGTGTCGACATGGGTGCGATGGAGCAGTTCACCGAGGAGCAGCTCGCCGCCGACTCCGAGGCCGAGGCCGCCGCCCAGTAAGGCCGCCGGCCTTCCCAGACGATTGCCGGGCGCGGATCACCGCGCCCGGAGTCCATTCAAATTCTAGGAGAGACGCGATGGCGATCACCGCGAGCATGGTCAAGGAACTGCGCGAGAGCACCGGCGCAGGCATGATGGACGCCAAGAAGGCGCTGACCGAAACCGATGGCGACATGGAAGCGGCCACCGACTGGCTGCGCACCAAGGGCCTGGCCAAGGCCGCCAAGAAATCCGGCCGCACCGCCGCCGAGGGCCTCGTGGCCGTTGCGGTCGAGGGTGGCCGCGGCGTCGCGATCGAACTGAACTCGGAAACCGACTTCGTCGCCAAGAACGCCGACTTCCAGGCGCTGGTGGCCAAGATCGCCACGACCGGCCTCAAGACGTCGAGCCTCGAAGAGCTGAAGTCGACCGATCTCGACGGCAAGCCGGTCGAGACCCAGGTCACCGACGCAATCGCCAAGATCGGCGAGAACCTGACGCTGCGCCGCATGGCCGCGATCGAGGGCGAGAAGGTCGTGTCCTACGTCCACAACGCCGCCACCACCGACATGGGCACCATCGGCGTGCTCGTCGCCTTCTCGGGCGGTGACGAGGCCTTCGGCCGCCAGATCGCGATGCACATCGCCGCGGCCAACCCCGCAGCGCTCGGCGAGGCCGATCTCGACCCCGCGATCGTCGAGAAGGAAAAGCAGGTCCAGATGGACATCGCCCGCGAAAGCGGCAAGCCCGAAGCCGTGATCGAGAAGATGATCGTCGGCCGGATGAAGAAGTTCATGGCCGAGTCGACCCTTCTGGGCCAGGCCTTCGTCGTGAACCCCGACCTGACCGTCGAGCAGGCCGCCACCGAGGCCGGCGCGACGATCACCGGCTTCGTGCGCCTTGCCGTCGGCGAAGGCATCGAGAAGATCGAGGAAGACTTTGCCGCCGAGGTGGCCAAGGTCGCCAAGGGCTGATCGACGCCTTTCCGGTTCGATCTGGAACGCCGTCCGCGCAAGCGGGCGGCGTTTTTCGTGGGCGGGGGAAAAAGAGGCGCGAAAGACCGGATGCGGTCTTTGGGGCAGGGCGGTGATCTTCTGATGTCGTGGCGCATGAAAAGTGCCGCGCCCGGCGGCGGTGACGGGCGCGGCGATCTCATGCTGAATACCGACCTGCTGCTGTCGGTCGAACACATGCGTTCAAGCCAAGGCTCGTAACCGCCTGCATCCTTGGCCAAACTGGCCGTCACTCGTTAACACATTGACCATCTCACGCGGCGCGGTTTGTTGGAAGTCTGGTATTCCCGACCAAAGCAAGCTCAAAAGAGTCGCAATGCTCATATTTGGTTGTACAGGGACGCTTTAAGCACAGCTTGTGCGGTCGTTCGGACATCGAGCGTCTCGCGCGCGAGTCTGAGGTGCTTGTCGATGGTTGCCGGCGTCAAGCCGAGCCGCTCGGCCATGTCCTGAGTCGTGTGCCCGCGCGCGACTAGTTCCAGCACCTGACGCTGACGCTTCGTCAGCCGGTAGGGTCCGAAGGGCAGCGACAGGTACCGCAGGTGGAAATATTGCAGCTGCGCCTCGATCTCGTGGCCCATCTCGTGCCACAGGTCGTCGACCAGCCGCTGGTCCAGATCGGCCCGCGCGGTCAACGAGATCACGCCGCGCGTGCATGGCGATGTCGGCGGAAAGCTGACCACGGCACCGGCATGGATGTCATGGGCGCGGCGCAATTCCCTCAGGCGGAACTCGACGACCGGATCGCCGGGCGGGAGATCGTCGTAGCGGCTCCACAAAAAGGTGCCGCTATGGGCCAGGAGCCAGTCTGTGACACGAGCGCCGCGCAGCAGGCCGTCTTCGAACAGGCGTTGGAGATAGGTTGCGTCATGGGTGCCGGTCACCATCCAGCCATCGGGATCGAAGGGGCCGCATTCGCTCATCCGTGTGATGCCATAGAGCAGGCGATCGAAGCCATAGGCCGCCATCTGGCCGCACATCAGCTTCCACAGCATTTTCGTGTCACGGCTCTGGGCGGCGCGGGTGATGAAAGACGAACCTGAATCGGGTACGTGGCCGGTAAGGGGAAGCATATCCCAAGGTAACATCTGTTCGGATCGGTGCGAAGTCACCTTATATATTACATAATCTTCATTATGAGATATTCGTTATTTAAGCGTGGGGCAGCTTTTTTACTGCCCCGTCGCTTATCCCAACGCGTAGCCCGCGCCACGCACCGTGCGCAGCGGATCGGCGCCGCCATGGGCGCAGAGCGCCTTGCGCAGCCGGCCGATATGCACGTCGACGGTGCGGGTGTCGACATAGACGTCGCGGCCCCAGACCCGGTCGAGCAACTGCTCGCGGCTCCAGACCCGCCCCGGCTTTTCGAGAAAGGTCGCGAGCAGCCGGAACTCCGTCGGGCCGAGCTTGATGGGCGCCCCGGCCCTGTGCACCCGGTGCGTTTCGGCGTCGAGCGTGATGTCCTCGAAATCGAGTGTCTCGCCCATCCCCGCCGGCCGCGAGCGGCGCAGCCGCGCCTTTACCCGCGCCATCAGCTCGGTCACGGAATACGGCTTGACCACGTAATCATCGGCGCCGGTCTCCAGCCCGCGCACGCGGTCCACCTCCTCGGAGCGCGCCGACAGCATGATGATCGGCAGGTCGCGGGTTTCGGGCCGGGCCTTGATGCGGCGGCAGATCTCGATGCCCGACACGCCCGGCAGCATCCAGTCGAGCACCACCAGATCCGGCACCTCCTCGGCGATCATCAGCATCGCCGCGTCGCCGTCTTCGGCCTCGGAGATGCGGAAGCCTTCGGATTCCAGATTGTAGGACAGAACCGCGCGCTGCGACGGTTCGTCCTCGACCACGAGGACGTGGGGCTTTACCTGCCGCATCGTCTTTACTCCGGCTGGGCCACGTAGGAGGTGTTGTCGCCCTTGGGCCGGTCCTCGTCGGGCATGTGACCGGTGGTCAGGTAGATCACCTGCTCGGCCATGTTGGTGACCAGGTCGCCCATGCGCTCGATGTTCTTGGCGATGAAATGCAGGTGCATGCAGGCGGTGATCGCGCGCGGGTCTTCCATCATGTGGGTGAGGAATTCGCGGAACAGCGCGTTGTACATCTGGTCCACGTCCTGATCGCGCTGCAGCACCTCGCCGGCCAGCTCCGCGTCGCGGTTGACGAAGGCGTCGAGCGTGTCCTTGAGCATGTTCTGCACCTCGCGCGCCATGCGCTTGAGCGCGGCGTCCGAGCCTTCGATCGGGTTCAGCTCGGCGAGCACGGAGGTCCGCTTGGCCATGTTCTTGGCATAATCGCCGATCCGCTCGAGGCTGGCGGCCAGCCGCAGCACCGACAGGATCACCCGCAGGTCGCGGCTCACCGGGGCGCGGATGGCGATGACCCGCGCGGCTTCCTCGTTGAGCTGCTCTTCGAGCGCGTCGATGACCTTGTCGCCGCGGCGGACCTTTTCGGCGGCCTCGATGTCGCGGTCGGCAAGGCTTTGCGCGCCGTCGATGATCGCGGCCTCGACCAGGCCGCCCATCTTCAGGATCAGCCCCTGGATCGATTCGAGGTCGCGGTCGAAGGCCGAGGCGATGTGCTGCTTGTCCTGCATTGGTCCTTGCTCCCTTACCCGATCCGGCCCGAGATGTAGCTCTCGGTGCGGCTGTCTTCGGGGTTGGTGAAAATCTTGCCGGTTTCGCCGTATTCGACGAGGTTGCCCAAGTGGAAGAACGCCGTGCGCTGGCTGACGCGCGCGGCCTGCTGCATCGAGTGCGTCACGATCACCACCGAGAAGTTCTGTCGCAGCTCGTCGATCAGCTCCTCGACCTGCGCGGTGGCGATCGGGTCGAGCGCCGAGCACGGCTCGTCCATCAGCAGGATCTCGGGCTCGGTCGCCACGGCACGGGCGATGCAGAGCCGCTGCTGCTGGCCGCCCGAGAGGCCCGTGCCCGGCGCGTGCAGCCGGTCCTTGACCTCGTCCCAGATCGCGCCGCGGCGCAGCGCCTTCTCGACGATCTCGTCGAGCTCGGCCTTGTTCTTGGCCAGACCGTGGATTTTTGGCCCGTAGGCCACGTTGTCGTAGATCGATTTCGGGAACGGGTTGGGTTTCTGGAACACCATGCCGACCTTGGCGCGCAGCTGCACCGGGTCGACGCGCGGGTCGTAGATGTCGGCCTCGTCGATCTTGATCTCGCCGGTGACCAGCGCGCCGGGGATGGTGTCGTTCATCCGGTTGAGACAGCGCAGGAAGGTCGACTTGCCGCAGCCCGACGGCCCGATGAAGGCGGTGACGGTGCGGTCGGCGATGTCGACATCGACGCCCTTGATCGCGTGGGTCGTGCCGTAATGCACGTTCACGTCGCGGGCGGTGATCTTGGTCTCGTTGGTCACGGCGTTGTCCATGGTTCGCATGTCGTTCATGTCCGGGCCCCCTGCCCTTGCTCGGCTCACCAGCGCCGCTCGAAGCGGCGGCGCAGCAGCACCGCGATGAGGTTCATGGCCAAGAGGAACACCAGCAGCACGATGATGCCGCCCCAGGCGCGTTCGTAAAAGGCCGGATCGGCCCGCTTGGCCCATTCGTAGATCTGCGCCGGCATCGCCGAGTTCGGGCTGAGAAAGCCTTCGGCCACGCCGTCGGGATAGTTGGTCGCGATATAGCCCACCATGCCGATCAGCAGAAGCGGCGCGGTTTCGCCCAAGGCCTGCGCGAGGCCGAGGATGGTGCCCGTGAGGATGCCGGGCATCGCCAGCGGCAGCACGTGATGCGTCACCGCCTGCATCTTCGACGCGCCGACGCCGAGGGCGGCGTTGCGGATCGAGGGCGGCACGGATTTGAGCGCGGCGCGGGTCGAGATGATGATCGTCGGCAGCGTCATCAGCGTCAGCACCAGCCCGCCGACAAGCGGCGCGGATTGCGGCAGGTGCATGAACTGGATGAACACCGCGAGACCGAGGATGCCGAACACGATCGACGGCACCGCCGCGAGGTTGGAGATGTTCACCTCGATCAGGTCGGTCAGCCGGTTCTGCGGCGCGAATTCCTCAAGGTAGATCGAGGCCGCGACGCCGATCGGCAGCGACAGGATCAGCACCACCAGCATCATGAACAGCGAGCCGAGCATGGCGACGCCGATCCCGGCCTGTTCGGGCCGTGAATCCGACGCGTCGGCGCCGGTGATGAAGGCCCAGTTGAACCGCTTTTCGATTGCCCCGGCCTCGCGCAGCGCGTCGACCAGGTCGAGATGCGCGGCATCGAGGTTCTTGTCACGCGCGAGGCTTTCGCGGCTCACCCGGCCCTTGAGATAGCCGTCGACGCGGCTCGAGGCGAGCACTTCGAAGCTGACGGTCTGACCGATCAGATCGGGGGTCGCGAGCACGCGGTCGCGGATGTCGGCGGCGGCGGCATCCGACAGGATCTTGGTCAGCGCCTTGTCCTCGATGTCGGTGTCGAGCCCTTCGCGCGCCACCAGATCGACCAGCGCCGCCTCGATCAGCGGCTTGTAGCCGAAGGTGGAGACCTTGGCGATCTTGGCGGGGTCGCGGTCGCCGTCCTTGTCGAGCTTTTCCTCAAGCAGCGGCACGTCGAGCTGGACATAGGTCTGGGTGAAGGCCGTCAGGCCGTTCGACAGGATCGCCCAGAGCAGCGCCACGAGGAAGGCCACGCCGACGGCGAGCGCGGCGATGCCATAGGATTTGAAGCGCGTCTCGGCCCGGTTGCGCCGCTTGGTGCGGGCATCGGTGACGAGCAGCGAGCCGCCCTTGGGCGCGGGGCGCTCGGCGGGCGAGCCGGTGTCGGTGGGAATGTCGGTCATTCGTACTGCTCCCGGTAACGGCGCACGATCCACAGCGCCACGACGTTGAGCGCGAGGGTGATCACGAAAAGGGTCATGCCGAGGGCGAAGGCGACCAGCGCCTCGGGCGAGGAGAAATCGGCGTCACCGGTGAGCTGGCTCACGATCTTGGCGGTCACCGTGGTCATCGCGTCGAACGGGTTCATCGACAGCCGGGCCGCGGCCCCTGCCCCGAGCACCACGATCATCGTCTCGCCGATGGCGCGCGACGCCGCGAGCAATACCGCGCCGACGATGCCGGGCAGCGCCGCCGGAAGAACCACCTGCCGGATCGTTTCCGAACGGGTGGCGCCGAGACCGAGGCTGCCGTCGCGCAGCGCCTGCGGCACCGCGTTGATGATGTCGTCCGACAGCGAGGACACGAAGGGAATGAGCATGATGCCCATCACCAGACCGGCGGTCATCACCGCCGTGCCGCCCTGCATCCAGCCCAAGCCCAGAAACCCGCCACGCCCGAACGCCTCGACCAGAAGCGGGCCGACGGTCAGCAGCGCGAAGAGACCGTAGACGATGGTCGGAATGCCCGCGAGCATCTCCAGCATCGGCTTGGCCCAGGCGCGCACGTTGCGATGCGCGTATTCGGCAAGATAGATCGCGGCAAAGAGGCCGATCGGCACCGCGACCAGAAGCGCGATGATCGAGATGTAGAGCGTGCCCCACAAAAGCGGCAGGATGCCAAGCTCGGAGCCGCCGCCGAAGCTCGGGCTCCAGGTGGTGCCGAAGAAGAACTCGGCCGCCGGGTAGAGGCGGAAGAACTCGATGGTGTTGAAGATCAGCGCCAGCACGATGCCGAGGGTGGTCAGGATCGCGATCAGCGCGGCGCCGATCAGCACCCCGCGCATCGCCCGCTCGACCGCGTTGCGGGCCCGAAAGTCGGGCTTGGCGCGGGACACGCCCCAAACCGCCCCGGCAATGGCGAGCCCGATCACGGCGATGGCCCGCCCCAGATCGCCGATGCCCGACAGCCGCAGCCAGCGCAGCGCCGCGTCGCGGGTGGCCAATGTCACGTCGGAGCCGAGGGCCACGCCTCGCGCGGCCATGGTGTCGCGCAGTTCCTCGGGCGGCAGCGCTTGCGCGGCCTCGCGGGTCAGGCGGCCGGTGTCGATGGCGTCTTCGAGACCGGCGGCGAGACGCTGCACGTCGGCCATCATCAGCGACGGCACCGCGCCCTCGGCGGCACTGGACTCCAGCACCGGCCAGACGAGGCCGCGCGTGGCGACCGGCTGCGCCACCAGCCAGATCGCGAGCAACAGCAGCGCGGGACCGGCGGCATAGATCGCGGCGGTCCAGCCATAGTAATTCGGGAGGGAGTGAAGCCTGCGGGCCTCGCGGCGGGCGGCGCCCAGGGCACGCATGCGCGCCAGCACGAAACCGGCGGCGGCGATGGCCAGGACGATCAGGGCGATCCAGGACGGGGTCATGGCTGGGCCTTCAATTGTCGAGGCCCGAGGCGAAGGTCGCGTCGGGCCGGGGCGGTGTCAGGTCTGTCGCGCGGTCGGGGGCGGCAAGGCCGCCCCCGTTTCGATAACGCCTGGGTTACATCGCGTCCATGGTGGTGCCGTTGGCGATCGCCTCCTGGGTCGCGGCCAGCTCGGGATCGGCGACGAGGCCGTAGGCCGAAAGCGGGCCGTCGGGACCGGCGATCTCGTCGGCGACGAAGAACTCGGCGAACTCCTGAAGGCCGGGGATCACGCCCATATGCGCCTTCTTGATGTAGAAGTAGAGCGGGCGCGACACCGGGTAGTCGCCGCTGGCGATGGTCTCGGTCGAGGGCTCGACCCCGTTCATGGTCGCGACCTGCAGGCTGTCGGTGTTGTTCTCGTAGAAGGACAGGCCGAACACGCCGAGACCTTGCGGGTTGGCCTCGATCCGGGCCAGCGTTTCGGTGTAGTCGCCGTCGATGTCGACCGACACGCCATCGGTGCGGGTGTCCATGCAGGCCGCCTCGGCGGCATCCTCGTCGCCGCCATTGATCTCGAGGATCTGCTCATAGGCGCCGGTTTCCTCGCAGCCCGCGAGCAGCACCTTTTCCTCGAACACTTCGCGGGTGCCGTGCTTGGTGCCCGGGATGAAGGCGAGGATCTCCTGATCGGGCAGCTCGGCGTTCACGTCGGCCCAGGAGCTGTTCGGGTTCGACACCATCGCGCCGTCCTGCGGGATCTCGGCGGCCAGCGCCTGGTACCAGTCGGCGGGCGTGAAGGCGAAGGTCTCGCCATCGATGTCGGAGGCGAAGACGATGCCGTCATAACCGATGCGGACTTCGATGATCTCGCTCACGCCGTTGGCGGCGCAGGTCTCGACCTCGCCCTCGCGGATCGCGCGGGAGGCGTTGGCGATGTCGATGGTGTTTTCACCGACGCCTTCGCAAAAGCGCGCGAGACCGGCCGAGGAGCCGCCCGATTCCACCACCGGGGTCGGAAAATCGAAGTTCTCGCCAAAGGCTTCGGCAACGATCGAGGCATAGGGCAGCACGGTCGAGGAGCCCGCCACCTGCACGTTGTCGCGGCCCTGGGCCGTGGCGAAGCCGGCGGTGGCGGCGATGAGAGCCGCGCTCGAGGCGGTCAGCTTGACGAAGGACATGGATCGCTCCTGTTGTTCATTCCCCCGGAAGCGCCGTCCGGCGCCCCGTTGCCGTTCGATTAGGGGCTCGGGAACTCCGTTTTGTGACAGTCATGTAAAACTTTCATGACAGCCCGCGATCTAGCGCGGATGACCAAGCGGCAAGGGGCTAATCCGCGGGGAGGATCACGCTGAACCGGCTGCCCTGCCCCGGCACGCTTTCGATCCTGAGCCGTCCGCGGTGGCGGTTCACGATATGCTTGACGATGGCGAGCCCGAGCCCGGTCCCGCCCACGGCGCGCGAGCGATGCGCGTCGACGCGGTAGAACCGCTCGGTCAGCCGGGGAATGTGATGCGCGGCGATGCCGTCGCCCTGATCGGCCACGTCGAGCCGCACCCCGGGGCCGCGCAGCTCCCGGTGCCGGTCCGGGGCCCCGAGCGTCAGCGTCACCTCGCGGTCGGCCCCGCCATACTTGATGGCGTTGCCCAGAAGATTGGTCAGCACCTGCCGAAGCTGTTCTTCGTCGCCGGGCACCGTGACCGGATCATCGGGCAGATCCGCCCGGATCACCACGCGGTCCCGCGCCGCCACCGGTTCGAGCACCGCCGCCACTTGTGCCACCAGCGCCGAAAGGTCGACCGCCGCGGTCGGGCGCAGCCGCTCGGCCTGTTCGACCCGGCCCAGCGACAGAAGATCGGACACCAGCCGCGACAATCGTTCGGTTTCGCGCTGCATGATCGACAGGAACCGCTCGCGCGCCGCCGCGTCGTCGCGGGCGGGCCCGCGCAGCGTTTCGATGAAGCCCGACAGCGCGGTGATCGGCGTGCGCAGCTCGTGGCTGACATTGGCGACGAAATCGCGGCGCATCGCCTCCGCCTCCTCGACCGCCGTGATGTCCTCGAAGCTGAGCGCCACGCCGCGCCCTCGCGGCAGCGCCACGGCCCCCGCCGTCACCGTCCAGGCGGTGTCGCGGCTGCCCTCGCGGCCCAGATAGCGCGCCCGTCCCCCCGTCCCGTCGCGCAGGCAGGCCTCGACCGCGTCGAGCAGCGCGGGCTGGCGCAGCGCGGCGATGTAGTGCCGCCCGACCTGCGCGCCGCCCAACAGCCGCAGCGCGGGCGGATTGGCCGCCGCGATCCGTTCGGACGGGTCGATGAGCAGAACCGGGATCGGCAATGCGGCCGCGAATGAATCGAGCGAGCTGGGCGTCATGGTCTTTTCCTAGACGGGGCGCATCCTCGCGCCCAGACCTTACGGCACATCGCAGGTTTTTCATTTCCCGCAGGCCGTCATTCGCGTAGACAGGAGCGACAGCTTGCCGCATGGGCGGCGTGCAAACGACGCCTATGGAGTTTCCGGATGCTCGATCAGCCCGCCATGTTGCTTGACCAGGATCTCGTGATGCTGCTGGTCACCGGCGGACATGGCACGGCGGCGGTTTTGTCCCCCGGCCTGCCGGCGGTCCGCTGCGGGTTTCGCACCTTGACCGCCGATACGCTCAACGAGCTGTCGCCCGGCCTCGTGGTGTCGGGGCTGATGGGGCCGCACTTCGATGCGCTCGACGTGGCAGAGCGGCTTCAGGCGATCGGCTATCACGGAACCTACAGGATCGTGGCCGGCGCGCTGGCCGACCCCGACATGGTGCAGGCCGAAATCGCAGATGCGGCGCCGGGGCTCGATGTACGGATTTCCTGTCAGCGCGGATGAAATCGGTTACAGCGGCTTCAGCCCGTCGCGAAACCGCGCGGCGTTGTCGCGGTAGCTCAGCGCCGATTGCCGCAGCTTTTCGATCGCCGCGTCGTCGAGCTGGCGCACCACCTTGCCCGGCGCGCCCATCACGAGGCTGCCATCGGGGATTTCCTTGCCTTCGGTGACCAGCGCGCCCGCGCCGATCAGGCAGTCGCGCCCGATCTTCGCGCCGTTGAGCACCGTGGCGCCCATGCCGATCAGGCTGTTCTCGCCGATCGTGCAGCCATGCAGCATCGCCTTGTGGCCCACCGTGACGCCCGCGCCGATGTCGAGCGGATAGCCCATGTCGGTGTGCAGCACGCAGTTTTCCTGCACATTGGTGTTTTCGCCCAGGGTGATGCGTTCGTTGTCGCCGCGGATCGTGCTGCCGAACCAGACCGAGCTTCCGGGGGCCAGCGTCACGCGGCCGATCACATGGGCGCCGGGGGCGACCCAGGCGGTGTCGTCGATCTCGGGGGCTTCGCCGTCAAGCGCGTAGATGGTCATGATCTCTCCTCGAATTCCGATTGCAGCCCGCGCACGTGATCGACCAGCCAGGGCTGCTGGCTGCGGCGCAGGCGCTCCGCCTCGATGATGATCTTGAGCCGTGCCTCGGTGGCGTCAAGCTCGTCGTTGACGAGCACATAGTCATAGCCGTCCCAATGGCTGATCTCGTCCCAGCTTTTGCGCATGCGCCGGTCGATCACATTGGGCGCGTCCTGCGCGCGGCCCACGAGGCGGCGATGCAATTCGGCGATCGAGGGCGGCAGGATGAAGATCGACAGCACCTGGTCGGCCATGCGGCTGTTGGAGATCTGCTGCGCGCCCTGCCAGTCGACGTCGAACAACACGTCGCGCCCGGCCTCGGTCGCCTCGGCCACGGGGGCCGCGGGCGAGCCGTAATAGTTCTCGAAGACGCGGGCATGCTCCAGCATTTCGCCTTCGGCGACGAGATGCTTGAACCGGTCCTCGGTGACGAAGTGGTAATCGGCGCCATCGGTCTCGCCGGGGCGCGGCGCGCGGGTCGTGGCCGAGACCGAAAAGCCCAAGGTCGGATCCCAGTCGCGCAGGCGCCGCGCCAGCGTCGATTTCCCGGCACCGGAGGGCGAGGAGAGAATGATGAGTAGGCCGCGCCTGTGCATGATGTCCGCTGCTCCGTGAATTGGCCGATCTGGGTCCATCGGGACTAGGCGCAACATGCGCGCGGGGCAAGACCGGCCCCGGCCCGCGTTAATCAGTTTATGCGATATTAAGAGCCATCCCCGCCGCCGCATCGTAGGATCGTGGCAGAAACAGGGCAAAATCGTGGAGGGGTCCGATGACGATGCGTAACGAACAGAGCCGGACCGCAAGCGACGCCGCGTCACGGATCGCGCAGTTCGAAACCTATTGGCGCGGCCTCGTGCGGCATGGCCGCCCGCCCGCACGCGGCCGGATCGAACCGGGCCGGATCGGTGACGCGCTGCCTGGCGCCTTCGTGATCGACCGCGTCGCGCCGGGACAGGCAAGACTGCGCATCGCCGGCCAGTCGCTCTGCGATCTGGCCGGGGGCGAGGCCCGCGGGCTGCCGCTGTCGCGGCTGTTCACGGCCAGGGCGCAGGCGCGGCTCGCGGACCTGCTCGAACACGGCTTTGGCGCAAAGGTTCCGTTGCAGGCGCGCCTGCAGGTGCAAGGCCGCGCCGCGGGATGGCTGCTTTTGCTGCCGCTGCGGCCCGAACCGGGGGCCGCGCCGCAGATGATCGGGGCCTTGCTGCATGATTTGCTGCCGGGCCGCGCGCGGCGCTTCGGCTTTGCCGGGCCGGTGCGGATCGGCGCGCCGACCGCCCCCGCCCACGCCCCCACCCCGAGGCTGCGGCTGGTCGTGGACAATGACCCGCCGCAGCCGGTCGCCTGACGCCAGAAGGCGGGCCGAAGACCGCACGAAAAAGGGGGGCCCGAGGCCCCCCTGTCGCATGTTCGCCGGGTGATGCCCGCTCGGCTCAGACGGCGGCGGCGGTCTGGATCCCGGCCCGGCGCGCCGACAGCTCCTCGGCCACGAGGAAGGCCAGCTCCAGCGATTGCGACGCGTTGAGACGCGGGTCGCAGGCGGTGTGGTAACGATCCGACAGATCCTCGTCGGTCACCGCGCGCACGCCGCCGGTGCATTCGGTCACGTCGGCGCCGGTCATTTCGAAATGCACGCCGCCGGGGATCGTCCCTTCGGCGTTGTGCACGCCGAAGAATTCGCGCACCTCGCGCAGCACGCTGTCGAAGGGCCGGGTCTTGTAGCCGGAGGACGACTTGATCGTGTTGCCATGCATCGGGTCGCAGGACCAGGTGACATTGGCGCCCTCTTCCTGCACCGCCTTGATCAGCCGCGGCAAGTGTTCACCGACATTGCCCGCGCCGAACCGCGCGATCAGGGTCAGGCGGCCCTCCTCGTTCTGCGGGTTGAGCTTGGCCATCAGCGCCTTGAGGTGGCCGGTGGTCATCGAGGGGCCGCATTTCAGGCCGATCGGGTTCTGCACGCCGCTGGCGAATTCGACATGCGCGCCGTCGGGCTGCCGGGTGCGGTCGCCGATCCAGATCATGTGACCCGACCCCGCCAGCCACTTGCCGGAGGTGCTGTCCACGCGGGTCAGCGCCTCTTCGTATTCGAGCAGCAGCGCCTCGTGCGAGGTGAAGAATTCCACCGTCTGCAGCGCATGCGCGGCCTCGTCACGGATACCGGCGGCTTCCATGAAGTCGAGCGCATCGGTGATGCGGTTGGCCATGTCGCGGTATTTCTCGGCCTCGGGCGCGCCGATGAAGCCCAGCGTCCAGGCGTGGACCTTGTGCACGTCGGCATATCCGCCGGTGGAAAAGGCGCGCAGCAGATTCAGCGTGCCCGCCGCCTGCGTGTAGGCCTGCAGCATCCGCTCGGGGTCGGGAATGCGGGCCTCGGGGGTGAAGTCGAAGCCGTTGATGATATCTCCACGGTAGGAGGGCAACTCCTGCCCGTTGGCGGTCTCGGTCGGGGCCGAGCGCGGCTTGGCGAACTGGCCGGCCATGCGACCCACCTTCACCACCTCGACCTTGGCGCCGAAGGTCAGCACCACGGCCATCTGCAGCATCACCTTGAAGGTGTCGCGGATGTGGTCGGCGTTGAAGGCGGCAAAGCTTTCGGCGCAGTCGCCGCCCTGCAGCAGGAAGGCTTCGCCGCGCCCGGCGGCGGCGAGCTTGGCGCGCAGGCGGCGCGCCTCGCCCGCAAAGACCAGCGGCGGATACGAGCCAAGACGCGCCTCGACGGCGGCAAGGCGCTCCGCGTCGGTATAATCGGGCATCTGCACCCGCGGCTTGGCGCGCCAGTCGGCCTTTTTCCAATCGGTCATGGTCTTCGCTCCCATGGAGGCTTCGGGGATCTCGGCGGCCTCTATAGCGCGCATGGCGCGGAGGGCCAACGCGAAATGCCACCCTCGGGGCGGCTGCGGGCCGGGGCTCTTGAAGCGAGCGCGCAAACCTGTTTCGGTCGGTCTGATCGCGGCACGGCGCCGCGGATTTCGCGAGCGCGCCATGACCGACGACCTGAAGACCTCCCCCGCCGCGCCCGGCGACCCGGATCGCCCCCGGCGCTTCGTCTTCGTGCTGTTGCCGAATTTCACCATGCTGTGCTTTGCCTGCGCGGTCGAGGCGCTGCGCATCGCCAACCGCATGGCCGGGCGCGAAATCTACAGTTGGGTGCTGGCCGGGGATGGCGGCGAAACGGCGAGCTGCTCGAACGGCGCCGTCTTCAAGCTCGACAGGGACCTCGACGAGCTGTCGCGCGACGACATGGTGATGCTGTGCGGCGGCGTCGACGTGCAGGCCGCGAGCACCAGGCGGCTGCTCAACTGGCTGCGGCGCGAGGCGCGGCGCGGCGTGGTGACGGGGGGCTTGTGCACCGCCGGCTACACGCTGGCCAAGGCTGGGCTGCTCGATGGCAAGCGCGCCACGATCCACTGGGAAAACCAGGACAGCTTTGCCGAGGAATTCGAAGAGGTGACGCTGACCCGCTCGGTCTTCGTGATCGACGGCAAGCGGATCACCACCGCGGGCGGCACCGCCTCGATCGACCTGATGCTCAAGCTGATCGCCGACGATCACGGCGAGGATCTCGCCAACGCGGTGGCCGATCAGCTCATCTATACCGCGATCCGCACCGACCAGGACACGCAGCGGCTTTCGACCCCCACCCGGATCGGGGTGCGCCACCCCAAGCTCGCGCAGGTGATCCAGGCGATGGAAAAGGCGATCGAGGATCCGATCAGCCCCGCCATCCTCGCCGAGCGGGCGGGCATGTCGACGCGCCAGCTGGAGCGGCTGTTCCGGCGCTATCTCAACCGCAGCCCCAAGCGGTATTACATGGAGCTGCGGCTGAGCCGCGCGCGCAACCTGCTGATGCAGACCGACATGAGCGTGATCAACGTGGCGCTGGCCTGCGGCTTTGCCAGCCCGTCGCATTTCTCGAAATGCTACCGCGCGCATTACAAGACCACGCCCTACCGCGAGCGCGGCAGCCATGGCGCGCGTCCGGCGGCGACCTGAACGCCGAAAGGCCCGAAACCCGAGACCGAAAGACGCATGAAACGGCGCGCATTCTGCCATGACGCGAGCGTCTTCGTGGCAAGCATACCGCATCCCGGAGCGGTCCGCTCTTGGCGCAACGGCAAGCTCGCGCAACCACTTTCTTTTCGCATGAGCGGCGTCTAGCCTGCCTTCATAATAATCAATCGTCAGGGAGACGAACATGAAGAAACTGCTGCTGGCTTCCGCCGCGACCGCGCTCGTCGCGGGCACCGCCATGGCCGAGAGCCATTCCGGCCCGGTCAAGATCGGCATCATCCTGGGCTTCACCGGCCCGCTCGAATCGATCACCCCCGACATGGCGGGCGGCGCCGAGCTTGCCATCAACGAGGTCAACGAGACCGGCGCCTTCATGGGCGGCACCACGATCGAGGCCGTCCGCGCCGACAGCACCTGCATCGACAGCGCCGCCGCGACCGCCGCGGCCGAGCGTCTCGTCACCAATGACGGCGTCGCCGGCATCATGGGCGCCGACTGCTCGGGCGTCACCGGCGCGATCCTGCAGAACGTCGCGCGCGCCAACGGCGTGGTGATGATCTCGCCTTCGGCCACCTCGCCCGCGCTGTCCGAAGCCGAAGATGACGGCATGTTCTTCCGCACCGCGCCGTCGGATGCGCGCCAGGGCGAGATCATGAGCCAGGTCATCATGGATCGCGGCATCTCCGAGGTGGCGCTGACCTACACCAACAACGACTATGGCAAGGGTCTGGCCGACAGCTTCCAGAAGGCCTTCGAGGCCGATGGCGGAAGCGTCACCATCACGGCGGCGCATGAGGACGGCAAGGCCGACTACTCCGCCGAGGTCGCCTCGCTCGCCTCCGCGGGCGGCGAAGTGCTCGTCGTCGCGGGCTACACCGATCAGGGCGGCAAGGGCATCATCCAGGCCTCGCTCGACAGCGGCGCCTTCGACACCTTCGTGTTGCCCGACGGCATGATCGGCCAGCAGATCGTCGACGATCTCGGCTCGGGGCTCGACGGCTCCTTCGGCCAGCTGCCGGGGTCGGACAGCGAAGGCACCGCCATCTTCCAGGAAATGGCGACCGGGGCGGGCATCAACCCGACCGGCATCTATACCGGCGAAAGCTATGATGCCGCAGCCCTGATGATCCTCGCCATGGCCAAGGCGGGCTCGACCTCGGCCTCCGATTACGCGGGCGAGATCATGGACATCGCCAACGCGCCCGGCGAGCAGATCCTGCCGGGTGAGCTGGGCCGCGCGCTCGAGCTGATCGAGGCCGGCGAGGAGATCGACTATGTCGGCGCCACCGCCGTCGAGTTCATCGAGCCGGGCGAGAGCGCCGGCACCTTCAAGGAAATCGAGATCAAGGACGGCGCCATCGAAACCGTCGGCTTCCGCTGATCCAAGCCGCGCCGCGCCCCGTCCCGGGCGCGGCGCATCCCGTAACAATAACACGGCCCAGACCCCTGACATAAAAGGGAAACTTGGCCAATCGGGGACCAAATGATCACCGTCGAGAACCTTCACCGCCATTTTGGCGGCTTTCATGCTGTTGATGGCGCGAGCCTCAGGATCGAGACCGGCTCGATCACCGGGCTCATCGGCCCCAACGGCGCGGGAAAGACCACGCTGTTCAACGTCATAGCCGGCAGGCTTCCACCGACATCGGGCCGCGTCACCATGGATGGCGAGGACATCACCGGCCTGCCGCCGCACGAGCTGTTCCACAAGGGATTGCTGCGCACCTTCCAGATCGCGCACGAGTTTTCGTCGATGACGGTGCGCGAGAACCTGATGATGGTGCCCGAGGGCCAGCATGGCGAAACGCTGTGGAACGCGTGGTTCGGCCGCGGCAAGATCGCGGCGCAGGAACGCGAATTGGCGAAGAAGGCAGACGAAGTTCTTGAATTCCTGACGATTTCACATCTGGCGGACGAACGCGCGGGCAACCTTTCGGGCGGGCAGAAAAAGCTTCTGGAGCTGGGCCGCACGATGATGGTCGACGCCAAGATCGTGTTTCTCGACGAGGTCGGCGCGGGCGTGAACCGGACGCTTCTGAACACGATCGGCGACGCGATCATCCGGCTCAACAAGGAGCGGGGCTATACCTTCTGCGTGATCGAGCACGACATGGATTTCATCGGGCGGCTCTGCGATCCGGTGATCGTCATGGCCGAGGGCAAGGTGCTGGCCGAAGGCTCTGCCGACAACATCATGAAGAACGAGGCGGTGATCGAGGCCTATCTCGGCACCGGGCTCAAGAACAAGACCGTCGGTGAGACGGCATGAGGGGACGGAATTTGCGTATTTCGGGAATGGTGAACCGCAATGGCTGAGCCGCATCTGATCGGTGAGGCGATGACCGGCGGCTACGGGCGCGGCGCGGACATCCTGCATGGCTGCACGCTGTCGGTCGACAAGGGCGAGATCGCGGTGATCGTCGGGCCCAACGGCGCCGGGAAATCCACCGCGATGAAGGCGGTGTTCGGCATGCTGAACCTGCGGTCGGGCTCCGTGCGCATCGGCGGCGAGGACATCACGCACCTCTCCCCGCAGGACCGGGTCGCCAAGGGCATGGCCTTCGTGCCGCAGACCTCCAACATCTTTCCGTCGATGACGGTCGAGGAGAACCTCGAGATGGGCGCGTTCCTGCGCCGCGACGACATCCGCCCCACGATCGAGCAGGTCTATGACCTGTTCCCGATCCTGCGCGACAAACGCCGTCAGGCGGCGGGCGAATTGTCGGGCGGCCAGCGCCAGCAGGTCGCCGTGGGCCGGGCGCTGATGACCCAGCCCTCGGTGCTGATGCTCGACGAGCCGACGGCGGGCGTGAGTCCCATCGTCATGGACGAGCTGTTCGACCGGATCATCGAGGTCGCCCGCGCGGGCATCACCATCCTGATGGTCGAGCAGAACGCGCGCCAAGCGCTCGAGATCGCCGATACCGGCTATGTGCTGGTGCAGGGCGCCAACGCCTATACCGGCACCGGGGCCGAGCTGATGGCCGATGACGAGGTGCGCCGCACCTTCCTGGGGGGCTGAGACATGACCGATTTTCTCAACGCGATCGTCGCGCTGTCGAACTTCGTGCTGATCCCCGGCGCCGCCTATGGCGCGCAGCTGGCGCTCGGCGCGCTCGGCGTGACGCTGATCTACGGCATCCTGCGCTTTTCCAACTTCGCCCATGGCGACACCATGGCCTTCGGCACGATGGCCACGATCCTCGTCACATGGGGGCTGCAATCCATCGGCATCAGCTTTGGCTTCCTGCCGACCGCGCTGATCGCCCTGCCGATCGGCATCGCCATCACCGGCCTGCTTCTGCTGGGCACCGACCGCGCGATCTACCGCTTCTACCGCAAGCAGAAGGCCGCGCCGGTGGTGCTGGTCATCGTGTCGATCGGCGTGATGTTCGTGATGAACGGGCTGGTGCGCTTCATCATCGGCGTGGGTGACGTGAACTTCGCCGATGGCGCGCGCTTCGTCATCAATGCCCGCGAGTTCAAGGAAATGACCGGCCTCGACGAGGGCCTCGCGCTGCGCTCGACCACGCTGATCACGCTGGTGACGGCGGCGATCGCGGTGGCGCTGCTGTTCTGGTTCCTCAACAAGACCCGCACCGGCAAGTCGATGCGCGCCTTTTCCGACAACGAGGATCTCGCGCTCCTGTCGGGCATCAATCCCGAGCGGGTCGTCGCCGTGACATGGCTGATCGTGGCGGCGCTCGCCACCACGGCGGGCGTGCTCTACGGTCTCGACAAGTCGTTCAAGGCCTTCACCTACTTCCAGCTGCTGCTGCCGATCTTCGCCGCCGCCATCGTCGGCGGCCTGGGCAACCCGCTGGGCGCCATCGCGGGCGGCTTCGTCATCGCCTTTTCCGAGGTGCTGATCACCTATGCGTGGAAGAAGGTGCTGGTCTACCTGATGCCCGAGAACCTCGAACCCTCGGGGCTCGTGCAGCTTCTCTCCACCGATTACAAATTCGCCGTGAGCTTCGCGATCCTGATCATCGTGCTGCTGTTCAAGCCCACCGGCCTCTTCAAGGGACAGTCCGTATGACCGCGCGTGGCTTTCTTCTCTATGCCGGGATGGCGCTGCTGATCGTCCTCACCGGCGTCTTCCAAGGCTGGAACCTGGCGCTGACCATCCTCAACATGGGGCTGATCTCGGCCATCATGAGCCTCGGCGTGAACCTGCAATGGGGCTTTGCGGGGCTGTTCAACGTCGGTGTCATGGGCTTCGTGGCGCTCGGTGGCCTGGCCGCCGTGCTCGTGGCGCAGCCACCGGTGGTGGAGGGCTGGAACGCCGGTGGTCTTCGGCTTCTGGGCGCGCTGGCGCTGGGCGCCGCGGTGCTGATCGCCGCCGTGCAGGTCTGGAAGCGCAAGATCGGCGGGCAGATGCGCGCGATGGTGATGCTGGCGCTGCTGATCGGCGGCTTCTTCCTGTTCCGCGCGGCGCTCGATCCGGCAGTGAACGCGATCGAGGCGATCAACCCGTCGCTTTCGGGCTATCTCGGCGGTCTCGGCCTGCCGGTGATCGTCGCGTGGCCGGTGGGCGGTCTTCTCGCCGCCGGTGCGGCATGGATCATCGGCAAGGCGGCGCTCGGCCTGCGCTCGGACTACCTCGCCATCGCGACGCTCGGCATCGCCGAGATCGTGATCGCGGTGCTGAAGAACGAGGACTGGCTGTCGCGCGGCGTCAAAAACGTGGTCGGCCTGCCCCGGCCCGTGCCCTACGAGGTCGACCTGCAGCGCGACGCGGGCTTCGTCGAGGCCGCGGCGGGTTACGGGCTCGATCCCGTCACCGCCTCGACGCTGTGGGTCAAGATCCTCTATTCGGGCCTCTTCGCCGTGGTGCTGATCGCGATCCTGTTCCTCGCGCAGCGAGCGCTGGCCTCGCCCTGGGGCCGGATGATGCGCGCGATCCGTGACAACGAGATCGCGGCGAGCGCCATGGGCAAGAACGTCACCGCGCGGCATCTTCAGGTGTTCATCCTCGGCTCCGCCGTCTGTGGCATCGCCGGCGCGATGATGACGACGCTCGACGGCCAGCTGACGCCGGGCTCCTACCAGCCGCTGCGCTTTACCTTCCTCGTCTGGGTCATGGTGATCGTCGGCGGGTCGGGCAACAATTACGGTGCCGTGCTTGGCGGTTTCCTGATCTGGTGGCTGTGGGTGATGGTCGAGCCGCTGGGGCTCTGGGCGATGGAGCTGATCACCTCGGGCATGGCCGCCGACAGCTGGCTGCGCGGGCATCTCACGGATTCGGCGGCGCAGATGCGGCTGATGACCATGGGGATCATCCTGCTGGCGGTGCTGCGCTTCAGCCCCAAGGGGCTGATGCCCGAACGCTGACGACCCCGCATCGACGCAAGACAGGAACGGCGCCCGGGAGACCGGGCGCCGTTTTTTTCATGTCATGAAAGACATGGTCCGGTTAGGTTCGAACCCGAAGGAGATCCGATGATGCTGACCGGCGAATGCCATTGCGGCGCGCTGCGCTGGAGCTTTGACGGCGTGCCCGGATCGGGCACGGTCTGCAATTGCTCGGTCTGCCGCCGCTATGGTGCGATCTGGGCCTATGGGCACGAGGGCGAGGAGATCCGCCTGAGCGGGCCGGCCCGCGCCTATCTGTGGGGCGACCGGGGCCTTGGCTTTCACTTCTGCCCGGATTGCGGCTGCGTGGGGTATTGGCGCGCCGTGGAGGCGTCGCCCGACGGGCGCAGGCGGGTCGCGGTCAATCTGCGGCTCGGGGCCCCGGAGGCCGTCGACACCGTTCCCCTGCGCCGGTTCGACGGGCGCGGCGCGTTCGAGGGGATGCCCCCCGACGGCCGCTGCCTCGCCGATCTGTGGCTCTGATCCTTCAGAGCATCGTGCGTTCGACCACCCAGTAGGCACCGATCAGCGCGATCGCCGCCGAGGCCGGGACCGCCACGACCTGGCGATACCAGTCGCGCTTCCACGCCAGGCCGACCACGATGAAGGCGATGGCGATCACCGTGAGCTGGCCCAACTCCACACCGATGTTGAAGCCGATCAGCGCCGGAACGAAGGAGCCGTCGGGCAGGCCGAATTCGCCCAGAACGCTGGCAAAGCCGAGCCCGTGCAGCAGGCCGAAGCCGAACACCACCAGCGGGCGCCAGAGGCCGAGACGCGGGAAGAAGATGTTCTCCAGCGCCACGAAGGCGATCGAGGCCGCGATCAGCGGCTCGACGATATAGGCGGGCACCGAGACATAGCCCAAGGCCGCAAGCGCCAGCGTCACCGTATGCGCCAGCGTGAAGGCCGAGACCTGCCACAAGAGCGGGCGCAGCCTTGCGGCGAGAAAGAACAGGCCGAGCACGAACAGGATATGATCGAGCCCCTTGGGTAGGATGTGGTCGAAGCCGACGGGGATGTAGGCCACGAAGCTTTCCCACGCGCTGGCCTGATCGCCGCCCGCAAGCCGGATCGGGTCCGACAGCGCACCACCCTCCAGATAGCCGTCATAGGGTTTCTCGACCCCCTGCTGGCGCAGCACCAGCGTGCCGAAACCCGTATCCCAGCCGACCTGCACCGTTTCGGCGCCATCGGGCAGCGATGCGTGAAAACGCAGCGTCGCGGGACGCGGCAGCGTGATGTCGCCCGGCGCGGGCACCTCGACCGCATCGAGCACGGGGGGGATGCGCGCGCCGTCGACAATAATCTCGATGCGTCCGGCCATGTCGGGCCAGAAGGCGCGGAACCGCGCCTCCATCTCTTGCGCGCCGAGCGCGCGCAGCGTGTCATAATTTCCGGCTTCGGGGGCGGCGTCGGTATCGGCCACAGCACCGAGATCGATCCCCGCGACATAGCCTTCGAGCGGCGCCTCGACGGTGAACTCGAGCCGGTCGCCCTGCCGCTCCATGTCGGCGATGGCGGGCAGCACCTCGTGCGCGACGGCGGATCCGGCCATCAGGGTGATGAGACTTGACAGCAGCGCGGCGAGGGTCACCCTCGCCCGCAATTTCAGGAGCCTTCGAATGCGTGTCATAATCGCCTGCCTCGCCTTGTTGTCCACGCCCGCCGTGGCGCATGAGTTCTGGATCGAACCAATCGACTGGCAGATCGACGCGAACGATATGATCCGGGCCGATCTTGTCAACGGCGACCGGTTCGATGGCATCCGCTATGCCTTTCTTCCGCAACGCTTCGAAAGCTTCACGCTGCACCTGGACGGCGCGTCCCAGCCGGTCGAAGGCCGGCTCGGCGCCCGGCCCGCGCTTCGGATGGCCGCGCCCTCCGAGGGGCTGTTGATCGCGGCCTATGTCTCGAAGCCAAGCCTCGTCACCTATGACGACCGGGCGGTGTTCGACCGCTTCGTCGCGCACAAGGGTCTCGGCGCGGTGGCGGCGGATCATGCCGCGCGCGGCCTGCCCGAGACCGGGTTCAAGGAGACGTTCACCCGCTATTCCAAGGCGCTGATCGGCGTGGGTGAGGCGCAAGGCGCGGATGCGCGGCTCGGGCTCGCCACCGAGATCGTGGCGCTCGACAACCCCTATGCCGGGGATCTGGCCGAGGGGCTCCGCGTGCAGCTCTTTTACGACGAGGCCCCGCGCGCCGACGCGCAGGTCGAGCTGTTCGCGCGCGGCCCCGACGGCGCGGTCGAGCTGACGCTGCACCGCACCGACGCCGAGGGCGTGGCGGTGCTGCCGGTCGAGACCGGGCATGATTATCTCGCCAATGCCGTGGTGTTGCGCGAACCTGCCGAGGTGCTGGCCACCGAGACCGGTGCCGTATGGGAAAGCCTCTGGGCGGCGCTGAGCTTCGCCGTTCCCGATTGACCGGGGCGCGGGGCTGCGGCAGACCCGGTTCATGACCGAGAAAACACCCGACATCCTGTGCATCGGCTCCGTCCTGTGGGACGTGATCGGCCGCACCGCCAGCCATATGCGCGTGGGCTCCGACGTGCCCGGCCGCATCCACCGCCTGCCCGGCGGCGTCGCCATGAACATCGCCATGACGCTGGTGCGTTTCGGCCTGCGCCCGGCGCTTCTGAGCGCGCTGGGCCGCGATGCCGAAGGCGACGAGCTGGCCGCCGAGGCCGAACGCATGGGCATGACGGTGGATCACCTCTACCGCTCCGAGGATCTGCCGACCGACATCTACATGGCGATCGAGGGCGCGAACGGCCTGATCGCCGCCGTCGCCGACGCGCATTCGCTCGAACAGGCGGGCGACAAGATCCTGCGCCCGATGGGCGACGGGCGGCTCGGCAGCGCCGAGGCGCCCTGGACCGGGCTGGTGGCGCTCGACGGCAACCTGACCACCGAGCTTCTGGCGCAGATCGCGGGTTCGGACCTTTTCGCGCATGCCGACCTGCGCGTGGCGCCTGCCAGCCCCGGCAAGGCCGAGCGGCTGCTGGCGCTGATGGGCCACCCCACCGCGACGCTCTATGTCAATCTCGAAGAGGCGGGGCTCTTGTGCCATGCCACGTTCGAGACATCCGAGGCCGCGGCGCGCGCTCTGGTGGCGCGTGGCGCGCATCGCGCGCTCGTCACCGATGGCGGCCGCGCCGCGACGGTGGCGACCGCCGACACGGTTTTCACCCAGACCCCGCCGGAGGTGCTCGTCACCCGCGTCACAGGCGCGGGCGACACCTTCATGGCCGCCCATATCGCGTCCGAGGCCGAAGGCATGGGGGCCGAAGCCGCCCTGTCCCGCGCCCTGGCCGCCGCTGCCACCTACGTATCCGGAGACAACCCGCTGTGATCGACATCCATTACTCCCCCGAGGTCGCCGACGCCCGCGCCGAAGGCCGCCCCCTCGTCGCGCTCGAAAGCACGATCATCACCCATGGCATGCCGTTCCCGCAGAACGTCGAGACGGCGCGCCGGGTCGAGGCCGAGATCCGCGACCATGGCGCGGTGCCCGCGACCATCGCGATCCTCGATGGCCGTCTGCATGTCGGCCTGACCGAAGACCAGCTCGACCGGCTCGGCCAGGCCAAGGACGTGGCCAAGCTGTCGCGCGCCGATTTCGCCGCCTGCCTCGCGCGCGGCGGCAATGGCGCGACCACGGTGGCGGCGACGATGATCGCGGCACGGCTCGCGGGCATCGAGGTGTTCGCCACGGGCGGCATCGGCGGCGTGCATCGCGGCGCCGAGGAGAGCTTCGACATCTCCGCCGACCTGCACGAATTGTCGAAGACCGCCGTGACGGTCGTGGCGGCGGGGGCCAAGGCGATCCTCGACCTGCCGAAAACCTTCGAGGTGCTGGAGACGCTCGGCGTGCCGGTGATCGCCTACGGGCAGGACATGCTGCCCGCCTTCTGGTCGGCGACCTCCGACATGCCCGCGCCGCTGCGCATGGACAGCGCCGCCGAAATCGCGAGCGCGATGCGGATGCGCGCCGCCATGGGGCTCGATGGCGGCCAGCTCGTCGCCAACCCGATCCCGGCCGAGGCCGAGATCCCGGCCGATGAGCTGCGCCCGGTGATCGAACAGGCGCTCGCGGAGGCCGAGACGCAGGGCATCGCCGCCAAATCGGTGACGCCCTTCCTTCTGGGCCGCATCTTCGAGCTGACCGGGGGCCGCTCGCTCGAAAGCAACATCGCGCTCGTGCTCAACAATGCGCGGCTTGGTGCGGCGATCGCCGTGGAACTGGGCAAACGGCGCGGTTGAGCAGCCGCCCGCGCCTGCCCCATTGCCGGGACGGGCGCGGGCGCATAGATAGGCCCAAGCCCTTGCCGTGCGCTTGAAGGACGAGCCGCCCGTGACACGCCACCCGATCCTGCCGCCGACCCAGAGCGAGCCGCCCCGGCGGCGGCGGCTGATCGGCATGCTGCGCAACAACTTCATCGCCGGTGTCGTGGTGATCGCGCCGATTGCGCTGACCGTCTGGCTGATCTGGGCCGTGGTCGGCTGGATCGACGGCTGGGTGCTGCCCTTCGTGCCCGACCGCTTCAACCCCGAGCAATATATCGGGATCAACCTGCGTGGCGTCGGGGTGATCTTCTTCATCCTGTTCACCTTTCTCGTCGGCGCGCTGGCCAAGGGCTTCGTCGGACGCAGCCTGCTGCGGATCGGCGAAAGCCTCGTGGCGCGGATGCCCGTGGTGCGCTCGGTCTATTCGGGGCTCAAGCAGATCGCCGAGACGGTGTTCGCGCAGACCGAAACCAGCTTCGACCAGGCCTGCCTGATAGAATACCCGCGCAAGGGGCTCTGGGCGCTGGCCTTCATTTCGACGCAGGCCAAGGGCGAGGTGGCGCGCAAGCTGCCGCCAGAAGGCGACATCGTCACCGTGTTCCTGCCGACCACGCCGAACCCGACATCGGGATTCCTGCTGTTCCTGCCGCGCACAGACGTGATCGTGCTCGACATGGCGGTCGAGGACGCGGCCAAGCTGGTGATTTCGGCCGGGCTCGTCACGCCGCCCGACCGCATGGCCAAGGCCACGCCCGAAGCGCCGTCGCTGCGGACCGGCACGGACGGCTGATCTAGGCGAACATCGCCCGCAGATCGACCGTGTCCCTTTGGCCGAGATCGGGTTTGTGCGCGGCGAGAAAGCGGTCCATGGCCGCCTCTCCGGCCGCGCGCAGCCGCGCGAGGATCACCGGGGCCGGGATCGTCTTGGTCGCGCTGTTGAGATCGTTCATCAGCGCGTCGTCGCTCACCATGTGGACCAGCACCCGTTTCATCGCGCCCGCCGGCAGCCGGTCCGTCGCGATCAGGCGGCGCACGAAATCGATGGCGCGCAATTCGCGCAGCAGCGAGGAATTGAAGCTGATCTCGTTGATCCGGTTCTGGATCGCGAGACTGTCATCCGGCACGTCGTCCCGGTAGAGCGGGTTGATGTTCACGATCAGAACATCGTCCGGCAAACTCTTGTCATATAAAGGGAAAAGTGCGGGATTCCCGGTGTATCCACCATCCCAGTAAGCCTCGCGCCGCCCGGTCGCCGGATCGTCGATCTCGACCGCGCGGAACAGGGTCGGCAAGCAGGCCGAGGCCAGCACCGCCTCGACCGACAGCTCCTCACCCGAGAAGACACGGATCTTGCCCGAGCGGACATTGGTGGCGCCCACGAAAAGCTGCGGGTCTTCGGCCCCGCGCAGCTCGTCGAAGCGGATCTCGGCGAGAATGCGCGACAACGGATTGCGCAGCATCGGCCCGTAGGCATAGGGCGACATGAGCCGGGCGGTGGCCTCCATGGCGCGGAAGGCCGGCGACCATTCGATGGCGCGCGCCAGCGCCGGCGCGGTCGGCGCCAGCGCCGAGATCCAGTCCGACCAGCGCGCATCCGTGACCGCCCCGATCCGGCCCCAGAACCAGGCAAGGTTCGCGCGGGCGCCCTCGCGCCCGCCGCGCACCAGCCCGGCCTTGAGCGCGACCGCGTTCATCGCCCCCGCCGAGGTGCCCGAGATGGCGGCGATCTCGATATCCTCTTCGCAGAGCAGCCGGTCCAGCGCGCCCCATGTGAAGGCACCATGCGCGCCCCCGCCCTGCAGCGCGAGGCTGAGCCGGATCACAGCGCGGTCCAGCCGCCATCGACGCTGATCGTGGTGCCGGTGATCTGCGCCGCGGCGTCCGAACACAAAAAGGCGCAGGTGCCGCCGAGCTGCTCGGTGGTGGCGAATTCCTTCGACGGCTGACGCTCCAGCATCACCTCGCGGATCACCGTCTCGCGGTCCATGCCGTGGGTTTTCATCTGGTCGGGGATCTGCGCCTCCACGAGCGGCGTCAGCACGTAGCCCGGACAGATCGCGTTGGCGGTGATCGGCTCGCGCGCGGTTTCGAGCGCGGTGACCTTGGTAAAGCCGACGATGCCGTGCTTGGCCGCGACATAGGCGCCCTTGTAGGGCGACGCGGTAAGCCCGTGGGCGCTGGCGATGTTGATCACCCGGCCCCAGCCATTGGCGCGCATCATCGGCAATGCGGCGGCGGTGGTGTGAAAAGCCGAAGTGAGGTTGATCGCGATGATCGCGTCCCACTTGGCGGCCGGAAACGCCTCGATCGGGGCAACGTGCTGGATGCCGGCATTGTTGATGAGGATGTCGCAGCGCCCGGCCGTCTCGATCAGCCCGCGCGCCGCCTCGCCATCCGACAGATCGGCGGCGATGTAGCGGGCGCTCACCCCATGGGTGTCGGCAATTTCCCGCGCAAGGGCATGATCCTCGGCGCGGTCGGTGAAGGAATTGAGCACCACGTCGGCCCCGGCGCGGGCCAGCTCGCGGACGATTCCCAACCCGATTCCGGAATTCGATCCCGTGACGATCGCGGTCTTGCCTCGCAGTTGCATGATCGGTGTCCTCCCTGTCGGCACATGATGGAGATTGTGCAGTCTCGGCCCCGAAAAGCGAGGGGTAATCGACGATAAACCCTTGATAAAAGCGCACTGCAAATGCATCGCTCGAACAGCTGGCGACTCGGGAGCCTGGGGTCGCCGCTCTGCTTTGGAGCGAATCGCACCAAGCCTCAGGACAAAAAAAACGCCCGCACGAGGCGGGCGCTGAGTTATGAGGCAGGTTTCATACAGGCAAGAAACCTATCGAGCAGTGAGTCCCTTATAAGCCTTTCACCGCCGTCCTCCAAGCTAAAAGTTTGATAAAGATCAGGGGGGGCTATACGGTCTTCTTCAACTATAAGTCTGGTCAGAAAACCGAACCGACAGGGGGCCTCCGTCGAGATGACATCGTCTATTTTCAGAACCTTGCGCAACGGCACACTTGCAATGTTGCTGAGCAGTGGCGCAGCTCTCGCCGAACCGAGCCACGGCATCTCCATGTACGGGGAACCGGCGCTGCCCGAAGGCTTTACCGCCCTTCCCTATGCCAATGCCGACGCGCCCACCGGCGGACGCATGGCCACCGCCGAGGTCGGCAGCTTCGACAGCCTGAATCCCTATATCCTGAAGGGGTCTGTGCCCTGGCAGCTGAGCTACCTGATCGGCGAAAGCCTGATGGGCCGCACGCTCGACGAACCCTTCACCCTGTATGGCCTGCTCGCGGAATCGGTCGAAACCGCGTCCGATCGCAGCTGGGTCGAGTTCACGCTGCACCCGGAGGCTGCATTCTCGGATGGCAGCCCGGTCACGGTCGAAGACGTGATCTGGTCGTTCGAGACGCTCGGCACCGAAGGGCATCCGCGCTACCACGGCTTCTGGTCCAAGGTGGACAGCATCGAGGAGACCGGCGCGCGCAAGGTCCGGCTGACCTTCAACACGCCCGACCGCGAACTGGCGCTGCTCGCCGGGATGCGGCCGATCCTCAAGAAGGCGCAATGGCAGGACAAGGCGTTCGCCGAAAGCGGGCTCGACACCATCCCGATCACCTCGGCGCCCTACGTGATCGAGGATTTCGAGGCGGGCCGTTACATCTCGCTCAAGCGCAACCCCGACTACTGGGGCGCCGACATCCCGTTCCGCCGCGGCACCAACGTGCTCGACGAGATCCGGCTTGAATTCTTCGGAGACGAGACGGCGGCCTTCGAGGCGTTCAAGACCGGGGAGACGAATTTCACCCGCGAATTCAACGTCGCGCGCTGGGAAAGCCAGTATGATTTCCCGCGCGCGCGCTCGGGCGAGGTCGTGCTGGAGGAACTGCAGCACGGGCGGCCCTCGGGCATGACCGGCTTCGTGATGAATTCACGCCGCGACGTGTTCGAGGATTGGCGCGTGCGCCAGGCGATGATCGAGGCGTTCAATTTCGAGTTCATCAACGAGGCGATGACCGGCAGCGCGCAGCCGCGCATCACCTCCTATTTCTCGAACTCGCCGCTCGGGATGGAGCACGGCCCCGCCGAGGGCCGGGTGAAGGAATTCCTGATGCGCTTCGAGGAGCATCTCCTGCCCGGCGCGCTGGAGGGCTACGCCCTGCCCGTCAGCGACGGCTCCGAGCGCAACCGCAAGGGCACGGCGGCAGCGCTGGCGCTGTTGTCGAGCGCGGGCTGGGTGATCCAGGACGGCGCGCTGACCAACGAGGCGACCGGCGAGCCCTTCAGCTTCGACATCCTGCTCGAAACCGGCGGCTCGGAAAACGCGTCGATCATCGACATGTATGTGCAGGCGCTCGAACGCATCGGCATCACCCCCAGCGTCACAACGGTCGACAGCGCCCAGTTCAAGGAACGCACCGACGCCTATGATTTCGACATGACGTATTTCCGTCGCGGTCTGTCGCTGTCGCCGGGCAACGAACAATACGCCTATTGGGGCGAAGAGGCCGCCGACACGCCGGGCGGGCGCAACGCCATGGGTGTGAAGAACCCGGCGGTGGACGGGCTGATCGACCTGCTGCTCACCTCCGAGAGCCAGGATGATTTCGTCGCCGCGACCAAGGCGCTCGACCGGGTTCTGACCACCGGGCGCTACGCGATCCCGATCTACCAGTGGAACATCAGCCGCATCGCCTATGACGCCGACCTGCACCACCCCGAGACCATCCCGGTCTTCGGCGACTGGCCGGGCTGGCAGCCCGATGTCTGGTGGCACGAAGAGACGGGCGCGACGGCGGAGAGCGATCAATGAAGCGGGTCGTGGTGATGGCCGCGGCGCTCGCCCTGATGGCCGCCTGCACGCCGGTGCGCATGGCCGGCAACGCCGCGGTCGGCACCGCGCAGCTCGGTCTCGGCGTGGTCGACATGGCGCTCTGAACGGCGCCCGCGTCCTGCGGCCCGGCGGGGCGGACCGGAACCCGGCCCGCCCCGTTGCCGTTGCCGCAACAAGACATCGGGCAGCATGAGGAGACCCGCGATGAAATGGAGCCACGTGGCCAAGCACTGGCACGCCTTCGTGCCGAACATCTTGACGGAATGGCCGGATCTCGATTCCGACGAGGTCGAGGCGACCGAGGGCGAGCTGGGCCCGTTCCTCGACCATCTGTGCGACGTGACCGGCATGAGCCGCGAGGACGCGCGCGACGAGGTGTCGGAATGGCTCGAAGGCACCGACCCTGCCGACGCGATGATGGACGAGACCCGCGACAACGAACGCATCATCGCCTCGGCCAAGTCGATGCATCCCGGCGAGGACGCCTATAGCGACGATTCCGAGTTCGGCGACGACGACAGCAAGGACGGGCGCAACGACAACTGATCTTCAGTCGAGCGACGTGACCCACAGGATGGTCGCGTCCTCGGGGCTGGTCGAGATCACGTTGTGACCCATGGCGGCATCGTAATAGGCGCTGTCGCCGCGCTTCATCTCGACCGGCTCGTAGAATTCCGTGAGCAGCCGGATCGTGCCGGTGAGCACGTAGAGGAACTCCTCGCCGTCATGGCGGACCCAGCCGTCGAACTCCTCGAAGGCGCGCGCCCGCACACGCGCGCGATACGGCAGCATTTTCTTCACCTTGAGCGCTTCGGCGAGCAATTCGTGCTCGTAGGTCGCGGTGATCTGCGCCTTGCCCTCGCCCGAGCGGGTGGTGACCATGCGGCCCATGACCTGGTCGCGGCGCGGCGGCGTGAACAACTGCGGCACGGAAATGCCCAGACCCTGCGCCAGCTTCTTGAGCGCGTCATAGGTCGGCGACATCTGCCCGTTTTCGATCTTGGACAGCGTGGAGCGCGCGAGACCGGCCTGCCGGGCCGCCTGTTCCAGCGTCCAGCCCTGCGCGCGGCGCAGGTCGCGCACCCGCGCGCCGAGATCGAGCGGCGGCGCGGTTTCGGAGGTGCCGTTCTCGCGGGCGATGCGGATCAGCGATCCGGGGCGGGGCGTGGTGGTGGACATGGTGCCGGGCATACACGCGGGCGCGGCAAGCTTGCAACAGCGGTTGCGCGGGTCTAGCTGCAGGGCGACACAGGAATGAGGCCGCGCCATGGTGAAACTCGATATTCTCTCGGACCCGATCTGCCCGTGGTGCTGGATCGGCAAGGCCGGTCTCGACGCCGCGCTGATGGAAGAGCCCGACCACCCCTTCACCATCGAATGGCACCCGTTCCAGCTCAACCCCGACATGCCGGCGGGCGGCATCGACCGGCGCGCCTATCTCGAAGCCAAGTTCGGCGGACGCGAGGGCGCGGCGCAGGCCTATGCGCCGGTGGTGGAGCGCGCCGAGGCCGCGGGGCTCGACCTCAATCTCGACCGGATCGCGACCACGCCCAACACGCTCGACGCGCATCGGCTCATCCATTGGGCCGGGATCGAGGGGCGGCAGACGGCAGCGGTGAACGCGCTGTTCAAGGCCTATTTCACCGAAGGCCGCGATATCGGCGATCATGACGTGCTCGCCGATATCGCCGACGGCATCGAGATGGACGCCTCCGTGGTGCGCCGCCTTCTCGAAAGCGATGCCGATCTCGACGACATCCGCGCCCGCGACGCGCATAGCCGCGACATGGGCGTGACCAGCGTGCCGACCTTCATCGTGGCGCAACGTCACGCGGTACCGGGCGCGCAGACCAAGGAGATGTGGCTCGAGGTGATTGCGGATATCCGCGCCCAGATCGCGAAGTCCTGACCCCCTCAGCCCTCGGTGGCGAGCGCGAAGACCGCGCGTTCGCCGCCATGCTCCATCTCGTGGAGGTTCTGCGCCGCCGCCGCGCGCCCCTGCGCCGCCGCCAGCGCCACCGCGTCGCCCCGGCCCGAGATCCACAGCGCCGGGCCGGGCCCGGCATCGGCCACGAGATGCACGGGCCGATCCGGCAGCATCATCGACAGGTTCCCGGCGGCCCACATGCTGTCGGTGACGATCGGCAGGCCGGGATGCGCCGCGTCGATGTCTCGTGCCAGCTGCGGGAAGCCCGCGCCGCGATAGCCCGGATCGACCCAGCCCGAGACCGGCAATAGCGCGAAGGCGAGCGCCCAGAGACCGGCCAGCCCGATCGCCATGCGCCGTCGCCCGACCGCCCCGAGCCGGTCGAGCGCCCAAAGCGCCGCCACCGGCCCCGCAAACAGCGCCACCGGCAGCAGCCAGCGATCCTTGACCTCGGTGGCGCCCCCGGCGACGAGACCGGCCGCCAGCAGCGCCGCGCCCGCCAGCATCACCGCGATCATCAGCCGCGACTGCGCATCGGGTCGCCAGCGGGCCCGGCCGCGCGTCGCCAGCGCGATCGCGATCACCACCAGCAGCACGAGGCCGCAAAATGCCAGCCATGCCGACGCAAGGCTGCCCAGACCTTCGAGCGCGCGCGTAAGCGGCGCCGTCTCCTCGATGCCCAGCTTGTGCAACGATCCCCCCGCCGTCGCCGGATTTTGCAGCACCCACCACAACGGCGCGGCCACGACCGCCAGCGCCGCCCCAAGGGCGCAGAGCGCGCCCGAAGGCGAGACCCGCGCGCGCCATTCGGGCCGGAGCAAAACAGCCACCGCGATCGCCACCGGCAACAGCGCCACGTTCCACTTGGACATCACGCCAAGCCCCGCCGCCACGCCGAAGGCCAGCCACAGGCCGGACCCGGCCCGCCCCGGCCCGCGCAGCAGCCGGTCCGCAAGCGCGAGGATCACAAGCGACATGGCAATGGCCAGCACCGAATGGGTCAGCGCGCGCTGCGCCTCCCACAGCACCTGCGGCAAGAGCCCGAGCGCCATCACGCAAAGACCGGCCTCGAAGGGCGGGCGCAGCCGCCGCAGCATCGCGTAAAGCGCCAGCCCGCCCATGGCGAGAAGCGCGTTCTTCAGAAGCGCGAGCGCGAGGATGCCGTCGCCCGCCAGCTGGAAGGCGGCCCATTGCAGCCAGAAATACAAGGGCGGCTGCGCGTTGTAGCCAAGCGCGAGATGGCGCGCATGGTAGAACGCCTCGGCCTCGTCCAGCTCCAATGACGGGCCTTGGGCAAAGCGCCACGCGACCTGCGCCGCGGCCCACAGAAGGATCGCCGCGATCCAGTGGCGGTCAGCTTTCATGGCCCGGCTCGCCCGCGCGCCGTTCGCTCCAGATGAAATAGATGTTGCGCGCATAGACCATCAGGCCGAAGGCCTGGCCGAGGATGAAAACCGGATCCTGACGATAGATCGCATAGGCCAGAAGCATCGCGCCGCCACCGGCGGAGAAATACCAGAAGGCTTCGGGCACGATGGACTTGCGGACCTTTTCGCTGGCGATCCACTGCACGAGAAACCGCGCGGAGAACATCGCCTGCGCGAGAAAACCGATCGTCAGCCAGACGACCTCGATCCAGCCATGTTCGGCAAACCAGTCGGACAACATGTTCACTGCGCCTCCTCGATCCGGGCGACGCGCGCGCGCAACACCAGCCAGCGCACCCCCATCAGGTCGGGCACGCCCTGCAGGCCGCGCTTCCAGTTGGTGTATTTCGACGCGCCGTGGCGGCGGGCCCGGTCGCCGATCGGCACATAGGCCGTCGTCGCGCCGTAAGCCCGGAACAGCGCCGGGAGATAGCGGTGCTGGCCGTGAAAGAACGGCAACGCGAGGTGACGGTCGCGTTCGAACACCTTGAGCCCGCAGCCGGTGTCGGGGCAGTCATCGTTCAGGATGCGCCGGCGCAGGCCGTTGGCCAGCCGCGAGGCGGTGCGCTTGGACCAGGTGTCGCGGCGCTTTTCGCGCACGCCGCCGACCAGCTGCGGGCCTTCGGGGTCATAGGCCGCGACCAGCGCCGGGATGTCGCCCGGCGGGTTCTGCCCGTCGCCGTCCAGCGTCGCGATCAGCGGATAGCGGGCGGCGGCGACGCCGTTGCGCACGCTGGCGCTTTGGCCCGAATTGCTGGCATGGCGCAGCACCCGCAGCCGCGGCGCGCCGAGCGCCAGAAGCCGCGCCACGCTGTCATCGGTCGAACAATCATCGACCACGATCACCTCGCCGAGCAGGTCGGCGGGCATCAGGTCGAGCGCCTCCTGCACCAGCGCCTCGATGTTTCCGGCCTCGTTATAGGCCGGAATTACAAGGCTTATCATGCGATTGCGGGCCGAACTTGATGTCGCTTCCGTCATTGCGCCTCGGCCTTCGCCTTTTTCTTCTTCGCCTTGACCTTGTCGGCGAGATCGCGGGCGATGCCAAAGGCGCCGCGGATCTTGTCGGCCTCCTTCGACCAGTCGCGCATCACGACGATCTTGTTGTCCTTCACCTTGGCCTGACCCTTCTGGTCCTGGATGAATTCGACCAGCCCCTCGGGCGAGACGAATTTGTCATTGTGGAAACGGATGGTCGCGCCCTTGGGCCCGCCATCGAGCTGGCTGATCCCGGCGCGCAGGCACATCGCCTTGATCCGCACCACGAGCATCAGCGTGTTGACCTCTCGGGGCAGCGGCCCGAAGCGGTCGATGAGTTCGGCGGCAAAGCCTTCGAGCTCGACCTTGGTGGTCAGCTCCGACAGGCGCCGGTAAAGCCCGAGCCGCACGTCGAGATCGGGGACATATTCCTCGGGGATCAGCACCGGCACGCCGAGATTGATCTGCGGCGCCCATTGCCCGTCTTCCTCGGCGAGACCCTCGGCCTGCCCCGAACGGATCTTGGCGATCTGATCCTCGAGCATCTGCTGGTACAGCTCGAAGCCGACCTCGCGCATCTGGCCCGACTGCTCCTCGCCCAGAAGGTTGCCCGCGCCGCGAATGTCGAGATCCTGGCTGGCGAGCGTGAAGCCCGCGCCGAGGCTGTCGATGCTGCCCAGCACGCGCAACCGCTTTTCCGCGCCGGGGGTGAGCGGCGCGCGCGGGCGCGTGGTCAGATACGCATAGGCGCGGGTCTTCGAGCGACCGACCCGGCCCCGGATCTGGTAGAGCTGCGCAAGACCGAACATGTCGGCGCGGTGCACGATCATGGTATTGGCGGTCGGAATGTCGAGCCCGGATTCCACGATGGTCGTCGCCAGAAGCACGTCATAGCGCCCGTCGTAAAAGGCGTTCATCCGGTCGTCGAGCTCGCCCGCCGCCATCTGGCCATGTGCCACGACATAGGAAATCTCGGGCACCTCGGTCTTCAGGAACTCCTCGATCTCCGGCAGGTCGGCCACGCGCGGCACCACGAAAAAGCTCTGCCCGCCGCGGAAGCGTTCGCGCAAGAGAGCCTCGCGCACGGTGACGGTGTCGAACTCGCTGACATAGGTGCGGATCGCGAGACGGTCGACGGGCGGCGTGCCGATGATCGACAGGTCGCGCACGCCGGTGAGCGACATCTGCAGCGTGCGCGGGATCGGCGTCGCGGTGAGCGTGAGCACATGCACGTCGGTGCGCAGCGCCTTGAGCCGTTCCTTGTGGCTGACGCCGAAATGCTGCTCCTCATCGACGATCAGGAGACCCAGATCGCGGAACTTCACCGATTTCGCCAAGAGCGCGTGTGTGCCGACGACGATGTCGACCTTGCCGTCTGCAAGACCCGCGCGGGTGTCGGAGGCCTCCTTGGCCGAAACAAAGCGCGACAGCGGGCGGACGTTGATCGGAAAACCCCTGAAGCGTTCTTCGAAGTTCTTGTAATGCTGGCGCGCCAGAAGCGTCGTCGGCGCGATCACCGCGACCTGCACGCCCGAAAGGGCCGCGACGAAGGCCGCGCGGATCGCCACCTCGGTCTTGCCGAAGCCGACATCGCCGCAGATCAGCCGGTCCATCGGGTGGCCGCTCTCAAGATCATTGAGCACGTCCTCGATCGCCTGAAGCTGGTCCTCGGTCTCGTCATAGGGGAAGCGGGCGAGAAACTGCTCCCAGATGCTATCCTGTGGCTCCAGCCGCGGCGCGGTGCGCAGCGCCCGTTCGGCGGCGATGCGGATCAGCCGGTCGGCGGCCTGGCGGATGCGCTCCTTGAGCTTGGCCTTCTTGGCCTGCCAGGCGCCGCCGCCAAGCTTGTCGAGCATGCCCTCTTCATGGCCAAACCGGCTCAGAAGCTCGACGTTCTCGACCGGCAGGTAGAGTTTCGCGTTCTCGGCATATTCGATCAGCAGGCATTCATGCGCCGCCCCGAGCGCCGTCACCACCTCGAGCCCGTGATAGCGCCCGACGCCGTGATCGACATGCACGACGAGATCGCCCGCGCTGAGCGATTGCGCCTCGGTCAGGAAGTTGTCGGCGCGGCGCTTCTTGCGGGCGCGGCGGATCAACCGCTCGCCCAGCACGTCCTGCTCGGAGATGACGGTGACGTCTTCGGTCTGAAAGCCGTGTTCGAGCGGCCAGACCGCGAGATGCAGCCCCCGCTTGTTCACGCCGTTCCAGTCGCGGACATGGATCGTCTCGGTCAGGCCCTCATCTTCGATCAACCCCGACAGGCGCTCGCGCGCGCCTTCGGAATAAGAGGCGATGACCACCGGGCCTGATTTCAGCCGCTCCTTCACGTGGCTTGCCAGCGCGGCAAAGAGGCTGACGCTTTCCTGCTGGCGCTCGGGCGAGAAGTTGCGCCCGATGCGGCCGCCCGCGTCGATCACGCCGGGGCCGGTGGCCTGCTGGATCGGCGCGAAGCGCAGCACCCGGCGGCCTTCGGTCGCCGCGATCCACGCATCGTCGTCGAGATAGAGAAGATCCGGCGCGGCGGGCTTGTAGACCGAATCCATCCGCCCCTTTTGCGCCATCGCGTGGCGGCGGGTCTCGTAGGCGTCCGTCACCAGTGTCCAGCGCGCGTCGCGCTGCGGCGCGATCTGGTCGTCGAGCGTCACCGGCGCGCCGGGCAGATAGTCGAACAGCGTCTCCAGATCGTCCTGGAAGAAGCCGAGCCAATGCTCCATCCCCGCCTGCTTGCGCCCCGCCGTGACCGCTTCGTAGAGCGGATCGTCGGTGCCGGCGGCGCCGAACTCGATGCGGTAGGATTGGCGAAAGCGGGTGATCGCCGGCTCGTCGAGGATCACCTCGGAAACGGGGGCGAGCTCGACGCGGTCGAGCTTTTCGATGGTGCGCTGGGTCGCGGCGTCGAAGCGGCGCGCCCCGTCGAGCACGTCGCCGAACATGTCGAGCCGCACCGGCCCGCCCTGACCGGGGGCAAAGATGTCGATGATGCCGCCACGGATCGCGTAATCGCCGGGCTCGGTGACGGTCGGGCTCTGGGTAAAGCCCATCCGCACCAGAAAGGCGCGCAGGCCGGCCTCGTCGATCCGGTCGCCGACCCGCGCCGAAAAGGCGGCGTCGCGCAGGGTCGCGCGGGCGGGCATGCGCTGCGTCGCGGCGTTGAGCGTGGTGAGCAGCACGAACCGCTTGGGCCCGCCCTGCAACAGCCCCGCCAGCACCGCCATGCGCGCGGCCGAAATCTCGGCGGCGGGCGAGACGCGATCGTAAGGCAGGCAGTCCCAGGCCGGGAAGGTCACGACCGGCATGTCGGGGGCGTAGAATTCAAGCGCGGCGCGCATCGCCGCCATCCGCTTGTCGTCACGCGCGACATGGATCACCGGGCCGGCGGCCTTTTCGGCCTCCTTGAGCACGAGTGTCGCGTCGAAGCCTTCGGGCGCACCCGAGACCGTGATCCTGCTGCCGTTCGTCTTTGCCATTGCGCTGACCTACCTTTCGGGCGGGCACTGTCAAGCGCCCCGAAGGATCAGAACCCCGGCGCGACCGAAAGGTTCTGGTACATCCCGTACATCGCGGTCACGAAGATCGACGCCATGCCGATCACCTGCACCCAGAACCGGTGCCGCCCGAGCCTGCGGCACAGCGCTTCGGGCGCGGGCTGTTCGGCGGCGATGCGGCGCGCGGTGGCAAGGCTCATCAAGGTCACGATGGCCAGTGGCAGCGCGATCAGCACCACGGCCTGCGCGAATTCGACATCGTACCAGAAAGCCAGCAAAAGCAGCGATGACAGCACGAAGGCGCCCAAGCCGATCAGCCAGCTCCCCGAGACATGCGCGACATGCAGCATCCGGTTGACGTTGATGCGCACCATGTCGACGAGATCGCGCTCGGACTGTCCGCCGAAGCGGCGCGCGCGCACGACCATGTCGAAGGGCACGCCGATCACCCGGTGGCTCGCCCCCGACCAGATGAGCGCCAGCATGATCCAGAACCACAGGTTGGAGAAGGACCGCATGTCGATCACTTCGAAGAGAGTCTGGGTCAGGTCCACGTGCGCGGTCATCCAGGGTCGTTCGTCAGCCGCGAGCCTAGCCCTGCGCCGCGGTCTTGCCCAGACTTGTGGGCCGCGACAAACCGTGCCACCCCCGGATTGTGATATGAAAACCCCGCCCCGGAGACCGATCATGCCGCAGCCCTTCGCCGCCCCCTACCCGCTGTCGCGTCCGCGCCGCCTGCGCCGCAGCGCCGCCCTGCGCGCCATGACCCGCGAAACCGCGATGACGCCGGACAACCTGATCTGGCCGATCTTCCTGCAGGCGGGCCGCGACGAGGAAAGCGCCATCGCCTCGATGCCCGGGGTCAACCGGCTGACGGTCGACCGCGCCGTCGGCGCCGCGCGCGCGGCGCATTCCCTCGGCATCCCGGCGATGTGCCTGTTTCCCTATACCGGCCCCGAAAGCCGCACCGAGGATTGCGCCGAGGCGTGGTCGGACGACAATCTCACCAACACCGCGATCCGCGCGATCAAGGACGCGGTGCCAGAGATGGCGCTGATGACCGATATCGCGCTCGATCCCTACAACGCCAACGGCCATGACGGCTTCGTCGTGGATGGCGAGATCGTGAACGATCCGACCGTCGAGGCGCTGGTGAAGATGGCGCTGGCGCAGGCGCGGGCGGGCGCGGATATCCTCGGGCCGTCGGACATGATGGACGGGCGGATCGGCGCGATCCGCGCCGCGCTGGAGGCCGAAGGCCACGGCCATGTCGCGATCCTGAGCTATGCGGCGAAATTCGCGAGCGCCTTCTATGGTCCGTTCCGCGACGCGGTGGGCGCGTCGGGCGCGCTCAAGGGCGACAAGAAGACCTACCAGATCGACCCCGCCAATGCCGAGGAGGCGCTGCGCATGGTGGGCCGCGACCTCGCCGAGGGCGCCGACATGGTGATGGTCAAGCCGGGGCTGAGCTATCTCGACATCTGCCACCGGGTGAAGACGACCTACGCCGTGCCGACCTTCGCCTACCAGGTGTCGGGCGAATACGCGATGATCGAGGGTGCTGCGCGGCAAGGCTGGGTCGATGGCGACCGGGTGATGATGGAAAGCCTACTGGCGTTCCGCCGGGCCGGTTGCGACGGGGTTCTGAGCTATTTCGCGCCGCGCGCCGCGCAGATCATGGCCGGTTGAGGCGCCAAGGCGGCATGGGCGGATGACAGCCCGTCCTGGCTGGCCTATGCTCCGCCCCGACCGCCCGGACACAAGGGCGGCACGACATCGCATGAGGGGCAGCGACATGGACAAGACGACACGGCGCGGGCTGATGCTCGGCCTCGGCGCCACCGGCCTTCTGGCCGCCTGCGGCAACGGCGTGGGCAGCGATGGCGGATCGCGCATCGACGCAAGGGTGCAAAGCACGCTCGACCATATGTATGATCGTTACCCGGGCACGCGCGACCTGGCGTCGCGCTCCAAGGGGATGCTGGTGATGCCGCTGGTCACCGAGGTGGGCCTGGGCTTTGGCGGCGCATATGGGCGCGGCGCGCTGATGGTCGGGCAGAGCGTGGTCGATTACTATTCCGCCGCCTCGGCCAGCGCCGGGCTGCAGATCGGCGCGCAGCAGTTCAGCCACGTGCTGTTCTTCATGACCGAACAGGCGCTGTCGGATTTCCGCCGGGCGCCGGGCTGGGCCGCGGGCGCCGACGTCGAATACGCGATCAACGACCGCGGCGAGATGCTGCGCGCCGAAACCACCACGTCGCTGTCGCCGGTGATCGCGGTGGTCTTCGCGCAGACCGGCCTGCGCGTCGGCGCCACGCTCGAAGGCACGAAATACAGCCGGATCATTCCCTGATCTCAGCGCCGCGCCGCCGCTTCGGGGGCGGCGCGGGCCAGCCGGTCGCGGTCGGGGCCGAAATCTATCGCCGCGCGGCCCCGCGCCATCGCCTCGCCTGCCATGTCATGCGCCGCCGAAGCGATGGCGGCATCGGGATGGCGTTGCAGCGCGGCGAGCGCCTTGAGCATCGCGACCAGCACCTCGACCTGCGCCGCGCCGTCGCGGGCCATGGCGCCGAACCCGTCCTGCATCAGGTCGCGCGGCGCCAGTGGCACCACCCAGAGCCGGTCGTGGATCGCCTCCTCGCGGCCATGCCCGATCTCGTCGCGATACGACCCGATCACCCGGCCGATCCGACCGATCACGTCGATCGCGGTGCCCGGGTCGTTGATACCCGCCGACAGCGCCTTGGAGCCGATCTCCGACAGCATGATGAGCCCGAAGCGCGGATCCTGCTCGGCGGTGCGCAGCTCGCCCATATGGATGGCGGCACGCACCGCCTCTTCCAGCGCGTCGCCGCCCCCGAGGATATGCGCGATCGGTTCGCCCTCATGCACGAAGCGGCCGACCGGCGCGTCAACATAGACCTGCCCGCCCTGCTCTTCCGCCGCCTTTTGCAGGCTGTCCTCGTAGATCGCCTGCACATAGGCGGTGCGCCTGGCGCGGATGGGCCGCGCGGCCGCCGGAATGTCGCCGGGGTCGAGCGCATGACCGCCAAGGCAGGGCCGCTCCATTCGCGCGCGAAAGCTGCGCAGCGCCTCGCGTTCGATCCGGGCGGTGGTATCGACGAGACTGCCGAGCGCCTGCAGATGCAGGATCCAGCGCAGGATCACGAAGACGATCAGCACCAGCACCGCCAGCGTCGCGAGATAGAGCGTCACCACCTCCTTTTCGCCGTAATAGGGCGTCGACAGCAGGATGATCGCGGCCAGAGAGTAGATATAGGCGCCGATGAAGGTGGCGAGCACGGTCTGCGTCGTCGTGTCGGCGAGCAGCATCCGGTGCGCCCGCGGCGTCCATTTCGACGAGGCCGACTGGTGCACGCTCACCATCACCGACAGCGAGAAGGTCGTGACCGCCAGCATCGAGGTCGAAATGATGTCGAGCAGCCGGTTCAGCGCGTCCGCGCCGATCATCTCCGACAGCCCGTCCGGGATCATCGGCCCGAACAGCTTGGCCGCCCCCAGCGCCACGAAGGCCAGACCGGAGATCAGCGTCACGCGGACCCACAGGCGGCGTGACAGGCGGTGGATCTTGCGCAGTATGGTGACGAACATCGGCCTCTTTTTCCGTTCCGGAGCGGCCTGACCGATCCTTGGCACCCGACGCGTCAGCCCTTAGGGGGCAGGCACGTCCCCGATCAACGCCCGGCCCTGAAAGGAAGTTGCACGTGTTTCCTCTGTTGATCCTTGCCGCGGGCGCCTCGGCGCGGATGCGCGGCGCCGACAAGCTGGCGACCGAGATCGACGGCGTGCCGCTGTTGCGCCGCCAGACCATGGCGGCGATCGCGGCGGGGGCGCGGGTCTTCGTCGCGCTGCGGCCCGGTGATGCGCGCGCAAAGCTGATCGCGGGGCTCGACGCGGTGGCGCTGCCGGTCGCTTCGAGCGCCGAGGGCATGGGCGGCACGCTGCGCGGCGGCGTGGCGCGACTGCCGCTGGCGCGGCGCTTCGGGGTGATGCCCGCCGACCTGCCCGATCTCGACGCCGCGGCCATCGCGCGGGTGATCGACGCGGCGGCGCGCGACGATGGGCACCTCGTCTGGCGCGGCGCTTCGGCGCGGGGCCGCGTCGGCCACCCGCTGTTCTGCGACGCCGCGCTGCGACCGCGCTTTGCCGCGCTGTCCGGGGATCAGGGAGGGCGTGGCGCGCTTGCCCCCTATCGCGGGAAAACCCGTCTGGTGGCATTGCCGGGCAACGCCGCGACCCGCGACCTCGACACGCCGGAGGATTGGGCGGCATGGGGCGCCATGCAGGCCATGAAAAAGGGCGGAAGGATCTGATCCCCCGCCCGGCCAGCTGGTTAAACTCTCGGGCGCGGGGCGCCCGTGTGCTCAGACCACCATCAGACGCGCCTCGTGGCGCTTGAGCGATTTGCGGGCTGCGCGATAACCGTCGATGCCCTGCCGCTCGCGCAGCTCGGGGAACAGGCCGAAGATCTCGTCGCGCTGGGTCGCGCCGATCCCCTTGAGCGTATGGTCACCGGGCTGGAAGCTTTCGGTCCAGGCGCCGTTCGACAGCACCACCTCGTGACGGTCGAACATGAAGTGGATGTAGCTGGTGCGCATCACGTCGATCTCGTGGATGCCCTTCGATCCGACGAGATGCTTGGCCGCGGCCAGCACCTCGCTGTCTCCGAAGCAAAGCTGGGCACGCGCGCCCGACAGCAGCACCCGGTGGTTGGGCGAGACCATCATGTCGCGCTCGGGCAAGCCGCCCCCCAGCGCGCCCGCGCGGATCATCACCGGCTTGAGATGCGGGCTGGTCAGGAACTGCGCCGGGCCGACCTCCTTGTGACCGACCCAGCGGATTTCCTGGATGCCGTTGTCGCGGGTGATGATCCGGTCGCCCTCGCGCAGCTCCTCGACCAGCCGTTCGCCGCGCGGCGTGGCAACCACGGTGCCCGGCGTGAAGCAGGGCACGACGTTCTCGATTTCCTCGAAGCGCAGGGTCGAGCCGTCCTTGAAGTGGACGATGCCGTCTTCGCGGTCGTCGGAGGTGTATTCGATCCGGTCGACATCGGCGCCGTCGAGGTCGAGCGTGTCGTAATCGTCGCCGCCCTCGCCGCCGACCACCCGGTCGCCGCCATTGCCGCCCCGGAAGGTGTCGCGGTCGTCATCGCCGAACAGCTTGTCGACGCCCTGCCCGCCGATGATCGTGTCATTGCCCGCACCGCCATGTACGATGTCGTCGTCGATGCCGCCGTCGAGCGTGTCGTCGCCGGCGCCGCCGAAGAGGGTGTCGTCATCGTCCTGGCCGAGGATGGTGTCGTTGCCATCACCGCCGAACAGCGTGTCGCGGCCATTGTCGGTAACGAGATCGCCCGCGTCGTCGCGGATGTTGAGCCAGTCGGGCAGGCTCGGGTCCAATCCGCCGATGATCGTGTCATCGCCCGCGCCGCCATAGATGGTGTCGTTGCCCTCGCCACCGATCAGGTGGTCGTCGCCCGCGCCGCCATCGACGCGGTCGTCATCGATGCCCGCGTCGATCCGGTCGGCGCCGGTGCCGCCATAGACGGTGTCGCGATCGTCGCCGGTGTGGATCCGATCATCGCCCGCGCCGCCATAGACGGTGTCGCGATCGTCATGGATATCCTGGTCCCGGGCCAGCCCGGGATAGGGGTTGTCGAAACGGTCGAGGTCGGCCTCGCGGTCGCCGTCGCTCGCATCGATGACGTCGTCGCCATCGCCGCCATAGATCTCGTCACTGCCCGCGCCGCCCGAGATGTCGTCATCACCCTGCCCGCCATGGACGAGATCGTCGCCCAGCCCGGCGCGCACCGTGTCGTCGCCGCCATAAGCCTCGATCCGGTCGTCATCGGGGGCATCGTCGCCAAGGATCGCATCGCCATTGTCGACGCGGTCGCCATCGGGATCGCCCTCATAGGCGAGGTCGATCATGTCGGCGCCTGCCATGCCCTCGACGATGCCGTCGGGGCCCTTGGGGCAGCTTACGTTCAGGGCGACCTGCGCGCTGTCGGTGCCGCCCCGGTCGTCGCTGATGGCATAGTCGATGACGACATCGCCGGTGAAGCCCGGCTCGGGCGTGTAGCGCAGCGTGCCGTCGTCCTGGATCTCCACCGTGCCGCGGCTCACGCTGGCGGAGGTGACGCGCAGCGGATCGCCATCGGGGTCGTCGTCATTGTCGAGCACGTCGATCGTCACGGCCATGTTCTGCGCGGTGCTGGCGCTGTCGTCCTGCGCGACGGGGGCGTTGTTGCCCTGCGGATCCTTCAGGAACCGTTCGATGTCATGGAAATCGAGCCGCTCGCCGGTGGGCTGCATGTTCTCGTCGAGAAACTGGACCCAGCCGCTGGACCCGTTGCCGTCATCGTCGGAAACGATGTCCTTGTAATAGATATTGCCCATGCCGCGCAGATCGAGCGTGTCGAGATCGTCGCTGCCGCCATCCCCGCCGCCATAGACCGCGCCACCACGGCCGGGGGTGAAGGTGTCGGCGCCGTCGCCGCCATAGAGCGTGTCATGCGCATCGCCCGAAAGCCGGTCGTCGCCCGCACCGCCATAGACCGTGTCGGTCCCGCCGCCGCCATCGAGCGTGTCGTTGCCCGCGCCGCCGAACAGCGTCTCGTCCTCCGCCCCGCCGGTCCGGGTGTCGTCGCCGGGGGTTCCGTCGATCCGCTTGTTCGCCATCACTCGTCTCCTTCACAGCGGGCGCAGGGCCCGGCATTCGTTCGGTCCGGCCTTGCCCACCCCGCCGCAGGGCGGGTGGATGCCTTTGGCGTCGATTTGGGCAGCGCGCCTTGTCGATGTCCTGCTGTTTCCCCCCACGGGTCGCATGCAGATCCTTGGTACCCCGATCGTCTCGGGCTTGGCTCATAAATATCCCGCACCGCGCGGGCGACAAAGGGAAAAGTGTCCGAAACATGGTGCATGGCAGGCGCTTACCGGCAAAACCGGCACAGCCCGGCGACCCTGTCCCGGCAGATTATGCGAAAAATGGAAACACGAAATTTATGGATCGGCGGAAAACCCGTGAAAATCCACCAGAACGGGCCGGTCTCGCCCCTTCATTATCCCGCCCCGAGGAACAAACAGGCGCACGCCACTCCCACAAGAACGCCGCGCCCCCGCCCCAATTCCGACATGATCCACGTTGCGCCGACCTGACCAGTCGGCGCGAGGCCCCGAGATTGTGCGCAAACGGCGCATAGACCGCCGCCCTGCCTCAGCCGCCAAAGCCGCGCGAACCGGTCCCGGTGCGCGCGGCGCCGAAACCGCCGGTGCGGTTCACGGTGGCGCGGGTCATCGGCGCGGCGGAGCGGGTCACCGGCCCGGCCTTGAACGCATTCTGCGACAGCGTCGTGCTGCCGCGCGCGTTGTTGAGCACCGTCCCGCCGGGGGTGGCGAACCCGCCCGAGGAGCGGCCGTAAAAGGGCTGCGCCATGGCACCGCGCCCGCCGAGCATATTGCCCAGAAGATACCCCGCCATCAGCGGCAGGAACACCGACCCGCCGCCGCCGGGACGCTCTTCGACCATGCATTCGCCGCCATGCTCGGCTTCGCACAGCGCCTCCTCGTCATAGCGCGGCGCGGTCTCGACATGCGCCTCGAGCGCCTCGCCGAAGCCCTGCTCGCAGCTTTCCTCGGTCACCCATGTCCCCGGCCCGGCGGCGGCTTCGAGACAGGCGTCGAGCGTCGGAAAGGCGGCGGAGGGCACCTCCTCCTCGCGGCAGGCGGCGAGGCTGAAAGCGGCGGCACCGAGCAGCGCGATGCGAACGTGGCGCGACCGCTTGCGCGATGGGGTCGGGGTCGGGGCTGTGGTCATGCGGGTCTCCTCCTCGCGCCGGCTCAGGCGCGGATGAAATGCGGCTTGAAGCGGCTCAGGTCGCGGGTGATGCGGCCACGATCCTCGCGCAGGCCCATCGACACGCAAGCTTCGCCCACGATCCAGGCGCCCACAACCGGGTGCATGCCGTCGAAGACGGGCAGCGGGTGATAGGCCTGCAGGATCGTGGCGTGACCGTCATAGCTCCGGTCGGGCGCGCGCTCGCCCCCGTCGGGGGTCACGATGTCCACGCTCGCGCCTTCGCGCGAAAAGAGCGGCTTGCGGACATGGCCCTGCGCCAGCGCGGCGCGGGCGGCCGGGGTGTCGGCCTCGTCCTCGAAATAGGCGGGCAGCAGGTTCGGGTGTCCCTCGTTGAGCTGCCACAGCACCGGCAGGATGCCCTTGTTCGACAGGACCGCCTTCCATGGCGGTTCCAGAAAACGGCAGCGCGCGCCGGGCAGCGCCTCGGCGAAATCGTCGCGCAGCATGTCCTCCCACGGGTAGAGCTTGAACATCGCGCCGATCACCCGGCCCTCGCCATCGGCGAACTGTCCCGCATCGGTCAGCCCGATCTCGGGAATGGGCGCGAAATGGGCGCCAAGCCCCGCCTCGCGCGCCGCCCAGGCCATGTATTCGGTGGTGGCGTAATCTTCCGCGTCGTCGGGGAAGCAGGCGAAATGCAGGTCGGTGTCGGGCGCGAAGATCTCCGCCAGCCGCGCGACCAGCGCCTCGTGCAGCCCGTTGAACTGGTCCGATCCTTCTGGCAGCGCGCCCGACGCCACCATGTCCTCGAGCCATTGCCACTGGAACGCCGCGCTTTCATACAGCGCGGTCGGCGTGTCGGCGTTGTATTCGAGCATCTTGGCGGGGCCGTCGCCGTCATGTGCAAGGTCGAACCGGCCATAAAGCTCGGGCTCCCCCGCTTCCCAGCTTTCGATCACGAAGGGGCGCAGATCGCGCGGAATCGACAGCCGCTCCATCAACGCGTCCGAACGCAGCACGTGCCCCACCGCCTCGCGGCACATCCCGTGCAGCTCGGTGGCGGGATCCTCGATCATGGTCTCGACCTCGTCGAGATCGAAGGCATAGACGGTCTCTTCGTCCCAATAGGGCTCGCCATGCATGTGGTGAAAGGTAAAGCCCGCCTCGCGGGCCTTGTCCTCGAAATCGGGCCGGGTGCCCGTGGCGATACGTTGCATGATCTGTCCTCCGCGGCGCTTGGGCGCGCATGGCCGACCTAGCGCGCGCGGCGCGCATGGGCCAGCCCCGGGGGGCGGCATATGCCGCGAAGGGGTAAAAATGAGCTGGTGCCGGTGGGGGGACTCGAACCCCCACGCCTTGTGGGCGGCGGATTTTGAATCCGCTGCGTCTACCATTCCGCCACACCGGCACGCCAGATCCGCATAGACCGGGCGCGCGGGGCCGTCAACGCGGTCAGATGCGATCGGCCGCGAAGGTGTCGCAGGCAGAAAGGCTGGCCTGCTCGTAGCCGGTGGCGAACCAGCGCTGGCGCTGTTCGGAGGTGCCGTGGGTGAAACTGTCGGGCCGCACCACGCGCCCCGCCTCGCGCTGCAGCGTGTCATCGCCGATCCGAGCGGCGGCGTTCATCGCCTCCTCGATGTCGCCGGGCTCGATCGCGCCGAACATCGCCTCGGCCCGCCGCGCCCAGATCCCTGACAGGCAATCGGCCTGAAGCTCGATCCGCACCGACAGCGCGTTCGAGGTCGCCTCGTCGCTGCGCTGGCGGAGGGCGTTGACCTCGGACAGTATGCCAAGCTCCTGCTGCACGTGATGCGCCACCTCATGCGCCACGACATAGGCGGCGGCGAAATCGCCGCGCGCGCCGAGCTGCCGCTCCAGCGTCGTGAAGAAATCGGTGTCGAGGAAGATCCGTTCCTCGGGCGGGCAATAGAACGGCCCCGTCGCGGCGGAGGCGCCGCCACAGGCCGACTGCGTGGCCCCCTTGAACAGCACCAGCTCGGCCGGGTCATAGCTTTGGCCCAGCTCGCTGGCAAAGATGTCGGTCCAGATCTCCTCGGTATCGGCGAGGGTGACGGAGACGAACTGCGCCGCCTCTTCGTCGGCGGCGGTGATCTCGCCGCCGCCACCGCCCTGCATGCGCCCGTCATCCAGAAGCGGCGTCAGGTCGACCCCGAGGAAATAGCCGACCACGACCACGGCCAGCAGGCCGAACCCGCCTGCCCCGCCGATGGCGACGCCGCGCCCGCGTCCGCCCGCGCGGCGCCTGTCGATGATATTGCCGCTGCCACGGCGTCCGCGCCACTTCATGCCACCGATCCTTTCGACAGGCGATTGCCCGGTTGACCCCGCGGCGGGGCCGTGGTCCTGAAGAGTTGACGTTTCACAGGTGATCCGGGTTCCATGCTGCGCCGTATTTACGACATGACGATCTCTCTGGCGGCGCATCGCCACGCGCTGCCCGCGCTCGGCGCGGTGAGCTTTGCCGAATCATCGGTCTTTCCCATCCCGCCGGACGCGTTGATGATCCCGATGATCCTCGCGCGGCCGCGCCGGGCATGGCTGATCGCGCTGGTCTGCACGTTGGCCTCGGTCGCCGGCGCGCTCCTGGGCTACTGGATCGGCGCGGCGCTGTTCGAAACCGTGGGCCAATGGGTGCTCGACCTCTACGGCAAGGCCGAGAAGTTCGAGGAATTCCGCCTGCGCTACAACGACTGGGGCGCATGGGCGGTGCTGATCGCCGGCGTCACGCCCTTTCCCTTCAAGGTGATCACCATCGCCTCTGGCGTGACGGGGCTGTCGCTGCCGATCTTCATCCTGTCGTCGATCATCGCGCGGGCGGCGCGGTTCTTTCTCGTGGCGGCGATCCTGCGCCGCTTCGGCGATCCGGCGCGCGATTTCATCGAGCGGCGGCTGGGGCTGGTTTTCACGCTGTTCTGCGCCATGCTCTTCGCCGGGTTCTACGCGACGAGGTACCTGTGAGCCGCAAGCTGACCCTGCTTCTCGCCACGCTCGGCTCCGCCGCGCTTCTGGGCGGGGCCTTCGTCTTTCAGGCCCTTGGCTACCCGCCCTGCGCCATGTGCATCTGGCAGCGCTGGCCGCATGGCATCGCCATCGCGATCGGCCTGATCGCGCTGGTGCTGCCGGGCCGCGCCCTGCCGGCCCTGGGCGCGCTCGCGGCGGCCACGACGGCCGCGATCGGTGTGTTTCACAGCGGGGTCGAGCGCGGCTGGTGGGAAGGCCCTTCAAGCTGCACCGGCACGGGCCAGGGGCTCGGCGCGCTGTCAGGGAGCGACCTGCTGTCGACCGACGGGCCGGTGCTCGTGATGTGCGACGTGGTCAGCTGGGAGCTGGTCGGCCTGTCGATGGCGAGCTGGAACGCGCTGCTTTCGGCGGGGCTGGTGCTCTTGTGGGTCTCGGCACTGCGCCGCAGCTAGCCGGGCGACCCGAGGAAACCCCTTCCCCCCCGCTTCTCCCCGCGTCATGATCCGCGCATGACAGATTGCATCCTTATCGGCGCCCCGGTGGATTGCGGCAAGCGACGCCGCGGCTGCCTCATGGGCCCTGACGCCTACCGTACCGCCGGTCTTGCCGAGGCGCTCGCCTCGCTCGGCCACGGAGTGACCGACATCGGCAACGTCGCCCCCGACCGGGTCGAGGTGGCGCCGCCGCGCAACGCCGCCGTGCACGAGCTCGCGCTCAATGTCGGCTGGACCGCCGCCTTGATGCGGGCCGCGCGCGAACAGGCCCCGAACGGCTTTCCGATCTTCATGGGCGGCGACCATGCGCTGTCGCTCGGTTCGGTCGCCGGCATGGCCGCGCATGCCAAGGAGATCGACCGCCCGCTCTTCGTGCTCTGGCTCGACGCGCATAGCGATTTCCACACCCCTGACAGCACCTCCACCGGCAACCTGCACGGCACGCCGCTGGGCTACGTGACGGGCCGCGAAGGTTTTGACGCCTTCCCGCCCCTGCCCGCCACCGTTCCGGTCAGCCAGGTCGGCATGATCGGCCTGCGCAGCGTCGACCCCGAAGAGCGCGCAGCGCTCGAGGATGGCGAGGCGACGCTGGTGGACATGCGGATGATCGACGAGATCGGCATCGCCAAACCGCTGTCGGAGTTTCTCGCCAAGGTTGAGGCGGCAAACGGCATCCTGCACGTCTCGCTCGACGTCGATTTCCTCGACCCCGCCGCGGCGCCCGCCGTGGGCACCACCGTGCCGGGCGGCGCGACGGTGCGCGAGGCGCATCTGGCGATGGAAATGCTGTCGGATTCGGGTCTCGTCGGCTCGCTCGACCTGGTGGAGCTGAACCCGTCCCTCGACGAGCGGGGCCGCACCGCCGCGCTGATGGTCGAGCTGGCGGCCTCGCTGATGGGGCGCCGGGTGTTCGACCGCCCGACGCCGCGCGGCGCCTGAACGACCTTGTTCCGCAAATACGCCGGGGGTCCGGGGGCCGCGCCCCCGGACCCCCGGCGCATCGCTCAATGATAGTGAAACTCGCCGGTCACGTTGCGCCATTCGCCGGGCGCGATCAGCTTGCGGTGGCTGAAGCGCACCGAATGCAGCGGCCCTTCGATCTCGTCCTGCCAGAACGCGATGAATTCGAACAGCCTGGGGTGATCCGGGGCAAGGTCGTAGTCCTGCCAGACATAGCTGTTGAGCACGTGCCGATAGTCGGGCATCCGGTAGAAAAGCTCGGCCGTGGTGAGCCCGTATCCCCTGAGCATCAGCTCGGTTTCGGAGGGCTCTGGCGTCGGGGATCGCGGCATGGTCCGGCTCCTGCGTGACGCGCGGCCTTGACCGCGCCCTTCGATTCCATCAAAAACCCATGAAAAGTCAATTATCACAGCTTGTTAGCCACCATGCTCGGCGGCTGCCAGCCGCGGGCGGCATCGCGTGTTGCGCCCCATATGGCGCGGGTGCTATAGGTTTGGCTCACAATATATAGCAGTCACAAGACAGCAGGCTTCCCCTCGTGAGCGACATTCCCGACACACCCGAGACCGACGATTCCATGCCCGAGCGCCCCGTGCCTTCCGGCCCCACGGTCTCCATCGTCGAGGAGATGAAGACGTCTTATCTCGATTACGCGATGAGCGTGATCGTCAGCCGCGCGATCCCCGATCTGCGCGACGGGCTGAAGCCCGTGCACCGGCGCATTCTCTATGCCATGCACGAGACCGGCAATTCCCATGACAAGCCCTATCGCAAATCGGCCCGCCCCGTCGGCGACGTGATGGGCAAGTATCACCCGCATGGCGATAGCGCGATCTACGACGCGCTGGTGCGGATGGCGCAGGATTTCTCCATGTCGCTGCCGCTTCTCGACGGCCAGGGCAATTTCGGCTCCATGGACGGCGACAACGCCGCGGCCATGCGCTATACCGAGGTCCGCATGGACCGCCCCGCGGCGTTTCTCTTGTCGGATATCGACAAGGACACGATCGATTTTCAGGACAACTACGACGGCAAGGATCGCGAGCCGACGGTCCTGCCCGCGCGGTTTCCGAACATGCTGGTCAACGGCGCGGGCGGCATCGCCGTCGGCATGGCGACCAACATCCCGCCGCACAATCTGGGCGAAGTCATCGACGCCTGTCTCGCGCTGATCGACGATCCTGACCTGTCCTCCGAGGGGCTGATGGAGTTCGTGCCCGGCCCCGATTTTCCGACCGGCGGTCTGATGCTGGGCCGCTCGGGCGCGCGCAAGGCCTATCTCGAAGGGCGCGGCTCGGTGATCATCCGCGCCAAGACCCATGTCGAGGAGCTGCGCCGCGACCGCTATGCGATCGTCGTCGACGAGATCCCCTACCAGGTGAACAAGGCGTCGATGATCGACCGCATCGCCGAGGCCGCCCGCGACAAGCGGATCGAGGGCATCGCCCATGTGCAGGACGAAAGCGACCGCAACGGCGTGCGCGTGGTGGTCGAGCTCAAGCGCGACGCGACCCCGGACGTTGTGCTCAACCAGCTGTTCCGCTTCACGCCGATGCAGACCTCGTTCGGCTGCAACATGCTCGCGCTAAATGGCGGCCGCCCCGAGACGCTAACGCTGCGCGGCTTTCTCACCGCCTTCCTCGATTTCCGCGAGGATGCGATCGCCCGGCGCACGGCGTTCCTGCTCAGGAAGGCGCGCGAGCGCAGCCACATCCTGTGCGGTCTCGCCGTCGCCGTGTCCAATGTCGACGAGGTCGTCGCCACGATCCGCGCCTCGGCGGATGCCGCGGATGCGCGCGAAAAGCTGATGACGCGCAACTGGCCCGCGCATGAGATCATCGAATACATCAAGCTGATCGACGACCCGCTCCACCCGGTGAACGAGGACGGCACCTACAACCTGTCCGAGGCGCAGGCCCGCGCGATCCTCGAGCTGCGGCTGCAGCGCCTGACCCAGATCGGCGTGCAGGAAGTGACGGACGAGCTGCAGGAGCTGGCCGAGAAGATCCGCGATTACCTCGACATCCTGTCCTCGCGCGAGCGCATCCTGACGATCATCCGCGAGGAGCTGGCCGAGGTGCGCGATCTCTTCGCCGTGCCGCGCCGCACCGAGATCGTCGACTGGGCCGGCGACATGGAAGACGAGGACCTCATCGAGCGCGAGGATATGGTCGTCACCGTGACCCAGGGCGGCTACATCAAGCGCACGCCGCTGGCCGAGTTCCGCTCCCAGCGGCGCGGCGGCAAGGGCCTCGGCTCCATGCAGACCAAGGAGGACGACGTCGTCACCTCGCTCTTCGTGGCGAACACGCATGACCAGATGCTGTTCTTCACGACCGAGGGCATGGTCTACAAGCTGAAATGCTGGCGGCTTCCCTTGGGCAGCCGCACCGCGCGCGGCAAGGCGATCGTCAACATCCTGCCGATCCCCACGGGCGTCTCGATCGCGGCGATCATGCCGGTCGACCGCCCCGAGGAGGAATGGTCCGACCTGCAGATCGTGTTTGCCACGAGCGCGGGCGACGTGCGCCGCAACGCGCTGTCGGATTTCACCAACGTCATGCGCAACGGCAAGATCGCGATGAAGCTGCCCGAGGATGTGAGCCTCGTGAACGCGCGCATCGCGTCCGAGGATGACGACGTGATGCTGGTCACGGATTCGGGCCGCGCGATCCGTTTCCGCACCACCGATGTCCGGGTGTTCCAGGGCCGCAGCTCGACCGGCGTGCGCGGCATCCGGTTGGCGGCGGACGACCATGTCGTGTCGATGGCCGTGATCCCGCATTTCGAGGCCGAGGCCTCGGAGCGCGCGGCTTACCTCAAGATGCGCCGCGCGATGGCGGGGATCGCCGACGACGCCGAGACCGAAGAGGACGACGAGGGCGTCGCCGCCGGCGCGCTTAGCCCCGAACGCTATGCCGAGATGTCGGCCTCCGAGACTCTGATCCTCACCATCTCGGCGCGCGGCACCGGCAAGCTGTCGTCGAGCCACGACTATCCCGTGCGCGGGCGCGGCGGCATGGGCGTTGGCGCGACCGACAAGGCGATGCGCGCCGGCCCGATCGTCTCGGCCTTCCCGGTCGAGACCGGCGACCAGATCATGCTGGTGACCTCCGCCGGCCAATCGATCCGGGTGCCGGTGGACGGCATCTCCTTCCGCTCCCGCTCGGCGGGCGGGGTAAAGGTGTTCGACACCGGGCGCGGCGAAGAGGTCGTCTCGGTGGCGCGGATCGCCGATCAGGGCGACGCGGTGGAGGCGGTCGAGGCCGCAGCCCCCGAGCCCGGCCCGGAGGCCGACGACGCCGAATAAGATCCAAAAGCCCCGTCCGCTTCGCCGGACGGGGCTTTTCTTTGGCCCCGTCCCCGCCTATCTGGGCGCCATGACAGAACCTCTTCATATCGTCGGCGGCGGCATGGCCGGCTCCGAAGCCGCATGGCAGGCCGCGAATGCCGGCATTCCCGTGATCCTGCATGAAATGCGGCCCAAGGTGGAAACCTTCGCGCACCGGACCGGCGATCTCGCCGAGATGGTCTGTTCCAATTCGTTCCGGTCGGATGATGACGAGCAGAACGCGGTGGGGCTGCTGCATTGGGAAATGCGCGCGGCGAACGGACTCATCATGCAGACCGCCGACCGGCACCGCCTTCCCGCTGGCGGCGCGCTGGCGGTCGACCGCGATCCCTTTGCCGCCGACGTCACCGCGCGGCTCAAGGCGCATCCGAACATCACCGTCAGCTACGACGAAGTGACCGAGCTGCCCGAGACCGGGCGCTGGATCTTCGCCACCGGCCCGCTGACCTCGCCCGCGCTGGCCGAGGCGATTTCGGCCGTGACCGGCACCGGGGCGCTGGCCTTCTTCGACGCCATCGCGCCGATCGTCTATGCCGAGAGCATCGACATGTCTAAGGCGTGGCGCCAATCGCGCTATGACAAGGGCGAGACCGAAGAAGAGCGCACCGCCTACATCAACTGCCCGATGACCAAGGACCAGCACGAAGCCTTCATCGACGCGCTTCTGGCCTCGGACAAGGCCGAGTTCCACGAAGGCGAGACAGCGGGCTATTTCGACGGCTGCCTGCCGATCGAGGTGATGGCCGAGCGCGGGCGCGAAACGCTGCGCCACGGGCCGATGAAGCCGGTGGGCCTGACCAACCCGCATGACCCGGAAAACAAGCCCTACGCCGTGGTGCAGCTCAGGCGCGACAACAAGCTCGGGACGCTCTACAACATCGTCGGCTTCCAGACCAAGATGAAGTACGGCGCGCAAGCGGATGTTTTCCGTATGATTCCCGGCCTTGAAGACGCCCGCTTCGCGCGGCTCGGCGGCATCCACCGCAACACCTTCCTCAACAGCCCGACGCTGCTCGACGGGCAGATGCGGCTGCGCGCCCGGCCCAATATAAGGTTCGCGGGCCAGGTCACGGGCGTCGAAGGCTATGTCGAGAGTGCTGCGATGGGTCTGCTTGCAGGCCGTCTCGCCGCCGCCGAAATCCTTGGCGGCGCGGTGCCCGCCGTGCCGCAGACCACCGCGATGGGTGCGCTCGTGACCCACATCACTGGCGGCGCAGAGGCCAAGACCTTTCAGCCAATGAACGTCAATTTCGGCCTTTTCCCACCGCTCGAAGGCATGCGCGGCGGTCGGCGCGGGCGCAAGGACCGCTACAAGGGCTATACCGACCGGGCCAAGCAGGATTGGCGCGACTGGCTCGCGGCGCAGGAGACGACCGACGCCTGAGACGATGACGGCGGGTCTTGCCGCCTTGGCGGCGAGACCACATCTGTAAGGCGACCCAATCGGAACGGATTCTGAATGCTCTATATTCTCGCGCTTCTTCTGCCGCCCGTCGCCATCATGTTGACGGGCCGCGTGATCCTCGGTCTCGTGGTGCTGGTGATCTGGTTCCCGGCGATCCTGATTTCGGGCGGGCTCGGCCACCCGATCTTCATCCTGCTGGCCTGGCTGATCATCCACCAAAGCGCGGTCAAGCGCGGCTGAATGCGCATCACCCGCTTTGCGCCGTCGCCCACGGGGCCGCTGCATCTCGGCCACGCCTTTTCGGCGCTGACGGCTCATGCCCGGGCCGAGGGTGGGACCTTCCTGCTTCGGATCGAGGATATCGACCGGCAGCGGTCGAAGCCCGAATGGGAACGGCGCATCCATGACGACCTGCGTTGGCTCGGGCTCGACTGGCCCGAACCGGTGCTGCGTCAATCCGACCGGCTGCCCGCTTACCGGGCGGCGCTGACCCGTCTGTGGAGCGATGGGCTGCTCTACCCCTGCGGCTGCAACCGGCGCGACATACTCGAAGCGGCATCGGCACCGCAGGAAGGCGGCCCCCGCTTCGGGCCGGACGGGATGATCTATCCCGGCACCTGCCGGGGACGCGACCGGACGGGGCCGCTTCCCGAGGCTGTCCCGCTCAGGCTCGACCTTGCCCGCGCGGCCACCCGGATCGACGGGCCGCTGCGCTGGACAGAAACCGGCGAGGAGGCCGGCCCGCGCGAGATCGCGCCGGGCACGCTGATCGACGACATCGGCGACCCGGTGCTGTCGCGCCGCGACATGGGGACGTCCTATCACCTCGCCGTGGTGATCGACGATGCGCATCAGGGCGTGACCGAAGTGGTCCGGGGCCGCGATCTGGCCGAGGCGACGCCGCTGCATGTCCTCTTGCAGCGGCTGCTGGGGCTGAGCGTGCCCGCATTTCACCATCACCGGCTGATCCGGGACGACACGGGACGTCGATTGGCCAAGCGCGACGACGCGCGCGCCATTGGCCTGTATCGCGACGAAGGGGCGAGCCCGGCCGACATCCGCAGGATGGTCGGCCTCTAGGCCACTTTGTTCTTCAAATACGCAAATCCGGCGCCGCCGCCCTCACGTCATCGGCTTGGCGATCTCGACCTCGTCGCCCTGCCGCACCGCCGTGTAAAAGCAGTTGCGCCGCCCGGTATGGCAGGCCGGCCCGGACTGTTCGACCTGCAAGAGCAGGCAGTCGCGGTCGCAATCAAGACGCATCTCGACCAACACCTGCTGGTTGCCCGAAGTCGCCCCCTTTTCCCAGAACTCCTGCCGCGAGCGCGACCAGTAGGTCACGCGGCCCGAAGCAAGCGTCTTCTCGATCGAGGCCGCGTTCATCCAGGCCATCATCAGCACCTCCCCGGTGGCCGCCTCCTGGGCGATGGCGGGAATGAGGCCGTTGGCGTCATAGCGAAGCGTCTTGGGGTCGAACATCGGCACAAACCTTTTGCATCCCGTGGCATCGCGCCTATCTAGAGGGACGACATCGAAGAGGCAAACATGACCGATCGCGCCAGCGGCGAAACCGACCTGATCAAGCTGTATTCGAAGCGCATCCTCGCCCTGACGACGGAGATGCCGCTGACCGAACGGCTCGCGGCGCCCGACGCCACGGTGCGCCGCCGCGCGCCGCTTTGCGGCTCGACCGTGACGGTGGACATGACGGTCGAAGATGGCCGTGTCACCGGCTACGGGCAGGACGTGAAGGCCTGCGCGCTCGGACAGGCGGCGGCGGCGATCGTCGGCGGTGCGGTGATCGGGCGCGATCACGGCGAGCTTGCCCGCGGGCGCGACCAGCTGCGCGCAATGCTGGCCGAAGGCGGCCCGGTGCCGGAGGCGCCCTTCGACGGGTTCGAGGTGCTCGTGCCCGCGCGCGAATACCGCAACCGCCATGCGTCGATCCTGCTGGCGATCGAGGCCGCGACGCAGGCGCTCGAAGAAGCGCAGGCAGGCCAGCGCGCGGCGATCTGAACACCTGACGATCCGATGAAAAAACCGCCGCGCATCCCGCGAGGGATGGCGGCGGCACAGGCGGGATCCCCTGGGGGTCCGGTCATCCGCCGGAGCGTGGCTCCGGGCGGCGGACGGGCAATCCGCCGCGATGACCCGCGGGACTGGGCTGCGGCGACCGGCAAGGGATCCGGGCAGATCAGATCAGGCCGGGCAGCCACAATCCGACGATCAACAGGACCGCGAGAGACGCCGCGCCCAGCGCGTCGGCGACGAGGGTGTCGCGAGAGCGGTGCACAACCAGTTTGAGTTCCCGTGCCATCCGCGTCTCCTCTCTCCATGCTCCTGTTGCCGCTTTGTTCCCATATGGGGCGCGACCTGTAAAGAACTTTATGAGAACACTTGCCCCAATCAAGCCCAGCGCCCTATTCTGAAATGATAAATTTCTAGCCGACCGAGATCAGCCGGATCGCCCTGTCCTGTTCCATCAGCCAAAGGAGAACACGTGCGGAACGTCCGCGTGCCCCCTCCAGCGCGGGATCGATGGTCAGCAGCGTGCGCGCATCGCTTTGGGCCAGCGCCATGAGCCCGGCATGGCGTTCCAGATCGGCGATGCGGAATCGCGGCAGGCCGGATTGCGCGGTGCCGATCACATCGCCCGCACCGCGCATCGCGAGGTCTTCCTCGGAGATACGGAAGCCGTCTTCGGTCTCGCGCATGATCTCCAGCCTGCGCCGGGCGGTTTCGCCCAAGGGCGGCTGGTACATCAGCAGGCAGGTCGACTTGGCGCTGCCACGCCCGACGCGTCCCCGAAGCTGGTGCAGCTGCGCCAGTCCGAAATTCTCGGCCCGCTCGATCACCATGATCGAGGCGGCGGGCACGTTGACCCCCACTTCGATGACGGTGGTGGCGACAAGCACCTTGGTCTCGCCCGCGACGAAACGGGCCATCGCGGCGTCCTTGTCGGCGGGGGGCAGCTGCCCGTGCACGAGCCCGACGGCGTCTTCGCCCAAGCTCGCGCGGAGCCGCTTGAACCGCTCCTCGGCGGCGGTCATGTCGGAGACCTCGCTCTCCTCGACCAGAGGACAGACCCAGTAGGCCTGACGCCCCTCGGCGATGGCGGCGCGCAGCTTCTCGACCACCTCTCCCAGCCGTTCGGTGGAGACGAGCGCGGTGGTGATCGGCGAACGTCCGGGCGGCTTTTCGTCGAGCACGCTGACATCCATGTCGCCATACTGCGTGAGCGCGAGGCTGCGCGGGATCGGGGTGGCGGTCATCACCAGCACGTCGACGCCCCTTCCCTTGGCGCCAAGCTCCATCCGCTGTGCCACGCCAAAGCGGTGCTGCTCGTCGATGACGGCAAGGCGCAGGTCTTGAAAAACCACGTCCTTCTGGAACACGGCATGGGTGCCGACGAGGATCTGGATGCGCCCTTCTTCAAGCGCTTCGAGCTTGCGGCGTCTTTCGCTCCCCTTGTCGCGCCCGGTCAGAAGCTCGATCACCACGCCCGCGCTTTCGGCCAGAGGCTGCAACCCTTCGAGATGCTGCCGCGCGAGGATCTCGGTCGGGGCCATCATCACCCCCTGCCCGCCCGCCTCCACGGCCACCAGCAGCGCCATCAGCGCGACCAGCGTCTTGCCGGACCCCACATCCCCCTGCAGCAGCCGGTTCATGCGAGCCTCGCTCTCCATGTCCTTTGCGATCTCGTCCACGGCGCGGGCCTGCGCCCCGGTGGGCGCATAGGGCAGCGCGGCCAGCACACGCCCGCGATACCGCCTGTCCCCGATGCTCGACCGTCCGGGGGCGCGGCGCGCGGTGGTCCGGGCCAGCGCAAGCGTGATCTGGTGCGCGAGCAGCTCGTCATAAGCGAGCCGCAGGCGCGCGGGATGGGTGGGTGACAGATCGGCGAAGCCCTGCGGCGCGTGGGCCTGTTCCAGCGCCTCTCGCCATGACGGCCAGCCTTCGCGTTCGCGCAGACCGGGATCGATCCATTCCCCAAGCTCCGGCGCAAGGCCCAGCGCGGCGCGGGCGGCGCCGGTCATCTGCCTTTGGGTGATGCCATTCGACAGCGGGTAGACCGGTTCGAAGGCGAGGATCTCGGCCTCCTTCTCGATCGGCAGCACGTGGTCGGGGTGAACCATCTGCGCCAGCCCGTCGAACAGCTCCACCTTGCCCGACACGATCCGCCGCTCCCCGATGGGCAGCAGCCTTGGCACGTAATCCCCCCGCGCGTGAAAGAACACGATCTGGAACGCGGTTTCGGCATCCTCGACCGTGACGCGCCACGGCTTTCCCTTGGCGGGGGCCGGTTGATGGCGCACCACCTCCACCTCGACCGTCACCACGGCGGGCGGCACCACGTCGCGGATGCTCGGCTTGCGGGCCCGGTCGATCCCCGATTGCGGCAGGGTGAGCAGCACGTCGCGCGGCCGCGCCAGCCCCGCCGCCTCGAAGGCGGGGACGGTCTTGGGTCCGATCCCCTTCAGCTTCTGGATGTCCCCGAACAGCGGGAACAGGATCTCGGGGCGGCCTTTCACGCTCATGCGTCGCCGATCAGCGCAAGCCAGCCGTCCTCGTCCAGTACCTCGACGCCCAGAGCTTCGGCCTTGGCCGCCTTGGAGCCCGCGCCGGGACCGGCGACAAGAAGGTCGGTCTTGCCCGAGACCGAGCCCGCCACCTTGGCGCCGAGCTGTTCGGCGCGGGCCTTGGCCTCGGCGCGGGTCATTTTCTCCAGCGTGCCGGTAAACACGACGGTCTTGCCCGCCACGGGGCTGCCTTCGGTCTTGGGCTGCTCGGCGGGCTGGATGTCGAGCGCGGCCACGAGCCGATCGACGGAGCCACGCTCTCCCTCCTGGCTGAGCGAGGTCACGAGGCTGACCGCGACGGTGAAACCGATGCCGTCGATGCCGGTGATCTCGGCCCAGTTCGGGCTTTCGGGCAGCGCCTTCTTGCGGGCCTTGTCATCCTCGGCCTGCGCGGCGGGTTCGGTGGCCGCGGCATCCACGGCGGCGATCAGCGCATCCCAGGTGCCGAAATGCCGCGCCAGCACCTGTGCCGCCACCTCGCCCACATGGGCGATGCCGAGCCCGAAGACCATGCGCGCAAGCGGCACCCGGCGCGCCGTGTCGATCGCGTCGAACAGCGCATTGGCCGATTTCTCGCCCCAGCCGTCGCGGTTCTTGAGCTGCTGCATCCCTGTCCCGTAGCGTTCCCGCAGGGAGAAGATATCGGCAGGCTCGCGGATCCAGCCATCGCGGTGGAACTGTTCGACCTGCTTGGCGCCCATCCCGTCGATGTCAAAGGCGGCGCGGCTCACGAAATGGCGCAGCTTTTCGACCGCCTGCGCCGGGCAGACCAGCCCACCGGTGCAGCGGCGGATGGCGTCGCCCTCCTCGCGCGGGGCGGCGGAGCCGCATTCGGGGCAATGATCGGGGAACGTATAGGGAACACTGTCCTTGCCGCGCCGGGCCGGGTCGACATCGGCGATCTTGGGGATCACGTCGCCAGCGCGGTAGACCTGCACGCGGTCGCCTTCGCGGATATCGCGCCCCTCGCGGATCTCCATCCCCTTGGAATCGCGCCCGGCGATGTAATCCTCGTTGTGCAGCGTCGCGTTGGAGACCACCACGCCGCCCACCGTCACCGGCTTGAGCCGCGCCACAGGCGACAACGCACCGGTGCGGCCCACCTGGATCTCGATCTTCTCGAGCGTGGTCCAGGCCAGCTCGGCGGGAAACTTGTGCGCCAGCGCCCAGCGCGGCGTGGTCGAACGCATGCCCAGGCGCCGCTGGAACGACAGGTCGTCGACCTTGTAGACGACGCCGTCGATGTCATAGCCCAGATCGGCGCGCCGCGCCTCGATCTCGCGATAAGCCTCGACCATCTTTTCGGGCGTGTCGCAGCGCCGGGTCATCGGGTTGGTGCAAAAGCCCAAGCCCCGCAGCCGGGCGATCGCGTCGAACTGGTGCGTGGCCAGCGGCGCGGACAGCTCCCCCCAGGCATAGGCAAAGAACCTGAGAGGCCGCATCCGCGTGATCTCCGGGTCGAGTTGGCGCAGCGAACCCGCGGCGGCGTTGCGCGGGTTGGCGAATGTCTTGGAGCCGCGCTCGGCATGGCGGGCGTTGAGCGCGGCGAAATCGGCATGGCTCATATAGACCTCGCCGCGCACCTCCAACACCTCGGGCGCGTCGTCGAGCGTCTCGGGGATGTCGTCGATGGTGCGGGCATTGGCGGTGACATCCTCGCCCACCGCGCCGTCACCGCGCGTGGCCGCGCGCACCAAGCGACCGGCTTCGTAGCGCAACGACAGCGACAGCCCGTCGATCTTGGGCTCGGCGGTGAAATCGAGCGGTGCGCTTTCGACCAGGCCGAGAAACTTGCGCACCCGCATCGCGAACTCGGTCACCTCCTCGTCGGTGAAGGCATTTCCGAGCGACAGCATCCGCACCGCGTGCGGCACCTTGCCGAAACCTTCGGCAGGGGCAGCCCCCACCTGTTCGGTTGGGCTGTCCGCGCGCTTGAGCGCGGGAAAGCGCGCCTCGATCGCGGCGTTGCGCTGGCGCAGCGCGTCATAGGCCGCGTCGGTGATCTCGGGCGCGTCCTCGGCATGGTAGGCGATATTGGCCGCGCCGATCTCGGCGGCGAGCCGGTCAAGCTCCTTTCGGGCCTGAGCCTCGGTGAGTGCCGCGACCTCGATCGCCCGCAGGTGCTGTTCCGCCGTCAATGCCGTCTCCCGGTCCACGCCGCGGGCCGATCCGCCCGCGCGGCGAACTTAGAAGCCCGGCGCGATAGCGTCCAGATGCCGGGCGGGGTCAGGCGCCGATGGCGAAAGGCGGCGCCTGCAAGACCGGCTCGGGGTCGCGCAGCACGTAACCGCGCCCCCAGACGGTTTCGATCTGATGATCGCCGCCCGTCGCCTGCGCCAGCTTCTTGCGCAGCTTGCAGATGAAGACGTCGATGATCTTCAGCTCGGGTTCGTCCATGCCGCCATAGAGGTGGTTCAGGAACGTGTAAAAATGTTAGCCCCGCCAATGCTTTGCGATGAAACGGACCCCGTGAACGGGGCATGATCAAATCGTGAAAGTTGAAACGCTATGACCTACCTCAAGATCGTCGCCCTGATCCGCGAGTACGCCCGGACCAACATGGCTGAATGCACTTCGGGCGTGATCGGCGACCCCGTACTGCGCGGCCGCCATGACGCCGAAGCAATCGCCCTGTCCGAGCGGATGCAGCTGCACTCCACCATCCATTCGGCGAAGTACCACGCCGCAAAGGACATCCTCGAGCTGATGGGCGAGGAGGTAGATGACCTATGAGCTCTGGCCAGAAATCCCCCCGCGACGCAGTCGACCTCTACCTTCGGAGGGCAGCGCAAGGCCGGACGTTCGCGCTAAATCCCCTGTTCGTTCGGCTTTTTGGCACGGTTGAGGCGATCTCGAAACCGCAAAGCCGGGGCGAAACGGGGGCCAAATTGCTATGACCCCCGCCGAACTCCGCGCCACTGCAAGCGCCACCTCCCCGCTCGACGGTCGACCGATCGCCCACCTCTATCTGACGCTTCATCGCGCCACCCTGCCCCGCGGCCGAGACGTGCGGCTCGCCGGGCGCGCTGGTCCGCTTGGTCGGCTGTGCACCGTGAAGGAGGCCGAGGGCGGCGGGTTCGACTGCGTAGCATCATTCCGCGCGGCTGACGTGCTGGCCTTCTGCGACCGGCTGGAGGCGTGCGCATGACCCCCGAACCCCTCCGCTACGGCCGCGCCAAGCTGACCACCATCCTCGCGGACTTTGACAGCCTCCGCGCCGCCATCTTCCCCGCCCCTGTAGAGGGACTGCTTGCGGCGGCGCAGGACATCGTGAACGATCATGACGCAGGCAACTGGTCCGAATACAAGGTTGAGGCCCTGCGCGCCGCCCTATCTGCCTATGGGGAGCGGGGGTATGGGTGAGCGGATCGGAAGTGTCGCGCGAACCTAACACAAAGCCCGTTGTGGCACGAAAAAGCCCCGATATGTAACACAACCGCCCGCCGGATCACTCCAGCGGGCGGTGTTGCGTCAGGTCGGCAGCGGTTCAGCCGTGCTCCCGTCAAGCGTGGCCTGCACGTCCGTGGGCAGGAGCTCATCCAGCTCGCGGCGAGCCCCGGCTGAGGGGTATAGGCCGTATCCGTAGAGTCCAGCCTCATAGCAGAAATGTAACTGGGATCCCTTCGCCCCCCAGCTCTTCCACCAGATTTCGGACGTGGTCGGGTCGGCGCGGGATCGTCCTCCAATGCCGCACCTCGCCCTTGCCCTTCCGGCCAACTTCCTCGAAGTTGCGGCGAATCCATAGGAGGACCATTATGACGTATGCCTTTGGCGTTTATAGGGCCACGCCCGCAGGCATCATGGCTGCTATCACGGCTGCACGTCTGGGGATGAGATCCGTCATAATAGAGCCGAGTCCGTACATTGGCGGCATGATGACCTCTGGCTTGAATGCGACCGATACTGTCGACAAGCGCATCATAACTGGAGTTGCCAAAGAATTTTTCTTGCGCGCGCAGCAGCACTATGGCCTCAACTACATGCCAGTTCGCATTGAAAGCTGTATCGCGCAAAGAATTTTCAGTGCGATGCTTGATGAAGCTGGCGTCGAAATCCTACTCGAGCAGGATGTTGTCGCCGTGAAGCGGGACGACACAAAGGTCAGTCGGGCGCAGCTAACCGACGGGCGTGTGATCGAAGCGTCCTGGTGGGTGGATGCTTCGTATGAAGGTGATCTCATGGCCGAGGCTGGCATTAGCTACTCTTTAGGCCGCGAGGCGCAATCAGAGTATAACGAAGAATGGGCAGGTGTGCAGGCGGCCAAAAAGTTCTTGCCTTGGAAGGGCGGGGTGAAGATTCCTCCGAAGGTTGACGGGGTTCTGCGTCCGTATATTTCTCCTCCGACGCTATCTCCAATCGGTGCTGCCGATGGAAACGTACAAAGCTATTGCATCAGGGCTACACTAACACCAGACCTGACCAATCGCGTAGCGATCAAGGCCCCTGAAGATTTTGACTTCGGGCAGTTCGACCTCTTTAGGCAGCTCGCATCCAATCTGACCAAGGGATCGATAAGGTCAGCGTGGCATAAGGGTCTCGGGATGACGTTGAAATCAGGATATTTCAACCTTGCGGAGATACCGAATGGCAAGTTCGATATGAATTCTGGACCTTTGGCGCCGATTAATTCTCCCGCCCTCACGCGCGGGTGGGTCGAGGCTTCCAAGCAGAAGCGCGCAGAAATGACTTCCGAATTTATTCGGTACACGACTGCTGTATTGTATTTTATCCAGAATGATGCGGCTGTTCCGGGGGCAATCCGATCTTTCTTCTCAGATTTTGGCTTGCCGCGAGACGAATACGAAAACTCGGGGCACATGCCCCCACATGTTTACGTACGCGAAGGTCGCAGGTTGAGGGGTGATCAGGTATTTACACAGAACCACGTCGAAGGCGGTGGCGTTTCTAATGAAGAAGCGATTTGCCAAGCGAAGTACCATCTCGACTGCAAACCCGTTGCATGGAAAGCTAACCGGGACGGGAGCAACATCGTTCGGGAGGGAATGTTCTTCTCAACGATACCGTATCGGTACAATCTACCTGCTTGGATCATCTTGCCGAAGCGCACGGAAGCCAGCAACTTTTTCTCGGTATGTGGCGTATCCACTTCTCATGTCGCTTTTGGGTCCATTCGCATGGAGCCGACCTGGATGGAATTCGGCAGTAGCGCAGCGATGATGGCTTATCTAGCGGATCAGCAGCAGGTCAAAGTGCATGACATCCGCGCGGTCCAGATTACCGACCTTCGTAAAGAACGCTTCGACCCATAATTTACACTAGACCCCATGATCGGGCAGTGAGCTGACTGGGTCAGTGGCCTCTTCCACGGCAAGGCTTCGAAGGAGGCCACCGATTGGCTGCACGCACAACCGGCGGCTGAAATAGTTCCAGCCCAACTACTAGAACCGTCAACGTCCGCCGAATCTTCCCGGCGGGCGCGAACAGTCTTGACTAAGATTTATTACTCGCAGCAGCAGTTAAGAACAGGAACTATCACGGGCATCAGGAGGCACTCGCGGCAGCAAGCTCAGCACGCAGCCGCTCACGAACACCGAACCCGTCCGCCCCAAGGCCGCGTAGCGTGTCGGCCATTGTCTGCTCAAGGTATGCGACAGCGCTTGCGACAAGCTGCTCACCGCTCAGCCCGTTCGCCTCGGCGCGGGCGATCGCACGCTGGACGGCCGGATCGAGCGCTGCACGCAGCTGGGCTACCCGCTTGGCGCCGAGCAGCTGGCGGCACTTGTTAAGCGCAAGGCCGCCGAGGATCGAGAAGCACACAAGGGTGAACTCGACGATCAGCAGTGCGGCCTCTTGGCTGGCGATGTCGATGAGGATGTCTCGCATGGTTTTCTCCTATTCGAATTTAGTTGAATTCAGGCCGTCGGCCGCGCGAGGTGCGCGCTGGTTAGGGCGTGAATCTGAGCGATGAGGTCTTCAGATGTCTCGGCCCCCAGCCCCGACGTGTCCGGCGCCAGAGCCGGTCGCTGCATGCGCGCCAGCAGCTCAGTTCCGGTGATCGTCTTAAGAACCCCGTGCAGCCTGCCGCGCGTGTCGACGCGCCAGACTGCGATCTCGTCGCCGTTCCAGTCATAGTCGCCGGTGTCGAAGAGTCGCTTCTCGGCCGTGCGGCGCTTGCGGATCTCCGGCGGTCGGAGCCAACCAAAGAAGTGCTCGGAGGCCTTCGGGTCGCCAGCATTGATCTGCCGTGTCAGGATCGCGCGGTAGATCCCGCCGGTGTTTAAATCGAAGGAGCCGAGCGCGTCGAACTGGTGCTGCGGGAGCGGCACCTTGATCGCGGCGTTCACGCGCGCCTCATAGCGCGCGATGTCCGCTCGAAAGACCTCGATCGCCCGGTCAATCGCCGCGTCGAGATCGTTCGGCATGCCGCGCGGGAGATCCGCCGGATCGACTCCGCCCGCGTTCTTGGTATGCCCGATGCCGTAGGTCAGGACGCCCACGCTGTCGTAGTAGGGCGCGGGGACGATGCCCTCGTGCTCACATATTTCGAGCAGGCCGCGATCGCTGATCTGCATGATGATCTCCCATGCGAAGAGACCCCGCAGGCGGGGCCGGTTGGTCGAAACGGTCGAAGGGGTTAGCCCTTGCGGCGCTGCCGTCGTGCGGCGGCCCGCCTGCGCAGCCGGCACCACATGTGCCGGCGCCAGCTCACGGCGCAGAAGGTAAAGGTCAGGCCCACCTTCGACGCGATGATCCAGATGTCGCGCGCCTCATCCCCGAGGCGCAGGAAGGCGGTGACCAGCACCGTGAGGCTCACCCAGGCAAAACCGGCGGCGATAAACAGGCCGGGCGGCCGCGACACGAGCGCGTTCTGGTGGGCGAGCCACCAGCAGACGACAACAAGCGTGCCCGAGGAGAGCGTGTGCGCGATCAGCATGAGGTCAGCCATTGTCCTTGCCTTCTGGCGGCAGGAGACGACGTCGGAGCGCATGGACGGCGGCGATGCCCCCCTCGCCCATCAAAAACCCGGCAGCGAGGTAGGCAGAAATGCCCGCCCCGGTGAGCGAGTCGATCAGGTGCCCGACCACGCCGCCCAGGAAGATGGCCGAGAGCGCGCCGATGACGCCGTGCAGCGCCCGTCGGCCCCAGCTCTCCTCGGGCAGCGACAGCGCGCGCACAAGGGCCCCGCCGGCGCCGGAGACGATAAGGGCCGAGACGTGCTCAGGCGCGGCACCAAGCAGGCGCGAGATTTCGTCGAGAATCGTCATGCGCCGCCCCTTGGGTCATAGGTGCGCGCCTGCGGATCTTCGAGCGCGACGAGGCGGCCGAACAGCTGCAAGCGCACACGCCCGGTGCCGCCACCGCTGGCGGTGACATAGAGATGCGGCGCGGACAGGATGGCCCCCGCCGCGATCGCCGCCTCGGCCAGCCCCTTCGGGCCCGACAGCCCCGACAGGTCCAGCCCTGAGGCCAGCAGGCGGCCACCACCGCGCGCCGCGTCGAGCGTGCGGACCGCAAGGCTCGCAGCACCTGGCGCGCCATCGGCCCCCCAGACGATCACGCTGTCTGCAATGTAGCGGCCCTGCGCGATCACCTCGACCACCTGCTCGGCGGTGTCGGCCAGATCGATCCAGCCGGTGGCAATCGGCGCCCAAGGGGCCTCGACCACCAGATGCGGCGCGCCGTCGACGGCATCGGGCGAGATCACCCGCAGACCGCCGCCGCCGACCGTCAGAGCCGGGGCTGCGCTTGAGGCCGAGGCCGTGCCCGACGCCGATGCGCCGGGCTGATAGGATACGAAGCTCATGCGGCCTCCGTCAGAATCGAGTGATGGTCAGGCCCGCCGCATCGAGACGCGCGCGCACCGTGGAGTAGTCGAGCCGGGCAGGCGCGACGCCGGTGTTGATCGCGGCACAGGCCAGATGTCCCACCGCCTCGCCCACCGCCGACAGGAACGGCTCGAGCCGGATCGAGGAGAACGCCACCTCGGAGGCCGACACGCACCAGCAAAGCGCGAGGTTGTCGCAGACCCCGACGGGCGGCACGACGGCGCGCAGTGGGATGCCGACATAGTTGTACGTATCGGCCCGCACCGGGTTGCCATTCGCATCATCGAAGGGCTGCACGGCATAGTGCCCCTCGAAAGCATTGCCGCCGAAGGGCGTGGCCCATTGCGCTTTCGCCTTGCTGTCCATGAAATAGGCCCCGACCGCGATCTGATCGGGCCAGTTGACCTCGTAGGCCGCATGCCAGAAATCGACCGTCACCTGCCCCACCAGCCGCCGCCCGTGGCGCTCGTAGATCTCCGAGGGCCAGCCGGGCGTCAGGATGTAATCCTCCTGCCACTCGTCGGCGCACAGCCCCCACCCGGCGAAACGATCACGCACCACCTGCGGCACGTCTGCATGCGTCTGGAAGGTGTGCAGCCGACCCAGCTCGCGATAGGCCAGCTGCTCGCGGATCTCGTGGCGGCGCGTATCCGAGGCCGTCGCCATCTCGGCGGCCAGAACCCCGCGAATGTCGCTGCCGTTGGTCGCGAACTTGTCGGGGTAGGCAGCCATTTCCGCCACGCTGGAATAGCGCAGCCACGCCTCCTGGCGCTCCTTTTCGGTCATCCCGGCGTAGCCGTCGATTGCTGCCGAGGCCGACGCATCGTCGTAGCTGGTGCGATACACCGGATTGTAGGCGTGCTCGCGCGTGGTCAGGCCAATGCTGGTGTCTTTCTGCGCCAGTACGATCTCGGCGCGGAAATCCTCGGGATCGTAGCCGGGCGGGGCCGGAAAGCCGAGATTGTTCGCGCCCGCGATGTTGGTGATGCAGTTGCGATAGCCGAGCGCCATCATGCGCCGATCCGCCTGCCCGTCCGCTTCCAGAGGCTTCCAACCGCCGTATTTGGTCAGGTCGCCGTCGGCGTCGACCACGTCATAGGAGCGCGTCGTCACGTGCCCCGAATGCACCCCGGCATAGCTCTCCTCGAAGGCCGAGGCGGCATCGCGGCCAATGCGGAACGGCACCCCGGCGGCCGCCATCAGCCCGCCGTTGTAGCTGCCATCGACGAACACCGTGGCCGTGTAGGTGTCGCCCGCGCCTGGCGTGGCGAGCCAGGTGCAAGGCGCGGTCGTGACCGAGGCGATGCGGTCACCGCGCCCGTCGAGCGCGCCCACCGGCTGGCCGTTGATGTCGTCAACCTGGCTACGCGACACGGCGGTGATCGTCTCACCCAGCCGCAGCGTGATGTTCGGCTCGGCGGCGAGCAGCACGTTGAATGCCGCCAGCGCGTCAGAGGGCGCGAAATTCCAGTTGAGAAAGCTGGACCCGTCGAAGCCGGTGCGGGCGACAAGCGCCTCGGTGAACTCCTGCACCACGCCGCCATCCCAGTTGCGGAACGACAGCGGCGCATCGGAAATCCCGAGCCCGCCGGTGATCATGCCGCCGATGCCCGGCTCGGGCGCGCAGATCACGACGCTTTTGCCGTCCCGCGCCGCGACAATGGCCGCGAACAGAGAGGCAGGCGTCGCGCCGTAGACGAAAAGCTCGACATCCATCTATCAGACCTCCGCCGCCTGTGCGGTCGCGGCCCGGTCGAAGAACTCGGCGAAGGCCGTCTCCGCCGCCAGAACCTGCACCGCCGAGAGCGCCCGCCCGAACAGCGCCGCCTTGATCTTGCCCGCGTAGAAATCCGCCACGCCAGCCGAACTGTTGGTCGCGCCGATATAGACCGGGCGGATCGGATAGGTGACGAGGCTGGCGCGGCTGAATATCTGCCCGCCGCCGCCCGGCAGATGCACGGTGTAGCGGTCCGAGGCCTGCCGGGTCATGCCGAAGTACGCGCCAAGCGCCGGGATCGTGGCGACGTCGACGCCGGTCGACACCACCCCCTTGACCGCAACCTCGGTCGGGCTGCGGTTGGGCTCCAGTGCGAAGGCCCCGTCACCCATGCCGGCCTTGCCGGTCGCCTGATCGGTCGCATCGGGCCAGATCAGCGCCGTGACATCCGTGGTCGTCGTGAAGCCATTCATCTGACGCCCGGTGTCGAGATACTGGCTCGACCCGTCGAAGGCGTAGCCCTGCGCCGCCGTGAAGCTCGGGGAGGCCACCGCCGTTGCGGACCCGGTGCCCGCCCAGTTGACCAGCGCCGCTGCAGAGGTATGCGCCGCCATCGGGTAGACGCCGAGCGCCTTGGCATTTGGCCCGACAATTCCAGCGCGGCGCAGCGCCGAATACAGGCGACGATAGGCGTCCTGCCACAGGTAGGAGGGGGCCGACCCCATCCGGGTGAAGATCGCTTGGACGTCCGCTTCCCAGTTGGGGTTGGGCTCGCCCGCCTTCACGGCAAACGCCCCCGAGATCGCTGCCTGCTCGGAAGCGATTGCGTAGATCGGCGTCGCGGAAATCAAAGCGGTATCGAGCGCCGCGCCGGGCTTGAGGGTGATGACACCGGCATCGTTTAGGGCTGTGGGGGCGGTACCGAAGGCGATTCCGACCGTGGCGGTGTCAGACTTGTTCAACACCTGCAGCCGGGTCGGCTCGGAGGCTGCCACGATTTGCGCGGCGGTCGTGGTCACGGTCGCGGCGAGGGGATAGGTCGTCATGTTGGATTCCGCCATGTCGTTGAGGGTTTGGAGAGCAGCCTCGGCGGCGGCGAGCCGGCCGAGGATGAGGGCCGTCTGCTCAGCAGTCAGCCGCGCCGTTTCCTGAGTCGCCTGCGCGCGCTCATCGGCCAGCCGCGCCTCAGCGCGCGTGCGTAGATCGGCCAGGTCAATTTCGGTGCTGAGACGGCCGCCAAGCGCGAGCAGCAGCGCGGCCTTCGAACTGGCCGTGCGCAGGTCGTAGCGGAACGCTTCGTTAATCCGGTAATTGAAATGCTGGGTCGTCCGTTGCGGGGTCATGGCCCCCGAATTATTGACCCCTTCTTCTGCCGTGGCTTGATCCGCGATAATGTCTGCGTCTAGCCCTGACAGTCGGACACGCGCCGGCGCCCCAATCTCCAGCCAGACGCCGCCAGACAGGACGAGCATGAGCGCATCGCCAATTTCAAGGTATCGATCCGTGTCGCCAAAAAGGTTGATGGATGAGGGGTCATGCTTGATGACGACTAAGCTGGGGCCTCCGTTCTTCACCACCAACAGCGGCGCGCCATCGCCCCCCCCTTCAAAGCGTCGAACTACGATATCATCAGCGGCATCGATGCTGACATAGGACGAGCCGCCGATGTCGATGGTACCGCCTTCGGCCTCCGTGATGTTTCGTGCGCTCGTGAAGCCAATCGAGCCGAGATTAAGGATGCCCCTACCCCGGAAGTCGATAGGCCGTGCCGCTCCGCTGGGGAAGATCGCCAACAGGTTGCCGAATTCGTCAAATGCCATTTATTACACCTTAATCTTGCCGGTGAGGGTGGTCGTGTAGCCGCCGGCCTTGGAGAAGGCGTGAGTAGCGGTCTCGACGATGAAGTCGGTACCATCGAGGCCGGGGCGCACTCCGGCGAACGTTACGGGAGCGCCACCACGGATGGCGGGGTCGCCGATGATCTGGGCGCCGAAATTCAGCGCCCGCCGCTGCAGCTCGCGCGCCCGCGCGGTGGCGGCAGATCGGGCTTCAACCTCGGACGCATAGGGCTGGTCGATCGTGAAGGCGCCCTCGCCCTCGGGGTCGGCCTCGACTGTCACCTCGCGCCGCTCGCCACTGGCGCGGTCCATGTAGACCGCGATGACCTGTTCGTACTTCGAGCGCTCGCTCAGCGTGAAAGAGCAGCTGCCCGGCGCGATCATGGAAGGCGTCAGAACGGCGGATGTCAGGGCCGCGCCGGCGGGCGACACCGCCGCGCCGCGCTGCGCGAAGATGACGGTCTGCTTCTTGATCGCGAAGATCGCGCCGTGCCGGTCGGCCAGACGCTCGAGGAAGGCGATGTCGCTCTCGCCGATCTGCCCGATCCACGGGTAGGAGAAAGATGCGAGCGCCGGGTCGACTGACGACGCGAGGCCGTGATCCGCCGCGATCTCTTTGATCAGCGCGCCGAGGGTCACGTCGTCCCAATGGCGCTCCTTCTGGCCCTTCTCCTTGCCGCCCATATCGGCGGATTTGCCGGTGATCCGCAGGCTGTAAGGCAGCGCGCGGGCCTCGATCTCCTCGGCGAGAAATTCTCCCATGAACGCGATGTGGCCTGGATAGCCCATGCTGATCGACAACACGGCCCCGCGCCGCGGCAGCGCGGCCGGCGGATTGTCGTCGAGCTCGATCTCGACCATGTCCGCCGAAATGCCCTCGTTGTCGGTGACGGTGCAGCTGACCAGCCGCTCCATGAAGAGGCCGGATGCCGGGACGCCGTCGATCAGGATCTGGCAAATGGGGCGCATGGCGTCAGTCCCACAGCGTGACGACCGGTGTCGTCGTCTCGGTGGTTGCGATCTCGGGCATGTCGATGGCCGTGCCGACCGGCAGGATCTTCGTCTTGGCGGCAAGGCCGGGGTTCGCGGCGAGGACCGGCTCGACGTAATCGCTCTCGTCGCCATAGACGCGGCGGCAGACCTGATCGATGGTCTCGGGGATGATGAGCGTGACGATCATCCCAGCAGGCTCACGATAGAGAGCGGCGAGGCGCCCGTAAGCGAACCCTCGTAGCGGCGCAGCTTGATCGAATAGGCGTTCTTGAGCGGCGCGCCCGAGGCGTCGAACACGTCCTGATCCTCGGTGATCTCTTCGACCACGTGCATGCCGAACACGTTGAACAGCCCCGAGGACAGGTCGACGAACGGCAGCACCGTGCCCAGGCGCGCCGCCAGCTTCAGCCCCTCGATCGAGGTCTGACCTCCGAACTGCTGGAACACCGCGCCCCGGATGGTCTCGGTGCGGCTGTCGCCGCCGACCCATTGCACCCGGTCCATGCCGCCCGCGACGGGAATCGTGGCCCAGCCGGTTTTCTGGCTCTTGGATCGGGAGTCGTAGCCGAAGCCCAGTGCCTGGAACTGGAACGGGCCCAGCGTCATGAGGGAGAGACCTGCCATCAGAAATTGTCCGAGTAATGAGAGCGGAGGGCCGCGTTTGCGTGGCGCCCGAGGGCACGCCCGATGTCGTCGGCAGAGGCGTTGGCCCCGCCTTGGATCACGATGTCGCCGAAGTTGATCGAGGCCGGGCCGGTGGCGCCGGGTGTGCGCGTGGTGGATGCAGAGGCCGCAACGCTGCGCGCGGCGGGGGCGATCTGTGCGGACCGGGCCATGTCCATCAGGGCGCGGGTCTGCTGGTGGCTGGCGACATAGGCGGCGCGAGAGGGGAAAAGGAACTCCGGGTGCCGCTCCCCCATCAGGTACCCGCGGCCCGGTAGAATCGAACCACCATCGGCGCGAGCAACGTGCGGCGTCCCCATGCCCATGCGCTCTTGGAAGCCGGGTTCGGGGTTCGGATCTCGCATCACCGGCGCGGGCGGGCGGCTTCCGTCGCCCCAGAGGTCGATCTTCGGCATGGCATCAGCGATCTTCCCGGGGATGCCTTTGACCCATTCGAGCATCTCGCCGAACTTTTCTTTCATCCCGTCCCACAAGCCGGCGATGGCGGCGACGCCAGCCCTGCGGAGCTTACCCGGCAGTTCATCAATGGCTGCGAGGATGTTAGCAGTCAGAGCCTTGGCATTCGCCTCGATGTTGCTGCGCTCGCTTTCGGTCAGGATGTTCTTCTCGAACAGCCCGCCGGTGAAGAACGATCTCACCTTGCCCACGAAGTCGCCGATATCCGTCGCAACTGTCTTGAGGTCTTCGATGAAGCGGTTGAACTCGGTACTGAGGAAATCGAACACCGGGCCAAGGACTGGCCGGAGATCCTCGATCACCACCTTGAAGTGATCGCCGAAAGCGGAAGCGACGCCTCGCACAATCGACGCGAGCCCATCCCAGTTCTTCCAGATCATAGCGCCTGCGGTGCCGATGGCCGCCGCGGCCAGCGCAACAGTGCCCCAGACCGGCGCGCTGATCCCAGCCACCGCAAGCACCACCGCCTTGACCGCGCCCGCCGCCGCAGTCAGTCCAGTGAGCCCCGCGATACCGCGCAGTCCTGCCTTCACCTTGTCGAGACGGGTCACCTGAGCGCCGGACATGGCCGCGAGGGCCGCCTGCAACGCGATGGCTTGACCCACCGCACCACGTATGGCGGCCCCGGCCCGGCCGACGCTCGACAGGCCAGAGGAGAGCGCCCAGAGGTAGCCGCCTTTGCCGGTCAGTCCGATGAGCTTGATGCCCAAAAGACCCATGCGCAGGCCGATCAGCGAGGCGGTGACGCGGAGCACAGTTCGGATAAGATCGCCGTTCTGTTCGACCCATTCGGCCATGGCGGTGATCACCGGGAGCATTCGCTCCATGGTCTGCCGCAAGGCCGGAATGATTGCCTCACCCAGCGTGATCGACAGCTCGGACATCACGTTCCGGAAGAGCTGCATCTCGGCCTCGAAGGTCTTGATGCGCGCCTCAAATTCCTTGAAGGCTGAGCCTGCGTAGTCGTTTTCGTCTGCGACCATGCCGAGCGAGCTTCTCAGCAGGTCAAGGTTTGTCAGCAGCGGGCCAAGAGCGCGGGCCTCTCCACCAAACACGTCGTTCGAGATCGCCGCCTGCATCTCTTTCGGGAGCGCATTGATCCGCTCGAGAACGTCGATTGTGGTGCCAACAGCATCATCCTGCATGCGTTTGGCAACGGCGACAGCATCGAGGCCGAGTTCGTCGAGGCCCTCGGAAAGCCGCTTTGGCGCGCTGGCGCCCATTGTCAGGGCCTTGCCCATGTTGTTGAAGCTGGTCGCCGCGATCTCGGACTGCGAACCTGCTGCGATCATCGCCGAGGCGAAGGCCGAGACCTGCGTGGCGTTAAAACCGAACTGCTTGCCCTGCGCGCCGACGCGGCGCACTACGTCAAGGATCTCGGCAGCGCTCGATGCCTGGCTGTTCGACAAGTGGTTCATCGCATCGGCGAGGCTTGTGGCTTCGTCAATGTTCAGCCCAAGGCCGGTCATCAGCTTCGCCATTGCCGAACCGGCTTCATCGGCCGAGATATCGAACGCAGTCCCGATCTTCGCGGCTACGCCCGTGAATTTGACGAGATCATCACCGGCGATGCCCGCTTGTCCCGCTGCGGCTGCGATCTGCGTGAGGCCCTGAACGGACACCGGGATCTCGCGGGAAAGCGCAAACAGCTCGTCTCGAAATTGCCCATAGGAATCAGGCGTCGGAAAATCTACGACCTTGCGCACGTCGGCCATAGCGCTTTCGAACTCGGTCGCGGCCTGCACCGGCTTTGCCAGCGCGGCGGCGAAGGCGACAGCACCCCCGGCTGCCCCAAGCAGCTTGCCCTGCGTCTCGCGGATCGCGCGGTTGTTTCGCTCGATCTGATCCTGCGTCTTCGAGATGGCGTGCTGAACGTTGCGCGCCGGGCCGGTCACATGATCGACCAGCGACATGATCAGGCGTGAGGTCATCGTCGCCATGGCGATCTCCCATGAGAAAAGACCCGGCAGGCCGGGCGCATCGGTTGGTGCTGTCGGGGGTGGCCCTTACTCGGGCCGCTCATCCGCGAGGATGTCGCGGATCTGGTCGTGGTAGCGGAAGAACCTTTCGGCCTCCCATTCCTCGACCTCGTCTATGCTCTGGTGCAGGTAGCGGCCGATCTCGGCGATCATTCGGGAGAAGCTGACATCTCCGCCTCCTGTGCCAGCAGTTTCGCCAGCGTTGCGGAGTTTCCCATCAGGACGGCGACCTCCTTGCCGACCTTAACGAAGTCTTCGGTGTCGAGCTCTTCGATTACTGGCAGCGGGACGCCGGCCATTGAGGCAAACAGCGCCATGGACTTGCGCATCTCGCCTTTCACCGCATCCATCGCGACGAAATCCTTCGCCTTACCCCGGCGGAAGGTCAGGCTGGTATAGGTCTTGTCCTTGTGCTCGACGGGTTCTTCGAGCGTGACGGTCAGGGACTTGGGGCGATCGGTCATGGGGGCCTCTTGGCAAAGGGTATGCGGGCGGGCCACGATGCCCGCTCAGGTTGGAAGATTCTGATATGACGAGATTTGCGGTTGCACTGGTGATGTTGGCTGGCGCTACTCAGGCGGAAACGATCACCTTTGAGGCCGACAGCGAGGCCCGCTTCGTCCGATGTGTCGAGTTTTTCGGAGACGCATCTTGCGAACTAATCATGCCTCAAGGGCAGGAACTTTACACCTGTGTCGCTCTGGATGGCTCAAACGAGCCGCTCGGCGTTGCCCAGATTTTTTCGGGGCTTCCTGCCATCTACACGGACCTGGAAGCGGACTCGATAGATCGCGTGTCTTGCCAGAAAGCAATGTGAACCAAGGGGGGAGCGGCCTAGGTAGCCCCCCCATCCCTTAATCCAGACGCAGCGCGGCGCGGCGGCCCGGGAACTGCTCGACGCCGCCCACGCGCACCCCGAAATCGTCGAAGGCATAGACCTCGGCATCATCGATATAGAGGATGCCCTCGTGAACGCTCAGGCCATAGGAGACCTCGCCCTTCTGCGCGCTGGTCCAGTTGCCCATGTCCACGCTCTTGACGTCGCAGACCATCTCGAAGCGCGCCGCGTGCTCGGTGCCGTCTTCCGAGCGCATCGACCCGTAGGCGATGATGCTCTCGGCGTTGCCGAAGCCGTAGAGCTTCAGCATGTCGGGATCGAGCGCCGTTTCCTTGAACGACGCGGTGGTGATCTCGTAGCCCATCGCGACCTCGCGCGGCTTGATCATGCCACCGTTGCGGAAGCTTTCGATGGTCTTCTCCATCACCGGGATGGTGATCTCGGAGACTTGGCCGATCCGATTGCCGCCCGCGCCGGGAACGGCGAGGGTGCAATCGGTGAGAATAAAAGCTGGGAGTTTGTTGCCCATGGTCGTGCTCCTTACAGCAGATCGCCGGTGTCGATGGTGCCCGAGACGCTGTCGTAGAGCAGCTCATAGGCCACGGTGGGGTTGCGGTAGGCGGCGATCCGGATGTCGTAGATCGGCGCGGGGGGCTCGTAGCGCATCGCGAACTTGACGATGCCCTGGACGCCGTCAGCGGCGCTCTGCGTCGAGCTGAGCCCGAACTCGGATCCGGGAAGCAGCACGCCCTCGGCTTCGAGCGACTTCAGCGCTGCGCGGCCCGCCATCGCCATCTGGTCGAGCGCGAGGCGCGACTGCGGCCGATCGTTGAACTGGACGAAGGCCTTCTCGATGCTCTCGTTGACCAGATCAGCCACGCGCACCACGCTGACGAATTCCCAGATGGTGCCCACGGCACAGGTCATCGGGCCCCACGCGCGGAAGCCGTCGCCGCGGTTGATGATCGTGTTGACCCCGTTCTCGTTGAGGTTCGAGGCCTCGGAGCCGGGCAGCACGGGACGGTTCGTGCCTTGGATGCCGTTGATCAGCACGTTGGAACCCGGCCAGTGCGCGCCGCGCTCGCGGTCCATCTTGGATTGCAGTGCCGCGAAGATGGTCGAGGACGACTTCGGTGTCGGGACACCATCGATGGATTTCAGTACACGCGGGTCGCTGTAGCAGACGCGCTTGGAGCCGATCAGCGCGCGGGCTGCAACGGCCTGCTCCGAAGTGCCGTCCGGGCCGTCCGCGTAGAACTGCGCCCGAAGGTCTTCGGCGATCCCCTGCGCCTCGGCGATCACCGCGTTCAGCACTGCGCCTGCGGAGGCTGTCGCCGCGCCGCCGGTGCCCGGGCCGGAAATGGTGACGGTCAGAACGCCGGAGTAGCCATAGCCCGGCTTCTCGACGATGATCGAATCGATGGCGCCGCCGGGGCCGATCACTGGGGTCAGGACCGCGCCCTGCCCGCCAGTGGACCCGGAGACGGTGACGGTCGTGGTGTCATCGTAGCCGGTGCCGGGCGTGGTCACCGCGACCGAGGCGATTCCGTCCGGCACCCCGGCGGTGGTCAGCCCCGGCGCCGCCAGAAGCTTGGGTTTGGGCATGCCGAGGGCCGTGGCTTTCTTCAGCGCGTGGATGCCGGTCAGGGCCGTCGCATCGCCCACCGCGTTCGCGGTCAGTGCGGCGGCATCAGCGCCCTCGTCGATCATCACGACGATGATCGAGCCTGCCGTTTGGTCATAGACGCTGTCGATCTCCTCGCGCACCGCGGCGGGCAGCAGAGCGGCATCAGCGGCCTTTTCGATATGGATCGGCTCGTCGATCGAGACGCCTGCCGGAAGGTCGGCGGGATCAACCGCGACCAGCAGACCGACGGTCGCGGTGCTGACGAAAGACACGAAGACGGGGTCGTCGCCGGATTGGAAAACCCGCGCGCCGTGGAACGGCTCGGTAACCATGGGTAGTGCTCCATTTTCAGGGGGATGGGCGCGGGGCCCGGGTGATGGCCTCAGTAGCCGAGGGCTACGTAGGTGAGGCTTGTGTCGCTGTCGTTGCCCGATCGGTTGACCGCGATCGCGCGAAACCCGTCCTTCGTGTAGACGCCGCCCGAGACGTACTGTGCCTGGGTCTGCGTGGCCGCAGCACGGTAATCCACCGGGATCACGGCAAAGCATGCGGTCGGGAATGCTTTGGGGAAAGTCAAATAGGTACCGCCCGCCGGAGCGTCGGCGGCATAGATCGAGCCGCGCCCCCACTGAAAGATCAGGCCGCCCTCGCCAAGCTGCTGATGTCCGCTCGTTGCCAGCAGTCGAGGAGAATTTTCGGTCGTCAATGCCTTGTTGATGTCCTGACGATTCAGGAACGTGCGGATCGCAAGCTGCATCAGCGGGATGTTCGACTTGCCGGCGCCGGTGCCGACGTCCGGGGGGCCGCCGACGACGGGATCGGTCGTCTCAAGCTGGTAGATGCCTGCGGGCCATGCGCCCGTTTCGGGAAGGTTCGCCATCAAGCCGCTCCATAGGTGAATGTGCCGTCATGGGAGATCGCGGCGTTGTAGGTGTGCGCGACCTCGGTGAAGTAGAGGGCCTTGAGCTTGCAGCGCGCTGGCGCTGCGGCCCTGAGAAGGCGCCGGACCTCGGCGGCTTGGGCTGCGGTGATCGGGCGCGGCAGATAGACCCGGTATTCGGCCCAGCTATCGGAAACGACATGCGTCTGAGCGCCGTCGTAGGAGATCGATCCGTCGTGCTGATGCCCGCCGAAGCCTTCGGTGATCGTCGCCGCGCCGTAGCCCGCCGCCGCGAGGATGGCGCGGATCGATGACAGCGTGCCCTTGTGGCGGTGAACCTCCGGCGAGGACCGCACAACGTCGCGCTTGGTCTGCTCAGGCCAGTTCGAGTCCCAGGCATCGACGGAAAGCGAATGCGCGAGCCAAGGCAGCAGCGCCTCGGGGCACTCATCAGGCCGCCAGAGCGTCTGGTTGTAGATCGGCAGCGGCTTGGCGATCGTTTCCTCGATCGCTTCTTCAAGCGGCGTGGCGTTCGGCGGCAGCAGGCTGTCAGGCATCGACGCCACCGTTGGTCAGGGTGATCATCGTGGCGCGGGGCGCCTCGTTGGCCGCAATCACGATGTTCGCTGCGGGCGCCGTCAGAGTGACGTTCTGGACGCCCGGCTGATGCAGGGCGGCAAAAATGCCGGAGCGTGTCACGTCCTGCCCAAGGCGAAACCGGGCCGTGACATAGGTCTCGACCGCATCCTGCGCGGCGGCGAGCACCACCGCCTGATCAGGCCCCTTGTAGAAGGTCAGCGTGGCGTCGATCGCGTAGTCGACCAAAGAGGCCGCCGAGACGGTGACGGTGTCGCACAACGGGCGCACCTCCTCGTCGTTCAGCGCATCGCGGACCACGTCGAGAAGATCGGCGGGGGTGCTGCCGTCGCGGCCAAGAACGTAGACATCGACCTGCCCTGCCGGGGGCGGCGTGACAAAGCTGTCGCCCGGACCGATCACGGCGGCGTCGAGGACCCGGCTGTCCGCCGAGAGCGCGTGATAGAGGTAGGCACCGCGCGGCCCCGCCGTGCTCTGCGCTTCGAGCGCCAGCAAAATCCGGGCGCGGAAATCGTCGTCGGTCTCCATCACCGCCGCGACCGGCGGGGTGGCGGTGGTGTCCTCCGGGGTGATCGTGATCCGCTCGGCTCCGAAGAACGCCCCGAGGTTGTCGAGATCCGCACCAGAAGCATAGGCGATGAACACAGCCTTGGCGGCATCGTTGATGCGCGCGCGGTCGATCAGTCGGTAGTAGGCGACGACCTCGAGAAGCGCGACGATGGGGTCGCTTTCAAGATCGTGCAACGGGTAGCGCGCCTCGAGCTCGATCTTCAGCCCTGCGAGGATTTCCTCGTAGTCGAGGCTTTCGATGATGCCCGGGAAAGGAAGCTTGGAGATGTCGATGGAAAAGCGGGTCATGTCATCTCCACGTCCGTATCGACGATGTCGCCTTGATATTCACCGCGCACCCGGATCGTGATGGCGCCCGAGGCTGTCGGTTGAGCCATCTGGACTCCGACCAGGCGAAACCGCGGCTCCCAGCGCGCCAGCGCATCGGCCACAGCGGCATAGAGCGCCAGTACGACCTGCGAGGTCATGGGCCGGTCGATCAGCAGCGGCACTTCGGAGCCGAAGTCGCGCCGCATGACCCGTGACCCGATCGGGGTCATCAGGATCACGGCGATGCTCTGCTGAACGTGGGGCCAGCCCTTGAGGGGCTGACCGTCGTTGCGGTCCATCAGTCCTTGGCTTTCGCCTGCGGCTTCGGCGCGGCCTTGGGCACGATCCGGCCCTCGCGCAAAAAGGTGGTCGCCTGAGATGGCAGCAGGTCGATGGTCGTGCCCTTCTTGCGGAACTTGCCGAGGATGAAGCCCTCGATCTTCACGGTGTAGCTGGTGTCTTGCATGTCAGCCTCCTCAGCTGGGCGCGCTGGTCGTGCCAGCCGATCCGCCATGGGTGTGGGTGTGGGTCTTGCCTATGTTCACGCCGTCATGCGTCAGCGCGGGTCCGGTCGCGGCGATGCCGGCGGCGGAAATGGTGATCGACGATCCATTGCTCGCGAACTTCAGGTCGTCGGCGGTGCCGATGATCGTGGTCTTTCCGTCGATCGAGACCTTCAGCTCGCCCGCCTTGTCGTGTGGCCGCGTGTTCCCGGCGCCGAAGCTCGACAGCGCGATCACCGCGTCCGTCATGTCGCCGCTCTCGCTCGTCACCTTGACCAGCTGGCCCATGACCGGCTCAGCCTGGATGCTCAGCGTGCCGCTCGACAGCGCTTCGACCGGCATCCACGGCGAAATCAACCCGGACCCCTCGCGCCCGATCTGGACGCGATAGAGGCCCTTGGCTTCGTCAACGGCAACGACCTTGCCCTCGCGGGACCGGCCCCGCGCGCGGCGGTTCTGATCCTCGATCTGCCGTGCCAGCCGGGTGATGACGCTCGACAGATCAGACATCGGTTTCGATCCGGGGATCGGTGATCAGGTATTCGGGGTGGCCGGGGTGGAACGGGCCGTATCCCAGCGCGCGCCCCTCGGCCTCGGTATGCCCGCGCCCGGCGCGCAGCATGTCATATGTCAGTGCGGTATCCTGGCCCCCGAGGAAGCTCGCGGCGACATCGCCAAGCACCGCGTCCTCAGCAGTGATGGCCGCCACGAAATCTGCCCAGACGGCGCCGGGCGCCATTGGCTGGCCCGCGACCGGGTCCGGCAGCAGGTCCAGCCGCACTCGCATCTGGCGCGCGGCGAGCCGCATGCCCTCGTCGGAGGCCGCGGCGCGGCGGCGCTCGATCTTGGTCACCGACAGGCTCAGGCGGCGCCAGATCTCGGCCCATACGCCCTGCCCGGTCAGCGCCGCGACAATTTGCCGGTCGATCATGTCGAGCGTCAGCTCGAAGTTCGCATCGGTCGGCGGCATGCTGATGCCCGCGATGTGGCTCGCGCCGGTCTCCTCGTCGAGCACTGTCATCGCAGCGGCGATGCCGAACTCGCACACGAAATCGACGGCGCCGTTCTGACGCAGACTGCGAAGGTCGGTCTCGGTCGCCTCGCCGTCGTCGGTATAGACGAGCACAAAGGGCCGGTCTTGATCGGTGCGAAGGCTGCCATCGCCCGCGATGTCGATCGCGCCGAAATCGCTGTCGCGAACGTTATCGCCGACCAGCGTGGCGCCGCGCAGCGCGCGAACGGCGCTGGCGCGCAGGGCGAAGCGGGCGAAGCTCATATTTCCCCCAGTTCCAGAACGAGGCGCCCATGAGCGCGGTCATCGGCGCGCAGAACCTCGAAGAACGGCTGACCCACGCGCTCGATGGCGCGGATACGGTCGCCCTTGCGAACGGTCAGGCGCGGATTGGTGGCGCGATCGACGTGCAGCTGCGCCTTCCCGGCGGCGATCCGTTGCGCCCAGTTGCGGCTGCGGGTGTCGATGGCGTTGTCGCCGGTGCCGACGCGCAGATCGGCGCGGATGGTCACGTTGTCGCGGTCGGGATCGGTGACCCCGCCACGCATGAAGTAGAAGGCGATGCCCTCCGCCATCACGCGATCGACGGTGGCGACGGCGCGGTCTCGATACTCGTGGAATGCGGCGGGCATGGCGCTCTCCTTCTTGGAGATGGGCCGGGCGAACCCGGCCCGGTCTGGTCAGTCCGCGGCTTCCATCGCCGCCCAGACGCTATCGCGTTCGGCGGCGGTCACGGGGTCCGCGTCTTCGGGCAGAGCCTTGTTGATCGCTTCGACGTCAGGTTTCCCGCCCTTGGTGAACTCGTCGTCGCCGAGCATCTCGATGATCTCGCCAATCATGTCGGCGCGGTCGCGATCGGCCTGATTGGTAACCGCATCGTCGTCGCGGCGCGCGAGCTTCTCGGCGACGAGGTGATCCCCGTAGGACTCCGGCAGGGTGACGGCGCTTCCCTTCGCAACCGTCTGCCCGCCCTCCAGCTCGGCCACCGTCTTCGGGACGATGACCGTGCTGCGCATCACATAGCCGGCCATCAGGTCAGCGTAAGGCGGCGAAGGGTTTCGGGGCGGGTGCAGATGGAGATCGCGTTCATCTGCGCCTCGAGGTGGCGGCCTTTGCCGTTCTGCATGGCATACTGCCGGGCGTAGAGCGGGAGCCCTTCGGTGTTCACCGTGTCCTCGTAGTCCGCCGGGGCGAACCGGGTGATGAACAGGTCGGGCACGCCCACCGGAACGACGCGCGCTTCGTTCGGCGCGATGTAGGCGCCGCCAGCGTCGGTCGAAGCGGAGGCGCCGGTGCGGTAGCGCTCCCAGGTGATGCCGCCGAACTCGAAAACATCCGGCACGGCCATGCGAAGCTGAACCGCACCGGCATGGCTCAGAAGCGTCTCCTTCACGCTCTTATGGCGCCAGAGCGCGGAATGGAGATCGCGACCGGCGAAGGCGTGCATGCCATCATAGGCCGCGTCGAGCGAGTCCTCGATCGAGTGGCGCACCCCATCCACGACGCTGCCGACGTCGGTGGTCTCGACGTCCAGCTCCAGCGAAACGGCCGCGGGGGTCGCGATGCCGAAGCGGGTGTAGAGGTTTTCGAGGATGACGCCGCCCTTCGAGGTCACGATGCCCTTGATCGCGCCGACGCGCTGATGCTCGAGGGTCATCTGCAGATCCTGACCGTGGCGAGCCAGTTTGCGATTCACGCGCCCTGCCACCGTTTCCAGTTCCTGCTCCGAACCGAAGGCGCGCACGTTCTGCACCTCGTCGGCGAGCACCGCGTCGTCGCGCTGGTAGTGCGGGACACGGAACGGCACGGCCTCGCGGCCATCGTCGCCGGTGGTTTCACCGGGGCCGCCGCGCTCGGTGGGTTCGACGAGGCCGAGGACGCCGTCGCGGCGCTCGACGAAGACGGTGGTGGTGGTGACGCCATCTTCGTTGAAGATGCCGGTCGCGCCGATCTGGCCGGGGCGATACTTTTCCGCGTTGATCGCGGCGGTCAGGCTGACGAGCGAAAACGCATCGTCATTGAACACGTCCATACCGGGCATGTCAGGTACTCCTTTTCAGATGCGTCAGCGCACGATCACGCCGACAGCGGCGAGCTGATCGGCTTTCGTGGCGGTCTTGGTGGCGTCGTTCACGCTGGCCTCGTAGGCCAGTTCCGGACCCTTCACCTGCGCGGCGCGCGAGATGACCACGGCCTGAGCGTCGGCGCTGGCGGCGTCGACCCGGTATGCCAGCACGGCGACCGCCGTTTCGGCGCCTTCCTTGCCAACCACCGACCCATTGGGCGAAGCGACGAACTTTCCCGAGGCCGTCACCTTGCCCAGCACGGTGCCGGGCTGAAGGACGCCTTCGCCGGAGGCGATGGTCACCTCGTCGCGCGAGCGGCCGAATTCAGCTTCGGACAGGACGCAGCCGAGGTTGCGGGCGGTGTCGATCTTGTTTTCCACGGGGATGTCTCCTTACCCGGCACGACGCGAGGCGTAGATGCCGCGCGCGTCGATCTTCGGTTGCTCTTTGCTGGCCGTCGGCGCGCCGCCGAGGCCCCGGCCATCCAGACGGGTCTGCTCGTAGGCATCCTCGGCCGGGACTTCGGTCTTGGCCTCGGGCGCGGCGGAAAGGGTCGCCTTGATCTCGTCGACGCCCATCTCGGTCGAGGCGTAGAGATGCTCGGCAAGGCCTTCGCGGCCCTTGGCTTCGGGCAGCGCCATGATTGCGGCGCGGCGCTCGCGGTCGGCCTTGACGGCGGATGCCGCGGCGTCCTTGCGGGCGGCTTCGATCGCCGCGCCGTTGTCGACGGGCGGGGTGGCGGGGTTGCGATCCGCCGTGGGTGCTTCGCTCATGGGGAGACCTCCGTTCTGAGCTGTGGATGCCCCGGCGGATGCCTTGGGCTTGATCTGCGCCGATGCGCGCGGATTCTTCGGGGCGCGCGGGAAGGTCTCGTCCTTCGCCAGGCGCGCGAGCGTGTCTTCGAACGTGCCGATGCTGTCGGCCATGCCAGCCGCAACGGCGTCGGCCCCGATCAGCACGCCGCCGCGTCCGTAGCCCTCGGCCACGGCTTCGGCGGTGGTGTTGCGGTGCCGGGCCACAGCCTCGATGAAGACCGCCGCCGTCTGGTCAGCGATGCGCTGGTATTCGGAGGCCCCGTCTTCCGTGGCCGGGTCGGCGTTCTTCAGGGGCGACTGGCTCGACACGAAGTCGAACCGCCGGATGCCCTTCGCCTTTTCAGCTTCTGAGCTGTCCGATAGGCCGATGATCGCGCCGATCGACCCCAAGACTGCCGCGTCATCGACGATGATCTGCCGCGCGGCGCTGGCGAGCCAGTAGGCGGCGGAGGCAGCGGTGCTACCGACATAGGCCACCACCGGCTTCGGGCTGTCGGAGATCGCCTTGGCCAGTTCGCCTACGCCGTTCGCATGGCCACCGGGGCTGTCGATGTTGAGCAGGATGGACTTGATGTCCCGATCCTCGATCGCGACCTGAAGATCGCGGCGCATCACGTCGTAGCTCGACGCGCCCGAGAAGGCGGTGAACATGTTGGCGCGGCGAAACAGCGGTCCGGTCACATTCAGGATCGCCACGTTGCCGCGGCGCTCCATCGTCTCCGCCCGATCCATCGCTTCGGCGCGGTATTTCTCCAGCGCCTCCGGCGTCACCTCGTGCTGGCGCGCTGCGATGGTCAGCAGCTGCTCAAGCGCATGGCTCTGGATCGCCCAGGGCGTACCCAGGGCGGCATCGAGTGCTCGCATGTCGATTTCCTCAGTAGGGCCGGAACCGCGCACCCATCGCGTAACGGCGGCGCTTCGGCTTGCCACCGCTCTGGATGGTGCATTGGGTGTCGGCTTCAGCGATGAGCTGGTCGAGGCGGTTCATGTCCGCGCGCGTGAACTTCACCATGTCCTCGCCAAAGCGGGTTTCGCTTACGGCCTGCCCGGTAATCAGCTCACGGCGGACACGCTTCAGGTCGGCCAATTCGGCGCAATAGTCAGTCGCCATTGCTCGGCTCCCTCCGGCCTTCCGCTGCCGCGCCCTGCGGCCCGGCACCCTCGCCGCCCGACATGCGCCCGAACGGCGGTGTAATGCCCGCGGCGCGCATGCGGGCGGCCTCGATCGCGATCTGGTCGACCGTCTCTTCCCAGTCGTCGCCCTGCTCGGCGCAGATCTGTTGCAGCGTGGTCGATCCCTGCTCCAGCCGGAGCTTGTTGGCGAGCGCGTCCTTGTAGGGGTCGGCGCTGGGGCGCGGCGGGCCACGCCATTCGCTGTCGACGACCTTGTCGCGGTTTGCCGCGAAGGCCGCGTAGCCGCCCTTGATCGGAATGCGCCCGGTGCCGATGGCCTCGTCGAGCCATGCCTCGTAGATGCCCTGCGCCAGCGGCGCGATGATGCGCTCGCGGCGCCGAACGGTGATCGGCCAGATCGAGGCCGTCGCCATGCGGGTGCTCGAATAGCTGGCGTTGGAGTGATCCATCGTCAGGTTCTCGAACGTCACGCCCAGGCAGCGCGCCATCTCGCGCAACAGGTTCTGCTGGAAGGGCAGATACTGCGGGCCCGGCGTCACCGCGCCATGCAGCTGCAGATTTTCGCCCGGTCCGAGGTGGTTCACCTGACTGGCATCGCCACCGATCGAGAGCGCCTTCGACTTCAACGCATCGAGGCGCTGTTCCCAGACGGTGAACAGGTCGCCGGCCAGGTCGGATGCACCCTCGAACTGCTCGGGATCGTTCTCTTCGAGGTCATGCAACTGTTGCAGCGCCTGAAAGGCAACCTCGCTCGGCTCGGGGCTTTGGATCGTCGCCGCGAACGCGGTCTGTAGCAGAGCCGTGGTCAGGGTCGCGTCGGCCAGTTGATCCGACTGCGCGATGGTCCGGAACGCCGGCGCCATGGGTGAAATGCCGCGAGGGCTGTTCGGGGTCGCGCCGCGATCCATGACGTGCAGGACACGCATCAGCACGCCGTCGCGAGCCGGAATGTCGGCATCGACGTCGAGGCCTGAAGACGCGCGGCGAAATCGGTAATGCGTCGGGCGACCCGTCGCGTCGTGATAGATGCCCTGGTCCCAGCCCTCCATGGGGCTGGTGTGCTGCGTCAGCCGATGCGGCGAGACGAGGCGCACCTTCGTGCCGGTCTGGATGCCATAGCGGCGGCGGTCGGCACGGCCCATGAAATCGAGCACGGCCAGCGCTTCGCCGCCGGCGAGGTAGTAGCGCGCCGCGCCATCGAGCATCTCGCCAACCGTCGCTTTGCCTTCGAGGTCGCATTCCCACGGGGTCCACGACCAGCGGCGCCATTCCTTCTCGACGAGGCGGCACCAGTCGGCGCGTTCCTTCTCTTCATAGCCCAGACCCTTGAGGTCCGGCTTGGCGTTGAGCTTCAGTTCGGCGCCGATCATGTCGGCGATGATCTGGTCGGCCGCGCCGCTGATCCAGCCACTGTTCTGCAGGAAGTCGAAGGCCAAGCCGAACGACCGGTTCGCGGCCTCGCGCACGTCGAGCTTCACATCGCGAGTCACGGCGCGGCGCATCGACAGAACGCCCGTGCGGTCATGGCCCATGTAGCGGGCCTGCGGCGTCACCGCGCGCGGCGCGCTGGTCTTGGGCGCGGCGGGCGCAGTCGAGCGGCGAAACATGTCAAGAATCGCCATCAGGACTCGCCCTTCAGACGCCACACGCCGTCGTCAAATGTATAGACGTGGCGGGTGGCCCACTTCCGGCGCAGCTTCTGCCAAAGGGTCAGCGGAGCGGACCAGACATAGGCCGGGCTCATGGAAATCAGGCGATCCCCCACCGCCGGTCCATCGATCGCCGGACCGTCGAAGGGCCATGAATGCTGATGCGTCATGAGTACCCCTTCCATTTTGCGCGCCGGCGGCGGAGTTTCGGTTGCGCGACCGGGGTCGCCTGTTCTTCGGCGGCCTCTACGGCCACCTCTTCGTGTTCTGCTGTCGCGTCTTCGACCGGAACACCCGTGCGCCGCGGCGCCTTCACCAGCCGTACGGGAAGCGAGAGCATCGCCGCGTGGCTCAGGATGAAGCAGTCGAGCGCTTCGTTGCGCTCCTGCCCCTGCTTCAACTTCCAGCGCCGCACTTTGCGACCGTCCTGGTTCACCTGCATCACCGCCTGCTCGGCGGTCAGCTGCTCGAAGTAATCCGCCGAAAGCCCCGTTGCCGGGAAGTGGACCGCCTTCGGGGTCGGTCCCTCGCCGGGCACGATCCGCAGCCGCGCCGCGAGATCGTCCTTGCCGGTATCGACGCCCACGGCCCAGAGCCGGTCGCCCGCGTTCTTCGTCTTGAGCAGCGCCTTTCCCCAGATGGGTTTGGAGCCGCGGTGATCGTTACCCACGCCCTTCGTGGCGTAGATCTTCCGGCTGGCCCGCGCCCGCGCGAAGCTCAGCACCATGGCGCCACGGTGGCCGCCGCTATCGATGCAGGCCGCTCTGACCTTCAGCTTGCGCCCGCCCTCAATCGTGAAGACGCTGTCGCGCAGTGCCCGGTCGAGATCGTCCCAGACCGCCAGCTCCGCCGTGTTGCCCGGCAGCACATCGTGTCGGATCACCCAGGCCTCTTCGCCGTCGCCCCACGCGGTGTAGGTCACCTCAAGGCGGTCGTCCTGCGTGTCGGCGCCGGCGGTGACCAGGCGCACCCAATCTGGCAGCGTGTCGCCGTCATAGGCTTCGAGACGGGATGCCAGAGCGTCGGCATCTGCCGCCTCGCCGCGCTCCTCCCATGCCTCGCCCTTCACCTCGTTGACCCACTGCCGCAGCGCGTGCGGGAAATCCTTCGCCGCAAGGAACTTTGAGACGATCCCCTCGAGCGTCAGCCATGGGCTCATAAAGCCCGAGACCGCAAAGCTCGCAGTGCCCTTGAACGGCTTCGTCGCGATCCATTCGCCCTTCGCGATCGCGCGCCACCGTTCGGCGTCGGACCACAGCGTGCCGCAGTCCGGTGCCTCGCAGGCATAGTGCGCCGTTTCCGGCTTGTGCCCCGTCTCGTCCTTATCCCAGACGACCTGCTCCCAGCGCAGCACCTGCCGATGCCCGCAATGCGGGCATGGCACATGGTAATGCCGCTGGTCGCCCTCCTGAAACTTGCGCTCCACCGTCGAGAGCCGCATGTCGCCCGGCGTCGAGCCGACCAGCGTCTTACGGTTCCAGAAGGTCGCCTGCCGCGAAGATGCGAGCGCGAGGGGGTCGCCGAAGTCACCGGCGCTGGCCGGGTACTTGTCGACCTCGTCGGCCAGCACCACCCGGATCGGGCGCGAGGCCAGATCGTTCGGCGTGTTGGCTCCCACGATGGCCATATAGCCGCCGGGGAAGCCCTTCTCGAGGATCGTGTTGTCGCTGTCGCGCGACTTGGCGTCCTTGATCTTGCCCCGCAGGCAGGGCGTGTCCCGCAGCATCGGCGTGAGCCGCTTCTTCGACCACGTCTCCGCCATTTTCACGGTCGGCTGCATGATCAGAATCGAGGCCGGGTCGCGGTCAACGAAGTAGCCGACCACATTATTGATGATTTCAGTCCAGCCTACCTGGGCGGGCTTGCGCACCACCACCGTGTGCGCCTTCGGATCGGTGATCGCGTCCATGATGCCGCGCTGGAACTCGGCGCGGCTGGTTCGCCACCGGCCCCGCTCGGCGGAGCTTTCAGCAGAGAGGACTCGGTTCTCGTCAGCCCATTCGCTGAGCGTCAGCTTCGGCGGCGGCGTCATCGTCGCCGTCAGAAGGTCCCGCAGCATCCTGCGGATCGCCTTCTTCTGGGTCGGCACCGAATTCAAATGTGACGCCGCTGATCTCATCGAGAGCCTCATAGATCGCGTCGTCGATCATCTCCTTGACCGCGGCGGTGTCGGGCGCGAGATCAACCTTCGGCGCGACCGAAGCGCCGATCGACATCAACCGGGCCCGGCACGCGGCGAGAGCGGCTCCGACCTCGCGGCCGACCAGGTCGATCGCGACGACCTCGCCTTTCGCTTTTGCGAGGTTCAGCTCAGCGGTCGCGGCTTCGGCGGCCACCTTGCGGCGCTGCGCCTCCTTCATGTCCATCGCCGCGAGGTTGCCAGACGCCGCAAGCGCGGCCTGCTCTTCGCGCCAGCGGATCACATCGGCTGGCCGGTATTTGGCAGCAACGCCCTTGCGGCCCTTGCGCTCGACCGGGCAGCCCTTGCGTTCCCAAGCGCGGATCGTGTCGGTCGTGACGCCACAAATTCCGGCGATCAGGGTCTGGCTGACGAGCGGGTGATCGACGGCTGATGGCATCGGCTTCGCGCCCCTTCTCACCGGCCCCTTGTTTTACTGGGGGTTACCGAAGTTGACCCGGATTTGAGATTTCAAAAACTAGCCATATCTCGGGCTGCTGCGCCACCGCCTGTTTTTTTAGCCGGGGCACGGTCCCTTTCCTGGGGGGGCGGTGTTGCCTCCCAGCCACACCGCCCCTAACCGTGTCCGATCTGCCACACCTGCCGTTACCCTACGACCCCATCCGTCAGCCTCAACACCTCGTGCTCGATGCGCGGCCCGAGCTCGAGCGCGACGTCGGCAAAGGCTTGGCGGCTCTGGTCCTTGACCATCTCCTGACGGGCTGCCGGGCCGTAGCCCATCTTCGGCAAGTTTTCCCGCCCGGACCTCTGGCTGAATGCCCCGCTGTTGCGGAAGACATGCCCGCCCCCGACGAACTTGCCGCTCTTATATGTGCCCGCGTTGATGAAAAGCCCGGGATATAGGCGGCGATTACCCCATGGGCTGGCCTTCACGCCGCCCTTGAACTGCTTCGCCTTGAAATACTTCAGCGGGATGGCCCGCCCCGTTGATGTGATCCGGTATTCGAGTCCGGACTGATCCGGCTCGGATTTGCTTTGGCCGTAGTTGGCGCGGTATCGACGCAGCTTTCCGTGGCGGTCCAGATCCCGAAGGCTCAAACCCATTTGCTTTGCGAGCGACCTGCGGACCTTCGTCCATGCCTTGTCGCCCGTGTGGTTGATCCCGCGCCGGAATGCGTCATGCGCCTTCTTCCGATCGCCCAGCTTCTCGACCGCCTGCTCGAAGCGGATGTGGTTGCCGGTCTCGTCGTAGGTGAGCTTGATGTCCATCGCGCACCCCTTGATGTCTTGTGCCCGCCCCTGCCCATCGGTCGTTCACGCCACCTTCGCAAGTGGGCCCGGCGACCGTTGACGCCCCGCGGCGCTGGTGCAGTTGGTCAGAGGGTGACGGGCGGCTCCTCGGGAAAGGCCCGGGCCTTGCGAAACGTAAAACGCCCGGCGGCTTCTATGCCCCGGGCGCAATTCGGTTAACCGCAAACTGTCAAGGAAATCGTATTCTGTCAAACATTTTGTTCCCCGGCCTTACCATCGCGCCGCACTCTCGCCTTTCAGGGCGTATACGATACGGCTGTGCTTTACTGCCCCTGCCCGATCGCAAGCAGCGCAGCGGGCACGGGCGACTACCTCGGCAACTGTTACCTCGGGGTCGGGCACATCGGCGACCGTTAGAATCGCGTGATGCCCGCAGCGGCATTCCATCGCGGCCAGCTGGGTCATGGCCGCGCTCAGCCCGAGATCTTTTCGGCAATAGCGGCCGCCGTCTGACAGGCCACGGCCAAGGCCGTTACGGCCGATGCCCATCGGGACAGCCGCGCGACCCTTTCAGTCGCCACTACCCACGGGTGATCGTCCCGGAATATACCGCCATAGGGGACCGACAGCCGCGGCACCCGGTTGAAGGCCGCCCAGGCCCAGAGGGCGGCTGAGATGGCCCCAAACCCGATCGACGCCCATTCGAGAGAATCATGCACCCTTGGCGCTCCTATTTAGGCCGCCAGCGATCAACTTGTCTTGCAAGGTCAGGGCCAGCGCTAAATCCCCAGATCGCCCCGATAAACATGAAGACGGACGCACCCGCAATACCGCCGAAGACGCCCCCGACAATACCGGTTCCATCACCAAGAATCAGTCCAAGCAGACCACCACCAACCGTTCCTGCTATCCGCCACTTCATGTCATCATTCCTCATTTTGGCTTGAGGAGTTCTGGTTCAAAGTAATCCCGACTTCCATTCCATCGATGCAATTGCTTCCCGCAGGACAAGCAGGCGTTCGCCCCCTTATCGCGCATAGGGAAATCTTTGTATGGCACTCGATGCTCCACGCCGCAGTGCTCGCAGGTGAAATTCTGATGCCCGTCATAGATCATGAGGTTCTCCGTTCTTCAGATCCCGAATATGCACCAAGACAGCCACGCCCAGAACCTTTTCGGCGTGCTCAGCTCTGCTAGGCGCCCTAGGCGCTCAGCATCAGTGATGGCGCCCTATCACTCTGCATCTCCCCACGGCTGCATACTCGGCATCGCATCCGTGATCGACACCTCGCGCAGCATACCGCACGCCTTGAGCGAACGGCGGATGTGGCTCAACGAGAACCACCAGTCCTGGTAGTTGGCCCGGGCCCGCGCAATCGCGCCGGGCGTCGGGTGCAGATGGCAGGGCACCCACCGCAGCTCATGGCGGCGCGAACGGCGGATCGCCTTGGCCGGGTTCTTCGGATGCGCCACCTCGAAATGCTCAACCCAGTGGCCGCAGACCTCCGCCTTACCCTCTTCGAAACCGGGCGCTCTGTCGCGGCGCCACTCCATCGGCTGCCAGCGCGGCACCGCGCCCGGCATCCAGTTCGGCTCTAGCCCGGCGCGGGCCAGCTCGGAGACGCGGATTGCCTGCCGCAGCCCTCCGAGGTCGCCCGGAAGGTTCGACACGATGGCGGCGATGGTCTCTGCGTCATCGTGCGGTTCGCTGCTGCCGATCGAGGTATCGATCTGCACGCCGCCCAGGCGCGCGCGCTCCATCAGAACATACTCCATCCCGAAGCCAGAACCGCGCTCCTCGATCGACCGGCGCTCCGGCAGCTCCAGCTGCGCCGCCTCGCGACGAAACGCCCATTCCAGCGCCGCCTGCACGGGCATCGGTCCGAGCTTGGTCCGCCGGGCATCGGGCCGAAGCTTCGGGGTAGGCCCGCGCCAGATACGATCCGGATAGACGGCCCGGGGGCGTGTCGGAGTCGGCTTTACCTCGCGCTGCGGCCTATGCTCGAGCCAATCGTCGATCAAGCGCCGCTCGGTTGCCGTGATCCTGTCAGCCATTCTGCTCTTTCCCTCGTCGTGACCGGCCTGCGCCGGCATGTCGTTGCTGCTCGGGTATTTTCACCGGCGCGGCCTCGACCCGCGTCGGTGCTTCGTCACATTCCTAGGCGTCGATCTCCCAGCCTCGCGGACCGGCGTCACCATCGGGCACCTCTTCGACCGCCATGCTCATGAACCGGCGGCCTTCGGGTGCGTCCAGAGCCGAAGCCTGATCCCCGAAGTAGCTTGACGCGCCAACCTCAGCGCGAAGGCTGCTCAGCACGTCGCGGGTGGCGCGGAGCCGCTTCGGGGCGACCTGATGGCAACAGAACGCGCCCCAGACCGCATCGGCGGTGGGCGTGTCTTGATCGTGCCCGGTCATGGGCGGCCACCTCCCATTCGGCGCCGCTGCGCGGTTGCCTTGCTCTTGGCCTGCTGCTTCTCGCGCTGGCGCTCCCAAAGTTCGGCTTGCGCTTTCGCTGAGAGCGGGGCGTCGAGCTGAAGGGCCTTGTATTCGGCCCGGAGGCGCGCCTCCCTCTCGCGCCTTGCCGCGGACGCTGCCTCGCGAGCCTCAATCGCCTCGATCTCTTCTGGCGTCAGGCTATCGGGATCGATGGCTTCCTTGCGAGCGATTGCCTGCATGCCAACCATCATCGCAGCCATTATGCCCATTCCATTGTGCCCGTTCATTCCCGCTCCCTCCCAGTCGCTTCATCAGCCCGCGAATGGCGGCCGTCCTTGAACGCCCACATCCCGCAGCTCGGGCAGATGCCGCGCTCCGGATCCGGCGGCGTAATCGGCGCCGCGTCACCCCGATCCCAGTCGTCATGCTCTTCGCGATAGGTCACGCTGCCATCTCCTGCTGAACCGCTTCATGCCCGCCCGCTTCAGCCCGAGCGATGACGCGGCGGTTGCGAAGCCAGGCGAGGTCGTTGTCGACAGTGTCGGGCGAGCAGCCCAGCGCGACGGCGATTTCACGCGACAGGATGCCCGGCTGGTCGATCACCATGCGATGCACCGCGCTCCGGCGCTTTGCCCGCGGCCCGTCCTGATCCCGCAGGTCAGGCGGCAGCTTCGGCTTGTGGATGCCCTCTGCCTTCAGGAAGGCCCGCATCTGTGCGCCCAGCGCGGTTTCGACCTGGATGCGCTGGGCGCGGGTCCGAGGCACGGGGCGCAGGATGTCCAAGCGGCCGATCATGCGGAGAGCCTCGGCACGGGAGACCCGCTTGATACGGGTCAGGTAGCGGTACTCAGCCAGCTCACCGGGAGACAGGCGATCGAAGCCCCAGCGGCGCACGTTGCCCGCAGCGATCTTGTCGCGACTGGCGCGCAGCGCATCGAGAACCTTCTTCCGCAACTCCGGGTTCTTCATCCGTTCTGCGGTGATGGCCGGGGTCGGGTCGTGCCATTTGCGGCCAAGGCGCTTGGCGTTGCGCTGGCAGGTGTTGCGGTTACGCCCGAGGTTCTCGGCGGCTTCGAGCGAGGTCCACCCCTTGTCGAGCGCGGCAAGCCATTCGGCGTCGGTCAGCTGGCGGCTCATTGGCCGTCCCCTTGTGCCGGCGTCCCCTCGCGCTGGGCGGCGGCCATGCGGTTCGCTTCGCCCAGCGCGGCGATCTGCGAGCGGTCCATGGTCTCGGCCTGCATGCGGCTGGTACTGATCACGGGATCAAGGCGTTCGCGCACCCGGGCAATGGCTGCGCGTGTTTCAGGATCGGCCTGATCGACGCGACCCAGCGCATGCAAGATGCTGGTGTGATCCCGCACGAACGCCTCTCCCAGTTCGGTGGTCGAGCGGCCCGTGATCTGCTTGGCGATCCAGATCGCGGCGTGGCGCGGGCGGACCGCGCTGGGCTTGCGGCTGTTGCCTCGGATGGCGGCGTCGGAAACGCCCCATTCTGCAGCACAGGCGGCGATGATGCTTGCGATCGGGTCCCGGCGCTGGGCGGCCAAGGGATCGACGCGCTGGGCGGTGACGGGCGTGTGGTAGGTCAAGCCGAGCCCTCCCCCTGCCCCATGCCTGCCCGCATCAGCGGGTTCGCCTTCCGGGCGGCGCGCAACGCCTCCATCTCTGGGCTGTCATAGGCCACGGTCTGCGACCAGTGCGGCTGCGGCGCGGCGCCGGCATCGATATCGAGTTCCTCGACGCTGGCTGCCATGGGGCGCGTGGCGACCTGACCGAAGCGCTTGGGCGTGAAGCCTTTCGATGCGAGGATTCGGGCGGCTTCCTCGGCGCTGCAACGCCCCTCTCGCTGAGCGCGCTGTTCTGCCTCCCGCTCCTCCTGCGCCTTGCGGCGCCGGGCCAGCTCGTCGGTGATCGGCTGAAGGCGGCGCTGCGCCAGCATGCGCACCTCGGCAGGAGACGGGCGGCGGGCGATGGTGCGGTCAGCGTCATCGAAGCCCCCCTGCACCGCCCAGCCCGGGAGGTCGCTCAGGGCGCGGGCGAAGCCTTCGAGCGTCCGGGCAAACTCAGCGTCGGAACGCTCGGGCTTGTAGTGGAAGCCTAGCGTGACGCGAGCGCGGCGCTGGATCTCGGCGGCCTCAGCGCGCCCACGGGTCGCTCGGATCAGGTCCTCGGTCGATTTCGCCCGCGGCAAGGCGACGGAGGTATTCGTCATGGCGTTGGTCGAAAGTTCCGTTCCGGTCATGGCTGTGGCCTTTCGTGCGCTTGGGGGTGTCGGTGGGGTTGAGGGGTTCGGCGGCGAGGCGGCGGAGTTCTCCGGCGAAGCGCGCCATCGGCTTGTCGAAGAACTTGAAGCTGTTCGGGGGGCCGTCCGGCTTGCGGGCCATCGTCTCGGCGATGACGGTCAGCATTTGGTCGAGCGTCAGGCCCAGATCGGTCGACCAGCGCCTGGCGATGGCCATGTCGATCTCGGTGCCGATCTGGCAGCCGCTCGGGCCGATGATGCCCGAGACGGGATCCACGCCGATGGCCTCGAGGAACTGCTCCCGGATGGTGGTGACCTCGGACGGCTCGCTCGCCTGATCGCCCGCGCTACTACCACCACCATCTACTGTTGGGTTATTGGGTTGTTGGGTAGGTTGATCCCCGGATGTATCCACGGTGATATCCGTGGATTGATTCGGTTCTTTTCTTTTCAATGACTTATCTGATTTCTCGCCGTTTTCCTCGGGCGCAAGTTGCGTTCCCTCAGGTTTCGCGTAAGTGCTGCTTTTTGGTGAAGCGCCAGATTTTCGGTCACTCTGCTTGCGCGATCCCTCCTCTACGAATGCCGCCTCTTGGCGCAACCGCTTGGAGATCAGGGTGCCGTCGCTGACGGTGAAGAACTCGCGGAGGGTCGGACCGATCCGGCTGCCCCAGAGCCGGGGCGAAACGCGCGAGACGCGGGCCAGACGTTTGTCGTCGTCGGGAAAGTCACAGCTCTCCCGCGTCCACATGGCCATCAAGATCAACATGTAGGCCCCGACCTCGTCGGCGGCGAGATGCTGGGTGTCTCGCTGGAAGGCATCGACCCAAAGGGGGCACGGACGCTTGGCGCGGGCACGCTGGGCGTTGAAGTCGGTCATTCCTGCTCCTTCCAGCTGCGGACCAGAGCCGCTGCTTCATCTACAGAGCGCGCGACCCCCCAACGGCCGCCCATGGCTTCGATGTCAGCGCCTACGGCGCGCTGCTCAGCTGTGGGGTGGTTTCCCGGCGCCTTGACCTCGATCGCCCACACAGAGCCGCACCAGATGACGAGCAGGTCGGGAAAACCCGCGAGGGTGCCCATCCGCTTGGCCTTCTGCACGGTCTGCATGGCACGCTGGGAGCGCCACTTCGTCTCGTTCGGGCTGTGGTGGATCACCGCGCCCGGCAGTGCCGCGCGCAGGTAGGCGAGGATCGCGCAATGCACGGGTCCCTCACGATCAACCGGCTTGGCTTTGATCTTGGGTGCGGCGCTCATTGCTCAGCTCATGCCCAGCGCGGCTTTGTACATATCGAGCACCGCCTCTCCCTCGGCGATGTCGTCTGCGTCGCGTTTCCTGAGCGCGATGACCTTGCGCAGGATCTTGGTGTCGTAGCCGCGCCCCTTGGCCTCAGCCATGACCTCCTTGATCTGCTCGGCGATGTCCTTCTTCTCGGCCTCGAGATGCTCGACGCGCTCGATGAACTGGCGCAACTCCTCGCCCGCCGCATTCTCGGCGTTCGTCCGCACGGCCACGTCTTCGGGGGTTTCCTTCATCCGGGCCTTGGCCGCCTTGGGATCGAGGGCGGGCGGCAGCGCGTCGAGCAGCACGAGTCGCTTCTCCGTACGATCGGCAGGCCCGACCACGCCCAGCGCCTCCAGCGACGCGATGATCTCGCCTGCGCGGTACGGCCCGACCATACAGGCCTCGCGGATGCCCTTCACGGACACCTTGCCGGTCCGGATGACATAGGCGGCTGCGCTCCGGATCATCGGGTCGACGACCGCGGCGGCGATGACGTCAGCCTCGGAGGGGATGGGAATGGCGGTCTGCTCGTTCATGGTCGTAATCCCTTTGTGAATGCGGGGGCACGAGACCCCCGCCTGCCATCTCAGGCGGCGCGATAGGCCGCCCGCGCCTTGCCGTGACCGGCACTGTCGTCCTTCACGGCATGTCCGAGATCGACGAGCTTGCCGCCGGTCCTGACGGGAAGGACGACCGGCGCTCCGCTCGCAGCGCGGATCTGGTCGAGGGCAGCTTTCTGCGTGGTGGTGAGGTCGGACACGGTGGTTCTCCTGTTTCGGTTCTGCCGCTGATCCCCGCGGCCGGGATCGGGTCAGGCGGCGAACCGCGCGGTGTCGTTTCCCCAGGCGGTCCAACCGGGCCGTTCCTGGCGGGCGAAGAGCTCGAGCTTGCGGGCTTCGGGCCACGCGGCATCGATCTGGGCATGCAGGGCATCCGGCTTGCGGCTGTGCTCGCGCTGCTGCCCGGAAATGACGGAGTCGGCGAAGGGCGCCGGGCGCGGGCAGTCGAAGCGGCCGCGCTTGCAGATCAGCACGAGCTCGTGCCGGTTGCGCGCCCAGTACCCGGTGCCGATGCGGTCCTTGGTCCAGACCAGCGACGACACGTAGCGAAAGCCCCATGCCCGCGGGATGGCCATGGAGCGATCCAGCATGGGCGAGGTCGTCCACATCAGCAGCAGCGCGGCGGGGGCCGCCCAGCGCGCCACGGGCAAGGCGCAGATCTCTTCGTCCCGCATGCAGGGATAGTGGCGGCGAGGGTTGCGTCCAGGCTTGGCCTCGCTGTTGGAGGCGAAGCGCCAGGGCGGATCCGCGAGGATGATGTCGAAGGGCCCCATGCTCAGCCCTCCCCGTCGGTCAGGTCGGCGCGCTGGGCATGCAGGCGGCGCGGCAGGCGGCCCGACAGGTCGCGGCGCAGGTACTCGGCGCCCTCGTCGGTCTCCATCTTGGCACGGACGCGGTCCTCGATGGCGGTGGCGTCGAAGCCGGCCATCTCGCAGATCATCTGGAAGCTCGCGCTGCCGATCCAGCTTTCGGGCACGTCGGCGCGGCGCTTGCGGTCGAGGCGGTCGGTCAGCGCGCCGATCAGGCAGCTGGTGAGCACCGAGGCCCAGAGGTTGCGGCAGCGGGCGCCATCTGCCGGGTCGTTGGTCGAGAACCAGCTATTGGGCCACGGCATGCGCTCGGCTTCGGGAGAGGCAGAACCGGCGGCGATGGGTGCGGAGGCCTCGGGCGGACTGGATGCGGCGAGCCTGCGGGGCGCGTCGGGTGCTTCGGCGGCGGAGGCATCCTCTTCGGCGGCCAGACGGCGCAGCGTGGCCAGCAGGTCCTTGTGCTCCACCGGGGTGTCGGCGACCGCGCCCAGCGCGTCGAGGATCGATGAATGGGTCATGCGGGTGTGCCCCCTTCCTTGAGCCAGAGTTCCAGCTTGGCAGTGAGGATTTCGGTGAGCAGCGACATGACGCTGCGGCCCGTGTAGCCGGGCGAATGGCGCAGCCGCTCCGCGCTCTCGCGCAGCTTCTGCAGGTTCACGCCGGGCAACCACCGGCCCAGAGCCGCGCCGTCGATGCCCGGAACGGCGCTGGTTGCGTCGACGAGGGCCTGCAGGATCTGCGCGTCCCAGACATAGGCGCGCTGGCCCTGCATGCTCGCGCCCAGCGCGCGGAGCGCTTGGTGCAGATCCCCGGCCCGCCCGGTCTCCACGAGACGGCGGATCAGGCCGATGGCGTAGATCTGACCGGAGCGGCGCTGGGCGGCCGGTAGGGCCACCGTCATCAGCTCGCACCCGGCATTGCGCACGACGCGGTCGCAGTCGACGGCCCACGCTTCACCGGCGGCAAGCGCGGCGCGGTAGATCTGTGTCGGGCTGACGCGGGTGGCGTCGCCGTTGATCCCGGCGAAGGCGGCGGCCTGCGCCGCGGCATCAAGGTTCACGAGCCATGCGGGCACATTGGTCTTCCCGGCGAGCGCGGCGGCGTGGGTGCGGTGCTGACCGTCGATCAGCGCGTACTTGCCCGGCGCGCCGGCGGCGGCAGGCGCGACCACCACGGGCGAGAAGCGGTCCCACGTGAAAGCGGCCGCGATGCGCAGGATGATCGCGTGGTTCTCGGCGAGTAGCGGGCGCTGGTAGCGGTCGTCGATGACGAGATCCTCGATCGCCACCCACAGGAGGCTCGGGACCCGGTCTGCCGCGGCGGTGGGCACGGGCGCGAGGCCGGTGATGTCGATCGTGCGCCACTGCGCTGCGTGTTGGGTGCCGCCGCCGGCCCGGGAGGAGCCAGCGGCGGCGGCATCCGGCACCGCCAGGGAGGAGGAGAGCGAGCCGGAATGGGTCATTGCATCATCTCCCCACGCACGACGCGGTCGCCTACCTCGGGCATCAGCTCGTCGGCATGGTACGGGCGATGGGCTCGCACGTCGGTGTTGCTGGGGTTCACGCGAAAGCGGTCGGACCAGCCCTTGGCACGGCAGATCATGCCGATGCGCTGCGGGGTCTCGTCGAGCGCCTCGGCGAGGTCGGTCACGCTGCAATCCCAGCCAATGGGCTTGGCTTCGGCCCAGATGCGATAGGCAAGAGCTTCGGAGCGCGGGGTCATGCCGCACCCCGCATCGCCCGAACCGCCGCCAGCGCGCGGGCCGCGGCCTCTGCGATGTCCACCAGCTGCGCCTCGGCCTCGTCGAGGCACCCACCCTGCCCGGCGTCGATCAGCGCGGCGGCGCCCTCGCCGCCCTCCTTTATGAGGCTGGTCGCATGGGCCAGCAGCGCCGCCGGGTCGGTCGGCAGATCGTCGGAGCCCTCTGACTGGATAGCGTCGAGGATGCGGCGCGAACCGGTCAGGTGGTAGATCGCCACCGCGTCGGACAGCGACCATTCCCGGGTACCGTTCATCTTGCGAGAAAAAGCGGCGTAATCGGCTGATGCGCCGGCGCCGCCCCAGTACTCGGCGATCTCCAGAGCGGCACAGGCCTGCTTGGGAAAGTGCTTACGTACCGCGCCGCGCATCAGCGTGTGCAGGTAGGACCGGCTGTCAGGCATGAGGGGCAACCTTATTGCTTTGCACCGCGCCCTGGCTCGCACCACCTTTACGGTATGGATCAGACGCAATGCATTGATAGGAAACGGCCTCGCGGACCTGTGCGGCCATGCAAGAATCCCGCTGGTTGTGGGCGCAGGGTGCAGTTTGGCGAGGACCGGGCGTACGGGGCATGTGCGGGGCTCAGGGCTGGGAGGGGAGGAGCATCAGGCGGCGGTGTTCTCGGGTGCGATGTGCCCGTTGCCGTTCGGGGCGGTGTAGGCCCAGATCCGCTCGGCCACATCGATGGTGCACCCCCCACCGGCTTTCAGCCGATGGTACAGGCGGCTGTTTCCGACCGCCCGGCTGGTCACGGTGGCGGGCGCGATGCCATGCCGCTTGGCGTAGCTTTCAATGCGGGAGATGAGCTTGTCTCTGGTCATACCGCACAATAGGGACTTTTGTCCCCTCATGGCAAGGGACAATCGTCGCCTTTCGGGCCGGGCATACGCAACGGTACATTTGGGCATGGCCAAGACGTTTCGCGATGCATTTCTCGCCCACCTCGAACGAACCGGCACGCCCGTGAAGCGCGTTGCCGAAGAAGCGGGTGTTTCCTACGAGCAGCTGAAGAAGCTGAAGGGCCGGGAGGGCAGCTCGACCAATGTCGAGGACGCCGTGAAGATCGCCCGGTATTTCGGTTACAGCCTGGACGAGTTCATCGAGGACCGGACGGTGCAAGACCGAGCTGAGATAGTCTCACTCTACAATCAGCTGACACCTCGTGAGCGCGCAATTCTTCGAGCTGCTGGATCAGCCGATCGCGATCCTGCCCTTGAGGGATAATCACGGCTTGCCGCAGCGCATCCAGAACCTCTTGTTCCCGCGGGCTCACACGATGTTCCTCCCTCCGAGCAAAACCAGAACTTAACGTGAACACTAACTGCTCCGACGCCGGTGTCCAGACGTAGCGTCATATAAACCTATGGGCGATCTGCCGGGTGGGTTAGGGTTCGATTCTATGCTGTCAGCTGAGGGACATGATATGCGAGTGCTGCGCTTTCTGATGCGTCTGGTGGTTGGGGCCGTATTCGCCCTGATCTGTACGATCACCCTTTCGCCGGCCTTCGCCGCAATGATGCCGGGCGAAGAAGGCGGTGAGGCGACGGCGGGTATCATGGCCATCGTTTTCATTGCCATCACAGCCCTATGCGCCTTCGCGCCATCAATGCGGCGGGCTTTCGGTCGAGGCTGCCTTATCACGGGCGCAGCGATGTTCCTTCTGCCTCTCTCCACCATGTTGCTGTCCGGCGTGACGGCCAATGAGGTCGTCGAAGCTGCCGCCGAGGCTGATCGCGGCGCGGCCGTCATCGGTACTGGTTTGGCTACCGGGGCCTTCACTCTTGCCGCCGGTTTCATCGGCTTCATTCTCGGCTCCATTTTCTTAATAGCCGGACTGATCCTCTCCCTCGGGGGGCGGCGGGAGGTGGTGGTCTACGAGGACAGATCTAGAGCCAAGCCGCAAACTACAGTCGATGCACGGCCCTCCATGCGCGCAGATCCGACAGCACTCAACGCTCGCGTCAGGTGAGCCAGCGGGCGAGTGGGAGAAGGCCGATCGGGGCGGCCTGTACAATAACCGGTTATCAACAAGGAGTGTGAGAGCTTGGCGAAGAAGCGGAAGCTCCTAGATCAGATGAGAGACAATCCACGCGGCGACTGGTCGCTTGGGGACGTAAAAACGCTGGCAAAACAGGAAGGGCTTGAGCTACGATCCCCCTCCAGAGGGAGCCACTACGTCATATCAAGTCCGCATCTGCGAGACAGCGTGACGGTGCCGCACAACCGGCCAATAAAAACCATATATATCAAGTTTCTAACTGACTACACGCTAGCGCATCGCGACGCGCTCAAGGGAAAGGGTAAGGCCACATGATCCAGTACCCCATGACGATCATGCCTCTCGCAGACGAGGACGGAGGCGGCTACATCGCGTTTTTCCCTGACCTTCCAGGCTGCATTTCCGACGGCGAGACGCCTGAAGAGGCCGCGAAGAACGGAACGGATGCATTTGCCTGCTGGATGGAAGCCCAAAAGGAGCGCGAGGCTGATATCCCTGCTCCGAACAGTCACCAAGCGGAGCGGGATGCCGAGTTCGAAGCCATGGCAAAATCCGTTGCCAAGCTGACGGCTGAGCTCGAGCGAGCGAACGAGAGGGCTCGACGGCTCGAAAGATCCGGAAAGTGGGCCGGCAAAAGCCAAAGATCTGCTGAGGGTGGCATGACGTACAAAGCCCTGTGGCCGGAAGCTTCGGCGGTCGCCTGAATTCGGCATCCGGACCCATTAACCAGCCCCGCCTTCAAGCGGGGCTTTTTCGTTGCCGCCGGAGGTTGTGTGACCCCCGGCGGCGGTTCACCATCAGGTCACCACAACCAACGATGGAGAATCGGGAATGCCCATTTATTCAGTCTCGTACGACTTGCGTCAGCCCGGACAGAGCTATGATCGACTTACGGAGGCGCGTCGAAGCTTCTCACACTGCCATGCTCAGGGCTCGCTATGGTTTGTCGAGGCTGCAGGTCCCGCTGCGGCGCTCAGGGACGCCCTTATGCCACTGGTAGACCGCAATGACGTCTTATTCATTGATGAGGTCGGTTCCGCTTGGGCCGGATGCAACATGGGACATTGCGCTCAATGGCTGAACGACCGCGGGCGCTGACGGGTCGGCGGGGGCTGGGCAGCCGGTTCCTTGCTGGCAATTGATCATCTTGGATGGAGGCAGGAACGCCTCTGGGTCGCTGGCCCAAGCTAGCGCCTGCTGCGCGGCATAGAGCCGATCGTAGTTAGGCGCCTCCGGATCGGCTCGCAGTGCCTCGCCGATCCGATCCAATTCGCGCTGAACGAAGCCTGTCACTTCTCCTCGCCCGGCCCCGTGCCGGGCTTTTTCATGCGACGCCGTCCGGCGCTGACAGGGGTGATATAGCACGTGGCTCGAATCAAAAAAGGGGACAAAAGTCCTTTTATGTGTTGACGGGGACAAATGTCCCCAATAGTTTCCTTTCCATACCGCAATCCTGCGGCAAAGGGAGACGCCCATGACGACCACCCTTCCCGACATCCCCATCCGCTGCGTGCAGACCGGAGGCCTGAGCGGGCCGATCAGACAGGGCCGTTTCACAACGAAGGTAGCGGTCTTTCCGGGCGGGCACCTCGCCTTCGTCATCGAAGGCCGCCCGGTCGTCGGGGCGATGCTTCCGGGCTATCCGCGCAAGGCGGGACCGCACCCGGACCCCGCCGCCGCGGCCAAGGTGCGGACATGAGCGCGCCACACAGGCCCACCGAGGCGCAGATCTCCGACCTGATCGAACGCTTTTCGCCGCGCCAGCTCGCCATCGGCTACCTGCGCGCGCAGCACCGGGCGCGGCTCGCGGCAGCAGAGGCCGAGACCATGCTCGACATCGAGGGATGGCTGCGCGGTGCATCCAGCGCCCAGCGCGCCGCGGTGCATGAGGGAGGGCGGAAATGGACATCGGCTTCATCCGCATCGGCAACCGGGTCGCCTATGGCCCCATCCGCGCCCGGCGCCGCAACCGCATCACCATCATTTGCGATGGCCGCCCCCTGACTGGCTTGGCCGCCCCGAAGAAGAAGAGATCGAAGTGATCCAGCTTGCCCCTACCCCCCGCGCGGCGCGCAAGCGGCCACTTCTGAACCGCATTCGCGCCGACTGGCGCCTCCGTTTCAACACGACTGCCAACACGAATGGCGCGCCCCGTGCGTCGCGACTGCTCAGCGACGAAGAGATGGCCGAGATCGAGCTGTTGGAGCGCGAGATGGACGCCCAGCGCGAACGCGAGACCCTGTCGCCTTGGGCCGAGAAGCGCGCCGCGTTTAACGATCGGATCGAAGCTCACGAGACTCGGGCCGAGCGCCTCGAACGCGTGGTCACCACCGTGCTGGCTTTGATCCTAGCGTCGGCAGGGCTGCTCTGGGCGGTCGACGCGATCTGGATGGCGGTGACCGCCGATCCGTACCTGATGGAGTTCTAAGATGCTCGACATCCACGACGATTTCGCCCGTTTCATGGACCGCATCAGTCCGATGCCCCGCAAGCGCTGCCACGAGGCGATCCTCGCCGAGATCCGCGAACAGGCCAACGCGGCCAGCATCGAGCGCGCCGGCGGCGATGTGGTGATCCGCCTGCACGGGCTGATCGGGCGTGGCCGCGACGAGGCGGCGGCGGTGGGCGACTGGTTCTGCAGCGCGAAGGTGGCGCGGCGGAAGCAGGCGGAACGGAGGGCGGCTTGATGGACGGCGGCCTGTTCACGGGCTTCCCGACCGCCGCGCCCGGCGCCGATCTGCCGCCGCTGATCGCTGACAGCTTCGCCGGCGGTGGTGGGGCCTCGACCGGGATCGAGATGGCCCTCGGGCGCAGCCCTGGCGTAGCGATCAACCATGACGAGATGGCGCTGGCCATGCATGGAGCGAACCACCCCGAGACGCGGCACCTGACCTCGAGCGTCTACGCGATCGATCCGCGCGACCTGGTGCGTCCGGGCCAGCGCGTCGGGCTGGCGTGGTTCTCGCCCGACTGTAAGCACCACAGCAAGGCGAAGGGCGGCAAGCCGCTCGAGAAGAACATCCGCGACCTCGCATGGGTCGTGGTCCACTGGGCCGAGCTGGTCCGCCCCGAGGTGATCTGCCTCGAGAACGTCGAGGAGTTTCAGGACTGGTGCCCGCTCGGGCCCGACCACCGGCCTGTCGCCGCCCAGCGCGGCGCGACGTTCCGGCTGTGGGTCGGGCGGCTTCGCAAGCTCGGCTACAAGGTCGAGTGGCGCGAGCTGCGAGCCTGCGATTTCGGCGCACCGACGATCCGCAAGCGCCTGTTCCTCGTCGCACGCTGCGACGGGCGCCCGATCATCTGGCCGACGCCAACGCATGGCGCGCCAGACAGCGCCGAGGTACTGGCCGGGAAGCGCAAGCCGTGGCGCACGGCGGCCGAGATCATCGACTGGTCGATCCCTTGCCCATCGATTTTCGACACCAGCGAGGAGATCATGCGCAAGCACGGCGTTCGGGCGATCCGGCCGCTGGCCGAGAACACGCTCAAGCGGGTGGCGCGCGGGATCCAGCGGTTCGTGATCGAAGCGCGGCAACCGTTTCTCGTGACCTATGCCCAGCACGGCGGCGCAATGCGCTCGGGCTTCGACCCCGTGCACACGATCACCGCGAGCCTGAAGGATCAGAACGCCTTGATCATCCCTACGCTGGTGCAGACCGGCTATGGCGAGCGCGAGGGCCAGCAACCTCGCAGCCTCGACCTGCACAAGCCCATCGGCACGATGGTCGCGGGCGGGGCCAAGCATGCGCTGGTCGCGGCCTTTCTCGCCCAGCATAACGCTGGGGCGAAGATGGAGCGCCACGCCGGCCGCCCGGCCACCGCGCCGATCAGCACCCTCACAACGCGGGGCACGCAGCAGAACGTGGTGGCCGCGACCATGATGAACCTGCGCGGAACGGCCGAAGCGCAACTCGCGGGCCGGTCGATCGAGGTGCCCGCGCCGACCGTGACATCGGGCGGCAACCACGCCGGTCTCGTCGCGGCCTTCATGACCAAGTACTACGGCCAGGGCGAGGGTCAGGATATTGGCGAGCCGTGCCACACCCTGACGACCCGCGACCGCTTCGGCGTCGTCACCGTCGAGATCGGCGGCGAGCCCTACGCGATCACCGACATCGGAATGCGGATGCTCACCCCGCGCGAGCAGTTCCGCGCGCAGGGCTTCCCCGACAGCTACATCATCGATCGCGGCGCCGACGGGCGCCCGATGCCCAAGACCCACCAGACCCAGAAATGCGGCAACAGCGTGTGCCCGCCCGTGGCGGCCGCGCTGATCCGGGCCAACTGCGCCCACCTCGCCGCCGACCGCGTGAAGGAGACCGCAGCATGAACGCCCTCACCCCCACCACCATCCACGCGACCTGCAAATGGTTCGACCTCGCCCGCGGCTACGGCTTCGTCACCACGCCCGGCATCCTGCTGCACTCCAACACGCTCCTCGCCGCCGGACGCAGCACCATCGCGGAAGGGACCGGCCTAGAGGTCGAGATCCGCACCACCCCGCGCGGCGTGCAGGTTGACCGGGTCGTCGGCTTCGATGCGCTGGCGCCGGTCTTGGCCGGCCCCACGGTTGCCGCGCGCGTCCGCTGGTTCGACGCGGCGAAGGGCTACGGCTTCGTGCAGCTGCTCGGCGAGGAGCGCGACGTGTGTCTCGGACGCGACGTGCTGCGCGCAGGTGGCCGGGACGACGCCGCGCCGGGTGAAGCGCTGGCGGTGAGCGTCGTGCAGGGTGATCGCGGACCGGTAGTTGCGGCAGTTGGGGAGTGGGTGTGATGGGGGATTCGTACTCGGACCGTCACATCACCCAGCGGTATATGCGGCGCTACGGCAACACGGCCCGCGTCCGCTCTTGGACCGGAAAGATGGTGCACATCAGGACCGAGAATGGCGTCTGGCGCACCGGCGGCCGCGGCTACACTTGGGCTGGAAAGCCTGACGCCTGGGTGCTGCCCTTTGAGGAGGCGGTCAAAAGGATCAGCCACTGTGGCCCGGAGAAGCACGGCGCGTTCATCCTTGCAGAGCCCGACACCCCGCGCCGCCCCGAAGATGACACCATCAAGGCGCTGGAAGCAGACGCGGCTCTACACAAGCGAGCCGCCGAAGAGTGCCTCTAGGCCGCCACGCTAATGCGCGATCGACAGCGGCTTGGCGACGTGCGCCGGGCGTTGCGCCCCGCTCCCAACCCCGCACCGGAGGAGTGATCCATGGCTGCTGCCACCGATAGTCGCCTCGAGCGGCTGATCCGCGCCAGCGAGGCCGCCGGGAAGGTGGTGCGCGGCGCGAAAGTCGACGGCAAGGTGATCGAGCTCACCTTCGGAGATGAGCCGCCCGTGAAGTCGGTCGCCACCGACGCCGATCTCGTGAACTGGAAGCGCAAGTGACGAAGAAGGATCTGCCGAAGTTCTGCTACCGGAAAGGCGCGAAGGGATACGTCTACTTCCAGCGCCGTGGCGGCAAAACGCAGCGCATCCATAGCGAACCCGGCACTGCCGACTTCGCGGCCGAGTATGCGATGCTTCTGCGCGGCCGACAACCGACGCCTGCGAAGACGATGAAGGGCCTCATAGCCTCGTACATGGAGAGTAGCCGCTGGACCGACCTCAAGCCGGTGACGCAAAAGGGCTACCGGCGGCATCTGCGCTACTTTGAGGACGTGATCGCCGCTGTCGATCCGCGCACCATGAAGCGGGTGCATGTGATCGAGATGCGCAACGCACTGGCTGACACACCGACCGACGCGAACCGGAAGGTCGGCGTCCTCTCGGTCTTGTTCGAGCATGCGATCGACATTGGTTGGATCAACCAGGGCGCAAACCCTGCGAAGGATGTGGCGAAGCTCAAAAGTACGAAACCTAAGCGCGAGGCGTGGCCGAGCGAGATGATCGCAGCCTTCCGCCGCGAGGCCGGGCCCCGACCCCTTCGGGCTTTCGAGCTGCTGCTGGGGACCGGCCAGCGCGTCGAGGACGTGCGTACGATGCGATGGGATCAGATCGAGGATGACGGCATCCGTGTGCGGCAATCGAAGACGAGCAATGGCATATGGGTGCCTTTTACGGACAGCTTGCGAGCGGCGATCGCCTCAATGCCGCGGCATGGCGAAACCATCTTGGCGCAAGAGAACGGCAAGGCCTTCGCTTACCAGACGCTCTGGGCCGACATCATGGCGGTACGGAAAAAGATCGGCGCTGAGCGGTGGGACATTCACGCGCTGCGGCACGCGGCGGCCAGCGAGATCGCGGCATTGCCCGGCATGACCGACGAGCACATCATGGCGATAACGGGCCACAGCAGCAAGGAGATGGCCCAGCTCTATGCGGGTGCGGCGCGGCAGAAGGCGCGGGCGATGGAGGCGCAGAAGGGCCGAAAGTGACCCACGGAACAAAGGCAGGCATCTTCGTGAACGTTGAAACTGGCGTTGAAACGGAATTTTTCTACACAGAGAAAACAGCAGGTTACGGCATTCTGGATACGTTTCAGGAACATCTCCTTGGTGAGCGTCGTGCCCTTGCGCAGGCTCAGAAGCTCCAGCATCTGGTATTCCTTGCCGGTCAGATGCACGGTCTGCCCGCTGGCCTCGACCGTCTTGGCGTCGAGATTGACCGAGACCGTACCGGTTTCGATCACCGATTGGGCATGTCCCTTGGAGCGGCGGATGATCGCATGGATGCGCGCCACCAGCTCGTCGCGGTGGAATGGCTTGGTGAGGTAGTCGTCGGCGCCGAAGCCAAAGCCCTTGAGCTTGCTTTCCGTGTCGTCGTCGCCCGACAGGATGAGGATCGGCGTTTCGACCCGGTTGAGCCGGAGCTGGCGCAGCACCTCGTGGCCATCCATGTCCGGCAAATGCAGGTCCAGAAGGATCAGGTCGTAGTCATACAGCTTCGCAAGGTCGATCCCCTCTTCCCCCATGTCGGTCGCATAGACGTTCAGGTTCGCATGGGTGAGCATCAGCTCAATGCTTTTCGACGTGGTCGGGTCATCCTCAACCAGTAAAACGCGCATTCCTTACCCTCCGTGATCCGGCTTCACCGCCGGTGGCAAGTAAGCCACCTGACGGTTAACACCTCGTTACCCTAGGGAAACAATGGCACTGCACCTTAAGGTTGTCTATACTTTTGAATAGATGTGGCGCGCAGCCCTTCCGCGCCATGCCGGGACGCCAGCCTTTCCCAGCTTTGAAGCTCCTCTTCCGACAGGCCATAGGTCTCGATCGCATAGTCGCGTGTCACAAGACCCACGGCGAGCGCCAGCAGAAGTCGCGCCTTGCGCGAAGCGACCCAGCGCGCGGTGTCCGGCGGCGGCAGATCCGCGCGCGTGATGATACGCCCGTCGGGCAGCGTCACCGCCCGCGGTCCCTCGATCTTCTTGAGATACATTCTCACCCTCCTTTCACCCCGGCGTGAGCCTGCCGCGGCGCGGCTAAGGAGGCGTGAAGCCGGGGGGTTGAGAATGAGGTCGATTTTCATATATTGCAGCGCGATCACCCGCCCGGCGCGCCTCTCCCCTTTGCGCGCCAGGGCCCGCGCCAAGGATCGTCCCATGCCGCTCGACACCGCTCTCAATTCGCTCGGCTTCGCCAAGCCCGCCTCGGAAACCCGCGTCGTCGTCGCGATGTCCGGCGGCGTCGACAGCTCCGTCGTGGCCGCCCAGCTCAAGGAAGAGGGCTATGACGTGGTCGGCGTGACGCTGCAGCTTTACGATCACGGCGCGGCGCTGGCCAAGAAGGGCGCCTGCTGCGCGGGCCGCGACATCCATGACGCGCGCCGCGTGGCCGAAAGCATGGGCTTTCCGCATTACGTGCTGGATTACGAGAACACCTTCCGCGAGGCGGTGATCGACGAGTTCGCCGACAGCTATCTCGCCGGCGCCACGCCCGTGCCCTGCATCCGCTGCAACGAGCGGGTGAAGTTCAAGGACCTGCTGGCCACCGCCAAGGATCTCGACGCCGACTGCATGGCGACCGGGCATTACATCCGCCGCGAAATGGGCGCGGCGCGCGCCGAGCTGCATTCGGCGGCCGATGCCAACCGCGACCAGAGCTATTTCCTGTTCTCGACCACGCAGGAACAGCTCGACTACCTGCGCTTTCCGCTGGGCGGGCTGGCGTCGAAGGATGAAACGCGGGCGCTGGCCGCGCGCTACGGGCTGTCGGTCGCGGACAAGCCCGACAGCCAGGACATCTGCTTCGTGCCGAACGGCAACTACGCCGCCGTGATCGAAAAGCTGCGCCCCGGCGCCGCCGAGCCGGGCGAGATCGTGCATGCCGATGGCCGGGTTCTTGGCGAACACCGGGGCCTGATCCACTACACGGTGGGCCAGCGGCGTGGCCTTGGCATCGGCGGGCTCGACGAGCCGCTCTACGTGGTCAAACTCGATGTCGACACGCGCCGCGTCGTGGTCGGCCCAAAGGAGATGCTGGCCACGCGCCGCGTGCCGCTCCGCGAGATCAACTGGCTCGGCGATGGCGGGTTCACCGACCGGGCCGAGCGCGAAGTGCTGGTGCGCGTGCGCTCCACCCGTCCGCCCGCCCCGGCGGTGATCCGGCCGATCAACGACACCGAGGCCGAAGTCGAACTGCTGTCGCCCGAGCAGGGCGTTTCGCCGGGTCAGGCCTGCGTGTTCTACGAGGCCGAGGGCACCCGCGTCCTTGGCGGCGGCTGGATCTGGAAGGGCCGCTAAGCGCAGAACGCTTCGAGAATTCTTTCGGTTTTCTCGAAGAAACTGCTTCAGCCCGCGCGGCTCAGAATCGCGCGGGCGGCACGCAACCCCGGCGCTTCGCCATCCGCCCCGAGCCGCCGCATCGTGTCGCACAACGCCGCGCGCTGGGCCTCGGGGCGCTCCAGCACCCGCAACAGCGCCCGACCGATCGCTTCGGGCTGGCAGTCGCGGCCGATATATTCCGGCACCGTCCGGGTCTCGCTCACGAGATTCACCAGCGTCACCGTGTCGGTCAGCAGCATCCGCCCGATGATGACCCGCGAAATCCAGCCCATGTCATAGGCGATCACCATCGGCGTGTCGGCAGCCGCCAGTTCGAGCGACACCGTCCCCGAAGCGGCGAGCGCCACGTCCGCGGCGCGGAAAGCGGCGCGCTTTTCCGCGCCATCGGCATCGCGCGCGGGATCGATCAGCAGCGGCGCGACCGTCCAGTGGCGCGTCTCGGCGCGCACCAGATCGGCCACGGGCGCGGCGCAGGGCAGCACCACGCGCGCCTGCGGCAGCGCCGCCTGCACCCGCGCCAGCGCCGCACCGAAGGTCTCGGACAGACGCTGCACTTCGCCCCGGCGTGATCCGGGCAGCGCCAGCACCAAGGGCGCGTCGCCGATCCCGTGGCGGTCGCGAAAGGCGCGGGCCTCCGCATCGCTCGCCTGCGGATCGGTGACGACGGGATGGCCGACGAAATCGCACGCCATCCCGGCGGCTTCCATGTAGGGCGGCTCGAACGGCAGGAGTGCGAGCACATGATCGATGCTGCGCGCCATCTTGTCGGCCCGGCCCGACCGCCAGGCCCAGACGCTGGGCGCGACATAGTGGACGCAGCGCACCGGCGCGCCCGCCTCTTTCACGCGCCGCGCCACGCGCAGGCAGAAATCGGGGCTGTCGATGGTCAGAAGGATGTCGGGCTTCGTCTCGATCACCGCGCGCGCGGTCTGGTCGAGACGCCGCATGAGATGGCGGTAGCGCGGCAGCACTTCGGCGATGCCCATCACCGACAGCTCCTCCATCGGGAATCGGCTTGACAGCCCCTCGGCCTTCATGCCCGGCCCGCCGATACCGTCGAAGCGCACGTCCGGCACGAGACTCCTGAGCCCGGCCATCACGGCCCGGCCAAGCCGGTCGCCGGACGGCTCACCGGCGATGACAAAGACCCTCACGAGCGGACCACGATGGCGATGCCGTGGCGGTCGGCGGTGGCGGTGGTGGCCGCGCGGCCAAGCACCATGACCCCGCCCGCCTCGATCACGATGGCCGCAAGGCCCGCGCGCGCGGCGCGCGCGACGGTGTCCGGCCCGATGACCGGCAGGTCGGCGCGGCGGTCCTGTCCGGGCTTGGGCGCCTTGTAGAGCAAACCGCCCGCCGCCTCGCCACCGGACAGGCTGTCGAGCATCCAGTCGGTGCCCGGCAGCGCCTCCACCGCGATACAGAGCCCGCCGCGTACCACGCAGGCCTGCCCCACATCGGCGGCGGCCATGGCGCGATGCACCGCTTCGGCGCGGGCCGCGTCACCCTCCTGCCCGGCGGGAAAGGGCACCGCGCCGAGTTGACCCGGAGCGGGCAGCAATTCGGGCGCGATCTCGTGGGCGGCGCGCAGCACGAAGCCCTGTTCTTCGAGCAGGGCCATCACCGCGCGCAGCGTGGCATCGTCGCCCTGCCCCATGGCCGCGGCGAGGCGCGGCACCAGCGGCGCGGTGGCCGCATCGATCGCGCTCATGTCGATGGCGGGGCGGGTCATCGCCCCGGCAAGGCAGATCTCGTCGACGCCGCGCGCGCGCAGATCGGCCAGAAGCGTGCCCAGCGTTTCGATCCGGTAGCCGATCCGCGCCACCTCTTCGGGCGCCTCGACCGGCACGCCCGCCATTTCGCAGACCAGCGCCTCGGGCCGGTGCGACAGAATCGCGCCCGGCAGCGCCCCGGTCCCGGCGAAAAGCGCCAGCATCGCCTCAGCCCTGCGGCGTCAGGAACTGGCGGTCGCTCTGCGCCGAGACGAAGGCCGACAATTCGCGTACGAGGTCGCTTTGGGTGTCGTGCAGCCCGTTGGCGCGTTCGAGAAACGTGCCTTCGCCGTCCCGGAGCGCCCGGAAGGCGGCCCGCAGCGCGCCGATCTCCTCGCGCGAGGTGCCGCGCCGCTTCAGCCCCACGAGGTTGAGCCCATCGAGCCGTCCGCGCGGGCCCTGCACGAGGCCGAAGGGGATGACGTCATTGGTCACCATGGTCACCGCGCCGATGATCGCGCCGCGGCCGATGCGCACCCATTGGTGAATCCCGCACAGCCCGCCGATGATCACGTCGTCGCCGATCTCGCAATGGCCCGCGACGCTGGCGTGATTGACGAGGATCACCCGGTCGCCGACCGTGACGTCATGCGCGACGTGGCAGCCCGCCATCAGCAGGCAGTCGTCGCCGACGCGGGTTTCGCCGCCGCCGCCCTGCGTGCCGGTGTTGATGGTGACATGCTCGCGGATGCGGTTGCGCGCGCCGATGCGCAGGCTGCTGTGCTCGCCGCCGAATTTCAGATCCTGCGGGATCTCTCCGATCACTGAAAACGGGAACACGATCGTCTCGGCCCCGATCTCCGTGTCGCCGGTGACGACCACGTGGCTCTTGAGCTCGACGCCCGCGCCCAGCACCACTTGCGGGCCGACATGGCAAAACGGACCGATGCGGCAGCCCTCGCCGATCCGCGCGCCGTCCTCGATCACCGCCGATGGGTGGATGGAACTCATCAGCCCTGAAGGTCCATCATCGCGGTGAACTCGGCCTCGGCGGCCATTTCGCCGTCGACCGTCGCCACGCCCTTGAAGCGCCAGACCTTGCCGCCGGGCTTGCCGCGCGTGGTCTCGACCTTCATCAAGAGCTGGTCGCCGGGCACCACCTTGCGGCGGAACTTGGTCGCGTCGATGCCCATGAAATAGATCAGCATGTTGCCGTCCACGAGGTTCATCGTGGTGCCGACCATGACGGCGGCGGTCTGGGCCATCGCCTCGATGATGGTGACGCCGGGCATGATCGGGTTGCCGGGGAAATGGCCCTGGAAATGCGGCTCGTTCATCGTCACGTTCTTGATGCCCGTGGCGCTCGACGTGCCGTCGATGTCGACCACGCGGTCCACCAGCAGAAACGGGTAGCGATGCGGCAGGATGCGCTGGATCAGCTGGATGTCGGCGGTGGTCGGCGTGCCCGTCTCGGGGGTGTCGGTCATGTCTGTGCGGTCCTTCCCTCACGGCGCGTTGTCGCGGCCTGAGTAGCAACTCGGACCCCGGGCGGCAAGGCAGGCGCGGTCAGCGCGCCGCCTCGGGGTCGGCCACAGGCGCCTCGTCATCCCCGGTTCCGGATCCGGCCTGCGATCCGTCGCCGATCGCGGCGTCGACCGCCGCGAGAGCGGCATCGGTGATGTCGACCGCGCCGGTCGACAGGAACACCGCCCGCCGGTCGAGGATCACGGCGGCGCCGCGCGCCAGCATCACCTGCCCCAGCGCCGGACCGGCGGCGGCGAGAAAGGTTTCGCGCCCCGCCGCGGCCTCCTGTTGCAGAGCGCGTTCCTTGGCATCGCGCTCGCGCCGGATCTGCTGGACCTTGGCGTCGAAGACGTCGGCCTCGGCGCTGAAGGCGGCCGGGTCCATCGTGGCGCGGCGTTCCGTCAGCGCCTGCTCCTCGGCCTTCAGCTCGTCCTCGATGCGGCGGTTTTCCTCGATCAGCGCCTCGGTCTGCGCCTGCAGGTCGGCGGCAAAACGCTGACCGAACGCGCTTTCGGAGAACAGCCGCTCGGTGTCGAGCACGACGATGCCGCCCGCGCCCTGCGGCGCGGGGGCCGGCACCGGGGCATCGCTCGCGCGCTGCGCGAAGGCCGGCGCGCCGAGCGCCGCCACGAGCCCGAGTGCCGCCGCCAGCCGCCGCATCAAAAGCGCGAGGAAATGGTCAGGTCGAAGCCGCGGGTCTCGTCCCTGGCCTCGGATTGCAGCGCCTCGGTGAAGTTGAAGCGCAAGGGCCCGAGCGGCGTGTCCCAGAACACCGAGGCACCGACCACCGCGCGCGGCGTGAAATCGTCGTAAAGCACCAGATCGGGATCGCGGCCGCGCAGGTCGCCCACCTCCCAGACCGAGCCGTAATCGACGAAGGCGCCGCCGGAAATGCCGTAATCCTCGGGCAGGCCCAGCGGGAATTCCGCCTCGAGCCGGGTGACGGCGAACTTGTTGCCGCCGAGCGCGTCGTCGGTCTCGGCATCGCGCGGGCCGATGCCGCCGGGCTCGAATCCGCGCATCACGCGACCGCCCATGAAAAAGCGGTCGGTCACGCGGGTCGAACTGTCGGAATGGTTGATCATCCCGCCTTCGAGAGTCGCGCGCAAAAGCACGTCTTCGCCCAGAACGCGCGTCTCTGCCGTCGCCCGCGCCGTGGTCTTCACGAAGGCTTCGTCGCCGATGCCGAATTCCTGGCCGAAGCGCAAAAGCACGCCGGTATTGGGATCGAGCCCGGAGCGGCGGGTGTCGTAGCTGTAGGCATAGCCCAGCGAATTGGTCCAGACGCCCGCCTCGGCCTGCTCGGCGATGATGATCGGGCTGGCATCCTCCATGTCGACATCGGTGATGTCGGTGTATTCGGCGGCGTAATAGGTCTGCAGCCGGCCATTCTCGCTCACCGGGAAGGTGAAGGAGGGCGAGATGCGGAAGGTGTCGGTGTCGTAGAGCGCCGCGTCATTGTCGGTCGAGCGGTAATCGACGCCGAAGCCGAATCGCAGGTCGCGGCCCAGAAAGGCGGGCTCGGCGAAATCGAAGGAGACGACGCGGTTGTTCTGGCTGGTCGACAAATCGACGCTGAACAGCTGGCCGCGGCCAAGGAAATTGCGCTCCTTGAAGCCCGCGACGAGGCCAAAGCCGTTGTCGGTGGAATAGTTGGCGCCGAAAGAGAGCGAGCCGGTGGGCTGTTCCTCGACATCGACGTCGATCACCACGCTGTCGGGGCGGGTGCCGGGACGGGCATTGACCTGCGCGTCGGCAAAGTAGCCGAGCGCACGGACCCGCTCGGCGCTTTCGCGGATGGCGCGCGGGTTGAACGGGTCGCCCTCGACGGTGTTGAACTGCTGGCGTACGACACGGTCGAGCGTGGTGGAGTTGCCCTCGATGTCGATCCGCTCGACGAAGATCCGCTCGCCGCGGGTCAGCACGTAGGTGACGTCGAGCGACAGGTCGCGCGGGTTGCGCTCGATGCGCGGCTCGACTCGCAGGAAATCGACGCCGTCGCGGATCGCGATGCGCTCCATGCGGGCGATGTCGTCCTCGACCGCGCTGGGCGAGAAATACGCGCCCGGATCGAGCCGCACCGCCTCGTTGAAGCGATCCGGCGACAGGCCCGAGATCTGGCTTTCGATGTCGATGGCGTTGACGGTGAAGCGCTGCCCTTCGCGGATATTGAAGGTCAGAAGATAGGCGTCGCGGGCGCGGGTCAGCTCGGCATCGACGTCGAGCACCTCGAAATCGACATAGCCGCGCGAGCGGTAGAAATCGGTGAGCATCTGCCGGTCGAAGGCGATGCGGTCGGCGACGAAGGTGTCGCTCTTGATGAACTGGCGCAGCAGCCCGGCCTGGCGGGTCGCGAGCACGCCGCGCAGGCGGCGGTCGGAAAAGGCGCGGTTGCCGGCGAAGGAGATCCGCTCGATCTCGGTCACGCCGCCCTCGGTGATCTGGTAGACGAGATCGACGCGGTTGTCGGACCGTTCGATCAGCGCCGGGCGCACGGTGGCGTCGATGCGGCCCCGCTCGGCATAGGCGGCGGCGATGGCGTTGGCGTCGGCCTGCGCCTGAACCGGGTTGTAGACGCGCCGCTCGGTGGCGGAGACGAGACCGGCGAGCTCCTCGTCATTGATCTTGGCGTTGCCCTCGAACCCGATGCGGTTGATCGTCGGAAATTCGGTCACGGCAATCACGAGGCGGCCGCCTTCGGGCCGGATCTCGACCGAGCGGAACAAGCCGCTTTCACGGATCCGCTGGCCCGCGTCGTTGAGCGCGGCGGCGCTCACCGTTTCGCCGCGCGCGATGCCGGCATAGGTCAGGATGGTGCCGGTTTCGATCCGGCGGTTGCCTTCGACCGAAACCTCCTCGAAGCGGAAATCCTGCGCCAGCGCCGGTGCCACCGCGCTGATCGCGGCGATCAGGGCGGCCACGCTGGCGGCCCCTGTCAACTTGCGCGCCAAGGCGCCCCTGCTCCGAGCCGTCATCGTCACCATCCCTGCCACACGTCGTTTCTTGGCCTAGGGAAGTACCGGCCCGGCGGGGCGTTGTCAAAAGCTTGGATGCCCCTTGCGCGACAATCAGGGCGCCGCGATGCGCACCGCGATGATCAGCGCGAGCAGGAGCGCGGCCGCGAACAGCAACCGGTCGCGTTGCATCGCGACCAGAAGGCCGAGACCGGCATCGGTTCTCAGAATCGTCGGCATGGGCGTTCTCCCGAAAATGCGCACCCAGCATGGGCGCGCAATCGGGCGAAATTTCGACCGGGGCATGGCCCCGCCGCGGCCTCAGGGGCAGAGGAACAGGTCGTTGAGCACCGCAAAGACGGTCAGCGTCAGGATCAGCGACAGACCCAGCGCCATCAGCACGCGCAACACCTTGTCGCCGGGCTGGCGGCCGGTGATCGCCTCGTAGCCGAAGAACACCAGATGCCCGCCATCGAGCACAGGGATCGGAAAGAGGTTCAAGAGCCCCACCGCCGTCGAGAGCACCGCGACGAACCAGATGAAGCTCGTGGCGCCCTGCTCGGCCATCGCGCCGGAGGTCTGGGCAATGCCCACCGGCCCCGACAGGTTGCACGAGGAGATCGCGCCGGTGATCATGTGGCCAAGCCCCGAGATCGACGATCCGATGATCCGCCAGACCTGCGCCACCGCATCGCCAAGTGCGGTCCAAAGGCCCGGCGTTTCGGTCGCCGCCTCGAAGAACAGCCCCGAGGAAATGCCCAGGAGCCAGCGCGTCTCGAATCCGCCCTCGTCGCGCGGCAGGTCGACCCGGCGCGGCGTCAGCGACAGCTCGCGCGTGGTGCCGTCGCGCCAGATCGTCATGTCGAGCGGGCGGCCATCCGACGCGGTGACGGTCTCGATCAGCTGCGCGAAGGCGAAGACCTCCCGCCCGTCGAGCGACACGATCACGTCGCCTGCGCGCAGCCCCGCCGCATCGGCGGCCGAGCGCGGCGACACGCCGCCCACCAGCGGCGGCTGCGGATAGGGGCCGCGCACCAGCATTTCGCGCCCGTCGCGCAGCACCCGGTAATCGAGCACCGGCTCCGCCGGATAGCCCTCGGCCAGCCGCGACAGGCCGCCCTCCTCGGGCAGCTCGGCCCCGCCGATGGCGAGGATCTCGTCGCCCGCGCGCAGCTCGTTGACGTAAGCAGGCGGCAGCGGCAGCATCCGCTCCACGGTGAGCGGATCGGCGGCGCGGCCCTGGGTCAGGATCACCCCCGCGAAGATCAGGATCGACAGTGCGAAATTGAACAGCGGGCCCGCCGCCACCGTAGCCGCGCGCGCCCAGAGCGGCGCGCCCAGCATGGTGTGGCGCAGCCGCGCGGGATCGGTGCCCGCCGCCTGCCCGACCGAGGCGGCGTTGGCATCGCCGAGAAACTTGACGTAGCCGCCGAAGGGCAGCGCCGCGATCTGCCACAGCGTGCCGTGCCGGTCGCGCCGCGAGATGAGCACCGGGCCGAAGCCGAGGCTGAACACCTCCGCATGGATACCCGACCAGCGGCCGACAATGTAATGGCCGTATTCGTGGATCGCCACGATCACCGAGAGCGCCACGACGAAGGCCGCGAGAGTGAAGGCGGCATTGCCGAATTGCGGCAGGATCTGGGTCGGGTCCAAGGGGTCGTCCTATGCGGTCAGAAGGTCGGTCCGTGCGGCGCGGGCGCGCGCCTCGGCATCGGCCCCAAGGACCGCGTCGAGACCGGGGCTGTCAACCCGAAGCGCGCCCGCGCGCGACATCGTGTCCAGCACCTGCTCGACCACCTGCGCCATCTGCATGAAGCCGATGCGGCGGTCGAGAAAGGCGTCGAGCGCGGCCTCCTTGGCGGCGTTGAACGCCGCCCCGGCAAGACCGCCCTCCTCCATCACCCGTCGCGCCAGCCGCAGCGCCGGGTAGCGTGCCTCGTCGGGGGCGCGGAAGGACATCGATCCCACGGCGGCGAGGTCGAGCCGCGCCACCGGCAGGTCGCGCCGCTCGGGCCAGTTCAGCGCATAGCCGATGGCATGGCGCATGTCGGGCGCGCCCATATGCGCCATCAGCGCCCCGTCATTGAAGCCGACCAGCGCGTGGATCAGGCTTTCGGGATGCACGACGACCTCGACCTGGTCGGACCTCAGATCGAAAAGCTCCTTGGCTTCAATGACTTCGAGCGCCTTATTGAACATGGATGCGCTATCGATCGTGATCCGCTGCCCCATCGCCCAGTTGGGGTGGGTCGCGGCCTGTTCGGGCGTGGCCGTCGCCAGCTGCTCCAGCGGCCAGTCGCGGAACGCGCCGCCCGAGGCGGTGAGGATGACGCGTTCGACCGCGCCGCGATCCTCGCCCACCAGCGCCTGGAACACCGCCGAATGCTCGCTGTCGACCGGCAGCAGCGTCGCGCCATGCGCGCGCGCCTCGGCCAGCACCAGCGGCCCGGCGGCGACCATGGTTTCCTTGTTGGCGAGCGCCAGCGTCGCGCCCTGCCGGATCGCGGCGAAGCCGGGCAAAAGCCCCGCGGCACCGACGATGGCCGACATCACCAGATCGGCGGGCCGCGCCGCGGCCTCGGCGATCGCGGCATCGCCGGAGGCCACCTCGATGCCGCTGCCCGCCAGCCGCTGTTCCAGATCGGCCCGGCAGTCGTCATGGCAGGTGACGGCGATCTTCGCGCCCAGCCGCCGCGCCTGATCGGCCAAGAGCGCCACGTTGCGCCCGCCGGTGAGCGCCACCGTCTCGAACCGCTCCGGCGCGGCCTCGATCAATTCGACCGTCTGGCAGCCGATCGAGCCGGTCGCCCCGAGAATGGTGACGCGTTTCAAAAATGCACTCCGGGAATGAAGCCCGCCGCCGAGGCCAGCAGCATGAACAGCGAGGCGCCGAGCATCGCGTCGAAGCGGTCGAACAACCCGCCATGGCCGGGGATCAGCGTCGAGCTGTCCTTGACCTTCATGCGCCGCTTGAGCGCGCTTTCGGCGATGTCGCCCATCTGGCTGGCAAAGCTGACCAGCATCGAGATCCAGACCAGATGCCACGGGCTGGAGGTCATCCAGGTGAAGACGAGCCCGACGAGACCGGCGGCGATCCAGCCCGCGGAGGTGCCGGACCACGTCTTCTTGGGGCTGACCTTGGGCCAGAACTTGGGCCCGCCCAGGGCGCGGCCCGCGACATAGCCGAACACGTCGGTGCAGATCACCACGAGGATCAGCCACAGCAGCCACTGGAACCCGTATTCGGCCCGGAAGGTGACAAGCCCCCAGCCCGCGACTTCGATGCCCAGCGCAAAGGCAAAGAAGGTGCCGCGCTCGCGCCGCAGCATCGCCGCGCCGACCACCGGCGCCACCAAGAACAGCACGATAACCCAGTCGCCTTCGCCCGAAAGCTGCCCCGACAGCACGCTCGCGCAGAGCGCGGCCAGAAGCATGCCCGGCGTCGGCTTGCCGGGCTCGATCATCATCCACAGCTCCCAGACCATCACCGCGGTCACGAAGACCGTCAGCATCTGGAACCACACGCCGCCCATCATCACCGCCAGCGCGCCCAGCGCGGCCATCGCCGCGCCGGAGGCCATGCGCACGCCCAGATCGCTCCAGCGGCCCGGATCGGCAATCACCGCCGCACTCGCGGCAACGCCCGGCGCGGCTTCGCCGTCCTTGGTCTTTTCGTGCTCCGCCATGTCAGGCCTTGACGGCGCCGAAACGGCGATCGCGCTCGGCATAGCTGGCGCAGACCCGCGCGAATTCCTCGGGCGTGAAATCGGGCCAGAGCGTGTCGACGAATTCGTATTCGGCATAGGCCGACTGCCACAGCAGGAAATTCGAGATCCGCGCCTCGCCGGAGGTGCGGATCACGAGGTCGGGATCGGGCAGCACATGGGTGTCGAGAAAGCGCGACAGCGTCTCGGCATCCACGTCCTTGTGCGACAGGCGCCCCTGTTCGATCTCGTAGGCGAGCCGCTTGGCCGCACGGGTGACTTCGTCGCGGCCACCGTAATTGAGCGCGATGGTCAGGTGCACCCGGTCATTGCCCGCGGTGAGCAGCTCCAGCTCGTCCATCATCGTCACCAGCTTTTCGTCGAGCCGGATCCGGTCGCCGATGAAGCGCACGCGCACGCCTTCGGCATGCAGCGCTCGCGCCTCGCGGACGATATAGAGGCGGAACAGCGCCATCAGCCCCGACACCTCGGCCTGGGTGCGTTTCCAGTTCTCGGTCGAGAAGGCGAAGATGGTCAGGTATTTGACCCCGAGATCCGGGCAGGCATTGACGATGTCGCGCACGCGCTGCGCCCCCGCCTGATGGCCGAACAGCCGCGGCCGGCCACGGCTCTGGGCCCAGCGGCCATTGCCGTCCATGATGATCGCGACGTGCTTGGGGCCGCCACTGGATGTCGTCTCTTGCGCGTCGGCAGCCATGACGGCCTCCTTGGCATTCTCCGAGGCCTTGGCCTCAGACCTGCATGATTTCGGCCTGCTTCGTCTCGAGCTGCTGGTCGATCTGCTTGATGTAGCGATCGGTCAGCTCCTGGACCTCCTGTTCCCAGAATTTCTGATCGTCCTCGGACAGGCCGTCGGCCTTGGCCTTCTTGATCTGGTCCATGCCGTCGCGGCGCAGGTTGCGGATCGCGACGCGGGCGTGCTCGGCATATTGCCCGGCCACCTTGGTCAGCTGGGTGCGGCGCTCCTCGTTCAGCTCGGGGATCGGCAGCATGATGATGGTGCCGTTGAGCTGCGGGTTGATGCCGAGACCGCTTTCACGGATCGCCTTCTCGACCTTGCCGACCATCGACTTGTCCCAGACATTGATGGTCACCATGCGCGGCTCGGGCACGTTGACGGTGCCGACCTGGTTGATCGGGGTCATGCTGCCATAGGCCTCGACCTGCACCGGCTCGAGCATCGAGGCCGAGGCGCGGCCCGTCCTGAGCGAGGCGAATTCGGTGCGCAGGGATGAGATCGCGCCGTCCATGCGCCGCTGAAGGTCGTCGGTATCGAGTTCGAAATCGTCTGCCATCGGTCTCTTCTTGTCTTTGAGGGCGGGCTGTTGACGCCGGTGATAGCGTCAACAGCCCCCGCATTCCAGAACACTTTGCCCCGCATTGCCCGCGCCATGCCTGAACCACGTCGCGCGAAGCCAAATGGTTTCGTTCAGCCGTGCACCCGCGTCGAGGTGCCTTCGCCCGCGAGAATGCCGCGGAACCCGCCCGGCTCGTCCAGCGAGAAGACGATGATCGGCAGGCTGTTGTCACGCGCCAGCGCGATCGCCGAGGCATCCATCACGCCCAAGTGCTTTTGCAGCACCTCGTCATAGGTGATGGTGGAGTACCGCTTGGCGTCGTCGAACTTCTTGGGATCCTTGTCATAGACCCCGTCGACCTTGGTCCCCTTGAAGATCGCCTCGCAGCTCATCTCGTTGGCGCGCAGCGTCGCCGCCGTGTCGGTGGTGAAATACGGGTTGCCGGTGCCGGCGGCAAAGATGCAGACGCGCTTTTTCTCGAGATGGCGCACGGCCCGCCTGCGGATATAGGGCTCGCAGACCTGGTCCATCGGGATGGCCGAGATCACGCGGGTGAACACGCCCAGCTCCTCGAGCGCCGACTGCATGGCGAGTGCGTTCATCACGGTGGCGAGCATGCCCATGTAATCGGCGGTGGTCCGCTCCATCCCCTGCGCCGAGCCCGACAGCCCGCGAAAGATGTTGCCGCCACCGATCACCATGCAGATCTCGACGCCCAGATCGTGCACCGACTTGACCTCGCGGGCGATGCGTTCGACGGTCGGCGGATGCAGACCGAATGCCGTATCCCCCATCAGCGCCTCGCCGGAAATCTTCAGCATCACCCTGCGGAAGGCGGGCTTTTGGGTATCGGTCATGGGCACTCCGTGCGTGTCTCGGGGGGTTTCGGGTCGCGGCGCAAAATGGACGAAAGCCGCCGGGTGTTCAATGGCGCTCGGACCGCTTCGGCGAAGGCCGGCCGCGCATGAGCGGCTGGGGCGCGATCGCGCGCGGGCTCGACCCCGCGCGCCCGGTGCTGATCGCCGGGCCCACCGCCTCGGGCAAATCCGCGCTGGCGCTCGCCGTGGCCGAAACCGGCGGCGGGGTGGTGGTCAATGCCGATGCGCTGCAGGTCTATGCCGATTGGCGGGTGCTGACGGCGCGGCCCTCTGCCGAGGAGGAAGCGCGCGCGCCGCATGCGCTTTATGGCCACGTGGCGCGCCACGAGGACTGGTCCGTGGGCCACTGGCTGCGCGCGGTGGCGCCGTTTCTGGAGGGCGCGCGCCCGATCATCGTCGGCGGCACCGGGCTTTATTTCTCGGCCCTGACCGAAGGGCTGGCCGAAATCCCCGCGACTCCGCCCGCGATCCGTGCCGAGGCCGACGCGATCCCTCTGCCCGACCTCGTGTCTGGGCTCGACGCGCAAAGCCGCGCGCGGATCGATCTCAACAACCGCGCGCGGGTGCAGCGTGCCTGGGAGGTGCTGCGCGCCACCGGGCGCGGCATCGCCGACTGGCAGGCCGACACGCCCGCCCCGCTGTTGCCGCTGGCGCGGGCCCAGCCGCTGGTGCTGCGCCCCGATCCGGGCTGGCTCAACGCGCGCATCGCCCGGCGCTTCGATGCCATGCTCGAGATGGGCGCGCTGGAGGAGGCGCGCGCGGCCCTGCCGCATTGGGCGCCCAGCGCGCCATGGGCGCGGGCGATCGGCGCGCCCGAGCTGATCGCCCACCTGCGTGGAGACTGCGATCTCGACGCCGCGCGGCACGCCGCGGTCATCGCCTCGCGGCAATACGCCAAGCGTCAGCGCAGCTGGTTTCGCAGCCGCATGCAGGGCTGGCGCGACATCGACCCCGAAACGCAAGCCGGATAACGCCGTCGGCGCCTCGATGCCCGCTTGCGCGACGCTCTCGGGCGCGCTGGCGGGGGTGGTTTCGTCCCCTGATGTCCCGGTCCCGATCACGATGCCGGATTTTGCGCGAATGTCGCATTGACGCGGCAGCTTGCCCGCCCAGTTCCCCCCCATCGGTTCCGCCGCGCGGGCGGCGCGAAAACCGGGTCCGAGAAGGATCCGCGACGGCGGCCGGTGAAGGCCGCTCACAAGGAGACGCAGATGACGATCCATGACACCTTTGGCGCCAAGCTGCACCCCGCCGCAAGGATGTACGCCACCGAGCATCGCGCCGGGCAGCTGTCGCGCCGCGAGTTCCTGACCCGCGCCACGGCGCTGGGCGTGGGGGCGTCGGCCGCTTACGGGCTGATCGGTCTGCCGACCCCGGCCCGTGCCGACGCCCATGCCGAGATGGGCGGCACGCTGCGCATGGAGATGGAAACCAAGGCGATGAAGGATCCGCGCCTTGCCGATTGGGGGGAGATCCACAATTTCTACCGCGGCTGGCTCGACTACCTCGTGCAGTACGAGGCGGATGGCGCGATCACGCCGATGCTGCTCGAAAGCTGGGAGGCGAATGACGACGCAACCCAGTTCACGCTCAAGGTCCGCGAGGGCGTGACGTGGAACAACGGCGATCCGTTCACCGCCGATGACGTGGCGCGCAACATCGCCCTGTGGTGCGACGGCACGGTCGAGGGCAACACCATGGCCAGCCGCATGGTCCAGCTCGTCGATCCCGAGACCGACATGGCCCGAGACGGCGCGATCGAGGTGGTCAACGACCTGACCGTCCGGCTCAACCTCGCAGCCCCCGACATCACCGTGATCGTTTCCATGGCCGATTACCCGGCGGCCATCGTGCATTCGAGCTTCGATGGCGGCGACCCGTCCGTGAACCCGATCGGCACCGGCGCCTACCTGCCCGAGGTCAACGAAGTCGGGGTGCGGCAGGTGCTCGCGCGGAACACCGATCACACATGGTGGGGCACGAAGGTGTTCGGCGGCCCCTATCTCGACCGGATCGAATACATCGATTACGGCACCGACCCCGCGGCCAAGCTGGCGGCGGCCGAATCGGGCGAGATCGACATCACCTACGAGACCACCGGCGATTTCATCGACATCTTCGACGCCATCGGCTGGCAGAAATCCGAAGTGGTGACCGCATCGACGATCGTGGTGCGCTTCAACCAGGACAGCCCGCCCTTCGACAATCGCGACGTGCGCCGGGCGCTGCAGATGGCGGTCGACAACAAGGTGGTTCTGGAGCTGGGGTACAACGGGCGCGGCGAGGTGGCCGACAACCACCATGTCTGCCCGATCCACCCCGAATACGCGCCGGTGGATCCGCCGGTGCACGACCCCGCCGCCGCCAAGGCGATGCTCGACGCGGCGGGCTTCGGCGAGGAGACCTTCGAGCTGATCTCGCTCGACGACGCGTGGCAGGCGGCGACCTCGGATGCCGTGGCCGCGCAGCTGCGCGACGCGGGCATCGACGTGCAGCGCAGGGTGATGCCCGGATCGACCTTCTGGAACGGCTGGCTCGAATACCCCTTCTCGGCGACCGACTGGGCGATGCGGCCCCTGGGCGTGCAGGTGCTGGCGCTCGCCTACAAGTCGGGCGTGCCGTGGAACGAGACCGCCTATGCCAGCGAGGAGTTCGACGCGCTGCTGGCCGAGGCGATGTCGCTCGCCGATGTCGAGGAGCGCCGCGCCGTGATGGCGAAGATCGAGACCCTGCTGCAGGAGGATGGCGTGGTGATCCAGCCCTACTGGCGCTCGATCTTCCGCCATTTTACCGACAAGGTGCAGGGCGCGGACATGCATCCTTCCTTCGAGCACCATCACTACAAGTGGTGGGTCAAGACCTGATCCCTTGCCCGGCGGGGGCGGCCCGGCGCCGCCCCCCGCACGCCGCGCCGCCAAGACCGGATGGCCGGGTTGTCATCCCGGGCGCGGGACGGGCCCGGCAGCGATCCGCGACGCATGAAAATGACGCTACGGCGATTTCGCGTTTTGAATCCTCGCGTTGACAGGATGGGGCCTTTGCGACACCTAATGTCGCATTCAGGCCTCAAAACAGCGGTTATGCACGATTGTTGCATTGACGCCGCGACGTTGCCGCACAGATGCTCATACGAGTTTTGTCGCGCAAACGGCGAGGCAGGGCCCGCAAGAGGCCCGCGAAGGCGGCCATGACGCGCCGCCCAACAGGGAGAAGACCATGACGATCCACGACACCCCTCGGGCCGGACTCCATCCTGCCGCGGAAATGTATGCCGCCGAGCACCGCGCCGGAAAACTGTCGCGCCGCGAGTTCCTGACCCGCGCCACGGCGCTGGGCGTCGGTTCGTCGGCCGCCTTCGGCCTGATCGGCCTGCCGGTCCCCGCCCGCGCCGAGGCGCATGGCGAGGTGGGCGGCACGCTGCGCATGGAGATGGAAACCAAGGCGATCAAGGATCCGCGCATCGCCGATTGGAGCCAGATCTCGAATTTCTATCGCGGCTGGCTCGAATATCTCGTGCAGTACGAGGCGGATGGTTCGATCACCCCGATGCTGCTCGACAGCTGGGAGGCCAATGAGGACGCGACGCAGTTCACGCTGAAGGTCCGCGAGGGCGTGACATGGAACAATGGCGATCCGTTCACCGCCGCCGACGTGGTGCGCAACATCACCCGCTGGTGCGACGGCACGGTCGAGGGCAACTCCATGGCCGGGCGGATGAGCCAGCTGGTCGATCCCGAAACCAATCAGGCGCGCGACGGCGCGATCGAACAGGTCGACGACATGACCGTGCGCCTCAACCTCTCCACGCCCGACATCACGGTGATCGTCTCGATGGCCGATTACCCGGCGGCGCTGGTGCATGAAAGCTTCGCGGACAACAGCGACCCCACCGAGAACCCGATCGGCACCGGCCCTTATCTGCCCGAACTCAACGAGGTCGGCGTCAAGCAGGTGCTCGTGAAGAACCCCGACCATGCATGGTGGGGCACGGAGGTGTTCGGCGGGCCGTTCCTCGACCGGATCGAGTACATCGATTACGGCACCGACCCCGCGGCCAAGATGGCAGCGGCGGAATCGGGCGAGATCGACATCACCTACCAGACCACCGGCGATTTCATCGACATCTTCGACGCCATCGGCTGGCAGAAATCCGAAGTCGTCACGGCGGCGACGCTGGCGGTGCGGTTCAACCAGGACAACCCGCCCTACGACAACAAACAGGTGCGCAACGCGCTGCAGATGGCGGTCGACAACGCGATCGTGCTGGAGCTGGGCTATAACGGTCGCGGCACCATCGCCGAGAACCACCATGTCTGCCCGATCCACCCCGAATACGCGCAGATCGACCCGCCCGTGCACGACCCCGCCGCCGCCAAGGCGATGCTTGACGAGGCGGGGTTCGGCAACGAGACCTTCGAGCTGATCTCGATCGACGACGCGTGGCAGGCGGCAAGCTGCGACGCGGTGGCCGCGCAGCTGCGCGATGCGGGCATTCAGGTGGAGCGGCAGGTGCTGCCCGGTTCGACCTTCTGGAACGACTGGCTCGAATACCCCTTCTCGGCGACCGAGTGGAACATGCGGCCCCTTGGCGTGCAGATCCTGGGGCTGGCCTACAAGTCGGGCGTGCCGTGGAACGAGGCGGCCTATGCAAGCGAGGAGTTCGACGCGCTTCTGGCCGAGGCGATGTCGCTCGCCGATGTCGAGGCACGGCGCGAGGTCATGGCCAGGATCGAGAAGCTCCTGCAGGATGACGGCGTACTGATCCAGCCCTATTGGCGCTCGCTCTATCGCCATCACACCGACCGGGTGAAGGGTGCCGAGATGCACCCGACCTTCGAGCACCACCATTACAAATGGTCGATCTCGGCCTGATCCGAACGGGGCGGCCCGGCGCCGCCCCGCTTTCTCCAAGACCACTTCTCAGCGCATCGGACCCGTGCCCGAATGATCCGTTTTCTCCTGTCGCGTTTCGTGACGATGCTGGCCACGGCCCTCGCCCTGACCTTCGTGGTCTTTTTCCTGACCAATCTCGCCCCCAGCCTTGAAAAGGTGGCGAAATCCGAAATCGGAGCGCGCGTTTCGGATGCCGAGGTCGAAAGCTGGCTGAACCGAAACGGCTATGGTGAACCGATGCTGGTGCGCTATGGCGAATGGCTCGGCGTGGTGCCCGGCTGGACCCACTCGGTCGATGGCGAGGTGGTGGCGGGCCGCTGCGCCGGCGCCGATGGCGGCGTCGATGCGGGCGCGCGCTGCGGCATCCTGCAGGGCGACTGGGGCTATTCGACCGTGTTCCGCCGCGACGTGATCGAAATCGTCGGGCGCAGCCTCGCGCTCACCGGAAAGCTGATGTTCTGGGTGATGATGGTGATGGTGCCCGGCGCGCTGATCCTGGGCGTGCTGGCGGGCATGCGCGAGGGATCGAAGCTCGACCGTTCGCTCTCCACCGTGTCGATCCTCACCACCGCGACCCCTGAATACGTCTCCGGCGTGGTGTTCATCGCCGTTTTCGCCTCCACCGCCGTGGGGCTCAAATGGTTCAACGGCTCGGCGACATCGGCGATGGAGAACGCCACGATCGAGAATTTCACCCTGCCGGTGCTGACCATCGCGCTTTACGGCATGGGGTATATCGCCCGGATGACGCGGGCGAGCATGACCGAGGTGATGACCGCGCAATATATCCGCACCGCCCGGCTCAAGGGCGTGTCGTTTCCCAAGATCGTGCTGCGCCACGCGCTCCGCAACGCGCTGATCGCGCCCTTCACGGTGATCATGTTGCAGTTCCCGTGGCTTCTGAACGGCGTGGTGATCGTCGAGACGCTGTTCAACTACAAGGGCTTCGGCTGGACGCTGGTGCAGGCCGCGGGCAACAACGACATCGAGCTCTTGCTCGGGGTGTCGGTCGTGTCGGTGGTGGTGGTGCTGCTGACGCAGCTCATTTCCGACATCGGCTATGTCTATCTCAACCCGCGCATCCGCGTCTCGTAAGGAGGGCCGTCCATGGAACCGCTGAGCTGGACGGGCGCCTGGGGCGTCTGGCTGAACCCGCTTCTGGGCCTTGCCGTGGCGGGGCTCGTCGCCGCCTCCCTTTTGTCGGTGGCGCTGTCGCTGCTGAGCGCGCCGGTGCGCCGCCAGAGCCTGCCCGACGGCACGCTCGCCGCGCGGGATGGGCTGCATGGCATGGCCGACATGGCCGGTCGCGCCTTCCTGTGGCTGACGGCGCTGGTGCTGGCGCTTTACCTGCTGTTGCCCTTCGCCCTGCCCTATGGCGCGCTCGGCATCGTGGGCGAGCTGTCACGACGTCTCCTTCCGGTCTGGATCGCGCTGGGCGCGACCTTCGGCCTGTCGATCGTCTTCAAGCGCCGGCTCGGGCTTTATGGCAAGCTGTTCGACAGCACGATCGGCATGGCGGGTTTCGCGCTGGTGGTGTTCTGGGTGTTCACGGCGATCTTTGCCGGACTGTTCGACATGATCGCCACGCATGACCCGCTGACCGCGCTGTCGGGCATGAAGAACAAGGTGCCGGGCACGCCGCTGGCGATGGGGGATGACGGCGTCTATCCGCATTACCTCCTGGGCGGCGATAATCTCGCGCGGGACGTGTTCAGCCGCATGGTGCATGGTTCGTGGATCGTGGTGCAGATCGCGCCATTGGCGACGATCTTCGCCTTTCTCGTCGGCATCACGCTCGGCCTTCCGGCGGGCTTCTATGCGGGCCGTCTCGACACGGTGCTGTCGTTCCTCGCGAACCTGATCCTCGCCTTTCCGGTGATCTTGCTGTTCTACCTGCTGGTGACGCCCGAAATGGTGCAGACCGGCGTGCCCGCCTACATGGCGATGGTGCTGTTTTTGTTTCCCATCGCCTTCTTCGCCGTGCTCTTGAACGCCCGCCTGTCGCCGCGCCCGGTTCTGCGGCTCGTGGTGCTGGCCGCGCTCTTCATCCTTGGCGGCTGGCTTTATCTGTCGATGGTGAGTCAGGATGGCACGCCGGTGGATTTCTGGCCCGACGCGCTCGATCTGTTCGACGTGCCCGGCGGCATTCTGGTGGTGTTCGTCAGCGTGGTCTTCGTCAATGCCCCCACGGTGTTCCGCATCGTTCGCGGCCTGACCATGGACATCAAGACGCGCGATTACGTCGCCGCCGCGCAGACGCGGGGCGAAAGCCCGTGGTACATCATGCTGTGGGAGATCCTGCCCAATGCGCGCGGACCGCTGATCGTCGATTTCTGCCTGCGCATCGGCTACACGACGATCCTTCTCGGCACGCTCGGCTTTTTCGGCCTCGGCCTGCCGCCGGACAGCCCCGACTGGGGCTCGACCATCAATCTCGGGCGCCGCCTGCTGTCGATCTACCCGCATGCCGCGATGGTGCCGGCGCTGGCGCTGCTGAGCCTCGTTCTCGGCCTGAACCTGCTGGCCGACGGTCTGCGCGAAGAGAGCCTGAAAGACTGATGCCCGATTTTGTTCCGAAAATACGCCACGGGGGTCCGGGGGTGTGAAACCCCCGGTCCCGCAGTTTCCGTCCGCGCGCCGCATCAGGAGTGCCCGATGACCGACACCGCCACAGATCCCGCCCTCGAGGTCGCTCCCGGCGAGCCGATCCTCGAAATCCGCAATCTCTCCATTTCCTTCTTCACCCGCACCCGCGAGATCCCGGCGGTCATGGACTTTTCCGCCACGGTCCGCGCCGGAGAGGCGCTCGGCCTCGTCGGTGAATCGGGCTGCGGCAAATCCACGGTCGCGCTGGGCGTGATGCAGGATCTCGGCGTCAACGGCCGGATCACGGGCGGTTCGATCAAGTTCCGCGGCGAGGAGCTGACCACCATGTCGCCCGCGCGGCTGCGCGAGATCCGCGGCCGCGACATCGCGATGATCTACCAAGAGCCGATGGCCTCCCTGAACCCCGCCCTGAAGGTGGATCGGCAGCTGATGGAGGTGCCGATGATCCACGAGGGCATTTCCGCCGACGAGGCCCGCGCCCGCGCGCTCGAGGTGGTGCGCGACGTGCGCCTGCCCGACCCCGAGCGCATCCTCGACGCCTATCCGCACCAGCTTTCGGGCGGCCAGCAGCAGCGCATCGTCATCGCCATGGCGCTGATGTCGAAGCCCGCGCTGCTGATCCTCGACGAGCCGACCACCGCGCTCGACGTGACGGTCGAGGCGGCGGTGATCGACCTGGTGCGCGAGCTGGGCGAGAAATACGGCACCTCGATGCTGTTCATCAGCCACAATCTGGGGCTGGTGCTGGAGACCTGCGACCGGATCGCGGTGATGTATTCGGGCGAAGCGGTGGAGCGTGGCCGCATCGGCGAGGTGTTCGACGAGATGCGCCACCCCTATACGCAGGCGCTGTTCCGGGCGATCCCGCTGCCCGGCGCCGACAAGGCCACACGGCCCTTGATTGCGATCCCCGGCAATTTCCCCCTGCCCGACGAACGCCCGCCGGGCTGCAATTTCGGGCCGCGTTGCGACTATTTCCAAAAGGGCCGCTGCGATGCACAGTCGATCCCGATGATCGAGGTGCCCGGCGACGCCCACGAGGCACGCTGCATCCGCACCGATGAAATCGACTGGGACGCGCCGCCGGACATCTCCGACCACCGCGAAAGCCCCGAGATCGGCGAGGTGGTGCTCAAGGTCGACGGGTTGCAGAAGTACTACGAGGTATCGCGCCCCGGCCTGTTGGGCGGCGGCGAGGCGCAGGTCGTGAAAGCCAATGAGACGCTGAGCTTCGAGGCGCATGAGAGCGAAACGCTCGCCATCGTGGGCGAGAGCGGCTGCGGCAAGTCCACGCTGGCCAAGGTGCTGATGGGGCTGGAGACGGCGACGGCGGGCGGTGTCGAACTCGACGGGCGCGCCGTCGGCGACGTGCCGATCGAAAAGCGCGACACCCGCACCGTGGCCGATGTGCAGATGGTGTTCCAGAACCCGTTCGACACGCTGAATCCGTCGATGACGGTGGGCCGGCAGATCATCCGCGCGCTGGAGATCTTCGGCGTGGGCGCAGGTCCGCGCGATCGCAAGAAGCGGATGCTGGAGCTTCTCGATCTCGTGAAGCTGCCGCGCGAATTCGCGACCCGGATGCCGCGCCAGTTGTCGGGTGGGCAGAAACAGCGCGTCGGCATCGCGCGGGCCTTTGCGGGCGGCGCGCGGATCGTGGTCGCCGACGAGCCGGTGAGCGCGCTCGACGTGAGCGTGCAGGCCGCCGTGACGGATCTTCTGATGGAGATCCAGCGCGAGCAGAAGACGACATTGCTGTTCATCAGCCACGATTTGTCGATCGTGCGGTATCTCGCCGACCGGGTGATGGTCATGTATCTCGGCCACGTGGTCGAGATCGGCGCCGCGCGGGACGTCTTTGCCCCGCCCTATCACCCCTATACCGAAGCGCTGCTCTCGGCGGTGCCGGTCGCCGACACCCATGTCGAAAAGAAGCATATCGTGCTCGAAGGCGACGTGCCGTCGGCGATGAACCCGCCATCGGGCTGCCCCTTCCAGACGCGCTGCCGCTGGAAAAGCCGCGTGCCCGGCGATCTGTGCGAGCGCGAGGTGCCGCCGATGGTGAGCTTCGCGCCGGGCCACCAGGTCAAATGCCACCTGAGCCCGGAGGAATTCGCCTCGATGGAGCCGGTGATCACGCTCGCCGAAAACTAGCGGACGGCGATGGAACAAGCGGGCCCCGCGCCCGCTTGTGCCCGCATGACACAGCAGAATCTTCAATGGGCAGTGCCCGTCATGCGCGCCGGCTATGCCGGACGTGGTCTCATCTATCTCGTGGTGGCGGTGCTGTCGCTTCTGGCGATCTGGCGCGGTTCGACCCCCGGCGGCACGGGCGAGGCAATGGCCTCGCTCGAGCGGGCCTGGTGGGGCATTGCGCTTCTGGCGCTGATCGCCATCGGCCTCGCCGCATACGGCATCTGGCGGCTTGTCGCGGCCTTTTGGGATCTCGAAGCCCATGGCGACGGTGCGAAGGGCGCGGTGGCGCGGATCGGACAGGTCGTGACCGGCCTCATCCATCTTGGTCTCGCCGCGACGGCGGCGGCGATCCTGATGCCTTCGTCGAGCGGTTCGGGCGGCGGGTCCAGCCTCGACAGCTGGACGGCCAAGATCATGCAGATGCCGTTCGGCCAATGGATCGTCGGCATCGCGGGGGCGATCGGTCTTGGTGCCGGGGCCTATTACGTCTGGAAGGGGCTGTCGCACAAATACATGGAGAACCTGCGCGCCAAGCCCCTGACGCTGAAGCTGCAACCGGCGCTGACCGCCGGTCTCGCCGCCAATGGCGCGGTGATCGCCATCGTGGGCTTTCTCCTCGTCTATGCCGCGTGGACGCTGAACCCCAGCGAGGCGGGCGGCCTGGCCGAGGCATTCGACTGGCTGCGCGACAAACCCTATGGCACGGTGCTGGTCACCGCTCTGGCGGTGGGCCTGCTCGGGTTTTCGCTGTTCTGTTTCGTCAACGCCGCTTACCGGCTGATCCCCAAGCTCAAGACCGATGACGTGGAAACGCTGGCGCGCAAGGCGGCGTCCTGAACCGGACCCGTCAGCGCCCGAAGATGACCTTCACGTAGTTGCGGGTCTCGGCATAGGGCGGAATACCCTTGTATTTCGTCACCGCGCCGGGACCCGCATTATAGGCCGCAAGCGCGAGCCGCCAATCGCCGAAGGCGTCGTATTGCATTCGAAGATAGCGCGCCCCGCCATCGAGGTTCTGGCGCGGATCGCGCGGATCGACTCGCAGCAGCCGCGCCGTGCCGGGCATCAGCTGCGCCAACCCGAGCGCGCCCGCCCGGCTGACGGCGCGGGCGTTCCAGCCGCTTTCCTGCTGCACGAGCCGCAAAAACAGATCCTCGGGAATGCGGTGCCTGCGCGCCGCATCGCGCGCGAGAGTCAGGTAGGGACCGGCATAGCGTCCCGTGAAGGCCGGGGTGGCCGCCGTCTGAAGCTCCTGCGGCACTTGCGCACGCGGCGGCTGGTAACGTTTGGAACCCGCATATTGCGAGGCCGCGCGGCCATCGAGCACGCCGAGCTGCGAGGCGAAGAGCCGTGGTGCGGAGCTGCTCGACACCCGGTCGGCCCATGCCGGTGCCGCGCAGGCCAGTCCCAGCGCCGCCCACACGGCGCCTGCCATCATGTTGTGCATCGCGTCCCTCCGTTCCACCGGCTTGACCCGGCGTTGCTTCGTTCGCTTCCCCGACGCTAACCGCGAACGTGGCGAAAAGGAAAGCGGGAACGGGCAATTCCGCTGTCATCGCGCGGCCACGCGGCATAGGGTCGGCGCGACAAGACGCGAGATTCGACAAGGCAGGAGGACCCCATGGCAGGTTCCGTCAACAAGGTGATCATCATCGGCAATCTGGGCCGCGACCCCGAGGTCCGGACGTTCCAGAACGGCGGCAAGGTGGTGAACCTGCGCATCGCCACCTCCGAGAACTGGAAGGACCGCAACACCGGCGAGCGCCGCGAAAAGACCGAGTGGCACTCGGTCGCCATCTTCAACGAGAACATCGGCCGGATCGCCGAGCAGTATCTCAAGAAGGGCTCGACCGTCTACATCGAGGGCCAGCTCGAAACCCGCAAGTGGCAGGACCAGAACGGCAATGACCGCTATTCGACCGAGATCGTCGTGCGCCCCTACAAGGGCGAGATGACGCTTCTGGGCGGTCGCGGCGACGGTGGCGGTTCGGGTGGCGGCTATGGCGGCGGCTCGGGCGGCGGCTACGACGATCGTGGCGGCTCGGGCGGCTATGACGACCGCGGCGGTTACGGCGGCGGCAACCAGGGCGGCGGCGGCAGCCGCGACATCGACGACGAGATCCCGTTCTGAGGATCAGCGCCGCCCCCCCCGGGGCGGCGCATTTCGTTTCAGCCCAGCGCCACGGCCAGTTCGCCCGGACGGCTGAGCGTGCCGCCGCCCACCGCCGCGCGCACGCCGGTGCTGCCCGGCGCCGAGGTCGGCATCCCCCGCGCCACCCGCACCGCGAGATAGGCAAAGGCCTGCGCCTCCATCATGTCGCCATCGAGCCCGGCATCCTCGACCGGCGCGACCGGGCAGTCGCAGCCCGCCGCGATCATCGCCATCATGACCGGGTTGTGCCGCCCGCCCCCGGTGACGAGAAGCCGCGCGGGCGGCGTCGGGCACAGCTCCATCCCCGCCGCGACCGAGGCGGCGGCACAGGCGGTGAGCGTGGCGGCGGCATCTGCGTCCGACAGCTCCGACACCGCCCGACCGAGATCGGCGAAGGCGTCACGGTCGAGCGATTTCGGCGCCATGCGGAAGAAATGCGGGTGTTGCAGGAAATGCGCGACGACCGCCTCCGCGACCTCTCCCGTCGCGGCGAGCGCGCCGCCTTCGTCCTGCGCCAGCCCCAGCCGGGCCTGCATCAGATCGTTGATCGGCGCGTTGGCCGGACCGGTGTCGAAGGCCAGAAGCGCGCCCTCGGCCTCGGGCCGCGCGAAACCGGGATCGACGAAGGTGAGGTTGCCGACGCCGCCGAGATTCAGAAAGGCCAGAGGCGCGTTGGCCCCGATGAACTTCGCCAGCGCGAAGTGGTAGAACGGCGCGAGCGGCGCGCCTTCTCCGCCGAAGCGCACGTCGGAGCTTCGGAAATCCCACACCACCGGCAGGCCCAGCGCCTCGGCGAGGATCGCGCCGGAGCCCGCCTGATGCGTGCCGCGCCCCTTGGGGTCATGCGCGAAGGTCTGGCCATGAAAGCCGATCAGCTCGATGTCCTCGAAGCGCGACAGAATCTCGGCATGGGCGGTCTCGACCACCTCCGCCGCGGCCTCGACCTCCTCGCCCTCCCACCGGCCCAGCGCGGCGCGCAGCATGTCGCGCTCACCTTCCGAATACGGCCTGTAGGCGCTCTCGCCAAAGCCGAACACCGTCTCTCCGTCGGTCTCGATCACCGCCGCGTCGACGCCGTCGAGCGAGGTGCCCGACATCGCGCCCAAGGCCCTGATCCTGTCGCCCGTCCCGATCCGCCGCATCGCGCTTTCCCTCGCCTCGCTAGATGCCTATAGAGTGGCGCGACCAAGAGAGGGGCACAAGACATGACCTACCACCCCAAGAGCGACTTCATGTCCGTGATGATCGAGCGCGGCTATCTCGCCGACTGCACCGATTACCAGGGCCTGGACGAGGCGCTGTCGAGGGGGGTCGTGCCCGCCTATATCGGCTATGACGCCACGGCGGCGTCGCTGCATGTGGGCCACCTGCTCAACGTGATGATGCTGCGCTGGCTGCAAAAGACCGGGCACAAGCCGATCACCCTGATGGGCGGCGGCACCACCAAGGTGGGCGACCCGTCCTTCCGCTCCGACGAGCGGCCGCTGCTCGGCCCCGACCAGATCGCCTCGAACATCAGTGGCATGAAGCAGGTCTTCGCGCGCTATCTCTCCTATGACGAGAGCGCGACCGGCGCCTTGATGCTCGACAACGCCGAGTGGCTCGACAACCTGAACTACCTCGAATTCCTGCGCGATATCGGGCGGCATTTCTCGGTCAACCGGATGCTGTCGTTTGAGAGCGTGAAATCGAGGATCGACCGCGAGCAGTCGCTCTCGTTCCTCGAATTCAACTACATGATCCTGCAGGCCTACGACTTTCTCGAGCTGAACCGCCGCTATGGCTGCGTGCTGCAGATGGGCGGCTCGGACCAGTGGGGCAACATCGTCAACGGCATCGATCTCACGCGCCGCGTGCTCGACCACGAGATCTTTGGTCTGACCTCGCCGCTGCTGACCACCTCGGATGGCCGCAAGATGGGCAAGAGCGCCGGTGGCGCGGTCTGGCTCAACGAGGAGATGCTGAGCCCTTACGAGTTCTGGCAGTTCTGGCGCAACACCACCGACGCCGATGTGGGCCGTTTCCTCAAGCTCTATACCGAGCTTCCCGTGGACGAGTGCGAGCGCTTGGGCGCGCTGTCGGGCTCGGAGATCAACGAGGGCAAGATCGTTCTGGCCGACGAGGTCACGGCGCTTTTGCATGGCCGCGACGCCGCCGAAGCCGCCAAGGCCACGGCGCGCGAGGTGTTCGAGAAGGGCGGCGTGGGCGATGACCTGCCGACGCTCACGCTCAGCGAGGCGGAGATCGGCGACGGCATTTCCGTGGTGCAGCTGATCGTGCGCGCGGGGCTCGCGGGGTCGGGCAAGGAAGCCAAGCGGCTTATCTCGGACAATGGCGCGAAGCTCGACGACGCGCCGCTGACGGATGCGGGTCTCGTGATCGACCGCGCCGCTCTGGCCGCGCCGATCAAGCTGTCGGCGGGCAAGAAGCGCCACGCGCTGGTGCGGCTCGGCTGAATCATCCGCGGGGGCGGTGCGCCGCCCCCGCTTCGGAACCGCGCGGCGCCGCTGCCGTTGCCTTCTCATCGACGAGGAGGACCGACATGAAGGATGCCGCCGGGCAGCCGATCGATGCCGAACGCCCCTATCTTCTGCTGCTGGCCGCCGGAATCGGATTTCTCGGCTGCCTGTCGCTGATCGGCGGCACCATCGCCGCGCAGATCGTCGTGCCGGGCCATGACTGGATCGCCGACACGATCAGCGATCTGGGCGCGGGCGAATGGGAAATCATCATGGATGTCGCGCTTTACGGTTTCGCCGCGGGGCTCTTTGCCATGGCGCTGGCGGCGGCGCATGCGCATCTGGGTGGTATCGGCTGGTCGGCGGGCGTCTTCAGCCTCGCGATCCTCGCGGCGCTCGTGGTGATCGTCGGCGCGCGCAACGAATACGGCGATGGCGACAACGAGGGCGTCGTGATCCATATCTATCTCGTCTACGGGCTCGGGGCGCTGTTTCTCGCGGCACCGCTGAGCATGGCGGCGGGGTTCGGGCGGCACCACCCGCGGGCCCGGCTGCTGCTGATCGGTCTCGCGGTCGCATGGGGCGTGATGGCGCCGCTTTTCCTCATGGCGCCCACCACGATCGACGGTCTGGCCGAACGCGGTCTCGGTCTCGTCGCCTGCGGCATCATCGCGGTGATGTCATGGGTGTTCTGGATGCGGGGCCGGGACGCGGGCGCCGCGAGGTAGCCATCTTGCGGACATGCGGATGCGTCGCCCGGCGCCCACGCCACGCGACGGAACACCCCCGATCCGCGCGCACAACGCTTGAAGCGCGGGCCCTCCCCGGTTTAGACGACCGGGCTTGAACAATTCGGATGTATCGCCGTGCTCGCCAAATTCTGGAACAACTTCGTCGCACCGCTTGTCAGACGCCCCCCGCGGTTTCAGGTCGCGGCGCTGTGCTACCGCGAAACCGGCCCGGGTCTCGAAGTGCTGCTGATCACCTCGCTCGAAACCAAGCGCTGGATCCTGCCCAAGGGCTGGCCCAAGAGCGGGCTGGACGCCGAGGGCACCGCGCTGGACGAGGCGTGGGAAGAGGCGGGCATCCGGCCCGCTGATGGCACAGAGGGGCTGATCGGGCGCTACCGCTATGCCAAGCGCCTGCGCGGCAGCGTGCCGGTGCAGACCGATGTGGATGTCTATGCCTTCGAAGGCGCGGCGCTGCAGGACGACTATCCCGAGGCGGGGCGGCGCGAACGCCGCTGGATGTCCCCCGACGAGGCCGCCGATCTGGTCGAGGAAGACCAGCTCAAGACCCTGCTGCGCGACTTTCCCGTCACCCTTCGCGCGATGCAGCGGGGCTGAGCCCGTGCCGCTCCGCCCCATCCGATCCGTCCCACAAGGAACCTTTCGTTGACCCAGCAAGATCCCTCCTACCAGTGGAAGACGCTCGACCGGGACCTGAACCGGCTGTCGCGCTTCGAGGCGGCCTCGATGTACACCGCGCGCCCGCTCGTGGGCGTCGGCGCGTCGCTCGTCTTCGTCACGCTCGCGGCGCTCGCCGCCGCGGTGCTGACCGGCGGTGAACCGCAAAGCCTCGTCGTCGTGGTCGCCGCCGCCTTCGGCGCCTACATGGCGATCAACATCGGCGCCAACGACGTCGCCAACAACATGGGCCCCGCCGTCGGCGCCAAGGCGCTGTCGATGGCCGGCGCGATCGTCATCGCCGCCGTGTGCGAAAGCGCGGGCGCGCTTCTGGCGGGCGGCGACGTGGTGTCGACCATTTCCAAAGGCATCATCGACCCCGCTGGCCTCGCCAATGCGCAGACCTTCATCTGGGCGATGATGGCGGCGCTGCTGTCGGCGGCGATCTGGGTCAACATCGCCACCTGGGTCGGCGCGCCGGTTTCGACCACCCATTCGGTGGTGGGCGGCGTGATGGGCGCTGGCATCGCGGCGGCGGGTCTGGCCACCGTCAGCTGGCCGACCATGGGCGCGATCGCCGCCAGCTGGGTGATCTCCCCGGTGCTGGGCGGCGTGATCGCCGCGGCCATGCTCGCCTTCATCAAGTGGCGCATCATCTATGTCGAGGACAAGATCGCTGCCGCCCGCACATGGGTGCCGGTGCTGATCGGCCTGATGGCCGCCGCCTTCGCGGCCTATCTCGCGCTCAAGGGGCTCAAGCGGTTGGTGAAGATCGACATCGTCACCGCGCTGGCGATCGGCGCCATGGCCGGGCTCGTCTTCACCGCCCTGTCGCGTCCGCTGATCCGGCGCCAGTCCATCGGGCTCGAAAACCGCAACAAGTCGCTCAAGGTGCTGTTCCGCGTGCCGCTAGTGGTGTCGGCGGCGCTCTTGTCCTTTGCGCATGGCGCCAATGACGTGGCCAACGCGGTCGGCCCCTTGGCCGCCGTGGTCTATGCCCAACAGGCTTCGGGCGTCGCGGGCGAGGTCGCGATTCCGCTCTGGGTCATGGTGATCGGCGCGGTCGGCATCTCGGTCGGGCTGGTGCTGTTCGGGCCCAAGCTGATCGGCATGGTCGGCAGCCAGATCACCAAGCTCAACCCGATGCGCGCCTATTGCGTGGCGCTGTCGGCCGCCGTCACGGTGATCGCCGCCTCGTGGCTGGGCCTGCCGGTCAGCTCGACCCATATCGCGGTGGGCGGCGTGTTCGGCGTCGGCTTCTTCCGCGAATGGCACGCCGAACGGCGCGCCCGCACGGTCAACAAGGACCGCGCCCCGGCCGCCCGGATGCCCAAGCAGGAACGCGCCCGGCGCAAGCTGGTGCGGCGGTCGCATTTCATGACCATCATCGCGGCTTGGGTCATCACCGTGCCCGCCGCGGCGCTGCTGTCGGCGCTGTGCTTCGTGCTGCTGCGCCAGATCGGCTTTTGAGCCCCTCGCCCCCCGCCCACGTGGCGGGGGGCGCCACCACCTAGCCGCCGAGCATCCAGTCGCCATCGGGCCAGAAGGCGTGAAAGGCGAAGGCGAAGAGCACGTCATGCGGCACGTCGCGCCCCTGGGCATCGCGCACCCGCACATTGCCGACGTCGCGCCCCTGCGCCACCCTGCCCGCATCGAGCGCGCTGGCCTGACCGGCCTCCCACGAGATCGTCACCCCCGCCTCGGACACCGACCCCGCCTCGCGCAGCCGCGAGAACGGCCAGGCCCGGTCGCCCACGCGCACCACCCGCATCAGGGGCGCGATGCCGTGCGGCGGCATTTCGCCCGAATAGAGAAAGGGCCGCGAGGCGCTGTCATAGCTGACATAGGGGTTGCGGCCATAGGCGCGGCGCCAGTTCGGCTCGTCCATGACGACCCCGTCGGGATAGGCCGCGCGGAACCGTTTCCAGCTGTCCATCCATGCGGGCAGAAGCTCCAGCTCCGCGCCGGTCATCTCGCCCACGATGCCGGTGCCGATGGCCTGCTGCCACCAGCTTTCGGTCTGGCGGTCATACATCACCATGTCCGAGGCGCGCAGCATGCCCGAGACGCCGAAGGAGAGCGTCTCGCCGCCGACCCGCCGGTCGAACACCATGCCCGAATTGCACAACGGACAATAGGTCACCGCCACGGGCACGCCGCCCGCCGCGTCGTTGACGATCTCGTGCCAGAGCAGGTAGCGGATCGGATAGGCCCGCGCGGGGCCGTCCGGGGCGGGCCAGACCATCACCGGCTCGGCGCCCTCCAGCCGCGTTTCGGAGGCCGCCGGGATCATCGCCGGATCGTCGATCGCCGGGATGCCGTCCTTGGGCGGGCCGCCCGACATGATCTCGGACCAGTCGGTGATGCTGGTCTCGGTGAAATCGGTGTTCGGCCACTGGCCCTGCCAGCGCGCGGGCTGGGCGCTCGCCGCCCCTGCCAGCGCCAGTGCCGCGATGATCGTCCAGATGCGCATGTCGCGTCCTCCCCGGCCCAGCCTGCCCGGCGGCAATGCTCTCTGTCACCCCGTCTCACCGCAAGGTGACGGCGCGCGAGACCTGCGTGTCCCCGCAGGGTGGCGCCGCCCGGTCGAACCGGCTAGACGGACGGCGAGACATTCGACGGACTTCGCCATGCCCCAAACCATCCTGTCGCGCTGCGAACAGAACGGCCTGCGCCTGACCGAGCAGCGCCGCGTGATCGCGCAGGTGCTCGAAGCGGCGGACGATCACCCCGACGTGGAGGAGCTGCACGCCCGCGCCGCCGCCGAGGATGCCCGCATCTCGCTTGCCACGGTCTACCGCACGGTCAAGCTGTTCGAAGAGGCCGGCATTCTCGAAAAGCACGAATTCGGCGACGGGCGCGCGCGCTACGAGACCACCGACCGCGAACATCACGACCACCTGATCGACATGCATTCGGGTGAGGTGATCGAATTCGTCGATGACGAGATCGAGGCCCTGCAGGAAAAGATCGCCGAGCGGCTCGGCTACCGGCTGATCGGACACCGGCTGGAGCTTTACGCCGTGCCGGCGGATCCCGCTGCGAAGGACGGCTGAAGCATGGAAAACATTCGCGGCAGCATCCTGATGGTGCTGGGCATGATGGGCTTCGCGCTCGAGGACATGTTCATCAAGATGATGGCCGGCGCGCTGCCGGTGGGCCAGATCCTGATGCTGCTCGGGCTGGGCGGCGGGCTGGTCTTTGCCGCGATGTCCGAGATGCGCGGCGGCCGGATCTGGTCGTCCGATTTCCGGCACCCGGCGGTGATGGCGCGCAATATCGGCGAGGTCGTCGGCACGGCGGGCTTCATCACCGCGGTGGCGCTGTCGCCTCTGGCCACGGCTTCGGCGATCTTGCAGACCAACCCGCTGCTGGTGACGCTCGGCGCGGCGCTGTTCTTTGCCGAGCCGGTCGGCTGGCGCCGCTGGACCGCGATCTGCGTCGGGTTGTCGGGCGTTCTGCTGGTGATCCGGCCCGGGGCCGAGGGCTTTACCGCGATGTCGCTTTTCGCGGTGGTCGGCGCGGTCGGGCTGGCCTGGCGCGACCTGATCTCGCGCCGGGTGCCGCGCGCCATCTCGTCACTCAAGCTGTCGGCCTATGCCTTCCTGATCCTGGTGCCGGTCGGCTATCTGATGGTGCTGGCCGCGGGCGACACGCTGGTCTGGCCCTCGCCGCTCAACGCCCTGCGGCTCGTGGCCGCCATCGGCGTCGGCGTCGCGGGCTACTGGGCGCTGACGGCGGCAACACGCATGGGCGAGATCTCGGTGATCGCGCCCTATCGTTACACCCGCCTCGTCTTTGCGCTGTTCGTGGCCTATTTCGCCTTCGGCGAGCGGCCCGACATGCTGACCTATCTCGGCGCCGCGATCATCGTCGGATCGGGCATCTACACGCTTCTTCGCGAAGCACGGCTCAGGCGCGCTTCACGACGGGTCACGGCCGCGTTATAGAACCTCCAAACCTTCCCATCAGGAGATCTCCATGAGCACGATCATCGACATTCACGCCCGCGAAATCCTCGACAGCCGGGGCAACCCGACGGTCGAGGTGGACGTGATCCTCGAAGACGGCACGATGGGCCGCGCCGCCGTTCCCTCGGGGGCCTCGACCGGCGCCTACGAGGCGGTCGAGAAGCGCGACGGCGACAAGGCGCGCTACATGGGCAAGGGCGTGCTCGAGGCCGTGGCCGCGGTGAACGGCGAGATCGCCGAGGCGATCCTCGGCATGGACGCGACCGAGCAGGTCGAGATCGACCAGACCATGATCGAGCTCGACGGCACCGACAACAAGGGCCGGCTCGGCGCCAACGCGATCCTCGGCGTGTCGATGGCGGTGGCCAAGGCCGCGGCCGACGCCACCACGCAGCCGCTGTTCCGCTATGTCGGCGGCATGTCGGCCCGCGTGCTGCCGGTGCCGATGATGAACATCATCAATGGCGGCGAGCATGCCGACAACCCGATCGACATCCAGGAATTCATGATCATGCCGGTCTCCGCGACCAGCATCCGCGAAGCGGTGCGCATGGGCTCCGAGGTGTTCCACACGCTGAAGAAAGAGCTGTCGGCGGCGGGCATGTCCACGGGCCTTGGCGACGAGGGCGGCTTTGCGCCCGAGTTGGGCGGCACGCGCGAGGCGCTCGATTTCATCCTGAAATCCATCGAGAAGGCCGGCTACAAGCCGGGCGAGGACATCTATCTCGCGCTCGATTGCGCGGCGACCGAGTACTACAAAAACGGCAAGTACGAGATGAAGGGCGAGGGCAAATCGCTCACCTCGGCCGAGAACGTGGCCTACCTGCAGGCGCTGGTGAACGACTACCCGATCATCTCGATCGAGGACGGCATGTCCGAGGACGACTGGGACGGCTGGAAGATGCTGACCGACGCCATCGGCGACAAGGTGCAGCTGGTGGGCGACGATCTCTTCGTCACCAACCCCACCCGGCTCAAGGACGGCATCGAAAAGGGGTCGGCCAACTCGCTGCTGGTGAAGGTCAACCAGATCGGCACGCTGACCGAGACGATGCAGGCGGTGGAAATGGCGCAGCGCGCGCGTTTCACCTGCGTGATGTCGCACCGCTCGGGCGAGACCGAGGACGCGACCATCGCCGATCTCGCCGTCGCCACCAATTGCGGCCAGATCAAGACCGGCAGCCTCGCCCGCTCCGACCGGCTCGCCAAGTACAACCAGCTGATCCGCATCGAGGAAATGCTGGGCGAGACCTCGATCTATGCGGGCCGCTCGATCCTGCGCGGCTGATCTCGCGCGACCGATCCGGCAGGGGGGCCGCGGCGCAAGCCGCGGCCCCTTTCGCATGTCGGGGCCGCCGCATTGCCATTGCCGCCCCGGCGCGGCATCTTGCGGTCTTCGCTTGCATCGAAGGCCGACATGACCCCCGATCCGACACCGACCGACCCCGACGCCACGCCGCATCGCTATGACGCGCGCGGGTTGATCTGCCCGCTGCCCGTGCTCAGGGCGCGCAAGCTTTTGGCCGCGATGGCGCCGGGCGAGGTGCTGGAAATCATCTCCGACGATCCGGTCGCCCGGATCGACCTGCCGCATTTCTGCGCCGAGGCCGGGCACGACCATCTCGGCCTGACCGATGCGGATGGCGCGCAGACCCACCGCATCCGCCGGGGCTGACGGAACGAAACCGGCTGTTTCGTTCCGCAGCTACGCGGCCTCATCGGGACGAAAAAGGCCGGGCAGGTTGCCCTGCCCGGCCTGATCTCGTCGAACCGATCCGGTTCAGCGGCCGATCGACCACCAGCCACGGCGACGCGGCTTCTTGTCTTCGTCGGAGGACCCGGCATCCACGGTCTCGCGCGGCGCCTCTTCGCGGGCCGGCTCGGGCGCCTTGCGCGTGTCTTCGACCGTCTTTGTCACCTGCTCGGCCACTTCCGGCATCACCTCGGGGGTGTCGGAGGCGGGCGCCTCCTCGGGCTTGTCGCCGGCCTTGGTGGCGGCACCCGCTGCGGCGGGCTCGGCGGCAGCCGGAACCGGGGCGGTCTCGGCGACCTCCTCGGGCTTGGGCTCGGCCTTCTTGCGACGGGTGCGCTTGGGCTTGGGCGCGGGCGCCGCCTCGGCATCGGTCCCGGCAGCCTCTTCGGGCTTGGGCTCGGCCTTCTTGCGGCGGGTGCGCTTGGGCTTGGGCGCCTCCTCTGCGGCGGCTTCGGGCGCGGCTTCGGCCTCTGCGGGCTTGGCTTCGACGGGCTTGGCCTCCTCGGCCACGTCCTTCTTGCGGCTCCGGGCGCGGGTGCGCTTGGGCTTGGGCGCCTCTTCGGCGGCGGCCTCGGGCGCAGGCGCGGCTTCGGCTGTCTCGACGGGCGCCGGGGCCGGCTCCGGCGTGGCGACCGACGCCTCGGTCACCTCGGGGGCCTGCTCGGCGTCGGCGGCGGGCTCGGCCACGGTTTCGGCGGCCGCGGCGGGACGCGCGGGCTCCGAGGCATCGTCATCCTGACGCTCGGCCTGATCCTCGTCCTGCCCTTCGGCGCCATCGCCATTGCCACCCCGGCGGCGACGACGACGGCGGCGCTTCTTGCGCGGCTTGTCGTCCTCTTCCGTCGCCGTCTCGCCCGCCTCCTGCGGCGCGGCGCTGTCGGTCGCGGCGGCTTCTTCCTCGTCCTCTTCCTCATCGACCTCGAGATCGATCTCGGCGTCGAGCTCCTCCATCAGCGCGGCGGAGGAGACGACCGGCGCGGCCTCGGGGACGGTGCGGGTCGCGGTCTTGAACTTCTCGACCACGAAATCGGGCGAGACCAGCGACGCGTCGCCCTCGACCCGCACGGCCATGCCGTAGCGCTGTTCGATGGCGGCGACGTGCTCGCGCTTGTGGTTCATCAGGAAGTTCATGATCGCGTAAGGCACGCGGACCAGCACCTCCTTGGTGCGGCCGCGCACGCCCTCTTCCTCGAGCTGGCGCAGGATCGCCAGCGCCACGTTGTCGTCCGAGCGCAAGAGGCCGGTGCCGTGGCAATGCGGGCAAGGCTGGGTCGTCGCCTCGAGCATGCCGGGGCGCAGGCGCTGGCGGCTCATCTCCATCAGGCCGAAGCCCGAGATGCGGCCGACCTGGATGCGGGCGCGGTCGGTCTTGAGCTTTTCCTTGAAACGCTTTTCGACGGCGGTGTTGTTGCGCCGCTCATCCATGTCGATGAAGTCGATCACGATCAGACCCGCGAGATCGCGCAGACGCAGCTGGCGCGCCACCTCGTCGGCGGCCTCCAGGTTGGTCTTGAGCGCGGTCTGCTCGATCGAGCCTTCCTTGGTGGCGCGGCCCGAGTTCACGTCGATGGCGACCAGCGCCTCGGTGACGCCGATCACGATGTAGCCGCCCGAGGGCAACTGCACGGTCGGGTTGAACATCCCCGAAAGATAGCTTTCGACCTGGTAGCGGGCAAACAGCGGCAGGCTGTCGGCGTAGGGCTTCACGTTCTTGGCGTGCGACGGCATGATCATCTTCATGAAGTCGCGCGCCGTGCGGAAACCGTCGACGCCCTCGACGATCACCTCGTCGATATCCTTGGAATAGAGGTCGCGGATCGACCGCTTGATGAGGTCGCCCTCCTCGTAAATCTTGGCCGGCGCGATGGATTTCAGCGTCAGCTCGCGGATCTGCTCCCACAAACGCTGCAGGTATTCGTAGTCGCGCTTGATCTCGGACTTGGTGCGCTGGGAGCCCGCGGTGCGGATGATCAGGCCCGCGCCCTCCGGCACATCCATCGCACCGGCGATCTCCTTGAGCTTCTTGCGGTCGGCGGCGTTCGTGATCTTGCGCGAGATGCCGCCGCCACGCGCGGTGTTGGGCATCAGCACGCAGTAGCGGCCCGCCAGCGACAGGTAGGTGGTGAGTGCCGCGCCCTTGTTGCCGCGCTCTTCCTTGACGACCTGCACCAGCATGATCTGCCGGACCTTGATCACTTCCTGGATCTTGTAGCGCTTGGGCCGCGGCTTGCGCGCGGGGCGCACGTCGTCGGTGTCGTCCTCGTCGGCGACGCTCTCGATGCTTTCGTCCTTGGCGCTGGCGTCGTCGTCCTCGTCATCCTCGCCTTCGGGATCGATCGTCTCCATGCCGGAAACGTCGTCGCTGTCGCCGGTGGCGACGGCGTCGGTGTTGGCGTCCGAAGCGCGGCGGCGCGAGCGGGTGCGGCGGCGGCGCGGGCGGTCGCCCTCCTCGCCGTCGGTCTCGTCCTCGTCGTCATCGCTCTTGGCCGACGCCGCCTCGGCCTCGGCTTTCAGGCTTTCGGCATAGGCCTTTTCCTCGGCCAGAAGCGCCTCGCGGTCGGCGACCGGGATCTGGTAGTAATCCGGGTGGATCTCGGAGAAGGCGAGAAAGCCGTGCCGGTTGCCGCCGTAATCGACGAAGGCCGCCTGCAGCGACGGCTCTACGCGCGTGACCTTGGCGAGGTAGATGTTTCCGGCGAGCTGACGGCGGCTCTGGCTTTCGAAGTCGAATTCCTCGACCTTGTTTCCGTCACAGACCACGACGCGGGTTTCCTCCGCATGCGTGGCGTCGATGAGCATTTTCTTTGCCATGTTATCCATTCGCATGGCGCGCCGGGCAGCGCCCCCGAGGGGGCGTGGCCTGGGCGCTCATGTCCGATTGTGGCGATGACGCGGGCATCGGCCTGCCTGCGGCCCCTCGGGGCCGTCACTGGCTCGCCTGCATGCTGCGCGCGTTGCATCGCGGTTCTTCCTTGGCCCGCTCGGGGGCCCGTTCATGCCCGCCAGCCGCCCTTGGGGCGGCGGGCCGGGGTCAGGTCAACGGTCTCTGTCGAAACCGGTCTCGTCCGCCGCCGGTGCCGGGGAACCCCGTCGCAAAGGTGGCGGAAAATCCGTCCGGGCGGTCGCGCCAAGCGCAGGCCCGTTCCGACCTACATAGCGGCACTTGTCCACATGACACAATGACGAATGTGAAAGGCCGCCCCGTGGGGCGGCCGAAACACGTTGGATTACGGTGATTTTCAGAGATAGTCCGAGCGTTGCAGCCCGTATTTCGCCATCTTCTCGTTGAGCGTCCGGCGCGGCAGGCACAGCTCGTCCATCACCGCGACGATCGATCCCTTGTGGCGGCGCATCGTGTTGTCGATCAGCATCCGCTCGAAGGCCTCGACGAACTCCTTGAGCGGCTTGCCTTCGGTGGTCATCGCCTGGTCGTTCTGCTCGTCGCCATCGGTCATCAGAAGCGAGGCGATCGAGCCCGAGCCGCGCCGGTTCTGCAGCACCGCCCGCTCGGCCACGTTGATCAGCTGGCGCACATTGCCCGGCCACGGCGCCTGCAAAAGCTGCGCCGCCTCCTGCGCGCTGACCTCGGGCGCGTCGCAGCCATATTCATCGGCGAACTGTTCCGACAGCCGGGTGAACAGCGACAGGATATCCTCGCCGCGCTGGCGCAGCGGCGGCACCACGATCTTGAGCGCGGCGAGCCGGTAGAACAGGTCCGGGCGCAGCACCGTCTCGCAGGTCTTGCCCTCGTCCTGAAGGTTGCAGATCGCGACGATGCGGGTCTCGGACGGCATGCCCTGATCGTTGATCGCGGTCAGCAGACGCGCCTGCATCGCGCTCGACAGCGCCTCGATGTCCTCGAGCACCAGCGTGCCGCCGCGCGCCTCCTCGAGCGCCGGGAGCGGGTCGTCCTCGGCCGCCGGGCCGAACAGCCGAGCGTTCAGCCGTTCCTCGTCATAGGCCGAACAGGAAACGAGCACGAACTTCTTCGACGCCCGCGCGCCCACCGCGTGCAGCGCATGCGCCACCAGCGTCTTGCCGGTGCCGGTTTCGCCCTCGATCAGCACGTGGCCATCGGCCTGCCCGAGATCGAGAATGTCCTCCTTGAGCCGCTCCATGACCGGCGAGGAGCCGATCAGCTTGTTCATCAGCGCGGTGCCGTCGGACAGCTCGCGGCGCAGCGCGCGGTTGTCGAGCACGAGACGACGCGCGTTGCTGGCCTTCTTGGCCAGCTCGGTCATCCGGTCGGGGTTGAACGGCTTTTCGAGGAAATCGAACGCGCCGATCCGCATCGCCTCGACCGCCATCGGCACATCGCCATGGCCGGTGATCATGATCACCGGCAGCGTGCTGTCGACGCTCTTGAGCTTGCGCAGGAACTGCATCCCGTCCATGCCGGGCATGCGGATGTCGCTCACCACGATGCCGGGATAATCGGCCGTCAGCCCCTTGAGCGCCTCTTCGGCGCTGGCGAAGCTTTCGGTGTCGAACCCCGACAGCGCCAGCCACTGGCTGATCGACTGGCGCATGTCTTTTTCGTCGTCGACGATGGCGACCTTCATGGTCTTGCTCATCAGAGCCCCCTATTCCGCCGCAGCCATACCTTCTTCCAAGATAGGCAGTTGCACTTCGAAAACAGCCCCGCCGCCGGACGCGTTCCGCGCCGTCATCCGGCCGCCGAGGTCGTTCACGATCCCCGAGGAGATCGCCAGACCGAGGCCGACGCCGTCGCCGGGCTGCTTGGTGGTGTAGAACGGCTCGAACAGCGCATCGAGATCCTCGATGCCCGGGCCGTTGTCATGCACGGTCAGGACCACCGCGTCCTCGATCGTGAGCGTGATGTCAATGCGCGGGTCGCGCACGCCCTTGGTCGCGTCGAGCGCATTGCGCAGCAGGTTGATGATCACCTGTTCGAACCGCAACCGGTCGCCGAGGATCATCGCCGGGCCCGAGGGCAGCGTGCGGTTGATCGACACCGAGCGGGTCTTGAGCTGCGGCTCCATCATGGCGAGCGCCGAGGAAAGCGCGGCCCGCGCATCCACTGGCTCGAACGCCTGATTTCCCTTGCGGGCATAGGATTTGAGCTGGCGCGTGATCGCGCCCATCCGGTCGATCAGGTCATCGATCCGCTGGAACGAGGAGAGCGCTTCTTCCGGGCGACGCCGTTGCAGGAGCAGCCGCGCGCCCGCCAGATAGGTCTTCATCGCCGCCAGAGGCTGGTTCAGCTCGTGGCTGACGGAGGCCGACATCTCGCCCAGCACGGCGAGCTTGGAGGATTGCGCGATGGTCTGCTCGGCGCTCTCGAGATTGCGTTCGACCTGCTGGCGCTGCGCGATCTCGCGCTGCAGCCGCATGTTGAGCCGCCGGAGCTGGTCGCTTTCGCGCCGCACCAGCACCAGCCGCGAGGCGGATTTGCGCGAGCTGAGCCAGAAGGCGAAGGCCAGCAGCATCGCAAAGCCCATGATTTCGAGCGCCAGAACACCGTTCACCTTTTCGCGCACGGAGGTGTAGGCGGTGAAGGTGACCATTTTCCAGCCCTGAAACGGCACCCGCATCTCGCGCCGCATCACCGCTTCGCCGCGCAGATAGGCGTCGATCGGCAGCGCGGTCCAGTCGGTGGCGAGAAAGGCCCGCTCGATCGCCGAGGGCGCGCTCTGCCGCTCCAGCGCCTCGGTCTCGGGCAGGCCGCGCCAGCGCGGCTCGGTCGACAGGATGATCTCGCCCGCGCTGTCGGTGACCAGAACCGCGTCCGAGGTGCCCGCCCAGCTGCGCTCCAGCTTGGCAAGGTCGACCTCGACCGAGATCACGCCCAGCGTCGCGCCATTGGCGTCGACCTTGCGCGAATAGAGAAAGGCATAACCGCCGGTCTCGCGCCGGAAGATCGTGAAGACGGTGGAGTTGGCCCGCACCGCATCGACGAAATAGGGCGCGGCGCGGTGCGTCTCGCCAAGCCGGTTGCGGTCGGTCGCGGCGACGATGCGCCCGTCGCGGTCATAAAGCACGAGGCTCGCCGCGCCGATCTCGTCGACGAAGGACAAAAGCCGCTGGGTCGAGCGCGAGAAATCCGACGAGGACAGCGCCCCGATTAGCTCCGGGTCGCGCGCCAGAAGCTGCGGCACGATGGAATTGCGTTGCAGCTCGGAGATCAGGTTGCCGACGTAGAGCGTCAGCCGGACCTCGGCGCGGTTGCGCGTGGCCTCGGTGAAGCGTTCGGTCAGCAGAACGTTGGTGACCCAGATCACCGCCATCGCGGCAAGGCAGAACAGGGCCAGCGCGATGCGCGGGCCCCAGCTGCGCCGCGGGCGGGGCGGTCTGGGCGTGTCGGTCGACATGGAACGGGTTTACGCCCCGGCGACGGGCGCGGCAAGCCGGCGGCGGCTCACGCCACCGGCTTGCGCGCCCGTCTTGCCGGATCAGGCGGAAACCAGCGCGCCCACCAGCCCGTCGAACAGCCCACGCCCGTCGGTGCCGCCATGGCCCGCATCGATTGCCCGTTCCGGGTGGGGCATCATGCCGAGCACGCGGCGGTTTTCGGACAGAACGCCCGCGATGTCGCCGGTGGAGCCGTTGGGGTTGTCTCCATAGGTGAAGGCGATCCGATCCTCGGCCCGCAGCCGCTCATGCGTCGCGGCGTCGACGAAATAGTTGCCGTCGTGATGCGCGACCGGGATCTGCAGCGCCTCTCCCTTGGCGTAGCCGCGGGTGAAATCGCTCTCGGCCGTGGCGACGGTGAGCGGCACGGTCTTGCACACGAAGCGGATGCCGGCATTGCGCATCAGCGCGCCCGGCAGCAGCCCGGTTTCGGTCAGCACCTGAAAGCCGTTGCACACGCCAAGCGCGTAGCCGCCCTTGTGCACGTGATCGATCACGGCGCGGCAGACCGGCGATTGCGCGGCGATGGCGCCACAGCGCAGGTAGTCGCCAAAGGAAAAGCCGCCCGGCACGGCCACGAGATCGACGCCGCGCGGCAGGCCGGCATCCTTGTGCCAGACCATTTCGACATCCGCGCCGGCCGCGCGCAGCGCGACGGCCATGTCGCGGTCGCAGTTCGATCCGGGAAAGACGATGACGGCAGCCTTCATGGGATTTGTCCTTCGAACTCTGGGGGGCGGCGGCGCCGCGGCAGGTATGTGGGGGGCCACGGGACGTCGGGCGCCCCGTGGCGGGAATTGGATCGGCGGTGGCGCCCTCCCCTGCAACCACCGCCGCATCGCTCCCGGTGCTCAGGCCCCCGAACAGGTCGGAGAGGCCGAGCGGTGCCCGAAAGCGAAACCCGTGCCCATGGACGCGAACGCCGCCCCGAAGGGCGGCGTGCGACCTCAGCTCAGGTCGATCTTGTAGCTCTCGATCACCGTGTTGGCGAGAAGTTTCTCACACATCTCGGAGAGTTGGGCCTCGGCGGCCTCGGGATCGGTCTCGGCGAGATCGATCTCGATCACCTTGCCCTGCCGGACCCCTTCGACGCCGTCGAACCCCAACGCGCCCAGCGCATGGCGGATCGCCTCGCCCTGCGGGTCGAGAACGCCTGTCTTCAGCATCACCTGCACGCGTGCCTTCATGCGCGCCGCTCCTTCTTGTCGATGGTGTCTGTCCCGTGCGTCAGTTGATCAGCGTCGGGCGGGGACGATGGGTCACGTTCGAGGGCAGAACCCCCAGCCTCCGCGCCACCTCGGTATAGGCGTCGGTGAGCGAGCCCAGATCCTTGCGGAACACGTCCTTGTCGAGCTTCTGGCCGCTTTCGATGTCCCACAGCCGGCAGCTGTCGGGCGAAATCTCGTCGGCCACGACGAGGCGGTGGAAGTCGTTGTCCCAGATCCGGCCGATCTCGATCTTGAAATCCACCAGCTTGATGCCGACGCCGTGCATCACGCCCGACATGAAGTCGTTCACCCTGAGGGCGAGCGCCACGATGTCGTCGAGATCCTGCTGGCTGGCCCAGCCAAAGGCGATGATGTATTCCTCGGGCACCAGCGGATCGCCGAGCTTGTCGTCCTTGTAGGAGAACTCGATGATCGGGCGCGGCAGCGGCGCGCCCTCTTCCATGCCGAGCCGCTTGGCCATGGAGCCGGCGGCAAAGTTGCGCACGATCACCTCGAGCGGGATGATTTCCACCTGCCGGACCAGCTGCTCGCGCATGTTGAGCCGCTTGATGAAATGGGTCGGCACGCCGATCGACTGCAGCCCGGTCATGAAGAACTCGGACAGGCGGTTGTTGAGCACGCCCTTGCCCTCGATCACCGCCTTCTTCTCGGCGTTGAAGGCGGTCGCGTCATCCTTGAAATACTGGACCAGCGTTCCGGGCTCGGGGCCCTCGTAGAGGATCTTCGCCTTGCCTTCGTAAATCTTCTTGCGACGTGCCATGCGCTCTCCACGGAGTTTCGCGCCCCACGCCCGTCACTCGGGCGACGCAACGTTTCCGTGACCGGAAAGCTGCGCGGCGCGGCCTTGGCTGCCTCTTAGTGCAAGGGCCCCTTGCGGGCAAGGTGTCGTAGACCGTATCCTTGTCGCATAGGACGAGAGCGTGGAAAGGCAAGTCACATGACACTTTTCGAAGAACGCGAGCACGCTTTCGAGGCGAAGTTCGCCCATGACGCGGAAACCAAGTTCCGCGCCGAGGCCCGGCGCAACCGGATGCTCGGCTTCTGGGCCGCCGGCCTTCTGGACAAGGAGGGCGACGAGGCCGCCGCCTATACCCGCGAGGTGATCAAGGCCGATCTCGCCGACCCTGCCCAGGACGATGTGGCGCGCAAGCTGCGCCGCGACATCGGCCACCTGATGAGCGATGCCGAGATCGACGCGAAGATGGCCGAGTTCGCCGCCCTCGCGAAAGCCGAGCTTCTCGAGGAACGCTGAACCGCCGACAGGCCTGCCCAAGTTACCGGCCGGATGAGCCGGCGGCGGCAGGCCGTTCAGATTAACCCCCCCTTCATGACACGACAGGTACTGTCCGGCCACCCGCCGCGGCAGGATCCCGGCCTTCGACGTTCAGGAGCTGCCATGACCGTATCCCCGGGCCCGAGGGGCCTTGCCCGTTTGGGCCGACTTGCCCTGCGGCTCTTGCCGATCGCCGCGCTGGGGCTGGGCGGGCTGCTGCTTGCCCGGCGGCTCGACGCGGTCGATGTCGGCGCGATCTGGCCCGCCCTCGCGGCGCTGCCGCCGGCGCAGTGGATCGGCGCGCTGCTGTGCACCGGGCTGAGCCTCTGGGCGCTCGGACAATACGACGTGGTGCTGCACCGCGCCATGGGCACCGGCGTGGCCCCGGCCCGCGCGCGCGCGGCGGGGATGCGCGCCATGGCGATCGCGCAGACCGTGGGCTTTGGCAGCCTGACCGGCGCGCTGGTGCGCTGGCGCAGCCTGCCCGAATGCGACCTGTGGATGGTCACCCGGCTGTCGGTCTGGGTCTCGGTCTCCTTCATGGCCGCGCTGGCGGCGCTCAGCGGGCTGGCGCTGCTGCTGCTCGACGGGCGGGCCGTGCTGGCGGCGGTGCTGGCGCTGGCTCTGATCGCGCTGGCGCCGCGCCTGCCTCGGCTTCCGGGGTTGCCGCAGATGCGCGCGGGCACCCTGCCCCGGCTGATCGGCTGGACCGCGATCGACACCTGTGCGGCGGGCGCGGTGATCTGGCTGCTGCTGCCGCAGGGCGTCGAGGTGCCGGTCGCGGCGGTGGTGTTTGCCTATCTCGTCGCGCTGGGGGCGGGTCTCGCCAGCCAGAGCCCCGGCGGCGTCGGCGCCTTCGAGTTGTGCCTGCTGGCGCTGCTGCCGCAGGTGCCAGAGGCCGATCTCGTGGCCGCGATGCTCGGCTACAGGCTGGTCTACCACGCGATTCCGGCGCTCGTGGCCTTGTTGACGCTGGTGCGGCCGGTGGCGCCTGCGGGGCGGCCGGATCTCCTGCTGGCCAGCGGGGCCGCCCGGCACCAGGCGCTGGCGCGCGCGCCACAGGCCGAATGGGGTCTCGCGCATCAGGGCGCCTCGATCCTGACGTCGCGCGACCAGGCCAGCGGCTGGCTGGTGCGCCGCGCGGGCGGGACGCTGGCCGCGATCGGACGCCCCCTGGGCCGCCCCGAGCTCGAGACGCTCAGGCGTCATACCCGGCGCATCGGGCTGAACGTGGCGCTGTACAAATGCGGCCCCCGCCTCGCCGCCCGCGCCCGGCGCGACGGCTGGGCCGTCGAACGCATCGCCACCGAGGCGGTGATCGCCCCCGCGACATGGAGCCTCGCGCGTCCCGCCTGCCGCAACCTGCGCCGCAAGCTGAAATCGGCCGCCAAATCCGGCGTGCGGACCGAGATCGCCGCCGGGCCGCTGCCGCTGTCCGAAATGGCACGGGTGCATGAATGCTGGGCCGCGCGCTGCTGCGGCGAACGCGGCTTTTCCATGGGCCGGTTCTGCCCCGAGCTTTTGCGCCAGCAGGCGGTGATCCTCGCCTGGAACGGGGATCGGCTGATCGGTTTCGCGAGCTTTCATCGCGGGCAGGAGGAATGGACGCTCGATCTCATGCGCCAGTCACATGATGCACCCGACGGCATGATGATGGCCGCGATCGTCACCGCCATCGATGCCGCCAGAGCCGCGGGCGCGGCACGGCTGTCGCTCGCCGCGCTGCCCGAGATCCCGGGCTGGGTGCCGGGCCTCGTGCGCAGATGGATCGCCGCGCGCCCCGGCGGCGCCGGGCTGGAGCAGTTCAAGCGCGCCTTCGGCCCGGATTGGGAGCCGCTCTATGCCGCCGCACCGCGCCGCGCCGGCCTCGCCCGCGCCCTGCTGGAGATCGCGCGCGCCGTGCACGCGCCCGCCCCGCTCGCCGCCGAACCGCCGATCGCCGACATTGAACTTGGGCGCCGTCCGGTGCAGAAGGATCGCGACACCGCCCGGTGGCCGATCCGGCTTCCGGTCCTTCGTGGCCCCTTGCCGCGCTTCACCGACCAGACAGGCCCTGCTCATGACCGACGCGCTTTCCCGACTTCTCGAAACCCGTGACTGGCTGCTGGCCGACGGCGCGACGGGCACGAACCTGTTCAACATGGGGCTGAGCTCGGGCGATGCGCCCGAGCTTTGGAACGTCACCGAGCAGGACAAGATCCGCAGGCTCTATGCCGGTGCGGTCGATGCGGGGTCGGACCTGTTCCTGACCAACAGCTTCGGCGGCAATGCCTCGCGGCTCAAGCTGCATGACGCCCAGGATCGGGTGTTCGAGCTGAACAAGGCCGCCGCCGAGCTGGGCCGGGACGTCGCCGACAAGGCGAACCGCCCCGTGATCGTCGCAGGCTCGGTGGGGCCGACCGGCGACATCATGGCGCCGATGGGCGAGCTGACGCACGAGATCGCGGTCGAGATGTTCCACGAGCAGGCCGAGGGGCTCAAGGCGGGCGGCGCCGATGTGCTCTGGGTCGAGACGATCTCCGCCGCAGAGGAATTCCGCGCCGCAGCCGAAGCATTTGCCAAGGCAGGCATGCCGTGGTGCGGCACGATGAGCTTCGACACGGCGGGCCGCACCATGATGGGGCTGACCAGCGCCGACATGGTCAAGATGGTCGGCAAGATCGACCACGCGCCGCTGGCCTTCGGCGCCAATTGCGGCACCGGCGCGTCGGACCTGATGCGCACGGTGCTCGGCTTTACCGCCGCGGGCGCCGAAACCCCGATCATCGCCAAGGGCAATGCGGGCATCCCGAAATACCAGGACGGCCACATCCATTACGACGGCACGCCCGAGCTGATGGCCGATTACGCCTGCCTTGCGCGCGAAGCGGGCGCGACGATCATCGGCGGCTGCTGCGGCACCATGCCCGAACATCTGCGCGCCATGCGCGAGGCGCTCGAAACCCGGCCTCTCGGAGAACGTCCGACGCTGGAGCAGATCGTCGAGAAGCTCGGCGGTTTCTCCTCGGCCTCCGACGGCACCGATGGCGCGGGGCCCGAGCGCGCCGCACGGCGCGGTCGTCGTCGGGGCTAAGGCCAAGCCACGAAAAAGCCCCGCAACCAAACGGTTGCGGGGCTTTCTTACAGTCGTTGCGTGGATCAAAGATCGTAGAGCGCGCCGAACTTGGTTTCGAGATAGTCGAGCAGCGGCGCCTCGGACGGGGCAAAGCCGCAGGCGGCCTCGATTGTTGCGCGCGGGGCGTGCAGCGCGCCATGCCGCTGCACCGTCTCGCGCAGCCAACCGGTCGCGCCCGAAAGATCGCCGCGCGCCAATTCGTCGTCGAGCCCGGGCCGCGCCGCGCGCAACGCCTGATGCAGGCAGCCCGCATAGACATTGCCGAGGCTGTAGGTCGGGAAATAGCCCATGAGCCCCACCGACCAATGCACGTCCTGCAGGCAGCCATTCGAGGGCCGGTCGACGGCAAAGCCGAAATCGGCGGCAAAGCGGTCGTTCCACGCCGCCTCGAGATCCGTGACGGCCAGATCGCCCGAAATCAGCGCCCGCTCGAGATCGAAGCGCATCAGAACGTGCAGGTTGTACTGCACCTCGTCGGCCTCGGTCCGGATATAGCCGTTCGAGACACGGTTGACGGCGCGGGCGAACTCCATCGGGTCGTCGATGCCGATATCGCCGAACGCATCGCGCATCCGGCCCAGCAGCCAGCCCGCGAAGGCGGGGGAACGGGCCAGCTGGTTTTCATAGATCCGGCTCTGGCTTTCATGCACGCCCATCGACACGCCGCGCCCGATCGGCGTCAGCAGATAGTCGGGTTCGACATTCTGTTCGTAGCTCGCATGACCGACCTCATGGATCGTCGAATAGAGGCAATTGAACGGGTCCGCCGGGTCGGTGCGGGTGGTGACACGCACGTCGTTGCCCGACCCCGAACAGAACGGGTGCACCGCCTTGTCGATGCGCCCGCGCGTCATGTCATAGCCGAACACCCCGGCCAGCTCGCGGCTCAGCGCCAGCTGCGCGGTCTCGTCGAATTCGCCCGCGAGCGCCGCAGGCTGCGGGCGAGCGAGGATCGCCTCGCGCAGCGCCACGAGGCGCGGACGCAATGCCGCGAACATCGCATCAAGCTCGGCGGCCTTCGCGCCGGGCTCGTAATCGTCGAGCAGCGCGTCATAGATATCGCCGCCCTGCGCCAGCGCCTGCCCCTCTTCCTGCCTGAGCGCGACGACGCGCGCCAAAGTCGGCACGAAGGCCGCGACATCCTCGTCCGCGCGGGCCTCGGCCCAGGCGCCCTGCGCCACCGAGGTCACGCGCGCGATCTCGGCGGCCAGCCGGGCCGGCACCTTGTTGGCACGCTCGAAGCTGCGGCGGATCTCGCGCAGGTTGGCCTCGGCCACGGCATCGGGTGCCTCGGCGCGGGCGAGCCAATCGCCGATGCGCGGATCGGTGCGGCGGGCGTGCAGCACGCCCTCCATCGCCGCCGATTCCTCGCCGCGCTGCACCGCCGCGCCGCGCGGCATCATCGTTTCCTGGTCCCAGCCGAGCCGGCCCGCCACCTGTGCCAGCGCCTCGGTTTCGCGCGCATGCGCCATCAGATCATCATAAGCGGTCATCGACGGATCTTTCTGAGCGATTGGACATGAGGATAGCGGGCGAGGAAGCGGGCGCGCAGGATCAGCACCCACAAGAGCACCGCACCCAGCTGGTGGGTGATGGCGGCATGCCACGGGGCGGCATAGATCACGGTGACGATGCCGAGCCCCATCTGCACCAGCAGCATCACCAGAACGGCGCTGACCGCGAAACGCGTGGCGGCATGCGGCGAGCGGCGGCCGCGCAGCCAGACGCCGATTCCGAGGATCAACAGCAGGTAGCCCGCCATGCGGTGAATGAACTGCACCAGCCCTGCATCCTCGAAGAAGTTGCGCCAGATCGGTTCGAGCTGGAACGGATCGGGCGGCAGGAAGCTGTCGCCCATCAGCGGCCATGTCGGAAAGGCGCGGCCCGCATCGATGCCCGCGACCAGCGCGCCGAGGATGATCTGCAAAAAGCCCAGATGCATCAGGCCGGTCATGCCGCCCCACAGCTTGCGCTCGGCCGCGCGACGGGCCTGCAACAGGTCCACCTCACGCCGTCCGAGCCGCAGGAAATACCAGGTGATCAGCCCGAGGATCGCGAAGGCCATGCCCAGATGCGTGGCGAGCCGGTAGGAGGCGACGGTGATCATGCCATCCTGCAGCCCGCTATGGACCATCCACCAGCCGATCGCACCCTGCACCCCGATCAGCGCGCCGAGCCCCAGGAAACGGCCCGTCCAGCCCGGCGGCACGCGCCGCGCCAGCAGGAAGCCCGCGAAGCCCAGCGCCCAGACGAGACCGATGGTGCGGCCAAGCTGCCGGTGCCCCCATTCCCACCAGAAGATCGGCTTGAACTCGGCCAGCGTCATGCCCTTGTTCATCAGCTCGTATTGCGGGCTGGCCTTGTAATTGGCGAACTCGACCTCCCAATCCTCGGCCGAGAGCGGCGGCACGGCCCCCGAGACCGGGGCCCATTCGGTGATCGACAACCCGCTGTCGGTCAGCCGGGTCATGCCGCCGACGAAGACGATGCAGACCACCAATGCAAACAGCAGGCCAAGCCAGATCCGCAGGCCCCGCCGCGCATCGGCGCGGCCGCGGTCGATGCCGCCGGGCGTGGCCGCGAGCTTGCGGGTGGAGCCCACCTCCTCGAAGATGGAGCGCGCGGGTTTCTCCGCTTTTTTCGCCATGTCGGGCCTCCGATCTGTTCGGTGCGCAGGTTAGGGGCGCGCCGTGCGGGCGACAACACCCGCCATTGCAACGACTTGGAACGGATGCGGGGCTACGCCCTCAGCCGCGCTCCTTCCAGCGGACCATCTGTCGCATCACGCCGTGCAGCGTCTGCACGTCCGACCGGGTGAGCGGCATCCGGCTCCACAGGTTGCGCATCGTCTGCTTCATATGGGCGGCCTTGTGCGCGGGGAAATAGAACCCCGCCTCGTCGAGCCGCTCCTCGTAATGCTCGGCGAGCTTTTCGACCTCGTGCGCCTGCGCCCATTCGGCGCCCGCCATCTCGATCCGGCGATCGGGGATTTCGGCGCTGGCACGGCGCCATTCATAGGCCATGAGCAGCACGCATTGCCCGAGGTTGAGAGAGGCGAATTCCGGGTTCACCGGCACCGAGACGATGACATTGGCGCGCGCGATGTCGTCGTTTTCCATGCCCGCGCGCTCGGGGCCAAACATCACCGCGACCTTCTGGCCCTGCCCGATCCGCTCGGCGGCGTCGCGCATGGCGGCTTCGGGTGTCATCACCTCCTTGGTGAGACCGCGCGGCCGGGCGGTGGTGGCATAGACGAAGGTGCAGTCGGAGACCGCCTCGGCCGTGTCCCCAGCCAGCATCGCGTCGTCCAGAAGCCGCCCCGCGCCCGACGCCAGCGCCACGGCGCGCTCCTGCGGCCAGCCGTCGCGCGGGGCGACGACGCGCATCTTGTCGAGCCCGAAATTCCACATCGCGCGCGCGGCCGCGCCGATGTTCTCGCCCATTTGCGGGCGGATCAGGACGAAGGCGGGTTGCGGCGTGTGCTCGGTCATGGCGATCCGGGTGTTGCGAGGAATGCGGCGCGGTGTAGCCTCGGGGGGAGCACAAGACAAGGAGCGGCGCACATGGCGTATGACGAGGGGCTGGCCGAGCTGATGCGCGGCGATCTCGGGGAGCGGGCCGGCATCTCGGAACGCAGGATGTTCGGCGGGCTTGCCTTCATGCTTTACGGCAACATGGTCTGCGGCGTCACCTCGCACGGCGCCATGTACCGCGTCGGCAAGGATCGCGAGGCCGAGGCGATGCGGGTCCCCGGCACCGGGCCGATGGAATTCACCGGAAAACCCATGGGCGGCATGGTCGCCGCCGACGAGGAGGTCATGGCCGATGACGACAGGCGGGCGTCGCTGATGCGTCTCGCGCTCGACCACGCGGAATCCCTGCCTGCGAAGTAGCCAAGCGCTTCGAAGCCCGATATAGGGCGGCCTCGAAGTGCAGGAGGCCCTCATGAGCGACCAAGACGACGCGCCGCAGATCTATCTCGTCACCCCGCCCGAATTCGAACTGTCGGCATTTCCCGACCGGCTCGCCGCCTGCCTCGACGCGACCGAGGTGGCCTGCGTGCGCCTCGGTCTCGCCACCCGCGACGAGGACCGGATTTCCCGCGCCGCCGACGCGCTGCGCGAGGTCACGATCGCCCGCGACGTGGCGCTGGTGATCGACAGCCATGCCCGGCTCGTCACCCGGCTCGGGCTCGACGGCGTGCATTTGACCGACGGGGCGCGTTCGGTCCGCGCCACGCGCAAGGATCTGGGCGACGACGCGATCGTCGGGGCGTTTTGCGGCAATTCGCGCCATGACGGCATGACCGCGGGCGAGCTCGGCGCCGATTACGTCTCCTTCGGCCCCGCCGGGGCCACCGATCTGGGCACCACGCCGCAGGCCGAGGCCGAGCTGTTCGAATGGTGGTCGATGATGATCGAGGTGCCGGTGGTGGCCGAAGGGGCGCTCGACCTCGATCTCGTGCGCCGTCTCGCGCCACATGCCGATTTCTTCGGGCTGGGCGACGAGATCTGGCGCGAAGACGACGCGGCGGAGACGCTGCGCCGCTATGCTTCGGCCATGGCCGGCTGATCGTCGAGCGCGTCGGAGCGGTCCAGCCCGGCGCGCACCTGCGCCTCGAGCGCGCGCGCCAGCGCCTTGCGGTCGGGGTGGTCGGCCACGCGCAGCGGCGCGTGATAGATCAGCCCGATCTCCCCGTGCCGCCGCGTCGACAACATCCGCAGCATGTGCGGCCCGAACGCCATGTCGCCCCACCAGCCATAAAATCGCGGCTCCGCGCCGTCGGGCGCGCGGTAGACGACGCTGACCGGCTGGATCTCCAGATCAGGCTGATCGGGCGACAGGAAGGCCGCGAAGAGCGTCGCCTTGAACGGCAGCACGCGCCGCCCGTCGGTCGAGGTGCCCTCGGGAAAGAACACCAGCCTGTGGCCACGCGCCAGCCGTTCACGCAACAGCCGCACCTGCGCCGTGGCCTCGCGCCGGTCGCGGCGGATGAACACGGTGCCGGTGGCGCGGGCGAGCCAGCCGATGCCGGGCCATGACGCGACCTCGGCCTTGGAGACGAAATAGACCGAGGCGCGGGCGTTGAGCGCGAAAATATCGAGCCACGAGGAATGGTTGGCGACCATCGCGCCGTGCCCCTGCATCGGCTGACCTGTCACGCGCAGCCGCAGCCGCAGCACGAAAAGCCCGGCGCGGCAGGCGGCTTGGGTGATGCGCGAGGTGACGGGCCGGCTCAGCCCCCAGATCCGCCGCTCCAGCGGACGCAGCGCCAGCGACACCAAGAGCGCCCCCAGCATCACCACGATCAGCAGCGGCCCGCGCCATGCCACGCGCAGCCAGCCCGCGAGGCCCGGCCCATCCCAGGCGGCGGGATCGGCGCCGTGCCAGGTCATCCGTTCGGGCGCGCTCATCCGCGCGCGCCATAGCGGGCGCGCGGGCCCGCGGGGGCCGTGGCCGTGTCGAGGATCATGCAGACATCCGTGGTGTTGAAGGCGGTATCGGCAAAGACGCCCTGCCCGACCCGACCGCCAAGCCGCAGATACGCCTTGATCAGCGGCGGCATCGCCCGCATGGCGCCGACCCGGTCGATGCCGGAGCTGCCCGGCATCGACACATGATCTGGCTGGCGGCTCGTCACGCGCAGCTCGGGCGGCGCGAGGTGGTCGCGCGCCAGCAGCGCGAGCGGCCCGGCATGCGCCGCCGGGTCGGCGCCCTGGAACGAGGCTGTGCCGAACAGGATCTCGATGCCGCGAGCCTCGACCAGCGCGGCCAACCCCTGCCAGAGCCGAAACATCGCCGTGCCGCCACGATAGTCGCGATGCAGGCAGGAACGGCCCAGTTCGAGCAGCCCCCGCCCGGTCGACCTGAGCGGGTCGAGATCGAATTCGTCCTCGGTATAGAACTGCCCCATCCGCGCCGCGCCCGCCGTATCGAGCAGTCGGTAGAGCCCGACCACCCGCGCGCCTTCGGGGCGCGCCTCGTCGATCAGCAGAAGCTGGTCGGCCACCGCGTCGAACCGGTCGCGCTCACGGCCCGCCGCATGGTCGACCAGCGCGCCGTCGCCGCCCAGCTCGCGCACGAAAACGTCGTAGCGCAGCCGTTCGGCTTCGGCCCGGTCGGACGCATCGCGGGCCAGCCGCACGGACAATGTCGGGGTGACGGAGATCATCGGCGGCGGGTCGGGCTCGGCACGGGCGCCATCGGGCGGTCTCCGGATCGGAAGGGTCAGGCGGGTTCTAGGCGGGGTGGCCCGGCTTGGCAACAGAACCCTGAACGGGACTTCTTGACGTTGACGGAACTTTAACCTTAGCTACCCCAAGTTGCATTCACCCTGCTGCTGACACGAGGATGAGCGCGACCTTGGAACCATCGAGAACGACCTTGCCCTCTTCCCGGAAATTCACCGTGATGCGGCCGTCGATATTGGACTGGACCTGCCCGTCGCCCCAGCCGGGGCGATCGGGATGCCGCACGATCATGCCGGGGGTGAGGATGGAGTTCAAATCGGCCATTCCGGCCTCCTGCTGTCTGGGGAGCACGCCATGAACGACCAACCCGATCTTGGCGCGCTGATCGTATCGCGCATCTGCCATGACCTTATCAGCCCGCTGAGCGCGATCGGCAATGGGGTGGAGCTTCTGGAGATGACCACGCCGCCGGGGCCGGAGCTGTCGCTGATCTCGGAGAGCGTCGAGAACGCCGTCGCCCGGATACGCTTCTTTCGTTTCGCCTTTGGCGCGGCCTCGGCGGACCAGCTGGTCGGGCGGTCCGAAATCGTCTCGATGCTCGACGCGCTGTCGCGCAGCGGCCGGCTGCGCTATGACTGGGAAGTGGCGGAAGATGTGCCACGCGACCGGTTGAAGCTGGCCATGCTGCTTGCCGCCTGCACCGAGCAGGCGCTGCCGCAAGGCGGGCGGATCGTGTTTGCGGGACAGGCCGATGCGCTCCGGCTGAGCGCGCATGGCCCGAAGGTCAGACCCGATCCGGACGCCTGGGAACGGCTGCGCCACGGCACCGTGTCGCCGCAGGCAAAGGCCGGAGAGGCGCAGTTCGCGATCGCCGCCGCGATGCTGCGGCTCAGCGCCCGCCCGCTCTGGATCGAGACGGGCGAGCACGGGGTCGAGATCGGCTTCTGATCAGCTGCGGATCGCGCCGTCACCGACGACGAGATACTTGAAGCTGGTCAACTGCTCGGCGCCGACGGGGCCGCGGGCGTGCATCTTGCCGGTGGCGATGCCGATCTCGGCGCCCATGCCGAACTCACCGCCATCGGCGAACTGGGTCGAGGCGTTGTGCACGAGGATCGCGCTGTCGACCCGCTCGAAGAACCGCGCGGCGGTGGCCTTGTCCTCGGTCAGGATGCCGTCGGTGTGGTTCGAGCTGTAGGCGCGGATATGTTCGATCGCGCCATCGACGTCGCGCACGGTCTTCGCGGCGATGTCCATGTCGAGATATTCGCGGCCCCAATCCTCGTCGGTGGCGGGCGTGATGCCATCGACATCGGCGAATTCGGGCGCCGCGTGGACGTTGACGCCCGCCTTGACCAATGCGGCGACGATCTCGCGGCCAAGGCCGTCTTTCAGATCCTCGTGCACCAGCAGGCATTCGGCGGCGCCGCAGATGCCGGTGCGGCGGGTCTTGGCGTTGAGCACGACCTCCATCGCCTTCTTCGGATCGGCATCCTTGTCGACATAGATGTGCACGATGCCCTCGAGATGGGCGAAGACCGGCACGCGCGCTTCGCGCTGCACCAGCCCGACGAGCCCCTTGCCGCCGCGCGGCACGATGACGTCGATGTAATCGGTCGCCTTGAGCATTTCGGACACGGCGGCGCGGTCGCGGGTCGGCACCAGCTGGATCGCGTCGACCGGCAGGCCGGCCTTTTCAAGCCCCGCCTTCAGGCATTCGGTCAGGATGGTCGAGGAGTTCAGCCCCTCGGAGCCGCCGCGCAGGATCACGGCGTTGCCCGATTTCAGGCACAACGCGCCCGCGTCGGCGGTCACGTTGGGACGGCTTTCATAGATCACGCCGACCACGCCGAGCGGCGTGCGCACGCGGCGGATGTTGAGCCCCGAGGGCATGTCCCATTCGGTCAGGGTCGCGCCCACGGGATCATCCTGCGCCGCGATGGCACGCAGCCCGTCGACGATCGAACGGATCCGGTCGTCGTCGAGCTTGAGCCGGTCCATCATCGCCGGGCTGATGCCCTTGTCGGTGGCGAATTCCTGGTCCTTGGCGTTGGCGGCCTTGATCTCCTCGGCGCGGGCGAGGACGGTCTCTGCGGCGGCCTCGAGTGCTGCTTTCTTGGCCTCGGGCTTGGCAAAGGCCAGCTCGGCGGCGGCGGCGCGGGCGCGCTCGCCGATATCTTTCATCAGGGCGGGAATGTCGTTGCTGTCGGTCATGCGGGGCTCCTTATGGAAGCGTGGTCTCTTCAGGATCGCGGGATCGGTCGCGGGGCGTCAGACGACCATGTCGTCGCGATGCACCAGCGAGGCGCGGCCCTTGTAGCCGAGCACCTTCTCGATCTCGTCGCTCTGGTGGCCGCGCAGCTTGCGCGTCTCTTCGGCAGTGTAGCGCGTCAGGCCAAAGCCCACGCGGGTGCCGTCGGGCCCGGAGATCGCAACCGGATCGCCGCGGCCGAAACGCCCCGAGACGCCGGTGACACCGGCCGGCAGAAGCGAATTGCCATCGGCCAGCGCGCGGGCCGCGCCTTCATCGATGCGGATTTCGCCCTTGGGCTTCATCGCCGAAATCCAGTTCTTGCGCGCCGAATGCGGATCGGTCTGCGCCCGGAACCACGTGGCGTTGCAGCCGTCGATCAACTGCTGCAGCGGGTTGAGCGGCGAGCCGAGCGTGATCGCCATGTGGCAGCCCGCCTCGGAGGCCACCTTGGCGGCCAGAAGCTTGGTGATCATGCCGCCCTTGGACAGGCCGGACACGCCCAAGCCGGCCATCGCCTGGATCTCGGGCGTGATCTCGTCGACTTCCTCGAAGCGCTTGGCCGAAGGGTCGACATGCGGGTTGCCGTTGTAGAAACCGTCGACATCCGACAGCAGGATCAGCTGGTCTGCACCCACGGTCACCGCCACCTGCGCGGCGAGACGGTCGTTGTCGCCATAGCGGATTTCGTCGGTGGCGATGGTGTCGTTCTCGTTCACGATCGGGATCGCGCCGAGCGACAGCAAGGTGTCCAGCGTCGCGCGGCTATTGAGATAACGGCGGCGATTGGTGGAATCATCAAGAGTTACAAGAACTTGCGACGTGATCTTGCCATGCGGCGTGAAGACGTCCTCGTAAGCTCTTGCCAGACGGATCGCGCCAACGGCGGCGGCGGCCTGGCTCTGTTCGACCGGCAACTCGCCTTGGGGCAGATGCAGCACACGGCGGCCAAGCGCGATCGAGCCGGAGGAGACGAGAGTGACCTCGACCCCCTTGTCGCGCAGCATGGCGACATCCTCGGCGAGGCTGCGCAGCCAGTCGGATTTGAGCTGTCCGGTCTCCCGGTCCACCAGCAGGGCCGAGCCGATCTTCACGACCAGCCGCTTGGCTTCCGTCAGGGTTGCCATGTCTTGTCTTCCTCCTCGGGTATTTCCTTTTGGCGCAGGCGGTTCTCGTCGATCCCGGCGCGCAGCGCGCGCAGCACCTCGGTCACGCCCTCGCCCGTGGCACCGGACATGAGCATCACCTCGCCGCCCGCCTCGGCGACCAATTCATCGGCCAAGAAACTGCGCTCTTCCGCGTCCAGCGCGTCGATCTTGTTCAAGACGGTAATCCTCGGCTTTTGAGCCAAACCCCCGCCATAGGCTTCGAGTTCACCGATAATGGTACGATAATCGACCATCGGGTCGCCAGAGGTGCCGTCAACAAGGTGCAAGAGCACCGCGCAGCGCTCCACATGGCCCAGGAACATGTCCCCCAGCCCCCGGCCCTCGCTCGCGCCTTCGATCAGGCCGGGAATGTCGGCCACCACGAATTCGACGTTGTCGACGCCGACCACGCCGAGATTGGGCGCCAGCGTGGTGAAGGGGTAATCCGCGATCTTGGGCCGCGCGTTCGAGGTCGCGGCCAGAAAGGTCGACTTGCCGGCATTGGGCAGGCCCAGAAGCCCGGCATCGGCGATCAGCTTGAGCCTGAGCCAGATCAGCCGCTCGACCCCCGGCTGGCCGGGATTGGCGCGGCGCGGCGACTGGTTGGTGGCGGATTTGAAATGCAGGTTGCCCCAGCCGCCATTGCCGCCGCGTGCCAGCACGACGCGCTGGCCGACCTCGGTGAGATCGGCGATCACGGTTTCCTCGTCCTCATCGATGATCTCGGTGCCGACGGGCACGCGCAGCACGATGTCGTCGCCATCGGCGCCGGTCTTCTGGCTGCCCTGGCCCGCACGGCCGTTCTGGGCGAAGAAATGCTGCTGGTAGCGGAAATCGATCAGCGTGTTGAGACCGTCCACGGCCTCGGCGATCACGTCACCGCCATGCCCGCCATCGCCGCCATTGGGGCCGCCATATTCGATGAACTTCTCGCGGCGGAACGAGACACAGCCATTTCCGCCCGAACCGGAGCGGATGGTGACCTTTGCGAGATCGAGAAACTTCATGGGTCGGCGCCTCTTGCGGATAAGCGCCTGAGGTAGCCGATCAAGGCGCCGTTCTCAAGGGCGCGTGGCCGACGGGCGCGCAGGGCGCCCGCCGAAAAGACAGGTCAGGCGGCGCGCCGGCGCGGTGCGACCTGATGGGTTTCCCAGCGCGCGCGCGTCAGCCGGACCTTCTGGCCCGGCACGTCGTGGCCGAGCACCGGCGAGGGCAGCATCTGCGCGCCCGCCGGCTCGAAGCCGAGCTTTTCGAGCACACGGCCCGAGCCGGGATTTTCGTCGTAATAGCCCGCTTCGACCATCTCGACGGCGGGGTCGGCGAAATGCGCGGTCAGAAGCGCCCGACCGGCTTCGGTGGCATAGCCCCGCCCCCAGCGGTCACGCGCGAACCAGTAGCCCAGCGTCGGGTCGATCGCGATCACCCCGGCAAAGCCTTCGTCGTCGAGCACGGCATAGGCCGGGATGCGGCCCGCCTCGACCTCGCCCGCGAACCACTCGGCGTCGGCGGGGCCATAGGGATGGGGCACGCGGCTGAGCCAGCGCGCGATCTCGATATCCTGAAGCGTGGCATGGATCACGGGCGCATCTTCCATGCGCACCGGCCGCAGCCGGAGGCGTTCGGTCGTCAATTCCGGAGTCATATCAATCGATCTTCAATGCATAGGTCCAGGTCGGCGCGGTGGCGCCGCGGGCCACCGAATAAGCCTCGGCATCGCCGAGGTAGTCGAAACCGCAATTGGTCAGCACGCGGGCCGAAACGGCGTTGTCCTGGAACACCTCGGCAAAGATCTGCGCCGCGCCATGCGGGTTGGCGGTGATCAGCGCGCGCAGCGCCTCGGAGGCAAAGCCGGTGTTCCAGAAGGCGGGCGCGACCCAGTAATGCACCTCGGACTGACCGCGATCCATGCGGGTCAGCGTCACGAGGCCGAGCACCTCGGCGAGCGAATTCTCGGAGCCGTCGATCACCCAGACATCCTCGGTCCGGTCGGGGCGCTGCGCCCGTTCGATCAGCTGGGTCACGGTGCCGGGCGGCAGCGGGTGCGGAATGGTGCGGGTGCCGCGCGCGACACGCGGATCGGCGGCGTAATGCGCGATCAGCCCCTCGTCGGACCGGCGCAGCGGCCGCAGCTGGAACCGTTCCGCCGCGATCACGGGCTGGCCTTCGCTCACCTTGATGTCGTTGTTCTTCATGGGTCGCCTCCTCCGCTTCCCTGCTGCTCGGGTCCCGGTTCTGCGCCGGGTGCCTGGCGCCGCCCCTTATGGGCGAAACCTCTGGTCATAATGCAAACGGGGGACCGGCCTGTCACCGATCCCCCGCTTGTGTCGTCTCAGCTGAAGGGCCGGCGGTTACTCCGCGGCCTCGGCAACCGGGAGCACCGAGATGAAGGTGCGGCCCTTGAGACCCTTGTGGAAGGTCACGCGGCCCTCTTCGGTCGCGAAGATGGTGTGGTCACGGCCCATGCCGACGCCGGCGCCCGGCCACATCTTCGTGCCACGCTGGCGCATGATGATGTTGCCCGGGATCACGGCTTCGCCGCCGAACTTCTTGACGCCAAGACGGCGTCCGGCGCTGTCGCGCCCGTTGCGGGAGGAGCCGCCTGCTTTTTTGTGTGCCATGTGTCTCTCTCCTGTGCCTTAGGCCTGAAGGTCCTTGGACTGGGCAACCCAGCCTTCTTTCTCGATCTTGCCCTTGAGGCCAAGCTCTTCGTCGATGCGGGCGATGTCCGCATCCGACCAGCCAGCGATCTGGGCAAAGCTGGTGATGCCAGCGCCGAGCAGCTTCTTCTCGAGCGCCGGGCCGACGCCCGACAGCTTCTTGAGGTCGTCGCCCGAAGCGGCGGCCTTCTTGGCTTTCGCGGGCTTGGCGGCCGGGGCGGCCCCGGCATCGCGCGGCGCGGAGCCGGTGGCGGCCTTGACGCCCGACTTGTCGGCGCCTTCGGTCAGCAGCTCGGTCACGCGAACGAGGGTCAGCTTCTGACGGTGACCCTTGGTGCGCTTGGAGGAGTGCTTCCGGCGGCGGCGCACGAAGTTGATGACCTTGTCACCCTTGATCTGGTCGATCACCTCGGCCTGCACGCCGGCACCTTCGACGAAGGGCGCGCCGATCGCGTCGCCGATCATCAGAATGTCGTTGAACTGGACGGTGTCACCCGCCTCGGCCACAAGCTTTTCGACCCGGAGCACATCGCCCGAGGCCACTTTGTACTGCTTGCCGCCGGTTTTGAGAACCGCAAACATCTGTCGTTCCTTCGTATCCCGCGTCACTTGGGTCCCCCTTGCGGGGCGTTCAAGGGCCGCATGGCCCACCGTCGGACGGCGCGCCCCGGATCGGGGCGTTCATTGAAAAGTCGCGAGGCACCTTGCGGATAGCCGCGCATCCCGTGACAAGGGGTCTTGCCGGGATGCGGGCTTATCGGCGAGGCGTCATGCCAAGTCAACCCCCGCGAAAGGATCGACATGCGCCTCTGTGTACTCGTGCTGCTGGCCGCCCTGCCCGCCTGCGCCCCCGACACCTTGCCCGGACTGCGGACATCGCTGTCCGCCCCGTTCATCCGCGACGACGCGCGCCGCGGCGCGGTCGAGATCGCGGTAAAGGCCGATTTCGCGGCCGTGATCGCCGATATCGCCGCGGGCGGCGGCCCGGCGTTGGAGCGGGCCTTCGACGCCGCCGCCGTGCCGCAGCCCGATCGGCCCGCGCGCAGGCTTCAGCTGTCGGGCGATCTCGGCCTCTACGAGAGCAACCCCGGCGCGCTGGTCACGGCGCTGCTGCTATGGGGCGGGTGATCAGATCTCCTGCCCGGCCATGAGCCGCGCCGCGCTCAGCCCGAGCTGGCGCGAGATATCGGTGAGCATGGCGTCATAGGCATCGAACAGCGCCCGGTTCAGCGCCCGCCCCGCCGGTCGCTTCGAAAACGCGGTATAGGCTTCGAGATCGTCGGCGGGCGCAGGGCCATAGGCGAGAAACAGGAAGGCATAGAGCCATTCGGTGGTGTCGCGGCGAATCTGCGGCTCCTGCGCCCAGACATCGCCGAGGATCTCGGCCTCGCTCACCGCACCGCCAAAGGCGCCGCCGTCGAGCAGCCCCTGCGAAAAGGCGAGATTGGCGTTGAGCGCCCCGGCGACGTTGGTCTCGATCAGATCATTGGCCGCGACGAAGCCATCGACGAGCGCGAAACGCTCGGTCTCGTCATGCATCGCCGTCGCCGCCATCTGCAGAGCCTCGTCCTCGACCCCCGGCGCCAGCATGGCGCGCCGCGCCGAGGCTTCGAGCCGGGCAAAGCGCGCGCCGGGTCCATCCTCGAAAAACGCAAGCAGCGGCTCGATCTCATCGCGCACGAGCCCCCTCTCGAGCCCCCCGGCCAGCGCATCGCGCATCGCTTGCGCATCATAGATCCGCGCAACCTCCGCGCCCCAGCCCGTCGCACCGTCGGGGAACAGCTCCGCCCCCAGATCCGCGCCATAGGCCAGCCCCTCCTCGCGCATCACGGCGACGACCTCGTCGAGCGCGAGCGCCTCGACCAGCCGGTCGATCTCGGGCGAGGCGACGGTGGCGGTGGCGGGCAAAACCGCGAAAGCGGCAAGTGCTGCGGCGGCAATGGAGCGGGCGCGGTGCGGCATGAGGTGATCTCCCGAATGCATGATCGGCAGATACGCCCGCACTCCTGGCTTTCCAACACCGGGCCGGGCGGCTGACGCTACGGCGGCCGAAAAAGTCGGACATTTATCGTCGACGGGGACTTGCGCCCGTCCGCGCCACTGGCTAAACGCCCCTCAGACCGCGGAGAGGTGCCGGAGTGGTCGAACGGGGCGGTCTCGAAAACCGTTGAGCCTTCACGGGTTCCCAGGGTTCGAATCCCTGTCTCTCCGCCACTATCCCCTTGCTGCAAACAGGATTTGCCCTTGGGGCCATGGCAGGCCGATCACGAGGCTCTCTGCCGATCCCGGCAAAGTTCCGTGCGTTTTCCTTCGACCGCCGATGGCGATGCTCTGGGACCTAACCTTGGACCGCCGGAATCTGCCTCGAACGGCAGGATTCGCCACCTGATCGTCTCGGCTCAGGCGCCAAAACCCTCCACCAACGCGTCGAAGACCACGCGTAGGCGCCGCGATCGGGCGATGTCGCGGTGGGCGACGATCCAGACCGGGAAATCGATCGGCGCGAAACCCGGGACCGCGCGCTCGACCGACGGGTCGGCATCGCCGATCCGGTCGTCGAGGATGCCGATCCCCATGCCCTGCCGCACCATTTCCCACATCACCGTGAAGCTGCGGCAGCGATAGGGGAAATTGCCTTCGTCGAGGCTGAAGCCCTTGGCGTTCAGCAGGCCCATGAGGCTGCCCGAGGCGTCGATCTCGATGAACTCCGCCGCCGAAAAACTTTCTGCGGCCTCTGGCCGTCCCAGCCGGTCGAGGTAGCCCGGCGCCGCGTAAAGCCTTGCTTGGGCATCGCGGACCCGCCGCCAGATCAGGTCCGGCTCGGTCGGGCGGACGTTGCGCACCGCGATGTCGGCCTCGCGCCGCGACAGGTCCGACAATGCATTCGAAACAACCACCTCGATCCGAATGCGCGGCTCGGCCCGGTGCAGCCGATCAAGGATCGGTGGCAGCAGGTAGCTCGCATAGGCATCCGAGGCCGAGATCGCCACCTCGCCCTCAAGCGCCTCTGTCTGGCCCCAGGCCGCCAGCGACAGCGCGCGGGCGCCCTCGCCCATCATGCGCGCATGCTCCAGCAGATCGTGGCCCGCCGGGGTCAGGCGCAGCCCGCGCCCCGAACGCTCGAACAGCGCGACGCCCAACTCTGCCTCCAGCGCCTCGACCTGCCGGCCCAGCGTCGGCTGCGCCAGCTTCAACGCGCGCGCAGCCGCCGAGAGCGAGCCCTCCTCGGCGGTCACGAGAAAGGCCCGGGCGCGGTTCCAGTCGAAGGTGACGCTGCGCCAATCCATGCAGATCTGCATATCAGCTCGGCGCATCTGGTCAATTTCCTGCATGGGTGAAGGGGCGTAGAACACAGATATGCCGCAACGTCAGCTTGAAAGGAGGCCCGTCATGCAGGCGTTCCAAGATCCCACCTCGCGCAGCTATGCCCGCCTGACCGGCGCGCTCTACCTCGTCATCGCCTTTGCCGGTGGCTTCTCGATCCTCTACGTGCCGGGCGTGCTGAACGTCGCCGGAGACCCGGCCGCGACCTTCGCCAACATCGCCGCGCGGCGCGGCCTGTTTCACGCCGGCCTCGCGGGCGACATGGTGATGATGACCGCCGAGGTGTTCGTCTCGGTCATGCTCTACTTCATGTTCCGGCCGGTGAACGCGACGCTCTCGCTCGCGGCCTCCTATGCGCGGCTGATGATGGTTGCGGTGATGGCGGCGATGCTGTTCTTCCATGCCGGATCGCTGGCACTGGCCGATGGGCGGGTGCCGCTCGAAAGCTTCTCTCAGACGCAGCGGATCGAACTGGCCGGGCTGCTGCGGCATGTCCACGATGCCGGTGTCTGGATCTGGCAGGTCTTCTTCTGCCTGCACCTCGTCCTGCTGGGCACGCTGGTCCTGCGCTCGGGGCTCTATCCGCGGCTTCTGGGCTTCGGCCTCATCGTCGGCGGCACCGGCTACCTCGTCGACAGCGTGCAGATGTTCGCCCTGCCCGATGCCGCGCTGCTGGAGGCGGTGAAGATCGCGCTGCTGCTCGTGGTGACGCTGGCCGAGATCGGCTTCGCGCTGTGGCTGCTGACCCGCGGCCCGCGCATCCCCGCGCCGCGCGCCCTCGCGGCCTGACCCCCATCGCAAGGAGACCCCCATGAAACGCATCTGCATCATCGGCATCTCGGGCAAACTCGGGCAATACATGACGGAACACGCGCTGGCGCGCGGCTACGAGGTCACCGGCGTCTGCCGTCCCGAAAGCGTCGGCAAGCTCGACCGGTTCGCGGGCCGCATCACCGTGCATCCCGGCCGCACCGACGACCGCGCGGTGATCGAGGCGGCCACGCGAGGCTGCGACGGCGTGCTGGTGGTTCTCGCGCCCTGGGGCGTGCAGGACTACGCCTCGGGCACCGCCCGCGCCGTGCTCGACCTCGCTCCGCGCCATGCGCGGCTGGTGTTTTCCTGCGGCTGGCACATCAGCCGCGACGGCAAGGACCGCTACGGTTGGAAGATCCGCGCCATCGTCAGGTTCGGCACCCCGATCCTCAGGGCGTTGCGGCTCGTCGATCTCGACGACCAGGTTCGCGCGACCGACCTGATCTTCGCATCGGATCGCGACTGGACCGTCGTGCGCGGCTCGGATCTCGAGGAGGGTCCGAGCGAAGGCCTGCCGATCTGGGCCCGCCATGTGGGCGACCCGGTGCTTGCGAGCAACCTGACCCGGCGCACCGATTTCGCGCTGTTCATGGTGGCGGCGCTGACCGATCCGGCGCTGATCCGCGAGGCGCCGGCCATCACCGGGCGCAATGGCCTTTCGGCCCGCGCAGCCAAGGCCGCCACCGGGGCCCATGCCCGCCGCGCGCTGAAAGCGTGCCTACGCCTCGGCGGCACCTTCGGGCCGGGTTTGCCGCGCCGCGTAGTCGCGCAGCAAGGGCACGCGCCGGGGCCTGAAGCCGCGGCCGTTGAGGCGGGCCTCCTCAATCCCCGAGGCGCGGAAGACGCGCCAGTCCTGCCTGAGACAACACCAGACCAAGAGCTTGAGCGCGCCATCCGAATAGCTGATCCCGAGAGGCCAGACCTCGCGCTGCGTGACCCGGCCCCCGAGGTCGCGATAGCGGACATCAAGCGCCAGCTCCTCCCAGCAGGCACGGCGCAGAAGCGACATGTCCACGCCGACATCCACCGCGGCCGGCGGCGGACGAAAGCTGCGCAGGATTGTGTGCATGGCGTGCCGCGATTGCCCGTCGGCCAGGGTCGCGATGATCCGGGCCAGCGCCGAGCGTCCCGCCGCCTCCAGCGCCGCGTCGCCGGTCTGGCGCAGCTCGCCCACGGCGAGGACCAGCGCCTCGATCTCCAGCCGAGAGAAGCTCTGCGGCGGCAGGGCCGGATCCTCGGTCAGCCGGTAGCCGACTCCGGCCTCGCCATCGATCAGGGCGCCGCCCGCGCGCAGCGTGGCGATGTCGCGGTAGAGCTGCCGCGGCGAGATATCCGTCTCCGCCGCCAGCCGCACCGCCGTGACCGGCGCAGGCAGGCGGCGCAGCGCATCCATCAGGCGCATGAGACGGTCGGGGCGGGCCATGCTGACGGATTTTGTCAGCAGCTCGGGGCTAGAACAAGGCATCACGCAATACGAGGAGCCAATCATGCCGACCCTCTACCACGCACCGCACTCCCGCTCGACCTCCATCCTCGTACTGATCGAGGAGATGGGCATCGCCGACCGCATCGACCTGTGCGAGGTCACGGTCGCCCGTCCGGACGGCAGCGGCGGCCCCGACCCGCGCAATCCGCATCCCGAGGGAAAGGTGCCCTATCTCACCGACGGCACCGACCACCTGCGCGAGCGCGGGGCAATCATCGCCTACCTGACCGACAGCTTCCCCGAGGCGGGGCTCGGTCGGCCGGTCGGGCATCCGCAGCGCGGGGCCTTCCTGAGCTGGCTGTTCTATTATCAGGGCGTGATGGAGCCGGTTCTGGTGCTCGACTGGGCGAAGATCGAGCACCCCGCCCTGCACGCGACCTTTCGCGATCTCGACGCCGTCTTCGCCCGGCTGTCCGAGGCGCTGGACGGCCAGCCCTACCTTCTCGGCGAGGAATATTCCGCGGTCGACCTGCTGCTGTCGAGCCCGTTCCAATGGCTCCCGGAGGCCATGCCGAGGCAGCCCGTCCTCCAGGCCTGGATCAGGCGCTGCGCCGATCGCCCGGCGCTGCAGGCGGTCATGGCGCGGGAACACGACGCGCTGCCGGTATAGACCGGCAGCGCGGGCGGATGCCGTCGGGGCGGGTACCGCCTCCCCTGGCCTTCATCGGCTCGGCAGGCAGGCCCGCGCTGATCCGGGGGCCGTTCGGAGGATCAGACCTCGACGACCACCTTGCCCATGGCCTGGCCGCTCTTCAGCCGGGCATGGGCTGCGCCGATCTCGGACAGGCCGAAGCGCCGCTCGTCCAGCAGGGGCGTGACGGCCCCGGCATCCACGAGCCGCGCGAGATCGGCGAGGATGTCGCCATGCGCCTCGCGCCCGACATCGTGCAGCATCGGCAGCAGCATGAACACCACATGCAGCGACAGGCCTTTGAAATGCGCGTGCGAAAGGTCGAGCTCCAGCAGAGAAACGGTCGTGACGACCTGCGCGTTCAGTGCTGCCGCCGCGAAGGAGTTGGTCATGTTCTCGCCGCCGACCGTATCGAAGACCACGTCGAACCCGGCACCATTGGTATGGGCGGCAACATAGGCTTCGATTGTCTCGGCCTTATAGTCGATGGGCGTTGCCCCGAGCGTTTCGATCGCCGCCAGCTTCGCGTCTCCGGTACCGGTCGACCACACATCGGCGCCGAGATGCCGCGCCAGCTGCACGGCGACATGGCCGACGCCACCGGCCCCGCCCTGCACGAGCACCTTCTGGCCACGGCCCACCCCGGCGCGGTGCAGACCCTCCCACGCGGTGATGCCGACGAGCGGCAGCGCCGCGGCCTCGCGCATGCTCAGCGATTTCGGCTTGTGCGCGATCAGCCGCGCATCGGCCGGCATGTATTCGGCCAGCGCGCCCTGAAGATCGGCGAGCCCCCCGGCGCAGCCATAGACCTCGTCGCCCACGGCAAAGCCCCCGACGCCCGCGCCGACCTCCTCGACGACACCGGCGAAATCCATGCCGAGAATGGCGGGCAGATCGGGCGACAGGGGCAGCGCCTTGCCCATGTCCCGGATCATCGTGTCGACGGTGTTGACGCTCGTCGCCTTGACGCGGACGAGGACATGGCCGGGCTTGACCGCCGGGCGCTCGATCTCCGCCGGGGTGAAGGCAGCATCGGGGCCATATTCGTTCAGGATCATCGTCTTCATCGGAAGCTCCATATCAAGATCTCGTTGCCCCGAGATACATTTGCGCGGATAGTCGTGTAATATGGGCGATTCTGATTTCAGTTTTCCGAAAATGCATATAATCGCCGGATCGAACACGTCTGCCTTTTCCTGCGAGATCCCGGATCGCGGACATGGCGTCGGCCACCAGCGTTTCGTCGCGGCCCCCTTGCAGCAGGGCGATGTGTCCTTCGGCGGCGAGGCGAGTGCCGGATCACGGGCCAAGGCCGCCGGTCGCGCAGGCGATCAGGATGACCTTGAGCGCCGGGCCTCCTCAGCTTGCATGGACGAGCCGGGCCAGTTGGCGATGCTGGCCGCCCCCCGTCCGGCGCGCCCCGAAAGAGCGACAGCACAGCCGGCCGGAGCGGCCGCGCGCTGCCTGCATGATCGGGACATGCGCCTTTCAAGCCCCGCAGAAACCCGTCGCTCTATCTGTTCAGCTTCCCGGAATTGCATGGAATGAACACCGACAACCTGCGTCTTTTCGTGATGGCGGCCGAACGGCTCAACATCTCTGCCGCCGGACGTGAGCTGGGCCTTGCCCCCGCCGTCGCGAGCGCGCGCCTTGCCAAGCTGGAGCAGGAGCTCGGCGCGGAGCTTCTGCGCCGCACCACCCGCAAGGTTTCGCTGTCACTGGAGGGCTCGGATTTCCTGCCCTATGCCCGCGAGATCCTCGCGCAGGCCGATGCCGCCCGCGCGGCGCTCGGGGGCAGCGATGCCGGACCGAAGGGGACGCTGCGCTTCGCCGCGCCGAGCAGCTTCGCGCAACTGCACATCATGCCGCTGCTGCCCCAGTTCCACGACCTCTATCCCGACCTCACGCTCGATTTGCGCCTGTCCGACACGCGCTTCGACGCGATCGAGGGCAGCTTCGACCTCGCGCTGCGCAGCGGTCCGTTGAGCGACAGCAGTCTCAAGGGGCGCAAGCTCGCCGACGACACCCGCGTTCTTTGCGCCTCGCCGGGCTATCTCGAGACGCATGGCACCCCGACCACGCCAGCGGAGCTGGCAGGTCACCGGCTCATCGCCTGGAGCACTCTCGAACCACGGGAGCTGGTGAATGCCGCCGCAGGGATGGCCGTGCTCGACCCCGCATGCATGATCTGTCGCGCCATCATGGATGACGGCGACGCGCAGCGCGAGGCCACCCTCGCCGGGGCCGGGCTGTCGATGAATTCGCTGTGGAACGTCGCCCACGAGATCGCGGCGGGCCGGCTGGTCCGGGTGCTGCCCGAATGGAAGATGAACGACCGCTCGGTGCTCTGGCTGGTCTATCCGCGCACCAACGTTCTGACACCGAAGACGCGAATCTTCATGGATTTCCTGATCACCCGCCTGGCCGGTCACGCGGGTTGGAGCGAGTGAGCTGCCGCCTGCCGCGCAGGCGCAGAACCCCCCGGCCGATATCCCGGCGCCACGCAAAGCGTGGCCGTCGCTCCTGGCAGGGTCAGGCCATGTTTCATGCCGTAACGACATGTCCTGTCGTGCCGGCACGCAGCGCCGATCCCGTCGCCATTCTGGCCGACAGCAGGCCTGGCCGCCCGCGACAGAAGACCCGCCGGGACAATCCGTCACAGGCGGGCCGGGCTTGCTACCGGTCGTCCTCGTCCTGGCCCTTGTAACCGGTCGCGATCACGAATTTTTCGGAGCTGTCCGAGCGGGAGGCGGGCGGCTTGACGTTCTGCACCTTCTCGAATTTCTGCTTGAGGATCTGCTGCAGGCTGCCTTCGGCGCCGCCCGCGAGCACCTTGGCGACGAAGGTGCCGCCGGGGCTCAGCACGTCGAAGGCAAAATGGGCGGCGGCCTCGCACAGCGCGATGATGCGCAGGTGGTCGGTCTGCTTGTGGCCCGAGGCCGAGGCCGCCATGTCGGACATCACCACGTCGGCACCGCCGCCAAGCCAGTCCTTCACCTTGAGGTCGGCGTCGTCCTCCATGAAGTCGAGCTGATGCAGCTCTGCGCCCGCGATCGGCTCCACCTCCTGCAGGTCGACGCCCAGCACCGTGCCAACCGCCTTGCCCGATTTCGCACCGAGCGCGTTGACCCGCGCCACGGCGACCTGGCTCCAGCCGCCGGGCGCGCAGCCCAGATCGACCACGCGGGCGCCCGGCACGAGAAAGCGGAACTTGTCGTCGAGCTCGATGATCTTGTAGGCGGCGCGGCCACGATAGCCCTCGGCCTTGGCGCGCTTCACGTAAGGGTCGTTGAGCTGCCGCTCCAGCCAGAGCTTGGAGCTCATCTTGCGGCCGCGCGCGGTCTTGACCTTGACGGTCAGGTCGCGTTGCCCGCGCCCCGAGGTGTTGCCGGTGCTCGCGCCGGGCTTCTTGGGTGTCTTGGCCATGCCGGGGTCTCCTGATCAGAGACCCCGACTATGCCAAGCGGGGGTGACGGGGCAAGCCCTGCCCTTTTCACCATTCCACAAATACGCAAGCCGCGCCGCGTTCAGGCCCGCCGACGACGCCGGCCGCCATCGCGCCCGCCGCGCCCCTCGCCGGGCACGCCGGGCGGACGGTTGAAGCGGATCCACTCGGCACCAGAGGGATCGTTGTCGGTCAGGAAGTTGGCGGCGCGGATCGCGCTCATCTCTCCGCCCGGCCGGGACTCGCGGCTGCCGATTCCCATCAGGCGGCAGAAGGTCTCGTCATCCATGCCTTCGGGGATGACGATGCCCGCGGCCTCCAGCTCGGCCTTTTTCTCCGCGATCTTCGACAGCGGGGTCGGCAGCGCGCAGGGGTTCATAATGGCCGAGGTCATGCCCGAGGCCATCGCCATCGGCAGGAAGGCGTTGTTGATGCCGTGCCGGTTGGGCAAGCCAAAGGAGATGTTCGACGCGCCGCAGGTGGTGTTGACCCCCAGCTCGTCGCGCAGGCGGCGCACGAGGGCAAAGACCTGGAGCCCGGCGGTCGCCATCGCGCCGATCGGCATCACCAGCGGATCGACCACGATGTCATGCGCGGGAATGCCGAAATCGGCGGCGCGCTCGACGATCTTCTTGGCGACCGCGAAGCGCACGTCGGGGTCCTCGGAGATGCCGGTGTCATCGTTGGAGATCGCCACCACCGGCACATTGTATTTCTTGACCAGCGGCAGGACGAGCTCCAGCCGGTCTTCCTCGCCCGTCACCGAGTTCAGGAGCGGTCGCCCCTGCGCCGCGGCAAGACCGGCTTCGAGCGCCGCCGGGACCGAGCTGTCGATGCACAGCGGCACGTCGACCAGCCCCTGCACCAGCTCGATCATCTTCGTCATGAGCGGCGGCTCGGTCTCGTTGGGATTGGGGTTGGAGTTGTAGACCACGCCCGCGTTCACATCGAGCATGGTGGCGCCGCAGGCGACCTGCGCGATGGCATCCTTTTCCACGGTCGAAAAATCGCCCGCCTCGAGTTCCGCGGCGAGCTTCTTCCGCCCCGTGGGGTTGATCCGCTCACCAATCACGCAGAACGGCTGATCAAAGCCGATGATCGCGGTTTTCGTTTTCGATTCAACGATCGTACGGGTCATTCTTCATCCTTGTCTTTGGCCGATTGGCCGAAAATCTCAATTGGCCGCGATGCGGGACGCGGGGTGGCGCGCGGCCAGCCATTCGGCGCTGGCATTGATGCCGCCCAGCGGGAAGAGATGCGCCTGTTCCAGCCCGAGACCGGGCTCGGCGGCACGGGCGTGTTCCAGCGCGGCGGCGATGTCGTCGGGCGCATAGGGCACGAGAAGCTTGCTGACGTCCATCGCCCGTTTCTGCAACACCTTCAGCGACGGTCCGACCCCGCAGGCCATGGCGTACTTGATCAGCGTCTGCAGCTTGGCCGGCCCGGCGAGACCGACATGCACCGGCAGGTCGATGCCCGCCGCGCGGATCGTGCGGGCCCAGCCGATCACCGGCGCCGCGTCGAAGACGAACTGCGTGACCAGCGCCATGCGCGCATCGCTGCGGTTCGCGAAGTCCTGCTTCCAGCGCAGCGCGTCGCGCACCACGGCGTCGCCGCCATCGGGGTCGATGTCGCGGTTGCCCTCGGGATGGCCCGCCACGTGCAGGCGGTCGAAGCCCGCCGCATCGAAAGCGCCGGTTTCGAGAAGCTGCATCGAGGAGTGAAATTCGCCGCGCGGCTGCGCGATGCCGCCCGCCAGCACCAGCCCCTCGGTCACCCCCGCCTCGCCCTGGTAGCGGGCGATCCAGTCGCCGAGCTGGGCGCGGCTTTCGATGCTGCGGGCCGGGAAATGCGGCATGACCGCGAAGCCTTCAGACGCGATGCGCGCCGCCGTCGCGACCATTTCCTCGATCGGGGTGCCGTCGATATGGGCGATGTAGACGCGGGTGCCCTCGGGAAGGATCGCGCGGAAACTGTCGACCTTGGCCGCGGTGCGCGGCATCACCTCGATCGAGGCGCGGGCGGTGAAATCGCCGCCCGGCATGGCGGGCGCGGGAGCCGCGCGGCGGAAGGTCAACAGGGACATCAGCACCTCCTTGAGGGCGCGGGTCATTCGCGCCCGTGATTGTCGATCAGCGCGCGCAGACGCGCCGTGTCGTATTCGGCCTCGACCCGCTGGGCCGCGATGCGCGCGGCCTCTTCGGGCGTGCCCTCGATCTCGCCCCATGGCGCCTTGCGCCATTCGGCGAGGTAATCGTCGGTGCCCGCCGCGCCCGATTTCATCGCGGCGCGGTCGATCGCCTGCTCGAACCGCTCGGCGAGCGGGATCTTGGTGCCGCGCCGGCCGCGGCCGACGATCACCTGCGCGGGCATGTCGCGCCAGTATACGAGCGTGATCTCGGGCATTGCGGGTCCTTTCCTCACAGACGCTGATATCGCGGCGCGCCCTTGCGTCAGGGTCGGAATTCGACATCCTGAGCGCGCGGCGCGACGCGCCCCCCTTGTCGCAGGGGCGGCGCAAGGGGGCCAGAGCCGCAAACCCCCGAAATCCCCATGATCGTGATGAGCGACGTTGCGATCCGCCCCATCGCGGCGCTTGCGCCGGAACCATGCAACCCCTACCCTTGATTCAACTCGATATTGGAGGGCGTGTTCATGGCGCCCATGCGTCCCGACGGTGCGGGCGCGTTCCCGAAAGCGGTGAGATCCCCCGCGCCATCCCCGGATCAGGCGACGCTCTATGCCGCGCTTGATCTCGGTACAAACAGCTGTCGGATGCTGATTGCCCAGCCCAAGGGCAGCCAGTTCCACGTGGTCGACAGTTTCTCGAAGACGGTCCAGCTGGGCCACGGGCTCGAACAGACGGGCCGGCTTTCGCGTGCCTCGATGAACCGCACCATCGGCGCGATCCGCATCTGTCGGCAAAAGCTGCAGAAACACGGTGTGCGCCGGATGCGGCTGGTGGCGACCGAGGCCTGCCGCCGGGCCAAGAACGGCCGCGCCTTTCTCGCGCAGGTGCAGCGCGAAACCGGGCTCCGGCTCGACGTGATCCGCCCCGAGGAAGAGGCGCGGCTCGCCGTGATTTCCTGCGCGCCGCTGGTCTCGACCAAGACCGAGCAACTGCTCGTGGTCGATATCGGCGGCGGCTCGACCGAGCTGGTCTGGATCGACCTGTCGAACGTGCCCCGCCCCGAGCGACCGGGCGCGATCATGCGGCTGCATTCGGGGTTCAAACAGGACCCCGGCCCATTCGCCGCCGCCAAGGTGGTCGACTGGATTTCCGTGCCGCTGGGCGTGGCCACGCTGCGCGACCAGTTCCACGACGTGGAGGACGACGCGGCGCGCTTCGCGCTGATGAGCTGGTTTTTCGAAGAGAACCTGTCGGGCTTCGCGCCATCGGCCTCCGAGCAGGCGCGCGACGGGTTCCAGATCATCGGCACCTCGGGCACCGTCACCACCGTCGCGGCGAGTCATCTGGGCCTGCGGCGCTACGACCGCAACAAGGTCGATGGGCTGCGGATGACCTCCGACCAGATCGACGCCGTGATCCGCGATTACCTCGCGCTCGGCCCCGAGGGGCGGCGCGACGATCCGCGCATCGGCCGCGACCGGCAGGCGCTTATCATGTCGGGTTCGGCGATCTTGCAGGCGCTGATGCGGCTGTGGCCGACGGACCGGCTTTCGGTCGCGGATCGCGGCCTGCGCGAAGGCCTGCTCTATGCGCAGATGAGCGCGGACGGGGTGCTGGAGGGCGGGCCCTACTGAGCCCGCCCTACAGGGCTTCAGCGGTAGTAGAGCGAACGCCCTTCATGGAAGACCTGCACCTTTTCGGGGGCGACGGTCATGTGCACGTGGCGGCCGCGCAGGTCGCCATGGATGCCCGGCAGCTTGGCGATCACCGGGTCGGCGCCGTTCACCTTCTGAAAGTACAGGATCGTCACCTCACCGAGCGACTCGGTGAAATCGACCTTGCCCTCGAAGAGATACTCGCCCCCCTGCTCGACCTCGGTCATGTCCTCGGGCCGCACGCCGACATTGACGCTCTTGCCCATGTCGGCCTCGGTGGTGGAGACCGTCGACACCGCGGTGCCGCCGCCTTCGAGCGTGACGGTGGTGCGCTCCCCCGTGCCGGTGATCTTGCCCGGCAGCAGGTTCATCGCCGGGGAGCCGATGAACTGCGCCACGAACTCGTTCTCGGGCCGCTCGTAAAGCTCCAAGGGGGTGCCGACCTGGGCGATGCCCTTGTTGGCAAGAACCACGATGCGGGTCGCCAGCGTCATCGCCTCCACCTGGTCGTGGGTGACGTAGATCATGGTGCTGTCGGGCATCGACTCCTTGAGCTGGGCGATCTCGATCCGGGTCGCCACGCGCAGCGCCGCGTCGAGGTTCGAGAGCGGCTCGTCGAACAGATAGACCTTCGGGTCGCGCACGATCGACCGGCCGATGGCCACCCGCTGCCGCTGCCCGCCCGAAAGCGCCTTGGGCAGGCGGTCGAGATAGGGTTCAAGCTGCAGGATACGCGCGGCGTTGGAGATCGCCGCGTCGATCTCCTCCTTCGACTTCTTGGCGAGCTTCAGGGCGAAGGCCATGTTGTCGCGCACCGTCATATGCGGGTAGAGCGCGTAGGACTGGAACACCATGGCGATGCCGCGCTGCGCGGGCGGCACGTCGTTGACCACCAGACCGTCGATCTCCAGCGTGCCGCCGGAGATCTCCTCGAGCCCGGCGATCATCCGCAAGAGCGTGGACTTGCCGCAGCCGGAGGGACCGACGAAGACGACCAGTTCGCCCTTGCCGATTTCCAGATCGATGTTCTTCAGGACCTCGACCGACCCGCCATAGGTCTTGGCCACGTCCCTGAGTTTGAGTTCCGCCATGGGTTCCTCCCTGCTCCGTCTCAGTCCGCCGGTCGCTTCAGCGCCAGGCAGCATTGCCATGGGCCGAGATGGACCAGCCCGTTCTCGGCCTTCGTCACCGACCCCAGATCGGTACCGATCGGGGCCCAGGCGCCTTCGGGAAGCGGCACCTCCGCCGGCTCCTCCCCGAGGTTGAAGGCGCAGAAAATCGTCTCGTTCGCGTCATGGCGCACGAAATGCACCACCTCGCCGCGCGAATGCACGCCGTCATGCTCACCGGTGGCCAGCACCGGGTGATCGTGGCGCAGCGCGATGGCGCGGCGGTAATGATGCAGCATCGCGTCGGGGTCGGCCTCCTGCTCGGCCACGGCGCGCGGCAGATGCGCGGGCGCCACCGGCAGCCACGGGCGCGTCTCGGAAAAACCGCCATGGGGCGCCTCTCCGGTCCAGGCGATCGGGGTGCGGCAGCCATCGCGGCCCTTGTATTCGGGCCAGAACTCGATGCCGTAGGGATCCTGCAGATCCTCGAACGCCACCTCGGCCTCGGGCAGTCCGAGCTCCTCGCCCTGGTAGAGACAGACCGATCCGCGCAGGCACATCAGCAAGGTGGTATAGGCGCGAACCGCCGCGGGTGACAGCTTCCAGCGGCTCGGATGCCGCTCCACGTCGTGGTTGGAATAGGACCAGCAGGGCCAGGCGTCGGGGGCGGCGTGGCTCAGCCGGTAGAAGGTGTCGGCGGCGGCGGCGGCGGTGAGCCGCGGCGGCTGCAGCATCTCGAACGGATAGCACATCTGCACCTTGTCCCCGCCCGAGGTGTATTCGGCCATGATTTCCAGACCGCGCTGCGCGTCGCCCACCTCGCCCACGGCGGCGGCGCCGTAAGGCTCCAGCTCGGCGCGGAACCGCTTGAGGAAATCGAGGTTTTCGGGCTGGTTCTTGGAGTAGAGGTGCTCCTGCCAGTTATAGGGGTTCACGCCCGGCGCGATGGAGTCGTTGCGCCGCTCGGGCGGCAGCGCCGGGTTGTCGCGCAGCATCTTGTCGGCGAAGTAGAAATTGATCGTGTCGAGCCGGAAGCCGTCGACACCGCGCTTGAGCCAGAACCGCTCCACGTCGAGCAGCGTCTCCTGGACGTCCGGGTTGTGGAAGTTCAGGTCGGGCTGGCTGGTCAGGAAGTTGTGCAGGTAGTACTGCATCCGCCGCCCGTCCCACTGCCAGGCCGAGCCGCCGAAGATCGACAGCCAGTTGTTGGGCGGCGTGCCATCCGCCTTGGCGTCGGCCCAGACATACCAGTCGGACTTCGGGTTGTCGCGGCTCGTGCGGCTTTCGACGAACCACGGATGCGCCTCGGCGGTGTGCGACAGCACGAGGTCGATCATCACCCGGATGTTCAGCGAATGCGCCGTCTCGATCACCGCGTCGAAGTCCGAAAGCGTGCCGAACATCGGGTCGACGTCGCAGTAATCCGAGACGTCGTAGCCGAAATCCTTCATCGGCGAGGTGAAGAAGGGCGAAATCCAGATCGCATCGACGCCCAGCGAGGCGATGTGCGGCAGGCGCCGCACGATGCCCTGCAGGTCGCCGATGCCGTCTCCATTCGTATCCTGGTAGCTGCGCGGATAGATCTGGTAGATCACCGCCCCGCGCCACCATTCGGGATCGAGCGGCATGCGGGCGGTGTCGGCCGAAGCCGGGATGGAGACAGGTCGAGTCATCGGGAAGCAGTCCTCATTTCACGGAGCCCGCAAGCAGGCCGCGCACGAGGTATTTCTGCATCGCGAAAAACACAACCAGCGGAACGGCGATGGAGACGAAAGCCGCCGTGGCGAGGATTTCCCAGTTGCCGCCGCGCGTGCCCAGAAGCTCGATGATCTGCTTGGTCATCACGGTGGTCTCGCCCGAGCTGTCGATCAGGAACACGATCGCGACGAGCAGGTCGTTCCAGGTCCACAGGAACTGGAAGATCGCGAAGGAGGCCAGCGCCGGGAAGGACAGCGGCAGGATAATCTTGGTGAAGATCTGGAAATCCGTCGCCCCGTCGACCTTGGCGTTCTCGATGATGTCGCGCGGCAGGCCGACCATGTAGTTTCGCAAAATATAGATCGCGAGCGGCAGGCCAAAGCCGGTATGCGCCATCCAGACCCCGAGATAGCCCTTGCCGATGCCGATCTCGTTGTGGAACTTCAACAGCGGGATCAGCGCCAATTGCAGCGGCACCACCAGCAGGCCGACGATCGCCGCGATCAGCAGCGCCCGGCCCGGAAAATCCATCCATGCCAGCGCATAGGCCGCGAAGGCCGCCACGAGGATCGGGATGATCGTGGCTGGGATCGACACCGTCAGCGTGTTGAAGAACGCCTTGGACATGCCTTCGATGTTGTTCGGGTCGAACAGCATGTTGTTGTAGTTTTCGAGCGTGAATTCCGGCGCGACCTCGGCGGTGACGAAGACCCGCTGGCCGCGGCCCGACATTTCCTCGACCGAGGTGAAGACGTAATCGCCATTGGCCTCGACCGCGATGATTTCGCCATCGCCCATGTCGACCGTCTCGCCCGGCTCATAGGCGCCGACGGCGCGCGACGAGGTGCCGAAGGCCGAGATGTCGAGCGGATCGATGCCCTCGACGGCAAACAGGTTGCCCGACACGGTGTAGAGCCCGTCGACCAGCTCGGCCTCGTCGCCGCCCGCGGTGCGCAGGGTCAGGTTCTGCTCGGTCGGCAGCATGGATTTCCACCAGCCCGACGACGCGATCTGATCGCCCGTGCGGAACGACGAGATCAGCAGGCCCAGCGTCGGGAACACCCAAAGTGCCACCAGCGCCACGACCGCGATGTTGACCGCCCAGGTGAGCGCGGATTTCTTGCCGGCGATGTTGTCCATCAGCGCATCTCCTTGCGGGCATTGTAGACGTTCCAGACGAGGATCGGCGTCACCATCAGCATGATGACCATGGCGCCGGCCGAGCCCACGCCCCAGTCATTCGCCCGAAACAGCTTGTCATACATGTAGTTGGCCAGAACCTGCGTCTCCCACTGGCCGTTGGTCATGGCAAAGACGATGTCGAACACCTTGAGCACGATGATGGTGATGGTGGTCCAGACCACGACGATGGTGCCGACGATCTGCGGCATCTTGATCTTGAAGAAGATCTGGAACGGGTTGGCGCCGTCGACGATGGCCGCCTCGACCGTTTCCTCGGGAATGCCGCGCAGCGCCGCCGAGAGCAGCACCATGGCGAAGCCGGTCTGGATCCAGATCAGCACGATCATCAAAAAGAAGTTGTTCCAGAAGGGAATGGTGAGCCAGGTCTGCGGCTGGCCATAGGGAAAGTCGGCGGTGAACACCGAAAGCGTCTGGCGCAGCATCAAGAAGACGGCCCCCGCCATCAACGCCGCCCCGAGCAGGCGCAGCGCGGCGAAGATCGCGCCGGGATTGCGCCCTTCGCGGCCGATCACGGGCTTGATCAGCGACCAGGCGAGAGCCCCCGCCCCCGCCGCCAGAGCCAGCAGCAGGATCGCGGGCACCAGCCTGAGCCAGATGAACGACCCCACCCCGCCGTCAAAGCCGAGCCACACGGCGTTGAGCACGCCGATCTGGTCCTGCCCGGCGGGGCGGGTGTCGTAGATCAGCTTGAAGATCACCGCGGCGCCGACGAAGGAGATCGCCATCGGCATGAAGATCAGCGACTTGGCGAAGCTGCCCCACTTGATGCGGTCGGTGAGCTGCGCGGCCAGCAGGCCGAAGGCGGTGGAGGCCGCGGGCACGACGATCAGCCACAAGAGGTTGTTGTTGAAGCCTTCCCAGAACTTCGGCTCGCTGAGCATCTGGCGATAATTGTCGAGACCGACGAATTCGTAACCGCCGCCGCGCACCCGCTCGGTGAGCGACAGGCGCAGCGTCTCGACCACCGGGTAGGCGAGATAGAGGCCCAGCGCCAGCAGCGCGGGCAGCAAAAACAGCCAGGGTCGGACCATGTTGGCGCGGTTGATGTTGCGCCCGGCATTCGGCCCGCGGGGCGGGAACAGCACCTTGTCGACGAACAAGTTGGAAAAATAGAAATAGGCGACGCAACCGCCGACGCCGATCACGATGGTCAGCAAGCCCTGTAGTGCCGGATTCATCGCGCCCTCCCCGAGCCTTGATACAAAGAAGCGGCCACGACGCGAGTCGCGGCCGCCAAGCCTTATCGTTACACGCTTATTTCAGCGCGTCCCAAGAATCCTGAATCTCGGAGGCCACGCTCTCGGCCGACTCGCCGCCGGCATAATCGACCATGCCGGTCCAGAACGACCCCGCGCCGACGCCGCCGGGCATCAGGTCGGACCCGTCGAAGCGGAAGGTGGTGGCTTCAAGCAGGATGTCGTTCATCTTCTTGAGCGTCGGGTCGCCGAACACCTCGGTGTTGACCGTGGTCAGCGGCGTCAGGAAGCCGCGCTGCGCCATCCACACCTCGTGGGCGATCGGGGTCTGCAGCCACTCGATGAAGACGCTCGCCGCCTCGGAGGCCTCGGTGATGCCGAACATCGTGCCACCGCCCAGCACCGGCTTGCCGAGATCCTTTTCCTCGTAGGCCGGGAAGTAGAAGAAGTCGGCATCCGCGCCCACCTCGATGCCTTCGGGGAAGAAGGACGGGATGAACGACGCCTGGCGGTGCAGGTAGCACTGCGGCGGGCTGTCGAAGAGACCCTTGGGGCTGTCGCGGAAATCGGTCGAGGCCACGGCGGCCTTGCCACCGGCGACGTAATCGTCACCCAGGAACCAGCCGAATTCCTCGATCGCGCCGACCACGGCCGGATCGTCGAAGGGAATCTCGTTGGACACCCACTGGTCGTAGGTCTCGGGCGATTGGGTGCGCAGCATCAGATCCTCGACCCAGTCGGTCGCGGGCCAGCCGGTCGCGCCGCCGGAGCCGAGACCGATGCACCACGGCGTCTCGCCATCCTCGACCATCTGCTCGGTGAGCGCCTTCAGCTCCTCCATCGTCTGCGGCACCTCGTAGCCCGCATCCTCGAAGTTCTCGGGCGCGTACCAGACGAGGCTCTTCACGTCGGCCTTGTAGAAGAAGCCGTAGAGATCCTCTTCGCCCTCGGGCCCCTCGAAGGTCGCGAGATCGACCCAGGACTGCCCGGCGGCGTAATTCTCGGCGAGCCAGTCACCGCTGCCCTCGGGCATCGGCTCCAGATAGCCGAGCGACGCGAGATCGCGCGCGAGACCCGGCTGCGGGAACACGGCGATGTTGGGCGCCGAGCCCGCCTCGGTGTCGATGCGGATCTGCGTCTCGAAGCCATCCGAGCCGGTGTATTGCACGTCGGCGCCGGTCGCTTCCTCGAAATAGGCGAGCATCGACTCGAACAATTCCTGGTCGACGCTGAGCCAAGGGCCGAACACGGTCAGGGTCTGGCCCGACAGATCGTGGCTTTCGGCGAACTGGTTGTAGCTGTCCCAGTTGAAATCGCCCTCGCCGATCGGGAACTTCAGGTCCTGCGCTGCGGCCGCGGATGCCAGCGCGATCCCCGCCACGCCCGCCAGAAAGATGGTCTTCATGATACGTTACCCTCCCGTAACAAGCGGCCCTCTCCGGGACCGCGTCATGTATCGTCACACGCGAGGGCACGACGCGCATGCCAAAGCGCTTTGGACAAGTGTAACCTGTCTGAGCCATGCGCAGCTGTCAATGGTGGGCGCCCGCGATTCCGACGATATGACCCGGCGGATTTCGCATGATCGCCCGCGATCCCGGCACGGGGCGCCGCGCGAAACCGCACTTTGACGCACGCGATTTGGCGGCGTAGGGTATCGACGTTACAAAAGCGCTTTGGAAAACCCCGAAGATGAACCTCAAGCAGCTCTCCAGCCTTCTCGGCCTGAGCCAGACCACGGTGAGCCGCGCGCTGAACGGCTATGCCGATGTCAGCGAGGCGACCCGCGCGCGGGTGCAGGCGGCGGCGCGGGCGCATGACTATCGCCCCAACACCCGCGCCCAGGCGCTGGCGACCGGGCGCAGCCGGGTCATCGGCCACGTGGTGCCCAAGATCAGCAGCCATGCCATGGTCAACCCGATCTTCGCCGACTTCATCGCCGGGGCGGGCGAAACCTATTCGGCGGCGGGGTACGAAATGCTGATCTCGCTGGTCGACATCACCGAGGAGGAAAAGGCCTATCACTCGATGAAGCGGCGCGGCCTGGTCGACGGGCTGATCGTCAGCGCGCCGCGGATGAACGACCCGCGCATCGCGCTGCTCGACGAGATCGGCCTGCCCTATGCCGTGCATGGCCGCGCCACCGGCACGACGCGCCCCTACAGCTGGCTCGACGTGAACAACCGCCGGGCCTTTGCGCGCGCGACCAACTTTCTCGTCGATCTCGGCCACCGCCGGATCGGGCTCGTCAACGGGCTGGAGAAGATGGATTTCGCACATCGGCGGCGGCAGGGCTACGAGGAGGCGCTGCGCGCGCATGGGATTTCACCCGACCCCGAGCTGATGCGGCAGGACGAGATGACCGAAAGCTATGGCTGGCGCGCCGCGCGCGACATGCTCGCCCTGCCCGATCCGCCGACCGCCATTCTCGTCTCTTCGGTGATCTGCATGCTGGGCGTGCGACGCGCGGTCGAAGAGGCGGGGCTGGTGCTCGGGCGCGACGTCTCGGCCGTCACCCATGACGACCAGCTCTCCTATCTGCGCGATGACGGGCCGGTCCCGGCCTTCACCGCCACGCGGTCTTCGGTGCGCGAGGCTGGACAGCGGCTCGCCCGGATGGTCATAGACCGCATCGACAACCCCGAGGCCCCGCATGTGCAGGAACTTCTCGAGGCCGATCTGATCATCGGCCGCTCCACCGGCCCGGCCCCCAGATGAGGCGATGACAATGGATTTCACCCGCGACGATTTTCCCGAAGGTTTCGTGTTCGGGGCCGCGACCGCCGCCTACCAGATCGAAGGCCATCGTTTCGGCAGGGCCGGGCCGACCCATTGGGACAGCTTCGCCAAGGGGCCCGGCAACGTCGTGCGCGCCGAGGACGGCGCCACCGCCTGCGATCACTACCACCGCTTCGAAGAGGATCTCGACCTGCTGAAGGCCGGGGGATTCGACGCCTATCGCTTTTCGACATCATGGGCGCGGGTCATGCCCGATGGCCGGAGCGTGAACCCCGAGGGGCTCGACTTCTATGACCGGCTCGTCGACGCGACGCTGGAGCGCGGGCTGAAGCCGTTCCAGACGCTGTATCACTGGGATCTGCCTTCCGCTCTCGCGGATCGCGGCGGCTGGACCAACCGCGACACGGCCCTTGCCTTCGCCGATTTCTCCGAGACGATCAGCGCCCGGATCGGCGACCGCGTCGCTTCGACCGCGACCATCAACGAACCGTGGTGCGTGGCCTGGCTGTCGCATTTTCTCGGGCATCACGCGCCGGGGTTGCGCGACATCCGCGCGGCCGCCCGCGCCATGCATCACATCCTTCTGGCCCATGGCCTCGCCGTCGAGCGGCTGCGGGGCATGGGCCGCGACGCGCTGGGCATCGTGCTCAACTTCGAACGCGCCCTGCCCGCCAGCGACAGCGAGGCCGATCGCGCCGCCACCGATCTGCAGGACCAGATCTACAATCGCTGGTTCCTCGAGGCGATCGCCCATGGCCGCTATCCCGAAGGCGCGCTTTCGGGGCTTGCGCCGCACATGCCCGAGGGCTGGCAGGACGACATGGCCCTGATCTCGCAGCCGATCGACTGGCTCGGGGTGAATTACTATACCCGCTCGCTGATCCGGTCGGCACCGGACGCCCCGTGGCCCGCGCTCGCGCCGGTCGAAGGCCCCCTGCCCAAGACGCAGATGGGCTGGGAAATCTATCCCGAGGGGCTGCATCATTTCCTGCTGCGGGCGCGCGATGCGCTGAACCTGCCGGTCTACGTCACCGAGAACGGCATGGCCTGGGATGACAGCCTCGAGGCCGGTGCCGTGCAAGACAGCGAGCGGCAGCGCTTCATGGCCGCGCATATCGACGCCGCGCGGCGCGCCGTCGCCGATGGTGTCGATCTGCGCGGCTTCTTCTACTGGTCGCTGCTCGACAACTACGAATGGGCGTTCGGCTACGAAAAACGCTTCGGGCTCGTCCATGTCGATTTCGAAACCCTGGAGCGGACCCCGAAGGCGTCGTATCACGCCCTTGCCGCCGCCCTGTCCCGCTGATCCCCGAGGAACCGCCATGCCGCATCCCGACAACACCTTTTCGCTCGTCGCCGATATCGGCGGCACCAACACCCGCGTGGCGCTGGCGCACGGGCTCGAGATCCAAGAGAAGACGATCCGCCGCTATTCCAACGCCGACTATGCCGGGCTGGAATCGGTGCTCAGGCGCTTTATCGCCGATGAAGGCGGCGTGGATTGTATCGGCGCCTGCGTCGCGGTGGCGGGACCGGTGCGCGACGGGCGCGCGACGATGACCAATCTCGACTGGACCATCGACAAGACCACCCTGACCCGCGCCACCGGGGCCGAAACGGTCGCCATTCTCAACGACCTGCAGGCACAGGGCCACGCGTTGGGCCATGTCGCGCCCGACAATGTCCGCGAAATCATCCCCTTCCCCGAAGCATCCGCCCATGCGGCCAAGCTGGTGATCGGGGTCGGCACCGGCTTCAACGCGACGCCGGTGTTCGACACCGAGGATGGGCGCTACGTCACGCCATCGGAATCCGGCCACGTCAACCTGCCGGTCAACAGCGAGGCGGACCTGCGGCTGGCGCAGTTCGTGTCGACCGCGCACGGTTTTCCGGCGGTGGAGGACGTGCTGTCGGGCCGCGGGCTGGAGCGGGTCTATGCCTGGCTTGGCGCCGAGGCCGGAGACCCGGTCGAAAAGACCGCCGCCACGATCATGCAAGGCTGCATCGAGCACAGCGACCCGCGCGCCGTCGAGGCGGCACAGGTCTTTTCGCGGTTCCTGGGCACCACGGCGGGCAACCTCGCGCTGATCCAGCTGCCTTTCGGCGGTGTCTATCTGGTGGGCGGCGTGTCGCGCGCCATCGCGCCATATCTGCGCGAGTTCGGCTTCGCCGACGCGTTCCGCGACAAGGGCCGCTTCGCGGGCTTCATGGGCAATTTCGGCGTGGCGGTGATCGAGGACGACTATGCCGCGCTGATCGGTTGCGCCGCGCATCTCAACGGGCTGCTGCTTCCCGGCACGGCCAGCTGACCGCCGGTGCCGCGCATGGATATCGCCGCGGCACCCCTGCCTGCCCGGTCACGGCCTGTCTGCGCGCCGCGGCGAGCAGGCAGGCCGCTGCCGCGCGGCCTGTCGGTCTTGCCCTGCTGTCGCGACTGCGGGGTGGCTAGCAGGCGATCCGGGTCTGCACCGCCGCGGCCAGGTCGGTGAGCGAAAACGGCTTTGGCAGGAACACCGAATTCGGGATCTGGGCCTGTTGTTCGGCAAAGGTGTCTTCGGCATAGCCCGAGACGAAAACCACCTGCGTATCCGGGCGCGCCACCAGCGCCTCGCGCACCCATGTCGGCCCGTCCTTGCCGGGCATGATCACGTCGGTGACGAAGATATCCACCTGCAGATCAGGATCCGCAAGGAGCGACAACGCCGTTTCGGCGTCTTCGGCCTCCAGCACCGTCAGCCCCCGCAGCCGCAGCGCGCGGGCGGCAAAGGCCCGGACCGGGGCCTCGTCCTCCACCAGCAGCACGACCCCCTCGGCCCTGCGAGGCAGCGCCTCCTGGGCCTGCTGCCCCTCCGGCGTCGGCGCCTGCATCGGGCGCAATGGCTCGACGATGCCGCTTCGGCTCGGCAGCAGCAGCGTGAAGCAGGTGCCCTGCCCCGGCTCGCTGTCGACGAAGATATAGCCGCCGCTCTGCTTGATGATGCCGTAAGCGGTCGACAGGCCAAGCCCGGTTCCCTCGCCGGGGCGCTTGGTGGTGTAGAACGGCTCGAAGATCTTGATCCGCTTCTCTTCCGGAATGCCGCAGCCGTGATCCTGCACCCGGATGCGCACCCATGGCCCGGCGGGCACGATGGCCCGGTCCCGCTGCATCGGCACATCGAGCATGAAATTATCGGTCTCGACCACGATTTCGCCGCCGTCGGGCATGGCATCGCGGGCATTGACGACGAGGTTCATCAACACCTGTTCAAGCTGCCGGCGATCCGACCGGACCCGTCGCAGATCGGTGTCGTGGTTGAGCGTCAGCGTCACCTTTTCACCCACCAGCCGGTTGAGCAGATGCGTGAGGTCGGACAGGGTGTCGCGCAGGTCGAGCTGCTCCAGCATGAGGTTCTGCTTGCGAGAATAGGCGAGGAGCTGGCCGACGAGGCTGGCGGCGCGGTTGGCGTTCTGATGGATCTGGATCAGGTCGCTGTAATCCTGGTCATCCTTGTCATGGCGCAGCAGCAGCAGGTCGCAATGCCCCGAGATCGCGGTGAGCAGGTTGTTGAAGTCATGCGCGACACCACCCGCCAGCTGGCCGATGGCCTGCATCTTCTGGGCCTGCACAAACTGCGCTTCGAGCGATTTGTGCTCGGTCGCGTCATTGAGCACGGCCACCAGCCCGCCATCCTGATCCAGCTCGCCCAGCGTGACCTGCAGCACCGTGTCCTGCCCGGTGCCGCGCCGCTTGAGAAATTGCGGCCCCGGCACCGCCCGCCCCTCGGCCGCCTCGGCGAGCCAGTCCGAAACCGGGCGGCCCAGCCCCTCCAGCAGGTCCGACAGGCGCGCGCCTGCCTCGATCGCACCGGGCAGTGCCCCCCGCGCCGCCCGGTTCGCGCCGAGAATGGCACCGCGGCGATCGAGCCGCAGCAGCGGCACCGGCAGCGTCTCGATTTCGCGCCAACTTTCGGCGGCGGCGGCGCGGGGCAGTCCCTCGGGCGGCAGCAGGTAGATCTCCCGGCGCCCGCCGGAGGCCGCAATCTCGGCCACCAGCGCCTCGACCGGGCCGGCATCGCCCTGCACCAGCTGCACCTGCCCGGGCCTGAGCGGCAAATCCTTGAAGATGGTCGCCAGCTGGCGTGCCCGTCCGCCGGTCAGCGCCCGGCACGCCTCGTTCATGTAGAGCACCGTGCCCGAGGGGCCGGCGGTCAGCATCGGCAGCCCCAACGCATCGGCGGCGCGGCCGGTGCCGGGCCGTTCAGACAGGTCCTCGATTCGCCACAGGAACGTCCCCGCGCCAAGCCCGCTGACCGTGATCCGCAGATGCCCGCGCCGCGTCGCGACCATGTCCTGTGCCGAGCCTTCCTGCATCGCCCGCTGGCGCAGCCGGGTCAGCGCCGTCGCGGGGGTCGCGAAGTGTTGCGACAGCGCCGTCGACAGGTTGCCGCACCGGGCGCCGAACCGCTGCGACGCGGCGGGATTGCAATCGATGATGGCGCCGTCCGCATCCCCGAGGAAACCGGGCACCGGGTCGCGCCTGAGAACCAGCCCGCACAGGCGGATCATCTCGCGGCGGTGCCGGGCCCGGCGCAGCCGTCGCAGGCCGAACATCACCGCCACGCAACCAAGCGTCGATCCCACGAGCAGCAGCGCCAGCGCCGCGTAACCATCCGGCATCAAGCCCGCCGCGGCGAGCGCCCCCGTAGCTGCGCCGAGTATCGCCGTCAGCTGGGCCGCGCCCGGACTCGCGCCGCCATCATCGGTCGCCGTAATCGGCAGATCGAACTCGACCACCTTCGCCTCCCCGGATGCTCGCGCCTCCACAGAAGACCAGAAGGGATAACGTCAGGTAAACACTCTTTCAGCCGCTCCTGTCGAAGCGTGCCAGAAAGAACCCGTCCCCGTCCGCCCCGGGCAGCCACTGCATTTTGTCGCGCAGCGCCCAGCCCGGCGCGCGCGCCAGAAAGGCCGCGACCTGCGCTGCGTTTTCCTCGGCCAGCACCGAGCATGTGGCATAGGCAAGGCTGCCGCCGGGCGCGACATGCCGCGCCGCCCGGTCGATCAGCTCGGCCTGCAGCCGCGCCAGCTCTGCCAGCCGGTCTGGGGTGAGCCGCCATTTGCCATCCGGGTCGCGCCGCCATGTGCCGCTGCCCGAACAGGGCGCATCCAACAGCACCAGATCGGCGCGCTGATCGTCGAGATGCGGTGCCACGGAGATCCGCACGCCCGCGCGGTCGGCGCGCGGCGGGATGTCGCGCATGCGCGCGGCGCTGATGTCATGCGCCGTCACATCGAGGCGCGCCCGTGCGGCGAGTGCCAGGGCCTTGCCACCCCCGCCCGCGCAAAAATCGAGCAGGCTCTGCCCGTCGCGCAAGGGCAGCCGCGCCATCGCCGCCTGCGACGCGGCGTCCTGCAATTCGACCAGCCCCTCGGCATAGGCTCGCCCGCGCGACACCGCACGCGCCCCGCGCACCACGCGCAACGCCCCCTCGACCAGCGGATGCGCGACCGCCTCGATGCCGTCTTCGGCCAATGCGCGCAGCGCCGCCGCCCCGCTGCCCCGGCGCGGGTTGACCCGCAAAAACACCGGCGCCCGGTCCCGCAGCGCCAATGCCGCCGTCTCGGCTTCGGGCCCGAGATCGGCCTGAAACCTGTCCCAGAGCCAGTCGGGAAGATCGACCCGCGTGGCCGCCGTCGGCGTATCGCCGCGGCCCGCCTTTTCGTCCGGGTCGAGCGGTGCGGGGGCATGGCCCTGCCCGGTGAACAGCGTGTCGAGATCGACGCCTTGCTGGCGCAGAAGGCCGATCAGGATGCCGCGTCCGGTGTCCCGGCCGCCATCATGGGCCGCGGAACGACGGCGGCGCCAGCCATCAAAGACGTGGTCGCGCACCGCCGCCCGGTCCTTGGACCCCGCGAAACGGCTGCCGCGCGACCAGCGCAGCAAGGCTTTCTCGACAGGGGTGCCCGACAGGCAATCATCAAGCACGCCGATCGCGGCGGCCACGCGCGCCGCCGGTGTCATCGGACCGGTTCCATCATGCTTGGGCGGCTGTTTCGATCGTTCATCATGTTCGCTCCGCTGCACCGGCCCGGGCCCGCAGGCCCGGTTCGGGCACCGGCCTACACCTCACGGCGCGTTGGTTGAAGGCCGGTCTCGACGGCAAACGATCGACGAGACCGGCGCGCCCTGTCACAAGACGGCGCCTTCATCGCCTCGGCCAACAACGCCGCAGCCGCGTTGCGCCGGGGTTCACGACAATCCTACCGGATCATCCATGGCAGATCCCGGAGGCCGGCGTGCATGACCCCCGGCTGTGGCCCGCAGCGGATCAGCCGATCCGGTAGTTCGGGCTTTCGCGGGTGATCTGCACGTCGTGCACGTGGCTTTCCTTGAGCCCGGCCCCGGTGATCTTCACGAAGTTGCAATTGCCGCGCATCGCCGCCACGGTCGGGTGGCCGGTATAGCCCATCGCCGCGCGCAGACCGCCCACGAGCTGGTGCAGCACCGCGTTGGCCGACCCCTTGTAGGGCACCTGCCCCTCGATCCCCTCGGGGACCAGCTTGTCGGAGGCCGCGTCCTTCTGGAAATAGCGATCGGCCGAGCCGCGCGCCATCGCGCCCAAGGACCCCATGCCGCGATAGGATTTGAAGGTCCGCCCCTGGTACAGGATCACCTCGCCGGGGCTTTCATCGGTGCCCGCGATCATCGAGCCGACCATGGCGCAGTTCGCGCCCGCCGCGATCGCCTTGGCGAAATCGCCCGAGAACTTGATGCCGCCATCGGCGATCACCGGCACGTCGCCCGCCGCGGCGGCGCAGTCCATCACCGCAGTGAGCTGCGGCACGCCGACGCCCGCCACCATTCGCGTGGTGCAGATCGAACCCGGCCCGATGCCGACCTTGACCGCATCCGCGCCCGCGTCGATCAGCGCGCGCGTCGCCTCGCCCGTCGCCACGTTGCCGGCCATGACCTGCACGTCGCCCGCCTCGCGCTTGAGACGGCGCACCGCCTCGGCCACGCCTTCGGAATGGCCATGCGCGGTATCGATGACGACGATATCAACGCCCGCCTCGACCAGCGCCATGGAGCGTTCGAAGCCCGCATCGCCCACGGTGGAGGCGGCGGCGGCGCGCAACCGCCCAAGCCGGTCCTTGCAGGCCGAGGGGTTCAGCACCGCCTGCTCGCTGTCCTTGAGCGTCAAAAGACCGGTCAGGCGGCCTTCCTCGTCGGTGACCAGCAGCTTCTCGATCCGGCGCGCCTTCATCAGGCTGCGTGCCTCGTCGAGATCGGCGGGCTCGCGCAGCATGGCGAGATCGTCGGCGGTCATCATCGCCTTCACCGGGGTCGCGTCATCGGCGGCGAAGCGCATGTCGCGGTTGGTGACGATGCCGACCACGCGGCCATCCGCCCCCACCACCGGGAAGCCGGTGACCGAATACTGCTCCATCAGCTTGCGCGCGTCGGCGAGCGTCTGGTCCGGGGTCAGCGTGATCGGGTTGTAGACGATGCCCGACACGAAGCGTTTCACCTGCCGGATCTGCTCGGCCTGTTCGGCCACGGTAAGATTGCGGTGGACCACGCCGATGCCGCCCGCCTGCGCCATGCAGATCGCCATGCGCGCCTCGGTCACCGTGTCCATCGCGCTCGACAGGAGCGGGATGTTCATGGCGATGTCGCGCGTTACCTGGGTGCGGGTATCGGCCGTGGACGGCAGGACGCTGGAGGCTGCGGGAACCAGCAGAACGTCGTCGAAGGTCAGTGCCTCGCGAATCTCCATCGGGACCACTCCTTTGGGATGCTTCGTTTGGCACGTCCCTATCGCACCGATCTGCCGAAGGGGAAAGGGAGAAAGCGCCGCGTCGCTTCGGCGTGATCACCTGTCGCCGCGCGGCCCTTTTCCTCGTCGCGCAATCGCCTATGGTCCGCGCAATGACGCCCGCCGCCCCGAAAGGTTCGACATGACCCAGGACCCCCTCGTGATCTTCACCCCCTCGGGCAAGCGCGGCCGCGTGCCGGCGGGCACCACCGTGTTGACGGCCGCCCGCAGGCTCGGGGTCGATCTCGACAGCGTCTGCGGCGGGCGCGGCATCTGCTCCAAGTGCCAGGTCAGCCCCGGCAAGGGTCAGTTCTCCAAGCATGGCGTGACCGTGGCCGAGGATGCGCTGAGCGAGATCAACGCCGTCGAGGCGCGCTATGACCGCGTTCGCGGCCTGAAGCCGGGCCGCCGCCTGGGCTGCCAGGCGCAGATCTGTTCCGACGTGGTGCTCGACGTGCCACCCGAGAGCCAGGTGCATCGGCAGGTGGTGCGCAAGAACGCCGATGCGCGACCCATCGTCATGGACCCGGCCACCCGCAAGTATTTCGTGACCGTGCCCGAGCCCGACATGCACGAGCCCAAGGGCGATCTGGAGCGGCTCGCCGAGGCGCTGCGCGGCCAGTGGCGGATCGAGAAGATCGACGCCGCGCCCCCCGTTCTGGCCAAGCTGCAGCAGGCGCTGCGCAAGGGCAACTGGGAGGTGACGGTGGCGCTGCACCACGAGGCCGAGGACGGGGTGCAGAGCATCATCGACCTCTGGCCCGGCTTTCGCGCCGAGCCGCTCTGGGGCCTGGCCATCGATCTCGGCTCGACCACCATCGCGGCGCATCTCACCTCGCTCGAGGACGGCCATGTCGAGGCGTCGGCAGGCGTCATGAACCCGCAGATCCGCTTTGGCGAAGACCTGATGAGCCGGGTCAGCTACTCGATGATGAACGAAGGCGGCGCCGCCGAGATGACGGCGGCGGTGCGCGTGGCGATCGACGATCTGGCGCGCGAGCTGGCCGCCGAGGCCGGGATCGACGCGCGCGACATCGTCGAGACGGTCTTCGTGTGCAACCCGGTGATGCACCACCTGCTCCTGGGCATCGACCCGGTGGAGCTCGGACAGGCGCCCTTCGCTCTGGCCACCTCCGACGCCGTCGCCCTGCCCGCCCGCGACCTCGGTCTGACGGCATTGAACCCCGGCGCGCAGAGCTACGTGCTGCCCTGCATCGCCGGGCATGTCGGCGCCGACGCCGCCGCCGTGGCGCTGTCGGAGCGGCCCGACCAGTCCGACGATCTGGTGCTGATCGTCGATGTCGGCACCAATGCCGAGATCCTTCTGGGCGACCGGGCGCGGGTGCTGGCCTGCTCCTCGCCGACCGGCCCGGCCTTCGAGGGAGCGCAGATTTCCTCGGGCCAGCGCGCCGCCCCCGGCGCGATCGAGGCGATCCGCATCGATCCCGCCACCAAGGCGCCGCGTTTTCGCGTCATCGGCTGCGATCTGTGGTCCGACGAGGCGGGATTCTGGGACGCGGTCGGCCCGGGCGGCGTGACCGGCATCTGCGGCTCGGGCATCATCGAGGCGGTGGCCGAGATGCGCATCGCCGGGCTGGTGGACGCCAAGGGGCTGATCGGCTCGGCCGAGCAGACCGGCACCGACCGAATGATCGCCGAAGGCCGCACCCATGCCTACATGATCCATGACGGATCGCAGGCGGGCGGGCCGCGCATCACCGTGACCCAAGGCGACATCCGCGCGATCCAGCTTGCCAAATCGGCGCTCTATGCCGGTGCGCGGCTCTTGATGGACGAGCGCGAGGTCGAAGCGGTGGACCGGGTGGTGCTGGCAGGCGCCTTCGGCGCGCATATCAGCCCCAAGCACGCCCTCGTGCTTGGCATGATCCCCGACGTGGCGGTCGACAAGGTGACGAGCGCGGGCAACGCCGCCGGGACCGGCGCGCGGATCGCGCTGTGCTCCATCGCCGCACGGCGCGAGGCCGAGGCGCTGGTGCGCGAGATCACCAAGGTCGAAACCGCGATCGAGCCAAGGTTTCAGGAGCATTTCGTCGCCGCGAACGCCATCCCCCACGCCACTGCCGCCTTCGCCGGCCTGCGCGCCGCGCAGCCCCTCCCCGAGCCGAGCTTCAACATGGCAGGCGGTGGCGAAGGCGGTGGACGGCGGCGCAGGCGGGCGCGCGACTAGCCCGCGCAACCGCGCGCGAAACCCGCTTGACGAGAGCGGGCCGCGCGGATACCTCGGGGCCAGAGCGCGCGGGTATGGTGAAAAGGTATCACGAAAGCTTCCCAAGCTTCAGTTACGGGTTCGATTCCCGTTACCCGCTCCAACCACTCCCGCCGGTCACAACCACAGGGAGCCTTCCATGACAGACATCATCCGCCACGAGACGACCGCCCGCATGAGCCAGGTCGTCGTCCATAACGGCATCGCCTATCTGGCCGGCCAGATCGAGGGCCCCGCAGGTGACGCGGGCGCGCAGACCCGCGAAACGCTGGCCGAGATCGACCGGCTTCTGGCGCTGGCCGGCACCGACAAGACCCGGCTGCTGACCGCCCAGATCTGGCTGGCCGACATGTCGGATTTCGCTGCGATGAACGAAGTCTGGGACGCATGGGTGCCCGAGGGTCACGCGCCCGCGCGCTACACCGGCGAATCGAAGCTCGCATCGCCCGACTATCTCGTCGAGATCATCGTCACCGCCGCCGTCTGAGCGGCGTAATCCCCTTTCACCATTCTCCAAATACGCATTCGCGCGGCCAGCCCGAGGGCACGCCATGTGGCCTCTAGGGAATTTGCGTATTTAGGGAATGGTGAAAGGGAGGGCGGCGCGCCCGGCGGGCCGCCCTTTTTCAGACGCGATCAGGCGCCGTTGGCCCGCAGGTAGCCCACGAGTTGCGCGGTCGAGCCGTCCTTGTCATCGGCGCTCTGCTCGCCGTCCACCACAGGCTGCAGCGCGGTGGCCAGCTCCTTGCCCAGCTCCACGCCCCATTGATCGTAGGAGTTGATGCCGAGCACGCAGCCCTCCACGAAGACGCGGTGCTCGTAGAGCGCGATGATCTTGCCCAGCGTTTCGGGGTCGAGCCTGGGATAAGCCAGCGTGGTCGAGGGGCGATTGCCGGGGAACACCCGGTGTTTCGCCTGGCGCTCCAGCTCGTCGCCCTCGAACTTGCCCGCGACCTTCTCGCGCGCCTCGTCGAGATCGCGGCCCTTCATCAACGCTTCGGACTGGGCGAGGCAATTGGCGATCAACAGGCGGTGCTGGTGCTCCAGCCCTTCCTCGTGGCCCTCGGCGGCGATCAGGAATTCGCAGGGCACCACCCGCGTGCCCTGATGGATCAGCTGGTAGAAGGCGTGCTGGCCATTGGTGCCCGGCTCGCCCCAGACCACGGGCCCGCTGTGAAAGGACAGCTCCTCGCCATCCATCGACACGCGCTTGCCGTTGCTCTCCATCTCCAGCTGCTGGAGGTAGGCGGGCAGCCTTGCCAGCCGGTTGTCATAGGGCAGCACGGCGCGGGTCGCGTGGCCCTGCACCTGGTTGTGCCACAGCCCCACGAGCGCCAGCATCGCCGGCATGTTCTGCGCCCATGGCGCGGCGCGGAAATGCGTGTCCATCGCCTGACCGCCACGGAGGAAGGCGCGGAACGCCTCGGGCCCGATGGCGATCATCAACGACAGCCCGATCGGCCCCCACATCGAGTAGCGCCCGCCGACCCAGTCCTCGAAGCCGAACACCCGGCTCGGCGCGATGCCGAAGGCGGCCGTCTTGTCGGCGGCGGTCGACAGGGCCGCGAACTGCGCCCCTGTGTCCGACACCGCCTGCCCCATCCACGCCTTGGCGGTGCGGGCATTGGTCATCGTCTCGATGGTGGTGAAGGTCTTGGAGGCGACGATCACCAGCGTCGTCGCCGGATCGCAGGCCGCCAGCGTGTCGGCGATGTCGGCGGGGTCGACATTGGAGACGAAATGGCAGCGCGGGCCGTCGTGATAGGGTGCCAGCGCCTTGGCGGCCATGGCGGGGCCGAGATCCGAGCCGCCGATGCCGATGTTGATGACATCGGTGATCGCGCCGCCCTGCCCCTGAAAGTCGCCGCAGCGCACCGCGCGCGCGAAATCCTCCATCCGCGCCAGCGTGTCGCGCACGCCGGGCATCACATCCTGTCCGTCGACCGTCACGGCATCGCCGTCGAGGTTGCGCAACGCCGTGTGCAGCACGGCGCGGCCTTCGGTCTCGTTGATCGCGGCGCCCGAGAACATCGCATCGCGGCGCGCGGCGAGGTCGGTCTCTTCCAGAAGCGCGACCAACGCCGCGCGGGTGTCTGCGTCGATATTGGTCTTGGCATAGTCGAACAGCATGCCCAGCGCGCTGACCGAAAAGCCGCGCGCCCGGTCGGGATCGTCGAACAGCGTCTCGATCCGGCGGTCGGCGACGGCCGCCGCCTTGGTTTTCAGGTCATTCCACATCTCAGCTCTCCGCCCAATGCACGGTGGCGCCCTTGAGAACAGCCGCCACCGGCGCCTCCTCGGGGCTCAGACCCTGCGCTTTTTCCAATGCGGCGCGCTTTTCGGCGCCGATGATGACGATATGCCGGCGCATCGCATCGCAAAGTACCTTGGCCGACAGGGTGATGCGCGGCTCGGGCGCGCCCGGCGCCCGCATCGCCACCAGCGTCTCGTCTCCGTGAAGCGCCGCGTCGAGCCGGTCGGCGCCGGGAAAGATCGAGGCGGTGTGCATGTCGGCGCCCATCCCCAGAAGCACCACCGACAGCGGCAGATGCGGCGCGAGATCTGCCTGAAGCGCGTCGAGCTTTTCCTCGGGACGCTCGGCCTCGGCGTAGAGCGGCACGTAATGCGCCGCCGCGGCAGTCCCGGTGAACAGCCGCCGCTTGAGAAGACCGGTATTCGAGCGATCCGAGCTTTCGGGCACCCAGCGCTCGTCGGTGAGCATCACGTGGACCTTGTCCCAATCGAGCTTGATCGCCGAGAGCGTGTCGAAAACCGGCCCCGGCGTGGTGCCGCCGGGCACCGCGAGACTGGCCCGGCCATCGGCGGAGATGGCGGCGCGCAGCTCGCTCGCCAGCCGATCGGCGAGGTCGATCATCATCATTTCGGAATCGGCGTATTCGACGAATTCCATACCGTCGGCTCCTTTCGGTTTCGCGTCGGTCACATGTCGGTCTCGGGGCGGGTTCAGCCCTTGATGTCGCGCCAGCGGCGCCCTTCGCGGTGCAGCAGCATCATCGCATCCTCCGGCCCCGCCGACCCCGCGTCATAGAGCTTGGGCACGTCGTTGCGCGCCTCCCAGCCCTCGATGATCGGGTCGGTCCAGGCCCAGGCCGCCTCGACCTCGTCGCCGCGCATGAACAGCGTCTGGTTGCCGCGGATCACGTCCATGATCAGCCGTTCATAGGCGTCGGGCGCCTCCTGATCCGGGCCCAGCGCCTCGGCAAAGGACATGTCGAGCGGCACGTCGACAAGCCGCATGCCCCCCGGTCCCGGCTCCTTGATGGTCACCTGCAGGTCCATTCCCTCGTTCGGCTGAAGCCGGATCGACAGGATGTTGCGGTGCCGCGCGGTGTCGCCCTCGAAAATCGTGTGGCCGAGATCCTTGAACACCACGGCGATCTCGGAGGAGCGCGCCTTCAGCCGCTTGCCGGTGCGCAGGTAGAACGGCACGGTGGCCCAGCGCCAGTTGGCGATGTGGCACTTCATCGCGAGAAAGCTCTCGGTGAAGCTGCGCGGGTTTTCGGCGTCCTCGCGATAGGACGGGCCCTGCGCCGAAGCATCGTATTGGCCGCGCACGATGTGATGCGGCTCCACCGGTTGCAGCGCCCGGATCACCTTGAGCTTTTCGTCGCGCACCGTGTCGGCGTCATAGGTCGAGGGCGGTTCCATCGCGATCAGGCACAAAAGCTGCATCAGGTGGTTCTGCACCATGTCCCGCATCGCGCCCGACTTGTCGTAATAGGCGCCGCGCCCGGTGACACCGACCGTTTCGGCCACGGTGATCTGGATGTGGTCGATGTAATGCGAGTTCCACAGCGGCTCGAACAGCACGTTGCCAAAGCGCACCGCCATCAGGTTCTGCACCGTCTCCTTCCCGAGATAGTGGTCGATCCGGTAGATCTGCTGTTCGTCGAAATGCTCCGCCAGCGTCGCGTTCAGCGCGCGGGCGGTGGCGAGGTCGCGGCCAAAGGGTTTCTCGACCACGATCCGGCTTTCGGAATCGGCGATGCCATGCGCGTGCAGCCGCTCGGCCAGAGCACCGAACAGGGAAGGCGCGACCGAAAAGTAGAAGGCCCGCACCACATCACCACGCATCAGCTTTGACAGCTGCGCCCAGCCGCCTTCGCCGGTGGCGTCGATCGCCACGTAGCGCAGCTGGGCGACAAAGGATTCGATGCCGTCGGAATCCTTCTTTTCCTCGCCGCCGAACTCAGCGATCGCCTCGCGGATCATCTGCCGATAGCCGTCATCGTCCATCTCGGAGCGCGCGGCGCCGATGATGCGCGAACCGGGCGGCATCTGGCCCGCCCGGAACCGCCGGAACAGGCCGGGCAGGATCTTGCGCCGGGCGAGGTCGCCGGTGCCGCCGAAGATGACAAGGTCGAAGGTTTCGACCGGGATGACGCGCGATACCATGGCTGTCTCCGTCTGGGCGGCCGGCATCCGACCGTGCAGTTAGCGCTAACGCCGCTTTCCTAGCGGCATGTTCGCGCGCAGTCTAGGCATCGGTGGACAAGCCGCAACCCGATCCGCGCCACCCGCAACCCAGGCGCGATCAGGCCTCGAGCTCGGCATCCCAGTACAGAAAATCGACCCAGCTGGCATGGAGATGGTTGGGCGGAAAGCGCCGCCCGGTGTCGCGCAGCTCTTCGGCGCCGGGGCGGCGCGGGGCACGGTGCAGGCTCATCCCCGACTGGCGCAGGCTCTTGGAGCCCTTGCGCAGATTGCATCGCGCGCAGGCGGCAACGACGTTTTCCCAGCTGGTCACGCCGCCACGGGCGCGCGGAATCACGTGATCGAAGGTCAGGTCGCCCTTCGCGCCGCAATACTGGCAGCAGAACCCGTCCCTCAGAAAAAGATTAAAGCGCGTGAAGGCCACGCGCTTTTGGGGACGAACATAATCTCTGAGCACCACCACCGAGGGTATTCGGATCACCGTGGAAGGCGAATGCACCTCGGCCTCGTATTCGGCGACGATATCGACCCGGTCGAGAAACACCGCCTTCACCGCCTCCTGCCAAGGCCACAAGGAAAGCGGATAATAGGAGAGCGGACGGTAATCCGCGTTGAGCACCAATGCCGGATGCTGCCGGAGCGCCACCGGGTCGCGTACGAACTCGGTCCTGAAATCGCCTTGCATCGTGAGTCCGTCCTCGCTCTCGCAGCCCTTGCCGGACGACCAGAGCGGGAGCCCCGCTCCTGCCGTACATCGACTATATATGGAGGCAACAAGCTGGCAAGTCCCAAGGTCGTGTCACCGCCGGGATCACCATGCCGCGATCGCGTAACAGGCGGATGACACCGATTTTCCGGACCCGCGGGCGATCAGGCGACGCCGAGCCTTTCGCGCATGAAGGCCAGCGCAACTTCGAGCCCGTCGGGCGCGATGCCATGCGCGGTGCCCTTCATCACATGGGCATAAAGGTCGGTCCAGCCCGCCTCCTGCAGCGCCTGCGCGGCGGCGGGCAGCGATTGCGGCGGCACCACCTCGTCCATGTCGCCATGCACCAGCAGGATCGGCAGCCGGTTCTGCACCTCGTCGGCCAGAAGCTCGGGCTCGAGCAGGCGGCCCGAAAACGCCACCAGCCCGGCGATCGCATCCTCGCGGCGCGGCAACACGTGCAGCGCCATCATGGTGCCTTGGGAAAAGCCCACCACCATGACCTGCTCGGGCAGCAGGTCCTCGTCGACCATCACCCCGTCGAGAAAGGCGTTGAGATCCTCGGCGGCGCGCTGCAGGCCTTGCCGGCTTTCTTCCTCGCTCGACCCGTCGATCCACGGAATCGGAAACCACTGGAAGCCCATCGGCGCGCCGATGCAGGCCTCCGGCGCATCCGGAGCGAGAAACAGCGTGTCGGGCATGTGCTCGGCCAGGGGCTCGGCGAGGCCCAGAAGATCCGCGCCATTGGCGCCGTAGCCATGCAGGAATACCACGGCAGAGCGCATCTCGCCGCTCAGCGGCTCCACCCGGCCCGATTGCAATGCGCGCGTCATAGGATTCCTTCCCTGCCCTTCACGTGGTGGTAGTATTCCCACAGGCCCCGCGCCGCAACCGCGCGCCAAGGCGACCATTGCAGCGCGATCTCGCGCAGGGCCCGCTCCTTGGGGCGGTCTTCAAGACCCAAGAGGTGGCGCGCCCCCTCCTGCAGCGCGAGATCCCCGGGCGCGAAGACATCCGCGCGGCCCAGCGCGAACATCGCGTAGATCTCGGCGGTCCATACGCCGATGCCGGTGACGGCGGTGAGCGTGGCGACGACATCGGGCGTCGGTGCCGTGCGCAGCGCCTCGAAATCGATGCCCGACGCAGCCAGCGCGCGCAGGTAGCGCATTTTCTGACGGCTTAGCCCACAGGCGCGCAAGCTGTCGTCATCGGCCTGCGCGATGGTGTCGGGGCGCATCAGCCCCGCCGTCTCCAGCCGCCCCCGGATCGCGCGCGCCGAGGCGGTCGAAACCTGCTGGCTGACGATGGCCGAGCAGAGCTGGCCGAACCCGTCTGGCGTGCGGCGCAACGGCAGCGGACCGGTGATTTCGAGCAGCCGGGCGAAATGATCCGTGTTCTCGGCCAGCCACGCGGCGCCTTCGGCCACTTGGTCCTCATGCGTGATGATGCGTTCGCTCACGAATTCATCGCCCATTCCAATGCGTCCTCCACCGTATCCACGACACGCACCCCGTCCGGCAACGGTGGGCGGTCGAGCAGCACGACCTTCACCCCCAGCGCCCGCGCCGCGTCGAGCTTGGCGCGCCCCTCCTCGCCGCCCGAATCCTTGGCCGCCAGCACATCGACGCCCAGAAGAGCGAACAGCGCGGTCTCGTCCTGAACCGGAAACGGCGGACGTGCGACGACCCATTCGCCGTTTTCATACGGAAACGGCCCCGGCGCCGGATCGATCCGGCGGCACAGCACGCGGCGCCCCTCCAGCCCGGCAAAGGCCTCGATCCGCTGCGGCCCCGTGGCCAGAAACACCGTCGCGCCACGCGGCACCTGCGCCGCGAGATCGGCTTCGCGGGCAATGCGGGTCCAGTCATCGCCGGGTCCCGGCTGCCAGCCGGGCCGTCGCAGGACCAGGTGCGGCAGCCCGTCCTCGGCGCAGATTCGCGCGGTGCGCGCCGTGATTTCCTCGGCAAAGGGATGGGTGGCGTCGATCACGGCGGTGATGCCCTCCACCGCCACGGTTTCGCGAAACCCCTGCGCGCCGCCAAAGCCCCCGGTCCGAACCGGCACGCCCGGCGCCAGCGGACGCCGGGTGCGCCCGGCAAGCGAGGCCAGAACCGGAATGGACCGCGCCGAAAGCCCGGCGGCGATCTCGCGCCCTTCGCGCGTGCCGGCAAGAACCAGCACCGTCACGAGGCGCGCCCGAGGATCGCACCGCCGCGGTCGATCACCACCACGTCGAACCCGATCCGGCTGCCGTCCCGCGCCATGCCGTATCGCGCCGCGATCCGCGCCAGCGCCGCCTCGGCCACGCGTTGTCCCAGATCGGACACCATGCGCGAGGCCTCCAGCGCCGTGTTGGCCCCGGCAATGTCCGGCACGCCCGCCAGATCGGCCAGCGCCGCGAAATCGACCTGCGATCGCGCCGAATGCAGATCCACCGCGCCCTGCGCGAGCTTGGTGATCTTGCCGATGCCGCCGCCGATGGTGACGCGCGGCACGGGATGCTTGGAAAGATATTTCAACAGCCCGCCCGCGAAATCCCCCATGTCGAGCATGGCGTGATCGGGCAGCGCGTGCAGCGCCTGCACCACGCGCTCCGACGTCGCCCCGGTGCAGCCCGCCACGTGATCGAGCCCCGCGGCGCGCGCCACGTCGACGCCGCGATGGATCGACGCGATCCAGGCCGCGCAGGAAAAGGGCCGCACGATTCCCGTCGTGCCGAGGATCGACAGCCCCCCGGTGATGCCGAGACGCGGGTTCCATGTCCTTTCGGCCAGCGCCGCGCCGCCCGGCACGGAAATCGTGATGTCGACATCCGGCGCGCGGGCGAGATCGGCGGCGATCTCGGCCACGACTTCCTCCATCATCGCGCGCGGCACCGGGTTGATCGCCGGCTCGCCCGGCGCGATCGGCAGGCCGGGCTTGGTCACCGTGCCGACCCCCTCGCCCGCATGATATGTCACACCGCCCGTGCCCGCGCACACCCGCGCCTTGATCAGCGCGCCATGCGTCACGTCCGGGTCGTCGCCCGCATCCTTGACGATTCCGGCCTCGGCCCAGCCGGGGCCTTCGGCGCGATGCGCCACATCGAAGACCGGCCGTTCGCCACGCGGCAGGACGATCGAAACCTGATCAGGCCAGTCACCGCCCCAAAGCCGCAACAGCGCCGCGCGCGTCGCCGCGGCGGCGCAGGCGCCGGTGGTCCAGCCACGGCGAAGAGGGGCGGAATTGCTCATGCCGGGACATTAGGCGCGCGCAGGCCGGGAGGAAAGCGCGGCCCGGGGGTTTCCTCGCGCCGGGCGTGGCGCAATAACGCTTGCATGACCGACTCGATCTCCCTCCCCGCCCATCATTGGCCCGCTCTCGAACCCGGCTGGGTCTGGCTTTGCGGCGCGGGCCCCGGCGATCCCGGCCTGCTGACGCTGCACGCGCTCAACGCGCTGCGCCAAGCCGACGTGATCGTCTATGACGCGCTGGTCGATGAGCGCATTCTCGACTGGGCGCCGGAGGCCGAGAAGATCTATGCCGGCAAGCGCGGCGGCAAGCCGTCCTCGAAGCAGCGCGACATCTCGCTCAGGCTGGTCGAGCTGGCCCGCGCAGGCCGCCGCGTGCTGCGGCTCAAGGGCGGCGATCCCTTCGTCTTCGGGCGCGGCGGCGAAGAGGCGCAGACGCTGGTGCAGCACGGCGTGCGGGTGCGGATCATTCCCGGCATCAGCGCCGGGATCGGCGGTCTCGCCTATGCGGGCATCCCGGTGACGCATCGCGACGTGAACCAGTCGGTGACCTTCGTGACCGGCCATGACCAATCCGGCGAGACGCCCACATCGCTCGACTGGGCCGCGATCTCGCGCGGCAGCCAGGTCATCGTGATCTACATGGGCATCAAGCACGCACGCGCCATCGCCGACGCGCTGCTGGCTGCCGGGCGACCGGGCGAGGAACCGGTGGCGGTGGTCGCGGGCGCCACGACGCCGTCGCAGAAGGTGCTGGAAACCCGGCTCGACCGGATGGCCGAGGATATCGCGCAGACGCGGCTGGAGCCGCCCGCGATCATCTGCATCGGTCGCGCCGCGCTGATGCGGCAGGTGCTCGACTGGCAGGGGCAGCTCGCGGGCGAGGCGCCGCGCGATCTCGACCCGTTGAAACGCGGGCGGCCCGCCGAGCAGGGCTGATGCCCGGCCTGCTGATCGCTGCGCCGTCCTCGGGCGCGGGCAAGACGACGGTAACGCTGGGGCTGTTGCGCGCGCTGTCGCGGCGCGGTGTGGCCGTGCGCGGCGCGAAATCAGGGCCCGATTACATCGACCCGCGCTTTCACGAAGCGGCCTGCGGCGCGGATTGCGTCAATCTCGACGCCTGGGCGATGGGCCCGGCGCGGCTGCGCGCTCTGGCCGCCGGGTCCGAGACACTCGTGGTCGAAGGCGCGATGGGGCTGTTCGACGGCGCGCCACCCGACGGGCACGGCGCGAGCGCGGATCTCGCGCGGCTGCTCGGCCTGCCGGTGGTGCTGGTGGTCGATGCGGGCCGCATGGCGCAGTCGGTGGCGCCGCTGGTGACCGGTTTCGCGAATTTCGACCCGAAGGTCCGCATTGGCGGCGTCATCCTGAACCGGGTCGGCTCGGCCCGGCACGAGGCGATGCTGCGGCGCGCGCTGGCCCCGCTTGGTGTTCCGGTGCTGGGCGCGCTGCCGCGGACGGGAGCGCTGGCGCACCCCTCGCGCCACCTGGGCCTCGTTCAGGCAAGCGAACGACCCGATCTCGACGCCTTTCTCGACGCGGCGGCGGGACTGGTCGAGACACATCTCGACCTCGACACGCTCATGACGCTCACTGAAACGGCGGCGCCGCGCCCCGCGCATGACGGGCCGCGCGTGCCGCCTCCGGCGCAGCGGATCGCGCTGGCGCGCGATGCGGCCTTTGCCTTTGCCTACCCGCATCTGCTGACGGACTGGCGCGCCATGGGGGCCGAGATCCGCCCCTTTTCACCGCTGGCCGACGCGGCGGTGCCCGAGGCGGACCTGGTGCTGCTGCCCGGCGGCTATCCAGAGCTTCACGCGGGCCGGCTGGCGGCCGCGGGCACCTTCATGCAAAGCCTGAGGAAATCTGCCCAATCATCGGATATATATGGGGAATGCGGCGGATACATGATCCTCGGGGATCGCCTCGTCGATGCGGGTGGCGTCTCCTATCCCATGGCCGGGCTGCTGCGCCTGTCGACCTCATTCGCGACGCGCAAGCTGCACTTGGGCTACCGGCACGTGACCGCAGCGGCGGGTCCGTTCGCCGGGTCATGGGCCGCGCATGAATTCCACTACGCGACAACGCTCCTTGCCGAAGGTGATGCCCTGTTCATGGCCCGCGATGCCGAAGGCACGGCGCTGCCGCAGATGGGCCTGAGGGCGGGCCGGGTCTGCGGCTCTTTCGCGCACCTCATCGACCGGGCGTGACAGGGCCGCGCCGGGGCGCTACCGGTCTTGCATGACATCCGCACCTATTCCCGACGATCACCGCGCGAAGCGCAACACCGCCATTCTCGTCGCCGCGCAGGCGATCCTTGGCGCGCAGATGCCGATCCTGTTCGTGATCGGCGGGCTCGTCGGGGCCGAGCTGTCGCCCAATCCATGTCTCGCGACCCTGCCGATTTCGCTCATCGTCTTCGGCTCGATGACCACGGCGCCTTGGCTGTCGCCGCTGATGCAGCGACGCGGACGCCGTACCGGTTTCGTGATTGGCGGCCTTGCCGGGGCCTTGGGCGCGGCGCTGGCGGCGCTTGGCCTGCTGATCGATTCCTTCGCGGTCCTTCTCCTGGGCTCCTATGTCACCGGGATCTACATGTCGGCGCAGGGTTTCTACCGTTTTGCCGCCGCCGATTCGGCCTCGGACAGCTTTCGGCCCAAGGCGATCTCCTGGGTGATGGCAGGCGGGCTTGGCGCCGCGATCATCGGGCCGCAGCTCAACAAGGCGGTGCTCGACGCCTTTGCCGTGCCATTTCTTGGCAGTTATCTCGCCGTGATGGCGCTCAACCTCGGCGGCCTGTTCCTGTTTCTCGGTCTCGACCTGCCCGTCGCTCCTCCTGCCGACCCCAAGGCCGCGGCGACACCCGCCCGGTCACGCCGCGCCCTGCTGCGCGAGCCCGGCATCCTCGTGGCGATCCTGTGCGGCATGGTGGCTTATGGCCTGATGAACCTCGTGATGACCTCGGCACCGCTGGCGGTGGTCGGCATGGGGCATGGCCACCACCATGCCAACGACATCGTGTCGGCGCATGTGCTGGCGATGTTCGTCCCGTCCTTTTTCACCGGGCACCTGATCGCGCGCTTTGGCGCGGCGAACATCGTGGGCGCGGGGCTGGTGTTTCTGGGTCTCGCCGGGCTGACCGGATTGTCGGGCGCGACGCTGCCGCTGTTTTACGCAGACCTGATCTTCTTGGGGCTGGGGTGGAATTTCGGCTTCATCGGCGCCACGGCGATGCTGACTGCCGAGCATCGGCCCGCAGAGCGCGGGATCGTGCAGGGTCTCAACGACACGATGGTGTTCGGCTTCGTGACTCTGGCCTCGCTGTCCTCAGGCGGGTTGATGAACTGTTCCGGCGGCCTCCCCGCGCAGGGATGGCTTTCGGTCAACGCGGCGATGTTCCCGGCTCTGGCACTGGCGGGCGGGTCACTGGTCTGGCTGCGGCTGCGCCGGGCGCGGGTTACCAGCGCCCCGTAACCGCCCGGAGCGCGAGCCCGCCGCTTGCCGCCGCGGGACCGGGCGCGAGCGTGCCGTCGGCAACGCGGCGCGGCGTGGAGATCGCGCGCTTGAGCACGCCTTCGGCCTGCCACGCGGCGCGCAGCGCCGGGATGGCGGGTTTCGATATCCGCGCCCGGCGCGCGGCCTGCAACGCATCAAGGCCCCGCTTGGCAAACTCCCGCACCGCCTCCGCGCGGCCATCGACGAGCGGACGCTTGCCCCGCTCCTCGAAGGCCGGGATCGCCATCAGCCACAGCGCCACGCCATGGCCGAGCCCCGCCTGCCGGATCGCGGTCTCTTCGTCGTCCGCCGCGCCAAGCGCCTTGGCCGACAGCCACATCAGCCCGCCCGCCGTCGCGTCGATATGCGCATCGAGCGCGGCCTGATCCTCGAAGGGATCGGCATAGATGTCCCAGCGCCGCGCGGCGACAAGCGCATCGAGCGCGGCTTCGGGCAGGCCGCCCTCGCGCACGACCTGCGCCAGGGGTGCTGCGACCTCGTGGGCGCGCACCGGCGCGCCGCCGACGATTTCCTCGACCACGTCGCGCCACCATTGCAGGCGCATCTCCGCGATCATCGGCTCCTTGGTCACGAAGGGCGCGCGCGCCACTTCGAGGTTGAAGGCGTAAAGCGGGAACAGCTTTTCGCGCGCCGCCACGGGCGCGGCCATGGCGGCGCGAAAGCGGTCGGGATCGCCGCGTTCGACCAATCCGGCGCAAGCCTCGACGCTCATGCGCACCCCCCTTTCACCATTCTCCAAATACGCAAATCCGACATCACCCCCGGGCCACCGGTTCGGCACGGTCGCGCACCAGTTTCCAGCGAATGGCGTCGATCAGCGCATCGAAACTGGCATCGACGATGTTGGCCGACACGCCGACCGTGGACCAACGCGCGCCCTCCCCGTCTTCGCTGTCGATGATGACGCGGGTGACGGCGTCGGTGCCGCCATCGGTGATGCGCACCTTGAAATCTACGAGGTGCACGTCGTCGATGATCGACTGGTAGGGACCGAGATCCTTGCCCAGCGCCCGGCTGAGCGCGTTGACCGGGCCGCGGTCCGAGCCGTCCGGCCCGGCGCTTTCGGACACGCTCATCACCCGTTCGCCGCCGATCTTCACGACCACCACCGCCTCGGAGAGCGACACCATGCGGCCACGCCGGTCGCGGCGGCGTTCGACGGTGACACGGTAGCGCTTGACCTCGAAGAAATCCGGCAACCGCCCGAGTTCATCGAGCGCGAGCAATTCGAAGCTCGCCTGCGCCGTGTCATAGGAATAGCCGCGCGATTCCTGCTCCTTGATCCGGTCGAGGATACGCGCGAGCGCCGGGTCGCTCTTTTCGACCTCGATCCCCGCGCGCATCAGTCGTTCGCGCAGGTTCGACTGCCCGGCCTGGTTCGACATCGGCACGATGCGGGTGTTGCCCACCACCGAAGGATCGATGTGCTCGTAGGTCGACGGATCCTTGGCGATGGCGCTGGCGTGCAGTCCCGCCTTGTGCGCGAAGGCCGAGGCACCGACATAGGGCGCCTGTTTCGACGGCACGCGGTTCAGGATGTCGTCCAGCAGCCGCGAGGCGTGACGCAACCCGGCAAGAGCCTCCAGCGTCACGCCGGTTTTCAACGTGCTGGCAAAGGGCTCCTTCAGGAGCAGCGTCGGGATCAGCGTGGTGAGGTTGGCGTTGCCGCAACGCTCGCCCAGCCCGTTCAGCGTGCCCTGGATCTGGCGCGCGCCCGCCTCGACGGCGGCGAGCGATCCGGCCACCGCCTGTCCGGTGTCGTCGTGGCAATGGATGCCGAGCCGGTCGCCGGGGATGCCCGCCTCGATCACGGCGCGGGTGATGGCGGCGATTTCGTCGGGCATCGTGCCGCCATTGGTGTCGCACAGCACGATCCAGCGCGCGCCCGCGTCATGCGCGGCGCGAATCGCCTCGAGCGCGTAATCCGGGTTGGTCCTCCAGCCGTCGAAGAAATGCTCGGCGTCGAACAGCGCCTCGCGGCCCTGCGCCACGATATGGGCGATGGAATCGCGGATGTTGTCGAGGTTTTCCCCGAGCGTGATGCCCAGCGCGGTGGTGACGTGGAAATCATGCGTCTTGCCGACGATGCAGACCGCCTGCGTGCCGGCGTTGAGCACGGCGGCCAGCACGTCGTCGTTCCCGGCGGAACGCCCGGCCCGCTTGGTCATGCCAAAGGCGGTGATGGTGGCGCGGGTGGCGGGCCGTGTCTCGAAGAACTCGCTGTCGGTGGGGTTGGCGCCGGGCCAGCCGCCCTCGATCTGGTCGATGCCCAGCGCGTCGAGCGCCTCGGCGATCTGGATCTTCTCGCGGGTGGAAAACTGGACGCCTTGGGTCTGCTGCCCGTCGCGCAGCGTGGTGTCGTAGAGATAGAGCCTGTCGGTCACGCGCTCCCCTCCAGCTTGGTGGCATCGAAACCCGGACCCGGCTGCCAGCTGGCCTGCCCGCCCATGTCGGTGACCTGCACGCCCGCGGCGTTGAGAATGTCGCGGATGCGGTCGGCCTCGGCCCAATCCTTGGCCGCGCGCGCCTCGGCCCGCTTGGCCAAAAGCGCGCTGACGGCGGCGTCCACCTCGGGCGCGATCTCGGGCCCGGCATCGGCCCCGGCGAGATCGGCCAGCGCGTCCCAATCCTCGATCAGCCCCATGAGTTCGAGCGCGCTTGCGAAGGGCACGAGCCTGGCCGGCGTCTTGGCCCCGGCGAGCACGTGCATCCGGGCGATGGCGCCGGGCGTGTTGAGATCGTTGGCGAGCACCCCGAGGAATTCCTCGTCGACCGTCCAGTCGCCAGCGCGTTTGAGCGCTTCGACCATCTTGGCCGTGAAGCCGTGCGCGTGCAGGATGCCGTACCACTTGGCGAGCGTCGCCTCGGCCTCGGCGCGCTTGTCCTCGGTCCAGTCCATCGGCTTGCGGTAATGCGTGCCGAGCATGACGAGGCGGATCACCTCGCCCGCAATGCCCCGGTCCAGCAGATCGCGCACGGTGAAGAAATTGCCCAAGGACTTGGACATCTTGCGGCCTTCGACCTGCAGCATCTCGTTATGCATCCAGATACCGGCGAAATCGCCTTCAGGATGGGCGCAGGCGGATTGGGCGATCTCGTTCTCATGGTGCGGGAATTGCAGGTCGATGCCGCCGCCATGGATGTCGAAGCTTTCGCCGAAGAGCTGGTAGGCCATGGCGGAGCATTCGATGTGCCAGCCCGGGCGGCCATGGCCGACGCTTTCGCCTTCGATCACCGGGCCGTCCCATCCGGGCTCGCCCTCGCCCGAGGGTTTCCACAGCACGAAATCCATCGGGTCGCGCTTGTAGGGCGCGACCTCGACCCGGGCGCCGGCGATCATGTCCTCGACGTCGCGGCCCGACAGCGCGCCGTAGTCGGCGTAGCTCGCCACCGAGAACATCACGTGGCCCTCGGCGGCATAGGCATGACCCGCGAGCGCCAGCCGTTCGATCATCGCGACCATCTGGCCGATGTAGTCGGTGGCGCGCGGTTCGTGGTCGGGGCGCAGCGCGCCCAGCGCGTCCATGTCCTGATGGTACCACAGGATCGTCTCGTCGGTGATCTCGCGGATCGGGCGGCCGGTCTGGGCGGCGCGGGCGTTGATCTTGTCGTCGACGTCGGTGAAGTTGCGCGCATAGGTGACGTGCGCGGCACCATGCACCTCGCGCAGCAACCGATAGAGCAGGTCGAACACCAGCACGGGGCGGGCATTGCCCAGATGCGCCCGGTCATAGACCGTCGGGCCGCAGACATAGAGCCGCACGTCCTTGGGGTCGATCGGCGCGAACTCCACCTTGCGGCGGGTCTTGGTGTCATGCAGGCGGATCGTCGTCATGTGGGCCTCGCAGGCGGTGACGCCGGCGGGCTGATCCTGTGTTCCATCGGGGAAACGTGAGAGCGGCCCGCGTGACGCAAGTCAGCAGGAAATGATGCAGCCGATGATGATGCTCGTGCTTCTCATGTCAGGCGATCTAGCAGCCGCGCCCGCCCGCGTCCAGCGTCTCGGACGATTGACAGCGACGCCCGCCCCCGGCCTTCTGGGCGACATGACAGTTTCGCACCGCATCACGCATATCACCGGCGGCGGCTCGGATGGCTGGGACCTGTTCCGCAAGGCCCGCCGCATGATCGCCCAAGGCCGCCCCGTCATCGAATTGACCATCGGCGAACACGACATTCGCACCGACCCGCGCATTCTCGACGCGATGGACCGCGCGGCGCGCGGCGGCCATACCGGCTATGCCGCCGTACCGGGCATCCCGGAGCTGCGCGCGGAGATCGCGGCGCGCGTTGCGGCGCAAAGCGGCGTCGAGACCGCGCCCGAAGAGGTGCTGGTGGTGCCCGGCGGGCAGGCCGGGCTGTTCATGGCGCATCACGCAACCTGCGAGACGGGCGACGGCGCGGTCTACATCGATCCCTATTATGCCACCTATCCCGGCACGATCCGCGGCGCCGGCGCCGTGGCCCTGCCGGTCGCGGCGCGGGCCGAAGACGGCTTCCTGCCGCGCGGCACCGATATCGACGCCGCGATCGACCGCTTTGACGGGCGCGTGGGGTCGGTGATGATCAACACCCCCAACAACCCGACCGGCGCGGTCTATGACCGGGCCACGTTGGAGGAGATCGCGGCGCTCTGCGCGCGGCGCGACATCTGGCTGATCTCTGACGAGGTCTACGAGGGTCAGGTCTGGCAGGGCGCGCATCTCAGCCCGCGCGCCCTGCCCGGCATGGCCGAACGGACGCTGGTGGTCGGCTCGATGTCGAAAGGACACGCGATGACCGGAAGCCGGGTCGGCTGGATCGTGGGGCCGCGCGCGGCGGTGGCCGCGCTCGAGGATCTCGCCACGCACATGACCTATGGCATCCCCGGCTTCGTGCAGGACGCGGCGTTGCACGCGCTGCGGTTGGGGCCGGGATTCGAAGCGGAGGTGGCCGCGCCGTTCCGGCGGCGGCGTGACATCGCGGCGCGGCTGCTCGCGGCGCAGGACGTGGTGCGCGCGGTGCCGATGCAGGGCGCGATGTACGCGTTTCTCGACATTCGCGCGACCGGGCTCGACGGCGAGGTCTTTGCCGATGCGCTGCTTGAAGAGAAGGGGATCGCGGTGATGCCCGGCGAAAGCTTCGGCCGGGCGGCGGCGGGACATGTGCGGGTCGCGCTCACCGTCGCGGATGACCGGCTGGAACGGGCGCTGGCCGAACTGCTGGCATTTGCCGCCAAGCTGGCACGAAAACGGGGGGCGATATCGCCCCCCGGCGCCGCCTAGGCGGCATTGTTCCGCTTCACGACCGGCCCGGTGTCGCCACCGGGCCGGTGCGCGATCAGAACTTGTAGGACACGCGCATCGCGGCGGTGGTCGCGTCGAGATCGACGTCGGTGTTGCCGAGCTCTTCGAACTCGTGCTGCAGCACTTCGCCGCCGACGACGATGTTCTCGGTGACCTTGTAGTCGAGGCCGGCACCGTAGACGTAGCCGTCGAACTGGTCGTCGCCGCCGATCTCTTCATCGGTGTAGGCGCTGGCATAACCGGCGGTCACGTAGGGCAGGAAGGCGCCAGCGTCGTAGCCGGCGCGCAGCTTGGCGCGGGCGACACCGTCGATCTCGTTGGCGTCGCTGTCGATCTCGGTGCCGACATAGTCGAGCTCGCCACCCAGGACGAAGCGACCGAAGTCGTAGTTGTAACCGACCTGTGCACCGTAGACGGCGCCGTCTTCGTCGAAGCTGTCATCGCTGGCTTCGGCCTGGCCGTAGCCGAGCTGTGCACCGACATAGGCACCGGTCCAGTCGGAGACGGGCGCGGCGGGGGCGACGGCGACCGGCGCGGCGGGGGCGACGGGGTCAGCGACGGGCTCGGCGAGACCACCGGCGAGAGCGGGGGCAGCGACAACGCCAAGGGCGAGGGCGAGAGTCGAAGTCGAGAATTTCATTGTAGCTCCTGTTCCTTCAATGTCCGGACACCCGAGTTGAGGGAGGGCGTGCCCGGAACGAACCACCGGGTTGCCCCGGTCTGTTCGCGCATCCAACACCTGACCGCTCAGAAGGTTCAATGCACTTGCAGAAAAACGCACAGGGCAGTCGCAGCAGACGAGCAGGAGCCTGCCGACGCGCTCGGCTTGGTTCCGCCGATCAGCCCGCGGCGCTGTCTCTCAAAATCCTCACCACCATTTCGGATGGCACATCGGACGTGACAAAGGCGCGCCCGATGCCGCGTGCCAGCACGAATCGCAGGCGGCCCTCGCGCACCTTCTTGTCATGCGCCATCAGCCCGAGCAGCGACTCGGCGGGGGGCAGGTCGCCGGGAATGTTGGTCAGGTCGGCCCGCAGGCCCATCTCGGCCAGATGCGCCCTGATCCGCGACGGCTCTTCTTGCGAGCACAGGCCGAGCCGGGCCGAGAGGTCGAAGGCCAGCGCGCAGCCGATCGCCACGCCCTCGCCGTGGCGCAGCCGGTCTGAATACCCCGTCGCCGCCTCCAGCGCGTGACAGAAGGTATGGCCGAGATTGAGCAGCGCCCGGTCGCCCTGCTCGGTTTCGTCGCGCATGACGATCTCCGCCTTCATCTCGCAGGAGCGGCGCACCGCCTCGCGCCGGGCCGCGGCATCGCCGTCGCGCAGGCGCGGGCCGTTGGTCTCCAGCCATTCGAAGAAGGCGGCATCGCCCAGAAGCCCGTATTTCATCACCTCGCCATAACCCGAGAGCAGCTCGCGCTCGGGCAGGCTGTCGAGCAGCGAGATGTCGGCCAGCACGATCGCGGGCTGGTGAAAGGCCCCGGCGAGGTTCTTGCCCTGCGCGGTGTTGATGCCGGTCTTGCCGCCGACCGAGCTGTCGACCTGCGCCAGGAGCGTGGTGGGGATCTGCGCGAAGCGGATGCCGCGCCGCGCGATGGCGGCGGCAAAGCCCGCGAGGTCGCCGATCACGCCGCCGCCGAAGGCGACCACCAGGTCGCCGCGCTCGACCTTTTCCTCGATCAGCCATTCGGTGGCGCGCGAAAGGCCTTCCCACGACTTGGTCGCCTCGCCCGGCGGCAGGGCGAGGCTGACCGAATCGATGCCTTCGACCGCGAGCCCGGCCTCGAGCGCCCCCAGATGCGCCGCCGCCACCGTTTCGTCGGTGATGATCGCCACGCGCTTGCGGTTCAGATGCGGCTTCAGCCAGCGCCCGGCCTGCGCCACGAGACCGGAGCCCACATGGATGCCATAGGCCCGGCCCGGCAGGTCGACCCGGACCTCGGCGGTTGCGGGGGACGCGGCGGTACTGGGGGAAACGGTCATTCGGAAATCTCCAGGATGTCGGGCCGCGCCGCGAGCGTTTCGATCACGCGGGCCGTCGTGGCCTCGATCGAATCGCCCGGGCGGGCGGTCAGGCGCAGCGGCGCCTCGGCATAGAGGGGGCGGCGCTCTTCGAGCAGCCGCGCCAAAGTGCCGCGCGGATCGGGGGTGCGCAGCAGCGGCCGGGTGGATTTGTGGCGCACCCGCTCCCACAGCAGGTCGAGATCGGCGTCGAGCCAGAATGCCGCGCCATGTTCGGCGATGACCGCGCGGTTGCGCGGCGCAAGAAAGGCGCCACCGCCGGTCGAGACCACGCGCGGCCCCGCCTCCAGCAGCCGGGCCAGCACCTCGCTTTCGCGGGCGCGGAAGAACGCCTCGCCATCGCGCGCGAAAATCTCTGCAATGGTGCACTTGGCGGCTTCTTCGATCGCCGCGTCGCTGTCGACGAAACCGCAGCCGAGCCGCGCGGACAGCGCTTTGCCGATCGCGGTCTTGCCCGACCCCATCATGCCCACCAGGACCACCGGGCGGCGCAACCGCGCCACGCAGCCCTGCCCTGTCTTCCGCGCTTTGCCGGCTCCCATCACGCCCCCATCACGCCACAGTCAACGCCCGTCAGGCGGGCGGTCGCAAATTCCTGCCCTGAATGACGTGATCTCGGCCGAAAGACCAGTTATGAATCGCTCGAAAGAGGCGGCGCACGGCCGCCCGAGGACCGGGGCAAGAGGACGAGCGGGATGTTGAGACGATTGATCTGGGCGCTGGTGAAGGCGGCGCTGATCCTCGTGGTGCTGGCGGCGCTGGGCCTGCTGGCCTATGCCTATGTGGGACCGATGCTGTTCCCGGCCGATTTCGCGGCCCCCGCCTCGGAGGTGGTGAAGCCCGTCACCCTCGAGATCGGGCAGTGAAACGCGCGGGCCTCGTCCTCGCGCTCGCGCTGGGCCAGCCCCTCGCGGCGCAGGAGGCCGGGACCGGCGGGGAGCCGCTTTCGGCCATCGACTGGCTGTCGCGCTCGGTGACGCCGGCGTCGCCCGCCGCTCCGCCCGCCACCGCCAAAGAACCGCCGGTGGCCGAAAGCGCCGCGGCGCCGCAGGTGTCCGTGAAACCGCTCGACGCGGGCTCACCGGATGCGGTGGGCCTGATCTCGCCCCGTCTTTCGGGCCTGCCGCGCGGGCTGTGGTCCTCCAGCGCGCAGGACACCTTGGCCGCGCTTATCGCGGCGCAGAAATTCGATACCCTGCCCGCCATCGAACAGCTCACGCGGCTGCTGATGGTGGCCGAGGCCGATCCGCCCGCCGATGCCGACGCGCAGGGGTCTCTGTTTCTTGCCCGGATCGACCGTTTGTTGCAGATGGGCGCACTGGAACCCGCGGCCGAGATGCTGATCGAGGCCGGGCCGGACGACCCCGAGCGGTTCCGCCGCTGGTTCGACACCGCGCTGCTCACCGGGGAGGAGACGCGCGCCTGCCACGCGATGCGCGACAAGCCGACCATCGCCCCCACCCTTCCCGCGCGGATCTTCTGCCTCGCACGGGGGGGCGACTGGCAGGCGGCGGCGCTGACGCTGAACTCGGCGCGCGCTCTGGGCGACGTGACCGACGCCGAAGACGCGATGCTGTCGCGCTTTCTCGACCCCGATCTCTACGAAGGCGAGCCGCCGCTCGAAACGCCCGAACCGCTGTCGCCGCTGGTCTACCGCCTGCTCGAAGCGGTGGGCGAGGCCAAGCCCGCCGCCGCCCTGCCGCGCGCCTTCAGCCATGCCAACCTGCGCCGGACCAAGGCATGGCGCGCCCAGATCGAGGCGGCGGAACGGCTGGCCCGGCACGGCGCGATCGAGCCCGCGCAGCTGTTCGGCATCTATACCGACCGGGTGCCCGCCGCCTCCGGTGGGCTGTGGGATCGCGCCAGCGCGGTGCAGAGCTTCGACACCGCGCTGCGCGCGGGCGATGCGGCCGCCGTCGCCGAAGCGCTGCCCGGCGTCTGGGAGGCAATGCGCGAGGTCCGCCTCGGCACGCCGTTCGCACAGCAATACGCGTCACAGATCGCCGAGATGTCACTCGGCGAGGACGTCGCCGGAATCGTCTTTGAAATCGGCCTGCTCGGCCCCGATTACGAGGCGGTGGCATTGAAGCACACGCCGCGCGATGCGCGCGACGCCCTGCTCGTGGCGCTGGCGCGCGGCATGCCGGACGACGCGCGCCCCAACAGCCCGCCCGAGGATCCGATCCCGCTGGCGCTCCTGCGTGGCTTCACCGACCAGGCGCCCTCCGAGACGCTGGCACGGATGATCGATGAGGGTCGCACCGGCGAGGTGATCCTGCGCGCCATCTCGCTGATCGACGAGGGCCGCGCGGGCGATACCGGCGCGCTGGCCGAAGGGCTCGCCACGCTGCGCGCGGTCGGGCTCGAGGATCCGGCCCGCCGGGCCGCCCTGCAACTCCTGCTTCTGGAATACCCTGCATGAGCGATCCCGCGGAATTGCCGATGTCGCACTGGATCTCGGCCTTTCTGGAGGCGCAGGCCGCCGAACTCGACGCCGCGCGCAACACGCTTTTGGCCTATGGGCGCGACCTGTCGGATTTCTCCGGCTGGCTCGCCTACCGCGATGCACATTTCGCCGGCGCGACGCAGCGGATGGTCGAGGATTACCTCGTCTCCTGCGAGGCCGAGGGCCTGTCGGCGGCAACACGGGCCCGGCGGCTCTCCTCGATCCGGCAGCTTTATCGTTTCGCCTTCGAGGAGGGCTGGCGCGAGGACAATCCGGCGATCCGACTCAAGGGGCCGGGCCGCAAGCGCCGCCTGCCCGGCACGCTGTCGCGCGAGGAGGTCGAGGCGCTGCTTCTGGCCGCGCGCGATCATCCGCGCGATCCGCTGCGCGCCACCTGCCTGATGGAGCTGCTCTATGCCACGGGGCTGCGGGTGTCCGAACTGGTGAGCCTGCCGGTGGCGGCGCTGCGCGGCGATCCCGAAATGGTGCTGGTGCGCGGCAAGGGCGGGCGCGAGCGGCTGGTGCCGCTGTCGCGGCCTGCGCGCGCCGCCGTCACGGCCTGGCTGGCGCGGCGCGATGCCGCCGAGACGGCCGCCACCGCCGCCGGTAAGCCCGGTTCGAAATTCCTGTTTCCGGCACGGGGCCGCGACGGCCATCTTACCCGGCAGAGCTTTTTCGTCATGGTCAAGGAGCTGGCCGTCGCCGCCGGCATCGCGCCCGATCAGGTCACGCCGCACGTTCTGCGCCACGCCTTCGCGAGCCATCTGCTCGCGGGTGGGGCCGATCTTCGGGCGATTCAGGCGCTTTTGGGCCATGCGGACCTGTCAACGACCGAGATCTACACCCATGTGCAGAGCGAGCGACTGAGCGCGCTCGTGCATGATCACCACCCGCTGGCCCGCCAGCGCCCGCGCGGCGAGGGTTGAACCCGAACGCCACCGGCCCATAACTCATGGCAAACAGCCAATTTCGCGAAGGACCCCATGGATACCGCCCTAGACGCCGCCTTCTGGATCACCAGCATCGCGATCCTCCTCCTGCTGGTGGCCTCGGCCTTTTTCTCGGGCTCGGAGACCGCGCTCACCGCCGCCTCGCGCGGCAAGCTGCGCGCCGCCGCCGATCGCGGCTCCAAGGGCGCGGCGCAGGCGCTCGACGTCACGGAGGACAACGAGCGGCTTATCGGCTCGGTGCTGCTTGGCAACAACGTGGTCAACATCCTTGCCACCTCGCTCGCGACCGCCCTTCTCACCCGCGTCTTCGGCGACAGCGGCGTCGCGGCGGCAACGCTGGTGATGACGCTTCTGGTGCTGATCTTCGCCGAGGTGCTGCCCAAGACATACGCCATCACCAATGCCGAGACGATGGCCAGCGCCGTGGCCCGGCCGATCGGCATCGTCGTGTTGATCTTCGCCCCCGTGGTCTCGGCGGTGCAGGTGCTGGTGCGGGCGCTGCTGCGCCTGTTTGGCGTGCGCACCGACCCCGACACCGCCATCCTCGCGGTGCGCGAGGAGATCGCGGGCGCGCTTTCGCTTGGCCACGAAGAAGGCGTGGTCGACCGCGAGGACCGCGACCGCATCCTCGGCGCGCTCGATCTGGGCGACCGCACGGTCGAGGAGGTGATGCTGCATCGCTCGAACATCGCGATGATCGACGCGGGCCTGCCCGCCACCGAGATCCTCGCCCTGTGTCTCGACAGCCCGCACACCCGGCTGCCGCTCTACCGCGACGAGCCCGAGAACATCGTCGGCATCCTGCACGCCAAGGACCTGTTGCGCGCGATGCACAAGATGATGGCCGACGGCGCGGTCGACACCGCCGAGCTGGAGAATTTCGACATCATGGATGTCGCGATGACCCCCTATTTCATCCCCGAGACGACGACGCTCGACGACCAGATGCGCCAGTTCCTGCGCCGCCACACGCATTTCGCGCTGGTGGTGGACGAATACGGCGCGCTGCGCGGGCTGATCACGCTCGAGGACATCCTCGAAGAGATCGTCGGCGAAATTTCCGACGAATTCGACGCAGAGCGCGAGGAGCCGATCGCGATGACCGAGGACGGCGCCTATGTGATCGACGGCTCCATGACGATCCGCGATCTCAACCGGCGGCAGGACTGGAACCTGCCCGACGAGGAGGCCAACACCATCGCGGGCCTCGTGATCCACGAGGCGCAGATGATCCCGACCGAAGGACAGGTGTTCAGCTTTCACGGATTCCGCTTCGAGGTGATCGCCAAGGAGGAGAACCGGCTCGCCACGCTGAAGATCCGGCCGCTCGAACCCGTCTGACCCCAAGCCAAAGGCCAGCCCGCGGGTGCGGGCTGGCCTGCTGCTTCGTCCTTCATGGCCAGCAAGGCTGGCGGCGCCGTGGCCTGTTTCAGGCCGCCCCGAGCCGCGGCTCGGGACGTTCCGGCCGCCTCAGGATCGACACCTTGCCTTGCGTCTCTTCGACCTCAAGCGTTTCGCGCTCGTGCGACAGCCGAAGCCAGCTGCCGTCATCGTCAAGATAGGTGGAGGCGCAGCGGGCGCGCAGAGGTGCCGCGCAGCAATCGCGCCAGGCCACCACCCGGTAACTCAATAAAACGGTTTCACCGCGCTGGGTCACGCTCTGGTCGTACAGCTCGACCGCCTCCCATTGCCGGGCCGGACACTTGCCGCTCAGCGCGGCGATACGATCCTTGCGAGCCTCGGGATAGGGAATGACCATGGCGGCGTCAGGGGCGAGCTGGCGCTCGTAGAAGTCGGCGCCGTCGAGCCAGTTCCGCTTCTCCAAAGCCCAGAGTTCCTCGACCTTCGAATGCATGCGGTTCCTCCCATGTTTGATTTTCGGCTCCCGTGTCAAAAACGTTACACGATTGTTTCCGTTCCGTCAGCAGAGCTGAACTCTGGGTTTTGTCTAAAATCGTACATTCCACCCATGGGTGCAGGCGCGCCGCGAAACCGTGCGAGGAGGACACAGGCGCTCGGATGAACCGTATTCCAATACTTTTCCGTCAATGCCACGGTAACCAATTCGTGGCATGATGGTGGGGTCGGGCATGTCGCCCGGCGTCCTCCCTGTCAGACTTGCCGCGCCTTCGGGCGCGGTCTTTTTTTGCTGGCCCTGCGGGAGGTTGACCGCTGATACCGGTTGACGTCGCGCCCGGCTTCTCGTAGCGTCCGGGCAATTAGTCGGCCAAGTCCGACAGGGAGAACAGGAAAAAGGGGTCGCCACGCGGCCCCTTTTTTCTGCGTCGGCGCTAAACTGCCGTTCCCACGCCTCTTTCCCGCCTGACAAGCCTCGGGGGCCCGTGTTAAGCCGCGTCCAAACACTGATAGAACGGGATCGCGACACATGCCGAACCGACTGACACTGCTGGCCAGCGTGGCGCTGCTGGCCCTTTCCACCCCGCTGGCCGCGCAGGACACCTCCACGCCCGAGGCCCCGCAAGCCCCCGCCGCGCCGGCCCAGACCGACGCCCCCGATGCACCGGAGCAGGCCGAAGCCCCCGCCGAACCGGACACCCCCGTCGCACCCGCTGCCGAAACCGGCGCGGAGACCGCGCAGGCCGATGCCCCCGCCTCCGAGCGTCCGGGCCAGCCCTATGTCGCGGAAACCCATGGCGACTGGTCGCTGCGCTGCATGCGCGTGGAAGAGGGCGAAACCGAGCCGTGCCAGCTTTACCAGCTGCTCGAGGACGGCGAAGGCAATGCCGTGGCCGAGGTCACCGTGCTGCCGCTTTCGGCGCAGGCGCAGGCCGCGGCAGGCGTGACGGTCACCGCGCCGCTTGGCACGCTTCTGACCGAGGCGCTGTCGATCTCGATCGATGGCGGCGAAGCCGCGCGCTACCCGTTCAGCTTCTGCAACGCCGCCGGCTGCGTGTCGCGCTTCGGGCTCTCCGAGCAGCAGCTCAGCGCCTTCAAGCGGGGCCGCGCGGGCATGCTGCGCATCGTGCCCGTCGCGGCCCCCGACCAGGAAGTGAATCTCGACATGTCGCTGTCGGGCTTCACCGCGGGCTTCGACGCGGTCAGCGCCAAGGCGCAGTAAGACACCGCCCCACACCACGCGAAGGGCGCGGCCTCGATCCCGAGGCCGCGCCCTTTCTGCATCGTCCCGCCCGGATCAGGCGGCGCGCAGCGCCAGCACCGCGTTGAGCCCGCCGAAGGCGAAGGCATTCGACAACACCGCCTCGACCCGCGCCTCGCGCGCCACGTTCGGCACCACGTCGAGCGCGCATTCCGGGTCCGGCTCCTCGTAACCGATGGTCGGCGCGATCACGCCGTCGCGCAGCGCCATGATGCAGGCCAGCAGCTCCACCGCGCCGGTGCCGCCGATCAGGTGGCCATGCATCGACTTGGTCGAGGAAATCATCAGCCGATCCGCCGCCGCGCCGAAGACATGCGCGACCGAGGCGCATTCGCTCTTGTCGTTGGCCGCGGTGCCGGTGCCGTGGGCGTTGATGTAGCCGACCTGCTCAGGGGTCAGCCCCGCGTCGCGCATCGCGCCGCGCATCGCCCGCTCGGCGCCCTGCGCCGAGGGCATCACGATATCGGCGGCGTCCGCCGTCATGCCGAAGCCCGCCACCTCGCACAGGATCTCGGCGCCGCGGGCGCGGGCGTTCTCGTACTCCTCGAACACGAAGACCGCTGCGCCTTCCCCCTGCACCATGCCGTTGCGGTTGGCGCTGAACGGGCGACAGGCGTCCTTGGACATCACCCTGAGACCCTCCCAGGCCTTCACCCCACCGAAACAGAGCATCGCCTCGGAGCCGCCGGTCAGCATGGCACGGCACATGCCCGAGCGGATCATCTGAAAGGCCAGCCCCATCGCATGGTTCGAGCTGGAGCAGGCCGTGGCGACGGTAAAGCTCGGGCCGCGCAGGTTGTACTCCATGCTGACATGGCTGGCGGCGGCGTTGTTCATCAGCTTCGGCACCACGAAGGGATGAACCCGGTTCTTCCCTTCCTCATAGACGGTGCGGTAATTCTCGTCCCACGTGTTGACCCCGCCACCGGCGGTGCCGAGCACGACGCCCGACATCTCGCTTTCCTCATCCGTGAACGAGATGCCCGACTGCGCCATCGCCTGCCGCGCGGCGAGCAGCGTGAACTGGGTGAAACGGTCGTAGAGCGCGATCTGCTGGCGGTTGAAATGGGCGTATTCGTCATAATCGCGGACCTGACCGCCGATCTGCACCGAGAGCCGCTCCACGTCGCGCAGGTTCAACGGGCCGATGCCGCAGCGCCCCTCGCGCATCGCGGCGAGGGTTGAAGCAACGTCGTGCCCGAGGCTGTTGATGGTGCCCGCGCCGGTGATGACGACGCGCCGGGCTCCGCCGCTCATGCGCCCGGTCATGCGCTGGCGTGCTGCTCTTGCACCAACCGCTCCACGGCATCGGCGATCGCCGCGACCGAGGAGATGTCGAAATCGCCCTGCTCGGGGGCGTTCGCGTTGAACGGCACCGAGATGTCGAAGGCCTCTTCGATGGCAAAGATGCTTTCGACGAGGCCGAGGCTGTCGATGCCGAGATCGGCCGGGCTTTGGCCGGGCGTCACGTCGCCCGGCTCGAGCATCGCCTGCTCGGCGATGATGGCAATCACCTTGTCGCGCACATCCATGTGGTCCGCGCCCCCTGCAACTGAATGATCCGAGACCGATCTAGTCGCTGCAACGCCGCATTGGAACCATGAATGGCCGTTTTCATCCCTTGCGGGAGGCCGCGAGGTCACGCATCAGCCGCGGCAGGCGGCGCAGCGCCTTGTAGCTTTCGACCTGGGTGTCGATCTTGGTCGCCGGGTAGCCCATCATCACCCGGCCCGCGGGCACGTTCGACAACACGATCGAACCGCCGGTAAGCACGACATCGGCGCCGATGGTGAGATTGTCCGACACCCCCACCTTGCCGCCGAGCACCGAGCGATCGCCGATCGTCACCGACCCGGCGAGGCCGACATGGCCGCACAGCAGGCAGTGATCGCCGATGACGCAGTTGTGGCCGACCTGCACGAGGTTGTCGATCTTGGTGCCATGGCCGATCCGCGTGGGCCGGATAGTGCCCGCATCGACCGTGGCGCAGGCGCCGATTTCCACGTCGTCGCCCAGGGACACGGCGCCGAGGCTGTGAATCCGGTGCCAGGTCGGGTCGCTGTCCTCGGACACCGTGCCCTGCCCCAGCTCGGCGCGCGCGGTTTCCACGTGGCTCGCATCCTCGGTGACGAAGGAAAACCCGTCGCCGCCGATCACCGCGTTGGGCTGCACGATCAGCCGGTCGCCCGCGACCACGCCCCGGCCCAGCCGCGCGCCCGAATGGATCAGCGCATCCACCCCGAGCCGCACGTTCGGCCCGATCGAGGCCTGCGCCATGATCTTTGCGTTTGCGCCGATCACCGCGCCCGCGCCGATCACCGCGAGCGGCCCGATGCTGACGCCCGCGCCGATCTCGGCCGACGGGTCGACCACGGCGGAGGGGTGGATGCCGGCTGCGGCCTCGGGGGTGTCCAGAAGCCGCGTCAGCCGCGCCATGGCGAGCCGCCCGCGCGGCGCGATCACCACGCCTTCGAGCCCCATCGCCCGCCAATCGGCCCCGGGCCAGACCAGCGCCGCCCTGGCCCGGCCCTGGCCCAGCGCATCGGCCCATTTCGGCGACATGGCGAGCGCGAGATCGCCCTCGCCCGCCATGCCCGGTTCGGCGGCACCGGTGACGCGCAGATTGCCGTCGCCCTGCAGCTCGGCCTCCAGCGCGGTGGCGATGTCGCTCAGCGTGTAATCCATGACGATCCCCTTGCGTTTCGAAGAGGATCTAGCTTGCCGGGCGCGAGATCGCCACCCCCGCGCGGGCCAGCGCGTCCCAGATTGTCCGGTCGCGGCGATAGACGTCGCGGCGGAACTGCAACCGCCCTTCCGCATCGGTGAAGGCGGTGCGGTAGATCAGGTGCACCGGCACCGGCGCATCGAGCACGACCCGTGCCTCGCGCTGCGTGGCGAGCCGTGACCGGAAGAAACCTTCGGGATCGTCCTCCTGCGCCGCGAGAAGCGCATAGGCGAACTCGAACGGATCGTTGAGCCGGACGCAGCCATGGCTGAAGGCGCGGCTTTCGCGCCCGAACAGCGATTTCGCCGGGGTGTCGTGGAGATAGATGTTGTAGCGGTTGGGAAACATGAATTTCACGAGACCCAGCGCATTGGAATTCGAAGGCGGCTGCCGCATCGAATAGGGAAAGCTGCGTTCGTCATAGCGCGAAAAATCGATGGAGCTGCGCGGCACCTCGCGGCCCGACCGGTCGGTGATCAGGATCTGGCTTGCGGCGTTGCGGTTGCGCTTGAGCTGCGGCAGGTATTCGCCCACCACGATCGAGCGTGGCACGTACCAGCTCGGGTTGATGACCATGTGCTCCATGACATCGGAAAACTCGGGCGTCTGGCGGTCCGAAGCCTCGGCGCCGATCACCGAGCGGGTGCGGAACGTCTCTTGCCCGTCATCGATGATGGTGGCGCTGAAATCGGTGAGGTTGACCAGCACGTGGCGCTGCCCGCGCTCCATGTTGGTCCAGCGTTCGCGTTCCATCGCGACGAGCACCGATTGCAGCCGTTCCTCCGCGGAGCGGTTCAGCTCGGCGCGGGTGCCGGGTCCAACCACCCCATCGACGGCGAGCCCGTTGCGGGCCTGAAAGGCGCGCACGGCGGCGATCAGCGGCGCGTCCATTCTTGCGCTGGTGGTCGGGGCAAGGTCGCCCATCGCGATCAGCCGGTCGCGCAGCGCCACGACCGCCGGGCCGCTGTCACCGGCGGCGATCTTGGTTTCGGGCACGCGCGGCCCCCAGCCGCCCGCGTCAAGCGCGCGCTGCAATTCGGCACGTGCCCGCATCAGCCGCCCGTATTCGAGCGTGCCGGGCGCAAGCGCGCGCAAAAATGCCGCGGGCTCGGCCTCGAGGAACCCCGCGAGCGTTTCCGCCGGATCGCGCAGCGGCACCTCGCGGCGGATCAGCTCGACCACGCGGCCCGGCTCCAGAAGCCCGGTCTGCACGTCGCGGGCATAGCGCAGGAAGGCGCGGGTCATCTCCACATCCATCTCGGCCCGCTCCTCGGGGCTGCGCGCGGCGCGCAGCTTGGCGACAAGCGCCTCGGGATCGTAGCGCGAGACCGGCAACCCATGCGCCCCGGCGCGCGACAGCGCCGACAAAAGCGCGTTGCGGCGGGCGATGGCCGCGGCATCGGCGCCGGTCCAGATCCCGGCGAAACCGCGGGCGCGGTAGCTCGGTGCAAGATCGCCCCGCCCCGCCACGGCTTCGGCCACGGCCTGCCGGAACGGGCTCACCTGCGCCTGCCCCGCCGTCGGCAATGACAGGCTCAGCGCGAGACCGGCGGGCAGAACCAGCCCGCGCAACAGGGTGGCGAAGCGAGGACGGGACGATAAAGACATGCAACACCAAGACTTTGGGACGGATCGCGCAGGATCCTGCATCGGACATAGACACCGGCGCTCCGCCCGGCCATCGGTTCGCGCATCAAGAGGCTTGCCTCGTGGCAATTGCGCCGCAGATCGGACGAACCTCGGGTCAACACCGCGCCTCTTGCGCAAGTTCCCGCCGATTTGGACTTTCTTCACCCTGTTATCGGATAACCGGCCTTGGTCGAGTCGGCCACTCATGCGATAGAGGGGCTGCATCTGGGGACGGATGACAAAAACGCCCGTGAAACTGCGGGCCCACAGGTAAGCGACGGGACAGGCGCTCACATGATGAACAATCTTCGCTCGGCGGGCATGACCCGTCGCGGTCTCCTTGGCGCGTTCGCGGCCACGGCAGTCACCGCAGCACCCACCTACTCCAATGCCGCTGGGTTCCTCAGGCGCGCGGGCGACGTGCGTCGGATCAGCATGTATTCGGAACGGACCGGCGAGAAGATCGACACGATCTACTGGATCGAGGGCGACTACATCGCCGAGGCGATCCGCGAGATCAACGTCTTCATGCGCGACTGGCGCAACAACCAGATGATGGACATCGACACCCGCACCGTCGACATCATGGCCGCCTCGCACAAGCTGCTCGAGTCGAGCGAACCCTACATGCTTCTGTCGGGCTACCGCTCGCCGGCCACCAACGCGATGCTGCGCAGCCGCTCCTCCGGCGTCGCCAAGAATTCCCTGCACCTCAAGGGCCAGGCCGCCGACCTGCGGCTCGCCAGCCGCTCGGTCAGCCAGATGGCGCGCGCCGCCGCGGCCTGCAAGGCCGGCGGGGTGGGCAAGTATTCCAGCTCGAATTTCGTCCACATGGATTGCGGCGCCGTGCGCAGCTGGGGCAGCTGAGCCGAAACGATTTCCAAGACCTGCTGCACAGGTCGAGAGGGCGTCCCATGCGGGGCGCCCTTCTCGCATCAGCCTGCGCGCGGCTGCAGCCGCGCGGCCACCTGCGCCACGAGATCCGCCACCCGTTCGACCCGCGCGGGCGACACCCGCCCCCGCCGCCGCAGCAGCCACAATTCGCGGTGCCGCGGCACAGGCAGCCGGGCGATCGTGATCCTGTCGCGCCCCGAAAAGGCCTCCACCCCGCTCAGCGGCAACAGCGTGTACCCCACCCCGTGGGCGACCGGGGCCGGGATCTGGCCGATCTGGTTGACGAAGGCGCGCACTGCGAGCTGTTCGGCGCCGCGGAATTCGTCCGGGAAGTTGGCCGGGAACAGCTCTTCGGCATACAGCCAGCCATCGGGATGGGCGATGAAGCCGCGCGCCTGCAGATTGGCAAAACCGGGCGTCTCGTGTCCTGCCGTGGCCGGCAACAGCAGGCACAGCGTCTCGCGGCCGATCCGCTCGGCCGCGAGACGCGGATCGCCCGGCGCGTGATCGACCACGCCGAGGTCGAACCGCCCTTCGGCCACGCCATCGAGAACCGCGCGCTGCGGCGCGGCTTCCAGCCGCAGGGCCAGCCCCGGCGCCTCGCGCAAAAGCGGCCAGAAGGCCGGCTGCAACGCCATGGCAAAGCTGCCCGAACTGGCCACCGCCACCTCGCCGGCCGCCGGGTCATCGGCGCGGATCGCCTCGCGCAGCCGCCGCTCTTCGGCCCGACGCGCCTGCGCCAGCGCCAGCACCTCTTCGCCCGCGGGGGTCAAGGTGAACCCCTTGTTCTGCCGGGTCAGCAGCGGTTGCCCGACCTGCGCCTCGAGCTTGCGCAATTGCTGCGACACGCCGGGCTGCGTCATGTTCAGCCGCTGCGCGGCGCGGGTGAAATGACCGGTCTCGCACAGCACCGCAAAGCTCTCGAGCCACTGGGCGTTCAGCATTCATCATTCCAAAATGTTATCGATATCATCGCAAACGATAATTTCACATGCGGCGCGGTCAAGCCTAGCTAGGGATCGAACGCAATCGGATTGGAGCTTTCGCCATGACCAACACCCCCGCCCCCCGCGCCTTTTCGCATATCGGCCTGTCGGTCCCGGATCTCGACGCCGCCGTGAAGTTCTATACCGAGGTGCTGGGCCTTTACGTGATCATGCAGCCGACCCCGGTGGTCGAGGATGACAGCGACATCGGCCGGATGTGCACCGACGTGCTCGGCGCGGGCTGGAACAAGCTGCGGATCGCGCATCTCGCCACCGCCGACCGGATCGGGCTGGAGCTGTTCGAATTCGACGGCAACTACGCGCCCGAGGACAATCTCGACTTCCGCCGTCACGGCACGTTCCACTTCGCGATCCAGGACCCCGACGTAGAAGGCCTGGTCGAGAAGATCGTCGCCGCCGGTGGCAAGCAGCGGATGCCGATCCGCGAATATTTCCCCGACGAGAAACCTTACCGCATGGTCTATGTCGAAGACCCCTTCGGAGTCGTCTTCGAGATCTACAGCCACAGCTACGAGCTGACATATTCGGCCGGCGCCTACAGCTGAACCCGCGCCACCCCGGCCGCCAAACGACGCAAACGACAAGGGCCGCCCCTCGGGGCGGCCCTTTCGCGTTTCAAGAAACGGTTGAGGCTCAGGCCTCGTCGTCGAGCGCCTCGACGGCCTTCTGGAGATCTTCCTTGGAGACCTCTTTCTCGTCGACCTTGGCCTGCTCGAGGATGTGGTCGATGACCTTGTCCTCGAAGATCGGGGCCTGGATCTGCTGGCGCATCTGCGGGTTCTGCTGGACGAACTCGAAGAACTGCCGCTCCTGGCCGCGATACTGGCGCGCCTGGTTGAGGATCGCCTGGGTCAGCTCCTGGTCGGTGACCTGGATCTCGCCCTTCTGGCCGATCTCGGCCAGCAGCAGGCCGAGCTTCACGCGGCGCTCGGCGAGCTTGTTGTGCTCATCCGTGGGCTCGATCTCGCCATGGTCGTGGCCGTGATCCTCGGGGTGCTCCTCGTGGTAGAGCTGGTGCGCAATCTGCTTGGCCTCGGCCTCGACCAGGCTCGGCGGCAGGTCGAACGACACCTTCTCGTCGAGGATGTCGAGCAGCTTGCGCTTGGCGACCGCGCGGCTGGCACCGGAATACTCGGCTTCCAGGCGCTCGGCGATCTGCGCCTTGAGACCGGCGAGATCCTCGGCGCCGAACTTCTTGGCGAGCTCGTCGTCGATCTCGGCCTTCTGCGGGGCTTTCACGGCCTTGACCTTGCACTCGAACACGGCGGCTTTGCCGGCGAGGTTCGGGGCCTGGTAATCCTCGGGGAAGTTGACCTCGACGTTCTTGTCGTCGCCGGCCTTCACGCCCTTCAGCCCATCCTCGAAGCCGGGGATGAAGGAGTTGGAGCCGAGCACGAGGGGATAATCCTCGGCCGCGCCGCCTTCAAAGGCTTCGCCGTCGATCTTGCCGAGGAAATCGATGACGACCTGGTCGCCCTCTTCGGCGGCGCCGTCCTTGTCCTCGAAGTTCTGCGCGGTCTCGGCGAGGTTGCCCAGCGCCTCGTCGATCGCGGCGTCGTCGGCCACGACCTTCAGCCGCTCGATCGCGATGTCGGAGAAGTCGGTCTCGGGGATCTCGGGCAGCTTTTCGTAGGCCACGGTGACCTCAACGTCGTCGCCTTCCTTCCAGTCGTCATTGGCCATCTTCACCTCGGGCTGCATCGCCGGGCGATCGCCGCTCTCTTCGAGGTGGTTCGACAGCGCGCCGTCGATGCTCTCCTGCATGGCTTCGCCGAGCACGCGGGGGCCGAACTGCTTTTTCAGCAGCGACAGCGGCACCTTGCCCTTGCGGAAGCCTTTCATGGCGACCTCGGGCTGGGCTTCGACCAGCTTTTCCTGCACCTTGGCGTCCAGTTCGGCGGCGGGCAGCGTGATGGTGTAGCCGCGCTTGAGGCCGTCGTTGAGGGTCTCGGTGACCTGCATCTGTCGTCCTTTTCTCAGTCGTGTTTCTTGGTGCGGGTGAAGGGACTCGAACCCCCACGCCTTGCGGCGCTTGGACCTAAACCAAGTGCGTCTACCAGTTCCGCCACACCCGCATGTCTGTCAGAGAGGCGCGACGCGCCCCCCGGAAATCTCGGCGCTGTCTAGCAAAGCGCGAAGCCGCGCGCCACGGGAAAAAATGCGGGCTGCCGTTGCGACCTCACAGGCCCATTTCGCGCATCAGCGCGGGCAGGATATCGGGGATATCCTCGGCGATCAGCCCCGGCCCGAAACGGCGCGCCGCCGCGACATGCAGCCATGCCGCCTCCTGCCCCGCGTCGAATCCCGTCCGGCCCCGCGCCATCAGCCCCGTCGCGATCCCCGCCAGAACGTCGCCCGCCCCTGCAGTGGCGAGCCATGGCGCGGCGCGGCCGTAGACGCCCGCATTGACACGCACCCTTCCGTCCGGCCCAGCGATCACCGTGTCGGGCCCCTTGAGCAGCACCGTGCAGCCCGCGCGCGCCGCCGCCTCGCGCACCGCGTCAATACGCGAATAGGCCGGGCCGGTGGCGGCCTCGCCCCCCATGCGGTCGGCGAGATCGGGAAACAGCCGGGCGAACTCCCCGTCATGCGGGGTCAGAAGGCAGTCCGCATGCAGCGCATCGCGCAGGGCCGTATCCTGCGCGATCAGCGTCAGCGCATCGGCGTCGAGCACCAGCGCGCGGCCCGCCGCCAAGGCCCGCGCCACGAGATCGCTCTCCCGCGCGCGCAGGCCAAGCCCCGGCCCGAGCAACAGCGCGTTCAGCCGCGGGTCCTGCAACAGCGCATCCAGCGCCTCGGCATTGCGCAAAGAGCGCAGCATCACCGCGTCGAGCCGGGCGGCGTTTTCCTGAAGCGCGGCCGGGGGGCAGGCGATGGTCACCAGCCCCGCGCCGATCCGAAGCGCCGCCCGCGCCGCCATGCGCGCCGCGCCGCCGCGCCCGACCCCGCCCGACAGCACGAGCGCGTGACCGTAGCCGTATTTGTGCCCCGACATCTTGCCGAGCCGCTCGGGCGCACGGGTCAGTGTCACGGCACCGTCCCGTGCCTTCGGTCCCTCCTCAAGCCCGATGTCGCGGATATCGAGCACACCGCACAGATCGGGCCCCTGCGCCAGGACCTGGCCGCGCTTGGGGGCGTGGAAGGTCACGGTGAGATCGGCCTCGACGCAGCGCCCGCCGATCGCCCTGCCGCTATCCGAGCACAGCCCCGATGGCAGGTCGATCGCGACCACCCGGCATGGCCGCGCATCGAGCAGGGCATCGAATGCCGCGCCCAAGGGCCGCGTCAGGCCGAGGCCGAACAGCGCATCGACCACGAGATCGGCCTCTGCCGCCGCCTTTGCCGCCCCGTCCCAAACCGCGATGGGCCCCATGCCCTGCCACAAGCGCGCCTGCGCGCGCGCGTCCTCATGCTGCGCGGGCGCGAAGGCATACAGCTCCACCCGCCAGCCCCGCGCCGCCAGCAGCCGCGCCACCGCGTAGCCATCGCCCCCATTGCCGCCCGGTCCGCACAGCACGCAGGCCCGCGCGCCGGGCCCGAGGTCAGGCCAGCGCGCCGCGATCGCCGCGACCACGGCCGCGCCCGCCCGCTCCATCAGCACCGCGCCGGGCGTGCCCGCCGCGATCACGCGCGCCTCGGCATCGCGCATTTCCGCGGCGCTCAGCAGCGTCGCGCCGTCGAGACTGCCCATCGAACGGGCAGATTCGTGGCGCGTGAGAGGTGCGGAGTTTTCAAAATGCATCTATGGCACCCAAGTTGCACAATTTTTAATCACGCCTGCGGATTTTCGGGGCCGGGCCACGGCACCGCCCGGGCAGGCGATTGAGATGGTGTGATCGGCATGGTTTCACCCCAGAGAACGCGGATGCAAGGGAGTCGCGCGACATGAAGAAGATCGAGGCGATCATCAAGCCGTTCAAGCTCGACGAGGTGAAGGAGGCGCTCCAGGAGGCTGGCGTGCAAGGTCTTTCGGTCGTCGAGGTGAAGGGCTTCGGGCGCCAGAAAGGCCATACCGAGCTGTATCGCGGGGCCGAATACGTGGTCGATTTCCTGCCCAAGGTAAAGGTCGAGGTGGTTCTGCCCGACGATCAGGTCGAGCGCGCGATCGCCGCCATCGTCGACGCCGCCAAGACCGACAAGATCGGCGACGGCAAAATCTTCGTGTCGCCCGTCGAACAGGCGATCCGCATCCGCACCGGCGAATTCGGCGACGACGCGATCTGATGGACCGGCAAGGGAGCCCGGCCCCGTCGGCGCGCCCCCTTCCATGACACGAGACAACAGGGAAAGCACTCAGATGGACAGCACCAAGCTTCTGAAGATGATCAAGGACGAGGAGGTCGAATACGTCGACATCCGCTTCACCGACCCCAAGGGCAAGCTTCAGCACGTCACCGTGGTCTCGGACCTCGTCGACCAGGACTTCCTCGAGGAAGGCTTCATGTTCGACGGCTCCTCGATCGCCGGCTGGAAGTCGATCGACCAGTCCGACATGAAGCTGATGCCGGCCTTCGACAGCGCCTATATCGACCCGTTCTACGCCGAGAAGACGCTGTGCATCCACTGCACCGTGGTCGAGCCCGACACCGGCGAGCCTTATGACCGCGACCCGCGCGGCACCGCGCTCAAGGCCGAGGCCTATCTCAAGTCGTCGGGCATCGGCGACACCGCCTTCATGGGCCCCGAGGCCGAGTTCTTCATCTTCGACGATGTCCGCTTCGCCGTGACCTCGAACAAGGTCTCGTTCCAGGTCGACGCGATTGACGGCGCCTGGAACACCGACACCGAATACGAGGTCGGCAACACCGGTCACCGTCCGGGCGTCAAGGGCGGCTATTTCCCGGTCAACCCGATCGACGACGCGCAGGACATGCGCGGCGAGATGCTCTCGACCATGAAGCGCATGGGCATGAAGGTCGACAAGCACCACCACGAGGTGGCGTCGTGCCAGCACGAGCTGGGCCTGATCTTCGGCACCCTGACCCACCAGGCCGACGAGATCCAGAAGTACAAATACGTCATCCACAACGTGGCGCAGGCCTACGGCAAGTCGGCGACCTTCATGCCCAAGCCGATCTCGGGCGACAACGGCTCGGGTATGCACGTCAACATGTCGATCTGGAAGGACGGCAAGCCGCTCTTCGCGGGCGACAAATATGCCGACCTTTCCCAGGAGGCGCTCTACTTCATCGGCGGCATCCTTAAGCATGCCAAGGCGCTCAACGCGCTGACCAACCCGACCACCAACAGCTACAAGCGCCTGATCCCCGGTTTCGAAGCCCCGGTGCTGCGCGCCTATTCGGCCCGCAACCGTTCGGGCTGCGTGCGGATCCCGTGGTCCGAAAGCCCGAAGGCCAAGCGCGTCGAGGCCCGCTTCCCCGACCCCGCCGCCAACCCCTATCTGTGCTTCTCGGCGCTGCTGATGGCCGGTCTCGACGGCATCAAGAACAAGATCGATCCGGGCCCGTCCTCGGACAAGGATCTCTACGACCTGCCGCCCGAGGAACTGGCGCAGATCCCGACCGTCTGCGGTTCGCTGCGCGAGGCGCTCGAGGCGCTCGAGGCCGATCACGAGTTCCTGCTGGCCGGTGACGTGTTCACCCGCGACCAGCTCGAGGGCTACATGGCGCTCAAGTGGGAAGAGGTCTACGCCTACGAGCACACGCCGCACCCGGTGGAGTACAAGCTCTACTACAGCTGCTGATCGCTCCGCGATCGCCGCATCGAGGCCATGCGGGGCGCCCACGGGCGCCCCGTTTGCGTGCCGAAACGGCCCGGCAGACCGCGACGGAGAGATTGACGGGCCGCACATCAGGGCGAGAATGCGGCAAAGCCGGGGCAATCCGCGCTCGGAGACCTTTCTAATTCCCTCGTTCGCGCGCAGCGAGAACACATTTCTTAAACAAGGGTGAATGAACCACTCATACGGCCAACGCGCCGACCATCTTGGAGACAGGTCCATGGCAGACCCGATCACCAGTACCATTGCCCAGCTGCTTTTTCGCGGCGCCCCCGATCTCGATTTTCCCGCTCTCGTCGATGATCTCCGTACTGCGCTGAACGACCTGCCCGCCCGCGATTGCGCCCTGAACTGGGATCACGAGGATGTCGCGGTCTTCGAGCTCGACAACGCCCGAATCATTCTGGCCTACACGCAGGCCATGACCGGCCGCTACGCCGCCTGCCTGACCATCGGCGTCGGCGCCGACGAGACCGGCGACTGCCAGATCGGCATCGCCAGCCACCAGGGCACCATCACCCGGCTGCTCGCCGACCGGATCAATGCGCGCTTCATGTCCGACCGGATGCTGTGGAAAACCAGCGCGCGGATCGCCAGCGTCGAGATGATCGACGAGCTGGTCGACGCCCTGCCCGGTCTCGACCCGTCCCGTCCCGGCCTGCACACCAGCTCGGCCGAGATCGACCGGATGCTCGCGCGCTACGACGCCGAGACCGCCGAACAGGTGTCGGAGCTGGCGCCCGAGGTGCCCGAAGGGCGCCCGCGCAGGCCCCGCAGGCCGCAGCGCCCCGGCTACCGCACCGAGCGACCGAAAAAGCGCCCGGCCGCCGACCGCGCATGGCCGGCCAATGACGCACCCGCCGCGCTGCATCCGATGATCGAGGAAATGCGCCGCATCCGCGAGGCGTTGCGCCCGACCGAGGAAGAGGCGCAAGCCGAACGCCAGCCGCGCACCCTGCTCGGCCTGTCGCTGGCGCGCCTGCGCGGCCGGTCCGGCAGCGCCGTCGTGGCCGGTGCGCTGATGCTGACGCTGGGCCTGCCGGTGGGGGGCGGCCTGCCCGGTCTCTAGGCCCGCCGCGATGCCGACCCGGCGGATCTGCCGCTGGGTCAGGTCGCGACCTTGTGCCAGTGGCCCCATCCCCCTATGACCGCGGCGAACCCTCCTTGACCGAGAGAGCGCCGATGATCCCCCGCTATTCCCGCCCCGAGATGACCGCCATCTGGGAGCCCGCCACCAAGTTCCGTATCTGGTACGAGATCGAGGCCCATGCCGGCGACGCGATGGCCGATCTCGGCGTCATCCCGCGCGAGAACGCCGACGCGGTCTGGAAGGCAAAGGATGTCGAGTTCGACGTCGCCCGCATCGACGAGATCGAGGCCGTCACCAAGCATGACGTGATCGCCTTCCTGACGCATCTGGCCGAGCATGTCGGCTCCGACGAGGCGCGCTTCGTGCATCAGGGCATGACCTCGTCGGACGTGCTCGACACCACCTTCAACGTGCAGCTCACCCGCGCCGCCGACATCCTGATCGCGGACATGGAGCGCGTGCTCGCCGCCCTCAAGGCGCGCGCGATCGAGCACAAGGACACGGTGCGCATCGGCCGCAGCCATGGCATCCATGCCGAGCCCACCACCATGGGCCTCACCTTCGCCCGTTTCTATGCCGAGATGGATCGCGGCCTCGCCCGGCTGCGTGCCGCGCGAGAGGAGATCGCCACCGGTGCGATCTCCGGCGCAGTCGGCACCTTCGCCAATATCGATCCGGCGGTCGAAGAGCATGTCTGCGCCAAGATGGGGCTGACGCCCGAGACCATCTCCACGCAGGTGATCCCGCGCGACCGCCATGCCATGTTCTTCGCCACGCTCGGGGTGATCGCCTCGTCGATGGAAAACATCGCCACCGAGATCCGCCACATGCAGCGCACCGAGGTGCTGGAAGCGGAAGAGTTCTTCTCCAAGGGCCAGAAGGGCTCGAGCGCCATGCCGCACAAGCGCAACCCGGTGCTGACCGAGAACCTGACCGGTCTCGCCCGGCTGGTGCGCATGTCGGTGGTCCCGGCGATGGAGAATGTCACGCTCTGGCACGAGCGCGACATCTCGCATTCCTCGGTCGAACGGGCGATCGGGCCGGACACGACCGTCACGCTCGACTTCGCGCTCAACCGGCTGGCGGGCGTGATCGAAAAGCTGGTGATCTACCCCGAGACCATGCTCAACAACATGAACAAGTTCCGCGGCCTGGTGATGAGCCAGCGCGTGCTGCTGGCGCTGACCCAGGCCGGGGTGAGCCGCGAGGACGCCTACCGCCTCGTGCAGCGCAACGCGATGAAGGTCTGGGAACAGGGCGCGGATTTCAAGACCGAGCTTCTGGCCGACCCGGAGGTGACGGCCGCGCTGACGCCTGATCAGATCGAGGAGAAGTTCGACCTCGGCTACCACACCAAGCATGTCGACACGATCTTCGCGCGCGTTTTCGGCTGACCGCGCGGCGGGCCTACGGGCCCGCCACCGCCCGCCTCAGATCAGGCCGAACCCGGCCGCCAGCGTCGCCGCCTGCGTCGCGGTATTGGCGCCGAGCTTGGTGCGGGCGTTCTTCAGCCGCTGCTTGATCGCGCCCTCGGTGACGCCCAGCGCATGGGCGATCTGCTTGAGCCTGTAGCCATTCTTGACCATCCGCAGCACCTCGATCTCGGCCTGTGTCAGGTTGCTCGGCGGCGCCGCGCCCTCGTGCAGCCCCCGCAGCATGCCTTCGAGCACGCCAAGCTCGCGGTCGCTCAGTTCCCGGTCATCGCGCAAGAAGATGCCGAATGAACGCATCCCGCTCGCCTCGTCGGACACCGCGACCACCGCGCCATAGCGCAGGCCCAGCCGCCATGCCTTGGCAAAGATCCCGAGCGGGTCGTCCAGCGCGCTCCAGCGCGAGACCCCCTGATGCGCGTAGGCCCAGCGCACCGCCGGATCGTCGAGCATCAACCGCTCCGCGATATACAGGTCGACCCATTCACGCGGCAGGCGGTTGATTTCCTCGAGCGGAAACGCAAAGCCGATCCGCAACGCGATGTAATAACCGACCGGAGCGATCCGCTCCAGCAGGTCCGTATCGATGCGGGTGCTCATCTTCCGAGCCCATTTCGATGGGTCATCCCCCCAATCGGTCTGCTCGTGACGCCAGTAGTGATCGTCCGCCCTCCCAGGACATGGCCGTTTGGGCATGGCACGACGACTGCAAAACAGGACAGCACGGATAACCTTTCCCAACATGTCCACTATCGAACAGGGATGCCCTCATCTCAAGCAGATTGCGGCCCTAGGCCCGCGACCGGGCGGTCTCACCCGAGGTTCGGCGCGAAAAAACGCCTCTGCCGCATCACGGCATCCCCGTGTCCCCCACGCGCGGCCTGTCCGGGAGGCGGCAAGCGAACCTGTTGTTTACCCCGATCTACTATGCCTCGACCGACAACCCGAACAGGAGGCCATCCCCCGTGTTAGCAGCACAGCCCATCGACGCCGCGGATGCGCGTCCCGTCGGCATCGCCCCCGCCCTGAGCCGCCGCCGCAAGGCTGCCATGGTGGTGCAGCTGATGATTACAGAGGGGCGCAAACTCGACCTCGCGGCGCTGCCCGAAGAGGTGCAGGTCAGCCTGACGCGCGAGCTTGGCGCGCTGCGGCTGGTCGACCGGGCGACGCTGTCGGCGGTGGCGACCGAATTCGCGGACGGGATCGAGGGGCTCGGCCTCGCGGCGCCTGGCGGCATGGACAGGGCGCTCGCGGCGCTCGACGGTCGGATCAGCCCGGCCACGGCGGCGCGGCTGCGCGCCGAGAGCGGACCGCCGCGCCATGATGATTCATGGGCCCGGCTGACGGCGCTGCCCTGCCCCGATCTCGTGCCGCTGATGACCGGCGAATGCGCCGAGATCGCCGCCGTCACCCTGTCCAAGCTGCCCGTCGTCAAGGCCGCGGAGCTTCTCGGGCTGCTGCCCGGCGAACGGGCCCGGCGCATCACCCACGCGATGGCGCAGACATCGACCATCGGTCCGGAGGCGGTGGACCGGATCGGTGCCGCCCTGGCGGCCGAACATTGCCGCCCGCCCGATCAGGCCTTTGCCCATCCCGCCCCTGACCGGCTGGGCGACATCCTGAACTCCAGCGGCAGCGCCACCCGCGACGCCGTGCTCGACGGGCTCGAGGCCGAGGATCCGGGGTTCGCGCGCGACGTGCGCCGCGCCATCTTCACCTTCGCCGACATTCCGGCCCGGCTCGCGCCCGCGCATGCGCCCGCCGTGCTGCGCCGCGTCGATCAGGCGGTGCTGATCACCGCGCTTGCCGCGGCGCAGACGCTCGGCGCGGGTTTTGCCGCCGCCGCCGCACACCTGCTCGACAACATCTCGCAGCGCATGGCGCAGGGGCTGCGCGACGAAATCTCGGAGCGCGGCGCGATCCGGCAGGTCGAGGGCGAAGCCGCGATGAGCGAGATCGTCGCCGCGATCCGCGCCGCCGCCGAAGCCGGTGAGATCGCGCTCGTCACCCCCGACAGCGACGAGCAGGCGGGCTGAGCCCGGCTTGGCAACGGGCCCCGCGCGTCCTATGGCCTTGGCGGATACGGATGGACGGGCGAACGGTCATGACGGCAGGCGAAAAGGCAAAGCGCCCCTCCGGGCGCGGAGCGGGCGACCGCGCGGTGGATTTTGTGCTGCGCGGCGCGATCGGCGCGGCGATGGCGTTGCCTTATGAACGGCGCGTCGCGGCGATGGGCGCGCTTACCGCGCGCGCGATCGGGCCGCTGGCCGGGTATCGACGCCGCGCGCGTGCCAATCTCGGCCTGATCTGGCCCGATCTTGCCGCCTCGCGCCGAGATGCGCTCTCGCGCGCGGTCTGCGACAATCTCGGCCGCACCCTGATCGAAAACTACTCCGGCGCGGAATTCGCCCGCGCCCTTCCGGCGCAACCGCAGGTGGCCGAGGGGCTCGACGCCATCGCCCGCGCTCGCGCCGAAGGCCGCCCCGTCATCTTTGTCACCGGCCATTTCGGCAACCACGAAGCGCCGCGCCGGGTCCTGACCGGCATGGGATACGAGATCGGCGGGCTCTACCGTGAAATGTCGAACCGCTTCGTCAACGATCACTACGCCGCGACGATGCAGGGCGTGTCGGGCCCGGTGTTTGCCAAGGGGCGGCGCGGGCTGACCGGTTTCCTGCGCCATCTCAAGGGCGGTGGCATGGCGACCATACTGTTCGACCTACATGATCGTGGCGGCGTGGAGATCGACTTTCTCGGCCGCCCGGCCCGCACCGCGCTTACCGCCGCCGAGCTGGCGCTGCGCTTCGACGCGCTGCTCGTGCCCTATTTTGGCACCCGCGAGGCCGATGGCACGTCGTTTCACGTCGCGGTCGAAGCTCCGATCGCGCATGGCGATCCGACCGGGATGATGCACGAGGCGACCGCCCGGCTCGAGGCGCGGGTGCGGCGCAATCCGGGGCAATGGTTCTGGGTGCACAACCGGTGGAAGACCGCGCGCCTCTAGGGCAGCCGCGCCGCAGCAAGGATCGCGCCCGGCCCCTCCTGTTGCACGATCACCGCGCCGGGTTGCTCGCCCGAGACCGGCAGCTCGGCCTCAAACGCCGCGCCATCGGCCCAGCGCGCCGCCACGTCCCAGGATGTAACGATATTGGCATAGGTCAGCTCGTGGCCCGCATTCTCGCCGCGCTCGATCGCCACCCGCCCCTCGGGCATGAAGCGCACGAGCTGCACCACCAGCGGGTCCGTGCCGCCATCGAGACGCCGCGCGGTGATTCGCAGCAGGTCGCCGTCGCGCGCGACCTCCATCTCCACGCTGCGCGGCGCCTCGACGCGGTCCATCACCGCCTCCATCACCTTCATCGGCTTGGCGCCGACGATCCGCTCCATGCCCCCGACGACGAATTGCGGCGTATAAACCATGCGATCGCCCACGGCGGCGGCATAGGCCTTCTGGCGCTTGGTGAAGGCGGGATGCGCGAAGCTGTCGGCCCAGCCGATGTAATCCCAGTAGTCGACGTGCAACCCAAGCGCGATGACGTCCTCGCGCTCTGCAAGCTCGTGCACCATTTTGTCGGCGGGCGGGCAGCTGGAGCAGCCTTGGGAGGTGAACAGCTCGATCACGACCGGCGCATCCGCCTGCGCCGCCCCGTGGGCAAGGCACGCCGCGATGCTCAATGCCGCCATGTATCCGCGCATGCTCCGTCTCCGACTTTGAAAATGCCCTTTCAGGTCTAGGACGTTCCGGCCCCGGTTGCCAATCAAGCCGCCGCGAGAGCCGCGTGCGTTCCGCGCGAGCGCGGCGGCATCTGGACATTTGTGTGCCGTTGTATACATAGCGGGCAACGGCCTTGATCGCCTGCTGCCCTTGCGGCAGAACCGGGGCCAGACCCACAGCTCGCAGCCAGAAGGGACACTTCATGCCGATTCAAGTTGGCCAGGACAGCGCCAAGACCCGCCGCAAGATCACGGTCGGGTCGCAGAGCCTGTCGTATTATTCCATCCCCGCCGCCACCGAAGCGGGCCTTGGCGATTTCGACCGCCTGCCCGCCGCGCTGAAGGTCGTGCTGGAAAACCTGCTGCGCTTCGAGGATGGCGGCTTCTCCGTCTCCACGGACGACATCAAGGCCTTCGCCGAGTGGGGTGCCAATGGCGGCAAAAACCCCCGCGAGATCGCCTATCGCCCCGCCCGCGTGCTGATGCAGGACTTCACCGGCGTTCCCGCCGTGGTGGACCTCGCCGCGATGCGCGACGGGATCAAGGCGCTGGGCGGCGACGCGCAGCTGATCAACCCGCTCAACCCGGTCGATCTCGTGATCGACCACTCGGTGATGATCGACGAGTTCGGCAACCCGCGCGCGTTCCAGATGAACGTCGACCGCGAATACGAGCGCAACATCGAACGCTACCAGTTTCTGAAATGGGGCCAGAAGGCGTTCGAGAACTTCCGCGTCGTGCCGCCGGGCACCGGTATCTGCCATCAGGTGAACCTCGAATACCTCGCGCAGGTCGTGTGGACCGACACCGACCAGAACGGTGAGGAAGTCGCCTATCCCGACACGCTGGTCGGCACCGACAGCCACACCACCATGGTCAACGGCGCCGCCGTTCTCGGCTGGGGCGTGGGCGGCATCGAGGCCGAGGCCGCGATGCTCGGTCAGCCGATCTCGATGCTGATCCCCGAGGTCGTGGGCTTCAAGCTGACCGGCAAGATGGTCGAAGGCACCACCGCCACCGACCTCGTGCTGCGCGTCGTGCAGATGCTGCGTGAAAAGGGCGTCGTCGGCAAGTTCGTGGAATTCTACGGCGACGGTCTCGACAACGTGCCGCTGGCCGACCGCGCCACGATCGGCAACATGGCTCCCGAATACGGCGCCACCTGCGGCTTCTTCCCGATCGACGCCGAAACGCTGCGCTACATGGAGCAGACCGGCCGCGACAAGGACCGCATCGCGCTGGTCGAAGCCTATGCCAAGGAAAACGGCATGTGGCGCGACACCGGCTACGAGCCGGTCTATACCGACACGCTCGAGCTCGACATGGGCACGGTCGTCCCGGCCATTTCCGGCCCCAAGCGTCCGCAGGACCACATCGCGCTCGACGCCGCCGGTCAGGCCTTCGGCGAATACGTGAAGGGCCAGCGCGAGGGCAAGGACACCTCGGCCAATTCCGAGATCCGCTGGGAAGGCGAAGGCGGCCAGCCCGAGCCGAAGAAGATCCCCGGTGACGAGGGCCACCACAAGCGCGGCTTCGTCGCGACCGAGGACGGCCATTACCAGCTGCATGACGGCTCGATCGTGATCGCTTCGATCACGTCGTGCACCAACACCTCGAACCCCTACGTGATGATCGGCGCGGGCCTCGTGGCGCGCAAGGCGCGCGAGCTGGGCCTCGACCGCAAGCCGTGGGTCAAGACCTCGCTGGCGCCGGGCAGCCAAGTCGTGTCGCACTACCTGGAAGCGGCGGGCCTGCAGGACGATCTCGACGCGATCGGCTTCAACCTCGTGGGCTATGGCTGCACCACCTGCATCGGCAACTCGGGTCCGCTCGAGGAGGAAATCTCCAAGGCGATCAACGACAACGACCTGATCGCGACCTCGGTGCTGTCGGGCAACCGCAACTTCGAGGGCCGGATTTCACCGGACGTGCGCGCCAACTACCTCGCCTCGCCGCCGCTTGTGGTGGCCTATGCGCTGGTCGGCGACATGAATGTCGACATCACCCGCGACCCGATCGGCCAGGACAAGAACGGCAAGGATGTCTATCTCAAGGACATCTGGCCCTCGCAGGCCGAGATTGCCGCTCTGGTCGAGAAGACCGTCACCCGCGAGGCGTTCCAGTCGAAATACGCCGATGTCTTCAAGGGCGACGAGAAGTGGCAGGAGGTCGATACCGTCGACAGCGAGACCTATGACTGGCCGCCGCAATCGACCTATGTGCAGAACCCGCCCTACTTCCAGAACATGTCCAAGGAGCCGGGCGAGATCCACGACATCGACGATGCCCGCGTTCTGGCGGTGCTCGGCGACATGGTGACGACCGACCACATCTCGCCCGCCGGTTCCTTCAAGGACACCACCCCGGCCGGCAAGTACCTCGTCGAGCGTCAGGTTCCGGTGCGGGAGTTCAACTCCTACGGCTCGCGCCGCGGCAACCACGAAGTGATGATGCGCGGCACCTTCGCCAACATCCGCATCCGCAACGAGATGCTGGACGGCGTCGAAGGCGGCTACACCAAGGGCCCCGATGGCAGCCAGATGGCGATCTACGACGCCGCCATGGCGTGGCAGGAGCAGGGCAAGCCGCTCGTCATCTTCGGCGGTGAGCAGTACGGCGCGGGCTCCTCGCGCGACTGGGCCGCGAAGGGCACGGCGCTTCTGGGCGTCAAGGCGGTCATCGCCGAGAACTTCGAGCGCATCCACCGCTCGAACCTTGTCGGCATGGGAGTGATCCCGTTCGAGTTCACCGGCGGCGACACCCGCAAATCGCTCGGCCTGACCGGCGAGGAGAGCGTGTCGATCAAGGGCCTGTCGGACGTGAAGCCGCTGCAGGAGGTCGCCGCGACGATCACCATGGGTGACGGCTCCACCAAGGAGATCACGCTGCGTTGCCGGATCGATACGGCCGTGGAGATCGACTACATCAAGAATGGCGGCGTGCTGCATTACGTGCTGCGCAACCTCGCGCAGTCGGCGGCCTGATCTTCGGATCATCGCGCTGAACATGGAACCGCCCCGGCCAATGGCCGGGGCGGTTTTTCTTTGGCCCGCGCATGAAACGGAAAGAGTTTCCCTGTTTCGTTCCGTTCCTCAGTTCGCCCCGTCGCCGTCAGGCAATGGCGGCAATTGCCGCAGATAGGCGATGACGGCATCGAGATCCTTCGCCGTCATCTTCGCATAATGCGCAAAGGGCATCGGCGGCGACATCCGTTCGCCATCGGGCCGCTGGCCCTTGGCAATCATCGCTTTCAGCTCCTCGTCCGAATAATCGGCGATGCCGTCCTCGCCCGAGGTGATGTTGGGCGAGATCACCGTGCCCCACGGCCCATGGAACTCGAAGCCCCCGGCCCCGGTATGGGTCTCGCTCATCGGGCCCTGCGGCCCCATGGGCGAATGGCATTCGATGCAATGCGCCACCGGCCCGGCGAGATAGGCGCCGTAGTCCGCGGTCGGCCCAGGTTCGGGCGCGCTGACGCGTTCGACCGGGGGGCCATAGCTCGGCGGCAAGGGGATGTCGTAGCGGCTCTCGCCCGGATCGTTTTCGACCGCGGGCACCTGACGCAGATAGATCACCATGCTCATCAGATCGTCGTCCGAAAGCCCGCGATAGAGCGGGATCGGCATCGGCGGGCCTATGATGCTGCCATCGGGACGAATGCCTTCGCGAATGGCGCGCGCCAGTTCCGCGTCGGACCAATCCGCGACCGCCCCCGCAGGCGTGATGTTCGGGGCGATGGCGGTGTATTCGGGCAGATCCTCGACCACGCGCCCGGCTAGATGCATGTCGGGCACGGGGCCTTCGGGCCCCATCGGGCTGTGGCAATTGCCGCAGGCGGCGGGTCCCTCCACGAGGTAGATGCCACGCTCAATCGTCGGTTCGGCAGCCGGGGTAGTCGCGACGCTTGCCAGAATGAAACTCGGTAAAAGAAAACGCTTCATGATAACCTCCCATGAACGATGGAAAGCTATCACGCGCGAGTGAACCTACCTAGAGGCAGCCTTTTCCAGCGCCGGGTTCAACCGCCCCTGGATCGCTCTTTGGGTGACCGGGCCGGCCATACGTTCGACGATCCGGCCTTCGCCATCGACCACGAAGGTTTCCGGCACGCCATACACCCCCCAATCGCGCGCGACCTGGCCATCATCGGTGCCGATGGCGGCATAGGGGTCGCCCAGCTCCGCCAGAAAGGCCGCCGCCTTTTCGGGATCGTCCTTGTAGTTGATGCCATAGACCGGCAGGCCATCCTCGGCGAGCGCGGCGAGGTTCGGATGCTCTACCCGGCAGGGCGCGCACCAGCTGGCCCAGAAGTTCACGAGCTTCACTTCGCCATCAGCCAGCGCGGAGACATCGAAAGGCGTCTTGCCGGGCAGGCTGCCGGTTTCGGTCAACGGCGCCGCGCGCCCGATGAGCGCCGAGGGCAGCTCGTCGGGGTTGTCGCGCAGCATGCCGGCGGCAAACAGGCCCGCCAGCGCCGCGAAGATCGCGGGCGGCAGGATGATCAGCGGGGAGATCCTAGCCATGATCGCGTTCCACCTTCTTGAGCTCGGCCCTCACGATGCGACCGCGCCGGACGCTCCACCACACGAGCCCCGCCAGCAGCGCCAGGCTCACCCCCCAGGCCGAGATCACCTCGACCGCGTATTTGCCCAGATCCATCATGCGCGCACCGGCTCGGCGCGACGCGCGCGGGCGCGCAGCGCGGTGATGCGGCGGGCGCGGATCTCGGTGCCGGTGCGCAGCAGCACCAGCGCCACGAAGAGCAGCACGAAGCCCGCCATGCAGACCAGCAGCGGCAGCCAGAACACGTCGGCCACGTTCTCCTGCGCATCGAGCGACAGCGACGCGCCCTGGTGCAGGCCCTGGTTCCAGAAGTTCACGGCATAGCGCGACAGGATCGCGAAGACCGACCCGACGAGGCAGAGCACCGATGTCAGATCGGCGGCGCTGTCGGGATCGGGGATCGCGGCCCAGAGCGCGATGTAGCCAAGGTAGAACAGGAACAGGATCAGGAACGAGGTCAGCCTCGGGTCCCAGGCCCACCATGTGCCCCACATCGGCTGCCCCCAGATCGCGCCGGTCACCAGCGCGATCAGCGTCATCACCATGCCGATGGGTGCCGCGGCGCGGGCCGCGAGCGCGCTGACATGGTGACGCCGAACCAGCCAGATCAGCGAGGCCACGAGCATCATCAGCCACGCATTGATCGCCATCAGCGCCGAAGGCACGTGCAGGTAGATGATCTTGACGCTCGATCCGAACCGCTCGGCCTCGGGGGTGAAGAAGAAACCCCAGACGAGCCCCACCGCCAGAACGGCGGCAGAAAGCCACATGAGCCGCGGCACCCATGGCTCGGTCGTGTCGAGGAATTTCCTCGGATTGGCGTAGGACCAGATAGACATGATTTTTTCCTATCCCGCCGCGCGAGGCGGCTCAATGCCTCAGCGTGTCACCGCAGCGTGACCCGAAGCGCCGCGGCCGTGGCAAATGGCAGCAGTGCCGCACAGCCCAGTCCGATCCCCGCCAGCAGCAGCAAGGATGTGGCCGCGGGCAGCCCTTCGGCCCCGCGCCGCGCTGCCTCGGCCCCGAAGATGAGCACCGGCACATAGAGCGGCAGCACGATGAGCGACAGCAAAAGCCCGCCCCGGCGCAGCCCGACGGTCAGCGCCGCCCCGAAGGTGCCGATCAGCGACAGCGCTGGCGTGCCCAGCGCGAGCGACACCAGCAGCCACGGCATCGCCGCCCCCGGCAGGTGCAAGAGCACCCCCAGAACCGGTGCCGCAACCACCAGAGGCAATCCGGTGGTGATCCAATGCGCCAGCGCCTTGGCCAGGGCCAGCATTTCGAGCGGCAACGGCGCGGTGGCCAGAAGCGGCAGCGAGCCGTCCTCATGATCGAGCGCGAAGATCCGATCGAGCGACAAAAGCGCCGCGAGCAGCGCCGCGACCCACAGGATGCCCGGCGCGATGCGCGCGAGGATCGCGGTTTCGGGGCCGACACCGAAGGGCACCAGCACCACGACGATCAGGAAAAAGGCGAGCCCGAGCCCGAACCCGCCACCCGCGCGCACCGCGAGACGCAAATCGCGCGCCAGCAATGCCCTCATAGAAAGGCCGCGTCAGAGCCGCCGGGCGCCTCGGGCGCGGCGCGGTGCGGCGTCAGGTCGAGCGTCGGCAGATCAAGACCGAGATCGATATGGGTCGCGATCACCGCGATGCCACCGCGCGCAAGATGACGGTCGCGCAGGAAGGCGGCAAACCGTTTCACCGAAGAGGCATCGAGCGAAACGGTCGGCTCGTCGAGCAGCAGCACCTCGCGTCCGATCACCGCGAGCCGGGCAAGCCCGAGCCTGCGCCCCTGCCCGGCCGACAGCGTGCCGGCGGGCCGATCCCGCAGATCGGCGAGATCAAACAGCTCGAACACGTCCTCGGGCAAATCGGTGCGATACAGGTCGGCCCAGAAGCGCAGCGTTTCGGCGACGGTGAGCGCGGGCTTGATGCCATCGGCATGGCTGGCATAGCCCGCCCGTTCGCCCGCCCCCTCGACGCCCCCTGAAAGCGGCGGCTGCAGCCCGGCGATGGTGCGCAGAAGCGTCGTCTTGCCGATGCCGTTGGCCCCGCGCAGCACGAGGCCCTGCCCCGGCGCGAGCCGGAACGACACCTCGGTCAGCACCGGCATGCCGCCGCGCTCGACGCCGAGACCGGTGACGGCGAGGTCGGTCAGACCGGCAGCAGCGCGACCGCGACGCGCCGTCCTTCCGACAAAAGCACGTTGTAGGTCCGGCAGGCGGCGGGCGTGGCCATGGTTTCGACCCCGATGCCCTCGGCCTCCAGCCGCTCGCGGAAATCGCGCGGCGCATGGGCGATCTCGGCCCCGGTGCCGACGAAAAGCACGTCGACGCGCCCGGCGAGCGCGAGGACCGCGTCGAGATCCTCGTACCCGCCCCAGCTTCTGAGCCCGGTGGGCGCGAGGGTCACGGCCCCCTCGACCAGCTTGCCGCCGATCCGAAAGAACCCCGGCCCGTAGCCGTCGATCGGCATCGAATCGTCATAATCGATCTCGGTCAGCCGCATGGGCGCGCCCTCCCTTTCACCATTCCATAAATACGCGGATCCGACAGCACCGCCGGATCAGGCGTCGATATTGGCGAACTGCGTTCCTGCCTTGGGATCGTCCTTCTTGTCCCAGTCGCGCTTCACGCCGAGCATGAGCACGATGTTCTTGGCAACGTAGATCGAGGAATAGGTCCCGACGATCACGCCCCAGAAGATCGCGAAGACAAAGCCGCGGATCACGTCGCCACCCAGCACCAAGAGCGCCAGCAGCGCCAGCAGCGTGGTGCCCGAGGTCATCACCGTCCGGCTCAGCGTTTCGTTGGCCGACAGGTTCAAAAGGTCGCGCAGCGGCATAGTCTTGAACTTGCGCAGGTTCTCGCGCGCCCGGTCGAACACCACGACGGTGTCGTTGATCGAATAGCCAACGATGGTCAGCAGCGCCGCGATGATCGCGAGGTCGAACTTGATCTGCAACGCGGCGAAGATGCCGATGGTGAGCGTCACGTCATGCACCAGCGCCGCGATGGCACCGACGGCGAACTGCCATTCGAACCGCAGCCAGATGTAGAACAGGATCGCCGTCAGCGCGCCCAGCACGGCGAGCACCGCCGACTGGATCAGCTCGCCCGAAACCTTGGGTCCGACGCTTTCCACCGAGGGAAAGGTGATCGTCGGATCGACGCCCTTGAGCGCCTCCTCGACCCTCTCGATGGTCCCGGCAGTGATGCTTTCCACGCCCTCCTGCGCCTGAATGCGCACGGAGGCCACGTTCTTGTCGGCCCCGAAGGAGGGGTCGAACACCTCGGTGATGACCACGTCGCCCAGTTGCAGCGGCGCGATGGCCTGCCGGTAGGCGGCGACGTCGACCGGGCTCTCGGCCTCGGTGCGGATCGTGGTGCCGCCCCGGAAGTCGATGCCGAAGTTGAGCCCCATGGCGAAGAACAGCACGATGGAGGCGATCATCGCCACGATCGAGGCGCCGAAGGTGACCCGGGCGGCCCTGAAGAAGTCGATATTGGTATTCTCGGGAACGATGCGCAGCCGCATGTCAGACCTCGATGGTTTTGGGGCGACGGCGCTCGAACCACATCACGATCAGAAGCCGCGTCACGAAGATCGCGGTGAAGACCGAGGTGAGGATGCCGAGGCCGAGGGTGACGGCAAAGCCGCGCACCGGACCGGAGCCCACGAGAAACAGGATGAGCGCGGTGATCAGCGTGGTCACGTTGCCGTCGAGGATGGCCGAGAGCGCCTTCTCATAGCCTAGATGGATGGCGCGGGCCGGCCCGCGCGCGGTCTTGAGCTCTTCGCGGATACGCTCATAGACCAGCACGTTGGCGTCCACGGCCATGCCGACGGTGAGCACGATCCCGGCGATGCCGGGCAGCGTCAGCGTCGCACCGAGAATCGAAAGCACCGCGAAGATCAGCACCATGTTGAAGCTGAGCGCCACCGTCGCAAAGACGCCGAACAGCCCGTAGGACAGGATCATGAAGACCACCACGCCGATCGCGCCAACGAGCGCGGCGACCTTGCCCGCCGCGATGCTGTCGGCCCCGAGCTCCGGCCCGATGGTCCGTTCCTCGAGGAAGGTCAGTTCCGCGGGCAGCGCGCCCGCGCGCAACAGCACCGCAAGCTGGGTCGATTCCTCGACCGTGAAGTTGCCGGTGATGATGCCCGATCCGCCGGGAATGTGGCTTTGGATGACGGGGGCGGAGATCACCTCCTCGTCGAGGACGATGGCGAAGGGCGACCCGATGTTCTCGGCGGTGTAGTCGCCGAAGGCGCGCGCGCCGGTCGGGTTGAAGCGGAAGTTCACCGCCGGGCGCCCGTTCTGGTCGAAGGCGGGCTGCGCGTCGACGAGGTCCTCGCCGGTGACGACAGGGTTGCGCTCGAGGATGTAGAACACGCCCTGCTCGTCGAGCGAGGGCAGAATCTCGTTGTTGGGGCCGGGGCTTTCATTGGCGTCGCCGGTGCGCGAGACGACCGGCTGGAAGGTCAGCTGCGCGGTGGTGCCGATGATTTCCTTGACCTCCTCGGCGGAGCCCACGCCTGGCACCTCGATCAGGATGCGGTCCGCGCCCTGCCGCTGGATGGTGGGTTCGCGGGTGCCGACCTCGTCGATCCGGCGGCGCACGATCTCGAGCGCCTGGCGGATGGTGCGGTCGTCGGTGGCGGCGCGTTCGGCCTCGCTCAGCGTCACGACGATCTCGGCCCCTTCGGCGCGCACGTCGATGTCGTTGGCGCCGCCGCCCGTCAGGCTGGCGACGGGCGTGGCGAGACCGCGCACGATCTCGAGCGCGGTCGCGGCCTCGGCGGCTTCGGAAATGCGCACCCGCAGCTCGGAAGGATCGCCCCCCTCCTCGCGGGTCACGAAACCGACCGTGTCGCGGCGCGCGGCGAGCGCGTCGCGCACCTCCGGCCAGAAGGCCTCCATCCGCGCGGCATAGACCTCTTCGACCTGCACCTCGGCCAGAAGATGCGCGCCGCCGCGCAGGTCGAGACCGAGATTGACGAGGCCAGAGGGCATCCATTCGGGCCAGAGACCGGCATCGGCCTCCAGCTCGGGGTTGGTCTGTCCGGTCTCGATCACGGCGCGGGCGTCGTTGGCGGTCTCGACCCTGTCGTAGAACAGGTTCGGGGCCGCGAAGAACAGCCCGCCCAGGCAGACGAGCCAGATCAGGACCCGGCGCCAGGTGGGAATGTGCATCATGTCGTTCATCCTCTGGCGCAGGGCCGGATCGGGGGGATCAGGCCTTGGCCGGTTCGGTCTTGGTGGTGACGGCGGAGATGGTCGACCGGACCACGCGCACGTTCACGCCCTGCGCGATCTCGACTTCGATCTCGTTGTTGTCGTCGCGGACCTTGACCACCTTGCCGATCACGCCGCCCTGGGTGATCACCTGGTCGCCCCGGCGCAGCGCCGCCACCATCTTCTGGTGCTCTTTCAGCTTCTTTTGCTGCGGGCGGATCAGGAAGAACCACATGATCGCGAAGATCAGGATCAGCGGGATGAGGGATTCGATGCCTTGCATGGCGGTCCTTTATGTCGGTCCGGGGCGCGCTCGCGCGCGCCTTTGAAAAAGTCGCGGCACCCTACTGCCGCCCCCAGCGATTGGCAACCGCGCGCCCCGGTCGTGCCGGCGCCGGTTTCGCGGTTCACAAGCCCGGTGCTTCGGGTGCATATGGGTGCGGGCCCCGGCCCGTCCAAACCCCATTTCGAACGGACATGATCATGCACGACATCCGCGCCATCCGCGACAACCCCGATGCCTTCGACGCCGCCCTGGCCCGCCGCGGGGTGTCCGGCATGTCGTCGCAGATCCTCGCGCTCGATGACGCGCGCCGGGGCAAGATCCACGCCGCCGAGACCGCCAAGGCCGAACAGAATCGCGCTTCCAAGGAGGTCGGCGCGGCGAAAGCCCGCGGCGACGAGGCCGAGTTCGAACGCCTGCGCGCGCTGGTGGCCGAGAAAAAGGCCGAAATCGCCCGGCTGAACGACGAGGCCCAAACCGAGGACGAGGCGCTGCGCCAGCTTTTGCTGACGATCCCCAACTTGCCTTACGACGACGTCCCCGCCGGTCAAGACGAGGACGACAATGTCGAGATGAGGCGCCACGGCACGCCCCGGACATTCGACTACGCGCCAAAGGAGCATTACGATCTTCCGGCGGTGCAAGGCGGCATGGATTTCGAGACGGCGGCCAAGCTGTCGGGCTCGCGCTTCGTCGTGCTGTCGGGCGGCGTGGCGCGGCTGCACCGGGCGCTGGCGCAGTTCATGCTCGACACCCATGTCGAGGAGCACGGGCTGGTCGAGACCATGACCCCGGTGCTGGTGCGCGAGGACGCGATGATCGGCACCGGCCAGCTGCCGAAATTCGGCGAGGACAGCTACCAGACCACCACCGGCTGGTGGCTGATCCCGACCGCCGAGGTGACGCTGACCAACCTCGTGGCCGATTGCGTGGTCGAGGAAAGCTACCTGCCGCGCCGCTACGTGGCCGACACGCAATGCTTCCGCTCCGAGGCGGGCAGCGCCGGGCGCGACACCTCGGGCATGCTGCGCCAGCACCAGTTCGAGAAGGTCGAAATGGTGTCGGTGGTCCATCCCGACCAGTCCGAGGCCGAGCATGCGCGGATGACCGGCTGCGCCGAGGCGATCCTCGAAAAGCTGGGTCTGCCCTATCGCACCATGCTGCTCTGCGCGGGCGACATGGGCGCGGGCGCGCGGCGCACGCATGACATCGAGGTCTGGCTGCCCGGCCAGAACCGTTACCGCGAGATCAGCTCGATCTCGACTTGCGGCGATTATCAGGCGCGGCGCATGAACGCGCGCTTCCGCCCCGAAGGCGGCGGCAAACCCGAATTCCTGCACACGCTCAACGGCTCCGGCCTCGCCGTGGGCCGAACGCTGATCGCGGTGCTGGAGAACGGGCAGGACGAGGACGGCTCGGTGACGCTGCCGGAGGTGCTGCACCCCTATCTCGGCGGGCGCAACCGCCTCTCGGCGACGGGCGATCTGGTCCGCGACTGAACGTCACGCCATTCGATTTTCGCGCCGCCCGGTTGAACCGCCGGGCGGCGCGATGCGTAGTAGGGACATGAAAACCCTCATTGCCTGGGCCACCCTGGCCCTCTCCGTCAGTTTCGCGGCCGCGCCGCTGGTCACGTCGCCCTTCACCGGCTTTACCGCCGACCAGCTGCCCGTGCCGCAGATCGACCCGCCGGTGCAGCCCGCGGGCTGGGCGTTCTCCATCTGGGGGCTGATCTACGCATGGCTGCTGGTCTCGGCCGCCTATGGCGCATGGAAACGCCCCCGGGCGGAAGACTGGCACCGGGCGCGGTGGCCGCTTCTGGTGGCGCTGGGGGTCGGTACCCCGTGGCTCGCCATCGCGAATGCCAGCGCGATCTGGGCGACGATCACGATCTTCGTCATGGCGGCGGGCGCAATCGGCGCCTTTCTCGCCGCGCCGCGCCGCGACATCTGGCTGTTCAGGGTGCCCGTCGGCATTTTCGCGGGCTGGCTGTCGGCGGCGAGCTTCGTGAGCCTCGGCTCGACGGCGGCAGGCTATGGGCTCGTCATGGGCCAGACCGGCTGGGCGATCCTGTGCCTGATCGCCGCGACGCTGCTGGCGCTGGTGGTGCAATCGCGCCGCCCGCGCGCGGCGTCCTACGGGCTTACCGTCGCATGGGCCCTTATGGCGATCGTGGTGGCCAACGGATTGAACATGCCGGGCCTCGTGGCGCTGGCGAGCCTCGTGGCGATTCTCGGAGCGCTGGCATTGGCATGGCGGGTCGCGCGGCGACCAACCTGATCTTGAGAGGTATTCCAAAACAAAAAGAGCGCCTTGCGGCGCTCTTTTCACGTCATTCCTTGAGGTGCTTGCGAAGCCGCGAGGGCTGCGCCTTCTTGCGGCCCTTGTAGGGGTTCTTCTTGCCCTGATCTCGCAGGAACAACCGGATCGGCGTGCCCGGCATGTCAAAGTCATTGCGCAAGCCATTGACGAGATAGCGCGAATAGCTTTCGGGCACCGCGTCGGGATAGGAGGTCATGACGACGAAGGCCGGGGGCCGCGTCTTGACCTGCGTGGCGTAGCGCATCTTGATCCGACGGCCGCCGGGCGCGGGCGGCGGATGCTGCTCCAGCATGCCAACCAACCAACGGTTGAGCTGCGCGGTCGACACGCGGCGGTTCCAGACCTCGTGCGCCCGCATGATCGCATCATGCAGCCGGTCGAGACCGCGACCGGTCTTGGCCGAGACGGTGATCAGCGGCGCACCGCGAAGCTGCGGCAGCAACCGCTCGAAGCTTTCCTTCAGCTCCTTGAGCTTGTCCTGCTTGTCCTCTTCGAGGTCCCACTTGTTGACGGCGATGACGACCGCCCGGCCCTCGCGCTCGGCGAGATCGGCGATGCGCAGATCCTGCTGCTCGAACGGGATGTCGACGTCGAGCAGCACCACCACGACCTCGGCGAACTTCACCGCGCGCAGACCGTCCGAGACCGAGAGTTTTTCGAGCTTTTCCTGCACCTTGGCCCGCTTGCGCATGCCGGCGGTGTCAAAGATGCGGAACGGCGTGCCGTTCCAGTCGATGGCCAGCGAGATCGCGTCGCGGGTGATCCCGGCCTCGGGGCCGGTCAGCAGCCGCTCATCGCCGAGAATCTTGTTGATCAGCGTCGACTTGCCAGCATTGGGGCGGCCCACCACGGCGACCTGAAGCGGGCGATCGGGGGTCGGCGCATAGGGCGCGTCCTCGTCGGTTTCGCCCTCTTCGTCGACATCGACATCCATCACCGGCGCGTTCTCTTCGGCGCGCGCCTCGAATTCGCCCGCCAGCGGCTCCAGCATCGCCAGAAGCTCGCTCAGCCCCTCGCCATGCTCGGCCGACAGGCCCAGCGGCTCGCCCAGACCCAGCGCATAGGCTTCGAGCAGCCCGCCCTGACCGGCGCGGCCCTCGGCCTTGTTGGCGGCGAGGATCACATGCTTGGCCCGCTTGCGCAGGATGTCGGCAAAGATCTCGTCGGCGGGCAGAACGCCGGCGCGCGCGTCGACCATGAACAGGCAGACATCGGCCATGTCGACGGCGCGCTCGGTCAGGCGGCGCATCCGGCCCTGCAGACTTTCATCGGTGGCGATCTCGAGACCGGCGGTGTCGATCACGGTGAAGCGCAGCGGACCCAGCTTGGCCGGGCCCTCGCGCAGGTCACGTGTGACGCCGGGCTGGTCATCCACCAGCGCCAGCTTGCGCCCGACGAGGCGGTTGAACAGCGTGGACTTGCCGACATTGGGTCGTCCGACGATGGCGAGGGTGAAGCTCATCTCAGGGTCTTTCGCGTACTGAAGACGGCCCCATACACCGATTGGGCGTCAACGGAAAGCGGCAAGCGCACCATCCGAGGTGACGACGTAGAGAACGCCGCCCGCCACGACCGGCGCCGACGCCGCACCGGCCTCGAGCGCGATCTCGCCCAAGGGCCGCCCCGAAACCGGGTCGAACTGCCGGATCGCACCATCGGACCCCGCCACGACCAGCCGCCCCCCGGCGAGCACCGGCCCGTAATGGGCAACGCGGCGATCGCGGCGCAGGAAGCCGCCCGGCGTGCCCTTTGGCAGGTCGGCGCGCCAGACCGCGGCGCCGGTCGCCGCGTCGATCCGCACGAGCTGTCCCAGATCGTTGAGCAGGAACAGCGCGTTATCCGCCGGCACCACGGGGCCCGTCGCGCCGTCAGAGGCGCTCCAGATCGTTTCCCCGGTGAAATCGTCGAGCGCCGAAAGACGCCCCGTGGCGTTGCCGGCATAGACGCGCCCGTCCTTGAGCACCGGATCGCCGGAAATGCCGCTGGCCGCCGTGGCGGCGGCAACGCCGGTGCGGCGACCAGCGACCACGGCGGACCAGCGCTGGCGGCCGCCTTCGGGGAACACGCCGACGATCTCGCCCGAGGCGAAGGGAAACACCGCGAGATCACCCTTGACCGCCGGGCCCGCGCCGCCGTCGAAGCGGGCGACATCCTCGATGCCCGAGACCTGCCACAGCAGGCGTCCGGTCGCCGCATCGAGCGCGATACCGCGACCGTCGCGTGACACCGCGTAGACGATACCCCCCGCGATGGCGGGCGCCCCGGCGCCAGGCGCGCCCATGTCCTGGCTCCACAACCGCGCGCCGGTTGCGGCGTCGAGTGCCACCAGTTCACCAAAGCCCGTGACGGCATAAAGCCGCGCGCCATCGGTGGCGAGACCGCCGCCGGAGGCCTGTCCGGGCGCATCCGCCGCCGGAACGAGGCTGCGCTGCCACAGCGGCGCGCCGCCGGTGCTCAGCGCCGCGACGCCGGCCTCGGCATCCATGACGAAGACCCGGCCACCGGCGACGACCGGCTCGGCGGTGATGCGCGTGCGCCGCGTCTCGGCGGCGCCGAAATCCGTGCGGAACAACGGCGCGAGACGAGACCCAAGCGCGGGGTGCGCGATGTCGCGGTCGGCGCCGCCGCCGCGCTGCGGCCAATCGGCATTGGCGACCGGCGCCATGAGCGCCAGCGGCGCGGCGCTGCCGCCCGCCGCCTCTGCGGCCCCGGGCAGGGCCACGCCGATGCGCGTGCCCGGCAGCCGTTCGTCCGGCTGGCTACAGGCCGCGAGGAGGACCAGCGCCCCCGCTCCGATGACTCCGCTGCGACGCATGCCTGCCCCTCGTCCTCTCGCGTGGTTTTGTGCAGCCTGTCCCGGCCGCTTGTGGTTCATTCGGCCGGGGCCGCCGGCGCGGCCGCGTCCTGAGGCGAAACGCCCAGCGCAACCATCAGGCTTGCCGCGCGGTCGCGCAAGTCCGGCGTCGCCTCGGCATCCTCGAGAATGGCGCGAAGCTGGTCGATCGCGCCGTCGCGATTGCCCTGCCCGAGCCGCACCAGCGCGATCTGTTCAAGCGCGAGCATGCGGAACGGCGCGCCCGGCGCCGACAGCGCCTCGAGCGCCATCAGCCGGTCTTCGGGCGTGCGCCCGGCCTCGATCAACACCGATTTCAGCGCCGCGAGATCGCGGTAGATCACCGGAACCTCGCCATTCGCAGCCAGCGCGTCGAGCGTGGCGACCGCCGCCTCTGCCTCGCCCGCGGCCTGTTGCTCGGCCGCCAGCGCCAGCGCGGGCACCACGTTGCCGGGCGCGGCCTCGGCGATCGGCGTCAGCGCCGCGGCGCGCGCCGCGGCCTCGGGGGCGGACAAGGCGGCGAGGATCGCGTCGCCGCGCTCCTGCGCCTGCGCGGTGATGCGCGACTGGCGCCATTCGTAGGCCGCCGCGCCGCCGACGATCAGCAGCACCAGCGCCAGACCGATCCAGCCATAGCGGCGCAGCAGGTGGTACAGCCGGTCACGGCGGACCTCTTCGCTGACCTCGTCGATGAAGCTGTCGGGATTGCTCACGCCTCGTCTCCCCTTCGGGTTGCGCCGCGGCGCCGGGTGGTTTCGTGCCGAACTGCCGGCGTGCTTTCAGGATCGCACCGCGCGGCGGCGCCATGTCTGATCGCGCCCGTCTTATCGTGAAGCCGCCCGAAGGGACAAGACCCGCCGCGCCCGCGGGGACCGCCCGCCCGTGACCCCATGTCGCGGCGGCAAAAAGCCAATTGAGCAGAAACCCGCCCAGCCGTATTCTGAACCGGACAGTTCAGCGTATGGCGGCGCTTCGCGCTTTTGGCGCCACGCGCTATGATCGACATTGCCGGCATGGGCCCGATCGCCCGAAAGGACACCTGATGAAGCTGATCCCCGCGCTTACCGCCATTCTGGTGGCCGGCTTTCTCTATCTCCTTATCGTCGATCGTGACCGGCTCTATGCCATCGCCCAGATCGAGGCCGAGGGCGCCGAAGACGCCGCCATGACGGAGCAGGAGACAGAGCCCGGCCTTGGCGTGGTGGCGCTGCGCTCCGCCGCGCGGGAAGTGGACGACGCGGTGGTGCTGCGCGGCCGTACCGAAGCGGCGCGACAGGTCGAGGTGCGGGCCGAAACCTCGGGCCGGGTGGTTTCGGAGCCGCTGCGCAAGGGCGCGATGGTCGAAACCGGCGACGCGCTGTGCAGGCTCGACCCCGGCACGCGCGAGATCCAGCTGGCCGAGGCGCAGGCGCGGCTGGTGGAAGCCGAAAGCCGCGTGCCCACCGCGCAGGCCGGCAAGGCCGAGGCCGAGGCCCGGCTGCGCGAGGCCGAGATCAATCTCAACAATGCCCGGCGGCTCAGCCAGGGCGGGTTTCAGAGCGAAACCGCGGTGATCAGCGCCGAGGCGGCGCTGGAGGCGGCGACGGCACAGGTGCAAAGCGCGGAATCGAGCCTCGTCTCGGCGCGGGCCGGGATCGAGGCCGCCGCGGCCGCCGTCGCCGCCGCCCGCACCGAGATCGACCGGCTGACGATCCGCGCGCCGTTCGACGGGCTGCTGGAGACCGACACCGCCGAGCTGGGGCTGTTGATGCAGACCGGCGCGCCCTGCGCGACCATCGTGCAGCTCGACCCGATCAAGCTGGTGGGCTTCGTGCCCGAGGTCGATGTCGACGAGATCCGCGTCGGCGCGCGCGCCTCCGGGCGGCTGGCCTCCGGGCAGGCGCTCTCGGGCGAGGTGCGCTTCGTGTCGCGCTCCGCCGATCCGACCACCCGCACCTTCCGGGTCGAGGTGATGGTGCCCAACCCCGATCTTGAAATCCGCGACGGCCAGACCGCCGAGATCCTCGTCGACGCCAATGGCACGCAGGCGCATCTGCTGCCGCAATCGGCGCTGACGCTTGACGATTCGGGCCGGCTCGGCGTGCGCATCGTCGAACAGCGCGACGCGGCCTCGCTTGCCCGCTTCATGCCTGTGGAGCTGTTGCGCGACACGCCCGAGGGCGTGCTGGTGGCCGGGCTCGCGCCCGAAACCGCGGTGATCGTGGTCGGGCAGGAATACGTGACCGACGGCGTGCGGGTCGCCCCGAGCTTCCGGGAGACCGGGCAATGACACGCATCGTCGACTGGGCGGCGGAACGGGCGCGGATGATCGTCGCCTTCATCGTGCTCAGCCTCGCGGCGGGCACCGCCGCCTATGTCGGCCTGCCCAAGGAGGGCGAGCCCGACATCGAGATCCCCGCGCTGTTCGTCTCCGTCCCCTTCCCCGGCATTTCCGCCGAGGACAGCGAACAGCTTCTGGTCAAGCCGATGGAGACCCGCCTGTCGGATCTCGACGGGCTCAAGACCATGACCTCGACCGCCTCGGAAGGCTATGCCGGGGTCGCGCTCGAGTTCGAGTTCGGCTGGGACAAGACCAAGATCATGGCCGATGTGCGCGACTCCATGAATGCCGCCGAGGCCGAGTTTCCCGACGGCGCCGAAAGCTGGTCGGTCAACGAGATCAACTTTTCCGAATTCCCGATCATTATCGTCAACCTGACCGGCGCCCTGCCCGAGCGCACGCTGATCCGCGTCGGCAAGGATCTGCAGGACCGTCTCGAAGGGCTCGATGCGGTGCTGTCGGCGAACCTGACCGGCCAGCGCGACGAGATGCTCGAGGTCGAGATCGACCCGCTCAAGCTCGAAGCCTACAACGTGACCGCCGCCGAGCTGTTGCAGGTGGTGACCAACAACAACCTGCTGATCGCGGCCGGTGAGGTCGAAACGGCGCAGGGCGCCTTTTCGGTCAAGATCCCGTCGAGCTTCGACGAGCCGCGCGACGTCTTCGATCTGCCGATCAAGACCAATGGCGACCGGGTGGTGACGCTGGGCGACCTGTCGACCATCCGGCTCACCTTCGAGGATCGCAGCTCGACCGCGCGCTTCAACGGCGAAACCACGGTCGCGCTGCAAGTGGTCAAGCGCAAGGGCTTCAACCTGATCGACACCGCAGCCCTCGTGCGCGAGACGGTCGAGGCCGAGCGCGCCTCCTGGCCCGACGACCTGCGCGCGGCGATCGAGGTCGGCACCTCGAACGACCAGAGCCGCAACGTCGCCTCCATGGTCAGCCAGCTCGAAGGCTCGGTGCTGACGGCGATCGCGCTGGTGATGATCGTGGTGCTGGCCGCGCTCGGCCCGCGGCCCGCGCTGCTGGTGGGCTTTGCGATCCCGACCTCGTTCCTGTTGTGCTTCGCGCTTCTGGCGGTGATGGGCATTACCATTTCCAACATCGTGATGTTCGGGCTGATCCTCGCGGTGGGCATGCTGGTCGACGGCGCCATCGTGGTCGTCGAATATGCCGACAAGCGCATCTCCGAGGGCGTGGGCCCGATGCACGCCTATGTCGAGGCGGCCAAGCGGATGTTCTGGCCGGTGGCTTCCTCCACCGCCACGACGCTCTGCGCGTTTTTGCCGATGTTGTTCTGGCCCGGCGTGCCGGGGCAGTTCATGGGCATGCTGCCGGTCACGCTGATCTTCGTGCTGTCGGCCTCGCTCATCGTGGCGCTGATCTACCTGCCGGTGATGGGCGGCGTTCTGGGCCGGATGAGCCGCACCTTCGGACATGTCTCCGACGGGCTGCGCACGCGGCTGCCCTGGGTGGTGCGCGCGGCGCTGGTGCCGCCCGCCGCGGGCCTCATCTTCGTCGGGCTGATGCTGGCACTGAACCCCGGCTACCTGTCGGGAGAGGCCCGGCCCGCCACCGGTCTGATCGATGCCGCCCCCGGCCTCCTGCTCGCGCTGGTCGGTGCGATCGCGACGACGATCTTCGGCGCAAGCGCCAAGATCCGCCGCGCGCCCAAGCGGGTCCGCGCGGGCTATCGCCGGACGCTGTTCGGCCGGGTCATCGCGTTGATCGCCGGAAACCCGGTGATGCCGATCGTCACCATCGTCGGTGTCGGGGCGCTGGTGATGTCGACCTTCACCTATTTCGGCGCCAACAACAACGGCGTGGAATTCTTCGTCGAGACCGAGCCCGAACAGGCGATCATCTACGTGCAGGCGCGCGGCAATCTCAGCCTCGCGGAAAAGGATGCGCTGGTGGCCGAGGCCGAAGACGTGGTGGTCGGCTTTCCGGGGATCGAGTCGGTCTTCGCCTTTGCCGGCGAGGGCGGGCTCAACTCCAACACCGCCGGGGTCGGCGGCCCCGCCGACGCGGTCGGCCAGATGCAGATCGAGCTGGTGCCATGGGACGAACGCCCCGCCTATGCACGCGCCAACGGCTTCGATCTCGCCGATCTCGACGGCGACGTGGTGCTGGAGCGGCTGCAGACCGCGCTGAACGGCATCCCCGGCATCCGCATCGAGATCTTGAACCTCGCGCAGGGGCCGGGATCGTCCAAGCCCGTGAACCTGCGGCTGACCGGCGACGATTTCGACGTGCTGCGCGAGGCCACCGCGCAGGCCCGTGCCCGGTTCGAGGAAACGCCGGGGCTGACGCTGATCGAGGACACGCTGCCGTTGCCCGGCATCGACTGGCAGATCGATGTCGACATCGACAAGGCGGGCCGCTTCGGCGCCGACGTGGCGACGGTGGGCGCGATGGTGCAGCTGGTCACCCGCGGCATCATGCTCGACACGATGCGGGTCGACAGCTCGGACGAAGAGATCGAGATCCGGGTCCGCCTGCCCAAAGAGGACCGCGTGCTTTCCACGCTCGACAGCCTGCGGGTGCGCACGCCGTCGGGGCTGGTGCCGCTGTCGAACTTCGTGAGCCGCACCCCGGTCGCCAAGCTCGCCGAGATCAGCCGCGTCGACCAGCAGCGCTACTTCGAGGTCAAGGCCGACGTGGCGCCCGGTCTCGTCAAGCTGGTCGATGGCGACGACACCCGCATCCTGGCCGAAAGCGCGATCGGGCCCGACCTGCAGGCGCGCATCGACGCGGGCGCGGTCGACCGCATTCCGGTCAATCCCAACGAGCGGATCGCGATGCTGACCGAATGGCTCGACACCGCGCCGCTGCCTGTCGGCGTCGACTGGGAATGGACCGGCGACCAGCAGGAGCAGGCCGAAAGCCAGGCCTTCCTGCAATCGGCCTTCGCGGGCGCGCTGGGGCTGATGTTCATCATCCTGCTGGCGCAGTTCAACAGCTTCTACAACGCGGTGCTGGTGCTGATCGCGGTGGTGATGTCGACCACCGGCGTGCTGATCGGGATGCTGGTGATGGAGCAGACCTTCTCGATCATCATGACCGGCACCGGCATCGTGGCGCTGGCCGGGATCGTGGTGAACAACAACATCGTGCTGATCGACACCTACCAGGATTACGCCCGCTACATGCCGCGCACCGAAGCCGTGATCCGCACCGCCGAAGACCGGATCCGCCCGGTGTTTCTCACCACGGTCACCACCATGGCGGGCCTCGCGCCGATGATGTTCGGGCTCAGCCTCGACTTCTTCGGCGGCGGTTACACGATCGACAGCCCGACCGCGCTGTGGTGGAAACAGCTCGCCACCGCCGTCGTCTTCGGTCTGGGCATCGCGACGGTGCTGACGCTGGTCTTCACGCCCGCGATGCTGTCGGTGCGGATCTGGGCGGCACGCTACGCGCACTGGATGTCGCGGCTGATGGCGCGGTTGTCGATGGGCCGCGGCAGCCGGGCGGCGCGCGACTGGGCGCTGCGCCGCGAGGCGCGGCAGGTCGGGCTGCCGGAGATCATCTGGGACGAGGACGACGCCCCGCTGTCACAGCCGACGCTGCGCGCCGCCGAGTAGCCCGAATGAAAAGGGCCGCCCCGAAGGGCGGCCCTTTCGCGTTGAGAACGACGACCTTCAGGCGGGCTGGGAAACCCGCACGCCGCGGCCCAGCACCAGGAGCGCAAGGCTCAGCGCCGCCACCGCGCAGCCCGCGATCACCGCCACCATCGGCAGCGCCGTACCGTCGAAGAACGGCCCCGTCACCGCGACCATCAGCCCGCCGGTCAGCATCTGCAGCGTGCCGCCCATCGAGGAGGCGAGGCCCGCGATCTCGCCATGCGGGTCGAGCGCCATGACCTGGCTCGTCGGGATGACGAGGCCGAGACAGGCATTGCCGCACAACAAGAGCCCCATCAGCACCGGCAGGGAGGCGTGGCCCGCCGCCGTGATCGCCAGCAGCGTCAGCGCGAAGAACGCGAACCCCATCAGCGCCAGCCGCAGCATCCGCGTCAGGCCGATGCGGCGGCCCAGGCTCGCCGCGAACTGGCTCGCGCCGAAAAAGCCCACCGCGTTCGTCGCGAAGGCGAGGCTGAACTGCATCGGCGTAAGACCGTATTGCTCGGTATAGACGAAGCTGGCGGAGGCGATGAAGACGAAGAAGCTCGCCATGCCGAAACCCGACACGAAGGTCAGCGCCATGAAGGTCGGATCACGCAGGAGCCGCTTGGCCGAGACCGCCAGCAGGCGCGGGCGCACCGGGCGGCGGCGCTCGGCGGGCAGCGTCTCGCGCAGCGCAACGATGGTGAGCAGCAGCGCCAGGCCGCCGATCACGGCGAGCGCCCAGAAGATGCCGCGCCAGCCGGTAAAGGTCATCATCAGCGCGCCCGACAGCGGCGCCAGCATCGGCGAGACCGAGATCACCAGCATGATCATCGCGACCAGCCGCGTCGCCTCGTGACCGGTATACATGTCGCGCACCATCGCGCGCGGCACCACCATCAGCGCCGCGCAGCCAAAGCCCTGCAACGCGCGGAACGCCACCAGCCACGGCAGCGACGGGGCCAGCGCACAGCCGATCGTCGCCAAGAGAAAGATCCCGACGCCGATATAGACCGGCCGCTTGCGCCCCACCGCGTCGGCCATCGGGCCATAGATCAGCTGCGCGAGGCCGAAGGCCATGAAATAGGCGCTGATCGTCGCCTGCGCCGCGGCTTCGTCCACGTTCAGGTCCGAGGCGAGGCCCGGAAGGCCGGGAAGATACATGTCGATCGTGAAGGGGCCCACGGCGGAGAGCAGGCCCAGCACCACGGCGGTGCGGAACATAGGGGATAACATAGGGCTGTCCTTGAACTCCGCGCGGCACGCGGAACGGCGATTGGCCCGCGCGGAGCGGACGACTCGCGCGCAGACTAGACCGATCGGTTCAGTTCCGCAATCAGGCGGCTTCGGCTTCCTCCGCCTGCTGGCGCGACCAGAGCTGCGCATAGCGGCCTTCCTGCGCCAGAAGATGCTCATGCGTGCCGGATTCCACGACTTTGCCGGCCTCCAGCACCACGATCCGGTCGGCATCTGCAATCGTGGACAGCCTATGTGCGATGGTGATCACCGACCGCCCCTGCCCCATGGCGCGCAGCTGACCCTGGATCTCGCGCTCGGTATCGGTGTCGAGCGCGCTGGTCGCCTCGTCCAGAAGCAGGATCGGCGGATCCTTCAGGAGCGTGCGCGCGATGCCGACGCGCTGCTTTTCGCCGCCCGAAAGCTTGAGCCCGCGTTCGCCGACCGTGGTGTCGTAGCCGTCGGGCAGCGACAGGATGAAGTCATGGATCTGCGCCGCCCGCGCCACGGCTTCGATCTCGTCGCGGGTCGCGCCCTCGCGGCCATAGGCGATGTTGTAGAGGATCGTGTCGTTGAACAGCACCGTGTCCTGCGGCACCACGCCGATCCGGGCATGCAGGCTGTCTTGCGTGATGTCGCGCAAATCCTGCCCGTCGATGCGGATCGCGCCCCCGGTCACGTCGTAGAACCGGAACAGCAGCCGCCCGATGGTCGATTTGCCCGCCCCCGACGAGCCGACGATGGCGACCGTTTCGCCCGGTTTCACGGTGAAGGAGACGCCGCGCAGGATGCCGCGCGCCGCCTCGTAGCCGAAGGTCACGTCATCGAAGACGATCTCGCCGCGCGGCACGTCGAGCGCCTTGGCCCCCGGTGCGTCCGTGACCTCGGGCGGCTGCCCCAGAAGCTCGAACATCTCGCCCATGTCGATCAGCGCCTGCCGGATCTCGCGGTAGACCGTGCCGAGGAAGTTCAGCGGCATGGTGATCTGGATCATGTAGGCGTTGACCATGACGAAATCGCCCACCGTCAGCGCGCCGTTCTGCACGCCGATGGCGGCCATGACCATGACGACCACGAGGCCGCTGGTGATGATCAGCGATTGGCCGAAATTGAGAAAGGCCAGCGAGTAGTTGGTGCGCACCGCGGCGGCGGCGTATTTCTCCATCGCGCCGTCATAACGCATGGCCTCGCGTTCGCCTGCGCCGAAATATTTGACCGTCTCGAAGTTCAGCAAGCTGTCGATCGCCTTCTGGTTGGCGTCGGTGTCCTGGTCGTTCATCTGCTTGCGGATCTTCACCCGCCACTCGGTCACCTTGAAGGTGAAGGCGACGTAGAGGATGATCGTGCCGAGCACCGCGACGAGATACCAGACGTCGAACAGGAAGAAGAGCACCACCGCCACCAGCAGCAGCTCCAGCATCAAGGGCCCGATCGAGAACAGCAAAAAGCGCAGCAGGAACTCGACGCCCTTCACGCCGCGCTCGATGATCCGGCTGAGACCGCCGGTCTTGCGGGAGATATGATAGCGCAGGCTCATCGCGTGGATGTGCCGGAATGTACGCAGCGCCAGCTTGCGCAGCGCCCGCTGACCGACCGGCGTGAACACCACGTCGCGCAGCTGCTGAAAGCCGACATTGGCCAGCCGGGCGAGCCCGTAGATCACCGTCAGCCCCGCCGCGCCGATGGCGAGCAGCATCGCGGCGCTTTCGCCCTCGCCCGCCAGCGCGTCGACCGCGGCCTTGTAGAACAGCGGCGTGGCCACCGCGATCAGCTTGGCCAGCACCAGAAGCGTCACCGCCAGCACGACGCGCCGTTTCACCCATCCCTCGCCCTTGGGCCACAGATAGGGCACGACCTGCCGGATCGTGTCCCACCCCTGCACGGGCTGGCCCGAAAGATTGGCATCGGTCTTGGAAAGGCGTCGCATCGGCGGGCTCCGGGGCTGGCGGCAGACGGCGCAGGGTAGGATGCGACGTCCGGGATGGCCAGAGCACCACCCATGCTTGAGCCGGTCGCCCATGCGTTCTACGACATCGGTGACATCCCGAACCCCGGAGTTTCCCCATGCCTCTCGCCTCCTTTTCCGCCTCCGTCTGCGTGTTCTGCGGATCGCGCCCCGGCCTGCGCCCGGCCTACGAGATCGCGGCCACCGAAACCGGCGAGATGCTGGCCCGGCGCGGCTGGCGGCTGGTCTATGGCGCGGGGGATGTCGGGCTGATGGGCACGGTCGCGCGCGCAGCACAGGGCATGGGCGGATCGAGCTTCGGGGTGATCCCGCGCCATCTCGTGGAGGCGGAGGCCGGCAAGGCGGACCTCGATACCTATGTCGTCACCGAGACGATGCACGAGCGCAAGAAGGTGATGTTCATGAACGCCGACGCGATCGTGCTGCTGCCCGGCGGCGCGGGCTCGCTCGACGAATTCTTCGAGGTGCTGACATGGCGCCAGCTCGGCCTGCACGGCAAGCCGATCCTGCTGCTCGACACGGAAGGGTATTGGCAGCCGCTGCGCCAGTTGATCAACCACGTGATCGACGAAGGCTTCGCGGATGAAAGCCTCAAGGCCTTCGTGCAATATGTCCCGAGCGTGAAGGCGCTCGAAAAGGCGCTCGACGCGGCCCTGGCGGATTGAAAAAGGGCCGCCCCGCCGGGCGGCCCCCTGCCGGTCAGCCGGCGATCTCGGAGGAGATCGCGGCCTCGATCTCGATCACCGGGTGATTGGTGAGCGTCTTGGCGATCTCGACGACCACCGTGTCGGCCACCTCCTTGTGCATCTCCTCGCGCAACGCGCCGAGCACCTGCGGGCTGGCCACGATGACCAGCTTCTCGAAGCGGCCCTTGTGGACATGACGGTACAGGATGTCCGCGAGATCGGAGGCGAAACGGTCCTTGGCGAGCTGATGGAAATCGGTCTCGGCGAGCGCGGTGCGCTGGCCGGGGCCGCCATCGGCCTGCCGACCGGCCTTGTCGGTCGCCTGCTCGCGGTCGGGCGGGTTGTCCTGCTCCTGCTTGCGCACCACGCGCAGGTTCGGATGCTGGTCGTCGGTGGTGTTCTCGAGGATCAGGGCCTTTTCGCCATCGGCCACGAGAACCCAGGTTCCGTTGTCGATCCTGGCCATCAGTCGTCGTCCTTCTCGTCGCTCTTGCGCACGCGGGTCGCGCCCGGATCGTCCTGTTCGGCACGCTTGAGATCGTCGCGCGTGCCGACCTTGCGCGTCAGATCGCCGCCTTCGCGGCCCGGCTGGCTGCCGGCGCCGGCCTTGTCCTCGTCGCTCACATAGGCGTCCGTTTCCTTCACGCCGTCCTTGGATCGTGCCCTGTCGGCCATCGAAACCTCCTGTCTTGCGTTCGCTGAACCAACGATCCGTGAGCGGTGGGGTTCCGGGCCGGACGCGCATAGCCCTTCACGAAAAAGGCCCCCGCGATGGCTCGCGGGGGCCGATGCCCGGAACGGGTCGCGGCGCTTACATGCGCGAGGCGACGTTCTCCCAGTTCACGAGGTTGTCGAGGAAGTTGGTGATGTAGGCCGGGCGCTTATTGCGGAAGTCGATGTAGTAGGAGTGCTCCCACACATCGAGGCCCAGAAGCGCGGTCTGGCCGAAGCACAGCGGGTTCACGCCGTTCTCGGTCTTGGTGACCTTGAGCCCGCCATCGGTGTCCTTCACGAGCCAGGCCCAGCCCGAGCCGAACTGCCCGGCGCCGGCGGCGGCGAACTCTTCCTTGAACTTGTCGACCGAACCGAAGCTGTCGGCGATCGCGCTTTCCAGCTCGCCCGGCATCTTGCTGTCGTTCGGGGTCATCATTTTCCAGAACTGGTTGTGGTTCCACAGCTGGGAGATGTTGTTGAAGATGCCGTTCTGCGCGACGGCGGATTTGTCATATGTGCCGCGGATGATCTCTTCCATCGACTTGCCGTCCCACTCGGTCCCGGCGATCAGCTTGTTGCCGTTGTCGACATAGGCCTTGTGGTGCAGGTCGTGGTGATATTCGAGCGTCTCCTTCGACATGCCCTTGGAGGCCAGCGCGTCGTGGGCATAGGGAAGGTCGGGAAGTTCGAAAGCCATGTCGGTCTCGCTTTGCTGCCAGTGGTGAATTTGCGCCACATAACAGAACCCCCGACGGGCAAAGGTCAATGGGACGATCAGGAAAATCGGGCCCTGCGCGCCGGTCCCGGACCAGCTCTGCCGGTCGCGTAGGCGGCCCTGCCGGGAACGCCGCCCGCATGCGCCCTCGCCTGACAGGCGCATCGCCCGGCACAGGTGCCGGGCGGCCCGGAAACCTTCGCTTCGCCGCATCGCGCCGTGCGGCGACCATGATCGAAGCCGAACCCGGAGAGCCGGGACCGGGCCGTCCGCCGCGAAAAGCAAAATCGGCCACCCTAGGCACCGGAAACGAAAAAGGAGCCCCGGCCATGGGCCGCGGCTCCTTCGTGTAGCGGGCAGGTCAGGATCCCTGCCGCCACCTGAAACGAAGCATTACTCGACCACTTCAGCGTCGCCCTCGACCTCGATCGCGGCCTCTGCTTCGGCTGCGCCTTCCTCGATCTCGGCCTCGGCCTCCGCGGCGCCGTCCTCGATCACGGCCTCGGCTTCCGCAGCGCCCTCCTCGACCTCCTCGATCGCGGCGGCACCGGCATCCTCTATGCTCTCGGCGGCGCCTTCGGCTTCGGCCTCGACGTTGATGTTGGTCTCCTCGCCGACCACGTCGGCGTTCTGCACCTCGCCGCCACCGGCAAAGAGCCAGTACAGCACCACGACGGCCACGACGAGACCGCCGACGATGAGGGCGATGGAGCTGCCTCCGCTTTTCTGCGGCGGCGGGTTGCTGTGATTGGTGTTCGGATCGGACATGCAAGATGCTCCGTCAAAATGTCATTTGACGGCCAACGTCACCCGCGCGGCCCGGTTCCGCGACGGCATCAAATAATTGCGACCTCGCGGGGCGGCTCGCGCGGTCGTGGTCGCGACGCATGCGCGCGGGGCTTTCGGCCCGTGGCCCGGCGCGGTAGTGACGGGATCAATACAGGAGTGACCGATGCTGTTCTGGATCATCGCGCTGGCCCTATGCGCTGTCGTGGCCCTGGCCATCGCCGCGCCACTGCGCGGACGCCCGGCAAAGCAGGCCGACGACGCCGATCTCGCCTTCTACCGCGGCCAGATGGCCGAGATCGAGGCCGACCGGGCGCGCGGGCTGATCGGGGCCGAGGAAGCCGAGCGCGCCCGCGCCGAGATCGGGCGGCGTCTCATCGCCGCGGACCGCGCGGCGCGTGCTCCGCAGCGGCAGGCGCAGGGCCCGGCCCTGCCCGCGATTCTGCCCGGCGCTGTGGTGGTGATCGGCGGGGCCCTGGCGCTTTACGCCTATCTCGGGGCCCCCGGTCGCGGCGATGCACCATTGGCCGACCGTCTCGCCATGGCGCGCGAGCTGCGCGATGCACGTCCCAGCCAGTCGCAGGCCGAAGCCGCCGCGCCCGCCATGCCGGTCGATGCGCCGCAGGATTATGTCGACATGGTCGAACAGCTGCGCGTGGCGGTGCCCGACAGGCCCGACGATCTGACCGGCTGGCAGCTTCTGTCGCGCCACGAGGCGGCGCTGGGCAATTATGCCGCCGCGGCCCGCGCGCAGGAGCGGGTGATCGAGATCAAGGGCGATGCGGCGGATCTCGACGACCGGGTCGCGCTGATCGACCGTATGGTCGCGGCCAGCGGCGGGATCGTCACCCCCGAAAGCGAAGCCCTTCTGACAGAACTGCTCGACCAGCGGTCGGACGCGGCGGGGCCGCTTTACTACATGGGGCTTTTGCAGGCGCAGGTCGAACGGCCCGATCTCGCCTTCCGCTACTGGAAACGGGCGATCGAGCTGGGCGACCCGGCCGCGCCGCATGTGGAGCTGGCCCGCGCGCAGGTCGGCCGCGTCGCGGCGCTGGCGGGGGTGGATTACGCCCCGCCCGCCCGGCCCGGCCCCTCGGCCGCCGACATCGCGGCCGCGCAGGACATGGATCCCGCCGCGCGCGACGAGATGATCCGGGGCATGGTCGACACCCTCGCCGCACGGCTGGCCGAAAGCGGCGGGGCCGCCGCCGACTGGGCCCGGCTGATCGGGGCGCTGGGCGTGCTGGGCGACACCGCGCGCGCCGAGGCGATCTGGGGCGAAGCGCAGCAGGTCTTTGCCGGCACCCCGGATCTGGACGACATCCGCGCCGCCGCGCGCGAGGCAGGAGTGGCACGATGATCTTCGAAACCACCGAGGAATATGCCGCCGCCCTGCCCCGCGCGGGCGCGCTGGCCGGGCTCGATTTCGGCACCAAGACCATCGGCGTCGCCGTCTCCGACGGGCTGCGCTCGGTCGCGACGCCGCTGGAAACGGTGAAGCGCAAGAAGTTCACGCTCGATGCCGGGCGGCTTCTGGAGATCGCCGAGGGGCGCGGCATCGCGGGCTTCGTGCTCGGCCTGCCGCGCAACATGGATGGCTCGGAAGGGCCGCGCGCGCAATCGACCCGCGCCTTTGCGCGCAACCTGTCGCGGATGACCGAGATCCCGATCGGTTTCTGGGACGAACGGCTCTCCACCGTCGCCGCCGAGCGCGCGCTTCTCGAAGCGGACCACTCGCGCAAGCGCCGGGGCGAGCTGATCGACGCGGTGGCGGCGGGTTACATCCTGCAGGGGCTTCTGGATCGGCTGTCCTACATGAGCCGGTCATGAGCGACGAGGTCTGGAAGCGGGCCGAGATCGCGAGCCCTTGCGTGAAGCTCTGCACGATCCACCCCGAAACGCGGCTCTGCCTCGGCTGCGCCCGCTCGATCGACGAGATCGCGACATGGGGCCGGATGACCCCGGAGGAGCGGCAAAAAATCATAACCGAGCTGCCGGAGCGCGAAGCCGCGCCGAAACGGCGGCGCGGCGGGCGCAAGGCGCGGCAGCCCGACTAGAGCAGCGCCTTGCGCAGCATGTTGAGCGCGACGAGCACCAGAAACCCGCCGAACACCCGCTTGAGCCGCTTTGCATCGGTTCGATGCGCCAGCGCGGCCCCTAAGGGCGCGGTCAGCAGCGTCATCGAGATCACCAGCAGAAAGGCCGGCAGGTTCACCGCCCCGAGCGTCATCGGCGGCGCGGTCCCGGCGGGCAGCGGCGTCAGCAGGAACCCCATCGCCGAAGGCAGCGCGATCAAGAGCCCGAACCCCGCGGCGGTCGCCACCGCGCGGTGCATCGCCATGCCGTGCAGCGTCATGATCGGCACGCCGAAGCTGCCGCCGCCGATCCCCATGAGCACCGACAACAGCCCGACCACCGGCGACATCGCGGCCCGCCCCAGCCCGCCGGGCATCTCGCTACCAATCCGCCAATGGCTACGCCCCAGTATCATGTAGCTCGCCACGCAGAGCGCCAGCCCGCCGAAGATCACCTGCAGCGTCGTGGTGCGCAGCTGCGCCACCACCAGCACCCCGAGGACCGCGCCCAAAGCAATGCCCGGCGCCCAGCCGCGCAGCACCGACCAGTCGACCGCGCCCTTGCGGTTGTGGCTCAGCACCGAGCGGGCCGAGGTGACGATGATCGTGGCCAGCGAGGTCGCCAGACAGACCTGCATGAGCTGCGGCGTCTCGTAGCCCAGCGCCGCGAAGGCATAGAAGAAGCCCGGCACGAGGATGATCCCGCCGCCGACGCCCAGAAGCCCGGCCAGCACGCCCGCGAAAGCGCCGATGGCGAGCAGCATCGCCCCCATGGCGAGAAGTAGCGTGGGTTCGGGCATCTGGCGCTCCTCGGGCTGCGATCCGCCGAAGCGATGCCCGGAGCCGGTCGCGGCGGCAAGGGGGCGGGCGGTCTCTTATGCCGCCTGTTGCAGATCCTCGACCCGGGCCAGCGCCTCGACCACCAGCTCGGGGCCCGCGCCGGGGCGCGAGGCCCCTTCCGACAGCACCCGCCGCCAGCCGCGCGCGCCGGGCCGCCCGGCGAACAGCCCGAGCATGTGCCGCGTCACCTGGTGCAACCGCCCGCCCTGCCCCAGATGCGCCTCGATATAGGGCAGCATCGCCTTGACGGCGTCCTCGGCACGCATGTCGCCCGCCTCGCCCCAGATCCGGCGATCCGCCGCGCTCAGGATGTCGGCGGGGTTGTGATAGGCCGCGCGCCCGATCATCGCCCCGTCGAGCCCCGCATCGAGAAAACCTTCGGCCGCGTCGAGCGTGGCGATGCCGCCATTGACCGAGATGTGCAGATGCGGAAAGTCGCGTTTCATCCGCATCACCAGATCGTAGTCGAGCGGCGGCACGTCGCGGTTTTCCTTGGGGCTCAGCCCCTGCAGCCACGCCTTGCGGGCATGGATGGTAAATCGGTCGACGCCCGCCGCCGAGACGGTTTCGAGAAAGCGCGGCAGCACCTCTTCGGGCTCCTGCTCATCGACGCCGATGCGGCATTTCACCGTGACCTCGACCGGGCTGGCGGCGATCATCTCGGCGCAGCACTCGGCCACGAGATCGGGCCGCGTCATCAGCACCGCGCCGAACGCCCCGGATTGCACCCGGTCCGAGGGGCAGCCGCAATTGAGGTTGATCTCGTCATAGCCGAACGCCGCCCCGACCCGCGCCGCCGCGCGCAACTCCGCCGGATCGGAGCCGCCAAGCTGAAGCGCCACCGGGTGCTCCGCATCGCCAAAGCCGAGCAGCTTGTCGCGGTCGCCATGCAGAATCGCGGGCGCCGTCACCATCTCGGTATAAAGCAGCGCCCGGCGCGACAGCAGCCGGTGCAGGTGCCGGCAATGCCGGTCGGTCCAGTCCATCATGGGTGCCACGCTTAGCCGCGCCGCATTTTCCACTCTATTTTTCAACAGCTTAACCTCGACGCTGAGCGAGCCCCACGTAGCACGCAGTGCGTGGATTTCCCGGGGTTTCCCCCAGTTTTCCGGGGTTTTCGATTCTGGATTGCTACCATGTAGCACATCCGCGCTGCCAGAACACCGCCGCTTCCTCCGGCCAGGTTCGCCCCGCGCGCCGCCACCCTTCGCGCTCTGTCTGAACCACGGAAGTCGGGATTCAAACCCAGAATATGTTTCGCGTGAATACACCGACTTCCTTCTCACAACAGTGAAGAAGGAACCATCTCCATGACCACCATCAGCGACAGCACCAAGAACGTCTTGGCCATCATCACTGCACAGCAAGCCGCCTGCCGTCATGATGCCCATGATCGGGAACAGGTTTCTGGCCCAGCAATCGTCCCGTTGCCCACGCAGAATGTTGCCTCCGCGGGACCCTCAACCAAAAAGAAATCCAAGAAAAAGAATTCGAAGAAAGCTGACGATTTCAAAGAGCTGAACATCACGCGAATTTATACTACTGGCGGCTGCGCAAAATACCGGGTCCAAATCCGCCGAACGGTGAATGGGAAGCCCCGTAGTCTCTGCGAAACGTTCCAACATCTGAAAAATGCCAAGAAATGGCGGGACAAAAAGCTGGCCGAGATCGAGCTGCACGTAAGCGGTGTTTGAGCGGCACGTTGTAGCGCTTCGCCCGGCTTGCGAGGTGATACTCATCGCAAGGTGGGAGTGCGTTTTGCAATGGGAGCTAC
>NZ_KK088650.1 GCF_000600975.2 Limimaricola hongkongensis DSM 17492 | reverse complement strand
CGCTGGCCTTCCTGTCGGGCGCGATGCTGCTGGCGCTGGGACTGTTCCGGCTCGGGTTTCTGGCAAACTTCCTGTCGCACCCGGTGATCGCGGGCTTCATCACCGCCAGCGGCATCCTGATCGCGGCGAGCCAGCTGCGCCATATCCTCGGCATTCAGGGCGAGGGTCACACGCTGCTCGAGATCGTGGGCAGCCTCCTCGCGCATCTGGACGAAATCAACCTCATCACCGTTGGTTTGGGCGTTTCGGCCACCGCCTTCCTGTTCTGGGTGCGCAAAGGCCTGAAGCCGTTCCTGCGCCTCCTTGGTCTCGGGCCGCGCATGGCCGACATCGGCGCCAAGACCGGCCCGGTGCTGGCGATCATCGCGACGACGCTTGCCGTCTGGGCCTTCGATCTCGGCGAACGCGGCGTCGCCATCGTCGGTGAGGTGCCGCAAAGCCTGCCACCGCTCACTTTGCCCTCCTTCTCGCCGTCCCTCGTCTCTCAACTTCTGGTCCCGGCGCTGCTGATCTCGATCATCGGCTTCGTCGAGAGCATCTCCGTCGCGCAGACCTTGGCGGCCAAGAAGCGTCAGCGCATCGACCCCGACCAGGAGCTGATCGGGCTGGGCGCGGCCAACATGGGCGCGGCCTTCTCGGGCGGCTTTCCGGTGACGGGGGGCTTCTCGCGCTCGGTGGTGAACTACGATGCCGGGGCCGAGACCCCCGCCGCCGGAGCTTTTACCGCTCTCGGCCTCGCACTGGCGGCGCTGTTTTTGACGCCGCTGATCCACTACCTGCCGAAGGCGACGCTGGCCGCGACCATCATCGTCGCCGTTCTCAGCCTCGTCGACTTCTCGATCCTCAAGCGCGCCTGGTCTTTCAGCCGCGCCGATTTCGCCGCCGTATCGGCGACGATCTTGCTGACGCTGGTGTTCGGCGTCGAGGTGGGCGTGACGGCGGGCGTGGTCACCTCGATCCTCGTGCATCTTTACAAGACCTCACGTCCGCACATGGCAGTGGTGGGCCGGGTGCCGGGAACCGAGCACTTCCGCAACGTGCTGCGTCACGATGTCGAAACCCAGCCACACGTGCTGTCGCTGCGCGTTGATGAAAGCCTCTACTTCCCCAACGCCCGTTATCTCGAAGATCAGCTCTCGGCCTATGCCGCCGACAAGCCCGAGCTGACCGACGTGGTGCTGATGTTCCCGGCGGTGAACGAGATCGACCTCTCGGCGCTGGAATCGCTCGAGGCGATCAACACCCGGCTGCACGACGCGGGCATCCGGCTGCATCTGAGCGAGGTGAAGGGCCCTGTGATGGACCGCCTCAAGCGCAGCCACTTCCTCGACGAACTGACCGGGGAGGTGTTCCTCAGCCAGCATGAGGCCGCGTGCAAGCTGGCTGAGGCCGGGCCCGAAGCCCCACGGCCCGTCCGCCAGAGCGCCTAATTCGGCCTCAGCACCGAACCCATCAATCTGCCCCCCAAGTAGCGATTGGAACTCAGGCCATGCCAGACTTGGGATACAGGAACACCTTCGTCTCCAGTGGCACCTTTTCATAGAGCTCGATGATCTGCTCGTTCACCAGGCGGGCGCAGCCGTTTGACACGGCGGTCCCAATGGTGGATGGCGCATTGGTGCCGTGGATGCGCAGGAAGGTGTCGTAGCCGTCCTTGAACAAGTAGAGCGCCCGGGCGCCCAGGGGGTTGTCGATCCCGCCCGGCATGCCGTCGGCCCATTTGCCGTAGACCTCCGGCTCGCGTTCGAGCATGCCCGGGGTCGGAGTCCAGCTGGGCCATTCCTTCTTGGCTTGGATCAGGAAGGTCCCCGCCTCGTAGAGATCATCTCGGCCCACCCCGACCGCGTAGCGCAGCGCCCGCGCGCCCGGCAGCGTCCAGTAGAGCGCGAACTCGTCGGGCATGACGTGGATCTGCCCGGCCGGGATGCCTTCGGCGATGGCCACCTCGCGGGGCGGGATCACCGCGGCCTGCGCCGCGCCCTCATGCGCCAACACCCTCCCGGCGGGTAGTGTGGCACCCGCGAAAGCAGCCGCCGTTCCCTTGAGAAAACCTCGTCTCAGCATGCGTCACCTCCGTTTTGTCCCGACGCCGACGGATGTCATGCGCAGGATATGGTAGTGATGGCCCCGCGCTGGCACCGGTCGATCCGGGGTTCCAAGCGCAGTGCGTCCATGCCGTGTCGAATGCATCGGGCTTAAGGCAGCCTTACGAGCGTGTGGCAGTGTCGCGTCCTGCCGACGCTCTGCCGCTTTCGTGAACGGGTCCGGCACAGGGCAGCACAATCTGCACGGCCTCGCCCCCACCCGTCCGCGGCGCGAACCGAAGCTGTCCTCCGAGCCGCTCGACCGCCACCTGCGCGATCGCCAGACCCAGCCCGCTTCCCCCCGCGGTCGCGCCCGCGCCGCGAAAGAACCGCTCGGTTACGCGGGTCCGCTCGGCCTCGGGAATGCCGGCTCCACGGTCGAGGACGGACAGCGTGATCCGCGCATCCCGTGCCACGCCCTCGACCACGACCTCGCCGCCCGGCGGGCTCGCCAGCACGGCGTTTTCGACGATGTTGCGTAGCGCCACGGCGGGCAGCACCGGGTCGGGGATCCGGCAGAACAGCCCCGGCGCTATCTCCAGCCTGAACTGCACCTCCCGCTCGGCGGCCAGTCTTTGCATGTCCTGCACGAGGTCTGTCACCAGGCGCGTCATGTTGGCGACCTCGCCACCTCCCTCCGGAGCACCATCGACGGCGGCGAGCTCGAGAAGCTGCCGCACCATCCGGTCGGTTCGGGCGACACCGCTCTCGATCCGCGCCAGCGCCTGTCGCCGCGTCGCCTCGTCCGGTGCCATGGCGGCGATCTGCGCCTGCGTCTTGATGCCCGCCAGCGGGGTCTTCAACTCATGTGCAGCGAAGGCGGTGAAGCTCCTCTCCCGCTCGCGCGCCCCGGCCACGCGGGCGAACAGCCCGTCGAGCGCAGCGCCCATGGGTCGGATCTCGCGCGGCAGCGGGCCTGCCGCCACCGGCCCGAGATCATCGGCCGTTCGCGCGCTCAGTGCCCGTGCCATCCGGCCGAGCGGCGCGAGACCGCGCCCGACGCTGATCCAGATCAGCGCCGCCAGCACAGGCAGGATCGCCAAGGCTGGCAGCAAAAGACCGCGTGCCACGTCCGTGACCAGCCGCTCCCGCACCGTGAGCCGATCGCCCACCATCACCCTCAGGCCAAGATCGTCGTTGATCATGGTATAGACCCGCCAGGCCTCGCCATCGACCAAGCTGTCGGAAAAGCCCGTTTGCTCTGCCGCGAGCCGGCCCGACGGCGCGCTCGCGGAAGCGCCCAAGAGCGCGCCGTCGAGCGACCAGATTTGGCACGATAGCTGGCGCGCGTATGCCGACCCTGCCGCCGGCTCGGGCAGGTCCAGCTCCACCGGCCCGGTCGAGGCGACGTCGATCCGCCGGTCGGAGATGAGCGATGATACCATCTGCGCCGCCTCGGCGAGGCGTGCGTCGAGCACCTGTTCGACCTCCGCCCGGGTCGAGTGCTGAATCCACCAGACCGCCGAGAGCCAGACTGCCCCGGTCGCCACCAGCAGGATGGCGAACAGTCGCGCCCGGATCGAGGTCATGGCCGCGGCTCCGCCAGCCGGTAGCCGACGCCGCGCACCGTCTCGATGAAGCCCGCGCCCAGCTTGCCGCGCAGCTTGTGAACATGCACCTCGACGGCGTTGCTCTCGACCCCCTCCTGCCATCCGTAAAGGCGCTCCTCCAGCCGGTCCTTCTCGACGATCACGCCGGGGGTCTCGATCAACGCGCGTAGCACCGAAAATTCGCGCCGCGAGAAGCGCAGCTCGCGCCCCTCCATCTCGCCGCTCATCCGCGACGGGTCGAGCCGCAGCCCGTTCCATTCGAGCAGCGCGCTGGCTCGCCCCTCGGCGCGGCGAATGATTGCGCGCAGCCGGGCGCTGACCTCGCCCAGATCGAAGGGCTTGCCGAGGTAATCGTCCGCCCCGGCGTCGAGCCCGCCGATCCGGTCGCGCACCTGGTCGAGCGCCGTGAGCAGCAGCACCGGCAAACGGTCGCCGCCCGCTCGCAGCCCGGCCAGCAGGTCAAGCCCCGAGCCGTCGGGCAGCATCAGGTCGAGCACCACCGCCGAGAAGCCCCCCTGCGCCAGCGCCTCGCGCGCATCGGCGCAGCAGGTCACCAGTTCCGGGGTGAAGCCCTGCAACCGCAGCCCGACGCTCAGCCCGTCGGCCAGCGTCTCGTCATCTTCCACGATCAGAACCCGCATCGCGCCTCCGGTTGTCGTCCTTGCCGTCGCTGTTGCGCCTCCGGGCTTAAGGGCCGCTTAAGGAAGCGCGCCGATCCGGGCGCCATGACACGGACCCTTTCATACCCCGCCGCCCTGCGGCGCGCCATCATCGCCCCGCTCCTCGCGGACCTGTCCCTCGCCCTGGTCGCCGCCGCCGCCCTTGCGCAGAGCGGCGACGTCTTCGGCCGGCCGTCGCCGCCGATGGACCCGCGCGAGGCCTTCGCGCTCGCGGTCGAGCCGCAGCCCGATGGCAGCCGCCTGCTGCGCTGGGACGTCGCCGAGGGCTATTACCTCTACCGCGAATACCTCGCCGCTGAGACCGAGGACGGGACATCGCTGCCCCTCGAGACCGAGCCCGGCGTCACCAAGGACGACCCGACCTTCGGCACCGTCGAGGTCTATTTCCACGATGTTGAGGCGCGGCTCGGCGTGACGGAAGGCCCGGTGCGCGTGACCTACCAGGGCTGTCAGGAGGACGGGATCTGCTACCCTCCGGTCACCGAAACCCTGCCCGCGATCGAAGTCGCGGCACCCCAGCCCGCTACCGAGGCGGCATCCGCCCCTGTCGAAAGCCCAGCAGCGGCGCCGCCGGAAAGCGGCATCACCCTTGCCAATGAGGACGGCCTGCTCGACGGTCTGAGTGCCCGTGGCGGACCGCTTCTCGTGTTGACGGGCTTCTTCAGTTTCGGGTTGCTTCTCGCCTTCACGCCCTGCGTCTTTCCGATGTTCCCAATTCTTGCGGGGCTGCTGGCCGGGCAGGACGGCACGGTCGGCGCCCGGCGCGGCGCGCTGCTCTCGGGCACCTACGTGCTGGCGATGGCGGCGGCCTTCGGCCTGCTGGGCCTCATCGCCGCGTGGTCGGGCCAGAACCTGCAAGTGGCACTGCAATCGCCCTGGGCCGTGGGCATGGTCGCCGGAGTCTTCGTGGCACTGGCGCTGTCGATGTTCGGCCTCTACGAGATGCGGCTGCCGCAGGCCTGGACGGGTCGGCTGTCGGGCATCGGCGCGAGCCGGGGCGGCACGCTGGGCGGCGCGGCGGCGCTCGGCTTCACCTCGGCGCTGATCATGGGGCCCTGCGTGACCGCGCCGTTGGCCGGGGCGCTCCTCTACATCGCGCGGACCGGCGACGCCTGGCTCGGCGCGGGCGCGCTCTTCGCGCTCGGGCTGGGACAGGGCGTGCCGCTCCTGATCGCGGGCACCTTCGGCGCCCGGATGCTGCCGCGTGCGGGGGCATGGATGGAGGGCGTGAAGGCCGCCTTCGGCGTCGTCTTCCTCGGCATGGCGATCTGGCTCGGCGGCCGGCTGCTGCCCGGCCCCGCCACGCTGGCGCTCTGGGCGGCGCTGCTGCTCGGCGCAGGCGTCTTCATCGGCGGGCTGGACCGGCTGGAGCCAAGCTCCGGCGCGGCGCCGCGCATCCGCAAGACCGCCGGGCTCGCCGCGATCCTCGCCGCCGGGGTCATGGGACTCGGGGCGGCCGCCGGCGCGGAGGACCCGATGCGTCCGCTGGCCGGTCTGCGCCCAGCCGAGGCCGCGCCCGGCACCGCCGATAACGAGACCGCCTTCACCCCCGTAACCTCGGTGCCGCAGCTCGACGCCGCGCTCGCGGAGGCAGACGGGCCGTCGATGATTTACGTCACCGCCGACTGGTGCGTCACCTGCAAGGTAATCGAGCGCCGCCTCTGGCCGGACCCAATGGTCCGCGAGGCGCTGGCGGGCACCACGCTCATCACCGCCGACCTGTCGGAGTTCGACGCCGAGGGGCAGGCGCTGCTCGATCATCTGGGCTCGGTCGGCCCGCCCACCATGGTGTTCCTCGACGCCGAGAGCCGCGAGGCGCCCGGCAGCCGCCTGATCGGCGAGCCGGGCGTGGAGGAGGTCGTGGCCTCGGCACGGGCGATCCGATGAACGCCGTCGCGATCGGCCCGCTGGTGTTCTCGGGCGAGCGGTTCCTCGCCGTGATCGCGGTGCTCGTGTTCATCGGCGTCGCCGAGATCGCCTCGTGGCGCCGCCCCGCGCAGGCCGAGGCGCTGCGGCGTTGGTCGCTCATCGCCGTCCTCGGCTGGGTGATCGCGGCGCGCGCGGGTTTCGTGGCGATGCAGTTCGACAGCTTCCGCGCGGCACCGCTCGATGCGCTGAAACTCTGGCAGGGCGGTTTCGCGCCGCAAGCGGGCCTGTTCGGGCTGGGTCTCGCGCTTTTCGCGGCGCTGCTGCGCCACCCCAGGGCCATGACGCCGCTGCTGCTGGCCGCCACCCTCGCGGGAACGGGAGTCGCGATTGCGCGGGTTGTGCTGCCCGACCAGACGCGCGGACGCCTGCCCGCGATCCATCTCGCAGAGCTGTCGGGCCGCCCGTTTCCGCTCGCTGAGACGGCGGGGCAGCCCTTGGTCATCAACCTCTGGGCCAGCTGGTGCCCGCCGTGCCGCCGCGAGCTGCCGATGATGATGGAGGTCGCCGCCGAAACGAAGGGGGCACAGATCCTCTTCGTTAACCAGCGCGAGGCGACGGAGGTGATCGAAAGCTACCTCGCGGGGCAGTCGCTGGGCACGACCGGCGTTCTGCGCGACCCGGAGGGCGCACTGATGGAGGCGTTCGGCCTGCTCGGTCTGCCGACCACCCTGTTCTTCGACGCCGAGGGAAGGCTGCGGGCCGCCCATACCGGCGAAATCTCCCGCGCGCAGCTCCGCGCGGGCCTCGACGACCTCGAAAGGACCACCCCATGACCGAGATCCTCCGCCCCCGGCGGCTGGCGTCGCTCGCGCTGCTCCCGCTTCTGGCGGCCTGCGCTGCCGCCCCAGCGCCCGAACCCGCCGCTCCTCCCGAGGCCGAACCCGTGCTCCCCGCCGAGGTCCGGGCGATGTATGCGACGGTGGAGGACGAGGGCGAGGTCATTCCCGCCGTGCCCGAGCAGTATCTCGACGAACGCAACCGCCGCCAGGAGGTCGACTACTGGACCGACGAGGCGCCCGGCACCATCGTCGTCGATCCGCATGCGCGGTTTCTCTACCTCGTGATGGAGGGCGACCGGGCGATGCGCTACGGCGTCGCGGTGGGCGATCAGGGGCGCGGCTTCTCGGGCGAAGGCAACATCCCCTTCACCCGCGAATGGCCGCGCTGGACGCCGACCCCCAACATGCTGCGCCGCGATCCCGACCTCTACGGACCCCATGCCGGCGGCATGGAGGGCGGCATCGACAACCCGCTCGGCGCGCGGGCGCTTTACCTGTTCAAGGACGGGCGCGACACGCTCTACCGCATTCACGGCACCAACGACCCATGGTCGATCGGCAAGGCCACCTCGGCCGGCTGCATCCGCCTGTTCAACCAGGACATCATCGACCTGCACGAGCGCACCCGCGCGGGCGCCAAGATCGTGGTGCTGAGCGAAGCCGACAGCGGCAAGGGCACGGTGCCGCCGGGCACGCCCCTGCCCACTCCCCAGCAGACGACCAACCAAGGATAGACCACATGACCAACCTCACCCGCCGTACCGCGCTCACCGGCGGCCTGCTCGCCATGGGCGGCACCGCGCTGTGGACCGCAACGCGCCCGGCGCGCGCGCAGGAGCAGCCGCTGCATCCGACCATCGAGGAGGTAATGTTCGACCTTACCAACCCGGTGCTCGGCAACCCCGAGGGCGACGTCACCATCGTCGAGTTCTTCGACTACCAATGCCCCTACTGCAAGGCGAACCACCCGGTCCTGAACGGGGTGGTCAAGGCGGACGGCAATGTCCGGCTGGTGATGAAGGACTGGCCGATCTTCGGCGCGCCCTCGGTACGGGCGGCCCAGCTGGCGCTCGGTGCGGCCTCGCTCGATGCCTACCAGACCGCGAACAACGCGCTGATGGCGACCGAGGGGCGGCTCGACGTTGCGCTGATCGAGGAGACGCTCGCCGAGGCCGGACTCGACGTCGCGGCGCTCGACGCCGCCTATGGTGAGAACCGCGACAAGTGGGACGGGCTTCTCACCCGCAACGGCGCGCAGGCGGCGGCCTTCCAGTTGCGCGGCACGCCCGCCTTCATCATCGGCACGGTCATCTACCCCGGCGCGATGGACAAGGCCGGGCTCGAGAACGCGATCGCGATGGCGCGCGGCTGAGCCTCCTTAAGGCTGGGATAAGGTGGCCGTGGTCGGCCTGTCCCGGCATCCCAACCAAGAGCAGGACCACAGGCAAGATGAGCACCACCCCCACCCGTCGGCAGGCGCTTCTCGGCGTGGCGGCGATCGCGCTGGCCACTCCTTCGTTGCTGCGCGCCCAGACCGCGCAGCCCCCCGTGCAGCGCAATGTGTCGAGCTTCCGCACCCAGTATTGGCAGGATCACTTCGACACGCTCGGCGTCGCCACCATCGTCGCCGACACCCAATCGCGCGCGCTGCACTACTGGAACGCCGATGCCTCGGACTACCGCGTCTTCCCAACCTCGATTCCGATCTCCGAAGACCTGACCAAGCGCGGCTATACCGCGATCGTGCGCAAGAAGGTGGGCCCCGACTGGACCCCGACGCCCTCCATGGTCGAGCGCAATCCCGAGCTGCGCTACATGCCGCCCGGCCCCGGCAACCCGCTCGGCACCCATGCGATGTATCTGAGCTGGCCCGCCTACCTGATCCACGGCACGCATGACACGCGCAAGATCGGGCGGCCTTCCTCGGATGGCTGCATCGGGCTCTACAACGAGATGATTGCCGAACTCTTCGCCATCACCCCCGTGGGCACGCAGGTACGCATCATCTGAAATTTCGCGGACGGTGTGGGCTGGACCACCGCCGCCCGCGCCACCATGCTCTCCCGCGAGACGCCCCGCAGGCGCGCGGGGCGGAGGAGAGAACCCCGATGAGACATATCCCCGGCCTGCTGGCCGCCCTGACGCTGTTCGCCGCCACCGAGGCACCGGCCGACGAGGACATCGCCGACCAGTATCCAGGCTCGCTGCTGTATGCCAAGCCGGTGGAGTTCATCCCCGGCGTCTGGACCGCCATCGGCGCCACCGCGCCACCGACCTACGAGAATGCCGGGCACAACAACAACCTGAGCTTCATCGTCACCGGCGACGGGGTGGTGGTGGTCAACGCAGGCGCTAGCCGCGGCTTGGCGCAAGCTCTGCACGACGAGATCCGCGTCGTGACCGACCAGCCGGTAAAGCTGGTGATCAACGAGAACGGACAGGGCCACGCGATGCTCGGCAACGGCTACTGGGTCGACGAGGGCGTGCCGGTGCTGGCCCATGCGGAGGCGGCGCGCGCCTTCGAGGAAGACGGCGACGCTTCGTTCCAGGCAGGCGAGCGGCTCTTAGGCGGCCGGTTCGAGACGACCCGGCTGCAGGGCCCGACCGAAACCTTCGAAGACAGCTACACCGTGCCCTTCGGCGATGTACCGATCGAGGTGCTGTATCTCGGCCCGGCCCACAGTCCTGGTGACATCGTGGTCTGGCTGCCCCAGCAAAAGCTGGTGATCTCAGGCGACATGGCGTTTCACGAACGCATGCTGCCGGTGTTCGCCGACACCGATACCCGTGGTTGGATCGAAACATGGGAGACCGCCTTCGAGCCTCTGGGGGCCACCTATGTCATCCCCGGCCACGGCCACCCGACCAACACGGATCAGGTGCGGCGCTACACGCATGACTACCTCGTGGACCTGCGCGAGAAAATCGGCACGCATCTCGACGAGGGCGGCGATCTGGCCGAGGCCTATTACGTCGACCAGAGCGCCTATTCGCATCTCGACACCTTCGACGAGCTGGCGACGAAGAACGCGGGCCGCGTCTTCGAACAGATGGAGTTCGAATAATTCCTACAAATATTGCGTAACAGCTTCAGAGTATCCTGCTGCTATGTATGGAATGCACGGGGTACGGCGGCCATGCTGGGCACGACACGTCCCGAAAAATCTTCGCGCCAAGCATTGTGAATGCCCGCAAGCAGCCTTCAAGCGTCGTTCTTATAAGGCGCAGCGAACTTCCAGCTGTCCGCCACGCCGGGCGGACTGCCGGTCTTCGCCGCGCCGAGCACCAACGGCAGCTATGCGCAGAGAACGGAGTACGCAAATTTAGACGGCAGCGCCGGGGTAATCGACGCGACCGGCCCAAAGGAGACATCCAACAGCTGATCACGATGCTGCGGTCGCAGCCCGCATTCCTGCCCTTCGTATCGAGTGCCGCTTCCAGCCCATATTAGGGAACGGTCAAAACCTCGCTAGTGCACCGAGCCGATACGAAACAATCGCTTTTTTGCCATCGTTAATGAAGATCTTTAGGCTCATTATTCGTGTTGTTGGGTCTCGGTGCTCAATATGATCATAGCTACGTTGCAACAACGTCCACACGTCCAAAACAGTGAGCCTACTTCCCTGATAAGGAATTGAAAGTTCATCCCTTCTTATCAAATCAGAGCGAAAATGTTCAAAACTGCATCGAATGAATTCAATTGGTTGCTTTGTCTCGATTTCTCTCGTTTCTGTATATGCCCAAACATCAAAATCGATGGAAAAAAGCTCTAAACCTCGCCCACTGTGGACAGCCTCAAATTTGACCGTATCAGCGAGCTGGCCGTCTTTTTCACATGCCTCGATTGCATGCCGAACCGTGTTTACACACAGCAAACTAGAGACAACGGTTGTCGGGTAGCTCATGTCAAGTTGAAGTGCGCGTTCGTTTTTAGCGCGGTGGGTTGTGAGTTTGATCTTAATTTCATTTCCACTGCTAACCGACTGCTTTCTGAAATTATCCAGCGAAGCAGGGGCATAAATATCTTCCAGAGATTCCTTGATGACGATAGCATGCACAACGGCAATCAAAAATCGCGCGTCGCCCTTGTGTTTATCTTGCTGATTAGGGTCCCAACGATAAGGACTCTTGAGGGAATGATGCCGGAGCTTTCCTCGAAGAAGGACGAGGGCCTTAATTTTATCAGTAATACCAGTGCAAGAGTCGAACAAATCAAACTTCTCATTGTTTTTAGCCTGGTTCGATTTCATGAGTTCTGTAGCAGCTTCTTCAATGTTCAAGCACAGAGCAGGGTTTTTCGATAAAAGTTCAATCTGCTGCGCCGTCTTAGTCTTTCCGTCGCAGTATCGGGTTTCTAAAAACAAGAACATGTTGTTATATGCATCTACATACCGCCCAGCTTCAAACGCGAGTCGACCTTCACGATAGTGAGATGTCGATTCTATTCGATCATCTGGGATCGAATTAGCACAAAAAGCCCTACCGATCTGCTCAAAATCGCAGGCAGAATTGAGGGTTTTATCATAGTTGGACTTTAAGTGGATACGGGACTCTTCTTCGATGTTTTCAGCGTGAAACTGAAAATCAAATCTATCGTAGTCCAAGTCAACGATTTGTATTCCGCTGATAACCGCTTGCCAGTTCATGATCCTCTTTCTGGCCAAAGCAGCGTAGCCGCCAATGTTTACATTTAAATTCGCGCTTCCGCCTGCTTCGTGCGGCTGCGTGAAGCTTGGCGCATGCTCAATACCAACACCGGAAAATGATAGGCACACTCTCTTCAGAATATTGCCTTCCCTCTCCAAAAAGAAGGGCATATTATCATGCTTGAGTGGCCAACCCTCCATAACCTCGACATAGTTATTCACGTCAAAAGCAACCGTAATTATCATGCTGAAAACTTCTCGCTAGTCACAGGTTGGCTGTCCAATATAATTAAATTTTAAGTGAAATCGACCAGACGGTGCTGTGGCTCGGTGGGCGGCGGTAACCCGAGCATATGCCAAGCTGCCTTGAATGGTGAAATAGGACAAACATGCTCTTGAAGGGTACCGAGCGAAAACGCTCATTCCAAAAGTTATCGCTTATGGGCAGTTCGTGAAATTAGCTCGGGCGTGACCTCTATTGGACCCGCGTTGTAGAGGCGTGAAATCTCTTTCAAAGTTGCAACCGCTTCATTATCGAACTCAATTCTCACTGAGAAATTCTTCTCGAGCTTCTCTTGGCAGGCTTTGCCCCAATCCAAAACTCGCGCAGCCAAGTCATCTTCTTGCGCAATCTTGAACATATCTTCAAGTTTCTCAGGAACTTCCCTAAGTTGGCCTAGTCTGCGTGAATGACCCTCAGAGTCCTTGATCGGCGATCCAAATTCCTTTTCTATAATTTTTCTTGCCTTACCGCACCCATCCAGAATTGGCTTTCTAATTTCCTCAACCCGGCGCAAGACCATATCGAATATAAAATACTGATCCATGCTGCGCTTTAAGTCTGTAAAGTCAATTTCTTGCCCCAGATCAGAGTGCTTTTTGACTAATTCGCTGTAGACGCTCCAATGTTCGCTCCAATCTGCGCCGTCTCCCCAACGCCCTTGTTTCACCCGCCCCATTACAATTTCTCTTGTGTAAACAGAAACAACCGCCTTTAAGCGATCTATCAATTGCTCAGCCTCTTTTTGCTTATCTTCCCAAAGCTCGGCTTCGAAACCTAGGCCCTTAAAACGTTTGAAGCGTGAGATATTGGCATAGATAAAGCTAAAAAAAGCCATCGCGAAAGTTGCGGACCCCCCGGCTTCATCGCCATTTAGAAGCCGGTTGAAACTAAAGGTTAGGAAGACCAATCCTACAATGCCGAAAAAAGCTTGTTCCCAGTGATTCTTGACGAGCCTAAGCATGGCGTCTCCTGTTGCTATCTGTAGCATAAGCCGAGGTCTTTAACCCAGCAACGCATATCGCGTTGAGATCCGCTCGAATGCTTTTCCTGAAATTCCGCTTCTTGATGATCCGCTTTCGAATGCTGGTTCGCAGCGAAGGTCCGCAATCCGCCGATGCTGTTGAAAAAGTCTGTGTTGCGGCGCGGCAAGTCCTTCGATTCACTCATTCCTGAGGGGATGGGAGGGTTTCGAGATGATGGGCAGGCAGGAGGCTCCGGCGCAGCTGTTCTACGAGTTCGATCTGGAGCGGCACGTCCCGGCCAACCATATGCTGCGAGAGATCGACTTGTTTCTCGACTGCGGCGGCTTGCGGGAGGCGCTGCGCCCCTTCTACAGCCACCTTGGCCGTCCATCCATCGACCCCGAACTCATCATCCGGATGCTGGTGATCGGCTACGTCATGGGCATCCGATCGGAACGTCGCCTCTGTGACGAGGTCCATCTGAACCTTGCCTATCGCTGGTTCTGCCGACTGGGTCTGGAGCGGAAGGTTCCGGATCACTCGACCTTCTCGCGCTATCGCCATGGCAAGTTCCGGGAGAGCAACCTGTTGCGTCAGGCCTTCGAAGCCACGGTCGAGCGCTGTCTGAAGGAAGACCTCGTGTCCGGCGAGGGCTTCGCCGTGGACGCGAGCCTGATCTCTGCCGACGCCAACAAGGTCCGCTCGATCGCGGCCGAGGATTGGAGTCCGGAGCGCGCGCGTGAGGTCGGAAACAGGGCGGCGCGGGAATACCTGGAGACACTCGACGATGCCGCCTTCGGGGCCGCGTCGCCTGTCCAGCCGAAGTTCGTGGCGAAGTCCGATCCGGCCGCGCAATGGACCCGCGCCGAGGAAAGCCGTCCTTACTTTGCCTACGCCACCAACTACCTGATCGACACCAAGAGCGCGGTCATCATGGACGTCGAGGCGACGAGAGCAATCCGTCAGGCCGAAGTCGGGGCCTCGCGCACAATGCTCGACAGGACGGAGAAGCGGTTCGGTATCCGGCCGGACTGGCTGGCCGCCGACACCGCCTACGGCAACGCCGAGAACCTCGGATGGCTGGTCGAGAAGCGCAGCATCATCCCCTTCATCCCGGTCATCGACAAATCAGAGCGGACCGATGGCACCTGGTCCCGGTCCGACTTCGAATGGGACGAGGCGAACGATCAATACATCTGCCCCGAGGGCCATGCTCTCAGGCAATTCCGTCGGAACTACTCCGATCCGACCCGGGGGCAGGACGCCGGCGGACGGAAGAAATACCGTGCCTTGAAGGCCACCTGCCAAGCCTGCCCATCCAAGGAAGTCTGCTGCCCGAAAGCGGAGGCGCGATACGTGACACGCGAGCCACACGAGGAAGCACGCGAGTTCGCGCGCGAATGCCGCAAGACCAAGGCCTACAAGGTGTCCCGCGACAAGCGGAAGAAGGTGGAAATGCTCTTTGCCCACCTGAAGCGCATCCTCGGCCTGACCCGGCTACGCCTGCGTGGCCCCAACGGCGCCAAGGACGAGTTTCTCCTCGCCGCCATCGCCCAGAACCTCAGGAAACTTGCGAAGCTACGGCCCCAGAATGTGCTGCGGGAGGCCACGGCATGAGCTGAGCGGCGGATTAGCCGCCTCAAGGCGGACAGACGGGCAGTTACCCGATCGGAACGGCGGCGCCCCGACGTTTGGGCTGACAAAACCGTCGTCCTCGAGCGACTTTTTCAACACAATCCGCCCTTCGTGTCCTAGGCTTGGATTTGTGCTGCGCGTCGCACGAAGGTCTAGAAAGAGCTGGGAGCAGCCATCCTCTGCGTCAGAAACGAAGGTCAGCTCTGAGCCGAATGAGGCCGTTCGCCACCTCTTGGGCTTGGTTACTTGGCCTGCAGATCCAAAAGGATGCGCAGCGCCCCTCCCCCGGACCTTTCTGAACGTGCTGATCACCGTGCATCAGGTGTTCTTCACAATGAAAGCGCTCACTACGGTCGCTGTATCATCTGCCTTGGCCCGGATCTGGCAGGCAGCCAAGGCTATCGGAGACCGTTCGACAGCGGTTGGCATCCGTGAGAAGGCCGGTTCACCGCTCCGCCACCGTTTGCCCCAAGCCGCATTCATGTGAAGGTAGAGCATGTGGTTCCAGCTCGCCCTTGGCAGCCTGCTCATCGCCATCACCGCCGTAGCGGCCGCGCTGTCCTGGTGGGGCCTCGAAGCGGTGCTCGTGCGAACGCATCGCTGGGCGATGCGCCCGCCGCATGGACCGAAGCTGACCGCGATCCTGTCGCTCTCGATGCTCTGGGCGCTCCTGATGATGACGGCGTCCGTCTGGATCTGGGCGCTGGCCTTCTGGGCGCTCAGGACCTTCGACAGCTTCGAGGCATCGGTCTACTTTGCCTTGGTAGTCTTCACCACGCTGGGCTTCGGGGATGTGCTGCTGCCGACCGAATGGCGCCTGCTCGGCGGTCTGGCCGCGGCCAATGGCCTCCTGACCTTTGGCATCCTGACCGCGATGCTGGTCGAAACGCTTCGACAGACCCGGCTGAGCCAGCGCAATTCGGTTTCACCCACGCCGCCACGAACTTCGAAGCGATAAGCCTCACAGTTCCTGGCGGGGCTGCGTTCGACAGCAACGGGCCGCGAGAATGGGCCCATCGCCAGCAAGCAGCGCGGGCGGAAAGCGCCCTCCTTGCATGGGCATGACGGCGACGCTGCTCCGCCTGTTACTGGAGATTGGCCGCTTTGATTGATGACAACACGTCCGAGGTCAGTTTGCGGGCGCCGTGATGGCGGGAACCCCGGCGGGCCCGGTGATCCAGTTCACCACCACCTCGCCGAGCAGCCAGACCACGACGAGCGCGAACACCGTTCCGACAAGCAGGACCATGTAGACTCCCGGTGAGGCCGGCCTCTTCTTGATGTCCATCTCGCTATTCCTTCTGTGAGAGACATCCCCAGAATAAGTCCGTGCCATCGTGGCCCGCGCTGATCCAGATCAACCCAGCCGAGATACGTCGACGGCTTACAAATTCTCAACCGAGCTCTACGCAACTGAACCGCCCCAAGTTTGCCGGAGGCTCCAACTCCTTGGTAGGATGGGGCCTCATGAACAAGACCACGAACGAGTATTTACCTGAAGTGCGCGAGCGCGCCGTGGAAATGGTTCTCGACAACGAAAGCTAGAACAGCTCTCGCTGGCAGGCGATCACCTCGCTCGCAGCGAAGATCGGATATTCGGCGAACACGCTGAACGAATAGATAAAAAAGGCGGAAGCCGACAGCGGCAAACGGGCCGGCATCCCAAGCGACATGGCCCAGAAGATAAGGGCTCTGGAGCTTAGGAACTACGAGTTGGGCCAGGCCAATGAAATACTCCGCAAGGCCTCGGCGTATTATTCGATGACTGAGCCGGACCGCTGGTCGACGTGATGATGGATTTCATTGAATCGCATCGTAATACGCACGGGGTCGAGCCGATTCTGCGCGGTGCTGCCGATCGCCCCTTCCACATTATATAAGCATCAGGCGAAGCGGGGTGATCTGGCTCGCCTGTCGGACCGTGCCTGCCATGACGAAGCCTTGCGGCACGAGATCCCCCGTGTTTTCGAAGAAAACTGGCGGGTCTTCGGCGTTTGCAAGGGAAGCTGCGACCAAGTCGTTGCCCAGCTGCAGACTATCGTTCGGACGAGAAATGCGTCTTGAGATAGGCGAGGATCTGCTCCGCGATTTCGGGTTCGGGCTCTTGCATGCCCTGCTCGTCGATCATCCAGGTCCAGAGATAGTCCCAGCGATCGTCGGTCAGACGCTGCTGTCGAATAATCGCCGTCGAGTGACAGCCGACGCACTGGTAGTAGGTGTCTTCAGCCCCGGGTCCAACGGGGAGGTTTCCCAGTTTCGGATCGAGTTCCGCCTGCGATCCCTGCGCCGTCGGACCTGTCGCCAGAGGCGCGAGCGGACTCATCGACGGCCGCATCGGGTCATACACTGGCTGCGCGGTCGCGCCGAATGCCGCCAGGAACAGCGACACGCATAGCCCGGCACCGAGGCCAGTCAACGTCTTGCTCATCTTCACGTTCTTTCGTTTGCTGCAAGAGCCGGTCATGCAGACAAGCTCTTACGGGGGATCACGTGGCGATCATGGCGATGCGGTGCTGCATGTTGTTGCCGTAGCCACGCGGATTCCAGCCGGGCACGACCGGAGGTTGCGACACACCGTTCAGGTCGGTGGCACGCGCCCAGACTTCATAATAGCCGGCTTGCGGAAGGGTCACGTCGGCGCGGAACCTCTGCCAGGCGAACTTATTCACCGGTGCCTCCAGTGCGGCCGGGGTCCACGTCGCTCCGAAGTCGATCGAAATATCGACCGAGGCGACGTCGCCGCTGCCCGACCACGCGTGGCCGCGGACCTCCATCGCTTCCCCGGCGGCCGCCTGCGCGCCCGATTGCGGGAAGGTGATCAGCGACTTGACCGGCATGTCGGTCAGGACGACCATGTCCTCTTCCGGGACCTCGGTGCCCGGCGCGACGGGATAGGCAGGCACCCGGTAGGAATAGCCCGTCATCTTTGCACCATCGTGCTCCTGGTCGCGGATCTGAATGCGGTTGACGTACTTCTGCGACGCCGATCCGGGATAGCCGGGTATTACCAGGCGCAGGGGGAAGCCATGTACCGCAGGGATCGGCTCCCCGTTCATTGCCCAAGCGATGATGCCACCCTCGGCCAAGGCTTTCTCGATCGGGACCCCGCGCGAGATCACCTCCTTATCAGGATCGCCCGACAAATGTGGGTCGTCGCTGTGATGGGCGGTGTAGACGGCGCTCGATTTAATCCCGGCGGCGTTGAGGACGTCGCTCAGCCGCACGCCGGTCCAGTCGGCGCATCCCACCGCGCCGGTGGTCCATTGGTTGCCGGATGCTCCGGGATTGAAGAATGCCCGACCGTTGCCGCCACATTCGAGCACGAGGCGCAAGGTCACCTCCTCGAAGCGAGACTTGAGCTCGCCGATGCTCAGTTCCAGCGCCGTGTCGACCTCGCCGTCGATCGTCAGGGTCCAACCCTCGGCATCCATGTCCAGTGCGCTGTCCGGGACAAACCCGTTGTTGCGGATGAAAAAGTGCTTGTATGGGGTGACGTCGTCATCCAGCAGATGCGCCGGCGTCTCCGCATTGAGCGGACGGTCGTTCAGAAGCACGAGGCCGTTCTTGCCGGACATGATGTCCTCCTCGCTCATCCCTTGGGCGAGCGCCATGAGATTACCCTCAAAGGGAATATTCATGCCGACATAGGCCCCGAGCGCCGTGAGGCCGGTCGCCTTCAGGATCGTCCGGCGTGTGGGCTCGTCAGCGATTTCGGCCTTGTCTGATCTGCCATCGGTGATCTTGTCAGTCATCGGTCCAAGCCCTCCCGTTACCTTAGGGAAAGCGTATCTCATGGCGAAAGATCTGCCAATCTTGCGCTTCCATGCCTCATACGGATGCGGCGCTCTCACCAAGCGCGACATTCGTCCCCGATTCAACATTCGATACGGGGGCTCGATCCAGACCTTTGCCGTGTCGAGCATCAAGGTAGGCTCTGGGGCGCAAGCTGACGCGGCTACGCGGGCAGGAAGCGGTCATTCGCTGCGCCGTCCACGAAGGTCGGCTTTGAACTAAATGTGCATCAAATGACCTCCATCCTGCAAAGACGTGGCCTAGACGCTCGGCCGCGCCACGTGTCGAGCAGCGTCAGCAAATCGGAGCGGGAGAGCCATGCATAGGGTCCGTCAGGCCAGGAGCGCACCATACCCTTGGGCCTGCCATGCGGAACGACAACAAGCGGCGCATATTTCGGATCAGCGACGCGGCCCTGCAGCATGACAGCCTCTCCTTCGAGCCATGGCAGGGAGGGATCGTCGGTCACGGTGGCTGGCACCTCCGGGGGCGCCCGCCTGATCCATGGGATCATGGTGAAAGCCGGGGCGAAGAGACCGAAGCGGGCGGCGACCGGGGTAATCATGAGGGTTGCCCCAACGTCATGTCTCGGGACAATCTGCCCGCGCCGGTTCGGCGACGGCATGACCGGGCGCATCGCGATCCTGACCCAAGGAGACTGCCGCATGTCCGATCAGACCATGGCCGCCGGTTTCGCGGCCGCGTTCCTCGACTATGCGGTGGCCGAAGGCGTGCCTCGAGACAGCTTGCTGGCGGCGTCGAGGCTGACGGAAGACGATCTGGCGGATCAGGACACCCGCATCCCGGTCGCCTCCTACCGGACCCTCATCGCCGCCGGGATCGAGGCGACGGGCGACACCTCGCTGCTCCTGCGACACGTGCTGGAGACCCGGCTGGAGATGATGTCGATCGTCGGCCAGATCGTGCATGCCTCCACCTCCTTCCCGCACAGTTTGGACCAGCTGAACCGCTATGCGCGCCTCATGGCCGACGTGCCGATCCCCGGCGGACGGGACCGGTTCGAACTGGTGCGGGACGCGGACGCGGTCTGGCTGGTGGACCACCGCCCCTGCGACGGCAGCTGGATGGCCACGGAGGCGAGCTTCGCGCGGTTCATCTCCGAGTTCCGCCGGTCCGCGCCGGAGCACCCGTTCGAGCGGGCGCTGGAGGTGACCTACGCCCCGCCGCCGCATGCCAACCGCTACCCGGAGCTTTTCCGGGTGCCGGTCACGTTCCGCGCGGCGCGCAACGCGCTGCGCATCAATCCGGTCTGGCTCGACGAGGCGTTCGACGGCGGCAAGCACTACGTCTTCGGCATCTTCACGCGCCATGCGGACGCGCTGCTGGACGAGCTTGCGACGCATGACACCGTGCGCTCTGCCGTCGAGACACGGATGCTTGCGGACCTGCACGAGGGCACGCTGTCGATGGATCGCATCGCGCGCGATCTCGGCATGAGCCGGCAGACGCTCTACCGCCGACTGAAGGACGAAGGCGTCACCTTCGCGCAGGTCCATGACGACCTGCGCCGCCGAATGGCGATGGATTACCTGAGCGCGGGCAAGGTCTCGGTCGGGGAGACGGCCTATCTTCTGGGCTTTTCGGAGGCCTCGGCCTTCGTGCGGGCGTTCCGGCGCTGGACCGGCGCGAGCCCGACCGCGTGGCGCGGCGATTGATGCCGCGGGTCAAGCCGCTGATCCCTGCGGTCATGCCGTCGAGCGGCGCGGGCAAGTAATTCTTTTTTCGGCACCCCCTTGGTCGTCGAAGGAGACATGACATGAAACCGCTGCTGCTCGCCCCGATCTGCATGACCGCCTTGCTGGCGGCCTGCGCCGACATGGGCACGGATGTGGACCCGATCCTGGACGGCGCGCCGCGCGCGCAGTTCCACAGCGACCTCGCTGCCTGTCGACACCTTGCCCGAAGCCAGTCGCAGCTGGACCATGACATGATGGCCGCAGCCGTCATCGGCGCCGGGATCGGCGGCGTGCTGGGCGAGATCGACGAGGAGGGCGATGCGCTCGGCGGGGCCGTCATCGGCGCGCTGGCAGGCGCCGCGGTGGGCGCGTCCGAGGCGAGCGACACGCGCGAGAACATCGTCCTGAACTGCCTGCGCGGCCGCGGCCATGCGGTCGTGAACTGAGGGAGGAAGCCATGCATGATGTCCGCACCCGCATGGAGGGCCTGCACCACCTGCTGACCGGGGGGACGGGCCACCCGACAGGGCGCCGCGCGTCTGTGCCCCGGCACCTGCGGGACGATCTCGGCCTGCCCGAAGGGAGGCCGCGCAGCCCGCGGCGGTCCCTTCCGGCGCGCCTGCGGCGGTGGTGAGGGCCGGTCCATGACCCAGATCCTCGCCTTCGCCTATGCCGGGCTGACTGCACTGCCCATCCTGATGCACCTGGGCGTCGCCGCCGGTGCCCCGCTTGGCCGCCTGACGGTCGGCGGCCGCTTTCCCGGCCGCCTGCCGCCGGCCTGGCGGGCGCTGGCGCTGGTTCAGGCCGCGCTGCTTGCAACCATGGCCGGGGCGGTGCTCGCCAGGGCCGGCATCGGCGCGGTGCCGCTGGCGCCTCTGTTCTGGCCCGCCCTCGCGCTCACGCTGCTGTCGCTCGCCGCGAACGCCGCCAGCCCCTCGCGCCCGGAGCGCCTGCTCTGGACGCCGGTCCTCTTTCTCATGGCCGCCGCCGCGCTTGGCGTCGGCCTGTCATGAACACCGGAGACGATCCATGAACGTTCTCGTTGCCGGGGCGACCGGCTATCTCGGGCGCTTTCTCTGCGCCGAATATGCGCGGCGCGGGCATCACGTCACCGCGCTGGTCCGCGACACCACGCGGGCCGGGGATCTGGCCGATCTGTCGATCGAGGCCGAGGCCACCCGGCCCGAGACGCTCGAAGGGATCATGGACGGCGTGGACCTCGTCGTCTCGTCGCTTGGCATCACCCGGCAGGCCGACGGGCCCGGCTATCGGGAGGTGGACTTCCAGGCGAACCTGAACCTGCTGCGCGAGGCCGAGGCCGCGGGCGTCGGACGCTTCGCCTATGTGCATGTCCTGAATGCCGACGCCATGAAGGGCGTGCCGCTTGTCGATGCCAAGAGCGCCTTCGTGGACGCGCTCCACGCCTCCGACATGCCCGCGACCGTGATCGCGCCCAACGGCTTCTTCTCGGACATGGGCGAAATGTTCGCGATGGCGCGCAAGGGCCGCGTCTGGCTGTTCGGGGACGGGGCGCAGCGCCTCAACCCCATTCATGGCGCCGATCTGGCGGCGGCCATCGCCGACGCGACCGACGCCGGCCGGGGCTGGGCCGAGATCGGCGGCCCCGACGTGATGACGCAAGGCGAGATCGCCCGCGCCGCCTTCGACGCACTCGGGACCGCGCCGCGCATCACCTGTCTGCCGGACGCCCTGCGCCGGACCGCGCTCGCCGTCCTGCCGCTCCTGCCGCGCCGCGTGAGCGGCCCCGCGCGCTTCTTCCTGACCGCGCTCGGAATGGACATGGTCGCGCCCCGCTTCGGGACGCGGCGCCTCACCGACCACTTCGAAACCCTCGCCGCGGAAGCGGCGCGCCAACCGAAAGGAACTCGCACATGACCCTCCGCAAAGCCGGCGGCCTCGCCGCCCTGACCTGCGCCGCCACCTATCTGTTTGGCTTCGCCCTGCTTGTCACCCTGCTCGCGCCGCTGGGTTTCGGCTCGGACGAGATCGACGTCGCCGCCGTCACGGCCTTCATCGCCGAACGGCCGGGCGTGCTGATCGTCTGGAACACCCTGATTTATATCGTGAACGCGCTGGCGCTTGCGGTTCTCGTCGTTGCGCTCCGCCGGCAGATCGCCAATGCGCGGCCGGACGCCGCCGCCCTGACCGAGGCGATCGGACTGATCTGGGCCACCCTCGTCCTCGGCGCCGGCATGATCGCGAATGTCGCCGTCGAACGGACACATGCGCTCGCCGCGGACCCGGAGGCTGCGGCCTCCCTGTGGCAGACGCTCCACGCGGTCGAACTGGGCTTGGGCGGCGGCAACGAGATCGCCGGCGGCGCATGGATCCTGGCGGTCAGCCTCGCAGGGCTTGCGAGCGGCCTTTTCGGCCGCGTCACGGCCGGGATCGGTGCGATCAGCGGCTTCGCCGGGCTCGTGACCATCCTGCCGCCGCTCGGAGAGACCGCCGGCGCCGTCTTCGGCCTCGGCGCCATCGCGTGGTTCGTTGCCGTGGGGATCGTGCTTCTGCGGGGCGGCCAGACGGCGTTCGTGAAGGGGGTCAGCGCATGACATCGCTTCGGACCCTGGCCTTCGCCTGCGGCCGTATCTCCGGCCTTTGTAGAGCCGAGAGACCCGCCTTTCCTGTCAAGTGGCAGGGCTGGTCATCGGGTCGGTGCCGGGTGGATCTGAACTGCGAACCCCTCGTCCGGCGCAGGTGGCATGAAATGGCGTGAGATCTGCCGGAACTGCGCCTCGGTCACGACGAAGGGATGCAGCCCCGCGTCGTTCCGGGCCCGCAGCCGGGCGAGGCAGACCTCTTCGGGCACGTCAAGCAGGTGGAGCACATGCGCGGCCTCGGTTCCGTCGAGAAGGCCGCGCATCCAAGACCGTGCATCGGTGGTGTTCGCCTGGAAGTCGAGGACCACCGAGACACCCGCGTTCAGGAGGTCCGTGACATGCGGGCCGACGATGCCGCGCAGCAGGCTGGCGCAGCGGACGTAATCGTAGATCGACCTCAATTCGTTGCCGTAGAGGCCCGAGAGCCAGTGGTCCTCGCGAATGACCACGGTCCCGGGGCGGCGGCCCAGTTCGGTCGCGAGCGTGGACTTGCCCGAGGCGATCCGACCGCAGAGCAGGTGAAGGGTCGTTTGCTCGGCCATGTCTCGTCCTCTTTGCGTTACGCAGGCAGCAACTGGGACAGCGTCGTCAATCCGAAGAGCAGAAGCGCCGCCGACAGACCGCAGGCGATTGTCCGGACCGTGTTCCAGAATGTCCAGCGCGGCAGATAGGTGCCGGTCCAGTAGCTCTGGGTGGACGTCTGCGACAGGTCCATTCCGGCCAGCGCCTCGTTCATCGGCACGTTGAAGACCACCGTGACGGCGAAGCAGCCGAGCAGATAGACGAGGCCGGCCGTTACGATCAGCGTTGCCGGAGTGCCGTCGAGCCATAGCGCAGCATGGACGATCAATACCAGCGACACCGCCGCCAGTCCGAGGAAGAGGGCCATGAAGACCCAGCGGAAGACCTCGCGATTGATCACCTGCATGGCCTCGGCGCCGCCATGGCCGCTGGTGAGCGATAGCGAACGCATGATGAAATCGGAAAAGGCGAGGAAGACGCCACCGACCAGCGCGTAGGCGAGAACGGCGAAGTGAGCGAGGTAGAAGACGAGGGGCGACATCGGTCTGAACTCCTTCGGCTGATGGGGCGGCGCGGCGAGGAGCGCCGCGCCGAGCGCGTGATTAGCGCATGGGGTGTGCTGCGGAGGCCGGGGAGGCTGGCTGCCGGAGCCGGCGTCGGAACGCGGCGACCAGAAGCCCGGCGATGGCGGTCTCGACCACCAGGGCGGAGATCACGCTGCCGGACGGCATGCCGTCGAGAACCAGACCGACCAGTCGCCCCGCCGGAAAGGCGAGGAAGACCGTCAGGGCCACTGCGATAGAGACCGGCAGGATCGCGCGCCGCCAGATGCCGAGCAGCATGAGGATGCCGAAGCCGGCGAGTCCCGCGCCGGGCGCGCGAAGCTCGCTGAGCAGGGACGCATCCTGCCCGAGCGCGATGCCGTAGCTCGCGTAGAACGCATGCGGCGCGCTGACGATGAAGCCGCCGATGGCGAGCGCGGTGAGGCCGGAGACCCCGAGCGCGATCTTCTCCAGGAGGGTGTTGGACATGTCGTGATCCTTTCCAAGGGCGGCGGTCAGGCGGCGCTGGTCCATGCGCCGGACTGCGCGGCTCGCAGCGCGAAACTGGCGAAGCCGTGGGGCGGACGTCCGAGCGCCCGCATCACGCCGTCGGTGGTGTGCGCGTTCCGGCCGTCCAGAGTCTCCCGCGCGATGCCGGTGAAGACGTCGGCGACGAAATCCCCGCCGGCCTGTGCGACATTCGCGTGGAACTCCTCGAAGCTGATCGGCAGGTGCCGGATCTCGCGGCCCGTGGCCTGCGACAGCGCGGCGGCCATTTCGGCGAAGGTCATCAGGCGCGGGCCCGTGACCTCGTAGAGCGCGCCCTTGTGGCCGTCCTCGATCAGCGCGGCGACGGCGACGTCGGCGATGTCTTCGATGTCGATGATCGGCTCCGCGATATCACCGCCCGGCATCGGCAGGATACCCGCGAGGATCGGGTCACGCAGGTAGCCTTCCGAGAAGTTCTGCGCGAACCAGGCAGCGCGAACGATCGTGAAGTCCACCCCCGAGGCGCGGACGACGTCCTCGCCCAGCCGGGCATGGTGTTCGCCCCGGCCGGACAGGAGCACGAGATGCTCCAGCCCGACATCGCGGGCCGTCTCGCAGAGCGACTCGAGCTTTTCCACCGCGCCGGGAAAGGCGAGGTCGGGGAAATAGGTGACGTAGGCGGCGCGCGCGCCCGTCAGGGCCGGCCCCCAGGTTGCGGGCGCCTCCCAGTCGAACGGGATGGCGGAACTGCGCGAGCCGCGGCGAACGGCGACGCCTCGGGCCTCGAGGCGGCTGGCGACGCGGCGGCCGGTCTTGCCGGTCGCGCCGATGACGAGGATGGGTCGGTCCTGCATGGGGGATCTCCCTGGCGGTGGGTGTCAGTCGCCAATGGGATAGCCGGTGCTGCCCGGCCCGGTCTTGACCGCGCTTGCCAGGATTTTGACCGAGGTCGCCAAGACAGGCTCAGGGGAGCGCGCGCTCCTTGCGGTAGGTCGCCGGTGTCGTGCCCATCCAGCGCTTGAAGGCCCGGGTAAAGGCGCTCTGCTCGGAGAAGCCGGTCAGAAAGGCGATCTCGGCCAGGGAATGCCGGTCGTCGCGCAGAAGCCCCTTGGCGAGATCGCGGCGCGTCTCCTCGGTCAGGGCGTGAAAGCTCATCCCGTGTTCGGAGAGGCGTCTGTGGAACGATCGCGCGCTGAACCCCAGGCTGCGTGCGATCTCCGTCATCTTCGGAGTCCCCTCGCTGAGCGCCTGCGCGATGGCAGCCTTTGCCTGGCGCACGACCGCCGGGGTGTCCGAGACCCGGGACAGTTCCGCGTCGAGATGCGAGATGAGGTAGCGAGAAATCCCCTCGTCACCGAGGATGTTCGGTCGCGCGAGTGTCTCGTTCGCGAAGAGAAGCGCATCGAGATCGGCGTCGAAGCGGACGGGGCAGCCGAACCAGTCCTCATGCGCCGCGACGGACCGCGGCGCGGCATGTCGGACCAGCACCATCTCGGGCCTGACAGGCACCGAACTGACCTGTCGGGCAATTGACACGGCGCTCGCAAGTGTCGCCTCGTTCGACAGTCGCATCCCGAGGCGCCGTTCGCCCGCCCGATGCAGGATGAAGAGCGTGCCTCCCTCGGCCGGCCGCAGCTCGTATTCGACGACGCTGGTCCAGAGCCGGGCGTAGCGTTCGACCCGCGCATAGGACGTGCCGAGCGTCGTCGCCGCCTTGAAGGCCAGCCCGAGCGCGCCATACTCGTCGAGCCGCATCGACGCGCCGGTGCGCACGGGAAGTTCGGTGACGTCGATCCGCTCGGCCATGCGTTCGAGCATGTCGTAGTAGCGCTCCGCCGGGATCATCTGTCCGGTGTCCCAAGGTCCCGCGGGGTCGATCCCGACCGAGGTCAGCATCTCGTCCGCATCGACGCCGTTCCCAGCCGCGGCCACCATCTTGCGAGCAAAGAGAGACGTAACGTAAGCCATGTCCAGCAGTTTATGCTGCGGCTCGTGAGCGGCCAAGTTCGACGCGTCGCGACGCCTGCTGTCGAGCTCTATGCCCCGATGAAGTTGGATGGGCGCCCCACCAACGCGTCACACAGGTGGTCCACGAACAACCTGACCCGGCGAACCCGGCGCAGATCTGAACGCAGCAGGACCTAGAGCGAGCGCCGAGGCGAAGAAAGCCCTGGCGCGTGACGGGCACCATGTCTGCCCGGTGCTGAGCCTGAGCCCGCTCGGGGCCGCGCTCCGCACCGTATTCTTTGGCACACGCGCAGCCCGGTTCGCAGCGACCGGCATGGTCAGGCCCGAACATACGCCTCGCATCTTTTGTAAGATGCAAAGGGCCGCTTCCGAGGAGTTTCGTCGCAGCAGATAAGGCGACGCGAATGTCGGCTACGGGCCGGGAACGGTCAATACCGGTAGGGAGGAGAGCAATCGTATGCTGCCGTCAGCACTTGGCTCGGCTGTACGGACAGTGCGGGCCTTCGGCAATCTTTGCCCGAACGTCGGCCTCCGCGCAGGAAGGCAATGACATGTTGCGCTGGTTCGATATATTGCGCCACTTCGCCATCCACCCTCGAAGGTGTCGATAGACTTTTGCATCGACGCTGGCCGCAGCAAGCAATCCGCCCCAAAGCGCACCGGGGATGCCGGGGCTCAGCACGTCTTGACCCGCTAGGTAGAGGCCCGCGATAGGCGTCTTGGCCCGCAGCCCGTCGCACATGACACGCTCCGGCGTCACATCGAGGCCGTAGAATGCCCCCTCGCGATGCCTAGTGAACGTGACGGTGGAGAGCGGCGTGGCCAACTCGCGATGCACCACAAGCTTGGCGAGGTCCGGAAAATGGCGTTCAAACATCGCCATCAGCGACTCCTCGACCCGGCGCTTGAAGGCGGCGTAATCGTCGCCCCGCGCGCCGGCGGGCCGGTCCGCCCATTGGTCGACGCTGGCCCAGTCGGCCCAGACCAGCAACTGGCCCGTGTGTTTCTGCCGTGAACCGGGGTCATGCGCCGGGTTCTTGAGCGAGCCGATGGAGACGGTCATGTGGGGTGGCGCGCCGTCTGGCACATCCGTCCAGACGACATCGGACTCACCGGTCGGAAAGATCCAATGGTTCGCCTTCGAGGCACCGGCGGCCTCGATGTCGCCTTCGAAGCCCAAAAACAAGGTGAAATGCGCGATGCTGGAGGGCAGCGCTCGGATTTTAGCCTTCCAGTCGTCGTGCCCGCACCCCTCGGGCAAGAGAGTATCGATGGTTTCCCGCGCCCCGATATCCGATACCACCGCATTCGCTCGTATCTCAAAGCCGTCTGCGGTTCGGACACCCTCGACGGTATCGCCGTCGAGCAGCAATTTGTCGACGCGGACGCCAGCGCGGGCATTGCCCCCGTGTCTGACAATGGTCGGGATGATGTGATTGGCAAAAGCGGCGCTGCCCCCCATGGGATACCAAGACCCGCTGACCAGGTAGGAGGCTGAGATCAAGGCATGCATTGCGAAGCTCGCCCTGCTGGGCCTTCCGCCATGATCACCCCATTGCGCCGCCATCACGGCGGCGAGTTCGGGATCGTCGGTGAGTTCGTCGATGACCTCCTTGGTCGTCCGCGCGACCCATTTTTCGATGGTGCGCCGGTTCCACCAGTAGAGCACGTCACCCAAAATTTCCGGCATCGCGCGGGTCGACGTGGCCTTCATGACCGTTTCCCGGCCTTCGCGCAGCGCACGTGTCCAAGCTTCGATCGCCTCGGCTTGGTCGGGGAACCGGTCCTTGAGGTCCCGTTCCTGTGCTTCGTAAGGACGCGAGAGCAAAAGAGGCTCGGCCGATTTCATGTGAATGACATCATAGATCGCGCCCAGCGATACGAACTCCATGGGCGTATCGCACAGCCAGTCGAGCAGCCCGCGCTCGCGGTCGTCCGGGGACACACAGCTCAGATAATGCAGGCCGACATCCCAGGTGAATCCGTTGCGGGAAAAGCTGTGCGTCTGTCCGCCGAGCGTATGGTGCTGCTCGAGCAACAGCACCTTGTGCCCGGCCTTCGACAAAGCGGCGGCGGCGGCCATGCCGCCCATACCGGAGCCGATAACAATGACATCCCAGGGATCATTCTCGGTGCGTTGCATCACGAACCTCCATTGGCTGGCCGGGAACGATGTCCCAGACCTCTGCAATCTGACCCGCCACGATGCGCCACACGACCACGACGTCGACGATGACCATGCGGTCCTTCAAGGTCAGCGTGTTGTGCGACTGGACGACGACCAATTCCGGGCCCACCGGGGTGGCCGAGACCGGTTCGATCCGGAACGTGTCATGAGATTTGTCAGCCAAGGCAGCGAAAAAGGCACGGATGCCAGCCGGCCCCACATGGTCTCCCTGCAACTCCGGCAGATTGGGATTGGAGTAGTGCCAGACGGCATCATCCGCAAAAAGATGCGCCGAAGCCTCCATGTCGCGTGGGTCGAACTGTGCGAGCACAGCCAAGGTGGGATGGTCTTCAGTCATGTCCGGCCCCTCTTCGCTTGTCAGGCATTTCCCATCGCCCGCGACACCATCTCTTCGGCTGCAAAATCGTGCGATGCGACAACGGCCAGCCCCGGCAAACGCTCGCGGAGCCGTTTGACCTTGGCGAAGGAGGCCAGCAGCGTGTCCCGATCGCCTGTACCCGGAACGACATTCCGTTCCAGCAAGGTCGCCTCGTAGGTCAGGTCCCCTACGAGCAGGATCGGGTTCTCGCCCTCTCGGCGGATCAGCATGGACATGGAGCCTTTCGTATGCCCCGGCGTTGGCAAGAGGATCAGCGAACCGTCGCCCGCGACGTCGTGGATTCCATCGAACCCCTCAAACAGTGGGTCGTCAGCAGGTGCGAACGTAATCTGCCGCCATTTCGCGGATGGGATTTCGATGTGCTCGCGTAAGATCCACTCACGTTCCGGATGGGGTTCCGACAGGATCGACCACTCGCGCGCGCTGACGAGCAGTTCGGCCTGCGGGATCTGCGCGATCCCACCGACATGGTCGAAGTGCAGGTGCGAAATGACGGCTGTCCGAATATCCCGCGCGGCAACGCCTGCCTTCCTCAGGACATGGTCGATGCGATCGAGTTCATTCACATGCAGCTGAAAGATCCGCGGCAGCAGAAAGCGTCCGGTCGCTTGTTCGATGTAGCGCTTGTCGGAAACGATCCTCGGGTCGATCCCGGTATCGAACAGCACCAGCCCATCACGGTGCCCGATCAGGAAGCATTGTAGGGGCAAGGGCACCCAACGTTTTCCGAAGAAGACCCACCAGAACTGAGGCTTCCTGCTGCCGTAGCGGTGTTCCTCTTGTTGCTCCGCCCGCCCACAGTTCAGAACCCGGACAAAGGCAATCGGATGTTCTGCCTTGATTGACGATACTGTGGCGGTTCGGGTCTCGGCCATGAGCAACCTCCTCCGGAAAGGTCGGTCAAGGAATGGCGCTCCCCTGACGGGCTACCATTCGCGAAACCGCAAGATCCCGTCGAAGTTACCATGCGAGAGAAACGGTCTCATTGATCTGTCTCAAGGACGTGCCGCGAGGCATGAGGCCATTCCCGGACCGGCAACGCACCCAGCTCGCGACCAAATTGACCTGATACGTCCGGGTGCTTCAGATTTTTTTGGCCCGGAGAAACCACGACCCGGTGACAAGCAAAGCAGTACTTAGAATGTCCTGCTTGCATGGACGAAGACAGCATCGCTTCAGTGGTCGCGCTGACCAAGGCGCCAGAAGCCAGACCATCAGCGACGGCTGCGGCATATAGGTCGATCCGATTGCGGCGCAGATCGGCGCGCTCGATCATGCCACCTCGACCAACAGTTGGACGAAGGCCGGTTGGCCCTTCAGCCAAGGTCATTGAAGCATGCGCACCGCTCCGAACCGTTTTACCCGCGATGCGCGCGACCCAGATTGACCGAATAATGTGCGGCGCGAGGGGCCGTGGCTCCGGTTGCCCCCAGAGCACGATGTCGAACTCGCGTTCAGCTATCGCGGCGGAACCGTTCGCTACTTTCCGTCTGAACGCTTTTCTATACCCGATCTCCGAAGTTCGTTCTCGGTTAGAGCGTCGATGACTGTCTTTCTGTCAGCCAAAAAGTAGACTCGTACGCCATGCAGTGCGACGGCAAACCCCCATCCGACCAGCGGCCAGATGAACCATGTGTTCTCGGGTGATGTGAACACGTTGATAACCACAAGCAGCACCATGACGGCGCCGTAGACCGAGGCATGAACGAAGAACCCGTACTTTGCCTCCGCACGTTTTCTGGCCATGTCGAATTTCTCTGTCTGCGTCATCGGTGAAGTCTCCCGCCCGTTAACACCAGTATGGATAGGCATACTGGAAACCTCGGATTTTCAGTTTGACTGAGATCAACTGCATGCGGGGACTGCCGAAACTTAGGCGCTTGAAGCAAAGGTCGCTGGAAACCGCCGAGCAGCGGTCTGTTGGCTGAAACCAAGATCGAGGGTGGGCACTAACCAGTCGAACCCGGTGTATGGACGAACAATTCCCACAGATGATCGTCAGCTGAAGCCGAAGCAAACGAACTCAGAGTGCTATGATTTGACTGGTATGTGGTAAGCTCGCGACATGACCGGCGCATCGCAGATGAAGGCGGCAGTAGTGCGCCGGTACGGCCCTCCTGAGACCATTTCGCTTCGCGACGTACCCATACCCAGTCCGGCCACTGGCGAGATACGGGTTCGCGTGTACGCAGCGACTGTGAACCGCACCGATACTGCCACCCTCCGAGGTCATCCCTTCTTCGCGCGGGCAATGACCGGGATACTGCGTCCGAAAATGCCGACACTTGGCATGGATTTTGCGGGTGTCGTTGATGTGCTGGGCGACGGCGTGTCAGGCTGGCGTCCAGGCGATCGGGTGTTCGGCCTCTTGCCCGATCAGTTCGGTGCCCATGCCGAGTACTTTTGCATACCAGCCGACGGAGCCGTCTCACTGATTCCGGCAGGGTTGCCTTTTCATGAGGCGGTGGTCGGTGAAGGTGCATGGTACGCCAACGCGACCACGAAAAGGCTACGCAAAGATCAAAGCTGCCTGATCTTCGGAGCTTCCGGGGCAATCGGAACCGCGGCGGTGCAGTTGGCCAAGGCACGCGGAGCGGAGGTGACGGCTGTGGTCGGAAGCAGACATTTGGATCTCGCAAAAAGCATCGGCGCTGATCAGGTCATTAACTACGAAGAAGAGGATTTTGTCGCAGTCGACAAGCGCTTCGACCTCGTCTTCGATGCGGTAGGAAAGACGTCGTGGTTCGCGTGCCGCCCGCTGATCAAGACGGGCGCGACCTTCGCGGCAACAGACCTTGGACCATACTGGTCCAACATCCTTCTTGGTGCATGGTTTAAGATGACTGGAAGTCGGAGGGTAGGCGTGCCTTTTCCGACAGATGCGCGCGGCTTTCTCCGGGATCTCGCTGATCTAATGTCAAAGGGAAGTTTCTGCGGCGTATTTGACCGAAGCTATGCGTTGGCCGAGATCGTCGAGGCTTTCCGCTATGTAGAGAAAGGTCAGAAGACCGGGATTGTCGTAGTCAAAGTGCGATAACGATCGACCCACGCAAACAGTGCTGAGGGACGGTCCGAGCGGCTTGGAACCAAAGCGAATTATAGAGTAACAGACTTGCGCGGTTTCTCGCGCTGCGTGAGTTCGGCGCTCGACGATGCTGCGCTGTGCAGGCACGGCTGGCCTGGTAAAGCCGCAGAGTGGCATCTGATACCTCGGCCCACGGCACGGCGGTTTTCGTCTGGTCGCGGTCAGCGCGGCCACTCTATAGCTACGATTTTACGAAGGACGCTATCTCCGCATTGCGGACGGTCAAAACTAGCGTAGCGAAGAGCCGCTTTCCGAACTTGCGACTATGGTGCATCGGCTCGCTCTGACGTGGCCTCTATCGAGATAGCAAGGTGGGCCCGTGCAAGTGAGAGTTAAGGTCACGTCCGTCAAGCTGGTGTAAATTCCAGGATGGTCATTGCGGATCATCTGTCAGGCGGCCTGTGTTGATAGGCTGAGAAGCGGGTCGATCTGCGCGGCATCGATGAGCGCAAAAGCTTCGACCTGCATGTAGCGATGCTGGCTCTGCCAGTCGTCGTTCTGCTCGAAGAGCACCGCGCCGATCAGGCGGATGATGGGCTCCTCGTTCGGGAAGATGCCGACGACATCGGCCCGCCGCTTCACCTCCTTGTTGAGACGTTCCAGTGGGTTGGTGCTGTGCAACTTCGTGCGGTGCTGAGCCGGAAAGGCCATGTAGGCGAGGATGTCGGCCTCGCTCTCGTCCATGAGGGCGCCGAGCTTCGGCCAGCGCGGCCGCAGCTGGTCGGCCACGTGGCGCCAGACCTCGATGGCGCCCTTCTGGTCGGGTTGGGTGAACGCCTGACGGATCGCGGCGGCAACCACCGTGTGCTGCCCCTTCGGCACGTGAGCGAGCGCGTTGCGCATCCAGTGGACCCGGCAGCGTTGCCAGGTCGCCTCGAATACCCGGGCGATCGCGGCCTTGAGGCCGGTATGGGCATCGGAAATGACCAGCTTCACGTCGGCCAGGCTCCGGCTCTTCAGGCTGCGCAGGAAGTCGGTCCAGAAGGTCTCGGCTTCCGAGGGGCCGATGCTGAGGCCGATGCTGAGGCCGATGATCTCACGGCGTCCATCCGTGTTCACGGCCACGGCGATTATGGCCGCGACAGACACGATGCGGCCGCCCTGACGCACCTTCAGGTAAGTGGCGTCGAGCCACAGGTAGGGCCAATCGCCAGCCAAGGGACGGTCCAGAAAATCGTGAACGCGCTCATCGATGTCCTTGCAGAGCTTCGAAACCGTGCTCTTGGAGATCCCCGACAGCCCCATCGCCTGCACCAGATCGTCGACCTTCCGGGTCGAGACCCCACCGATCCACGCCTCCTGGATCACCGCCGCCAGCGCCTTCTCCGAGGTGCGACGCGGCTCGAGGAAGCCAGGAAAGTAGGAGCCCTGCCGCAGCTTGGGCACCCGCAAGTTCAAGGCACCGAGCCGCGTCTTCAGCTCTCGCTCCCGGTAGCCGTTGCGATAGGTCTGGCGGCCGTCGCCGCGCTCGTAGCGGCCCGCGCCGATCAGACCCTCGACATCGTGCTCCATCAGCGTCTGGAGCACCGCCTCGGTCACAGCGCGGAGAAAGTCCCCCTCATCGTGCTTTTGAAGCAGCTCGATCAGGGGCATGTTGGTGTCGGTCATCGGGGTCTCCCTCGGTCCGTGGTTGAAGTCCGCAAACTCCACCATAACCGACGTCCTCGATGGCCACCCCGGTTACACCGTCAGCGCAGCGTGAAAGTCCACCACGTGACGGGACACTACCAGAGTTAACGCCTTCGTCGGCTCCGTCGTCGCGTACTCAGCACAGGTAGGACAGATGCCTCTCCCCTTGGGCAATTCGGGCTACTGACGGCTAGCCAGTCGTGGCCCTTCCCCTCGCGCCTTTAGACGAACCCCCTCGCCTGCATCATCGGTCATAGGCAAAAATTCTATACCAGCTCTTTCCAGAGCCTCTTTCACGGCAGTGACAATCTTAACGGACGAGCGGGTCGGACCGAACTGCGGGTTCTCGATCCGTTGAATAGTGGGAAGGGATACACCCGATAGCTCTGCCAGCTGCCGTTGATCCATATGCAGAAATAGGCGGGCTGCTTTCACCTGCTCGATAGTCATCATGTCTTGGACGCACTTTATGATGTTTGATACTTTACTTCGCGAGTCGAGATCGATATGTATGAGACATAACGAAAGAGGTTCAAAGACGCAAACGCCGTAGCGCCTATTGGGCGACTTCGGGTGAGCTTCTGCGGCCTGCTGAAATCTAGGAGTTCGCCGTGCTGACCCCTCTCCCCCCTGCCGTCCCTCGCCTCCTCGACGTCGTTCTCGATTGCCGCCGCTTTCCCGATGGCGACATGGCCTACGCCTCCTCCCTGCTTGATCCCCTCGATGCTCCCGAATTGTCGAAGCTGCGCCGGACTACGACGCTGTCACATGTGGCACAGACGCCTGCGTTCCGCTGCGTGTCCTGCAATAGCCCGTTGCTCGTACGAACCGAGAGCGTCCGTTCGAGTCGCGAGTTGGGCGGCCGCCGCGCCCGGTTCTACCATGCCAGGAACAGTCGTGCCGTAGGCTGCTTGTTCAATACCGAGGAAAGCATGACACCTGATGCGATCAATGCGCGCCAGTTCGAAGGGCGCCAAGAGGGCACGCGACACAAGGCGTTGAAAGCGGGCTTGGTTGACGCTCTGCATGGGGATGCGGAGGTCACCTCGGTCGCGACCGAACAGCCCGTGATCGCCAATCGGCGGCTTCGCCGTCCGGACGTGCTGGCCATGCTGGCTTCCGGCGAACGCATCGCGTTCGAGGTGCAACTCGCCTCGCCGCAGATGGCGACCATTGCCGGGAGGACACAGTTCTATGCAGAAGCCCGCATCGCCCTACTGTGGGTCATGGACGAGGCAAGGTTGAACGCTTCGCTGCCCCTGCAGGGCTTCCAAGACATCTACTGGCCGCAGGGCGGGACGGTTTTTGCACTCGATGACGACGCGTTAGCTGAGAGCAAGAAGGCGGGGGCGATGCGGCTGCACCGCGTGACAGTGACCCAAGTCGACAACCGGCTGGAGTGGACCAGCGAACTGGTCGGGCTCGACGCCGTGCAAGCCTTCCTCGGTCTCGACGAGCCTGACAGGCACCCAAGCATCGCCACAGATCCGCTGGCCCGCGCCCTGCTCGATGCTCTAGCCCGAGGCGATAGCCGCGCTGCCGGTGCCGCATTTACCCTGCTCGCACAAAGCTGCGGAGTGAAGGCGAATTGGTACGACGCGCGGCAGGACGGGTTTGATCGTATCATGCCGGTGTTGGTTACGTTACTTACCGGCCGCAAGGCCGCTCCCTCTGGCTATGCCGACGACGCGGCCGCGGCGATCCTGAACTCGGCCCTAGAAGCGCCGAGCCTGCGCGACTGGAGCCGGGTGATCGCCGTGGTGGGCAACTCGACCGTCGAGGCGGCAGGGCGGATGGCGCGCCGGAGCACGTGGGACAAGGTCTCGCGAAACCTGCAAGCCATCGGCCAGGTGCCACGGCGCGCCGATGCCCTTGAGCAGCGTTGGCGCCCCGTCCTCCGGCGCCTGTTTCCCCGACTGCCAGACTGACACCGGCCGCACGTACTTGCCCACAAAAAAGCTGGCCGCCCCTACACGCTGACCGCCCACCAAATCTCTACTCTCCGGAAACAACCTCTACTGATGCCCCACGGCATCGGACCGATCCCCTGCATCCTCCAAACATGATGAGGTCACCATGCCCCTGATCGCTCGCCCTGCCTCGACCACCTGCATCACCCCTATGGCCCTGCTCAGCTCAGCTGGTGTCCCCGCCAACCTCGACAACCAAGCTCTGGGTCTGCTGCTCTTCGACTGGCTGATGGCGCGCAAAGCGGCCGAGGCGCATGCCACCGCGTTGGCTGACTGGCACCATGCCGACGACGCCGCGCACCGTCAGTACCGGCAAACCATGGGTGCATACGATGAGGCCGTCGAAGCGATCATCGGCGGTCCGGTCGTTCTTCCGGAAATCGAGGACCCAGGCCCCGTTCCAGTCGCGCCAGATGCGGAGGTCTCATTCGGTCCGCCCTGCCCCACCGCCATCGGTTGCAGCGCGACCGAGATCGCCGCGGCCGCTACACGCGGTGTAGACTTCTATGCTGTCATACAGAAGCATGGCGCACAGATGCGGGCGCTCCCCCCCGCGACGCTCGAGGATCTGATCGACCTACTACCACTCTGCGTGGCGCTCGCCCGAGAGAATCACATCGCGCAGCTGTTCTCCCCAACCGCTGTGACGATCATCGAGACTGGTCCCGGACCCGCCAGTGTGAAGACGGAGGCGGCTTTGAAGGAGTTGGCCCGGCTGATCCGCACGGCCCCGCAAGAGCAGATCGTCCTACTCGGCCCCTTGATGCGCACAGACCTGCCGGCCGCGATCCCGTCCCTCGGATCGCTGATCTACGACTGCGGAGAAGGCCTGCGGCATCGCCGCGCCAATCGGCCCCAGGACGCACTGCCCGAGCTGCGCCGCCAAGAGCCGCTTGTCATCATGGTCGAATGCCGCGATCAACTGAGCCCGCAGCTGCAAGCGCTTGGTCTGCCCATCGTGGCACTTCCTCCGCTCGACGCCGATCTGCTGCTGGCAATGCTGCGACGCTTGTGCAGCGCGACTGGCTACCTGCATGAAACGGAGATCCGTAGGCGGCTGCCCACCCCCGCGGCACTGGCGGCGATTTCGCCCGACGGGCTGGTCTATGCGCTACGCCAATCGACACCCTTTGCGGCCACCGACGCACTGACGCGTCAGGCCGAGCGCATGCAGCGGGATCAGGGCGGCGCCGGACTGGGCTTGGTGGATCTACACTTGCCACAGGCCGTGCATGATCCGCTCGTCCAGCTCATGGCGGATCTTGAAGCCTGGCGCGCCGGCGATCTGCCATGGACGGACATCGAAACCGGATGGCTCATCTGGGGACCGCCCGGCACCGGCAAGACGATGCTCGCAACAGCGTTGGCCCGGACCGCCGGTGTGCCGCTGATTGCCGCTTCCTATGCGCAGTGGCAGTCGACCGGGCATCTCGGCGACATGCAACGTGCGGCACGGGCGACATTCGAAGAGGCACGGCGAGCGCCGAACGGCTGCATCTTGTTTGTCGACGAGGTCGATGCGATCGGCAATCGCAGCGCGGCCGGCAGCGATCGCGGGGCTGCTTACGAGAACAAGGTCGTCGCGACGCTGTTGGAATTGCTCGACGGAGTCGTCGGCCGCGAGGGCGTGATCGTCGTCGGCGCTACCAACCTGCCCGAGCTCGTCGATCCCGCCCTGCGCCGTCCGGGCCGCCTCGGGCGCATCTTGGAACTGCCGCTGCCGCGCCCGGTTCAGATCGCGGGTATGCTGCGCCATCATCTGGGGTGCGAGCTACCTGACATTGATCTGCGGCCATTCGCCCGACAGGCGGCGGGGATTTCAGCAGCTGGCATCGCCGCGCTCATTCGACAGGCAAGAGCCACGGCGCGAGCGGCTCGACGACCGATCGACGACATGGATCTGCAGCAGGCGCTCGACGGCCAGCGGCCCCGGAGTATCGCTCCGCATCGTGAGCGCATCGCGATCCACGAGGCGGGACATGCGCTGGCGCACCACCTGCTCGAGATCACTCGCCCCACGGCGATGCGGCTGACGCTCACCGGCGGCATGGTCGAGGTCGAGACGTTGATCGAGCCGCAGACGCTGGCTCAGTTCGAAGCCCGGCTGCAGACGCTACTTGCCGGACGCGCCGCCGAGCGAATGCTGCTCGGCGACGTTTCAGCTGGTGCGGGCGGCGGCGAGGGAAGCGATCTCGCAATGGCCACGGAGACCGCACTCCGAATCGAAACCGTGTTCGGTCTGGGTGGCCAAGGACCTCTCTGGATCCCGGGATCGACTCAGCATCTTGCCCTCGACTGCGCCCTTGCAGCTCGAGTACGGAAGCGGCTGGATGCGGCCGAGAAAGCGACAAGCCACCTGCTCAAGCCGCATCTCGATGCGTTGCGGAGGCTCGCCCAGAGGCTGTTGGTCGAGGAGGAGATCGAGGGCGAGGCGTTGCTAGCGCTGCTTGGAGAGCCCGTCGAACTAAAGCCCTGACGTTCGACTTTCTGCGGAAAACATATATGGCCCGGGCGTTTTGTCCGGGCGTTTTCCCTCGGGGACGACTTCCCGCCATGCAGGTGCCAGCCTTCGCAAGGGCGGCGGATCCCCTGACCATCGGCCGGGGCGTTTCCATAGTAGAAGACAGTGTCCAGAGTGTTTCCCGCGACTGGACAGGGCCCACTTCCTAGGTCCTTACAACCCCCCGCCGACGGGCCAGGCGGAGAAAAACCCGGTATCAAAATCGAAATACGATACTAGGGAAATACGACGACCTGTCGCGCCGATCCGGGGGGACGTTCGGTCGCGGCAAGCTGCCAAGACGATGCAGGTGCCGTCGCTCCGATCCAAAGGGCGTCGAACGGAATCCGACAATCCACAGGTTTCGCGTGTCGCATGACCGATACCCTCTCCTACACGCAGAGGGCGACCTCTATGATGTAGGCCATATCGATGATCCCGGTGGGCGATCGACGGTGGCGGACAGGAGGTGAGCTATGGCTGACGAAACAGGTGCGAACGTGACGACAGGGTCAGATGACACCAAGCAGGACGTAACCTCATCCATCGTGTTCGAGGATCGCGACAATACTTGGGTGCCGCCGGGCGTCTTGCCGATCCTGCCGGACGTCGGACCAGACGACGGGCGGAAAGAAAAAATGGTCAAGGTCCGCATAACGGCGAGGCGTCATCGGGCCATGACCGAGCGGGCAAATGCGGCCGGTTCAAGTCTTTCGACACACCTCGTCAACTGCGAGGCGGCGATGAGTATGCCGAGGCACGATGACCTCGAAGCGCTTCTCGGGCGCATCCTCGCGCTCGCCAGCGACTTGCACCACCGCCCCGATGACCGCCCCCTCTCCCGCCGCAAGACCATCGATCTCGCCCATCGGCTCGACGTCACCATGCAGGCGGTCATCGACCATGTGAGGCATTCCGATGCGGGCACATAACAGGGAAGTGGAGGATGCCCGGCAACTGACGGGCTACATGTACAAAGCAGGAACAAAGCCTCTAGGTGGATCACTCTACTGGCGCGGCCGCGATGACCTGGCCGAGCGCCTCGTCCGGTTGGGAGGCGATCGGCCGTTCTTACACATCACCCTCTCGCTGCCCGAGGGGACACGTGCGGCCGACAGCGTCGCACTACGAATGATCGCAACCGAGCTGTCGCATCGCGGGATAGACCCGCATGCCATCCCGTGGGCAGCCGTTCGCCATACCGACCGGACCTGCGACCACTTCCATGTCGCTGTCGCGCAGGTCACGTTTCTCGGTCGACCGATCAACTTGAACCTGACGTGCGCACAGTCGAACGCGAACGATCGCAAGCTGCGCGAAGCCTTCGGGCAGCCCCTATTGCAGGCATTCGATCCTGCAGCGCCGCCCCGGCTTGTGCCGCACGTACCGAAGCGACGCCAAGCGCGTCCCGGAGCAGCGCGGCTCGTTGCCGTGCTGTCAGACCTGTTCCGCCGGCTGGTACCCGACTCCCACCAAGCGTTGATCGCCGGCCTGTCTGAGGCGGGCTACGACGCCACACTTAGCATCAATCGTTATCGTGCAATGTCATTCGAGGTCGGCAACCATGGCTTCGAGGGCCGGTTAGGCCAGCTCGGAGAGGCCTACTATCCCCGACAGTTCGAGCGAAGGTATCGGTTGGTAAAGCGATTCCGCCTCTTGAACAGCCTGCTCGAACTACGCGACGCCATGCGACAGCTGGCCCAGTACGACGCATCCCTTCCCCCAGAGAAAAGGCTTTCGCATGTCTCAGAGCAACCCTCCGCCCTCCCCGATCGAACCGCTGGAGCACGACAGCCTCGTGCTGCGGAAGATGAACACGATGGACGGCAAGCTCGACGAGTTGCTGCCGCTGCTCGATCTGCTGGAAACGGAGACCGATCCGAGCGGGCACGGTATGCTGATCCGCGTCCATACGATCCTGCGAGACCTGCAGGAGGAGTTGCGCATGATCCAGACAGACCGAGACGAGCTGAAGGCCAGCATGGATGCGCAGAGGGAGGAGTTTCTTCGGATGGCACAGACCATACGGGAAGTGGCCGAACTTTTCAGTGTCAAGGTCAGCACCTGACCTTGGCTGACCGCCTCCGACAGCTCGCTCCACTCATCCAGACCTCGAAGGGTCGGCTCGTGCGGGTCGAACATCACCCTGATGGAAGAATATTCGCTGTAATTCAGCGGCCCGAACAAGATGGCGTCGCTAAACTCGAACGGCGCCTACTCGGAAAGCGGATTGGAACGCCTCGTATCGAGGAGAGTCTAGAGGCAGTCGAACAGCAAGACGCAGCATCGATTGGGAACGCCTTTCCGCGCGCGGAACTTCCCGATTTCGACATCGATTTCGACGGGGACCTAGGATCAGCCTAAATGACGCCAACAGCGCACGTACGTTCTGCGCCCCCCCGGCTCGTCCTACAAGCAAATCTGCAAAAATGGCCGAAGTTAGTCGCGGCCATCGAGCTTCACCTCCCGCCACGCTTCAGCGCTGACCCGTACAGCATCCAGCACCACGAGTGCCGCCATGGCCTTCTCAGTTCTGACGAGCGGCTTCGTTGCGTCCCAGACCAAGTTCATGAACCCCTGATCATAGTCACTATAGCGTCTTTGCTCCGACGGGATCCGCAGCTCACCGGTAACTGCTCGCAGCGAGACCCGACGCGCCCTGTCCTAAAACCTAATCGTCGGGATCATTGCCGGGCATCGGCCTACGAAGACCAACCGCGCCTGCAGGTCGGAAGCCCGCCCGTGCGGCCTCGGCCAGCTCCGCCGCAGTTTCATTTCCTGACGGCGAAAAACATCTCGACGAACCTTTGGTCGCGTTCGACCACCAGTTCGGCACCCAAGCACTGTCTTGACTTCTCCTTGATACCTTAGGCGAAGAGATCGCGCAGTGAAGTATCAATCCGCGATGTCCCGATGTTACTCCAACGGCGCACCTGGCTATCGCGGAGATGCGCCAGATACTGGCCAATCCCTTCCCCACTGCCTCCCATGTCGTAGACCACATGGCAGCCAACCACTGCCCAGCGCGGTCCAAGCCCAAAGCGCACGGCCGCATTGATGTCGAATGGCGAAGCCAATGATCGCGGCGCTCCCAGAGGGCGCGGTCTTCGAACGAAGCCAAGAGGTCAGCCTGACCTTTGAACTGGCCCCCGTTTCGACCGGACACTCAGGCATAACCATGGAGGCTTAGGCATATGCCTAAGCACGTGCTTATGTCTGACTACGAGATCATCACCGACGGCGGCCGTAGGCGCCGCTGGTCCTCGGCCGAAAAGCTTCGGATCGTCGAGGAGACTCTGGAGGATGGCGCCAGCATCTCGGTGGTCGCGCGCCGCAATGGCGTGGCGGCAAACCTGTTGTATCGTTGGCGGCGCCTGATGCTGGATGGGGGAGCCGTGGCCGTGTCCGGAGATGACGACGTTACCAGCAACCGTGCTGTCCGGCAGATGGAAGAGCGCATCCGCGAGTTGGAGCGGCAACTCGGGCGCAAGACGCTCGAGGTCGAGATCCTCAAGGAAGCCTTGGACAAGTCGCGGTTAAAAAAACCGATCTGGCTCGCGCGTGCTGCGCACCAACCCAAGGGCGGTTCCCGGTGAAGGCCGTGGCCGAGACGCTGGGCGTCTCCCGCTCGAACCTGAATGCCCGGCTGAACGGGAGTGCGAAGCCGCGTCGGCGCTATCACAAAGCGCAAGACGCGGCGGTGCTTCCGCTGATCTCGGCGATCGTGACGGCGCGGCCGACCTATGGCTACAGGCGCATCGCGGCGGTTCTGAACCGACGGCTTCGGGCCGATGGCGCCGCGCCCGTGAACCATAAACGGGTCTACCGCATCATGCAGGCGCACGACCTACTGCTGGCGCGCAGATACACCGAGCGGTCGGAGCAGACGCATGAGGGCAAGGTCATCACGATACGCTCGAACATTCGTTCGCCGGTGGGCTTGAACCAGTGGCGCCGCACCTGCTCACTGCTCGGACGGCTTCGAGTTCACCTGCTGGAACGGCGATGTCGTCCGAGGAGCCTTCCTCATCGACGCGCATGACCGGGAGATCATCGCCTGGCGGGCCGTGGTGAACGCCGGCATCAGCGGCTCGGACATCCGCGACATGATGCTGGAGGCCGTCGAGGCCCGCTTCGGCAGCTACCGAGCGCCGCATCCTGTCGAGATACTCAGCGACAATGGCTCGCCCTACGTCGCCAAGGACACCCGCATCTTCGCCCGACAGCTGGGCCTGAAGCCCTGCTACACGCCGGTGAAGAGCCCCCAGAGCAATGGCATCGCGGAGGCTTTCGTGAAAACCCTGAAGCGCGACTACGTCTACGTCACGCCGCTTCCGGATGCCGCTACTGTCCTCGAGTTGCTCGCCGGCTGGTTCGAGGACTACAACACCCATCACCCGCACTCAGGGCTGAAGATGCGCTCGCCCCGCGAATTCATCGCAGCTCAAACCGTAACCGCCTGAGTGTCCGGTGAAACGGGGGCAAGACCAACTTTCCACTCTGAGCAGACGCATCTGTTCCGGGGGGGGGGGCGACCGGGCGTGACCGAAGAGGGCGGCAAGCCCAGCCCCTTGATCCAGCGCAAGGCAATAAGGTTCGTTCGCCGTAAGATTTCTGAGAACCTTGAAGGGAGACGATCCATGGCACGCGTGCTTCTGATTTTGATCATGATCATGTTCGCTGTGCCGGTTTGGGCGCAGGACCGCGCGGCAGCCTTCGACCTCGGACAGGATTCGTTTCGCGCCGGGCGATCAGTCAACCATGCCGTAGCCGGAACGGATGACCTATTCATGGCTGGGGAGAGAGTCGCAGGGCAAGGCGACATTACGGGATCAGTGCATCTGGCGGGCCGCGCGATCACCATGGAAGGCGCGGTAGGCGGCGATGCCTACGCGGCGGGCGAAGAAGTGTCTCTCCGTGGCGTTGTCCAAGGGGATGTGACTGCGGTCGGCCGTGCGGTATCCGTGGCAGGCGTTGGCGGCGATCTGCGGATGGCCGGTTCGGAATTGCAACTCGGCGGCGATGTCGGCGGCTATGCGATAGTGATGGGCGAGGACGTCGCGTTCGATGCGGTGGTGGCAGGCGATGTGAGACTCGCGGCGCAGCGGGTGGAATGGGGCGGCGCCGCTTCGGTCGCGGGACGGCTGATCGTCTACGAGGCGGTGCCCGGCGACCTGCAGGTGCCCGACCGGGTCATCCCTGCCGATCGGATCGAACGACGCGAGATCGAGGAATGGGATGGGCCGCAGCCGCCAAACTGGGGCCGAGCGATCCTCTGGTTCATGTTGGGGGTGCTCGTGGTGGCCGCACTGGCCGCGCTGATCGCGGCGCTGGTGCCTGAGCGGCTGGCCGAGATGCGGCGGCAGCTCCTCGCGCGGCCGTTCCGCACCTTGTGGCTGGGCTTTCTGACGCAATCGGCGGTGATCGGCGCGGGCCTGCTGTTCGCGATGACGATCATCGGTCTGCTGCTGACGCCGGCTTTGATAGTAGTGGCTGTCGTGGGCGGTTTCGCCGGCTACATCGTTGCAGCGTATTCATTCGGGGTGGGCCTGTTGCTGGCGTTCGGCAGGGGGGAGCCGGACAGCATCGGCAGCCGAATGGCGGCAGCTTGCGTCGGCGCTCTGGCAGCGGGATTCGTCGGCCTCATTCCGTTCCTGGGCTGGCTCTTCGTCCTCGCATTGGTTCTTTCGGGGATCGGGGCGATCGCGACGAGGCTGTTTCGCCCCGCGTTCTTCCGCGACCTCCCGTGAGACGACGGGACGCCTCGGGCCGCGTTTTGTGCGCCACAAGTTGCGCCTCGCCCCCTATGTCGGGCCCGGCCCATGCGAGGCCCGGATGCGGCTAATTGGGGAGATGCTCCTTGTTCATGCTGGGCACCCGGTCTTGGGTGGCACAACGGGTCCGGACGTCTCGCCCGCTCATCCCGAAGTCGCGGATCACCCGACGGATCGCCGTTTCGTATAGTATCTGCCGCGCATCTGTGCCCACTCGACCATGGGCTCCTGCGGTGCGAATACGCTGAGCGTCATCCACGCTTTCACCTGCCGTCCCAGAACTCGCGAAGCATCCACCCGGATCGTGCCGGTCTAGATTTCGTCGGTGAAGCGGGTCGCGCCCTTCCAGACCGAGGCCATCGCGCGCAGATCGACCGTGATCAGGATATCGGTGCCAAAGCCCGGATCAACCCGGCACAGATCGGTACCGCCGGCATCGACCACCAGCCGCCAGTCGCACATCGCCTCCTGCAATTCGGGATACAGATACTGGATTGTGCAGCGCTGCTCAGGTCGGGGGTCGGGCTTGCCGGAATTGGACCCACACCGAGGTCATTTGACGTAGATCAACGTGGCTTCGGACCGATGGTGGCAGCATGGGGCAAAACACTGGTTCAATCGCGACGCCCATGATGACCGAGACGTCGTGCCGGGCAAAACGCCTGCGAGGCGGAACGGGATCGTCAGACGCCCTCAAGAAAGGATTCGGAGCGCGCTCGGAACAGGAGGCCTGGATGGCTATGGATCATCTCGGCGGCCGACAACGCAACCTCTCGGGGCGGCCGACGATTGGCCCGCCGACCGATGACGCAGGCACGAACAGCCCGGCCGCGTTCCGTACCCGAGGACTAAGCAAGACCTACGGCGCCGGAGGGCCGAACGAGGTCCGGGCGCTCGATGGCGTCGATCTCGAATTGCCCAGCGAGGAGCTCGTCGTGCTTCTCGGGCCGTCGGGGAGCGGCAAGTCCACCCTGCTCAATATTCTCGGCGGGCTGGACCACGCGACGCGCGGGACCGCTTGGTTCAGGGAGATGGAGCTGACCGCGATGACCGACCGGCAGCTTACCCGCTACCGGCGCGACCATGTCGGCTTCGTGTTCCAGTTCTACAACCTCGTGGCCAGCCTCACCGCTCGCGAGAACGTCGAACTGGTCACCGACATCGCCATGGATCCCATGCCCGCCGCCGAGGCCCTGTCGCTGGTTGGGCTCGACGCACGGCTCGATCACTTCCCCGCCCAGCTCTCGGGCGGCGAGCAGCAGCGCGTCGCCATCGCGCGGGCCATCGCCAAGCGCCCCGAGGTGCTGCTCTGCGACGAGCCGACCGGCGCGCTGGACAGCCGCACCGGGGTCGCGGTGCTGTCGGCGCTCGAAGCGGTCAACGCCCGTTTCGGGACCACCATCCTCGTGATCACCCACAACGCCGACATCGAACGCATGGCGCATCGGGTGATCCGTTTCCAGGATGGCCGGGTCATCGACATCGCACGCAACCCCGACCGCGTCGCAGCCGAGGGCATCCGATGGTGAGAGCGCGCGCCATCGACCGCAAGCTGCTTCGCGACCTGCGCCGGCTGTGGTCCCAGGTCGCGGCGATCGCGCTCGTGCTGGCCTGCGGCGTGGCGATCCTGCTGACCGCCTTCGGCATGATCCGGGCTCTGGAAACCACGCTCGACGACTATTACGGCCGCCAGCGCTTCGCCGAGATGTTCGCCTCGGTCCGCCGCGCGCCCGGCGCGCTGGTCGAGGAGATACGCGCGATCGAGGGCGTCCGCTCGGCCGAGGCCCGACGGGTCGGTCCGGTCACGCTCGACCTGCCGGATCGGCCGGCGCCGGGTTCGGGCCAGCTGTTGTCCCTGCCCGCCGGCGCGCCGTTCCTGAACGCGCCCCTGCTGGTCTCGGGGCGGATGCCGGACCCCGACAGCGACCACGAGATCGCCGTCAACGACCGCTTCGCGAAGGCCAACGGCTTTCGCCCCGGCGACGGCTTCGCGACGATTGCTAATGGACGGCGGCTCGATCTGACGATCACCGGCACGCTGCGCAGCCCGGAATTCCTGTACAGCCTGCCCCCCGGCGGGCTGATGCCCGACGATGCGGGCTTCGCGATCATCTGGATGCCGGAGCGGGCCGCCGGCGCGGTGCTCGACCTCGAGGGCGCCATCAACGACATCGCCCTAACCCTGCACGCGACCGCCGTCACTGCGGAGGTCGCGGACCGGGTCGATGCGCTGCTCGCCCCGTGGGGCGGCACCGGCGTCCGCCTGCGCGACCAGCATCCGAGCCACGCCTTCATCGCCGCCGAACTCGACCAGCTGCGCAACATGACCGTCATACTGCCGCCGATCTTCTTCGTGATCGCGGGCTTTCTCGTGAACATGCTCTTGGGCCGGATCGTGGCGTTGGAGCGCGCCGAGATCGGCCTGCTCAAGGCGGTGGGCTACCGCAAGTCGGAGATCGCGCTGCACTACCTGCTTCTCGCGATACTGGTGGCCTGCATCGGCATCGCGATCGGCTGGCTCGCCGGAAGCTGGCTGGCGGGCGGCATGGCGCGGATCTACGCCCGGTTCTTCGATTTTCCGTGGTTGATCCGCCCGGATGGTCTCGACGTCTACGCGATTTCGGGGCTTCTGGCCTTGGTGGCGGCCGGGCTCGGGGCCGCGCGGGCCGCGCTGACCGCGGCGCGGCTGGCCCCGGCGGTGGCGATGGCCCCGCCTGCGCCGCCGAACTTCGGCAAGGGGCCGCTCGACCGGCTGACGGCCGGGCGCTGGCTGTCGCAGCCGGCGAAGATGGTGCTGCGCGGGCTGCTGCGCTGGCCGGTACGTGCCGCGATGACAACGCTGGGGCTCTCCGCCGGGGTGGCGATCCTCGTGGCCTCCAGCTTCATGATCGACGCGATGAACCTGGTGATGGACAGCGCCTTCTACCGGGCGAACCGCCAGCACGCGACGCTGGTCCTTGGCGCGGAAGCGCCGGCCAAGGCGGCTCTGCAGGCCCGTGCCCTGCCAGGCGTTCTCCGGGTGGAGCCGCAGTTCGATCTCGCCGTGACGCTGCGCAACGGGCATTTGTCCAAGCGCCTTTCGATCACCGCCCAGCCCCCCGACGGCGATCTGGTCCGGATCCTCGACACCGAGGGCCGGGTCGTCGCCGCCCCGGAGACGGCCCTGATGCTGTCGCGCCAGCTGGCCGATCAGCTGCAGGTCGGACCGGGCGACGTCGTCGAGGTCGAGGTCGCCGGGGACCGGGAGCGCGACTTCCGGGAGCCGGTCGTGGCGGTGACGCGCCAATACCTCGGCCTTGGGGCCTATATGGACCACGACGCGCTCGCGGCGCGGCTGGGCCGGGCACCGCAGGTCACGGCCCTACATCTGGCGCTGGACCCCGCCGCATTGCCCGAGTTCCAGGCGGAGCTCAAGACGCTGCCGACGCTGGCGGCGAGCGTCATGCTGACCGAGGTCCGCGACAGCTTCCGCGGGACGATCCGGCAGAACATCCGCTGGAACACGATCCTGTTCCTGGCGATCTCCGGGCTGATCACGGCCGGCGTCGCCTATAATGGCGCCCGCATCCAGCTCTCGGAGCGGGCGCGCGAGCTGGCCAGCCTGCGCATCCTCGGCTTCACCCGCACCGAGGCGGCGTCGATTCTGCTCGGCGAGACCGCCGTACTGGCGCTGCTGGCGCAGCCGCTGGGCTGGGGGATCGGCGCGCTGATCGCGCAGGGCATGGTCTCGGGCTTCGACAGCGACCTCTACCGGGTTCCGCTGGTGCTGACCCCGGCCAATTTCGCGCGCGCGAGCCTGCTGACGCTGACCGCGATCCTGGCCGCCGCGCTGCTGGTCCGGCGGCGTTTTGACCAACTGGATCTTCTGGACGTCCTCAAGACGAGGGAATGAGACCATGGCCCGCCCTATCCGCCTGATCGTCCTGTTCGCCATCCCGGCGCTGATCGTCGCGAGCCTTCTTTGGGTCGCGTTTCGACCGCTGCCCGTCACCGCCGAGCTGGTGCCGATCGCGCGCGGCCCGATGGAGGTCACGCTCGAGGTCGAAGGAAAGGCGCGGATCCGCGAGGTCTGGGAGGTCTCGGCGCCAATCGCGGGGACCGCCCGGCGCCTGCCCGTTCGGGTCGGCGATGCGGTGGTGGCCGGCGAGACTCTGGTCGCCGTGGTCGAGCCGATCGAACCCAGCCTGCTCGACCGGCGCAGCCGGGTCGAGGCCGAGGCCGCCACGCAGGAGGCACAAGCCGCCTTCGCCGCCGCCGAAAGCCAGCTGCAGCAGGCCCTGCAGGAGCTCAGCTACGCCAAGTCGCGCCACGACCAGGCCCGGACGCTGGTCGAGCGCGGCGCCGCCCCGGCCGACCGGCTGGAGGAGGCGACGCAGGCGCTCAGGGTGGCGCAGGCCGCCCGCGACACGGCGCTGTCGACGCGCATCATGGCACAGGGCGCGCTCGACCGGAGCCGCGCCGCGTTGATCGGTCCCGGCGACGGGTCCGGCGATGGCGACAGCTGCTGCGTCGAGATCCGCGCCCCGGCCAGCGGCGTCGTCCTCGCCATCGACCAGCTCAGCGCGCGGCCGGTCGCCGCCGGCCAGCGGCTGCTCGACATCGGCGATCCGAACGACCTGGAGATCGTCGCGGACCTGCTGTCGCGCGATGCCGTCCGCCTTCCCGAGGACGCCCTCGCCCGTGTCGCGCGCTGGGGTGGCGCGGGCGAGCCGCCTGCCCACTTGCGCCGGATCGAGCCGTCGGCGCGCACAGAGGTCTCGGCGCTCGGGCTCGAAGAGCAGCGGGTCGAGGCGATCTTCGACTTCACCACGCCCGACGCACCGCCCGTCGGGCTCGGGGACGGCTATGCCCTGCGCCTGCGCATCGTGCTGTGGCAGTCGCCGGACGAGTTGCAGGTGCCGATCGCCGCGCTGTTCCGCCACGGTCCTGATTGGGCGAGCTTCGTGGTCGAGGACGGTCGCGCTCGCCGCGCCATGCTGGAGATCGGCCAGCGCAACGACACGGCCGCGCAGGTGCTCGACGGGCTGAAGGTCGGTGACGTGGTCATCGCGCATCCCGGCGAGAAGATCGCCGAGGGCGTCGCGGTCCGGGCAGCGGACCGTGAATGACCCCATGGCCACCGACCCGCTAGGCAGAGCGCCGCCGCGGGGCAGCATCATATCGGCTCGTGTCTCCCTTGCCTTGATCCAGATCAGGGCAACGCCTCGAACGAACGGTGATGCTCACCACATTCTTTGTTCAGAGGCACCTCCATGCTCGGGACCACGCTTCCAGCCATACACGTCCCCTTCTTCGTGGACGGCGCGGCCAGCAAGCAGCCTCCAATCATCATGTCGACGGTCGCGCCTAGGTTGCGATGCGCGCAGCGATGAGCCTTGAGATCACACCTGTGGCCGGGCAGTCGGAGATCGCGATCTTGGGCACGCTCGGGCTCACCGAACTGGATCAGGCGCGCCGCCGTTTCGGGAATATGACCTTCGGTCGCCAGACGAGGCTGGACCTGTCGGGGCTGCAGCGTCTCGACACCGCGGGAGCATGGCTGTTGTTGACCGAGCAGGACAGGCTCCGATCCGAAGGGGTCGAGCTGACCTTCGCCTCGATACCTCCGCATGCCGTGCCGCTCATCGAGACGGTGCGGGCGAAGCGCGCCCGTACCGAGACGACGACCCGGCCCCTGCTTACCGCGCACGAATTGCTCGAGCGGCTGGGCAGAAGAATGGTCAGCGCCGGTGCCTTCCTGCGCGACCTGCTGCACTATCTCGGGGTGTTCACAGCACGGCTGCTCGGAGCACTCAGGCGGCCGCGCGGGTTTCACCTGACCTCGCTCGTGCATCATTGCGAGGAAGTCGGGCTACGCGCGGTGCCGATCGTGGCGCTGATGGCGTTCCTGATCGGCGTCGTGCTCGCCTATCAGGGGGCCACGCAGCTGCGCCCTTTCGGCGCGGAGATCTTCGTGGTCGAGCTGATCGCTATCTCGATTCTGCGCGAACTCGGCATCCTTCTCACGGCGATCATCGTCGCTGGGCGCACCGCCTCGGCCTTTACCGCCGCGATTGGCTCGATGAAGATGCGCGAGGAGATCGACGCGATGCAGACCCTGCGCATCGACCCGGCGAACGCGCTGATCCTGCCGCGCATCCTTGCGCTGGTGATCACGCTGCCGATCCTCGGGCTGGTGGCGGATCTGAGCGGGCTGCTGGGCGGTGCGCTCATGTCATGGGCCGAGCTCGGCATCTCGCCCGCGATGTTCCGCACCCGCCTGATCGAGGGCGTGGAGCCGATCCATGTCGTGGTCGGGCTGGTCAAGGCGCCGATCTTCGCGCTGATCATCGGCATCGTTGGCTGCCGCGCCGGCATGCAGGTCGGCCATAGCGCGGAATCGCTCGGACGGATGACCTCCAGCGCCGTCGTCACCGCGATCTTCGCGGTCATCGTGACCGACGCGCTGTTCTCGATCCTCTTCGCACAGGTCGGCCTGTGAACGGGGCCGAGGACATGGTGATCCGCATTCGCGGGCTGGAGAACCGGTTCGGATCCCATGTCGTGCATGAGGGGCTCGATCTCGACATGCGACGCGGCGAGGTGCTGGGCGTGGTCGGCGGCTCCGGCACGGGTAAATCGGTGCTGCTGCGCAGCATCGTCGGCCTGCGGCGGCCCGACGCCGGGCGGATCGCGGTGTTCGGCGAGGAGATGACCGGGATCGACGAGCATCGCCGCGCCGGGCTCGCGGCGCGATGGGGGGTCATGTTTCAGGACGGGGCGCTGTTCTCCTCCCTGACTCTGCGCGAGAATGTTGAGGTGCCGCTGCGCGGCGTCGAGGGGCTCGACCCGGACACACGCCGTGCTCTGGCCGATCTCAAGATCGCCATGGTCGGGCTGCCGCTCGACGCGGCCGAGACCTATCCGGCCGCGCTTTCGGGCGGGATGCGCAAGCGCGCGGGCCTCGCGCGCGCGCTCGCGCTCGACCCCGAGATCGTCTTTCTCGACGAGCCGACCGCAGGGCTCGACCCGATCGGTGCCTCGGCCTTCGACCGGCTGATGCGCGACCTCGTGCAGGCGCTCGGGCTCAGCGTGTTCCTCGTGACCCACGATCTCGATACGCTCTACGCCCTGTGCGACCGCGTCGCCGTGCTGGCCGAGCGGCGCGTTCTCGCGACGGGCACACTCGATGAGATGCTGGCGGTCGAGCACCCTTGGGTGCGCGACTATTTCCACGGGCCTCGGGGACGAGCCGCCCGCAAGACCAGCCCGAACGCGCCGCAAGCGAGGTGACACATGGAAACCAAGGCCAACTACGTGCTCGTCGGCGCCTTCACCCTCGCGGGCCTGCTCGGCATTCTCGCCTTCCTGCTTTGGTTCGCCCGGATCGAGCTGGACCGGCAATTCGCAACCTACGAGATCGAGTTCGAAAGCGTCTCCGGGCTCGGCCGCGCCTCGGAGGTCCGTTTCGGCGGGCTGTTGGTCGGGCAGGTCACCGATCTCGCGCTCGCACCTGACCGATCGGGCACCATTCTCGTTGTGGTGCAGGTGCAGGCCGATACGCCGGTCCGGCAAGACAGCATCGCCCGGATCGAGGCTCTGGGCGTGACCGGCGTGTCCTATGTCGCGATCGAAGCGGGTTCGCCCGATGCGCCGTTGCTCACAGCCGATCAGGGCGCCCTGCTCCCCCGCATCGCTGCCGGACCCTCGATGCTGCAATCGCTCACGCGCGGTGCGCCGGAGCTGCTGGAGGAGGCGCTCTCGGTCATGCAGCGGCTCGATGCGCTGCTCGATGACGCGAACCGTGACCGCGTTGCGCGGATCCTCGAGAACAGCGATCGTGCGACGGCCGCGCTTGCGGACTCGCTCGAAGACCTGTCCGGCACGACCGGGGCGATCACCGGCATCACGGCCGAGGCCCGGCGCTTCAACGATGCCTGGGAGGACCTTGCGACGCGGCTGTCACGCCTGTCCGACCGAGCCAACGCCACCTTGGACGAGATCGATGTATTGGCGGGCAACACCGCGGAAACGATGCGGCAGGGCTCCGCGACATTGCAGGCCGCCGAAGAACTCGCCGTAGAGGCCAACCGCTTCATGACCGGGGAGGTACGCAATGCCGGCGCGGCCTTGCAGTCGACGCTGGAGGCGCTTCGCGCGGAAATCGCGATACTGGGGCCCGAGGCGCGGCGCATGATCGAGACGCTCGCCGCCGCCGGGGACGCGGCGCGCGCCCGGATCGACGAGACCGCAGACCTGTTGGCAGGCGCGGAGGACGTGCTGGCCCGGTTCGGCGCCGCGACGGGCGCTGTCGAGCGCGCCGCCAAGGCATTCGAGATCGTTGCCGACAGCGAGATCGCGCTCCTGTCCCGCAATTCCGCCGACCTCGTCGCGCGGCTTGATCGTCTGGTCGAGGAGGAGCTTGCGCCTGCCCTGTCGGAACTGCGCGGCACCGGGCGCGCGGTGAACGACCTCGCGACCCGGCTGGGCCCCAACATCGCAGAGACCGCGGCCAGCGCCGGGCGGCTTGCCCGTTCGGCTGAAACCCTCGTCACAGGGGCGGCGGACGGGCTCGCGACCGCACAGGAGGCCATGCGCTCCTTCGAGGCCGCCATGCAGCAAGGCGAAGCCGCCTTCGCCTCGGTCGACCGCACCTTCGCGGAAACGGCAAGGATCGCCGAGCAGGAGATCGCGCCCCTGGTCGCGGATATCCGGCGCACCGCGACGGAGCTCGAGATCGCGGTCGGCACCGTGGCCGCCGAACTGCCGGGGATCGGCCAGGACCTTCGTCTCGCGAGCCGGGCCGCGGCCACTGCGTTCGAGACGCTCGGCGCAACGGTGGCGCGCTCGGGGGCCGCGTTGGACGGCTTCACGAACGAGGCGCTGCCGGGCTATGCTCGGCTGGCACAGGAAGCGCGCAGCCTCGTCGGGAACATCGACCGCATGGTCGGCCGGATGGATCGGGATCCCGCCCGTTTCCTGCTGGACGACCGGGCCCCCGCCTTCCGCAGATGAAGGACATGCGATGCGGTGGGGTCATGACGTGCCCGGCTTGGGGCTGGTATTGCTGCTCTCGGGCTGCGGTGCGCTGGATGTCTTGGACCGGGCCTCGACGCCGCTCGAGGTCTACGATCTCCGCCCGCCCGAGATCGTGGCCACCGCCGCCGCCCCGCTGCCGCTCGACGTGATCGTCGAGCGACCCGAGGCCAGCGGAAGCCTCACGACCGACCGGATCATGGTCCGCCCGGACCCGCTCAGGGCCCAGTACCTGCCCGACGCGCGGTGGGCCGACCCGGTGCCCGAGATTATGCAGACTCTCATGGTCCGCAGCCTGAACGACAGCGGCGCCCTGCGCTATGCCGGGCGCCGGCCGCTCGGGATCGGCGGCGACTACGCGGTGCTGACCGAGATCGTGAACTTCCACGCCGAGTCCTTCGCTCCGGATGAAGCGCAGGTCGAGATCGGCATGCTGGTCCGGCTCGTTCGCGAAAGCGATGCGATGGTCGTCGCCACGCGCCGGATCGAAGCCACGGTCGAGGTGACCTCGACCGACACCCCGACGCTTGCGGCGGCGTTCGACAGGGCCACGCGCAATGCCCTGAAAGAGTTCACCAGTTGGATCTTGGGTGCGATCCGCCCCGGAAGCTGACATCACTTGGAAAACAGCACAGGCCTCTTGGCGCCCCGCAGCAGGCTCCATGTCACGGTGCCGAGCACGAAGTCATAGGCGCGCGAATGGCCGAAGGCCCCGGTGACGATCACGCCCGCCCCGGTCCGGAACGCCTCGCGCTCGAGGATCTCGCTGATCTTCGATTGCCCGGCGGCGCGATGCACGACCGTCGCGGACAGGCCGTGTCGGCTCAGCATCGTGGCCATGTCCTGAGCCGGGTAGTGGTGCTCGTCGTTTTCGGGCTGCTTGGCGATGCTGAGCAGCGTCACCTCCGCGCCATCCTCAAGCAGATCCACGGCGTCATGCGCCGCGCGCGCGGCCTCGCGAGTCTCGCTCCAGCCGATCACCGCGGCCCGGCCCAGCGGCGCGGGTTCCCAGCCCGGCGGGATCATCAGCACCGGCCGGCCAGAGGCGCGGATGATCTCCTCCTCGCCGTGGCCGGCACGATCGCCATCGGGGCGCCCGACCATCACAAGATCGGCGGCGCGCACGCTTTCGACCATCCGCTCGACGGGCGGAATGTATTTCGCCTCGAGACAGCGCCATTCGCCGACGACCCCTTCGGCGTCGAGGCGCGCCTCGAACCGGGCCTGCACCTCGAGGGCGGCGGCGCGCTGGCGGTCCCGGATCTGGGATAGGATCTCCCCCGTGATGTGCAGCGACACCGCCGGATATATCTGCGGATCGGGCAACACGTAGAGCCCGAGCAGATGCGCGCCCTTTTCGCGGGCCAGCGCCGCCCCTGCCTGCGCGAGCGTCTCGGCCTGGGCGGGGTCGGTGAAGCACAGGGCGATGGTCCTGATGGTCATAGCTGGGTCTCCTTCTAGCCGGTGGTCCGGAACGGCGGCGGCACGGCAAGCAGGTCGCAGGGCGGGTCCGCCATCAGGCCGCGCGCCACGCTGCCCAAGAGCGCCTCTGACAGCCTTGGCCGGGCATGAGTGCCGACGGCCAGCAGGCCCGCAGGCGCGCGCGCGAGCGCGGTGCGGATCGCGGCCTCGGGCGTGTCATCGACGAAGGCATGCTCCGCATCTGCCAGCCGCGCCTCCAGACCGCCGAGAAAGGTCTCCATGTCGCGCTCCGCGGCCTTGCGTTGGCGTTGGCGCTCGGCCTGCAGCAACGAACGTCGGCTTTCGCCCCCGAGCAGGAAGCGGAACGGCACACCATAGGCATGCAGCAGACAGGTCGCCGCATTCGGGGCGAGACGTAGCGCTTCCTCGAGCGCGGCGCGTGCGGCAAGCGAGAAATCGGTGGCCGCCAGCAGCGAAGCGTATGGCGTCACCGGATCGCCCCGAACGACAAGCAGCGGCGTGTCACAGGCCTTGGCCACGCGTTCCACGGTGGTCCCGCGGAACAGGTCCGCGATCCCGGCGTGACGATGCGCCCCCATGACCAGCAGGTCCGCGTCAGAGGCGGCGTCGAGGATCGCCATCCAAGGCGTGCCGAACTCGAGGCGGCTCCGGACACGGTCCTCCAGCCTGAGGCGCAAGGCGCCCACATCCGCCGCGAGCCGTCCACCTGCCACGCGCTCGAACTCGATCCGCAGGTCGGCCGGCAGGTCGTCGCGCAGGACATGCAGGATTTCCAACTCTGCGCCCAGCGCCTCGGCGAGCATCGCCGCCCGGCGCACGGCGCGGGCGCCCTGCGCCGTCAGATCCGTCGCGACCAGTATCCGTTCCATTCCGGAGACCTCCCTGAGGCGACGAACATCGTCCCTGCTGCCGCCCACTCTGGTTCGAACCCCCTCAAACGGCCTTGATGCAGGTCAAGGTGAACGGCGCGGTCCCCGGCGAAGCTGGGTCCGCAACACAGGAGCCGAACATGCGACCGTTTCTTCCCATCATCCTGCTCATCGCCGGGGCGGCGCAGGCCCAGGACGTGGAGGACCCGCTCTCGATCGAGGCCGGTCACGATCTCTACATGGTGTTCTGCCAATCCTGCCACGGCCCGGAGGCACGCGGCGACGGACCCTTCGCGGAGATGCTCAAGCGCGCGCCGCCGGACCTGACACGGCTGTCCGAACAAAACGGCGGCAGCTTTCCGATCGCGAGCGCCACGCGGCAGATCGATGGCCGCGATCCCCTGCCCGGCCATGGCGGAGACATGCCGGTCTTCGGGCCGGTCTTCGACACCGATTTCGGCACGCTTTCGACCCAGTCCGGCCAGCCGGTGCTGACCAGCCAGTCGATCACCGACCTGATCCACTGGCTCGAGACCATCCAGGTCACGGGCTGACCGTGCTGGGTTTCGGCAGCCCCCCGGCCGACCACGGCCACGGCAGCGCCGAAATCGCGCAACGTCTGGCGCGCTCCAGGCATGGCGGGCACCTGAAGGATGCGATCTACGGGGCAATGGACGGGGCGGTGACCACCTTCGCCATCGTCGCGGGGGTGCAGGGCGCCGGGCTGTCGCCCGCGATCATACTCGCGCTGGGCGCCGCCAATCTGTTGGCCGACGGATTCTCGATGGCGGCGGGCAACTACTCCGGCACCAAGGCCGAGCGCGACGACGCGGCCCGGCTCAGGGCCATCGAGGAGCGCCATATCGATCTCTACCCCGAAGGCGAACGCGAGGAGATCCGCCAGATCCTCGCCGCCAAGGGTCTCGACGGATCGGTTCTGGAACGCGCCGTGACCGCCATCTCGGGCAACCGTCGCGCGTGGATCGAACTGATGCTGGTCGATGAATACGGGCTCAGCCCCAAGATCCCGGCGCCCCTGCCCGCCGCGTTGGTGACCTTCACGGCGTTCCTGATGGCCGGCCTGGTGCCCCTCGCCCCCTTTGCGCTGGGCTTTGACACGGCCTTCGGCCTGTCGATCGGCATGACCGCCGCGACCTTCTTCTCGATCGGTGCGCTCAAGAGCCGCTGGTCGCTTGCGCCATGGTGGCGCTCGGCTGCCGAGACGTTGCTGATCGGCGGGATGGCGGCTTTGATCGCGTATGTCGTCGGCGCGATGTTTCGCGCCGTCTGATCGAGACGCCGGGCCTGTCGCAGCCCGAACGCGGCAGGCGGCCGCTTCTTGGATGCGGGTGTCGAGACGTCTGTCATCATGGCTTTCGGTGGATGCCGTCGGCCAAGATGGCCTGTGCGAAGATCGTGGCAATGCTGGCGCCGTCACCGACCGCTTCTCCGGTCTTGATGGCCGCCTGCTTCGGGAGCTGAGCGCCGAGGTTTTCCTCCGGGTCCGGAAGTTCGACCTCGCGCGCGATGGTCACGCCGTCGTCGTAGGCGATCGGCGGGCCGAATGTCTTCCGGATCAGGACGGATCGCGATCGTACCGCGAAGCATCCTCTCGCGTTCGGCGGTGCGGAACAGCATGGGCTTGCAGCTACCGGCCTTCCGCCCTGCACCGTTCAGGTCCGTCCGACGGCGATCTAGACCCCGCCCATCGCGACCCGGTGGTTCGACATCTCCCACAACTCGCGCAATGACTTGTGCATGGCATGGGCGACATCCTCGATCTCGCCGGTAGATGTCCGGCGTCTTAGCAATCCGAAGACGGCGCAGACCGCCGCTTCCGGATCGTCCAGAGCCTCCTTGGTAAAGTGCGCCTCGATCCTGTCGAGAAATTCGGTCTTGTCGCGTGGGCGTGGCACGGTCTTCGAAGGGTCCCAGCCCTCGAAGTAGATGCCTCGCACCATAACCGGGAGCTGAGCCGAGAGATCGACCGCCTCGTCGAGTGGCAGGAAATCTCGTAGCGTGTGCAGCGTCGCGCGGAGCAGCATGTAGGCGCGCGGCTTCCGGCCGGCCCAGTCGAGCTCCCGGCAGATCTCGTTCAACCACTCGGCCACCACCTGCGGCCCGTGATCCAGCGCCGTAATTCCCGTCGTGGTCATGACAACCTCCCCTCGATGTCTGGATGACTCCCAGCATCCTCCTCGAAGGCGGGTCGGGCCTTGATCCGGATCAAGCCTCCACCGATCGATCCCCGGAGGGGCCGCTCAAGCGGCGCCGCTCCTTCCGGCCGCGGCGACGTTGCGCTTCACCTCAGGGACGCTGTCCGGGTTGGCGGAGACCGGGTCGATGCCGGCCGACTTGGCGTCCGGGTCGAGACAGCGTCGGATTTCGTCGGCGTCCAAGGTTTCCCGCGCCTCCAGAGCTTCGACCAGAGCGTCGATGTCCGGGCGGTGCGCCTCGAGGATCGCCGTTGCCTGTCGCTCCGCGTCCTTGAGCAGCGCCATCACCGCCCGGTCGACCCGGGCCGCCGTCTCGTCGGCATGGCTGCGCGGCTGCGCGATGGACTGGCCGATGAAGGGATGATCCTCGCTCTGCTTCAGATCGATTGGCCCGAGCGCCTCGTCCATACCCCAACGCGCGATCATGGCGCGGGCCAGCCCGGTGGCCCGGCGGATGTCGTCGTCGGCTCCGGAGCTGACCGAGCCGAGCAAGGTCCGCTCGGCGGCCCGTCCCCCGAGCATGGTGACGAGCTGCCCGCGCAGATAGGCTTCGTCGAGCGTGTGCCGCTCAGCCTCGGGCAGCATATGTGTGCCGCCCAGCGCGCGGCCGCGCGGGATGATCGTCACCTTGAACAGCGGATCGGCGCCGGGCGTGTAGAAGGCCACGGCGGTGTGCCCGGCCTCGTGGACCGCGAGCCTGTGCCGCTCCTCCGGGCGGATCGCCAGCGAGCGCACCGTGCCCATCATCACCTTGTCGCGCGCCTCGTCCAGATCGGCCCGGGTGATACCGGTCCCGCTGCGCCGCGCCGCCATGATCGCCGCTTCGTTGAGCAGGTTCTTGAGATCCGCGCCCGAGAAGCCCGGCGTGCCGGCCGCGATCGCGTCGAGATCACCCTCGTTCGTCAAGGGCAGGCGCTTGGCATGGATGGCGAGGATCGCGCGCCGCGCGGCCCGGTCCGGCAGTTCGAGCGTGACATGCCGATCGAAGCGGCCCGGCCGCAACAGCGCCGGGTCGAGCACGTCCGGCCTGTTGGTGGCCGCCAAGACCACGACCGCCTCGCGCCCGCCGAAGCCGTCGAGTTCGGCGAGGATCTGGTTCAGCGTCTGCTCGCGTTCGTCATGCCCGCCGCCCAGCCCGGTGCCGCGGGTCCGGCCGATGCTGTCGAGTTCGTCGATGAAGATCACCGCAGGCGCGGCGGCCCTTGCGGCCTCGAACATCTTGCGCACCCGGCCTGCGCCCACGCCGACGAAGATCTCGATGAACTCGGAGCCCGAGGTCGAGAAGAAGGGCACGTCGGCCTCACCGGCCAGCGCCTTGGCCAGAAGCGTCTTGCCGGTGCCCGGCGGCCCGACCAGCAGGACGCCATGCGGCACCTCCGCCCCCAAGCGCTGGAACCGGTCCGTGTCGCGCAGGAACTCGACCAGCTCGGCCACCTCGCGCTTGGCCTGATCCTGCCCGGCCACGTCGTCGAACGTGACCTTCTGCGCCGGTTGGCTCGGCTTGGTAAATCGGCCGCCCAGCAGCCCGCCCGGGCCGAAGCCCCCCGCCCCCGGGCCGAGGCCGCCGGCCATGCGCCCGATCAGTCGGCGCTGCAGCCAGAAATACACCCCGAGGATGACGACCCATGGCAACAACAGGCCCAGCAACGAGATGTCCCGTGGCGCCTTGGCGCTCACTTCGACACGCTGACGCTCAAGCAGGGGAAGGAGCTCGGGATCTCCCTGCGTCGGCGTCACGGCCCGATACAGCGTCTCGCCGTCGCCCGTGGTCTGGGTGATCGCAACGGTGATGCCATGCTCCTGCAGTTCGGCGCTGGTGACGTCGCCGGCCTGGATCATGCGCTTGACCTCGCTGTAGGAGATCTCTTCGGGCGCCGTGTCTGGCAGGAACCAGATCGAGCCGAGTATCAGCAGCGCCCAGAAGGCCCCGATCCATAGCCACTGATTGCCGGGGGGCCAGCCCGGGCCGGTGTCCGGAGAGCGCTCGCCCTTGTCGGTCATCGCGGGTCTCCCTGCGCATGAGGTTACGGGGCAGGCCTACCGGATGACCGCTTCCCCGACCTTGACACAGGTCAAACCGATGCACGCGGCCCCACCGGCGCGGGCTGGTTGCAAATCAAGGCCCCGCAGGCCGGCCCGGGCGATACTGGCACCGTCACGGGAAAAGGCCGGTATACGAAAATCGAACCCTTGCGGCCTCCGATCAGGCCAGATCGGAGACCTCCACCTCGCCCACCAGCCGCCGCGCCAGCGCGCCGTCGCAAAGCTGGGTGGCGGGCGTGGTCACGGCCGCCGCCGCGGCGGCGGTTCCAGCGCGGACGCTGGTTCGGAAGGTCTGTCCTTGCGCCAGCGCCAGCGCGACGGCGCCCAGCAGGCTGTCCCCCGCCCCGACCGCGCTGACCAGCTCGACCTCGGGCGCGTGACAGAAGAACGCCTCCGTCGCGGTCACGCCCACCGTGCCGCGCGCCCCGAGCGCCATGACCACCTGCCGAGCCCGGCCGGTGTCGATCAGGTGGCGACCGAAGCTAGCCAAGTCTCCTGGATCTTCGAAGTCGCGCCCCGCGAGCTGCCCGGCCTCCTCCCCATCGGTCCGAAGCAGGTCGAAGGGCGGGCCATCTGTCCCCCTCAATGCTTCGGACAATGCCGGTCCGGACGTATCGAGAAACATCTCCGCGTCGCGCTCGTGGCACAATCCCGCCAGCTGCACGAGCGTGGCTCCCGGCAATCCCGGCGGCAGGCTGCCGGACACTACGACGACATGGTCGGAGCCAATCCGGTTCGAAAGCTCCCCGAACAGCCGGACGGTCGCCTCGGCCGGCCAATCCGGTCCGGGCATCACGAGGCGGTATTGCGCCCCGGTGTCGCGGGCGGTGACGGCGACGGATTGCCGGGTCAGGCCCGGCAGCGGCAGCACCGCGATCTCGATGCCTTCGGCCGCGAGAAGCGCCGCGATCGTGTCGCCGGTCGCGCCGCCTAGCGCGATCATGGCGGTCGAAGCCCGGCCGAGCCGGGCGATCGCGCGCGACACGTTCACGCCGCCACCGCCGGGGTCGAGCCTCGGCGCGGTGCAACGCAGCTTGCGGCCGGGCAGCAGCGCCCCGGTCTCGGTCGCGAGATCGAGCGCGGGGTTCAGGGTCAGCGTCAGGATCGGGCGCATCAGTAGCTCTTCGTCAGGCCGTCCCCCCATCGGGGCAGCCCCGCGGCGGGGCGGGATGATCCGTATCCTAACACCCTTCGCGGCACGGTTCAGCCATCGGGCCGGTCGGTTCGGCCTCGGCGCTCCGACCGGCCCTGCGGGTCATGGGCTCAGGAGGTCTTGATCGACACGCGCTTCTCATGGCGCATCGCGTCTTGGCTTTTCGGCAGCCGGACCGTCAGCACCCCGTTGGCAAAGCGGGCTTCGACCTTGTCCTCGTCGATCCCCTTGGGCAGTCCGAAGCTGCGCATGAAGGCCCCATAGCTGCGTTCGCTGAGATGATACTCGTTGTTTCTCTCATCCCGGCTGGCGCTCTTCTGGCCCCGGATGGTCACCTTGCCGTCCGAGAGCTTGACCTCGACATCCTCGGCGGTCAGGCCCGGCAGCTCGGCCTGCATCTCGAAGGCGTCCTCGCGCTCGACGAAATCGACGGCCGGGCTCACCTGCACGTGACCGCGCGCCTCCCGGATCGGTCCGAAGGCCTGCCGGGCCAGCGGCATCCGCCAGAAGGCCGGGCTGAACTCATCGAACAGCCGGTCCATCTCCTCGCGCAGCGATGCGAAGGGCTCCCATGAATCCGAGGGCTTCTTCTGCACCATCGCACCCGGCTCCACCGTCTGCTTTGCCGGATCCTTGTTGACTTCGACTTTCTGGTTCTTGGTCGCCATGTTCGTTCTCCCGGTGTTGCAGCGTGCAAGAGCGACACGCGCGCCTGCATGGAAGACCCGTTTTCGGTCCCCCGCCTTGATCTGGCGCAAGCGACACGCGGCCCGGACCCGCATATCCTGCCACTGCCGTCGGCCGGATCGGCGGCCCGTCAGGATGCAGGACGCGATGACTTCCATGCCCCCGCAGGACGCGGCGAACGCAACGGCCCTCTGGCATGCGCTGGATGCCGAACAGGCTCTGGCACAGGCCGATGTGGGACCGGACGGGCTGTCGCAATCGGAGGCGGCGCTGCGATTGCAGCGGCACGGCCCGAACCGCCTGCCCGAACCACCCGGTCGGAGCCTGCTCGCCCGGTTGCGCGGGCAGTTCGAGAACCTGCTGATCCTCGTGCTGGTCGCCGCGGGCGCAATCACCGCACTGCTCGGCCACTGGACCGACTCGGGCGTCATCCTCGCCGTGGTGATACTGAATGCGGCGATCGGCTTCTGGCAGGAAGGCCGCGCCGAAAACGCTCTGGCCGGGGTGCGCCGGCTGCTGTCGGAGACCGCATCGGTGCGCCGCGAGGGCCGACGAGACAGCATTCACGCCGCCGAGCTGGTGCCGGGCGACATCGTGCTTCTGGAACCCGGCGACCGGGTCCCGGCCGATCTGCGATTGATCGAGGCGCGTGGGCTGCGAACGCAGGAGGCCGCGCTCACCGGAGAATCCGCCGCCGTCGACAAGGGCATCGATCCGGTCGCGCCGGACGCCTCGCTCGGCGATCGTCGTTCCGTGGCCTTCTCCGGAACTCTAGTGGCCGCCGGGCGCGGCACCGGCGTGGTTTTCGCCACCGGGTCACGCAGCGAGATCGGCCGGATCGGTGCGCTGCTCGGTGGGGTCGAGACGACGGCGACGCCGCTGCTGCGCCAGATCGACCGCTTCGCGCGGCGACTGACGACGGTCATTCTTGGAGTCTGCCTGCTTGTCTTCGGCTACGCGGTCGGCTTCGGCGGATACTCCCGGGAAGACGCGTTCCTCGCCATGGTCGGCATGGCCGTGGCCGCAATTCCGGAAGGTTTGCCTGCGGTAATCACCATCGCGCTGGCGCTGGGCGTGCAGCGCATGGCGGCGCGGCGCGCCATCGTGCGGCGGCTCCCGGCGGTCGAGACGCTGGGCGCCGTGACGGTGATCTGCACCGACAAGACCGGCACGCTGACCCTCAACGAGATGGTGGTGCGGCGTGTCGTGACCGACCCAGTCGCCGCCGCAGCGCAGATCGGCGGCGAGGGCTACGCGCCCTTCGGCAAGGTCGAGGGCGACCAAGCGGCCGTCACTGCGCTGGCGCGCACCGGTCTGCTCTGCAACGATGCGCATCTGCGCGAGGACGGCTCCGGCTGGCGGATCGAGGGCGATCCGATGGAGGGCGCGCTGCTGGCGCTCGCGGTCAAGGCGGGTCTCGATGCGGAGGCCGAACGCGCCGCGCATCACCGCAGGCATGAGATCCCTTTCGATGCCGCTTGGAGCTACATGGCCGTGCTGGTCGGCGAGGCTGACGAAGCCATGCTTCACGTCAAGGGCGCGCCCGACCGGCTGTTGCCGCATTGCACGAAACAGGTCGGGCCTTCGGGTCCGGCGCCGATCGACCACGCAGCTTGGGCGGGGCGGATCGAGGCGCTCGCGGCCAGCGGGTACCGCGTGCTCGCCTTCGCGACCAAACCCACCTCCGACCTACGCGAGATCGGCCATGCCGACGTCACCGGGCTGACGCTGCTCGGTCTCGCGGGGTTCATCGACCCCGCCCGGCCCGAAGCCGTGTCGGCGGCGGCGGATTGCCATCGCGCCGGCATCGCTGTGAAGATGATCACCGGGGATCACGCCCTGACCGCGCTGGCGGTGGCGCAGGAGCTGGGCCTCGACACCCGCGGCGGGGCCGTGACCGGGCGCGAGATCGAGGCCGCGGACGATACCGAACTCCGTCGCATGGCGCGCGACACCAACGTCTTTGCCCGCGCCGCTCCCGAGCACAAGCTGCGGCTGGTCAAGGCGCTGCAGGCCGAGGCCCATGTCGTGGCGATGACCGGCGACGGCGTGAACGATGCGCCCGCGCTGAAGCGCGCCGATGCCGGGATCGCCATGGGGATCAAGGGCACCGAAGCCGCCAAGGAGGCCGCGCGCGTCGTGCTGACCGACGACAACTTCGCCTCGATCGTTGCCGCCGTGCGCGAGGGCCGGACCATCCATGACAACATCCGCAAGGTGATCGCATGGAACCTGCCCACCAATGGTGGCGAGGCGCTGGTCATCATCCTCGCGATCCTGATCGGACTGCCGCTGCCGATCACCCCGATCCAGATCCTGTGGATCAACATGGTGACGGCCGTGGCGTTGGGACTGACGCTGGCCTTCGAGCCGCCCGAGCAGGGCGTCATGCGCCGCCCGCCGCGCCGCCCCGGCGCGGCGCTGCTCGACGGCGAGATGATCTGGCGCGTGGTGCTGGTCTCGGTGCTGTTCGGCCTCGCCGTGTTCGGCCTTTCCGCCTGGATCGCTTCACGCGGCGAAAGCCTCGCCTATGCCCGGACGCTCTCCGTCGACCTGCTGGTGGTGATGGAGATCTTCTACCTCTTCTCGGTGCGCTACCTGCATATGGCGTCGATGACCCGGACCGGGCTCCTTGGCACCCGCGCCGTCTGGTTCGGCGTGGCCTTGGCGATCGCGGCGCAGCTTCTCTTCACCTACGCCCCGCCATTGCAGGCCGTGTTCGGCAGCCAGCCTGTGACCTTCGCAGACGGCGTTGTTGTCTTCGGGATCGGCGTCACGCTTCTGCTCGTGCTCGAAGCCGAGAAGCTGCTGCGTCGACGCTGGGCAGGGCTTCGCTCGCGCGCGGCGCAGGGTTGATCCATGGTCGATCTGTCCGAACCAAGCCCGGCTCAGGGCACGAGCACCGCCGCCCCTTGCAGCCGCCCGGACCGCAGATCCTCCAGCGCCTCGTTCGCAGATCGCAGCGGGTAGGCAATGGCGCGGGTCTCAATACCCGCGGTGGCGGCGCGTTCGAGGAATTCGCGTCCGTCGGCGCGCGTCAAGTTGGCGACAGACCGGATCACCCGCTCCTCCCACAGATCGGCATAGGGAAAGGCGGGAATGTCGCTCATGTGGATGCCGCCGCAAACCACCGTGCCCCCCTTGCGCAGCGCCCTGAGCGCCAGTGGCACCAAGGCCCCCACCGGGGCGAAGATCAGCGCCACGTCGAGCGGCACCGGAGGCGAGCTACCGGATTCCCCGGCCCAGACCGCACCGAGTTCGCGCGCGAAGGCCTGCGCCTGCGTGTCGCTTGGCCGGGTGAAGGCGTAGACCTCCTGCCCTTGCGACGTGCAGAGCTGGCACAACAGATGCGCCGCCGCGCCGAAGCCGTAGATCCCGATCCGCCGGGCGGGGCCGGCCAGCCGCAGCGTTCTGTAGCCGATCAGACCGGCACAGAGCAGCGGCGCAAGCGCCACGGGATCGGCCTCGTTCGGCAGCGAAAACACGAAGCGGGCATCGGCCACGCAATGCTCGGCATAGCCGCCGTCGCGCGTATAGCCGGTGAAGACCGGGGCATCGCAGAGGTTCTCGCGATCCGCCTCGCAATAGCTACAGCGTCCGCAGCTGCGCCCGAGCCAGCCGACCCCGACCCTTTGTCCGATTTCAGGGGCCGTCACACCCGGACCCAGCGCATCGACCTGCCCGACGATCTCATGCCCGGAATGAGGGGCAGGACCGGGTCCGCCAGTTCACCGTCGAGAATGTGCAAATCGGTCCGGCAGACGCCGCAGGCCTCGACCTTAAGGCCGATCTCGCCCGCCCCGGGCCGGGGCCGCTCCACCTCGCGCCATTCGAGCGGCGCGCTCTGCCGCTCCAGAACCATCGCACGCATTCGAACGGTCATGAGCGTTCCTCTGCCGCAAGGCCATATGATCGCAGGTCGCGCTAGGCCACGTTCGCGTCGTTCCCCGTCTCGGCAAGGAGCCGGTCGAGATCCGGGATCAGGATGCGCCGCTTGTCATCGAGCACGATCACCCCTTCGCGGCCAAGCTGGCTGATCTGGCGGCTCACCGTCTCGATGGTGAGGCCGAGATATTCCGACATCGCCTCGCGCGTCAGCGGCAGGTCGAGTCGGATGTCGCGGGTGCGCGGTACGAGATCGAAGCTCGCCTCGCGCCGGGCGACCGACACGAGCAGGCTGGCGATCCGCTCGCGCGCGGTCTTGCGACCCAGCACCATCATCCAGTCCCGCGCGGCATCCAGCTCGTCGAGCGTCATCTCAAGGAGCCGTCCCGCGACATGCGGCATCTCGGCGAGCAGCCGCTCGAACGGCACGCGGCGAAAGCAGCACAGGGTCATGTCGCTCGCGGCGGTCACGTCGTAGGGCGCCGTATCGCGGCCCGGCCGACCGATGAAGTCCGATGGCAGCAGCAGCCCTACCATCTGCACCCGCCCATCCTCGAGCGTCTGCGACATGGTAGCGATGCCCGAAACCACCGACCCCACGAAGCTCAGCTCGTCGCCGGCCCAGACGATCATCTGCCCGGCTTCGTAGCGGCGATAGTATTTCATCTCCTCAAGCCGAGCCAACTCGGCCTCGTCGCACCGCGCGCAGACGGCCCGGTGACGGATCCCGCAATCGGCGCAGCGCAGGTTCAATAGAGGAGTCATTCCGGGTCTCCTTGTTGGCAGCTCAAGGTTACCACCGAATGGCGAAGAGAAGTAGCGCGAGGCTACTCAGCCCGGCATCCCGCATGCGGCGCCATTTACCCATCCTCCCTCGGCACGCGGCATCCCGAGAGCGGCCCGGCCCGTGCCCTCCATCCGAATGAAGGGCTCATGCTATGCTAGGTCAGATCCACTACCGACGGCCTTCATCAAGATGTCCGGGCAAGGAGAGCAGATCGTGCATGTCGCCATCTTTTCGGCCAAGCCGTATGACATCTCGTTCCTGACGAGGGCCAACACGGCGCAGGCCGGGCACCACCTGCATTTCCATGCGGCGAGGCTCGCCACCGGTACCATGGCTCTCGCGCAAGGCGCGGAGGCGATCTGCGCCTTCGTGAATGACAGGCTCGGCCGGCCGGTGCTCGAGGGTCTCGCGGCAGCCGGTGTGCGGCTGGTGGCGCTTCGCAGCGCCGGCTATAATCACGTCGATCTCGCGGCGGCCAGATCCGTCGGCATCGAGGTATGCTTCGTGCCCTCCTACTCCCCGCACGCGGTCGCCGAGCATACCCTCGCATTGATCCTAACCCTGAATCGCAAGACGCACCGCGCTTGGGCCCGGGTGCGGGAGGGCAATTTCGAGCTCGACGGGCTGATGGGCTTCGATCTGTACGGCAAGACGGTCGGTGTCATAGGCACTGGGCGGATCGGATCGGTCCTCGCGCAGATCCTGCTGGGCTTCGGTTGCCGGGTCATCGCGCATGACCCGAAGCCCGATCCGGATTGCCTCGCCCGTGGCGTCGCGTATCTCGACATCGCGCCTCTTCTCTCGGCCAGTGACATCATCACGCTTCAATGCCCGCTGACCGAACGGACGCATCACCTCGTCGATGACCGGGCGGTTGCCCGGATGAAGACCGGGGTCATGTTGATCAACACCAGCCGCGGCGCCGTGATCGACACAAGCGCGGTCATCCGTGGACTCAAGAGCGGCAGGATCGGAAGCCTCGGCCTCGACGTCTACGAGGAAGAAGGGGAGCTTTTCTTCGAAGACCTGTCGGACCGGATCATCCCCGACGACGTCTTCGCACGGCTGCTGACCTTTCCCAACGTGCTGATCACCGGCCATCAAGGGTTCTTCACGACCGAAGCGCTCACCGCCATCGCCGAAACCACCCTCGCGAACATCACCGCCTTTGAGTGCGACGGCGCCGCTCTCCACCCCGTTCCCGATCGGCAAATGTAAATGGGCCGAACCGGAGGCGCCTGCCCTGCCTTCCGTCCGAAACACCTGTCGATCGGCCCGCGCAGATCATGGGGTCGAATGAGATCGAAGGCCTCCGGATTCGCCCCTAACCCCGAGGCGCCCCGGCTGGACGTAGCCACGATTGATCTGGCGCAAGGCGCGAAGAGCGAAATCCGGGGAAGCTAGCACGCATCGCAACCGACCGACGGGTGAAGCACATGAAAACGATCGTCGCTGCGACGGACTTCTCCAAGGCAGGCAATCAGGCGGTCCTGCGGGGCGCGGCCATCGCCGCCCATACGGGTGGACGGCTGCATATTTTTCATGCCGCGAACTTCCGGATCGCAGCCGAGCAGAAAGCGCATTTCAATGCGCTCGTGGAAGGCTACTTCGATACGCTGCGGGCCCGGATCCAATGCCGCTACGGATCGTCACTGCAGGTCAGCCACACCTATTCGGGAGATTGGCAGGATATCTACGCGATCTTGAAGCGGAAGAAGGCCAACCTGCTCGTGGCAGGCCAGCATGTCCATCCGAACGGGATCGACATGTTTCACGGGACATTCGTGGAGCGCCTGACCGCCGACTGCCCCGTGCCGGTCCTCGTCTCGCTCTCCGCCCCGGAAACGCCCTATCGTCGCGTGCTGGTAGCGGTGGCCCCCGGTCCGGCGAGCGAAACGGCCATTCCGGTCATTCGCGCGATCGCGCCGCATTCGGCCATCGAGTTGATACAGGTCGTGCCGCTCGATCGGGACGCCGAAACTTTGTGCGGCAGCGCCTCCGGCGCCGCCACAAGCGTCACGCCGGAGCAGGATACAAGGGCGATCGAAGATCTTCGCGAGAAGATGGGCCTCGCCTTGAACACCGAGATGCCTGACCTCAAGGGCGATCCTCGCATCAAGATACGTCAAAAAGTCTCGTCCGACCGGACCGAACTGATCGTCTTCGTCAATGCAGGGGCGGTACTGGATCTGAAGGACAGTTTCATCAGAACGCCGCCATGCGACCTGCTGGTGTGTCCGACCATTGCCTAGCGAACGGCTCGATCGGCAAGGGTTTTTGCCAGAAGGGGGCCGTGCCGCGATGGCAGGGTGAATTGCTGGGCCGCTGAAACAGGCGCGGCGCCCCCTCCGGCCGAGCAGCACGCCGCGTTGCCTTTGCAGCGCGGGGCGCGAAGCCGGGGGCGTCATCGGCTGGATGCAATGACGAACCGGCCGATCCGCCACCAAATGCATGCAGTTGGCGACGCCGATATGCAGCGGCGTGGCACGACACCCCGACCGGAATGGCCTTTGCCTTGGGAGCCGACGTCACCGGCACCGGGGTCGTGGGGTGGAAACAGGGCCGGGCCACTCGTGTCATCTTGCTATAGCGTGAGGATTGTCCCTGCGCCTCGCCACATCGCAGGCGCAAAGAGGCCCGCATCACCTTCCGGGTCATCCCTCCTGCAAGGTTTCGAGATAGTCGGACAGCGCGACCAGTGGATGCGGCGTCGGCGTGAGAATGCCGTCACTGGTGTCGACATACAGGGTCGGGCCGGTGAAGAGCTGAGAATACTCGGGCATCACCTGCGCCGGGTCGTCCTGCCGAAAATAGCCGTCGATATAGGACATGACATGGACCATCGGAAAGGGTTCGCCGGCCGGTCGCAATTGCGTCAGGTCGGCCGGAGCCCGAGGCAGCCCGGCAGCCAGCGGCCCGTCGCCGCGCCCGCCCGCGCCATGACATGCGGCGCAGTTCTCCATGAAAAGCGCGCGGCCGCTCGGCAATTCCGGCTCCGGCTCCGTTACGGCGCAGGCGGCCAGTAGCGCCGCTCCCGTAAATGCCGCTGCGGCGATGATCCGTTTCATGTGCTGCTCCATCAATGCCTCCGAGCCTGTCCCGGCCCCTGCCCCCAGCACTCGCCGCTTGCTCTCGAGGGCGCCTTGATCTGGATCAAGCGCGGGCATCTGGTTTCTTGATCCCGATCAAGGCGCAACCGCCTGATGCGCGGCAGCTTTGGGGCATCTCGAAGACAGGAGGGACCGATGCCCCGAGGAACCGTTGCCGTTCTGGCCACCGACGCCACCGTGGATCGCGGCGCCATTGCCACAGCGCTCGCGCTCACCGAAGCCGATGAGGCGCATCTCGACATTCATTGTCTCGGGATCGAGAGCACGCCGCCCGATGCCTTCATGGCGGGCCCGACGCTGATGCTGACCATGCCCGACTCCGAGGCCGCGCGGGAACGCGCCCGCGAACTTGAAACCGAGATCCGTCCGCTGATCCCCGCGCATCGCGGCAACGTGCAACTGCATCGCCACCACATCCGCGAGGGGCTCATCGGTCACGACGTGGGTCGCATTGCCCGGCTCGCCGATCGGATCGTGGCCGCAGCGCCCTACGGCCACGACGCGCGCCCTCTGCAAGTCGCGACGCTGGAGGCGGCGTTGTTCACCGGCGGATTGCCGGTGATCGTCGTTCCCGATGGCGGCGCCGAGATCGCGGCCCGCCCGGCCCGGCTGATGGTGGCATGGGACGACAGCCGCGAGGCGATGGTGGCGGTGCGCGCCGCCCTGCCGATGCTGCGTCGGGCGGGTTGCGTCGACGTGGTGATCGTCGATCCCGAGGTGCAGACAGGTGATCGCTCCGACCCGGGCGGCGACCTCGCGCTGTTCCTGGCGCGCAATGGGGCGCGGGTCGAGGTATCGGTCCTGGCGCGCAGCCGGTTCCGCGTTTCGGAGATCCTGAGGCGCCATGCTTTCGACACGGGGGCCGAGGCCGTGGTGATGGGCGCCTACGGCCATTCACGGCTGCGCGAACAACTGTTCGGTGGCACGACACGCGAGATGCTGACCGACGCGCGTGTCGCGCTCATTCTCGCCCGCTGAGGCCGAACAGGACTCTGTCCGTCGCCAATCCTGCCATCGGTTCTCATGGGGCCTCGGCACTCGAAACGCGGGCTGAGCGTCATCGGTCTCGACCGTGGGCGATCTTTCGTTTGTCATCGGGACAGGCGATCTCCTGTCAAAGATAGCACTGCACCACTTCCCGCCGGGCCAGATCAGCCTCGCGACACATAAAGGATCGCTGAAAATTTTGGCCGCCAGTGCCGCGCAGCTTCAGGAGATGCGGCCCACCATTCTCTCCTTCATACGCAGGCAGAACCGCCACGGCCGACCTTCTGCAATCCTGACACCGCGGATCGCCGCATCAGGGATCGGAGAGGCCGCCCAGCTCCGCCAAGGCCCTGACGAGATCGCCGCGTGTCAGAATGCCGATGATCCTTCCCTCTTCGAGGACCGGAAAGCGGCGGTAGCGGCTGTCGAGGAATTTCTCGATCGCCGAGAGGATATCCAGATCGGCGGGCAGGCTCTCGACCGGCGCATGCATCGCCTCGGCGGCCCGGCCCGGTTGTGCGTCGTGATAGGACGCGTGCAACGCCGCCTTCAGGCAGTCCCGTTGCGACAGCATTCCGACGAGACGGTCCTCGGCGTCGATGACCGGCAGGCCCGAAATGCCGTGCAAAGCCATGAGTTGCATGGCGCGCAGCAAGTCCGTGCCCGGCGTCACGGTGATCACCTCCCGGGTCATGATCCGCGCGATATCGGGCAACGGCTTCATGGCGCAGAGCGGCGCGCGCAGCGCTTGGAACACGTGTCGCAGGCGGCGCCGCATCCACCGCGCAGCGGGCCGCGCCCGAGCAGAAGCCCGAGAGCCAGCCCCGCCATCGACAGCGACACCAGAATGAGAACGAACAGAAGCGTCATCCAAGGCCTCCCATCATGTCATGAGGCGGGAATCGAAGCCGCCGGTCATCGCCTCGACCGGCCCCTGAGGTCCACGGCGCAGGAACAGGGCCGCGATCCCGGCCCTGCGCGCGAGTGCGGGTCCCCGCTCGGGTCCGAGCGCCAGAAGGCCCGTGGCCAAGGCATCGGCGCGCAGGCCGGTCTGGGCCAATACGGAGACCTGCAGGAGCGTCTGCGCGGCGGGGCGGGCGCTGGCCGGATCGATGACATGGCTGGTCGTCGCGGGCCCCGCATGACCCTGCGGGACATGAGCAGAGGTCGCCAGAACCAGCGATCCCGGCCGGATCACCCGCTGCGCCTGCGGCCCGTCTTCCCCGGGGCGTTCGACCGCCAACCTCCATGCCCGGCCCGAGGGATGGCGACCGAGAGCCCTGACTTCACCGCCGATCTCGACCAGCGCCTCCCTCGCGCCCAGACCCGCGATCCGTGCGGCCAGCAGATCCACTGCGTGCCCCTTGGCCAAGCCGCAGGGATCGAAGGTCAGCGTGTCGTGGCTCTTGCGGACAGCGCGGCCCTTCAGTTCGAAGCGCCCGTCCCTCGGAACGCCCCCCGCGATCCGACCGAAACCATAGCGCGCCACCAACGGCCCGACCCGTGCGTCGAATCCCCCCACGGTCAGCCCATGCAGGGCTTCGGCCTCCTGCAGGCAGGTCCGGGTCGCATGCCCGATAGGGATCCACCGCCCCGCCGGGGCGCGATTGAGCGCGACGAGAGCGCTGTCCTCCTGCCAAGGGGACAGTTCCGCGGTCAGTTCGGCGATCAGGCCGGTCGCCGCCGCCATGAGCGCCGCCCGGTCCATCCCGGCGGGTACGAGGCAGCGCCAGTAGCTGCCGAAGGCCGGGCCGCCGAGGCTCATCGTCGCGGCCCATGCGGGCGAGGCGAAGAGCGCCGCCCCCGCGCCTGCCAGAAATCCCCGCCGTCCGATCCGCATGGCTCAACTCCCGAAATCGTCGAAAAAAATCCGGCCCGGCGGCACGCCCGCCTCGTTCAGGACACCCATCACCGCCGCGATCATCAGCGGCGGCCCGCAGAGGTAGTAGTCGCACGCCTCGGGCTCCGGGTGATCGCGCAGGAAGCCTTCGCGCAAGGCCACATGGACGAAGCCCGTCCGTCCTTCCCAGCCGTCATCGGGACGCGGATCCGAAAGCGCGACCTCGAAGCGGAAATTCGGATGGTGCCGGGTCAGCGCCGTGAACTCTTCTGCGTAGAACAGGTCGTCGCGGCGGCGCGCGCCGTACCAGAAGCTGATCGGCTGCGGCGCGCCTTGGTCGAGCCGCTCATGGATGATCGCCCGAAGCGGTGCCATACCGACGCCACCGCCGACCAACACCATCTCGCGCGTTCCCTGCTGCGCACGGAAATCGCCATGCGGGCCACTCGCCGCGATCCGGGCGCCCTCCTTCACATGAAAGAGCCAGGACGACACCGCGCCCGGCGGCAGGCGAGGCCGGTCGGGCGGCGGCAGGGCGAGGCGGATAAGGAGTACGAGTTGACCCTGCCTGCGATCGGCGGGGGTGCTGGCGATGGAATAGGCGCGGGTGACCGGTGCCGTCACGATGGCGCGCAATGCCCTGAGCTCGGCCCAGTCCTCCGAAAATCGCTCCGGCACCTCGATCGCGTCGAAGCCGAGATCATGCGGCGGCGCGGTCAGCGACACGAAGGCCCCGGCCTTCACCGAAGCCGTCACATCGGGCGGCGCGTCGAGCACGATTTCGCGGATCAGCGGCGTCAGGAAGCGTGTGCGCAGAACGGTGCCTTCGAAGCCACGCGCCCCAAGGATCGCTTCCGGCAGCTCGATCGTGAGCGGCGCACGCAGCCGGATCTGGCAGGCGAGGTGCATGCCTTGGCGTCGCTCCGCCCGCGACAGCCGGGCCCGCTCCGCCGGCATCGGTGCCACGATCTCTCCGCGGACCCGCACACGGCACTGGCCACAGGTCCCTGCCCCGCCGCAGGCGGCCGGCAACAGGATGTCCTGCGCGGCCAAGGCGCCCAACAGGTCGGTGCCGAAGCGGCTTTCGAATGGCGCGCGGTCGTTCACCGTGACGGCGACGGGCAGGTCGGGCACCAGCCGCCGCCTTGCGATCAGCAAGGCGGTGCTGAGCGCCAGCACCAGTGTCACCAGCAACACGACGCCTGCCAGAACCCCGGTCATTGGGCCAGCCCTCCGAACCCCGAAAACCCGAGCGACATCAGACCGGTGACGATGAAGGCGCCGCCGAGCCCGCGCAGCCCCTCTGGCATGTCGGCATAGCGCAGCCGTTCGCGGATCGCGGCGAAGGCGATGATCGCGAGGGCCCAGCCGATACCGCTGCCGATCCCCCAGACCACCGCTTCGAGCGGATCGTAGCGCCGCTCCACCATGAACAGGCTGCCGCCGAGGATCGCGCAGTTCACGGTGATCAGCGGCAGGAACACCCCCAGCGCGCGGTGCAGTGCCGGCACGAAACGGTCGAGCAGAAGCTCCATCAGCTGCACCATCGCGGCGATGACGCCGATGAAGACGATGATCCGCAGAAAGCTCAGATCGATCTCCGGCAGTCCGATCCAGTGCAGGGCGCCGGGGGCGAGCAGGACGGCATGGATCAGCGCGTTGACCGGCACCGTCACGCCCTGGACCACGATCACCGCGATGCCGAGGCCCAGCGCCGTCGAGAGCCGCTGCGACACCGCGAGGAAGGTGCAGATGCCGAGAAAGAAGGACAGCGCGAGGTTGTCGGTGAGGATCGCGGCGAACAGGATCTCGGTCATGGCCACGTCCCGTCCTGCCGCAGGAGAAGGCGATGATCCGGTCGTTCGATCTGCTCGGGACGCGCCGCGCGGATCGCCCAGACGAGCAGCCCGATGATGAAAAAGGCCGAGGGCGCGAGCTGCATCAGCCGCAGCGGCTCGAACCATCCCCCCTGATCCGCCAGCGGCAGCACCGGAATGCCCGCGAGCCTGCCGGTACCGAGAAGCTCGCGGATCGTCGCGACGATGACCAGCACCAAGCCGTAGCCCAAGGCATTGCCCAGCGCGTCGAGCACCGAAGCCCTGACGGGATGATGCATGGCGAAGCTTTCGGCCCGGCCCAGAACGATACAGTTGGTCACGATCAGCCCGACGAAGATCGACAGCCTCTGGCTGATCTCGAAGGCATAGGCGCGCAGCACCTCGTCGGTGACGATGACCAGCGTGGCGATGATGGTGATCTGCAGGATCAACCGGATCGCCTGCGGGATATGGCGCCGGATCGCGCTGATGATCGCGGCCGAGGCGCAGAGCACGAAGATCAGCGCTGCCGCCATGGTCAAAGCCGTCGCCAGCGCCGTGGTCACCGCAAGCGCCGAGCAGATGCCGAGGATCTGCAGCGTCACCGGGTTCGACCGGATCAGCGGGTCCGTCAGGTGGTGCGACAGCCGCATCATCCCATCCCCTCCTCTGCCAGTCGGTCGAGAAACGGGCCATAGCCCCATGGCCCCATCCAGAAGCGCAGCATGGCGGTGATGCCGTTGCCGGTGCGGGTGGCGCCCGAGATACCGTCGACCTCGAAGGGCGTGGTGGCCGCGCCGCGCACCACCTCGATGCGGATCGCGCCGCTGTCGTCGGTGATGCGGCGGCCGGGCCAGAGCGCCTGCCAGTCGGGGCGTTCGATCTGCGCGCCGAGGCCTGGCGTCTCGCCTTGCTCGGTCACGGTCAGCGCCGCGACCGTATCCAGATCGGCTTCGAGCGCGAGCAGCGCGTGGATGGTCGACTGGTAGCCCGTGCCACGCATCGGCAGCACCAGCAGCACCGGCACGCCATCACGTTCGAGCAGGTGGATCGCGGCCACCTTCTCGCGTCGCCCGAGCCCGGCGATGTCGGCTTCGGGCGGCAATTCGACCCCGGTGTCGGGACCACGCGCCGCCTGCACGGGATCGAGACCGGATGTCGCGCCGGGCAGCACCCGGCCCGTCTCCAGATCGACGAGGTGGCTTTGCAGCTCTGTCACCCCCGCCTCCTCCATCACCATGCGCAGCCCCGGCAGAGCGTCGACCATGGCCTGCATCCGGGCGGCGCGGGCGGCCTCGAGATTGGCGGCCTGCCGTGGCTCCAGCAGCATCGCCGTGGTCGACACGGTAAGCGCCGCACCCAGCGCCACCAGTCCGGCCATGCCCAGGGCCTTGACCGGGTCCTCGTTGGACCGCGCCAGAAACCGTGCCCATGGGTTCCGCACCTCAGCCATGGCGCAACCCATCGCGCCAATCGGCGATCGCGATCACGCCCGCATCGACCAGCGGCGCGAAAAGGCCCGCGAGGAGCACCGCGAAAACGCCGGCCGACATGTCGAGACCGCGTGTCTCCGGCGCGCCCAGAAGCACGATCAGCCCGCCCACCATCAGGCCCGACAGCCATTGCCCCGGCCCGGTGACAGGCGCGCCGAAGGGATCCGCCGCGAAATGTATCAGGAGAATGGCGAACGGCGCGGCCAGCGCGGGATCGAGTTCGCTCGGCCCTGTCGCCAGCACAACGCCCACGGCCCCGGCCAACACGACCCGCCACGGCGCGAGCCCCGCCAACATGAGCAGCAGACCACCGGGCAAGGCGAACCATATGACTGACTGTGATGGCATGACGGGTGCGAGCGGCGGGAACGAGAAGGCAAGGAGCACCAAAGCCAGCGCGGCGATGCTGAGGAACCCGAAGCCCGCGCCGCCGAAGACGAGTGCGCCCAGCACGATCGCCAGGGACAAGGCCAGCGCGAGCTGCCAGGACGCCGCCTCGGGCGGAGCGAACAGCATCACGAGCAGCGCCGGCACCAGCACCTCGAGGATCGGCCCGCGGCCCCGGATCTCGGCAAAGACGAAGGCGCAGGCCAAGGCCGCCGTGACCACCGCAAGGGCGCGCGGCCAGACCGCACCCGGTGCCTGCAGGAACAGGAGCGCCATGGGCGGCGCGAGAGCGATCAGTCGGAGCGCCACGGCGTCGCGGGCGGCCCGCCGCCTCAGCCGCATGACGGGGCCGCCCCTCATCCTCCGGCCTCCAGCTCATCAAGGACTCGGCGCAGCAGCGCGCCGTAATTCGCGCCGCTGGCGCAGATCGCGCTCGCCGCGCGCATGTCCTCCTCCACCAGATCGAGACAACCATGCCTGCGGGCCGCCTCGGCATCGCCGATTTGCAGCGCCCTGAGCAGCGGGATCGCGCGCAGCCGCATCGGAAGCGTCGCGGTCAAGGCAGGCACCGGCACGATCGGCCCGAGCACCTGTTCGGATGGTGGGCCGGGCTCATGGCGCGGGTCGATCCGCGATTCGTTGCGCCTGAGCGAACGGGACACAGGGCGTGGCCAGCCAGCCTCCTCAATCGCGTCCGCAAGGTCGGCGCCCAGAGCCATCCGGTGCAGCCCTACAACCTCGCCCGAAGCTGCGACGATCTCGACGAGACGCGTGGTGTCGAACAGGCCCTCGCCACGGAGCCGCCCGAGCGCGATCGCCGACTGCACGTCGAGAATCCAGACCTCGCCCCCATGGGCCACGCTGCATCGCCTCCGCAGCCTGAAGGCCATGCCGTCATGGCGCGGCGCGGCCGTGTCGATCTCGATCCGCCCCTCCGCCGGGATCAACGCGACCCCGCCATGTTGGCACAGGATCACCGGCCCCTCGGTCAGATCGCACAGCGCGCGCAAGCCGTGTCCCAGCGCGCGAGGGGCGCCCTGCGCCGCTGCGACCCCCGCGCCATCCAGCGCGTTCACGAGGATCGCCTTGGGTCGCGCCTCCGGATCAGGCACGCGGCCGAAGGGCCGGGTGCGCAGGTCCGGCCAGATCCCATGCGCCAGCATCACGTCACGGGTATCTCCCGCAGCCGTCGCCGGGACCGCCATCGCCCGACCTTCGGGCCGGATCACGACCCGGACGGCGCGGCGGCCGAGCCCGGTCTCGACCCGCTCCACACGGCCCGCCACCGTCGCCACCACCCGGATCTCGGGCCGCGCCCTGTCATGCATGACCGGCGTACCGGGCACGACCTCCGCCCCCTCCTCGATACAGGCCACCGGGCGCAGGCCCGGCAGATCGCTTGCCTCCAGCCTGACCATGCGAGGGGTGCGGGCTGGCGTGCCGAAGGGGTCTTGGCGATCCGGCTCGAGACAGGACATGATGACCTCCGTGGCGGCGTCTTTTCCCTGCTTCCGCCAGAAGCCGGCCCGCGACCTTGATCTGCATCAAGGATCGCCTCGATCATGCCGCGCATCATCGGGGCATGTGGTTCCAGAGCCGTGGAGAGACGCCATGCGCCATCCTGCTTTCCTCCTGCCCGCGCTGCTGACCGGCAGCCTCGTTCCGATCTGGTCACAGGCGCAGGGCACCGAACCCACGCCCGAGGAGATCGTCGAGGACTGGATGGCCTCGGGTCACGCCGATGCCATGGCAGAGGCGTTCCGCCACTGGGACGAGGAGGGCGAAATCCCCGGCGCCTGCGCGGCCTGCCATTCCACAACGGGTTTCGCAGACTACCTCGCCTCGCCGATGACCACCGTCGGCGCCATCGACCATCCCGTTCCCACCGGGGAGCTAGTCGAATGCACCTCCTGTCATGCTCCCGAAGCGGCGTCGCTCGCCACAGTACCCTTCCCCTCAGGCGCGGCGGTTTCTCTCGGGTCGGGCATGGCGGTATGCGCGGTCTGCCATCAGGGCCGCGCGTCCGGGGAGGCTGTCGAAACGGCCGTTTCGGATCTCGACGACGACGAGGTGTCTGACCGGCTGAGTTTCATCAATGTCCATTATTCCGCGGCTGCGGCAACATTGCTGGGTGCCGAGGTCGGTGGCGGCTACGAGTACCCGGGTCAGAGCTATTCGGGACGTTTCGCGCATGTCCCGGGATTCGACGACTGCGCAGGCTGCCACGGCGCACATGACACGGCGATCGAAATCGCGGACTGCACGAGCTGTCACGCAGGTGTGACGGACTCGCGCGCGATCCGAACGACTTCGGCGGATCTAGACGGCGACGGTGATACCGCCGAAGGCATCGCCTCGGAGATCGCAACCCTGCACGAACATCTGCACATGATGATCCGGCTCTACGCCGAAACCATCCCTGACGCGGCCATTCTCTACGCGCCGGACAGCTATCCCTACTTCTTTACCGATCTCGACGACGATGGTCAGGCCAGCGCGGAGGAAACAATGCGCGACAACCGCTATGCCAACTGGACACCGCGATTACTGCGTGCAGCCTACAACTACCAGTTCGTCGCGAAAGACGGGGGCAGCCATGCCCACAATCCCCATTATGCGGCGCAACTTCTGATCGATAGCGTGAACGACCTGGCAGCAGCCCTGCCCCAAGCTCAAGGAGACGCCTTCAGCAGGCCGTGAAACAAAGGTGCGGCTGTCTGATGATGCGGATTGATCAGCGTTCCGACATCACCACTGAGCGGTCCTCGACCGGTTCCCTAAAATGAAGATGCGGGTCCGGGCATCGTCCTGCGGATTCTATCAAGAGCGCGATCCAGCCGATCGCTTCTACAGCACCAAAATCTCTTGCATAGGATAAACACCGAGCTACCCTACTGCGATGTCATACACGCAGGTGGTTGCCGGACTTTCCCTCGATCCATCAGGGACTTAGGAAAACTCGAAATCTTACTGGGGCTCCTACCACCCCAGCCAGGTTTTTCCCAAAACCTAACGGAATCAGAGCCTCCAAGCGCTCTGGATCGACTCATGTGCTACAGCCGTTTGCGACTGTGACACAGCGTGTGACACATGATGTGACACTGCCCCGATCTTCCCGCCCTTCCGGTCGTCGTAGAGCCAAGCACCATGCCGGGCCCTATCTGCTGCGCCGGGGGCGGGTCTTCTACTTCCCAAAACGGCTCCCTCAGTCCGCCCCAAACCAGGGATCCAACCTTTTTCTGTGCCTCTCGCCGCGAACCGAAATCCTGCTCGATGGACGGAACGCGCACATGACCGATGGCGTGATGCGAGCGGCGCAGGGACCAGCGCCGCCTGATCGCCAACTCTAGAGAGGACCACGACATGTCCACCACCCTCTTCGAAAAGGTCGCGCTCGGGGCCTCCGGCCTCACCACGCTCGCCATCGGCAGCTTCATCGTCAGCGCGCCGCATGCGTTCTACGCGAGCTACGGCATTGCGCTCAGGCAGGATGCGTCCCTGCTCGGCGAGCCTCGCGTGCCCGGCACGGGACTCGCCGGCTTCGACATCTTCATGCTGCTCGGCATCTGGCGGCGCGCGATCCTGCCAATCTCGGTCGCAGTGGCCCTGACGGCCTTCCTCGCCTTTCCGGCGGTGCGACTGGTCGGCCTGGTCCTCGACGGCATGCCGTCCGGCAGCGTGATCGCCGCTCTCATCGTCGAGATCGCTATCGCCGCGTTCCGACGCCGACTCCGGCAGCCAGCGTCCCCGCCCTTCGCGGCATACCCCATGCGCTAACCACGCGCGCGGCGCGGCTCTTCTCGCCGCGCCGCCCCTTCAGCCGAAGGAGTCCAGACCGATGTCGCCCCTCGTCTTCTACCTCGCCCCTTCGCCGTTCTCGCCTACGCGCTGGTCGGTGGCGTCTCCCTCGCCTTTTCCGATTTCATCATGCATTCGCTGTTGCTCACCAGCAGCCATGGCGGCGCTTCTGCTCGTCGGATTGACGACGCTGTCCCAGTCGCAGCCTGCGTGACGCAAAGGGGGCGAGACATGGCCGGACAAACGACCCTCGTCCTGCTCTACGGTCGGATCGCTTCAGGCAAGTCCACCCTCGCCACCAAGCTCGGCCGCCATCCCGGAACTGTGATCATCCGCCTGCGAGAACCACGGGTCTTCGGCCTTTGCAGCGAGGAAACGAGGCCGATCGGCCACCCTTGGCGACCCGGTGACCAGCCCTGTCACTCGGCAGGGCTGGTCGGGTCATGGGCCGGGGCACAGCCCTGAGACTGGCGACGATCAGAATTCGAAGCGATGTCAGGCGGCGACCTCCTTCCCCAACGCCGTCTGGCCGCCCCGCAGAAGCACGATCCCCACGGCAACGAACCACGCGATAGCGCCAAGGCCGAAGACGGCGCCGGCGGTCTCCCCGAGCGGCGGCAGGATGGTCACGAGCCCGGCGAAGCCGCTGATCGCGCCGATCCCGGCCGTGACGCGGCCGAGAAGGCCGCTCGCAAGCCCTGCGAGGCTGACCGCCAGGATCCATGCGCCGCCGGCGATCTCGTTGCCGCCGCCCAAGCCCAGTTCGACCGCGTGCAGCGTCTGCCAGAGGGAGGCCGCGGCCGCCGGGTCCGCGGCGAGCGCATGTGTCCGTTCGACGGCGACATTCGCGATCATGCCGGCGCCGAGGACGAGGGTGGCCCAGATCAGCCCGATCGCCCCGGTCAGGGCGGCGGCGTCGGGCCGCGAATTGGCGATCTGCCGGCGGAGCGCAACGACGAGAACCGCGAGCGCCAGCGCGTTCACGACGTAGATCAGGGTGTTCCAGACGATCAGCACGCCCGGGCGGTCCGCGATGAAGGCCACGACGGCGGCGACGTCGATCTCGTCCGAGCCGAAACCCAGCGGCGCGAGCACGGTGACAAGCAAGGCGAAGCCAAACAGATAGGTGGCGGCGCAGGTCAGGGCGGCGAGGCCGCCGGCTTTGCGGAGGGTCATGAGCGAGTTCCTTTCGGTTGGCGCGCCGCTTCCGCGGCGAGGGTTTCGAAGTGGTCGGTGAGGCGCCGCGTCCCGAAGCGGGGCGCGACCATGTCCATTCCGAGCGCGGTCAGGAAGAAGCGCGCGGGGCCGCTCACGCGGCGCGGCAGGAGCGGCAGGACGGCGAGCGCGGTCCGGCGCAGGGCGTCCGGCAGACAGGTGATGCGCGGCGCGGTCCCGAGTGCGTCGAAGGCGGCGCGGGCGATCTCGCCCTGAGTCATCACGTCGGGGCCGCCGATCTCGGCCCAGCCCCGGCCGGCGTCGGTCGCGTCGGCGATGGCCACCGCCAGATCGGCGCCATGAATGGGGTTGAGGCGCTGCGCCCCGTCCCCGAACAGCCAGACGCGGCCCTTGCGCGCCATCGCGAACATTTCGCCCATGTCCGAGAAGAAGCCGTTGGGCGCGATCACGGTCGCGGGCATGTCGGAGGCGTGGAGCGCGTCCACGAAGGCGCTCTTGGCATCGACAAGCGGCACGCCCTTCATGGCGTCGGCATTCAGGACATGCACATAGGCGAAGCGTCCGACGCCCGCGGCCTCGGCCTCGCGCAGCAGGTTCAGGTTCGCCTGGAAGTCGACCTCCCGGTAGCCGGGCCCGTCTGCCTGCCGGGTGATGCCAAGCGACGAGACGACGAGGTCCACGCCGTCCATGATCCCCTCGAGCGTCTCGGGCCGGGTGGCCTCGGCCTCGATCGACAGATCGGCAAGATCCCCGGCCCGCGTGGTGTCGCGGACCAGCGCGGTGACGTGGTGCCCGCGTCGCAGGTATTCGGCGCAGAGAAAGCGCCCGAGATAGCCGGTCGCGCCGGCAACGAGAACGTTCATGGGTCGTCTCCGGTGTTCATGACAGGCCGACGCCGAGCGCGGCGGCGGCCATGAGAAAGAGGACCGGCGTCCAGAGCAGGCGCTCCGGGCGCGAGGGGCTGGCAGCGTTCGCGGCGAGCGACAGCAGCGTGAGCGCGAGGGCGGGCCAGAACAGGAGCGCCAAAGGCGACGCGCCGATGCCGGCCCTGGCGAGCACCGCCCCGGCCATGGTTGCAAGCAGCGCGGCCTGGACCAGCGCCAGCGCCCGCCAGGCCGGCGGCAGGCGGCCGGGAAAGCGACCGCCGACCGTCAGGCGGCCGAGCGGGGCACCGGCGGCGACGCCCAAGTGCATCAGGATGGGCAGTGCAGTCAGCCCGGCATAGGCGAAGGCGAGGATCTGGGTCATGGACGGGACCCTCACCACCGCAGCAAGCGCGCCGGAAGCGACCGCCGCGGGCTGCGCGGCCTCCCCTCGGGCAGGCCGAGATCGCCCCACAGGTGCCGGGGCGGAGACGCGCGGCGCCCTGTCGGGTGGCCCGTCCCCCCGGTCAGCAGGTGGTGCAGGCCCTCCATGCGGGTGCGGACATCATGCATGGCTTCCTCCCTCAGTTCACGACCGCATGGCCGCGGCCGCGCAGGCAGTTCAGGACTCTTCTCGCCGTAGGCGGCGCCGGTCTGGCCACCTACCTCGAGCTCCATCAGGCGCTCGGCCGCAAAGCCGATCATCTCCCGCAGAAGATCCGCCTCACCGCTCTTCTCGACGAGCTCTCTCAGGTCCATCATGGGTTTGGTCATCGGGGGCATCCCTCGGTTCAGGTTGGCTTTCGCAAACCGACCCTACCGAGAAACCCGACGGCCGCCTCAGCTACACCACGCCACGGGACATGACCCCACCTCCTGTGTTACCTTACGTCAATAGCGCCCGATCGTAGGGTTGTCGCATCATCATTGCAGGCCGAATTGTCGCCGTCATTGGTGCGTTCGGTTCGAGATTTCCGACTGGAAACATCACAGGCCCCGGCGGCTCTCGGGCCTGCGCCCATCCTTTCGAGGATTCATGCCGACGGCGGTGATCGATGAACCCCTCGCAGTCAGAGTGGAAAATTGACCAAATCGATTTCCTGGAGGGTCTGAAATGCTACGCTTCTCGAACATGACCGGAACCGCCGTTGTCGCACTTTCCAGCGCACTCACCATTCCCACCTCGCCTGCCGCGCAGGGGGTCGATCTTCCAACCACATGTGCCAGCGAGGCCGATGCTGCGGTCGACAGGGGCCTGACCCTGCTGCACAACATGATGTATATCGAAGCCGAGGCGGCCTTTGGGCAGGCTGCCGAGGCCGATCCCGACTGCGCCATGGCGCAGTGGGGGATCGCCATGGCCAACTTTCATCCCCTCTGGCCCGGGACACCGTCCGAAGCCGAAACGGCACGCGGCAATGATGCCGCCGGGCGGCTGGCCACCATGACGCCAGGCAGCGATCTCGAACAGGCGCTGGTCGATGCGGCAGCTGCCTTCTACGCGCCCGACCACGATGGCTACCCCGCCCGCCTCGCGGCCTGGGCCGAGGCGCAGCAGACCGCCCACGAGCGCAATCCCGACAATATCGACGCCGCCGCCCTTGCCGCGCTCGCCCGCTTGGCGACGGCGCCCGGCGGGGCGGAGCGGTTCGAGGTGAACGCGCGCGTGGGCGACGCGCTCGACGCCCTGCACGAAACCGCGCCCGAACATCCCGGCGTGATCCATTACGCGATCCATGCCTACGACAACCCGCCGCTCAAGGAGCGCGGTCTCCCCTATGCCGAGATCTACGACAAGGCGGCCCCGGAGGCGGCTCACGCGCTGCACATGCCGGCGCATATCTACACGCGGACGGGGGACTGGGCGAAATCGATCGACCTCAATCGCCGGTCGGCGGAAGCCGCTCTCGACACCTCCGGTGACGTGATCCAGTCCCATTACGCCCATGCGGTCGACTACATGGTCTATGGCCACCTGCAAATGGGACAGGCCGAGGAGGCGGCGCGGCTGGTGGACGAGATGCTCGCCATCGACAACCACCAGGCCAGCTTCGGCGGCGCCTATGCCCTGGCGGCGGCGCCGGTCCGTCTGCTGCTGGAGCAGGAGAATTGGGCCGAGGCCGCGGCGCTGTCGCCCGACATGCACGGCGCGATTCCGTGGGAAAACTTCCCCCAGACCGTCGCGATGCGCTGGTTCGCCAAGGGTTTGGGAGCCGCGCGCACCGACGACGTCGAGACGGCGCGCGCCGCCGTCGAGAAACTGGGCAGTCTGCGGGACGCCATGCGAGAGGATGGGCAGGACTATTGGGCGCGTCTCACCGAGGGTCAGATCCTCACGGTCGAGGCCTGGGTCGAACTGGCCGAGGGCAATGGTGACGCGGCGCTGACCAAGCAGCGGGCGGCGGCGGATCTGGAAGACGAGGCCGGCAAGAGCCCCGTGACCCCCGGTCATGTCCTGCCGGCGCGTGAACTTTTCGGCGACATGCTGAGCGCATTGGGGCGCCCCGACGACGCGCTTGAAGCCTATCGCGCAACCCTCGCCCTCTCGCCCAATCGCGCCCGCAGCTTGGCAAAGCTGGAATGACCGAGAAGATTGCTCGTCGGCGCCCGGCGCAACACGATCTCCGATAGACTCGAATTGGCAATTGGGGATCGTCACTTGCGGCAAACGACCGCTCTGTTTCGCGTAAGAGCCGTTGCGCCCGGCGGGCATGCCGCTGCCTTGGGCGTCGCCTCGCTGCCGCAAGTCAGCTTCGAGCCCGCAGCTGACGTATTGATACCGGCGTATGCTACCCTTGGCCAAGTAGGGCCGCGAACTTGCTGGCCAAGCCAGCGCAAGGGGTGAGGCTGCGAATGGTGGTGCATCGGCCATGCGAGAGCGCCCGATTGGGTTGCTCATGAAGACAGGCCGACCCACCCGGCTGATGCGAGTTTTCCCATGACCCGAAGGCATGAACTCGACTGGTTGCGGATCATTCTCTTTGCCTTGCTGGTTCCGCATCATGTCGCTGTTGGGTTCGTGGATTGGGGCGTCGACATCTACCGGTTCGTGAACGACCGGTTGGCCGGCGACGGACTGACCCTGTTCATCTACTGGAGCCACAGCTGGCGGCTCCCCTCGCTCTTCATGATAGCCGGGATCGGCACGTGGTTCCTGACCTCGAGGGGCGCAGGACCGCGGTTCATTGGCCGGCGGCTTCTGCGGCTCGGAGGGCCGCTTCTGTTCGGCACCATCTTCATCAATGTCTTTGGCGGCTATGCGATCGCCGTCATGACTGGCGACGCAGCCGGTTTCTCCGCCTTTTGGTGGACGTGGACGACAACCCCAGAGCTTCAGCAGGTTCAGCATCTGTGGTTCCTGATCAATCTCGCGCTCTACACCATGCTGTGCTGGCCGGTCTTCCGGTTTCGGGAACGCCTCGGAACTTCCATGCCGCAGCCGGGCATCCTGTGCACAATCCTGATCCTTCTGTCGGCGGGAACCGTCGTTCTACTGAAGCCGCATGCGGCAGCGCTCACCGGTGACAATTATCAGTTCGCGCTCTACCTTCTCTTCTTTTCGGGTGGCTATCTCATCGGAGCCGACCACGACCGTTTCCTGAAGTGGGCAGGCAGACGGGCATGGTGGCTGCTGGCCGGCGCGGTCCTGTTGTTCGGAGGCAAGGTGACGCTTCTCGCGATCGCGTTGCTGGAGGATGCCGCTGCGGGCCAAGCCCTCGCGGCCGGCGGTTGGCGGCCGGCAGGGCTGGCTCCTCCGAACGCGACCGCCTTTTCGGTGGTCGAAGCGGCGACGGCCTGGTGCTGGTGTATCGCCGCTCTCGGGCTGGCGGCGCGGTATCTCCACAGGCCAAGCCCGGTGCTGTCCGAATTGAACCGTGCGGTGTTTCCGCTCTACGTGCTCCACTTTCCACTGACCTTGGTCGGGCTGGCAGTGGTCGCACAGTTTCCAGCGCCATGGTGGATCGAATTCGGTCTCGTCTCGGCTTTCGTCTTCCTCGCGACATGGATCGCGTGGCGTCTGATGGACCGGCTGGGCCAAGCGAGGTTCCTCGTCGGCGGCAGAGCGCCTTTGCCTGCGGGATGATCGCTCATGGTCAAGCCGCCATCGATATGGCGCAGGTGGTTCCCGACCATGGGCGAGGGTGCGGATATGCGCCGCCTCACTGAAGAAATCTCGGAGGTTCAGGCTGATGAGGTCGAGATCATGACCCTCTGCCGTGACGCGCGCCAACACAGTATGCGGACACATCGTTTCCTTTCGCGATTGCAGGTCGGGTTTCACCTCCGGCAATGCCGGGACCGTCAATGGATGCAGACCGTGCCGACCAGCAGCATCGCCGGATCAAGGTCGAAGGCGGTTTCCAGATCCTCGCCGAACAGGGCGAGCCAGGCGTCCTGCGCCTGGTAAGCCAGCCGCTCGCGCGCGGCCGGGCAGGCAAAGCGGTGCGCGGCCATGGCTTGCATGTGGTGGACCAATTCGTGAACCAGGACCGACAGCTCCGCCGGGCTGCGGCCAGTCCAACCCTCGGAGAGGTAGATGGTGCCGGTGGCTTCGTCATAGAGCGCGACCACCCGGTCCGGGGCGACGCGTGCCCCGTCGCCATAGCGCATCGCGACCAGCTCCGGGCCGGGCAAGGTGACGAGACGCGGCTCGCGCTCGGCGGGTGGCAGGTCGAAATTGACTTCAAGCCACAGCGCGAGGGTGTCGAGAAGCGGCGGTGCGTCGCGCATCTGGCCCTCCTCTGCGGAAGCGGGAAACGGCGCTGCGGTGATGGTTGAGAAGCACAAGGCAAGCGTCGCGATGTAAGGGGCAGTGCGGAACATGATGATCCTCCCAAGGCCGTGACGGTGTCTTCTGAAGCTGCGGCCAAGCGGGGCCCAAGTCCTGAAAACGGCCTGAAGGGCGCTTGAAATTGTGCTAAAATCGGCAGGTCCAGCACCGGGTCATCGTCGTGGAGGCATGTGAGACCATCCGGATTGGCGACATCGTGCTGAACCCCAAGCGCGGTCGGCTCGTGGATGAGACCGGCGCCGAGCGGGTTCTGCGCGCCAAATCCTTTCGCGTGCTCGAACTCCTGCTGGCGCGGCGCGGGGAACTGGTGGCCAAGGACGATCTCCTGCGCGACGCATGGCCGGACGTCATCGTGTCCGACGACTCTCTGGCGCAATGCATAAGCGACATCAGGCGCGCGCTGGGACCGCGCGGTGCAGCGCTGCTGCGCACGGTGCCCCGGCGTGGCTACGTGCTCGAGAAAGAGACAGGGAATGCGCCGCCCGACAACCGACCGCAGCGCACGGTTCGGCTCGGCGCGGCCGTCGTCGTGGCCGTCGTCTTGGTGGGTCTGGGATGGCTGACGAAGCCTGCCGAACCGGACGCTTCGCCTGTGATGCAGGGCCGGGCCATTGCCGCCGAGACGCTGCTCGACGGGCGGAACTGGCAGAGACGAGAGGACAACGAGCAGGCGCGCGCGTTGCTCGAGGCAGCGGTCGCGGACGATCCCGACGACGCGGTGGCTTGGGCTGACCTTGGCCTGACCTACTGGCTCGAAGTCCAGCATCTCGCATGGGGCGGAGGCCGCCGCGAGATGGCGCGGGCCATCGAGATGGTGAAGCGTGCAGTGGCCCGAGGAGGCGGTTCCGACGCGCATCGGTTGCTGGCCGAAATGCGGCTGCTCTCCCCCTTTCCCGAGATGCGCTCTCCGGTCGATGCGCTGGCCAATGCGCGGGCGGCGGTGACGATCGAGCCCGATGAGGCCGATAACCTCGCCGTGCTGGCACATGTGCTGGCGCTGACCGGCCATGGCGCTGAAGCCGTGGGCCATATCGAGCAGGCATTGCGTCTCGATCCGACCCCGCCGGGGTGGTATCGGCAGGTGGCCGGGCTGAGCTATCTCGTCTCGCAGGAGCCGGCCCGTGCGGCGGAAGCCTTCGGTGCGCTGCATGGCGCCGGCACATTCACCGGCACGCGCTGGTGGCCCGGCTGGCTGCTGGCATCGAGCCTCGCGCAGGCAGGCCGCACCGATGAGGCGGCCGCGATCATTCAGGCCGCCGAGGGCCGCCGCCCGGAAAGCAGCATCGCCGCGGTGGCGCAGTCGCTCGACGGCTGGTCCGATCGCGACAGCCGGGAGCGGTTCCTCGACGGGCTGCGACGGGCCGGGCTGCCTGACTGATGCGCCCTAATCGATATGGCCCTGCGCCGAGGCAGCGCCTCGGCCTTCGGCATGGTTCAGATAACTTTCCCAGGCCGCGGCAAGCAGCGGATCGCGGGCGGTCTCCTCGGCGATCACCTTCGCCCAGGCCCGTCGCAGCCCTGCAAGGATCTCCTCGGGCCAATCATGGACCTCGACCCCTTCGGCGCGGAACCGCTCCAGTGCCGCCACCTGCCGCATCTGCGCCGTCTCGAGCGACCATGTCAGCGTCGCCTCGCAGGCCGCCTCGATCGCGGACCGACGGTCATCCGAGAGCGCCACCCAGCTGCGCTCGGGCATCAGCAGCTCAAGCGAGGTCGCCGGCTGCTGCCAGCCGGGCATGTAAAGATGCCCCGCCGCCTCGTGCAGGCCGAGATCGGCGTCGATCGACGGCAACGAGAACTCCGCCGCCGCGATCAGCCCGGTCTCCAGCGCCGGGCGGATGTCGGCCGCTGGTAACTCGTAGGGCACGACGCCGAGCGCCCTCAGCGTCAGCGCGCCGTAGCCGAAGGCACGCATGGGCAGCCCGTCGAGATCGGCGACCGTTTCGACAGGTGCGCGGAACCAGCCGCCACCCTCGGCCGGCAGGACTCCGCAATAGAAACTCCTGAGACCATGGCGCGCATAGATCGCGTCGAGCGCCTCGGCTCCACCGCCCTCGCGCATCCAGGCCGTGAAGCCCTCGGGGCCCGGTCCGAAAGGGAAGCCACTGAAGATCGCGAACGCCGGGTCCTCGCGGTGGTGATGACCGGCCGACCCCCAGACCGCGTCGATCAGACCGGCTTCGAGCGCGCCGAAGCTATCCTGATCGAGGACCATCCGGTCCCGCACCTCGATGACAAAGTGGCCCGCTGTCAGGCGCTCGACCTCGGCGGCGAAGTAGGACCCGGCTTCGCCGAATAGCTTCGGATAGAGCAGGCTGTTCATGCGCCAGCGTAGAACGTCCTCGTCGGCCGACGCCGCAGCGGAAGTCAGGCCGAGCGCCATGACCACCAGGCCCAGCCGGCGGACGGACAGAGAGTGACATGACATGTCGAGCGCCTTCACATGGAGCCGTTGGCACCGCCCATCATGTGCCCTTCCTAGCCGCCGATCAAACTTGGAGATGAACAGCCCCGTGTCTCGTGGACGCCTTCTTCCACAAATTTGAGGCAGGGAGACCATGATGAGCAGCATTTGGCAAATGTAGGTAGGCGTGGCAACGGGAACGGCCAAACTGGACCTAGGTGCTCGCCGCAGCGAACGTCACCTCCAAATTCAAAGCAGTCATTGCGCTTGGAGGAATGCTTCCGACTACCTTCTGGTAGAATAGAAGCCTGCGAGGTGCCTATGGGTCCTGATATTCCGGTCCGCTCTTACGGTATCGCCACCGATCTGCTGATCATGCGCGACTTGTCGCAGCTTGAGGATCGCGGCAATCATCTCGTGCTACGCACGCCGAGCCAACCCAGCTATTGGTATGGAAATCGGGTGATCCTCCGAGACCGACCGGATGACCCGGTAGCGCATGTGGCGCTGTCCAGGCGGGCATTTCCGGACAGCGCGCATATCTGTCTCGAATGGGACATACCCGGCCTCGCTCTCGGCTCGGCAGGAGATTATCTACTTTCGCAAGGTTTCGATCTGGATGCGGTCGAATTCCTCGTCCTGAAGGCACCGATTGCCGCACCCCCGCTGCCTGCGGGACTACGTTTTGGCATCGTAGACACCGCCTCCGCTTGGGCGCAGGTTGCCGCCCTTCAATACGAAACCAGCCTGGAGGACGGTTACAGCGGCTCCGACCACCGCGCGTTCATAACACGTCGTGTCGCCGGGTACCGGCGCTTGGTCGAAACTGGCTTGGGCTGCTGGTTCGGCGTTTTCGACGACACCCGCTTGGTGGCTGACATGGGAATCTTTCATGACGACCGTGTCGCGCGATACCAAGCGGTCGAAACTCGAATGGAATACCGTCGTCGCGGTATCTGCACTTCGCTTCTGGCAATCGCCAATGAGTGGGCCGTGTCCCGTGCGCCCGGCGTCAGTGTGCTGATCGCCGCAGATCCGGACAGCCCCGCTCATCGCATCTATCGACGTGCGGGCTTTGCGCCACTCGAACGGATAAGTGGAGCGGTGAAGCCGGGATACTGACCGATTGCAGTTTAAAATTTGCGGTCTCGGCCGAACCGGGACTCCCGCTCCCCGGAACAAGACACCGATGCCCGCTTTATTCGGTGGTCTCAACGGATCGACGCAGCCTGCATGATGGTCCATTGACACAATCGCAGCGAATGTCGGCTATTTGCCTCATCCCCCGGTGAACAGGCCAACTTACCTTCTTGGGGTAATCGCCGCCTCGTGGGAATGACATCGCCGGCCTCCTGCTGGTCCGATCGCGCGGAATGAGAGCTCTCTCATCTTCTTGCTCCAGCAGCAGGCTTGGGCTCGTTCGATCCAGCCTTGATCCGACACCTTGGGCCACCAGCGCGATCTCGGTGTGATGCCGGACCGTCCATATCCATGAGACACAAGCTGAAGCACATGGTTGGTTTTGCCCACTAAGCGGTTGACACAATATACCAAGATATCCAATAAAACACATTTATATCAATTACTTATACTGCAATCCTATTGCCTCAGCCAGGTTTTCCAGAAAACCCAATGAAGTCAGAGCCTCACATCGCTCTGGATCGCTTCATGCGCTACAGCCGTCTGCGGCTGTGACACCGCCTCGGCCCTCCCGCCCTTCCAGTCGCCGTAGAGCCGGTTCGTCAGCATGGACCGGGCCGCTTTCCTGAAGGCCCACGATCTCAAGCACTCCACGAGCCGTCGCGACAACTGCCATGACAATGCGCTCGACCAATGGCGGACAAGGTCTCGCCCGAGAACGCCTTCAACCTGCCCGGGCGCGAACGGATCGGGCGCTGGACCCGCCGCACGCGCGAAAAAGACCGGCGGAACGCGTTCAATGACATCGAGATGTCCTGCGAAGCGCAGGCATGCGCGAAACGGAATGCTGTCGTCCCTCGAGTTCGAGCGACAGCAGAAACCGAGGCACGAGGGCGTCCAGGAAACACGGGGCCATTCGATCCGCGTGGCAATGCCCAACCGCTATACCGTCCTTGGCATAGCTGTCACAAAGGTCGCGCCCCCCATCCGGGAAAGAGAGCCCCCGGTTTCGCGCAACAAAGCCATCCAGAACGCCCAGAGCACCATGATAAACCTGACAGCCGGCCAGTATTTCCTTCATGTGGCCCGTTTCAAATCCATTCGCCTTGCGGCTGAACGGCTGCATGTCTCCCCTTCGGCGATCAGCCGGCAGATCGTGAAGCTCGAACATGAATTCGGCGGACAGCTTCTCGATCGCCGCGCCGAGGGCGTGGAACTGACCGAGGCGGGCAAGCTGCTCGTCGATCATCTGGCCGTGGTCTTCAACCGCATCGAAGTGGCCAAGGGCGACATCGCCGATCTGTATGATCTCAAGGCCGGGACCGTTTCGATCGCCACCGTCGAGGGAATCACCGATCCGTTCCTGTCGGCGCATATCACCGGGTTTCGCGCCCGGCATCCGGGCGTCGAGTTCCGGGTGCGGATCCGGGGGCGCGAACGGGTGCTCGAAGCGGTCGAGCAGCATCTGTCGCAGATCGGCTTCGTCTATGACCACTATACCCATGAAGGGATCGAGACGGTCGGGCAATGGCGCCAGCCGCTTCTGGCGCTGGCGCCGCCCAAGCACCCGCTGGCGGATGGGCGCAAGCTCCGGCTCGACGATCTGGCCCAGGAGCCCTGCGTGATGCCGGATTCGGGCTTTGGCATCCATCACCTGCTCAACCGCGCCTTCGCCCGGATCGGCGTGACGCCGCGCCCGATCGTGGTCGCCGACCAGTTCCATTTCCTGATCCGGCACGCGATCCGCAACAACGCGATCGTCTATCTGCCGCTGCAGGCGGTGATGCGCGAGGTGACGCTCGGCCAGCTGGTGCCGCTGAACCTCGATTGCAACGATTTCGAGCATCGTTTCATCTATGCGGTGGTGCGGCGGGGGCAGCATCGCTCCCCCGCCTGCGAGGCCTTCATCGCCTCGATCCTTTCGGTCTTCGCGGAGGGCGAGACGTCGGATGCCGCGCTGCTCGCCCGCCTGCGCGCCGATCAGGCGTGAAGCTCGATCGTGATGTCGGCCTCGACCGGGGCGTTCAGCCCCAGCACGTGCTGGGTCAGCGCCGCGCGGGCATGGCGGCCGTTCTCTTCGCCCCATAGCGCGACGAACAGGTCGGAGACGCCGTTGAGCACCTTGTGCGGCTCGTAGAAATCAGGCGCGCAGGAGACGTAGCCGATCATCTTCACGATCCGCTTCACCCGGTCGAGATCGCCCAGCACCGCCTTCATCATGGCGAGGTGGTTGATCGCCATCAGCCGCGCCGAGGCATAGCCCTCCTCGATCGTGAGGTCCGATCCGACCCGTCCGACATAGGGCAGCACGTCGTTGTCGTTCTCGTCCGGCTGCGTGCCCAGCGTGCCGGAGGTGTAGAGCATGTTGCCCACCACCACGCCGGGGACGTAGTTGCCGATCGGTTTCGGCCGCCGGGGCAGGATGATGCCCATCTCGTTCAGCCGGCGTTCGGTATCATGTGCCAAGAGTCGGTCTCCAATGCGCTTTGCTGTGTGTGTGCGGTGCCAAATTAGGCATTTCGGGATCGACCACGAGCGCGCAGGCGGCAACAGGGCTTTGCCGAAGCGACAACAGCGCGGCGCGGCAAAACCTGCATTTCGCATGTTTTATTATTTCGTTTCAGACAGATAATGACGTCCGGCGGCAACGCCCCGCTCGCCTGCCGCGCATCGAGCTGTCGCACAGGGCAGTAGCCTTGCGGCAGGCTCTGCATAAGGGTGAGGCACCGGATCAACCGCAGGAGGGGACGACAGGTGCTCCAGGCTTCGCTCGAACATATCGCCCGCGGCTTGCGCGACGGCACGCTGAGCGCTGCCGCGCTCATGGCCGAAGCCACGGCGCGCCACGCTGCCACGGAGGACCGCCTGAACGCCTACAAGTGCTGGGACGGCGCGCGCGCCGCGCGGCAGGCGGGCGCCATCGACACGCTCATCGCGACCGGCGCCGATCTCGGCCCGATGATGGGGCTGCCGGTTTCGGTCAAGGATCTCTACGGTGTGCCGGGCCTGCCGGTCTTTGCCGGCACGGATACCGAGTTTCCGAAGGAGTGGCGCCGGGCCGGGCCGCTCGTGCGGCGCCTGCTCGACCAGCTTTGCGTCGTGACCGGCAAGACCCATACCGTGGAGTTCGCCTTCGGGGGCCTGGGCACCAATCCACATTGGGGCGCCCCGGTGAACCCGTGGTCGGCGCCGGGCGCGCCGCGCGCGGCGGGGGGATCGAGCTCGGGCGCGGGCGTGTCGCTCGCCCAGGGCAGCGCGCTCGCCGCGCTTGGCACCGACACCGCCGGATCGGTGCGCATTCCCGCCTCCTTCACCGGCCAGACCGCGCTCAAGACCACCCATGGCCGCTGGTCTGGCGACGGGATCGTGCCGCTGTCGCCCTCGATGGACACGCCCGGCCTGCTGGCCCGGACGGTCGCGGATCTGGCCTATCTCTTTGCCGCGGTCGAAGGGCGCGCGCGCGTCGCGCCCCGCGCGCCCGGCGGTCTGCGGATCGGCATCGTCACCAATCTCGTCTGGGACGATATCGACCCGGTCATCGCCGAGACCACCCGCGCCGCCATCGCCCGGCTGGAGCGGGCCGGGGCGCGGCTGGTGGAGGTGGAGCTGCCGCATCTCGACCGCGTGCTCGACATCTTCCGCCGGGGCGGTCTGGGGGCGCCCGAGCTGCGCGGCTTTCTGGAAGGGCATTTCCCCGAGCGGATCGCGCGGCTCGACCCGGCGGTCCGGGTGCGGGTCGACCAGGCCTGCGAGATCACCGCCGCCGATTACCTGCAGCGGCGCGAAACCCTCTCCGAAAGCGGGCGCGCGGCGGCGCGGGCCTTCGAGGGCATCGACCTGATGGTCACCCCGACCGTCCCGATCTCGGCGCCGCTTCTGGCCGATCTCGACGATCCCGAGACCTACCGGCACTCCAACATGATGGCGTTGCGCAACACCGCCATCGTCAATCTTCTGGGCTGGTGCGCCCTGACGCTGCCGACCGGGCTGGACGGCAACGGCATCCCCACCGGCCTGCAGATCATCGCCCCGCCCCACGAGGAGGAGCGGCTGCTCGCCGCCGGCCTCGGGGCCGAGGCGGTGCTGGGGGCGGCCCCCGAGCTTCTCGGGCCGCCGCCGCTCTGACCCCGACCACCACCAAGCAACAACAAGACGAACCAACAGGAGACGACATGTCCTATCGCACCCTCACGATCTCGCTAGCCATGGCCAGCGCCCTGCTCGGCTCCGCGGCCACGGCGGCGGAGTTCGAGTTCACCTTCGCCCACGTGCTGACCGAGGACACGCCCAACGCGCGCGCCGCGGTGGTGTTCAAGGAGGAGGTCGAGAAGAACTCCGACGGCCGGATCGAGATCAGCATCCGCCCCGCAGCCCAGCTCGGCGGCGATGTCGAGATCATCGAGCAGACCCAGATGGGGCTGGTCGACATCGCGATTCCGCCGACCGGCAACCTCGCCAATTTCAACGAGCAGATGTACCTGTTCGACCTGCCCTTCCTGATGGAGGGCGACGAGGCGATGAAGCGCGTGCTCGACGGCGAGGTCGGCACCGAGCTGCTCTCCACGCTGGAGGCCAACAACCTGCACGGCATCGCCATGTGGGGCGCGGGCTTCCGCAACATGACCAACAACATCCGCCCGATCGCCGGCCCCGGGGATCTCGAGGGCATCAAGATGCGCACGCTGCAGGCGCCGACGATCCTCTCCACCTATCGCACCTATGGCGCCAACCCGACCGCGATGGCCTATGTCGAGGTCTATAACGGCCTGCAGCAGGGCGTCGTCGAGGGGCAGGAGAACCCGCTGGCCAACATCGCCTCGATGAAGTTCCACGAGGTGCAGGACTACATGACGCTCACCAACCACGCCTACCACACCTATGCGGCGGTGATGAACCTGCAGGCCTGGAACAGCCTGCCCGACGATCTCAAGAGCGTGGTCGAGGCGGCGATGATCACGGGCCGCGACGCGGCGCGCGAATTCACCGTCCAGGACGAGGCGCGCATCCTCGAGGACATCGCGGACGAGATCGAGATCATCGAGCTGTCCGAGGAAGGCCGCGCCGCCTTCGTCGAGGCCTCGCAGCCGATCTACGAGGAGTTCCGTCCCAAGGTCTCGGACGCGCTGATGGACAAGGCCCTCGCGGCGGCCAAGGGCGAATGACCGGATCGGGGACCCGTTAGCATGATCGTCTGGCTCAACCGCATCGTCGACCGGATCGAGAGCGTTCTCGTCACGGGGCTCGTCCTCGTCGCCACGCTCGTCGCCATCCTGCAGGTCATCGCGCGCTACGTGTTCAACCATTCCCTGTTCTGGTCGGAGGAGCTGATCCTCTACTCGCTCATCACCATGAGCTTTCTGACCATGGGCATGGGGGTCCGCTATGCCTCGCATATCAGCGTCGAGGCGGTCTATGCCTTCGCGGGTCCCCGAACCGGCAAGATCCTCCAGATCGGGGCGGCCTGCCTCGGTCTGGTCTTTGCCGCCATGCTGGTCTGGTATGGCGGCAAGCTGGTGCTCAACACCTCGCGCATGGGCCAGCTGTCGCCCGCCATGCGCATTCCCGTCGGCTACATCTACGCCGTCATTCCCTCTGCCGGCCTCTTCATGATGCTGCGCTACCTGCTGGTCCTGCGGGATCTCGTGGGCGGGCGCCTCTACGAGCCGCCGCAGGCCGACATCAAAACCAGCTGAGGTCCGACATGGTTGGCGCTCTCGTTCCCGTCTTCTTCGGCCTGCTGATCTTCGGCCTGCCGATCTTCGCCGCGCTCGCGCTCGCCGTGGCGGCCGTCTTCTATTTCTGGGGCGGCATGGATCCCGTCCTCGTGCCGATGCGCATGTTCTCGGGCATGAACAACTTCTCGCTCATGTCCATTCCCTTCTTCATCCTCGCCGCCGAGCTGATGCGGATCGGCGGGCTGTCCGAACGGCTCATCGGGCTGGCGCGGGCGCTGATCGGCTGGCTGCCCGGCGGGCTCGCGGCCGCGGCGGTGGTGGCCTGCCTGATGTTCGGCTCGATCTCGGGCTCCAGCCCGGCCACGGTGATCGCGATCGGTTCGATCCTGTTCCCGGCGATGGTCGAGGCCGGCTACGACCGGCGCTTCTCGATCGGTCTGATCGCCACGGCGGGCACGCTGGGCCCGATCGTGCCGCCCTCGATCGCGCTGATCATCTATGGCTCGGTCACCGGCACCTCGGTGGGTCAGCTCTTTGCCGCCGGCCTGCTGCCGGCGCTGCTGATCGGCGGGCTGCTGGTCGGCTTCGCGACATGGTACTCGGCGCGCAAGGGGTACCCGCGCGACGCCTACCCTTCGGTGCGCAGCATTCTCGCCGCGCTGCGCCGCGCCGCCTGGGGGCTGGGCCTGCCGGTGATCCTTCTGGGCGGCATCTATTCGGGCGTCTTCACCCCCACCGAAAGCGCCGCCGCCGCCTGTCTCTATGGCTGGTTCGTCGGCGCGGTGGTCTATCGCAGCATCTCCGTGCCCGAAACGTTCAAGGTGTTGCGCAGCACCGGGCTGATCTCGGGTCCGCTGTTGCTGATCACGGCGGGCGCCTCGGCCTTCTCGTGGCTGCTGGCCTCGACCGGCGCGCCCGGCGATCTCGCGGCCTACGTGCTGTCGAGCACCGACAACCCGTTCTTCGTGATCGCGCTGTTCAACGTGATCCTGCTGCTGGCGGGCTGCTTTCTCGACAGCGCCTCGGCGATCATCATCCTCGGCCCGCTGATGATGCCGATCGCCCAGCAATTCGGCGTCGACCCGATCCATTTCGGGGTGATCATGCTGGTCAACCTCTCGGTGGGCATGCTGACCCCGCCGGTGGGGCTCAACCTCTTCGTCGCGATGGGCGTGGCCCGGATGAGCCTCGGCGAAGTGTTCCGCGCCACCTTGCCGACGATCCTGCTGATGTTGCTGGCGCTGATCCTGCTGTCCTACATCCCCGCCATCAGCATGGTTCTTCCGAACCTCATGTTCTGATGCGGCGCCCCGCCCGGTTTCCTTCGGGCGGGGCGTCTCGCGGCGGTGGCGGCGATAGCCGGGCGCGATGCAAAAGGTCGCGCGCGCGGGCATCGGATCGCCCTTCCGGCGCGGCGCCGACACCAGCCGCGGGCGAGACCGGGCCCGGTCAGCCGGAGAGGCCGACATCCTCGCGCACGAGCAGCACGGAGGCGGGCACATGCGTCGCGACGCGCCCGCCATGGGAAGGCCAGAAATAATCCCCGGCGCCGGGCCGGTGGCTGGCCATGATCACGAGGTCGGGGTCGAGCTTCGCGATCTCCTCGGCAAGGTAATGGTCGAGATCGCCGGTCAGGTCGTTGACGATGAACATGTGGGCATCGGCGTCGAACCCGCCTTGGGCGGCGCGCGCCGCGGCGAAATCGCGAAGCTTGTCCGCGAACGCCTCCGGGCTGCGCGCGACCGAGCTTGGCGCCGAGGGCGTGGCCGCGACATATGTGACCCCCGCGCCGTAATGGCGCGCCGCATCGGCGGACACGGCAAGCGCCCGCTCCTGCTGGTCGAGATGTCTCAGATCCACCGGAACCACGATCTTTTTGAACATGAATGTCTCCTTTCGGGAGTTGTCTCGGGGCCGCCGCCGGGCGGCGGCCCCGCATGGCGTCATTTCGAGAACAGGACCGGGCGCTTGGCGTGGCGCATCAGGTCGCGCGTCACCGTGCCGAGCACGAAGTCATAGGCCTTCGAATGCCCGAACGCGCCGGTCGCGATGAAGCTGGCCCCGGTTTCGAAGGCCTCGCGCTCGATCACCTCGGCGATACGGCGGTCGCCCGGCACCCTGTGGGTCACGGTCGCGTTCATGCCGTGGCGGCTGAACATCGCCGCCATGTCGTTGGCGGGGTAATCCTCCTCGTCCGCGCCGGGTGCCTTGTCGACGCTGAGCAGCACCACCTCGGCCCGCGCGTCGAGCAGCAACAGCGCGTCATGCGCCGCCCGCGTGGCCTCGCGCGTGGTGCTCCAGCCGATCACCGCCGACGCGCCCAGCGCGGCGGGCGCGTAACCGGGCGGAATCATCAGCACCGGGCGGCCCAGATTGCGGATCAGCTCCTCTTGCGGGCGGCCCGCGGCCTCGTCTTCGGGGCGCGCGACGAGAACGAGATCGGCGGCGCGGGCGCTTTCGCACAAGCGCTCGCCCACCGTCGCGAGCCGCGCCTGGAGGCAACGCCATTCCGGCGTCACCCCCTCGCTTTCGGCGGCGGCCAGGAAGACCTTTTCGATCTGGCGCGCGGCGTCGCCCTGGCGGGCGCGGATCTGGGTGACGACCTCGCCGGTGAAGTAGATCGAGGCCGGAAGATGCACGAAGGGATCGGGCAGCGCGTAAAGGCCGAGCAGATGCGCATCGTGGCGGCGGGCCAGCGCGGCCCCCGTCCGGGCAAGCGCTTCCGCGCTCTCGGGTTCGGTAAAGCACAGGGCAATGGTGCGGTTGGTCATCGGTGTCTTCCTTTCGATAGCGGGTGATGCCGGTCACGGCGGCACGGCGCCGGCATGTCGGGACCACCGGCATCCGCGGCATCGACCGGCTGTCCGCGCGTGATTGCCCGGCCCGCAGGTCTTTGCCCGTTGCAAGTCACGATAGGCCGCGCCGTCCCGGACGTCCTTGATCCAGGTCAAGCCCCCCGTTCACGCCTCGCGGGGAAGATGGCCCGGATGCACCAGCAGGTCGCATGGCAGGCAGGCCAGCAACTCGGAGGCGACGCGGCCCATGGTCATCGGCACGTGGCCCTCGGCGCCGTGACGCCCGATGGCGAGCAGGTCGATCCCGTCGCGCGCCACGGCGCTGATCAGCGCCGGGACCGTCCGCCCTTCGAGCAGCGCGCAGTCCGCCTCGACCCCGTCTTGCGACAGCCGGCGCCGCATCTGCTCCATCTGGAAGCGCATCGGCTCCTCGAGCTCGTCGCGGTCGCGCTTGGTGATGTCGCCGGTGTCGTCCATGCGGTAGCCGAACCCGCCGAACGGCACGCGGTAGGCATGGACCATCCGCACCGGCGCCCCCGGCGCCAGACGGGCGGCCAGCCTTGCGGCATCGGTGTCGCGCCGGGCAAAGCCGGTGCCGACCATGATCCTGCCATAGGGCGCGGCGGGCCGGCCGGACACCACCAGCACAGGGGCGTCGGACATCTGCACGCAACGATGCAGCACGCTGCCGCGGAACAGGTCGACGATGCCGCGGTCGCGATGCGCCCCCATCACCACGAGATCGAAGCGCCCGCGATGGATGCGATCAACCACGCGCCGCCATGGATGGCCGAAGGTCACCTCCACCCTGCCCTCTCCCGCGGCGTCGCGGGTCAACAGCTCGTGCGCGGCCTGCGCCGTTTCCTCGGCGATGCGGCTTGGCAGCGTGTCATCGACCACGTGCAGGATTTCGAGATCCGTTCCGAGCGCCGCCGCGAGCTGCCGCGCGCGTCCGAGCGCCTGGCCGCTGCGCTCCGACAGGTCGCTTGTCATCAGAATGCCGGGCATCAGGTGTCCTCCCTCCCTGGGGCGCGCGGGCGGGCCGCGCATCCGGTTTCAAGGCTGGCGGCATCGCACCGGGCGCGCCTTGATCTGGATCATCCCTCCTGGATCGCCTCCAGATAGGCGGACAGCGCGACGAGCGGCTGCGGCGTCGGCGTCAGCAGCCCGTCACCGGTGTCGACATGCAGGGTCGGGCCGGTGAACAGCTCCGAGAATTCCGGCATGACCTGGTCCGGGTCGTCCTGGCGGAAATAGCCGTCGATATAGGACATCACATGCACCGTCGGGAAAGCCTGCCCACGCCTGCTCAGCCGCGTCAAATCGGTCGGAGCGCGCGGCAGATCCCGCGCCATGGGGCCGTCCCCCCTGCCGCCCGCGCCGTGGCAGGAGGCGCAGTTCTCCATGAACAGCGTCCGCCCGCTTGGCAGTTCGGGTTCCGGCTCCGGCATGGCGCAGGCCGCGAGCACCGCCGCCGCTGACAGCGCTGCCGCCGTGATGATCCATGTCATGATCTGCTCCTTCTGGCCCTGCGCGGGGATCGGCCCGCCATGGGCCATCCCTCGCGCGACCGGCGCGGCGCCGCCTTGATCTGAATCAAGCGGCACCACGACGCGGCGGAACCGGGGCGCGGCGGAACCGGCGCGCGCCGCCGACCTGTCGGCGAGGCTCAAAAACAGGACAGGCGCGCCCGCCACCACGCCCGGTGGAGGTGCCGGGGCGCGCCCTGCCAAAGCCGCCCCGGCAGGGCATGCGCGGCTATTATCGCAACGCTTTAGGCGGCTCGGATGATTGCGTCGCCCGGCTGCGCGCGGCGATCCGCATCACGGCGCGGCGGTGCTTGTCGCGCATGACGTCGAGCACCTCGACCGAATGGCTGCGCAGCTCCGTCAACCGGCGAATGCGCGACCCGGGCGCCCCGATCGGACGCAGCCCGTGCTGGCGCAGTTCCGGCAGAACGGCCGCCGCGTGGTCCAGCGCCTGCGCAAGATCGTCCTCGGCATCGAGATAGGCCCGGTAGGCCCGGATCAGGGCGCGCCTTGCGACGATGGTATCGGAATTCATCTTACCCTCCCCCTCAGGACAGGACAGCCCTGCCTCCAATCAGCCCCCATGCCCGCCATCGTGTCAATGCCGCATGCGCGCGCAGCGCCCCCCCGGAGGCCGGGCCGGCAGGCGGGCCGAACGCAGCGCCTTCGAAGCGGGCCTGCCCGTTCCGGCGGCTGGACCAGGGCCCCATGAAAAAGGCCCGCCCCCTGCATCGCAGGGGACGGGCCGGTCGTCGCCCGGTCGGGCGCGTTCGGACGCGGTCAGTAGATCGCGATCGCCGGGAACAGGATCAGCACCGCCACCGCCAGCGCCTGCATGCCGATGAAGGGCAGCAGCGAGCGGAAGATCGTGCCGAGACTGATATCGGGTGGCGCCACAGATTTGAGATAGAACGCCGCCGGCCCGAAGGGCGGGGAGAGGAAGCTCATCTGCATGTTCATGCAGAACACCACGCCGAACCACACCGGGTCGTAGCCCATCGAGGTGATGATCGGCACGAAGATCGGCATGGTCAGAAGCGCGATCCCGACCCAGTCGAGGAACATGCCGAGGATGAACAGGATCGCCATCATGAACAACAGCACCACGACCGGCTCGTCCGAGATGCCGGTGATCATCGCCGAGACGAACTTGATCCCGCCCATCAGGTTGAACACGCCCACCAGCGCGGTCGCGCCGATGCCGATCCAGACGATCATGCCGACGGTCTGGAGCGTCTGCAGCGCCGCCGCCTTCATCAGCTCGATCGTGAACTCGCCGCGGATCATGGTGGAGAGCGTGACACCCAGCACGCCGACGGCCGAAGCCTCGGTCACGCTCGCGATGCCGCCATAGATCGAACCGAGCACGCCGATCACCACGAGGATCGGCAGGAACAGGCCTTTCAGAAGGCGCAGCTTCTCGGTCGTCGTGGCGCGCGGTCCTTCGACCACCGGCGCGATGGCCGGGTTCAGATAGGCGCGGATCAGCACGTAGGCCACGTAGAAGCCCGCCAGCATCAGGCCGGGCACGAAGGCCGCGGTGAACAGGTCGCCGATCGAGACGTTGGCGGTCAGGCCATAGATGATCAGCACGATCGAGGGCGGCACCATGGTGCCCAATGCCCCGCCCGCGCAGACCACGCCGATGGCGAGATGCTTGTCATAGCCCAGCCGCAGCATCTGCGGCAGCGCGATCAGGCCCAGAAGCACCACCTCGCCGCCGATGATGCCCGACATCGCGGCCAGGATCACGGCCACGAGGATCGTCTGGATCGCGATGCCGCCGCGCAGGCGGCCGCCGACGAGGCGCATCGCGTCGAACAGGTCGCGGGCGATGCCGGAGCGGTCGAGGATCGCCGCCATCAGCACGAACATCGGCACCGAGACGAAGACGAAGCTGGAGACGAAGGAATAGACGCGGCTGGTGATCAGCGGCACCGCCATCGGCCCGAACCAGCCCAGCGCGAAGATCAGCGCCACGAGCAGCGTCACGTAAGCCAGCGGGATGCCGGTGACCAGAAGCACCAGCAGCATCGCGAACATCAGCCCGGTGGCACCTTCGATACCCAGGCCCTGCAGCAGTCCGAAGAATTCCATCAGCGGCGTCCCCGCGCGTAGTTGAAGGCGAGGATCACGAACTGGACGGTCATCACCCCCAGAACCACCATCAGAAAGACCTTGATCAGGCCGGGATAGACCGGGTCCCAGGCGCTGCCCGACCGCTCCAGCCGGAACTCGCCGGCGGGGGTGAAGGCGGCGCGCGACACCATGATCCAGCCGGCCCATGTGAACATCGCGGCGGCGAGGCCGCAGATGACCGAGATCACCACGTCGAAGACGCGGCGCAGCTTCGGCCCGAGCTGGTCATAGATCAGCACGACCCGGATATGCCGGTCGCGCGCGGTGCAGTAGAGCCCGCCGAAGACGAAGGCCATCCCCGACAGGAACACGGTGGTTTCATGCGCCCAGATGGTGGGCCGGTTGAAGAAGTAACGCAGCACCACCTCCTGGATCAGGATCAGCATGGCGATGATGATGCCCACGGCAAAGACGATGCCGACCCGGTCGACGACGCGGCCGAGCCAGCCCGCCTCCGGGATCGGCGCGCCTTCGTCGCGGGGTGGCGTGATGTCGGCGTGATCTTCGGTCACTGGCCCTGTCCCTCGTTGAATAGCGATTGCGAAGACGCCCGGACCTGCGGCCCGGGCGTCCCTGGTGTCGTGCGAGCCTTGACGCCTTACTCGGCGATCAGGCCGTTGTCCTTCAGGTAGCCGGTCAGCGTGTCATAGACCTTCTGCGCCTTGTCCGACCGCGCGGCGACCTTTTCCCATTCGCCCATGGCGATCTGGCGGAACTTGGCGCGCTCCTCGTCGGACCAGTCATGCACGGTGACCTCGCCGCCCGCCTTGGCCTCTTCGACCGCGGCCTCGTCGGCGGCGTTCAGGGTCGAGACCTGCTTTTGGGCGAACTCCTTGACCGACTGCTCCATGACCTCTTTCAGGTCGTCGGGCAGCGCGTTCCAGCTGTCGAGATTCATCGAGACCTCGACCAGCGGCATGGAGTGGAAGCCCGGATAGACCGGGTGCGGGGCGACGTCGTGCATGCCCTGCGCCTGGTTGGTCGAGAACACGGTGTAGTCGGCCGCGTCGATCACGCCCTTGTCGAGCGAGGTGAAGACCTCCGAGCCCGGCAGGTTCACCGGGGCGGCGCCGGCGGCGGCGAAGACCTGCTGCACGAGGCCCTCGGGGGCGCGCAGCTTCAGACCCTTGAGATCGTCGACGCCCTCGAGCGGCACCTTGGAGACGAAGGCCTCGAGGCCCGGCGTGGTGGCGCCGATGAAGTGCAGCCCGTAGGGCTCGACCAGCTCGTTCATCAGGTCGGCGCCGCCGTTCTCCATGAAGTCGAACATCTGCTGCGGGTCGCCCCAGGCGCCGACCGGGTTGGCGATCAGGCCGAAGGCCGGGTCCTTGCCCGAGAAATACGAGGTGTCGGTGATGTGGCCGTCGAGAATGCCCGCGGCGATCGCGTCCTGCGTCTCGTTATGGGCGACGATCGATTCCACGGGGAGCATCTCGACCGCGATGCGGCCATCGGACATCTCGCCGACGCTTTCGGCCCATTCCTTCTGAAGCGCGAAGTTGGGGTTGCCCGCCGGGTCCGAGGACTGGAAGCGGAAGCTGTGATCCTGCGCGATGGCGGCGCCCGACAGGGTCAGCGCGGTCGCCAGCGTGATGGTGAAGGTCTTGGTCATGAGGTCCTCCTCGGGGTGGTGTCTGCCTGCCCGGACCCGTCGGGCCCTCCCTGCAGGCGGGATGAAAGCCGCTCCGCCGCCTCGGCGATGATCTCGTCGGGCGGCGGGGCCACGGAGACGGCGATGGCGCCCTCCTCCGGGGATGGGGGTTCGAGCGCCTCGAACTGGCTGTCGAGCAGCGAGACCGGCATGTAATGCCCCTCCCGGATCGACATGCGCGCGCGCAAGAGATCGTAATCGCCATCGAGATAGACGATGGGAAACTCGCCCAGCCGCGCGCGCAGCCGGTCGCGATAGGCGCGCTTGAGCGCCGAGCAGGCGACCACGGCAAAGGGTTCGGTGCGGGCCATCGCCTCGGCCACGAGATCGAGCCAGCCCCAGCGCAGCGCGTCGGTCAAGGGCTCGCCGCGCGACATGGCGGCGACGTTCTCCTCGGGGTGCAGGTCGTCGGCATCGAGATAGACGCCGCCCAGACGCGCCGCGAGACCGCGCGCCACGGTGCTCTTGCCCGCGCCGCTCACGCCCATCACCAGAATCGGTCCGCGCCGCTCGTTCATGCCGCCTCCCTTGTCGCAGCCGCCCGCCGGGGCTACGATGACAGCGCTATCATTAGGTGACAGCGCTGTCATCCGTCAAGGGGGAGTGCGAATGGCGAAACGGGTGACACTGGCGGAGGTGGCGGCGCGGGCGGGCGTGTCGCCGATCACGGTGAGCCGGGCGCTCAGGCGGCCCGACACGGTACAGCCCGAGACCCGGTCCCGGATCGACGCGGCGGTGGCCGATCTGGGCTATGTCCCCGATCCGGCGGCGCGGGCGCTGGCGACGGGGCGCTCGGACGTGATCGGCGTACTGATCCCCTCGGCCACCAACGCGGTGTTCACCGACGTGCTGTCGGGCATCTACGACCGTCTCGGCGAAAGCCGGTTCGACGTGCAATACGGCATCACCCGCTACGATCCATCGACCGAGGAGAACCTGCTCGGCGTGTTTTTGCGCCAGCGTCCGGCCGGGCTGATCGTGGCGGGCATCGACCAGACCCCCGCCGCGCGCCGCCTGCTCGACCGGGCGGGGTGCCCGCTGGTGCAGGTCATGGAGACGGGGCCCGACCCGGTCGACATGATGGTCGGGTTTTCGCATCACGATGCGGCCGCGGCGGCGACGCGGCACCTGATCGCGCGCGGCTACCGTCGCCCCGGTTTCCTGGGCGCGCGGATGGACCCGCGCACGCAGCGCCGCTTCGCGGGGTTCCGCGCCGAGGCCGAGGCGGCGGGGCTGTATGACGCGGACCGGGCCGAAACCACCGACCAGCCGTCGAGCGTCGGGCGCGGCGCTGCGCTGTTGCGCGCGCTGCTGACCCGGCGGCCCGACACCGACGCGGTGTTTTGCAACAATGACGACCTTGCCATGGGCGCGCTGTTCGAGGCGATGCGCATGGGCGTGCCGGTGCCGGGGGCCCTGGGCATCTGCGGTTTCAACGACCTGGAGATGATGCGCGCCGCCGAGCCGCCGATCACCTCGGTGCGCACCAACCGCTTCGAGATGGGCGCGCGCGCCGCCGAGATGATCCGCGCCCGGCTGGACGCGCGCGACCCCGGCCCGGCGCTCGTCGATCTGGGGGCCGAGGTGCAGGCGCGGCGCAGCACCGACGGCCCGGCCCGCCACCCATCGGCGGGCCAATAGGGGATTGTATGGAAACAAAGACAGGACACCCGGCCCCTGCCCTCCTATGCTGAACGCACGGGGCCCCGCGCCCCGCAAGCGACACCACCGGCGGCGGCCGCGTGACAGGCCGTCTCCGCGAATGACAGGAGAGGTTCTATGACAACCCGGCTCGTAGTCGGTCTTGACGGCCATGCCTCGGGGGAGCGCGCCCTCGACTTTGCCATCAAGCAGGCCCGGCTCATCGGCGATTGCGACCTCGTGGTCGCCTATGTGATCGAATGGTCGCCCTTCTCGTTCCAGACCGCCGAGGAGAACGCGCAGCGCCACAAGCGCCGCGAAGAGGAAATCAGCACCGTCATGTCCCGCGTGATCGACCCGGCGGTAAACAAGCTGGAGGGGCTGGGGCTCAAGGCCGTCGGCAAGGTCCGGCACGGCGACGTCGCCGACACGCTCAACGCCATCGCCAAGGAGCAGAAGGCCGCGCAGATCATCGTGGCCCGCTCCTCCGAAGGGGGCTTTTCGAGCCGCATCTTCGGCTCCTCGACCTTCAATCTCGTGAAGGCGGCCGACCTGCCGGTCACGGTGGTGCAATGAGGAGCCGCGACATGACCCGGACCATGATGGCCGCGCTCGGCGCGGCGCTGCTCGCCGCACCCGCGGCGGCACAGGAGGGCTCCACGCTCGACGCGCGCGTCAACGAGATCTTCGCCCAGACCACGGGGCCCTTCGTCAATTTCATCTTCGCGCCGCTCTACGGCACGGATTTCCCGTGGATCGTGATGTGGCTGGTGGTCGCGGCGACCGTCTTCACCCTGTATTTCGGCTTCGTGCAGTTTCGCTATTTCGGCCATGCGATCCGGCTGGTGAAGGGCGACTATTCCGACCCAGACGACGCGGGCGAGGTGAGCCATTTCCAGGCGCTGGCCACGGCGCTGTCGGGCACGGTGGGGCTTGGCAACATCGCGGGCGTCGCGGTGGCGGTGGGCATCGGCGGGCCGGGCGCGACCTTCTGGATGATCCTCGCGGGTCTTCTGGGGATGGCGTCGAAATTCACCGAATGCACATTGGGCGTGAAATACCGCAACGAATACGAGGACGGCACCGTCTCGGGCGGGCCAATGTATTACCTGTCCAAGGGGTTTCGTGAACTCGGCCTGCCGGGCGGCGGCGTGCTGGCGGTGCTGTTCTCGATCTTCTGCATCCTCGGCGCGCTGGGCGGCGGCAACATGTTCCAGGCCAACCAGGCGCATGCGCAGATCTCGGGCATCGTCGGCGATTACCCGGGCTGGATCACCGGGCTGGTCTTCGCGGCGGTGGTCTTCATGGTGATCGTCGGCGGCATCAAGTCGATTGCCCGCGTCACCGAGAAGATCGTGCCCTTCATGGGCATCCTCTACGTGGGTGCCGCGCTGATCATCCTGATCGCCGAATACGACAAGATCGGCTGGGCCTTCGGCCAGATCTTCGAGGGCGCCTTTTCGGGGCTCGGTGTCGCGGGCGGTCTCGTCGGCGCGCTGATCCAGGGCTTCAAGCGGGCGGCCTTCTCGAACGAGGCGGGCGTCGGCTCCGCCGCGATCGCGCATTCGGCCGTGAAGACCAAGGAGCCGATCACCGAGGGCTTCGTGTCGCTGCTGGAGCCGCTGATCGACACGGTGGTGATCTGCACCATGACCGCGCTTGTCATCACCATTTCGGGCCAGCTCATCATGGACCCGCAGACCGGGCGCTTCGTGCTCGACGAAGCGGGCACGGCGATCGCCACGGTCGACGGCAACACCGGCGTGGCGCTGACCTCGGCGGCCTTTGCCGAAGGCATCGGCTGGTTCCCCTACGTGCTGGCGGTGGCGGTGGTGCTGTTCGCCTTCTCGACCATGATCAGCTGGTCCTATTACGGGCTGAAGGCCTGGACCTACCTGTTCGGCGAGGGCCGGACCAAGGAGCTGGTGTTCAAGCTGATCTTCTGCGTCTTCGTGGTGATCGGCGCGGCGGCCAATCTCGGCCCGGTGATCGATTTCTCCGATGCCGCGATCTTCGCCATGGCGGTGGTCAACATCCTTGGCCTGTACTTCCTGATGAAGATCGTGCGCCGCGAGCTCGGCTCCTATGGCAAGCGGCTGCGCACCGGCGAGATCGTGGCCTACAAGAACTGAACCCGCCCCCTGTCCGGGCTCTTTTCGGCCCCTCTTTCCCGCCGGTCGGTCACACCGACCGGCGGGTTTTTCGTCAAGGCCCGTCGAAGACGAAAAAGCCCGGCGCGCGGGGCGCCGGGCTTTCGGGTGCCGTGAAGGGGCCGCGCCTCAGAACGCGCCGAAGCCGCCGCCGCCGGGCGTCTTCATCACGAAGACGTCGCCGGGTTCGAGCTGCACCTCGTCATTGCCACCCAGCGCCTCGACGCGGCCATCGGCCCGCTCGACGCTGTTTTCGCCGGTCGCGCCGGGCGCCCCGCCCGCGGCGCCATGCGGCGCAATCCGGCGGTGCGAGGACAGCGTCGTCACGGTCATCGCCTCCTCGAAGCGCAGCCGCCGCACGATGCCGTCGCCGCCGCGATGCGCCCCCGCGCCGCCGGACCCCACGCGGATCGAAAACTCGTCCACCCGGACCGGGAAACGCGACTCCAGCACCTCGGGGTCGGTCATGCGGGTGTTCGTCATGTGGCTGTGCACGGCACTCGCCCCGTCGAAATCCGGCCCCGCCCCGGTGCCGCCGCAGATGGTTTCGTAGTTCTGATGCGTGTCGTTGCCATAGACGAAGTTGTTCATCGTCCCCTGGCTGCCCGCGATCACGCCCAGCGCGCCGTAAAGCGCGTCCGCGATCGACTGGCTGACCTCGGTGTTGCCCGAGATCACCGCCGCCGGCGCGCGCGGGTTGATCATGCTGCCTTCGGGCACGATCAGCTCCAGGGGCTTCATGCAGCCCTCGTTCATCGGGATGTCGCTGCCCACCAGCGTGCGGAAGACATAGAGCACGACCGCCCGGCAGATCGCGAGCGGGGCGTTGTAGTTGAACTCGCTCTGCGCGGAGGTGCCGGTGAAATCGACACGGGCGCTGCGCGCCGCGCGATCGACGGTGATCGCGACATCGATATGCGCGCCGCTGTCGAGCGGGTAGCTGAAGGCGCAGTCATGCAGCACGTCGAGCACGCGGCGCACGCTTTCCTCGGCATTGTCCTGCACATGGCCCATATAGGCGTGAACCGCGTCGAGCCCGAACTGCGCGGTGATCTTGCGCAGCTCGGTCGCGCCGGTTTCGTTGGCGGCGATCTGGGCTGCGAGATCGGCCATGTTCTGCTCGATGTTGCGGCACGGGTACCTCCCCGAGCCGAGCAGCGCGCGCGCCTGCGCGTCGCGCAAGGCCCCTTGCTCCACCAGCAGGAAGTTGTCGATCACGACGCCCTCCTCCTCGATGCTGCGGCTGTCGGGCGGGGCGGAGCCGGGCGTCTTGCCGCCGATATCGGCGTGGTGCCCGCGCGAGGCGACGGTGTAGACGATGCGCTCGCCCGCCACGTCGAAGACCGGGGTGATCACCGTCACGTCCGGCAGATGCGTGCCGCCGTTGAACGGGTTGTTGGTCATGAACACGTCGCCGGGGCGGATTTTCCCGGCATTCTCGCGCAGCACGGTCCGCACGCTTTCGGACATCGAGCCCAGATGCACCGGCACATGCGGCGCGTTGGCCACCAGGTCGCCGTTCTGGTCGAAGATCGCGCAGGAAAAGTCGTAGCGCTCCTTGATGTTGACCGAATAGGCGGTGTTGGCGAGCGTCGCACCCATCTGCTCGGCGATCGACATGAACAGGTTGTTGAACACCTCGAGCATCACCGGGTCGACCTGCGTGCCGATCGCCTCGGCCCGCTCCAGCGCCTCGACGCGGGTCAGGAGCAGGTTGCCGCCGGGCTTGCACTCGGCCTGCCAGCCGGCCTCGACCATGTTGGTGCCGGTGGGCTCGGTCAGGATCGCGGGGCCGGTGACGATCTGGCCGATCGCGAGCCGGGTGCGGTCGACCAGCGGCACGTCGCGCCAGTCACCGCCCGCATGGAGCCGCACGGTCGCATCCGCGCGGTCCTGCCCGTCGGGATCGGGCAGGCTCACCGCCTCGCCGGTGCGGCCGATCGCCTCGACCACGAGCACGTCGAGGATCAGGTCGCCGGTCTCGGGCGCGAAGCCGAAGCGCTCCTTGTGCGCGGCGACGAAGGCGCGGGTCATCTCCTCTGCCGCGTCGTAAGGCACTTCGAGGCTCTGCTGCGCGCCGCGCGGGCGAATATGCGCGATCACGGCGACATCGATATCGGCCTCGGCCACGCCCTGCCCCGACACCTCGGCCACGGCCTCGGCCTTCAGCCCATCAAGCAGGCGGGCGGCGTCGGGATCGGCGAGATCGCAGCCCGCCTGATGCTCGCGCATCGCGCGGATGTCGGCCAGCCCCATGCCAAAGGCCGACAAGACGCCCGCGAAGGGGTGGATGAAGATGCTTTCCATGCCCAGCGCGTCGGCCACGAGGCAGGCATGCTGCCCGCCCGCGCCGCCAAAGCAGTTCATCGTGTACTTGGTCACGTCATAGCCGCGCTGCACGGAGATCTTCTTGATCGCGTTGGCCATGTTTTCCACCGCGATCCGCAGGAAGCCTTCGGCGACCTCCTCGACCGAGCGGTCGCCGCCGATCTCGGCGGCCAGCGCCGCGAATTTCGCGCGCACCGCGTCGACGTCGAGCGGCTCGTTGGCCTCGGGGCCGAACACGGCGGGGAAATGGTCGGGCTGCAGCTTGCCCAGAAGCACGTTGCAGTCTGTCACGGTGAGCGGGCCGCCGCGCCGATAGGCGGCGGGTCCGGGATTGGCGCCCGCGCTTTCGGGGCCGACCTGCATCCGCCCGTCGCGGTAGCTCAGGATCGAGCCGCCGCCCGCCGCGACCGTGTGGATCGACATCATCGGCGCGCGCATCCGCACCCCCGCCACCTCGGTCTCGAAGGAGCGTTCGTATTCACCGGCATAGTGGCACACATCGGTCGAGGTGCCGCCCATGTCGAAGCCGATCAGCCGGTCGAGCCCGAGATCGGCCGCCGTGCGCACCATGCCGACCACGCCGCCCGCCGGGCCCGACAGGATCGCGTCGCGGCCATGAAACAGCGAGGCATCGGTGAGACCGCCATTGGATTGCATGAACATCAGCCGCTCGCAGCCGCCGCGTGCCGCGTCGAGCGCGCTTGCCACCTGGTCGACGTAGCGGCGCAGGATCGGCGAGAGATAGGCGTCGACCACCGCCGTGTCACCGCGGCCCACCAGCTTGATCAGCGGGCTGGCCTCGTGGCTGAGCGAGACTTGGCCAAAGCCCGCCTCGCGCGCCATTTCGCCCAGCCGGGTTTCGTGATCGGGGAAGCGGTAGCTGTGCATCAACGCGATGGCGATGGAACGAAAGCCCGCCTCGTGGGCGCGTTTGAGCGCCGCGCGGGCCTGCGCCTCGTCGAGCGCGGTGACGACGCGGCCATCCGCGTCGAGCCGCTCCTCGACCTCGATCACATCGTCATAAAGCAGCTCGGGCAGTTGGATGTTGAGATCGAACAGCCGCGGGCGGTTCTGGTAGCCGATCCGCAGAAGATCCTTCAGCCCCTTGGTGATGAACAGCACCGTGCGCTCGCCCTTGCGCTCCAAAAGCGCGTTGGTCGCCACGGTGGTGCCCATCTTCACCGCCGAAATCGTGCCCGGCGCGATCGCGTCACCGGATGCCAGACCGAGGATTTCGCGGATCCCGTGCACGGCGGCATCGGGGTAGACCTCGGGATTCTCGGACAGGAGCTTGTGGGTCTTCAGGCTCCCGTCAGGTCGTTTCGCGACGATGTCCGTGAACGTGCCACCACGGTCCACCCAGAACTGCCAAGCTTTCTGTGCCATAATTGCGCCGCGCCCCCTCCGATTCCAATAAGTGTTGCTTTATGAGCAGAACGCTGACAAATTGTCAACGTTATGTGATCGTCGAGATTCGGCGGCCAGACCAACAGGGAGAAGACCATGAAGCACGCATTCGGTTTCCTTGCCGCGATGACCATCGCCGGCGCCGCCTCGGCCCAGAACTGGGACATGCCGACGCCTTACGGCGACAGCACCTTCCACACCCAGAACATCATGCAGTTCGCCGACGACGTCCGCGCCGCCACCGATGGCGGGCTCGACATCACGATCCATTCCGCCGGATCCTTGATCCCGCATGCCGAGATCAAGAACGCCGTGCGCTCGCGGCAGGTGCCGATCGGCGAGTTCTTCCTGTCGCAGCTCTCGAACGAGGATCTGGCCTACGGGCTCGACAGCCAGCCCTTCCTCGCCACCTCCTACGAAGAGGCGCAGGCGCTGTGGGCGGCGCAGAAGCCGGTGATCGCCGAGCTTCTGGCCGAGCAGGGTCTCATGCCGCTCTTCTCCGTCGCATGGCCGGCGCAGGGGCTCTATACCAACGGCGAAATCGAGACGGTCGAGGATCTCAACGGCCTGCGCTTCCGCGCCTACAACGCCGTGCTCGAGGAGTTCACGGCCAAGGCCGGTGCCGCGCCGGTGCAGGTCGAGGCCTCCGACATCCCGCAGGCTTTCTCGACCGGGCAGGTCGAGGCGATGATCACCTCGCCCTCCACCGGCGTGAACTCCACCGCCTGGGATTTCGTGTCGCATTACAGCCCGATCAACGCCTGGATCCCCAAGAACATCGTGGTGGTGAACCAGCGCGTCTTCGACCGGCTCGACGAGGCGACGCAGGAGGCCGTTCTGGCCGCCGCCGCCACCGCCGAGACCCGCGGCTGGGAGATGTCGGCCACCGAGGCCGAGCAGCAGACCGCCGCCCTGGCCGAAAACGGCATCACCGTCTACGAGCCCAGCGCCGCGCTGCTCGACGGGCTGAAAGGCATCGGCAGCGAGATGCTCGAAAGCTGGAAGGCCGACGCCTCCGACGCCGCGCTGAGCGTCATGTCAGCCTACGAGAACTGAGTTTTCCGGCTCGGATCGGCGGCGCGGCGCGCCGCCGGTCGCTTCGTATGCTCATCAGGACAGGGGAGGCGTCCGACATGAACAACCTACTCGACAGAATTTACAAGGCCGCGGGGCTGGTCAGCGCATTGCTGATCCTCGCGATCTGCCTGCTGGTCAGCCTGCAGATCGTGCTCAACGCGATCGGGCGGCTGAGCCCCGGCCTGCTGCCATCGACGATCCCCTCCTATGCGGATTTCGCGGGCTTCATGCTTGCCTCGTCGACCTTTCTGGCGATGGCTTACACGCTGCGCTCGGGCGGGCATGTGCGGGTCAACCTTTTCGTGCAGCGCCTGCCGCAAGGCGGCACGCTTCTGGCCGAGGCCGCCGCGCTGGTGGCGGGGGCCGCCTTTGTCGGGCTGGCGCTGTGGTACGGCGTGGCGCTGGTGCTGGAGAGCTTTCATTACGGCGACGTGTCGAGCGGCATCGTGCCGGTGCCGCTTTGGGTGCCGCAAAGCGTGATGGCCGTGGGGCTCGCGCTGCTGCTGGTGGCGCTCTTGCACACGCTCGCCGATCTCTTCCGGCTGCGCAAACCGACCCTGAACAGCCCGGACGAGGTGTGACATGTCTGATCCGTTGATCGCCCTGGTCCTGCTCGGCGTCATGCTGTTGTGCCTCGGCGCGGGGCTGTGGGTCGCCATTTCGCTCGGCGCCGTCGCCTTCGTGGCGATGACCGCCTTTTCCAACGCGCCCTCGGGGCTGGTGCTGGCCACGACATTCTGGGGGCATTCGCACAGCTGGGCGCTGACCGCGCTGCCGCTGTTCATCCTGATGGGCGAGATCCTGCTGCGATCGCGGCTGTCACAGGACATGTTCTCGGGGCTCGCGCCGTGGCTCACCCGCGCGCCGGGGCGATTGCTGCATGTCAACGTCTTCGGCTGCGCGATCTTCGCCGCCGTGTCGGGCTCCTCGGCCGCCACGGCCGCGACGATCGGCCGGATGTCGGTACCCGAGCTGACCAAGCGCGGCTACCCCGAGAGCCTGATCATCGGCACGCTGGCGGGGTCGGCGACGCTGGGCCTTCTGATCCCGCCCTCGATCATCCTGATCGTCTACGGCGTGGCGACCGAGCAGTCGATCGGGCGGCTGTTCATCGCCGGCATCCTGCCCGGGCTGATGCTGATCTCGCTTTTCGCGGGCTATGTCGGGCTGCGCGCCTGGATGAACCCCGACCTGATCCCCGAAGAGGTGCGCCAGTTCAGCTTTCGCGAAAAGCTCTCCGCCTCGAAGAACCTGATCCCGGTGGCGCTCCTGATCATCGGCGTGATCGGCTCGATCTACACCGGTCTCGCCTCGCCCACCGACGCCGCGGCGCTCGGCGTGGTGCTGTCGGTGATCCTCGCCTGGGCGTCGGGGTCGTTCAGCATCAAGCTGTTCGGCGAGGCGCTGATGTCGGCCACCCGCACCTCGTGCATGATCGCCTTTATCCTGCTGGGCGCGGCCTATCTGTCGGTGGCGATGGGCTTTACCGGGCTGCCGCGCAACCTCGCCGAATGGATCGGCGGGATGGGGCTGTCGGTCACCGCGCTCCTGGTCGCGCTGACGCTGTTCTTCATCGTGCTGGGCTGCTTTCTCGACGGAATCTCGGTGGTGGTGCTGACCACCTCGATCATCATGCCGATGATCTCGGCCGTGGGCATCGACCCGCTGTGGTTCGGCATCTACCTCGTGATCGTGGTGGAGATGAGCCAGATCACCCCGCCGGTCGGCTTCAACCTCTTCGTGATCCAGTCGATGACCAAGTTCGACATCCTCAAGATCGCGATGGCGGCCTTTCCGTTCTTCCTGCTGCTGCTCCTGGGCGTGGCGCTGATCAGCATCTTTCCGGGCATCGTCACGGTGCTGCCCGAGCTGATGTCGAACTAGAGCGAGGCGGCGGCGCGGCTGGCCTGGTCGTACTGCCCCGACAACGACCGCAGGCTGGAGGCGATCTCGCGCAGCTCGTCTCCGCTCAGGTCGAAATTGCTCATGCCGTCGATCAGGCAGCGCTGCCGCACCGTCCGATACGCCTCGCACAGCGCCTGCCCGGCCGGGGAGGTGCGGTAGAACACCTCCTTGCCGCGCTTCTCGGAGGAGATCAGCTCCATCCGCACCAGCTTTTTCAGCGCGTAGTTGACGGTGTGGCTGTCCTCGATGTTGAGCAGGAAGCAGATATCGCCGAGCCGCTTGTCCTTGCCGCGGTGATTGACGTTGTGCAGCACGAGGATCTCGAGCGGCGTCAGGTCGCTGTTGCCCGCGGCGGCCATGCAGCGCGTCATCCAGCGGTGAAACGCGTTGTAGGCGATGATCAGGCCATATTCGACCTCGGAGGTCTCCCATCCCTCGCCTTCGGCGAGATGGCGCGACGAAACGATCCGGCGTTTTTCCGACATGTCGTATCCTTATCATCAATTCATCGCTGATTTGTCGGCAAAATACAGTCTATTGCATGGCGTTACAATCGTCACGGCACCGGTTTCGCGGGCGCGGACGATGCCGCAGCCCCGTCTTCTGCCGCCCCGACCTGTGCAAGCCTGCACCGTTCCGCCGCCCGCCCCCGCGCGGGGGATGCGCGCGCCGCGCCGAGATTGTAGAGATCCATTCGGTGACGCGATGCCGTCGCGCGACACGGAAAAGGGGTCACTGCATGATGTCCTGGGGCATACCGGCGCTGTTGCTGGCGACGATGATCAACCAGCTGCCGGTGATCAGCGTCTTCGTGCCCACCGAGCCGGTCTATGTCTATCTCGGCACGCAGATCCCCGATGGTGGATGGACCTCGATCCTGGCCTGCATGCTGGGCGCGTGGATCGGCGCGCAGGGCTCGTTCTGGCTTGGCCGCACCGCCGGGGCGCGGGTGCTGGCACGGATGAACGCCGCCCCCGCCGCCATGCACCGCGCCCAGAGCCTGTTCGAGCGGCGCGGCGCGCCCTTCGTGGTGATCGCGCAGCTGATCTGGCCCATCGCCACGCTGAGCCAGGTGCTGGCCGGGGCCTGGGGCATGCGGCCGCGCACCTATGTCGTGGTCTCGGGGCTGGGCGCGGTGCTGGCCGTGTCGCAATACGTGGCCATCGGCTATGTGTCGGCGCGCGGCCTCGCCGCGCTCGGGCTGCAGCCCGAAGAGCCGCTGCTGGTCTGGCTCGGCCCCTACTGGGTGTCGATCGGGCTGGCGCTGATGCTGCTGGTGGGCACCGCGCTGATCCTGCGCCGGGCGCGGCATGCGCTGCCGCTGCGCGTGGCCTATGCCGGGCTTTTGGCGCTGGCGATGTTCGTCGCGGTCAATCTCGGCTCGCTCACCGGGCGGGCGCAGGCGGCCAACCGGGTCGCGCCGCTGCCGCTGTCGCTGGCCTGCCGCGCGCTGGATGAGACGCTGGTGGCGCGCACCGGCGACACGCCGCTGCATGCCGCGCAGCCCGTGAATCTCGCGCTGATCGGCTTCGACGACCCGGCGACGCTGCTGCGCGCGCTGGGCTGGCTGCGCAACCGCACCTATGCGGGCGACGATCTCGACGCGGTCGAGGTGCTGAAGCTGACCTTCGAGGGCCTGCCCCCCGCCTCGTCCATCCTGCTCGACGGCATCGCCACCGACATGGCCTGGCAAAAGGCGCGCGGCACGGTGCCGCGCACCCAGCTGCGGCTGTGGCCGGTCGCGATGCCCGACGGCGCGCCATCGCTCTATCTGGGGTCGGTCGGCCGGATCGACGCGGTGACGCTGCGCCTGTCGGGGCGGGTGCCGGTGCTGGCCTATGACCTGTTTCCCCTCATCGACTCCGCGCGCAACCGCGAGGCCGAGGCGATCGGCCGGGCCGTGACCGGGGCGCGCTGGCACCTTGTGGGGCCGCGCGCGCCGGTCGAGACCGAAAGCCAGTTCGAAAGCGATGGCCGTCTCGCGGCGCTGCAGGCGCCGGGCACCCCCGGCTTCGAACGGATCTGCGCGCAAGGCGGCCCACAGGCGGCGGGCACGCAAGGCTGACCCCGCGGGTCGGGCGTCCCGGGCGCGGTCTGCCGCGCCCGGGATCGGTTCAGAAGGCCGGAACGGTCTGGCGGCGGCGTTGCAGCAGCACCACGACCCCCAGCAACAGAAGCGCCGGGATGTAGAACACGTACTTGCTGATCCGCTCGCGCGGGGCCTGCACCTGCGCGATCTGCACCGGCGCGTCGGCGTAGAAGTCGAAATCGGCCAGCTTTTCGGCCGCGGGCGTGCCGAACATCGGCTCGTCGAGCCGCACCACGCCGTCTTCGGGGAACAGCAGCAGCCCCGACGCGTCGATCCGCTCGGCGGCGCCGCCATCGCCCGTGATGTCCATGACCAGCGTCGTCTCGGTGATCTCGCCCGAATTGAAGTCCGGCCCCTCGATCCTGAGCCGCAGCCGGTCGCCCGGATCGGCCTCGGCCACGGCGGTCTCGAACTCGGCGGGCTGGTAGGTCTGGAACGGGCTCTGGATCTGGTTCAGCCAGAAGCCCGGCACGAACAGCGTGAAGGCCACCACCAGAAGCGCCGCGGATTCGTGGATCTTCGACGGCGCGAGGAAATAGCCCTGCGTCGCGGCGGCAAAGAGCAGCATCGCGATCGTCGCCACCACGAAGATGAACGCCGCCTGACCGATGCCGAACCACGTCCCGAGATCGATCCCGTACAGGATCAGCGCCGGGTTGTAGATGAACAGGAACGGCAGCGCGACGGTGCGCAGGGAGTAGAAGAAGGCGGTGAAGCCGGTCTTGATCGGATCGCCGCCCGACACGGCGGCGGCGGCGAAGCTCGCAAGACCCACGGGCGGCGTCACGTCGGCCATGATGCCGAAGTAGAACACGAACAGATGCGCCGCGATCAGCGGCACGATCAGCCCCTCCTGCGCGCCGAGATTGACCACGACCGAGGCCATCAGCGACGACACCACGATGTAGTTCGCGGTGGTCGGCAGCCCCATGCCGAGGATCAGCGAGAACAGCCCGACGAAGACCAGCATCAGGATCAGGATGCCGCCCGACAGCTGTTCGACGAGACCGGCAAGCTCGGTGCCGATCGGGGTCTTGGTGACGGTGGCGACGATGATGCCGGCGGCCGCGGTGGCGACGCCGATGCCGATCATGTTGCGCGCGCCCGCGATCAGGCCGTCGCGCAGGTCGTGAAAGCCCGCGCCGAATTCATGCGCGATCTCGCCGCCCTGCCCGCGGAACAGTGCCTTGAGCGGACGCTGGGTGACGATGATGATCAGCATCAGGCAGGTCGCATAGAAGGCCGACTTGGCCGGGCTCTGCCGCTCCACCATCAGGAACCAGACCAGCACCAGGATCGGCAGCACGTAATGCAGCCCGGTCGCATAGACCTCCCCCACGGTGGGCAGCCTGATCTCCTCGTCGGAGGGGTCGTCCAGCGCCAGGTCGGGGCGTTTCGCCGCGACCCGCAGCAGCCCCAGATAGACCGCCGCCAGCACCAGCATCATGATCGGCGCGGTGAGCGAGGGCAGCGCTGCCTCAAGCGCGTCGACGCCATAGATCAGCGCGGTGAAGGCGACGCCGGCCACGACGAAGCCGATCGCGAATTTCACGATCATTCCCGCGAAGCTCTTGCTTTCGCCAAGCGCCGGCATGCCGCGTTTCAGCGCCTCCAGGTGCACGATGTAGACCAGCGCGATGTAGGAGATCACCGCCGGGATGAAGGCGTGCTTGATCACCTCGATATAGGAAATGCCGATGAACTCGACCATCAGGAAGGCGGCGGCGCCCATCACCGGGGGCATGATCTGGCCGTTGACCGAGGAGGCCACCTCGACCGCGCCCGCCTGCTCGCGCGAGAAGCCCACCCGCTTCATCAGCGGGATGGTGAAGGTGCCGGTGGTGACCACGTTGGCGATCGAGGAGCCGGAGATGAGACCGGTCATGGCCGAGCCGACCACGGCCGCCTTGGCCGGGCCGCCGCGCAGGTGGCCCAGCCCCGCGAAGGCGAGCTGGATGAAGTAGTTGCCCGCGCCTGCCTTGTCCAAGAGCGAGCCGAACAGCACGAACAGGAACACGAAGGCGGTGGAGACGCCGAGCGGGATGCCGAAGACGCCCGCCGTATCCAGCCACTGCGCATTGATCAGCGAGGTGAAGGAGAGCCCTTCATGCTCGACCAGGTCGGGGATCAGCCAGCCGGTCCCGAAATAGGCATAGGCGAGAAACAGCGAGCCGACGATGGTCAGCGCCGGTCCCAGCGCCCGGCGCGAGGCTTCGAGCAGCACCACGAGGCCGACCGAGCCGATGATCACCTGCACCTGCGTCGGCAGGCCCGAGCGCGCGGTCATGGCCAGGTGGTCGGAAAACCAGAAGACGTAGAAGGCGCAGAAGGCACCGACGAGCGCGAGCCCCCAGTCGATCAGCGGAATGCGGTCGCGCGGGCTCGACTTGAAGGCCGGATAGGCGAGAAAGGCGAGAAAGATCGCGAACATCAGGTGGATGGGCCGCGTCTGCGAGGAGTTGAGCACCGGCAGGTAGGCGCCGAACCACAGCTGCGGCTGCGCGATCCAGAGCTGGAACAGCGACCATGTGAGCGCGGTGACCGCGATCAGCGTCGCGGTGGCCCGGTTCACCGGCGCGCGGGCGCCCGAATCCGTGCTCGTGACGAGGTCCTGAAGATCGTCATCCGAATATTGCCGGTCATCCCGGTCCTCGCGCTGGTCGGCCATCGGACGCGTCCCCCTCAATCGATGAAACAGAAAAAACCGCCCCCCGGACGGCCAAGGCCGGGGCGCGCGATGATACGCCCCGGCAGGTCATTCAGCGTGACGCGCCGCTCATTCGAGCAGGCCGGCCTCGCGGTAGTATTTCTCGGCGCCCGCATGCAGCGGCGCGGAGAGACCATCGGCGACCATCTCTTCCTTGGTCAGGTTCGCGAAGGCCGGGTGCAGGCCCTTGAACTGGTCGAAGTTCTCGAACACCGCCTTCACGGTCTCGTAGACCACGTCGTCGGGCACGGTGGCCGAGGAGACGAAGGTCGCGCCGACGCCGAAGGTCGCGGTGTCCTCGTCATTGCCGCGATACATGCCGCCCGGGATGGTGGCGGTGCGGTAGTAGGGGTTTTCCCCGACCAGCGTGTCGACGGCCTCGCCCGAAACCTCCACCAGCACCGCGTCGCAGGCGGTGGTCGCCTCCTGGATCGAGCCCGAGGGGTGGCCGACGGTGTAGACCATCGCGTCGATGTTGTTGTCGCACAGCGCCTGGCTCTGCTCGGCGGCCTGCAGCTCGGAGGTGAGCTGGAAGTCGTCCATGGTCCAGCCCATGGCGCCCATCAGCACCTCCATGGTGCCGCGCTGGCCCGAGCCGGGGTTGCCGACATTGACGCGCTTGCCCTTGAGATCCTCGAAGGTCTCGATGCCGGCATCGGCGCGGGCGACGACGGTGAAGGGCTCGGGATGGACCGAGAACACCGCGCGCAGATCTTCGAACGCGCCCTGCTCCTCGAACTGCGAGGTGCCTTCGATCGCGTGGAACTGCCAGTCGGACTGGGCCACGCCGAATTCGAGCTCGCCCGAGCGCACGGCGTTGATGTTGTAGACCGACCCGCCGGTCGATTCGACGCCGCAGCGGATGCCGTGATCGGCGCGGCCACGGTTCACCAGGCGGCAGATCGCGCCGCCGGTCGGGTAATAGACGCCGGTGACGCCACCGGTGCCGATCGAGATGAATTTCTGGCCGTCCTGCGCGGCAGCGCCACCCGCGGCGAGCGTCAGCGCGGTCGCGGCTCCGACGAGATACTGTTTCATGGGCTCTCTCCCTATTGGTCTCTTGATTTTCGTTGGTCGCCTTGGCGATTGGTCCGCCTAAGCCTGCGGCCCCTCCCGTGAAAGTCAACAGCCTGTCGCTGTCAACAGGTTACGGCGCGGGCGTTTTCTCCAATTCGGCCCGGATGTTGGCGTCGAGCGTCAATCCCGCGCTGTTGGCGATGAAGGCCAGCACCGTGTAGAACCCGACCGTCGCCATCAGGTCGAACATCCCCTCGCGCCCGACCAGCGCCTCCACCCCGGCCTGCTGCGCGGGCGTAAGGCGCGAGCGCTCCAGCAGCGCGTCCACCGCCCCCGCGAGGGTCGCGTCCTCCGGCGTCATCTCCTCCAGCGGGCCCTTGATCGAGGCGATGCGCGCCTCGGCCATGCCGAGCTTGCGCGCGCGGCTGACATGGTGGCCCCATTCGTAATCCGAGCCGTGCCGGACCCCGGTGCGCAGGATCACCACCTCGCTGCGCTCCAGCCCGAGCGTGGTGTCGACCACCACGTGCTGGCGCAGGTCGGACCACGCGCGCAAAAGCCGCGGGTGATGCGCCATGACGCGGTAGATATCGAGCCGGCCGGCAAAGCCGGGCAGCATGTCGGCGATGCCGCCGGGCCAGTCGGCATCGCTCAGGGGGACGAGATCGCTCATGCGATCTCTCCGAGCGCATGGTCCACGGCGCGGCCCAGCCGCGCGACGATGCGGTCGATATCGGCGCGCTCGACGATGAAGGGCGGGGCCAGAAGCACGTGATCGCCGCGCACCCCGTCGATCGTGCCGCCCATCGGGTAGACCATGAGCCCCTCTTCCATCGCCGCCGCCTTGATCCGGGCGTGCAGCTTCAGGCCGGGATCGAACGGCGCCTTGGTCTCGCGGTCGGCCACCAGCTCGATCGCCTGGAACAGCCCCCGCCCCCGGATGTCACCGACATGCGGATGGGCGCCAAAGCCTTCGGTCAGCCGGTCGCGCAGATGCCCGCCCATCTCGCGCACATTGGCGAGCAGATCGTCGCGCGCGATCACTTCCTGCACCGCCAAGGCCGCCGCCGCCGCCATCGGGTGGCCCATATAGGTATGGCCATGCTGGAAGAAGCCCGAGCCGCCGGAGATCGCGTCGAAGATCTTCTGGCTCAGCAGCACCGCGCCGATCGGCTGGTAGCCGCCGCCAAGCCCCTTGGCCACGGTCATCAGGTCGGGCGCGATGCCCTCCTGCTCGCAGGCATGCAGCGTGCCGGTCCGGCCCATGCCGCACATCACCTCGTCGAGGATCAGGAGCACCCCGTGCCGGTCGCAGATCTCGCGGATCCGCTTGAAGTAATCGCCCACCGGCGGCACCGCCCCCGCCGTGGCGCCGACCACCGGCTCGGCCACGAAGGCCAGGACGCTTTCGGGGCCGAGTTCCCGGATCTTGGCCTCCAGCTCGCCCGCCGCGCGGGCGGCATACTCCGCCTCGCTCTCGCCCTCTTCCTGCTCGCGATAGGCAAAGCAGGGCGCGATGTGATGCGTCTCCATCAGGAGCGGCCTGAACTGCGCCCGGCGCCATTCATTGCCGCCCGCCGCCAGCGCGCCCAGCGTGTTGCCGTGGTAGCTCTGGCGCCGGGCGATCACGTGGCGGCGGCCATCTTCGCCGCGCTCGGTCGCGTATTGCCGCGCGAGCTTGAGCGCCGCCTCGACCGCCTCGGAGCCGCCCGAGACGAGATAGGCATGGCCGATCCCGTCGGGCGCGTCGGCCACCAGCCGGTCGCCCAGCGCCTCGGCGGCCTCGGTGGTGAAGAAGCCGGTATGCGCATAGGCAACCGTGTCGGCCTGCCGGTGCAGCGCCGCGATCACCTCCGGGTGGCCATGGCCGAGACAGGAGACGGCGGCACCGCCGCAGGCGTCGATGTAATCGCGCCCCTCGCTGTCGGTGATGGTGAGCCCCTGCGCCGCGACGGCGCGGCGCGGCTGGATACGCGTGGAGCGATGGAGAAGATGGGTCATGGGCGTCCTCCCGGGCCGATTCGGCGCGAAGATGCCCTTAGCCCGGCGTCGGCGCAACCACGCGAAAGGCGGTCCCGGCCGGTTGGCCCGACGCCCTCCCCCACGGCCGCCCGCGCAGCCCGGCGGGTTCAGTCCGCGACGTTCACCTGCGCCAACTGCCAGATGCTGCGCGCGAAGGTCGTCTCGGTGCGGTAGCGCGGCGCGAGATCATAGGGATAGACCACCCAGTAGGGCCCCTTTTCGCGCACCGGCATCACCGCGCCGTTCACCCGCGTCGCCACGATCGGCGCGGTATCGTCGATCTCGTCGATCGGGATCTCGATCCGGTAGTCGTTGAGCGCCACCAGCTCCACCGTGCCGGCCTCGGGGTCGACCCCCATCCGGTCGAGCAGCGCCGCCAGCGGCACGCCCGAGAACTGCGCGTCGCCATCGGTCCAGATCGTGCCGGTGACGAAGCTTTCCTGCGGCATGGCGTCGAGCGCCGCAAGATCGAGCGACGTCACCCCCAATTCGGGGCTGCTGAGCGTCAGGGCGATCCCGTCCGGTTGTGCCGCCGCGAGACCCGGCGCGGCCAGCACGAAGAGGGCGGTCAGGGCGGGTTTCAAGGCCTTGAACATGTCGAATCACCCCTCGGTTGCGGTCCCGCAAGATTGCGCGGTTGCGCCTTTTCAAACCATGTTGCATCCGCACATGTATCCTATGCGATGGGGTAGGTTCGATCTTCGTTCTATCTCCAATTGTACAGGATCGCCGATCTTGCACGATTCAACACGCCGGGACGCATCGTCATTTGCTTCGGATCGGCCATTCGTCACGAAATAACCGGATTTCGGAAAGGATATTGAGGCATGACTAGGACAGACGCCGACAACCGCAAGCGGAGAACCAGATGCGCATCCTGATCGCCGACGACCATGATCTCGTCCGGGAAATGCTGGCCACCTATCTCGAGAACGATGGCGGCATGCGGGTGGCCCAGGCCGGCAGCCACAGCGAGGCGATGGCCACGCTGCGCCGCGACGGGCCGTTCGAGCTGGTGCTGCTCGACTACATGATGCCGGGCATGCAGGGGCTCGAAGGGCTGCGCCGCGCGCTCGAGGCGGCGGGCGGCAACCCGGTGGCGCTGATCTCCGGCAGCGCCGACCGCCGCATCGCCGAGGCCGCGCTCGCCGCCGGGGCGGCGGGTTTCCTGCCCAAGACCATGGCGGCCCGCTCGCTCGTCAACGCGGTGAAGTTCATGGTGATGGGCGAAACCTATGCCCCGATCGACTTCATGAGCGCCCCGGACGAGAAATCCGCCGCCGACGGGCTGCTCACCCCGCGCGAACGGCAGGTGCTCGAAGGGCTGACGCAGGGCAAGTCCAACAAGGAGATCGCCATCGACCGCGACATCCAGGAGGTGACCGTCAAGCTGCACGTCAAGACGCTGTGCCGCAAGCTCGGCGCGCGCAACCGCACCCATGCCGCGATGATGGCGCGCGACCAGAGCCTGATCTGATCCCGCTCCGCCGCGATCGGTCCTTTCCCCTGCGCGAGGCGTGGAATTCCCCCCATGGCTGGCCTAACATGGCCCCAGGGACAGGACAGGCAGGCCATGGAAACGACAGCGACCGAGCGCAACAACGTCGTGACGACCGGGCAGGATGACGGCGCGCCGATCGTCTTCGTTCACGGCTTCGGCTGCGACGGGACGATGTGGCGGCAGGTCGCCCCGGCCTTCGAGGACAGCCGCAAGGTCGTCACCTACGACCTGACCGGCATGGGGCAATCCGACCTGTCGGCCTATGCGCCGCATCGCTACGCCGATCTCGACGCCCATGCCGAGGATCTGTGGGAGATCCTCGCCGAGCTTGACCTCTCTGGCGCGGTGCTGGTCGGCCATTCGGTCGGCGCCAGCATCGCGCTGCTCGCCGCCGCCCGCGCGCCGGAGCGCGTGTCGCGGCTGGTGATGGTTTCGCCCAGCCCGTCCTTTCTCGATGACGCCACGCAGGGCTACCGGGGCGGTTTTTCGTGCGAGGATCTCGAAGGTCTGGTGGGCTTTCTCGACGAGAACCATCTCGGCTGGTCGGCGCAGATGGCGCCGACCATCGCGGGCCAGCCCGCCGGCGCCCCCGCCGCCGAGGAGCTGACCCGGAGTTTCTGCCGCACCGACCCGGCCATCGCGCGGCATTTCGGTCATGTCACCTTCTTCGCCGACCAGCGCGGCGCCTTTGAGCGCGCGCGGCACCCGTCGCTGATCCTGCATTGCGACGACGACGCGCTGGTGCCGATGCCGGTGGCGGAATGGATGCGCGACAGCGTGCCGGGCACGACCCTGCGGGTGATCCCGGCCACGGGCCACTGCCCGCACATGACCGTCCCGGACATCGTGGTGACGGAAATGCGCGGTTATCTCGGACAGGGCTGATGACCGCCGGTGCCGGGCCTCGCCACCTCGATGCCGCCGCCGAGCTGATCGAGGACGCGCCCTGCGGCATCGCGGTGACCGATCCTGACGGGCGGCTGCGATATGTCAACGCCACGCTGGCGGGCTGGCTCGACCCCGGCGGCCGGAACGGGGACGCGCCGCGCAGCCTGCCCGAAATGCTTACCCTGCCGGGGCGGATGTATTACGAAACCCACCTCGCGCCGATGATGCGGCTGCAGGGCTTCGTGCGCGAGATTTCCTGCGCGCTGCAGGTCGCGGACGGGCCACCCCTGCCGGTCTTGATCAGCGGCGTGGCGCGGCGCGACGCGGATGGCGGCTTCACCCGGTTCGACTACACCATCTTCGATGCGCGTGAACGGCGCGCCTATGAAGAAGAGCTGCGCCGCGCAAAGCGCGAGGCCGACGAACTGGCCGCGATCGTGCGCCGGTCGCCCAACGCCATCCTGCGGGTCGACGGCGCGGGCCGGTTGCGCAGCTGGAATGCCAGCGCCGCGCGGCTTCTGGGCCCCGACGAGACCGCCGCACAGGGCCGCCCGGTCGACGAGGCGATCGCCTTCGACGCCCAGCCCGGCTGGTTCGCGCGCACGGTCGCGCAGGCGCCGGAAACGGCGGAGATCCTGTTCGAGGCCAGCCATGCCGACGGATCGGTCTTCGAGGTGACGCTCACCCCGATCGGCGAGACCGGCCTGCCGGGGCAGGAAAGCTGGTCGGTGATCCTGCGCGACATCACCCGCCGCCAAAGCGCCGAGCGGCAGCTTCGGGTCATGTTCGACGAGATGCGCCACCGGGTGAAGAACACGCTCGGCGTGGTCGCGGGCATCGCCCGGCAGACCCTTGCCCGCCCCGATGCCGAGCAGTTCGTGTCGCGGCTGAAGGCGCTGTCGCAGGCGCATGACGCGCTCACCGGCAATGACGGCGCGGAGGCCGAGCTGCGCGACCTGCTCGACTTCACGCGCCGCGAGGCGGGCGGCGCGGCGCGGCTGCGCGTCACCGGCCCCGAGATCCGGCTGTCGGCGCGGCAGGCCACGTCGCTCTCCATGGCGTTTCACGAGCTGGTGACCAACGCGCTGAAATACGGCGCGCTGTCCTGCGCCGCGGGCCATGTGCAGGTCGATGTCGCGCTGGAGCCGGGACACCGGCTGCGCCTGTCATGGCGCGAACGCGGCGGCCCGCCGGTGGTGGCGCCGGCCCGGAGCGGCTTTGGCACCAAGATGATCGGCCAGGTGCTCCGGGCCGAGCTGGGGGCCGACGTCAGCTTCGACTTCGACCCGGAGGGTTTTTGCTTCGAAGCGGCCTTTCCGCTGGGCTAGGCGCGCAGGAGCGCCGCGGCGATCTCGTCCCGCCCCGCCCCCTGCCCCAGCAGCGCCGCCAGCAGCAGCCGCGACTTGAGCCCCGGCAGCGTGCCGGTCATCAGCGCGCCCGCCTCGACCAGCGTGGTGCCGCCGCTATCGGCCCCGTAGACCGCGCGCGTGCGCCCCTCGAAGCAGCGCGACGCCAGAAGCACCGGCACCCCGGCCTGCGTCAGCCGCGCCACGACCGGCGCGAAGCCGCGAGGCGCGTTGCCCCGGCCAAAGCCCTCGATCACGACGCCGGGCGCGCCGGACTGCGCGCAGAACTCCAGCAAGGCGGGCGTGGCCCCGAGACCGAGCTTCAGCAGTTCGACCCCCTCGGCCAGGCCGGCATCGGCGACGATGCGGCGCGCGCCCGGATGGCGGTAGAGATGCACCTCGCCAAGATCGACCTCGCCCAGCTTGCCCGCGCCGGGCGAGCGGAAGGTGTCGGTGCGCGAGGTATGCGCCTTGGTCACGTCGCGCGCGGCGTGGATTTCGCCCTCGAACAGGATCACCGCGCCGATGCCGCGGGCCTGCGGCGCCGCCGCCACCCGGATCGCGTCGGCGATGTTGCGCGGCCCGTCGCTGTCGGGATCGCCCGCGTGGCGCTGCGCGCCGGTGAACACGACCGGCTTGTCCCCCGCCACGAGGATATCGGCGAGATAGGCGCTTTCCTCCATCGTGTCGGTGCCGTGGGTGACGACGACGCCCGCGCAGTCGGGCGCGTCGAGAGCCGTGCGGATCGCGGCAACGAGCCCATGCGCATCCGCGAGGGTGAGCGCGAAGCTGTTGAGCTCGCGGAATTCCTGCACCCGGACATCGATCCCGTCGAGCGGATCGTGCAGCATGCCCATCAGCGCCGCGCCGGCGAGCGATGCGGTGACGGCGCCGTCTTGCTCGGAATGGCGCGAGGCGATGGTGCCGCCCGTCGAAATCAGCGTGACACCGGTCATGTGGCGCTCCTCTGCTCTGCCCGTATCGTGGTACCCGCGGCCGGATTCGAACCGGCACGCCCTGAGGGCAGGAGATTTTAAGTCTCGTGTGTCTACCATTCCACCACGCGGGCCCGAAGGCAGGCTTACGACGCGCAAGCGGGACGGTAAAGCACAAGCGCAACGGGATGCCGGTGCCCGGCGCCTCGAACCGGCCGCCTTCGGGCGGCCAGCCACGCGCGCCACGGCCAAAGGGCCATGGCGGAGCGGCGGATCATGCGCCATGCTGCGGCCGCGGCCCGCGCCGCGCCGAGCTTGAGCCAAGGGCCCCCCGCATGTTTCCGATCCGCGACCACAACCCCGCGCAGGCGCGGCCCTGGGTCACCTGGAGCCTGATCGCGATCAACGTCGCGATCTATCTGTGGATGGTGGTCACGCTCGACACCGGCGCGGATCTCGCCCGGCTGTACTACGACTGGGCGATGATCCCGGCGCGGCTGTCGCAGGCCGAGAACCCGGTGGCGCTGGTCAGCGCGCTGTTCTTGCATGGCGGCTTGCTGCACCTTGCGGGCAACATGCTGTTTCTGTTCATCTTCGGCGACAACCTCGAAGAGCAGATGGGCCATGGCGCCTATCTCGGCTTCTACCTCGCCTCGGGCGTGGCCGCCAATCTCGCGCAGTTCGGGGCCGAACCCTTTTCGCCGATCCCGACCATCGGCGCCTCGGGCGCGATCGCCGGGGTGATGGGCGGTTATCTGTTGCTGTTCCCGCGCGCGCGGATCGACATCCTCGTCTTCCTGATCGTGATCCTGAAGCTGGTGCCGGTCCCGGCCTGGGCGGTGCTGGTGGTGTGGTTCGGGCTGCAGGTGCTGGGCGGGATCGGCATGGACGCGAGCACGGGCGGGGTGGCCTACTGGGCCCATGCGGGCGGCTTCGCGGCCGGTCTGGCGCTGACGCTGCCGGTCTGGCTGCGCCGGGGCGGCCCGGCCTTCTGGACGCGCACGCATGGGGTGCCGCCGCATACCGCAGCGGCCATCGCGCCCCCTGCCCGCCCCTTCATGGCCGGGCGCGGTGACCCGGCGCCCGGCCATGAGGATCAGGCCGCGCGGGCGCGGACCAGCTTGGCGAATTTCTCGAAGATGTCGGCATTGGCCACGACCACGTCGCCATGCTCCAGCGGATCGTGGCCTTCGCGGATCGCACCGACGAAGCCCCCGGCCTCGGTGGCGATGATCATGCCCGCCGCGATGTCCCAGATCCTGGTCTCGCGCTCCCAGTAGCCTTCGGTGCGCCCGGCGGCGACATAGGCCATGTTGAGCGCGGAGGAGCCGTATTGGCGCAGCCCCGCGACCTCGGGGGCGATCCGCGCGAGATCCTGGATCATCGCGGGCAGCGTGCGGCGCCCGGCGCAGGGCACGCCGGTCGAGAAGATCGATTCGACGAGACGATGCCGCGCCGACACCCGCAACCGGCCTTCGTTGAGCCATGCGCCCTCGCCCTTCTCGGCGTGGAACATCTCGTCCTTGACCGGATCGTAGATCACGCCGGCGACGATCTTGCCCTTGTGCTCCAGCGCGATCGAGATCGCCCAGTGCGGCATGCCGTGCAGGTAGTTCGTGGTGCCATCAAGCGGGTCGACGATCCAGCGCCGGGTCGGATCCTCGCCCTCGACCGGGCCGCCCTCTTCGCCCAGGAAGCCATAGGAGGGCCGCGCCTCCATCAGCGCCTCGCGGATGGTCTGCTCGGCCTGGCGGTCGGCGCGGGTGACGAAATCGCCCGGCCCCTTGGTCGAGACCTGCAGCTGCTCGACCTCGGCGAAGTCCTTGAGCAGCGCGCGACCGGCGCGGCGGGCGGTCTTCATCATCACGTTGAGATTGGCGGAACGGGCCATCGGGGCCTCCTGAGGCTTTGGGCTGTCAGGCCCTTCGGGGCCCTGAGATGTCACGGATCAAGCGGCCATAGCCGCTCAGCGCCATCGCGGCAAGGGGCCAAGCGGCGGCCCGCCTAGCCCCTTTGCAGCTTCACCGCCTCCTGACGCGCCAGACGGGTGAAATGCGCGATGTAAGGCCGCGCGGTGTCATCCGCGCGGGTCGCGGCGAAAAGCCTGCGTGTCTTGCCCTGGGCGGTCAGGGGCCGGGTCACGAAATCGGCGTTGTGCCGCAGCTGCCGCACCACCCAATCGGGCAGCACCGCGACGCCGCGATTGGAGGCCACGAGCAGCAGGATCACCGCCGTCAGCTCCACCTGCCGGATCGCCGCGGGCTCCACCCGCGCGGGGATCAGAAGCTCGGTGAAGACATCGAGCCGGGTCCGCTCCACCGGGTAGCTGATCAGCGTCTGGTCCGCGAAATCGCGCGCCTCGACGAAGTCCTTCGCGGCCAGCGGATTGGCCGAGGAGGCGACGAAGACCGGCTCGTAATCGAACAGCGGCGTGAAATCGGTCTCGGGCAGCGGCTCGGGATCCGACGAGATCACCAGATCGACCATCTCGCGCCTCAGCGCCGGCAGCGCGTCGAAGGCGAGACCGGGGCGGATGTCGACATCGACCTCGGGCCAGGCCTTACGGAACTGCTCCAGCACCGGGAGCAGCCATTCGAAACAGGCGTGGCACTCGATCGCGATATGCATGCGCCCGGACTTGCCCGCGATCAGCCCGGCGAACTCGGCCTCGAGATCAGCGACGCGCGGCAGGATGTCCTCGGCCGCGGCCAGAAGCTTCATCCCCGCCGCCGAAAGCTTGAGCGGCTTGGAGCGGCGCACGAAGAGCTCGACCCCGGCCTGATCCTCGATGCCCTTGATCTGGTGGCTCAGCGCCGATTGCGTGATGTTCAGAAGGTCGGCCGCCCGCGCCAGACCGCCGGTGTCGTGGATCGCCTTGATGGTGCGCAGGTGGCGGAACTCGATGTGCAAGTGAAACTCATCATTGTCGTGAGGGTTATGAATTTGTCTCACGTCCCCCCATCTGCGACAAGGTCCACAGCCCATAGGAGACCGTCCATGACCCGCCCCGCCGTCAGTTTCGAATTCTTTCCGCCGAAGAACATCGAAGGTTCATTCCGTCTTTGGGACACGGTGCAGGCGCTGGCGCCGATGGGACCGGAGTTCGTCTCCGTGACCTATGGCGCGGGCGGCACGACCCGCAAGCTGACGCATGAGGCGGTGGACGCGATCCACAAGAAGACCGATCTGCGGGTCGCGGCGCATCTGACCTGCGTCGACGCGACCCGGGCCGAGACGATGGAGATCGTCGACGGCTACGCCAAGGCGGGCGTCGCGGAGATCGTCGCGCTCCGGGGCGATCCGCCGAAAGGCTCGGGCGGGTTTCGCGCCCATCCCGAGGGTTTCGCGGGCTCGGTCGAGCTGATCGAGGCGCTGGCGAAGCGCGGCAATTTCCGCATCCGCGTCGGCGCCTATCCCGAGCCGCATCCCGATGCCGGTCACGCGCTGGCCGATGTCGAGCACCTCAAGCGCAAGTTCGACGCGGGCGCGCATAGCGCGATCACGCAGTTCTTCTTCGAGGCGGACACCTTCTTTAGGTTTCGCGATGCCTGCGTGAAGGCGGGGATCGACGCGCCGATCATCCCCGGCATCCTGCCGATCGAGAACTGGAAGGGCGCGCGCAAATTCGCCGCCATGTGCGGCACCTCGATCCCGCAGGTCGTGGCCGACGGTTTCGACCACGCCGCCGATCAGGCCGAGGCCGACCTTCTGGCCACGGCGCTGGCGACCGAGCTGTGCGACAAGCTGATCGCGGGCGGGGTGGAGCATCTGCATTTCTATACGCTCAACAAGCCGGACCTGACGCGCGATGTCTGCCACGCGCTGGGCATCACGCCCAAACCCGCGCTGAGCGAAGTGGCCTGAGCCGCGAGGGGGCGCTGCCCCCGCGGCTGCGCCGCCCCCCGGCGTATTTTGGGAATGGTGAAAGGCCGGGCGGGCCGCTTGTCCTTTCATCACTCCCCAAATACGCCCTACCCGGTTCCGGCGCCCGCGCTACCCTCGGGATCATGGCCGATCTTCTGACCTTCACCGACCGGGGCATCTATTGCGAAGCGGGCGATTTTTATATCGACCCGTGGCACCCGGTCGACCGCGCGCTCGTCACCCACGGCCATGCCGATCACGCGCATGAGGGGATGCGACGCTACCTTGCCACCGACATCGCCGCGCCGGTGATGCGGCATCGCCTGGGCGACATTTCCCTCGACACGATCCGCTATGGCGAGACGCGCAGCATCGGCGATGTCACCGTGTCGTTCCACCCGGCGGGCCACGTCCCCGGCTCGGCGCAGATCCGGGTCGAGCGCAAAGGCGAGGTCTGGGTCGCCTCGGGCGATTACAAGACCGTCGATGACGGGCTTTCCACGCCGTTCGAGCCGGTGAAGTGCGACGCCTTCATCACCGAATCCACCTTCGGCCTGCCGGTGTTCAAATGGACGCCGCAGGACGCGCTGGCCGCCGATCTCAATGCCTGGTGGGCCGCCAACGCCGCAGAGGGGCGGTTCTCGCTCATCGGCGCCTATGCGCTGGGCAAGGCCCAGCGGATCCTCACGCTCGCCGATCCCTCGATCGGCCCGATCCTGACCCATGGCGCGGTGGAAAACACCAACGCGGTGCTGCGCGCCCAAGGCATCAAGCTGCCCGACACGATCCGGGTGACGCCCGACACCGATCTCAAATCGCTCGCGGGCGGGCTCGTCGTCGCCACGCCCTCGGGCTTGGGCGGCCCGTGGTCGCGGCGCTTCAACCTGCCGGGCAAGCCCGCCTCCACTGCCTTTGCCAGCGGCTGGATGGCGCTTCGGGGCGTGCGGCGCAGGCGGGCGGCGGACCGGGGCTTCATCATGTCGGACCATGCCGATTGGCCGGGGCTGAACGCCGCGATCCGCGAAACAGGCGCGTCGCGCATCTTTGTCACCCATGGCTACACGACCGTCTTTCGCCGTTGGCTGGAGAGCGAAGGGTATGACGCCGCCATCGTCTCGACCGAGTACTCCGGCGAGAATTTCGACGCCGAGAGCGAGGGCGAGACGGCATGAAGCGCTTTGCCGAGCTTTTCCGCGCCGTCGATCAGACCACCCGCACCACCAAGAAGGTGGCGGCGATGGCCGAGTATTTCCGCGAGGCGCCCGACGCCGACAGGCTCTGGACCATCGCACTTTTCTCGGGCCGCCGCCCGCGCCGCACCATCACCGCCACCGTGCTGCGCGAATGGGCCGCCGAGCGGGCGGGCATCCCGCTATGGCTGTTCGAGGAGGCCTATCCCATCGTCGGCGATCTGGCGGAGACGATCTCGCTCGTGCTGCCGCCCGCCGAGGCCGAGGAGGACCGGCCGCTCAGCCACTGGATCGGCGAGATCCGCCGCCTGTCGAAACAGGACGAGGCCGCGCGCAAGGCGGGCATCCTCGCCGCATGGGACAGGCTCGGCCCGACCGAGCGGTTGTTGTTCACCAAGCTGCTCACCGGGGGCTTTCGCGTCGGCGTCAGCCAGAAGCTGATGACAAGGGCGCTGTCGCAGGCCACCGGCATCGACGAGGCGGAGCTCACGCATCGGCTGATGGGATCGTGGACGCCCGACGACATCACTTGGCACAGCCTCGTCCACGCGCCCGACCCGACCGCCAGCCTGTCGCGCCCCTATCCCTTCTACCTCGCCTACCAGCTCGACGACCCCGAGGAGCTGGGCGATCCGGGCGACTGGATGGCCGAGCGCAAATGGGACGGCATCCGCGGCCAGCTGATCCTGCGCGGCGGCGATCATCACCTCTGGTCGCGCGGCGAAGAGCTGATGACAGACCGGTTCCCCGAACTGGCGCGCATGAAGGATTTCCTGCCCATGGGCACGGTGATCGACGGCGAGGTGCTGGGCTGGGGCGACGAGGTGCCGCTGTCATTCAACGCGCTGCAAAAGCGCATCGGCCGCAAGACCGTGCCGAAGAAGCTTCTGACCGAGGCGCCAGCGATCCTCATGGGCTACGACCTGTTGGAGCAGGACGGCGAGGACATCCGCGCCCTGCCCTTCGCCGAACGGCGCGCCCGGCTCGACGCGCTGGGCCGCGGCCTGCCGCCAGAGGCGCCGTTCCGGCTTTCGCCTCTGGTGCCGGTCGAAAGCCTCGACCAGCTCGCCCGCGAGCGCGCCCGTTCGCGCGAGCTGATGGCCGAGGGGCTGATGCTGAAGCGTGCGGACAGCCCCTATCTGGCGGGGCGCAAGAAGGGCGACTGGTGGAAGTGGAAGGTCGACCCGCTCACCATCGACGCCGTCATGGTCTATGCGCAGGCCGGATCGGGACGGCGCGCCAACATGTTCACCGATTTCACCTTCGCGGTGAAGGACGGCAACGGGCTGGTGCCCTTCACCAAGGCCTATAGCGGGCTGACCGATGCCGAGTTCCGCCAGATCACCGCATGGGTGCGCAAGAACACGCTCGAACGCTATGGCCCGGTGCGTCACGTGAAACCCGAGCACGTCTTCGAGATCGGCTTCGAAGGCATCCAGCCCAGCCCGCGCCACAAATCCGGCGTCGCCTTGCGCTTTCCGCGCATGCTGCGCTGGCGCCATGACAAGCCGCTCGACGAGATCAACACGCTGGAGGATCTTCGGGACATGCTCGCCGCCTATGGGGGAGACAGCGCCGCATGAGACATGCCGCCGCCGTGATCGCGGGGATCATCCTCGCCCTGCTCGCCATGGCCTCGCTGCTGCCGCTGCTGGAGACCGACGCGTGGTGGGTGCGCTATCTCGATTTCCCGCGCCTGCAATTCGCCGCCGCCATCGTGCTGGTCTGGACCCTCATGGTGGCGCTGGGCGGCATCGGCCACGGCGCCGCGCGCTGGATGACGGTGCTGGCCATCGCCGCACTCGCCTATCACGGCTGGCGGCTCTGGCCCTACCAGCCGCTCGCCGCGAAGATGGATCCGGGCGAGGCGAGCTGCGCGCCCGAGGAACGGCTCAGCGTCATCGTGGCCAATGTCCAGCGCTCGAACCGGCAGGTCGGTGAGGTGATCGCGCTCGCCCGCGACGAGAACCCCGACCTGTTCTTCGTGCTGGAGACCAATGAATGGTGGGACGAGGCGCTCGCCGCGCTCGACGCCGATTACGCCCACCACGAACAGGACATCCCTTCCGACGCCACCTATTACGGCATGCACGTGTTTTCGCGTCATCCCTTCGACAGCGCGCAGATGCGCTTTCCCTTCGGCGCCGACACGCCGCTTTTCGACGGGGTGCTGGCGCACCCTGCGGGCAAGCTGCGGGTGTTCGGCGTGCATCCCCGCCCGCCGCAGCTGGGCCAGCCCTCGACGCTGCGCGACGCGACCATGCTGGAGGCGGCGATGGGCGCGCGTGACGGCGTGCTGCCAGCGCTGGTGGCGGGCGATTTCAACGCCACGCCGTGGGAGCGGACCGCGCGCCGCACGCTGCGGCTGGGGCGGCTGATCGACCCGCGCGCCGGGCGCGGCCCGATGCCCAGCTTCGACGCCAATTCGTGGTGGATGAAATGGCCGCTCGACCAGATCCTGTGGCAACAGGGCCTCGCCATGGCCGATTTCGAGGTGCTGGGCGGCATCGGCTCGGATCACTACCCGGTGCGCGCCGATCTGTGCTTTACCGTCAATGCCGACCAGCGGGTCGAGACCGCCGCCGAGGGCGATCTCGACGAGGCGCAGGCCACGTTTCAAAAGGCGCGCGCCCTGCCCGATGCCGCGATGGATGGCTGACACGGGTTGAGACGCCCCCGAGCTACCCATATCTCTTTCATCCATGAATTCACGAGAAGGCCAGATCATGACCCGACAGCCCCGCTTCGACGCCGCGACCGAGACCGGGGGCCGCCCCTTGGGCAACCTGCCGGAATGGGACCTGACCGATCTTTACCCCGCGCCCGACAGCGCCGAGATCAAGAACGACATCGACTGGCTGGAAAAGGCCTGCGCTGCGTTCGCCGCCGATTACGAGGGCAAGCTCGCCACACTCGACGCGGCCGGGCTGCTCGAGGCGGTGCAGCGCTACGAGCGCATCGACATCGTCGCGGGCCGGATCATGTCCTATGCGGGGCTGCGCTACTACCAGCAGACCACCGATAGCGAACGCGCCAAGTTCATGTCGGACTGCCAGGACCGGATCACCGCCTATACCACCCCGCTTGTCTTCTACGGGCTGGAATTCAACCGGCTCGACGAGGATCGGCTCGAAACCCTGCTCGGCCAGAGCCAGGAGCTGAACCGCTACCGCCCCGTCTTCGAGCGGATGCGCGCGATGAAGCCCTACCAGCTTTCCGACGAGCTGGAGAAGTTCCTGCACGACCAGTCGAGCGTCGGCGCCGCCGCGTGGAACAAGGTGTTCGACGAGACCATCGCCGGGCTGACCTTCACCGTCGATGGCGAGGAGCTGGGGATCGAGGGCACGCTCAACCTTCTGACCGAGCAGGACCGCACCAAGCGCGAGGCCGCGATGCGCGAGCTGGCGCGGGTGTTCAAGACGCAGATCCGCCTGTTCTCGCGCGTGCACAACACGCTCGCCAAGGAAAAGGAGATCGAGGATCGCTGGCGCGGCATGCCGACGCCGCAGACCGGGCGCCACCTCGCCAACCATGTCGAACCCGAGGTGGTCGAGGCGCTGCGCGACGCGGTGGTCGCGGCCTATCCGCGCCTGTCGCACCGCTACTACGCGCTCAAGGCGAAATGGCTCGGGCTCGAGCGGATGCAGGTCTGGGACCGCAACGCGCCGCTGCCGATGGAGACCGACCGGATCGTCGGCTGGGACGAGGCGCGCGCCATGGTCGAGGAGGCTTACGGCGATTTCGACCCGCGCATGGCCGAGCTGGCGAAACCCTTCTTCGACGAGGGCTGGACCGACGCGGCGGTGAAGCCGGGCAAGGCGCCGGGCGCCTTCGCGCATCCGACCGTCTCGACCGTGCACCCTTACGTGATGCTGAACTACCTGGGCAAACCGCGCGACGTGATGACGCTGGCGCATGAGCTGGGCCACGGCGTGCATCAGCGCCTCGCGGCGGGTCAGGGCGAGCTTCTCTCCTCCACCCCGCTGACGCTGGCCGAGACGGCGTCGGTGTTCGGCGAAATGCTGACCTTCCGCAAGCTGCTCGCCAAGGCCAAGGACACCAACGAGCGCAAGGTGCTGCTCGCCGGCAAGGTCGAGGACATGATCAACACGGTCGTGCGCCAGATCGCGTTTTACGATTTCGAGTGCAAGCTGCACGCCGCGCGCGCGCAGGGGGAGCTGACGCCGGACGACATCGACGCGCTGTGGATGAGCGTTCAGGCCGAGAGCCTCGGGCCGGTCTTCGACTTCGCACCGGGCTATGAGAGCTTCTGGGCCTATATCCCGCACTTCGTGCATTCGCCCTTCTACGTCTATGCCTACGCCTTCGGCGACGGGCTCGTGAACGCGCTCTACGCGGTCTACGAAGAGGGCGGCGAGGACTTCCAGGAGAAGTATTTCGAAATGCTGAAGGCGGGCGGCTCAAAGCACCACAAGGAGCTTCTGGCGCCCTTCGGCCTCGACGCCTCCGACCCGGCCTTCTGGGACAAGGGGCTGTCGATGATCGAGGGCATGATCGACGAGCTGGAGAAGATGGAGGGCTGAGCCTTCTTGCCGCGGGCCGGGCGCGTCGCGCGCCCGGCCCGTTTCATCTGGCCGGTCAGGCCAGCATTTCCTTGACCACCTCGAAGGACGAACTCAGCGCCTCGGCCTCCGCCCGCGCGATGGCCGGGGTCTGGCGCGACCACTCGCCCGTCTCCGTGCAATGCAGCATGAACTGCGCCAGATCGGCGTGGCGGGTGCGGATCAGATCCTCGGGGATCACGTCGGGCACCACCACGTAATCGCCGGTCAGGGGCTCGGGCAGCAGCCAGCCGGGGCGCACCGCGGTCCAGTCGAGGCGGCTCGCGCGCAGCATCTCTTCCATGTCGCGCATCTGCTGGAGCACGCGGGTCAGCGCCGGGATCGCAGTGGTGCGAAACAGCGCGGGGCCGCGATCATGGGTAACGACGAAGCTGGCCGAGATCGTCACGAGACGCGAGACGCCCCGCGCCTCCATCGCGTCGATCAGGTTGCGCGTGCCGGTGGTGTAGAGAGGCGGCGGGTCCAGCAGAGTCGCCGGATCGCCCGGCACGCCAAGCGCAGAGATCACCGCGTCGACCCCATCGACGACGGGGCCGAGATCGTCCTCGATCACGTTCGCGGTCACGCGCTCGACATTCGGCCCCGCCGGGGGCGCGTCGTCGGGCCATTCCATTTCGGCGGCGCGGACGCGATGGCCCCGCGCCACCGCCTGTGTCACGATTTCCCGGCCCGTCACGCCATGCGCGCCGAGCACGAGGATTGTCCTGGGATCTGCCATCGCGGTTGCCTCCGGTGATGTGTCCCGGTTCAACCGCCGGCCCTGTCAGCCGTTCCCGCGACCGCCCGCCGCATAGACCATGTCGATCATCGCCTGCGTGCCCCGGCTGAACTCCAGCGGGCAGGCGTAATCGGCGCCATGGACCGCGGCGGTAAAGGCCTCGACCTGGAGCTTGTAATGATCGACGCCCGGCCAGCGTTCATGCAGCACGCGCTTGCCCTCGGTCTCCAGCGTCAGCTCGGCCTGCCCGAAGGTGTTGGCGTTGAACGGGCACAGCATCCTGAGCACGCCCTCCTCGCCGTGGAACGTCACCTCCTGGCGCGGGAACAGCCGCATCGACACCATGCCCGAATAGTCGAATCCCTCGAAACCGGCGGCGACATGCGCATAGACGTCGACGTCGTTCTCGTAGCGGATATTGGCATGGTGGATCGTCTGCGGCTCCTGCCCGGTGACGAAACGGACCGAGCCGAAGGCATAGACGCCGATATCGGGCAGCCCGCCGCCGCCGGTTTCGGGCTTGTTGCGGATGTTGTCGGTCTGGGCGGCGTTGTTGAAGCTGAACGTCGCATCGACATGGCGCAGCGCGCCGATCGCGCCGCCCTGCACCAGATCGCGCGCGCGCACCCATTGCGGGTGATGCACGATCATGTAGGCCTCGGCCGCCATCAGCCCGGTGGCGTCGCGCCTGGCGATCACCGCGTCGAACGCCTCGGCCTTCATGGCGAGCGGCTTTTCGCACAGCACGTGCTTGCCCGCATCGAGCGCCTTGAGCGTCCATTCGACATGCATGGCGTTCGGCAGCGGGATGTAGACCGCGTCGATCTCGGGATCGTCGAGCAGCGACTGGTAGTCGGCATGCAGCCTGAGGCGCGGCTGGAACGCGCGAAACGGTGCGGCCTTGTCCGGCGACGAGGTGGCCAGCGCGGCGAACTCCGAGCCTTCGGCGGAATGGATCGCGCGGGCCATGGCGCCCAGCGCGAATTTCGAGGCGCCCAGCACGCCCCAGCGGATCGGTTCGGTCATCGCGGTCTTTCCCTGCCTGCCGGAAAGAAAAAACCCCTCCCCGGTCTCGCGGGGAAGGGTAATCCACGGGCGCCCGAGTGCAACGCGTTTACGAGCGTTCCAGCATTCCGCGCTCGCGCGCCAGCTCCTGCATCCGCTTTTGCAGCTTTTCGAAGGCACGCACCTCGATCTGGCGGATCCGCTCGCGGCTGACCTCGTACTGCCCCGACAGGTCCTCGAGCGTCACCGCCTCGTCCTGCAGGCGCCGCTGCACGAGAATGTCGCGTTCGCGCTCGTTGAGCACGCCCATCGCCTCGGCCATCAGCTCGCGCCGGGCGTCGAGCTCGTCGCGCTCCTCGTAATCGGTCGCCTGGTCGGCGCTGTCATCCTCGAGCCAGTCCTGCCACTGGGTGGCGCTGTCGCTTTCGGAGCCGACCATGGCATTGAGCGAGGCGTCGCCGCCCGACATGCGCCGGTTCATCGAGACGACCTCGTCCTCGGTCACGCCGAGATCGGTGGCGATGCGCTTGACGTTCTCGGGGCGCAGGTCGCCCTCTTCGAGCGCGCCCAGACGCGCCTTGGCCTTGCGCAGGTTGAAGAACAGCTTCTTCTGGCCCGAGGTGGTGCCGAGCTTGACCATCGACCACGACCGCAGCACGTATTCCTGGATCGAGGCGCGGATCCACCACATCGCGTAGGTCGCGAGGCGAAAGCCCTTTTCGGGGTCGAACTTCTTCACCGCCTGCATCAGGCCGACATTCGCCTCGGAAATCACCTCGGCCTGCGGCAGCCCATAGCCGCGATAGCCCATCGCGATCTTGGCGGCGAGCCGCAGATGCGAGGTGACGAGCTGGTGCGCGGCGCTGGCGTCCTCGTGGTCGACCCAGCGCTTGGCCAGCATGTATTCCTGCTCGGGCTCCAGCATCGGGAACTTGCGGATTTCCTGCAGGTAGCGGTTCAGCCCCTGCTCCGGCGACGGGGCGGGAAGATTCGTATAGGTCTCTGCCATGGGCCCCTCCTTTCGGATGTCTCTTGGGTCGGTCAGCGATACGGGTTCGCCCCCGCAGGGGCAAGCACCGCCATCGCATCAGCCTTGTGCAATGATGAACCGAACCGCACCCCCTGCGCGAGAGGGCAGGCGGACGGCTCGATCATATGTGAATTTCGTTACGGCCCCTAACCGCGCAGCGCGGCGAGGAGTTCCGCCATGTCGGCGGGCAGCGGGCTGTCGAATCGCAGCCGCTCGCCCGTGGCGGGATGGGTGAAGCCCAGGCTCGCCGCATGCAGCGCCTGCCGCCCGAACCCGGCGGCCAGCGTCACCGCGGCCGCGCCATGGGTCTTTTCCGACAGCTTGCGCCGCCCGCCATAGACCGGGTCGCCAATCAGCGCGTGCCCGACATGCGACATGTGCACCCGGATCTGGTGGGTGCGCCCGGTTTCCAGCCGGCATTCGACCAATGCCGCGCCCGCAAAAGCCTCCACCACCTTGGCGCGCGTCACCGCGTGGCGGCCCTGATCGAAGCTCACCGCCTGCCGCTGCCGGTCGGTGCGGTGGCGGCCCAGCATGGTCTGGATCTTGAGCACCGAGCCGGTCTCGAAGCTTGCCCCCTTCACGCCGCGCAGCCGCGGGTCGTTGGGGTCGGGCACGCCGTGGCACAGCGCGAGGTAGTGCCGCTCGGCGGTGTGCTTCTCGAACTGCAGCGCGAGCCCCTGATGCGCGCGGTCGGTCTTGGCCACGACCAGAAGACCGGAGGTGTCCTTGTCGATGCGGTGCACGATGCCGGGCCGCTTGGCGCCGCCCACCCCCGACAGATCGTCGCCGCAATGATGGATCAGCGCGTTGACCAGCGTGCCGTCGGGCGAACCGGGCGCGGGGTGCACCACCATGCCCGCGGGCTTGTCGATGACGATGAGATCGTGATCCTCCCAGACCACGCTCAGCGGAATCTCCTGCGCGCCGATATGGCTTTCGGCGGCCTGCGGCACGGTGATCTCGATCTCGGCCCCCTCGGCGACGGCGGATTTGGCGTCGGTGGCCACGACGCCATCCACCCGCACCGCACCCTCGGCCAGGAGCCTTGCGATGCGCGACCGCGACAGCGTGGCCGCCTCTGGCACATCGCGGGCCAGCGCCTTATCAAGACGCGCCGGCGGATCTTCGGCGATGATGAAGCGGACGACAGTGGAGAGATCGGCCATGCAGGCTCCCGAGACAGACGGCCCGGTCAAGATCCCGCCCGAGCTGAAATGGCTCAAATGGCTGGTGATCGCTCTGGCGGGCGTGATGATCGCAGGCTTCCTAGTGCTGATCGCGGCGCTTGTCATCCGCCTGAATGCCGAGGCGCTGCCGCTGCCCGAGCGGATCGCCCTGCCCGAGGGGGCCGCGCCCATGGCGTTCACCCAAGGCGCCGACTGGATCGCGGTGGTCACGACCGACGACCGGGTGCTGGTCTACGCGCGCGACGGCGCGTTCCGGCAAAGCATCGAGATCGACCGCGCGGAGTAGGCCCCGCGCGGCCGGGCGGTGTCAGGCGTGACCGCCTTCATGCGGCATCAGGTGGGTCCACAACGCCGCGACCGCGAGCACCAGCCCGCAGATCACCGGGTTCCAGGCCGCGATGCCGGTGCCGGAAAAGCCCAGCACCCAAGGCGTGGCCACGATCAGCACCGCGAAGACGGCGACCGCGAAATCGGCCCCGTCCTGCGCGCTTTCGCGCATCATCGCGGTGGCGGCCAGCGCGACCACGATCGCCCCGAGCGCCACGAGCACCCAAAGCGCGCCCCCCGCCATCCCCAGAAACCAGGGCGATACGACCAGCCATGCGCCGATCGCCGCATAGATCCAGTCCTGCCAATGATGTCGATGTGTCATGCACGTCCTCCCCTGCATTGCCGGTGACGCGCCCGTCCGGGCCGTCCGTCCAACATGGGGAAGCGGCCCTCGGGCCACGATGCGGCAGCGTGGCGCCGCACTCCGCAGATATGGGCGTGCGCCGCATTCCGCGTCAGGGCGATGCGGTCACATCTTCGCGATTCCGGGGGAGAGGGAGGTGGTACCGCCTTCCTGGCTTGAACAGGAGACCTCTGGATCCACAATCCAGCGCTCTAACCAACTGAGCTAAGGCGGCACTGGGGCGGAATTAGCGCCGCGCGCGCGGGATTGCAACCCCCTCCCCGGCCCTTGCGGCCCGCTTTGCCGCAAGGTCGCCCGTCTTGCCCGGCGGGCGCGGCGGCGCTAGGGACAGGTTCAGCTTTGAAAGGAACCGACATGGGCATCGACACCGAACGCGACATCGAGGCGAATCTGCAGATCGGCCCGACCGATCAGGGCATGGTGCGGCTGTTCATCGAAGCCGGGGCGACCGAGATCCCGATGGATTTCGACCCCGACGAGGCCGATGACATCGCCGAGGAGATCATGGCCGCCGCGCGCGCCGCGCGCTCGGTCAAGAAGAAAGGCTGATCGCCGGATCGCGCGCCTTGTGCCAGCGCAGCGCGGCATGGCGCGCGAATTTCTGCAGCATCGATTTGCGCCGGGCGCCCGCGAGCCGGGCCTCGGGCGCCATGGTCACGATCTCCGCGTCATAGCCGTCGGCGACGATGACCCCCGTCTCCTCGGGCAGAAGCTCCAGCGGGAACGCGTCGTCCACCGCCCAGAAATAGCGGTCGCAATATTCGAGATAGCCCTGCCATTTGCGGTCCGAGGTGAAATCGGCGCGCGAGGATTTGCATTCGATCACCCAGATCTCGCCCTTGGGCCCCATCGCCATCACGTCGACCCGAAGCCCCGGCGCGGGCACGAACTCCTCGACCGTCACGAAACCATGGCCCAGCAGATGGCGACAGACGCCCCGCGCGAGAAGCTGGCCCGGCTGCGGCTCGGCGCGCGGGCGCGCCAGCGCCTCCGCCGACAGCGCATCTTCGGGCAAGGCCGCCGCGCGGCGCGGGCTCTCGTCCCAATCGTCCCAATCATCCGGCATGGGCGCCATCATGAACAATCGGGCAACACGCCGCAAGCCACGAAAGACCGGCCGCGGCCCCTTGTCATGCCCGGCGTGCGATCCTAGGTGTGGTCGCGGCGGGTTCTGCTCTTCTCGTGCCAAGGGGTCAAATTCCAGAGGCCTTAAGCAATTCCACGGGAGCTGGCTCTGTGCGGACCCTGGTTCGTTTACCTGGCGCCCACCTGTATACACAGGTCCCCGGGAATTCTCACCCCTACGGTCGCTGCGGTTCCCGCCACTTTTCCCCAGCCCGAACCTTTCCGGCGCGGCCATCGCCCCGGGCGATGCCCGAAACGCGGATCGCCGGCAGCCGGGCCGCGCTTTCCCCCAGAAGAACCGGCCCACAAGGCAAGGGGCGCGGCCATCGGCCACGCCCCTCTTTCGATTGCATCCGGCGCCTTGATCGGGGCCGGGCGTTCAGAACGCCTCGGGCCGGGCCTCGCGCGCCATGTGATCGAGCACCGCGTTGACGAACTTCGGCTCGCGGCCATCGGGGTAGAACGCCTTGGCGATCTCCACGAACTCGACGATCACCACCTTGGGCGGCGTCACCTTGCCGAGCATCTCGGCGCCCGCGGCACGAAACAGCGCGCGCAAGGTCGGGTCGATCCGGGCGATCGGCCATTTCGCGACCAGCGCGCGATGCGTCATCTGGTCGATCGCGGCCTGCTCCTCGACCGCGCCCTCCATCAGGCCGCGGAAGGTGGCCAGATCGCCCTCCTCCCATTCGCCTTCCTCGTAGACGGCGCCGAAGCGATGCGTTTCGAATTCGCGCATGACGCGGTCGACGGACTGCTCGGAGGCCTCCATCTGGAACAGCGCCTGCACGGCATACATGCGCGAGGCGGAACGCATCCGGCGCTTTTGGGTGTTCGATTCGGCCATCAGCCCTCTCCCAGCCGGTCGGCGGTAAAGCCGAGCCCCTTGTCCTTGCGCCCCAGCCGGCGCGACAGCGCCACCAGGTGCAGCGCCGCCGCCGCCGCGCCGCCGCCCTTGTTCTGGCCGTCCGGGTCGGCGCGCACCGCGGCCTGTTCGTAATTCTCGACCGTCAGGATGCCGTTGCCGATGCACAGCCCCTGCAGCCCCAGAAGCGTCAGCCCGCGCGAGCTGTCGTTGCACACGGTGTCGTAATGCGTGGTCTCGCCGCGGATCACGCAGCCAAGTGCGACGAAGCCGTCATATTCGCCCATCCGCGCGGCGATGCCGATGGCGGTGGGCAGCTCCAGCGCGCCGGGCATCTCCGTGACCTCGTAGCTGCCACCGGCGGCCTCGATCTCGGCCATGGCACCGGCGACGAGCCCGTCGGCGATGTCCTTGTAATAGGGGGCGACGACGATGAGGATCTTCGGGCCGTCGTCGAATTCGGGACGCGCGAGCGCGTGGTGGGTGGGGCCGGCCATCATCCGATCTCCGAGATCTTGCGGGTGTCGGTGATCTCGAGCCCGTAGGCATCGAGCCCGACCACGCGGGGTTTGGGGGAATTGGTCAGCAGCACGATCTTCGACAGGCCGAGCGAGGAGAGGATCTGCGCGCCGAGACCGTATTGGCGCAGCACGTGCGGCGAATGCTCTTCGGTGGTGGCGAGCTTCATGTGCAGATCGCGCAAGAGCACCAGCACGCCGCGGCCTTCGTCGGCGATCGCCTGCATGGCATCGCCGAATTCGCGCGCCCGGCCCTTGGGGCCGGTGCCCACCACGTCGAGCATCGGGTCGAGCGTGTGCATCCGGGTCAGCACCGGCGCGTCGCCCGAAATGTCGCCCTTGATGAGCGCGATATGCTCGGCGCCCTGCGTGGTGTCGGTATAGACGCGCAAGGTCCAGTCGCCGCCGAATTCGGACTGGATTTGCTGCTCGTCGCGCAGCTTCACGAGATTGTCGTGGCGGCGGCGATAGGCGATCAGGTCGCTGATCGTGCCGATCTTGAGGTTGTGGCGCTGCGCGAAGGCGACGAGATCGGGCAGACGGGCCATGGTCCCGTCCTCCTTCATGATCTCGCAGATCACGCCCGACGGGTTGAGCCCCGCGAGACGCGAGATATCGACCGCCGCCTCGGTGTGGCCCGCCCGGACCAGCACCCCGCCCTCGCGGGCGCGCAGCGGAAAGACGTGGCCGGGCGTCGCGATGTCGGCGGCGGTCTTGGTGCCGTCGATGGCGACGGCGACGGTGAGCGCGCGGTCCTGCGCCGAGATGCCGGTCGACACGCCCTCGCGCGCCTCGATCGACACGGTGAAGGCGGTCTCGTGGCGCGAGGAGTTGTTGGTCGACATCAAGGGCAGGCCCAGCGCGTCGATCCGGTCGCGCGGCAGCGACAGGCAGATCAGGCCGCGGCCATGGGTGGCCATGAAGTTGATCGCGTCGGGCGTCGCCATCTGTGCGGGGATCACGAGATCGCCCTCGTTCTCGCGGTCCTCGTGGTCGACGAGGATGAACATGCGCCCGTTGCGGGCGTCGGCGATGATCTCGTCGATCGGGCTGATCGCGTCCGACCAGTCGCGCTCCACGGGGCCGGGGGTTTCGAAGGCTTCGGTCACTGGCGGTTCCTGACGATTGGCGCGGTGGCGGGATGTCCGTGCAGATAACGGCTGAAGGCGGCTTTGCAAAGCCCGCAAGCCCGCGCGCCGGGCTGACCTCGCGCCTAGCGGGCGGGCCAGCCGCGCGGCGCGGCAAGCAGCGCCGCGATCACCGCGTCGAGCGCCGCGCGCGGCGCAAGGCCGAGCATCAGCGGCGCGTCGCAGCGCAGCGTCACCGGCCCCGTCACCTCGTTCGACGTCCCGACCCGCCGCGCGGGCGCGAAATCGATGCCAGCGGTGGGCCAGCGCAGCCCTTGCGAGACGCAGCCGACCTCTCCCATCGGAAACAGCGAGAACGGCGTGCCCGGCGCGAGATCGAGCCCGATCCGGGGCGGGCAGAGGAACACGAGGCTCTCGGCCCCGATCAGCAGGCAGCGCCGCTCGGGCCGCGCCACCAGCCCGTGAAAGACCGCCAGCTCGTGATCGAGCCGCCCGCCCGTGAACCCCACGGCGAGCACCAGCGGCGCGTCGATGTTGCGCAACGCCTTGTCGAAATCGGTGCTGTCCTGTTCGGCGATCTCGTGCAGCCGGTCGGCGAAACGCGCGGCGGCATCGCCGAGGCTGTCCATGTCGCCGATCACCGCCATCGGCGCCTGCCCCGCCGCGGCGGCATGACGGGCCCCGCCATCGGCGGCCACCAGACGCGGCGCGCGCGCCAGCGCCAGCGCCAGGTCGTCCGCGCCGAGCGCGCCGCCCCCCAGAAGCGTCACCGCCTCGCCGCTCTGGACAATCGCCATGGCCATCTCCCATCATCCCCGCGCATCGAACGGTCCGCCGCGGTTTTGCCATGAAATCATCCCATGGCCACCCATGTCGTGATCCCGTTTCAAACCCATTCCCTGCTACATCGGGACGGACAGGGTAGAAAGCGAGCACTCAGATGGTTGGATCAGGCAAGATACTCACGGTGTCCTACGGCACGTTCTCCTGCACGCTGGAGGGGTTCGACGACTCGTTCGACACGATGAAGGCCATCGCAGAGTATTTCCGCGACCTGGCGTCCGACGACCGCTATTTCGGGGCCGAGCCACCGACGCCGGATGCCGAGATGCTGGCCCGGATCGCCGAGCGCGAGGCCGCCCGCCGGGTCGAGACCCGCAGCGATGCCAGCGGCATCGTGCTGCGCGCCGCGCAGGCCCTGCCGCCCGTGACCGCCGAGGCCGCGCCGCAGCCCGCGCCCCGACCCGCCCCCGCCGCGCCGCCAGCGCCCGAGACGCGACAGGAGGCGGCACCGCAGCCCGTGCCCGCCGCGAAGCCCGTGCCCACCGCGCAGCCCGACCCCGTGTCGCAAGACGACCCCGCCCCGCAGCCCGAACCCGCCGCCCCGCGCGCCGCGGGGACCGCCCCGGCCCAGCCGCGCCCGGCCCCCGACGGCGACAGCGTCGCGGCCAAGCTGCAGCGCATCCGCGCCGTGGTCGGTCGCCAGCCGTCGCTTGCCACGGAGGACGAGGAGGAAGACATCGCCCCCGCGCCGCAGCAAGGCGCGGCCGGGATGTTCGACACCGCCCCTGCCCGGTCTTCCAGAGCCGACACTCCGCAGCCCGCCGCCGAAGCCGCGCCTGCCAGCCCCGTCGACGGGGAACCGGACGCGCCCGCCAGCGAAGCCCGGGCCCAACAGCCCCGCGCCCGCGTGGTGCGGATGCGCAAGGCCGATTTCGACCGCGCGGTCGCCCGTGGCAGCGCGCATCAGGCGCTGAGCGAGGCGCCGGAGGCCGAAGCGGCGCACACCGACACCGACACCGACACCGCCGCGCGGCAGGACACCGAGACGCGCGCCAAGGCCCGGACCGAGGCCGAGGCGGCGTCCGTTGAAGCACGCGAAATGGCCGAAGCGCAGCCCGCCCCCCACGCGCGTGCCCAGGCCGAAACCCCGGCCGAAGACCGCGCCGAAGTCCTGGTCGACACCGGCGCGGAGGCGCCGGAGCCGCAGGGCGAGGCCGGTTTGCCGGACGATGCCGAGCGCGCCCTGCTCGCGGAGCTGGCGGCGCTGGAGCGCGAGATGGGTTTAGAGCGCGACGGCCCGGCCTCGGTGGAGATGACCGACACCGGCCCGGACCGGGCCGCAGCCCCAGATACCAACGAGGACACGAACGAGGACGCCATCGCGGCTGCCGTGTCGGCGCTGACCGGCGATGAGCAGGAGCATGTCGATCCGATAGCCCGCCCCAAGCACCACTCCGAGCACGACACGCCCGCCGCCGAGGACGACGCCGGGCAGCCCGCCGCCCATCGCACGCTCGAAACCGACGAGGCGGACATGTCGCGCATCATGTCGGCGACGGATGCCCGCATGGCCGATCCCGAATCGGGTCGTCGCCGCGAGTCGATCTCGCAGCTCAAGGCCGCCGTCGCCGCCACCGAGGCCGCGCGGCAACTGGGCGAGGTGGACCAGCCCGCCAAGGTCGAGGAGGCCTTCCGCGACGATCTGCGCCAGGCCGTCCGTCCCCGCCGCCCGGCCCGTCCGGGCCAGGACGCGGCGGAGACCGCCGATGCGCGTCCCGAACGCCCCCGCCCCGCGCCGCTCAAGCTGGTCGCGGCCCAGCGGGTCGATGTCACCGAGACGGCCCCGCAGGAGCGCCCCGCCCCGGTGCGCCCGCGCCGGGTGTCGGTGGCCGAGACCGTGGCCGCCGAGCCCGCGCCGCAGCCCTCCGAGAGCTTCACCGCCTTCGCGGCGCGGATGGGCGCGCAGGAGCTGTCCGAGCTGCTCGAAGCCGCCGCCGCCTATACCGCCTTCGTCGAAGGGGCCGAGGATTTCTCGCGCCCGCAGCTGATGGAGCGGGTCCGCGAGGCCAGCCCCGACCCGATCAGCCGCGAGGACGGGTTGCGCAGCTTTGGCACGCTGTTGCGGCAAGGCGCGCTGACCCGCGTGCGCAGCGGCCGCTTCTCGGTCGCGCAATCGAGCCGCTTCAACCCCGAGCGCCGGGCCGGCTGACACCGGCACGGCCACAGGGATCGTCATGAAAAGGGGCGGCACCGCGGTGCCGCCCCTTTTGCGTTGGCCTGTTCTTGCGCGGCTCAGCCGTCGTCGCGGTCCTCGTTCGGGTCGGCCTTGCCGATCCCGAGAAAGATCCTGCGGAACGGCAGCGCCCAGAGAATGCCGAGCACCACGTAGATCGCCAGCTCCACGAGAATCGAGGGCCGGTCGAACAGCCCGACCAGCGTGATCGCCACCACGATGTAGCCCGGCAGGCCCACCAGCAGGATCAGCAGCGACAACCGCCGCCGCGCCTTGATCGAAAGCTTGCGCGCCATCGGCCCTGCCCCCTCAGTCCGAGAACGGGTCGGTGACGAGGATCGTGTCGTCGCGCTCGGGGCTGGTCGAGACCATGGCCACCGGGCACTGGATCAGCTCCTCGATGCGGCGGATGTATTTGATCGCCTGCGCCGGAAGATCGGCCCAGCTGCGCGCCCCGGCGGTCGATTCCGACCAGCCCGGCATTTCCTCGTAGACCGGCGTGCAGCGCGCCTGCTGGTCGGCGGCGGTCGGCAGGTAGTCGTAGCGCTCGCCGTCGAGCTCGTAGCCGGTGCAGATCTTCAGCGTCTCGAAACCGTCGAGCACGTCGAGCTTGGTCAGCGCGATGCCCGAGACACCGCTCGTGGCGCAGGTCTGGCGCACGAGGCAGGCGTCGAACCAGCCGCAGCGGCGCTTGCGCCCGGTGGTGGTGCCGAACTCGTGACCGCGCTCGCCGAGCCGCTGGCCGTCATCATCGTCGAGCTCGGTCGGGAACGGGCCTTCGCCGACGCGGGTGGTATAGGCCTTGACGATGCCGAGCACGAAATCGATCGCGTTCGGGCCGACGCCGGTGCCGGTGGCGGCCTGCCCGGCGATCACGTTCGAGGAGGTGACGAAGGGATAGGTGCCGAAATCGATGTCCAGAAGCGCGCCCTGCGCGCCTTCGAACAGGATCCGCTCGCCGGCGCGGCGGCGCTCGGTCAGCACCTTCCAGACGGGGGCCGCGTATTTCAGGATCTCGGGCGCGATCTCGCGCAGCTTGGCGATGATCGCGTCGCGGTCGATCGCCTCGAGGCCGAGCCCCGCGCGCAGCGCGTTGTGATGCACCAGCGCCCGGTCGACCCGAAGCTCCAGCGTCGCGTCGTCCGCGAGATCGGCGACGCGGATCGCGCGGCGGCCGACCTTGTCCTCATAGGCCGGGCCGATGCCGCGCCCGGTGGTGCCGATCTTGGCCACCGTGCTCTGGCCTTCACGGGCCCGGTCCAGCTCGCCGTGGAACGGCAGGATCAGCGGCGTGTTCTCCGCGATCATCAGCGTCTCGGGCGTGATGTCCACACCCTGCGCCCGAATGCCCTCGATCTCGTTGAGCAGGTGCCACGGGTCGAGCACGACGCCGTTGCCGATCACCGACAGCTTGCCGCCGCGCACCACGCCCGAGGGCAGCGCGTGCAGCTTGTAGACCTCGCCGCCGACGACCAGCGTATGGCCCGCGTTATGCCCGCCCTGGAACCGCGCGATCACGTCGGCCCGCTCGGACAGCCAGTCCACGATCTTGCCCTTGCCTTCGTCGCCCCACTGGGTGCCGACGACCACCACATTCGCCATGGACGTACCCTCTCCGGTCTTTCAATCCGGCGTCGCTATAGCGTCACGCGCGCCGCCGCGAAACCGCAAACTGGCCGGGCGCGCCCCTCGGACCCACTTCGGGGTTGCGACAGGGGCCGCCCTCTTCTAGATACGGCGCGTTCCACCCATCCCCCGCCGCACGCAGAGGTCCGCATGGAAAACGTCGTCCTGATCGTCCACCTGATCCTCGCCTTGTCGCTGATCGGCGTGGTGCTTCTGCAGCGCTCCGAAGGGGGCGGCCTCGGCATGGGCGGCGGCGGCGGTGGCGGCGTGATGTCGGGCCGCGCGGCCGCGACCGCGCTGGGCAAGATCACATGGGGTCTCGCCGCGGCCTTCATCATCACCTCGATCGCGCTGACGATCATCGCCGCCGAAAACTCGGCAGGCGGCTCCGTGCTCGACCGGCTGACCGGCGGCACCGAGACCGAAGAGGGCGCGCCCGCGACCGATCTGGGCGACAGCCTGCTGCCGCCCTCGGCCGGTGACGGCCCCGTCGTGCCGCTGGCCGAGTAAACCCGATCCACAACCACTGGGCGTCGGCCGAATTCGGCCACATGATCTAGCGCCCCCGGTTGCGGTCACGGGCCGAATCCGGATATCCTCAAATCCCGTGATGCCGCGAAACCAACGTTTCGCGGCAGTCTTCCATTTGATGCTCATTCGACGATCACGGGGTACTTCCGACCATGGCGCGTTACATCTTCATCACCGGCGGCGTTGTCTCCTCGCTCGGCAAGGGACTGGCCTCGGCGGCGCTGGGCGCGCTCTTGCAGGCGCGTGGCTACACGGTCCGTCTGCGCAAGCTCGACCCCTATCTCAACGTCGATCCCGGCACGATGAGCCCGTTCGAGCATGGCGAGGTCTTCGTCACCGATGACGGCGCCGAGACCGACCTCGATCTCGGCCATTACGAGCGTTTCACCGGTGTCGCCGCCCGGCGCACCGACTCTGTCTCCTCGGGCCGGATCTATTCCAATGTGCTGGAGAAGGAGCGCCGCGGCGACTACTTGGGCAAGACGATCCAGGTGATCCCGCACGTCACCAACGAGATCAAGGATTTCCTCTCGGTCGGCGCCGACGAGGTCGACTTCCAGCTCTGCGAGATCGGCGGCACGGTGGGTGACATCGAGGGCCTGCCCTTCTTCGAGGCGATCCGCCAATTCGCCCAGGAGCGCCCGCGCGGCCAGTGCATCTTCATGCACCTGACCCTGCTGCCTTACGTCGCCGCCTCCGGCGAGCTGAAGACCAAGCCGACGCAGCACTCGGTCAAGGAGCTGCGCTCGATCGGCATCGCGCCCGACGTGCTGGTCTGCCGCTCCGAGCACCCGATCCCCGAAAAGGAGCGCGAGAAGATCGGTCTCTTCTGCAACGTGCGCAAGGAGAGTGTGATCGCGGCCTACGATCTCAAGTCGATCTACGAGGCGCCGCTGGCCTATCACCGCGAGGGGCTCGACCAGGCCGTGCTCGACGCCTTCGGCATCGCGCCCGCGCCAAAACCCAACCTCGCGCGCTGGCACGACGTGAACGAGCGTCTGACCCATGCCGAGGGCGAGGTCCGCGTCGCCATCGTCGGCAAATACGTGCAGCTCGAGGACGCCTACAAGTCGATCAAGGAGGCGCTGACCCATGGCGGCATGGCCAACAAGGTCCGCGTCAAGGTCGAGTGGGTCGACAGCGAGGTCTTCGACCGCGAGGATCCGGCCCCCTATCTCGAAGGCTACCACGCGATTCTCGTGCCCGGCGGCTTTGGCGAGCGCGGCACCGAGGGCAAGATCAAGACCGCGCAATTCGCGCGCGAGCGCGGCATCCCCTATCTCGGCATCTGCCTCGGCATGCAGATGGCGGTGATCGAGGCGGCGCGCAACGTCGCGGGCTTCAAGACCGCCGGGTCCGAGGAGTTCGACCACGAGGCCGGCAAGCGCCGCTTCGAGCCGGTGGTCTATCACCTCAAGGAATGGATCCAGGGCAACCACGTGGTCGAGCGCACGGTCGCCGACGACAAGGGCGGCACGATGCGCCTCGGTGCCTACACCGCCGCGCTGACCGAAGGCTCGAAGGTGGCCGAGGTCTACGGCGCCAGCCGGATCGAGGAGCGCCACCGCCACCGCTACGAGGTCGACATCAAGTATCGCGAGGCGCTGGAGGGCAAGGGTCTGTGCTTCTCGGGCATGTCGCCCGATGGCCGCCTGCCCGAGATCGTCGAGTGGAAGGACCACCCGTGGTTCATCGGCGTGCAGTTCCACCCCGAGCTGAAGTCGAAACCCTTCGCGCCGCACCCGCTGTTTGCCGATTTCATCCGCGCCGCGGTCGAAACCTCGCGGCTGGTCTGAAGCCCGCACTGCCTGAACGCCGATGACAGGGCCAGCCTTCGGGCTGGCCCTTGTCGTTCAGCGGTAGAGGCTGAAATAGAACTCCACCGCCTTGCGCGCCGTGAGGTCGCGCTGGCAGGCGGCGCCATAGATCACCCGGATCGATCCGCCGCCGGCGCTGTCATAGGCGCGGTGGCATTCGGCGTCGCGCTCGGTGATCCAGCGCCGCTGCGAGGCGAGCAGCCGATCCCATGTGCCGTTGGCCTTGGCCCGCGCGCGCATCGGCGCCCACCATGCGTTGAGCCAGGCGTCCCAGGCGGCGGTCTCGCGCATCAGGCAATCGGCGATCTCGATCGTGGTGCCGCCTCGGCAGGCCCCGGCGATGATCTCGGTGCAGCGCGACAGCACCTGCGCCTGCGAGCCGCGCGCGGCATGGGTCTGGACGCACTCCCCGACGCGGGCGATGTCGTGCGAACCGGGCGAGCTCTGGGCACCGAGCGGCGCGGCGAAGGTGAGTATCAGCAGAATGGCAATCAGGCGTGACATGGCAGAACTCCGCTAAACTGCAAGGCGTGCAGCCTAGCACGATTCCCGCGGATCTCTTGCGCCTGCGTCCGGTCGGGACCGAGGCCGCGCCCGTCAGGTGTCGCCTTCGACGGTCACGACATGCGGCACGAGACCTGCGCGGCGCAGCATCGCCGCCGAGGCGGCGTTGAAGCCGTAGTGATGCGCCCGCACCCGCCCGATCCCGTCGGCGCGCAGCCGGGCCTTCACCTCCGCGACCAGCCGCGTGCCGATCCCGGCGCCGCGATGATCGGCATCGACCACGATATGCTTGAGCAGCCCGTTGCGGCGCGCGCGCAGCAGCGGCCGCTCGGCCACCTCCTCGATCTCGAACACCGCGCAGCCGATCACCGCGCCCGCCTCCGACAGCGCCGCGAGCGCCACGACGCCGTCGCCGGCGAGCCACTCCTCCAGATAGGCGCCAAGCTCGGCATCGCCCTGGTCGGTGCGAAACACGTCCGGCAACGCCGCCGCGTGAAACGCCTGCCCCTGGCGGAGCAGCGGCAGCAGGCGCATCGCTTCGTGGGCCGGCACCTGCCGGATCGTCATCGTCATGGCCCTGCCCCCTCGGCCGCAGAAGCGATTGCCCCGGCCCCCTCCGCCAAGAGGAGGCCGGAGCCGTGTAACGCCGGTCTCAGAACCGGAAATCGACCTTGCGGGTCAGGCCGATGCGCGCGGTGTACTGGTCGTCATCGAGGCTGATCGGGCTGTCGGCGGCATCGCCTTGCAGCTGTTCATAGGTGATCGCCCCGTCGAGCCCCCAAGTGTCGTCGAAGGCATAGATCGCGCCGATCTCGACCCCGACCGAAATCAGGCCGCCATCGGCCTGAAACCCCGGCGCGCCGAAATAGGTCTGGGCGTAATCATCCTCGGCAAAGAGCGCGCGCGGGCCCGCGCGCAGCGTCAGCGCGTCGTTCGGGCGCAAATAGGCGTCGGCGCCGATCTCGGCCACGAAGCTTTCATGCCCGCCGAAACCGCGCCGCAGATCGGCGAAGACGCCGAAGGCGCGCGTGTCGTAGGACAGGCCGAGACCGACCTCCAGCGCCGCGTCGATGTCGTCGAGACCGGCGACGTTCTCCACGTCATCCGCGTCGCGTTCGCCGATGAAGCGGAACGCGCCCCGGATGCCGAAGCCCTCGGAGATGAAATCGGGGTCGTCGCTGCCGATGTCGAAGGGTCCGAAGCGCATCCGGTCGATCGAGAAACCGAAATCGGGGCCGGTCTCGTAATCCTCCGCGCCGAAATATTCGGGCGACACCTTTACGCCGCCGCGCAGGGTGAAGGCGAGCCGGCGCGCCGGGGCGGCGGGCTGCGGGACGACGGTGGCGACCGGCGCGGCCACGGGCTGGTCGAGCGCGCCGGCCATGGCGGGCATGGGGGCGAGAGCGAGGGCGAGAAGCGGCAGGCGGCGCATGGGCGGGTCCTTTTCGGTGCGAGTTGTCCCAGACATACCCCGCCCGCCCCGCAAGGCAAACGATCGGCGGGGTGCCGTGGCACGGGCGCGGCACCGGCGCGGCACGGGGGCCACGGCTTGCCCCGCCCGCGCCCCACGGCTAGTCCGGTCGGCGAAGGAGATCCCGATGCTATCCTACCAGCACGCCTACCATGCCGGGAACCTCGCCGACGTGCACAAGCACGCGGCTCTGGCCTGGATGCTGGGCTACATGACGCGAAAGCCCAAGCCCCTGAGCTACATCGAAAGCCATGCGGGCCGCGCGCTCTACCGGCTCGACGCCGCCGAGGCCGCAAAGACTGGCGAGGCGGCGCAGGGCATCCTCAAGGTGGCGGACTGGTTCGAGGCCGATCACCCCTATGCCCGCATCCTCGCCGAGACCCGCGCCGAACACGGCCCCCTCGCCTATCCCGGTTCGCCCGAGATCGCGGCGCGCAGCCTGCGGGCCGACGACCGGATGCATCTGGCCGAACTGCACCCGCAAGAGCACGCGGCGCTGCAGGCGGGGATGGGCCAGCGCGCCAAGGTGCACCGTCGCGACGGGATCGAGATGGCCATCGCCCAGACCCCGCCGGAGCCCCGGCGCGGCCTGCTGCTGATCGATCCGAGCTGGGAGATCAAGGACGAGTACCGCGCCATCCCGCAGGCGGTGCGGCGCATCGCCAAGAGATGGCCGGTGGGCTGCATCGTGCTGTGGTACCCGATCCTGCGCGATGCGCCCCATGCCGCCATGCTGCGCGCGCTGGAGCGCGACCTGCCCGAAGGGGTGCGCCACGAGGTGACGTTCCCGCCCGCCCGCGCGGGCCATGGCATGACCGGCTCGGGGCTGTTCGTGGTCAACCCGCCCTATGGCTTTCATGCACAGGCGCAGTGGCTTTCGACCCGCTTCGCCACGCTCGCGCCGCAGGGCTGAACGCCCCCTTTCCCCCGCCGCGCGGGCGTCTATATTCGCCCCATGTTCGCAGATCTCCTTCGCCGCCTCACCGCCCCCGGCCCCGAGCCGCTCCCCGATGCCGATGCGCGACTTGCGCTGGGCGCGCTTCTGGTGCGGCTTGCCCGCGCCGACGGGGATTACAGCGTCGAGGAGGCCGAGCGCATCGATCGCATCCTCGCGACGCGCTTTGCCCTCGACAGCGATGCCGCGATCCGGCTGCGGGCGGATTGCGAGATCATGGAGGCCGAGGCCCCCGACACCGTCCGCTTCACCCGCGCCATCAAGGACGCGGTGAGCTACGAGGACCGCATCGCGGTGATCGAGGCATTGTGGGAGGTGGTTCTGGCCGACGGCGAGCGCGATGCGCAGGAGGACGCGCTGATGCGGATGGTGGCGCCGATGCTGGGCGTGTCGGACCCCGACAGCGCCCATGCCCGGCAACGCGCGGCTGAGCGCGGCACCTCCTAGCTTTCCGACCATCTGCCGTGGCGTTTCTGACGCTGGGTCAGCCGCGCGCGCCCCGTTGCATTTTCGCGCAAACTGTCCCCTACTCGCACGCCAGACAGGGGGCCTGAGAACACGTGAACGACACCAAGCCGGTTATCGAGATCCGCGACCTGCACAAGTCCTACGGGGCGCTCGAAGTGCTCAAGGGCGTGGATATCAGCGCGCCCGCGGGCCACGTCGTGTCGATGATCGGATCGTCGGGCTCGGGCAAGTCGACGCTGCTGCGCTGCTGCAACCTGCTGGAGGACAGCCAGCAGGGCGAGGTGCTGTTCGAGGGCGAGCCGGTGCGCTGGAAGGGCGAGGGGCTCAACCGCCGCCCCGCCGACCCCAAACAGGTCACGCGGATCCGCACCAACCTTGCCATGGTGTTCCAGCAGTTCAACCTTTGGGCGCACATGACGATCCTGCAGAACGTCATGGAGGCGCCGGTGACGGTGCTCGGTCGGCCCCGCGCCGAGGTCGAGGCCAAGGCCCGCGAATATCTCGAGAAGGTCGGCATCGGCGACAAGGCCGATGCCTGGCCCGCGCAGCTTTCGGGCGGCCAGCAGCAGCGCGCCGCGATCGCCCGCGCGCTGTGCATGGAGCCGCGCGCGCTTTTGTTCGACGAGCCGACCTCCGCGCTCGATCCCGAGCTGGAGCAGGAGGTGGTGCGGGTGATCAAGGATCTGGCCGATGAGGGCCGCACCATGATCATCGTGACGCATGACATGCGCATGGCGCATGACGTGGCCGATCACGTGGTGTTCCTGCACCAGGGGCTGATCGAGGAACAGGGTCCGCCCGCCGAGCTGTTCGGCAACCCGAAATCAGAGCGGCTGCAACAATTCCTGTCGCATTCCGCCCCGCATCCGCAGCCCGCCTGAGAGCGGGCACGGTATCTTTCCCAACAGGAGACCACCCCAAGATGAAGACGCTGATCCTCACGACCGCGGCGCTCGCGCTGAGCGCCGGTGCCGCGCTGGCCGAAAGCCACGCCCAAACCGTCCGTCTGGGCACCGAGGGCGCCTACCCTCCGTACAACTTCCTCAACGATGCGGGCGAGGTCGACGGCTTCGAGCGCGAGGTGGGCGACGAGCTGTGCGCGCGCGCCGAGCTGACCTGCGAATGGGTCACCAACGACTGGGATTCGATCATCCCCAACCTCGTCTCGGGCAACTACGACACGATCCTCGCGGGCATGAGCATCACCGACGAGCGTGACGAGGTGATCGACTTCACGCAGAACTACTACCCGCCCGCCGCCTCGGCCTATGCCGCGCCCTCCGAGGACGTGGACCTGACCGGCGGCGTCGTCTCGGCGCAGGCCACCACGATCCAGGCCGGCCACGTCGCCGATAGCGGCGCGGCGCTGCTGGAGTTCGCCACCCCCGACGAGGCCGTGGCCGCGGTGCGCAACGGCGAAGCCGACGCGATCTTTGCCGACAAGGATTTCCTCGTGCCGATCGTCGAAGCCTCGGGCGGCGAGCTGGTCTTCGTGGGCGACGACGTCCCACTCGGCGGCGGTCTCGGTGTCGGCCTGCGCGAAAGCGACGGCGCGCTGCGCGACACGCTCGACGCGGCGATCCAGTCGATGAAGGATGACGGCTCGCTCAACGAGCTGATCGTGAAATGGTTCGGCGAAGACGCCCAGACCTTCGAGTGACCTGACACGCGGGGCGGCCCCGCGCCGCCCCGACCGAAAGCTTCCATGTTCGCATCCTGCGCCGATCCCGAAACGCTGTCCGGCCTGAGCTGGCTGACGTGCTACCTCACCACGGGCAAGCACATCGCCTTCTATTGGGCCTTCGGCACCGTTCTGCTGCTGCTCGCGGTCACCGCGCCGGTGGCGCTGTTGTTCGGCTTTGGCGGCGCGGTCGCGGCGCGCTCGCGCCTCGCGCCGCTGTCGTGGCTGGGCAAGGGCTACATCGCCGTCGTGCGCGGCGTGCCCGACATCGCCTTTTTCCTGTTCTTCGTGATCGCGCTCGACCAGGGCATCGAATGGCTGCGCCACAAGGCGAAATGCCCCGACTGGGACCAGCCGATCCGGCAGGGCAATGATTTCATCGTCTGCGCCGAGGCCAAGATGCCGCTGTCGACCTCGGCCCAATGGGTGCACGAGGTCTACGGCTTCTGGCTCGCCGTCTTCACCTTCGCGCTGGTGTTCGGGGCGTTCGCCGCCAACGTGCTCTACGGCGCGATGCGCGCCGTGCCGCGCCCCCAGATCGAGACCGCCGAGGCCTACGGCATGAACCGCGCCCAGGTGTTCCGCCGCGTGATCGTGCCGCAGATGTGGGTCTATGCCCTGCCCGGCCTGTCGAACCTGTGGATGGTGCTGATCAAGGCCTCGCCGCTCTTGTTCCTTCTGGGCGTCGAGGACATCGTCTACTGGGCGCGCGAGCTGGGCTCGACCAAGACACCGCAATTCACCGCCTACCCGCATGGCGACTGGCGCATGTGGTACTTCCTGTTCCTGCTGGTGTTCTACTTAGGCTTCACGCGGATCTCCGAGATCGTGCTCGACCGCGTCATGCTGCGTCTCACCCACGGGCAGGCGACGCTCGGAAGCCACAAGCGCACCGGCCCCATCGGCATGAACAAGGCGGGCCCGCCATGAGCTGTTACGACACCCTCATCGATTACGGGCTGCGCTCGATCGGCTATGGCGAACGGCTGCTGCCGCGTTCGGATTTCACCCTGTGCCAGCAATTCGTGCTGATCGGCTCGGGCATGATCTGGAACGTCTATTTCGGCATCGTGGCGCTCTTGTCGGGCTTTGCGCTCGCCACCGCGCTGGCGGCGGGCAAGGCGGCCTCATCGCCATGGTTCCGCAAGCCGGCGGAATGGACGATCTTCGTCTTTCGCGGCTCGCCGCTCTTCATCCAGTTCTTCTTCGCCTATTTCCTGTTTCTGTCGCTCAAGGGACAGGTGCCGGCCTTCGACGCCCTGACCTCCGCCTGGCTCGGCGCCGCGGTGGTGCTGTTCTTCAACACCGCCGCCTATTCGGGCGAGATCTTCTATGGCGCGCTGATGTCGGTGCCGCGCGGCGAGGTCGAGGCCGCCGACGCCTATGGCCTGTCGGGCTGGGCCAAGTTCCGGCGCGTGGTCTGGCCGACGACGCTCAGGCTGGCATGGCCCGCCTACACCAACGAGGCGATCTTCCTGTTCCATGCGACGACGCTGGTGTTCTTCTCGGGCTTTCCCGCCTCGCGCCAGCAGGGCGACGCGCTCTACTACGCCTCCTATTTCGCGGACAAGACCTTCAACCCCTTCATCCCCTACCCGATTCTCGCGGGATATTTCGTGCTGCTGACGCTGGTGGTGATCGGGGTGATGGGGCTGATCGGGCGGCATCTGAACCGGCATCTGCCACAGGCCGCGCCGCGGCGGGCCAAGCGCGCGGGATTGCTGTTGCGCTAGGCGTCGCGCCGCTTGCCCCGGCCCTTGCGGAAGTCTAGCTTCCGGGTGTTCCTACAGACGGTGCTTCATGCAGATCGGCATTCTTGAGACCGGCCACGCGCCAGACGCGCTGCGCCCGGAGCTTGGCGACTATTCGGACCTGTTCGAGCGGCTGCTCGACGGGCACGGCTTTTCCTTCCGGCGCTACGACGTGGAGGCGATGGCGTTTCCCGGCGGCGCGGAGGAGTGCGACGGCTGGCTCGTCACCGGCTCCAGGCACGGCGCCTATGAGGACCACCCCTTCATCGCGCCGCTCGAAGAGCTGATCCGGGTGATTCACGCCAAACGGATGCCGCTGGTCGGCGTCTGCTTCGGCCACCAGATCATCGCGCAGGCGCTTGGCGGCCGGGTCGAGAAATTCGCGCGCGGCTGGTCGATCGGCCGCCAGCCCTATGATTTCGAGGGCCGCGAGATCGCGCTCAACGCTTGGCACCAGGACCAGGTGACAACCCTGCCCGAAGGCGCGCGCATCGTCGCCTCGAACGATTTCTGCGCCCATGCGGCGCTGGCCTGGGGCGATCACGTCTTTACCGTGCAGCCGCATCCCGAATTCGACGCCCGCTTCATCGAGGGCCTCGCCACCACCCGCGCCATCGGCGTGGTGCCGCAAGAGCAGATCGATCACGCGCTCGCCCATCTCGAAAAGCCGGTCGATGCTGACCTGCTGGCCGACCGCATGGCGCGCGTGCTCAAGAGGGCCGCATGAGCTGGGTCGACGACATCCCCGAAGCCGCCCGCCTCTATCTCGACCAGCACCGTCTTGACGAGGTGGAATGCGTGATCGCCGACCTGCCGGGCATCGCCCGCGGCAAGGCGGTCCCGGCGGCGAAATGGGAAAAGCAGCAGTTCTTCCACCTGCCCAATTCGATCTTCTTCCAGACCATCACCGGCGATTGGGGCGAGGCGGCGGGACCCGAGGGCTTCGTCGAGCCCGACATGGTCCTGAAGCCTGACCTCGCCACCGCCACCGCCGCCCCTTGGGCCGCCGACGGCACGCTGCAGGTGATCCACGACGCCTTCGACCAGAAGGGCCGCCCCGTCGGCTGCTCACCGCGCAACGTGCTGAAACGCGTGGTCGATCTCTACAAGGCCGAGGGCTGGACCCCCGTGGTCGCGCCGGAGATGGAGTTCTACCTCGTCGGCCGCAACACCGACCCGGCCAAGGCGATCGAGCCGATGCTGGGCCGCACGGGACGCCCGGCGGCGGCCCGGCAGGCCTATTCGATGACGGCGGTGGACGAATACGGCCCCGTGATCGACGACATCTACGAATATGCCGAGATCCAGGGCTTCGAGATCGACGGCATCACGCAGGAGGGCGGCGCGGGCCAGCTCGAGATCAACCTGCGCCATGGCGATCCCGTGAAGCTCGCCGACGAAGTGTTCTTCTTCAAGCGGCTCATTCGCGAGGCGGCGCTCAAGCATGACTGCTTTGCCACCTTCATGGCCAAGCCGATCGAGGGCGAGCCGGGCTCGGCCATGCATGTGCATCACAGCATCATCGACGCCAAGGGCCGCAATATCTTTACCGGCCCGCAGGGCGGCGAGACCGATGCCTTCTTCAATTTCATCGGCGGTCTGCAGGAGCACATGCCGAGCGTGATCGCGATGTTCGCGCCCTATGTGAACTCCTTCCGCCGTTACGTGCGCGATCACGCCGCGCCCATCAATCTCGAATGGGGCCGCGACAACCGCACCACCGGCATCCGGGTGCCGATCTCGCCGCCGCAGGCGCGCCGGGTCGAGAACCGGCTCGCGGGGATGGATTGCAACCCATATCTGTGCATCGCCGCCTCGCTCGCCTGCGGCTATCTGGGGCTGAAGAACGAGATCTGGCCCGACAAACGCTACCGGGGCGATGCCTACGAGGCCGAGGACGAGATCCCGCAGGGGCTTTATGCAGCGCTCGACCTGTTCGACCACGCCAAGGAGCTGCACGAGGTTCTGGGGCCGGAATTCGTCCGGGTCTATTCGATCGTCAAGCGCGCGGAATACAACGAGTTCCTGCAGGTGATCAGCCCGTGGGAGCGCCAGCACCTGCTGCTCAACGTATGAACCCGCTCTACCGCAACGACCGCCCCGGCCAGATGCCGCGCAGCTGGTATGCCGCCACCGCCGAGCCGGTGGCCGACCGCGCGCCGCTTTCGGACGACCGCCGCTGTGATCTCGCGATCGTCGGGGCGGGCTTCACCGGGCTCTGGGCGGCGCTGACGGCGGCGCGGGCCGGGCTGGACGTGGTGGTGCTCGACGCGCATCGCGCGGGCTTCGGGGCGTCGGGGCGCAATGGCGGCCAGGTCGGCTCGGGCTTCAACAAGGGGCAGCTCTGGTTGGAGCAGCGTCTGGGCGAAAGCCCGGCGCGGCAGCTTTGGGACATCGCCGAAGCGGCCAAGCGTCAGCTGCGCGAGTTTTGCGAAACCCATGCGCCGGAGGCGCGCTACCTGCCCGGCGTGGTGCATGGCGCCTATTCCGAAAAGGAGGCGGCGGGCGACCGCGCCGAGGCCGAGCATCTTTCGCGCGCCTATGGCTACGACGCGATCCGTCCGCTGGATCGGGGCGCGATCCGCGAGATCGTCAGGACCGACGCCTATCATGGCGGCCTGATCGACGAGGGCGCGGGCCACCTGCATCCGCTGCGCTATGCCCGCGCGCTGGCGCGCGAGGCCGAGGTCGCCGGCGCCACGATCCACGAGCTGACCGAGGTGACGAAGGTCGAGCGCGGCACGCCCGCCGTGCTGCACACGCCCAAGGCCCGTGTCACCGCGGATCACGTCATCCTCGCGGGCAATGGCTACCTGCCGGGCATCATGCCCGAGGTCGCCTCCCGCGTGATGCCGATCAACAGCTTCATCGCCGCGACCGAACCGCTTGGCGATCGCTGGCGCGAGGTGCTGTCGCGCGACATCGCCGTCGCCGATTCGCGATTCGTGGTGAACTACTACCGGATGACCGAGGATCGCCGTTTCCTGTTCGGCGGGCGCGAAAGCTATTCCATCGGCTTTCCGACCGACATCACGACCAAGCTGCGCGCGCGGATGGAGAGCCTGTTTCCGCAACTCGCGGATGTGCGGATCGACAATGTCTGGGGCGGCACGCTGGGCATCACCATGTCGCGCCTGCCCTCGCTGCAACGCATCGGCCCCAACATCCTGTCGGGCGCGGGCTTCTCGGGCCACGGCGTGGCGCTGTCGGGCATGGCGGGCCGGGTCATGGCCGAGGCCGTCGCGGGACAGGCCGGGCGATTCGACACTTTTTCGCGCCTGCCGGTGCCGGAGTTTCCGGGCGGCGCGCGCTACCGCGCGCCGCTGCTGACGCTGGCGATGACGTGGTTCTCGCTGCGCGACCGGCTCGGGATCTAACCGCTGGCCATGCCCGCGAGCATCGCGCCGAGCGCGACGAGATGGATCAGCATGATCGCCCGGTCGTTCCACAGCCACCCCCATGGCGAGCCAGCCGACCACCCCGCCGAGAAACAGATAGAGGTTCAGCGGCGTCATCCCGAAGGCGGTCGCGGCATAGCCCGCGATCTGGATCGCGCTGGCGACCCACTTCACCGCGAAGGCCAGCCGCGGGTCTTGCCAAAATGCACTCTGCCGCGCCCCGCCTTGCAGGCCGGGCTCGATATTTTCTACCGTCATGATGTTCTCTCGAATGGCATGTCCGGGCCAAGCCAGAGCGGCCCGTTGTCATGGCAGGTAATTCCGCTAGGCTCCGGTGACGAGCCAGATCCACTACAGCCTGTCAGTAGGAAATCTATCGTGTCACGCCGCACCGCCCTGCCCCCGCTCAACGCGCTGCGCGCCTTCGAGGCGGCGGGCCGTCACCTGACCTTCCGCGCGGCCGCCGAGGAGCTCGGCGTGACCCAAGGCGCGGTGGCGCAGCATGTGCGCGGGCTGGAGGCGCAGCTGGAGCTGCGGATGTTTTTGCGCGAGGCGCGCGGGCTCACGCTCACCGAGGAAGGCCGCGCCTACCACGCCGCCGTCTCGCAGGCCTTCGCGCAGCTGTCGGAGGCGACGGCGCGGCTCAGGCCCGCGCCGGGGCATGTCACCATCTCGGTGACGCCGACCTTCGCCTCGAAATGGCTGATCCCGCGCTTGCCGGGATTCGGCCTCGCCCATCCCGAGATCGACCTGCGGGTCATGGCGACGGAGCGGGTGACGAGCTTTCACTCCGACGGGATCGATCTCGCCGTGCGGCAGGGCGAGACATCGTTCGGCGCCAGCATCCGCGCCGATCCGCTGTTCCGGCAGGACATCGTCGCGGTCTGCGCGCCCGATCTGGTCGGGGACGCCGCGCTGCCGCTCGGGGCCGAGGCGATGGCGCGGCAGACCCTGCTGCACGACACGCACGACCTCTGGCCGCCGTTTTTGCGCGCGGCCTTTCCGGGCACCCGGTTCGGGCGGATGCGCGGCATCCGCTTCAGCCAGACCACGCTGGGTCTCGACGCGGCGCTGGCGGGACAGGGAATCGCCCTGGCGAGCCGCTTTCTGGTCGATCGCGACCTTACGGCGGGGCGGCTGGTGCAGCCGGTCGCGCATACCCATCAAGGCCCGCACGACTATTTCCTCCTGGCCTCGCGGCGCCGCATGACGCCCGCCACGGCGGCGGCGCGCGACTGGCTTCTCGCGCAGGCCGACGGCCCGGCATGAGAAAGGCCGCGCTCCTTGCGGAGCGCGGCCCTGAACTCTCGCCGAGGAGGCTCGGATCAATTACTTGATCTTGCCTTCCTTGTACTCGACATGCTCGCGCTTGACGGGGTCGTACTTCCGCACGACCATCTTCTCGGTCATGGTGCGGGCGTTCTTCTTGGTCACGTAGAAGTGGCCGGTCCCCGCGGTCGAGTTCAGGCGGATCTTGATCGTCGTCGGCTTCGCCATGGTCGTCTCTCCTGCTCGCGGGGCGTGCGCGTTGACGGCGCCCGCGTGAATACGTCTGAGCCCCGGCTTTTAACCGCGCGCGAGGCGCTGTCAACCGGGAAACGGGCCGGATTGCCCGTGGGTGATTTGCGCGGATGGCCTGTAAGCCGGATTCTGTCCCGGGGTTGCCCCCGGCGATGACCATTCATCTCGACACCGTGTTGCCACGGCGTCTGAAGCTGCCAACCCGGACCTCTCGGGGTCAGGCGTCCCTGCGGCGATATCCGGCGAACCGGATCAGCACCCGCGCGAGGTCCCTATTTGGCATTGCTCCCGGTGGGGCTTGCCGTGCCGGTCCGGTTGCCCGTCCCGCGGTGGGCTCTTACCCCACCGTTTCACCCTGACCTTGGCGAACCAAGGCGGTCTGTTCTCTGTGGCGCTTTCCCTCGGGTTGCCCCGGCCGGGCGTTACCCGGCACCGTGCCTTGTGGAGTCCGGACTTTCCTCGAGCCCGAAGGCCCGCGGCCATCCAGCCATCCGCGCCCGGCTGACCTATGGTGCCGGCGCGGTCCGGTCAACGGGAAAGCGATGGGCGAGATCGGCGATCAGCGCCATGTCGGCCGCATCGACCGGCCCCGTGGCGCGCGGGCGGAACCGCAGGCGAAACGCGGCAAGCCGCTGCGCATGGGTGACATCGGCGGTGTAGCCGAACTGCTTGGCAAGATCGTCGAAGGCGGCGGGCCCGGACGCGGCCACCGGCCCCTGCTCCCGCCCGGCCACCGGCCAGACCGACAGCCCGCGCCGCGCCAGACGCTGCCAGTCGAATCGCGGGCCGGGATCGTCCTTGCGGCCCGGCGCCATGTCGGAATGGCCGATGATCCGCTCGGGCGGGATCTGCCAGCGCGTCATGACACCCGCCAGCAGCTCTTCGAGCGCGGCCATTTGCGGCCCGGCAAAGGGGTGGTCGCCGCAATTGTAGAGCTCGATCCCGATGGAGCGCGAATTCACGTCACCGACCGCGCCCCAGCGTCCCGCGCCCGCGTGCCATGCGCGCAACGCCTCCGGCACCAGTTTTGTGACCGTCCCCGCCCCCGAGATCAGCCAATGCGCGGACACCTCGGCGGCCGGATCGCACAGCCGCGCCAGCGCCGCATCATGGCTTTCCATCGCGGTGTAGTGGATCACGACGAGATCGGGCCGCGCGCCAAGACGCCGCGGCCCGTGATTCGGAGACAGCGGCACGCCTGCCCTCAGCGGCCGACCGCCGCGAGGAACGGCGCGGGATCCCAGCCGCAGGCGAAACCGTCGCCATCGGGGTCGATGCCCTTGGGATCGCGTTCCGGCCCGCCACGTGCGAGGAAATCGCGCTGCGCCTCGTCGGGCGAGCGGTAGGCGGCGCAGTTGCGCTCGAACCGGTTGCCCATGGTCCCGAGAATGAAGCGCGAATACCATTCCTGCCCGCGCCGGTTGGGCGCGTTCAGCGCGTATTCGACGATGTTCGGCCCGGTGTCGCCCGCGCGCTGCGGCAGCGCGGTGGGCTGGATCACCTGGTAAGCCGCCGCCTGCTCGGCCCGGCGGGCGGCGTCGGATTCGATCGTCTCGCGGTTGGCCACCGCCTCGAAGCTCTGCTCGTCCGAAATCGCGGCCCCGCTCGGGTCGGCGGCAGAGGGGGCGGCGTTGGCGGGGCTTGCCTGCACGCCGCCGCGCCGCTCCACGTCGATGCCCGCCGCCGCGAGATCGGTGCTGGAGATGGCACCGGGGGCGACGGGCTGGCCCCCGGACTGAGCACCGGGCTGACCACCGAACTGGCCGGTCAGCTGCGCCTCGCGCGCCGCGCGGGCGGCGGCCTCGCCGCTATCGGGCAGCTGCGCCGCGCAGGCCGACAGCGCCATGGCGGCGCCCGCGAGCGCGGCGAATTTCGTGCGAAAGACAATTGGTTTCACGGCGACACTCCGGGCGCTGACCTGTTCGAGGCAGCGCGTTACCACCATTTCCCGGGCTTGGAAACGAAGCCCGCCGACCGCTCCAGCGCATAGGCGGTATTGAGCAGGTCGCCTTCCTCCCACGGCCGTCCGATCAGCTGCAGCCCCAGCGGCAGCCCCTTGTGGTCGAGACCGGCGGGCACCGAGATGCCCGGCAGCCCGGCAAGGTTCACCGTCACGGTGAAGACGTCGTTGAGATACATCTGCACCGGGTCGGACTCCTTCATCGCCCCGAGCCCGAAGGCCGAGGAGGGCGTCGCCGGCGTCAGGATCGCGTCGACGCCTTCGGCAAAGACCTGGTCGAAGTCGCGCTTGATCAGCGCGCGGACCTTGCGGGCGCGGTTGTAATAGGCGTCGTAGAAGCCCGCCGAGAGCACGTAGGTGCCGACCATGATGCGGCGCTGCACCTCGGGGCCGAAACCTTCGGCGCGGGTTTTCTCGTACATCTCGGTGATGCCGTCGCCCTGCGCCAGCTTGGCGCGGTGGCCAAAACGCACGCCGTCATAGCGCGCGAGGTTCGACGACGCCTCGGCAGGCGCAATGACATAATAAGCGGGCAGCGCGTATTTGGTGTGCGGCAGCGAGATGTCTCGGATCACCGCGCCCGCGTCGCGCAGCATCTCGGTGCCGCGGGTCCAGAGCGTCTCGATTTCGCCGGGCATGCCGTCGACATGGTATTCGCGCGGAATGCCGATCACCTTGCCGCGGATGTCGCCCGTCAGCATCGCCTCGAAATCCGGCACCGCGATGTCGGCGGAGGTCGAATCCTTGGGATCGTGGCCGGACATGGCGCGCAGCATGATCGCCGCGTCGCGCACGTCGCGGGTCATCGGCCCGGCCTGGTCGAGCGAGGAGGCATAGGCGATGATGCCGAAACGCGAGCAGCGGCCATAGGTCGGCTTGATGCCGGTGGTGCCGGTGAAGGCCGCCGGTTGCCGGATCGAGCCGCCGGTGTCGGTGCCGGTGGCACCAAGGCACAGATCGGCGGCCACGGCGGCGGCGGAGCCGCCCGAGGAGCCGCCCGGCGTCAGGTCGACCCCGTCATCGGCGCGCCACGGGTTCACCGCCGCGCCATAGGCCGAGGTCTCGTTCGACGAGCCCATGGCGAACTCGTCCATGTTGAGCTTGCCCAGCATCACCGCGCCGTCGCGGAACAGCTGGGAGGTGACGGTGGATTCGTATTGCGGCTTGAACCCGTCGAGGATGCGGCTCGCCGCCTGGCTCGCCGTGCCTTCGGTGCAGAACAGATCCTTGATCCCGAGCGGGATGCCGCACAGGTCCGGCGCGTCCCCGGCCTTGAGCCGCGCATCGGCGGCCTTGGCCTGCCGGGCCGCGATATCGGGCGTCTTGTGGGCATAGGCGTTGAGCCGGTCGGCCCCGTCGACGGCGGCGTTCAGCGCGTCGGTCAGCTCATGGGAGGTGATCTCGCCGCGGCGGAGCGCGTCGCGGGCGCCCGCGATGGTCAGCTTGGTCAGTTCGGTCATATCGCGCCCCTTATTCCACGACCTTCGGCACCGCGAAGAAGCCTTCGCGCGCATCCGGTGCGTTCGCGAGCACCTTCTCGGGCTGGCTGCCATCGGTCACCACGTCGTCGCGGCGCTTGAGATGCATCGGCGTCACGCCGGTCATCGGCTCGACGCCGTCGACATCCACCTCCTGCAGCTGCTCGATGAAGCCGAGGATGGTGTTGAATTCGGAGGCGAGCGCGGGCAGCGCCTCGTCCTCGACCCGGATGCGGGCCAGCTTGGCCACCCGCCGGGCGGTGTCGGTGTCGATCGACATGGGGCTCTCCTGTCTGGTCGATCCCGGCTTTAGCCGCCCCGGGGCGCTCCCGCAAGCAGCGCCCGGCGGATCAGTTCGATCATCCACCCCAGCATCACGGCGTTGAGCATGTGCCACGCGAAATGCGTGCCAATGGGCAGCGCCGCGCAGGCCGTCTCATCGACCGAGCGGAAGGCCAGAGACACGCACAAGAGCGCGGCTCCCGCCGCCATGCCCCGCCCCACCATCGGCCAGCGCCGCCACAAAAGCGCGGCATAGATCGCGATCAGCAGCGGCACCGGCCAGTAGAAGGCAGATACCGCGAAGAACGGCAACGTGGCGAAGACCGGAGTGAGCAGGATCGCCCAAGGCACGAACGTGGCCGCGCCCAGCGCGGCGGCCCAGACCGGCCAGTGCCAGAACACCCGGTTCGCGGCAAAGACATAGGCGAGGATGAAGATCCCGATCGGGATCACGTCGGCCAGCATCGCCCAGAAGGTAGCGACCGAGTGGAACAGCCCGCTGCCCACGCCGATGGCGAACAGGATCACCGAAAGCGCGCGCGGCAGCCACAGCCCCCGCGCGCGGCGCCAGCACCAGATCGCGGCGATCACGAAGGCCGCGTTGGTCACGAGGTTGAGCGGCTCGGCCCCCAATCCGGGGCCGAGCCTTTCGCAATAGCCGTCGAGCGGGGCCGTCCAGTCCATGACTCCGCCCCGACCTTCAGAGACCCTTGGAGCGGTAGCTCAGCGCCACCCGGCCGATCGCCACGAGATAGGCGGCGGTGCGCAGGTCGGGCACGTCGTCGCGGCTGTGCCAGATCTCGCGCATCGCCTGATAGGCGGTGCGCATCGTGTCATCGAGACCCGAGCGCACCAGCTCCAGCTCGTCATCGCCCTTGAGGTAGCGTTCCTTGAAGTTCTTCGACAGGTTCCAGCCCAGCCCCTCGTCGTTCGACAGCCGCTCCAGCTCGTCGACGATGGCCTGCGCGCGCGCCTCGTCGGCGCGGCGCTCCATCCGGCCAAAGCGGATATGGCTGAGGTTCTTGACCCATTCGAAATAGGACACGGTCACGCCGCCGGCGTTGGCGTACATGTCGGGGATGATGACCACGCCCTTTTCGCGCAGGATGTCGTCGGCGCCCGCGGTGACGGGGCCGTTGGCGGCCTCGATGATCAGCGGCGCCTTGATCCGGTCGGCATTGGACAGGTTGATCGTGCTTTCCAGAGCCGCCGGGATCAGGATGTCGCACTCGGCCTCGAGCAGCTTCGCGCCATCGGTGTGATGGGTGGCATGCGGGTAATCGGCCACGCCGCCATGCTTGGCGATCCACTGGTGCACGGCCTCGATGTCGATGCCGTTCTCGTCGGTGATGGCGCCGTCGCGCTCGATGATCGCGGTGATCTTGGCGCCGTCCTCCTCGGAGAGGAACTTGGCGGCGTGGTAGCCCACGTTGCCCAGGCCCTGCACGATCACCCGCTTGCCCGCGAGCTTGCCCGACAGCCCCGCCTTGGCCACGTCCTCGGGATGGCGGAAGAACTCGCGCAGCGCGTATTGCACGCCGCGGCCCGTCGCCTCGACACGGCCATGGATGCCGCCGGCGTTGAGCGGCTTGCCGGTGACGCAGGCGCGGGAGTTGATGTCGGTGGTGTTCATCCGCGCGTACTGGTCGGCGATCCAGGCCATCTCGCGCTCGCCGGTGCCCATGTCGGGGGCGGGCACGTTCTGGGAGGGGCTGATCAGGTCGCGCTTGGCCAGCTCATAGGCGAAGCGACGGGTGATCTGTTCGAGCTCGTGCTCGTCCCAGTCGCGCGGATCGATCCGAAGCCCGCCCTTGGAGCCGCCATAGGGCACCTCCACGAGGGCGCATTTGTAGGTCATCAGCGCCGCCAGCGCCTCGACCTCTTCCTGGTGCACCGACGAGGCATAGCGAATGCCGCCCTTCACGGGCTCCATGTGCTCGGAATGCACCGAGCGGTAGCCGGTGAAGGTGTGGATCTGGCCGCGCAGGCGCACGCCGAAGCGCACGGTGTAGGTGGCGTTGCAGACCCGGATCTTCTCCTCGAGCCCGGGCGACAGGTCCATCAGCGCCACGGCGCGGTTGAACATCATGTCGACGGAATCGCGGAATCCCGGTTCTGTCATCTGTGGCTGGTGCTCTGTCATGGCGGTCAACTCTCCCTGTGCTGCCGGACCTCGCCGGCGATCCCTGACCGATCCTAGTCCTCTGGCCAAGAGATTCGACCATCCATGTGCCGGTCGCGCGACGGAAAGCGCCAATCCCGAACGATCCACGCCCCAGTTTGGCCACAGCGACCCTGTTGTATGGCCCGGAAGGTTGAAGGGTTTCGGGATGATGCACCACAAGGACAGGCAGGCGGACGGCGCGCCGGGCGCGACCGGATGGCCGCGCCGTGACCTGCGCCGCGACGACAGCGGTTCGATCATCATTTTCTCGTTGTTCATGATGGTGATCATGCTGGCGATCGGCGGGATCGGTGTCGACACGATGCGGGTCGAAGCCAAGCGCAACCACCTGCAGACCACGCTCGACCGCGCCGTTCTGGCCGCCGCCGACCTGCAGCAGAGCCGCGACCCCGAGGCGGTGGTGCGCGACTACTTCACCAAGGCCGGGCTGATCGACAGTCTCGGCAAGGTCGAAGTCGTCCAGACGCTCAACTCCCGCACCGTGCGCGCCGAGGCCGAGATGCCCGTCTCGACCACCCTGCTGCGCATGGCCGGGATCGACGCGCTGAGCGCCCCGGCCGCCGGCTCGGCCACCGAATCGGTGAGCGACATCGAAATCGGCCTCGTGCTCGACGTCTCGGGCTCGATGGGCGACAACAACAAGCTGCCGCGGCTCAAGACCGCCGGGTCCGAATTCATCAACACGATGTTCGACAATGTCGAGCCCGAGCACCTGTCGATCTCGGTCGTGCCCTATGCCACGCAGGTCAATCTCGGCCGCCCGCTCGCCGAGGCCTATGGCATGGTCGGCGGGCTGGCCTCGGTCGGAGAACATGCCTTCAGCTACTGCGTCGACCTGCCGCCCACGGCCTACCTGACGACCGTGCAGCTGCCCGCGGGGCTCGTGCAGGCCGGGCATTTCGATGCCAGCAGCAGCGGCGGCAGGTATGACCGCATGGGGCTCGACACGCCGGTCTGCCGCACCGATGCCAGCTTCGAGGTGCTGCCATGGTCGAACGACCGCACCAAGCTTCTCGACAAGATCGCGGCCCTGCGCGACAGCGGCTGGACCTCGACCGAGATGGGCGTGAACTGGGGGGCGGCGCTGCTCGACCCTTCGGCTCGCGCCGCGCTGACCGGCATGATCGGCAACGGCGTCGGCGCCAATCTCGCGGGCTGGCCGCGCGACTTCGACACCCCCGAGGGGATGAAGGTGCTCGTGGTGATGACCGATGGCGAGAACACCCGCGACTACCGCCTGCAGGCGCCCTACCGGACCGACACGCCGTCGGATGTCTGGCTCGACGGCGACGATGATTACTACGTCTATGTCGGCAGCGGATGGTATTTCCGGGCCAAGGAGCAAGGCTGGACCCAGACGAGGCGCGGCACGCGGCTGAGCTGGGCCGAGCTGTTCTCGCGCATGACGGTGGGCGAGCATGCCTATCACCTGCGCTACATGCAGAATTACTCCCGATCGACGCGGGACGCCTGGAAAGCGATCGTCGACACCACCTGGTCGACCACCAAGGATGCGCGCACCCGGAGCATCTGCGCCGCCGCCCGCGCCCGTGGCATCATCGTCTTCACGATCGGTTTCGAGGTCAACAGCCATGCCGCCGAGATCATGGCCGAGTGCGCCTCCTCGCCGTCGCATTTCTACCGGGTCGAGGGGCTGGAGATCAGCAGCGCCTTCACCTCGATTGCCACCAAGATCAACGCGCTGAGGCTGATTCAATGACCCGTGTCATGGCAGGATGGCGCCGCCTGGTCGGCGCGCGCGAGGGCGCCGCCACGATCGAGTTCGCCCTGATCTTCCCGATGCTGATGCTGGTGCTCGCCTCGACCTACGAGCTGGGCATGATCACGCTGCGGCAGGTGATGCTCGATCGCGGCCTGGAGATCACGGTGCGCGAGATCCGGCTGGGCCAGCTTACCCCCGTCACCCATGCCCAGGTCAGCGCCTCGATCTGCGCGCATGCGCTCTTGCTGCCCGACTGCGCCGCCAACCTGCGGCTGGAGATGATGCCGCTCGACCCGCGGGCTTGGGTCGCGCCGCCCGCCGGGGCCGATTGCATCGACCGGGCCGACGACACGGTGCCGGTGCGCCGTTTCGTCGCCGGGGTCGAGAACCAGCTGATGCTGCTGCGGGCCTGCTCGCTGTTCGACCCGTATTTCCCCACCACCGGCCTTGGCGCGACCCTGCCGCGCCAGTCGGGCGGTGCCTACGCGCTGGCCTCGGCCTCCGCCTTCGTGATCGAGCCATGAGCGGGGGCGTCGTCTCGCGGGCCGCCCGCCTGCTTCGCCGCCTGGGCCGCCGCGACCATGGCGCGATGGTGGTCGAAGGGGTGATCATGCTGCCGCTGCTGGTGTGGTGCTTTGCCGGGTCATGGGTCTTCTTCGACGCCTATCGCGCGCAATCCACCAATGCCCGCGCCGCCTATACCATCGGCGACGCGCTGAGCCGGGAATCGAACTACATCACCCCGGCCTATGTCGACAGCCTGTTCGCGCTGCAGGATTTCCTCGTGACCTCCGGGGACACGCCCCGGCTGCGGGTGAGCGTGTTCCGCTACGATGCCGCCACCGACAGCTACGCGGTGGCCTGGTCGATCGGGCGCGGCACCGGGGTTTCGCTGTTGACCGACGGGCTGCTCGCGGGGATGCGCGACGAGCTTCCGGTGATGCCCGACCATGAAATCGCGACGCTGGTGGAAACCTGGGTGGATTACAGCCCGGTCTTCGATGTCGGGATCGTGCCCTTCACCTTCGAGGACCGGGTGGTGACGCGGCTGCGCTTTGCGGGCCAGCTGTGCTTCAACCCGACCGGCCTGATCGACGACAGGATCTGCTAGGGAATCGGCGCCGCCCGGTCGGCGAGGCGGATCTCGATCGCCTGCGCCATCGCCTTGGTCGCGCGGGCCGATGTCACCCCACCGACCCCGAGCCGGTGCCCGAACCGCCACCACAGGCCCGGCCGCCACGCCCGCGCGGCCGGGCGCGCCAGCCGCAGCGTGAAGCCGTTGGTCGGCTTGAGCGAGAGGCTGCCGCGCTCGATCGCGACGATGTTCTCCCACGCGGCGAGCACCGTGCCGTCGCTGTCGCGCAGCCCCGCATCGTCGAGCCGCAGCACCCGCCGCGTGGCGCGGCGCAGCGCCTCGCCCGCGCACAGCCCGGCCACGCCGAGACCGAGCAGCGCCGCCGACCAGCCGATCTGCGCCGTCTGCGCCAGCGCGGTGTAGACGCACAGCCCGCCAAAGCCATAGAGAACGCCCACCGCCATCGCCCGGCGCGCGGGCTCGGCCCGCAATTCGATCTCCATCATTCCATCCCTGGCTGCTGCGGTCATGGCATAGCCCGGCCCCGCCGCCCCGTCACCCCCCGCCCCGTCACCCCGCCTCTCGCACCGCCCGGCTTTCACGCCACCCGCCCGCGTCGCCCGCTTGCCGACCCGGCGCGCGCCACCTAACCTGCGACGGCCCAAGCCCCGGACCCAGATGCCCCCTTTTCTCCTCTTCGTGCCGCTGCTGATCATGGCGGCGGGCTGCACCCAGTTTCCGCAGATCGACGCCCGCGTGCCCGAAGCCGAGCGCACGGGTCCGCCGCCCGCGCTGATCGACGTGCTGCCGCTTCTGGCGCAGGCCGACGCGGCGCAACGATCGCAGCGGCTGACGCCTGCCACCGGGGCGGCGCTGGGCGCGCGGGCGCAGGCGCTCTCGGCGCAGGCCGCCCCGCATACCGCCCGCCCTGCCCGCCCCGCCGCGCAGGACGCCCGGCTGCAGGCTTTGACCACGCGGGCCGAGGCGCTGCGCGCGGCGCCGGTGATCGCGCCTGCCGACCGCGATCGCCTCGAGACCGGGGCCATCCGTCCTGCCGCGTTGCAGTGACCCCGCGCAGGCGCTAACAGTCTCGCGCAGCCAGACAGACCGGAGCTTCCCATGACCTCTCCCCTTCGCCTCGGAATCGCCGGTCTCGGAACCGTCGGCGCAGGGGTCGTCCGCATCGTGCAGGATCATCCCGAGCTGCTCGCCGCCCGCGCCGGGCGCGGCGTCGAGATCACCGCCGTCTCGGCCCGCGACAGAAATCGCGACCGCGGCGTGGAGCTGTCGGCCTATGCCTGGGAAGACGACGCCGCGGCCCTGGCCGCGCGCGACGATGTCGACGTGGTGCTGGAGCTGATGGGCGGCCATGACGGCATCGCCAAGCGGGTGGTCGAAATCGCGCTCGACAGCGGCAAGGACGTGGTCACCGCCAACAAGGCGCTGCTCGCCCATCACGGTCAGGCGCTGGCCGAACGGGCCGAGGCCAATGGCCGGGTGATCCGCTTCGAGGCCGCCGTGGCGGGTGGCATCCCGGTGATCAAGGCGCTCACCGAATCGCTGGCGGGCAACGAGATGACCCGCGTGATGGGGGTGATGAACGGCACCTGCAACTACATCCTGACGCGGATGCAGAGCGCGGGGCTGCCCTATGACGCGGTGTTCCAGGAGGCCGCGGATCTGGGCTATCTCGAAGCCGACCCGCAACTCGACGTGGGCGGCATCGACGCGGGCCACAAGCTGGCGCTTCTGGCCGCGATCGCCTTCGGCACCAAGGTCGACTTTTCGGGCGTCGAACTCGAAGGCATCGGCGCGATCACCATCGAGGACATCACCCACGCCGCCGACATGGGCTTTCGCATCAAGCTTCTGGGCGTGGCGCAGATGACCGGGCGCGGGCTGGAGCAGCGCATGTCGCCCTGTCTCGTCCCGGCGTCCTCGCCGCTGGGTCAGCTCGAAGGCGGCACCAACATGGTGGTGCTCGAAGGCGACGCGATCGGCCAGGTGGTGCTGCGCGGGCCGGGCGCGGGCGCGGGCCCGACCGCCAGCGCGGTGATGGGCGACGTGATGGATCTCGCGCGCGGGCTGCGGCTGCCGGTGTTCGGCCAACCCGCCGCCGGTCTGCGCGGCGCGCGCGCGGCGCGGGCCGCGGTGCCCGCGCCCTACTACCTGCGCCTGCGTCTCATCGACAAGCCCGGCGCGCTGGCCAAGGTGGCCAAGGTGCTCGGCGAGGCCGGGATCTCGATCGACCGGATGCGTCAATACGACCACGAGGACGTCTCGGCCCCGGTGCTGATCGTGACGCACAAGACCACGCGATCCGCGCTCGAAGAGGCGCTGTCGGGCTTCGAGGCCACCGGCGTCGTGCAGGGCACGCCCGTCGCGATCCGCATCGAACAGGTCTGAACGAAAGGCGGCCCCCTCGCCTTTCACCATTCTCCAAATACGCATGGCGCCCGGCCGGGGCCGGGCGCGGCGTCCCCGGTCTCTCGCCCGTTTGCGCAAACATCCCCCCTCGCGCTTGTCACCGCGCGCGCGGCCCGGTTAGGTCGAGGCAACGCTCATGATTGCCCGAGGACGCCCCGATGCCCCAAACGCCTGAATTCCATGATCGCATGCTGTCGCTCGGCCTCGCCCGCGTCTCCGAGGCGGCGGCCATCGCCTGCGCGCCGCTGATCGGGCGCGGCGACGAAAAGGCCGCCGATCAGGCCGCCGTCAACGCCATGCGCATCCAGCTCAACATGCTCGACATCGCGGGCACCGTCGTCATCGGCGAGGGCGAGCGCGACGAGGCACCGATGCTCTATATCGGCGAGGAGGTCGGCACCGGCGAAGGCCCGGCGGTGGACATCGCGCTCGACCCGCTCGAAGGCACGACCCTGACCGCCAAGGACATGCCCAACGCGCTCACCGTGATCGCGATGGGGCCGCGCGGCTCGATGCTGCACGCGCCCGACGTCTACATGGACAAGCTCGCGGTGGGCCCGGGCTTCGCGCCGGGCGTGGTGACGCTCGACATGAGCCCGTCCGAGCGGGTCGCGGCGCTGGCCGCGGCCAAGGGCACCGATGCGGGCGACATCACCGTCTGCGTGCTGGAGCGTCCGCGCCACGAGGAGATGATCGCCGAGCTGCGCGCCACCGGCGCCGCGATCCGGCTGATCACCGATGGCGACGTGGCGGGCGTCATGCATTGCGCCGAGCCCGCCAAGACCGGGATCGACATGTACATGGGCTCGGGCGGCGCGCCCGAGGGAGTGCTCGCGGCGGCGGCGCTGAAATGCATGGGCGGGCAGATGTTCGGACGGCTGCTGTTTCGCAACGAGGACGAGGTGGGCCGCGCCCGCAAGGCCGGGATCGAGGATCTCGACCGGATCTATGCCCGCGACGAGCTGGTCACCGGCGACGTGATCTTTGCCGCCACCGGCGTCACCGACGGCAACCTCGTGCCCGGCATCCGCCGCGATGGCGGCTATCTCACCGCCGAGACGATCCTGATGCGCTCCAAGACCGGTTCGGTGCGGCGCATGTATTACCGCAACCCGGTCGAGCGCAGCCAGCCCGGCCGCTGAACGGCACCGGCGGAGGGGGCGCTGCCCCCGCCGCCCCTGCGGGGCGTCCCCCCGGCGTATTTTCGGGAATGGTGAACGGGGATCGCGCGCAGCTGCGCGGGGGCGCTCTCTGCGGGCTTGCCATGGCGCATGGTTTCGGGCGACACCCGCGCCATGCCTGACTTTCTCAATGTCTCCGCCTCGCTGACCGGCCGCCGCTGGGTCGGCCCCGCCGCCGAGGCCGACCGCCTCGCCCAAGCCATGGCGCAGGGCTGCGACCTGCCCCTGCCGCTGTGCCACGCGCTTGTCGGGCGCGGCGTCACCGCCGAGGAAATGGCGGGGTTTCTCGCCCCCACCTTGCGCGACCTGCTGCCCGATCCGCTGTCGCTGCGCGACATGGGAACCGCCGCCGCGCGCGTGATGCGGGCCATCGAGGGCCGCGAGCGGATCGCCATCTTTGCCGATTACGACGTCGATGGCGGCTCTTCGGCGGCGCTGCTGCTGGTCTGGCTGCGCCAGATGGGGCTGCGCGCGACGCTCTATATCCCCGACCGGATCGAAGAAGGCTACGGCCCCAACGCGCCCGCCATGGCGCGGCTGGCGCGCGATCACGACCTGATCATCTGCGTCGATTGCGGAACTCTCAGCCACGAGCCGATCGCCGCCGCCAAGGGTGCCGACGTGGTCGTGCTCGACCATCACCTGGGCGGTGAGACGCTGCCCGAGGCGGTCGCGGTGGTGAACCCCAACCGGCAGGACGAAAGCGGCGATCTCGCGCATCTGTGCGCCGCCGCCGTGGTCTTCCTGCTGCTGGTGGAGCTGAACCGGCAGCTGCGCGAGGCGGGCGAACGGGGCCCGGACCTGATGGCGATGCTCGACCTGGTGGCGCTGGCCACCGTGGCCGATGTCGCGCCGCTCATCGGCGTCAACCGGGCGCTGGTGCGCACCGGGCTTCAGGTCATGGCCAAAAGGCAGCGCGCGGGGCTTGTGGCGCTCGCCGACGTGGCCGGGCTCGACGTGCCGCCCACCGCCTATCACCTGGGCTACCTGCTGGGGCCGCGGGTCAATGCGGGCGGGCGGATCGGCAAATCCGACCTCGGCGCGCGGCTTCTGGCCACCGACGATCCGCACGAGGCGGCGGCGCTGGCCGAAAAGCTCGACCTCCTCAACCGCGAGCGCCGCGAGATCGAGGCGCGGGTGCGCGACGCGGCGCTGGAACAGGCCGAGACGCGCGGCACCGACGGGCCGCTTGCCTGGGCCGCCGGGCCGGGCTGGCATCCGGGCGTGGTCGGCATCGCGGCGGCGCGGATGAAGGAGGCGACCAACCGCCCCGCCGTGGTGATCGGCATCGAGGACGGCATCGGCAAGGGCTCGGCCCGCTCGGTGCCGGGCATCGATCTCGGGGCCGCGATCCACCGGGTCGCCGCCGAGGGGCTGTTGCTGCGTGGCGGCGGTCACAAGATGGCCGCCGGCCTCACCGTCGAGGAGGACAAGGTCGAGGCGGCGATGGCGCGGCTGTCGGAGCTTTTGGAAAAGCAGGGCGCCGGCGCCGGGGGCCCGCGCGACCTGCGGCTCGATTCGGTGCTGATGCCGGGCGCCGCGACGCTGGAGCTGATCGAGCGGATCGAGGCGGCGGGTCCGTTCGGCGCCGCCGCCCCCGCGCCGCGCTTTGCCTTTCCCGACGTGATGATCCACCACGTGCGCGAGGTCGGACAGGGCCATCTCAAGATCTCGTTCGGCGATGGTCTGGGCGCGCGGCTCGACGGCATCGCCTTTGGCGCGATGGACGGGCCGATGGGGGCGGCGCTGGCGCGCCATGGCGGCGCGCGCTTTCACCTCGCGGGCAAGCTCGACCTCAACATCTGGAAAGGCCGCCGCTCGGTGCAGCTCCGGCTCGACGACGCCGCCCCTGCCGGTTGATCGCAAGGCGCAATTTGCCCCGACGGCAATTTCACGCAGGCGCGATTTTCCCCTTGCGGCTTCGGGGCGGTTTCCCTAAACACCGCCTCACCGACGAGCGGCCCGTTCGTCTATCGGTTAGGACGCCAGGTTTTCAACCTGGAAAGAGGGGTTCGATTCCCCTACGGGCTGCCATCGGTTTACGGCGCAAGGTCGCGTTTCGCGAAACCGGTGCTGTCGTCAGAGTGGCCCGTTCGTCTATCGGTTAGGACGCCAGGTTTTCAACCTGGAAAGAGGGGTTCGATTCCCCTACGGGCTGCCACGACGCCTTCTCCTTTCCCCTCCCCTGCCAGACACGCCGCCACGCGCACAGGCTCTCCTCGCGTCTGCGATGTTGTTCCTCGCGCGCGCGAAGGCTAAGTGTGCCGGGACATTGACAGGATCGGAGCCGCAGCGATGGCACAAGAGGACACAGCACAGATCGGCCTGATCGGCCTCGGCACGATGGGCAGCGCGCTCGCGCTCAACATCGCCGAGAAAGGCTTTCCGATCGCGGTCTGGAACCGCAAGACGCAGGTGACCCGCGATTTCCACGACGAGGCGGGCGAGCTGGCCGACAAGGTGATCCCGACCGAGACCCACGAGGAGCTCGTCGCCGCCATCGCCAAGCCGCGCGCGATCATCCTGATGGTCCCGGCGGGCGAGCCGGTCGACGAACAGATCGCCAAGCTGCGCCCCCTGCTCGACGCCGACGACGTCATCATCGACGCGGGCAACGCCAATTTCCACGACACCAACCGCCGCGTGCGCGAGATCGACGATGTCGAGTTTCTCGGCATCGGCGTCTCGGGCGGCGAAGCGGGCGCGCGGCACGGCCCCGCGATCATGGGCGGTGGCAAGAAGGAGTTGTGGGACCGCGTGTCGCACATCCTCGAGGCCATCGCCGCCAAGTTCGAGGGCGAGCCCTGCGCCGCATGGATGGGCCGCGAGGGCGCGGGCCATTTCGTGAAGGCCGTGCATAACGGCATCGAATACGCCGACATGCAGATGATCGCCGAAGCCTATGGCGTGATGCGCGACGGCATGAAGATGGCGCCCGACGCGATCGGCGACACCTTCGCCCGCTTCAACGAGGGCGCGCTGAAATCCTACCTGATCGAGATCTCCTCGACCGTCACGAAGGCCGCCGACACGCATACCGGCCAGCCGATGATCGACCTCATTCTCGACAAGGCGGGCCAGAAGGGCACCGGCCGCTGGACCGCGATCGAGGCGCAGCACCTCGCCGCCCCGATCCCCGCGATCGAGGCCGCCGTGGTGGCGCGCAACCTGTCGAGCCGCGTCGCGGCACGGCGCGAGGGCGAGGACATGTTCGGCGCCGCGCCGATGGAGATCCCCTCGGAGATGATCTCCGACGAGATGCTGGAACGCGCGCTGATCGCGGGCAAGGTGCTGTGCTACGCGCAGGGTTTCGACATGATCGCCGCCGCCTCGGCGCAGTTCGGCTGGACGCTGCCGCTGCCCGAGATCGCCAAGGTCTGGCGCGAGGGCTGCATCATCCGCTCGGCGATGCTCGACGACATGGCCGCCGCATTGGCCGAGGACGAGGACCGCAACCTGATGCTGGCCCCGGCCTTTGCCCGCCACCTGCGCGAAGGCCACGTGGCGCTGCGCGAGCTGGTCGCGATCGGCGCGCGCTTTGGCCATCCGATGCCCGCGCTGTCCTCGGGGCTGAGCTATTTCGACACGATGCGCACCGCGCGCGGCACCGCCAACATGATTCAGGCGCAGCGCGACTATTTCGGTGAGCACGGCTTCGAGCGCACCGACGGCATCGAGGACGCGCACGGGCCGTGGCACGGCCACGGCGTCTGAACCGCTGACGAAAGACGCCGCCTGCAGATGCGGGCGGCGTCGAAAGAGATGGCCGGGCGCCCGAAGGGGCCGCCCGGCTTTTTCATGCGCGCCTCAGGCGTCGAAGGAGGTGGTGAACACGTCCCACAGCACCAGCGCCACGGTCACGGCAAGCACCGCGCCCAGGTCGAATCGCGGGATGTGCCAGACGAGGATGCCGAGAAACCCCAGAAAGACGGCGAGCGCCACGATGGTCATGATGCGGTTCAGCATTGGTCCGTCTCCTCTGACAACAGCCCTTCGAGCCAGCGCGCGGTGCGCAGGAGCCGGGCATCGTCGCCACGCCGACCGATGAGCTGCGCGCCCATCGGCAGGCCGGTTTCCGATTGCAGGATCGGCACGGTCACGGCGGGCGTGCCGCACAGCGTCCAGAGCCCGTTGAAGATCGAATCGCCGGTGCTGGCATGGCCTTCGGGCGCGGGGCCGGGTGCCGCCGGACACAGGATCGCGTCGCAGCGCTCGAAGATCTCGTCGAGACCGGCATAAAGCACGTCCGGCCAGTCGAGTGCGGCGATATAGTCGCGCGCGGGGATCGACCTGCCCTGGTCGAGCGCGTCGCGCATTTCCTCCGAAAGCTGCTCCCTGCCCCGTTTTTCATAGGCGTAGTAGGATTTCGCCATCTCGGCGAGATTGATGCGCGCGCGGATCTCGGCGGCCTCGTCGAAGGCGCCCGGCAACGCCGCCTCGAAGCATTGCTCGCCCAGCGCCTCGACCAGCTCCGCGAAGGCCGCATGGGTGTCGGCGTCGGCCCGGTCCCAGCCCGGCGGACGCAGGAAGGCCAGCGTCGGGCGCACCGGCGGCTCGGTCATGGCGATGGCGTGCAGCCGCGGCGGGGGGCTGAGCGCGGTGGCCCGGTCGCCCGCGTCATGGCCGTAAAGCGCCTCGGCCAGAAGCGCCGCGTCTTCGATGCTGCGGGCAAAGACCCCCACCGTGTCGAGCGTGGGCGACTGGCTCAGCACGCCGGTGCGAGGGATCGCGCCGAAGCTCGGCTTGAACCCCACCGTGCCGCAGAACGAGGCGGGCCGGATCACCGAGCCGCCGGTCTGCGTGCCGACCGCGAGCGGCACCATGCCCGCCGCCACCGCCGCCGCCGAGCCCGAGGACGACCCGCCCGGCGTGCGGGCCGCGTCATGCGGGTTGCGGGTCTTGCCCGGATGCATGAAGGCCAGCTCCGCCGTCACCGTCTTGCCGATGATGACGGCGCCCGCCGCGCGCAGCCGGTCCACGAGGGCGGCGTCCTTCCGCGGCACCCGCCCCTCGTCGAGCGGCGTGCCGTTCTGGGTCGGGATCTTCGCGGTGTCGATCACGTCCTTGAGCGCCACCGGCAACCCGTGCAGCGGCCCGGTCGGCCGCCCGGCCCGGCGCGCGGCGTCGAGCGCCTGCGCCTGTTGCATCGCGTACCCGCCGTCGAGCCAGGCCCAGGCCTGCACGTCGGGCTCCAGCGCGGCGATCCGGTCGAGACAGGCCTGCACCAGATCGGTGGCGTTCAGCGCGCCCGAAGCCATCCGGTCGCGCAGCGCGCGCGCCGACAGGTCAAGCATGGCGACATGGCCCTTGGGCATCGGTTTCATGGTCATCTCAGCGCCCATAGAACAGCTCCGGCAGGCCGAACACCAGTTGCGGGAAGACGTAGACCAGCACCATCGACACCATCACCATGGCAAGGAAGGGCAGGATTCCCTTGAAGATCTGCGTCAGCCGCACCTCGGGGGGCGCGATGCCCTTGAGGTAGTAGGCCGACATCGCCATCGGCGGCGTCAGGAACGAGGTCTGCAGGTTCAGCGCCACGAGGATGCCGAAGAACAGCGGATCGACCCCGAAGATCTCCAGAAGCGGCAGGAAGATCGGCACGAAGATGATGATGATCTCCGACCATTCGAGCGGCCAGCCCAGAAGGAAGATGATCAGCTGCGCGAGGATCAGGAACTGCACCGGCGTCAGGTCGAGCCCCGAGACGAATTCCGAGATCAGATGCTCGCCGCCCAAGTAGGAGAAGACCGAAGAGAAGATGTAGGAGCCGACGAAGAGCCAGCACACCATCGCCGTCGTGCGCACCGTGAGATAGACGCTTTCGCGCAGCCGCTGGAAGGTCATGGCGCGGTAGATCACCGCCAGCACCATGCCGCCCAGCGCGCCGATCGCGGCGGCCTCGGTCGGGGTGGCGAGACCGAACAGGATCGAGCCCAGCACCGACAGGATCAGCACCGCCAGCGGGAAGAAGGAGGTGAACAGCATCCACAAGAGCTTGACGAAGGGAACGTCCGGCACCTCTTCCTTGGTCGGGCGGGGCGCCACCGAGGGCTGCAGGATCGATCGGCCGATCACGTAGGTGAGGTAGAGGCCGACGAGGACGAGGCCCGGCAGCAGCGCGCCCGCATAGAGCCGCACGATCGACACGCCCGAGGCCGCCGCATAGACGATCAGCATGATCGAGGGCGGGATCAGGATGCCCAGCGTGCCGCCCGCGCAGATGATGCCGGTGGCGAAGGAGGTGTCGTAGCGCGCCTTGAGCATGGCGGGCAGCGCCAGAAGCCCCATCAGCGTCACCACGGCGCCGACGATGCCGGTGGCGGTGGCGAACAGCGCGCAGGTGATCAGCGCCGCGACCCCCATCGAGCCGGGCAGGTTCTTCGACGCGATGTTGAGCGTGGTGAACAGCCGGTCGACGATGTTGGCGCGCTCGACGATGTAGCCCATGAAGAGAAACAGCGGCACCGCGGTCAGCACCTCGTTCGACATCACCGTGTAGGTCTGGTTGATGAAGAGATCGAAGACGCGGTTGTTGAAAAAGCCGCCGATCCAGGTCGAGGTGCTCTCCCACCACGAGGCGAGCTCGGGGTCGAGCCGGTCGAAGTCGCGCCACATGCGGCCGGCGTCGTAATAGGCGAAATAGCCAAATCCGATGCCGAGCGCCATCAGCGTGAAGGCAATGGGAAAGCCCAGAAAGACAAGGCAGATGAAAACCCCGAGCATCATCAGGGCGATTTGCGGTTCGGTCACGTGCGTGCGCTCCGTATCGGGTTAACGCGGAAGCCGCGCGTCATTTCATGTCCGGGTGTTCGCTGGGCGAGGTCATCTGCTTCATCAGAAGCTGCTCGGTCTCCTCGACATCCTCGGCCGCGGCCAGCCAGACGCCGTCGCGCATCGCGAGGATGCAGCGGAAGACCTGCGCGAGCCCCTGGATCGCGAGCAGCAGCCCCGCGACGACGATCACCGTCTTGAACTGGTAGATCGGCACGCCCGCCGGGCTGTTGACCGAGACCTCGCCATATTGCCAGGAGCGGGAGGCGTATTTCCAGCCCGCGAAGATCAGCGCCAGCACGCCGGGAAAGAAGAAGACGATGTAGAGCAGCCCGTCGATGGCCGCCTGCACCCGCACCGGCCAGAGCCGGTAGAGGAAATCGCCGCGCACATGGCCGCCGCGCGACAGCGTGTAGGCGCCGCCCAGCATGAACAGCGTGCCGTACATGATGAAGGAGATGTCGAGCGCCCATGGCGTCGGCGCGCCCAGCACGTAGCGCACGAAGACCTCGTAGCTGACCCCGAAGGTCATCAGCACGATGAGCCAGCCGAAGACCTTGCCGAAGGCGGCGGAAAGGGCGTCGGCGAATTTGATGTATCCGAGCATTCGTGTCCCGTCTCGATGAGGGCCCGGCGGCACGGTGGCGCCGCCGGGCGGTCAGATCCGGCTCAGAGCGCCAGCTTGCCCGGGTAGTAATGCTCGTAGGCGAGCTGGTAGTCGGGCGAGTTCATCAGCGTGTAGTAGGTCACGCGCTCGACCCATTCGCGCTGGCTGTCGAGCACGCGCTTCATGAACTCGTCCTCTTCGAGCTGCGGGATCAGCGCGTCCCAGGCTTCGAGCTGCGCCGAGAGGATCGCGTCCGGGGTGCGGTGCACGGTGACGCCGCTTTCGCCGAGCTTTTGCAGGTCGCGCGAATACTGGTCCAGCGCCTGCGCGCTGTTGGCGGTCGACGCCGCCTCGACCGCGTGGCGCATGATCGCCTGCAGATCCGGGTCGAGCCCCTCCATGAAGCTCTTGGAGAACAGGAACTCGAAGCTTTCCGAGGCCTGGTGATAGGACGACAGGTAGTAGTTCTTGGCCACGTCCTGCGCGCCGAAGCGGCTGTCGGAGGTCGGGTTGTTGAACTCGAAGGCGTCGATCACGCCGCGCTCCATGGCGGGGACGATCTCGCCGCCGGGCAGCTGCGCCACCGACATGCCCATCGACTGCATCAGGTCGGCCGCGAGACCCACGGTGCGGTATTTCAGGCCCTTGATGTCGTCGACGCCCGCGACCTCGTTCTTGAACCAGCCAAAGGGCTGGGCGGGCATCGGGAAGCCCAGCATGCCCTCGACGTCGAGCCCCATCGTGTCCATCAGCTCGGCGTAGAACTCCTTGCCGCCGCCGGCATAGAACCAGCCCAGCATGGTGTCGGCCGAGCCGCCGAAGACCGGGCCCGTGCCGAACAGCGAGGCGGCCTTGTTCTTGCCGTACCAGTAGACCGGCACCGAATGCGCCATGTCGATCAGGCCGTCGCTCACCGCGTCCATCACCTGGAACGCCGCGACCACGGCGCCGGCGGGCAGCACGTCGACCTTGAGCCGGCCACCCGACATCGCCTCGACCCGGTCGGCATAGGCCTGCGCCATCTCCTGCCAGATGTCGGAGGCGGGCCACGAGGTCTGCAGCTTCACCACGATCGGGCTCTGGGCCAGCACGGCCGGGGCGGCGAGACCGCCCGCCGCGGTGACGCCCGCGCCAAGCGCACCCTTGCGCAGGAACGACCGCCGCGACACCTGCGCGGTCTTGTTAGGGGTAACTGTCATGAACTCCTCCCAGATATTCGATGGGCCGTCGCTCCCCCGCGCGGCCTCCCCGATCATTCAACCTCGGCGCTTCAAAGGCAACTGGTAATTATTCTTGACCACTTGACTCCTGCCGCTACGAGAGCCTGCCTTGCTCAGTCGGTCCTGCCGGATATATCAAGCGGAGCTTGCAGATCGGGAGAGCGGTTCCATGAGTGTCGACGTCAGCGCGATCTTCGAGACGGTCCCCAGCGCCTACATGCTGCTCGACCGGGAGTTGCGCTTTGTCTGGGGCAACCGCAAATACTGGGAGGTGACGGGGCGGCAGCCCGACCAGGTGCTGGGCCGCGTCGTGACCGAGGCCTTCCCGGCCGAGGGAGAGGCCGCGCGGATGCTGAACGCCTCCTTCGAGCGGGTGTTCGAGACCGGCCGGGCCGATCATCTGCCGCTGATCCCCTACCCGATCGCCGGGCCGGATGGGCGGATCGAGCAGCGCTACTGGAGCGCCACCCACACCCCGATCCTCGACGCCGAGGGGCGGGTCGAATACGTGCTGCAGAACACGCATGACGTGACCGATCTCTACATGAAGGCGCATCGCGACGACGCGGCGGACATGCCGTCGGGCGCCACGGGCGATGGCGGCGACGTGTTGCTGCGCGCCGAAACGGTGGCGCAGCAGAATCTCGAGCTGGGGCTTGCCACCCGGTTCTTCGAAACCGTCTTCGACCAGGCGCCCAGCATCATCGCCATCCATTCGGGCCCCGACCACGTGATCCGGCTGGCCAACCGCGAATACCGCCGAATCGCCGGCACCCACCGCAAGCTGATCGGCCGCCCCGCCGCCGAGGCCCTGCCCGAGTTGCACGAGCAGGGCTTCGTCCAGCTGCTCGACGAGGTCTATGACAGCGGCGAGGCGGTGACGATGCACGGGGTGCAGGCCTTCGTGCAGACCGAAAGCGGCCCGGCCAGCGAGATCCATGTCGATTTCGTCTACCAGCCGCTGGCGGGCCCGCATGGCAAGACCGTCGGCATTCTGGTCCAGGGCCACGACGTCACCGCCCAAAAGCGCGCCGAGGCCGAGCTGCGCGCCGCCGAGGAACGGTTTCGGACCATGGCCCAGACCATGCCGTCGCATGTCTGGACCGCCCGCCCCGATGGCGGGCTCGATTGGGTCAGCGACCAGGTCTATGACTATACCGGCACCAGGGGCGACGAGATTCTCGGCCACAACTGGGGCCACGCGGTCCATCCCGAGGACATCGGGCGCGTGGCGCCGATCTGGGCCGCCGCGATCGAACGCGGCAGCACCTACGAGGCCGAATTCCGGCTGCGCGACGCCGCGGGCGGCTATCGCTGGTTTCTCGTGCGGGCGGTGCCGGTGCGCGATGCCGAGGGCCGGGTCGCGCAATGGATCGGCACCAATGCCGACATCGAGGGCCGCAAGGCGACCGAGGCCGCGCTGGCCGAGCTGAACGCCACGCTCGAGGAGCGGGTGGAAAGCCGCAACCGCGCGCTCGAGGAGATCAACGCGACGCTGCGCCAGAGCCAGAAGATGGAGGCGATCGGCAATCTCGCGGGCGGCGTGGCGCATGACTTCAACAACCTGTTGCAGGCGATCACCGGCAGCCTGCAGCTGGCCCAGCGCGAATTGCCCGACGGCGCGCCCGCCGCGTGGCGGATCGAACAGGCGATGGGCGCGGTGGAACGCGGCGCCACGCTCGCCGCGCAGCTACTGGCCTTTGGCCGGCGCCAGCCGCTGGAGCCGCGCGCCGTCGATCTGGGCCGGATGATCGGCGACATCGACCCGATCCTGCGCTCGGCGATGGGCGAAGGCGTGCGCATCGAGACCCGCGTGGCGCGCGGGCTGTGGAACACGCTGGTCGACGCCACCAATCTCGAGAACGCCCTGCTCAACCTCGTGGTCAACGCCCGCGACGCCATGGAGGGCCAGGGCCGTCTCGTCATCGACATGGTCAACACCGAGATCGACGCCCGGACGGCGCGCAGCATGACCGACGTGGTGCCGGGCGAATATGTCCGGCTGTCGGTGGTCGACGAGGGCAGCGGCATGGCGCCGGAGGTGATCGAGAAGATCTTCGAGCCGTTCTTCACCACCAAGCCCGAGGGCCGCGGCACCGGGCTCGGCATGGCGATGGTCTATGGCTTCGTCAAGCAATCCGGCGGCCATGTGACGATCGAAAGCGCGCCGGGTCAGGGCACGGCGGTGCGGATCTACCTGCCCCGCTCGCTGCGCTCCGAAGAGCCCGCGGCGCAACGCAGCGCCGGGCCGGTGGTCGGCGGCGACGAGACGGTGCTGCTGGTCGAGGATGACGACGACGTCCGGCTGGTCGCAGGCGAGATGCTGCGCCATCTGGGCTACGCGGTGATCGAGGCCGAGGACGCGGATGCCGGTCTCGCCGTGATCGAGGCCGGTCATGATTTCGACCTGCTGCTCACCGACGTGGTGATGCCCGGACGGCTTACCAGCCGCGAGATGGCCGAGCGGGCGCAGGCGCTGCGGCCCGGCCTGCCGGTGCTGTTCGCCTCGGGCTATTCGCGCGACGCCATCGTGCATGACGGGCGGCTCGACGAGGGCATCCAGCTTCTGTCCAAGCCCTATCGCCGGGAGACGCTGGCCCGGCGGCTGCGCGAACTGCTCGACGGCGCGGAGCGCGCCGAGCCGCAGGCCGCGCCCCGCCCGGCCCCCGGTCCCCCGCCCCCCGCCGACGCAGAGGCCGACGCCGCCGCCAGCGGGCCCGGCGACTTGACCGGGCTGCGGGTTCTGGTGTGCGAGGACGACACGTTCATCCGGCTCGATCTCGTCGAGATGCTGACGGCCGCCGGGGCCGAGGTGCGCGAGGCCGCGACCGGCGCGCAGGCGCTGGCGCTTCTGCAGGAGGCTCCCGCCGACCGGCTGCTGGTCGATGTCGGCCTGCCCGACTGCTCCGGGCTCGATGTGGCGCGCGAGGCGGTGGCGCGTCAGCCCGACCTGCCGGTGATCTTCGCCACCGGGCGCGACAAGGTGCCGGGCGCCGAAGACCTGCCGCAGGCGCGGGTGCTGACCAAGCCGTTCGGTCAGGCCGCGCTGCTGAAGGCGGTGACGCGCGGCCACCCGGCCCGCGCCACCGCCGAATAGACACCGCCAGCCGGGCGGGGGCGCGCCCCGCCCGCCGTCTCAGTCGGTGATCGACGCCTCGCGCTCGGCGGCGCCGCGCATCCGCGCCTTGACCACGCCGCCCACGAAGATCGGCAGCACGAAGCCCACGATGGCGACGGCCCAGAGCGCCAGCGTCAGCCACGAGCCGACCAGCACCGAATAGTCGCCGTCGGCGATGGTCACGGCGCGGCGCATGTTGACCTCCATCGCGTTGCCCAGAAGCGTGCCGAGGATCACCGGCACCAGCGGCACGTCGAGCTTGCGCAGAACCCAGCCCGCAACGCCGAAGGCGATCATCACCATCAAATCGAAGCTGGAGCCGGAAATGCCGTAGATGCCGACGAAGGAGACCATCGCGACGACCGGCATCAGGATGCGCGGCGGCACCATCAGCACCCGCACGAACAGGCCGACCATGGGGATGTTCATCGCCAGCAGCATGACGTTGCCGATGAACAGCGCCGCGATCAGGCCCCAGACGACGTCCGGGTTCTGGGTGAACAGGAGCGGCCCCGGCGTGATGTTGAGCGACAAAAGCACCGCCAGCAGCACGGCGGTCGTCCCCGACCCCGGCACGCCCAGCGCCAGCATCGGCACCAGAGCGCCACCGGCGGCGGCGTTGTTGCCCGCCTCGGGCGCCGCGACGCCGCGCGGATCGCCGGTGCCGAAGGTGCCCTTGCGGTCGACCAGCTTCTTTTCCATCGAGTAGCTGATGAAGGAGCCGAGCGAGGCGCCCGCGCCGGGCAGCACGCCCGCGATGAAGCCCAGGACCGTGGTGCGCATCATCGTCGGCGTGCAGGATTTCAGCATCTTCCACGACGGCGTGATGCGTCCGATATCCAGTTTCGGCGCGGTGCTCGCATCCTTGTCGGTGCCGCGATGCTCGAGGAAGATGAACACCTCCGACAACGCGAACAGCCCGACGATGGCGACGAGGAAGTCGATCCCGTCATAAAGATGCACCTCGCCGAAGGTGAAACGCGGCACGCCGGTCTGGGTGTCGACGCCGACCATGGCGAGCCCGAGGCCGAGTGCCGCGGCAAAGGCCGATTTCGCCTGGTTGGTCGAGGACACGCCGCCCAGCGTCATGAAGGCCAGCGCGAACAGCGCGAAATACTCCGCCGGGCCGAACAGCAGCGCCACCTTGACCAGCTGCGGCGCCAGCAGCACGAGGCCCCAGGTGGCGAAGAAGGCGCCGACGAAGCTCGCCACGCCCGACAGCGCCAGCGCCTCGCCCGCCCGGCCCTGCCGGGCCATCGGGTGCCCGTCGAGACAGGTCATCATCGCCGGTTCGTCGCCGGGGATGTTCAGAAGGATCGAGGAGATCCGCCCGCCATACATCGCACCGTAATAGACGCTCGTGAGCAGGATCAGAGACGGCGTGGCCCCGAGGCCCAGCGTGAAGGCGAGCGGGATCAGGATCGCGACGCCGTTCGAGGGGCCAAGCCCCGGCAGCGCGCCCATGATCGTGCCCAGAAAACAGCCCATCAGCGCGAGCGCGATGTTCTGAAAGGTCAGCGCGACGGCAAAACCGTCGGCAAGGGAGGCAAGGGTGTCCATGGGCGTTCCTCTAGAAGCCGAAGGGGCCGCGGGCGAGGCTGAGCCCGAGCACGAGGTGGAAGATCACGTAGATGCCGACCGAGGTGCCGACGCCGATGATCGCGCTTTGCAGCAGCGACGAGCCCAAGCGCCACGTCAGGTAGGCGGCCGCGAAGGCGGTGGCGATGACGAAGCCGATCTCGGGCAGAAGCTGCGCATAGGCGATCATCACCAGCGCCGCCGCGCCGATCTCGGCGATCCGGCCCATGCGGGGCCAGTCCGGCGCCGGGTCGGGCTTGAACAGGAACCAGACCGAGGACAGCGCCATCACCGCGGCGATGCCATAGGGAAAGGCGCGCGGGCCGACCGCGTCGGACATGAAGCTGTCGGGAATGGTGGTGGCGGCAAAGGCGTAGAGCGCCGCGAGCATCAGGCCGATGCCGCCGAAGATGCGATCGCTCATGCGACCCTCCTTCCATTGATGGGCAGGGCGCGCGCATCCCGCGCCGCCCCGCCCTGGCCACGCGGGGCCGGTTACTGGATGATGCCGATCTCTTTCGACAGGTCGGTGATGTTGGAGACGGACTCGGACACGAAGCTTTCGAACTCCTCGCCCTGCAGGTCGAGCGGCGCGAGACCGTTGGTCTCCATGACCGCCTTCCACTCCTCGCTGTCATAGAGCTGGTCGATCGCCGAGACCCAGTAGTCATAGGCCGCGTCCGACATCTCGCCCGGCCCGTAGAAACCGCGCCAGTTGGCGCCGACCGCGTCGATGCCCTGCTCCTTGGCGGTCGGCATCTGCGAGAACTCGCCTTCGAGCCGCTCGGGCGCCAGCACCGCCAGCACCCGGATGTCGCCCGAATCGACGAAGCCGGTCGATTCCGACAGATCGCCGGTGAAGGCCTGAAGCGCGCCGCCCAAGAGCTGCGTCACCGCCTCGCCGCCGCCGTCGAAGGCGATGTACTTGACCTTGCGCACATCCTCGATGCCCGCCTCCTGCGCGGCGATCAGCACCTTGAGGTGATCCCAGCCGCCCACGGCCGAGCCGCCGCCGATCGAGACCGAGGTCGGATCTTCCTTGATCATCTCCATCAGGCCCGGCAGGTCCTGCACCTCGCTGTCGGCGGCCACGGCGATGACGCCGTAATCCGCGCCCAGCGCGCCGAGCCAGCGCACCTGGTCCATCGAATTGCCCGGATAGGCGTTCTGCGCCAGCCGCGTCGCCGTGGCCGAGGAGGCCGCGACGATCAGGTCGTTCTCGTCGGCGCGCTTGTTGACGACCTCGGCGAAGGCCACGCCGCCGCCGCCACCGGCGAGGTTCACGACCTGCATGGTCGACGGGATCAGGTCGAGATCCTGCATCGTCTTGCCCGCCTGGCGGCAGGTGAAGTCCCAGCCGCCGCCGGGATTGGCGGGGGCGATGCATTCGGGGTTCTCGGGGCTGTAGCCCTGCGCCATGAGCGCGGCGGGGGCTGTGCCCAGAAGGGCGGCGGCGATCAGGCCGCGGCGGATCGTGATGGTCATCTCTGTCCTCCCAAGGGTCGGGGCCGCCGATCGGGTCCTCCCCCGGCGGCCTCGCCCGCCCTTTTGGGCCCCCAAGCTGTCATCAAGCTGTCATCGCGCGCGACCGGTCTTCTTTCCGGGGCGCCCTGCCCCTATGCTGGGCCGCCGGAGGGCCCATGCGGATACTGATCGTCGAAGACACCTCGGATGTCGCCGAAGCCGCGAGCGCGAGCCTGGGGCGCGCGGGCTTTGCCTGCGACATCGCGCCGACGCTGGCCGATGCGCAGGCCTGCGCCGCGATCACCGCCTATGCCGCCATCGTGCTCGACCTGAACCTGCCCGACGGCTCGGGCCGCGATTTTTTGCGCGAGCGCCGCCGCGCGGGCGATCTGACACCGGTGCTGGTGCTCACCGCGCAGTTCTCGGTCGAGGACCGGGTCGGCGCGCTCGACGAGGGCGCCGACGATTACCTCGTCAAACCCTTCGACTTGCGCGAGCTGGAGGCGCGGCTGCGCGCGCTCACCCGGCGCGAGGCGGGCCGCGCCGAGAACCGGGTGCGGCTCGGCGGGCTCGATTTCGATCCGGGCGCGCAGAGCCTGCGGGTGGGTGGCGCGGCGGTGACGGCGACCCGGCGCGAGTTGGCCTTGCTGAACCTGCTGATCGCCAATCGTGGCCGGATCATGCCCAAGGAACGGCTGTTCGACGGGCTGTTCGGCTTCGAGAACGCCGATGTCGGCACCAACACGATCGAACTCTACGTGGCGCGGCTGCGCAAGAAGCTCGCGGGCTCGGGCGTGGCGATCGAAACCCATCGCGGGCTCGGCTACCGGCTCGATCTCGATGGCTGAGACGCGCAGCTGGTCGCTGAAATCGCGGGTGGCGCTGGCGGTGGGGGCGGTGCTGCTTCTGGGCGGGATCGTGGTGCTGTCGGTGGCGCTGGCCTACGGACGGCAGGCCGCGCGCGAGGCCTATGACCGGCTGCTTCTGGGCGCGGCGCGCGACATCGCCGCCTCGATCACCATCCGCGACGGCGCAGCGGTGGTCGACATGCCGGCCTCGGCCTTCCAGATGCTGGCGCTCGCCCCGGAGGATCGGATCCGCTACCGCGTCACCGGGCCCGACGGCGCGACGCTGACCGGATCGGACGCGGCCCCCGCCCCGCCGCCGCGCGAGGGCGCGGGGCCGGTGTTCTACGATGGCGATCTGGGCGACGAGCCGGGGCGCTACGTGGCGCTGACCCGCCGCTTTGCCGAGCGCAGCTTTTCGGGGCCGGTCCGGGTCATGGTCGGGCAGACATTGCGCGCCCGGCAGGCGCTGGCGCGCGACATCGCGGGCGGCGCGCTCGCGGTGCTGGCCGCCGCCGGGATCGCCATCGGGCTGTTCGCCTGGCTCGCCATCCTGTCGGCGCTGCGCCCGCTGCGGCGGCTGGGCCGGGCGCTGGCGCGGCGCGACCCGACCGATCTGACGCCGATCACCCTGCCGATGCCGTCCGAGATCGCGCCGGTTCTGGGCGCGCTCAACGGCTTCATGGGGCGGCTCGACCGGCAGGCCATGGCCAGCCGCAACCTGATCGGCGACGCGGCGCACCAGCTGCGCACGCCGGTCGCCGCGATCCGCGCGCAGGCGCAGGACGCGCAGGACGAAACCGATCCGGGCCGCCGCGCCCGGCTTTTGTCCCGCATCCACGCGCGCAGCGTCGGGCTGTCGCGGCTGCTCGACCGGATGCTCGACCGCGCCATGATCATCCACCGCACCGACACCGCGCCGCGTGCCGCGATCGACCTGCGCGACGTGGCGCTCGAAATCTACGAGGCGCTGGAAGACACGCCCGGCGGCGCGGCGATCCGGCTCGACCTGCCGCCCGGCCCCGTGGTGGTGCGCGGCGATGCGCTGTCGCTGGTCGAGGCGGGCAAGAACCTCGCCGCCAATGCTCTGGCGCATGGGCGCGCGCCGATCCGGCTCGGCGTGGCGCGCGACGGCGCAGCCGCGCGGCTTTTTGCGCGCGATGCGGGCCCCGGCCCGGCGGCGGCGATCATGGACGGCATGGGCGCGCGCTTCGCCGCCCATGCGCCGGGCGGCGCCGGGCTCGGTCTCGCCATCGCGCGCGAGGTGGCGCAAAGCCATGGCGGCGCGCTGTCGCTCGGGCCCCGCGCGGACGGCTTCGAGGCGGCGCTGTCGCTGCCGAGGCTCGGCGCATGATCCGCGCGGTGTTCATCGCGCTGCTGCTGCTGGCCGCACCGGCCCGCGCGCAGGAGCTGGTGCGCGATTTCGGCCCCGGCAGCGCCACCGAAACGCTGCGGCTGCGCTCGACCACCGACATCGCGGTGCTCGGCCCGGTGGTCGAGGCGTTTCTCGCCGCCCATCCCGGCCTGCGCGTGGCCTACGAGCAATGGGGCTCGAACGCGATGTACGGCCTGCAGGCCGCCGATTGCGCCGCCGGGCGCGCGGGCGCGGATCTGGTGATCTCCTCGGCGGTGCACCAGATGGTCGATCTGGTGAACGAAGGCTGCGCGCGGCCCTATCGCTCCGCCCTGACCGCCGCCCTGCCCGATGCGCTGTCATGGCGCGACGAGCTGTGGGGCGTGACGCGCGAGCCCGCCGTCATGGTCTATAACCGCGATCTCGTGGCGCCCGCGCAGGTGCCACGCTCGCGCTTCGACCTGCTCGACCTGCTGCGCCCGACCGAAAGCCCGTTCCGGGGCCGGGTCGCCACCTATGACATCGAACGCTCGGGGCTCGGCTTTCTCTTCGCCTTCGCGGATTCGACCGAGGCCACCACATTCGGCGGATTGATGGAAAGCTTCGGGCGCAGCGGCGCCATCGCCACCTGCTGCTCGGCCGAGATCATCGACGGCGTGGCCGAGGGCCGGTTTTTCGTGGCCTACAATGTGCTGGGCTCCTACGCGCTGGCGCGGGCGCGGCATGACGACCGGCTCGGCGTGGTCGCGCCGCAGGATTACACGCTGGTGCTGTCGCGCGCCGCGATGATCCCGCGCGCCGCCGGCCAGCCGCGTGCGGCGGCGCAGTTCGTCGACTTCCTGCTGTCGGAGGAGGGGCGGCGCGCGCTGGAAGCGGCGCTGCTGATCGTGCGGCTGGAGGGCGGCGACGGCGCGCCGATCGAGCTGCCGCAGGCCTCCGAGACGCTGCAGCGCCCGATCGCGCTCAGCCCGGCGCTGCTGATCGTGCTCGACGCGCACAAGCAGGCGCTGTTCCGGGCCCGCTGGCGCGATGCCTTTCCCGCGACGCCGGACGCCGTGCCCTGAGCCCTGCCTCAGCCGATCCAGACCACGCCGATCCCGAGCAGCACCGCGATGAAGACGGTCTGCGCCGCGACCAGCGCGATCGCCGGTCCACCGACATCGAGCAGTTTCTTCAAAGAGGTCTTCATGCCGACCGCCGCGATCGCGGTGAGCAGCGCCCAGCGCGACACGGCGCTCGCGCCCTCGGACACCCACCCCGGCAGCAGCCCGGCCGAATTCAGCCCTGCCAGCACAAGAAATCCCAGAACGAAGCCCGGCACCAGCGGCGGGCGCGCACCCTCTTCGGGGGCATGGCGGCGCATGATCAACGCGGCGCCGAGCACGATCGGCGCCAGCATGGTGACGCGGATCAGCTTGACCAGCGTCGCGAGATCGCCGGTTTCCTCGGACACCGAATAGCCCGCGCCCACCACCTGCGCCACGTCATGGATCGTGCCGCCGAGAAACACCCCGGTCTGGCGCATGTCGAAGCCGAGCCTCGCGGCCAGGATGGGATAGGCGATCATCGCCAGCGTCGAAAGCATGGTGACCGAGACCACGGTGAAAATGAGATCGCGCTCGCTCTCCTCGCGCTTTGGCAGCACCGATGAGATCGCCATCGCCGCCGAGGCGCCGCAGATCGCCACCGCCCCGCCCGACAGAAAGGCGAACAGCCGGTCGCGGCCCAGCATCCACGCGGCAAGCACCGAGGCGCCGATGGTCGCCAGCACGCCGCCCACCACCAGCCCCAGAAGCCCGAGCCCCAGCTCCTGCACCATGCCGGTGGAGATCCGCACGCCCAAGAGCGCCACGCCGATCCGCAAGAGCATGCGCGACGAGAACGCGATGCCCGGCGCGCTGCGCGGCTCTTCGGACAGGAAGGCCAGCGCGATCCCGAGCAGGATCGCCATCAGCATCGCGGGCGCGCCGTAATGCTCCGACAGAAACTGCGCCGCCATCGCCACCAGCGCCGCGAGGGCGGTGCCCGGAAACAGGGTCCGCAACTGGTCTGCGAGGCGGGTCATGGCGTCTCCTGTCGGCAAGGCGGCGGCGGCACCGGGCGGCGGCCCGGTCGCGGGTCTGCGGGGTGTTTCGGGGGGGGGGTTAGGGCGGCTCGGACAGGGCCGGGCCAACAAAAAACCGGGGGCGGCGCGCCGCCCCCGGTCGGATCATCGCGCCGGGATCACTCCATGTCGGCGGCGCGGGCGGCCTCGAGCTCGGTCTCGGCCTCGGCCACGGCGGCGGTCAGCGCGTCGTAGATCTCCTGCCCGCCTTCGACATTGGCGGTGAACCAGTCATAGACCGGCGCCGCGGCCTCGGCGAAGGCGGCCTTTTCCTCGGGGGTCGGCACGTAGAGATCGCCGCCACCGGCCACGAACTCTTCATAGGCCTCGATCGACTTGCGCTTGGGGCTTGCGAAGGTCGCCTGCTGCAGCTGGTAGAAGCCATCGACCACCACGCGCTTGAGATCGTCGGGCAGCTCCTGGAACCGCTGGTTCGACATCCACCACAGCGCGCCCATATAGGCGTGGCCGTCGAGCGTGACGTATTGCAGGCCCGCATCGGGGAACTTCATCGACATGATGTCGGTGATGCCGTTCTTGGAGCCCTCGACCACGCCGGTCTGCAGCGAGGTGAACAGCTCGGGCCACGGGATCGGCGTGGGCGAGGCGCCCAGCGCGCGCACCAGCTCCTGCGGCAGGTCGGCGACCACGGTGCGGATCTTCAGCCCCTCGATGTCGGCGGGCTGGGCGATCCGGCGCTGGGTGTTGGCGAAGTTGCGCCAGCCGCCGGTGTTGCCGATCGTCATCAGGCGGATGCTGTCGCCCGAATCCGAAAGCGCCATGTCGCGCATGGTGCGGGTGAAATCGCCCGACAGCACGGCTTCGGCCACGCGGTCATCGGCCATCACGTAAGGCAGGTCGAGCACCTGAACATAGGGAAACAGCCCCGAGGCGCCGCCCGAGGTGGAGATGTAGATGTCGATCGATCCGTCGGCCACGCCCTGCAGGCATTCCGCGCCGTTCGAGCACAGCTGCGTGCCCATGAAGATCTCGACCTCGATGGCGCCGTTCGAGGCGGCCTCGACATGGCTCTTGAAGGCCTGCAGCCCGTCGTAATCCTCGTCCGCCTCGTTCGAGTTGGCGGTGGCGCGCAGCGTGTATTCCTGCGCGAAGGCCGGCAGCGCGGTGCCGGCCAGCAGCGCGGCAAGGCCGATCGCCTTGAGCGGGGTCTTGAGCATGTGGTGTCCTCCCTTTTGCTCTTCTTCTTGTCTTGTCAGTTCACGAAACCGGTCAGCCGCGGCACCGTCATCGAGATCGCCGGGACGAAGGTGATCAGCATGATCACGAAGATCTCCACCGCGAGAAAGGGCAGGATCGCCTTGGAGATGGTTTCGACCTTCTCGCCCGACACGGAGGCCGCCACGAACAGCACCAGCCCCATCGGTGGCGTCGCCAGCCCCACGGTCAGGTTCACGCACATGATGATCGCGAAATGAACGGAATCGACGCCCAGAGAGGTGAAGACCGGTCCGAGGATCGGCCCGAGGATGATGATCGCCGGCCCCGCGTCGAGAAACATCCCCACCGCGAACAGCAGCAGGTTGATCAGGAACAAGAGCAGCAGCGGGTTCTCGGTCAGCGTCAGGATGAATTCGGCCAGAAGCTCGGGCGCGTGGGAAAGCGACACCACCGTCTTGAACGACATCGCCGCCCCCACCAGCAGCAGCACCACGGCGGAGGTGATCCCGGCCTTGGAAAGCACGTCGCCCAGCTCGGAGAATTTGAGCGTGCGCAGCACGAACAGCCCGATGACCAGCGCATAGGCCACGGCCACGGCGGCGGCTTCGGTGGGCGTGAACACGCCCGACAGGATGCCGCCCAGGATGATCACCGGCGTCAGCAGCGGGAAGAACGCCTTGAGCGAGGCCTGCCCGCGTTCGCCCCATGTGTGACGGCGCGAGGCGACGGGAAAATCGTAGCGGTCGGCCATCAGCTTCACGATCACCATCAGCCCGGTGCCGACGAGGATGCCCGGCACGATCCCCGCGAGGAACAATGCCGCGACGCTTTCGCCCATGACATAGGCATAGATGATCATGATCCCCGAGGGCGGGATGATCGGGCCGATCACCGATGAGGCGGCGGTGATCGCGGCGGCGAAGCGGCGCGTATAGCCCTGCTTTTCCATCGCCGGGATCAGCATCGAGCCCAGCGCCGAGGTGTCGGCCACCGCCGAGCCCGAAAGACCGGCAAACAGCATCGACGACAGGATGTTCACATGCGCGAGCCCGCCGCGGAAATGGCCCATCAGCGCCTGGCTGAACTCCACCAGCCGCAGCGTGATGCCGCCGCGGTTCATCAGCTCGCCCGCGAGCATGAAGAACGGGATCGCCATCAGCGGAAAGCTGTCCATGCCGTTGTAGAGGTTGCGATACAAAAGCGTGAGGTCGCGCTCCTGCCCGTTGAGCCACAACAGGATGCCGGGCGCGAACAGCAGGCCGAAGAAGACCGGCAGGCCGACCATCAGGAAGAACAGGAAGACCGGAAGGAACAGGACCAGCATTATTCGGCGCTCCCCAGCTCGGGATTGCGGAGCATGGGCAGCCGGTCGGCGGCGCCGAACAGCCCCATGATCGCGCGCAGCATCAGTTCAAGATTGACGAGGATCAGCAGCGCGAAGCCCACCACGAGAGACAGCATCATCCAGCTGCGCGGGATGCGGTACCAGCTGTCGAAGGACAGCGAGGTCGGCAGGTAGAGCGAGGCGGTGTCGAAGCGGCCGCCGAGCCCGTTGACCTCGGCCCAGCCGATGCTGAGCCCCATCGCCAGAACCAGCATGGCGATCGACAGAAGGATCAGCGACAGCAGCGACGACAGCCGCACCGGCAGCGCCAGAAGCAGGCTGTCGATGGCGACGAAGCCGCCATGGCGCAGCGCCGTCGGCGCCATCAGCCCGGTCATCCACAGCATGCAGAACCGCGCCGCCTCGTCGGGCCAGGGCAGCGCGTTGTTGAAGACGTAGCGCATCACCACCTGCAACAGCGTCACCGCCACCATGATGGCGATGGCCACGACGCCGATGGCGCGGCCCGCGGTGCACAGCGCCGCGTTGAGCCGCCCCAGCGGCCCCAGCACGGCCAGAACTCCTCCCATTCCGTCTCCCCTTCCCTGCCGGGTGGCCGCCCCCTCCCCAAGGGCGCGCGGCCTGTCTCTAGTCCTGCGCCAGCCGCGCCGGCTTGCCCGCGAAGAAGACGAGCGGCGCGCCGTCGCGCAGCTCGGCCCGGTCGACCCGGCCCACCACGATCACGTGGTCGCCGCCGTCATGCGTGGCCTCGCGGGTGCAGTCGAACCGCGCCAGAGCGCCGGGAATGACCGGCACCCCCGCCGCGTTGGTCTCCAGCGCGTGATCGCCGAGCTTGCCCGCGTCCTTGGACACGCCAAAGCACAGCTCGGCCTGATCCTCGGCCAGCACGTGGATCGCGTAGTTCTGCGCATGGGCGAAACGGTCGAAGCGGCGCGAGCCCTTGTCGGGTGACCACAGCACCAGCGGCGGATCGAGCGACAGGCTCGAAAAGCTGTTGGCGGTGATCGCCACCGGCCCCGCCTCGTCCGCCACGGTGACGATGGTCACGCCGGTCGCGAACCGCCCGAAGGCGTCGCGCAACAGCCGCTTGTTGTCGGCGTCGGGCACGAAGCCCGTGATATCGGTGCGCGCGGTCACGGCACCTCCTTGCCAAGACCCGCCTCGTAGAGCGCGAACCAGTCCTGCCGGTCGAGCGTCACCTTGAGCGCGTCCGAGATCTTCGCGATGCGGTCGATGTTGTTGGTGCCCATCACCGGCAGGATCCGCGCCGGATGCGCCAGCAGGAACGCCACCGCGACGGCGGCCCGGTCGACGCCGTGATCGGCGGCGATCGCGTCGAGCTTCTCGGCCACCGGTCCCTGCCCGGTCATCAGATCGCCCCCGCCCAGCGGCGACCACGCCATGACCGGGTCGTTGCGGCGCTGGTGAAAGGCGAGATCGCCATTGGTGAAGGGCGCAAGCTCCTTGAGCGAGATCTCGATCTGGTTGGTGGCAAGCGGCGTCTTCATCGCCTGCTCCAGCAGCTCCACGTCCCAGGGGCGGAAGTTCGACACGCCGACGGCGCGGACCTTGCCGGTCGCCACGAGATCGTCGAGCGCGGCGCCGGTCTCGTTGTGGTCCATCATCGGGTCGGGGCGGTGGATCAAGAGCAGGTCCAGATACTCGGTGCCCATGTCGCGCAGGGAGGTCTCGACCGCCTGCTCGATATAGCCGCGCGAGGTGTCGTAATGCTTCACCCGCTTGTCGGCATGCCGGCCCATCGGGGCGACGATGCCGCATTTGCTGACCAGCTCGATCCGGTCGCGCAGGGACGGATCCTCGCGCAGCGCCGCGCCCAGCACCGCCTCGGCGCCGTAAGCGCCATAGATGTCGGCCTGGTCCATCGTGGTGATGCCCTGCGCGAGGCAGGCATCGATCTTGGCGCGGACATGGGCAGGCGAGGTGTCGGCATCATCGGCGATGCGCCACATGCCATAGACGATCCGGCTGAACGCCACGTCCTTCGAGATCTCGATACGGTCCATCAACGTCTTTCTCCCGCGCCAAGCGGCGTCTGCGGTGTCTGGTTCGGCACGCGCCCATAGGCTTCGGGCAGCGAACAGGTGTTCATCCTCGGCAGCACGCGGGCGCCGAAATGCTTCGCCTCGTCGATATGCGGATACCCCGACAGGATGAAGGCCCGCATGCCCATTTTCCGATACTCTTCCAGCTTGGAATAGACCTGATCGGTGGAGCCGACCAGCGCCGCGCCGCAGCCCGAGCGCGCCCGGCCCACACCGGTCCACAGGTTCGGTTCGATGAAACCGTCCATGTCGGCCAGCTCGCGGTTGCGCGACTGGTGCGACACGCCAAGCGAGGTCGCGTCGAGCGCGCGATCGCGGATCGCGCGGCCCTGCTCGTCGTCGAGCTCGGAGACGAGGTGCTGCGCGTATTCGCGGGCCTCGGCCTCGGTGTCGCGGACGATCACATGCACGCGCAGCCCGTAATCGAGCGTGCGGTCGTATTTCTCGGCGACCGAATGCACCGCGCGCATCCGCTCGGCGAGGTCTTCCTTCTTTTCGGGCCACATCAGGTAGACGTCGCAATGCTCGCCGCACAGCTCCAGCGCGGCCGGGCTGTAGCCGCCGAAATACAAAAGCGGGCCGCCGGTCTGGTAGGGCTTGGCCGGGTCGGTGGTCAGGCCCTCGAAGTCATAGACCTCGCCCTTGTGATTGATCTCGTCGCGGGTCCAGGCCTGCTTGAGGATCTCGACCACCTCGCGCGAGCGCTGGTAGCGGTATTCGCTCTCGGCCTTCTCGCCCGGAAAGTCGGACGAGATGACGTTGAGCGTCAGGCGGCCTTCGAGCATGTGGTCGAGCGTGGCGACGGTGCGCGCCAGCATGATCGGCTGCATCTCGCCGCAGCGGATCGCGGCCAGCATGTTGATCTTCGAGGTGATCGGCGCGCAGCCGGCGACGAAAGACAGCGTGTCCTGGCCGACCTGGTAGGAGGACGGGCACAGGATGTTGCGAAAGCCCTGCGCTTCGGCGGTCTTCACGATCTCCGAGCAATGCGCCCAGGACGAGCGCAGATCGCCCTCGGGCTTGCCCAGAAGCCGGAAATCATCCGAGCACAGCGCGGCGAACCACGACACCTCCACCGCGTCGAGATCGGGCGAAGTGATGGGGACGACGGTCATGACGGCTTTCCTCGGGCTGCGGCGATTTCGACTTGCGTAGCAGTCGCCGGAATGCAAATCAATGGTGCATCAATTCGGAATTCACGGGCTCGCCCAGATGCCATCCGCCCCCGCCTCGCTCCCGGTGCACCAGCAGATCAGCGAATTCCTGATCCGCGAGATCGCGGCCGGGCGGCTGGTCGAGGGCGAGCGCCTGCCGCCCGAGCGCGACTTCGCGGCCCAGCTCAACACCTCGGTGCGCACGCTGCGCAAGGCGCTGGCCGACCTGTCGGGCAAGGGCATGCTCGAACGGGTGCAGGGATCGGGCAACTACGTGCGGCGCAACGGCGAGGTCGAGAGCGTCTACTCGATGTTCCGGCTGGAGCTGCCCGAGGGCGGCGGGCTGCCGACCGCCGACGTGCTCGGCATCGCGCGGATGAAGAAGCCCGGCGACCTGCCCGATTTCGGCGCCTCGGAGGAGGCCACGCGGGTGCGGCGGCTGCGTTATCTGAACCAGACCGTGATCGCGGTCGAGGAAATCTGGCTCGACGGGGCATCGGGCGCGATCGACCCCGGCAAGCTCGCCGATTCGCTCTATCTCTACTACAAGACCCATCTCGGCTTCTGGATCGCGCGCGCCGAGGACCGGGTCACGATGGCCGCGGTGCCGGACTGGGCGCCCGCCGCCTTCGGCGTCCGCCCCGGCGCCCCCACCGGCTATATCGAGCGGCTGAGCTGGGCCCAGCGCCCCGCCCCGGTCGAGTTTTCGCGCACATGGTTCGACACGGCGCGCGCGGTCTACCTGCAGCGCCTGATCTAGGGAGACGACATGACCACCACCCGTTACGGCATCATCGGCTGCGGCATGATGGGACAGGAGCACCTGCGCAACATCGCGCTTCTCGACGGTGCCGAGGTCGCCGCGATCTTCGAGCCCGACGCCGGGATGCGCGACGCGGCCGCCGCTCTCGCCCCCGCCGCGCGCATGGCGGAATCGGTGGCCGATCTGCTCGCCACGCCGGATCTCGACTGCCTGCTGATCGCCAGCCCGAATTTCCGCCATCTCGAACAGATGGAGGAGATCGCCGCCACCCGGCCGCTGCCGATCCTCGTGGAAAAGCCGCTCTTCACCGACCCGGCCGAAACCGCGCGGCTCGCGGCGTTCCGCGACGCCTATCCCGCCCCGGTCTGGGTGGCGATGGAATACCGCTACATGCCGCCGATCGCCGCCTTTCTGAAGGAGGCGCAGACCACCACCGGCGGCATCCGCATGCTGACCATCCGCGAGCATCGTTTTCCCTTCCTGCACAAGGTCGGCGGCTGGAACCGCTTCAACCGCTACACCGGGGGCACCTTCGTCGAGAAATGCTGCCATTTCTTCGACCTGATGCGGCTGACCTTGGGCGACGAGCCGGTACGGGTGATGGCGTCGGGCAGCCAGGCGGTGAACCACGCCGACGAGGATTACGAAGGCGTGGCGCCCGACGTGCTCGACAACGGCTATGTCATCGTCGATTTCGCGCGCGGCGGCCGGGCGATGCTGGAGCTGTGCATGTTCGCCGAAGGCGCGCGCTGGCAGGAGGAGGTCACCGCCGTCGGCCCCGAGGCCCGGATCGACGCGCTGGTGCCGGGGCCGGGCCGGTTCTGGCCCGCGCATCTGGGCGAGGCCCCGGTGCCGCAGCTGATCGTCAGCCCGCGCGACCCCAAGGGGCCGGAAATGCGCGAGATCCCGGTCGACCCCGCGCTTCTGGAGGCGGGCGACCACAACGGATCGACCTATTACCAGCATGTGCGCTTTCTCGAACTGGTGCGCGGGCATCGCACCCGGCCCGAGGTCACGCTCGAAGATGGCTGGGCCGCGGTCGCCATGGGCATCGCGGCACAGATGTCGATCCGCGAGGGCCGCGCCGTGTCGATCGAGGAAACCGGGCTGATGCCGGGACGGTTGCGCGCGGCCTAGGCCACGCCGCGACATTATTTGCGCCTTACAGGCCCGGACGGCTTGTCGGACCGGGCCCCGCGCTCCCATGTCACCGCGGGGCCGCATGAGCGGCCCGACGGGCGGTGAAGGACGACTTGCATGGAAATCTGGCTTCCTCTGATCGGGGGCTTCGTGCTGCTGGTGCTGGGCGGCGACCTGTTGGTGCGCGGCGCGGTGCGCGTGGCCGAAAAGCTCGGCGTCTCGCCGCTGGTGATCGGCCTGACGCTGGTGGGCTTCGGCACCTCGATGCCGGAACTGGTGACCTCGGTGCAGGCGGCGCTCTCGGGCGCGCCGGGCATCGCCTATGGCAACATCGTCGGCTCCAACATCGCCAACCTGCTCTTGATCCTCGGCGCCTCGGCGCTGATCACGCCGATCGCGGTGCAGTCGGCGGCGCTCAGGCGCGATGGCGGGGTGATGGTGGCGGTGGCGGTGATCTTTGCCGCGCTTGGCCTCGTGATGCCGCTCGGCGTGGCCGTGGGCGCGGCCTTCACCGTGGCGCTGACCGCCTATATCTGGATCGCCTTCCGGCAGGAAAGCCGCGGCGCAGTGCACGAAAAGGCCGCCGCGACGCAAGCCGTGGACCCCGCGCTCGGCCCCGATCACGGCGGCTCGATCCTCGTCGGGCTGCTGACCGCCGTGGCCGGTCTCGGCCTCGTGGTGCTGGGCGGCTACCTGCTGGTCGACGGCGCGACCACGCTGGCGCGGGCGTTCGGTGTGTCCGAGACGATCATCGGCCTGACCATCGTGGCCATCGGCACCTCGATGCCCGAGTTGGTCACCTCGGTCATGGCGGCGATCCGCAAGCAGGCCGACATGGCCTTCGGCAACATCATCGGCTCCAACATCTACAACATCCTCGGCATCGGCGGCGTCACCGCTCTGGCCGCGCCGGGCCGGGTGCCGGCCGAGATCCTGTCCTTCGACAACCTCGTGATGATCGCCGCCTCGCTGGCGGTGGTGGGGCTGGCCTGGACCGGGCTGAGGATTTCGCGGCGCGAGGGGGCGGTGCTGCTCTTGGGCTACGGCGCCTATCTCTGGGCGCTCTGGCCCTGAGCGGCGCGCGGCTCAGCGCAGCGCGTAGCCATGCTTGAGCCGGAGCTTGAGCAGCCGGGTCGCGAGGTCCTGCGCCTCGCGCACCGAGCCCGACCCCGCGATGCGCACCCGGCCGCGCCCGCCGATCCGGCCCCAGCGCACCACGAGCGCGGCCTGCGCGAAAAGATCGGCCTCGACGCTGATCTCGTAGAAGCGGTAGCAGTTGCGCCGCGCGTCGATCTTTTCGAGATGGATCTCCATGAGGCCGCACCCCTCGCCTTGCGATCCCTTCATAAGACGCGCCCGCCCCGCCCGTGGCAAGAGGCGCACCCGCGCGCCGGGGCCGTCCCGTTCCGCACACCCCGTCAGTCGAGGCCGAACAACACGCCGCCAAGGCTCAGCGAGCGGTCGAAGCCGCCCTCCTCCAGAAACGCCAGCACCTGCGCCATCACCAGCGGGTTGTTCATCATGAAGGTATGGCTCACCGGCATGACGATATGGTCCCGCGCCCCGTCGAGCCGGGTCGAGGCGACCGAGACCTTGCCGTCATCCGGCCCCTCGATCAGCCCCGAGAACACCGGGTTGAGCGAGGCATCCCCGGCGATGATGCCGACCTCGTAGGAGGGCAAGGGCTCCAGCCGGTTCGGCAGGCTGTCGGCCTCGGTTCCCAGCTGCAGCCCGGCGGGGCCGTTGATCCACTCGAACGGCTCGAACTCGCCGAACACGTCGACCAGCTCGGAGCCCTTGTTGGGCGGGGCGAGCATCACCACGCGGCCCATCTTCGCCGGACGGTGATCGGTGAGCCAGAGCCGGGCGAGAATGCCGCCCATCGAATGGGTGACGAAATGCACCCGCCGGTCGCCGCAGGCCGCCACGTCGTCGGGCAGCGCGCCCACCAGATCCTCGATCCGCGCCTCGGTCGAAGGGTAGCCACGATTGACCACCCGGTAGCCATTGGCCTCCACCACCTCGGCCATCGGCGCGAAGCTGAGATCGGTGCGCGCCAGCCCGTGCAGGAACACCACGCATTCGCCGTCGTCTTCGGGCGCGGCGCGGGCGCAGGCCGACAGCAGCATCAGGCAGGCCGACAGGATCAGGGCGGGATATCTCATGCCGCATATCTAGACGCGATCGCCGCGCCGGACAGCCCACGCTTGCGTGTGCGCCCGGCCCCGGCCATGGTTGCGCCATGACCGCCCCCGTCCGCCTTGCCGTGCGCGCCATCCTGATGCGCGACGACCGCCTGCTTCTCGTCAACGCCTACAAGGGCCGCGACGATCTGTGGTGCGCCCCCGGCGGCGGGGTGGAGCCGCATGCCGCGCTGCCCGACAACCTCGCGCGCGAGCTGCGCGAGGAATGCGGTCTGGAGATCGCGGTCGGTGCGCCCTGTCTCGTCAACGAATTCCACCATGCGCGGCGCGGCTTTCATCAGGTCGATCTCTATTTCCGCTGCGAAATCCTGTCGGGCGACCCGGATGGTCCCTGGGTCGACCCCGAGGGCATCGTCAGCCATCGCCGCTGGGTCACGCGGCCCGAAATGGCCGGGCTGCGGGTCAAGCCGGACAGCCTCGCCGCCGTGGCGTGGGGCGATGCGGACGCGCCGGGCTACGATCCGCTGGAGCCGATCCTGCCCTAGAGGACGAAGAACAGCGCGGTCATCACCAGACCGACCCCGGTGATGCCGATGCGCAGATGGTCCATGCGGATGCGCCTGGCGCCGCGCGCGCCGAGATAGCCGCCAAGCGTCGTCGCCACCGCCACGATCAGCGCCGCGTCCCATTCGATCAGCCCCGCCGCCGCATAGGCCGCCGCAGAGACCAGCGAGAGCACCGCCGAGAGCAGCACCTTGATGCCGTTCATGCCATGCAGGTTCACGAAGCCGATCAGCCCCAGCATCGCCAAGAGCAGGATGCCGAGGCCGCCGTTGAAATAGCCGCCATAGATCGACACGGCGAGCACCGCCGCTCCCGACAGCACCGGCCCCGCCGGGCCGAAGCCGCGCGCCCGCACGAAGGCGAGCACGCGCGGGCCGAGCGCGAACAGCGCGGTGGCCACGAGCAGCAGCCACGGCACCAGCCCGTCGAACACCGCCCCCGGCGTGATCAGCAACAGCCCCGCCCCGATCAGCCCGCCAAGCGCGCCCAGGCCGACGATCCCGCGCAGCCCCAGCGTGCCTTCGGCGCGCAGATCCTCGCGGTAGCCCCAGGCCGAGCTGGCATAGCCGGGCAGCGCGCCGAGGGTGGAGGTGGCGTTCGCCGCGATCGGCGGCACGCCGAGCCAGACCAGCGCCGGAAATGTCAGGAAGGTGCCGCCCCCCGCCACCGCGTTGAGCGCGCCCGCGAGAAGGCCCGCGACGGCGAGCGTGACGATGAACAGCATGGGGCCTCCCGATGGCCCGTCGGGGGCCGCCCGATACATGCCGCGCGCATGGACCCGGCGCAAGCCCCGACCTGAACACGAAAAAGGGGGCTCCGAAGAGCCCCCTTTCCCGTAGCGATCGGTGTGGATCGCGGCAGATTACATCATGCCGCCCATGCCACCCATGCCACCCATGCCGCCCATGTCGGCGCCGGCGCCAGCGCCGTCGTCCTTCTTGGGCTTGTCGGCGATCATGGCTTCGGTGGTGATCAGCAGGCCGGCGACCGAGGCCGCGTCCTCGAGAGCGGTGCGGGTCACCTTGGCCGGGTCGATCACGCCGAACTTGAACATGTCGCCATATTCTTCGGTCTGGGCGTTGAAGCCGAAGGTCAGGTCGGTCGACTCGCGGACCTTGCCGGCCACCACGGCGCCGTCGACGCCGGCGTTCTCGGCGATCTGGCGCAGCGGCGCCTCGAGCGCGCGGCGCACGATGGAAATGCCGGCGTTCTGGTCGGAGTTCTCGCCGACGAGGCCGTCGAGCGACTTGCCGGCCTGCACGAGGGCGACACCGCCGCCGACGATCACGCCTTCCTGCACCGCGGCGCGGGTCGCGTTGAGCGCGTCATCGACGCGGTCCTTGCGCTCCTTCACCTCGACTTCGGTCATGCCGCCGACGCGGATGACGGCGACGCCACCGGCGAGCTTGGCCACGCGCTCCTGCAGCTTTTCCTTGTCGTAGTCCGAGGAGGTGTCCTCGATCTGGGTGCGGATCTGGGCGACGCGCGCCTCGATCTCGGCCTTGTCACCGGCGCCGTCGACGATGGTGGTCGCGTCCTTGGTGATGGTCACCTTCTTGGCGGTGCCCAGCATGTCCATGGTGACGTTCTCGAGCTTCATGCCGAGATCTTCCGAGATCACCTGGCCGCCGGTCAGGATCGCGATGTCCTGCAGCATGGCCTTGCGGCGATCGCCGAAGCCCGGCGCCTTGACGGCGGCGATCTTCAGGCCACCACGCAGCTTGTTCACGACGAGCGTGGCCAGGGCTTCGCCCTCGACGTCCTCGGCGATGATCAGGAGCGGCTTCTGGCTCTGGATGACCTGCTCAAGGAGCGGCACCATCGACTGCAGCGACGACAGCTTCTTCTCGTGCAGCAGGATCATGCAGTCTTCGAGCTCGGCGACCATCTTGTCGTGGTTGGTCGCGAAGTAGGGCGACAGGTAGCCGCGGTCGAACTGCATGCCCTCGACGACTTCGGTCTCGGTCTCGAGGCCCTTGTTCTCCTCGACGGTGATGACACCCTCGTTGCCGACCTTCTGCATCGCGTCGGCGATCTGACGACCGATCGAGGCTTCGCCGTTGGCGGAGATGGTGCCGACCTGCGCGACTTCGTCGCTGTCGTTGACGGGACGCGCGGCGGCCTTGATGGCCTCGACGACCTTGGCGGTGGCGAGATCGATGCCGCGCTTGAGATCCATCGGGTTCATGCCGGCGGCGACCGACTTCAGGCCGTCCTTGACGATGGCCTGGGCCAGAACGGTGGCGGTGGTGGTGCCGTCACCCGCTTCGTCGTTGGTGCGGGAAGCGACTTCCTTCACCATCTGCGCGCCCATGTTCTCGAACTTGTCTTCCAGCTCGATTTCCTTGGCGACGGTGACGCCGTCCTTGGTGATGCGGGGCGCACCGAAGGATTTGTCGATGACCACGTTGCGGCCCTTGGGGCCGAGGGTCACCTTGACCGCGTTCGCGAGCGTGTTGACGCCCTTGAGCATGCGGTTGCGGGCATCGGTGTCGAACTTGACGTCCTTGGAAGCCATGTGAATGCTCCTTGATCTGAATTCAGTGAGGAAAGGTCAGGCGAGGTCTCAGGCGATGACGCCGAGAATGTCGCCTTCCTTCATGATCAGCAGGTCTTCGCCGTTGACGGTGACCTCGGTGCCCGACCACTTGCCGAACAGGACGCGGTCGCCTTCCTTGACGGCCATCGCGATCAGTTCGCCATTGTCCTTGCGGGCGCCTTCGCCACAGGCGATCACTTCGCCTTCGGCCGGCTTTTCCTTGGCGTTGTCGGGGATGATCAGACCGCCCTTGGTCTTTTCCTCGCCCTCGACGCGACGCACCAGGACCCGGTCGTGAAGCGGTTTGAATGCCATCTCTGCAGCTCCTCAGCAGTATATGTGTTCTCATGCCCCCGGCCGGGGGCATTAGCACTCCCCTCAGGTGAGTGCCAACGACGAGAGAGGTAAGCAGGGCTCACGGAGCTGTCAAGCGGGCGGAAACGCGGAAATGTCACCTCTTCCGCGCGCGCAGGAGAATTTCGAGAAAAGGGGTTCTCACGGGGCCGTGTTCGTGCAAGATGCCGCAAGGACAACCCCGGATCGGGAGGGCGGCTTATGACTCGAGGATATCTTTCTCACGGCTGAACGCCGCGCCACCGCCTGCTCGCGGAGCGCCGGCCTAGCCCCCGCCTCCGCATGCCAGTCTCCCAAGCTCCAGGGCCAGATCCGTGACCCCCCATATCCACGTGGCCGATCGCCGCTGAGCGTCGCCCGTCGCGACGCGGCGGCGCGGCGATCGCCCACCCCCCGCGCGCCTCTCCCCTCTAGGGGCGAGCCCGCCAGCGACCAGACCCGGCCCTCCCCGGCGGCGCCTCCCGCGCCACCGGACCTGTGCCGCGTGGCCGCTTTCTCGACCGGGCGTGGTCTCTCCATGCCCGAAAACTCAACCCATGGATGATAAAGGACAGATCACATGCATCCGCCATTCTACATCGTCGACCACCGCGCCCAGCCCGATGCCCCCGCCCCGTGGGAAGACCGCCCGCGCCAGCGCCGGGGCGGCCCGGCCCGGCTCGAGCTGGGCCAGCCGCATCCGGGCACCGGCCTTGCCGCCCGGCATGTCGCAAGCGCCGATCCCCCCGCGCGCCGCACCGGCATGGGGGGCGTCTGGCCGCGCCTGCGGGCGTTTCTGGACCGCAGGCCGAGAACGGAGCCCGCGCGGTGAAACGGGGGCGGCGCGCGACCGCGCCGCCCCTTCCCGCCGCCGCTTCGGGCGGGTGACAAGCCCCGCGCCCCTGCCTATAAGGCGCGCGACGCGACACACCCCATTTCCCGAAGGATCATCCGCATGACCACGCTCGTCTTCGGCCACAAGGCGCCCGACACCGATTCCACCGGCTCGCCGCTCATCTGGGCCTGGTATCTCCAGCAGCGCGGCGAACAGGCCGAGGCCCGGCTTCTGGGCCAGCCCAACACCGAGGCCCTCTTCGTGGCCGAGCGCTGGGGCTTCGAGCTGCCGCAGGTGATCGAGGATGTCGATGCCGGCCAGAAGGTCGTGATCGTCGACACCAACAACCCCGCCGAGCTGCCCGCCTCGATCAACGGCGCCGACATCCTCGCGATCATCGACCACCACAAGCTGTTCGGCGGGCTCGAGACCAAGGGTCCGATCGACATCACGATCAAGCCGGTCGCCTGCACCGCCACCATCATGCACGAGCTGATGGGCCACGTCGCGACCGAGATGCCCGAGGGCATCAAGGGCCTGATGCTGTCGTGCATCCTCAGCGACACGCTGGAGTTCCGCTCGCCCACCACCACCCCCGCCGACAAGGCGCTGGCCGAGCGGCTCGCCGCCGATCTGGGGCTGAACCTGTCGGATTACGCGGCCGAGATGTTCGCCGCCAAGTCCGACGTCTCGGCCTTCTCCGAGGCGGAACTCCTGCGCATGGACAGCAAGGAAACCACCGTCGACGGCAAGAAGCTGCGCGTGAGCGTGCTGGAGACCACCTCGCCCGAGCAGGTGCTGTCGCGCAAGGCGGCGCTTCTGGAGGCGATGCCGAAGGTCGCCGCCGAGGACGGCGCCGACGAGGTGCTGCTCTTCGTGGTCGACATCCTGCGCGAAGAGGCGACGATGCTGATCCCCAACGACACGGTGAAGGGCATCGCCGAAAAGAGCTTCGACGCCACCGTTTCGGGCGATCAGGTCGTGCTTCCCGGCGTGATGAGCCGCAAGAAGCAGATCATCCCCGTGCTGAAGGTCTGAGCCGATGACGAGGATCATCGACCGCTTCGCCGACATCATGGGCGGCTACGACGCCGCCTTCGTGGATCTGTGGGGCTGCATGCATAACGGCGTGCGGGCCTATGAAGACGCCGTCGCCGCGATGCGCGGCTTCCGGGCGGCGGGCGGCAAGGTGATCCTCGTCACCAACAGCCCCCGGCCCCGCGCCTCGGTCGAGCGCCAAGTCGAGGGGCTGGGCGTGCCGCGCGACTGCTATGACAGCGTGGCGAGCTCGGGCGATTCGGCCCGCGCCGCGATGTTCACCGGCGCGGTGGGCTCCAAGGTCTGGTTCATCGGCGACGAACGCGACGAGGCCTTCTTCGAGCCCTTGAAGATCATCAAGGACCCGGTCGCGATCGAGCGCACCGATCTGGATCGCGCCGAGGGCATCGTCTGCTGCGGCCCCGAGGACGAGCATGCCGACCCGGAGCTCTACCGCCCGCAGTTCGAGCGCGCGGTCGAAAACGGGCTGAAGCTCCTGTGCGCCAACCCCGACATCGTCGTCGATCGCGGCGAGGAACGGGTCTGGTGCGCGGGCGCGCTGGCCAAGCTCTATACCGAGATGGGCGGGACAAGCCTCTATTTCGGCAAGCCGCACCCGCCGATCTACGATCTCGCGCGACGCAGGCTGGCCGAGATCGACGCCGGCATCGCCGATGACCGGATCATCTGCATCGGCGACGGGCCGCACACGGATGTCTCGGGGGCCGCGGGCGAAGATCTCGATTGCCTGTTCATCACCGGCGGTCTCGCGGCCGGTGAAACCGCCACCGCGCCGGGCGGCCAGCCCGATGCCGGCAAGCTCGACGCCTATCTCAAGGACGAAGGACAGGCCCCGGCCTATTCCATCGGCTTCCTGCGTTGATTGTCCGGGCGCGCGCCCGCTTGCGCGCGCCCCGGCTCGCGGCTACCCAAGGCGCCATGCGCATTCTCAGCGATTTCACGGGCCTCGCGCCGACCGACCGTGGCGCCGCCGCGGCGATCGGCAATTTCGACGGCGTGCATCTGGGGCACCTGTCCGTCATCGACCTCGCCCGCGCCGAGGCCGAGCGGCTCGGCGCGCCATTGGGCGTGATGACCTTCGAGCCGCATCCACGCGAATATTTCGCCCCCGACGCCCCGCCCTTCCGGCTCATGAACCGCGCCGCCCGCGCCCACCGGCTCGAAAAGCTCGGCGTGGGCCGGCTCTACGAGCTGCGCTTCGACGCCGCCCTCGCAGCCCTCAGCCCCGAGGATTTCGCCGCCGAGGTGATCGCCGAAGGGCTCGGGCTGCGCCATGTCGTCGTCGGCGCCGATTTCCGCTTCGGCAAGGGCCGGGCGGGCGACGCGGCGATGCTGCGCGATCTGGGCAAGCGGCACGGCTTCGGCGTCACCATCGCGCCGCTCGTCGCGTTTGACCAAGGCGAGGTCAGCTCCACCGCGATCCGCGCCGCGCTCAGCGAAGGCCGGCCGCGCGACGCGGCCCGGATGCTGGGCCATTGGCACCGGCTCGAAGGCGTGGTGGCGCATGGCGAAAAGCGTGGCCGCGAGCTGGGCTACCCCACCGCCAACATGGCCATCGACGGGCTGCACATGCCGAAATTCGGGGTCTATGCCGTGAAGATCGACGTGCTCGACGGACCCCATGCGGGCAGCTATGACGGCGCCGCCTCGATCGGCGTGCGGCCGATGTTCGGCGAAAACCACCCCAATTGCGAAACCTATATCTTCGACTTCAAGGGCGATCTCTACGATGCCGAGATCTCGGTGGCGCTGGTCGAATACCTGCGCGGCGAAGAGACGTTCGACGGGCTTGACGCGCTGATCGCGCAGATGGATGCCGACTGCCTCCGGGCCCGAAAGGTGCTGGCCGATGCGTGAGAAATTCTGGGAGCTGCCGCTCGAAAGCCTCGACAAGACCGAATGGGAGGCGCTCTGCGACGGCTGCGGCAAATGCTGCCTCAACAAGATCGAGGACGAGGACACCGGCGAGGTGGCGCTGACGCGCGTGGCCTGCCGCCTGCTCGACGGCGCGACCTGCCGCTGCACCAAATACGAAACCCGGCACAAATACGTGCCCGAATGCATCGTGCTGACGCCCGAGAAGATCGCCGAAACGATGTACTGGCTGCCCGAGACCTGCGCCTACCGGCTGCGCGCCGAAGGCCGCCCGCTTTACGACTGGCATCACCTGATCTCGGGCGACTGGCAGGCGGTGCACCGCGCGGGCGTGTCGATGGCCGGGCGCACCGTGCCCGAGACGCAGGTCGATGACGACGACTGGGAAGACCACATCATCGAGGAGCCGGTCTGATGCATTTTGCCTCCGACAATGCGGGCCCGGCGCACCCTTCGGTGATCGAGGCGGTGGCGCGCGCCAGTGACGGCTACCAGCGCGCCTATGGCGCCGAAGCGGCGATGGAGCGGGTGCAGGGCCGCATCCGCGAGATCTTCGAGGCGCCGCAGGCCGAGGTGCATCTCGTCGCGACCGGCACCGCGGCCAACGCGCTGATGCTCGGCTGCATGGCCCGGCCATGGGATGCGGTGTTCTGCTCCGAGCACGCCCATGTCGAACATGACGAGGCCAACGCGCCGGAATTCTACACCGGCGGCGCCAAGCTGTCGCTCGTCGCCGCCCCAGACGGGCGGATGACGCCCGAGGCCTTGGAACGCGCGCTGCTGCCCGACGGGGCGCGCAGCTTTCACAACGCGCAGCTCGGCCCCCTGACCCTCACCCAGACCACCGAGACCGGCGCGGTCTACGGCGCGCCCGAGATCGCCGCGCTGGCCGAGATCGCCCATGCGCGCGGCATGAAGCTGCACATGGACGGCGCGCGGTTCGCCAACGCGCTCGTGGCGCTGGGCTGCAGCCCGGCGGAGATGACGTGGAAGGCGGGCGTCGACGCGCTGGCCTTCGGCGGCACCAAGAACGGCTGCATGGGCGTCGAGGCGGCGGTGTTCTTCGACCCGGCGCTGGCGGCCGAGTTCGCGCATCGGCGCAAGCGCGGCGGGCACCTCTTTTCCAAGCACCGGTTTTTGTCGGCGCAGATGGAGGCCTATCTCGATGCAGACCTCTGGCGCGATCTCGCCGCCCGCGCCAACGCCGCCTGCGCCCGGCTCGTTGCGGGGCTGCGTGCGCATCCCGAGGCCGAGATCGTCTGGCCCGCCGATGCCAATCTCGTCTTCGTCGCCCTGCCCCGCGCCGTGCACCGGCGGCTGCTGGAGGCGGGCGCGGATTACCATGTGATGGATGGCGACCCGATGCAGGGCGCGCCCGAGGAACGGCTCACCGCGCGGATGGTCTGCGACTGGTCCATGGACGAAGACGGCGTCGATCGCTTCCTGTCGCTGCTGGGCTGAGACCCCGTAGGGCCCCGAGGCGTCGGCCTCAGAGCTGGCCCGACAGGTGCAGGTCGAGATCGCCGAGCCGGTCCTGCCCCCAGAACCGTTCATCGGTATCGGTGATGTAGAACGGCGCGCCGAACACGCCGCGCCGCACCGCTTCCTCGAGGTTCTGCGCGTATTGGTCGGCGGCCATCATCAGCCCGCTTTCGGCGAGATCGGGATCGAACCCGGCCTCTTCGAGCGCGGCGCGGATCACGTCTTCCTGGGCGATGTCGCGCTCCTCGGCCCAGCAGGACCGCCCGAGCGCGTGCACCAGCCGCCCCATGTCGCCGCCGCCCGCCTTCTGCGCGCTGATCACGGCATAGGAGGAGGGCGCGGCGTTGGTCGGCCAGTTGGCCGGGCGCAGCACCAATGGCAGCCCCGCCTTCCTGGCCTGGCGCCGCATTTCCTGCGCGCGGTATTCGAGCCGGCTCGGATGACGGTCCTGCGGCAATTGGCCGCCGGTGCGCGGAAACAGCGCCATCACGTCGATCGGCCGATAGGAAATCTCGGCGCCGTGCTTGGCCGCGATCTCCTCCAGCCGGGTTCCGGCGATGTAGACATAAGGCGACAGCGTCGCGAAAAAGTAGTCGATCTTCGGCACGCGCGCCCTCCTTCGTCACCAAGCCCATCGGGCAGGTTTGCGTCATGCTAGGGCTGTGCTAGGCGGTGTCAATCTCCAGCGCCGCCCCGCTCCGGGGCCGCCCAAGCCTGCCAAGGATGCCGCTTGATGCCCACCCTGAACGAGCCGAAGCTGATCGCCGGCAATGCCAACCAGCCCCTCGCCACCGCCGTCGCGCGGCGCATGTCGATGCACCGGGGCATGAATGTCGGTCTCGTCGATGCGCGGATCGAGCGATTCAACGATCAGGAGATCTTCGTCGAGGTCTATGAGAACGTCCGCGGCGAGGACATGTTCATCATCCAGCCGACCTCCAACCCGGCCAATGACAACCTGATGGAGCTGTTGATCATGGCCGACGCGCTGCGGCGCTCCTCGGCGGCGCGGATCACCGCCGTGATCCCCTATTTCGGCTATGCCCGCCAGGACCGCCGCGCCAAGGCGCGCACGCCGATCTCGGCCAAGCTGGTCGCCAACCTGATCGCCGAGGCCGGGATCGAGCGGGTGCTGACGATGGACCTGCACGCGGCGCAGATCCAGGGCTTCTTCGACATCCCCGTCGACAACCTCTACGCCGCGCCGATCTTCGCGCTCGACGTGGCGCATCACTTCAAGGGCCGCCGCGACGAGGTGATGGTGGTGTCGCCCGATGTCGGCGGCGTGGCGCGCGCGCGTGAGCTGGCCAAGCGCATCGGCGCACCGCTCGCCATCGTCGACAAGCGCCGCGAAAAGGCCGGCGAAGTGGCCGAGATGACGGTGATCGGCGACGTGTCGGGCAAGGCCTGCATCATCGTCGACGACATCTGCGACACCGCCGGCACGCTGTGCAAGGCGGCCGAGACGCTGATGGAGGCCGGCGCCACCGAGGTGCACAGCTACATCACCCATGGCGTGCTGTCGGGCCCGGCGGTGAGCCGGATCGAGAAATCGGTGATGAAATCGCTGGTGATCACCGATTCGATCGAGCCGACCGAGGCGGTGAAGAACGCCCCCAACATCCGCATCGTGCCGACCGCGCCGATGTTCGCGCAGGCGATCCTCAACATCTGGAACGGCACCAGCGTCAGCTCGCTCTTCGAGCACGAGACCCTGACGCCGATCTACGAAGGCATGTACGCGGCTGACTGAACCCGCCTGTGGCGGGGCGGCTCAGCCGAGCAGCCCCGCCAGCAGCGGCGCCAGCGCCGCGCTGACCGGATCGGGCTGCATCAGCCAGGCCAGCGCCCGGCCCATGGCGCCCGACGCTTCGGCGTCCGAAAGCACCCCGGACAGCGCCGCCGGGTCGAGCCGCGCCAGAAGAAAACTCTTGGCGCCCAGCGCCGCGAAGATCGGAAACAGGGCCAGCAGCGTCAGGATCAGCCCCGCGCCCCGCGCGCGCGGCAGCGGCGCGAGCACCACGCAATCGCGATCATGGGCGGCGCGCACCGCGCGCGAATCCGGCTGACGGAATGGCGTGAAACGGTGCGACGAACGAGCGTCGACGCTGTATGACACGTTGGACATGGAAACGGCCCTGCAAGGTGCCCCCACCTTACGGTGTCAGCACTATTGCCGAATCGTGACCAAATTGTGGCGGACGCGCCGCTTTCCGGCGAAAAGGTGGCGCGCGGCCACCTCTTCGCCATGCTTCGGCTCAGCCGCGCTGCAGGTCGAGCGTGGTCCATTCGCCGTGGTTCTCGCGGGCCGCGCGCACGAAGCCCCGCTCGATATAGGCCGCCTCGACCGCGTCGGCCTGCTCGATGAGGATGCCCGACAGGATCACCCGCCCGCCCGGCGCCACCTTGGCCGCCATTTCCGGGGCAAGCGCCAGAAGCGGCCCCTTGAGGATGTTGGCGAAGACGAGATCGAAGGGCGCCGCCGCCTCCAGCGCCTCGTGCTCGAAGCCCGCCGCCTCGAGGCATTCCACCTGCCCGGCCATGCCGTTGGCCGCGAGATTGGCCTCGGCCACCTCGACCGCCACCGCGTCGATATCCGACGCCATCACCCGCGCCTCGGGCCAGACCTTGGCCGCCGCCATCGCCAGCACCGCGGTGCCGCAGCCGATATCGGCCACCCGCGCCGGGGCCGCGCCCGCCGCGGCCTGCGCGTCGAGCGCCTTGAGACAGCCCAGCGTGGTGCCGTGATGGCCGGTACCGAAGGCCATCGCCGCCTCGATCAGAAGACCGATCCGGTCGGCGGGCACGCGGTCGGCGTCATGGCTGCCATAGACGAAGAAGCGCCCCGCCTCGACCGGCGCCAGCTCGCGGCGCACCTTGGCGACCCAGTCCTCGTCGGGCACCTCGGAGACCACGAAGCTTCCCGCCCCATGGCTCGCCGCCAGAAGATCGAGCGCGACCGCGTCGGGCATCTCCTCGAAATAGGCGGTCACCTCGTAGAGCCCCGAACCGTCCTCGATCTCGAACACGCCGGTGCCGTAGGGCACGGGGTCGAGCTCTTCGAGCGCCTCGGACAGCACCTCGCCGCGGCGCTGGTCGTCGAGCTTGGTGATGGCGGTGAAGACGGGCATCTCGGGTTCTCCGGGGAAAGGGTGTCGCAGGCGGCATAGGCGCAAGCGAAGGGGGCGGTCAATCGCCGCCCCCTGTCATGACGTGGCCGTGGCGGTGGTTCAGGCGCCGACGCCGATCGGGCAGGTCACGCCGGTGCCGCCGATGCCGCAATAGCCCGACGGATTCTTGTCGAGATATTGCTGGTGGTAATCCTCGGCCATGAAGAAGGCGGGCGCGTCGACGATCTCGGTGGTGATCGCGCCGTACCCCGCGCCGGTCAGCCGCGCCGCGAACGCTTCGCGCGCGGCCTCGGCGGCGCGTTTCTGGCTTTCGTCGAAGGTGTAGATCCCCGAACGGTACTGGGTGCCGCGATCATTGCCCTGCCGCATCCCCTGGGTCGGGTCGTGGTTTTCCCAGAACACGCGCAGCAGCTCGTCATAGCTGGTCTGCGCGGGGTCGTAGATCACGCGCACCACCTCGTTGTGGCCGGTGCGCCCGGTGCAGACCTCTTCGTAGGTCGGGTTCGGCGTGTAGCCGCCCGCATAGCCCACCATGGTCGCGTGCACGCCCGGTAGTTGCCAGAAGATCCGCTCGGCGCCCCAGAAGCAGCCCAGCCCGAACATCGCGACCGCGTGCCCTTCGGACGGGGTCGGGTCGAGCCGGGTGCCCAGCACGTTGTGGGTGTCGGCGGTCGGGATCGGCTGCGGGCGGCCCGGCAGCGCGTTCTCGGGGGTGACCATCTCGGTCTTGGTGGAACTCAGGCCGAACATCTCGGGACTCCTTTCGGGGCGTTTTCCCGGCATATAGGCATGCCGGGCGCCGAACGCTACTCCGCGGCGAGCGGAAGCGCGCGCCCTGCGAACACGGTCTCGTGGCCGGGCGCGGGATGGCGCGGAATCAACAGCGCCAGCACCAGCGACAGCCCCGCCATGCCCGCCGCCAGCACGAACACCGCATCCGGCGCGGCCAGCCACAGATAGCCCAGCAGCGCGGGCAAAAACACGGCGGCGATGTGGTTGATGGTAAAGGCCACGGCGGCGGTGGGGGCGATGTCGCCCGGATCGGCGATCTTCTGGAAATAGGTCTTCAGCGCCAGCGCCAGCGCGAAGAAGATGTTGTCGATCACGTAAAGCGCGGCCGCCACCGCCACGCCCCAGCCGAACCAGTAAAGCCCGCCATAGCTCAGGAAGACGAGGATCAGCCCGAGATACTCGATCGCCAGCGCCCGTCTCTCGCCCCAGCGGGCGACGGCGCGGCCCAGAAGCGGCGCGGCAAAGATGTTGGTCAAAAGCGTGATCAGGAACAGCGCCGTCACCTCATGCACGTCGTAGCCGAATTTCTCGACCATCATGAAGCCCGCGAAGACCACGAAGATCTGCCGCCGCGCCCCGGACATGAACTGCAGCGCGTAATAGAGCCAGTAGCGGCGGCGCAACACGAAGCTCTTGGTCTGCGGATGCGGTTCGCGAAACGCCGGAAAGGCCAGCCAGCACCACAGCGCGACGGCGGCGCAGAACCCGCCCGAGAGCATGTAGACGAAGTGATAGGAGAGATCGAAGGCCTCCCATGTCAGCACGATGGCGAGATAGGCCACCAGCGTCGCCCCCGCCCCGGCCGAGACCAGCCAGCCGAGCATCTGCGGCGCGCGGTCCTTCGGCAGCCATTGAAGCTGCAGCGACTGGTTCACCGTCTCGTAGTAGTGAAAGCCGATCGACGACAGCATGGTGATCGTCAGGATGCCGCCCATGGAGGGAAACTGCGCCGTGAGCGCCGTCGCCACGCCCAGCAGGCCGAGCGAGATCAGTGCCAGCGCCTGTTCGCGCACGAAGAGCAGGATCGCGATCACGCCGATGGCGAGAAAGCCGGGGATCTCGCGCACCGTGTGCAGCCAGCCGATGTCCGAGCCATCGAAACCCGCCGCCTCGATGACGAAGTTGTTCAACAGCGCCGACCAGGTGGCGAAGGCCACCGGCATGGCCATCGCCATCAAGAACAGCAGCGTCACCGGCCTGCGCCAGAGCGGCAGGTGGCGCGCCTCGGAAAGCGGCATCGGATTACGTGTCATGCGCAAGCATTAGGCCATGGCCCCGCGCTTGGCGAGACGTCGCGTCACCCGGCGGGCGAAAATCTGTACTCCACCTCGGCAAAGCGCGCGGTCGCAAAACCATAGGCAAAGCGCAGCCCCTCGGGCCCGGCCACCACGCCATGCTCGGCCTCGCCGGGGATGAACACGGCGATGCCAGGCCCGATCGGGTGCGGTTCTTGGTCGATGGTGACGATGCCCGTGCCCTCAAGGCCGAGATAGAACTCGGCCAGGGCATGGCGGTGCGGCGACAGCGTGCCGAAGGGCGCGAATTCCGCCAGCCCGAGCGTCAGCGCCTCGGACGGGGTCCGGTCGGCGGACACCAGCGTGCGCCAGCGCACCGTGCCGAAGGCCGGATCACCCTCGCCTTCGAGCGGCAGGCGCGCCGCATCCACCGAAAAGCCCCGCGCCAGCGGCGCCCCGCTCCGGCCCGTCGCCTCGCACATCATCTCCATGGCCCGCTCCCGCTGCGCGATCCCCCTGTGCCAAGGCTGGGCCGAATCGCCCCGCCCGGTCGGGCCCGGCGCCGACATGCGCGGGTCGTTTTCGTGCCGCGCCGCGCAGCCGTCAGAGAAAGCTCTGCGGATCGATGTCGATGGCGAGCCGCAGATTCGCGGGCAACCGCAGCTGCGCCGTCCATTCGGCCAGCGCCGCCTGCAAAGGCGCGGCCTTATCGGCCTTGACCAGAAGCCGCACCCGGTGACGGCCACGCACCCGCGCGATCGGCGCGGGCGCAGGGCCGAAGACCTGCGCGCCGATCCGGCGCAGCGGCGCGTCGAGCCGCGCCAGCCGGTTGCCCAGATCGAAGGCGGCCTGCATGTCCGGCGAGGAGATGACGATCCCGGCCATGCGGCCGAAGGGCGGCACACCCGCCGCGCGGCGCGCCGCGGCCTCGGCGGACCAGAAGCCTTCCTCGTCGCCCGACAGGATCGCGCCGATCACCGGATGCTCGGGCTGGAAGGTCTGCAACAGCGCCGTGCCCGACGCCTCGGCCCGGCCCGCCCGGCCCGCCACCTGCCGCATCAATTGAAACGTCCGCTCGGCGGCGCGCAAATCCGAGCCCTGAAGCCCGAGATCGCTGTCGATCACGCCGACCAGCGTCAGCTTGGGGAAATTGTGGCCCTTGGCGACCAGCTGCGTGCCGACGACGATGTCGGCGGCCCCTTCGGCGATTTCGAGAATGCGCGCTTTCAGCGCGCGGGCCGAACCGAACAGGTCCGACGACAGCACCGTCACGCGGGCGTCCGGGAACAGCGCCTGCGCCTCTTCGGTGATCCGCTCCACCCCCGGCCCGACGGCGGCGAGCTTGCCCGCCACCTCGCAGTTCGGGCAGGTCTCGGGCATCGGCGCGGTTTCACCGCATTGGTGGCACATCAGCCGCTTGAGGAACCTGTGCTCGACCATCCGCGCGTCGCAATGCGTGCAGCCGATCTGGTGGCCGCAGGCGCGGCAGATGGTCAGCGGCGCATAGCCACGGCGGTTGAGAAACAGCAAGGACTGCTCGCCGCGCTCCAGCCGCGCGCGCACCGCGCCCTTGAGGCTGGGCGAAATCCAGGCGCCCGAGGGCACCTCCTCGGTGCGCATGTCGATCGCGCGCATCTCGGGCATCACGGCGGGGCCGAACCGGCTTTCGAGATCGACGCGGGCATATTTGCCCTGGCGCGCGTTGACCCAGCTTTCCAAGCTCGGGGTGGCCGAGGCCAGCACCACCTGCGCCTTTTCCAGCGAGGCCCGCAGCACCGCCATGTCACGCGCGTTGTAAAGCACGCCGTCCTCCTGCTTGTAGGAGGTGTCGTGTTCTTCATCGACGACGATCAGCCCGAGATCCGCAAAGGGCAAAAACAGCGCCGAACGCGCCCCGACCACAAGCTGCGCGCCGCCCTCGGCCACCATCTTCCAGCAGCGCCGCCGCTCGGTGGTGGTGACGCCGGAATGCCATTCGGCGGGTTTCGCGCCGAAGCGGGCCTCGACCCGGGTGAGAAACTCCGCCGTCAGCGCGATTTCCGGCAACAGCACCAGCGCCTGCCGCCCCTGTTCCAGACAGGCGGCGACCGCCTCCAGGTACACTTCGGTCTTGCCCGAACCGGTCACCCCCTTCAGCAGCGTCGTGCCGTAGCGCCCGGCCTCGATTCCCTCGCGCAGCCGCGCCGCCGCCGCCGCCTGATCGCCGGTCAGCGCCTTACCCGGCATGGCCGGGTCGAGCGGCGGATAGGGCACGTCGCGCGGCGCCTCCTCCTCGGCCACGGCGCCGGAGGCCACGAGCCCCTTGACCACCGACGAGCCGACCCCCGCCAGCTCGGCCAGTTCGCCCAGCATGAAGGCCAGCCCGTCATGTTCTTCGAGCAGGTCAAGCACGCGGGCCCGGGCGGGCGTCATCCGCCCCGGCTGGCCATGGCCGCGCCGATAGATCTTGCGCATGCCCGGCGGATCGGTGAGCCCGGGCGCGCGGGTGGCCAGCCGCAGCATCGCGGGCATCGGCGTCAGCGTGTAATCCGCCACCCGGCCGAGGAACTCGCGCATGGCCGGGCGCATCGCGGGGATGTCGAGCACGCGGATCGCGGCGCGGACCTTGGCGGGGTCGTAATCCCCCGCCCCCGGCCCCCAGACCACGCCGGTGACCTTGCGCGGGCCGAACGGCACCTCGACATGGTCGCCCGGCGCGCAGCCGCCCTTGGGCGCGCGGTAATCGAGCACCCGGTCCAGCGGCTGGGTCGTCAGCACGCCGATCAACGCGCCTTCCTCGAATCGGGGCGATGTCATGGGCGGGGCGGTCTCCTCGGGGCCTTGGGCGCGACAGAGCCGCCAACATGCGCCGCGCGCCCGCCCGCTTCAAGAGAGCGCCCCCTCGCGGCGCGGGCGCGCGAGGCCGGGCATCATGGGCCCGCGGTGATGCGCGGGCCGGGGATCGCGGACCCGCCATGTGGAAAGCGCTGTTACGCCGCTGCGTCACTTGCTAGACCAAGGCCGAAACCGCCCCCGCGCGGGGGCGCCCGATTTCGAAGCGGCGTGCAAGGCGCACGCCACCTGACAGGGAGAGACCCCATGAAATTCTTCGTCGACACCGCCGAGATCGACCAGATCCGCGAGCTCAACGATCTGGGCATGATCGATGGCGTCACCACCAACCCGTCTCTGATCATGAAGTCGGGTCGCGACATCAAGGAAGTGACCAAGGAGATCTGCTCGATCGTCGACGGCCCCGTCTCGGCCGAGACCGTGGCGCTCGACGCCGAGGGCATGATCGCCGAAGGCCGCGAGCTGGCCAAGATCGCCGAGAACATCGCCATCAAGGTGCCGCTGACCTGGGCCGGCCTCAAGGCCTGCAAGACGCTCACCGACGAAGGCCGCATGGTCAACGTCACGCTGTGCTTCTCGGCCAACCAGGCGCTGCTGGCGGCCAAGGCGGGCGCGACCTTCATCTCGCCCTTCATCGGCCGCCTCGACGACATCAACACCGATGGCCTCGAGCTGATCGCCGACATCCGGCAGATCTACGACAATTACGGCTTCGAGACCAACATCCTCGCCGCCTCGATCCGCTCGGCCAACCACATGAGCGAATGCGCCAAGATCGGCGCCGACGTCGCCACCGCGCCGGCCTCGGTCATCAAGGCGATGGCCAACCACGTGCTGACCGACAAGGGCCTCGAAGGCTTCCTGAAGGATTGGGAAAAGACCGGCCAGAAGATCCTCTGATCGCCTGACCGACCTCTGGCGGGGCGCTGTGCCTTCCGGGCCGCGCCCCGCCGCATTCTTGCCACATCGGGGCGCATCGCCCTCCGGCGGCTGCTATGATCGACCGGATGCGACAGCCCGGACCCGCCCAGATGACAGACGACACCCTGCCCGATGACGGGCTGCGCGACCGCATTCTCGCCGATCCCGCCCGTCTGCTCGACGACCCCGAAATCATGCGCGCCCTCGTCGCCGCCGATGCCGAGGCCAAGGGCGCGAATGTCGTCGATTTGCGTGGCCTCGCCATGGAGCGGCTGCAATCGCGGCTCGACCGGCTCGAGGACACGCACCGCTCGGTGATCGCCGCGGCCTATGAAAACCTCGCCGGGACCAACCAGATCCACCGCGCCGTGCTGCGGATGATGGATGCCACCCGGTTCGAGACCTTCCTTCAGGACCTGTCGGGCGAGGTGGCCGACATGCTGCGCGTCGACGTGGTGCGGCTGGTGCTCGAAACCGCCAGTCCCGAGGACGACCCCGCCATCGCGCGGCTGTCCGACGTGCTGTCGGTGGCCGAGCCGGGATTCGTCGTCGATTACGTCACCCAAGGACGCAACGTGCCGCTGCGACAGGTGTCCTTGCGCGCGGTCGAGCCGCAGGAGGCCGGGCCTTACGGCGCGCGCGCGCCCGACATCCTGTCGGAGGCCTGTCTCAAGCTCGATTTCGGGCCGGGCCGCCTGCCCGGCATGCTGCTCCTGGGGGCCTCCGACGCGGAGCGCTTCGCGCCCGCGCAGGCGACCGATCTCATGGGATTCTTCGCCGGGGTGTTCGAGCGGCAGATGCGGCGCTGGCTGTCGTGATCTCGCCCGCGCTCACCGATGCGCTGGGGCGCTGGCTCGACCACGAACGGGCGCTGGGCGGGGCTGCGCAGAACACGCTGACCGCCTACCAGGCCGACGTGCTGGGCTTTCTCGCCTTCATGCAGCGCCACCACACCGAAGCGCAGGGTCTCGCGGCGATCGCGCGGGTGACGGTGTCGGACATGCGATCGTGGATGGCGCATGAGCGCGGCCGCGGCCTGTCGGCGCGCAGCCTGGCCCGGGCGCTGTCGGCGGTGAAGAGCTTCTACCGCTGGCTGTCGGCGCGCGAGGGATTCGAACCCACCGCCGTGCTGTCGACCCGCGCGCCGCGCATGAAGGCGCGGCTGCCGCGCCCGCTCGACGAGGAGGCGGCGCACCGGGTGCTTGAGGCGGTCGAACTGCAATCGACCGAACCATGGGTCGCGGCGCGCGACGTGGCGGTGGTGACGCTGCTATGGGGCTGCGGGCTGCGCATCTCCGAGGCGCTGTCGCTGACCGGGGCCGAAGCGCCGCTGCCCGACACGCTGCGCATCACCGGCAAGGGCGGCAAGGAACGGCTGGTGCCGGTGCTGCCCGCGGCCCGGCAGGCGGTCTCGGCCTATGTGAAGCTCTGCCCGCACCCGATGGATGCCGCGCTGCCTTTGTTTCGCGGCGTGCGCGGCGGCGCCCTGAGCCCGCGGCCGATCCAGAAGGCGATGGAGGCGGCGCGGATGCAGCTCGGCCTGCCGCCCACCGCGACGCCGCACGCCATGCGCCACAGCTTTGCCACGCATCTTCTGAGCGCGGGCGGCGATCTGCGCGCGATCCAGGAGCTTCTGGGCCACGCCTCTCTCTCGACCACCCAGACCTACACCGCGGTCGACGCGGCGCGGCTGATGGAAATCTACGACAAGGCCCATCCCCGCGCCTGACACCCGCTATCCGATGCGCGTCAGGCGCGTTGCACCCGGCCCGGCTTTCGGCCATGAGGAGATCCATGACGGATGCGAACAAGGCCCTCGGGGTCCACCTCTTCACCGCCACCGGTGCGGTCTTTGCCATGCTCGCCATGCTGGAGGCCGTGCAGGACGACTGGAGCATGATGTTCTTCTGGCTGGTCGTGGCCTTTGCCGTGGATGGTGTCGACGGGCCGCTGGCGCGCAAATACGACGTGAAGCGCAACGCGCCGATCTTCGACGGGGTGCTGCTCGACCTGATCATCGACTATCTCACCTATGTCTTCGTCCCGGCCTTCGCGCTGTTCGAATCGGACCTGCTGCCGGGCTGGACCGGCTGGGTCGCGATCATCGTCATCACCTTCGCGAGCGCGCTCTACTTCGCCGACAGCCGGATGAAAACCAAGGACAACTCGTTCCAGGGCTTTCCCGGCTGCTGGAACATGCTGGTGCTGGTGCTGTTCGCGCTGTCGCCCAATTTCTGGATCATCCTCGCGCTGGTCGTGGTGCTTTCGGTGGCGATGTTCCTGCCGATCAAGTTCATCCACCCGGTGCGCACCAAGCGCTGGCGCGCGGTGTCGCTGCCGATGGCGCTGGCCTGGACCTTCTTCGCGGGCTGGGCGGCGTGGGTCGATTTCGATCCGGCGAGCTGGGCGCATTGGGGTCTCGTGGTGACCTCGGCCTACCTGATCTGCGCGGGTGCGGCGCAGCAGCTGGTTCATGGGAAGGACGGCTAGAGCCGCGTCAGCACCACGCCCGACACGATCAGCGCCGCCGAGACCGCCTTGGTGCGGTCCATCCGGTCGCCGAAGGCGGCCCAGCCGATCAGCACCGCGAACAGGATCGAGGTCTCGCGCAGCGCGCTGACCAGCGCGATCGGCGCCAGCGTCATCGCCCAGACCGCGATGGCATAGGCCCCGTAGGACGCGACCGCCGCCAGCGCCCCCTGCCCCCAGACGCGGGCGGAGACGCGCAACAGCCCGCGCCCGCGCATCGCGAAGGCCATGGGCGGAAACAGCAGCGCCTGCGCCACGAAGAGCCAGCCGACATAGGCGATCGGATCGCCCGAGACCCGCGCGCCCAAGCCATCGACCAGCGTGTAGCCAGCCGTCCCCGCCGCCGCACCCAGCGCGTAAGGTATGAGCCGCCGGCTCTCGCCCGAGCCCAGCGCGCCGCGCGCCATCCCGAGGATGCCGAGGCCCAGCACCAGCACGCCCGCCACCGACATCGGCTCGATCGCGTCCGACAAAAACAGCGCGCTCGCCACCAGCACAGCCATCGGCGCGGCACCCCGCGCGATCGGGTAGACCCGGCTCAGGTCGCCATGCTCGTAGGCGAAGGCGAGAAAGGTGTTGTAGACCGCGTGGCAGATGGCGGAGGCGGCAACCCAGGGCCAGACCTCGGCTTCCGGGAAGGGCCGCGTCAGCGCCACGGCGAGCCCCATGACGCCCTGCACCAGCGCCAGGATCACCATGCCCGCCACCTTGGAGGCGCCGAGCTTGATCATGGCGTTCCAGCTCGCATGCAGCAGCGCCGCGAGCATCACCGCGAGAAAGACCGGCAGGCTCATCGCGGGCGAACACCGCGGCTGCGTATTTGCCGCGTGGTGAAACAGCGCGCGCGCCCTGCTTCACCATTCTTCAAATACGCAAATCCGGCGCCGCGGCCCGCGCGGCGCCGGAAGGTCGTCACGCCAGTGCCGCGGCGCAGCGCGCGCAGACGCCCGGATGGGCGTGGCGGCCGACATCGGGCAGGATCTTCCAGCAGCGCTGGCACTTCTCGCCCTCGGCGCGTTCGAACACCACGCCGACGCCCTCGACCTCGGGCAGGCGGAACGCCTCGGCGGGCGACGGATCGCCGGTGAGGTAGATCGCCGAGGTGATGCACAGATCCTCGAAGGTCACGCTCTTGAGCGCCGCCAGCGCCTCGGCGTCACGCACATGCACCACCGGCGCCGCTTCGAGCGAGGCGCCGATCACCTTGTCGCGCCGCGCCACTTCGAGCGCCGCCGTCACCACGCGGCGCACCCGGCGGATCGCGGCCCACTTGGCGGCCAGATCGTCGTTGCGCCAATCCTGCGGCGTCTGCGGCATGTCGGTCAGGTGCACCGAGGCGTCATCGCCCGGATTCCGTTCCAGCCAGACCTCTTCCATCGTGAAGACGAGGATCGGCGCCAGCCAGGTCGTCAGGCGCTGGTACAGCAGGTCGAGCACGGTGCGCGCGGCGCGGCGGCGCGCCGTGTCGCCGTCGCAATAGAGCGCGTCCTTGCGGATGTCGAAATAGAAGGCCGACAGCTCCACCGTCGCGAAATCGAACACCGCCCGGAACACGCCCTGGAAATCATAGGCGTCGTAGCCTTCGCGCACGGTCTGGTCGAGTTCGGCCAGGCGGTGCAGCACCCAGCGCTCCAGCTCGGGCATCTCCGCGGGCTCCACGCGGTCGGCCTCGGAGAAGTCCGAAAGCGAGCCCAGCATGAAACGCATGGTGTTGCGCAGGCGGCGATAGCCATCGGCCACGCCCTTGAGGATCTCCGGCCCGATGCGCAGGTCGCCGGTGTAATCCGACTGCGCCACCCACAGCCGCAGGATATCGGCGCCGTACTGCTTGGTGACATCCGCCGGGCTGACGGTGTTGCCCAAGGACTTGGACATCTTCATGCCCTTTTCGTCGAGCGTGAAGCCATGCGTCAGCACGCCCCGATAGGGCGCGCGGCCCTTGGTGCCACAAGATTGCAGCATCGAGGAATGGAACCAGCCGCGATGCTGGTCGGTGCCTTCGAGATAGAGATCGGCCAGCCCGTCCTCGGAGCCGTCCTCGCGGTCGCGCAGCACGAAGGCATGGGTGGAGCCGCTGTCGAACCACACGTCGAGGATGTCGAACACCTGCACGTAGTCGTCCGGGTTCACGGCATCGCCGAGGAAGCGCGCCTTCGCGCCATCCTTGTACCACGCATCGGCACCTTCGGCCTCGAAGGCTTCGAGGATGCGGGCATTGACGGTTTCGTCGCGCAGCAGGAAATCGGGATCGGTGGGCTTGGCCCCCTTCTTGACGAAGCAGGTCAGCGGCACACCCCAGGCGCGCTGGCGCGACAGCACCCAGTCGGGGCGCTGCTCGATCATCGAGTAAAGCCGGTTGCGCGCCGATTTCGGCGTCCATGTCACCAGCTCGTCGATCGAGGTCAGCGCGCGGTCACGGATCGTCTCGCCGTACTGGTCCTGCCCGTCACCGACGGCGCGGTCGATCGCGGCGAACCATTGCGGCGTGTTGCGGAAGATCAGCGGCGCCTTGGAGCGCCAGCTATGCGGGTAGGAGTGCTTGATCTTGCCGCGCGCGAAGAGCTTGCCCGCCTGTGCCAGCGCGTCGATGACGGCCGTGTTGGCATCGCCCTCCTTGCCGTTCGGCTTGAGGATGCGCTTGCCGCCGAACAGCGGCAGGTCGGCGCGGAAGGCACCGTCCTCCTCGACGTTGTAGGTGATCACCTCCGACAGCATCCCCGCGTCGCGGTAGAGCTCGAACTCGTCCATGCCGTGGCTGGGCGCGCAATGCACGAAGCCGGTGCCGTCCTCGTCGGTGACGAAGGGCGCGGCGCGGAAGTCGCGCGGCTGGTCCCACTCGCCCTCGCCGCCTTCGATGCCCGCAAAGGGATGCGCGACCGACAGCCCGTCGAGCGACGGCGCGTCGCCGATCCGCTCCCAGCCATCGACGCGGGCCTTCGCGAGGCAGCCCTCGGCCAGCTTGTCGGCCAACAGGAGCTTGTCGCCGGTCTTGACCCAGTTGTCCTCGGGCGCGCCGGTGATCTCGTAGACGCCGTAGGAGATGTCGGGGTGATAGACCACGCCCTTGTTGGACGGGATGGTCCATGGCGTGGTGGTCCAGATCACGACATCCGCGCCCTGCAGGAGCGGGTCGTCAGAGCCCAGAACCGAAAAGCGCACCCAGATCGTGAAGCTTTCCTTGTCATGGTACTCGACCTCGGCCTCGGCCAGCGCGGTCTTTTCGATCGGCGACCACATCACGGGCTTGGAGCCCTGGTACAGCACGCCGTTCATCAGGAACTTCTGAAATTCCTCGGCGATCACCCGCTCGGCGTGGAAATCCATCGTCAGATAGGGCTTCTCCCACTTGCCGGTGACGCCGAGCCGCTTGAACTCGTCGCGCTGCACGCCGACCCAGCCATCGGCGAACTTGCGGCATTCCTGCCGGAAATCGACGACGTCGACCTTGTCCTTGTCGAGCCCCTTGGCCCGGTACTGCTCCTCGATCTTCCACTCGATCGGCAGGCCGTGGCAGTCCCAGCCGGGGATGTAGCGCGCGTCGCGGCCCATCATCTGCTGGGAGCGGACCACCATGTCCTTGAGGATCTTGTTGAGCGCGTGACCGATATGCAGGTTGCCGTTGGCATAGGGCGGGCCGTCATGCAGCGTGAAGGGACGACGCCCCTCCGCCTTCTCGCGCAGCCGGTCATAGACCCCGATCTCCTCCCAGCGCGCAAGCCAGCCCGGCTCGCGCTTGGGCAGGCCCGCGCGCATCGGAAACTCCGTGCGCGGCAGGTTCAGGGTGTCCTTGTAGTCGGGGGTGTCGGTCGGGGTGTCGGGCGTATCGGCGCACATCGCTGTTCGGTCCTGTCGAAGTCCGGTCGTGTCGGAATGTCTCGTGAAAGGGCGGCGCGGCGTGGGCTCATGCGCCTTGTCCCGGCGGCCCTGATCCTCAGAGCGCCGGGCCGGTAATTCGCTTGATATGGGCGCGAAGGGCCTGCATGGCGCCGCTTATAGGCGCGGCGCGGCGGCGGGTAAAGCGCCGCCGCACCCACCGGTTTTGTTCTTCGAATATACCGCCTCGCCGGTTTCGCCCGCCGCCCCGCCGGCCTATCTGGAAGGCGAAAGGATCCCGCCATGCCAGAGCCCCGCATCGAGGTCAGCCCCGAACAGATCGCCCGCGTCGTGGCGCGGTTCTATGAACGCATCCGCGCCCATCCCGGTCTCGGGCCGGTCTTTGCCGCCCACGTCACCGACTGGCCCGCGCACGAGGCGCGCATCGCGGCCTTCTGGGAAAGCGCGATCCTCGGGCGGCCCGGCTATCGCGGCAGCCCGGTCAGGCTGCACCGCGACGCGCGCGACGTACGGCCCGGCATGTTCGCGCCGTGGCTGGCGCTGTTCGACATGACCCTGCGCGAGGAGCTGCCGCCCGAAACCGCCGCCGCGTGGTCGGCGCTCGCGCATCGCATCGGCCGCACCCTGCGCGCGGGCGTGACCGAACGCGAAACCCTGCCCGGCGGAATCCCCAAGCTGCTCTGAGCTGCGCTAAAGTTCAGCCCCCCTGCCCGGTCAGCCGTCCCGCGCGCCGAACAGCCCGGTCAGCGCCCGCCGCACGAGACCGGTGACGCCGGGGCGCGGCAGGCTGCGGAACGGCAACGGGCGGCAGACCTCGATCGCCGCCACGCCGACCCGCGCGGTCAGCGCGCCGTTGACCACCCCTTCGCCGAACCGCCGCGACACCCGGCTCAACACACCGCCGCCCGCGACCGAACCGACCAGGTCGTCGCCCACGGCCACCGCCCCCGTCGCCACCAGATGCGTCAGCACGGAGCGCGTCAGCCGCCACGCCCCGAGCGTGCCGGAACGGCCGCCATAGATCTCGGCCACGCGGCGGATCATCCGCAAGTTCGAGGTCAGCGCCGCCGTCACATCCGCCAGCGCCAGCGGCACCACCGCCGTCACCGTCGCCACCTGCCGCGCCGCCGCCTCGACCTCGCGCAGCGCCATCGCGTCGAGCGGCGCCAGAAGCGCGCGCTCGGCCAGGCCGAGCACGCCGTCGGCATCGAACATCTCCGCCGTGCGCGCCTCGACCTGCGCAAGCCCCGGCGCCAGCTCGTCGCGCCCGGCATAAAGCGTCACCATCTGCGCCGAGACCGATTTCGCCAGCCCGAGATCCTGCGCGCCCAGCGCCGCCGCCGCGTCTTTCTGGATGTGATCGAGCCGCGCCAGCCTGCGGAACGCCCACGCCTCCTTGACCGCGATCGCCAGCAAGAGCCCCAGCACCAGCGCCAGCAACACGCTGGCGACGAGGCCCAGGACCGGGTTCGCGGCCAGCAGCCCGGTGACCCAGTCCCACGCCGCGACCGACAACATGAAGCCGACCAGCGCGCCCAGCGCCGCAAAGAACCAGCGCGCCAGCTTCGAACGGGGCCGCGCCGCCATCACCGCCACGCGCTGCATCGCGGCGCCTTGCGGCAGGCCGGGCTCGGGCACCGGCGGGGCGGTGGCGGGCGTGACCTCGGGCGCCTGCTCCTCGAGGTCGATCATCACCGGGCCGCGCCGTTTCTCGTCGCTCATGACCGCCTCCTCAAATCCGGTCGCCCAAGAGGAACTCCGCCGCCCGGTCGAGCCGGATATGCGGCGGCCCCTCGCCGGGCTTCAGGCTCAGCCGCGCGGGCGCGAAGTTCATCACCGAATAATCGCCGTCGAGCCACGCCTCCGCCCCGGCCCGCGCAGGCGCCAGAAGCTGCGAGGGATCCTCGGGCAGCGCGCCGGCATGCAGCGCCGCCTGCCGCCCGGTGTCCAGAAGCTTGCCGCGCACCACGTCGATCTCTTCGCCATTATGACTGATCCGGTCCTCCACGGTCGTGCGCAGCGCCGCGATCGACATCGCCTGCGTCTTGGCCCCGGCGAAATCGGCCCGGTCGCGCGCATCGCGCAACAGCGCCTGCGTGATCGCGGCGAGCTTGGCGTGCTCGGTGTGGTGCAGATGATCGGCCTTGGTCGCGGCGAACAGGATGCGGTCGATGCGGCGGCCCTGGAGGATCCGGCTCAGGAACGCGTTCCGGCCGGGGCGGAACGCGCGCAGGATGTCGGCCATCGCGGCGCGCAGATCCTCGACCGCCTGCGGCCCGGCATGGATCGCCGACAGCACGTCGACCAGCACCACCTGCCGGTCGATCCGGGCGAAATGATCGCGAAAGAAGGGTTTGACCACCTCGCGCTTGTAGGCCTCATAGCGCCGCGCCATTTCGCGGCCCAGGCTGCCCTTGGGCGCCGCGCCGCCGGGCAGCGGCGCGAAGGTCAGCACGGGAGAGCCTTCGAGATCGCCGGGCAGCAGGAACCGCCCCGGCGTGCAGTCCGAATAACCCGCCTCGCGCGCGGCGTTGAGATAGGCGGTGAAGCCCTGCGCCAGCGCCTTGGCGCGCGGCTCCTCCAGAGGGGCGTCCGGGTCGGTGGCCCCGACCATCTCGTGGAACGCCGCCGCCTCGGGGATGCTGGCCGCCCGCCGCGCGACCCGCGCCAGCGCCTCCTGCGCCCAGTCGGCATGATCCTTTTCGATCAGGCCGAGATCGAGCAGCCATTCACCGGGATAATCGACGATGTCGAGATGCACGGTCCGCGGCCCCTGCATCCCGGCCAACAGCCCGCCCTGCTGCACCCGCAGCGACAGCCGCAGCGCGCTGGCGCGGCGCGTGCCCTCGGGCCAGCGCGGCTCGGGCGACAAAAGCTGCGCGAGATGACCCTCGTAGTCGAACCGCGCCACCGTGTCGTCGGGCTGCGGCTGCAGCACCGCGCCGAGGATGCGGCTCTGGGCGGCGAATTGCGGCATCCGCCCGCGATCCATCAGATTGGCGACCAGCGAGGTGATGAACACCGTCTTGCCGGCGCGCGACAGGCCCGTCACGCCAAGCCGGATCACCGGATCGCCGAAGGGCGCGGACAGACGGTCCGTCACCCCCTCGACGCCGCGCGTGATGCCCTCCGTGATCGTCCCGATGACCAATGCGCTGCTCCCTGCCCGTCTGGGCGGCAAGATAGGCATGCGCACCCGGATTGGACAGGGGCGCGCCGGGGGCATCGCCGGATTTGCGTATTTGGAGAATGGTGAAAGGGCGCGCGCGCTTGCCAAGCGCCCGGCCCGGCGCTACCCGCAGCGCCATGCCCCGCTATGCTCTCAAGGTCGAATATCACGGCGCGCCCTTCTCCGGCTGGCAGCGCCAGTCCGAACACCCCTCCGTGCAGGGCGCGATCGAGGCCGCTCTCGGGCGGCTGGAGCGGCGCGCGCACACCATCGCCGCCGCCGGGCGCACCGATGCCGGGGTGCACGCGACCGTGCAGGTCGCGCATTGCGACATGGACAAGGACTGGGATCCGTTCCGGCTGTCCGAGGCGCTGAATTTCCATCTCAAGCCCGAACCGGTGGCGATCACCGCCTGCGCGCGGGTCGCGGATGACTTCCACGCCCGGTTTTCCGCCACCTGGCGGCAATACCTGTTTCGTCTCGTGATGCGGCGCGCGCCGCTGACCCATGACAAGGGGCTGGCGTGGCAGGTGCCGCATCCGCTCGACGTGGCCGCGATGCAGGCGGGGGCCGACCGGCTGATCGGGCGGCACGATTTCACCACCTTCCGCTCCTCGATCTGCCAGGCGAGTTCGCCGCTGCGCACGCTTGATCGGCTCGACGTGGAGGCGGTGACCGGCCTTTCGGGCCCGGAGATCCGGTTTCACGTGAAAGCGCGCGCCTTCCTGCACAACCAGGTCCGCAGCTTCGTCGGCACGCTGGAGCGGGTCGGCGCAGGCGCATGGACGCCCGATGACGTGACGGCGGCGCTCGAAGCGCGCTCGCGTGCCGCCTGCGGGCCGGTCTGCCCGCCGCACGGGCTCTACCTCGCGGGGGTGGGATACGACCCCGATCCGTTCGATCACAATTGACCGCGGAGCGGGAACGGGCTGTTGCCTCCTTGTCCCGATAGGATAGCAATGGGGCCAAGGCCCGGCCCAGACCGCGCCATGAACAAGAGCGGTTCGCCGGGAGGACATCGAAGTTGCGCCATATCGCCGTGTTGACCGGTCTGTCGGTTCTTGCCCTGTCCACCTCCGCGGCATTGGGGCAGGATGTCCGCTTCGAAATCGACGTCGCGAATGATGATCTCGAAAGCGTGCTGGAGAACTCCTCCTTGCTGGTCGCGCTCAAGGACGACGCGGCCCCGACACCGCAGGACTATGTCGCCGCCGCCCGCGCCGATTACCGCCGCCTGCTGACCGGGCTCTACTCCGAAGGCTATTACGGCGGCACCATCTCGATCCTGGTCAACGGGCAGGAGGCGGCAAACCTCGCGCCGCTCGACGCGCCCGCGCGCATCGACGACATCGCGATCCGGGTGAACCAGGGGCCGCGATTCACCTTCGGGCGCACCGAGATCGCGCCGCTGGCCCCCGACACCGAATTGCCCGAAAGCTTCGCCCCCGGCGAAACCGCGCGCGCCGAAGAGGTGCGCGCCGCCGCCCGCGCGGGCGTCGAGGCCTGGCGGGATGTCGGCTTTGCCAAGGCCGACGTCGCCGGGCAGGAGATCGTCGCCGACCACGCCTCCGAACGGCTCGCCGCCGCCGTCACCCTCGCGCCGGGGCCGCGGCTGCGCTTTGGCGCGCTCAGCATCACCGGCAACGAGGACGTGCGAGAAAGCCGCATCCGCGCCATCGCCGATCTGCCGGTGGGCCGGGTCTACGACCCCGAGGCGCTCGATTTCGCCGCCACCCGGCTGCGCCGCACCGGCGCCTTCGATTCGGTCGCCTTCATCGAAAGCGACGAGATCGGCCCGGACGACACGCTGCCCTTCGAGCTGGGCGTGTCCGAAGCCCTGCCCCGCCGGATCGGCTTCGGCGCCGAGATCTCGACCGTCGAGGGGCTCGGGCTGTCGGCCTTCTGGCTGCACCGCAACCTTCTGGGCGGGGCCGAACGGCTGCGCGTCGAGGGCGAGATCTCGGGGATCGAGGGCGAGGTGCCCGGCGTCACCGGGTCGGGCGGCGCCGATTACCGGCTCGGGACGAACTTCAACCGCCCCGCCACCTTGCGCGCCGATGTCGACCTCTTCGCCGAGGCCGAGCTGCGCCACGAGAACGAGATCGACTACCAGCTCGACCAGCTCAGCGCCGAGATCGGCCTGTCGCGCTATGTCAACGAGACGCTGACCTATTCCGCCGCGGTCGGTTTTCTCACCGCGCGCGAGGAAACCGATGCGCGGGTGCGCGACTACACGCTTCTGACGCTGCCGCTCGATGCCACGCTCGACCGGCGCGACGTGTCGCTCGATGCCAAGAACGGCTATTTCATCGATGCCGAGCTGACGCCCTTTCTCGGCGTGACCGGCAGCGACAGCGGCGCCCGGCTCTATGTCGACACCCGCGCCTATCGCAGCTTCGGCGAGACGGAGCGGCTGACGCTGGCCGCGCGCGGCCAGCTCGGCTCCGTGCTCGGATCGAGCATCGCCTCCACCCCCGCCGACTACCTGTTCTACTCGGGCGGCGGCGGCACCGTGCGCGGCCATGACTACCAGTCGCTCGGCGTCACCTATACCCGCGATTTCGGCGACGGCCCGGTCGAGGTCCGCTCCGGCGGCAAGAGCTTTGCCGGGGCGCAGCTCGAGGCCCGGTTCGGCGTCACCGACAAGTTCGGCGCCGTGGGCTTTTACGACATCGGCTATGTCGAGGCCGACGCCCTGCCCGACGGCGAGGGCGATTTCCAGGCCGGGGCCGGGGCGGGCATCCGCTACGCCACGCCGATCGGGCCGGTGCGGCTCGACGTCGCCACCCCCGTCACCGGAGACGGCGCCTATGAGAGCGTCCAGATCTACATCGGAATAGGACAGTCGTTTTGAAACAGCTTTCCCGCGCCGCCGCGATCTCCATTGCCACCGTCGCGCCGACCATGCTGCCCGCGCAGCAGGAGCAGGCCGATCGCGATCGCGGCTTTCTCACCGGGCTGATCGAGGACAACCTGTCGGGCGCGGGCCGCGAGGTGATCATCACCGGGTTCCAGGGCGCGCTGTCCTCCTCGGCCTCGATCGAGGTGATGACCATCGCCGACGAAGAGGGTGTCTGGCTCAGGGCCGAGAACCTCGTGCTCGACTGGAACCGCTCGGCGCTCCTGCGCGGCAGGCTCGATGTCGAGGAGCTGTCGGCCGAGCTGATCGAGCTCAGCCGCCCGCCGATCGCCGGGCCGGGCGAGCCGCCCGCCGCCGAAGCCTCGCCCTTTTCCTTGCCCGAATTGCCGGTTTCGATCCGGCTCGACGAGCTGGCCATCGACCAGCTGATCCTCGGCGAGGCTTTTCTCGACGAGGAGATCACGCTCACCGTGCAGGGCTCCGCGCAGCTCGCGGACGGCGAAGGCGAAGCGCAGCTCACCGCCGAGCGTCTGGGCGAGCGGACCGGCCGTTTCGAGCTGTCGGGCAGCTATTCCAACGACAGCCGCCAGCTCGACCTGACGCTGGCGCTCGACGAGGCCGAGAACGGCATCGCCGCGCGGCTTCTGGACCTGCCGGGCCGGCCTTCGGTCGCGCTCAAGGTCGAAGGCGCGGGGCCGGTCGACGATTTCGACGCCGCGATCTCGCTGGCCACGGACGGCGCGCCGCGCATCAGCGGCGACTTCGCGCTCGACCGTGGCGAAGCCCCCGAAAACGGCCCCGCGCCGCTGCGGTTCTCGCTCGATGTCGATGGCGACGTCACGCCGCTCGTCGCGCCCGATTACGCCGGGTTCTTCGGCCCCGATGTCACGCTCGGCGTGACGGGATCGCGCGGGCCGGACGGCGCGCTGGCGCTGTCGCGGCTGTCGATCTCCGCGCAAGCGCTCGAACTCGACGGTTCGGCCCGGATCGGGGCCGATGGCTGGCCCGAACGCTTCGACCTCTCGGGCCGGGTCGGCGGCGCGGATGGCGGCCCCGTCACCCTGCCCGTCGCGGGCGGCGAGACGCGGATCGGCGGCGCGGAACTTGCGCTGCAATTCGACGCCAGCACCGGCGACCAATGGGTGATCGACCTCACCGCGCGGGATTTCGCCCGCCCCGGCCTGACCATCCCGCAATTCACCGTGCAGGGCGGCGGCGTGATCGTCGGCGCGACCGACGCCGCGCCGAGCCTGTTCACCGCCGATGTGGATTACACCGCGCGCGGGCTGCAATTCGACGATGCCGATCTGGCCGAGGCGCTGGGCCAGCAGATCGCGGGCGAGATCGTGCTCGAGCGCGATGGCGACGGGCCGGTCATGATCGACCGCGTCACGCTCGACGGGCCGGGCATCGCGCTCGACGCCAAGGGCACGGTCGCGGGTGCCGAGAACGGCTTCGAGACGGAGACGACGCTCAGCCTCGAAGCCGAGCGGCTGGAGCGCTTCTCGGGGCTGACCGGTCTCGATCTCGCGGGCGCCGCCGATCTCGACATCGACAGCACGATCCGCCCGCTCGACGGCATCTTCGACGTGACGCTGTCGGGCGGCACGCAGGATCTCGCGCTCGGGATCGAACCGCTCGATCCCTATATCGGCGGCGCAGGCGAGATCGCGCTGCGTGCCGCGCGCGACGAAACCGGCACCCGGATCGACGATCTGCGCATCGCCACGCCCGAAATGACCGCGACCGCGCAGGCCGACATCACCTCGGGCGCAAGCGCCGCCGAATTCGACATCTCGGTCGAGAATGCGGGCTTTGCGCTCGACGGCGTCACCGGGCCGGCCAGCCTCACCGGCACCGCCTCGCGCGATGCGGCTGGCGTCACCACCGCCGACGTGGTCGCGACCCTGCCCAATGGCCGCGCCGTGATCGACGCGACGCAGGCCGCCGAGGAAGATGGCGGACAGGTCACGCTCGACATGACCGCCGATCTGCGCGACGTCGCGCCCTTCTCGACCATCGCGGGCCGCGAGTTGTCGGGTGCCGCGGATTTCTCGGCCAGGGGCACGCTCGCATCCGACGCCTCGACCTTCGACCTGGTGATCGACGCCGCGACCACCGATCTCGTCACCGGCGTGACGCAGGCCGATCCGCTGCTGCGCGGACAGGCGGCGCTGTCGGGCCGGGCGGTGCGGTCGGGCCCCGAAAGCTTCCGCGTCGAGAATTTCGACCTGACCTCGCAGAGCCTGACCGCCACCGGGCGGGCCGAGCTCAACGGCACCACCGCGATCTTCGACATCGACGCCACCGCCGCCGATCTCGGCCCGGTGGGCGAAGCGGTGGACAGGCCGCTTTCCGGTGCGATCGACCTTTCGGCCTCGGGCCGGATGCAGACCGATCTGAGCCAAGCCGACATCACCATCGACGCCACCGCCACCGATCTCGTCACCGGCATCGACCAGGCCGACCCGCTGTTGCGGGGCCGGGTCGCGCTGTCGGGCCGGGCGACCCGTAGCGGTGCCGAAAGCTTCTCGGTCGAGGATCTCGTGCTCGACGGCCCCGCCATCGCGGCGACGGGCCGCGCGGAGGTGATCGAGGGGCTGGCCGAGTTCGACCTCGACCTCGACGCGCGCGACCTGTCCGCGGTGGGCGAGGCGGTGGACCGCCCGCTCGCGGGCGAGGCGCGGCTCTCGGCCAGCGGCTCCGCCGCGCTCGATGCCTCCAGCTTCGACGTGACACTCGACGGGCGCGCCACCGATCTCGCCACCGGCGAGGACGCGGCCGATGCGCTGTTCGGCGGCACGCTGAGCCTGTCGGGCCACGCCGTGCGCAGCGGTCCCGAGGATTTCATGGTCGAGAACCTGCGCGTGACCGCGCAGGGGCTGGACGTCACCGGCGCGGCCATGATCGAGAACGGGTCGGGCGATTTCGACCTCGACCTCGACATCGATGATCTCGCCCCGGTCGGCACGCTGGCGGGCCGTCCGCTCTCCGGCGCGGTCGATCTTTCGACCTCCGGCACCGCGAGCGCCGACCTGTCGCGCTTCGAGGTGACGCTCGACGGCACCGCCACCGACGTCACCACCGGCATCGACCAGCTCGACCCGCTGCTCGTGGGCGAGACGGTGCTCGATGCCCGAACGATCCGCTCCGGCCCGCAGGATTTCGCCCTGCCCCGCTTCGAGCTGTCGAACCCGCAGATCCGCGCCAGCGGCAACGCCACTGTCACGGACGGCCTGCCCACCGGCGATTTCGACATCCGCCTGGCCGAGATCGCGCCCTTCGCGCCGGGCCTGTCGGGCCCCGCCACCGTCGCGGCCACGGCCTCCGGCGACGCGCAGGGCGGCATCGATTTCGAGGTGACCGGCACCGCGCAGGGCACCGACATCGCCGCCACCGGGCGGGTCGCGCCCGAGGCCCGGGGCCGCGAGATCACCGCGCGGCTCGGCGCCGACATAGCCTCTCTCGCGCCGTTCTCGCAGCTCGCGGGCCGCCCGCTTGGCGGCAGCGTCGATCTCGACGCGGCGGGCACGCTGATGCCGGACCTGTCGGCCTTCGACGTGACCGTCGATGGCCGGGCCTCCGATCTCGACATCGGCGTCGAGGCGGCGTCGCGGCTTCTCGACGGCAGCGGCACGATCGACGCACGGCTCAGCCGCGACGCGCCGGGCGAGATCGCGGTGCGCGATCTCGACATTCGCTTTCCCGCCTTTTCGGTGCAGGCCGACGCCACCGGCACCGGCAGCGACCAGAGCGCCAGCTTCACGGCGCGGCTGAACGATATCGGGATCTTCACGCCCGACTTCACCGGCCCGGTCACCGCCACCGGCACCGCCGCGCGCAACGCCGCGGGCGATCTCGATCTCGATGTCACGGCCACCGGTCCGGGCGGCACCAGCGCCGATGTCGCAGGGCGCTACCTGTCGAACGGCACGCTTGATCTCGGCGTCACCGGGCAGGCGCAGCTCGGGCTGGTCAACGACCTGATCGCGCCGCGCCGTCTCGACGGCACCGCCCGCTTCGACCTGCGCCTCGACGGCCCGCCCGCGCTCTCCTCGCTCACCGGCACGATCTCCACCGCCGACGCCCAGCTGGCGGTGCCGACCGTGGGGCTGACGGTGCAGGACATCGACACCACCATCGCCCTGTCGGGCAACCGCGCCGATCTCGCGCTTTCTGCGGCGCTCGAAAAAGGCGGGCGGCTTTCGGTCTCCGGCCCGGTCGCGCTCACCGGCGGGTTCGACGCCGATCTCGTCATCGCGCTCGACGATCTCGAACTGCGCGACCCCGAGCTTTACGAGACCACCGCCGACGGGCGGCTCAGCGTCACGGGTCCGCTTGCGGGCGGCGCGCTGATCGCGGGGCTGGTCGAGCTTGGCCCGACCGAGATCCAGGTGCCCTCCTCGGGCATCGGCGCGCTGGGTGACCTGCCACAGGTGCGCCATGTCAACGCCCCGCAGGCGGTGCAGCGCACGCTGGCGCGCGCCGGGCTCACCATCGCGGGCGTCGATATCGGCGCGGCGGCGGCCGAGACGCAGGGCCCCTCGGGTCCGGGCTACGGGCTCGACGTGACGATCCGCGCGCCGTCGCGCATCTTCATCCGCGGGCGCGGGCTCGACGCCGAGCTGGGCGGCGAGCTGGAGATCGGCGGCAGCACCAACCAGGTGATCCCGGTGGGCGAGTTCGAGCTGATCCGGGGCCGTCTCGACATCCTGCAGCAGCGCTTCGAGCTGGATGAGGGCGGCGCCTTTCTTCAGGGCGATTTCAGCCCCTTCATCCGGCTGGTGGCCACCACGGAAACCGCGACCGGCACCCGGGTGCGGATCATCATCGAAGGTCCGGCCAGCGCGCCCGAGGTGCGGTTCGAATCGACCCCGGACCTGCCGCAGGACGAGGTGCTGTCGCAGCTGATCTTCGGGCGCGACCTGTCCTCGATCTCGCCGCTGCAGGCGGTGCAGCTCGCCGCGGCGGTGGGCACGCTCGCGGGGCGCGGCGGCGGCGGTCTGATCGACGATTTCCGCGCGGGCACCGGGCTCGACGATCTCGACATCACCACCGACGACGAAGGCAATGCCGCCCTGCGCGCGGGCAAGTACCTGTCGGAGAACATCTATACCGACGTCACCGTCGGCACCGACCAGACATCCATCAACCTCAACCTCGACGTGACCGACGACATCAAGGCCCAGGGCCGGGTGTCGAGCGATGGCGAAACCTCGCTCGGCGTGTTCTTCGAGCGCGATTACTAGAACGCGGCACCGGGTCGCGCTCAGATCGGGGCCGGCGCCGCAAGCCGGTCCTCGACCAGCGCCGCGAGCCGGTCGAGCGCCGGCCCCGCCGCGCCGCTGCTGCGCGCCGCCGCCAGCGCCTCGGCCGCCGCGCCGAGCCGCGCGTCACCGGCGCTGCGCGCCACGCCGCCCAGAAACTGCGCCACATAGGCCACGTCGCATTCGGCGGGCCAGCCGCCCCGGATCAGCTGCGCGGCGAGCGTGAGATCGTCGCGCAGCGCCACCGGGTCGGGCACCACCACCTCCTCGGAGAGCGGGCGCGGTCCGCCGGGGCGGCGCTCGGCCGGCATATGCGCGAGCAATGCCTGCTGGAACTCCACCAGACGGGCGATCGGCTTGGCCAGAAACCCGTCGGCCCCCGCCGCCAGCGCGGGGCCCTCCCCCTCCGGCTCGCCGGAAATGGCGAGCAGCATGTCGATGCGCGGCGTGGCCTGCGCCAGCTCCACGATCAGCTCGATTCCCGAGCCGTCGGGCAGGCCGAGATCGACGATCACCGCGTCGGGGCGATAGACCCGCAGGTGGCGCCGGGCGTTGTGCAGGCTGTCGGCGCGGCGGATGCGCGCGCCCGAACGCAGGCATAACAGGCGCATCGCCTCGCAGGCAAAGCGGCTGTCCTCGACCAGCAGCACGGTCAATCCGAGAAGCGGACGGTCGGCGCTCGGAGCGCGAAGACCGGGAAAGGTCATGTTGACGGGCATGGCAGCCTTCCTTTCGAATGCGCGGGCCGGACCGGCCCTGCGCGACCCAGCTTGGCCCGACATGGTGAATCCCGTCTTAAGCCGCGACGATCCGCGCGGTTGCGCCGCCCGGCCCGAGCCGCCATATCCCCGCCATGCAAGCAGGAGCCCCCGGATGATCGGACGTCTCAACCATGTCGCCATCGTCGTGCCCGACCTCGACGCCGCCGCCGCGCGCTATTCCGGCCCGCTCGGCGCCACGGTCAGCGCGCCGCAGGCGCTGCCCGATCACGGCGTCCGGGTCGTCTTCGTGGAGCTGCCCAACACCAAGATCGAGCTGATGGAGCCGCTGGACGACGGCTCGCCCGTCGCGGGGTTTCTCGCGAAATCGCCCTCTGGCGGGATGCACCACGTCTGCTACGAGGTGGACGACATCGCCGCCGCGCGCGACCGTCTCGTGGCATCGGGCGCGCGGGTGCTGGGCGATGGCACGCCGAAAACCGGCGCGCATGGCAAACCGGTGCTGTTCCTGCACCCCAAGGATTTCGACGGCTGCCTGATCGAGATCGAACAGGTCTGAGGAGACGCCCATGACCATCACCGCCGCCTTCGTGCTCTTTGCCGTGACATGGTTCATGGTGTTCTTCGTCGTGCTGCCGCTCCGGCTCGTCACCCAGGGCGACGCGGGCGAAACCGTGCCCGGCACCCATGCCTCGGCGCCCGCCGATTTCCGCATCGGCCGCAAGGCCCGGCTCACCACGCTCTGGGCGGTGCCGATCTGGGCCGCGCTGTCGGCCTTCATCCTGTGGGGCGGGGTCACGGTGCGCGACATCGACGTGTTCGACCGCATGGCCCCCGCCAACGGCCCGCTGGTCAGCGAGTAGCGGCCCGCCGCCGCGCCAGCCGGTGATACAGGTGGGTGAAGGTCGCCGCCCCCAGCACCGGCACCAGCAGGTTCACCACCGGCACCGTCAGCGGCACCGCCATCAGGCAGCCCGCGCCCCAGATCCTGAGCGGATGCCGCTTGCGCATCATGCGCGCGCCGGTCCGGCCCTCGCGGCGCATCGCCGCGACCTGGAAATACTCGCGCCCCAGCAGCCAGCCATTCACCCCGTAGAACAAGAACGGCGCGGCGGGCGGAAAGGCGAGGCTCGCGGCGAAAGCCGCGACGTTCACGAGCACCAGAACCGCGAGGAACGCCACCGTGTCGCGGACCTGATCCGCGAGCGGCACGGCACGCGCGGGCGGCAGGCCGGGGTAATGCTTCGCCTCGACCGCGTCGGCCACCTCCTCGAGGAAGAAGCCGCTCATCATCGAGGCCACCGGCAGCATCAGGAACACCGACAGCGCGAGCATCAGCAAGAGCGAGCCCCAGCCCAGCGCGTCGTCGACCCACGCCACTTCGCCGATCAGCGGCAGCGTCACGCTGTCGGGCGCGAACAGCCCGACCAGCCCCAGTAGCCCTGCGTAAAGCGCCACCAGAAGCCCCGCCGACAAGGCGATGCCAAGCCAGAGCACCCGGCGGAACCGCGGGTCGACCATCTGCGCCAGCGCGCGGGCGAAATCGGTGAGGATCATGCCTCGCGCCATTCGGTCAGCGCCTCGACATCCGGGCGCGGGCGTTCCGGCGCGGGCACGGTCTCGGTACCGATATGGATCAGCCCGGCGATGCTTTCGCCCTCGCCCAGCCCCAGCCCCTCGCGGCAGAACACCGCGTCATGGCTGGCCCAGCCCGACAGCCAGTTCGCGCCCCAGCCCGCCGCCAGCGCCGCGTTCAGAAGCGACAGGCAGACGCAGGCGGCGGAGTGGAGCTGCTCGACCTGCGGCACCTTCTCGGACGGCTTGGGCGCCGAGACCACCGCCACCACGAGATCGGCGTCGCGGTATTGCGCCACGGCCTTGTCGCGCTTGGACGGATCGATGCCCAGCGCCTCGGCGCGCGCGGGGATGAGCGCGGCGAGCCGCTCCAGCGCCGGCTTTTCGAGCACGATGAGCCGCCACGGCTCCAGCTTGCCGTGATCGGGCACCCGCAGCGCGGCGGTGAGCAGCGGGCGCAGCGCCGCGCGGTCGGGGGCGGGCGCGGTCAGGGTCTTGGCGGGGCGGGACCGGCGCGTCGACAGGAAGTCGAGCGCCTGCGGGTTGGGATCGGGCATGTCGTCTCCGGGCGGTGCGTGTCGCGCCCTTCCTGCCGCAGATCGCGCGCGGGGAAAAGGCGGCGCTCAGAGCCCCAGCGGCAGGATCATCGCCGCCGCCGCGATCGACAGGCCCAGAGGATAACGCCCGCGCGCCCGCAGGCTGACCCATGACGATTCAGGACCACCCGCCATCCGGCGCACCCCGGACAACAGCAGCACCCCGGTCAGCATGGTGATCGACAACAGCACCCCGAAGGCGGGCAGCGCCTCGGGCGGGACAAGCGGCACCAGCACCGCCAGCATCTTCACGTCGCCGCCGCCCATCGCGCCGAGGGCAAAGAGACCAAGCCCGATCACGAAGACCGCCCCGCCCGCGATCAGCCGGGGCACGAGATCGGGCAGAAGACCGAAGGCGGCGCAGCCGAGACCGAGCAGCGCCACCGCCCCCACCAGCCGGTTGGGAATGCGCATGTGGCGCAGATCGGTCCAGATCATCACCGCCATGAGCGGCGCGGCGAGGATCAGCGGCAGGCCGGGCATGGCGGCGGGGATGGTGTCGGGCATCGGGCTGGTCTCCGGCATCGGGCGCGCCCGTCGCGCGGGCACGGGGCCACCCTGCCCGCCCCGCGCGCAGATTCGGGGGCGAGAGCGGGGCGCGATGATGGCATCGCGCCCCGCCCCGTCCTTCAGGCGTCGGTCTCGGAGGAGCGGGCCCAGAGGTTGATCTGCTCCTCGTCGGCGTAATCGTCGATCAGCTTCAGCTCGTCGGCGGTGAAGTCGAGATTGCCGACCGCGCCGGCGCAGTCGATCACCTGGCTCGGCTTCGAGGCGCCGATCAGCGCCGAGGTGATGCCGCCATTCCGCAGCACCCATGCGATCGCCATCTGCGCCAGCGTCTGGCCCCGGCTTTCGGCGATTTCATTGAGCTTGCGGATGTTGCCGATCGCCTTCTCGCTCAGCATGGAGGGAAAGAGCGACTTGTCCTGCGCGGCGCGGCTGTCCTCGGGGATGCCGCCGAGATACTTCTTCGTCAGCATGCCCTGCGCCAGTGGCGTGAAGGCGATGGAGCCGATGCCGAGATCGTCGAGCGTGTCCTTCAGCCCGTCGCGCTCGACCCAGCGGTTGAGCATGTTGTAGCTCGGCTGGTGGATCACGCAGGGCGTGCCGAGCTCCTTGAGAATCGCCGCCGCCGCGCGGGTGCGATCCGAGTTGTAGGAGGAAATGCCGACATAGAGCGCGCGGCCCGAGCGCACGATGTGATCGAGCGCGCCCATCGTTTCCTCGAGCGGGGTCTCGGGGTCGAAGCGGTGGGAGTAGAAGATGTCGACATAGTCGAGCCCCATCCGCTTGAGCGACTGGTCGCAGGACGCGATCAGATGCTTGCGGCTGCCCCATTCGCCATGCGGTCCCGGCCACATGTCGTAGCCCGCCTTGGACGAAATCAGCAGCTCGTCGCGATAGCCTGCGAAATCGGTTTTCAGGATCTCGCCGAAGGCGGTCTCGGCGGCGCCCGGCTCGGGGCCGTAATTGTTGGCCAGATCGAAATGCGTGATGCCGTGATCGAAGGCGGCGCGGCAGATGTCGCGCTTGGTCTGGTGCGGCGTGTCATCGCCGAAATTGTGCCACATCCCGAGGCTGATGGCGGGCAGCTTGAGCCCGGATGCGCCGCAGCGGCGATAGGCCATCCGCGTGTAGCGGTCTGGGTGGGGGACGTAGCTCATCTGTCGGATCTCCTTGGGGCCGCGGCCGTTTCCGGGCCCGGCATCGCGGCGAACCCTAGGCCGGGGCTTCGCGCGCTGTCAAACCGGCCTCAGGCGTGCCGCGCGGCGGGTTTGCCGGTTCGGTCCTTGGGGTCGCCTTCCCGGTCCTCAGCCTTCACCGCCGGGTCGCCGGACAGGAAACCGCCAAAGGCCTTGAGCGAGGGAACGTGGTCGCAGACCGCCTTGACCACCACGAGAAACGGCACCGCCAGCACCGCACCCGGCACGCCCCACAGCCAGATCCAGAAGGCCACCGTGACGAAGACCGACACGATGTTCAGCTCCAGCCTGCGCCCGACCAGCATCGGCGTGACGAAATTGCCCTCGATGGTGGTGAGGGTGAAGTAGGACAGCGGCACCAAAAGCGCGTAAGGCACGCTGTCGAAGCTCACCAGCGCAAAGGCCCCGGCGGCGACGGTGCCGATGATCGCGCCGATGAAGGGCATGAAGTTCAACAAAAAGGCCAGCGTGCCCCAGACATGCGGCATCGGCAGGCCGATGATCCACAGCGCGATCCCGATCGCCACGCCCAGCCCGGCATTGATCACCGTGATCGCGCCGAGATAGCGCGAGATCTGCCGCTCCACGTCGCGCACGATGGTCAGGGCGCGCTTCTTGTCATGCAGCTTGGGCGAGGCCTCGACGATGCGGCGGTGGTAGAAATCGCCCGATGCCAGCAGGAACAGCGTCAGGATCATCGCCGCCACCAGCGTCGAGCCGATCGAGGCGGCGCTGCCCACCGCCGAGGGGATCGGTCCCGACTGGTCGACCACCACCTCCATCTTCTCGCCGGTCGCCCCGGCGGCGTCGGCCATCTCCGTCACCTGTTCGCCGACCTCGCGGATCGAGGCCAGCCGGTCCATCAGCCCCGCCAGCTTTCGCTGTACCTCCGTGCCGATCTGCGGCGCCCGCGCCGCCATCTCGCCGATCGGTCCCGACAGGAAATAGCCCGCCACCGCGAATCCCAGCCCGATCGCCAGCATCAGCAGCACCGCGCTGACCCCCGGCGGAATGCCGATCCGCTGCAATCCGCGCACCACCGGACGCAGCGTCAGCGTCAGCAGCACCGCCAGAACGATGGGCAACAGCACGTCGCGCGCGAAATAGGTGGCGGTAAAGGCCGCGAGCAGGAACGAGCACAGCATCAGCCGCCGGATCTTGCGCAGCTCCGACAGGCGCTGCTCGGTCAGATCGTGCTGCCAGTCATCCGGCGCGTCTCCGTCACCGGCCCCGTTTCCGGCCTCTTGGCCGGGCCTGTCACCGGACCTGTCACCGGACCTGTCCCTGGGGGGCACCGGCGCGCCGCCCGTCTCGCTGATTGCCACCGCAGCTCCCCCATGCGCAATGCCGCCCAACGTCGTCGCGCAGGCGCCGGTTCCGCGCGCGCCCGATTGCTACGCCGCGCCTGCGCGCGTATGAGGAGGGCCGATCGCAGACAGGAGTTCCCCGATGGCCAGCTACCAGTACGTCTATCACATGGATGGCGTCTCCAAGACCTATCCCGGCGGCAAGAAGACCTTCGAGAACATCCGGCTGAACTTCCTGCCCGGGGTGAAGATCGGCGTGGTCGGGGTCAACGGCGCCGGTAAATCCACCCTGCTCAAGATCATGGCCGGGCTCGACAAGGATTTCCAGGGCGAGGCCTGGGCCGCCGAGGGCGCCCGCGTCGGCTACCTGCCCCAGGAGCCCAAGCTCGACGAGACCAAGACCGTCCGCGAGAACGTCATGGAAGGCGTCGCCGCCAAGAAGGCCGTGCTCGAGCGTTACAACGAGCTGGCCATGAACTACTCGGACGAGACCGCCGAGGAGATGGCCCAGCTTCAGGACGACATCGACGCCCAGAACCTGTGGGATCTCGACGCGCAGATCGACGTCGCGATGGAGGCGCTGCGCTGCCCGCCGGACGACGCCGACGTCACCACCCTGTCGGGCGGCGAGGCGCGCCGCGTGGCGCTGTGCAAGCTGCTGCTCGAAGCCCCCGACATGCTGCTCCTCGACGAGCCGACCAACCATCTCGACGCCGAGACGATCGCGTGGCTGCAAAACCACCTGATCGAGTACAAGGGCACGATTCTCGTCGTGACCCACGACCGCTATTTCCTCGACGACATCACCGGCTGGATCCTCGAGCTCGATCGTGGCCGCGGCATTCCCTACGAGGGCAACTATTCGAGCTGGCTGGAGCAGAAGGCCAAGCGGCTCGAGCAGGAGGCCCGCGAGGACAAGTCCAAGCAGAACACGCTGCAGCGCGAGCTGGAATGGATGCGGCAGGGCCAGAAGGCGCGCCAGGCCAAGTCCAAGGCCCGGATCGCGGCCTATGAGGAGCTGGCGAGCCAGTCCGAGCGCGAGCGCGTCGGCAAGGCGCAGATCGTCATCCCGAACGGCCCGCGTCTCGGCGGCAAGGTGATCGAGGTCGAGGGCCTGAAGAAGGCGATGGGCGACAAGCTCTTGATCGAGGATCTGGAATTCTCGCTGCCGCCGGGCGGCATCGTCGGCGTGATCGGTCCGAACGGCGCCGGCAAGTCGACCCTGTTCAAGATGCTCACCGGTCAGGAACAGCCCGACGAGGGGCGAATCGAGTTCGGCGACACCGTGAAGCTGTCCTATGTCGACCAGAGCCGCGACGATCTCGACCCGGGCGCCACCGTCTGGGAAGCGATCTCGGGCGGCGCCGAGGTGATCGAGCTGGGCGACGCCTCGATGAACTCGCGCGCCTATTGCGGCGCGTTCAACTTCAAGGGCGGCGACCAGCAGAAGAAGGTCAGCCTGCTGTCGGGCGGTGAGCGCAACCGCGTCCACATGGCGCGGCTTCTGAAGGATGGCGGCAACGTGCTGCTGCTCGACGAGCCGACCAACGATCTCGACGTCGAAACCCTGCGCGCGCTCGAAGACGCGCTGGTCGATTTCGCGGGCTGCGCGGTGGTGATCTCCCACGACCGCTTCTTCCTCGACCGGATCTGCACCCACATCCTCGCCTTCGAGGGCGAGGCGCATGTCGAGTGGTTCCAGGGCAACTTCGAGGATTACGAAGAGGACAAGAAGCGCCGCCTCGGCCCCGACGCTGTGGAACCCAAGCGGGTCAAGTTCAAGAAGTTCACGCGCTGACATGGCGGCGGGCGGGGCCATGGCTCCGCCCGTCCCGCATGAGGGGGCGCCCGAACCGGGCCGCCTCTTCGGCCTGCGCATGAGCGCCATGCCCGAACGCGATGATTTGAGCTATAATGCCCGCGGCAGGTCATATTCCTGCCTGATTGCCCTGCAACCTATACAGGATAGCACAGGAGACGCAGGAATGGGCACGATCTTCATCCTCGCCGGAAGCATGCTCGGCTTCATCGCCGCGGTGTTCCTCGTCGGGTTCGGCAATCTTCCGCTTCTTGCGGGGCTGGCCATCTGGATCGCCTCGGGTCCGGTGGCGGCGTTGATGTTCACCGCCATCATCATGCCGCTGAGCCGCGCGGTGCGCCATGCGGGGCCGATCCGGCATCTCGCCTGACCATCCGGCGCGGCGTCCCTCCGCGCGCTGAAAGACCGCCGGGGCCGCCACGGCCCCTTCGACCGCAGAGGCCGCCACCGCCCCTTCGCGTCAATCGATATCCCATCTTTCATCGTCGTAGCAGGCGCCGAACGCCGTCCACGCGACACGGATCCGGGCGATTCGGCTGTCGCTCCACGTATGCGTGCGCAGCACGAAGCCGGTGCGCGCGATCTCCTCGGCCCGCACGTCGAGCCGCATCGACGCCGCGTTCGAGACATCCCACATCGTCACGCCGAGCTGCACCAGCGGCGGCTGCGAAAACGCCAGGTTGAAATCGACGCGCCGGCGCAGCTCGCGCGCGCCCGCGCCGGTCCACATCGAGCCGCCGGTCTCGAAATCGTCGAACGGAATCAGCTCGCCCTGATCGATCCCGAAGCCGCCCTGCATGTAGCGCGCCATGTGATTTGCCTCCCCCCATACGAAAAGACCCCGCCGGGGCGGGGTCTTCGTCGTTCGATGCGCGGTTTGATCAGAAGTTCGGCTGCTTCGGGTCGAGCCCGATATGCGTGCCGATCGCGACCATGTCCGCCAGAAGCTTGGCGGTGTCGTCCACCGGGCCCGGCTCGTTCTCGAACTTCGCCTTCGCGTCGCGATGCGCGGCGGCGAATTCCTCGACCATGCCCTCATAGACCTCCTGCGTGACCTCGCCGCGCGGCAGCGCGCGCTCGGCCAGAACGGAGACGTTGTCGGGGCCGATCTCGGCGAAACCGCCGGAGATCACGTAGTCGTCGGTCCCGCCCTGATGCACGACCTGCAAGAGGCCGGGACGCAGGGTGGTGATGGTGGGCGTGTGGCCCGCCATCGCCGTCAGGTCACCATCGGTGCCCGGAATGCGCACCTCGGTCGCCGAAACGGAAGCAAGCTTCCGTTCCGGGCTGACCAGGTCGAATTGCAGCGTGTCGGCCATGAAGCCCTCCTATCAGGCCGCGGCGGCGGCCATTTTCTCGGCCTTGGCCTTCACCTCGTCGATGCCGCCGACCATGTAGAAGGCCGATTCCGGCAGGTGGTCGTACTCGCCCGCGACGACCGCCTTGAACGAGGCGATGGTCACGTCGAGCGGCACCTGCACGCCGTCCGAACCGGTGAAGACCTTCGCCACGTCGAAGGGCTGCGACAGGAAACGCTGGATCTTCCGGGCGCGGGCCACGGTCAGCTTGTCCTCTTCGCTAAGCTCGTCCATGCCGAGAATCGCGATGATGTCCTGAAGCGACTTGTAGCGCTGCAGGATGCCCTGCACGTCGCGCGCCACCTGGTAGTGCTCTTCGCCCACGACCGCGGGGTCCATCAGGCGCGAGGTCGAGTCGAGCGGGTCCACGGCCGGGTAGATGCCGAGCTCGGAGATCGCGCGGTTGAGCACGGTGGTGGCGTCGAGGTGGGCGAACGAGGTCGCCGGCGCCGGGTCGGTGAGGTCGTCGGCCGGAACGTAGATCGCCTGCACCGAGGTGATCGAGCCGTTCTTGGTCGAGGTGATCCGCTCCTGCAGCGCGCCCATGTCGGTCGCCAGCGTCGGCTGGTAGCCCACGGCCGAAGGAATGCGGCCCAGAAGCGCCGACACCTCGGAGCCCGCCTGGGTGAAGCGGAAGATGTTGTCGACGAAGAACAGCACGTCGGTGCCGGACTGGTCGCGGAACTGCTCGGCCAGCGTCAGTCCAGTCAGCGCGACGCGGGCACGCGCACCCGGCGGCTCGTTCATCTGGCCATAGACCAGAGCCACTTGGCTCTCACCCAGCGCGTCGGGCTTGATGACGTTGGATTCGATCATCTCGTGGTAGAGGTCGTTGCCCTCACGGGTCCGCTCGCCCACGCCGGCGAACACGGAGTAGCCCGAGTGCACCTTGGCGATGTTGTTGATCAGCTCCATGATGAGCACGGTCTTGCCCACCCCGGCGCCGCCGAACAGGCCGATCTTGCCGCCCTTGGCATAGGGGGCCAGCAGGTCGATGACCTTGATGCCGGTGACGAGGATCTCGGACGAGGTCGACTGCTCGGCGAAGGTCGGGGCCTCGGCGTGGATCGGACGGGTCTCGGTGGTCTCGACCGGGCCCTTTTCGTCGATCGGCTCGCCGATGACGTTGAGGATGCGGCCCAGCGTCGCGTTGCCGACCGGCACCGAGATCGGCTTGCCGCTGTCGGTCACGGGGGCGCCGCGCACGAGACCCTCGGTCGCGTCCATCGCGATGGTGCGCACGGTGTTCTCGCCAAGGTGCTGGGCCACTTCGAGAACCAGCGTCTTGCCGTTGTTTTCGGTGGTCAGCGCGTTGAGGATCTCCGGCAGGTGATCCCCGAACTGCACGTCCACGACGGCGCCGATCACCTGGGTGACCTTGCCTGTTGCGTTAGCCATGTCGTTTCTCCGGTTCTCTTAGAGCGCCTCGGCGCCCGAAATGATTTCGATCAGCTCGTTGGTGATGACGGCCTGGCGCGAGCGGTTGTACTCGATCGTCAGCTTGTCGATCATCTCGCCCGCGTTGCGGGTCGCGTTGTCCATCGCGCTCATCCGGGCGCCCTGTTCGGAGGCGCCGTTTTCCAGCAGGGCGGCGAAGATCTGCGTCGCCACGCCGCGCGGCAGCAGATCCGCGAGGATCTCCTCTTCGCCGGGCTCGTAGTCGTAGAGCGCCGTGTCGGCCTCGTCCCCGCCCTCGAACTTGGCCGGGATGATCTGCTGCTCGGTCGGGATCTGGGTGATCACGTTCTGGAACCGCGCATAGTAGATCGTCGCCACGTCGAACTCGTCCGCCGCAAAGCGGTCGAGCACGTCGCGGGCGATGTCCTGCGCGTTGGCGTAACCGACGCGCTTGACCTCGCTGAGATCGACATGGCCGACGAAGTGCTGACCGTAATCGCGGCGCAGCATCTCGCGGCCCTTCTTGCCGACGGTGAGGATCTTCACCGTCTTGCCCTGCGCGATCAGCTCGCTGGCGCGGATCCGCGCCTTGCGCACGATCGAGCCGTTGAAGCCGCCGCAGAGCCCGCGCTCGGCGGTCATGACGACGAGCAGGTGCACGTCCTCCTTGCCGGTCCCGGCAAGGAGCTTGGGCGCCCCGTCGGAGCCGCCCACGGAGGAGGCGAGCCCGGCCATCACGGCGTCGAACCGTTCGGCATAGGGGCGCGCCGCTTCGGCGGCATCCTGGGCGCGGCGGAGCTTTGCCGCCGCGACCATCTGCATCGCCTTGGTGATCTTGCGGGTCGATTTGACCGACGCGATCCGGTTCTTGAGGTCCTTCAGACTAGGCATCGGCCAGCCTCCCTAAGTCCGTGGCTGGTTTCAGGCGAAGTCCTTGGCGAACGCATCGATCGCCTTGCGGATACGTGCTTCCGCGTCGCCCTTGATCTTCGGATCCTCGGTGGTGATCCAGTCCAGCAGCTCGCGGTCATTGCTGCGCAGGTGCTTCAGCAGGCCCTGTTCGAAACGGCCGACATCCTTGACGGCGATCTTGTCGAGGTACCCTTGGGTGCCCGCGAAGATCACGCAGACGATCTCGGCGTTGGTCAGCGGCGAATACTGCGGCTGCTTCATCAGCTCGGTCAGGCGCGCGCCACGGTTCAGCAGCTGCTGGGTCGAGGCGTCGAGGTCGGAGCCGAACTGCGCGAAGGCGGCCATCTCGCGGTACTGCGCGAGCTCGAGCTTCACCGGGCCGGCGACCGACTTCATCGCGTTGGTCTGGGCCGAGGAGCCCACGCGGCTCACCGAGAGACCGGTGTTCACCGCCGGGCGGATGCCCTGGTAGAACAGTTCCGTCTCGAGGAAGATCTGGCCGTCGGTGATCGAGATCACGTTGGTCGGGATGAAGGCCGACACGTCGCCGCCCTGGGTTTCGATGATCGGCAGCGCGGTCAGCGAACCGGCGCCGTGATCCTCGTTGAGCTTGGCCGACCGCTCCAGCAGGCGCGAGTGGAGATAGAACACGTCGCCCGGATAGGCTTCGCGGCCCGGCGGGCGGCGCAGCAGCAGCGACATCTGGCGATACGACACGGCCTGCTTGGACAGGTCATCATAGATGATGAGCGCGTGCTTGCCGTTGTCGCGGAAATACTCGGCCATGGCGGTCGCGGCATAGGGCGCGAGGAACTGCATCGGCGCGGGGTCCGAGGCGGTGGCGGCCACGACGACCGAATATTCGATCGCGCCGGTCTCTTCGAGCTTCTTCACCAGCTGCGCCACGGTGGAGCGCTTCTGGCCGATCGCGACGTAGACGCAGTAGAGCTTCTTGCTCTCGTCGTCGCCGGCGGCATCGTTATAGGTCTTCTGGTTGAGCACGGCGTCGAGCGCCACGGCGGTCTTGCCGGTCTGGCGGTCGCCGATGATCAGCTCGCGCTGGCCGCGGCCGATCGGGATCATGGCGTCGATCGACTTCAGGCCGGTCGGCATCGGCTCGTGCACCGATTTGCGCGGGATGATGCCCGGCGCCTTGACGTCGGCGACGCGGCGCTCGGCGCCCTCGATCGGGCCCTTGCCGTCGAGCGGGTTGCCAAGGCCGTCCACGACGCGGCCCAGAAGCCCCATGCCGGCGGGCACGTCCACGATCGAGTTGGTGCGCTTGACGACGTCACCTTCCTTGATGTCGCGGTCGGAGCCGAAGATCACGCAGCCGACATTGTCGCTCTCGAGGTTGAGCGCCATGCCCTGGATGCCACCGGGGAATTCGACCATCTCGCCGGCCTGGACGTTGTCGAGACCGTGGACACGGGCGATGCCGTCACCGACGGAGAGCACGCGACCGACCTCCGCGACCTCGGCCTCCTGGCCGAAATTCTTGATCTGGTCCTTCAGGATCGCGGAGATTTCCGCAGCTTGGATCGCCATTATCCGACCTCTTTCATGGTGTTCTGGAGTGCCTGGAGCTTCGAGCGGATCGAGGTGTCGATCATCTTCGAGCCCAGCTTGACGACGAGACCGCCGATGAGGCTTTCATCCACGGTCTGATTGATCTTCACCTCGCGCCCGGCGCTCTCCTTGAGCGCGGCGGCGAGCGCCGACTTCTGCTTGTCGGACAGCGCCTTGGCGGTGGTCACGTCGGCGGTCACCTCGCCGCGGGCCTCGGCCAGCTGCGCGTCGAGCGCGCGCAGCATCTGCGGCAGCACGAACAGGCGGCGCTTGGAGGCCATCAGGCCCAGCACGTTCGCCATGGTCCGGGTCAGCCCCATCTTGGCGGCGATCGCCGACATCGCGCGGCCCTGATCGTCGCGGCTGTAGACCGGCGAGGAGATCAGGTCGCGAAACTCCGCGCTGTCGGACAGCGCCGCGCGCAACGCGTCGACATCCGACGTCAGGGCGGCGAGATCGTCGCCCTCCCGCGCCAGGTCGAACACGGCCGTGGCATAGCGCTGAGCGATGCCGGTTGAGATCGATGCTGGTTCGGACACGTCCACCCTTCCGCAGTCTTTGGGCCCGGCGCTGCCGCGCCATGGGAACATGGCGACGGCCGGGCAGCTTGCATGGCCCTCGCGCGGGCGAAGGCCGTCAAAATCAGGGGCGATGTAGCAGAGCGATCCGGCTGTCGCAACCGCCTTGAAGCGGCGGATGGCAGGGCTTTGCCCCATGGTCACAAGCCCATCGGGGGTGCGACGTTTTGCCCGCGCGCCGCGGGCTGCGCCCCTGCCCGCCCGAAGACCCGGCGCCGGCTCAGCCGCGCCGCGACGGCTCGGGCACCGGCGAGCCGATCCCTTCGAGCACCCGCAAGGGCCGCTTCACCGCCGCCGTCAGCCCCGGACGGCTGGGGGGCCGCGACCTGCTTGGTGGCCTCGACCATCAGCACGCCGCCGGTGTTGAGCACCGGCATGTGCCGCCCCGCCCTCTCCAGAAGCGCCGCCGAGCGGCGCCAGCCGCGGCGCAGGCTCGGCGGCCGGTACAGCGCCGAGACCGCGCGCTCGGTCTCGAAGCGATGCGCCTTGAGCTGCGCTTCGAGCTGACCCAGCGAATAGGGCCGCCCATAGCCGAACGGCGTCGCGTCCGACCGCGACCACAGCCCGGCCCGGTTCGGCACCACGAACACCGCCCGGCCCCCCGGCCCCAGCGCCCGCCAGCACTCCTCCAAAAGCGCGGTCGCGTGTTCCGACGTCTCCAGACCGTGCATCAGCACCAGACGGTCGACCTGCCCCGTCCTGAGCGGCCAGAGCGTCTCCTCGCACAGCACCGACACGTTGGGCTGGCCCGCGGGCCAGGGCATCACCCCCTGCGGCCCCGGCATCAGCCCGATCACCCGCCGCGCATCGGCGAGATAGGGACGCAGCAGCGGCACCGCAAAGCCGTACCCCGCCACCGTCTGGCCCTGTACATGCGCGGCGGGCCACCATTCGACCAGCCGGTCGCGGATCACCTTCTGCGCCGCGCGGCCAAGCGCGCTGCGATAGTAGAAATTGCGCAGGTCGAGCACGTCCAGATGCATTGCGGGCCGGCGGTCCTTGGTTCAGAATTTGCGAGCCGGTGGCGGAGGCCGGTCTAGGTCCGGGACCACCATAACAACCAAATCACGGATGCCGCCATGCCTCTCGAACTTCTCACCGTCGCGTGCCTCTCTGACAACTACGCCTTTTTGCTGCACGACGCCGCCACCGGGCGCACCGCGCTTGTCGACGCGCCCGAGGCCGCGCCGATCCGCGCCGCGCTCGACGCGCATGGCTGGACGCTGTCGGACATCCTGCTGACGCATCACCACGACGACCACGTGGCCGGGCTGGCCGAGCTGCGCGACGGCGCGCGGGTGATCGGCGCGGCGGCGGATGCGCACCGGTTGCCACCGCTCGATCTCGCGGTGGCGCCCGGCGATCCGCTCGAGGTGCTGGGCGAACGGGTCGAGGTGATCGACGTGCCGGGCCACACGGTGGGGCATATGGCCTTTCACTTCCCCGGCTCGCGCATGGCCTTCACCGCCGACAGCCTGATGGCGATGGGTTGCGGCCGGCTGTTCGAGGGCACGCCCGAGCAGATGTGGGACAGCTTGCGCAAGCTGCGCGACCTGCCGGGCCAGACACTGATCTGTTCGGGTCACGAATACACCGAGACCAATGCGCGCTTCGCGCTCACCATCGAACCGGACAACGCGGCGCTGCGCGACCGGGCCGCCGCCATCGCCCGCGCCCGCGCCGAGGGCCATCCGACCGTGCCGTCGCGGCTCTCGGAGGAACGCGCGACCAACCCGTTCCTGCGCGCCGACGCGCCCGAACTGCAACGCGCGATGGGATTCGACGGGCAGGACGCCGCCAAGGTCTTTGCCGAGATCCGCGGCAGGAAAGATCGCTTCTGACGCATTCCGCGGCGTCGCGGCAACGGTTCGTGAGACCGGGCCGTGCAAAGAACACAGCTGCGTGACGTCGCACCGTCAACATGTCGGTTTTTGCGAGTTTTAACTTGAAGCGCGGCGGATAAACCCGATCTTTGAACATAGAGGCCACGGTCATGGCGGGGTCATCCCCCGCCCGGACCCCCGATCAGAGGAGCACATCACCGTGCCGTCTTTTTCGACAACTCTCGAGCAGTCCATCCACGCGGCGCTGGCTCTGGCCAATGCCCGCCGCCATGAACTCGCGACCCTCGAGCATCTCCTGCTGGCCCTGATCGAGGAACCCGACGCCGCCCGCGTGATGCGCGCCTGCGCCGTCGATCTCGAGGAGCTGCGCAAGTCGCTCGAGGATTTCATCGAGGATGATCTTTCCACCCTCGTCACCGACGTGGACGGCTCCGAGGCCGTGCCCACCGCCGCGTTCCAGCGCGTGATCCAGCGCGCCGCGATCCATGTGCAATCCTCGGGCCGCACCGAGGTCACCGGCGCCAACGTGCTCGTCGCGATCTTCGCCGAGCGTGAATCCAACGCCGCCTATTTCCTGCAGGAGCAGGACATGACCCGCTACGACGCGGTCAATTTCATCGCCCATGGCCAGGCCAAGGATCCCGCCTTCGGCGAAAGCCGCCCCGTCACCGGCGCCGCCGAAAAGGACGATGAGGGCGAAACCGCCTCCGGCGGTGGCGGCAGCGAGGAAAAGGACAGCGCGCTCGCGAAATACTGCGTCGATCTGAACGCCAAGTCGCGCAAGGGCGATGTCGACCCGCTGATCGGCCGCGAGCACGAGGTGGAGCGCTGCATCCAGGTGCTGTGCCGCCGCCGCAAGAACAACCCGCTGCTGGTCGGCGATCCCGGCGTCGGCAAGACCGCCATTGCCGAGGGTCTCGCCTGGAAGATCGTCGAGGGCGCGGTGCCCGAGGTGCTGTCCGAGGCCACGATCTACAGCCTCGACATGGGCGCGCTGCTGGCGGGCACCCGCTACCGCGGTGATTTCGAGGAGCGGCTGAAGGCGGTGATGACCGAGATGGAGAACCACCCCGACGCGGTGCTGTTCATCGACGAGATCCACACCGTGATCGGCGCGGGCGCCACCTCGGGCGGCGCGATGGACGCCTCCAACCTGCTGAAACCCGCGCTGCAGGGCGGCAAGCTGCGCTGCATGGGATCGACCACCTACAAGGAGTTCCGCCAGCACTTCGAAAAGGACCGCGCCCTGTCGCGCCGGTTCCAGAAGATCGACGTGAACGAGCCTTCGGTCGATGACGCCGTGAAGATCCTCAAGGGCCTCAAGCCCTATTTCGAGGATCACCACCAGATCAAGTACACCGCCGACGCGATCAAGAGCGCGGTGGAGCTGTCGGCGCGCTACATCAACGACCGCAAGCTGCCCGACAAGGCGATCGACGTGATCGACGAGGCCGGCGCGGCGCAGCATCTCGTGGCCGAGAGCAAGCGGCGCAAGACGATCGGCGCCAAGGAGATCGAGGCGGTGATCGCCAAGATCGCCCGCATCCCGCCCAAGAACGTCTCCAAGGACGATGCCGAGGTGCTCAAGGATCTCGAACCGACGCTCAAGCGCGTGGTGTTCGGCCAGGACGACGCGATCACCGCGCTGTCCTCGGCGATCAAGCTGGCCCGCGCCGGCCTGCGCGAGCCCGAAAAGCCGATCGGCAACTATCTCTTCGCCGGCCCCACCGGCGTCGGCAAGACCGAGGTGGCCAAGCAGCTCAGCCAGACGCTGGGCGTGGAGATGCTGCGCTTCGACATGTCGGAATACATGGAAAAGCACGCGGTCTCGCGCCTGATCGGCGCGCCGCCGGGCTATGTCGGCTTCGACCAGGGCGGGCTTCTGACCGACGGCGTCGACCAGCACCCGCATTGCGTGCTCTTGCTCGACGAGATCGAGAAGGCGCACCCGGACGTGTTCAACATCCTTCTGCAGGTGATGGATCACGGCAAGCTCACCGACCATAACGGCCGGGCGGTCGATTTCCGCAACGTGATCCTGATCATGACCTCGAACGCGGGCGCCGCCGAGCAGGCCAAGGAGGCGATCGGTTTCGGCCGGGGCCGCCGCGAGGGCGAGGACACGGCCGCGATCGAGCGGACCTTCACGCCGGAGTTCCGCAACCGTCTCGACGCGGTGATCTCGTTCGCGCCGCTGGCGCCCGAGACGATCCTGTCGGTGGTCGAGAAGTTCGTCCTCCAGCTCGAGGCGCAGCTGATGGACCGCAACGTTCATATCGAGCTGACCCGCGAGGCCGGCGAATGGCTGGCCGAGAAGGGCTATGACGAGAAGATGGGCGCCCGCCCGCTGGGCCGGGTGATCCAGGAGCACATCAAGAAGCCGCTCGCCGAGGAGCTGCTGTTCGGCCAGCTGACCAAGGGCGGCCTCGTCCGGGTCGGCGTCAAGGACGACAAGATCGAGCTGTCCTTCGAGGAGCCGGGCGCCAAGCGGCTTTCGGGCAACCGCCCGCCGCTGCTCACCGCCGAATGAACCGGGCACGGCACGGCACATGAAAAGGCGCGGCCCCTCGGGGCCGCGCCTTTTTCGTTCAGCAGCATGGCGGCGTCAGCGCTCGGTCAGCTTCAGCTCGATCCGGCGGTTGCGTGCCCGCGCCTCGGGGCTGTCGGCGGGGTCGATCGGCTGGTATTCCCCGAACCCGTTGGCCGCCAGCCGCGCGGGCGGGATGCCCTCCGCCTCGCTCATGTAGCGCACCACCGACAGCGCACGCGCCTGGCTCAGCTCCCAGTTGTCGGCAAAGCGCCCGCCCCGGATCGGGATGTCGTCGGTATGGCCGTCGACCCGGATCACCCAGTCGATGCCCGGCGGGATCTCCGACCCGATCCGGCGCAAGAGCGCCGCGACCTTGGCGATCTCGTCCTTGCCCGCCTCCGACAAGGTCGCCTCGCCCTGCCCGAACAGCACCTCGGAGGAAAACACGAAGCGGTCGCCCTCGACGCGCACGCCCTCCTCGTCCTCGAGCATGCCGCGCAATTCGCCGAAGAAGTCCGAACGATAGCGTTCGAGGTTCTCGGCCTGTGCCGCCAGCCGCGCGGTTTCCTCTTCGAGACGCCGCCGCTCCTCTTCCTCGAGCTCGCGGCGGCGGCGTTCCTCGGCGGCGGCGCGGGCCAGCGCGGTGTTGAGCCTGCGGCCCAGATCCTCGATCTCGGCCTCGGCGACGATCTCCTCGGTCTCGGCCTGCCCCAGCAGGTCGCGCAGTTCGGCCACGTCCTCGCGCAGCGCCGCGACCTGCGCGTTGAGCGCCGTCATGCGGCGCTGGGCCGCGGCGGAGGCGTCCTCCTCCTCGGCCAGAGCGGCGCGGGCGGTGGCGAGCAACGCGGCGCGGCGCTCGGCCGCGCTGCCCTGGGTTTCGGCCCGCTCCCGCGCGGCGTCGAGATCGCCCAGGGCCTGCGCGAGCCGCGATTCGAGATCGGCGCGCTGCTGTTCGGTCTCGCTGCGGTCCTGCGACAGCGCGCGCGCGCGCGTCTCCGCCGCCTCGCGCGCCGACAGCGCGGCGGAGAGCCGGTCGGCGAGATCGGCGCGGCCCCGCTCGGCCGCCGCACCGGCGGCGCGCGCGGCCTGCGCCTCGGCGCGCGCCGCGTCGCGGTCGAGGATCGCGGCGGCGAGACGTTCCTGCAGCGCGGCCTCGGTGGTCTCGCCCGCCTCCAGCGCCGCCGAAAGCTCTTTGCGCACCGCCGCGAGATCGGCCTCCCCCGCCTCGCGTGCGGCCAGCGCGGCGGCGAGCCGGGTGGAAAGATCCTCGCTCTCGGCATCGGCCTGCGCCAGCGCCGCGCGCGCCTGTTCCAGATCGTCCCCGGTCTCTTGGGCAAGATCGAGCGCCGCGGCCAGCCGCGCGTCGAGCCCCTCGCCCGCCCGCAGCGACCGGGTCAGCGCGTTCTGGCTTTCCTGGCGCGCCAGCACCGCCTCGGCGAGCTTCATGTCGAGATCGTCGCGCGCGGCTTCGGCAGCGGCCAGAAGCGTCAGCGTCTCCTCTGCCTCGCGGCGCTTTTCCTCGAGCGCCAGCGTCATCGCCGACAGTTCCGCATCCGCGTCCTGCAACCGGTCGCGCAGCGCCTGCGCCGCGGCGGCATCGGCCAGCCGGTCGGCCTCCAGCCCGGAGATGGTCTCCGCGTCCTGGGCGGTCCCCGCCTCCAGATCCGCCACCAGCGCCTCCAGCGCCTCGCGCCTTGCGGCGGCGAGCCGGGCGGCTTCGGCCTGCGCGTCGATCTCCTCGCGCGCGAGGCCGAGCGCGAGGCGCGCGGCGTCGCGCCCGCTCTCGGCCTCGCCCGCGCGGTTGCGCTCGGTCTCCAGATCCTCGCGCAGCCCGGCGATCCGGTCGCGCGCCTCGGCCCGGTCGGCCAGAAGCCCCGCCACCCGCGCCTCGAAGGCGGTGATCTTCTCCTGCGCGGTGTCGAGCGCGGTGGCCTGCGCCGCGCGTTCGGCGGTCAGCACCTCGATCCGGCCCGACTGTTGTTCGGCCCGCGCACGGGCCTGCGCCAGCTCGGCCCCGAGGCTGCCGATCTCGGCCTGCTGATCCTCGCCCCGCGCCCGTTCGAGCCCCAGCGCGCCGGTCAGCCGCTCGACCTCCTCGCCCAGCTCGTCCAGCTCGCTCGCCTGCCCGGTGATCGTGTCGCGCAGCACGAACTGCACCACGGTGAAGATGGTCAGCACGAACATCAGCACCAGCAGAAGCCCGGTCATCGCATCGACGAAGCCGGGCCAGATCGAGGCCTGGAAGCGGTTGGCGTGGCGGCGCTTGAGCCCCATGGCTCAGAACTCCGTGTGGCGGGTGGCGCGCAGGCCTCCGGGGTGGTGGCTTTCGCGCAGCACCCGGCTCAGCCCCGACAGGTCGGTGCGCAGCTCGGCCAGCATCTCCTGCCGGCCGGCGGCGATCTCTTCGAGAATGCGCAGAAGCTGCACGTCCATGTTGCGCAGCCGCATCCGCGTTTCGCTGTCATTGCCGCCCTCGGCGGCGCGGATGAGCGCGGCATGCACCTCCGCCTGGCCTTCGGCGATGCGGTCGAGCGCGGCGCGCTCGGCCTCCGGGTCCATCCGGTCGGCAAGCCGCGCCAGCGTGTCGGTCAGCGCCATGAGGCGCGCCTCGCTTTCGCGGCGGGCCTCTCCGGCGGCGCCGATCGCCTCGCCGAGCCCGTCCATGCGGTCGCTCAGCCGCTCCACCATCTGCGCCAGAAGACCGGTATCGGCGCCGCCGCCCGCATGCTCCTCGCCCGAGGCATAGCCGAGCCGGGTGATGGTCGACAGCCACTCCTCCAGCTCGCGGTAGAACCGGTTCTGACCATGCGTGGCGAACAGCTCCAGAAGACCCACGACCAGCGACCCCGCGAGCCCCAGAAGCGAGGACGAGAACGCCGTGCCCATGCCGCCGAGCTGTGCCTCCAGCCCCTGTTGCAGCCGCCCGAAGATGGCGGTGCCGCTTTCATCCGCGCCGGGGTTGAGCGAGCGGATCGTCTCGACCAGCGCGGGCACGGTGGTGGCAAGCCCGTAGAACGTGCCGAGCAGGCCGAGAAAGATCAGCGTGTTGGAGAGGTAGCGCGTGATCTCGCGCTCCTCGTCGATCCGCTGGCCCACCGATTCGAGGATCGAGCGCGCGCTGTCGGGCGAAATCTGCATCCTTGCCCCGCGCGAGCGCAACAGCGTCGCCAGCGGCAGCAGGAGCCCCGGCGCCGGACCGGTGGTCTTGGGCGTGCGGACGAAGGATTCGATCCAGCCGACCGAGCGGATCAGCGCGATCACCTGCCAGAAGCAGGCCAGCACGCCGAGCACGAAAAACGCCGAGATCGCGCTGTTGAGCCACGGGTTCGACAGGAAGATGCCGCGCAGCACGTTCTGGCCCAGCACCAGACCGGCCCCGACCAGCCCCAGCGCCACCAGCATCGACAGGATCTGCCGGACCGGCTGGGTGAAATGCGGTTTCGCCTGTGGCTGCCTCATGCGGGGCGGTGTCCTCGTGGTTGCAACGCTCGAATCATAGGGATCGCGGGGCCGGGTGGCCAATGGCCTTTCGCGGCGCGGGGCCGGGCTGTGGCGCCGCCGCCTCTCAACCGCCCGATTTCAGCGTCGCCACCCGCTCGACCAGCCAGTCGAGATCGGGGTCGTGCACGCCCATTTCGGTCAGATGCGCGGCGGTGTTGAAGAGATATTCGTCGTTCGGCCCGCGCCCGCCGACCGCACCCGCGATGCGCCGCGCCTGCGTTTCGAGATCGAGCGCGACATATTGTTCATGGCCGGGATCGATCACGTAGGTCAGCGCCTCGACCACCCGCCCGTCGGTGAGCGCGAGCGGCTGGTGCGTTTCGAGATAGGCCGACGAGACCAGCTCGCGTTCGCGCAGCATGGCGATCACGCGGTCGCGCTCGGCCTCGGGCGCGCGCAGCGCCAGACCGGTGCAGACCGATCCCGGCGCCCGGTCGAGCGCGAGCACGAGCCCCGGCACCTCCGGCGAGCCGCGGTGATGGATCGACGACATGCAAAAGCTGCGGTGCCAGCCATCGAGACGGGCCACCACCACCTCCTCTGGCGTGAAACCGGGGTTCCACAGAAGCGATCCGTAGCCGAATACCCAAAGCGCGGTCTGGTCGGTCATGCTGGCCCTCCTAGCTCCGCCCCTGTAAATACCCGATCCTGACCGGGCGAAAGGGCCTCCATTCATGCGATTTCTTCTCATTTTCGTGGCGCTTGTGGCGCTGGCCTTCGGCGGCTGGTGGATCTGGGGCAGCCGCACCGCCGATGCGCGGCTGGCCGATCTGACGCAGGAGCTGCGCGCGGCGGGCTGGCAGGTCGATTACGACACGGAGGGCACCGGCGGGTTTCCCTATCGCTTCGACCTCGACCTGCGCGATCTCGACCTGGTGTCGCCCGACGGCGTGTTTGGCTGGCAGAGCCCGCGGATGCGGGTCGTGGCGCAAAGCTACCAGCCCAACCGGTTCATCGTCGCAGCGGACGAGACGCACCGCGTCTCGGTGCCCGGGCAGGATCTCGACGTCACCGTGACCGGGCCGCGCGCCTCCGCCGCGGTGCGGATCGGCGACACGCTGCCCGTGACCGAATTCACCGCCGAGGCCGGCGATCTCGTCATCGCCTCCTCGCTGGGATGGCAGACGCGGGTGGACAGCCTGATCGCGGCGCTGCGCGAGGGCGCGGCGGTGCATGGCTACGACGCCTATGCCAAGGCGGCGGGCATCGCCCTGCCCGAGGCGTGGCGCGCGGCGTGGGATCCCGCCGGCACGCTGCCGCCCGAAATCGGGGCGCTGACCTTCGACGCCGATCTCGGGCTCGACGCGCCGCTGGCGCTGTCGGGCGGCTCGGCGGCGGTCGAGCGGGTCGATCTGCACGAAATGTCGATCGACTGGGGCCCGGTGCAGGCGACGGGCCGCGGCCAGCTCGAGATCGGCCCGGACGGCGCGCCCGAGGGCGAGCTGACCTTCGAGATCGCCGGCTGGGAGGCGCTGCTCGACGTCGCGGCGCAGGCGGGCGCGCCGATCGCGACCTCCTCGCTCTTGCGCGGCGCGCTGGACGGCATGGCGCAAGACGGCGTGCTCACCGCGCCGATCACCTTCGCGGGCGGCGAGATGCGGCTTGGCTTCATCCCGCTCGGGGCGGCGCCGCGGCTGCGCTAGCCGCGGCCCTCGCGCCCGGCCCGGGTGGCGCCGCGGCCGAAATCCGGCGCCGCGGTGTCCTGCCCCGCCTCGATGATGCCGCGGCGGATCGCGCGGGTGCGGGTGAAGTACTCATGCAGGTGATCGCCGTCGCCGGTGCGGATCGCGCGCTGCAACGCGAACAGTTCCTCGGTGAAGCGGCCGAGGATCTCCAGCGTCGCCTCCTTGTTGGTGAGGAACACGTCGCGCCACATGGTCGGGTCCGACGCGGCGATACGGGTGAAATCGCGGAAACCGGCGGCGGAATACTTGATCACCTCGCTGTCGGTCACGCGGCGCAGATCATCGGCCACGCCGACCATCGTATAGGCAATGAGATGCGGCGTGTGGCTGGTCACGGCAAGCACGAGATCGTGGTGATCGGCGTCCATCACGTCGACATGCGCGCCCATGCCCTCCCACAGCGCCGACAGACGCGCCGTCGCGGCGTCGTCGGTCCCGGGCGTGGCGGGCACGATCAGGCACCAGCGATTGTCGAACAGCTCGGCAAAGCCCGAACGCGGGCCCGAATGCTCGGTCCCCGCCAGCGGATGGGCGGGGATGAAATGCACGCCCTCGGGGATATGCGGGGCCACCGCCTCGATCACCGCCTTCTTGACCGAGCCGACATCCGACACCGTGGCGCCGGGCGCCAGCACCGGCGCGATCTCCTCGGCCACCGCCCCCATCGCGCCCACCGGCACGCAGAGCACCACCAGATCGGCACCCTCCGCCGCCTCGGCGGCGGTGGCGCAGACCCGGTCGACGAGGCCGATCTCGGCCGCGATCCGCCGCGTCTCGGCGGAGCGGGCATGGCCGGTGATCTCGCCCGCGAGACCGGCGCGCCGCATCGCATGCGCCATCGACGAGGCGATGAGGCCCAGCCCGATCAGCGCGACGCGATCGTAGACCGGCGCGCTCATGCCGCGGCCTTGAAACGGCTGATGGCCTCGATCACGCGGGCACAGCCCGCCTCGTCGCCGACGGTGATGCGCAGCGCTTCGGGAAAGCCATAGCCCCCCACCCGCCGCACGAGAATGCCCGCTTCGCGCAGCGCCGCGTCGCAGGCCATGGCCTCGGCCTCGTCAGCAAAGCGCGCCAGCACGTAATTGGCGTGACTTTCGTCGCAGCCGATGCCCAAGGCCAGGATCTCGTCGCGCAGCCAGACGCGCAACCGCGCGTTCTCGCTCTGGCAATGCGCGGTGAACCCGGTGTCGCGGATCGCGGCCTCGGCGGCCGCAAGCTGGCTGTTGGACAGGTTGAAGGGCTGGCGCACCCGGTTGAGCACGTCGATGATCGCGCGCGGCCCGTAGCCCCAGCCGATGCGCAGCCCGCCAAGACCGTGGATCTTGGAGAAGGTGCGCGTCATCACCACGTTCTCGCGGCTCTCGACCAGGGACGCCCCGCCATCATAGCCTTCGGTGAACTCCACATAGGCGCCGTCGAGCACGAGGATGACGTGATCCGGGATCGCCCCGGCCAGCCGCTCGACCTCCGACAGCGGAATCATCGTGCCGGTCGGGTTGCCCGGATTGGTGAGATAGATCAGCCGCGTGCGATCGGTGCAGGCGGCGAGGATCGCGTCCACGTCGACCACCCGGTCGCGTTCGCGCACCTCGACCGGCGTGGCGCCGGCGGCCCGCGCGAGAATCGGGTACATGGCAAAGCCGTGCTCGGTGTGGATCACCTCGTCGCCGGGCCCGGCATAGCACTGCGCGAGGAATTGCAGCACCTCGTCGGAGCCGACGCCGCAGACGATGCGCTCGGCATCGAGCCCGTGGATCTCGGCGATGGCGGCGCGCAGCTCGGCATGATCGGTCGAGGGGTAGCGATGCAGCATCGCCGCCGACCGCTCCAGCGCGGCCATGGCGCGCGGGCTCGGCCCGTAGGGGTTTTCGTTCGACGACAGCTTGAGAGGGTCGGCGTGACCCTCCAGCCTGCTCTGCCCGCCCACATAGAGGGCGATGTCCATGATGCCGGGCTGCGGGGTAATGCTCATGTCTGCGCTCCTTCGGACCCCGGCCTCCATAGCCGGGGGCGCACCCGGTTTCCAGCGGCAAGCGCGCCGCACCCCTCGCCCGGACGCGCGGCGCCGCTATGTGTCCCGGAATGGAACAGCCGCTGCATCTCGTTGCCGGCGTCGCGATCCTCGCGGTCGTTTCGGTCGATTTCCTGCTCGCGACCATCGGCGCGGCGCCGCGGGTGATCCTGTCCGACCGGATCGCGCGCGGCGTCTTCGCGCTGCTGCGGCACATCACCCGGCACCGCCCGGCCCGCGTGCTGGCCCGGATCAGCGGGGTGATCGTGATGTGCACGGTCGCCGGTTTCTGGATATTGGGCACCGCGCTGGGCTGGACGCATGTGTTCCTGTCGGCGCCGCGCGATGCGGTGGTGCTGACGCAATCGGCGGCGCAGGCGGGGTTCTGGGACGCCGCCGCCCATGCCGGGCACCTGCTCTCGACGCTGGGCGGCGCGATCACCCGGCCCGGCGGCACCTTGTGGAACGCGGTGGAGGTGCTGGCGGGCGTCAACGGCATGGTGGTGCTGACGCTAGCGGTGAGCTTCATCCTGTCAACGGTGCAGACAGTGCAGCAGGGCCGCAGCTTTGCCGCGCTTTTGCACAGCCTGCCCGAGGGGGCCGACGTGACGCCGCTCTTCGGACGGCTGGCCGAGGTAGTGGCGGGGCTGAACTCGGCCCCCTTCGCGCTTTACTACAGCCATGGCTGGCCGCAGCGGCGGCTGCCCGAGGCGCTGGTGCGGATGGCGCGCGAGGCGATGGCGCAGGGCCCCGAAGCCGAGCGGCGATTCTGGGACCTGATCGCCGACCTGCCGCAATTCGACCTGCCCGAAGGCACCGCCGCGCGCTTTGCCGCGCTGGGCGACTGGGCGCAGAGACGCCGGCTGGGGCGGCTCGAAGCCTGAGCCGGGAACAAGAAAGGGCCGCGCGGTTTCCCGCGCGGCCCGGACGTCCCTCGATCCGTTGTTCGGATCAGTTCTTGGCGTAGAATTCGACGACGAGGTTGGGCTCCATCACCACCGGGTACGGCACGTCGCCCAGCGAGGGCACGCGCGCGAAGGTCGCGGTGAGCTTGGAGGTGTCGACCTCGAGGTAGTCGGGGGTGTCGCGCTCGGGCAGCTGGATCGCCTCCAGGACCGAAGCGAGCTGCTTGGACTTGTCGCGAACGGCGATGACGTCGCCTTCCTTGACGCGGTAGGAGGGGATGTTCACGCGCTTGCCGTTCACGGTGACGTGGCCGTGGTTCACGAACTGGCGGGCGGCGAAGACGGTCGGCACGAACTTGGCGCGGTACACGACGGCGTCGAGGCGGCGCTCGAGCAGGCCGATCAGGTTCTCGCCGGTGTCGCCCTTGACGCGCTCGGCTTCACCGAAGATGCGGCGGAACTGCTTTTCGGTCAGGTCGCCATAGTAGCCCTTGAGCTTCTGCTTGGCGCGCAGCTGGATGCCGAAATCCGACAGCTTCTGCTTGCGGCGCTGGCCGTGCTGGCCGGGGCCGTATTCGCGGCGGTTCACCGGGGACTTCGGACGGCCCCAGATGTTCTCGCCCATGCGGCGGTCGATCTTGTACTTGGCAGCGGTGCGCTTGGTCACGGCTGATCTCCTTCTCTCGGCCCTTGCGGGGGGCCATGTCTCGAAGGGCGTTGTCCTCTGGGACGGCCTGCGCCGCCTCCCGACAGGGATCCCCTTGCGGGGTCCGCCAACACCAATGAAAACCCCGGCGCGCAAGGCCCCGGGACGGGCGGCTTATACAGCCTGCGCGGGGGAGGTCAACCGCCCTGCCCCGTTGCGGGATCACTCCGCCCCGCGCCCGCCATCCTCACCGTCCCGCGCGCCATGCTCGCCCAGCTTCGGCGCCCGGCGGCCAAGCACGAGAGGGCTGTCGGAAAACCGCATCGGGCTGCGCAGCCCCGGCACGCCGTCGGGGGCGATGCGCAGGCCGCGCGCCACCACCTGCGGGTCGTCGAAGACCTGGTCGACGCGGTTGATCGGCCCGGCGGGCACCGTCGCGGCCTCCAGCGCGGCGAGAACGGCATCGCGGCGCCACCCGGCGAAGGCGGTCGCCATCGCATCGCTCAACGCGGCGCGGTTGGCGACCCGCGCGCCATTGGTGGCAAAGCGCGCGTCACCGGCCAGCCCGTCGAGCCCGAGCACGCCGCAGGCGCGGGCGAATTGCCCGTCATTGCCGACCGCGAGAATCAGGTCGCCATCGGCGGCCGAGAACACCTGATAGGGCGCGATGTTGGGATGCGCGTTGCCAAGCCGGCGCGGTGCGATGCCGGTGGCAAAGAAGTTCATCGCCTGGTTGGCGAGCACGCCGGTCGCGCAATCCATCAAGGCCATGTCGATATGCTGGCCCCGCCCCGTTTTCTCGCGCGCCGCCAGCGCCGCCTGGATCGCGATGACCGAATAGAGCCCGGTGAAGATGTCGGTGAAGGCCACGCCGATCTTCTGCGGCTGCCCCTCGGGATCGCCGGTCAGATCCATGATCCCCGACATGCCCTGGATGAGAAAATCGTAGCCTGCACGGTTCGCATAGGGCCCGTCCTGTCCGAAGCCGGTGATCGAGCAATAGACCAGCGCCGGGTTCTGCTCTTTCAGGCTGTCGTAATCGAGCCCGTATTTCGCCAGCCCGCCGACCTTGAAATTCTCGATCACCACGTCGGCGCCCTTGATCAGCGACCGGGCCAGCTCCAGCCCCTGCGGCGTGCGGAAATCGGCGGTGACGCTTTTCTTGCCGCGGTTGCAGGCGTGGAAATAGGCGGCCGAGCGGTCGTCATCGACCTCGATCCATGGCGGGCCCCAGCGGCGGGTGTCGTCGCCCTCGGGCGCCTCGATCTTGATCACCTCGGCACCGAGATCGGCCAGCACCTGCCCCGCCCATGGCCCGGCGAGAATACGCGCCAGCTCCACCACCCTGAGCCCGGCCAGCGGTGCCTGCGTCGTTGCCTTGCCCATCACGTCCCTCCCCGGTGGCTGCGCGCGGCACGCTAGCGGGCGGGCGGGCGGACGGCAATCGGATCGCCCGTCACCGGGCCCGTCACCGGGGTTGCGCCAAGCGCGGCGCGGCGCAAGGCTAAAGACGACCCACCCCGCGCAGGACCGACCCCATGAGCCAGACCTCCCCATGGTGGCACGCCGCCACCGCCTACCAGATCTATCCGCGCAGCTTTTGCGACAGCGATGGCGACGGCATCGGCGACATTCCCGGCATCATCTCCCGGCTCGACCACCTCGCCGATCTCGGCGTCGGCTTCGTCTGGCTGTCGCCGGTCTATCGCAGCCCGATGGCCGACAATGGCTATGACATCGCCGATTACCGCGACATCGCGCCGGAATTCGGCACGCTGTCCGACATGGACCGGCTGATCGCCGAGGCCCGCGCGCGCGGCATCGGCATCGTCATGGATCTCGTGGTGAACCATTCCTCGGACGAACACGCATGGTTCCGGCAGGCCCGGCAAAGCCGCGACGATCCCTATCGCGACTTTTACGTCTGGCGCGACCCGGCCCCGGATGGCGGCGCGCCCAACGACCTGCAGTCGAATTTCGGCGGCCCGGCCTGGAGCTATGACGAGGTGGCGGGGCAATATTACCTGCATCTGTTCGACCGCAAGCAGCCCGACCTCAACTGGCAGAACCCAAAGCTGCGCCACGCGATCTACGACATGATGAACTGGTGGCTCGACCGCGGCGTCGCGGGCTTTCGCATGGATGTGATCGACCTGATCGGCAAGGACCCGGATGCCGGCATCACCGCCGACGGGCCGGACCTGCACCCGTTTTTGCGCGAGATGCACGACGCCACGCTGAAAGGCCGCGACGTCGTCACCGTGGGCGAGGCATGGAGCGCGACGCCAGAGGGCGCGCTGAAATATTCGGGTCGCGACGCGGGCGAATTGTCGATGGTGTTCCAGTTCGCCCATATCGTGCAGGGCTGGGACGAGCTGCATGGCAAGTGGAAGCCCAGGCCCTTCGATCTCGTGGCGCTCAAGAAGGTGCTGGCCGAATGGCAGCTCGCCTTGGCCGAGGATGGCTGGAACTCGCTGTTCTGGAGCAATCACGACCTGCCGCGCGCGGTGTCGAAATACGGCGATGACGGGCGGTTTCGCGTGGTCTCGGCCAAGATGCTCGCCACCGCGCTGCACATGATGAAGGGCACGCCCTATATCTATCAGGGCGAGGAGATCGGCATGACCAACATGCCCTTCACCGATATCAGCCAGTTCCGCGACATCGAGACGCTGAATTTCCACCGCATCCAGACCGCCGCCGGGGTGACGCCGGGCGATTTTCTCGCCGGGGCCAATTCCAACAGCCGCGACAACGCCCGCACGCCGATGCAGTGGGATGCGACGCGCCATGCGGGCTTCACCACCGGCGCGCCGTGGATCGAGGTGAACCCCAACCACGCCACGATCAACGTCGCCGCCGACCGCGCCGACCCGGACGGGATCATCGCCCATTACCGGAACCTCTCGCGGCTGCGCCGCGAACTGGCGGTGATGCGCGAGGGCGACTTCACCCCCTATCTCGAAGACCACCCGAAGGTCATGGCCTATGCGCGCCGCCACGCGGAGGCGCGGATCTCGGTGCTGGCCAATTTCACCGGAGAGGAGGTGGCGGTCGACATTCCCGAGGGGCTCGCGATCGCGGGCCGGGCGATCAGCGCCAATTATCCGGGCCGGGCCGCGCTGTCGGGCCGGGTCGATCTGCGCCCCTTCGAGGCGGTCGCGATCCTGGAAACGTAAGAGATGGGCGCGGGCGTGTCTCCGCCCGCGCCGTTCGTCACGCCTGCGGAGTGTCCTGCGGCTTGGCCGGCTCCACCGCGCGGCGATAGAGATGCCATGTCGCATGGCCGAGGATCGGCAGCGCGAAGATCAGCCCGATCAGCAGCGTCGCCATGCCAAGCCCCAGCCCCAGAGCGACCACCGCGCCCCAGATCGCCACGGTGCGCGGGTTCTCGCGCGCCAGCCGGGCCGAGGCCCGCACCGCGCGGCGCACGCCGACATGCCGGTCGAGCAGCAGCGGAAACGAGATCAGCCCGATCACCAGCACCGAGGCCGCCAGCACGAAGCCCACGCCCGTGCCGACCACGATCATCGCCCAGCCCGGCGTGGTGGTCAGCGTGTCGCTGATGAAGGCGGCCGCCGACACCGGCGGCTCGGGGCCGAGCGTCACCGCGTAGATGATCCATGCCGCCAGCATCCACACCACGAAGATCGCGAGGAACAACAGCCCCAGCGTCAGGATCGCGATGGCCGATGGCGCCTCGGCCACCTTGAAGGCCGCGGCCCAGCTGGGATGCCCGCCCGCCTCGCGCCGGCGGCTCATCTCGTAGAGTCCGACCGCCGCGACCGGGCCCAGAAGCGCAAAGCCGGTGAGCAGCGGCACCAGAAGCGGCAGCAGGGTTTCGTTCATGGCAAAGCGGATCAGCACCAGCCCCGCCAGCGGATAGACCACGCACAAAAAGATCACGTCCGATCGGAACGCCTTGAAATCCTCGTAGCCCGCGCGCAGCGCGGCACGCAGATCTTGGGTACCGATCTTGCGCAGCACGATCGGCGCGGTGTCGCGCCCCATGGTTTCGCGGGCGCCCTCGCCCAGGTGATGCGAGCCCGCATCGATCACATGCGCCGCCCAGCTGAGCGGGTTGCCGATGGTCTTGTCGATGTGGCCGTCGGTCTTGGCCATGATGCCGTCCTCCCTGATCGCCAAGGGACGGCCCCGCCCGGACCGGATGCGCCGCGGCGGGGTCATCCGGATGGGCCGATGCTAACACGGTTTCGCGGCGATGGCTTTCACCGCGACGTGTCCAAAGGTTTCATCCTGTCGCGCAGTCGTGAGCCGACGTTATTCCGCGTCACCGGCCCGCGCGCGTAGGCTGACCGCACGTGACAATCAGGGAGGTAACGATGGCGATGAAGTTTGGAATAACGATGGCGGCGGCGCTGGGGCTGGCCGGGATGGCGATCGCGCAGGACGCGCCGATGTTCGGCGGCGAGGAGGACCAGGCCTATGCAGAGCAGGTCTGGCAGGCGATGGTCGACCAGAATCTCGCCGGTGACGGCGCGATCATGTCATTCCCCTATCCGGGCACCGACCCGCACGGGATGATGCTGGAAACCTTCTACTCCAGCGCCACGATCGACGGCCACGAAGGCGCGCTGGTGGTCAAGCGCAACTACGGCCCCGAGGGCGTCACGGTCGACCAGGTGCTGGGCAGCCCCGGCGAACATCTGGGCGCGGTGACGGTGATGTTCATGCGCGAGGCGGGCTATGACGACGAGACCGGCAACTGGTTCTACGCCAAGTACCTGCCCGACGGCTCGCTCGACCAGAACCCGAATGGCGTGGCGCTGGCCGGCCTGGTCGGCAAGAACGCCGATGCGGGCTGCATCGCCTGCCACCAGAACGCGGGCGACAACTACCTGTTCACCACCGATGCCGACATGGGCATGATGATGATGGAATGAACCGGCGCCGCGCGCGTGCTGCGCGCGCGGCCCCTCTCAGAGCGTGAAGAAGCCGGGGCCCGCGATGCGGCGCAGCGCAGCGCCCAGCTCGCGGCCCAGATCCGCGCCATCGGCGATGGCGCAGTCGCCCGCCTCGGCCAGCACCTCCGAGCCGTCGGGGCGCAGGATCTCGCCGCGAAAGCGCAGCCGCCCCCCCGACAGCTCCGCCAGCCCCGCGATCGGCGTCTGGCACGACCCGTCGAGTGCGGCGAGAAAGGCGCGCTCGCAGGCCAGCCGCTGCGCCGTCGCCTCGTGGTGGATCGGCTCCAGGAGCGCCGCCACGCGGGCATCCGCGCCGCGCCGCTCGATGCCGATGGCGCCCTGCGCGATCGCGGGCAGCATCTCGTCCTCGCCGATGGCGGTGGCCGGCACCTCGCCGATCATGCCAAGCCGGTTGAGCCCCGCCATGGCGAGAAAGGTCGCCTCGGCCACCCGGTCCTCAAGCTTCTTGAGCCGGGTCTGCACGTTGCCGCGGAACTCCACCACCTCGAGATCGGGCCGCCGGGCGAGGATCTGCGCGCGGCGGCGCAGGCTCGACGTGCCGACGGTGGTGCCCGCGGGCAGGTCGGGGATCGCGCCGTGCTGCAGGCTGACAAAGGCGTCGCGCGGGTCTTCGCGTTCGAGATAGCCGTCGAGCACCAGCCCCTCGGGCTGCGCCACCGGCATGTCCTTCATCGAATGCACCGCGATGTCGATGCCGCCATCGAGCAGCGCGTCCTCGATCTCCTTGGTGAACAGCCCCTTGCCGCCGATCTGGCTCAGGGGGCGGTCGATCACCTTGTCGCCGGTGGTGCGGATGATCACCACCTCGAAGGCCTCGAAGGGCAGGTCCCAGGCCCGCGCCAGCAGCGCGCGCGTCTCGTTGGCCTGCGCCAGCGCCAGCGGCGAGCCGCGGGTGCCGATGCGAAGCGGTTGGGCGGGGGTGGGGAGGTCGCGGGTCATGGCCCCGTCTCTACGCGCGGGGTCCGTCTTGGGCAAGCTCGGGCAACCGCGACCGCGGGCCGCGCCCCGCCCGGCTTGACTTTGCGGCGCGGCGGCGGGACGAGGATGCATGAGCATTGCCCCCACCCCCCCGTCGAAGCTGTTGCTGCGCGCCCTCGCGGGCGAGACCCTGCCCGTGCCGCCGATCTGGATGATGCGGCAGGCCGGACGCTATTTGCCCGAATACCGTGCCACCCGCGCCAAGGCGGGCGATTTCCTGTCGCTGTGCTACACCCCCGACCTTGCCGCCGAGGTGACGCTGCAGCCGATCCGCCGCTATGGCTTCGACGCGTCGATCCTGTTCGCCGACATCCTGCTGGTGCCGCAGGCGCTCGGGCTCGACCTGTGGTTCGTCACCGGCGAGGGCCCGCGCCTGTCGCCGATCGCGGAAAAGGGCGGCGTCGCCGCCCTGAAACCCGCCGACGCGATCCACGACCACCTCGCCCCGGTCTACGAGACGGTGAAGATCCTTTCGCGCGAACTGCCCTCCGAGACGACGTTGATCGGCTTTGCCGGGGCGCCATGGACCGTGGCCACCTACATGATCGCCGGGCGCGGCACGCCGGATCAGGGCCCGGCCCATGCGCTGAAAGACGAGAACCGTCCCGAGTTCGAGGCGCTGATCGACCGGATCACCGAGGCCACGATCGAGTATCTCTCCGCGCAGGTCGCGGCGGGGGCCGAGGTGGTCAAGCTGTTCGACAGCTGGGCCGGATCGCTTTCGGGCGACGATCTCGACCGCTATTCGATCGCGCCGATGGCGCGGATCACCGCCGCGCTCAAGGCGCGCCATCCGGGCCTTCCGGTGATCGCCTTTCCGCGCGGCGCAGGCACGCGCTTCACCGATGCCGCGCGCGCCATCGGCGCCGACTGCATCGCCATCGACGACGCGGTGAGCCCCGAATGGGCCGCCGAACACGTCCAGCCGATCGCCTGCGTGCAGGGCAACCTCGCCAGCCGTCACATGGTGACCGGCGGGCAGGATCTGATCGACGAGACGCGGCGCATCCGCGACGCGCTGTCGAAGGGGCCGCATGTCTTCAACCTCGGCCACGGCATCACGCCCGATGCCGACCCCGACAACGTCGCCCTGATGATCGAGACGCTGCGCGAAACCCGCTGAACGCCTATCCCATGCCGGTCGGGCGCTGGGTCGAGCCCCAGCGCCGCCGGTCATGGTGCCAGCTCTGCATCGCCCAGCCGCTCCACACGATGACGTAGAAGGCCCCCATTGCCAGCACCACCAGCCCCGGCACCGGGCCGATCGCGGCGCGGTCGACGAACATCTCGACATTCGCCACCGGGTTGGGATGCACGATCAGCTTGCCGATATAGGCCGCCGTCTGGATCAGCAGGATCCACAGGTAGTTGCGCCGGATCCGCCGCCCGACCGAGACCCGGAACGACACGTGGTAGCGCGGCACCCAGTAATCCTCGGCCAGCTCCTTCTGCCAGCCCTCGCCCAGCCGCAGGTTCCCGTCCTGCAGCATCGGCGCGTAGAAATGCGTCTCCAGCCAGCGGCAGCGGGCGCGCCAGACGTTGAAATAACGATAGCGCCGCGCCTCCAGCATCAAAAAGAACAGGATCAGGATGCCGACCAGCACCAGCGGCAGCGGCGACGCCTCGCGCGAGGCGAAGGCGATGGAGAGCGCGATGCCCAGCGTCACCACCGCCCAGTTGGTGGTGGTGTCGAGCCGGGTGCGCCAGATGGTCGAGCGGTAGACCTCGCCGCGCCACAGATGCGCCAGCGCCCCCATCTCGGCCGAGCTCAACTCCTGCCGGATCGGGGCGCCCTGATCCTCCACGGGCCTGTCGACCGAACTCATCCGCATCTCCCGCTGCCTGCCCGATCATAAGACACCGGGACGGCGCGGCGGTCAAAGCCCTTGGAAGATCAGCCGAAAGTTCAGGCCCATTTCGCAAGCGGCGGCAGGCTCATCAGCACCGCGTCGGGATCGTGGCCGGTGGCCAGCCCGAACTTGGTGCCACGGTCATAGACGAGGTTGTACTCGGCATAGAGCCCGCGATGCAGAAGCTGCGTCTCCTTGTCGGCCTCGTCCCAGGCCATGCCGCGCCGCCGGTCGGCCAGCGGCAGGAATGCGGGCAGGAAACCGCGCCCCATATCCTGCGTCAGCGCGAAATCCGCGCGCCAGTCATCGGTGCAGCGGTCATCCATGAAGACGCCGCCGACGCCGCGCGCGCGCTTGCGGTGCGGGATGTAGAAATACTCGTCGGCCCAGGATTTGAGCGCCGGGTAGAGATCCGCCCCGTGCGGATCGAGATGGCGCTTCAGCGTGTCGTGGAAATGCGCGGTGTCCTCGGCGTATTCGATGCAGGGGTTGAGATCGGCGCCGCCGCCGAACCACCACGCTTTCGGCGTCCAGAACATGCGCGTGTTCATGTGCACCGCCGGCACGTGCGGGTTCTGCATATGCGCCACGAGGCTGATGCCCGAGGCCCAGAACCGCGCATCCTCCTCGATGCCCGGCACGCCGCGCGCCGCCATGGAGGCCTGCGCCGCCTGCCCCAGCCGGCCATGCACGGTCGAGACGTTGACGCCGACCTTCTCGAACACCCGGCCGCCGCGCATCACGCTCATCAGCCCGCCGCCCGCATCCTCGCCATCATCGCCGCTGCGCGAGGTCGGGGTCACCTCGAAGCGGCCCGGCGCGCGCTCCGACAGCGGCCCCTCGGACTGGCTGTCCTCGAGCGCCTCGAAAGCGGCGACGATCTCGTCGCGCAGGCTGCGAAACCACGCCGCCGCCTCGGCTTTCTCGTTTGTCATGATGGTCGAGGTCATGCGCACCCCCTGCTATTGAATATCGGCCCCGTCTAGCATCCCCTCCAACGGCCCGCCATGCGACCAGCTGGCCCGACCGAATCGACCCGGAGATCCACGATGCGCCCCGCCCTGTTGCTTGTTCTGCCTCTCGCCCTGGCCGCCTGCGCCACCCCGCGCGAGGCCTGCCTGTCCGATGTCAGCCGCCAGGGCCGCGTCGTCGACGCGTTGATCGCGCAGACCCGCGGCAACATCGCCCGCGGCTATGGCATCGAGGAGCGCGAGGAGCTGCGCACGCGGCGCCAGCTCTGCCGCTACCGCACCGATGACGGCGACATCGTCCGGCGGTTTTGCGACCGCACCGTGGCCGAGGACATCCGGGTGCCGGTCACGCTCGACATCGAGGCGGAGAAGGTCAAGCTCGACCAGCTTCTGGCGCGGCGCGAGCGCATGGCCGGGGCCGAGGCCGCGGCGCGGGCGCAATGCGTGGCGCGCCACCCGTCCTGACCGGCGGCGCGGATCGCCTCAGTGGGCGGGGACGTGGCTCGGATCGATCAGGCTGCGCCCGCCATCGACGGTGATGACCTGCCCGGTGACGAAGGCCGAGGCGTCGGAGGCGAGGTACTGCACCGCGTCCGACACCTCGCTGGCGCTGGCGATGCGGCCCAGCGGCGTGCATTGCAAGATCGCCTCGCGGACCTCGTCGTCATCCGAAAGCGAATGCTTGAGCGAGGCGCTCATCACCGAACCGAAGGCCACGGCGTTGACCCGGATCCGCTTGGAGGCCAGCGCCACCGCCATCGACCGGGTCATCTGGTCGAGCGCGGCGCAGCTCACCGAATAGGCCAGAAGCTGCGGGTGGGTCAGCCGCGCCGCGATCGAGCTGAGATTGATGATCGATCCCAATGGCGCGTCGCTGTCGGGATCGGCCTGCTTGATCATCCGCTTGGCCGCCGCCTGGCTCAGCCGGAGCGCCGACATCAGGTTCTGGTCCAAGAGCCGCTCGACCGAATCATCCTCGGCGTCGAACGGGTCGGTGACCCGCACCTGCCGCGCCGCGTTGACGATGATGTCGATCCGGTCGAAGGCGTCGACCGTGAAGGACAGAAGGTTGGTGATGGTCAGCCGCTCGCGCAGGTCACCCGCGAAATGCCGCACCGGCCCGTCGGCCTCGCGCAGCACCGATGTCTCGCGTTCGAGCGCGGCCTCGTCGCGGTCGACGAAGACCACGTTGGCCCCGGCCTCGACCATGGCGCGGGCGATGGCGAGCCCGACGCCATGCGCGGCCCCGGTCACGATCGCGGTCTTGCCGGCGATGGAAAAGCTCATGACGGTCTCCGGTGGAAGGACGGTATCAGCGGGGTTTCTTGTCGGTCGGCTTCAGCGGCCGGATCGCGTGGAACAGCTTGAACGCGTTGTCGCCGCCGATCTCCTCGACGGTGCGGAAGCTGTCGCGCAGGGCGGCTTCATAGGGCAGATGCCGGTTGGCGACCATCCACAGCTGCCCCGAGGGGGCGAGCATCCGCGCAGCGGCGGTGATGAAGGCCCGGCCCAGCCCCGGATCGGCGGCCCGCCCGGTGTGGAAGGGCGGGTTCGACACGATGCCGTCATAGAGATGATCGGGTTTGAAACGCGTCGCGTCGGCCCAGTGGAAGCCCGCGCGCGGATCGGTGACATTGGCCCGCGCGCAGTCGAGCGCCAGCTTCTCGGCCTCGACCAGGTCGATGGATGTCACACCGTCGCGTTCGAGCGCGGCACGCGCGAGATAGCCCCAGCCCGCCCCGAGATCGGCCATCCGCGCCGGCAGCTTCTTCGGCAGCGCGCGCGCCAGAAGCTGCGAGCCGCGATCGGGGCCATCGGCGGAAAAGGCGCCCCATTGCGTGACGAAACCGCCATCGACCGGCGCGGGCTCCGGCGCGTCCCAATCCGACAGCTCGACATCGGCGGATGCGAACCAGAACAGCCGCCCATGCGCGCGGGTCACGCAAGGCAGGTCGCCGATGCGGGCGCGCATCTCGCGCCACAGGCTGTCGACGCCGTCGGTCTTCTGGCCGTCGACCACCACCACCGGGGCGATCCGCGCCGCCCGCGCCACCAGCGCGCGCGCCAGCCGCTTGGAGCGCGGCACGCAGACCACCGCCATCTCGGCGGTGTCGGTCGCTTCGGCCACGCGCCAGCCCTGCGCCTCCCACCAGTCGATATCGGGGCGGAACCCGTGCAGGATCACGCTGCGCTCGCGCGGCAGCGCCGACAGGTCGGTGCCGGCGGCGGGGCGCAGCACGGCGACGGCGCCGTCGGGAAGGGAAAAAGCGCCGCTCTCGATCGCGGTGGTCAGGCGGGCATCGGCCATGGGCACTCCGAAGGCAGGGGGGAAAATTGGGGCACCGGGGCCCCTATTCCCTTTCCATCGTGCATTGCAACGGGTGCTGGTGGCGCTGGGCGAAATCCATCACCTGCGCCACCTTGGTCTCGGCGATCTCGTAGGAGAACACGCCGACCACCGCGAGCCCCTTCTTGTGCACGGTCAGCATGATCTCGAAGGCCTGCGCGTGGCTCAGCCCGAAGAACCGCTCCAGCACATGCACGACGAACTCCATCGGCGTGTAGTCGTCGTTGAGGATCAGCACCTTGTAGAGCGGCGGGCGCTTGGTCTTGGGGCGCGTCTCGGTCTTGACGCCGGTGAGATCGTCGCCCTCGCCGTCATTCGGGCCCGCCATCCGCGTTTGCGCCATGCGCGTCATCGTGCCTTGCATCGTCATCCGCTCTCCGGCCATCTCGGCTTGGGCTCCGCGTCTCGTTGCCATTCTCGCTCGCGCTCCGTTATATAAGCGCCCCGGCCGTGGTGAAAAGCCCGGCCATCGCCCCAGGAGTGCCGCGGATGCCCGATCGCTGGACCATCGCCTTCGATGCGGACGACACGCTGTGGCACAACGAGCGGTTCTTCCGGTCGACCCAGTCGCGATTCGTCGAGCTGCTGCGCGATCACGCGGGCGAGGATCACCTGCGCGAACGGCTCCTGGCGGCCGAGCGGCGCAATCTCGGGCGCTACGGCTTCGGGGTGAAGGGATTCGTGCTGTCGATGATCGAGACCGCGATCGAGGTGAGCGATGCCCGCGTGCCCGCCACCGCGATCAGCGAGATCATGGCGATGGGGCGCGACATGCTGGCCCATCCGATCGAGCTTCTGCCCGGCGTGCGCGAGGCGGTGGAGGCGCTGTCGGGCGCCGCGCGGCTGATGCTGGTCACCAAGGGCGACCTGCTCGACCAGGAGCGCAAGCTGGCGCAATCGGGCCTCGGCGACGCCTTCGACGCGGTGGAGATCGTCTCCGACAAGACCGCCCCGGTCTATGCCGCGATCTTCGCGCGCCACGCGGTGGCGCCCGCCCGCGCGGTGATGGTGGGCAATTCGCTCAAATCCGACGTGATCCCGGTGATCGAGGCGGGCGGCTGGGGCATCCACGTCCCCTTCGAGGCCACCTGGGAGCTCGAACACGCCGCGCCGCCGCTCGGGCATCCGCGGTTCCGGCAGATCGACAGCCTCGCGGCACTGCCCGCGGAGGTTGCGCGCCTGCGGGCCTGACCGGGTCCGGGCGGCTCTTGCCTGCGGCTTTTGCGCCACGCCCACCTCGCTCATCGCGCCCGCTATACGCCTGTTGCGAAAGCACCTCTTCCGCATAGGGCGAGTCGGGCCCGTCCTAGGGCGTTGCCTGAAGTTCTCAAGCAAACCAATTGGAAATAAGCCTATTTTCGTGACGCAACGTTTGTGTTATTTTTTGAGACAATGATTGAGGTGCCCACTCCAAAAAAACCGGCACCCGCGAGGCAAGTAAAAGGGCAATCCACGTGAGCAGTCGTCTGTTTCGGACGGCCCGGATCGGGCTGTTTCTCGTTACCACACTCATGACGGGCATGGCCGTGGCCACCGGCGCGCTTGCCGCACCCTATGCGGCGATGGTCGTCGACGCCAAGACCGGCGCCGTCATCCACGAGGAAAACGCCGACACGCGGCTGCACCCTGCCTCTCTCACCAAGATGATGACGCTGTATATCGCCTTTCAGGCGATCCAGCGCGGCGAGATCGGGCTCGATTCGGTGGTGACCATCCCGTCCCGCGCCGCCGCCCAGCCGCCTTCCAAGCTCGGGCTGCGCACCGGTCAGAAGATCAAGTTCCGCTACCTGCTGCGCGCCGCCGCCGTCAAATCCGCCAATGACGCCGCCACCGCGATCGGCTTTGCCATCTCGGGCAGCGAAGAGAACTTCGCCAAGCGCATGAACGCCACCGCGCAGGCGATGGGCATGCGCAACACCACCTTCGTCAACCAGCACGGGCTGACGACCAATGGCCACATGTCGACGGCGCGCGACATGACCGTGCTGGGCCGGCACATGATCTATGACTTCCCGCAGTATTATAACCTGTTTTCGCGCCGCTCCGCCGATGCGGGCATGAAGCAGGTGAACAACACCAACCGCCGCTTCCTGGACGCCTATGACGGTGCCGACGGCATCAAGACCGGCTTCACCAACGCCGCCGGCTACAACCTCGTGGCCTCGGCCCGGCGCGGCGACCGCCGGATCATCGCCACCGTCTTCGGCGGCACCTCCACCGCCAACCGCAACGCGCGGGTGATGAAGCTGCTCGACCAGGGCTTTGCCTCCTCGCCCACCGCGCCCGGCGCGACGCGGGCCCCCGCGCTGGTCGCCGCGGCCCCGGCGCTCGGCCCGACCAGCGGCGCCCACACCATCCGGGTGAGCGGCGTGGTCCGGCACAGCCTGCGCCCGCAGCAGCGCCCCGGCACGAGCGCGGCGGTGCAGGTCGCCTCCACCTCGGGCATCGAGGACGCGCTGGCCGCCGCGCTGCTCGTCTCCGCCGCGCCCGCCGCCGCCGCCCCTGCTCCTGCCCAAGCCCCGGTCGAGATCGCCGAGGCGCCCGCTGCGGCCCCCGCCGCCCCGACCACAGATCTGAGCCAAATGGCGCCCGAAACCGCGCAGCTTTTCGCCGAGGCCGGCGTGGCGCCCGCGATGATGCCCGAAACCACGCCCGAGCCGCGCCCGACCGAGATCATCATGACCGCCGCCGCCATCGCGCCAGTCGATGCCTCGCGGATGCAGGCGGTGCCCGAGGTCGTGACCCGCGTCTCGACCTCCGGCGGGCGGCTCTGGGGCATCAATGTCGGCCGCTACAACAGCCGTGGCAGCGCCGAGCGGGTGCTGATCCAGACCGCGCTCAACGAGCCGGGTGCGCTCGACGGCGCGCTGCGCCGGGTGACCCAGCGCGCGGGCGGCTTCGACGCCAACTTCATGGGCCTGACCAACGAGGCCGCCGATCTCGCCTGCCGCCGCCTGCAGGCGCGCGGCGCGATGTGTTTCATGATCGGGCCGTCCTGAGCGCCTCCTCCCCGCTCGTCACGACCCTTTCGGCGCCGCGCTTTCCCTCCCGAAGCGCGGCGCCGTCTTGTCTTCGGCGCCGTCCCTGCGTCAGATGACGCCGCATAGCCGAGGAGTTCGCATGACCCGTCTCGCCGTCACACCGCCCGCCGCGCCGCGCCTTGCCACCAGCGATCCGGCCATCGAGGTCGGGCTGCACCGGATCTTCTGCGTCGGGCGCAACTATGCCGCCCATGCCCGCGAGATGGGCGCCGACGACCGCGAGCCGCCCTTCTTCTTCACCAAGCCCGCCTGCGCCGCCGTCGCGAGCGGCGTCACCCTGCCCTATCCGCGCGCCACATCGAACCTGCACCACGAGGCCGAGCTGGTGGTGCTGATCGGCACGGGCGGCGCGGATATCGCGGTGGCGGATGCGCTCGACCATGTCTGGGGCTACGGCGCGGGCAACGACCTGACCCGCCGCGACCTGCAGGCCGAGGCCAAGGAGATGCGCCGCCCGTGGGACATGGCCAAGGGGTTCGACGCCTCCGCCGTGCTCGGCCCGATCCACCCCGCCCGCGAGATAGGCCACCCGGCGCGGGGCCGCATCACCTGCCATGTCGACGGAACCGAGGCGCAGGCGGGCGATCTGTCCGACATGATCTGGAGCGTGGCGGAAATCGTGGCGCATCTGTCGCGCCTTGTGACGCTGCATCCGGGCGACCTGATCATGACCGGCACGCCCGAAGGCGTCGGCCCGGTCGCGCCGGGACAGGACTGCGTCGTCGCGATCGAGGGCCTGGGCGAGGCGCGGTTTCGCTACCAGCCCTGACGGCGGGGCGGCGGAAAAGGCTGGATTTTGCGTATTTGAAGAATGGTGAACCCCCAAGCGCCGCGCGTCCCATCCAGGCGCCGCGCCTGTCATTCACCATTCCCTAAATACGCATGGCACCCCGCCGCCCCAAGCGGGGCGGCGCAGGTTCAGAACGCCGCCGCCATCAATTCGCGCGTATAACCGGTATTCGGCGCGCCGAAGATGTCCTCGGCCGGGCCCGCCTCGACCACGTCGCCGTTCTTCATCACCATCACCTTGTGGCTCAGCGCGCGCACGACCTTGAGATCGTGGCTGATGAACACGTAGGCGAGACCGTATTTGCGCTGCAGCGCGCGCAGCAGATCCACGATCTGCACCTGCACCGTCATGTCGAGCGCGCTGGTCGGCTCGTCGAGCACGATGAGCCGGGGCCGCAGGATCAGCGCGCGGGCGATGGCGATGCGCTGGCGCTGCCCGCCGGAAAACTCGTGCGGGTAGCGGTCCATCGCCGCGGGGTCGAGCCCGACCTCGCGCATGATCTCGGCCACCATCCCGCGCTTGTCGCGGCCCTTCTCGACGCCGTGCACGCCCAGGCCCTCGGCGATGATCTGCGACACTGTCATGCGCGGGCTCAGCGAGCCGAACGGGTCCTGGAACACGATCTGGATCTCGGATCGCAGCGGCCGCATCCGGCGTTCGTTGAGCGACTGGATCTCCTGCCCGTCGAACAGGATGCGGCCCTCCGATCCGATCAGCCGCACCATGGCCAGCGCCAGCGTCGTCTTGCCCGAGCCGCTTTCGCCGACGATGCCCACCGTCTCGCCCGCGCGCACCGACAGCGTGGCGTCGTTCACCGCCTTCACGTGGCCCACCGTGCGCTTCAGAAGCCCGCGCTGGATCGGGAACCAGATCTTCAGGTTCTCGGTCCCGGCCACCACGGGGGCGCCGGCTGGCACCGGCTCGGGCAGGCCGGTCGATTCGGCTTCGAGCAGCATCCGCGTATAGGGGTGCTTCGGGGCGGCGAATATCTCCGCCGTCGGCCCCTGCTCGACGATCTCGCCATCCTTCATCACGCAGACCCGGTCGGCGATGCGCCGCACGATGCCGAGGTCGTGGGTGATGAACAGCATCGACATGTCGGTGTCGCGCTTGAGCTCGGCCAGAAGCTCGAGGATCTGCGCCTGGATCGTCACGTCGAGCGCGGTGGTCGGCTCGTCCGCGATCAGCATGTCGGGGTTGTTCGACAGCGCCATCGCGATCATCACCCGCTGCCGCTGCCCGCCCGAAAGCTGGTGCGGATAGGCGTCGAGACGGCTTTCGGGATCGCGGATGCCGACCCGCGTGAGCAGGTCGACGATGCGGGTCCGCACCGCCGCGCCGCGCAGGCCCTGATGCAGCTCGATCGATTCGCGCAGCTGCCGCTCCAGCGTGTGCAGCGGGTTGAGCGAGGTCATCGGCTCCTGAAAGATGAAGGAGATGTCGTTGCCGCGCACCCGCCGCAGGTCGGCCTCGGGCGCGCCGACCATTTCGCGGCCCTCGTAAGTCACCGAGCCTTCGAGCTGCGCCGTCTCTCCCAGAAGCTGCACGGTCGACAGCGCGGTGACGGATTTGCCGGAACCGCTTTCGCCCACCAGCGCCACAGTTTCGCCGCGGCCGACGTGAAACGACACGCCGCGCACCGCCGGGATCAGCGCGCCGTCCTGCCGGAAGTTCACGCGCAGGTCGCGCACCTCGAGGATCGTGTCGGTCATGAAAAGGTCTTCCTCGGGTCGAAGGCATCGCGCACGCCCTCGAAGATGAACACCAGAAGCGACAGCATGATCGCGAAGGTGAAGAAGGCGGTGAAGCCGAGCCACGGCGCCTGCAGGTTCTGCTTGGCCTGCAGCGTCAGCTCGCCCAGCGACGGCGCCGAGGACGGCAGGCCGAAGCCCAAGAAATCGAGCGAGGCGAGCGTGCCGATCGCCCCGGTGACGAGGAACGGCAGCATGGTGACGGTCGCCACCATGGCGTTGGGCAGCATGTGGCGAAACATGATGGTCGTGTCGGAGACGCCGAGCGCGCGGGCGGCGCGAATGTATTCGAAGTTGCGCGCGCGCAGGAATTCGGCCCGGACCACGCCCACCAGCGCCGGCCAGCCGAACAGCACGGTGAGGAATACAAGCAACCAGAAACTTCGCCCCAGTATCGCGAAGACGATGATGATCACGTAAAGCGACGGCGTGCCGGTCCAGATCTCGATGATCCGCTGGAAGATCAGATCGGTCCAGCCGCCGAAATAGCCCTGCACCGCCCCTGCCACGATGCCGATCAGCGACGAGGCCAGCGTGACGACGATCGCGAAGACCACCGAGAGACGGAAGCCGTAGATGACGCGCGCCACCACGTCGCGCTTGGTGTCGTCGGTGCCGAGCCAGTTGGTCTCGGAGGGCGGCGCGGGCGCGACGCCGGGCACGTCGACGATGGTGTCATAGGCATAGGGGATCGGCGGCCAGAGCACCCAGCCCGGCGCGAAATCAGCCCTGTCGCTTTCTTCGAGCGGCGGCAGATCCCCGCCCGCCTCGACCGCCGCGATCAGCGCGTCGGGCTGCACGAAGCAATCGGTCAGACCGCCGGTGACGATCAGGCATTCGACCTCCGGGTCGGAATAGGCGGCCTCGGTCGGGAAATCGCCGCCGAAATCCTGCTCCGAATAGAAACTGACGATCGGGCTGCGCCACTCGCCGCGATAGCTCACGAGGAGCGGCCTGTCATTGGCCAGAAGCTCGGCGAACAGGCTCAGCCCGAACAGCACCGAAAAGATCACGAGCGACCATAGCGCCCGGCGGTTGCGCTTGAAATTGCGCCAGCGGCGCGCGTTGAGCGGCGACAGCGCCATTCAGCCTCTCCGTTCGAAGTCGATGCGCGGATCGATCAGCACATAGGTCAGGTCGGTGACGATGCCCACCACGAGCCCCATCAGCGAAAACGCGAACAGCGTGCCGAACACCACCGGGTAATCGCGCGCCACCGCCGCCTCGAAGCCAAGCCGCCCCAGACCGTCGAGCGAGAACAGCGTCTCGATGATCAGGCTGCCGCCGAAGAACACGCCGATGAACAGCGCCGGAAACCCCGAGACCACGATCAGCATCGCGTTGCGGAACACGTGGCCGTAGAGAACCTTGCGCTCCGACAGGCCCTTGGCCCGCGCGGTCATCACGTATTGCTTCTTGATCTCGTCGAGGAACGAATTCTTGGTCAGAAGCGTCAGCGTGGCAAAGGCCGAGATGGTCGAGGCCAGGACCGGCAGCGCGATGTGCCAGAAGTAATCGAGCACCTTGCCGATCAGGCTCAGGCTTTCCCAGTTGTCCGATGTCAGGCCCCGGAGCGGGAAGATCCGCCAGTAGGAGCCGCCCGCGAAGAGCACGATCAAGAGGATCGCGAAAAGGAATCCGGGGATCGCATAGCCGACGATGATCGCGCCCGAGGTCCACGTGTCGAAGGACGACCCGTCGCGCACCGCCTTGCGGATGCCCAGCGGAATCGAGATCAGATAGGCCAGCAGCGTCGACCACAGCCCCAGCGTGATCGAGACCGGCATCTTTTCGAGCACCAGATCGACCACCGAGATCGAGCGGAAATAGCTCTCCCCGAAATCGAAGCGCATGTAGTTCCACATCATGGTGAGGAAGCGCTCGAGCGGGGGCCTGTCGAAGCCGAACTCGCGCTCCAGCTCGGCGATGAATTCGGGCGGCAGGCCGCGCGCGCCGATATAGTCGCTCTCGCCGCCTTGGCTGATCTCGCTGCCGCCGCCGGCGATGCCCTCGAACACGTCGCCACCGCCCTCCATCTGGGCGATGATCTGCTCGATCGGGCCGCCGGGCACGAACTGCACCAGCGTGAAGTTGATGATCATGATCCCGAGCAGCGTCGGGATCACGAGCAGCAATCGTCTGAGAATGTAAGCGCCCATGCGGTCGAAGGCTCTCCCTTATCGCAGCGCGCCCGCGGCGCGCAGGTCCTGGGCGGCTTCGGCGTCGTACCACCAGAAGTCCAGCTCGCCCCGCGCGAATGGCGGGATCGGGTCGGGATGCCGGAACTGGTCGTAATAGGCAACGGTGTGCACGTCCTTGTACCACTGCGGCACCCAGATCATCTCGGCGCGCAGCACTCGGTCGAGCGCGTGGGTCGCGGTGGTCAGCTCATCGAGCGCGCCAGCGTCGAGCACCTCCTGGATCAGCCGGTCCACCGCCGTGCTGCGCAGCCGCATCAGGTTGCGCGAGCTGTCATCGGCGGTCTTGGAGGCGAACCACTGCTCCAACTCGCCGCCCGGCTCGAAGCCCATCGTGAAGCTATGGTTGACCAGATCGAAATCGCCCGAACGGGTGCGTTCCACGTATTGCGAGGTGTCGACCCGCTCCAGCACGCCGCGCACGCCGAGCCGCGCGAGGTTCTCGATGAAGGGGTTCACGATGCGGTCGAATTGCGGGCTGCGCTGCAGGAAGACCAACTCCAGCACCGCGCCGTCCTTGCGCCGCAACCCGTCATCGCCGACGCTCCAGCCCGCCTCCTCCAGAAGCTTTCCGGCGCGGCGATAGGTGGCGCGGTCGGGGCCGTTGGCGCCCGCATCGAGCACCGGCGCGCGGCGCGCCTCGTCGGTCAGGATGCTCTCGGGCAACAGCCCCTCCTCGACCAGCGGCGCGAGCAGGTCGCGCTCGGCCTCCGACGGGGTGCCCACGGCTTCGAGATCCGAGTTCTCCCAGAAGCTCTCGACCCGCTCGTAGAGCCCGTAGAACAGGGATTCGTTGGACCATTCGAAGTTGAACATCAGCCCGATCGCCTCGCGGACGCGCGGGTCCTGCCATGTCGGGTCGTCGAGGTTGAACACGAAGGCCTGCCCGGTGCCGATATTGCCGTCGGGGATCTCCTCGGTGACGACCCAGCCTTTCTGCGCCGCCGGGAAATCATAGCCCGTGGCCCAATCCTTGGAGGAGTTCTCGGCCCGGAAGGTGTATTCGCCCGATTTGAACCCTTCGAAGGCGGCGGCGCTGTCGGCGAAATACTCGATCCTGATGGTGTCGAAATTGTTGCGCCCGACATTGAAGGGGATGTCCGCGCCCCAGAAATTCTCGTTGCGGCCATAGACCACCCGCCGGTTGATGTCGGCGCTCTCCAGCAAATAGGGCCCGGTGCCCATGAACGGCGCGTCGCGGCTTTCGTCGAGCCGGGCGCCGGTCTCCTCGAACCACGCCTTGGAAAAGACGACCGTGCCGCCCGCCAGCCCGACCACGTCGCGGCGCGGCGCCTCGGGGGCAAAGCTGAACTTCACCTCGTGCGGGCCCAGCACCTCGATCTCGTCGATCAGGCTGCCGACGCGGGTGCGGTACTCGGTGATGCCCTGTTCGAGAAACAGCTCGGCCGAGAATTTCACATCCTCGGCGGTCATCGGCGTGCCGTCCGAAAAGGTCACGTCGTCGCGCAGGTCGAGGATCAGCCAATCGAGGCTCTCGGGATAGGTGATGGTGCTGCACAAATAGCAGTAGAGCCCGTAGGGATCGTCGGCGGTCGAGGTCATGATGCTTTCGAGCGGCAGCGTGTTGAGCGCCGCCGACACGCCCTGCCGCGCAAAGGAATTGAAGCTGTCGAAGGTGCCCATCGCCCATTGGCTGATCTCGCCGCCCTTGGGTGCGTCGGGGTTGACGTAGTCGAGATGCGCGAAATCGGCGGGGTATTTCAGCTCGCCGAAATTGGCGAAGCCGTGGCTGGTGGTCGTGGCCTCGGCCTCCTGCGCGGTCGCGGGCGGGGCCAGAAGCAGCGCCCCCAGCGCCAGCGCCGAACCGGTGATCCAGAGGCGCGCCTCGCCCACGGGGCGGGAAACGGCACGGGCGGTGTGGCGGGTCGCTTACATCTTGCACTCCTCCGGCGGGACAGCCTGAAGGCGAGGCTAGCGGCGCAAGCGCCTGACGTTCAAGGCGAGAATGCGTGAGCGGCGCGTGTCTGCCGCATCGCGGGATGCAAAAAGGGCCGCCCCGTCGGGGCGGCCCTGAAGCGCAGCACCCAAAGGGCGGGATCAGTTGATCGTATCGAGATAGGCGATGAGATTGGCGCGGTCCTCGGCGTCCTTGAGACCGTTATAGGTCATCTTGGTGCCCGGCGCGTAATCGCGCGGCGCTTCGAGAAAGCCGTTCAGGTTCTCGGGGCTCCAGACATCGGCCACCGCGACGAGCGCGCCGGAATAGCTGTAGCCCGCCTCGGCGCCCACCGCGCGGCCGACCACGCCGTGCAGCGACGGGCCGGTGCCGTTCACGCCCTCTTCGAGCGCGTGGCAGGAGCGGCAGTTGCGCCACACGCCTTCGCCGGCGCTCGCATCGGCCGAGGCATAGATCTCCTCGAAGGGCACGGCCTCTTCCTCGGCCGCGCCGGCATCGCCGCCATCCTCGACCGGGATGGAATAGGCCTGTTCGACCTCGCCGTGATGGCCCCCATGGCCGCCACCATAGATGATGTCGGCGGCCCAGCCACCAAGGAGGAAGACCAGCAGCGTGCCGCAAAGGCCGCCAACGACCTTGGTCAGGGTCATCGTGTCGAACATGTCGCGTTCCATTCCGTTCGGCGTTTCGGGGGTATGTATCCGCTTCCCGTGCCGGGGTGCAAGGTGTAGTCCCGCGACCAATTGCCCTTATGGGGACGCCTGTTCAGGGGAGGATCCGCCATGGCCGGACGCATCGCATTCCAGGGGGAGCTCGGCGCCTACGGGCACCAGGCCTGCGCCGAGGCGCGGCCCAAAATGGAGCCCCTGCCCTGCACCACCTTCGAGGACGCGATCGAGGCGGTGCGCCGCGGCGATGCCGATCTGGGCATGATCGCGGTCGAGAATTCGACCTATGGCCGGGTGGCCGACGTGCACCACCTGCTGCCCGAAAGCGGGCTGCACATCGTCGACGAGGCCTTCGTGCGGGTGCATATCAACCTGCTCGGCGTGAAGGGCGCGCGGCTCGCGCAGGTCGAGACCGCGACCAGCCACACCGTGCTTCTGGGCCAGTGCCGCGGTTTCCTGCGCGAGCATTCCATCACCCCGCACACCGGCGCCGACACCGCCGGATCGGCCCGCGCCATCGCCGAGGCCGGCGATCCGCGCCACGCGGCGCTGGCCTCCGAGATCGCGGCCGACATCTACGGGCTCGACGTGCTGGCGCGCCACATCGAGGATCACGACCGCAACACCACGCGGTTTCTGGTGATGGCGCGCGAGCCCGATCTCAAGCGGCGCGGCAGCGCGGGCATGATGACCAGCTTCGTGTTTCGCGTGCGAAACATTCCCGCCGCGCTCTACAAGGCGATGGGCGGCTTCGCGACCAACGGCGTCAACATGACCAAGCTCGAAAGCTACATGGTCGGCGGCCATTTCACCGCGACCCAGTTCTATGCCGAGATCGAGGGCCACCCCGACGACCGCAACGTCCAGCTCGCCTTCGACGAGCTGGACTACTTCACCGACAGCATCCGGCTGATGGGCGTGTTCCCGGCCGCGCCGCGCCGCCACGAGACGGCGCCGCGCGGCTGAGCGGGCGGGCTTTCGGGGGCTCAGCCCGCGCGGCGGGCCCAGCGCGCCTCGATCTCGCGGGCATAGCCTTCGAGCCGCCCCGCGAGGCGGCTCTCCAGCGAGCCGCGCGCCAGCTTGAGCGATTGCAGCACCAGCCGTCCGGGCATCGACCGCGGCGCCATCGTCACCGACAGGCCCAGCTGGCTGCCGCTTTCGGCCTCCAGCGCCTCGACCCTAAGCAGGATCTCCACGCCCGAGCTTTCGCCGCGCACCGCGTAGTCGCGCGGCGCGTCATAGCCGACGATCTCGGCGACGATCTGCCGCTCGCGGCCCATCACCGGGACGGCGGCGCTCCAGCCGCGGCCCAGCGGATCGGGGCCGCCCCGGCTTTCGACCTCGATGCCCCGGCGCAGCGCCTGCCGCTCGAAGGCGGTGAAGTCGCTGGCCTGCTCGAACACGAAATCGCGCGGGGCCGCGACCCGCTGCTGCGACGAGAATTCCATGGCTCTGCCTCGCTCTGCCTCATGGGGCGCGTGATCGCCCGCGGCCCCGGTTCTCGCGTCAATCCAGCCGGCCCGCAAGCCAGTTCCACATGAGATGCCGCGCGATCGCGCCGCGCAGCGGCGCCCGGATCGCGTGGTCCTCGCCCGCGAAGATCCGCGCCAGCCGCTGCCGCGGCACCCAGTGCGCGGCGGCGATCTCGGCCGGGTCGGGCCGCAGCACGGGGCGCTCGGGGCCGGTGACGCGGGCATGAAAGCCGAGCATCAGCGAGGCCGGGAACGGCCAGGGCTGGCTGGCCACGTAATCGACCGGCCCGACCGTCACGCCGACCTCTTCGGCCACCTCGCGGCGCACCGCCGCCTCGGCCGTCTCGCCCGGCTCGACGAAGCCCGCCAGCACCGAATGCATCGCCTCGGGCCAGCCCGGCGCGCGGCCCAGGAGCACCGCGTCGCCATGCGTCACCAGCATGATGACCACCGGGTCGGTGCGCGGGAAATGCTGCGCCCCGCAGGCCGGACAGGCGCGCCGCCAGCCCGCCTCGGCCACATGGCTGGGCGCGCCGCAGCGGGCGCAGAACCGGTGCGCGTCGTGCCAGTTCAGCACCGCGCGCCCCATCGCCGCAAGCTCCGCCTCCCGCGCGCCGAGACCGGCCATGCGGCCGCGCAATTCGGCAAAGGCCGCGCCGCCGATCGCGGGATGCGCCACCTCCTCGCCCGGCGCCGTTTCCTGCGGCGCGCCGTCCCAGTCGGACAGGGGCCGCGCCCAGATCCCTTCGCCCGCCGCACAGCGCCCGAGCAGCACCGTCTCCGCCTCTTCGGCGGGCGTCGCGCCGGCGAGCGCGGGGTGATCGAAGGGCAGCGCCACGAGCCCCTCGCCCGACAGCAGCATCCGGCCCCGCCACAGCGGCAGCACCCGCGCCCCCGGCCGCGCGGCAAGCGCGGCGACGGCCCGCGAATCGCCGCGCAGCGCGGCGGCCCGGTCGAGCCCGCCACCCCCGAAGGTGATCCGATCTGACGCGGCCATGCGCGGTCTCCCCTGTCGTGACGTTGCGACACGCGGCACAATGCGCAGCATTCCGCCGATGTAAAGCTATGCAGATGCGCGGCTACCCTTAAAGTTGAAGTCAGCCGCTGCGCGGGAGCCGGGGCGACGACAGGGGGGCGGGGGCATGCGGACCGATCCTGACTTGCTGCAAGACAGCTGGGCCGGGCAAAGCGAACGGATCGCGCTGCGGCTTCTGGGCACGACGGACCTGCATGGCCACGTGCTGCCCTGGGATTATCTCACCGACCGGCACGCGCCGCTGGGCCTGTCGCGCCTTGCGCCGCTGATCCGCGACCACCGGCGGCGCGCGGCCAATACGCTGTTGTTCGACAACGGCGATTTCCTGCATGGCAACCCCATGGCCGATGCCGAAAGCGCGCGGCTGGCGCAAGGGACCGGCGGCGGGCCACACGCGATGGCGGCGGCGATGAACGGGCTCGGCTACGACGCGGGCACGCTTGGCAACCATGAATTCAACCACGGGCTCGGCCTCTTGCGGCGGGTGCTGGGGCAGCTCGGCCACCCCGTCACCAGCGCCAACCTGACCTGCCCGGCCACGCCTCTCGCGCCCGAGGGGCTGCTGTTGCGGCGCAGGCTGCGCACGCGGGACGGGAAGATGCGGGTGCTGCGGATCGGCGTGGTCGGCGTGGCGCCGCCGCAGACGGTCGAATGGGACCGGATGCGGCTCGCCGGGCGGATCGCGGCGGGCGACATTGTCGCGCAGGCCCGGGCGCAGGCCGGCGCGCTGCGCCGGCGGGGGGCCGACATCGTCGTCGCGCTGGCGCATTGCGGCACGGGCCCCGAGCGGCCCCTGCCCGGCGCCGAGAACGCGGGCCGGGCGCTGGCGGCGCTGCCCGGGATCGACGCGCTGTTTCTCGGCCACACGCATGCGGCGCATCCCGCGCCGGGCGCCCCCGGCGTGCTGCGCGGCACGCCGATGGTGCAGCCCGGCAGGTTCGGCAGCCATCTGGGCGTCATCGATCTCGAACTGCACCGCAGCGCGCGCGGGCGCTGGCGGGTGGTGTACGGCACCGGGCGGCTCGACACCGTGGCCCGGACCGGCCCGCCCCACGACCCCGCCACGGCGGCCCCGGCGCAGCGGGCGCATCTGCGCACCCGGCGCCTGCTGCGCCGCCCGGTCGGCCATACCACCCTGCCGATCACCAGCCATTTCGCGCTGGTCGCGCCGGACGCTTCGTTGCAGCTCATCGCCGATGCGTGGCGCGCGGCGGCGCGGCGGCTGCTGGTCGGGCGCCCCGAGGCGGCGCTGCCGCTGCTGGTCGCGGTCAGCCCGTTCCGAAGCGGCGGGCATGCCGGCGCCGAGGGCTACCTGTCGCTGCCGCCGGGGCCGGTGACGGAACGCCACCTGCGGGCGCTGCAGCCGCATCCCGACCGGCTCTGCCTGTCGGTGGTCCGGCGCGCGGAGCTGCTGGCCTGGCTCGAAGGCGGGGCGGCGACGTTCTGCCAGGTGCTGCCGCAGCGCCGCGACCAGCGGCTGATCGACCCGCGCAGGCCCCCTTACGGCTTCGACGTGATCGACGGGCTGAGCTGGCGCATCGACCCGAGCCGCCCGGCCGGGGCGCGGATCGGCGATCTGCGCCATGCGGGCCGCCCGGTCGGCCCAGAGGACCGCTTCGTCGTCGCCACCAGCAGCCACAGGCTGACCGGCACGGGGCCGCTGCCGCAGGGCCTGCGCGGCGGGCGCGTGGCGGTGGAGGCGCCGTCGCTGCGCGCGGCGCTGCGCGCGCATCTTTCGGCCGCGCCGGTGACGCCGCGCCCGCGCCGTTCCTGGCGTTTTGCCGCCCTGCCCGGCACCGCCGCGTGGTTCGAGGCCCCGCCCGAGGCCTGCGCCGCCGCGCTCCTGATCGGCAGCCGCGACATCGCGCCGCTCGGCCTCGGCGATGACGGGCTCTACCGCTACCGGCTGCGTTTCGGCCCCGAGAGCGGGCCGCCGCCCATCGACTCCGCGCCCAGGCTTGGCTATGGCGGCCCGGCCAGGACAAGGACGCCCAGATGCCCCGCCGCTATGACGCCGTGATCTTCGACCTCGACGGCACGCTGGTCGACACCGAGACGCTGTGCAACGAGGCGGCGCTGCCGGCGCTGGCCGCCCAGGGCATCGAGATCGGCGTCGATTTCTTCGAAAGCCTCGCGGGCGTGCATGACGACCGCCGGGTCGAGCTGATCCGCGCGCACACCGGCCAGCCGCTCGACGCGCAGCGTTTCTACGCCGACTGGGACGCGCGGGTCGAAGCCCGGCTCGCGCCGGGGCTGGCGCTCAAGACCGGGGCGGAGGCGCTGATCGCGGCGATCGCGGATCTCGGCCTGCCGATGGCGATCGCCACCTCTTCGCGCCGCGCGCCGGGGCTGGCCAAGATCCGCGCCGCCGGGCTCGACGCACATCTCGACGCCATCGTGACGGTCGAGGACGTCGACGCCGCCAAGCCCGCCCCCGACGCCTATCTCGAGGCCGCGCGCCGGCTTGGCGCCGCCCCCGCCCGCTGTCTCGTCTTCGAGGACAGCGAGACCGGCGCGCAGGCGGGCATGGCCGCGCGCATGACGGTGGTGCAGGTGCCGGATCTGAACCCCAGCGACGGCCGCCACGCCACGCATCTGGCCGAGAGTCTCGTGGCGGGCGCGCGCGCCGCGGGGCTGCTGCCGCTTCCGGCCTGACGCGGCGCGGGACGGGCTTGCGTCCCGCCGCACCCTTCCCTATATCGCGATTTGAGAGGTTGGCGCGGGCAGGCGCCTCGCCAACCCGGTCAGGTCCGGAAGGAAGCAGCCGCAACGAGTCCCGCTTGGGTCGTGTTCAGCCTCTCACCCGCATGACGCACGAATGACGGAGGACATCATGGAGATTGTGATCGCCCTCCGGGCCGGGGCCGCCTGAGCCGCCCTGCGCCCGACGCGAAGCTGCCCGCCCCGGCGGGCCCGTGTTCTTTCGTGACGGGATCAAAACATTGACGAATCTCACACTTTCCGACCTCGGCTGGTCGGATCACTTCGCGCGACAGCTCGAAGATGGCGACGCGCCCGCGCGCGTGGCCGAAATCCATCGTACCCTGCTCGTGGCGCTGACGCCCGACGGCCCGGTCAAGCTCATGGCGCCCTCCGGCGCCGGCAGCTTTGCCGTGGGCGACTGGGTCGGCATGCGCGACGGCGCGGCGCGGACCCGGTTGGCCCCGCGCAGCCAGATCGCCCGCCGCGCCGCCGGTCACACCGTGTCGCGCCAGCTCGTGGCCGCCAATGTCGACAGCTTGGGCATCGTCACCAGCTGCAATGACGACTTCAACCCGGCGCGGCTGGAGCGCTACGTGGCGCTGGCGATGGCGGGCGATTGCCTGCCGCTGGTGATCCTCACCAAATCCGACATGGTGGACGACCCGGCCCCCTACCTGGCACAGGCGCGCGCGATTTCGCCGCTGGTGGTGGCCATGGCGCTCGATGCGCGCGACATCGCGGACGCGGCGCGGCTGGAGCCGTGGTGCAAGCCCGGCCAGACGCTGGCGCTCGTCGGCTCGTCGGGCGTCGGCAAGACGACGCTGCAGAACGCGCTCACCGGCGGGGCCGAGGCGACGGCGGGCATCCGCGAGGACGACGCCAAGGGCCGCCACACCACCACCCACCGCGCGCTCAGGCGCTGCCGCGCCGGCGGCTGGCTGATCGACACGCCGGGGATGCGCGAGCTGCAGCTCACCGACACCGCCGAGGGTATCGAGGAGCTGTTCGACGACGTGACCGATCTGGTGGCGCGGTGCCGTTTCTCGGATTGCGCGCACGAGACCGAGCCGGGCTGCGCGGTGCGCGCCGCCATCGAGACGGGCGATCTCGACCCCGCGCGGCTGGCGCGCTGGCGCAAGCTGGAGGCCGAGGACCGGCACAACAGCGAGACGCTGGCCGAGGGCCGCGCGCGGGGCAAGTCCATCACCCGGCGCAACAAGTCGATCCAGCGTGGCGCGCGCCGCCGCAAAGGCGATTGATTCTCCGCCTCCTGCCGGGCCTGATGGTCCGGCAGGAGGACGCATGGACAAGACCGAAGGCGACCGCGAGACCGACGCCAGGACCGAATGGGCCGAGGACCGCACCGATTGGGCCGAGGACCGGACGCTTCTGGCCAATGAACGGACCTTCGCGGGCTGGATGCGCACCGGCATGGCCGCGCTCGGCGTGGCGATCGGTCTCAAGGCGGTGTTCGGCGCGTTCGAACCGACCTGGCTGGCCAAGGCCGTCGCCTCGATCTTCATCCTGATCGCGCTGCTGATCTTTGCCGCCGCGGCGCGCGAGGCGCGGCGCGCGCAGGCGCGCATTTCCAGCCATGACGCCGAGGCGCAAGGCGCGCGGCGGATGCTGGCCCTCGCGCTCATGCTGTCGCTCGGCGGATTGGCCACGGGGGCGATCCTGTGGTTGTTGTGAGCCGCCGCGAGGTGGACCTCGGCGTCGCCTGCGCCTAGTTTGGCCCGGTCCCGATCCCCGGAGCCCGATGCATGTCCGACGCCCCCGCCTACCAGGTTCTCGCCCGCAAGTACCGGCCCGAGACCTTTGCCGATCTCGTGGGCCAGGACGCGATGGTGCGCACGCTGAAGAACGCCTTTGCCGCCAACCGCATCGCGCAGGCCTTCATCATGACCGGCATCCGCGGCACCGGTAAGACCACCACCGCGCGGATCATCGCCAAGGGCATGAACTGCATCGGCCCCGACGGTCAGGGCGGCCCCACCACCGAGCCCTGCGGCCAGTGCGAGCATTGCACGGCGATCATGGAGGGCCGCCATGTCGACGTGATGGAGATGGACGCGGCCTCGAACACCGGCGTCGCCAATATCCGCGAGATCATCGACAGCGTGCATTACCGGGCGGCCTCGGCGCGCTACAAGGTCTACATCATCGACGAGGTGCACATGCTGTCGACGGGGGCGTTCAACGCGCTTCTGAAGACGCTGGAGGAGCCGCCCGAGCACGTGAAGTTCATCTTCGCGACCACCGAGATCCGCAAGGTGCCGGTGACGGTGCTGTCGCGCTGCCAGCGATTCGACCTGCGCCGGATCGAGCCCGAGGTGATGATCGGGATGCTGCGCCGCATCGCCGACGCCGAAGGGGCGCAGATCGCCGATGACGCGCTGGCGCTGATCACGCGGGCCGCCGAAGGCTCCGCGCGCGATGCGACCTCGCTTCTGGACCAGGCGATCAGCCACGGCGCGGGCGAGACCACGGCCGAACAGATCCGCGCGATGCTGGGTCTGGCGGATCGTGGCCGGGTGCTCGACCTGTTCGACATGATCCTGAAGGGCGACGCGGCCTCGGCGCTGACCGAATTGTCGGCGCAATACGCCGAAGGGGCCGATCCGATGGCGGTGCTGCGCGATCTGGCCGAGATCGCGCATTGGGTGTCGGTGATCAAGATCACGCCCGAGGCCGCCGACGACCCCACCGTCGGCCCCGACGAGCGGGCGCGCGGCGCGGCCATGGCCGAGAACCTGCCGATGCGGGTTCTGACCCGCCTGTGGCAGATGCTGCTGAAGGCGCTCGAAGAGGTCGCCCATGCCCCCAACGCGATGATGGCCGCCGAGATGGCGGTGATCCGGCTGACCCATGTGGCCGACCTGCCGAGCCCCGAGGAGCTGGTGCGCAAGCTGGCCGACGCGCCCGTCCCCCCGCCCCCTTCGGGCGGCGGGGGTGGTGGTGGTGGCGCCCGCCCGGCGCCGGGCGGCACCACGCAGGCGCGCGGCGCGCCCGCCCCCACCCATGCCGGGCCTTCGGGCCCGTCGGCCCGCGGCTCGGCCCAGCCCGCCATGGCGCAGGCGGAGAATCCTCTCGCCCGCTATGCCAGCTTCGAGCAGGTGGTCGAGCTGATCCGCACGCATCGCGACGTGCACATGCTGATCGAGGTCGAGACGACGCTGCGGCTGGTGCGCTATGCCCCCGGCCGGATCGAGTTCGAGCCGACGGCGGATGCCCGGTCCGACATGGCGCAGCGGCTGGGCCAGAAGCTGCAGGCCTGGACCGGCGCACGCTGGGCGATCAGCGTCGCCAATGAAGGCGGCGCGCCCACCATCGCCGAGACCCGCGACGCGGCGGCCAACGCGCTGAGACAGGAGGCCGAGGCGCACCCGCTGGTGCGCGCGGTCTTCGCGGCCTTTCCCAAGGCGCAGATCACCGAGATCCGCACCGAGGCCGAGCGCAGCCAGCACGCGGCCGAGGAGGCGCTGGCCGAGGTCGAGGACGAATGGGACCCGTTCGAGGAAGAGTGAGCGCAAATCGGCCGTCGCCCTTGTGACAGGGCCTGCGCGACCGTATCTCTGGCGCAACGCATTCGAGGAGATCAGCGATGTTCAAGGGGCTTGGTGGCCTGGGCGACATGTCCAAGATGATGAAGGCCGCGCAGGAGATGCAAGGCAAGATGGCGAAGATCCAGGAGGATCTCGACACCATCACCGTGACCGGCGAGAGCGGCGCGGGCCTGGTGAAGGCGACCGCGACGGCCAAGGGCGAGCTGACCGGGCTCGACATCGACCCGTCGATTTTCGTGGCCTCCGAAAAGGAGGTGGTCGAGGATTTGATCCTCGCCGCGATCAAGGACGCGCAGTCGCGCGCGACCGAGCGGTCGCAGCAGGAGATGAAGAAGATCCAGGAAGAGCTCGGCCTGCCCGCGGGCATGAACCTGCCGTTCTGAGGCCCGCCCTGCTTCACCATTCCCCAAATACGCAGATCCGCCGCATCCGCCCGCGCAAGGCCCGGTCATGAGCGGTGACCGCGAGGCGATCGACAAACTGATCGAGCTGATGTCGCGCCTGCCCGGTCTCGGGCCGCGCTCGGCGCGGCGCGCGGTGCTGCATCTGGTCAAGAAGCGCGGCACGCTGCTCACCCCGCTCGCCGAGGCGATGACGGAGGTGGGCGCGACCGCGCGCGAATGTCTCAACTGCGGCAATGTCGGCACCGGCGATGTCTGCGGCATCTGCGCCGACGAGCGCCGCGCGACGGGGCAGATCTGCGTGGTCGAGGACGTGGCCGATCTTTGGGCGATGGAACGCGCGGGCGTGTTCAAGGGCCGCTACCACGTGCTCGGCGGCACGCTTTCGGCGCTCGACGCCGTGGGCCCCGAGGAGCTGCGCATCCCGCGGCTGATGGACCGGGTGCGCGCCGAGGCGGTGTCCGAGGTGATCCTCGCGCTTGGCGCGACGATCGACGGGCAGACCACGGCGCATTACATCGCCGACCAGCTGCCGGAGGTGTCGGTGACCTCGCTGGCACAGGGCGTGCCGGTGGGCGGCGAGCTCGATTATCTCGACGACGGCACGATCAGCGCGGCGCTCAGGGCGCGGCGCAACCTGTAACCTCTTGCGGCAGAACCGATCCGTCGGCTATCTACCTGAAGAAGCGAGGACGACCTCCCCCCATCGTGGGCATGACATACCGGGACGGCCCGGCGGACATGGCAATGCGGAGGCTCCATGCGCACCAAATCAGATCGTATCCGTCAGGCCGTCAGCTTCGAGCTTCTGGGGCTGGCGCTGGTCACGCCGCTCGGCAGCTGGGTCTACGGCTTTCCGCTGTTCGACATCGGCGCGATCAGCGTGATCTCGTCGCTGGTGGCGACCTGCTGGAACTACACGTTCAATTTCGGCTTCGACCACGCGATGAAGCGCTGGCGCGGCACCACCGCCAAGACGCTGCCGCTGAGGGTGCTGCACGCCACGGCGTTCGAGCTGGGGCTGGTGCTGATCCTGCTGCCGATCTTCTCATGGTGGCTGGGTCTCGGCTATGTCGAATCCTTCGTGGTCCAGATGACCTTCGCGATGTTCTACCTCGTCTACACCTTCGCCTTCACCTGGGGCTACGAGCGGGTCTTTCCCGACCCGGACACGCAAACGCAAACGGGCCAGACCGTTCAGGCCTGACCCGCGCGCCGTGCCGCCAGGGGCGCAAGGCCCCCGGCGCGCCGGAGATCACTTTTCGTCGTCGTCCTCGTCATCGCCGCCCTTGGGCAGGTTGAAGAAGCTGTCGGCGTCCTTGACGTCGCGCGTGTCCTCTTCTTCCTCGGGCTCCTCCTCGGTGGCGTTGCTCTCGGAGAGGGTGAAGCCTTCGAGACCGCTCATCGAGGCGGGGATCTTGGGCTCGGACGACATGCCGAGGCTCTGCTCGGTGGAGACCAGCTTGCGGCGTTCGTCATCGGTCATGGCCGAGCCGTCGCGCAGGCGCTTGGCGTTGGCCTGCTGCACGGCGGCGTCGAGCTCGGACTGGCGGCACAGGCCCAGCGCGACGGGGTCGATCGGGTCGATGTTGCCGATGTTCCAGTGGGTGCGCTCGCGGATCGCCTGGATCGTCGGCTTGGTGGTGCCGACCAGCTTGGAGATCTGGCCGTCGCTGAGCTCGGGGTGGAACTTCACCAGCCACAGGATCGAGGCGGGGCGGTCCTGGCGCTTGGACAGCGGCGTGTAGCGCGGGCCGCGGCGCTTTTCCTCGCCCTGGGCGGAGGCGTTGAACTTGAGCTTCAGCTTGTGCAGCGGGTTCTTCTCGGCCTTGTCGATCTCGTCCTGCGTCAGCTGGTTGTTGGCGACGGGATCGAACCCCTTCACGCCGGCGGCCACGTCGCCATCGGCGATGCCCTGCACCTCGAGCTCGTGCAGCCCGCAGAAATCGCCGATCTGCTTGAAGCTGATCGTCGTGTTGTCCACCAGCCAGACGGCGGTGGCCTTCGCCATGAGCGGTTTGTCAGCCATTGGAACACCCTTTCGAAAGCACGTCTTCCCCCGGCCCCGGCCTGGGGCGGACCGCCTGGCGGTCCTTGGTTTCCATTTTCGGGGAACTCAACGGGCTATATAGGGATCACACAGGCAGGAGGAAAGACATAAATGACCCTTGCGGCAAGAGCGATCGCGGCGCTGGCGCTTCTGGCCTCGCCGCTGCGGGCCGAGACGGCGGGCGAATTCGATTACTACGTGGTGAGCCTAAGCTGGTCGCCCGGCTGGTGCGCGCGCGAAGGTGACGCGCGCGGCTCGGCGCAGTGCGACGAGGACCGCGACCTGGGCTGGGTGCTGCACGGGCTCTGGCCGCAATACGAGACGGGCTGGCCCGATTACTGCGACACCGGCGCGCGCCCGCCGTCGCGCCGCGACACGGGCGCGATGGCCGACATCATGGGCACCGGCGGTTCGGCCTGGCACCAGTGGAAGAAGCACGGCACCTGTTCGGGCCTGTCGTCGGAGACCTATTTCGACACGGCGCGCGCGGCCTTCGCGCAAATCGAGCGGCCCGAGGAATTCCGCAGGCTGAATGACGAGATCACCCTGCCCGCCGCGGTGGTCGAGCAGGCTTTTTTGCGCGACAACCCGGATCTTTCGGCGGACGGGCTCACCGTGACCTGCCGGGAGGGCATGGTGCAGGAGGTGCGGATCTGCCTGACCCGCGATCTTGCGCCGCGCGATTGCGGCGCGGACGTGATCCGCGACTGCGCGCTTTCGGACGCGCTGATGCTGCCGATCCGCTAGGGCGCGCCCAAGAGGTCGAAGAAGGCGACGGTGGCGGCGACCATCTCGTCGAGCCGGTCGGGGCCCTGATAGGCATCGAAGGCGTGGTCCATCTCGCGCAGCCACAGCTCCTCCGGCCCGTCATGGGCCGACAGCCACATCTCGGCCTGCGCCGGGTCGACGGTGGCGTCCTCGCTGCCCTGGGCGACGAAGAGCGGCCCGTCATAGCGCGCGATCTCGGCCAGCGGGTCGGCGTCGAGGATGGCTTCGAAAAAGGGCTGCGCCAGCGTGATCTCGGCCCCCCATGGCAGCGTCACGCTGGTCGGCTCGGGCGACAGCACGCCCTGCTCCAGCATCTTCGGCCCGAACAGCGTGGCGAAGGTGATCTGCGGATCGGCCACCCCGGCCCAGAGCGCCACCGCCTCGACCGGCGCGCCGCGCCCGGCGACGGAGGCCGCGACCAGCCCGCCCTGGCTCCAGCCGATCAGGTAGGGCCGCCCGAGGACGCGCGCATCCGCGGCCAGCCAGTCGAGCGCGGCCTGCGCGTCGGCGATCTGGCTGTCGAAGGTGGTGCGCGCGAAATCGAAGCCTTCGGTGCTTTCGCCCGAGCCGCGGAAATCGATGCGCAGGCTGGCATAGCCCGCCTCGGCCAGCAGCCGGGCGGTGCGGGCGAACACCCCCTCGCCCGCGCCCGCGATGTCGAGCTCGTCGCGGTCGCCGGTGAAGCCGTGCAGCAACAGCACCACCGGCGCGGGCCCGCCCGGCGGTGTCGCCAGCAGGCCGTGGACCGGCGTGCCATCGACCTCGATGGAGACGCGGTCCGACAGCCCCGCGCGCCCGTCCGACAGCGGCAGCGGGCGCGGCCATGGCGCGATGACCATGAGAGTGGAAAGATCGACATCCGAGGCCCCGGCCTCCTCCCCCGTTCCGGCCTCGGGGCCGGACGCCGGATCGGACGCCGGATCGGGTGCCGCTTCGGTCTCGGCGTCGATTTCGATCGCCGGTGCGGCCCCCGGCTCCTCTCCGGGGGCCGCCGCGCCCGCCCTTTGCGCATGGCCGGGGGCGGCGGCCAGCAGCAGGGCGATCAGCAGGGCGGGACGCAGGCTCGGCACGGGCGGATCTCCTCCTATTCGCCCGGCCATGAGGGGGGCGGCGCTCCTCCCTGTCAAGCGCCGCCCCGCCCTCTCGGCTCTCCTCAGCCGATGGCGGCGGCGCGCACGTCCTCGTCGATATGCGGGACGTATTGCGCGAAATTGTCGGCGAACATCTGCACCAGCTTGGCGGCCTGCGCGTCATAGGCGGCGGCGTCGGCCCATGTGCCGCGCGGATCGAGCAGCGCGTCGTCGACACCCTCGACCGAGACCGGCACGTCGAAGCCGAAATTCGCATCCTTGCGGAAGGCGCCCTCGGCCAGCGTGCCGTCGAGCGCCGCCGAGAGCAGCGCGCGGGTCGCGGCGATCGGCATGCGTTTGCCGGTGCCATAGGCGCCACCGGTCCAGCCGGTGTTCACCAGCCAGCAGGTGGCACCGTGATTGCCGATCTTGTCCTGCAAGAGCTTGCCGTATTCCTCGGGGCGGCGCGGCATGAAGGGCGCGCCGAAGCAGGTCGAGAAGGTCGGCTCGGGCTCGGTCACGCCGCGCTCGGTGCCGGCCACCTTGGAGGTGAAGCCCGACAGGAAGTGGTACATCGCCTGCGCCGGCGTCAGCCGCGCGATCGGGGGCAGCACGCCGAAGGCATCGCAGGTCAGCATCACGATGTTCTTGGGATGCCCGCCCAGCGCGTCCTCGGAGGCGTTGGAGATGTAGTGCAGCGGGTAGGCGCAGCGCATGTTCGCGGTGAGCGAGCTGTCCTCGAAATCGAGCTCCAGCGTGTCGGCGTCATGCACCATGTTCTCGATCACGGTGCCGAACTTGCGCGTGGTGGCATAGATCTCGGGCTCGGCCTCGGCCGAGAGGCTGATCGTCTTGGCGTAGCAGCCGCCCTCGAAGTTGAAGGTGCCGCGCTCGGACCAGCCGTGTTCGTCATCGCCGATCAGCACGCGGGACGGGTCGGCCGAAAGCGTGGTCTTGCCGGTGCCCGACAGGCCGAAGAAGACGGCGGTGTCCACGGGGTTGCCCGGCGCGTGGTTGGCCGAGCAGTGCATCGGCATGATGCCCTTTTCCGGCAGCAGGTAGTTCAGCAGCGTGAACACGGCCTTCTTGTTTTCGCCCGCGTATTCGGTGCCGCCGATCAGGATCGTCTTCTCGTCGAGATTGATCGCGATGACGGTGCCGGAGCGGCAGCCATGCCGTTCGGGGTCGGCGCGGAAGCTCGGCGCGTTGATGACGGTGTATTCGGGGACGAAGCCGTCGAGCGCGGCGCGCTCGGGGCGGCGCAGCAGGTGGCGGATGAACAGCCCGTGCCAGGCCAGCTCGGTCACCATGCGCACGTCGATGCGGTGCGCCGGATCGGCGCCGGCATGAAGATCCTGCACATGCACCTTGCGGCCCGCGAGATGGGCCAGCATGTCGGCCTTGAGCGTGGCGAAGCCTTCCGGCGCCATCGCGGCGTTGTTCTCCCACCAGATGGTGTTCTCGGTGGTGGCGGAGCGGACCACGAACTTGTCGCGGGGGCTGCGGCCGGTGTGCTGGCCGGTGGTCACGAGCAACGTGCCGCCCTGTCCCAGCGTGCCTTCGCCGGCGCGAATCGCGGCCTGCATCAGCTGTGGTTCGGTGAGGTTGTAATAGACCTCCCCCAGCCCCGTCACGCCCTGCGCCTCGAGCGTCATTTCGGGGTTCACGCGTCCATGCTGCATCGTCCGGCTCCTCTCGACAGGGCCGCCCTTCCGACCCGTTGCAACCGGCTTAACACGATGATTTCCAAGGCGGCCATCCAGTTAGCGCAACCATCCTGACTGTTAGCGCAACCGCCCCGCCCCACGCGTCCCGCCCCGCTTCGGAGGCGGCGAATCCGCCGCCGTCCGCCCCGAAAAGGTGAGGCATTTTAGCCATTGGTTATCCCATTTCGGCACAAATGGGGCGGCATTGAGGCTGCGATTCGCTCTGCGCTCTTGATTTGGGGGAGGCAAAACAGGATGACGGATCAAAGCCCAAAAGAAGAAATCGAGCTGGAAAGGGATGCCAATGTCGAAAATCGCGCTGGTGGATGACGACCGGAACATCCTGACATCCGTGGCGATGACGCTCGAGGCCGAGGGCTTCGAGGTCGAAACCTACAATGACGGCCAACAGGCGCTCGACGCCTTCAACAAGAAGCTGCCCGACATGGCCGTGCTCGACATCAAGATGCCGCGCATGGACGGCATGGACCTGCTGCAGCGGCTGCGCCAGAAGACCCAGATGCCGGTGATCTTCCTGACCTCCAAGGATGACGAGATCGACGAGGTTCTGGGCCTGCGCATGGGGGCCGATGATTACGTCAAGAAGCCGTTTTCCCAGCGCCTGCTGGTGGAGCGCATCCGCACGCTGCTGCGCCGCCAGGACGCGATCTCGGGCGAGCCGGTCGAGGTCGCCGAGGACAACAAGGTGATGGAGCGCGGCCATCTGACCATGGACCCGCTGCGCCACGCCGTGAGCTGGAAGGGCCGCGACGTGTCGCTCACCGTGACCGAGTTCCTGCTGCTGCAGGCGCTGGCCCAGCGCCCGGGCTTCGTCAAGAGCCGCGACCAGCTGATGGACGTGGCCTATGACGACCAGGTCTATGTCGACGACCGCACCATCGACAGCCACATCAAGCGGCTGCGCAAGAAGATGCGCAACGCCGATCCCGATTTCTCGGCGATCGAGACCCTCTACGGGATCGGCTACCGCTACAACGAGGAATAACAGGGCTTTCCCCGGAGGATGAGCGCGCCATGACCGCCGCCCCCAAGATCGACGTGCGGGATCTCAACTCGGTCCGGCGCGCCGCCCGGACCGGCGGTGAGGCGCAGGAGCGGGTGGTGCTCGGCGAGGACTGGGTGACGCCGGAGACCGGGACCGCCCCGCGCCGCCGCCGCAGGCTGGTGCAGCTCAACCGCTCGCCGCTGGCGCGCAAGATCATCACCTTCAACCTGATCGCGCTGCTGCTGCTGGTGGCGGGGATGCTCTATCTCGCGCCGTCGCGCGACAATCTCGCCTTTCAGCGCGCCTCCTCGCTGGTCAGCCAGGCCGAGCTGATTGCCGACCTGTTCGAGGTGCAGCTGCCCTCGGGCGGGCCGGTCAACCTGATCACCGGCGACGGGATCGACGTGGCCGCCAGCCTCGGCTCTCTCGATCTGCGCGACGGGATCGAGCTGCGGGTGTTCGACCCGTCGGGCCGGCTGGTGGGCGAAACCGCGGCCCAGGACGGCACGGCGGTGAGCGGGCTCGCCCTCGACCCCGGCGGCACGGTGCTGACCGACATGCTCAACGCCGGCTGGGAGGCGATCGCCGGGCTGCTCTCGCCCGCCAGCGCCCCGGCGCCTGCCTTCGGCACCGCCGACGCGGCGCGGGCGCTGGTCTCGCCCGCGCTGTCGGGCGGCACGGCGGTGCAGACCCGCACCGATGCCCAGGGGCGCACCATCTTCGCGGTGGCCACGCCGGTCCAACAGGGCCGCCGCGCCGTCGGCGTCGTCGCCGTCACCTCGGCGGCGGGCGAGATCGACGCGCTGGTGCGGCGCGAGCGCGAGCAGGTGCTGCAGATGTTCGTGGTCGGCATCCTCGTGTCGATCGGGCTGAGCCTCGTGCTCGCCTCGACCATCGCCAACCCGCTGTCGGAGCTGGCCGCCGCCGCCGAAACCGGGCGCGACCGCAACGCCCGCAAATTCGCCCCCACCAAGGTGCGCATCCCCGACCTGACGGCCCGGCCCGACGAGATCGGCCGCCTGTCGGCGGCGCTGCGCGGCATGGTGGCCGCGCTTTACGACCGGATCGAGGGCAACGAACAGTTCGCCGCCGATGTCGCGCACGAGATCAAGAACCCGCTCGCCTCGCTGCGCTCCGCCGTCGGCAGCCTGCGCATCGTCAAGCGCGAGGACCACCGCGAAAAGCTTCTGGACGTGATCGAGCACGATGTGCGCCGGCTCGACCGGCTGGTCTCGGACATCTCCAGCGCCTCGCGGCTCGACGCCGAGCTGGTCAAGGAGGAGGAGGAGCGGTTCGACCTTCTCAAGATGCTGACCAACCTGAACGATTTCCTCGGCCGCGAGGCGACGCTCAAGGGGATCGACTTCATCGCCGACCTGCCGTCGCGACCGATCGAGATCCAGGGCCTCGAAGGGCGGCTGGCGCAGGTCTTCGTCAACCTGATCACCAACGCCATCTCGTTCTGCGAGGATGGCGACGCGATCCGCATCTGGGCGCGCCAGCGCGAGAACCGGGTGCTGGTGGTGGTCGAGGACACCGGGCCGGGCATCCCCGAGAACGCGCTGAGCAAGATCTTCCAGCGTTTCTATTCGGAGCGGCCAGAGCAGCAGTTCGGCAACAATTCCGGCCTCGGCCTCGCCATCTCCAAGCAGATCGTCGAGGCGCATGGCGGCGTGATCTGGGCCGAGAACATCCGCCCCACCGAGGCCGACCCGACCTCCGAGCCGCTGGGCGCGCGCTTCGTGGTCGGCCTGCCGGTCTGAGGCGGATGCCGCCGCCGCTCACCCTGCATGCCAGCTGCGTGGCCTGGCGCGGGCGCGGCGTGCTGATCACCGGGCCTTCCGGCAGCGGCAAGTCGACGTTGGCGCTGGCGCTGATGGGGCTGGGCTGCGATCTGGTGGCCGATGACCGGACCCATCTCGCCCCCGCGCCGGGCGGCGGGCTCTGGGCGAGCTGCCCCGCCGCCATCGCCGGGATGATCGAGGCGCGCGGTGTAGGCCTGCTCGGGGCGGTGCCATGTGGGCCGGTGCGGCTGAGCCTCGCCGTGGATCTGGGCCGGGCCGAGACGGCACGTCTGCCGCCGGAACGTCACGTCACGCATCTGGGCTGTTCGCTCCCCTTGCTTCACGATATCGGGACGGGCCATTTCGCGCCCGCGATCCTGCAGTATCTGAAGGCAGGACGGAGAGAGCCATGATACCCGACCCTGCCCTTGCTTCCCCTCTTGTGCCGGACCCGCCCGAGGAACGGCGACAGACGCTCGTGCTGGTCACCGGCCCCTCGGGCGCCGGGCGGACCACCGCGATCAACCTGCTCGAGGATCTCGGCCACGAGGTGATCGACAACCTGCCGCTGTCGCTGCTGCCACGGCTTCTGGAGGGCCCGCCGCTGACGCGCCCGCTGGCGCTCGGGCTCGACGTGCGCAACCGCGACTTCACCACCGACGCGCTGATCGACGTCATCGACCGGCTGGGGCAGCGCAGCGACATGGCGCTTCAGGTGCTCTATCTCGACTGCGACGAGGACGTGCTGGTGCAGCGGTTCTCGGAGACGCGGCGCCGCCACCCGCTGGCCCCCGCCGACAGCCCCGCCGCGGGCATCGCGCGCGAGCGCGAGCTTCTGGGGCCGGTCCGGGCGCGCGCCGACGTGCTGATCGACACCACCGGCCTGTCGCCGCATGAAGGCCGGGCCGAGATCGAACGCTGGTTCGCCCCGCCCGAGGGGCGGACGCTGGCGGTGACGCTGCACAGCTTTTCGTACAAGCGCGGCTTGCCGCGCGGGCTCGACCTGGTGATCGATTGCCGGTTTCTGCGCAACCCGCACTGGGAGCCCGATCTGCGTCCGCTCGACGGGCGCGATGCCGCGGTCGACGCGCATGTTGCGGGCGACCCCCGCTTTGACGGCTTCTTCACCTCGATGTGCGATTTTGTATTACCGTTGCTGCCCGCCTATCATGCCGAGGGCAAGACGCATCTCGCCATCGGCTTTGGGTGTACCGGGGGGCAACACCGGTCGGTCGCCGTGACCGAACGATTGGCCAAGACCCTTGCGAAGGAGGGATGGCAGGTGTCTAAACGTCACAGGGAGCTGGAACGCCGCGCCGGGACGAGGATTCCGCCGGCCGAACGGGGACAAGTCGCGTGATCGGAATCGTCATCGTGGCCCATGGGGGCCTCGCACGCGAATACCTCGCGGCGGTGGAACACGTGGTGGGGCACCAGACCGGTGTCATGGCCATCACCATCCTGCCCGACGACGACCGCGCCGCCAAGCAGGACGAGATCTGCTCGGCCGCGGATGCCGTCGACACCGGCAACGGCGTGGTGATCGTCACCGACATGTTCGGCGGATCGCCGTCGAACCTGTCGCTTCGGGCCTGCTCGGTGTCGGACCGGCGCATTCTCTACGGCGCCAATCTCCCCATGCTCATCAAGCTCGCCAAGTCGCGCGGCAAATCCGTCCCCGAGGCGGTGCGCGCGGCGCTCACGGCGGGGCGCAAATACATCGACAGCCTGATCGTCGATGCGGGACTGCAGACGGAGACACGCACCGGAACATGACCACTTCAAGACGCCTGCAGATCATCAACGTGAAGGGGCTTCACGCCCGCGCCTCCGCCAAGCTCGCCGAATGCGTCGAATCCTTCGACGCCGAGGCCACCGTCAGCCGGGACGGGCTGTCGACCACCGGCGACAGCATCATGGGCCTTCTCATGCTCGCCGCCTCGCGCGGCACCTGGATCGAGGTCGAGACCTCGGGCGCCGAGGCCGAGCGGCTCGCCGACGCGATCGAGGCGCTGGTCACCGATTGCTTCGGCGAAGGGGGCTGAGCCCCCTCCCCCGCCCCTGTCAGCGCGTCGGCACCGGCGTCTCGCCGCTGTAGTCGTAGAAGCCGCGCCCGGTCTTGCGCCCGAGCCAGCCGGCCTCGACATATTTGGTCAACAGCGGACAGGGCCGGTATTTCGTGTCCGCCAGCCCGTCATGCAGCACGTTCATGATGGCAAGGCAGGTGTCGAGACCGATGAAATCGGCAAGCTCCAAGGGCCCCATCGGGTGGTTCGCCCCCAGCTTGAGCGAGGTGTCGATGGATGCCACCGAGCCGACGCCTTCGAACAAGGCATAGACCGCCTCGTTGATCATCGGCATCAGGATGCGGTTGACGATGAAGGCCGGAAAATCCTCGGACGTCGCCGCCGTCTTGCCGAGCCGCTCGACCACGCCGAGACAGGCCTCGAAGGTCGCGTCGTCGGTGGCGATGCCGCGGATCAGCTCGACGAGGCTCATCACCGGCACCGGGTTCATGAAGTGAAAGCCGATGAACTTTCCGGGCCGGTCGGTGCGCGAGGCCAGCCGCGTGATCGAGATCGAAGAGGTGTTCGAGGCCAGGATCGTGTGCCCGGCCAGATGCGGCACCAGCTCCTCGAAGATCTTGGTCTTGATCGCCTCGCGCTCGGTCGCGGCCTCGACGATCAGGTCGCAGGGGCCCAGATCGGTCAGGGTCTGCGTGGTGGTGATCCGGCCCAGCGCCGCGGATTTGTCGGCCTCGGTGATCGCGCCCTTGGAGAGCTGCCTGTCGAGGTTGCGCCCGATCAGCGCCACCGCCTTGTCGAGCGCCTCGGCGCTGATGTCGGTCAACATCACCTCGAAGCCCGCCTGCGCGCAGACATGGGCGATGCCATTGCCCATCTGCCCGGCGCCGACCACGCCCACCTTCTCGATCGCCATCTGCGAATTCCTTCTCCCGGTTTCGGGCGCACCATAGGTCCGCGGCCGCCCCGCTCACAAGGGCGGGCCGGGCTTAGCGGTATCGCAAGGGTTTCGTGCTTTCCTGCGGGGCGGGAAAACGGGTGAGGCAACGCCATGAGGCACGAGAATTTCGGCGCCGCCCGCGGGGGGCCGCCGCCCCGCGGGCGCTACGCGGCATCGCGGCTGGAGGTCCGGGGACCGCTGCGACGCATCGACCGGGGCTACATCGCCTGTCCGGGGGGCACCGAAACCTTCGGCCCCGGGCTGGAGCAGCCCTTTCCCGCGCTGTTGGAGCGCAGCACGGGCCGGGCCTGCGTCAATCTCGGCACGCTGAACGCGGGCATCGGGGCGCTGCTCGGGGATGCGGCGCTGCTGGCGATGTGCCAGGGCGCCGAGAGGGTGGTGCTTCAGGTCACGGGCGCGCAGGGGCTGGCCAACCGGTTCTACAGCGTCCACCCGCGGCGCAACGACCGGTTTTTGCGCGCCTCGGCCAAGCTGCGCGCGCTGTATCCCGAGATCGACTTCACGGATTTCTGCTTCGTGCGGCACATGCTCGAATCGCTGCACAGCCACGAAGAGGCGCGCTTTGCGCTGGTGCGCGACGAGCTGCGCGTGGCCTGGAGCATGCGCATGCGCAGCCTGATCGCGCAGCTTGGCGTGCCGGTGACGCTGGTCGTGCTGCCGGTCCGGCTCGGGCATGGGCGGCTTGGCGACGACCCGCTTTTCGTGACGACCGACATGATCGAGGCGCTGCGCCCGGTGGTGCGCCACATCGTCATGGCGCCCCGCGACGGGCGGCCCGAAGCCGCCCGGCATCGCGCCGTCGCGCGCGACCTCGCGCGGCTGTTTCTGGGCGAGGATGATTGAACACGCGCCTTCCGGCCATCCGCTTGCGGCCGGGGCCGGCCCCGGTCGGCGGAACGCGGCGCCGGGCCTACCCCGCGCGGCGCAGCCCCGAGGCCACGGTCGACAGGCTGAACAGCAGCGCGGTGACGCAGACGATGGTGGGGCCGGTCGGCGTGTCGAGCGCATAAGAGGCGCGCAGCCCTGCCCAGGCCGAGACCATCGCCACGAGCGCCGCGAGAATGCCCATGCGCTCGGGCGTCGAGGCAAAGGGCCGGACCGTGGCGGCCGGGATGATCAGCAGCGCGGTGATCAGCAGCACGCCCACCACCTTGATCGCCACCGCCACCACCACGGCGAGCGCGAGCGTCAGCACCAGCTGCTCGCGCTTGGGGTCGATGCCGGCGGCGCGGGCGAGATCGGGGTTGAGCGTCGATGTCAGCAGCGCCGACCAGCGCCAGCCGATCAACGCCAGCACCAGCGCCGCGCCGCCCCAGACCACCGCCAGATCGCCGCGCGACACCGACAGGATGTCACCGAAGAGATAGGCCATGAGGTCGATGCGCACCCCGTCGAGAAAGGTCACGCCGACAAGGCCGAAGGCCAGCGCCGAATGCGCCATCACGCCCAGAAGCGTGTCCATCGCGTAGCCGCGCCCCGAGATCACGGCGACGATCGTCGCCATCACCAGCGCCACCACCAAGGTGCCCACGAAGACCGGCAGCGACAACGCCAGAGACAGCGCCACGCCGAGGATCGCGGCATGGGCGGTCGCGTCGCCGAAATAGGCCATGCGCCGCCAGACCACGAAGCAGCCCAGCGGCGCCGCGGCGAGCCCGGTGCCGATCCCGGCCAGCGCGGCGCGGGTCATGAAATCGTCGAGCATCATTCTGCGGCGTCCTGCGGATGATCGTGGTGATGGTGATGATGCGGGTGGTCGTGTTCGTGATCGTGGTGATGGCGATAGAGCGCCAGCGCGCCGCGGGTGCCCGCGCCGAACAGCCGCCGGTAATCGGGGGCGGCGGCGACGACCTCGGGCGTGCCCTCGCAGCAGACATGGCCGTTGAGGCAGATCACCCGGTCCGAGGCGCTCATCACCACGTGCAGATCGTGGCTGATCATCAGCACGCCGCAGCCGGTGTCGCGGCGCACCTCCTCGATCCGCCGGTAGAAGGCGGCCGAGCCGGGCTGGTCGAGCCCGGCGGTGGCCTCGTCGAGGATGAGCAGCTGCGGCTCCTCGAGGATCGCGCGGGCCAGAAGCGCCCGCTGGAACTGCCCGCCCGAAAGCGCCGCCATCTGCCGGTCGCCGATATCGGGCACGCCCGCGCGCTCCAGCGCCTCGGCCGCGCGGGCCGAGGAAACCCGGCGCGGCAGGCCGAGAAACCGTTCGACCGTCATCGGCAGGGTCGGATCGAGCACCAGCCGCTGCGGCACGTAGCCGATGCGCAGGCCGCGCGCCCGCTCGACCCCGCCCGTCACCGGGCGCACGCCGCCCAGCAGCGCCGCGATCAGCGTCGATTTGCCCGAGCCGTTGGGGCCGACGATGGTGACGATCTCGCCCGCATCGACATGCAGGTCGACATTGTGCAGCACCGTCGTCTCGCCGTGGCGGACGGTCAGGTTGCGCGCCTTGACCAGGGGATGTGCCATGCGGATCAGGCCCCGCTCGCGCAGGCGGGGCAGAGCCCCTCGGCCTCGCGCACGGCGCGCTCGACGACGAAGCCCGCCTGTCTGGCGGCGCGGTCGATCTCGCCCTGCGCGGGATCGGCCTCGGCCTCGACCACGCGCTCGCAGGCGCGGCAGATCAGGAAGACCGGCGCATGCGCATTATCGACATGCGTGCAGGCAATGAAGGCGTTGAGCCGCTCGATCCGATGCGCGAAGCCGTGCTTGGTCAGGAATTCGAGCGCCCGGTAGGCCACCGGCGGCTGCGAGCCCAGCCCCTCGGCGCGCAGCACTTCGAGGATCTCGTAGGCGCCCATCGCCCGATGCTCGGAAAGCAGGATCTCCAGCACGCGCTGGCGCGCCTTGGTGAGCTGGAGATTGCGCTCGGCGCAGATCTGCACGGCCGAGGCCACGCCCTCGGCGATGCAGCTTCGATGGTCATGCGCTTCGAACGCCTGGCTCGTCATCGCGATCTCCTGCTCGGATTGGGGTTGATATGTTATATCATACAGCCTACAAGGCGCTGCGTGTTATATAATCACAGGAGCCTTCGATGTCCATGACCCCCGAACGATCGCTGATCGGCTGTGCCCTCGCGCTGACCGTGGCCTCGGGCGCCGCCGCCGAAGCGCCGCGCGTCGCGACCGACATCGCGCCGGTGCATGGCCTCGTGGCCCGCGTGATGGAGGGTCTCGGCACGCCCGACCTGATCGTGCAGCCCGGCAGCTCGCCGCATGACTACGCGATGCGCCCTTCCGAGGCGCGCGCGCTCGACCGGGCGGACGCGGTGTTCTGGGTCGGCCCGGCGCTCGAGCCGTGGCTCGACGAGACGATCGACACGCTGGCCGCGGATGCGCTGGTGGTCGAGCTGCTCGACGCGCCGGGTCTCGACGTGCTGGCGTTTCGCGAGGGCGCGGTCTTCGACGACCACGATCACGAGCATGGCGAGGCGCATGCGGATGAGGAGCACGCCGGGCATGAAGGCGAAGAGGATCACGCCGATCACGAAGGCGAAGATCACGCCGACCACGCGCATGAGGATGACCATGCCGGGCATGAGGACGAGGCGTCCCATGACGAACACGCGCATGACGATCATGACGACCACGGGCATGACGACCACGAGGACCACGCGGATGGCGGCCATGAGGGCCACGACCATGACGGCATCGACCCGCATGCGTGGCTCGACCCCGAGAACGGCAAGGTCTGGCTCGGCCTGATCGCCGATGAGCTCGCCGCGCTCGACCCCGACAACGCCGAGACCTACCGCGCCAATGCCGCCGCGGGCCGCGAGGAGATCGACGCCGCGACCGCCGGGGCGCGCGAGACGCTCAATGCGGCGGGCGAGATCGGCTTCGTCGTGTTCCACGACGCCTACCACTACTACGAGACCCGCTTCGGCCTCTCGGCCGCCGGCGCGATCTCGCTCAGCGATGCCTCCGACCCGAGCCCGGCCCGGATCGAGGAGGTGCGCGACCGGGTCCGCGATCTCGGCGTTGCCTGCGTCTTCTCCGAGCCGCAGTTCAACCAGAGCCTCGTCGCGACCGTCACCGAGGGCACCGAGGCCAAGGCTGCGGTCATCGATCCGCTCGGCTTCGATCTCGAGCCGGGGCCGGGCTTCTACCCCGAGCTGATCCGCGCCATCGCCGACGACATCGCCGGCTGCGCCTCCTGAACCACCGCGCCCCGCCCCGCCGCATCGCAGGCCAGGGCGGGGCGCAGGGAGAACACGCGCCGATCCGCGAGCCATGGGGCCGATCGGGGGCCGGGCAACGCGGCGCCCGCGCCGCGGGCATGGCCGAGGCCATCGCCCCTGCCCCAGCCACGGCCCCGAACCCGGCCCCCAGATTCGAAGACGATCCCATGAACCGCAACCTTTCCACCACGCTGCGCCGCCGCAGCCGCGAGGGCGACCCGATGCGGGCCTATGACGCGCTGCCCGCGCCGCTGCGGGCGTGGCTGGCGCAGGCGGCCCTGCCCTGGTCGCCCGCCTCCTGCCGGAAGATCTGGCTCAAGGCGCGGCGCGAGGGCGCGACCGATGACATGATCCTCGCCCGGCTCGACCGGGCCGAACGCAAGACCCTGTCCCGTGACCGGCTCTCGGCGTTTTCCGGGGCGGTCAGCGCGGATCGCGGCGCACCGGGCCATCGAGCCGCAGCAGCGCCCCGTCGAGCTGCGCCTCGACGCTGTAGACCCGGCGCAGAAGCTCCGGCGTGAGCGTGGCGCCGGGCGCGCCGGAGGCGACGGAGCGGCCATCGGCCATCACCGTGACGCTGTCGCAGTAGCGCGCGGCCATGGCGAGATCGTGGAAGGTCGCCAGCACCGTCCGGCCGCGCCGCTTGACCTCGTCGAGCAGCACCAGCTGGTAATGCAGGTCGAGATGGTTGGTCGGCTCGTCGAGGATGTAGAGCGCCGGGTCGCGCGCCAGAAGCTGCGCCATGTGGGTGCGCTGCTGCTCGCCGCCCGACAGCGTCGAGGCGTCCTGATCCTGCCGCTCGGCGAGACCGACCAGCGCCAGCGCCTCGTCGATCCGGGCGGCGCAGGCCTCGGGCGGCAGACCACTCCGGGCCAGGCCGATCTCCACCACGTCGCGGACCGACAGGCCCGACAGCAACCCGCTTTCCTGCACCAACGCGCCGGTGGCGCGGGCCCAGTCGCGCGGTGTCCAGTCGCGCATGGGGCGCCCCGCCAGCGCGATCGTGCCCGCCCGCGCGCGGGCGGCGCGGTAGAGCACGCGCAGCACCGTTGTCTTGCCCGCCCCGTTGGGCCCCAGCAGCCCGTGAAAGCACCCCTCGCCCACGTCGAGCGAGACGCCGTGCACCCGCGGCAGCCCCCCGGCCTCGACCTGCAGGTCACGGATGCGCAGCAGCGGTTCAGAGGACATCGCGGACCCTGCGCAGGATGAAGATGAAGGGCGGCGCCGCGAACAGCGCCAGCAGCACGCCGAGCGGCAGCTCCTCGGGCGCGAGCAGGGTGCGGCAGAGCAGGTCGACGCAGACCAGCACCACCGCCCCCAAGAGCATCGCTAGCGGCAGAAGCCGCCGGTGCCGCGCGCCGGTCAAAAGTCGCGCCATGTGCGGCACGATCAGCCCGACGAAGCCGACGATCCCCGCCAGCGCGACCGACAGCCCGGTGAGCAGCGCCGCCCCGGCGAAGATCGCGAGGCGCAATGGCGCGACCCGAAGGCCGAGCGCCGCCGCGCGCTCGTCGCCCAGGAGCAGCATGTCGAGGTCGCCCGCCCGCCACAGCGCGCCCGCCGCCACGACCGCCGTGGCGACCAGCGGCACCGGCAGGTCGCCCCAGCCGGTCCCCGCCGCGGTGCCCATCAGCCATCCGAGCGCGGCGCGGGTGGCCTGTGGGTCGCCGAGATAGAGAAAGAACGCGGTCAGCGACTGGAACATCAGCGACACCGCGACCCCGGCGAGGATGACGACGAGCGGCGACAGCATCCGGCCGGGCCGCACCGACAGCCCCAGCGTGATCGCGAAGGCCGCGCAGGCGCCGAGGAAGGCGGCGGCGGGCACGCCCAGCGCCGCGACGATCCAGGCCGGGGCCCAGATGATCATCGCCACCGCCGCCGCCGAAGCACCCGAGGACAGGCCCATCAGGTAGGGGTCGGCCAGCGGGTTGCGCAGCGCCGTCTGCATCAGCGCCCCCGCGAGCGACAGCCCGGCGCCGATCAGCGCGACGGCCAGCACGCGCGGCAGCCGCCACTGCCAGACGATCAGGCTCAGCGACCGGGGCGCGTCCGCATCGCCGGTCAGGATCGCCCAGCGGTCGGCCCAGCCGATCGCCGCGGTGCCCCAGAACACCCCGGCCAGCATCGAAGCGCCCAGCAGCGCGAGCGACACCGGCCAGAGCAGCGTGGTGCGCGCCGACGTCACTTCAACGCATCGAGCTGGGCCGCGAGGGTCTCGACACCGTCGACGAACTGCATGCCCAGCACGGTCTGCGAGAACGGCACCGTCACGAAACGGCCTTCGCGCACGGCGGAGAGCTGCGACAGGACGGGGTCGTTTTCCATGTGGCTTCGCTTGGCCTCGGCGGTGGACCAGTCGGCTTCGATCAGCACGATCACGTCGGGCGCGGCGGCGGCGATGGTTTCCCAGCTCACCTCGGCCCAGTGGCCCTCGACGTCGGCGGTGATGCTCTTTAGCCCGACCTGTTTCATCAGCGCCGCCGGCGCGCCGCAGCAGCCGGCGGTGTAGGGCGCGGTCTCGCCGCTGTCGAACAGGAAGGCGGTCAGGCCGTCGCCGGGGGCGGCGCCCTCGACCGCTTTGAAGCGGGCGCGCAGCTCGTCCGCCACGGTCGCCGCGCGGTCCTCGACGCCGAAGATGTCGCCGATCGTCGCGATGTCGGTGAACACCGGCTCGATGCCAAGGGCTTCGTCCTCGGGATGATGCGCGCTGCAGGACGCGTCCGCGAGATAGGTCCCGATGCCGAGATCCTGCCAGTCCCCGGCCGCGCCGAGATTGTCCGCGCCGAAGGCCGAGCCGAAACCCGCGAAGAGAAAGTCCGGCTCCTCGGCCAGCACGATTTCCCGCGCGGGGTATTTCTCGGACAGGACCGGCACGCTGTCATAGGCCGCGCGCCACGCCTCGGGGATCTCGTCATCCATGTAGGCGGTGCCGATCAGGCGGTCTTCGAGGCCCAGCGCCAGCATCACCTCGGTCGCCTGCTGGTTCAGGGTGATCGCGCGCGTCGGCGCCGTCTCGAAGGACTGGGGGCCGTGGCAGGTCTCGATCTCGGCCGCCTGCGCGAAGGCGGTGGGGGCGGCGAATGCAATCGTCACGGCGAGGAGGCGGGGGATCATGCGAAGGCTCCGATAATGAAGGGTTCGGGGGGCGGGGCGGCCTGTTTTCCGAACCGGCGCGCTTCGACCGAAGCGGCGCATCGCGGCCCGGCCGCGCAGGCGGCAACGGGTGGTCGCCCCGAGGCGCCACCGGCCCGGATCGGGCCCGAAAATCAGGTGAAACATGATGCGCATCGCCACTGCCCTTTGGGGGCGCCGGGACGGATGCGCGGCCGATCGGCCGATATGCTCATCGCCTTTCCTCCCCGGGACACCCCGCCCGATGGGTTACAAAACAGCGATGGCAGGTCTCCTGACTCGCGGGTCGTGGCCGTCCCGACCCTTCCCGGACCGGTGCGGTCCAGTGGTCATGCCGGGGGCTCGCCGCTTACAGTTGCGGGGGCAGTCACGGATTTGGCGCCTGATGGCTACACCGCACCGTGTTCCCTTTTCATCCCGATCGCCTGTTGCGGCGCGCGGGAACCATCGCGTGGGACCGTGGCCGCTGTTGGTCTTGCCGTCAAGACGCCGCGCGCTGCGCGACCGGCTGAAGACGGCTGGCTGCCGGAACGGCACCCGGTGCGGGCGATGATGCGGAGGTCGCGGACCAGCCGGTCGCCCGTCCCGTTCCCGGTGACAGGCCGGGTTCCGGGCCGGGTTTCGGGCCGGCTCCGCGCGCCACACCACCGGGCGGAAGACGGCCGCATGCCGCACGCGTTTCCCCGGCGCACCGACGCGCCGGGGGAGCCGCTTGCTTTCGGTCTCCGCCGGTCGCGGCGACCGCCCGGCGGCGCGGCGCGGGCGCGGATCTCAGCGGGCGGCCTGCCCCTCGGCATCGAAGAAATGCAGCCGCTCCGCGTCGAAGCCGAGACCCACGCGCTGTCCCGGCCGCAGATCCGTGCCACCGATCACCCGCAGCGTGATCCGCCCGACCTCGCCGCCGCAATCGACGATCACATAGGTGTCCGCGCCGAGATATTCGAGCAGGTCCACCGTGCCGTCGCAGGCCCCCTCGCCCTCGGGCAGAAGCGCGATGTGCTCGGGCCGGATGCCGAGCGTCACCGCGTCGCGCGCGCCCGGATAGGCGCCGCCGCGCCCGCCCTCGATCCGCCATTCGCCGCCCGCCGTGCGGCAGGGCATCACGTTCATCTTCGGGCTGCCGATGAACTGCGCCACGAAGAGGTTGGCCGGGTGCTCGTAGAGCTCCTTGGGCGTGCCGACCTGCGCGATGCGCCCCGCCTCGAGCACGACGATACGGTCGGCGAGCGTCATCGCCTCGATCTGGTCGTGGGTGACGTAGATCATCGTCGATTTCAGCGTCTGGTGCAGCTTGGCGATCTCGTAGCGCATCTCGACGCGCAGCGCGGCGTCCAGGTTCGACAACGGCTCGTCGAACAGAAACGCCGTCGGGTCGCGGACGATCGAGCGGCCGATGGCGACGCGCTGGCGCTGTCCGCCCGACAGGTCGCGGGGCCGCCGGTCGAGATACTCCTCGAGCCGGAGCACGCGGGCCGCCTCGGCCACCTGGCGCGCGCGTTCATCGGGTTTGACCCCGGCGGCCTTGAGCGAAAAGCCCATGTTCTCGGCCACCGACATGTGCGGGTAGAGCGCGTAGGACTGGAACACCATGGCCAGCCCGCGCTTGGAGGGCGGCTCGGCGGTGGCGTCGCGCCCGCCGACCATGATCTGCCCGCGCGAGGTGCCCTCGAGCCCGGCGATCATCCGCAACAGCGTGGATTTGCCGCAGCCCGAGGGGCCGACGAAGATGACGAACTCGCCCTCTTCGATGGCGAGATCCACGCCCTTGATGACCTGCACCTCGCCGAACCATTTCTCGACTCCTTTCAGCTCGATGGACGCCATCACGCAGCTCCTTTCGCAGGATCGTCCGCGCCCGCCCAGGTGAGCCAGATCGCCGCCGTCCAGGTGAAGGCATCGCCGCCGCAGGGCGTGCCGTCGATGGGATCGAAATACTCGAAGAAGCCATGCGCCTCGATCAGCTCGGCGGTTTCGCGGCGCAGCCGTTCGGCGGCGGCGTCGAGCCCGCGATCCTTCAGGCCGATCGCCAGGAGCGCGTTGACCACCGGCCAGCTCGGCCCGCGCCAGTAGCGGCGCGGCTCGAAGCTGTCCGCAGCCGGGTCGGCCGAGGGAAAGCCATAGCGCACCGCGTCCCAGATCCCGTCCATGCGGGCGGCCAGCTCGGGCGTCTCCACCCCCGCGAGATAGGCGAGGAAGGCGGCCGAGGCGATGCGGTCGGCAAAGCGCCCGGTCTTCAGATCGCGGGCGTCGAAGCCGCGGGTTTCGGGGTTCCACAGCCTGGGCGCCGCGGCGCGCAGATCGGCGGCCCAGCCCTCGATCTCGGAGACGTCGTGGCCCAGATCGCGGCCCATCGCCGCGAGATCGTCATTGGCCCGCGTCAGGATGAAGGTGATGCCGGGGTCTTCCATCAGGAACGGGCCGTTCGCCACGATTTCGCGCTGGTCCCAGCCGCAGGCGCGCCCGAACTGCACCATGGCGATGTAGCGGTCGTATTCCGCCTTGCCGGGTCGCATCGAGGGATCGACATGACCGGTGTCGCGACGGGTGTATTCGCCCACATTCGAGCCGTCGACGCCCGCCATGCCGATGTCCCAGTCGGGGCAGTTGTCGCGCCCCGACTCCCACGGATGGGTGATCGCCACCACGCCCGTGCCGCAGCGATAGTCGCGCCACCAGCGATGCCACGCGACGATCTTGGGCCAGAGCGCCGCGATCCGCTCGCGCCCGGCCTCGGGGTCGGCCTGGAGGATCAGCCGCGCCATGGTCGCGGCGACGGGCGGCTGGCTGATGCCGGAGGTGGCGGGCGTCTTGTTCGTGCCCCAGACCTCGGGACCGGGGAAATAGCCCGGATCCTGCTTGTGGAAGATGATGTGCGGCACCATGCCGTCATCCCACTGCGCCGAGAACAGCGTCTCCAGCTCGGTCCAGGCGCGGTCCAGGTCGAAGGTCGAAAAGCCCCAGGCCGCGAAGGCGCTGTCCCAGTTCCACTGGTAGGGATAGAGCCCGTCGGTCGGAATGGTATAGCCGCCGCGGTCGTTGCCTTGCAGGATGGCGCGGGCCTGATCGTCCAGCGCGGAAGAGATGCGATGAGTGGTCATGAAAGTCATCCTTTGACGGAGCCTGCGGTGAGGCCTTTGGTCATGAAGCGTTCGAGCCCGAGAAACAGCGCCATGATCGGCACCGTGGCGATCACGGAACCGGCCATCAGGTGCTGGCGCGGGATTTCGGAGGAGTTGAGCGCGGCGATGCCGCGGGTCAGGGTGAATTTCGACGGGTCGTCGAGCAGCATGAAGGCGAGCAGGAACTCGTTCCACGCGATCATGAAGACATAGAGCGACACGCTCGCCATCGCCGGCATCGACAGCGGCAGGGTGATCTTCCAGATCACCGCCAGACGGCTCAGCCCGTCCATCAGCCCGGCTTCCTCGATCTCGGCCGGAAGCCCCCGGAAGTAGCCTTGCAGCATGTAGAGCGCGACCGGGATGGTCGTGACCGGGTAGATCATGACGATGCCGAAGATCGAGTTGCGCAGGCCGAGCATCGAGAAGGCGATGTAGATCGGCAGCGCCAGAACGATCATCGGCACCATGTAGATCAGCAGGATCGAGCGCGAGATCGCCGCCCGGCCGGTGAAGCGCAGCCGCGCCACCGCGTAGGCGCCCGGCACCGCGAAGAGAAGCGTGATCGCCACGGTCAGCACCGAGACGAGGAACGAGGTCCACAGGTAGCTGCCGAAGTTGAACTGGCCGAACAGCTCGGAATAGCTGCGAAACAGGTCCCAGCCCTTGGAGAGATCGATCGAGAAGTCGAGCGGGTTGCGGATCAGCTCGGACTGGTTCTTCAGCGAGGTCATCACCATCACGTAGAAGGGGATGGCGACGATCGCGGTGAAGAAGATGTAGCCGAAGCCGGTGAGAAACCGGATCACCGCGCCCTCGAATTCGTGCCGGGTGAGCGCGCCGGTCCGGCACTCCGCCATCATCGCGGCGATGGGCCAGCCGGTGGCCGCGCCCATCGTTCCGCCCGCCAGAAGCGCCAGCCAGACGGCCACGTCGGCGCCGGTGACGACCGGGGCAAGCGGGGTGAGCGCGAGCGCCGCCCCGAGGACGAGACCCACCGGCCCCGCGAGCCGCGGCGCGGCCACGGCAAGCGCGCCCAGACCCGCGCCCAGAAGCGCCGACCCGATCCCGCCGGGGCGAAACGCCCCGCCGGTGGCGAAGGAGAAGGCGACCGCGACGGTGGTGGCGATCACCAGCGCCCAGAGGAGCCCCAGCAGCGGCCCCGCGACATATCCGTGACGGATCATGCTCATAGCCCCTCCTCCTGGCTGATGAAGCGGAAGAACAGGAAGCTGAAGGCCAGCAGGCAGCCGAAGATCACCACGGCCACGGCAGCGCCCGCGCCGATGTTGGAGACGGCGAAAGCCTGTTCATAGACGTTGACGGTGAGGGTGCGGGTGCCGGCGTTGCCCCCGGTGAGCAGGAAAATGTCGTCGAACTTGTTGAAGGTCCAGATGAAGCGCAGCAGGAACAGCACCGACAGGATGCCCAGGAGCTGCGGCATCGACAGATACCAGAACTGCTGGAACGGGCTGGCGCCGTCCATGTCGGCGGCTTCGAACATGTCGCTGTCGATCGACTGCATCCGGGCGAGGATGAACAGGAACGACAGCGGGAAATAGCGCCAGACCTCGAACAGGATCACCATGATCAGCGCGAGCGGGCGCTGGCCGAAGAAGTTGATCGCCTCGGTCGTCACGCCCATCTGGATCAGCAATGCGTTGGCCGAGCCCGAAAAGGGGTCGAACAGGATGATCCAGGTGAAGGCGACGGCGATCACCGGCGCGACATAGGGAAACAGGTAAAGCCCGCGCAGCACGCCCTGCCCCTTGAACGACTTGTCCAGAAGCAGCGCCGCGAAGAGGCCGAACAGCAGCGCGCCGATGGTGCCGAAGACGGTGTAGACCAGCGTCACCCAGAGCACGCCCCAGAATTCGCCGCCATCGAAGATGCGGGCGAAGTTGTCGAGAGTGAACTCGTCCGAGGTCAGCACGTTGGAGGCCCGCCCCGTCAGGCCCGGCGGGCTGTCGGGCAGCGCCATCCCGGCATCGGCAAAGGCCTGCCCGATGGTGACGGGGATCTCGATCGTCTCGCGGTGGCCGCCTTCGAAATCGCCCAGGTCGCAGGTCAGGGCGAGGCCGTCGAGCGCGCAGCGCGGGTCGAGTTCGCCGATCTCCAGCCCCTCTGGCAGCGTGTCGGTCAGAACCACGCCGGTGATCGGCTGGTCCTGGCTGGAATTGCGCAGCCGGTAGCGCAGCGTGGCGTCGTCGCCCACCGCCTCGGGGCGGCCGCGCAGGTCTTCGCTGGCGATCGGCGCGGGCGGGCGCAGATCGGCGAGCCCGACCGGCTTCACGCTGATCCAGAAGATCGCCATGAGCGGCAGAACCACCACGAGGGTCACGGCGGCGATCGTGGGCAGCAAGAGCCCCCAGGCCAGCCGCGCCTCGCGGCGTTCGAGCGGGTTGCGGCCCTTGGGGGGCCGTGGGGCGGGCGCGTTCCGACCTTTGCTATGGTCGAGCGGAACAGGCCCACGTCGTGGGGTCTGGGCGGTCATGGTCCGGTCCTCGCGGATGGCGGATGGGAAAGGGAGCCTTGGGGCGTGGGGGGCGGCCCCTCGCGGGGAGGGACGCGAAGGGCCGCCGGGCCGCGATCACTGGATCGCGGCCAGCTCGTCGTTCATTGCCTGCACGGCGGCGGGCGCGTCGATCTGCCCGTCGATATACTGGCGCACGACGCGGTTGATCGCCTGGCTGTTGATCATCTTGGACGCCAGCGCCAGCTGCCCCTCCTCGACGCCCCAGCGCTTGGCCACGTCGAGCCCGCCGACGATCTCGTCGATCATCGCCTGGTCGTAGAGCTCGGCCATCGGCTTCTTGCGGTCGACGCCCATCGGCAGCCCGGCCCAGTCGTCGAGGAACGCGGTCGGGTTGTCGGCGGTGCCGCGCCGCACCGGGAACTTGCCCTCGGGCGCGATCGACAGCGTCTTGGTGTAGCCCTCGTTCATCGAGAACTCGACGAACTCCATCGCCGCATCGGTCGCCGCGTCGTTGGTGATGCCGAAATAGCGGATGTCGGCCCAGGCCGCGCCGTCGGGGTTCGAGGGGCCCGAGAAATTGGTGACGATGCCGGTCTTCGAGGCCAGCTCGGGCGAGGTCGGGTCATCATTGATGGTCGGCGGGTTGCTGTCGCGCAGGCCCGCCAGCTCGTCGAGGATGAAGGGCGACCAGATGATCATCGCCGCGTCGCCCGAGAAATACAGGCTGCGCGACTGGTCCCAGTACAGCTCGCCCGGCGGCGAGGCTTCGGCGATCGCCTTGTAGAATTCGAGCACCTCGGTCGTCGCCGCCTCGTCGAGCGGCTGCGCGCCGTCCGCGCCGACCGGCGAGACGCCATTGGCGAGGAACACGTGCTCGAGCACCTGGCTCATGAAGTTCTCGTCGACCTTGGTGGCGGCGACGAAGCCGTACATCTCGGGCGGATTGTGCAGCGCCTCGATCGCCGCGCGCACCGCGTCGAAGGAGGACGGCGCCTCGAGCCCGGCCTCGTCGAACAGATCCTTGCGGTAGATGATCATCTGGGTCCAGCCATCGACCGGGACGCTGGCATAGCCGCCGCCCTCGAGCGCGGCCATCTCCAGCGCGCCGGGGGCGAAGGTGTCCCCGCCGAGATTCTCGATCACGTCGGTCGCGGCGTCGATGTCGAGAATGCCCGCCTCGACCCAGGGCAGCGCGTATTGCAGCGTGTGATAGATCACGTCCGGCAGGTCGCCCGCCGCGTAGGCGGCGGTGGCGCGGGTCCCGAGATCGCTCTCGGTGACCGGGATCACCTCGACGCTGTGGCCCGAGGCGGCCTCGAACTCGGCGGCCAGCTCCTGCTGCGCGGCGAGCCGCTCGGGCTGTTCCTCGGTGGTCCAAAAGCGCAGGTTCTCGGCCTGCGCCGCCCCGGCGCCCAGCGCGATCAGCGCCGCGCCCGCCAGAAGGCGTGTCTTGTGGGTCGTGGTCATGGTCTCTCCTCCCTTGGTAGATGTCATGATGTCTGCGACAGCCGCGCCGCCAGCGCCGCGCTGGTCAGGCGCGGCGGCCCGGCCGATCCGCGATCGGCGAAGGTCGCGGGCGCCGTTTCGCGCAGTGTTTCGGGCGCGGCCCCCCTGATCCGGGCGATCAGCAGCCGGGCCAGCCGCTGCCCCGCCGCCCGGGTGTCGACGGTAAAGGACGACAATGGCGGTTCGGCATAGGCGCCGTCGGGCACGCCGTCATAGCTGATCACCGAAAGATCCCGCCCGACGGCGAGCCCCTTTTCGGCGCAGACCCGGTAGAGGCCCAGCGCCGCGTGATCGATGGCAAAGACCACCGCCGTGGGCGGCGACGGCAGCGCCAGCAGCGCCCGCGTCTCCCGCGCCCCGTCCTCGGTGCGCAACGCGTCTTCCCGGATCAGCGCAGCGTCCTCATCGAGCCCCGCGCGGGCAAGCCCGGCGCGGTAGCCTTCGAGCCGCACCCGGCTGTAATTGTAGAGCGCGCCGCCATTCACGAAGGCGATGCGGCGATGGCCAAGCCCCGCCAGATGCACCACCGCGTCGCGCATCGCGTCTTCGCCCAGCACGTCGAACCAGGCGCAGCCCTCGGGCTCGGCGGTGCGGCCGAACATCACGAAAGGCACGTCGCGCGCGCGCAGCAAGGCCACGCGCATGTCCCGCGACATGGTGCGCGGCAGGATGAAGCCGTCGGCCTTCCGGTCCTCGACCAGCTGCTCCATGGTGCGCACCGCGTCCGCCTCGCTGTCGGCGGTGGCCACGGTCAGGGTCCAGCCCTCGGCGCTCGCCGTGGCGGAGATCCCGGCCAGGAAATCGGCGAGAAAGGGGCGCTGCGAATCGTGGTCGCCGATCTGGATCACCAGCCCGAGCGCCTGCACCCGCCCGGTGCGGATCGCCTGCGCGTGGCTGAGCGGGCGATAGCCCATGGTTTCGGCCCGGCGCCGCACCCGAAGCCGGGTGCCCTCGGAAATGTCGGCATAGCCGTTGAGCGCGCGGCTCACCGTGCTCTTGTTCAGCCCGAGCGCCTCGGAGAGCTGGGTGATCGTCACCCGCCCCCGGCGCATACCGGCCCCCGCCAGATCCTCGGTCCTTTGCATTGCGTCGAATCTCCCTTGATTCGAAGCTCGTTTCCGAAACCGGTTTCGGCAAACGATATTTCGTTACATCACGCGCCGGCCTTCGCCGCGGCGCGGCATGCGCGGGCCGGAACCGGTCGGGAGGGGCGCCTTGCCCCGCCGCGCCGGAGCCCCCCCGGTTCAGGCCCCGGGCAGGATCAAGACGGCCCTGAAATCATTCACATTGGTCAGCGTCGGCCCTGTGACCACCTGGCCGCCCACGCGCTCGAAGAAGCCATGCGCGTCATTGTCGTCGAGCGCCGCTTGCGCCGCCGCGCGGCCCGCCCGCTCGAGCGTGTCCGGCCCGGCCCGGCCCCCCGCCACCTCGGCGGCGCCATCCACGCCGTCGGTATCGCAGGCCAGCACGTGAATGCGCGGATCGCCGTCCAGCGCGATCGCGGCGGCGAGCGCGAATTCGGCGTTCGGGCCGCCCGTTCCGTCGCCGCGCCGCGTCACCGTGCATTCGCCCCCCGACAACAGCAGCACCGGCGCGGCGCCCGGCGCCATGGCGGCGGCGATCTCGCGCGCCTGCGCGGCCTGCGCGCGGGCCAGGTCGCGCGCCTCGCCCTCGATCGCGTCGCCCAGAAGGCGCACCTCGCAGCCCGCCTGCCGCGCCAGTTCGGCGGCGGCCTCCAGCGATTGCGACGGCGCCGCGACGATCCGGGTGTCGGCCCGCGCGAGCCGGGGGTCGCCGGGCCGCACCGGCTCGACCCCAGCGGACAGCGCCGCGCGGACCGAAGCCGGCACCGCGATGGTCCAGCGATCGAGGATCGCGCGCGCCTGTTCGGGCGTGCTGGCATCGGCCACCGTCGGACCCGAGGCGATTTCCGCCGGGTCGTCGCCGGGCACGTCCGAGATCACCAGCGTCAAAAGCCGCGCCGGCGCGCAGGCCGCCCCGAGCCGCCCGCCCTTCACCCGGCTGAGCTGCTTGCGCACCACGTTCATCGCCGAAATCGGCGCACCAGAGGCCAGAAGCGCCCTGTTCACCGCCTGCTTGTCCTCGAGCGTCACGCCCTCGGGCGGGGCGCAAAGCAGCGCCGAACCGCCGCCCGAGATCAGCGCCAGCACCGTGTCCGCGGGCCCCAGCCCCTCGACGAGATCGAGAAGCCGCGCCGTGGCCTCGAGCCCGGCTTGGTCCGGCACCGGATGCGCCGCCTCGACGATCTCGATGCCCGCGCAGGGGCGCGCATAGCCATAGCGCGTCAGCACCAGACCCTCGCAGGGGCCCCAGACCGCCTCCACCGCCTCGGCCATGCGGGCGCTGGCCTTGCCGGCGCCGATCACCACGAGCCGCCCCTCCGGGCGCGGCGGCAGATGCGCGGCCATCACCTGCATCGGATCGGCCCGCGCCACGGCGGCGGCGAACAAGCTTTCGAGAAAACCGCCAGGATCGGCGGCGGGCGTGGAAACGGGCGTCATCGGAACTCCTCCCTGACGATGGGCCAAGCGCGTCACGCCGCGGCAGACAGGCGTTGCGCCGTTTTGGTATAACGTTGTATCAGGGAGGTGGAAACAGGTTGTTGCCCTTGCGGAACCATGATCATGGCCGAACGCCCCAAGCTCAGCACAGTGGCCGCCGCCGCGGGCGTCTCCACCGCCACGGTCAGCCAGGTGCTGCGCGGCACGGGCCGGATTTCCGCCCGGACGCGCGAACGCGTGCTCGCGGCGGTCCGCGCGGTCAATTACCTGCCCGACAGGCGCGCCGCGGCGCTGCGCTCGGGCGAAAACCATGAAATCGGGCTCGTGCTGCACCACCTCGCCAACCCGTTCAACGCCGAGCTCATCAGCGGCGTCAGCGACCGGCTCGAACGGGACGGGCATCTCGTCTCGGTGCTCGATTCGCGCGACGATGCCGACCGGCAGACGCGCAACCTGCGCGCGCTGATCGGCAACCGGCGCGGCGGGCTGATCTGGGTGCCCGCCAGCGGCACCGATGCCGCGACGCTCGACCTGCTGACGGCGCAGCGGTTGCCGGTGGTGACGCTGCTGCACCGGGTGAGCGAGGGGTTCGACCATGTCGGGCTGCGCGACGCCGCGGCGCTGGGCCGCGCGGTGGATCACCTTGCCCGGCTGGGGCATCGCCACATCGCCTTTCTCGGCGGCACCACGCCGCGCGCGCCGCGTTCCGAGCGGATCGATGGCTATGCGCGGGCCCTCGCGGCGCATCGCCTCGGCCCGCCGCATGTGCTGCCCTGCGACGACAGCAAACCCGCCGGGCTCGCCGCCATGCTGGCCCTGCGCGAGACGCGGCCCGACGTGACGGCGGTGGTCTGCAACGGCGACATGGTCGCGCTCGGCGCCTGCCTCGGCCTCGCCCGCCGGGGCGAGATGGCGGGGCGCGAAATCTCGGTGATCGGCTTTGACGACGTGGCCGACGCCGCGCTTGCCACGCCTGCGCTGACGACGCTGTCGGTCGCGCCCTACGATCTCGGATGCCTGTTGGCCGACCGCCTGCTGGCCCGGCTTGCCGATCCCGCCGCCGCCCCCGTCACCCGGCATGTCGAGGCCACGCTCGTGATCCGCGACACCACCGCCCCGCCCCCGCCGCATTGATTCCCGGAGACCCCGATGCCCCAGACGACACGATGGACCACCCTGCCCGACCACCGCGACTGGCTCGCCCGCGAGGCGGACGACCTGCTGCGCCTGTTCGAAGCCGAAAGCCTCGACCCGGCGGGCGGGTTCTTCGCGCTCGACACGGCGGGGCGCGCCCTGCGCGACGATCCCTTGCGCGAAATCCACGCCACCACCCGCATGGTGCATTGCTACGCCATCGCCGCGCTGATGGGCCGCCCCGGCGCCATGGCCATGGTCGATCACGGCATGCGTTTCCTGTGGAACCGGCACCGCCAGCCGAACGGCGGCTATGCCTGGGGCGTGACCGCCGACGCCGTGCCCGATCCGCGGCTGACCGGCTATGGCCACGCCTTCGTCCTGCTCGCCGCCGCCAGCGCCAGGATGGCCGGGCACCCGGACGCGCAGCGCCTGCTCGACGACGTGACGCAGCTGATCCGGGAGCGGTTCTGGGAAGAAGAGCCCGGCGCCATCCGCGAAGGTTTCGACGCCGAGTGGCGCGAGACCGAGCCCTATCGCGGCCAGAACTGCAACATGCACCTGACCGAGGCGCTGATGGCCGCATACGAAGCCACCGGCGATACCCGGCACCTTGAGATGGCCGAGCGGATCGCCGAGCTGATCGTGAACCGCCGCGCCCGCGAGAACGGCTGGCGGCTGGCCGAGCATTTCCACGCCGACTGGAGCGTCGATCGCGGCTATGACGGCGACCCGATGTTCCGCCCCGCCGGGCTGACGCCGGGCCATTCGCTCGAATGGGCGCGGCTTCTCGTGCAGCTCCACCAGACCGGTGGCCGCCGCCTCGGCTGGATGCCCGAAGCGGCGCGCGCGCTGTTCGATCGCGCCGTGACCGATGGCTGGGATACGGACAAGGGCGGGCTCTATTACACGCTGGGCTGGGACGACCGCCCGGCCATCGCCGAACGCTACTGGTGGCCGGTCTGCGAAGGCATCGGCGCGGCCCACGCGCTGTCCGAGCTCGACGGCGATCCGCTGTACGAGACCTGGTATCGCCGCTTCTGGGATGTCGCGGCCGCGCAGTTCATCGACCGCGAAAACGGCGGCTGGCATCCGCAGATCGACGCGCAAGGGCGGCCCTCGTCAAACCCGTTCTTCGGCAAGCCAGACCTCTACCACGCCCTGCAGGCCTGCCTGATCCCGCTCGGGCCGATGACCGGCAGCCTCACGGCGCAGCGCATGAAGGCCTGACGCCGCCCCCGTGGCTGGCCGGTCGGTTTGCGTATTTTGGGGAACAAAGTGGCCATGACGCGGGCACGAAAAGGCCCGGCGCGGGGGGTCCGCGCCGGGCCTCGGTTTGACGTCGTGCGGCGTCAGAGCTTTTCGGTCAGCTCGGGCAGCGCGGTGAACAGGTCGGCGACGAGGCCGTAATCGGCCACCTGGAAGATCGGCGCCTCCTCGTCCTTGTTGATCGCCACGATGACCTTGCTGTCCTTCATGCCCGCCAGATGCTGGATCGCGCCGGAAATGCCGACCGCGACGTAAAGCGCGGGCGCCACCACCTTGCCGGTCTGGCCGACCTGCCAGTCGTTCGGCGCAAAGCCCGAATCGACCGCGGCACGCGACGCGCCGACGGCGGCGCCGAGCTTGTCGGCCAGCGTCTCGATCAGCGCGAAGTTCTCCTCCGAGCCGACGCCGCGCCCGCCCGACACCACGATGCCCGCGCTGGTCAGCTCGGGCCGGTCGCTCTCGGCGAGCTTGTCCTCGACCCAGGCCGACAGGCCGGGATCGGAGGCCGCCGCCACATCCTCGACCGAAGCCGAGCCGCCATCGCCCGCCGGCTCGAAACCGGTGGTGCGGATGGTGATGACCTTGGTCGCGTCCCTGGACCGCACCGTCTGCACCGCGTTGCCGGCATAGACCGGGCGGTCGAAGCTGCCGTCCTCATGCACCGCCAGCACGTCGGGGATGATCATCACGTCCAGAAGCGCGGCCACGCGCGGCATGATGTTCTTGGCGTCCGTGGTCGCGGGCGCGGCCACGTGATCGTGCCCCTCGGCCAGCTGCGCGATCAGCGCCGCGACCGGCTCGGCCAGCCGGTGGCTGTAAAGCCCGTCCTCGGCGCAGAGCACCTTTGCGACGCCGTCGATCTGCGCGGCCTCCTCGGCGGCGGCCTTCGCGCTCGCCCCGACGCACAAAAGCGTCACGTCGCCAAGCAGCGCCATCGCGGCGACGGCGCGGGCGGTGGCGTCATGGCCCAGCTCGCCATCCGTCACCTCGGCAAGAAGCAGAACCGACATCACACCACCCCCAGATCTTTGAGCTTCTCGACCAGCTCGTCGACCGAGCCGACCATCATCCCCGCCTTGCGCGCCGGCGGCTCGGCGGTCTTCACCACCTCCAGCCGGGGCGTGACGTCGACGCCGTAATCGGCGGCGGTCTTTTCGTCGAGGGGCTTCTTCTTGGCCTTCATGATGTTCGGCAGAGAGGCATAGCGCGGCTCGTTCAGGCGCAGATCCACCGACACGATCGCCGGCAGCTTGACCGAGATGGTCTGCAGGCCGCCATCGACCTCGCGGGTGACCTGCGCGTGCTCGCCGTCGATCTTCACTTCGGAGGCGAAGGTGGCCTGGGACCAGCCCAAGAGCGCCGAAAGCATCTGGCCGGTGGCGTTCATGTCGTTGTCGATCGCCTGCTTGCCGCAGAGCACCATCTGCGGCTGCTCCTCCTCCACGACCTTGGCGAGGATCTTGGCCACCGCCAGCGGCTCGATGTCCTGATCGGGGCTGTCGGCGGCCTGCACGAGGATCGCCCGGTCCGCGCCCATCGCCAGGGCGGTGCGCAGCGTCTCCTGCGCCTGCTTGACGCCGATCGAGACCGCGACCACCTCCGAGGCGATGCCCGCCTCCTTCAGCCGGATCGCCTCTTCGACCGCGATCTCGTCGAACGGGTTCATCGACATCTTCACATTCGCAAGATCGACACCGGACCCGTCCGACTTCACACGGACCTTCACGTTGTAATCGATCACCCGCTTCACGGGGACAAGGATTTTCATGTTCTGCTCCTGTCTCAGAAGAACGCCTGAAGGCCGGTCTGGGCGCGGCCCAGGATCAGCGCGTGCACGTCATGCGTGCCCTCATAGGTGTTCACGGTTTCCAGGTTGATCATGTGGCGCATCACCGGGAATTCCTCGGAGATGCCGTTGCCACCATGCATGTCGCGGGCATGGCGCGCGATCTCGAGCGCCTTGCCGCAATTGTTGCGCTTCATCAGGCTGACCAGCTCGGGCGAAGCGCGGCCTTCATCCATCAGCCGGCCCAGACGCAAGCTGCCCTGAAGCCCGAGCGAGATCTCGGTCTGCATGTCGGCGAGCTTCTTCTGGAACAGCTGGGTCTGCGCCAGCGGCTTGTTGAACTGCTTGCGGTCGAGGCCGTATTGCCGCGCGGCATGCCAGCAGGCCTCGGCGGCGCCCATCGCACCCCACGAGATGCCGTAACGCGCGCGGTTGAGACAGCCGAACGGGCCCTTCAGCCCCTGCACGTTCGGCAAGAGCGCGTCCTCGCCGACCTCGACGCCCTCCATGACGATCTCGCCGGTGGTCGAGGCGCGCAAGGAGAGCTTGCCGCCGATCTTCGGCGCCGAAAGCCCCTCCATGCCCTTTTCGAGGATGAAGCCGCGGATCTTGCCGTCATGCGCCTCGGACTTGGCCCAGACCACGAAGACATCCGCGAAGGGCGCGTTCGAGATCCACATCTTCGAACCCGACAGCCGGTAGCCATTCTCGGTCTTCTTGGCGACGGTCTTCATGCCGGCGGGGTCCGAGCCCGCATCGGGCTCGGTCAGGCCGAAGCAGCCGATCAGCTCGCCCGAGCACAGGCCCGGCAGGTATTTCCTGCGCTGTTCGTCCGAGCCATAGGCGTCGATCGGGTAGATCACGAGGCTGGATTGCACCGACATCATCGAGCGATAGCCAGAATCGATGCGCTCGACCTCGCGGGCGATCAGCCCGTAGGTGACGTAGCTCGCGCCGAGGCCGCCGAGCTCCTCCTCGACGGTGACGCCGAGAAGACCGGCTTCGCCCATCTCGCGGAAGATCGACGGATCGGCCGTCTCCTCGCGGTAGGCCTGTGCCACCCGCGGCGCGAGCTTGTCTTCGGCAAAGGCGCGGGCCGCGTCGCGCAGCATCCGCTCGTCTTCATCGAGCTGGCTTTCGATCAGGAACGGATCGGACCAGTCGAACTGGCCGAGCTCGGGGCCGTGGCCCTGCATGTCCTTGGGCATCTCAATTCTCCTCCGCGTCGAGTGCCGCCAGGCGATCCGCAAAGGTGCCGAGCAGCTTGTGTTTCAGGATCTTGCCGGTCGCCGCCGCGGGCAGCCGGTCCACGATCAAAATCTTCGATGGCCGCTTGTAACTCGAAAGACGTTCCGAGACATGGGCTTTCAACGCCGCAGGTGCGGGCGCGGGATCGGTGCATTGCACGAAGGCCAGCACCTCTTCGTTGCCGCCGCGCGCGCGGCCCACCACGGCGGCCTGCACCACCTGCGGGTGATCGTTCAGCGCCGCCTCCACCTCGGGCGGGTAGACGTTGAAGCCCGAACGGATGATCAGCTCCTTGCAGCGGCCAACGACATGCAGGCGCCCCTCGGCGTCGATCTTCCCCAGATCGCCGGTCCTGAGCCAGCCCTTCGCGTCGATCACCTGCGCGGTGGCCTCCGGGTTGCGGTAATAGCCCTTCATCACATGCGGGCCGCGGGTGTGGATCTCGCCCACCCCTTCGGCGTCCTGCGCCTGCGGATCGATGCGGATCTCGATGCCGGGCAGCGCCGGGCCGACCGAAACGTCGGGCGTGCCGATCGGGTTGCGGGTGCCGCAGATGCCCGCCGTGCTTTCGGTCATGCCGTAGCCGTTCTGCAAGGGCAGCCCGTAGAACGCCTCCGCCTTGCGTTTCCACGCCGGGTCGAGCGGCGCCGCGCCGGACGAGACATAGCGCAGCTTCGCCCCCTCCAGCCGGTCGAGACCGAGCGAGGCGGTGTGCTTCATCAACAGCGCGTGCATCTGCGGCACCGCCGGAAGGATCGTCGTGCCATCCTTCAGCGCCGCGAGCAGCCGATCAGGGGCAAAGCGGGTCTCCAGCTGCACGCAGGCGCCGCAGGAGGCCCCGGCCATCAGCATCGAGGCAAGCCCGAACACATGCGTCAGCGGCAGCGCGCCATAGATCCGGTCCTCGGGCAGCATGCCGCGCATCGCCGCGCTCGACGCGCCCGCGAAGAGAAGATTGGCATGGGTCAGCATGACGCCCTTGGGATCGCCCGTGGTGCCGGTGGTATAGAGGATGACACCGACCTGCCCGGCGCCTGCGCCGACCGGCTCGGACGTGCCGCCCGGCCCGGCGGCCACGGCGATGTCGCCGGTGGCGGTCGCGACCTCTTCGGCCTTTGCCGTCCCGGCATGGGCGCGCGCCTCGGGCGAGACGTGGCTGGTATAGAGGATCGCGCGCGGACGGGCATGGGCGGTGATGCGGTCGAGCTCGGCTTCGGTCATGCGGGCGTTGACCGGCACCGCGATCGCGTCGAGCCGCGAGGATGCAAAGATCGCCAGCGCGGTCGCGGCGCAGTTCTCGGCCACGATCAGCACCCGGTCGCCGCCCGCCACGCCACGCCCGCGCAAGAGCGCCGCCATCTCGGCGATGGCCGCGTCGTATTCGGCATGGCTCAGCACCCGCCCGTCGCAATCGACGAGGCCGGGGGCGGCGCCGCGCCGGGCGGCCTGCCACCCGATCAGCTCGTGGATGCGCCGCGCCGTCTCTCCGGCCTGCGGCGCCGGGGCCATCTTCGCGCTCGTCATACCGCGATTTCCTCCTGCATCCGCGCGGGCGCCGGGCGCAGCCGCGCCAGCGCCACCCGCGCCTCCTCCTCCAGACCGCCGACGATCCGCGCCAGCGGTGCGATTTCCCCCGTCAGCCCGAGCGCCTGCCCGGCCGAGAGCATGCCGCGCGACACGTCGCCGGTCTCGTAGGCCTGCCGCCCGATCCGGCCCGCGACATGCGGCATCAGCGCCTCGATCCCGATCTCGGGGTTCTCGGCCTCCATCCGCGCCACCGTTTCCGAGGTCTCGTTTCTCAGCGTGCGGATCGTGTTGCGCACGCTCGACATGCTCAGCATGGTGTCGGTCTCGCGCGCACCGGCCAGCGCCCGCTTGTAATCGGGATGCGCCGTCACCTCCTCGGCCACGAGAAACCGGGTGCCGACCACCACGCCCGAGGCGCCGCCCGCCAGCGCCGCGACGATCTGGCCGCCATGGCCGACGCCGCCGCCGATCAGGAACGGGATCTTCAGCCGCCGCTCCGCCAGCGCGAGGTTCACGAAACTGCCGACGAGGTCGAGCCCGGGATGGCCGCCGCATTCGGCGCCGACGATCGACACCATGTCGACCCCGACCGACTGCGCCTTTTCGGCAAAGCGCACGCTCGGCACCTTGTGCAGCACGGTGATGCCCGCCTGCTTGAGCATCGGCAGCCACGGCTCGGGGTTGCGGCCCGAGGTTTCGACGAAGCGCACGCCCTCATCGGCGATCAGCGCGAAGATCTCTTCGGTCCGCTCGCCCGGCACCAGCTTGGGCAGCATCGAGACGTTGACCCCGAACGGCCCGCCATCGGCCATCTCGCGGGTGCGGCGGATCTCGGCGCGCAGGGCCTCGGGGTCGGGAAAGCTCGCGGCGGTGATGAACCCCACGATCCCGGCGCGCGCGCAGGCCGAAACATAAGCCGCGTCCGAAAGCCACATCAGCCCGCCCGCGACCACCGGCAGACGGGTGCCATAGGCGCGGGTGACGGCGGTATCGAAGGCCGGGTCGATCATGTCGCGCTCCTCAGTTTTTCGAAATCGGGGGCTCTTTTGTCGAGAAAGGCGCCGATGCCCTCGGTCGCCTCGGGGCTGCCTTGGGCGCGCGCCATGGCATCGCGTTCGGCGTCGAGCTGGGTGAAGACGTCCTGCGTCGCGGCGCTGTTCACCAGCGCCTTGATCGTGCCCTGCGTGGCCGAGGGGCCGCGCCCCAGCCGGTCGGCCAGCGCCATCGCCGCGTCGAAGCTGCCGCCTTCGAGCGCCAGCTCGGACAGCGCGCCGAGCGCGTGCAGCCGATCCGCCCCGACCGGCTCCCCCAAAAAGCAGCATGCGGGTGGCCATGGCGCGCGGCAGCAGCCGCGACAGGAAATGGGTAAGCCCGGCATCGGGCACCAGCCCCGCCTTCACATAGGCGGCGGTGAAGCGCGCATCGTCGGCGGCGACGGTGAAATCGCAGGCCAGCGCCAGCGACAGCCCCGCCCCGGCGGCGCCGCCCTCGACCGCCGCGATCACCGGCTTGGGGCAGCCGATCACCGCGCGGATCAGGTCGTGCAGCTTGTCGATGTTGCCGCGCCGCGCGGCTTCGGTCTGTTCGGCCCGCGTCGCCAGCAGATTGAGATCGCCGCCCGAGCAGAAGAACCCGCCTTCGGAGGCAAGGATCACCGCCACGATGCGCGGCGTGTAGGCCGCCTGCACCAGCGCCTCGTGCAGCGCCGCGTAATAGTCGGGCGACAGAGCGCCGCGCCGCGCCGCGTTCAGGTTCCAGACCACCAGCCGGTCGCCGAGATCCTCGATCCGTGCCAAAGTCATGCCGCGCCCTCCGTTTTCGGCTGCGGCAATGGCTTGAACACGCCGGTGGCCGTGGCCACCAGGCGATTGTCGGCGGTGGCGCGCAGCTCGCCCTCGATGAACATGATCTTGCGCCCGCCGCCGGTGATGCGGCCCACCGCCATCAACGCCTCGCCTTCGCGGGCGGGGCCGAGATACTGGGTGTTGAGCGAAATGGTGAGAAAGGGGTGACGCCCGCCCGGATCGCGCGACAGGCTGCCCGTGGCGCCCATCGCGTTGTCGAGAAGCGTCGCGACGATGCCGCCATGCAGCATGCCGTGCCGATTGGTGTGCCCCGGCCCCACCGTCAGGTGGCAGCGCGCGCGCCCGTCGCCCTGCCCCACATCGAGCACGTAGCCCATGAGCCGCTGCGCGCCGGTCTCACCTTCGATGATCCCCTCCCCGGTCATCTCAGGCGGCCCGAAGCCGGACGAAGCGCCCCAGGTGATAGGTCGCGTCGCCAAAGCGCTGATCGAGCATCGACAGGCGCCGCGCGAAACGGCCCAGATCGTATTCCTCGGTCATGCCGATGCCGCCATGCATCTGGATCGCCTCCTCGGCGACCAGCCGCGCGACCTTGCCCACGAGGTGCTTGGTCGCGGAGACGTGGATCTCGCGCGTGTCGCGGTCGGCCTCCAGATGGCCGCACAGGTTGATCACCGCCGAGCGCGCCTGCTCGATCTCGATCAGCATGTCGGCGGCGCGGTGCTGCAGCGCCTGGAACTTGCCGATCGGCTGGCCGAACTGCTTGCGGGTCTTGAGATAGTCGCCGGTCAGCGCGCGCGCCGTCTCCATCGCGCCGAGCGCGTCGGCACACAGCGCCGCCGTGGCGCGGGCCTGCGCCGTCTCGATCGCCTCATGGGCCTGGCCCTCGGCCCCGAGCAGGGCATCCTCGGGCAGCGTCGCGCCGTCGAACACGATCTCGGCGGCGTGGCCGCCCTGGCTCAGCGGGTAGTCGCGGATCTCGACGCCTTCGGTGCCCTTGGGCAGCACGAACAGGCTGATCCCCTCGCGCTCGCCCGGCGCACCGGAGGTGCGGGCGGAGACGACGATGTGATCGGCCTGCGCGCCGTTGACAACGACCGATTTGCGACCCGAAAGGGTCCAGCCCTCGCCCGACCGCTCGGCGCGGGTCTCGATCCGGTCGATGTCGAAGCGGCTGGCCGGTTCGCCATGCGCGAAGGCGAGCTGGACCGCGCCCTCGACCGCCTGCTCGACCAGCGCCAGCTGCGTCTCCGATCCCGTTTCGGCGATCAGCCCGCCCGCGAGCAGCAGCTCGACCAGCGGCGCCGGCGCGCCGGCGCGGCCCAGCTCCTCGAACACGGTCATCAGGTCGAAGCCGTGCCCGCCGAAGCCGCCCTGCTCTTCGGTGAACAGCGCGCCCGCGACGCCCATTTCGGACAGCCCGGACCACAGCTCGGGCGCCACGCCCTCGGCCTCGTCGGCCTTCAGCGCCTCGGGGGTGACGGCATCGGCCAGATAGCGGCGCAGCCCGTCCTGCAGCATCTGCCGCTCTTCGGTCAGTTGGAAATTCATGTCCCGCTCTCCCTCAGAGTTCCAGGATCGCCTTGGCGATGATCGTCTTCTGCACCTCGTTCGATCCGCCATAGATCGAGAGCTTGCGGTTGTTCAGGTAATGCGGCGTCGCGGCCATCGCGTAGTCCGGCCCGACCGGGCCCTCGTTCGAGCCCGCCTCCAGCGCCTCGGAGACGAAGGGCATGGCATAAGGCCCCACCGCCACCTTGGTCAGCGCGTTGATCTCCTGCCGGATCACCGTGCCCTTGACCTTGAGCATCGAGCTTTCGGCGCCCGGCGCCTGACCGGCGGCGGCGGCCGAGACCACCCGCAGGTTGGTCGTGGCCATCGCCATCAGCGCGATCTCGACCTCGGCGATCTGCGCGGCGAACAGCGGATCCTCGATCAGCGGGCGGCCGCCCGACTGCTCGAGCCGCGCGATCCGCTTGAGGTTCGACAGCCCCGCATTGGCAAAGCCGACACCGGCGATGTTGGTGCGCTCATGCGTCAGCAGGTACTTGGCATAGGTCCAGCCCTTGTTTTCCTCGCCCACGAGGTTCGTGGCGGGGACGCGGACATTGTCGAAGAAGACCTCGTTCACCTCGGGCTCGCCGTCGATCAGCACGATCGGGCGCACGGTGATGCCCGGATCGTCCATGTCGATCAACAGGAAGGAGATGCCCTCCTGCGGCTTGCCTTCTTTCGAAGTGCGCACGAGGCAGAAGATCATGTTGGCGTGCTGGCCCAGCGTGGTCCATGTCTTCTGGCCGTTGACGACGTAGTGGTCGCCGTCGCGCTCCGCCGTCGTCTTGACCGAGGCGAGGTCCGAGCCCGCACCCGGCTCGGAATAGCCCTGGCACCACCAATCATCGCCGTTGAGGATGCGCGGCAGCCAGTATTGCTGCTGCTCTTCGGAGCCGAACTTCTGCAGCACCGGCCCGAGCATGGCGAGGCCGAAGGGCACGATGCGCGGCGCGCTCGCGGCGGTGGTCTCCTCCTCGAAGATGTGCCGCTCGACCGCGTTCCAGCCCGCGCCGCCATATTCCTTGGCCCAGTTGCCCGCAAGCCAGCCCTTTTCGTTGAGGATGGCGTGCCATTCCTCGTAGTCCTGCTTGGTCAGCCGCTGCCCCAGGCGCACCTTGTCCGACAGCCGCTTGGGCAGTTTCTCGTCCAGAAAGCTGCGCACCTCGGCGCGGAAGGCCTTCTGCTCTTCGGTGAAGTTCAGGTCCATTGCCGGGCCCCTTCTCAGTAGATCTCGAACAGGCCGGCGGCACCCTGCCCGCCGCCGATGCACATGGTGACGACACCGAGCTTGGCGCCGCGGCGGCGGCCCTCGATCATCAGGTGGCCGGTCATCCGCGCGCCGGTCATGCCGAAGGGATGGCCGATCGAGATCGAGCCGCCCGAGACGTTGAGCTTGTCATTGTCGATGCCGAGTTTGTCGCGGCAGTAAAGCGCCTGGGAGGCAAAGGCCTCGTTCAGCTCCCACAGGTCGATGTCGTCGACGGTGAGACCCTGACGCTCCAGAAGGCGTGGCACGGCGAAGACCGGGCCGATGCCCATCTCGTCGGGCTCGCAGCCCGCGACGGCGAAGCCGCGGAAGGCGCCGAGGATGTCGAGCCCGAGGCGCTCGGCCTCCTTGCGGTCCATCATGACCAGCGCGGCGGCGCCGTCGGAGAGCTGGCTGGCGTTACCGGCGGTGATGAAGTTGCCCTCGCCACGCACAGGCTGAAGCTTCTGAAGACCCTCAAGATTGGTCGAGGGGCGGTTGCATTCGTCCATCGAGATCGTCTCGGTGACGTGAGAGACCTCGCCGGTCTCCTTGTCCTTGACGGCCTTGGTCACCTCCATCGGCGCGATCTCGGCGTCGTAATGACCGGCCTTCTGCGCCTCTGCGGTGCGCATCTGGCTTTGCAGCGACAGCTCGTCCTGCGCCTCGCGGGAGATGCCGTACCGCTTGGCCACCGTGTCGGCGGTCTCGATCATCGCGTGGTAGAGCTCGGGCTTGTGCTCCTCGATCCACGCGTTGCGCGAATGGCGCACCGGCGGCTGCACCATCGAGATGCTCTCGACGCCGCCGACGAGGATCGCCTTGGCGCCCTCCTGATTGATCATGTGGCCGCCCATGGCGATCGCCTGCAGGCCCGAGGCGCAGAAACGGTTCACCGTGGTCGCGGCGATCGACACCGGCATGCCGGCGCGGATGATCGCCTGACGGGCGATGTTGCCGCCCGTCACGTATTCCGGGTAGCCGCAGCCGAAGATGCTGTCCTCGATCATCGCGGGATCGATGCCGGCGCGCTCGACCGCGTGGCGGGCGGCGTGGCCCGCCATGTCGGCGCCATGGGTGATGTTGAACGCGCCCCGTGCGGCCTTGCCGATGGGGGTGCGGGCGGTGGATACGATGACGGCGTCGGTCATGTCGTCTCTCCCTCTCAGCCGTTCAGGCTGGCGAATGTGGAATCTTGGTCGGCGAGGCGGTCGAGCAGCGGCGCGACCTTCCAGAAGTGATCGTCCTCGGTGGCGTATTGCTTGATACGGTCGCGGATCGTCGCGACTCCCTGCGCGTCGGCGTAGTGCATCGGGCCGCCGCGATGGCGCGGGAAGCCGTAGCCGTAGAGCAGCGTCACATCGACATCGAGCGGGCGCTGCGCGATGCCCTCCTCGACCACGCGGGCGCTCTCGTTGACCATCGCCGCCATGTAGCGTTCGACGATTTCCGCGTCGGTGAAGTCGCGGGGCGTGACACCCTGCTTCTCGCGCTCCTTGGCGATGATCTCCTCGACCTCCGGGTCGGGGCGGCCGCGCGGGCTGTCCTCGTCATAGATGTAGTAGCCGCGCTGCGTCTTCTGGCCCAAACGACCCATCTCGTAGAGCGTGTCGGCCCAGCCGGGGTAGCGGTCGCGCTCGTGGCGCTGGTCCGCCTTGCGCTGCCGCGTCATGTAGCCGATGTCGAGCCCCGCGAGATCGCCCACCTGATAGGGCCCCATCGGGAAGCCGAAGTCGCGCAGCGCCTTGTCGATCTGGTAGGGGCTCGCGCCGTCGAGGATCATGTGATCGGCGGCAGCCCGGTAATGCGACAGGATGCGGTTGCCGATGAAGCCGTCGCAGACCCCGGCGCGCACCGACACCTTGCCCAGCTTCTTGCCAAGCGCGAAGGCCGTGGCGGTGACCTCGGGCGCGGTCTTGTCGGCGACGACGACCTCCAGAAGCTTCATCACGTGCGCGGGCGAGAAGAAGTGCAGCCCGATCACGTCTTCGGGGCGCGATGTCGCCTGCGCGATCTCGTCGATGTCGAGATAGGAGGTGTTGGTGGCCAGCACCGCGCCGGGCTTCGCCACCCGGTCGAGCTCGGCGAAGACCTCCTTCTTGACGTCCATGCTCTCGAACACCGCCTCGACGATCACGTCGGCCTGCCCCAGCGCGTCGTAGCCGGTGACGCAGGACAGCGCGCCGGACAGGATTGCGTCGCGCTTGTCCTCTTTCAGCTTGCCGCGTTTCACGGCCGCCGCGAGGTTCTTCTCGATGGTGGCGCGGGCGCGGCCAGCGGCCTCCTCGTCGCGCTCGACCAGCGTCACGGTCAGCCCGCGCAAGAGCGCCGCGGTGGCGATGCCCGCCCCCATGGTGCCGCCGCCGATCACGCCGATGGCCGACACGTCGCGGGGGCTGATGCCCTCGATCTCGGGCAGCTTGGCGACCTTGCGCTCGATGAAGAAGGCGTGGATCAGCCCCGCGCGCTGCGGCGTCTCCATCATCTTCATGAACTGGCGACGCTCTTCGGCGAGACCTTCGTCGAAGCCCATCTTGGTCGCGGCCTCGATCGCGTCGAGCGCGGCCAGAGGGGCCACTTCGCCGCGCAGCTTCTTTTTAAGCGCGGCACGGCGGGCGTCAAACATCGCCGCGTCATGCGCCGGGGCCGCGATGTCGCGCACCGGGCGCGGGGCAGCACCTTGGCCCAGCAGCTCCTCGGCATAGGCGAGACCGGCATCGAGCGCCTCGCCCTCGCCCAGACGGTCCACCAGACCCAGCTCGACCGCCTTCTGGGCGGCAACCGGCGTGCCGGTGGTGGCCATCTCGATGGCGGCCTCGGCCCCGACGAGCCGCGGTGCGCGTTGCGTGCCGCCCGCACCGGGGATGACGCCGAGTTTGGTCTCGGGCAGGCCGAGCTGGGCGCCCGGAACGGCGACGCGGTAATGCGCGCCGAGCGCGATCTCCAGGCCGCCACCCAGAGCCGCGCCGTGGATCGCGGCGACCACCGGCTTGGTGCAGGCCTCGATCCGGTTGACGACGTCGGGCAGCGACGGCGCCTGCGGCGGCTTGCCGAATTCGGAGATGTCGGCGCCGCCGATGAAGAGCCGCCCCGCGCCGTGGATCACCGCGATCTCGGCGGCGTCCGCCTCGAACCGCTCGATCGCCTCCACGAGCCCGGCGCGCACGTCGCGCCCCAGCGCGTTGACCGGCGCGTGATCGACCGTGATGACCGCAATCCGGTCCCGGCTTTCGAAATGCACTGTTCCTGCCATCTGGTCCTCCCTCTCGACAGCCAACCTAGTCGATTGGCCCTCATCGTTTCAATATGTAAATCTGAATTCCACTATGCAGAATTTATAACGGCAATTTTCACCGATCAGATATCGTGCCGCGTCAGGAACGGCCCTTGCCCCATGAGCCGCTCCAGCTCGCGCACGGCGGCCTGCAGCCGCGGCCCCACCTCGGTCTGCATCCGCTCCATGCTCAGATCCTTGGGCATGGCGCCGCAGGTGAAGATCACCGCTTCGCTCAGGTCGCGCGACTGGAACGGCACCGAGACGGCGTGGATGTTTTCGGCGAAGTAGACCGCCGGATCGGCGATCACGAAGCCTTCGGTGACGAGCTGGGTATAGGCCGCGCGCCGGGCCGCGCGGGCGTTTTCCTCGTCGAGCCCGCGATGCCCCTGCGCGTCGGCCACGGCCTCGGCGAAGCCCTCTTCCGACAGCGCCGCCAGCATCGCGTGGCCCGAGCTCGACCCCTTGAAGGGCAGCCGGTGGCCGACCTCCAGCCAGATCGAGGAGACGCCCTGCGGCCGCCATGTCTTGGTGATCAGCACCCGTCCGCGATCGCGCACCGACAACAGCGCCAGCGTGCCGGTTTCGTCGGCCACCCGCTGCATGATCGGCCCCGACAGCTCCACGAAGGAGATCGACGCGCTCGCCACGTTGCCGAGCGCCAGAAGCGCCGGGCCGGGGCGATAGCGGTCGTGGCGCCGCGCATGGGTGAGATAGCCCAGGCTCTGCAGCGTGAAGGTCAGCCGCGACACGGTGCTTTTCGGCAGGCCGGTGCGCTCGGAGATCTCGGCATTGCCGAGCCCGTCATCCGAGGGACGAAAGGCCCGCAGCACCGACAGCCCACGCGCCAGCGTGGTGGCGAAACGGCGGTCCTGGCTGTCATCGGTGATCTTCATGCAGGCCTCACATCGAATAGGGAATCAGCAGCGACAGCGCCGGCACCGACATGATCAGGATCAGGACGAGCACGTCCACCGACAGGAAGCGCGCGATGCCCGCGAAGATCCGGTCGATCGGCACGTCGCGCCCGACCACGCCGGCGATGACGAAGACGTTGAGCCCGACAGGCGGCGTGATCAGGCCGATTTCCAGGAGCTTGATGACCACGACACCGAACCAGATCAGGTCGAAGCCATAGGTCTCGATCAACGGGATCATCAGCGGCAGCGTCAGCACCATGATGCCGATCGGATCGAGGAACATGCCCAGCGCGAGATAGATCAGCGCGATCGCGCCCATCAGCAGGATCGGCGACAGCTCGGCCGCGGTCACCGCCTCGACGATGTCGGGCGCCACGCCGGTGAGCGCGATGAAGGCCACGAAGATCTTGGCCCCCGCCGCGATCAGGAAGATCGAGGTGGTCTGGATGCAGGTTTCGCGCAAGGACTCCCAGATGTCGCGCAGGGTCAGCTTGCGCTGCACCAGCCCGATCAGCACGGCGGCGGAGACGCAGACCGCGGCGGCCTCGGTGGCGGTGAAGATGCCGCCATAGATGCCACCGACGATGATCACGAAGAGCAGCACGGCGGGCCAGCTTTCGAGCGCGGCGCGGCCCCGGTCGGCCATGGTGATGGTACCGGTATAGGCGGGCGCCGCGTCGGGATCGCGTTTCACCCAGATGAAGATGACCAGAAGAAAGCCCAGCAGCGACACCAGGCCCGGCAGGATCCCCGCGAGGAACAGCGCGCTGATCGAGGTTTCGGTGAAGATGCCATAGATGATGAACAGCACCGATGGCGGAATGAGCGAGCCCAGCGTGCCGCCCGCCGCCACGCTCGCCGTGGCGAGACGCTTGTCATAGCCGACCGAGAGCATCTCGGGCGTGCAGATCCGGCCCATGGTCGAAGCGCAGGCGATCGAGGATCCGGTGATCGCCGAGAACCCGCCGCAGCCGACGACCGAGGCCATCGCCACGCCGCCGGGCACCTTGGCGAGCCAGACGCGCGCCGCGTGGTAGATCTTGGTGGTGATGTCGGCGCGGTAGGCGATGTGGCCCAGCGCCACGAAGAGCGGGATCATCGACAGATCGTAGCTGTGGATGAGATCGAAACTGTTGGAGAAGACCAGCGAGGTGGTCGGGCGGATCGCCCGCTCGGGCGCGAAGGCGCCGGTGCGAAAGGCAAAGATGACGAAGGTGCCGATGGTCGCGATCGCGGCGAGCGCGAAGGCGATCGGCACGCGCAGCGCCAGCAGGAACAGGACCGCGCCGAAGGCCACGAGACCGATGAGAGTGCCGTCCATGGTCTCAGACCTCTTCGTGGGGAGAGTGCTTGGAGGGATCGGCGAGGATGCGTCCGCCCGAACGGATCGTGCGGATGTCGCCCACCATCTGCACCGCGAGGCGCAGCCAGCAGAACGAGACGCCGAACAGGAAGATCACGCGGCCCGGCCATTTGGGCAGCGACAGCTGGCCAAAGAAGTAGCTGCCCGATTGCAGCGTGTGCACCGCCTCGTTCCAGCCGGCCCAGATCAGCGGCGCCAGCGCCAGAAGACCGACCACAGAGCCAAGCACCACGAGCCAGTCCTGCACGCGCAGCGGCAGCCGCTCGGACAGCACTTCGACCACGATGTTGCCGCGCGCGGCCGCCGTGGCCGCCAGCGGCAGCACGATGGCCGCGACCATCAGCTCGCGCACCATGTTGATCGTGTCGGGAATGCCCGAATTCAGCGTCGCGCGCAAAAGCACGCTGGTGGTGATCAGAAGCCCTAGCCCGATCACCGCCACGGCGGCGAGATTGAGCAGGAAACTCTCGATACGGCTCAGCATCGGCACTCCCTTGCCAGACGGGGGGCGCGCCCCCGCCGGTCATCCGCGGATATCAGTGGAAAAATGGGGACGGCGCGGGTGAGGCGCGCCGTCCCGAACCCCGTGGGGCGTGGTTCAGCCACGCTCCCAGGGGTAGCCCTTTTCGTCGCGCTCGGCGCCGAAGGCCTCGATCAGCGACCGGTATTCATCGAGCAGCGCCGCGCCGTCGAGACCGGCGGCATTGGCCTGTTCGACCCATTGTTCGAGATAGGTGTTGCCCTTTTCGACGAGCTTGGCGCGCTCGGTGTCGGGCAGCTCGATGATCTCCACGCCCGCCTCTTTCATCTTCTCGATGGCGGCGTCGTTATCCGCGCTCACGAGACGGCCGAACTCGTCGGAGAGGCCCTTGCCCGCCTCCATCAGCGCCTGCTGCTGATCCTCGGGCAGCGAGTCGTAGGCATCCTTGTTCATGAAGATGCCCAGCGCCCCGACCTGGCCCCAGTTGAGCATGGTGTAGCTGTCCATGACCTCTTGCTGGTTCAGCGCGCCGACCGCGTAGGAATAGCCCTGGCTGCAATCGAGCAGGCCCGAATCGAGGCCCTGATAGGCGTCGTAGATCGACATGTTGACGAGGTTGGCGCCGAAATCGGCGAAGGTCTTGCCATAGGCGCCGACGCCGCGGACCTTGAGCCCCTCGATGTCCTCGACCGAGCGGATCGCCGTGCCCTTGCAGCCGATATGCACCGCCGAGGTGGTGTAGGTGCCAAGATAGACGAGGTTCTGGTCGGCCAGGTTGGCCTGGATCGCCTCCGAGCCGCGCATCAGCGCGTCGGTGGCCTTCATGCCGACCCACGGGTCGGGGTTCTGCACCGGCAGGTCGGCGATGCCGTAGGCCACCATTTCCTGCGGGAAATAGACGCCGATGATGGTGCCGGCATCGGCCACGCCATCGGCCACGGCCTGGGCTGCGGCATTGGCCTTGAACAGCGCCCCGCCCCACTGCACGTCGAAGTTCAGCTCGCCATCGGTGCGGGCCTTCACGTCATCGACGAACCAGTTCAGCGCCTCGGCGCGGGCGCCGCGGTTGGGCCCGGCCTCGCCGAAGAACAGCGTGGTTTCGGCATGGGCGACGGAGCCGAGCGTGGCCCCGGCGAGCATCGTCGAGGCGAGCGCCGCCTTCAGAAATCGCGTCATTTCAGTCTCCTCCCTGAAGTTTCGCATAGTGGAATTGCATTCTACTACATGAAACCTACGAGAGCGCTGATGCCGTGACAACCCATCGCGTACGCTGCAGCGCGGCATCCGTGCGCGGACGGAGCCAGGCACGGGCCGTTCCGCGTCAGCCCACCGCGCGGCGCAGCTCTGGCGCGACGCGCGTGCCCAGAAGCTCGATCGCCTTCATCAGCTGCGCGTGGTCATAGACGCCGATCGCCATCTGGATCAGCATCCGGTCGAACCCGAAAATCTCGTGCATCCTCAATATCTTGTCGACCATCTCGGCCGGGCTTCCGACGAACTGCGCGCCATCTGGGCCGCGCGCCGCGTCGAACTGCGCCCGGCTGGTCGGACCCCAGCCGCGTTCGCGGCCGATCCGGTTCATCACCTCGGCCTGCGCGGGATAGATGATGTCGGCGGCCTGCTGGCTGGTTTCGGCCACGAAGCCATGCACGTTGAGCGATGTCTTCAGGGCCTTCGCGTCATGCCCCGCCTGCGCCGCGCTTTTGCGGTAAAGGTCGAACAGCGGTGCGAAGCGCGCCGGTTCCCCGCCGATGATGGCGAGCGCCATCGGCAGACCCAGCCGCCCCGCCCGCGCCACCGATCGCGGCGATCCGCCGACCGCCCGCCAGATCGGCAGCCGCTCCTGGACGGGTCGCGGATAGACGCCGCGCCCGGGGATCTCATGGGTGTGGGTGCTGCCGGGCCAGCGGATCACCTCGCCCTCGTTCAGCGCCGTCAGAAGCTGCAGCTTCTCCTCGAACAGGTCCTCGTAATCGTCGAGGTCATGGCCAAAAAGCGGGAAGCTTTCGATGAAGGAACCGCGCCCGGCGATGATCTCGGCCCGGCCATCGCTGAGCGCGTCGAGCGTCGCGAATTGCTGGAACACCCGGATGGGATCATCCGAGGACAGCACCGTCACCGCGCTCGACAGCCTGATGCGCGATGTCCGCCCCGCCGCCGCCGCCAGCGCCACGGCGGGGGCCGAGACGGCGTAATCGGGGCGGTGATGCTCGCCCAGCCCGAACACGTCGAGCCCGACCTCGTCGGCAAGCGCGATCTCCTCGACCAGCTGGCGCAGCCTGAGCGCGGGGTCGACCCGCGCGCCCGTGACCGGGTCGGTGCCGACATCGCCGAATGTGTAAAGACCCAGTTCCATGCCGTTCTCCATCTGCGGTGATCCACAGCTAGCCGCACCGGCCCGCCGGTCCAATCGCCGCTGCCGCGCAACGGCTGTGCGTCCCGCCAAAGAGACGCGGAACCCCGTTGCGCGGCGACGGCGTTTCGACCACAGCTTGGGGACGCATAAGGATTTCGGGCGCTTGTTTTCCTACGACACGTTTCTGCTGACGCTGTTCGGCGTCGGGCTGGCCCTTCTCGCGACGGTGATGCTGTTGCAGCAGCGCCGCACGCCGCAATCGGCGGCGGCGTGGATCCTCGCCATCATCCTGATGCCATGGGCCGCGATTCCGCTGTTCTTCGCGCTGGGCTTTCGCAAGACCCGCGCGCGCCACCCCTTCATCCGCTTCTCCTCGCCCGGTGTCTGCGACCGGCCCGACCCGGCGGGCGGGCCCTCCGAGGCCTTCCGCGCCTATGGCGTCCCCCCCGCGTGCGGCGGCAACCGGATCGAGCTGCACCGCGACGCCGCCCATGCCCGCGAGGCGATGCGCGACCTGGTCGATGGCGCCGCGCACGAGCTCGACATCACCTTCTACCTGATCCACGACGACGAGATCGGCCGCGATTTCATCGACCGGCTGACGGCCAAGGTCGAACAGGGCGTGCAGGTGCGGCTGATCATCGACCGGCTGGGGGGCTTTTGGTGCCCGCGCGACGCGCTGTCGCGCTTCGAGGCGGCGGGCGGCGCGCTGCGCTGGCACCAACCCTTTCTGAACTGGCCGCTCAAGGGGCACATGAACCTGCGCAACCATCGCAAGATGATCATCGCCGACCGGGCCCGCGCCTGGACCGGGGGGCGCAACGTGGGCAGCGAATACATGGGATTTCCCCGGCACGCCCGCCCCGGCGCCACGGCGCCCGAGCTGTGGCGCGACCTGTCCCTGTCGCTCGAAGGCCCCTCGGTCGAGGTGCTGTGGGACCTGTTCCGCGCCGATTGGGGCACCGCCGAGGGCGAAACCGAACCGCTGCCCGAACTGCACGTCGAGGCCCGGCCCGGAGAGGCGCAGGTGCAGGTCGTCCCCTCCGGCCCCGACACTCATCTCGACCCGCTGCACGACGTGCTGGTGCAGATGATCCACACCGCGACCCGCCGGGTCTGGATCGCCACGCCCTATTACCTGCCGACCGAGCCGCTCAACGCGGCGCTGTGCACCGCGGCGCGGCGCGGGGTCGACGTGCGGGTGATGGTGCCGTCGCGCTCGAACCAGCGGATCGCCGATTTCGCGCGCGGCGCCTATCTGCGCGCGCTCGACGAGGCGGGCGGGCGGGTGCTGCAATTGCCGCGCCAGATGACCCATGCCAAGGCCGGGGTGATCGACGACACCGCCTGGGCCGGGTCGGCCAATTTCGACGTGCGCTCGATGCTGCTGAACTTCGAGGTGGCGGTGTTCATGTATGATGCGGCGTCGGTGGCGCTGCTGTCGGACTGGTTCGCGACCGAAACGGCGCTGTGCCGCGAAGGCGTGCGCCGGGCCGGTTTCGGCCGCCGCCTCGCCGAAGGGGTGTTCCGCCTCGGCGCGCCGATGCTTTAAGGACGCAGGCCATGACCCATCCGCATCTTCGCCCCGGCAGGCTCAGGCTGGCGAGCTACAACATCCGCAAGGCGCTCGGCACCGACCGGCGCCGAAACCCGGCCCGCATCTGCAACGTGATCGCGGCGATGGAGGCCGACATCGTGGTGCTGCAGGAGGCCGACCTGCGGCTCGGCGCGCGGCCCACGGCGATCCCGATGACCGAGCTGGCGCAGCTCGACGGGCTGCGGGTGGTCGATTTCGGGCAGTCGGCCAAGAGCCTCGGCTGGCATGGCAACGCCATGCTGGTGCGCGACGGCATCGAGGTGGGCGCGCTGCACCGGATGGTGCTGCCCGGCTTCGAGCCGCGCGGCGCCATCGCCGCCGATCTCGACACGCCCGCCGGGCCGTTGCGGGTCGGCGGGCTGCATCTGGGGCTGTTGCGCGGCTCGCGCCGGCTGCAGCTGACCCATATCGTGGACGAGCTCGACCGGATGCCCGACCGGCCCACGGTGCTGGCGGGCGATCTCAACGAATGGTCCGAACGGGTGGGGCTGGGCCGGCTGGCGCGGCGTTTCGCGATCCACGCGCCGGGGCGCAGCTTTCACGCCCGCCGCCCGGTCGCGGCCCTCGACCGGATCGCCGTCGGCGCGGGTCTCGTGCTGGAGGCGTGCGGCGTCTGGCACACGCAGCCCGCGCCCGCAGCTTCGGATCACCTGCCGATCTGGGCCGATCTGCGCCACGACTGACCGTTCAGACGATCAGCTCCTCGACCGGGCGGCGCACCAGCCGATCGGGGCGCGCGCCCGCCCGGCCCAGCCGGATCACCTGCACCAGCCGCCTGTCGGGGCCGAGCCCGACCCGCTGCGCGATCTGCTCGCGCGCGGCCCGGTCGGCGGTCAGCACCCCCATCGGCCAGCCCGCCAGCCCCAGCTTGGAGGCTTCGAGCAGCAGCCGCAGATAGGCGCGCCCGGCCCGGACGGGGCCGTCGCTCGCCGGGCGGTGGAACAGCGCGACCACGGCGCTGCTGCGGATCTGCGCCGCCTCGCCCGCCATCCGTTCGGTCAGGCCCAGCATCCGCGCCGGGCGCCACAGCGGCCCGAGCACGGCGCGCGCCTCCACCGCCGCGCGCGGGCTGAGCCGAAGCGCCGTGCGGTCGAGCCCGTCGAGATGCTTGCGCGGGTGGCGCGGGCTGAGCCGCAGCCACGACACCAGCTCGCGCCGCGCCGCGCGGCGGCCCAGATGCGCCATCATCGCCGTCTCGTGCAGCTCGGCCAGCCAGTCGCGCCGCGTCGGATCGGTGACGAGGATCGCGTCGCGCCGGGTCCAGCCATAGAGATCCACCTCCCCCGCCTCATAGGGGCCGCGATGGCCGAAGCGTTCGGCCAGCTGCCGCGCCAGCGGGTCGGGATCGGTCTGCGCCTCGAGCGTGATCCGCGCCGCGAGCCGCAGCCCCGGCAGCGTCTCGTGGTCGTCCTGCGCCCACAGGTCGGTGAACCGCGCCCCGATGCGCCGCGCCGACAGCGCCAGCGATGTCGCCTCTGCCGCGGCGCCGCAGGCCAGCCCGGCGGCCACCCCGTGCGGGTCCGACACCGGCAGCATCGCCGCCGGGTCGCAGCCGATCAGAATCGTGTCGCCCTTGCGCCGCCAGCGGGCGGGCTGGGTGTTCAGCGCCGAGGGCGCGCTGCGCGCCTCTTCCACGATCTGTCGAAACTGTTCGGTCTGCATCTGTCGCTCCATGGCCCGCACCGGACGCGCGCCGCAGACCCTAGCGGCCCCTGCCGTGGCGGCAAGCCGTTCCGCCGCGTTCAAAGCGCTCCGGCGGGCCTTCACGAAAAGCGCGCGGCATAACCCATTGACATGTCAGGATGGAAAAACGGCCGCCTCAATGTGAGGCGGCCGTTGTTTCGGTGCAGGGCGATCCGGGTCAGGCGGCGTCGCGCTTGGGGTTCTTGCCCATGATGATCATCGACAGGATGTCGTCCTCGGTGACGTCCTCGACCCGCTCGGTGCCGATCAGCTGGCCGTTCTTCATCACCGACACCCGGTCGCACAGATCCATCATCTCGCGCGTGTCGTGGCTGATCAGGAAGATGCCGAGACCCTGCGCCTTCAGCTCCTTGATCAGATCCGCGACCATCGCCGTCTCGTGCACGCCGAGCGCGGCGGTGGGCTCGTCCATGATCAGGATCTTGGCGTTGAAATACACCGCGCGGGCGATGGCGACCGATTGCCTCTGCCCGCCCGACAGCGCCGAGACCGGCTCGGAGAGCTTGCGGAAATTGGGGTTGAGCCGCGCCATGATCCTGCGCGTCTCGGCCTCCTGCTTGGCATCGTCGACGAAACCCGCCCTGGTGGTGATTTCGCGCCCCAGGAACAGGTTCGAGGCGGCGTCGAGATTGTCGGCCAGGGCGAGCGTCTGGTAGATCGTCTCGATGTTGTAGCGCCGCGCGTCGCGGGGGCTGTTGATCGTCGCCTTCTGGCCCTCGATCCGGATCTCGCCGGAATCCGCCTTGTAGGCGCCCGAGAGGATCTTGATCAGCGTCGACTTGCCGGCGCCGTTATGGCCCAGAAGCCCCACCACCTCGCCCGGGTAGAGATCGAGCGACACCCCGTCGACCGCCTGCACGCCGCCAAAGGCGATGCGGATATCCTTGAGTTCCACCAGTGGCTTGGCGCCGTTGGCGCGCGGGTCCGCCTTCGCGGTTTCGGTCATGGTCATCTCACTTCCCTCCGACGCGGCGGCGATAGATGATGTCGATCAGCACGGCGGCCACGAGCACGGTGCCGACCACGATGTTCTGCAAGGGCGCATCGACGCCGACCATCGCCATGCCCGATTGCAGCGACTGCATGATCAGCGCGCCCAGGATGGCGCCGTAGATCGTGCCGATGCCGCCCGACAGTGCCGTGCCGCCGATGACGGCGGCGGCGATGACGCGCAGCTCGTCGAGCGTGCCGATGTCGTTCGAATGGTTGGTCAGGCGGGCCGAGGCGACCACGGCGGAAATCGCCACGAGGATGCCCATGATCGAGAACACCTTGACCGTCAGCAGCCGGGTGTTGATGCCCGACAGCTCGGCCGCGTCGGGGTTGCCCCCCGTGGCGAAGATATAGCGCCCCAGCCGCGTCTTGCGGGCGATCACCGTCATCACCACCGCCACCGCGATCAAAAGCAGCACCGAATAGGGAATGCCGTAGGACGCGGTGAAGCCTTCGGGCATCTCGGCGCCGCGGGCGGCGAAATCGCGCGCCAGCACCCGGCTCGGGATCTCGTAGGCGTTGAGGATGGCGACGAAGCCGAGGATAGCGCCGACGATGATGGCCATGACCACCGCCTCGGCCCAGACCGGCTTCACCGGAAAGCCGTGGCCGATCTTGTTGCGCCGCGCCGAGATCAGCGCCAGCACCGCCGCCGCCGCGGCGACGAGACCGAAGATCCAGCTCCACTGCGCGCCCAGCGTGCCGTTGATGCCGCCAAAGGCCTGGAACGTCTCGTCGAGCGGGCCGATGGTCTGGCCGGAGGTGATGTACCAGCCGACATTGCGCCAGATCAGCAGACCGCCCAGCGTCACGATGAAGGCGGGAATGGTGAGATAGCCCACCAGCCAGCCCTGGAACGCGCCGATCACGGCGCCGGTGATCAGCCCGGCGAGGATCGACAGCCACGGCAGCGCCGCATGGCCCAGAGGCAGGCCCATCATGTCGGGCAGCCAGCGGGTCTGCATCATCGCCATCACCGCCGACGCGGTCGCCAGCAGCGCGCCGACCGACAGGTCGATATGGCGGGTGACGATGATGAACACCATGCCCGTGGCCATGATCGCCACCGAGACGGTCTGGATCGACAGGTTGAAGATGTTGCGCGGCGTGAGAAAGCGGCCATCGGTCAACAGGTTGAACACCACGCAGACGGCGATGAAGGCGCCGACCATGCCCAGAAGGCGCAGGTCGAGCTCGAGCTGGCTGAGAAAGGAGCGCGCGGGCGCCTTGTCCGCAGGCCGCTGCCCCGGAGGCGCGGCGTTGGGGACGGTATCGGTATCGGACATTTCGGGGGCTCCTGAACGGAGGGGCGGCGCGCGGGCGGCGCGCGCGGATATCGGCCTGCGCCCCCGGCCCAGGTGTCCGGGCCGGGGGCGTCATGCGTCAGTTACAGGCGGCGACCTCGCCGGACACGCCCTGGCACAGCGTCTCCTGGTCGATCCAGCCAGCATCGACCACGACGTCGAGATTGTCGAGCGTCACCGGCACCGGGTCGAGGAACTTGGCGTTGAGCGTGGTCCCGGCGGGCGAGGTCCATTCCTCGGCGCCCTCGATCGCGCTCATCTCGGTGCCCGAGGCCAGCTCGATCGCGATCTCGCCCGCTTCGCGGCCCAGCTCGCGGCTGTCCTTCCAGACGGAGACCGTCTGCGTGCCCTGCGCCACGCGGTTGAGCGCGGCGTGATCGGCGTCCTGACCCGAGACCGGGATGCCGTCCATGCCCTGCGCGGTCAGCGCCGCCACGGCACCGCCGGCGGTGCCGTCATTCGAGGCGACCACGGCGTCGACCTGGTTGTCCTGCGCGGTCAGGATCTGCTCCATGTTGCGCTGGGCGTTGGCGGGCAGCCAGCCATCGGTATAGGCCTCGCCGACGATGGTGATGGCGCCACTGTCGATCGCCTCCTGCAGCACCTCCTGCTGGCCGCCGCGCAGGAAGTCGGCGTTGGGATCGGTGGGCGAGCCCTTGATCATGACATAGTTGCCCTCGGGCGCGGCCTCGAGCACGGCGCGGGCCTGCATCCGGCCCACCTCGACGTTGTCGAAGGTCAGGTAGAAGGCGCGGTCGTCCTCGATCAAGCGGTCATAGGCGATGACCGGGATGCCCTCGTTGAAGGCCGCGTCGACGGCCGGGCCGATCGCCTGCGTGTCCTGCGCGAGGATGATCAGCGCGTCGACCCCCTGCGCGATCAGGCTTTCGACATCCGAAAGCTGCTTCGAAGAGGACGACTGCGCGTCCGCCGAGACGTATTCGGCACCGGCCGCCTCGAGCGCCGACCTGATCGCGGCCTCGTCGGTCTTCCAGCGCTCCTCCTGGAAATTGGACCAGCTGACGCCGACGGTCATGCCGTGCTGTTCGGCGATCGCTGCCGTGCTGAAGCCGGCCGTCGCGACGACGGCGGCCAGAATTGCGTTGCGCATGTGTTTCCTCCCTAACATGGCTCCCGTCCCACCGGGATGCCGACACCCCAAGAGGATGCCGGTTGCCCGGCACCTTGCCACACTTAGTTTGCTTGTCAAAATATATTTTGCCATTTCATCGTGCATGCCGGTAACAATAAAATTCGGGCGCGCCGTATTCGGGAATATTCACTGTATATGGCCAGAGGAGACCCGGAGATAATTCAGGGATCGAACTATGAACGACTCGCATGCCGCCGGGAGGGCCGCCTCCGGGGTCACACCGCCACAAGGCGTCGGCCCCTTGCTGCCCGGCGCCCAGCGCGAGGTCCGGCCCCTGCGCCAGCAGATCCTCGAACATGTCCGCGCCGTGGGCCGCGTCGCCCGCGCCGAGATCAGCCGCGCGCTGGGCGTCAGCGCGGGCTCTGTCACCACGCTCACCTCCGAACTGATCGGCATGGGCCTGCTGCGCGAGGTCGAGAACGCAAGCCCCGCCATCACCACACGCGGACGTCCCCGCGTGGCGCTCGAACTGGTGGCCGAGGGGCGGCTCGTCATCGGCATCAAGATCTCGGATGAACGCAACACCGCCGTGCTGGTCGATTTCGCCGGAACGATCCTCGCCGATGCGGCCCGCCCCGCCCCGCCGATGCGCCGCAGCCTCGACCAGACCTGCGACGAGATCGGCGCGCTGATCGACGCGGTTCTGGCCCAGGCGGGCCGCCCGCGCGAGGAACTGCTCGCCGTGGGCGTCGGGCTGTCGGGCATGGTCGACCACGAAACCGGCACCGTGCTCTGGTCGCCGCATCTGGGCCCCGACATGCCGCTCGGCGCCGAGGCCACCCGCCGCTTCGGCCTGCCGGTGATGATCGACAACGACGCCAACATGCTCACCCTGGCCGAGCTGTGGTTCGGCGTCGGTCGGGAAAGGTCGGATTTCGCGGTCGTCACCATAGAACATGGCCTCGGCATGGGGCTGGTCATCGACAACCGGCTGTATCGCGGCGAACGCCGCATGGGGCTGGAATTGGGCCACACCAAGGTGCAGCTCGACGGCGCGCTGTGCCGATGCGGCAAGCGCGGCTGCCTCGAAGCCTATGTCGCCGATTACGCGCTCGCGCGCGAGGCGGCCACGGCGCTGGGCCGCGCGCCGCAAAGCCCGCAGGTCATGCTCGACGCGCTTTACGCCGAGGCCAAATCCGGCAACCGCGCCGCCCGTTCGATCTTCGATCGCGCGGGGCGATATCTCGCGCTGGGGCTGTCCAACGTGATCCAGCTGTTCGACCCGGAACTGGTCATCCTGTCGGGGGAGCGGATGCGCTATGATTACCTTTATGCCGAGGAGGTGCTGCACGAGATGCGGGCGCTCACCCTCGTCGAGGGGCGCGCGCCCGCACGGGTCGAGCTGCACGCTTGGGGCGATCTGGTCTGGGCCCGTGGCGCCAGCGCCCTCGCGCTCGCCGCCGTCACCGAAACCGTGCTGGCCGAGGCGCGGGCGGCATGAGCGCGCGACAGATCCGGGCCGCGCGCGCAGGGCAGGCCGGACGCCATGCGTATTTGGGGAATGGTGAATGGAAGGGCGCGCTTTTCGGGCTGGCCACGGCGCTGGTGGCCGGGACGGGCATGGCCGAGCCCCGCTTTGAAGACCGCTCCGCCACCCTGCCCGCGCATGTCTATTCGGGCGGGTGGGCGCATTTCGTGGGCGGCGGCGTCGCGGTGTTCGACTGCGACGGCGACGCGCGGCCCGACATCTTCGCGGCAGGCGGCGAAGCCCGCGCGACGTTGATGCGCAATCGCGGCGATTTCGTCTTCGAAACGGCGCCCCTGCCCGATCTCACAGGCGTGACCGGGGCCTACCCGCTCGACGCCGATGCCGACGGGCACCCCGACCTGTTCGTGATGCGCGCCGGTCCGAACCGGCTGCTGCGCGGGCGCGGCGATTGCCGGTTCGAGGACGCGACCGACGCCATGGGCCTGCCACCGGGCGAAGGCTGGACCACCGCCTTCACCGCGTGGTGGGAGGATGACGCCCGGCCCGTCATGGCGGTTGGCAATTATGTCGACCGCGACGATCCCGATGGCCCCTTCGAGGCCTGCGACGACAACGCGATCCTGCGGCCCGAAGGGCGCCGATGGCAGGCAGGGCCGCTGGAACCGGGCTTCTGCGCGCTGTCGATGCTGGCGGCACGCGATGCGCGCGGGAGGCCAAGCCTGCGGATTTCCAACGACCGGCATTACTACGTGCGCGGCGGATACGAGCAGATGTGGGACATCGGTGAGCGGCGCTTTCTGGGCGCGGACGATGGCTGGCCCGCCGTGTCGCTCTGGGGCATGGGCATCGCGTCGCGCGACCTGACCGGCGACGGGCGCGACGAGGTGATGCTCACCTCGATGGGCGACCAGCTTTTGCAACTGGCGCAGCCCGATGGCAGCTATGCCGCCGCGCCGTTTTCCATCGGCTCCTACGCACAGCGACCGCATACCGGCGATGATGGCCGGCCCTCGACCGGCTGGCACGCCGAGTTCGGCGATATCGACAATGACGGGCGCGCCGACCTGTTCATCGCCAAGGGCAATGTCGACCAGATGCCGTCCAACGCCATGCGCGATCCCAACAACCTGCTGATGCAGCAGACCGATGGCCGCTTTGCCGAAGCCTCGGTCGAGGCCGGGATCGCCACCACCGAACGCTCGCGCGGCGCCGCACTCGCGGATTTCGACGGCGACGGGCGGCTCGATCTCGTCGTCGTCAACCGCCGCGCACCGATGGAGCTGTGGCGCAACGTGACCGCAGGCACGGGCCACTGGATCGGGATCGACCTCGCGCAACCGGGGGGCAATCGCGACGCCATCGGCGCGGTGGTGACGGTCGAAACGGATGCCGGGCGGCAGGTGGTGCAACGCACCATCGGCGGCGGCCATGCCGGCGGGCGGCTCGGGCCGCTGCATGTCGGGCTGGGCGCGGCGCGCGCGGCGCGCGTCACCGTCGAATGGCCCGACGGCAGCGTCACCGGCCCGCACGAGGTCGAGATCGACCGCGTCGTCACGCTCGACCGCGCCGCCCTGCCCGGCTGATCTTGCCAGCCCCCGCCTCGGCGCTAGGCTCGCGGTCATGAGCACACGCAGCTACGCCATCGGCGACATCCACGGCCACCCGGAAAAACTCCGGGTGGCGCATGACCTCATCGCGGCCGACCGCGCGCGCACCGGCGACGATCAGAGCCCGGTGATCCATCTTGGCGATCTCACCGATCGCGGTCCCGACAGCCGCGGCGTGATCGAGATGCTGATCGACGGCATCGAGGGCGGCGCGCCGTGGACCGTGGTGCTCGGCAATCACGACCGCATGTTCCGCAAGTTTCTCGACGATCCCGATTGGCAGGACCCCGGCCTGCGGGCCGATCTCGGCTGGCTCAACCCGCGGCTCGGCGGCGACACGACGCTGGAAAGCTACGGCGTGGCCGAGGTTGCGGGCCGTGACCGCCACGAGGTGCATCGCGAGGCGCTCGACAAGGTGCCCCGCGCGCATCGCGACTTTCTCGCGCGCCTGCCGCTCTACCATCTGCGCGGCGAGGCGCTGTTCGTGCATGCGGGCATCCGCCCCGGCGTGCCCATGGGCGAGCAGACCGAAACCGACCTCGTCTGGATCCGCGAGGGCTGGCTCGAGGACGGGCGCGATCACGGCCCGCTCGTGGTGCATGGCCACACCGCGCTCGAACACCCCCGCCACCATGGCAACCGCGTCAACCTCGATGGCGGCGCGGCCTATGGTCGCCCGCTCGCCGCGGCAGTGATCGAGGGGCGCGAGGTCTGGCTGCTCACGCCCGAAGGGCGCCAGCCGCTGCGCCCCGAACCGGGCGCCTAGCGCGGGATCGCGGCGGTCGCCTCGATCTCGAGCAATGCCTCGTCCTCCACCAGGCCGGCGACGATCACCATGGTCATCGCCGGGAAATGGCGCCCCAGCACCCGGCGATAGGCCGCGCCCACCTCCTTTTGCCGCGCGAGATAGTCGCGCTTGTCGATCACGAACCATGTCAGCCGGGTGATGTGCTCGGCCCCGCCGCCCGCCGCCTCGACCACGGCGAGGATGTTGCGCAGCGCCTGTTCCATCTGGCCGATGAAATCATGGCTTTCGAACACCTGTTCGGCGGTCCAGCCGATCTGGCCGCCGACGAAGAGATGACCCTCGGGCGTCATCACGCCGTTGGCATAGCCTTTGGCCGGGGCCCAGCCCTCGGGGTGGATGATCTCATGAGCCATGCGGGGCTTCTCCTTGGGTGAGTGATGCGTCGCCCGCGCGGGCGATCTCCGTCTCGATGGCGGCGCGCAGCGGCGCGGGCCAGCCGACCGGGCGCCCCGTCGCCTGCGCGACATGGACCAGCGTGAAATCCGCGTGCAGCCGCGCCTCGCCCTCGCTGGAAATGTCGATCCGAAGATCGAGGCTGGAACGCCCCAGCCGGGTGGGCCGCAGCACCAGCGCCAGCCGGTCCTCGATCCGGCTCGGCGCGCTGAAGCGCACCTCGCAGCGCGCGGTGGGCACGGCATGGCCGCCACCCACATGGATCGCCCCGAAGGAATGGCCCAGCCGCGCGTCGAACCAGTCCTCGATGCAGGCGTTCAGCATTTCGAAATAACGCGGGTAAAAGACGATCCCCGCCGGGTCGCAATGCTCGAACCGCACCTTGCGCGTGGTCGTGAAGCTCATCTCAGACCCCCAGATAGCGCTGCGCGAGATCGCCCGAAAGCGCCGCGGGCGGCCCGTGCCAGACATCGCGCCCGCGCTCCAGAACCACGCAGTCATCGGCCACGCTCGAAAGCTCGCGCAGCGACTTGTCGACCACGAGGATCGACTGGCCCTGCGATTTCAGCGCGCGGATCGCGGCCCAGATCTCGGCCCGCACCACCGGGGCGAGCCCCTCTGTCGCCTCGTCGAGGATCAAAAGCTTCGGATTGGTCATCAGCGCCCGGCCGATCACCAGCATCTGCTGCTCGCCGCCCGACAGCGTCTCGGCCCGCTGCCCGGCCCGCTCGGCAAGCCGCGGAAACAGGTCGCACACCTTCTCGAAGCTCCACGCGCCGCGGCGCGCGGCGGCGATCAGGTTCTCGCGCACCGTCAGCCCGGCAAAGGCGCGGCGACCTTCGGGCACGAGCCCCAGCCCCAGCCGCGCCGCCTTGTGCGACGGCAGCCGCCCCAGATCGTGCCCGGCAAAGGAAATGCGCCCCGACCGCGCCGCCATCATCCGCGTGATGCAGGCGATGGTGGTGGTCTTGCCCATGCCGTTGCGCCCCATCAAGGCCAGCGCCTGCCCCTCCTTGACGGCGAGCGACACGCCGAACAGCGCCTGGCTCGCGCCATAGGCGGCGTTCAGATCCTCGACTTCGAGAAGCGCGCTCATGCTTCCTCCCCCAGATAGACCCGCTGCACCTCCGGGTCGGCCCGGATCTCGTCCGGCGTGCCGGTGGCGACGACGCGGCCATAGACCAGCACCGACACCCGGTCCGACAACCGGAACACCGCGTCCATGTCGTGCTCCACCAGCAGGATCGGCGCGCGGTGGCGCAAACCGTCGAGCAGGTCGCCAAGCGCGGTCGCACCTTCCGTCCCCATCCCGGCCATCGGCTCGTCGAGCAGGAACAAGGCGGGCCTGAGAGCCAGCGCCATCGCGATCTCCAGCTTGCGCCGCTCGCCATGCGCAAGCTCGGCGGCGGGCACGGCCTCGCGGCCCGAAAGCCCCGCCTGCGCGATGCAATCATGCGCCGTCCCCAGCAGCCCCGCATCTCGCATCACCGGGCGGAAGAAGCGGAAACTCGCCCCCGAGGCGCCCTGCGCCGAGAGCACCACGTTCTGCAGCACCGTGAACTCGGGCGCGACCGACGACACCTGAAAGCTGCGCGCCATGCCCAGCCGGGCCCGTCCCGCCGCATCGACGCCCGCGAGGCTCCGGCCGCGCAGCCGCACCTCGCCCGCATCGGGCGCGATCTCGCCCGAGATCTGCTTGATCAGCGTGGATTTCCCCGCGCCGTTCGGCCCGATCAGCGCGTGGATCTCGCCCGCGCGCAGGTCGAGCGACACGTCGTCGGTCGCCTTGAGCGCGCCGAAGCTTCGGCTCAGGCCCCGGATGTCGAGAATCGGATCAGCCATGGCGCTTGCCCCCCGCAAGGAACCCGATGACGCCGCCGCGCGCGAACAGCACGACGCCCAGGAGCAGCAGCCCGAAGAAGAACTGCCAGTGATCGCTGACGCCCCCCAGCAGGTGTTCGAGCGCGATATAGAGCCCCGCCCCCGCCAGAGGCGCAAACAGCCGCCCCGTGCCGCCGAGGATCAGGAACACCAGAAGCTCGCCCGAGAGATGCCACGACAGCATCGACGGGCTGACGAAACGGTTCAGATCGGCATAAAGCGCGCCCGCCAGCGCCGTGATCGCGCCCGAGATGACGAAGGCCACCAAGAGCACGCCGCCGGGCCGGATGCCCACCGCCATCAGCCGCTGCCGGTTCTGCCGCGCCGCCTGTAGCGCCAGGCCGAAGCGCGAGCGCGCCAGCATGGAGATGAGGCCCAGCATCGCGAAGAGCACGACGCAGACGAGCCCGAAGAATTGCACCGGGTCGAGCGTGTTCAGGCCCGGAAAGCCGTTGCGCACATAGATCGGCAGCCCGTCCTCGCCGCCATAGGCGGGCCAGGAGATGGCGAAGTAGAAGATCATCTGCCCGAAGGCGAGCGTGATCATGATGAAATAGACGCCCGTGGTCCGAAGCGACAGCGCCCCGATCACCAGCGCCGCCAAGGCGCCCACCGCCATGGCGGTGAGCCAGATCACCGGCATCGAGGTCGTGCCCTCGAAGACGAAGGGCCATTCGAACATCGCCGTGTAGTTCAGCGCGTGATGCGCGAGGATGCCCGAGGCGTAGCCCCCCAGCCCGAAATAGGCGGCATGGCCGAAGGAGACGAGCCCGCCGAAGCCCAAGACGAGGTTAAGCCCGGCGCCCGCGATGGCGAGGATCGCCACCTTGGTCGCCAGCGTGACGAGAAAGGTCTCGTCCATCGCCCATGCGCCGAGGCCGAAGCCGATCAGCCCGAGCGCCAGCGCGGCGTTGACGATCTGCGCGCGTGTCATGCGCCCTCCCCGCCCCTCGGGCATTGCCGTCACCTCCGCCGCGCTCATGCCCGCGCTCCGAACAGGCCGCCGGGCTTCACGATCAGCACCAGCGCCATCAGGATGTAGATCGCCATCGAGGCCAGCGCCGCGCCGACGCTCGTGGCTGCCGAGGTTTCCATGAAGAGACCGAAGATCGAGGGCAGCAGCACCCGCCCCATCGTGTCGGTCAGGCCCACCAGCAGCGCGCCCACCAGAGCGCCCTTGATCGAGCCGATGCCGCCGATGACGATCACCACGAAGGCGAGGATCAGCACCGGCTCGCCCATGCCGACCTGCACCGACTGGATCGTGCCGACCAGCGCGCCGGCCATGCCGGCGAGCGCCGCGCCCAGCGCGAAGACCAGCGTGTAGAGGCGGCGAATGTCGACGCCGAGCGCCGCGATCATCTCGCGGTCGGCCTCGCCGGCGCGGACCTGCACGCCGATCCGGGTCTTGCCGATCAGCAGGAACAGCCCGACCGCCACGGCGAGCCCCGCGCCGATGATGGCGAGGCGGAACAGCGAATACTGGATGCCGCCCGGCAGGGTGACGCTGCCCGACAGGCTGGGCGGCACGTTGAGATAGAGCGGAAAGGAGCCGTAGAGCCAGCGCGTGCCTTCCGAGAAGATCAGGATCAGCGCGAAGGTCGCGAGCACCTGGTCGAGATGGTCGCGCGCATAGAGCCTGCGGATCACCGCCACCTCGACGATCGCGCCCGCCGCGGCGGCGGCGGCGATCGAGGCGGCGAGGCCGAGCCAGAACGAGCCGGTCGCGGCGGCGACGCCGGCGCAAGCGAAGGCGCCCACCATGTAGAGCGAGCCATGCGCGAGGTTGATCAGGCCCATGACGCCGAAGACCAGCGTCAGGCCCGCGGCCATGAGAAACAGCATCAGCCCGGACTGAAGCCCGTTCAGAAGCTGCTCTATCAAGAGGATCGTCGACATCGGCTCGCTTTCGTCAGGGGTGCGGCGGGCCGGTCCGGCCCGCCGCGCAGGGGCTTACATGCTGCATTCTTCGGCGTAGGCGTCGCCGCGATCCTCCATCGCGGTGGCGACGATCTTGTTGGTGAGCTGGCCTTCCTCCGAGATCACCTCGCGCACGTAGATGTCCTGCACCGGGTGCTGGTTCGGACCGAAGGCGAAGTCGCCGCGCACGCTGTCGAACTCGGCCGCGCGCAGCGCCTCGCGGAAGGCGTCGGCGTCCGAGACGTCGGCCTTCTCCATCGCCGAGAGCAGCAGCCGCGCCGTGTCGTAGCCCTGCGCCGCGTAGAGCGAGGGCAGGCGGTCGTATTTTTCCTCGAAGGCGGCGACGAAGGCGGCGTTGGCCTCGTTGTCGATGTCCTTCGACCACTGCGCGGTGTTCTTCACGCCGACCGCCGCCTCGCCGATAGCGGGCAGGATATCCTGGCTGAAGGAAAACGCCGGGCCCACGACCGGCATGTCGATGCCCGCCTCGGCCCATTGCTTCATGAAGGAGATGCCCATGCCGCCCGGCAGGAAGAAGAACAGCGCGTCGGCGCCGCTGTCGCGGATCTGCGCGATCTCGGCGGCGTAGTCGGTCTGGCCGAGCTGGGTGTAGACCTCGTTCGCGACCTCGCCCTCGTAGAACCGCTTGAAGCCCGAGAGGCTGTCCTGCCCGGCGGGGTAGTTCGGCGCCATGATGAACATGCGGCCGAAGCCCTCGTCGGTGGCATACTGCCCCGCCGCCTCGTGCAAATTGTCGTTCTGGTAGGAGACCGAGAAGTAGTTCTCGTGGCAGCCCTTGCCCGCGAGCTGCGAGGGCGCGGCATTGGTCGACAGGTAGAACTTGCCCTGCCGCACCGCGCCCGGCACCACCGCCATGGCGAGGTTCGACCAGACGATGCCGGTCAGCACGTCGACATCCTCGGACTGGATCATCTCGTCCGACAGCTGCACCGCCACTTCGGGCTTGCGCTGGTCGTCCTCGATATGGACCTCCAGATCGGGGTTGCCCGCCTTTTCCACCGCGAGCATGAAGCCATCGCGCGTGTCGATCCCGAGGCTGGCGCCGCCGCCCGACAGCGTGGTGATCATGCCGACCTTCACCGGCTCGGCCATGGCTGCCGTGCCCATCATCGACAGCGCCAGCGCGGTCGTCGTCAGAAATCTGGTCATTCTCGTCTCCCTGTGGATGCCGGTCTTGATGCCGGTCATAGATTGGTACGCAAGTGCCAAAGCTCTGGAAAGAGTTCGATTTCGAGCATCCGCTTGAGGTAGCTGACACCCCCCGTGCCGCCCGTCCCGCGCTTGAAGCCGATCACCCGCTCCACCGTGGTGACGTGGTTGAAGCGCCAGCGGCGGAAGTAATCCTCGAAATCCACCAGCTTCTCGGCCAGCTCGTAGAGCGGCCAATGCGTCTCGGGATCGCGATAGACCTCGGTCCAGGCGGTCATCACCCGGTCATCCGGGTGGGACGCCGTCTCGGGCACGTCGAACCCCGCTCGCGCGAGGCAGCCGATGGCGGTGTCATAGAGGCTGGGGCGCGCCAGTTCGGCGCGCAGCTTTTCGACGATGTCGGGACGGTGCTCATGCGGGCCGAGCATCGCTTCGTTGCGGTTGCCGACGGTGAACTCGATCAGCCGGTATTGCCACGACTGAAACCCCGAGGACTGGCCCAGCGCGTCGCGGTAACGGGTGTATTCGCTCGGCGTCATGGTGCGCAGCACGTCCCATGCCGCGTTCATCTGCTCGAAGATCCGCGCCACGCGGGTCAGCATCTTGAAGGCGGGACGCAGCCGGTCCTCGGCGATGGCGCTGCGGGCCGCGTCGAGCTCGTGCAGCGCGAGCCGCATCCACAGCTCGGTCACCTGGTGCTGCACGATGAATAGCATCTCGTCATGCTGGTCGGTGCGCGGGTGCTGCGCGGTGAGCACGGCATCGAGGCCGAGATAATCCGTGTAGGACATCTTGTCCGCGAATTTCATGACGGGATCGTCGGTCACTTGGCCTCCTCGCGCAGGCGAAACCGCTGGATCTTGCCGCTCTCGGTCTTGGGCAGTGTGTCGCAGAAGATAACGCTGCGCGGATATTTATAGGGTGCGATCTGCGCCTTCACGTGGTCCTGCAAAAGCTTGGTCATCGCCGCGCCGCGCTCGGCCCCCTCGGCCAGCACCACATGCGCCTGCACGATCTGTCCGCGATCGGGGTCGGGATGGCCCACCACGGCGCATTCGACCACCGCCTCATGCGACAGAAGCGCCGCCTCGACCTCGGGCGCCGCGATGTTGTAGCCCGCCGAGAGGATGATGTCGTCCGAGCGCGCCGCGAAGTGAAAGCGCCCCGCCTCGTCCTGCACGAAGGCGTCGCCGGTGAGATTCCAGCCGTCGCGCACATAGTCGCGCTGCCGGTCGTCGGCGAGGTAGCGGCAGCCCGTGGGCCCCTTCACGGCCAATTGCCCGACCGTGCCGCGCGGCACCTCGTTCATCTCGTCATCGACCACCTTCGCGACATAGCCCGTGACGGGCCGCCCGGTGCAGCCGGGATGGCTGTCGTCGAGCCGGTTGGTGATGAAGATGTGCAAAAGCTCGGTCGCGCCGATCCCGTCGAGCATCGGCTTGCCGGTCTTTTCCATCCACTCGTGATAGACCGGCGCGGGCAGCGTCTCGCCCGCCGAGACGGCGCAGCGCAGGCTCGACAGGTCCGCCCCCTCCTCCATCGCGCGCAGCATGTGGCGGTAGGCCGTGGGCGCGGTGAAGCAGATGGTGGCTTTGTAGCGCTCGATGATCTCGATCATGTTGGGCGGCGAAGCCGTCTCCAGAAGCGTCGCCGCCGCCCCGAAGCGCAGCGGAAACACCGCGAGACCGCCGAGGCCAAAGGTAAAGGCCAATGGCGGCGAGCCGACGAAGACGTCGTCGGGCGTGACGCCCAGCACCTCCTTGGCGTAACCATCGGCGATGATCAGCAGGTCGCGGTGGAAATGCATGGTCGCCTTGGGCACCCCGGTCGAGCCGGAGGTGAAGCCCAAGAGCGCCACGTCGTCGCGCCCCGTCTCGACCGCGTGAAACGTCACCGGCTTGTCGAGCGCCGCGCGGTCGAGTTCGGCATCGTGGTTGGCGGTGCCGTCGAAGCCCACCACCTTGGCGAGATGCGGGCTGCGCTTGGCGCAGGCGACCATTTCGTCCATCAGCCGCGTGTCGCACAGCGCAAGGCTCACCTCGGCCTTATCGACGATCTTGCACAGCTCGCCCGCGCGCAGCATCGGCATGGTGTTGACCACCACCGCGCCGGCCTTGGTCGCCGCCAACCAGCAGGCGACCATGGCCGGGTTGTTGGCCGAACGGATCAGCACCCGGTTGCCGGGTTTGACCCCGTAATCCTCGACCAGCACCCGCGCGATGCGGTTGGTCCAGTCCATCAGCTCCTTGTAGCTGCGCCGGCGCCCGTTGCCGATCAGCGCGGTATGATCGCCAAGCCCCCGCTCGACCAGCCGGTCGCACAGCTCGACCCCGGCGTTGAGCCGCTCGGGGTAGTCGAAGCCCTCCGTCAGCAGCTCCGGCCACTGGTCGAATGGCGGCAGGTTGTCGCGCGCGAAGCCGTCCTCATGCGCCGTCGGTCCAAGCATCTGTCTTTCCTCCCTGATCCGCACCGCCGGGGCTCTCCCCTTCCCCGGCAGCGCGGTGCCTTGTCCCTAGGCCCCGTTGGCCGCGCCGCCCTTGTCATGCGCCGCCATGGCGGCGCGGGCGATGATGATCTTCTGCACGTCGCTCGCGCCTTCGTAGATCCGAAGCGCGCGGATCTCGCGGTAGAGCGTCTCGGGCACCGAGCCCGATCGCACCCCGTCGCCGCCATGAAGCTGCACCGCCGCGTCGATGATCTTCTGCGCTTCCTCGGTCGAGAACAGCTTGGCCATCGCCGCCTCGCGACTGACGCGCGGCGCGCCCATGTCCTTCATCCACGCCGCGCGATAGGTCAGCAGCGCGCCCGCATCGATGCCGTGCGCCATCTCGGCGATGTGGCCCTGCACCATCTGCATCTCGAACAGCGGCGCGCCGAACAGCTCGCGCGAGGACGCCCGATCGAGGCTCGCATCCATGGCGCGGCGGGCAAAGCCCAAGCTGGCCGCCGCCACCGTCGAGCGGAACACGTCGAGCACCGACATGGCGATCCGAAAGCCTTCGCCCGGCGCGCCGATGATGGCGTCGGCGGGCAGGCGCACATCTTCGAAGGACAGCCGCGCCAACGGGTGCGGCGCGATGGTGTCGAGCCGCTCGGCCACGCCAAGCCCGGCCGTGTCGGCGGGCACGACAAAGGCCGACAGCCCCTTGGCGCCCGGCCCTTCGCCGGTGCGGGCAAAGACCACGTAGAGATCGGCGATGCCGCCATTCGAGATCCAGGTCTTCTCGCCGCTGAGCACCCAGTCATCGCCGTCGCGCCGCGCCGTCATGGCGAGGTTGGCGACATCCGATCCCGATTGCGGCTCGGTCAGCGCAAAGGCCGAGATCGCCGCACCGCTGCGCACCTTCGGCAGCCATTCGGACTTTTGCGCATCCGAGCCGAACAGCGTGATCGCGCCCGAGCCCAACCCCTGCATCGCGAAGGCGAAATCGGCCAGCCCGTCATGCCGCGCCAGCGTTTCGCGGATCAGGCACAGGCTGCGCACATCGAGCTTGCCGTCCTCGGAGGCCGCGTGCTCCAGCCAGCCGCCCTGTCCCAGCTTGGCCACCAGGTCGCGGCAGGCGGCATCGGTGTCGGCGTGGTCGATCTCGCCCAGGCGCCGCCCGGCCCAACGCTCCAGCGCATCGGACAGCTCGCGGTGCTTCTCTTCGAAAAAGGGCCAGTCGAGATAGGAGCGGTCGGCCATGTCAGTCCCCCTCGAAGACGGGTTTTTCTTTTGCCATGAAGGCGCGGTAGGCGCGGCGGAAATCCTCGGTCTGCATGCAGATCGCCTGCGCCTGCGCCTCGGCCTCGATCGCGCGCTCCAACCCCATGTCCCATTCCTGCAAGAGCATGGTCTTGGTCATCATGTTGGCAAAGCGCGGCCCGGCGGCGATGCGGGACGCCAGCTTCAGCGCCTCGGCCTCCAGCTCCTGCGCGCCGACGAGACGGTTGTAAAAGCCCCAGCGCTCGCCCTCATCGGCGCTCATCACCCGCCCGGTATAAAGCAGCTCCGCCGCCCGCCCCTGCCCGATGATGCGCGGCAGCATGGCGCAGGCGCCCATGTCGCAGCCCGCGAGGCCGACGCGGTTGAACAGGAAGGCCGTCTTGGCCTCCGGCGTGGCGATGCGGATGTCCGAGGCCATGGCAAGGATCGCGCCCGCGCCGACCGCGACGCCGTCGACGGCGGCGACGACCGGCTTGCCGCAGGTCAGCATCGCCTTCACCAGATCGCCGGTCATCCGGGTGAAACCCATCAGGCCCTTCATGTCCATCTCGGTGAGCGGGCCGATGATGTCCTCGACATCGCCGCCCGAGCTGAAATTGCCGCCATTGGGGGCGATGACGACGGCGTGGGTTTCGTCATCCGAGGCCAGGTCGCGGAACCAGTCGCGCAGCGCCGCGTAGCTTTGAAACGTGAAGGGGTTCTTGCGTTCGGGCCGGTCGAGCCGGACCACCGCGACCGCGCCTTCGCGCTCCAGCTTGAAATGCGCGCTCATCGCTTCTCCTCCAGATCGCGGGAGACGATGTCGAGATCCTCCATGATCCGCATCGCCTCGGCTTCGGTGATCGCGCCCATCAGCTCGTTCACCCATGTCTCATGCGCCGCAGCCAGCGTGTCGAAATGCACCTTCCCCTCGCCGGTGAGCCGCACCTCCATCGCCCGCCGATCGCCTGCCACGGCGCGGCGCTCGGCATGGCCCTCGGTCTCAAGCCGGTCGACGATGCCGGTGACGTTGCCGTTCGACACGCGCAGGCGGCGCGACAGCTCGGACATCTTGAGCCCCTCGGGACTGCGCGCCAGCGCCGCCATCACGTCGAAACGCGGCAGGGTGGTGCCGAACTCGGTGCGCAGCCGGTCGCGCAGCGCGGTTTCCACCGCGTTCGAGGTTTTCAGCAGCTTGAGCCACAGCCTGAGCCGCGTCTTGCCCATCTTGGCCTGCACCTCGACGCTCATACCTCGCCCCCCGAGACCGAAATCGCCTGCCCGGTCACCGCGCCGGCGCCATCGCCCGCGAGCCACAGCACCGCGTCGGCCACCTCCTCGGGACGCACGAAGCGGCCCTGCGGGTTGCCCGAGGCGAGCGCCTTGGCGGCCTCCTCGCGCGAGCGCCCGGTCTTGGCGACGATGTTGTCGATGCTCTCCTCCAGCATCGGCGTTTCGGCAAAGCCGGGGCAGATGGCGTTGACGGTGATCGGCGTCTTCGCCAGCTCCAGCGCCAGCGACCGTGTCAGCCCGACCACCGCGTGCTTGGCCGCGACATAGCCCGAGACGTAAGGATAGCCCTTGAGCCCGGCGGTCGAGGCAATGGCGATGAGCCGCCCGCGCCCCGCCTCGCGCATCCCCGGCAGCACCGCCTGCCACAGGTTGAACACGCCGTGCAGGTTGACGGCCAGCATCGCGTCGAGATCCTGCGCCGTGGTCTTGGCAAAGGGCTTGCTCTCGGCCGCACCGGCATTGGCGACGGCGATGGTCACGGGGCCGCGCTCTTGCGACGCCTGCTCCACGACGCGCGTCACCTCACCTGCGCGCGTCACGTCCCCCGTGATCCATCCCATCTCCGCCTGTCCCTCGGCGGTCTCTCGAAGCGGCGCCTCGCGCCGACCCGTGATCGTGACGCGGGCCCCATGGGCGGCCAGCGCCTGTGCGATGGCGCGCCCCACCCCGGTGCCGCCGCCGGTGACCAGCGCGTGATGTCCCTCGAGCCGCATCAGACCGGCCCCACGGTCTGATCGGCCTTGTCCGCGAGCCGCCACGCCTGATCGCGCCCGGCAAGATAGGGGTCGGGCCAATGCTCGGCCCGGTCGCCGATCTGCGTCGCGGTGTGCAGCGTCCAGTAGGGATCGGCGAGATGCGGCCGCGCGATGGCGACGAGATCGGCGCGGCCCGCCATCAGGATCGAATTGACGTGGTCGGCCTCGTAGATGTTGCCGACCGCCATGGTCGCCAGCCCTGCTTCGTTGCGGATGCGGTCGGAAAACGGCGTCTGGAACATCCGGCCATAGACCGGCTTGGCCTCGACGCTGGTCTGCCCGGCCGAGACGTCGATCAGGTCGGCCCCGGCCTGCGCGAAGGCGCGCGCGATCTCGACCGCCTCGTCGGGCGTCACGCCATCCGCGCCGACCCAGTCATTGGCCGATATCCGTACCGACATCGGCTTGTTCTCGGGCCAAGCCGCGCGCATCGCGCGGAACACTTCCAAGGGCCAGCGCAGCCGGTTCTCCAGCGATCCGCCGTAGTCGTCGGTGCGCCGGTTCGAGGTCGGCGAGATGAAGGACGACACGAGGTAGCCATGCGCGGCGTGCAGCTCGATCATGTCGAAGCCCGCGCGTTCGGCCATTTCGGTCGCGGCCACGAACTGCGCCGTCACCTCCTCCATGTCGCCGCGCGTCATCTCGCGCGGCGCGGGATTGTTGTCCGACCACGGGATCGGGCTGGCCGAGATGGTCTCCCAGTTGCCCGCCTTCAGCGGCGCGTCCATCTCCTCCCAGCCAAGCTGGGTCGAGCCCTTGCGCCCCGAATGGCCGATCTGGCAGCAGAACTTCGCTTGCGTCTCGGCATGGACGAAATCGACGATCCGTTTCCATGCCGTCTCGTGCTCGGGCGCATAGAGCCCCGGACAGCCCGGCGTGATCCTACCTTGCGCCGACACGCAGGTCATCTCGGTATAGACCAGCCCCGCGCCGCCCTTGGCCCGCTCGCCCAGATGCACGAGATGCCAGTCGGTCGGCGCGCCGTCCACGGCCTTGTACTGCGCCATGGGCGAGACGACGACGCGGTTCTTCAGCTCCAGCCCCCGCATCCGGTAGGGCGCGAACATCGGTGCGCGAACGGGCGCGTCATCGGGCAGCCCGGCGCGGGCCTGGAACCAGCGCTCGGCATCCTGGAGCCAGTCGGGATCGCGCAGGCGCAGGTTTTCATGGCTGATCCGCTGGCTGCGGGTGAGCAGCGAATAGTTGAACTGGACCGGGTCGAGATCGAGGTAACGGCCCACCTCCTCGAACCACTCCATCGAGTTGCGCGCCGCCGATTGCAGGCGCAGCACCTCGACCCGGCGCGCCTCTTCGTAGCTCTCGAACGCGGTGGTGAGATCCGGCGCGGCGGTGATCTCGTCGGCCAGCGCGATCGCGCTTTCGAGCGCCAGCTTGGTCCCCGATCCGATCGAGAAATGCGCGGTCGCGGCGGCATCGCCCAGCAGCACGATGTTGTCGCTGTACCAGCGCTCGCACAGCACGCGGGGGAAGTTGATCCAGGCCGAACCGCGGATGTGGCGGGCATTGGTCATCAAAGGATGACCGCCCAGATGATCGCGGAAGATCTCTTCGCACACGGCGATGGAGTCCTCCTGGCTCATCGCGTCGAAGCCCCAGGCCTCATAGGTCTCGGGCGCGCATTCGACGATGAAGGTCGCGGTGCCCGGCTCGAACTGGTAGGCATGCGCCCAGACCCAGCCATGCCTGGTCCGCTCGAAGATGAAGGTGAAGGCGTCGGCAAAGGTCTGGGTCGTGCCGAGCCATGTGAAATGGCAGCGGCGGCGGTCGATCTCGGGGCGGAACACCTCTTCGAACTCGGTTCGGGTACGGGAATTCAGACCGTCGGCGGCGACGACGAGATCGTAATCGGCGGCATACTCCGCGGCACTGCCCACCTCCGCTTCGAAGCGCAGCTCCACGCCCAGATCGCGCGCCCGCTCCTGCAACAACAGCAGCAGCCGCTTGCGCCCGATGCCGCAGAACCCATGGCCGGTGGAGGTGATGCGGGTGCCGTCCTTGACCACCGCGACATCGTCCCAATAGGCGAAATGCGCGCGGATCGCGGCGGCGGAAACCGCGTCATTGGCCGCGAGATTGTCGAGCGTTTCGTCCGACAGCACCACGCCCCAGCCAAAGGTGTCGTCGGCGCGGTTGCGCTCGATCACCACGATCTCGTGCGCGGGATCGCGCAGCTTGGCCGATATGGCGAAGTAGAGCCCCGCCGGTCCTCCCCCGATGCACGCGATCCTCATGGCCCCTCCCCGAGCTGACAGGAAAACGCTAGGCCGGGCCGCGATTCATTTCAAGTTTAAAATATATTTGCCTAAAGCATTTCAGGGGCCGGGTCGCCAAGCCGGCGCGCGGGGTCAGCCGACCATCTCGTCGATCTCCACCTCGTAGCCCCACAGCTCGCGCAGGCAATCGAGCGTCGCCTCGCGGTCGCGCGCATCGAGCGGCACCTCGTTGCGCAGCACGTGGCGCAGGCGCAGCACCCGATCGCCCGCGAGGTCGGCGTCGACGATCTCGATGTCGGGCGCGCGGTGCGACAGGTCATAGCTGTGCGCCAGCGTGTCGCGCAGCGCGTGGTAGCCGCCCGCATCGTGGATCGCCGTGACCCTCATGGTGTCCTCGCTTTCGGCGTCGCGCAGCGCAAACAGCCGCAGGTCGCGCATCACCTTGGGGCTCAGGAATTGCTGGATGAAGCTTTCATCGCGGAAATTGGCCCAGGCATCTTTCAGCACCCCGCGCCAGTCGCCGCAGCCGGCGATGGCGGGAAACCAGTCGCGATCCTCCTGCTCGGGGCTCTCGCAGATGCGGCGGATGTCGCGCATCATCGCGAAGCCCAGCGCATAGGGGTTGATGCCCGAATAGCCCGGATGATCATAGCCCGGCTGGAACAGCACGCTCGAATGGCTGTGCAGGATTTCGAGCATCGCGCCATCGCCGATCCGGCCCTGCTCGTGCAGCTTGCTCAGGATATGGAAATGCACGAAGCAGGCGCAGCCCTCGTTCATCACCTGCGTCTGGCGCTGCGGATAGAAATACTGCGCGAGGTTGCGCACGATCCGGAGCACCTGCCGCTGCCACGGCTCCAGCACCGGGCTGTGGCGTTCGAGGAAATAGATCAGGTTCTCTTCGGGCAGGCCAAGCGCGTGGCGCCGCTCCGTGCTGGCGTTTTCATGGCCCGGCGACCGATGCTCGGCCTCGATCCGGCTCCACAGGTAATGCGCGGCCCGCTCGTCCTCCTCGATCCGCTTTTCGGCGCGCTCGGCCTCGGCCCGAAGCGACGGCTGCGCCGGGCGGCGATGCCGGAACACGGATGCGTTCATCAGCGCATGCGCCGCATCGAGCGTCCGCTCCACCCGGCCCGGCCCGTACCTCTCCTCGCACTGGCTCAGGAAGCCGCGCGCGTAATCGAGGTAATCGAGAATGCCGCGCGCGTCGGTCCATTGCCGGAACAGGTGGTTGGACTTGAAGAAATGGTTGTGGCCAAAGGCGGCATGGGCGATCACCAGCGCCTGCATCGGCATGGTGTTCTCTTCGAGGCAATAGCAGATGCAGGGGTCGGAGTTGATGACGATCTCGTAGGCCAACCCCTGCGCGCCCTTGGAATAGAGCCGCTCGTGATGGATGAACTGCTTGCCGAAGGACCAGTGGCGATACATCAGCGGCATGCCGGTGGCCGAATAGGCGTCGAGCATCTGCTCGGTCGAGATGATCTCGATCTGGTTGGGATAGGTGTCGAGCCCGAGATCCTCGCGCGCGATCTTCTCGATCGCGTCGGTGGTGCGCCGCAGCGTGTCGAAATTCCAGTCGGGCCCGTCGAACAACAGATCAGCCATGGGCAACCTCCCTGCGGCGGGCAAAGAGATCGCGGAACACCGGGTAGATGTCGGCCGACCCCGCCACGCGGCGCATCGCGAAATTCGGCCATCGCTCGGCCACCTCGCGGTAGGCCATCCACAGCTCGGTGCCGCGCGCCGCATCGCGCAGGATGCGCGCCTCGGCCTCGCCGATGATCTCGACATAGGCGAAGTGCTGGCAGATCTTCAAAAGCTCGCTTTCGAGCCAGATCTGGCAATCGCGGCTGTCGCCCTGGTAGTTGTCGCCATCCGAGGCCTGGGCGGCATAGATGTTCCATTCCGAGGCCGGGTAGCGTTCGGACTGCACGCGGTTCATCTCCGCCAGCGCGGTCGAGACCATGGTGCCGCCGCTTTCGCGCGAATAGAAGAAGGTCTGCTCGTCGACCTCGGAGGCGAGATGCGTGTGCCGGATGAAGACGAGATCCACCGTCTCGTAGCGCCGCGTGAGAAACAGGTGCAAGAGCACGAAGAACCGCTTGGCGAGATCCTTTTCGCGCGCCCCCATCGAGGCCGAGACATCCATCAGGCAGAACATCACCGCCTGCGCGCGCGGCTCGGGCTGGGGTTCGAAATGGCTGTAGCGCAAATCGAGCGGGTCGAGATAGGGCACCCGCTTGCGATGCGCGGTCGCAGCCTCCAGCTCGGCCTGAAGTCTGGCCATTTCCGCGCGCTGCGCCGCATCGGGTTCGAACACCGCCTCGAGCGCGAAGAGCCGGTCGCGCAGATCGTCGAGATGCGCGTCAGACGGGCGGCGCAGCGCGATGCGCCTTCCCATGGCGCGGCGCATGGTGCGGCCCACGTTGAGATTGGCGGGCGCGCCGGTGACCGACAGCCCGGCCCGGCGCGGCCGCCGCACCGCGCTGCCCGCGAGAGAGCGTTTCACGAGGTCGGGCAGTTCGAGATCCTCGAAGAAGATGTCGAGAAACTCGTCGCGCGACAGGGCGAAGACGAAATCATCCTCGCCCTCGCCATCGGGCGCGCCCTTGCGCCCCGCCCCGCCGCCGCCCGGCGGCGGGCGCGGAATTTCATCGCCCGCGCGGTATTCGCGGTTGCCCGGCAGCACGCCTTCGCGCGTGCCGCCCTTGGTGGCGTGATGAAAGCTCGGCTCGGAGAGGCTGTCGCGCGGCACCGCGACATCGGTGCCCGCCTCCATGTCGGTGATGCCGCGCTTGCGCACGGAGGCATCCACCGCCTCGCGCACATGCGCCTTGATGCGGCCGATGAAGCGGCGGCGATTGCCGGTGCTGCGGCCCTTGGGGTTGAGACGGCGGTCGATGAAATGCGTCATGGCCGGGCGCTCCTCATCCCGCCTTGTTCACCCGCATGTACCACTCGACGAGCCTCCTGACCTGGCGCGGCGTATAGCCCCGCTCGCCCATCCGCTCGACGAATTCGGTGTGCTTGGCATCGGTGTCCTTGTCGCGCTTGGCGCCAAAGCTCACCACCGGCAGCAGGTCCTCGACCCGGCTGAACATCCGCTTCTCGATCACCCGGCGCAGTTTTTCATAGCCGCGCCAATCGGGGTTGCGCCCTTCGTTCTCGGCCCGCGCGCGCAGCACGAACTTCACGACCTCGTTGCGGAAATCCTTGGGGTTCGACACGCCCGCCGGTTTCTCGATCTTGGCCAGCTCCGCCTCGAGCACGTCGCGGTCGAACATCTGCCCGGTGTCGGGATCCTTGAAATCCTGGTCCTCGATCCACGCATCGGCATAGGCGATGTAGCGGTCGAACAGGTTCTGGCCGTAATCGGAATAGCTTTCGAGATAGGCCTTCTGGATCTCCTCGCCGATGAACTCGGCATAGCGCGGCGCGAGGTCCGATTTCAGGAAATCGAGATAGCGCGCCTCCACCTCCTCGGCGAACTGCTCGCGCCGCACCGCCTGTTCGAGCACATACATCAAATGCACCGGATCGGCGCCGACCTCTTCGACGTCGTGGTTGATCGTCTCGGCCAGCACCTTGAAGGCAAAGCGGGTCGACACGCCGGTCATGCCCTCGTCGGCGCCCGCCGCGTCGCGGTATTCCTGCAAACTGCGCGCCTTGGGGTCGGTGTGCTTGAGCGTTTCGCCGTCATAGGTCCGAAGCTTGGCGTGCAGCGTCGAATTTTCGTGCTCCTGCAGCCGCGTCAGCACCGAAAAGCGCGCCAGGATCGGCAGCGTCTCGGGCGCGCAGGGCGCGGCCCCGAGCGAGCTTTCGCGCAACAGCTTGGAATAGATCCGCGCCTCTTCGGTGGCGCGCAGGCAATAGGGGATCTTCACCACCGAGATCCGGTCGAGAAACGCCTCGTTGTTGCGGTTGCCCTTGAACTGGCGCCACTCGGCCTCGTTCGAGTGGGCGATGATCAGACCCTGATAGGGCATCGCGCCGATGTTCTCGGTGCCGGTGTAGCTGCCCTCCTGCGTGGCGGTCAAAAGCGGGTGCAGCACCTTGATCGGCGCCTTGAACATCTCGACGAATTCCAAAAGCCCCTGCGTGGTGCGGTTGAGCCCGCCCGAGTAGCTGTAGGCGTCGGGATCGTCCTGCCCCATGTGTTCGAGCTTGCGGATGTCGAGCTTGCCGACCAGCGCCGAGACGTCCTGGTTGTTCTCGTCGCCCGGCTCGGTCTTGGTCACGCCGATCTGGCGCAGCCGCGACGGCTGCATCCGCACCACGGAAAAGCGCGAGATGTCGCCGCCATATTCCTCCAGCCGCTTGACCGCCCAAGGAGAGATCAGCCCGGTCAGCAGGCGGCGCGGAATGTCGTACTTGTCCTCCAGAAGATCGCCGAAGCGGTCGCGGTCGAACAGGCCCAGCGGGCTTTCGAACACCGGGCTGAGCTGGTCGCCCGCCTTCAGGACATAGATCGGCTCCTTTTCCATCAGCGCCTTGAGGATCTCGGCGATGGTGGATTTGCCGCCGCCCACGGGCCCGAGCAGGTAGAGGATCTGCTTGCGCTCCTCCAGGCCCTGGCTGGCATGGCGGAAGAAGCCGACGATCCGCTCGACCACCTCCTCGTTGCCATAGAGGCTCTCGAAGGCGCGGTAGATCTTGACGGTGCGGTTGAGAAAGATCCGACCCAGCCTTTGATCATGGCTCGTGTCGACCATCTCGGGCTCGCCTATGGCGCGCATCATGCGCTCGGCGGCGGTGGCGCGCACCGACGGGTCCTCCCGACATCGCAGGAGGTATTCCTGCAGGCTCAGCTCCTCGGTGCGCGAGCTGGCATAGCTTTCGGCGTAGCGGGTAAAGACATCCATCGGCCCATTCTCTCGTCGGTTGGCGCGCAAGCCGCGCGCAGTCCCGTCCCCCACAGGCGAATCTTTTTCTTTCCATCATATTATGTGGTGATGGCGATCTGGCAAATCACGGAGATTTACCATGCGTCACACATCATGTTTCAGGGAGCCGGGCGTGAGGCTCTTCGCGCGGGGGTCGTCCCGGCCCCGGCCGGGGGCGCGCGGGCGCCTGCCCCGCTGCCGATCCCGCGCCGCCGCACGCATCGGCTGAACCCGCCGGCGGGCGGGTTACACCCCCGCGATCATGGCGCGCGGGGAAATAATCTGTCTTTCATATGGAAATGATCGCGCCGCGGGGCGCGAAAACGCCACGCGCCCCGGTGCGGGCGGCCGGTCGCACACGCCCCCCGCACCGGCCATGCGTCCCGATCGCCCGCCGGCCCCGTTCAGGCGGCCCCGTTCAGGCAGCCTTGATCAGCTGCCGGATGGTGGTGGCAAAGCTCAGCGGGTCGAAGGGCTTGGCAATGACGGCCGTGGCCCCGGCGCGCCGTAGGTCGTCGGCGGCGCTCGCCTCGGCCTTGGCGGTGCACATGATGACCGGCTTGTCGCGGTTGAGCGCCGACCCGCGCACCCGGCCGAGCATGGCGCGGCCATCGGGTTCGGGCATCATCAGGTCGAAGACGAAACCGTCGAACTCGGTGGCATCGATCAATTCGAACCCGACCGTCCCCGAGGTCGCGGTCGTCAGGTCGATGTCGTCCTCGATCTCGAGCGCGATCTCGACCAGCGAGACGATGTCTTCCTCGTTGTCCACGAACAGGATCTTCATGGCTAACCCACCTTTTCTTCAACTCTTGCGCCGCGCTCGATGGGCAGGACGACGTTGAAGGTCGTTCCGTGCGCCGTCTTGCCGCCCGGCTCGTTGACATGGATCGTGTCGAGTTCCAAGCGCCCGCCCTGCCGCGAGACCAGCTCCCTGGAAATGGCGAGCCCCAGCCCCGTGCCCGTCGCCTGCACCGTCGGCTCGTGCGCCGGTTGGGCGAAACGCTCGAAAATCGAGTTCCGGGCATGGGCGGGAATGCCGGGTCCGGTGTCGCGGCACCAGATCTTCACGGTATCGTCATCGCCCCGCATGGCCCCGATTTCGACCGTGCCGGCACGCGGCGAATATTTCACCGCGTTCGAGATCAGGTTGCCGAGCACCTGTTGCAGGCGCCGCTCATCGGCGCGGATCGGCAGATCGACGAGATCCTCGGCGATGCAGAGCCGCACGCCGAAACTGTCGGCATAGCCGCGCATGGCGGCCACGGCCTCGGCGACGACCTCGCCGGTCGACACCGACCCGAGCGTGATCACCAGCCGCTCGTGATCGACGGCCTGCAAGGTGAGCACGTCGTTCACCAACATCAGCAGCCGGTCGGCATTGCGCTTGGCCATGTCGATCAGCTTGCGCCCGCTCGGCGTCATCGTGTCGCCGAACCGGTCGAGATACAGGTTCAGCGATCCGCTCAGGGAGGTGAGCGGCGTGCGCAGCTCGTGATTGATCGATTCGATGAACTGCACGCGGGTGTTGGTCAGCCGTTCCTCGGCGCTCACATCGGTCAGCAGGCAGTAATAGGCCTGCCCGAGAAGGTGGTCGACCCGACTCATGCGGCAGCGGATCTCGCGGCGCTGGCCGTTCTTCATCGTGCCCAGCCGGACGGTGCTGCGCGCGCCCCCGGCCGCCGCCCCGTTGGCGCCGCCGATGACCGGGCGGTGCGGCCTGAGCATGGCGATCGCGGAGCGGGTGTCGGGCACGTCGAGCAGGTCGCGGGCGCGGCGGTTCGCGTTTTCCAGCTGGCCGCGCTCGTCGAAGACGACGATCCCGTCCTCCACGCTCTGGAAGATGGCCTGGAACTGGTTGCGGGCCTGGACCGCCCGCAGGGCTTCGGTCCGCGACCGCTCGAAGGCCTCGGCCAGCGCCAGCGACCGCTTTTCGGCGATATAGGCCGCGGCGATGGCGCAGGCATAGAGAAACGCCGAGATCATGGCGAAGGCCGCCGACCGCATCGCCAGCCCGGCCAGCACGGACGCGCGCGGCACGGAGACGCTGGTGGCGAGGTCCGAGCCGCGGATGCGGGCCCGGCTTTCCAGCCGCGCTCCGGTGGCGGGCGTGTCCCCGGCCGCCGAGCTGAACGCGATCGGGCCGTCATCGGAAGCGATCTCGATGACCATATCGGGGTCATAGCGCGTGTCGGCCAGCAGGGCCTCGAAATAGTCCTCGTCCAGAGAGGAGGCGATCACGCCGCGCACGGGCTGCGTGTCGTTGGCGATCGGCCAGGCCACGGGCGTCACCGAGGCGCCGGTGGGGCGGCCGATGATCGGCTTGCCCAGCGTGTAGGCGCCGGGGGCGAGGTCGAGCGCGTTGCGGAAATAGGCTCGGTCGGACACGTCGACCCCGATCAGCCCCGGCAGGGTGGACCACAAGACGATGCCACCGGGGTCCACCACGGCGATGACCCCGATCTGCTCGGATTGGCGGGCGATGCGTTGCAGCCGTCCCCCGTAGGTGCCTTCGAAATCCTCGATGCCGCGCAGCTCGCGCCGGCTCAGCTCCTCGATCACCCCCGTCATCTGCACCGTGGCGAGATCGAGCGAGCTCAGGAAGGTCTGGTTGAACAGCGACGCGACATGGTTGAGCCGCTGGCGGCCCGACTCGATCGTGCGCTGGTAGTCGAGATAGATCAGCGCGCCGAGAAACAGCGCGACCGCCAGCGTCAGAACCGAGGCGCGCAGGATCAGGCGCCGGGATTGCCGGGTGGCGGCCTGGGCGACCTGGCCGAAAGCATGGAACCCGCCGAGATTGATCCTATGCGCCATGGGGCGCCGCGACATGGATGCGGCCCGCCCCGTCATTGCGCGCGCCCTCCAGCGTGCGGAACGCGTCCCCGAGCACCTCGGAGGACCGGCAGCCGGGATCGCCGACCGCGAGCGCGATGCTCACGGTGGTCTCGCCACCACGAAGCCGGTCCCGCAGCCCCGACAGCGCGGTCTCGACCCGACCGGCCACGCGCTCCAGCCGCGCGACCATCTCGGAGCGGCTGCGCCCCAGGCTCGCGCCGCAGAAGCTCTCATCTTCCCAGCGCACGAGGATGTCGCCGGCCGGCATCTCGATCGCGGCGAGACAGCGCGACACGGCGGCGATGATCGCATCGCGATCCGCGGGCAGGAAATCGGTGGCATTGCTGGCCAGCGCGTCGATCGACAAGGCATAGACGCAAAGCGGCTCGCTCCCGTCCAGCGTCGTCAGCGCGTCGAGCAGCGTGTGCTGGTCGCCCAGAAGCCCCGGCACATGCGACCGGCGCGGCGGCGCCGCCGCGGTCATGGCGGCCGGATCGGCCGGGGACTTGCGCCGGTCCAGCTCGGATTTCAGCCGCAGCTGCGCCTTCAGCCGGGCCTGGAACTCGACCCGGTCGAACGGCTTCATCAGATAGTCATTGGCCCCGGCCATGAAGGCGCGCGACAGCGACCCCTTGTCGGTGCGGCTGGTCAGCATGACGATCGGCACGTCGCGCCAGGCTTCGACCTGGCGCAGCCGCGCGCACAGCTCGATCCCGTCCATGCCCGGCATCATGATGTCGAGCAGCACGAGATCCGCCGTCTCGCTCTGCCCCGACAGGGTTTCGAGCGCCTGTATCGGGTCGGAAAAGGTTTCGACCGTGTCATAGCCGAAATCCGCGAGGGTCGCGACCACCAGTTCCCGTGCGATGTCTGAATCATCAACCGCAACAATCTTTCTCGACATCGCTCAATCCTGTTCAATGATCTGGAAAATTCGCCAAGGCGCATGGGAGAACCTGAGCGCGAAAGCCGGCGACCCGTCTTCTGCAAGCTGTGGAAACGCCCCGAGCAGCCGGTCGGGCTGGGACACCGCGTCGGGCAAATGGCGCACCGCGATCCAGTCGCCACGCGGCCGCCCGCCCTGCAGCGTGACATCGTAGGCCGTCTGACCGGCCACCAGCAATCCATCGATCCGCCCCATCGCGGTGACGAGGCCGGGATTGCGTTCGACATCGGCCAGCACCCCGTCGCGCCCGGCGAGATACGCCGCCGCCGCCCGGTCGGCGGCGCGCGTGTCGGCCACCGCCACGCCGCGCGCCGCCTGCAACAGCCGCAGGCTTTCGGCGCCGCCGCCCGCCCGGATCGACCAAAGCCCCAGCGGCACCGACGCCACCAGCACCGCCGCGATCACCGAGGCGCGCAACCCGCTGGGCGGCCATGACCGGATCGCGACGATGACGAGCCCCAGCGCCGGGGCCGCGACCACGACCGGGTCCGCCTCGAGCCCGTAGCCGAGATTGAGCACCGCCCCGCCGATCAGGCTGCAGGCCCCCGCCAACAGCGGCAGGAAAAACCGCGGCACGCCGCGCGTGCGCCACAGCGCCGCGGCCACCACGGCCAGCGCGCACAGCGTGGGCAAAAGCGCGTCGAATTCGAACCGCGCGCCGGCCGCGACGGCACCGGCCGGGAAGATCTCGGTGTCGAGCACCGAGGCCACGAAGACGAGCGAGCCGATCGCCGCGACCGCCGGAAAGAACATCGACACGATATAGCCGAAGGACGAGGCGGCGAGCATGCTCGGCCGCGCGGCGATGACGATGAACGGCAAGGTCCCGAGCGTCAGCATCAGCCCGTAGCCATGCGAAACCGGCATGATCAGCAGCCCGACCGCGACCTTCATCATGTCGGGCGCGGTGCCGTTCAGCCGCAGGTTCAACAGCCCCCGCGCATAGATCCAGAACCCCAGCAGCAGGAACATCGTACCCGGCCCGTTCACCAGCGCGCGCAAGAAGAACGGGTTCATCGCCAGAAGCGCCACGATCAGCCCCGCCGACACCCGGTCATAGGCGCCGCGCTCGCGCAGATTGCCGAACCACGCATAGAGCAGCAGCGCCCCGATCGCCGCGGAGACCAGCAGCGGCACCGGGATGCCGGTCCGCGGCACCAGCGCCTGCACCACCAGCGTGACGGCATAGGGCAGCGGCGGATAGAACGGATCGGTGCCGCGGAAGGCCTGCGGCCCCTCGACCTGGAGGATCGTCTTGGCCCACATCTGCACGGTCGCATCCGAGACGAAGCCGTGCATCTCGACCCACAGCACCGGCAGCAGCAGCAGCCCGAACAGCGGCACCGTGTAGATGCCAAAGCGCAGCAGCCGGGTCATGTCGCCACCTCGGCGTCGCTCTTGGCGGCGTCCAGCTCGTTCGCGGTCTGCTTGGACAGGCCGTGCTGGGTCTTTTCCCAGTAGAACGGGTTGCTGATCAGCTGCTTGAGCGCCTTATAGGAGGCGATGGTCATCAGCACCCAGTAGCCCAGCACGCTGATCCCCCACGGCGCGAGATCGGTCCAGCGGCGGCGGAACGGCGCCACCATGGTCAGGTAGACCAGCAGCGCGTTGCCGGCCAGCAGGTTCAGAAGCGACATGTAGAGCAGGATCGGCGGGAAGAACGGTTCGATCGCGTCGGCGCCGAAGATCATCCAGACCAGGAAGGTGGCCCAGAAGATCGGGTTCAGAAGCCCCGACAGGAAGGTGCCGCCGATGAAGAAGACGAAACCGATCACGCCCGGCAGGCCGACGCTGCGATACAGGTGGATCGGGCGCCGCGTGTGCACGAGAAAGGTCTGCATGTAGCCCTTGATCCAGCGGCTGCGCTGCCGGATCCAGTTCGGGATGGAGACGTTCGCTTCCTCGTAGGTGGTGCTGTCGATGACGCCGACGCGGTAGCCCTTCTGCGTCAGCCGGATGCCGAGATCGGCATCCTCGGTGACGTTGAACGGGTCCCACGCGTTCAGCTCGCGCAGCACGTCCATGCGGAAATGGTTCGAGGTGCCGCCCAGCGGGATCGGCACGCCGAGCCGCTCCAGCCCCGGCAGCATCAGGTCGAACCACAGCGAGTAGTCGAGCGTGAACATCCGCGTCAGCCAGTTCTCGCGCGCGTTGTAGTAGTTCAGGCGGCACTGGATGCAGGCGGTGTTGGGCGAACGCTGGCGGAAGGCGGCGAGCACCTTCTTGAGCTGGTCGGGCTCGGGCTTGTCCTCGGCGTCGAAGATCACGAGAAAGTCGCCGCGCGCGTATTGCAACGCATAGTTGCAGGCCTTGGGCTTGGTCTGCGGGTGCGACTGCGGCACCTGGATGATCTCGAACACGCCTTCGAGTTCGAGCGCCCGCGCCGCGGCGATGGTTTCGTCGTCGGTCTCTTCGAGCACGATCTTGATGTCGAGCTTGGCCAGCGGATAGTCGAGCTTGCGCAGCGCGGCCGTGAGGATCGGCAGCACCTCGGGCTCGCGGAACATCGGCACCAGCACGGTATAGACCGGCAGGTCGTCGTCGCGCATCGCCGCCGCCTCGGCCGCGATCGCGCGGGAGTAACGCTCCTGCACCTCGCCGCCGACCCAGACGAGCACCGCCTTGAACAGGAAATTGCCGGTGTAGAACAGCGTCATGACCACGTTGAGCGCGATCAGGCTGGCGACGGGCGCGGTGGCGAACCCGACCAGCAAGGCGCTGATCATCAGGTAGATGGCGACCACCTGCGGCGGCGTGATGACGCTCTTGGCGGACATCACCGGGTCGGTATCGGCCAGGCCGTAGACCGCGCGGTGCAGCTGTTCTTCGCGAAAGGCGGTCTGCAGCGCCCAGGAAATGTCGAGCTGCGGGGCGACCACGATCTCGACGTCGCCGGGATAGGTCTCGATGATGTGCAGCAGCGTGCGCGGGCCGGGCCGGGCCGTCGCGACCACCAGCGTGCCGCCTGCCATCCGGCGCACCGGGATGGTCAGCGCGTCGGTCATCGCCGTCACGTCCTGCTGCCGCACCAGATCGATGTCGGGCGGCGCCTCGAAGAGATCGACCAGACGCAGGTCGTAATAGAAAGCGAGCGCGCGATACAGCTCGCCGGGCTTGAGCCAGCGGCGGCTTTGCAGCACCTCGATCAGCCCGACATGCCATTCCTCGGCGCGCGCGGTCGCCTCGTCGAGCTGCGCCGGGGTCAGAAGACCCCGGTCGAGCAGCAGCTCTCCGATCGCCGCGCTGTCGCCGTCGAGCGCCATTCGTCAGCTCTCTTTGCCGCGCCGGGCCCTGCGGTACACGCCCTGCAGGAAGCGCACGACCACGAGGGTGAGCGCGAGCCAGGCCGCGCCGATGATCCAGGGGCGGTACTGCGCGATGACCTGCATGATGTCGCGCCGGTCGGGATAGGTGATGTCGACCAGATCGCCGCGCCGGGTCGACGTGACCAGCGCCACGCCCCGGTCGTCGATGAAGGCGAGATCGCCCCGGTCGAGCAGGAGCGGCGTGTCCATGGTCGGGCGCGGCGCGGGCCCGGTGCCCGGACGCAGCCAGATGCCGGGCCGGTCGCCGATCTCGACGATCTGCACCACCGCCGCCGCATCCATCGCCGCACCCGCATACAGCGTGTCGCCGGTGCCGTCGCGGACCTCCACGCGCCCCTGGTCGAACCGCAGCCCGGCCTCGGCCCCCTCGGGCGCGGTCTGCCCGATATAGAGGAAGGGCCGCGATGCCGCCTCCTCCGGCGTGGCCGTGACCGTGTCGCGCATGGTGAGATCGGCGGCGTCGGGCAACAGCGCCCCGGCGATCGGCAAAAGCCACGGCATGGCGTCACCAAGCTGCGCATCCGGCGCCGTCACGATGTCGACCCCGCCGGAGAACGCCTGCCGCATCAGGTAGAAATCATTCGCCGCCTTTGGCGCCTCGCCGAGGGTGAACCGGCTTTGCGGCAGGATCTGCGCCGGGTAGCCTTGCGGCTTGAACAGGCAGTTGCCGCCTTCGACCTGCCGCTGCACGAGGATCTGCATCTGGTTCTCGCGGCCGACCAGCCCGTCCGGGATCGCGAATTCCATCCAGACCGGTTCGGCATCGTCGAGCGGGCGGCTGCCCAGCAGGCTGCCGTTGAGATAGGCCGACACCGTCACGCCGCGCCCGTTGGGCGAACGCGCCGCGCCGACCAGAAGCTCGACCCCGTCCGGCAGCCGGCCGGCGGCGAAATCATCGGCGGCAAAGCTGAAGTCGAAGGTGCTGCTGCCGGTGACCATCTGCTGCAGCTGGGGCGTGCCGAGCGTGGCGAAGCTGACCGTCTCCCCGGCCCCGTCGCGCGGCGGGGCGAGCGTCGTCGCGCCGCCGCCGTTCTGCGCCAGCGCGCGCCAGCGGCTGGCCGCGAGCGCCAGCCCCAGCTCGGGGTCCGCGCTGCCGAAGCTCAGCCCCGGCCTGGCGGTCCCCGCCAGCGTCACCGACCCGGCTTCGGCGCCGGTGGCCTTGTCGTCGAGAGCGAAGGTCACGGAGCTCCAGCCCGGCGCGGTGCCCGCCTCGGGGCCCGCCTCGGCCCGCCCGGCGGTCACCAGACCGTATTCGGCGTCGTACAGCGCCGCGGCCCGCAAGGCGAAAGGCAGCGCGCGGGCGGCATCGACCCCCCTGCCCGCCTCGAGGATCTTGGCCGGCGGCATCACCTGCGCGACCCGGTCGATCGTGTCGAGCGCGGCGCGGTCCAGCGCGAGGGTGAGCGACGAGCCCGGCAGGATCTGCGCGAAATCGCCCGAGGAGCGTTCGTCGAAACAGATGTTGTCCGAGCTGGCCCCCGCATAGGCGATGCCGATTTTGACAAAGCCGTTCTGCGCGGCCTCGGGCGGCAGCTCCAGCGTGATGGTGCCGCGCGTCTGGTCGGCGGGCAGCGGCTCGGCATGGGCGATCACGTCGTTCACGCGCAGCTTGAGATGCCGGGTGACGTCGAGCGTCTGCCCATGCACGAGATCGAGCCGCAGCGTCATGCCCTCGATCGCCGCGCGGGCGCCGACCGGAAAGAACGCGACCGCCTCGCCGGAGAGCTGCTGGAATTCCAGCCCCGAAGGATAACCGATCTCGGCGAGGTCGATCTTGCGGACGAGACGGCCGGCTGCGGCATCGCCATCGGGGGCGTCGGGGGCCGCGACCTGCGCCAGACCGCAGGTCGGGATGGCCAGGGCGACGATCAGGGCCCTGAGGCTGGTAAAACTCATTCAGACAGTCCGCATCATTTCTTCAGTTCGAGAAGCCGCGCCACCGAGGCGCGAATGTCGTCCAGCGCGGCGGCCCGGCCCGCCTCGGCCTCCAGCCGGCCGCCTTCGAGCACCGCGAGCCCGCGCCGCGCCTCGGCCGTCATCTCGTCGAGACCGAGCATCGCGGCATTGCCGGTCAGGTCGTGCAGCGCGAGATGCAGATCGGCGGCGGCACCGGGCGCGCCTTGCTCCACCCGCCGGATCTCGGCCTCGATCCCCCCCAGTCTCTGCTCGAGATTCGCAAGGAATCTGTGGCGGATCTGGAGTACCTTCTCGGCATAATCGGTCAATTTTAACGCTCCGTCATGTTCTGCAAGGCTCTAGCACAATGCGGCCGCCGCGGCTCTCGATCCCGTGCCGTCAAGGACAGGCCGGGCGCGCGGCTGTTGCCCGTTTGCCGCGCCCGGCCTGTCACCGGGCCGCGTCATCCGCAAAGACCACCCGGAAGGTCGTGCCCTCGCCCTCGGCGGTCTCGAAGGAGATCCTGGCGCGGTGCTGGTCGACGATGGCCTTCACGATGTTCAGGCCAAGCCCGTTGCCGCCGCCGAAGCGGAAGGTCTCGGATTCGCTGCGGGTGAACCGGTCGAACAGCACGGGCTGAAGCTGCTCGGGGATGCCGACGCCGTGATCCCTGATCCAGAACCCCGCGGGCCCGCGCAGCAGCCCGAGCTCGACCGTCCCCGAAGCCGGCGACGCCTTCATCGCGTTGGAAAGAAGGTTGTCGACGACCTGTGCCAGCCGGGTCGGGTTGGCCTCGACCATGACCGCCGCCGCGTCCTCCCCGACGATCTTCAACTGGACCGCGTTGTCCCTGGCGATGACCGCGTGATCGCGCACGCTGTCACGCAGCAGCGCGCCCAGATCGGTGGCCTGCGTGGTCATGGAAAGCTGGCCCGATTGCAGCCGCCCCGAATCGAGGATGTCGTCGATCAGCAGGTTCAGCCGTTCGGTGCCGCGCAGCGAGATCTCCAGAAGCCGCTGCCCCCGCTCGGGCAGGTGATCGGAAAAGCGGCCCAGCAGCTGGAGCGACCCGGAGATCGTCGAGGCCGGCGTCTTGATCTCGTGGCTGACCACCGAGATCGCGTGATCGCGCTGGCGCTCGACGCGCTTGCGCTGCGTCACGTCGCGGATCACCGCCAGGTAGCCAAGCCGCTTGCCGTCGCGCGTGGTCAGAAGCGTGGCATGGGTTTCGCCGGTGAACTCCTCTCCGTTCTGCCGCCGGTACCGCATTTCATACGGTTCGAACCCGCCGGTGGACTTGGCGTTGAACCGGCGCGCGCCGGCCTGGTTGTACTGCTCGAAATCGGAATAGAGGATCGAGGTCTGCCGCCCCTGCAGATCCTCCGGCCGAAAGCCGAACATCTCGCGCACCGTGCTGTTCGTCATGGTGATCCGGCGTTCCTGGTCGGCCACGATCACCGAGCCGGGAATGGCCTCGAAGACCGCTTCGAGCAGCGTCGTCTTGCGCTCCAGCTCGGCGGTCTGGATCGCCCGCTCCCATTCCTTGGAGAACCAGCGCCCGAAGAACCGCACCAGCGCGTGCTCATCGGCGTCGAAGGCCCGGCTGCGCGGCCGCGCCGAGGAGAAGTTGAGCGTCCCGAACACGTCGCCATTCACCACCAGCGGCGTGCCGATATAGCTCTCCAGCCCGAAATTGAGATAGCAAGGATGGGTCGCGATCCGCGAGGCCCCGGCGTGATGAAAGCTCGTCACATCCTCTGCCACGAGGGTGTGGCAGCAATAGGTTTCGGACAGGTTGAACGGCGTCCCCGGCGCGGGCGGCGCCTCCCCGTAGCTGTGGATGACCTCGTAGCGGCCACCCTCGACGAAGCTGATGATGCCCAGGTCGAGCCCCAGCGCCTCGCAGCCGATCGCCAGCAGCTCGTTGGCCTTCTGCTCGAACGATTTATCCGGGTCCGCCGCGATATAGTAAAGCCGTCCCGGATAGGTCTGGGGAAAGGGCACGAAACCCGTCTCTCCCGCGGTCTTCGTCGAAGGGTGGAGCATGCGTTCTGCCTGCCTCGATTATGGAAATTGTCGCTGGACCAAGAGCTTCTAACATCAGGGCGCCATCCCCTGATCAATACAGAACCGGCACTTTGTGGTGATATTGTGGTCCGGATACGGGCCGGGCACGGAGCGGACACGGGCCGATCGGGCGGTGCGCCATGCGCGCGCCGTCACCGGGCGCAGGCGGTAGAAGCCGCGCCGCCCGCCCGGCGATCATTGCCGCCTAGACCGTGCCGCGGATCCGTTCGGCCAGCCGCGCCAGTGTCTCGCCGCCGCGCCCGTATTCGGAGCGGGGGGCGGCCGCGGCCCCGTCGTTGAGCATGTTGCAGATCGCCCCGAGCTGCGCGGGGGTCAGCGCGCCATTCGCAAGCAACGCCTCGATCAGCAGGACCAGGGCGGCATTCGTGGCACCGCTTTCCTCCTTGGACCGCGTCTTGGCGAAGTCATCTGCGAGCGCTGCGATTTCATGAGCAATCGCCTCGGATTGCGCCTTTGTCATCTGGGACACGGGGATCATCCAGTTCGAAGCCTGTATCTCGAAGTATATTGCGGCGGCACGGCTTCAACCCGACAGCGAGAGTTCCCCGGTTTTGACGCAGCGTGACAACCCGGATTTCGTCGCACGAACCCGCAGGCGGCACCCCGGGCCGCGTGGCACGAAGCCCCGGCAAAACCGCGTCGGACGATCAACCTGTCTGGTGATATGGCGGAGCGAGAGGGATTCGAACCCTCGAGACGGTTCCCCGCCTACACACTTTCCAGGCGTGCGCCTTCGACCACTCGGCCACCGCTCCGTTGCGGGCCTAGTAGCCAAGCCGCGGCGGCTTTGCAAGGGCCGGAACACGCCTATTTCCGCGGTTGATTGTGCCCGCCCCGCCGGTCCCGCATAGTAGGTGCCTCAGAGACTGCACGAGATACCGCCTTGATGACCCAACCGCCCCGCCTGCCGCTGCGATCCGATGACCGCGACCGCGCGCCCGTGCCGCGCGATCCGCACCGGGTGCAGGACGTGGCCCTGATCATCATCGCCTTCGCGGTGGTGCTGTTTTTGCTGGTGCAGGCGCGGTTCCTGCTGATCTCGCTGGTCACCGCCATCGTCATCTTCTCGCTGATGAGCGACGCGATCAGCTTCATCGCGCGGGCCCGGATCGGGCCGCTCGCGATCCCCAACTGGCTCGCCTCGATCGCCGCGGTCGTGGCCATCGCCGCGGCGCTGCTGTCGCTCACCTCGATCGTGCTGGCGCAGATCAACACCGTGCTGATCACCACGCTGAGCTATGCCGACCGCGCCCCCGAGGCGATCGCGGCGCTGTTCTCGTGGCTGGGCGAAAACACCGAGGCCGCGGTGCTCAACTCGCTGCAGACGGTCGAGCTGGGCGGCTATATCCGGGCGCTGGCCAGCCAGGCGGGCAACCTGATGCAGGGCACGGTGCTGGTGATCCTGTTCGTCGGCTTTCTCTTTGCCGAACGGGTCTGGTTCTCGACCAAGCTGGTGAACTTCACCGGCGACCCGGTGCAGGCCGACCGGGTGGGCCGGATCATCGGCTCGATCATCCGCCGGGTGAACCGCTACCTCGCGGTCAAGACGCTGGTGTCGGTGATGACCGGGATCATGGTCTGGGCGCTGGCGGGGCTGTTCGGGCTCGAACTGGCGGTGCCCCTGGGCATCCTGACCTTCCTGCTGAACTACATCCCCAATATCGGTTCGATCGTGGCCACGGCCATGGTGGCGCTGGTCGCCTATGTGCAGCTCGGCGACCCAGCGGCGACGGCGGCGATCTTCGCGATCACCGGGGTGGTCCAGTTCGTCAACGGCAACGTGCTCGACCCGATGATGATGGGCCGCGCGCTCCGGCTGTCGAGCTTCGGGATCATCATCTCCCTCGCCTTCTGGGGCGCGGTCTGGGGCATTCCGGGGATGTTCCTGTCGGTGCCGATCACCGTGGCCGCGATGATCGTCTGCTCCGAGATCCCGGCGCTGCGCCCGCTGGCGATCCTGCTGTCGCGCGAGGGCCTGCCCGAGCCCGAGATCACACCGGCACCGCCGCCCAACGCCTGACCCCCGACGCCGAAAGAAAGGCCGCCCCGGCCGGGCGGCCCTTGCGGTATCCGGCGCCCTCACCCCTGCGCGTCCGGCTCCTCTCCATCGGCGCGCGCGGCGCGAAGCGTTTCGGGGTTGCGCAGCCACAGATCCTGCTGCGGGAACGGGATCTTGATGCCTTCCTCGGCAAAGCGGCGCGCGATCTCGTGGTTCATCTCCGACTGCACCGCGATGATGAAGTTGATGTCGCGCAGGAAGGCCCGGATCTCGAAGTTGAGGCTGGAGGGCCCGAAGCCGCGGAACAGCACCGCCGCCTCGGGGTTGGCGAGCACCAGCGGATGCAGGTCGGCCACCTCCTGCATGATCTGCTGCACCCGCACGAGATCGCTGCCATGCGCCACCCCGACCGGCACGATCACCCGGCCCACCGAATTGCCGCGGGTCCAGTTGGTCACCTGGTTCGAGACGAGATCGGCGTTGGGCACGATCACGTCGGTCTTGTCGAAGGTCTCGATCCGGGTGGAGCGCACCGAGATGTCGCGCACATAGCCCGACTGGCCGCCCACCTCGATCCAGTCGCCCTCGCCTATGGGGCGCTCGATCAGCAGGATGATCCCGGCCACGAAGTTCGACACGATGTTCTGCAGGCCGAAACCGATCCCGACCGACAGCGCACCGGCGACGATGGCGAGGTTCGACAGGTCGAGCCCGGCGGTGGTGATCGCGAGAATCGCCGCCGCGGTGATGCCGACATAGCCAAAGCCCACGGCGACCGCGTTCTGGCCGCCGATGTCGAGCTTGGTGCGCGGCAGCACCACCGAGCGCAGCGCCCGCTGCACCAGCCGGGTCAGCGCGTAGCCGATCACGAAGATCACCATCAGCCACATCAGGTCGGTCGGCTGAAGCCGGGTGTCGCCGAAGGAATAGCCCTCGCGGAAACGGGTCCAGACCTCGGCCAGATCCTCGGGGCGCGCGCCCCAGATCAGCGCCCCCACCGGCACCGCGGCGAGGATCAGGAACAGCCCGATCAGCACCGGCACCAGCGCGTCGCGCGCCAGGTCCTCGGACCCCGTCGCCACCGTCCAGACGTCGAAGACCAGCCGCTGCAAAAGCACTAGCACCCCGATCAGCATCATGGTCTGGATCGCGGGCACGAGGATCGCGTCCGACAGCGCGGCATAGCCCAGAACCGACAGCACCGGCGCCACCACCGCGACGGCCATGGCCACCTTGCCCAGCACCGACAACAGCCCCTGCCGGAACCCGGTGGTGTCGCGGCGCGACGTCTCGGGCAGCGCCGAGGGCGCGGCGGTGGCCGCCGCCGTGTCGCGCGCCACCCCCGCGAGGGTTTGGCCGAGCAAGAACAGCGGCACCGCCACGAACAAGAGCAGCGGCAAGGACAGCACCGCCTGCGCGCCCTCGGGGGCGGCGGCGGTGGAGATCAGCGCCTGCGACACCTGCGCCAGCGCGATCGCCCAGCCAAGCCACATCACCTGCCGCCGGGCCCGGCAGTCTGCCGGGCCACGGCGATGCCCGCGATCGGCCTGCGCCGCCTCGGGGCCGAAGAACTGCCCCGCCATCCAGCGCGCCAGCAGCACCGCGATCCCCGCCAGCGGCAGCACCATCAGCAGCGGCCCGGCGCGTGGCCCGGTCAGCCCGGCGAGATCGAGCGCCCGCGCGATCAGCACCAGCCCGCCGAACGGCAAGGCCACCTGCCCCAGCGACACGAAGAAGCCCAGCGCCCGCGCGCCGCGGCGATCCGCCTCCAGGATGCGGCGGCGCAGGCGGCGGGCCCAGAGCCCGGCCCGCATCAGGAGCCCGCCCAGCAGCCCCAGAAGCAGCACCTCCGCCAGCACCGCGCCCAGATCGGCGCGCCGCGACGGCGACAGCCAGCCAGCCCAGATCTCGGTGCCCAGCGCCTCCAGCCGTTCATACATAACGATCAGCGCGCCGGGCCAGAGCCCCGGATTGAGCGGCGACGGCCCGCGATCGCCCAGCGCCCGGCCGCGCCGCTCGCGGATCAGCCGGTCGATCTCGCGGATCAGCCCGTCGGCATGGGCATAGGATTCATCGGCAAGCCGCACCGGCGCGCGCAGCCGCATCAGCTTGTCGCTCAGCGCGGCGCGGCGCGCGGCGATGTCCTCGTTCTCGCCCCCCGCCTCGGGCGCCGGGCCCAGCGCGGTAAGCTGCGCCTCGACGGTGCCGATGCGCGCGCCATTGGCGCCGCGCGCCTGCTGGAACCGGTCGCGCCAGATCACCAGCTCCTCGCGCAGCCGCTGCAGCGCGAAATCCGACCCCTGCCCGCGTTCGGAGATGGCCTCGCTGCGCGCCGCTATGCGTTCCCAGCTTTCCCAGTTCACGCCGCTTTCGGTCAGCACCGCCGACAGCGGCCCGGTGCCCGGCAGGCTGGTTTCGGCCCGGCTGTAGGCGGTAACCGGGGTCAGGGCGGGGGCGGACGCCTCCGGCGCGGCCCGGTCGGCCTCCGCCTGCTCCGACCCGGCCCCGTCCTCGGGCGCCGCCGGGCTCAGCGCCTCTTCGACGCTGGCGGCGGGGCCATCCGGCGGGATCACCTCCGGCGCGGCGGGCTCCTCCTGCGGGGCCGCGTCGAACAGCCCGCCCGTCGCGGGGGCGATGCCCTGCGCCACGGCGCCCCCCGCCCCGAGAACGAGCCATGCCGACAGCACCAGACGGGCCGCATGACGCGCGCGCCTGGCGATCGCCGGGATGCGGGCGCTCATGCGTCCTCGAAGACGCCCGGAATGGAGGACGGGCCCTTGCCGAGCCAATCCGGCGTCGGCAGGCCCTTCGATTTCAGGAAATCGGGGTTGAACAGCTTGGACTGGTAGCGCGTGCCGTAATCGCACAGGATCGTCACGATGGTATGGCCCGGCCCCAGCTCGCGCGCGAGCCGGATCGTCCCGGCGATGTTGATCCCCGAAGAGCCGCCAAGGCAGAGCCCCTCATGCTTGAGCAGGTCGAACACGATCGGCAGCGCCTCGGCGTCGGGGATCTTGTAGCTGTGATCGGGGGTGAAGCCTTCGAGGTTGGCGGTGATCCGCCCCTGCCCGATGCCTTCGGTGATCGAGTCGCCCTCGGATTTCAGCTCGCCGGTGGTGTAGAAGCTGTGCAGCGCCGCGCCCTCGGGATCGGCGAGGCCGATCTTCACGCCGCGGGGCTGCAGCGCCATGCCGACGCCGGCCAGCGTGCCGCCGGTGCCCACCGCGCAGATGAAACCGTCCACCTTGCCTTGGGTCTGTTCCCAGATCTCGGGGCCGGTGGCGTCGATATGCGCCTGCCGGTTGGCGATGTTGTCGAACTGGTTGGCCCAGAGCACGCCTTCGGGCGTGGTGCGGGCCAGCTCCTCGGCCAGGCGGCCCGAGTAGCGGACATAGTTGTTGGGGTTGCGGTAGGGCGCGGCGGGCACCTGCACCAGCTCGGCGCCGGCCAGCCGCAGCATGTCCTTCTTTTCCTGGCTCTGGGTCTCGGGGATGACGATGACCGTCTTGAAGCCCATCGACGCGCCCACCAGCGCCAGCCCGATGCCGGTGTTGCCCGCCGTGCCCTCGACGATGGTGCCGCCGGGCTTGAGCGTGCCCTTCTCGACCGCGTCGCGGATCATCCACAGCGCGGCGCGGTCCTTGACCGACTGGCCGGGGTTGAGAAACTCGGCCTTGCCCAGGATTTCGCACCCCGTCGCCTCGGAGGCGGCGCGCAGCCGGATCAGGGGGGTGTTGCCGACGGCGGCGGCGAGATCGGATTTGATGTCCATGGGGCAACCTTTCCTCGTGTTGTCCCGAGCAATATGCAGCGCGGCACGCAAACTCAAGGCACAGTCCCGCGCGCCTCGGCGCGCAACCGCGCGCGTTGACCCGCCAGCCAATAGAGCATGGCCAGCATCGGGATGACGTCGATTTCCCCGCTCTGCGCCAGCGCCATGGCCCGCTCGAACGGCACGGCATGCAGCCGCAGATCCTCGTGCTCCTCGGGCAGCCCGCCGCGCCAGCTCTCTTCCTGCGGCAGATCCGCGATCGCGAGGAAACAGTGGAAATGATCGGAGCTCGCCCCCGGCGAGGGATAGCCGTCGAAGATCGGGATCAGCGTGCCGAGATCGAGCCCCGCCTCCTCGCGCGCCTCGCGCAGCCCGGCCTCCTGCGGGGTTTCGCCCGCATCGACGATCCCCGCCACCGGCTCGAGGCTCCACGGGTTGGCCGCGCCGCGCCGCATCGGCCCGCTGCGGAACTGCTCGACCATGAGCACCCGGTCGCGGGCCGGGTCATAGGGCAGCACCAGCGCCGCGTCGACGCCGACCAGCACCTCGCGCGGCAGCGCTTCGTTGCGGCCGCCATCGAAGCGGCGATGCGACACGCGCATCGTCGCGAGCTTGAAGAACTCGCCCGACAGCGGCGCGTCGAGCCGCCATGCGGCGTCCTGTGGTGCCGCGTCATGGCGCAGCGTCGCGGGCGCCGGGGCACGGGCCGCGCGGCACCGCGCGCTGGCCCGCGCCGCGATCATCGCCGATTGCCGCGCAAAGCTCTGCGGGCTGAGCGGCGGCGCGTGATCGGCGATCTCGCCCGCCATGAACGCCCAGCGCGCGCCCTGCCCCGCCCGCCATGCCGACCGGTCCCATGCGGGCGCGCCCGGCGCCGCCTCCGGCGATTGCAGCCGGGCCATGCGCGGCGCGTCCCCCTCAGGGATCACCCGCGCCGCGCGTCCCCGGTGGCCCAGCGCCGCGCCATAGGCGGCGAGCCGCGCGGCTTCGGCCCCGGTCAGGGGCGGCACCAGCAGCCCTTCGACCGCCGCGCCCTCCTGCGCCACCAGCGCCGGTTCGGCGTCCGGCGCGCCGACCATCGCGTGCCCCGGCAGCCATGCCGGGCGGCCGCCCGGGGGCCGCCCCGTGACCGCCTCGAAGGTCGCGGCCTCGGCCAGCGGCCCGAACACGAACAGCTCCACGGGGGTCACGCCGCGCGCGACTGGGTCAGTTCGAGCAACAGCCCGATGCCGATCCCGCCCAGCACCAGCATCGCGATCTGCTGCGGCGTCGCGAGGCGCTGCGCGCTGTCCAGCATGAAACGGACCATCGCCTCCAGCGCGTCGACCGGGTCGCGGTAACGGCCGCGCATCCCGGTCCGCATCATGAAGATCACGCCATGCGTCACGAGGATCAGCGCCGCGCCGATCAGCGCCGCGGTCAGCCCGTTGCTCACCCCTTCGAGCACGCCGCCCCCGGCGCGCGGACCGGCGACGAACCAGCCGACAAGCGCCCCGATCCCGGCATTGATCGTGCTGGCATGGGGCGCCCTGAACATCCCGTCGAGCAGGGGCAGCGCCAGCTCGGAGGCCACGAAGCCCAGAGCGGCGAACAGCAAGGCTGCGACGAGTTTGGCGGCGGTGGGCATCGACGTCTCTCCTCGGGCCGGCCCGGAGGGCCGGGCGGTCAGGCCGGGCGGATCATGCTGAACTGGGTAACGTCGCAATTGCCCGAGCGGAAGGTGCTGGCACAGGCGCAGAGATAGAAATTCCACATCCGCCGAAACCGCGCGTCGAAGCCCAGCCGCGCCACCTCGTCCCAGCGGGCGTTGAAGCTGGCGTGCCACTGGCGCAGCGTGCGCGAATAGCTGTCGCCGAAGGCCATCTGCCCGGTCAGCCGCAGCCCGGCCTGTTCGCTCAGCCGGCGCAGCACGCCGGGGCTGGGCAGCATGCCGCCGGGAAAGATGTATTTCTGGATGAAATCGACGCCGCCGCGATACTGCGCGAAGCGGTGATCCTGCAAGGTGATGACCTGCAGCGCCGCCTGCCGCCCCGGGCGCAGCCGATCGCGCAGCGCGTCGAAATAGACCGGCCAGTAGCGTTCGCCCACCGCCTCGAACATTTCGATGCTGGCGACGCCGTCATACTGGCCGCGCGCGTCGCGGTAATCGAGAAGCTGCAGCTCGACCCGCTCCGACAGCCCCGCCCGCGCGATACGGGCGCGCGCATAGTCGAGCTGTTCGCGGCTGATGGTCAGCCCGGTGACCTTCAGCCCCCGCTCGGCGGCGGCGTATTGCGCGAAACCGCCCCAGCCGCAGCCGATTTCCAGCACATGCTCGTCCGGACGCACCCCCATCCGGTCGACGAGGCTTTCGTATTTGCGCCGCTGTGCCGCCTCGAGGCTTTGCTGGCTGCCCTCGAACAGGGCCGAGGAATAGGTCATCGACGGGTCGAGCCAGAGCGCGTAGAAATCATTGCCCAGATCGTAATGGTGGCTGATGTTGCGCCGCGCCTGCGCGCGGGTGTTGGCGCGCAGCCAGTGGCGCAGCCGCTCATAGGTGCGCAACAGGCCGCGCCCCGGAAACCCGTCGAACAGCACCTCGACCTCGTCATGCACCAGATCGAGCAGCGCCAGAAGATCGGGCGAGGACCACCCCCCCTCGACATAGGCCTCGGAAAACCCCAGATCGCCTTCGCGGATCAGCCGGGCGAAGCAATCGGGGTCGTGGATGCGGATCTCTGCCTGCGGCCCCGGCGCCCCGCCCGCCGCACGAAACCGCCGCCCGTCGGGCAGCACGATGTCGAGCCGCCCGTGCCGGATCATGCGCGTCATCTCGAAGACCTGCGCGAAATAGCGCGGCAGGTCGTCTTGCCCTTCGGTGCCGGTCAGGATCATCGCATCCGCGCCTCCCCGCTCTCCGGCTCCAGCTTACGGATCGAAGCGGTCTTGTCACGTGGCGCCATGCGGACAAATCCATGGCAGGGCTCAATTCCCGCGCGCCTTGTAGGCCGCGAGCGCCCTGTCGCGCCCCTCCGCCGCGCCGACGATGGGATCGGGATACGTTATCCCGGCCGACAGTCCCCAGCGGCGCGGCACGGCGGCGAGGAAATCGCGGGCCGTCTCGGGCGGCGTCTCTTGCCCTTCGGCGATCCAGGCGCCGACATAGGCACCGTCGGGGTCGAATTTGCCCAGCTGGGTTTCGGGGTTGTAGACCCGGAAATAGGGCGCGGCATCCGGGCCGGAGCCCGCGATCCACTGCCAGCCCAGCGCGTTGTTGGCCGGATCCCAGTCGACGAGGCACTCGGCGAACCAGTCATGGCCGATCTTCCAATGCGTCATCAGGTGCTTGGTCAGGTAGCTTCCGACGATCATCCGGGCGCGGTTGTGCATCCGCCCCGTGGCATAAAGCTCGCGCATCGCGGCATCGACGAAACGCATGCCGGTGCGGCCCCGCTTCCACGCGGTGACGGCCTCGCTGTCGGCCTCCTCGGACCACGGAAACCGGTCCCATTCGGCCCGCCAGTTGCGCGAGACGAGCCGCGGCGTGTGGTGCAGCAGGTGATAGGCGAACTCGCGCCAGACCAGCTCCTTGCGGAAATGCTCGGCGCCCTCTGCCCCGGCCTCGCGCGCAGCTAGCGCGGCGCGGTAGCAGGTCCGGATCGAGATTTCGCCATAGGTCAGGTTTTCCGACAATCCCGATGTGCCCTCGATGTCGGGCCGGTCGCGGGCGATGGCGTAATCCTCGATGCCTCGGGCGATGAAACGGTCGAGACGGGCGCGCGCCGCTTGCTCTCCGACGGTGAGGTATTTCGCCACCACCGCGCCGCCGCGCCGCATGTCGCGGCCCATTTGCCAGTCCTCGATCCTCTCGCTCTCGGGCCAGTCTTCCGGCGCGAGGAGCCGCGACGGCGCGGGCAAGGGCGCGCCGGGATCGCGGTCGCGCACCGCCTTCATGTAGGGCGTGTAGACCTTGTAATACCCGCCCGTCCCGGTTTCGACGCTCTCGGGTTCGAACAGCAGGTGCCCGCCGAAATCGCGCGTCTCGATGCCTTCGGCGTCGAACCCCTCCATCACCTCGGCGTCGCGGGCGCGCGCGGCCGGGTCGTAGGCGCGGCTCCACCACACGGCGCGCGCGCAGGTCTCGCGCGCCAGCGCGCGCAGCACGCCAAGCGCCCGGCCCCGCCGGAGCACCAGCCTCGATCCGATCGCGTCGAGATCGCGCGCGAAACTTTCCACCGACAGCCCGAGCCGGAACCGCGGCGCGGCGCCCTGTTCCTCGACCACCTCGTCATGCACGAAGACCGGGATCAGCGGCGCGCCGGTCTCCACGGCCTCGGTGAGCATCGGGTGGTCGGCCAGCCGCAGGTCGCGGCGCAGCCAGATCAGGATCGGGGCGGTCATGTCGGGATCTCCTCGGGCGTTTGCAATCGCCAGCTAGCGCCCCCGCCCCGCAATCAAGCGCGACCTTCCGGCGCGCCCCGCCGGAGGCGGCCGCGAGGGATGGGCGCGAGGGATGGAAATCTTCGGTCAAGGTCCGGGGTTTTCTTCCCGGAACGCCGCCCGAACCGCCTGGCTCAAGGGCTGCGCGAAAGCGGCGGCCCCGGCAGGGGGCCGCCGCAAATGTCTTACTTCGCGGTGTTGCGCCGCTCGTTGCGCAGGCCGATGAAGATCGTCACGCACATGAACAGCAGCACGAAGGTGAACGGAAAGCCGGTGGCCACCGCCATCGCCTGCAGCGCCGCGAGACCGCCGCCCAGCAGCAGCGCGATCGCGACGAGGCCTTCGAACACGCACCAGAACACCCGCTGCGGCAGCGGACCGTCGGTCTTGCCGCCGGCGGTGATGGTGTCGATCACCAGCGACCCGGAATCCGACGAGGTCACGAAGAACACGATCACCAGCACGACACCGATCATCGAGGTGATCCTGGCCAGCGGCAGCTGGCTCAGCATTTCGAACAGCTGCACCGGCAGCGCCGCCTCGGCCGCGCCCTGAAAGCCGTCCTGCACCACCTGGGTGATCGCGGTGCCGCCGAACACGCTCATCCACAGCACGCAGACGAGGCTCGGGACCAGCAGCACGGCGATCATGAACTCGCGCACGGTGCGGCCGCGGCTGACGCGGGCGATGAACATGCCGACGAAGGGCGACCAGGAGATCCACCACGCCCAGTAGAACGCGGTCCAGCCCTGGCTGAAGTTGGCGTCCTCGCGGCCGAACGGCTGGCTCAGCGCCGGGAAGTTGGTGATGTAGGCCCAGAGCGACCCGAAGAAGGTCGAGATGATGGTGCCGGTCGGGCCGACGAAGAGCACGAACAGCAGCAGCGCGAAGGCCAGCATCATGTTGATCTCGGAGGCGCGCTTCACGCCGCCGTCGAGACCGGCCATGACCGACACCAGCGCGACCGCGGTGATGCCGATGATCAGCAGGATCTTGAGCCCCGCGCCGGTGCGGCCGATTTCGTCGCCCTCGGGGTTCAAGAGCGGGTTGTTGTAGGACAGGCCGAACACCGCGCGGGTGTTCTCGGCGGTGTCACCGGTGCCGAACAGAAAGTCCATGCCCGCGATCGCCTGCTCGGCGCCGAAGCCCAGCGAGGTGGCGAGACCGAACAGCGTCGCGAAGACCGCGACCACGTCGATGATGTGACCGGTCCAGCCCCAGACCTTGTCGCCGAAGACCGGGTAGAAGGCCGAGCGGATCGAAAGCGGCAGGCCCTGGTTGTAGGAAAACAGGCTCAGGCCCAGCGCCACCACGGCATACATCGCCCAAGGATGCAGGCCCCAATGGTAGATCGTCGCGGCCATGCCGAGCATGCGCGCCTCTTCGGCGTCGCCCGCGGCCCCGGCCAGCGGCGCCCAGCTTTCGGGCGTGCCCGCGCTTTCGGCGAAGGAGGTCGAGAAATGCGACAGCGGCTCGGAGACGCCGTAGAACATCAGGCCGATGCCCATGCCGGCGGCGAACAGCATCGCGAACCAGCCCGCATAGCCGTAATCGGGCGTGGCATCGACGCCGCCCAGACGCACCGAGCCCAGCGGCGTCACGATCAGCAGCAGGCCGAACAGCACGAAGATGTTGCCGCCCAGGATGAAGAACCAGCTGAAGTTCGAGGTGAGCCAGTCGCGCACGCTCTCGAACAGGGCGGTCGCGGCTTCGGGCACCATCAGCGTGCCGAGAACGAAGGCCACGATGCCCAGACCGGCGATCAGGAAGACCGGGTTGTGAATATCCAGGCCGAACGGGCCGATCTGCGTCTGGATGTTGTCCTGGCCGACCTCATAGTCGGTTTCGTCGATGAGCCGTGGTTCCTCCACGGCGTTCGGATCTGTGTCCGGCGTCGTCATCGTCACCCCCAATGCTGTATGTATCACGGATACCTAGCCCCGGCCGGGGAAGGTCAAGAAATCCTGCGTCTGTCACATCCTAGCACGAAATGCGACCCCACAGGGCCTTTCGGGGCCGCATCACCGCCCCGCCCCGCAAGCGCCGGCCGCCAGGACGCGGCACCCCCGCCCCCCGAAAGGCGGGCCATGACGACCGGTTCCGCGCGGCCTCCTGCGCGCGCCCTCCCGGCGGGAAGGCGCGCGGGCGGGCTTCAGCCCGCGACGTCGACCACGACGCGGCCGCGCACCTGCCCGTTGAGGATCTCGGCGCCCAGCGCGGGCAGGTCGTCCAGCCGCGCGGGCCTTATCATCGCGCGCAGCTTCTCCATCGGCAGGTCGCGCGCGATGCGGTCCCACGCCGCGACGCGGTTGTCATAGGGCTGCATGACGCTGTCGATCCCGAGCAGGTTCACGCCGCGCAGCAGGAACGGGATCACCTTGGCGGGCAGATCCGCCCCCCCCGCGAGACCGACGGCGGCGACCGAGGCGCCGTAATTCATCTGCCCCAGCACCCGCGCCAGCATCGCGCCGCCGACCGCGTCGACGCAGCCCGCCCAACGTTCGCTTTCGAGGGGCTTCTTCGTGGTCTCGTTCAGCTCGGAGCGGGCCACGATCGAGGCGGCGCCCAGATCGCGCAGGTAATCCTCGGTCTCGGGCCGGCCGGTGACGGCGGCGACCTCGTGGCCGAGCGAGGCGAGAATCGCGGTCGCGACCGACCCGACGCCGCCCGCCGCCCCGGTGACCAGAACCGGCCCCTGCCCGGTCCTGAGCCCGTGCCGCTCCAGCGCCATCACCGCCAGCATCGCGGTCAGACCGGCGGTGCCGACCGCCATCGCGTCGCGCGCCGACAGCGCCTCGGGCAGCGGCACCAGCCAGTCGGCCTTGACCCGGGCGCGGGTGGCATAGCCGCCCCAATGCGCCTCTCCGACGCGCCAGCCGGTGAGGATCACCTTGTCGCCGGGCGCGTAGCGGGGGTCGTCCGAGGTCTCGACCGTGCCCGAGAAATCGATGCCCGGCACGTGCGGATACTGCCGCACCAGCCCGCCGCCCGGCCCGATGCACAGCCCGTCCTTGTAGTTGAGCGTCGAATATTCGACGGCGACGGTCACCTCGCCCTCGGGGAGCCGGTCGTCATCGAGCTCCTGCACCGAGGCGCGGGTCGCGCCCCCTTCGTCCTTCTCGACCAAAAGCGCCTTGAACATGGGCATCCTCCCTCGCGGCAACAGCGTTCCGGCCCGCATGAATGCACGTCGCGCCCCGCGGCGCAATCGCGGGCCTCTCGTGACGCTTGATGCGGCAGGGATGCGCTTCTAGGCTTCGATTGCCGCGCGCATCCCGCGCAACCAACCGGAGCCATTGCATGAATCACCTCCGCCACCTCGGGGCCGCCTCGCTGGCCGTCTCACTGGCCGCTCTCGCCGGCACCGCCGCCGCGCAGGACGGCAGCCTGACCGTCCTCGATTACCCGGGATTCGAGGACCCGGCCTTTCACGGCGCCTATGTCGACGCGCATGGCGCGCCGGAGTTTTCCTTCTTCGGCGACGAGGAAGAGGCGTTCCAGAAGCTGCGCTCGGGCTTTCGCGCCGACATCACCCATATCTGCGCGGGCTCGGTCACCAAATGGGTCGATAGCGGGCTGCTGGTGCCGTGGGACACCGCGCGGATCGACGCCTGGGGCGATCTCGACCAGAACCTGACCGGGCAGAAGGTCGGCGGCGCGCGCGAGGAGGTCTATTTCATCCCGACCGATTTCGGCTCCACCGCCATCGCCTACAACCCCGAGGAGGTGCCCGAGGAGGACGTGGCCTCGCTCGAGGTGTTCAAGAACCCCGCCTATGCGGGGCGCATGACGCTGCCCGACAATGTCGACGACGCCTATGCGCTGGCCTATCTCGCCACCGGCACCACCGACTGGACCCAGGCCGACGACGCCGCCTTCGAGGCCGCCAGCGACTGGCTGCGCGAGGTGCATCCCAACCTGCGCACCTACTGGACCGACCCCGCCGAGCTGAGCCAGCTTCTGTCCACCGGCGAGGTGCTGGTGAGCTGGGCCTGGAACGAGACCTATCCCGCCATGGTCGAGGAAGGCCGGCCGATAGGTTTCGCGCGCGAAACACGGGAAGGCTCCTCGCTGTGGCTGTGCGGCTACGTGAAGATGAAGGACGCGCCGGGCTCCGAGGATCTGGCCTACGACTACATCAACGCGATGCTGTCGCCCGACTCGGCGCGCCCCCTGCTCGAAGCGGGCTACGGCTCCTCCAACACCGCCGCGCTGGGCGAGATCGGCCAGAAGGAGCTCGCGGCCTCGGGGCTGGAGACGATCGAGGTGCCGGTGCTGGCGCAGCTGCCGATCCCCAACGCGCGGCGCGAGCAGCACGCCGAGACCTTCGAGATGATCAAGTCGGGGTTCTGACCCGGCGACAGGGGCGGGTTTTCAGGCCCGCCCCCCTTTTCACCGCCGATCCCCGCGCCTATATTCGTCATGTCCTTTCGGGGACTATGGACATAAACGCGCCTGTAATAAGCGGATCGGACCCGGGGGCGGTACCCGGCGGCTCCACCACACATCCCTCGTTGGGGGCAGATGGGGCCGAAACAGGATCGACGAACGTGTAAAGAGGTCTGCTTTGTCTCGGTGAGGTACCACCGATATCGGTCCAAAATTGTACAGTTGCCAACGACAACCGTGCTCCGGCAATGGCTGTGGCTGCCTAAGCAGTCTCGGTCCGCCGAAACTTAAGTCCTAGCGCCTAGCCGCGTTAGGCGGGGTTCGCAGGCACCTGGCAACAGAAGCCTGCACTTCCCCCCTCTCCCCCCGCGCAGTTCCGCATGGACAAGTTTCTTGCTCCGCGTGCACCGCCCGGTGCAGCATGGCAGAATGGCCCGGCTCCTGCCTTTCGCCCTTCTTTGCGCGTTGTGGCCCGCGACCCTGCGGGCCTGCGACACGGCGCTGTTGCTGGCGATGGACGTGTCCAATTCCGTCGATGACGCCGAATACCGGCTGCAGGTCGACGGTCTGGCCGACGCGCTGTCGGACCCGGTGGTGGTCGAGGCCGTGCTGATGGGCCGGGTCGCGATCTCGGTGCTGCAATGGTCGGATTCGACCCAGCAGGTCGTCACCACCGACTGGCGCCAGCCGCCCGACCGCGTGGCGCTGGCCGCGCTTTCGGCCGAGATCCGCGCGACGCCGCGCGCCTTCATCATGGGCGGCACCGCCCCGGCAGAGGCGCTGTCGGCGGCGATGGCGCTGATGGCGCGCGCGCCCGACTGCCACCGCCGGGTGATCGACGTCTCGGGCGATGGCACGCCCAATGACGGTGGCGATGTCGGCGCCGCCCAAAGACAGGCCGAGGCGATGGGCGTCACCGTCAACGGGCTGGCGATCGAAAGCCTCGGCATGGCAATCACCGGCTTCTACCGCAACCGCATCGCCACACGCGACGGTTTCGTGATCACCGCGCGGGGCCATCGCGACTATCCCCGCGCGATCCGCATCAAGCTGCGCCGCGAACTGGTCCGGGTGGTCGGCCGCCACGATCGGCCCTGAGCCGCCACCCCCCCCTTTCATCCGGCTTCGAATCCCTTATGCTTGGCCCGACCGCGAAAGGATGACGTAACGTGACCCGGCCTGCCAACCGCTCGATCGACTATGGAAACCTCATGCATCGGGCGATGCGCAGCCTGATTCAGGAGGTGCTGACGCGCGTGGCCTCCGAAGGCCTGCCCGGCAAGCACCACTTCTTCATCACCTTCGACACCATGCATCCCGACGTGGAGATCGCCGACTGGCTTTCGGACCGCTATCCGGGCGAAATGACCATCGTGATCCAGCACTGGTTCGACGCACTCACCGTGACCGAGGAAGGTTTTTCGATCACGCTGAATTTCGGCGACAGCCCCGAGCCGCTCTACATCCCCTTCGACGCGATCCGCACCTTCGTCGACCCTTCGGTCGAGTTCGGCCTGCGGTTCGAGAACCAGGACGAGGAGGAGGACGAGGAAGAGGACGAGGCGCCGATGCAGGAGATGGCCGAGCCCGAGGAGGAGGCCCCCCGGAAAGGCGCCGCGCAGGTCGTCAGCCTCGACAGCTTCCGCAAGTCCTGAGCGCTCTCACGCAAATAGGCAATTGCCCCTGAGGCGGCCCGCGCGGTAGATGGCATGCGACGGCATACCAGGGAGATCGCGATGAGCCAGACCACCCCCACCCGCACCGAATCCGACAGCTTCGGCCCGCTCGAGGTTCGCTCCGACCGCTATTGGGGGGCGCAGACGCAGCGTTCGATCCAGAACTTCCCGATCGGCTGGGAAAAGCAGCCCGTGGCCATCGTCCGGGCGCTCGGCGTGATCAAGCAGGCCTGCGCCGAGGCCAACAAGGCGCGCGGCAAGATCGAGCCCGAGATCGCCGACGCGATGATCCAGGCCGCCTCCGAGGTCGTCGCCGGCAAGCTCGACGATCATTTCCCGCTGGTGGTCTGGCAGACCGGTTCGGGCACCCAGTCGAACATGAACGCCAACGAGGTGATCTCGAACCGCGCGATCGAGATCCTGGGCGGCACCATCGGCTCCAAGGAGCCGGTGCACCCGAACGATCACTGCAACATGGGGCAGTCGTCGAACGACACCTTCCCGACCGCGATGCACATCGCCACCGCCACCACCGCGCGCGACGTGACGCTGCCGGGGCTGGAAAAGCTGCACGCCGCGCTGGCCGAGAAGGCCGAGGCCTTCAAGGACATCATCAAGATCGGCCGCACCCACACCATGGACGCGACGCCGCTGACGCTGGGCCAGGAATTCGGCGGCTACGCGCACCAGGTCGCGATGGGCATCCGCCGGGTGAAGGCCGCGCTGCCCGCGATCCACGAGCTGGCGCAGGGCGGCACCGCCGTGGGCACCGGGCTCAACACGCCCCACGGCTGGGGCGAGACCGTGGCCGAGAACATGGCCCGGATCACCGGCCTGCCTTTCGTCACCGCCCCCAACAAGTTCGAGGCGCTGGCCGCGCATGACGCGATGGTCGAGATGTCGGGCGCGCTGCGCGTGGTCGCGGGCTCGCTGTTCAAGATCGCCAACGACATCCGCCTTCTGGGCTCCGGCCCGCGTTGCGGCCTTGGCGAGCTGATGCTGCCCGAGAACGAGCCCGGCTCCTCGATCATGCCCGGCAAGGTCAACCCGACCCAGTGCGAGGCGCTGACGCAGGTCTGCGCGCATGTGATGGGCAACGACGCGGCGGTGGGCTTCGCCGGAAGCCAGGGCCATTTCGAGCTCAACGTCTACAAGCCGATGATGGCCTATAACGTGCTGCAGAGCATGCAGCTTCTGGGCGATGCGGCGGTGGCCTTCACCGACAACTGCGTCGCAGGGATTGCCGCCGACGAGGCGCGGATCGACAAGCTGATGCGCGAAAGCCTGATGCTGGTCACCGCGCTGGCGCCGACCATCGGCTATGACAACGCCACCACGGTCGCCAAGACCGCGCACAAGAACGGCACCACGCTCAAGGAGGAGGCGATCAACCTCGGCTTCGTCGATGCCGAGACCTTCGAGCGCGTGGTGCGCCCCGAGGAGATGATCGGCCCGAAATGAAGCCGGTGAACCTGAACCAGTTCAGGAAACGAAAGGCGCGGGCCGAGAAGACGGCCCGCGCCGACGCCAACGCCGCGAAGTTCGGCCGGACCAGGGCCGAAAAGGCGCGCGATGCGGCCCAAGCCGAGGCGGCGGCAAGGCGGCTCGATGGACACCGCCGCGACGATGACTGACGGCCGGCCTGTCAAACGCTCCCTGACGTTGCGCGGGCACCGCACCAGCGTCTCGCTCGAAGACGCGTTCTGGCGCGCCTTCCGCGAGATCGCGGCGGCGGAGGGGCGCACCATCAACGGGCTCGCCGCCGAGATCGACGAAGGTCGGGGCGATGTCGGGCTGGCCTCGGCGATCCGGGTCTTCGTGCTGCGGCAGTTTACCAAGTCTTAAGGATCCGCGTGTGCTGATGTGAGCATGCGCAACCTGCCCGCACCGATGTCGCCCGATCACTGGCTGGCCCATATGTTCAGCGCCAAGTCCGCCATTTCCGGCGGCGTGCTGCGCCGCAGCGTCCGCGACGTGGAGCGCTATGTCGGACGCGCGGCCTTTCTCGCCGAGATGCAACGGCGCGGCTATTCGGTGATCGAGAATGCCGGGCAATTCGTTGTCTTCTGCAATCGCGAACCGCTCAGACGCCTGCTCTGATCGAATTCTTGCAAGAATTCGCGCCTGAAATCTTGCAAGATTTCAGCTGCTCCCGCGGCGTTACGCGCAACCTGATGCCGTTTTTCGACCGCACCGTCAGATGCGCCACAGGTACCGGAACGTCGCCCTCGACCGGCGCGAAGCGATACCGCGCCAGAAGCGCCGCCAAGAGCACCGCCGCCTCGGCCATGGCAAAGCCCGCGCCGGGGCAGACGCGCGGCCCGGCGCTGAATGGCATGTAGGCCCGGCGCGCCGAGGCCCGCCCTTCTTCGCGCGACCAGCGGTCGGGATCGAAGGCGTCCGGCGCGTCCCAGAACCGCTCGTGCCGGTGCAGGTGCCACGGCGACAGCACCACCTGCGTGCGCCGCGGCAGCCCCCTGTCGCGGAACCGCTCCGGCGCGACCGTCTCGCGCACCATCATCGGCACCGGCGGGTAGAGCCGCAGCGCCTCGCGCGTGCAGTCGCGGATGAGCTTCAGGCCCGACAGCCCCGAAAAATCACCGGAAAATGCCAACGCCTCGGCGGCGGCGCGCGCCTGGATCTCGGGATGCGTGGCCAGCAGGTAGAGCGTCCAGCCCAGGCTGGACGCGCTGGTCTCGTGCCCTGCCAGAAAGAAGATCGCCACCTGGTCGACCATCTCCTCGGGCGAAAAGCACGCGCCGCTTTCGGGGTCCGGCGTCGTCATGATCCTGGTCGCGAGATCGGGCGGCGCGCTGCCATCGGCAATCGCCGCGGCGCGCCGCGCCACCAGATCCGCGATCAGCCCGCGAATGCGCCGCGCCGTCGCCCGCGTCTCGCGCGAATGCAGGCGCGGCATCCAGCGCGGGCCCCTGACAAAGGCCGCGAGGTTCAACAGCGGCTGGCTGCGCTGATGCGCGTGAAAGGCGCGGTAAGTGGCCGCCGCCGTGTCGTGTTCGATCGGGATCGAGAACAGCGTGCGAAAGATCACATCGGCGGCGGCATGGCTTGCCTGCGGCTCGATCTCGACCGGGGCGCCACCGGCCAGCGGCGCCAGCCGCGCCACCGCCGCATCCGCCGCCGCGCGCATCGCCGCGAAGCTGTCCTTGAGCCTGCCGCCCTCGAAGGCCGGGTCGATGATCCGCCGCTGCCGTTTCCACGTGGCGCCGTTGGTGAGAAACACCGATGCGCCCAGAAGCGGGCGCAGACCGGCGCCGATCCGCCCGGATTTCGGAAAATCGCCCGGCCTTTTGCGCAGCACCAGCCGCAGCAGCGCCGGGTCGTTGACCAGCACCGAGCGGAAGAACGGCGTGCGGAATTCGGCCATCCACGCCCGGTAGAGCCGCGCGGGCTGGGCCGAGAGAATGTCGGCGCGAAACAGCTTCAGGTGCCGCCACAAGGACACCCGCGCCGCGCGCGCGACCGGCTTGGGCGGCAACGGGGTCATGCGGCGACGGTGACGTGCGGCGACAAGGCCCGCCGGATCGCCGAGCGCGACGGCGCGCGGCCCGCGAAACGTTCGGCCAGCGTCAGCGGCCCGGCGGTGACGCGGAAATAATCGTAATCGCCGGGCCGGTCGAAGGCGCAGAGATACTGGAAATGCAGCCGGAAGAAGCGCCAGCACAGTTCGCGCCAGCGCGCCGGGCTCAGCGTCTGGGTGAAGGCCGCCGAGATCACCAGCGGCCAGCGCTGGTCCTTGGGCGCCACGCCCGACACCGCCACCGGATCGCACAGCGCGAAGGCGCAGCCATCGCCCGGCGCGGTCACGTCGACCCAGGCCAGCTCCTCGCGCGTCGAGAGATAGGCGAGATCGGCGCGCAGCCGCCGCGCCTCGGGCAGGAACGACATCATCGGCACCACCTGCCCCAGCGACACAAAGCCCAGTGCGGGCCCGTCTTCGGGCACCCGGCCCGCGCGGATCAGCCCCGACAGCACCGACACGGCAAGATGCGCGCCGGAGGAATGCCCGACCACCAGCACCTCGTCGACATCCTCGGTCAGCGCCGCGGCGATGCGGGTTTCGAACTCGGCCAGCCGCGCATCCAGAGCGGGCGGGTTGGCCCCGCCCCAGCGCGCGGCAAAGGCGTAGTCATGCATCAGGTAATAGGCGAAGAGGCGTCGGTCATGGCGCCGGAAAAGCTGCAGCATTCCGGCCGCAACCAGCGCCAGCACCGGCCAGAACGCCAAGGCCCCCGCCCCCCCGGCCCAAGCCGCGGCCCGCGCGGCAAACCCGCCCGCAAGGGCCCCGAGCCCGAACGCCACGGCCAGCTGCACCAGCAGCATCACCACCGGGTAGAGCGCCGCGATCACCGGCCCCTTGCGCAGCCGCATCAGCCGCCCCAGAGCGCCGCTCGCGATATAGGTCCAGGCGGTGCGCACAAGCTGCCCATAGGTCGCGACGACGCCGCCGCGCATCTGGTCGCGGACGATGTCCGACCAGACCAGCACCTCGAATTCGGCGTGGACCTCCCCGCCTTCGATCCGGGCCGCGACGGTCCAGCCGAAGCGGCGGCCATTGGCGGGCGACAGCGTCAGGTCGAACCCCGACAGCGCCGCCTGCGCCGCCGCCTCGCGGCGGTACAGCTCGCGGTAGCGGCGCGGGTGGATCGGGTCGAAGCCGGGGATGTAGAACACCCGCCGCCTGCGCAGCTGCCGCATTGCCGATCCGTCCATCGCCTGCCCTCTCATCCGGGCCAGACTAGACGAGGAAGCGGGCGGTCATAAGGCCTTTTGCGGGCGTCAGCCGAGCGCCGCGAGCGAGGGGAAGGTTTCGAGCAGCCAGAAGCTGAAATCCGAGAATTGCCCGGTCAGCATCATCAGGCCGACGGTCCAGAGCAGCAGCCCCGAGGTGCGCTCGATCCGGCCCATGTGCCGCTTCATCCACGCCATCGCGCCGGTGAGCTTGGGAAAGAACGCCGCGACCAGAAGGAACGGGATGCCCAGGCCCGCCGCATAGACCGCCAGCAGCGCCGCGCCGCGCGTCACCTCGGCCTCGGTCGCCGCCAGCCCGAGGATCGTGCCGAGGATCGGGCCGAGGCAGGGCGTCCAGCCAAAGGCGAAGGCCAGCCCCAGCACATAGGCGCCAAAGGCCGAGCCGCCCCGGTCGCCGCCCGAGACACGTGCTTCGCGGTCGAGAAACGGGATGCGCAGCACGCCGGTGAAATGCGCACCAAAGATCATGATCGTGATCCCGGCGATCACGTTGAACCAGTCCTGGAACTGCAGGAACATCCGCCCCAGCGCCGAGAAGGCGACACCAAGCAGCAAGAACACCGTCGACAGCCCCAGAACGAAGAACAGCGCCGCCGTCATCACGCGGCGGCGTTCGCGCGCGGGCGCCGACAGCTCGGTCACCGACACCCCGCCCATATAGGCGAGATAGGGCGGCACGATCGGGAGCACGCAGGGGCTGAGGAAGGAAAGAAGTCCCGCCGTCAGGGCGATCATCATCGCAGGCAGCAGCGTCGCGTCGAGGATCATCTCGGCTGAGAACATGTGGCAGACTCCTTTGCTCACAAGACGGTATCAGTCACCGAAACCGCCGTCACCAACGGCGCTCTCACGTGGTCGTGGGCGATTGTGACAGGCGCCGCGCCCGGTCTCAGACGCCGGGCAGCACCCACAGCGCCTCCCGCGGGAGCCGCCACAGCGTTTCGGCGCCGGGCCGGGCGCTGCGGGCCGCGCCGGCGCGCATCAGGGCTTCGAGCCTGAGCCCGCCCGCCTCGGCGCCGATCCGCGTCAAAAGCCCTTCGAACCGGGTTTCGGTGACGCGCATCACCACCGCGTTCTCGCCCGGTCCCGGCTCGATCGCCTCGGGGCGCAGCGTCAGGCAGCCCTGTCCCTCGGGCGCGCCATCGGGCAGCGCCAGCCGCCCCAGCGCGCAGTCGAACACGCCGCCGGTCGAGGTTCCGGGAATGAAGTTGCAGCCGCCGAAGAAACGCGCCACGTCGAGATCGGCAGGCCGGTTCCACAGCGCAGCGCCCGCGCCGATCTGGTGGATGCGCCCGCCCAGCATCAGCGCCACCCGGTCGCCCAGGACCGCCGCCTCTTCCTGGTCATGCGTGACGACCAGCGTGGTGATCCCGGTTTCGCGCTGCAGGCGGCGGATCAGCGCCCGCATTTCCGTGCGCAGATGCGCGTCGAGCGAGGAGAGCGGCTCGTCCAGAAGCAGCAGGCCGGGTTTCAGGACCAGCGCGCGCGCCAGCGCCACGCGCTGCCGCTGACCGCCAGACAGCTCGTGCGGTTTGCGGTGGCCCAGATCGTCGAGCTGCACCTGCGCCAGCGCCTCGGCCACGCGGTCGGCGATCTCGCGGCGGGGGCGGCGCTGCATCCGCAGGCCAAAGCCGACATTGGCGGCGACATCCATATGCGCAAAGAGCTGGCCCGACTGGAACACCAGCACCGCCTCGCGCCGTTCGGGCGGCAGGTGCAGCACCGAACGCCCGTCGAAGCGGACCGCGCCTGCATCGGGCGCGATCAGCCCGGCGATGACGCGCAGCGCCGTCGTCTTGCCGCAGCCCGACGGGCCCAAGAGCGCCACCATTTCGCCGTCCGCCACGTCGAGCGACAGGTTCGACAGCGCCGGGCGCGCCGCGCCCGCGTGGTGCAGGTCGAGATTGTCGAGCGTCAGCCGCGTCACCGCGTCCCTCCGAATGCCATGCCGCGCCCGCCGATCTGCCGCGCCACCAGCGCGAGGATGACGAGGCCGGGCGCGAGGCTGAGCATGGCGAGCACGCCCGCCTGATCGTTGCGCCCCGCGCCCGCCTGCGCATAGAGCAGCAAGGGCAGCGTCACCACCCGCCCGCCGCCGATCGTGAGCGTCAGGATGTATTGCGACCACGACACGAGGAACGCGAACAGCCCCGCCACCATCACGCCCGGCGCGATCGCGGGCAGCATGACGTGCCACAGCACCTGCAAGGGCCGTGCCCCGAGGCTGCGCGCCTGCGCCTCGGCCTCGGCGTCGTAATTGGAAAAGACGCCCGACATCACGAAGATCACGTAAGGCAGCGTCGGCACGAGATGCACCAGCACGACGCCAAGCGCCGAATTGGTCAGGCCGAGCCGCAGGAACACGCCGTGGATGCCAAGCCCCACCGCGATGCCCGGCACGATGACGGGCGCCAGCAGCGCCAGCTCCACCAACGCCTTGCCGCGAAACCGGTAGAGCCCGAGCGCCCGCCCCGCCGGAATGCCGAGCGCCAGCGCCAGAGCCGAGGCCGCGAGCGCGATCAGCGTCGTGGTCATCAACGCGCCGGGAATGTCGGAGCGCGGCGCGAAGGCCCGCGCCCATGGCTCCAGCGTCCATGTCGCGGGCAGGATCTGCGGATAGAACCAGCCGCGCGCCACCGACCACAGCCCCAGCGGCACCAGCGGCGCCACCAGCGCCGCGATCAGGGCCAGGCCCAGCGCCGCGCGCAGACGCCCGTTCATCGCCCGCGCCCCGCGAAGGCGGCGCGGATCAGCAGCGCCGAGACCAGCGCGATCAGCATGGCGATCGCCATCGCCTCGGGCCGCGCGGCGAGATCGGGATCGGTGAAGCGCTGCCATGCCAGCACCGGCAGCGCCGGCGGCGCGCTCTGGCCCAAGAGCACCGGCACCTCCCAGGCGCCGAAGGAAAAGGCGAAGACGATGGCGCCCGCGCGGATCAGCGCGGGCATCAGGAGCGGCAGCAAGACGAGGCGCATCGCCGCGAAGGGGGTCGCGCCGTGCGACCGGGCCGCGGCCTCGGGGTCGTCACCGAGGCTGTGCATGTTGGCCAGGAGGATCAGCCCGATGAAGGGCACCTCCTTCCAGACGTAATGGGCGATGATGCCGATGGCGAAATGGTCCTGCGTCAGCGCCGGGAACCTGGCGGGCCCATCGATCAGCCCCGCCCCGCCCGCGAGCCGCGCCAAGAAGCCCGATTGCGACAAAAGCCACAGGATGCCCAGCGCGCCGACCGCGTGCGGGATCGTCAGGTTGATCTGGAACAGCAGCCGCGCCAGCCCCTGCCCCGGAAAGCTGCGCCGCAGCAATAGCGCCGCTCCGAGCCCGAGCCCGCAGGCCAGCGCGGTCGAGGCCAGCGCGATCCACAGCGACAGCGCCAGCGAGCGCCAGACCCGGCCCTCCGACAGCACCGCGATCCACGCTTCAAACGACCAGCCGCCGCCCCGCCCGGCCCCGAACGACCCCGCGAGGCCGAGCGCGAGACCGCCGCCGAACAGCACCGCGATCACGCAAAGCGCGGGCGCCAGAGAGGCCCAAGGGTGCCCGCGTCCGATCATCTTCAGTTGCCGACGTTGGCGATCCAGCCATCTTCGATGGCCGAGGTCCAGTCCGCCTGAAGCTCGGGCAAGGCCGCCTGCCCCAGCTCCTCGATCGAGACGACCGAAGGGTGGCGCTCCAGCGCGGCAAAGCCCGCCTGCACCTTTTCCGACGCACGGTCCGGCTCGATCACCGTGGCCGCGCCCCAGATCTCGGGCTGCGCCTTTTCAAGCTGCGCCTCGCCCGACAAAAGCAGGTTCTGCAGCACCAGCGCCGCGGCCTTGTTCGCGGCGTTGACCGGGATCACCATGTAGTTGGTGTTGGCAAGCGTGCCGTCGCTCAGCCCGTAGGAGCGCGCCGTTTCGGGGAAGATGCCATTGACGACGGCGGTGCCGACCTCGGCGGGATCATAGGTGAAGAACAGATCCACCTCCTGGTTGGCGAACATCTGCTGCAGCTGGGTGATCGAGGTCGGGTAGGTCCGCCCCTCGCGCCACAGATGCGGCTCCAGCTCGTTGAGAATGTCCCATGTCCGCTCGGCCACCTCGTCGAATTTCGCCTGATCGAAGGGGCCGACCAGCGCGTCTGCGCCGCCCGCGACATGGGTGAAGACGTGGCGCACGAAGGCCGCGCCGGTGAAGTCGGGCGGCGCGGGATAGGTGAAGCGGCCCGGGTTGGCCGCGGCCCATGCCAGCAGCTCGGGGATCGCGCGCGGCGGCTCGGGCGTGCGGGCGGTGTCGTGGGCAAAGGCGAACTGCACCCGGCTCCACGGCACCTCGCAGCCATCGACCGGGGTGCCGAAATCATTGGCGATGGCGGGGTTGTCGAAATTGACCAGCGCCGCGTTGGGCAGCTTGTCGACATAGCCGCACCACGCCAGATCGGCCTGCTTCATGGTGCGGAAATTCTCGCCGTTGATCCAGATCATGTCGACCGCGCCCGCCGCCGCCCCGGCCTCGACCTCGCCCAGCACGATGTTGACGGCCTCGGCGGTGTCGGTGAGCGGCACGCGGTTGAGCGCGATGTCGTAGTCCTCCTCCAGCAGCCCGCCGACATAGTCGGAGACATAGGCGTTGATGTTGTCGGCGCCGCCCCACATGAAGACGTTGACCTCGCCGCCGCGCGCGGTCTCGACGATCTCGTCCCAGCTCATGCCGAGCAGCGCATTGCCGTCCTGCGCCTGCGCCAGACCCGCCGTGAGCATCAGCGCGCCGCCGACCCCTGCCATCATCCGCAACATGTCATCCTCCTGTCGGTCGCGCCGGGTCGTGTCGCCCGGCCTCGTCGTCAGGGTAGTGCCTTTGCGCCGGAACCGGCGCAACACACCAAAATGTCAGGGCCTTGCAATATGGGGGGCGACGGGCGGGGCGGCAGGCGGGCGCGGCTCAGTGATCTGCGGGTTGTCGCAGCGGGTCGGGCGCGGCGGCGCCGCGATCCTCGGCGGCCTTTGTCGCGCCCGGTCCCGCCTGCGTCCGCTCGGATGGATCGAGCGACGCATACCACGCCGCCAGCGCCGCGATATCCGCCTCTTTCAGCTCCCGCGCCGCCACGCGCATCAGGTTGAACGCCTCCGTGCCGCCGCGCACCCCGTCGCGCCAAAGCCGCAGCTGGGTGATTAGATAGGCCTCGTCCTGACCGGCGAGCGGCGGGAAACGCCCCTTCGGATCCTCGCCGCCCAAGCCGCTCAGATCGCGCGGGCCGGGGCCGTGGCAGGCGGTGCAGGCGGGCACGTCATCGGTACCCGCGCGGGCCAGCGTTTCGCCTTGCGCCAAGAGATCGGGGGCGGCGGCGGTCGTCCTGCCCGGCGAAGCCGCCCCCCTGGCGAACCACTCCGCCAGTTCGGACAGCTGTTCGGGGCGCAGCCGCGAGGCGGCGTGCTGCATGATGCCGCTTTCGCGTCGCCCCTCGCGATAGGCCATGAGCGCGGCCTCGATGTAGCCGGTCTCGAAGATATCGAGCCGCGGCACATGCGCCTGCGTCCCGCCATGGCAGCCCGCGCACCACGCCGCGTCCTCGGGGCCGTCCATCTGCGCGCGGGCGGTGATCCCGGCCTGCCGCGCGGGCGTCACCGCGCCCGTCTGGATCGCGCGCAGATAGGCCACGACGGCCCAGACATCATCCTCGCGCGAAGACGGCCATGGCGGCATGCCCGACATCTTGACCCCTTCGAAGACGATCCAGTGCAGCTCTTCGGGGCTCCAGCCGCCGACCGCGTCGGTGATGTGCGGCGGCGGCGGGTTCATGCCGCGCACCGTCGCGCTGCGCGCGCGTCCCGGCATCGCGTGGCACATGGCGCAGGCGGTCTCAAAATGCCGGGCGCCAAGCTCGATCAGCGCCGGGTCGCGAAGATCGGGCGCGGGCGTTTCGGGCGCGCCGGAATATAGATCGACCGCGTTGCGATAGGTCGTGTGCAGCGCCCAGCGCACCGGCGGCAGATGCCCCGCCCGCGCCGAGACGTTGTAGAGCCCGAAGGCGACGGTCGCGCCCCCGGCCACGGCGCCCAGACCGGCCAGAACGGCCAACGTGGCGAGAACCGTCTTCGTCCGCTGCCTCATGCGGCGGCCTCCCTTTCCTTCACGGCGCGGGCGGTCAGCAACAGCCCCGCCACCAGATAGACCGGCGTGCCGATGCCGAGCATCAGCATGCCGCCGATCTGCTGGCCGCCCAGATCGGGCATGAGCCCGCACCACGCGGCATAAAGATCGCGCGGCGCGAGGATCAGGAGCGCGCCCAGGAGCGTCATGTGCATCGAGGTGAGCAGGAGCCCCCCCGCCCCGGCCAGCGGATGGGCCGCGCGCAGGCAGCCCGACCAGACCAGAAGCCCCGCGATGAGAAAGCTCGCCTGTTCGGCGACGAAGCCCGCATCCGAGCGGTAGGCGAGCCCATGCGCGCGCGGCAGATGCCACGACCAGATCACGATGAATTCGAGCGCCGCCGCCGCGAGCGGCCCCAGCGCCAGCGCCCGGCCCATCGCGGGCCAGCCCAGCACCAGCAGCGGCGCGGCCAGCGCCACCAGCACCATGTGCCGCAGCATGTGCCCCGCAAAGGCCGAGCCGAGCCACATCGCCACCGGCGCCACCCAGATCGCGGCCAGCAGCCCCAGCCCGAGGGTCAGCGGCACGGGCCTTACCGGCATGACGCCAGCACGATCAGCGGCAGCGTGTCATAGACCACGCCGATGAAGGAAATGAGCGCCAGCAGGAACCCGGCATGGCCCAGAAACTGGTGCCGGTCCTCGGCGTTGCCCTCGGGGTTCGAAAATTCGCCGGTGCCGCGCACGTCCCAGCGCTGGAAGGCGCGCCAGCCGATCCATGCGATCGCCGCCAGCATCAGGGCCGTCATCGCGATCAGCGCCGCGCGCAGCGTGCCCATCGCCGCCAGATGGTCGTAGCGAAAGCAATAGACCGACACGGCGGCGTAGCTGATGACGAAGTGAAACGCCCAGATCGTCGGCGCCAGCGTGATCCGCCACAGGCTTTCGCGCTCCTCGGCGAATTCATGCGCATCCCCGCGCGGGTGCGGCTGGCGGTCGTGATCGCTGTCGCGCATCGGCGTCCTCCTCACATCAGCCGCGGCACGAGGCCGATCATCGCGCCGGTCACCAGCGCCGTCAGCCCCAGGAAATGCCAGAACAGCGTGACGTTCCACAGATCGGCGTCGTAGCGCGGCGTCAGCTTGCCGAAGATCGACCCCGCAAGGCAATAAAGCTGCATGATGGTCCCGACGATGCCATGCGCCACGATCCAGACCATCAGCGCCCACATCATCGCCGGGTAGACATGGGATGTCGGATCGAGATCGATCACCGACAGGATGAACCCGCCCATCCCCGACAGCGTCAGCAGCGGCGCCAGCGCCAGCGCGCCGCGCGCCAGCCCGACCCGCCCCGCCCGGTTCAGCCCGCGCGCGCCGCGCGTCAGCGCCCATGACAGCGCAAGGGCGGCGGTGGCCAGCGCCACGAGAGAGCCGCTCGCATGCGCGGCCCCCGGCGGCGGAAAGGCGGTGCTGGAGGTCCAGTAGAAGAACACCCCGAACACCAGAGAGGCAAAGGCCGTGGCATCGCCCAGCATGGTGATCCACACCGCCCACCAGCCGACCGCCTGCGGCCCCGCGGCATAGGTCGGCAGGCTGAGACCCAGCCCGACATCCTTCATGTCCTTTTCCGGCGGGCGCGCCGTGGTGGTCCAGAGCCAATAGAGGATCGAGACCACCGCGAAGGCCGCGCAGATGATCGCGGGCGGGTAGAGGTGGAAGGTCGGAAAGATGAAGGCACCGCCGGTGAACCCCGCGGCGAGAATGGTGACATAGGCCGGGCCGGTCACGCGCTGCACTTGGATGGGGCGCGCATCGATCACCGATGTCACGATGGTTTCGCGCAGGCCTTCCTCGGCATCGGGCAGGTAATAGCGCCCGGCATCCATCCGCGCGACAAGATCGGGCTGGTCCCAGAGCGGGTAGCGCGTGGTGATGTGCGGGATCGAGCGGACGCCCCATTTGGTCTCGGGGATCTCGTGGCTCCATTCCAGCGTGCCCGCCCCCCACGGGTTGCGCGCGATCTGCGGCTGGTTCTTCTTCGGGCGCACGATGTCCCACGCGAAGACCGCAAAGCCCGCGGCCACGATGAACGCGCCCACGGTCGAGATCTGGTTCAGCCAGTCGATTCCGAGCCCTTGCGGATAGGTATAGACCCGGCGCGGCATGCCCAGAAGACCGGTGAGATGCATCGGCAGGAAGGTGATGTTGAAACCGGTGAAGATCAGCCAGAAGGACCAGCGGCCCAGACGCTCCGACAGCATCTTCTTCCTGAAGAATGGAAAGAAGTAATAGACCCCCGCGATCACCGGAAAGATCATGCCGCCGAACAGCGTGTAATGCAGGTGCGCCACGATGAAATAGGTGTCGTGCACCTGCCAGTCGAAGGGCGCGATGGCGACCATCACGCCGGTCAGGCCACCGGCGGTGAAGATCGCCAGAGCGCCTGCGATCCACAGCATCGGCAGCGTCATCTTCACCCGCCCCGCGATCAGCGTGGCGACAAAGGCGAAAAGCTGGATGCCGGTCGGGATCACCACCGCCTCGGACGCCGCCGAGAAGAACCCCAGCGAGATGTTGGGCAACCCGGTGGTGAACATGTGATGCACCCAGAGCCCGAAGCTCAGGAACCCGGTGCCCACCGCCGAGAGCACGATCCACGAATAGCCCAGGATCGGGCGGCGGGCGACGGTGGGCACCACCATCGCCGCGATGGCGATGGAGGGCAGGAAGATGATGTAGACCTCCGGGTGGCCGAAGATCCAGAACAGGTGCTGCCACAGCATCGGGTCGCCGCCGCGGGTGTGATCGAAGAAGGGCCAGTCGAACGAGCGCTCCAGCTCGAACAGGAAATCGCCCGCGATCAGCGGCGGAAAGGCGAACAGGATCATGCCGCCCACCACGAGAACGTACCACGCGTAGAGCGGCATGACGTTGACCCGCATGCCGGGGGGGCGGCATTTCAGCGCGCCGACGATCAGCTCGACCGCCGCCGCAATCGAGGCCACCTCGATGAACGACAGGCCCAGAAGCCAGATGTCCGAGCCGATCCCCGGCTCCAGCGTGGCGAGCGGCGGGTACATGAACCAGCCCGCCTTGGGTGCCGCCGAAAACAGGATCGAGCCGATCACGAAGATGCCGCCGATCAGGAAGGCCCAGTAGCCATAGGCCGAAAGCCGCGGGAACGGCATGTCGCGCGCGCCCAGGAAAGCGGGCAGGATCAGGATCGAGATCGCCTCGAACATCGGCACGGCGAAGAGGAACATCATCGCCGAGCCGTGCATGGTGAAGAGCTGGTTGAACAGATCGGCCGAGATCAGGTCGTTCTCCGGCACCCAGAGCTGCAACCGCATCAGGAGCGCCATGACCCCCGCGATCAGCATGAACACGAAGGCGGTCATGGTGTACCAGACGCCGACCTCGGAGTTGTTGACGGCGGTCCAGTAACGCCAGCCCTGCGGCGTCTTCCACGCGCGGCGCAGGTTCTCCTTCTGGCGCGCCTGCACCGCGTCGGGCACCGGCGCGCGCAGCATCTCCTCGGTGGGCGGATAGATCCCCTCGGGCGCGAGATCGCCTGCGGGAATGCGGTGATCGGTCATTCGAGGCCCTCGAGATAGGCGGCGATCGCACCGATCTGCGCGTCCGTGAGATGGTCATAGGCGGGCATTTCGGCGCCGGGTTTCCACGCGCCGGGATTGGCGACCCACTTGGCGAAATCCTCGACCGAGGTTCCGAGGCGGCCTGCGGCGAGCGAATGGCGCGATCCGACATGGGTGAGGTCCGGCCCCACCCGCCCCGTGGCGGGCGTGCCGCGCACCGCGTGGCAGGCGCCGCAGCCCTGCGACAAAAACAGCGCGGCGCCCCGCCCGGCCTCGGCGCTCGTCGGGGCCACCGCCGGGGCGGCCTCGGCGTCGAGCCATGCTTCGAAGGCCTCGGGCGCCATCACCTCGGCCTCGAACGCCATCCAAGCATGGCTTTCGCCGCAGAATTCGGCGCATTGACCGCGATAGATGCCGGGGCGTTCGGGGCCGAGCGTCATCTCGGTCACCCGGCCCGGAAACATGTCCATCTTGCCGCCCAAGGAGGGCACCCAGAAGGAATGGATCACCTTCTTGCTGTCGAGCAGGAAGGTCGAACGGACACCGGCTGGCAGGCGGATCTCGTTGGCGGTGGTGACGATGCTGCCGTCATCGCGCGTGTAGTCCACCCGCCACCACCATTGTTCGCCGGTCACCCGGATCACCGGCCCGTCGCCGGTGGCGCGCAGGTCCGGCATGAGGGTGAGCCCGTAGACCAGCAGCGCGCCGAGCGTGAGGGTCGGAAACAGAATGCCGCCGAGGATCACCAGCCAGTTGGCCATGCGCTGCGAATGCGGTGCCGGGCTGCGGCGGGTGGCCCAGTAGAACAGCCCGTTCATGCCGATCCACAGCACCACCGCCCCGGTCAGCATCACCCAGAACAGGTCGGTCAGGATGCGCGCATCGGCGCCGCCATCGACCAGAACGGATTGCCGCCCGTCGCAGCCCGCCAACAGGAACGGCACAAGCAAAAGCAGCCATCCGGAGCGCAAGAAACGGACATGTCGGGCACGGGTGTTGCGGGTCATCTATCATCCGTGAATGCGGCGCCGTGGCCCTCTTCACGACAATGAGAGCGCGTCACGGCCTGCGGTCAAGCGTCGCACTCCGAAGAATTGTGCCGCCATGACCGCATTGCGCGGCGCGCGGCGGACGCTATGTAACGGCGGCATGACACAGATGCATTCCCCGCCCCGCGGACCAGCCCGCATTCCCGTTCCCGGCCTTTTCATCGGCGTTGCGGCGCTGCTCGGTCTCGCGGTGGGGCTGGGCCTGCTGCAAGGCCAGCTCGACCGGCAGTTCCGCGAAAGCGGGATCGTCACCTATGGCTCGGTGATCCTGCTGGGGCTGATTTCATGGACCAGCTTTGCGATCGGCAGGATCCGCCGCGACCGCGCCCGCCCGCTCTGGCGCGATCCGCGCGCGGTCTGGACCGCCATCGGCGCGGGCTTTGCCTTTCTCGCGCTCGACGATCTGGCGCAGGTGCACGAGAATCTCGACAAGCTGATCCACAGCCTCGCGGGGGCCGAGGCGACGGCGCTGACCGACCGGCTCGATGACCTGATCATCGCGCTTTACGGGCTGGCGGGTCTTCTGGTGCTGTGGCTGTGCCGCGCGGAGCTCAAGCGTTTCGGCAGGCTGCTGCCCTGGCTTGGCGCCGGGTTCGCGATCCTCGCGCTGCAGGTCGGGCTCGACGTGATCTCGAACCGGGACGAATGGCTCGACTGGCTTGCCGTGGCCGAAGCGGCGCGGCCGCTCTGGCGCGATGCGATGACCATCACGGAAGAGGCGGCCAAGCTGTTTGCCGAGGCCGCCTTCCTGTCGGGCTTCGTGCTGACGCTGCGGGGGCTGCGCGCCGGCTGAGATCAGACGCCGCGCTTGTTGCCCCAGATCAGCACGTGCAGCTGCGGCAGCACGCGCGCCGCGAACCAGCCATCCGCCAGCGTCCGGTTCACCAGCCAGTCCATCCGGTCGGTGATGCCGTCCATGTCGATCACCGCATCCTCGGCATCGGCGGGCGGCGGCGTGTGGTTGCCCGGCTGAAGATAGACCGGAAGCTGCGGGTAGCGCGCGGCCACGTCGCGCGCCCAGGCGTAATCGGTCTCGTCGAACACCACGATCTTCAGGATCGCCTCGGCCTGCCCCGCCGCCGCGAGGCAGTCGTCGAAACGGTCCCAATCTGGCGTTTCGCCCGATGAGGGCGGCTTGGGGGAGAGCACCAAGGGCGCCAGCCGCGAGAACCAGTCGCGCGCGACCGAGCCTTGGGTCTCCAGCGCGAAGCCGTAACCCAGGGCCCGGCCCCGCTCGATCAGCGGGCCGCAATCCTGGATCGCCGGGTTGCCGCCCGAGATCGTCACGGTGAGAGGCCGACCGCCGGACAGCTCGGCGACCTTGGCCCAGACCTCTTCGGTTTCCATCGGCGCCCATGTGTGGCGGTATTCGCTGTCAACCGAATGCAGGCTGTCGCACCACGAACAGCGGTAATCGCAGCCGCCCAGGCGCACGAAGACCGTCGCCTGCCCGATCAGCGCACCTTCCCCTTGGATCGTCGGGCCGAAGATTTCAGAAACGCGCAGCATGCTCATGCCGCGCTCCGCCGGGGCCGATATTCCGCCCATGTCTTCGGCGTCTCGGAGATGCGCACGGCGCTGACCTGATCCCAGCGGGCGCGGGCCCAGTCGAAGATCTCCTTGGCCAGCACTTCCGAGGTCACGTGGTCATGGCCGAACACCTCGTTGAGATGCCGGTGATCGAGGTGATCGTCGATCCACGACTTGAGCGGCTTCAGCGCCCGGTAATCGAGCACGAAGCCGTTCTCGTCGAGCGTTTCGGCCTGAAGCTCGATCTCGGCGATGTAGTTGTGACCGTGCAGCCGCGCGCAGGGGTGGTCTTCGGGCAGGTCGCACAGCTGGTGGCTGGCGGAGAAGTGGAATTCCTTGGTGATGGTGAACATCAGTTGGCCCCCTTCTCGATCGCCTCGATCCAGTAATCGGGATCGGCATAGGTTGTCGGGTCCTCGACGCCGGCGAGGTGGAACGCCTCGCGCCGCTCGACGCAGGTGCCGCAGCGGCCGCAGTGCAGATCATTGCCCTTGTAGCACGACCACGTCTCGGCGAACGGCGTGCCGTGCTGCGCGCCCGCCGTGACGATGGCGCTTTTGGGCTCGTGCACGAAAGGCGTGTAGAGCCGGATATCGGCATAGCCGTCGAGCGCCTGTTTCTGCATCGCCTCGAAGGCCTGCGTGAATTCGGGCCGGCAATCGGGATAGATGAAGTGGTCGCCGCCATGCACCGCCGTCGCCACCGCGTCGGCCTTCTGCGCCGCAGCGAGGCCGAAGGCCACGGCGAGCATGATGGCGTTGCGGTTCGGCACCACGGTCGATTTCATGGTCTCTTCGGCGTAATGCCCGTCCGGCACATCGACATCGTCGGTCAGCGCCGAGCCGGTCAGATGCGCGCCGACCCCACGCATGTCGATCAGGTGGAACGGCACGCCCAGACGCTCGGCGCAGGCCCGCGCGAAGTCCAGCTCCTTGGCGTGGCGCTGGCCGTAGTCATAGGAGATGAGGCCGGCCAGCTCGTGTTCGGCGGCGACCTTGTGGGCGAGCGACACGCTATCGAGCCCGCCAGAGCAGATTACATAGGTTTTCATTTGATCCGTCCTTGTTTTGACCGGGTAGGCTGCGACCGGTGCCCGGACCATTCCGGGCGACCCCGTCTAACGCATCCCGAAGGGACGGAAAAGATCAGCCTTCGGGCACGTTTTCGTGCAGCTCCGCGACCCAGACGGCGGCGCTCGCATCCGATGGCGCGCGCCAGTCGCCGCGAGGGCTAAGCGCGCCGCCCGCCGAGACCTTGGGCCCATTGGGCAGGGCCGAGCGCTTGAACTGCGAAAACCCGAAGAAGCGTTTCAGGAAATGCTCCAGCCAGTGGCGGATCTCGGCGAGGTCGTATGCGCGCCGCTTGTCCTCCGGGAAACCGATCGGCCAGAGCCCGGCCTCGGCGTCGCGCCATGCGTGCCAGCACAGGAACGCCACCTTCGACGGCGGCAGGCCGTAACGCATGGTGTGGAACAAAAAGAAATCGTTGAGCGCATAGGGCCCGATCTTTTCCTCGGTTGACTGCATCCCGCCATCGGCCTCGGCGGGGACCAGCTCGGGCGAGATCTCGGTGTCGAGGATCGCGGTCAGGATCGCATCCGTGGCCGGGTCGAACTGGCCGGAGGTGACGGACCAGCGGATCAAATACTGGATCAACGTCTTGGGCACGCCGGCATTGACCGCGTAATGGCTCATCTGGTCGCCGACACCGTAGGTGCACCAGCCCAGCGCCAGCTCGCTGAGATCGCCGGTACCGACGACGATGCCGCGGTTCTGGTTGGCCAGCCGGAACAGGTAGTCGGTGCGCAGCCCCGCCTGCACGTTCTCGAATGTCACGTCATAGACCGGCTCGCCCTCGGAAAAGGGGTGCCCCATGTCGGACAGCATCTGCCGCGCGGCGGGGCGGATGTCGATCTCGGCGGCGGCGATGCCCATGGCGCGCATCAGCTTCCACGCGTTGGATTTCGTCGCGTCGCCGGTGGCGAAGCCGGGCATGGTGTAGCCGAGGATGGTGTCGCGCGGCAGGCCCATCTTGTCGCAGCACTTGGCCGCGACGATCAGCGCATGGGTGCTGTCGAGCCCGCCGGAGATGCCGATCACCAGCTTGCCGCCGCCCACCGCCTCGAATCGGCGGCGCAGCCCCTCGACCTGGATGTTGAAGGCCTCGTAGCAGTCGAGATCGAGGTGGCTTTCGCGGTTCGGCACGTAGGGAAAGCGCCGGATCGGGCGGATCAGCCCGACATCCTCGACATGCGGGCGGTGTTCGAAGCGGATGCGGCGGAAGGCCCGCTCCCGCCCCTTGCCCGCATCGTTGAAGGTGCCGGTGCGCATCCGCTCGTTCAAGAGGCGCTGCGTGTCGACATCGGCCATGCACAGCTCGGGTTCGAGATCGAAGCGGTCCGACTGGGCCAAGAGGTCGCCCATCTCGTAGACCGCGCCCTGTCCGTCCCATGCCAGATCGGTTGTGCTCTCGCCGGGACCGGCGGCGGAATAGGCATAGGCGGCAAAGCTGCGCATGCCGTGGCTGCGGCACAGCACGTGCCGGTCGTCGGATTTGCCGATCACGATGTTGGATGCCGAAAGGTTTGTGAGGATCAGCGCGCCCTCGGTGGCGGCATGGCTGGAGGGTGGCACGGGGGCCCAGAAATCCTCGCAGATCTCGGTGTGAAAGATCAGCCCCGGCAGATCCTCGGCCTCGAAGATCAAATCGGTGCCGAACGGCACCTCCGCGGCCCCGAGCCGCATCACCCGCCCCGTGACGCCGCGCCCTTCGGCGAACCAGCGTTTTTCGTAGAATTCGCGGTAATTGGGCAGGAAGCTCTTGGGGACGACCCCGAGGATGCGCCCGCACGAGATCGCGACGGCGCAGTTGTAAAGCCGCCCCTCATGGCGCAGCGGCGCGCCGACGAGCAGCACCGGCGCGAGAGTTTCGCTCGCCGCGACCACGGCCCCGAGCGCCGTTTCCACCGCGTCGTTGAGCGCGGTCTGAAGATGCAGGTCGTCGATCGCGTAGGAGGACAGGCACAGCTCGGGAAACACCACGAGATCGGCGCGGGCGTCATGCGCGCGCCGCGCCTCGGCGATCACCGCGTCGCGGTTGTAAACCACGTCGGCGGGCCGGACCCGCGGCGTCGCGGTGGCGACGCGGACAAAGCCGTGCCGGTGCAGGGAATGAAAGGCGTCCGCGCCCATTGGCTTGCTCGTCACGTCGGTCTCTCCAGCATTGCGGGCGCAAGGACCATGCCGCGCGCGCGCCCCGGACGCCAGCCCCCCGGGGCTCAGCCGCCGCCGATCATGCCAAGGCCCACCCCCGCCGCCACGACGGAAAGCGCAAAGCCCAGCCCCATCAGCACCCCGTCGCGCAGCGTCATGGCAAGGCCGAAGGCAGCGATGGCGGCCATCGGCGCGGTCGAGGCAAAGGGCACCAGCTCAAGCGGCGGCACGGTCAGGCACAACAGCAGCACCGCGATCCCGGCGATGCGGCTGGCCTTCGGGCCGGTCAGCGCCTCGAGACGACCATGAAACCACCGGTCGAGCCAGCGCCCGATGCCGCGCAGCTTGTCGGCGGCGGCAAGAAGGTTGTCGCCCTGCACCGAGCGGCGCTCCAGAAATCCCGGCAGCCACATCTCGTCGCGGCCCATCACGATCTGCACCGCGAACAGCGCGATGATCAGCGCCAGCAGCGTCGGCACGCCGGGCACCCCGCCGATGGGCGACACCTCGATCAGCGCGGGCACGAAGAGGAACGGCCCGAAGCCGCGACCGCCCAGCGCCCCGATGACATCGCCGACCGTGGCCCGGTCATCGTCCCGGCCCTCCTGCGCCAACCTGTCGAGGATGTCCTCGACCGCATGTGATCGCGTCGTCATCGCGCTCTCCCGCCTTGTCTCGTCATGGCAGCAACACGGCGGCTGCGATGACGTTCCAATCAGCGCCGGTCGGGCCGCGCGGCGATCGCGCCGAGCCAGGCGGCGGCATCGCCGCGCGGCATGGGCCGCTCGCGCGGCAGCGGATCGGCCAGCAGCCGGTCGCGCAGCGCCCGCGCGTGGCGCCGCGCCTCGGGACGCGACCGCCCCGCCGCCTCGATCAGCTCGATCACCTCGCCGGGCGCGTCTCCGGGCCGCGTGCCCGGCGGCAGCATGGCGAGGATCTCGCGCAGGCGCGGCGCCAGCGCCGGCTCATCCCGCGCGGGCACCAGCCCCGCGAGCCCCGCGCGCCGGGCGGCGCGGATCGCAAGCCGCAGCCGGTCGGGCGCGGCCGCGTCGGGCAGCGGCAGAAGCGCCGTCACCGGCCCGCCGATCGCCCCGGCCAGGGCCGCCGCCATGGCAAGGCGCGCCCGCGGCGCGGTGGCGAGCGCGCCATCGAAGGCCGCGGCATCGCCCGGCGCCATGCCCGGCGCGCCGCGCAGGCTTGCGGTGCCGAACACGTGGCGGTTGGCCGCCTCGATCTGCGCCTCGGTGAAGCCCAGCCGCGACAGGAGCCCCAGCCCGTGCCCCGGCAGCGCCTCGGCGTCGCGCCCGAGCCGGGCCGCGCAGAAGGCGGGGCCAAGCCGCCACGGCGTGATCACCGCGCGCAGGTCGCGCGCCTCCGGCAGCGCCGCCTCGATCCGGGCGATCTGGTCCGCGTCGAGCCCGCGGGCCCGCAGGGCGGCATGATCGATCCCCGGCGCGGCGACGAGGCTGCCATGACCGGCCACGTGCCGCAGCAGCGCCGCGATCCGGTCGGGCGCGTGCCCTTGCGCCGCCAGCCCGGCGCGCAGCTCCGGCGCGGCCTCATGACGATGGCCGTCCGTGCCGGTTTCGACGTCGACGCACAGCGCCGCCACCGGCGCCAGCGGGTCCGCGCCGAGCCCGAGGATCGCCGCCAGGTCGCCCAGCGGCGCGATCGCGATCCGGGGCGCGGCCGTGCCGTCGCCCCGCGCCCGCGCCGCCGCGCGCCGCAGCCCTGCGGCCCGCTCCAGCGCCGCGCGCAAGGGGGCCGCCCCGGGCTGCCGCGACAGCCGCGACAAGCCTGCCGCCGCCCGCGCATCGCCCGCCCCCGCCGCCAGCCCCAGCTCGGCGGCGGTGGCGGCGCGCGCGGCATCGGCCAGCGCCGCCAGCGCCGCCCCGGCCAGGCGGCCTTCGCGGCTGGCGAAACCGCGCCCGAGCCGCATCACCGCCCCGCCGACCCCCGCCAGCCCCAGATCCCCCGCGCCGCGCAGCGCCAGCGCCAGCGTCCAGACCCGCACCGCATGCACCAATGGTTCGACCGCGATGGCGCCATCGGTCACGAAACGGCGCAGGTCGAGCACGGCACGCGGCGTGGCCAAGGCCTGCCCGGCGCCGAAATCGAAGCCCAGCGGCGCGCCGTCGCAGGCGGCTTCGGCCAGCCGCGCCGTGGCGGTGGCGCCGGCCCCCGCCATCCGCACCGGCAAGGGCAGCGGCGCGGCGGGGCGGCCGGATCCGCGCACGCCCCACAGGCCGGGGTCGAGCGCGACGATCCGGTGAACGACCATGTGGCGCATCTCGTCGCCCCAGGCCTGCGCGGACGCGTCATCCAGACGGCCCTGCTTTGCTGCCGCGGCCCGCAACCCGGTCACCAGCGTTTCGATCGTCGCGCGCAGCCCGTCCTCGCCGCTTCCGCCCGGCGCCCGGGTCGCGACGGCGCGCGCCGCGCGCTGCGGCCAGTCCGACGGCACCCGCACCACCCCGCCACCGGTCAGCGCGACGCGCCGCATCGGCAGATCCGCAAGCGCATCCTGCCCCGGCAGGGTGTAGCATCGATCGATCCGCATGGCCTGGCTCCGCTTCGTCCCGTGATCCGGGCATGGCCATTGCACGCCGGAATTGGACGACCCTGTGCAGCATGGCGGGCACGGTCAACGCGGCGCGCGGGCGGCGCCGACGAATCCTCGAACCCCGCCAAAACGGGCAGGGATTCGCCCACCGCAATTCGCCGTTGCCCCACAGGCTTATCCACAGGCCCCGCGCGCCGGATCGCGACGCGCATCGCCAAGCCCTGCTGGAAAATTTCGCCGGGTGACGCGGGGGGATGCAACCGCATCCGGGACGGGTGGGAAACGATCCACAGGCGGTGGGAAACCACGCCCGAACTTGTCCACCGCGCGGCGTGGCATAGCGGCCACAGCGCCGTTTTCGGCCCCGATCGGCGGCACGGACCGGCCGGTCGCGGCAAGCCGCCCGGATGCGGGGGGGAGATTCGCGAAACCGCCCGCCAAGGCGGGGGAGAATGCGAGCGAGCAAGAGAGGAGGATTGGTCGGGGCGGCAGGATTCGAACCTGCGACCCTCTGTTCCCAAAACAGATGCGCTACCAGGCTGCGCTACGCCCCGAACCGTCGCCCTTCTAGGCCGCTCCGCCCGCAGGCGCAAGCGCCTGCGTGATCAATCGCAGGGATCGGCGGCGGGGATCGTGTCGCTGCCGATGGCCGGATGGCGCAGCGTGTCGCCGGGCGCGATCCCGAGCCGCGCGGCCATGCCGCCATTGATCTCCAGCACGTATTGGATGCCCGGCCCGCCGGGGATCGGCGTGTCGTCATGCGGCTGGGCGCGGTCGTGGACGCGGCGCACCGTGCCATCCGGCCCGGCAAAGATCATGTCGAGCGGAATCAGCGTGTTGCGCATCCAGAAGGCGACCGATTGCGGCGCGTCATAGACAAAGAGCATCCCCGCCATGCGCGGCATCTCCGGCACGTTCATCAGCCCCTGCGCGCGCGCGCGCGCATCGTCGGCCACCTCGACGGCGAAACCCGCCTGCCCCCAGTCGCCGCGCACCGTCAGCCGGTCGGGCGCGCAATCGGACGCCTGCGCGGCCAGCGGCAGGCAGGCCGCGACCGCCAGCGCCGCGGCGCGCAGAAAGCTCACGCCTCGTCCTCGTCCGGGTGCTGCTTCAGCGCGGCGTCCCATGGCAGGATCTCGGTCGCCATGCGGCCCCGCTTGCCCTGGATCACCTTGAGCGTCACCGCCTCGCCCGGCTCCAGATCCGACAGGCCGGAGCTGCGCAGCACCTCGACATGCAAGAAGATGTCGTCGCCCGCGCCGAACACGTTGGCGAAACCGAACCCCTTGGCCTTGTCGAACCATTTCACCCGCGCGGGCTCCAGCGGCCGGTTGGCGAGATAGTCGGGATCGAACTCGGCGAAATCGGCGAGCGGTGCCGCCGGCGCATCGCTGGGCGGCTCCAGCGACAGGATCGTGGCCGCCTGCACGCCCCGGTCGGTGCGATGCGCGAGGATGCGGATGCGGGCGCCGTCGGCGACGGAATTCTGGCCGTAATTGCGCAGCACGTTGGCGTGAAGGAGAATGTCGGACCCGCCTTCGTCGGGCACGATGAACCCGAACCCCTTTGCCGGATCGAACCATTTGACGTGGCCCGCGATCTCGATGCGGTCCTCCGCCTGCTTATCCAGCATGTCGTTCATCTCCGCCTCCAGGGGCCGTATCGCGGCCCGTTCCGTTCCGGGCGCCTGTGCAGCACAGTCGAGAGGCCGCGACAAGCGCCGAATTTCATTCCATGTGAAATCACGGTCCCAAACGTATCACGTCAAAGTCGGCATCTAGCGCGGGTCTCGACCATTTGTACCGGTCGTGAAGCCGGTGCGCGCCATCGGCCCAGAATTCCATTTCAAGCGGTCTGATGCGAAAACCGCCCCAGAAGGGCGGGCGCGGCGGATCGGCGCCCAGCTCGGCGTCGAGCCGCGCCACCTCGGCCTCGAGCGCCCCGCGCGAGGCGATCGGGCGGCTTTGCGGCGAGGCCCAGGCCCCGACCCGGCTTTCGCGCGGGCGCGACCGGAAATAGGCGTCCGCCATCGCGTCGCCCACGCGTTCGACGGGGCCGCGCACCCGGATCTGGCGCCGCAGGGTTTTCCAGTGAATCACGAAGGCGGCGTTGCCGCCGCTGTCGAGCTGCCGCGCCTTGGCGCTTTCGAGGTTGGTATAGAACACGAACCCCGCGGGCTCGATCTCCTTGAGCAGCACGACGCGCACATCGGGCATCCCGTCGGGATCGACCGTGGCCAGCGCCATCGCGTTGGGATCGGAAATCTCCCGGCCTTCCGCCTCGGCCAGCCAACGCCGTGCAATGACAAAGGGATCTTCTCCGGCGAAGATGCCGACGCGCGTGTCCATCATACCAATCCGTTCACTCGTACACGAGGAGTATAGCTCATTTTCACCTTTCTGGCGTCCTGTCTTCTTGGGGCCCAGCCATGACGTGGCGTAGGCCATGGCCTTGATGCCTTGCCGCCGATCGCCTACACCGGATCGAAACGGCGCCGGATCGGCAAGAGGAACATTCATGACATCGCAGTTGATGGCGGGAAAACGCGGACTCATCATGGGGCTCGCCAACGACAAGTCGATCGCCTGGGGCATCGCCAAGGCCTGCGCCGATGCCGGCGCCGAGCTGGCGTTTTCCTATCAGGGCGAGGCGCTCAAGAAACGGGTCGGCCCGCTGGCGGCCGAGGTCGGCTCCGATATCGTGCTGCCCTGCGACGTCGGCGACGAGGACAGCATCGACGCGCTGTTCACCGAGCTGCAGAAACAATGGGGCAAACTCGACTTCATCGTCCACGCCATCGGCTTTTCGGACAAGTCCGAGCTGCGCGGCCGCTATGTCGACACCTCTAAGAACAACTTCCTGATGTCGATGGACATCTCGGTCTGGTCCTTCACCTCGGTGGTCAAGCGCGCCTCGGCGATGATGAACGAGGGCGGGTCGTGCCTGACGCTCACCTATTACGGCGCCGAGCGGGTCATGCCGCATTACAACGTCATGGGCGTGGCCAAGGCCGCGCTCGAGGCCAGCGTGCGCTATCTCGCCGAGGATCTGGGCCGCGACGCGATCCGGGTCAACGCCATCTCGGCCGGCACGATCAAGACGCTGGCGGCCTCGGGCATCGGCGATTTCCGTTACATCATGAAGTGGAACGAGTACAATTCGCCCCTGCGCCGCACGGTCACCCAGGACGAGGTCGGGAAATCCGCCCTCTACCTCTTGTCGGATCTGGGCAGCGCGGTTACCGGCGAGGTCCACCATGTCGATGCGGGCTACCACGTGATCGGCATGAAGAACCCGGACGCGCCCGACATCACGAAAGGCTAGAGAGCGATGACCGACCGTTTGCCGCATGAAAAAGGCTTCCATGTCAGCTGGGACCAGCTGCACCGCGACAGCCGCGCCCTCGCCTGGCGGCTCGACGGGCGCGGCCCCGATTCCGAAGGCGCCTGGAAGGCCGTGGTCGCGATCACCCGCGGCGGCATGGCGCCCGCGATGATCGTCGCGCGCGAGCTGGGGATCCGCACCGTCGACACGATCTCGGTCAAGTCCTACGAGCATCAGAACCAGTCCGGCGCCAAGGTTCTCAAGGCCCCCGACGCCGAGATGATGGGCGACGGCACCGGCATTCTCGTGGTCGACGATCTGGTCGACACCGGCCGGACGCTGGAGCTGGTGCGCGAGCTTTACCCGAACGCGCATTTCGCCACCGTCTATGCCAAGCCGATGGGCAACGGCCAGGTCGACACCTATGTCACCGAGGTGAGCCAGGACACCTGGATCTTCTTCCCGTGGGACATGGCGCTGCAATATGTCGAGCCCTATCGCGGCAAGGACTGAACCGCGCCCGGAACCTTCGAAAGGCCCCGCCCGACCGGCGGGGCCTTTCGCGTTCGCTGCGGGAGCGATTGCGCCCGCCCCTCCCCGCGTCTAGCGTCCGCGCGACATCCCAGGGAGGCTCCATGAGCGACACGCGCACCGCATCCACCTTTTCTCCGCCCGTGATGGAGGCCCGCCGCTGGCTCGACGGGGTGTCGTTCCCGCCCGAACGCCCGCTTTTGAACGTGAGCCAGGCCGCGCCGGTCGATCCGCCGCCAGAGCCGCTGCGCCGCGCCATGGCCGAAATCGTGATGCAGGATGCGAGCGCCCATCTTTACGGCCCCGTTCTCGGCCTGCCCGAGCTGCGCGCCGAGATCGCCGCGCTGTGGCGCCGCGACTATCGCGGCGATGTGACCCCCGACCAGGTCGCCGTCACCTCGGGCTGCAACCAGGCCTATTGCGCCGCCATCGCGGCGCTGTGCGGCGAAGGCTCGGAGGTGATCCTGCCCAGCCCGTGGTATTTCAACCACCGCATGTGGAACGACATGACGGGCGTGCGCACCATACCATTGGAAACCGGCCCGACCCTGCTGCCCGACCCCGACCGGGCCGCTTCGCTGATCACCCCCGCCACCCGCGCCATCGTGCTGGTCAGCCCCAACAACCCCGGCGGCGTCGAATATCCCGCCGAACTTCTCGCCGCGTTCCGCGACCTGTGCCGCGACCGCGGGCTCACGCTGATCCTCGACGAGACCTATCGCGATTTCGACAGCCGCGAAGGCCCGGCGCATGACCTCTTTGCCGATCCCGACTGGGACGACGTGCTGGTGCAGCTCTATTCCTTTTCCAAGGCCTACCGCCTGACCGGCCACCGCGTCGGCGCGGTCACCGCGAGCGTCGAGCGCATCGCGCAGATGGAGCGGTTTCTCGACACGGTGACGATCTGCCCGACCAGCCTCGGCCAGAAGGCGGCGCTGTGGGGGATGCAGAACCTGGGCGACTGGCTCGCGCAGGAGCGGGCCGAGATCATCGCCCGGCGCCGCGCCATGGAGGCGAGCTTCGAGCGGCTGGCGCCGCAAGGCTGGCGGCTGATGGGCTGCGGCGCCTATTTCGGCTGGATCGAACACCCCTATGCCGAAGCCTCTGACGCGCTGGCCCGGCGGCTGGTGCGCGAGGCGGGCGTGCTGCTCCTGCCCGGCACGATGTTCACGCCCGATGACAGCGAGGCGGGCCGCCGCCAGCTGCGCATCGCCTTTGCCAATGTCGATGCGGGCGGCATCGCCGAGATGGAGACGCGGCTCGCCGCCCTGCCCGGCGCCTGAGCCGGGGACCGGGCCGGGCCGAGCAAGCCGGGCGCCATCCGCTTGCACGGCCCGGCCCGCTTGCCTATTCAACGCCACACGCCAATGGGGCGCGACAGGGAGACCGCAATGGCATCGAGCAAGGGCAACCGCGTATTCGTCTGGATCATCCTGATCCTGCTCTTCGTGGGCCTGATCGGCTTTGGCGCGACGGGGCTGACCGGCCATGCGACCCGGCTCGGCAGCGTCGGCGGCAAGGACATCGACACCCAGACCTATGCCAGCGCGCTGCAAAGCCGCATCCGCGCGCTCGAAAGCCAGACCGGCGAGCCGGTCAGCATCGCCCGCGCCCAGCAGATCGGGCTCGACCGCGCCGTGCTCGGCCAGATCGTCACCGAGCGGGTGCTCGATGCCGAGGCCGAGGCGCTCGGCCTGTCGGTCGGCGACGGGGCGGTGCGCGACCAGGTGCTCGCCATTCCTGCCTTCCAGGGGCTCAATGGCAGCTTCGACCGCGAGTCCTACCGCGACGCGCTGCAGCGCAACGGGCTCACCGTGGCCGAGTTCGAACAGAGCCTGCGCGAGGGCGAGGCCCGCGCGCTGCTGCAATCGGCCGTGGCGGGCGGTGTCGGCGCCTCCGACACCCATGTCGCGGCGATGATCGATTTCATGATGTCGCGCCGCGACATCACCTGGGCGCCGGTGACGCTCGCGGCCACGCCCGCCCCGGTCGCCGATGATGGCCGCCCGCGGGTGATCCTGCCCGAAATCCTGCTCGACGCCGAGATCCCCGCCCCGACCGAGGCCGAGATCGAGGCGCGCTATGCCGCCGCCCCCGAGGCCTATACCGCGCCCGAGATCCGCGAGATCAGCTATGCGTGGCTGCGCCCCGAGGACGTGGCCGACGACATCGAGATTGCCGAGGATGAGGTGCGCGCGCTCTACGAGCAGCGGATTTCCGAATACGTGCAGGAGGAGCGCCGCCTCGTCGAGCGTCTCGTCTATCCGAACCAAGAGGCCGCCGCCGAAGCGCTGGCGCGGCTCGAAGCGGGCGAGGCCGGTTTCGAGGATCTGGTCGCGGCGCGCGGCCTGACGCTGGAGGCGGTCGATCTGGGCGACGTGGCGAAGGGCGATCTCGACGATGCCGCCGATGCGATCTTCGCCGCCTCGGCCAATGACGTGGTCGGCCCGGTCGAGACCGGTCTCGGACCGGCGCTGTTCCGGGTCAACGCCGTGCTCGCCGCCGAGGAGGTGTCGTTCGACGAGGCCGCGCCCGACCTGCGCGACGAGCTGGCCCGCGCCCGCGCCCGCCGCGAGATCGAACGCCGCTCCGAAGAAATCACCGACCTGATCGCCGGCGGCGCCGCGCTCGAGGATCTGGCCGAGCGCGCCGGCATGGAGCTGGGCTCCGTCGACTGGAGCGAGGGCGCGACCGGCGGCATCGCCGATTACGCGCCGTTCCGCGAGGCCGCCGCCACCGTGCAGGAAGGCGACTTCCCCGAGCTTCTGGGCTTCGAGGATGGCGGGGTGTTCGCGGTCCGGCTCGATGGCGTCACCCCCCCGGCGCTGCGCCCGCTCGACGAGGTGCGCGACGAGGTGATCGCCGATGTCGAGTCCGAGACCCGCGCCCGGCTGCGCGCCGAGCGGGCCGAGGCGCTGGCCGCGCGCATCGCCGCCGGCGACAGCTTCGAGGCGGCCGGCCTCGCGCCCCGCGACGCCGACAACCTGACCCGCCGCGCCTTCGTCGAGGGCACCGGCCCCGGCTTCGTGCGCGACGTGTTCGAGATGGAAGAGGGCGCGGTTCGGGTGATCGGCGGCGACGGCTTCACCGCCGTGGTCCGGCTCGACGCCGTGGCGCCCCCGGCCGAGGACGACGCGGGCGTCGCCGCCGAACGCCAAGCGATCGAGCAGCGGCTCGGCACCGGGCTCGCGCAGGACATCTACGCCGCCTTCGCCAACGCGGTGCAGTCCGGCACCGAGATCCGCATCGATGACGCCGCCGTCCAGGCGGTCCATTCCTCCTTCAGGTAAGACGCCATGCTCAGCCCCGATTTCGAGACGTTCCAGAAAGGCTACGAGGCGGGCCGGAACCAGGTCGTCTGGACCCGCCTCGCCGCCGACCTCGACACGCCGGTCTCGCTGATGCTCAAGCTCGCCAATGCCGGAAAGCACGCCTTCATCCTCGAAAGCGTGACGGGCGGCGAGCTGCGGGGCCGCTACTCGATCGTGGGCATGAATCCCGACCTGATCTGGGATTGCCGGGGCGAGACCAGCCGCGTCAACCGCGCCGCGCGCTATGACGACGATGCCTTCGAGGATCTCGAAGGCCATCCGCTCGACACGCTGCGCGCGATCCTCGCCGAAAGCCGGATCGACCTGCCCGAAGACCTGCCCGCCGCCTCCGCCGGGCTGTTCGGTTATCTGGGCTACGACATGATCCGGCTGGTGGAAAAGCTGCCCGACGTGAACCCCGACCCGCTCGGCCTGCCCGACGCGGTGATGCTGCGCCCCACCGTGGTCGCGGTGCTCGACGGGGTGAAGGGCGAGGTGATCCTCGTCGCCCCGGTCTGGGCCGGTCAGGACCGCTCCGCCCGCGCCGCTTTCGCGCAGGCCGCCGAACGCGTGACCGAAGCGCGCCGCGCGCTCGACCGGCCCGTGCCGCAGGAGGCGCGCGCGCTGCAGGCGCCCGCGCCGCTTTCGGAGCCGGTGTCGAACTTCACACATGACGGCTATCTCGCCGCCGTGGAGAAGGCCAAGGACTACATCCGCGCGGGCGACATCTTCCAGGTGGTCCCGGCGCAGCGCTGGACCCAGGATTTTCCCGAGCCGCCCTTCGCGCTTTATCGTTCGCTCCGGCGCACCAACCCCTCGCCCTTCATGTTCTACTTCAACTTCGGCGGCTACCAGGTGGTCGGCGCCAGCCCCGAGATCCTCGTGCGGGTGATGGACGGCGAGGTAACGATCCGGCCCATCGCCGGCACCCGGCCCCGCGGCGCCACCCCCGAGGAGGACCGCGCGAACGAGCAAAGCCTGCTGGCCGATGCCAAAGAGCTGTCAGAGCACCTGATGCTGCTCGATCTGGGCCGCAACGATGTGGGCCGGGTCGCCAAGCCCGGCACGGTGCGCCCGACCGAGAAGTTCATCATCGAGCGCTATTCCCACGTGATGCACATCGTCTCCAACGTGGTGGGCGAGCTGCGCGAGGATCAGGACGCGCTCTCGGCGCTTCTGGCGGGCCTGCCCGCGGGCACGGTGTCCGGCGCACCCAAGGTACGGGCGATGCAGATCATCGACGAGCTGGAGCCCGAAAAGCGCGGCGTCTATGGCGGCGGGCTTGGCTATTTCAGCGCCGGTGGCGACATGGACATGTGCATCGCGCTCAGGACCGCGGTGGTGCAGGACGCCAAGCTCTATATCCAGGCGGGCGGCGGCGTGGTGCATGACAGCGACCCCGAGGCCGAGTACCAGGAAACGGTGCACAAATCGAACGCGCTGCGCCGCGCGGCGGCGGATGCGGCGATGTTCCGCCCCGACGGCAATGGCTGAGACGCGAAAGGGCGGGAATTTTTCCCGCCCTTTCCTTTGTCGCTGCCGCCTGTCGCGGCGGGTCTGACGGTTCAGCCGCGGCGCAGCAGCCCGTCGAGGCTCCAGCGGCCCGGACCGGCGACGAAGATGTAGAGGAACACGAAGCAGTAGAGGATCGCCGCGTCGCCGCCATTGAGCGTCGGGAACAGGTTGCCCGGCGCGTGGAACATCCAGTAGGCGACCGCCATCATGCCCGACAGCACGAAGGCCACGGGCCGGGTGAACAGCCCCACGAGCAGCAGCAGGCCGCCCACCAGTTCGAGCAGGCCGCCCACGCCCATCAGCGAGGCCAGCGGCGGCTGCTGATCGGTCGGCGGAAAGGCGAACAGCTTCTGGCTGCCATGCAGCGTGAAGATCAGCGCGCTGACGATGCGCAGCACGCTGAGCATTTCGGGGGCGCGGGCGGCGAGGCCGGATTGGGGCGTGGTGGTCATGCGATCGATCCGTCTGGTTGTGGCGTGTATGGCCAACAGATGCGCCCAGCCCGGGCGGCGGTCAAATCACCGATCCTGTGCGCCGATACGCAGATCTTGTCCTGGGACGGCTATTTCCCCGGCCCCACCTGCTGCATCCGCAACAGCGTGCTCACCGGCGCGGGCGCGACGCCTTCGCGGTCGGCGCGGTTGCCCCACAGCGTCAGCGCGGTGATGGTTTCGGGGTTCAGCTCGGCCAGAAGCGCCACGCTGCCCTGCTGGCGCGCGCGAAACGCCGCCTGGTCGAGAAAGCGCCGGATCACCCGGTCGTCCTGCCCCACCTCGCCGAGATCGCGGTAGATCTCGACCGCCGGGACATCGCGCGCGCGGGCCTGGCGCAGCGGCGTCGCCAGCCCGTGCGGCAGCGCCACGAGACCGCGCCCGTCGCGCGCCAGCCGGTCGAGCGCCTGCGCCGTCACGTCGCCATCGCTGTCGAGCCCGGCCCCGCCCGCATCGAGCAGCGCCACCGACTCGGGCAGCGTCGAAAAGGCCGCCTCATAGGCCACCTCGACATCCGACGGCGTGGCTCTCACGGGCAGCCGGACCAGCGCCGCGATCTCGTAGCCCGCCTCGCGCCAGCGCGTGGCGCGGGCGGCGGCGTCGGGCGCTTCGGGGTCGATGCCGATGGAGACCGGGAAGGGAATGCTCGACGCCGCCGCGACCGGCGCGTCGATCGCGCCGGTATCGACCAGCACCACCGACAGGCGCGGCGCGCCCGCATCCGCCATGTCCGGCGCGGCAAAGCGCAGCAGCGCCGGGGCGTCCTCGCCCAGCTCGGCGGGCGCGGCGCCCTCCGGCTCGTCCGTCGCGGCGCCGGGACGGCGGATCGTCACCGCGTCTTCGCCCGACAGCCCCGCGACCCGGCCCGGCAGGGGCCGGTCGGCGCTGTCGGGACTGGGCAGCACGGTGATGGTGCCCGGGGCGGGCTGATCGGGGCTTGGGGGCGCGGCCGGGCCCGTGGGCGCTGTCGGCGCGCCGCCATCGGCGGGCGCAGCCGCGATGGCGTCTTCGGGGGCCTGTTCTTCGACAGCCTGTTCGGGCGTCCGTCCGGGGGCCTCCGTCTCGGCCACCACGCGCGGCGATCGCGAGGGCGGCGGCGGCGGGTCGGTGACCACGGCGATGTCGGCCTCGTTCGCCGGGATCTCGATCACCCGCGATTGCGGGCCGGGCAGCACCGGCTCCTCCGCGCCCGGATCGATGCGCGGCGTTCGGACGATGTCGGGCGCCGCCCCCGGCGCGGCGATGCCCGCCTCGGCGCGCGGGCGCGCATCGGGGACGGTGTCGGCGGAGGGCGCCACGCCGCGCCCGGCGGGCACGTCGGCGCGCGGCGTCGATGGCAGCACGTCGCGGCCCGTGTCCGGGCGCGGTGCCAGCGGCATCTCGGTCATCGCCGCCGAGCCGGTCGGCGCGGCGGGGGCCTCGGCGCTGACCGGTGGCGGGGGCGTGGCGGCGCCCTGCCCGTCTGCGCCACCGGGGGTGGTGTCGGGCGCGTCGAACGCACCGGGGGTTTCGGGCTCCTGCGGCACCTGCGGCAGGGCGGCCCGCTCCGCGCCGGGCCGGTCCGAAGGCGCCCCCGGCAGGACCTGCACATCGCCGGTAAGCTCGATGACGGTCTCCGACTCGTCCGGCGCGCCGGGCGCCGCCGCGTCGGGCGCGCGGTCGGCGATGGGATCAGAGGGCGTCTCGGGCGTGTCGCTGCGCGGCGCCTCGGGCGCGATATCCGCCCCATCCGGCATCGCGGCCTCGCTCGGCACCAAGGCCGGGCTGTCGGCTGTCATGTCCCGGCGCGGCGGATCGCCGATGAGCGAGGCCACCGCCAGCGCCCCCGCCGAGACGATCAGACCCCAGATCCCACCGCTGATGAACCCCGATCCCACGTGTCCTGCCCCGCTGCACCGCGCCGCGCGGTGTCGCAATAGTCCCCGGACCTTGACGTTTCCCGCCTTGCGGTCCCATTTATGGGCCGACCTTACCAACGGACCACCGCCAAGCGGTAGCCCCGAATTTCAACGGCCGCGCGAGCGGTGCGGAGGGACGATGCTTCTCCTGATCGACAATTACGACAGCTTCACCTGGAATCTCGTGCATTATCTGGGCGAGCTGGGCGCCGAAGTCGTGGTGAAGCGCAACGACGAAATCGACGTGGCGCAGGCCATGGCGCTGCGGCCCGACGGCATCGTGCTCTCGCCCGGGCCCTGCGATCCCGACCGCGCAGGGATCTGTCTCGACCTGACCCGCGCCGCTGCCGATGCCGGGATGCCGCTCTTGGGCGTCTGCCTCGGCCACCAGACCATCGGCCAGGCCTTTGGCGGCCGGGTCGTGCGCTGCCACGAGATCGTGCATGGCAAGACCGCCGACATGCTGCACGAGGGCGGCGGCGTCTTTGCCGGGCTGCCCTCGCCGTTCAAGGCGACGCGCTACCATTCGCTGGTGGTCGAGCGCGACAGCCTGCCCGATTGTCTCGACATCACCGCCCGGCTCGCGGATGGCACGATCATGGGGCTGGCGCATCGCGACCTGCCGATCGAGGGCGTGCAGTTCCACCCCGAGAGCATCGCCTCGGAACATGGTCACCGGATGCTGAAGAACTTTCTCGACCGGCTGCCGGGGCAGGCCCCCGACCGCGCGCCGGGCGCCCCGGTGGCAGCATGAGCGACCGCCTGAAGCCGCTGATCGCCACCGCCCTGACCCGGCCGCTGTCGCGCGATGAGGCCGAGGCCGCGTTTTCCATCCTGTTCGACGGCGACGCCACGCCGGCGCAGATGGCGGCGTTTCTCGTCACGCTCAGGATGCGCGGCGAAACCGTGGCCGAGATCGCCGCCGCCGCGCATGTGATGCGCGCGCGCTGTCTCAAGGTGCGCGCGCCCGAAGGCGCGATCGACATCGTCGGGACCGGCGGCGACGGCAAGAACACGCTCAACATCTCGACCGCGACCGCCTTTGTCGTCGCGGGCGCGGGCGTGCCGGTGGCCAAGCATGGCAACCGCAACCTGTCGTCGAAATCGGGCACGGCGGATGCGCTGGGCCAGATGGGCGTGCAGGTGATGGTCGGCGCGGAAGTGGTCGAACGCGCGATCCGCGAGGCCGGGATCGGCTTCATGATGGCGCCGATGCACCACCCGGCGATGAAGCATGTCGGCCCGATCCGCGCCGAGATCGGCATCCGCACCCTGTTCAACATTCTCGGGCCGCTGACCAACCCCGCGGGGGTCAAGCGCCAGCTCACCGGTGCCTACGATCCCGCCCTGATCGCGCCGATGGCCGAAACGCTGGGCCGGCTCGGCTCGGAGCGGGCCTGGCTGGTGCATGGCGGCGACGGCACCGACGAGCTGTCGATCTGCGGGCCGTCCGAGGTCGCGTCGCTCGAAAACGGCAAGGTCGAGCGGTTCGAGATCAGCCCGTCGGATGCGGGCCTGCCCGAGCACCCGTTCGAAGCGATCCTCGGCGGCACGCCCGAGCAGAACGGCCGCGCGCTGTCGGCGCTGCTCGACGGGGCGCCGGGCGCCTATCGCGACGCGGTGCTGCTCAACGCCGCCGCCGCCCTGCTCGTCGCGGGCCGGGTGGAGGATCTGCGCGCGGGTGCCGCGATGGCCGCGACGAGCATCGACAGCGGTGCCGCGCGCCGCGCCATCGACCGGCTCGCCGCGATTTCCTCAGGGGTGGCGTGAGCGCGCCGCCCGAGGGCTGGGGCGACCTGCCCTTCTTTGCCGAGAACTGGCCCGCGCTGCGCGACCGGCTCGCCGCGCGTCCCATGGTCGAACCCGCGCCCGCGCACAGGTTCCGGGCGCTGGAGCTGACCCCGCCCGGGGCGGTGCGCGTGGTGATCCTCGGCCAGGACCCCTACCCGACGCCGGGCCACGCCACGGGTCTCGCCTTTTCGGTGCCGCCCGATCTGGCGCCGTTGCCGCGTTCGCTGCGCAACATCCACGCGGAACTGCGCGACGATCTCGGCTGCGCCCCGGCCAATGGCGACCTGACGCCATGGGCCCGGCAGGGCGTGCTGCTGCTCAACACCGCCTTGTCGGTCGAGCCGGGGGATGCGGGCGGCCATACGCGCTGGGGCTGGGACGTGCTGGTGTCGCAGGTTCTGGCCCGCGTCGCCGAGCGGCCTTGCGCCTTCGTGTTGTGGGGCAAGCATGCGCAGAAGGTGGCGGCGCCGCATCTGGGCCCCGATCATCTCGTGATCGAAACCGCCCACCCCTCGCCGCTCTCGGCGCGGCGCGGCTTTTTCGGCTCGCGCCCCTTCGGGCGCGTCAATGACTGGCTGGTGGCGCGCAAGGATGCTCCGATCGACTGGTGCGCCCCCGTCTGAACGCTTTCCAACCCCCTTTTCTGCCGGTAGAACCACCCCATGGACATTCTCGACAAGATCAAGGCCTACAAGCTCGAAGAGGTCGCGGCCCGCAAGGCGGAACTGCCGCAGGCCGATATCGAGGCGCGCGCCGCGCAGGCCCCCGCCCCCCGCGGCTTTGCCGCCCGCCTGACCGAGGCCGCGCGCGAAGGCTACGGCCTCATCGCCGAGATCAAGAAGGCCAGCCCCTCCAAGGGTCTGATCCGGGCCGATTTCGATCCGCCCGCGCTCGCCCGCGCCTATGAGGATGGCGGTGCGGCCTGCCTGTCGGTGCTGACCGACGGGCCGTCCTTCCAGGGCGCCGACGAATATCTCGTGCAGGCGCGCGACGAGACCTCGCTGCCGGTGCTGCGCAAGGATTTCCTCTATGATCCGTGGCAGGTGGCCGAGAGCCGCTCGCTCGGGGCCGACTGCATCCTGATCATCATGGCCAGCGTGTCGGACGCGCAGGCGCGCGAGCTCGAAGAGGCCGCCGAACGCTGGGGCATGGACGCGCTGATCGAGGTGCACGACCATGCCGAGCTGGAGCGCGCCGCCGAGCTGAACTCCAAGATGATCGGCATCAACAACCGCGACCTGAACACCTTCGAGACCTCGCTCGACGTGACGCGCAAGCTGGCCAAGCACGTGCCGGTCGACCGGATGATCGTCGGCGAAAGCGGGCTGTCGACGCCCGCCGATCTCGCCGAGATGGCGCGCTACGGCGTGCGCAGCTTCCTGATCGGCGAAAGCCTGATGCGGCAGGACGACGTGACCTCGGCCACGAGGTCGCTGTTGTCGCGCCCGCTCACCGCGCCGGGCGGCGCCTGATGCCGCTGACGCATTTCGACGCCGCGGGCCGTGCCCACATGGTCGATGTCACCGACAAGCAGGTGACCGACCGGCGCGCCGTAGCCGAAGGCGTCGTGAAGATGACGCCCGCGACGCTCGATCTCGTGCGCGAGGGGCGCGCGGGAAAGGGCGACGTGCTGGGCACCGCCCGTCTCGCCGGGATCATGGCGGCCAAGAAGACCGCCGAGCTGATCCCGCTATGCCACCCGCTGCCGCTGTCGAAGGTGACGCTGGAGCTTGAGCCCGACGCGGATCTGCCCGGCGTGCGGATCACCGCGACGGTGCGCACCACGGGGCGCACCGGGGTCGAGATGGAGGCGCTCACCGCCGTCTCCGTCGCCGGGCTCACCATCTACGACATGCTCAAGGCGGCGGAAAAAGGCATGGAGATCGGCGGCATCCGGCTCGCGCTCAAAGAGGGCGGGAAATCGGGGCGCTGGGAGGCGTGATCCCGGTCTCCGAGGCTCTCGACCGGCTGTTCGCGCTGGTCTCGCCGCTGCCCACACAGGAGGTCGGGCTGACCGCCGCACGGGGCCGGGTGCTGCGCGCCCCGGTGATAGCGATGCGCGACCAGCCGCCGTTTGCCGCCTCGGCGATGGATGGCTACGCGATCCGCGAGGCCGATCTCGCCCCCGGCGCGCGGCTTTTGGTGGCGGGCGAGGCCGCGGCGGGCCACGCCTTTGCCGGGCGGGTCGGCCCCGGCGAGGCGCTGCGCATCTTCACCGGCGCGCCGGTGCCCGAAGGCGCCGACCGCGTGGTGATCCAGGAGGACACGCGCCGCGACGGCGACCATGTCATCCTTGGCGACGGCATCTCCGACAACCGCAACATCCGGCCCGCGGGCGTGGATTTTGGCGCCGGTGACGCGCTTGGCGCACCGCGCCTGCTCGGCCCCGCCGACATCGCGCTTGCGGCGTCGATGAACGCCGACCGGCTTACCGTGTCGCGCCGCCCCGAGGTGGCGATCATCGCCACCGGCGACGAGCTGGTGGCGCCGGGCGGCGATCCGCGCCCCGACCAGATCATCGCGTCGAACGCCTATGGGCTGCACGGCATCGTCGAGCAGGCGGGCGGCACGGCCCGGCTTTTGCCGATCGCGGGCGACAGCATGGGCGCGCTGGCACAGGCCTTCGACCTGGCGCGCGGCGCCGACATCGTCGTCACCATCGGCGGCGCCTCGGTCGGCGATCATGATCTCGTGGGCGACGCGGCGGCCGAAGCCGGGATGGAACGCGCCTTCTGGAAGGTCGCGCTGCGCCCGGGCAAGCCGCTGATGGCGGGCCGTTTCGGCGAAGCGTTGCTTCTGGGGCTGCCGGGCAACCCGGTCTCGTCGATGGTCTGCGCGCATGTGTTTCTGGTGCCGCTGATCCGCGCGCTCTCGGGTCTCGCCCCCGCGCCCGCCCCGCGCCGCCTGGCCCGGCTGGCCGCGCCGCTGGCCGCCAACGGCCCGCGCGAACATTACCTGCGCGCCGCCACCGGGCCCGATGGCGTCACCGCGTTTTCCAAGCAGGACAGCTCGCTTTTGTCGGTGCTGGCGCAGGCCGATTGCCTGATCGTGCAACCACCGCACGATCCCGCGCGCGCCGCGGGCGAAACGGTCGATGTCATAGCGCTTTGAAGGGCTTGACACAAAACGGGAACAGTCATAGAACGGATCCCCAACCGTCTGCGCGCATAAAGGGGCAACCATGCTGACCCGTAAACAATCCGACCTGCTGGAATTCATCCACCGGCGGATCAAGGCCGACGGCGTTCCGCCCTCCTTCGACGAAATGAAGGACGCGCTCGATCTTCGGTCCAAATCCGGCATCCACAGGTTGATCACCGCGCTCGAGGAGCGTGGCTTCATCCGCCGTCTCGCGCACCGGGCGCGGGCGCTCGAAATCCTCAAGCTGCCCGAGGCGATGGAGGCGCGGCTCGCCGCCGAGCACGCGGCGCCCGAACCCGATCCCAAGCCCGCCGACATGCCCGCCGACATCGCGGCGCTGGCGCTGAACCTGCCGGTGATGGGCCGGATCGCCGCCGGTGTGCCGATCTCCGCGATCAGCGAGGTGAGCCACGAGATCGCGGTGCCCGGCACGATGCTCGGCTCCGGCAATCACTACGCGCTCGAGGTGCGGGGCGATTCGATGATCCAGGCCGGGATCAATGACGGCGACGTGGTGGTGATCCGCGAAACCGGCACCGCCGACAATGGCGACATCGTCGTGGCGCTGATCGAGGATCAGGAGGCGACGCTCAAGCGGTTCCGCCGCAACGGCAAGCGCATCGCGCTCGAAGCCGCGAACCCGGCCTATGAAACCCGGATCTACAGCGACGAACAGGTCCGCGTGCAGGGCCGGCTGGTCGGGCTGATCCGCAGCTACTGAACCCACAGGCGGCGGCCGGCGCGGTCGGCCACCGTCTCGATGCGCAGCCCCTCCGGCCCGAACCGGAGCGCGAGCGCGCCGGTGTCGCGCAGCCGGCGCGCGTCGAAGCGCAGGCAGGGGCGCGGCGCGGGATCGGGCTGGTTGGCGATCAGGATATCGGCGCCGCCACAGCCTCTCAGCGCGGCCAGCGCGGTCTTGCCGGTCACCTGAACGATCGTCGTCTCGCCCAGCCGCAGCCGCAGCACCCGCTCGACCCGGCGCAGGGCGCGCGGATCATGCGCCTGGGCCTGCGCGCGCCCGTCGCCATCATTCTCCAGCCAGGCCCGCGCGGCGAAACCATCGCCCCTGGGCTTCGACAGCGCCCGCCCCTCCCCGGTCATCAGCCCGACCAGCGCGCCGCTGTCGCTCACCAGCAGGTCGGGCCGGTCGGCCCGCAGCCAGAGCCCGGCGGCGAGCGCCAGCGGCACCAGCCCCGCCACCCGGCCCCGCCCCTGCCACAGCACCAGCCACAGCCCGCCCAGCGCCACCAGCGTCACGACCACGCCCGGCGGCGCGATCACCGCCGAACTGGCCCCGTCGAGCGCGGCGATCCGCGCGCTCACCCATAATATCCAGCGCGCGCCGTAATCGATCATCCACACCGCCGGCTGGTCGAGCCCGAGCGGCCCGGTCACCGCGAGGATCACCGCGCCGGGCATGACGAGAATGCCCATGGCGGGCGCGGCGGCGAGGTTGGCGATCAGCCCGTAATGGGCGACGCGGTTGAAATGCGCGGCGGCGAAGGGCGCGGTGGCGCCGCCCGCCACGATCGAGGTCAGCGACAACAACGCCACCGGCATCCACAGCCGCGCGAGGCCGCGTGGCCGGTGCCAGCCCGGCGGCAGGCGGCCCATGACGGCCACCAGCGCCAGCACCGCGGCAAAGGACATCTGGAAACCGGGGTTCAGGAGCGTTTCGGGCCGCAGCCCCAGCACGATCAGCGCCGCGATGGCGAGCCCCCGCAAGGACAGCGCCCGCCGGTCGGCCAGCACCGCGCCCAAGCTCACCGCGACCATGACGAAGGCGCGTTCCGTCGCCACGTCGCGCCCCGCCAGCGCGAGGTAGAAGGCGGCGGCGGGCAATGCCGTGGCCGCGGCGATCTTGCGCGCGTCGAGCCGGAGCGCCAGCGGCGGCACGGCGGCGATCGCGGCGCGCACCAGCCAGAACACGAAGCCCGCCAGCATCGCCATGTGCATCCCCGAGATCGAGACGAGGTGATAGAGATTGGCCTCGCGCATCGCGTCATTCGCCGCGCGCCCCAGCCCGGAGCGGTCGCCGGTGGTGACGGCGGCGGCAAAGCCGCCCGCCGCGCCGTCGATCCGCGCCCGGATCGCGGCGCTGAGCCGGGCCCTGATCCGCGCCAGCCATGCGCCATCGGCCCCGCGGGTCGAGGCCAGCAGCACCGGCACCCGGCTATAGCCCACCGCGCCGAGCCGGGCGAACCACGCGTGGCGGCGAAAATCGAAGCCTCCCGGCTCCGCCGGGCCCGGCGGCGGCGACAGATGCGCGGTCGTCATCACCCGCGCGCCGGGCGCGAGCGGCGCCACCACCGGGCCGTGCAGCGACAATCTCACCCGCTCGGGCACGCCGCGCACATCGTCGAGCCGCACCCGGTCGAGCGTGATCCGCAGCACGTCGCTCTGGGCGCGGTCGATCTCGACGATCCGCCCCTCCACCGGGCCGTAATAGCGAAATCCCAGCACCGGCGCGGCGAGCCCATGCGCCCGCGCCCCCGCCAGCAACAACCCCGCGCAGACCAGCAGCCCGCCCGTCGCCAGCGCCGCATAGGCCGAGCGCCGCAACACGAACCGCGCCATGACGCACAGCGCCGCCAGCCCCGCCGCGGCGCCGTAGACGGCGGCACCCGGTTCGTCATGCTGCGCGAACCAGAGGCCGATCCCGGCGCCAAGACAGACCGGCGCCCAGCAGGCGAGCGATCCGCGCTGCCGCGCCAGCGCCGCCGCGCCCCGCGCGAAGCAGGCCAAAACCGCCCCGATGAGCCATGCTTGTTTCCGTGCCCCGACCTGAGTATCCCCCATGCAAGCAAGGCTGCGCCCAGCATGGTTAGCGAAAGGTTAAATCTCCCCGACATGTCCCAGACCCCGGTCGTCACCCGCTTCGCCCCCTCTCCCACCGGCGCGCTGCATATCGGCGGCGCGCGCACCGCGCTGTTCAACTGGCTCTATGCCCGTGGCCGCGGCGGCAAGTTCCTGCTGCGCATCGAGGACACCGACCGCGCCCGCTCCACGCCCGAGAACACGCAGGCCATTCTCGACGGGCTGACATGGCTCGGGCTCGACTGGGACGGCGAACCGATCAGCCAGGCGGCGGGCGCCGAGCGCCACGCCGAGGTGGCCCGCCGGATGCTGGCCGATGGCACGGCCTACAAGTGCTTTTCGACCCAGCAAGAGATCGAGGCGTTCCGCGAGGAGGCCCGTGCCAAGGGCGGCTCGACGCTGTTCCGCTCGCCCTGGCGCGACGTGGCCGAGGCCGATCACCCCGACGCCCCCTTCGCGATCCGCATCAAGGCGCCGCGCGACGGCGCCACCACCATCCGCGACGAGGTGCAGGGCGAAATCACCATCGGCAACGACCAGCTCGACGACATGGTGCTTTTGCGCTCGGACGGCTCGCCGGTCTACATGCTCGCCGTCGTCGTCGACGATCACGACATGGGCGTGACCCACGTGATCCGGGGCGACGACCACATGACCAACGCGTTCCGGCAGGCGATGATCTACCGCGCCATGGGCTGGGACCTGCCGGTCTTCGCCCATGTGCCGCTGATCTTCGGACCCGATGGCAAGAAGCTGTCGAAGCGCCATGGTGCGACGGGGGCCGCGGAATACCAGCAGATGGGCTACCCGGCGGCGGGGATGCGCAACTATCTCACCCGGCTCGGCTGGAGCCATGGCGACGCCGAGTTCTTCTCGGATGCCGAGGCGCGCGACTGGTTCGATCTGGGCGGCATCGGCAAATCGCCGGCGCGCTTCGATACCAAGAAGCTCGAAAACCTCTGCCGCCAGCACATCGCCGTCGCGGACGATGCCGCGCTGCTGCATGAAACCGAAGCTTTCCTCGACGCGACGGGGCAGCTTTCGTTGACCCGGGCGCAGCGCGACGGGCTCCTGCGGGCGATGCCGCATCTCAAGGACCGGGCCAAGATTTTCCCGGAACTTCTTGAAAAGGCTCATTTCGTCCTCACCGAACGGCCGATCGAGCCGGATGCGAAATCGGCCAAGGCGCTGGATGATGTATCCCGTGGTATACTGGCAGAATTGACGCCGCAGCTGCAAACTGCTAGCTGGGAGCGGGAGGCGCTGGAGGGGGTTGTGACCGCTCTGGCCGAGGTGCATGGCCTTGGCTTGGGCAAGATTGCAGGGCCGCTTCGCGCGGCGCTGGCGGGGCGCATGGTCAGCCCCAGCGTATTCGACATGATGCTTGTGCTCGGCCGCGACGAAAGCGTGGCACGGATCGGGGACGCGGCGGCCTGAGAGACTGGCCCGCCTTCCGCCCGAAACTATGTGGCAGCGCGGCATCGAGAGATCTGAGTCGCGCGCCGCCCGTGGCGGCGGCGGGAACATGAAGGGGACCTGAATGGCCGAAACCACGAAAACCGCCAAGCTGACGATCGACGGCGAAAGCTTTGATCTGGCGATGTACGCCCCCACCGACGGGCCCGAGGTCATCGACATCCGCAAGCTCTATGCGCAGGCGGGCGTCTTCACCTATGACCCGGGCTTCACCTCGACCGCGTCCTGCGACAGCACCATCACCTATATCGATGGCGAAGCGGGCGTGCTGACGCATCGCGGCTATCCGATCGGTCAGCTCGCCAAGGAATCGCATTACCTCGAGGTGTGCTACCTGCTGCTTTACGGTGAGCTGCCCTCGGCCGCCAAGCTCGAGGAATTCGAGACGCTGGTGACGCGTCACACGATGATCCACGAGCAGATGCACAACTTCTTCCGCGGCTTCCGCCGCGACGCGCATCCCATGGCCACCATGGTCGGCGTGGTCGGCGCGATGTCGGCCTTCTACCACGACAGCACCGACATCAACGACGAGCACCAGCGCGAGGTCGCCTCGATCCGCCTGATCGCCAAGATGCCGACCATCGCGGCGATGGCCTACAAGTACTCGATCGGTCAGCCCTTCGTGTATCCGCGCAACGATCTCGACTACGCGTCGAACTTCCTGCGCATGTGCTTCAGCGTCCCGGCCGAGGAATACGAGGTGAACCCGATCCTCGCCCGCGCGATGGACCGGATCTTCACCCTGCATGCCGATCACGAGCAGAACGCCTCGACCTCGACCGTGCGGCTGGCCTCGTCCTCGGGCGCGAACCCGTTTGCCTGCATCGCGGCCGGCATCGCCTGCCTGTGGGGCCCTGCGCATGGCGGCGCCAACCAGGCCTGCCTCGAGATGCTGCGCGAGATCGGCACGCCCGACCGGATCCCCGAGTTCATCGCCCGCGCGAAGGACAAGAACGATCCGTTCCGCCTGATGGGCTTCGGCCACCGGGTCTACAAGAACTTCGACCCGCGCGCGAAGGTGATGAAGGAGAGCGCGGACGAGGTGCTCGACCTGCTCGGCGTCGAGAACAATCCGACGCTTCAGGTCGCCAAGGAGCTGGAGCGCGTCGCGCTCGAGGATCCCTACTTCGCCGAGAAGAAGCTCTACCCGAACGTCGATTTCTACTCGGGCATCATCCTCGACGCGATGGGCTTCCCGACCTCGATGTTCACGCCGATCTTCGCGCTGGCGCGCACCGTCGGCTGGGTGTCGCAGTGGAAGGAGCAGCTCGCGGATCCGCAGCTCAAGATCGGCCGCCCGCGCCAGCTCTATCTCGGCGAGGCGCAGCGCGACTATGTCGACATCGAAAAGCGCTGATCCGTTTTCCGGTTCGGCACAGGATGCATGAGAGGGCCCGGCGGAATCGCCGGGCCCTTTTCACGTTGCGGCACCGGGCTGAAACGCCATCTTTGCGCCACGTTTCGACACCGTATTCGGCCCTTTTTGACGCGGCGGGCAGGTCGCGAACCAATCGCGACCTGCGAATTTCATTGTTCACGCGGACACCTGTCCATCGGGACATGTCCCCCGATACAGGTCTCTCGGAAGAGACTCCGTTTTCCTGAAGAAATCTCGCAGCCGCTCTCTTTCGTATAGATGACCTATACCGTGGAGACCTATCCATTGGGCTAAGTGATTGGAGAAAAAGGGCATTTTCAGACCCAGAGCGAACCTTGCCACCTGAATGCCGCAATTCGCGGCGATACAGAATGCGTTCACTTCAACGAGTGCAGATCTTCAGGTTCGACCGAAAGGATAGTTCAATGTCGGCTCATATCGCGATGCAGTTCACCCCCACCCCCGAATCCGCCGACGCCACTTTCGGCCGGGACGTTCAGGTGCATGTCGCTCTGCATGAGACGGCCGATGGCGGGATCACGATCGACCTGCGGATGAACGACGATGCGGGCCAGGGGCTCGGGCTTGCCGCGCTGGTGTTCGATTTCGCCGATCACGAACTGCTGGCGGGGCTGAGCCTGACCGGGCCGCGGCTGCGCGGGCAGAACTTCTCGGCCGGGCGGGTGCGGGCCACCGGCGACGCGGCGCGTGGCTTCGATTGCGGCGCCAGCTTCTGCCGGGCGCAGCAGGCGCAGCGTGGTCGGGCGCCGCGCGACACCGCCGTGCATCTCGCGCATGACAGCCTGAGCATCACGCTCGACGACCTGGCGGGCCGGGCCTTCGCGCTGCACCTGGTGCCGACGGCGGCGAACCACGCGCCCTGCGCGGGTTTCGTGATCGAAGGTTGCCTGCCCGCCCGCCCCGCGCGCCGGGACCGGGTCGCGGCCTCGACCGACGGGTCGGTCTTCGGCGGCGTGTTCGACGAATTCGTGTCGCGTCTGGCGGCGCCGCTGGGCAACGCCGCCTGAGCCGCGCTCAGCGGCCTTCGAAGCGCGGCGCCCGCTTTTCGACGAAGGCGACCACCCCTTCCCTGAAATCGCGGCTGCGGCCGCAGACGCCCTGGTGGCGCGCCTCGGTGGCGAGCTGCTCTTCGAAGCTGGCCTCGGGGCTCGCGCGCATCGCTTCGCGCAGCTGGCGGTAGGTTTCGGTCGGCCCCGCCGCGAGCTGGGCCGCGCGGGCGCGCCAGCGCTCCTCGAAATCGGCCTCCGTCGCCGCCTCGTAGATCATTCCCCAATCCGCCGCCTGCCGCGCCGGGATCCGGTCGGCGAACAGCATCGCGCCCATCGCCCGCGCCGTGCCGACCTGCCGCGGCAGGGTCCATGTGCCGCCCGCGTCGGGGATCAGCCCGATCCGGGTGAAGGCTTGGGTGAAATGCGCCGCCTCCGAGGCGATCGCCACGTCGCAGGCCAGCGCGAGGTTGGCCCCCGCCCCGGCCGCCGCGCCGTTGACGGCGGCGATGCTCGGCACGGCCAGGTCGCGCAGCGCCATGAGCATCGGCACGTATTCGTCGCGCAGCACCCGTTCGAGATCGGTGGCGTTGGCATTGCCGGTATCGCCCAGATCCTGCCCCGAGCAGAAGGCCCGCCCCGCCCCGGTCAGCACCAGCACCCGCGCCGCGGCGTCGAGATTGCGCAGCGCATGGGTGATCTCGGCCCGCATCTGGGTGTTGAGCGCGTTCATCACCGCCGGGCGGTCGAGCGTCAGCAGCGCCACGCCGTCCTCCAGCGCGAGGCTGATCGTCTGGTATTCCATGGATGGTCTCCCCTAAGTCCCGCGCGAAGCCTACAGGCGCGCCCGCGCGGCGAAAGGGGCAACCAAGCGTCAGGACGGGCGCCGGGAAACCGTCAGGGTTTCAGGATATCCCTGAGCTTGGCTTCCTCCTCCTCCGACAACCGGTCCTCGGGGCCCGAGGCGCGGCGGCGGATCGACACGAAGGCCACGCCGCCCGCGACGATCAACAGCCCCGGCGCCGCGAGCCACAGGATCAGGTTGGCGCCCGACGCATCGGGCCTGAGCAGCACGTATTCGCCGTAGCGATCGACCACGGCGCGCATCACCTGCGCGTCGCTGTCGCCCGCCAGCAGCCGCTCGCGCACATAAAGGCGCAGGTCGCGGCTCACGCCGGCATTGCTTTCGTCGATGCTCTCGTTGCGGCAGACCGGGCAGCGCAGCCCGGCGCTGATGTCGCGCGCGCGCGCCTCCAGCGCCGGATCGTCGAGCACCTCGTCGGGCTCGACCGCGAAGGCGGGCGCGGCAAGCGCGAGCGTCGCCGCGAGCAGGAGCGCCGCCCGCCTCATTGCGCCGCCACCGGCGCGGGCGACTTGCGCCGCGCCCCCGCCGCCACGCGCATCCGCCGATCCGACAGCGAGACCACGCCGCCCAGCGCCATCAGGATCGAGCCGCCCCAGATCCACGCCGCCATCGGCTTGATGTGGCTGCGCACGGCCCAGCCGCCGCCCTCCTGCGGATCGCCGATGACGATGTAGAGATCGCGCCAGATCCCGCCATCGATCCCGGCCTCGCTGGTGGGCATGCCCGCCACCGGGTAGAACCGCTTTTCGGGGTGCAGCGTCGCGATCTTTTCGCCGTCCACCCGCGCGGTGAGATCGCCCATGGTGGTGATGTAGTTCGGCCCCTCGGTCTCGCGCACCGCGTCGAGGGTCAGCTCATAGCGCCCGAGGGTCCAGCTGTCGCCGATCTCGGCGATGCGGATGTCCTCCTGCTGCCAGGCGAGCAGCCCCGCGATGCCGATGATGGTGACGCCGAGCCCGCCATGCGACAGCCCGCGCCCCCAATCGGCGCGCGGCAGCCGCCGCAGGCGGCCAAGCCGCGCCACCGCCCCGCCGCGCCCGGTGCGCGACCACAGATCGACGCCCGCGCCACCGATCACCCAGCCGCCAAGCGCAAGGCCCAGCGGCCCGAGCGCCGAGCGGCCCGACCCCAGCGCATAGCCCATGAGCAGCAGCGCCCCCGCGAGCACGGCGGCGGGCCAGAGCTGGCGCAGCACCCGGCGCCCGGTCGCGCGCTTCCACGCCAGCAGCGTGCCAAAGGGCAAGAGCAGCCCGAGCGCCACGAAGAACGGCGTGAAGGCCGCGTCGAAGAAGGGCGGGCCGACCGAGAGCACCCGGTCGAAGGCCATCTCGGCCACCAGCGGCCAGACCGTGCCGACGAAGACCACCATGGCCGACACCGCGAGCAGCACGTTGTTGGCCACCAGCGCGGACTCGCGGCTGACCAGCCCGAACACGCCCTTGGCCTCCATCGCATGCGCCCGCGCCGCATAGAGCGTCAGCGCGCCGCCGGTGAAGACCGCGAGGATCGCGAGGATGAACACCCCGCGCGCCGGATCGGTGGCAAAGGCATGCACGCTCGTCAGCACGCCGGAGCGGACGATGAAGGTGCCCAAGAGCGAGAAGCTGAAGGCGAGAATCGCCAGAAGCACGGTCCAGCTTTTGAGCGCCTCGCGCTTTTCGGTGACGATCGCCGAATGCAGGAGCGCGGCGGCGAGCAGCCATGGCATGAAGGAGGCGTTCTCGACCGGATCCCAGAACCAGAAGCCGCCCCAGCCCAGCTCGTAATAGGCCCACCAGGAGCCCAGCGCGATGCCGACGGTCAGAAACAGCCACGCCGCCAGCGTCCAGGGCCGGACCCAGCGCGCCCAGGCGGCATCGACCCGGCCTTCGATCAGGGCGGCGACGGCGAAGGAAAACGCCATCGAGAGACCGACATAGCCGAGATAGAGAAACGGCGGATGGAAGGCGAGGCCGGGGTCCTGCAGGAGCGGGTTGAGATCGCGCCCGTCGAAGGGCGGCGTGGCCACGCGCAGGAACGGGTTCGAGGTGAACAGCAAGAACGCCCCGAAGGCCACGCCGATCGAGGCCTGCACCGCCAGCACGCGGGCGCGCAGCCGGTCTGGCAGGTTGCCGCCGAACCACGCGGCGCTGGCGCCGAACCCCGCGAGGATCAGCAGCCACAACAGCAGCGACCCCTCGTGGTTGCCCCAGACGCCGCTGATCTTGTAGAGCATCGGCTTGAGCGAATGGGAATTGTCCACCACCAGCTTTACCGAGAAGTCCGAGGTGACGAAGGCCACCGTCAGCGCCGCGAAGGCGAAACCGGTGAGCGCGAATTGCGCGGTGGCGGCGGGCTCGGCCACGCCCATCCAGCCACGCCAGCCCTTTTGTGCGCCGATGAGCGGCACCACCATCTGCACGATGGCGGTGGCAAAGGCCAGAATCAGGGCGAAATGTCCGAGTTCGATCAACATAGCCAAGCTTGTAACCGATCCGCCCGCCCGGCGCTATCGCGCGCCGGGAGCGGATCGTCGCGCCAAAGCGCCGCAGCGGTCACGCCTGCGTGCGCCACCAGTCCTCGAGCGCCGGGTTGGCGTCCGCGCGGGGCGGCCCATGCCCCGCAGGGGCGGGGGGCCGCGTCTGCATCCGGGCCAGCGCCGCGGCCATCTCGCGCTCGAAGCTCTGGCCGTGGCTCTGCATCCGCGCCCCGAAGTAGAAGCTGACGATCGCCCCCATCAGCCACCACAACGGTTCGGGCACCAGCGCCAGCCCCTGCATCCGGGCGGAGAACCAGGCCGGGTCGGCCATTGCCGCCCCGATCAGCCCCAGCGTGCCGAAGGCCATCATGGGGCGCGGCAGCCGGTTCAGCCCGTCGATGAACCGGTCCCAGCCGCCGCGCCGCGCGCGCGCCATTTCGGCGGCGAACTGCGCCAGCGCCTCGGAACGCTGCGTGGCGGCACGCGCCGCCCGGCCTTCGGCGTTTTCGCGAAACGCCTCGACCGTGTCGACCACCATGTTGCGGCGCGCCCCGAACAGCGTGGTGAATATCCCGCCGATCACCCCCGCCGGTCATCCCCATGCCGCCACCCGTTCGCGATGCGCCGCCTCGCTCAGGTGATAGCGCGGCGAGATGAACTCTTCGGCCCGGGTGATCCAGCCGCCCTTGCCGCCATCGCGGCGGCGGGCGTATTTGCGGCTCGCCGGGCGGCGATCGGCGAGGCTGTAATAGTAGTTGCGCCGCGCGATGCCGTAGGCGTCGGCGAGATGATCGGGCGCGGCCGCCTGCGCGCGGGCCGCCGCGGCGATGGTCTGCGGCCCGATGATGCCGTCGACCGCGACCGGAATGCGCATCGCCACGAAAAGCCGTTGCAGGATCTTCACCGCGTGGGCGCCGGAATTGACATACATGTCGAACACCGAGGCCCGCAGGCTTTCGGGCAGCGCGTCGATGCGCGGGCGGCGGTAGTAATGCTCGATGAAGATGTCGGTGGCCTGCGCGGGTGTCAGCCGCTTCACATCGGCCTTGGTGACCGCGCCATCCCCGTCGAGATCGAGCCCGAGCCGCCGCAGCGTGCCGATGGTGACGCCGTGTTTCGTCGCCCCGCCCGGATCGTCGGGGTCGTCGACATATCCGCCTTCGCGCGCGACGATCCGTGCCGCGATCTCTTCCACGCTTTTCATTCCGCGCCCCTTCGGTGATCCCGGACGCAAGAGTGCCTAAGCTTCGTTAATTCGACGCCGCCGCGGCGTTCGGTGCCTTGTAGACGCCCTGCTCTTCGAGCGCGTCGATCACCTCCTTGGGCATGTAGCTTTCGTCATGCTTGGCGAGGATCTCGATCGCCTCGAACCGCTCTCCGGTCCAGCGGCCCTGCCCGACCATGCCCTGCCCCTCTTCGAAGAGGTCTGGCAGGATGCCGGTATAGGCGACCGGCACCGAGGCCGTGCCGTCGGTGACCGAGAACGTCACCGTTTCGCCCTGCCCGCGCTTCAGCGTGCCGTCCTCGACCAGGCCGCCAAGGCGGAACACCTCGTTCGGCGCGGGCGGCTCGGCCACCAGCTGCGCGGGCGAGCGAAAGAAGTTGATGCCGTCGCGCATCGCGTATCCGATGATCCCGGTGGCGAGCACCAGCGCCACGGCGGCCAGCGCCAGCACCTGGATCCGGCGGGTCTTCTTCAGCCCGCGCATCAGGGAAACACCGGGGCCAGCATCAGCCCCTCGGTTTCGGGCAGGCCGAGCATCAAATTGGCGTTCTGCAGCGCCTGCCCCGACGAACCCTTGCACAGATTGTCGAGCGTCGAGACGACGAGCGTGCGGCCCGAGACGCGGTCGCCCGCGACGCCCAGATGGCAGAAGTTCGACCCCTGCACATGGCTCATCCCCGGCAGCTTGCCGAAGGGCAGCACGCGCAGGAACGGCTCATTGGCGTAGCGCGATGTCAGCGCCTCGTGAACGGCTTGCGCGTCACCCTTCACGTAGCACGAGGCGAGGATGCCGCGGTTCACCGGCACCAGGTGCGGGGTGAAGAGAATGCGCACGTCGCGCCCCGCGATGGCCGAGAATTCCTGATCGAATTCGCCCAAGTGCCGATGCGTGCCGCCCGCCGAATAGGCCAGCACGTCCTCGCTGCGCTCCGCAAAGAGCATGTTTTCCTTGAGCGAGCGGCCCGCGCCCGAGACCCCGTTCTTGAGGTCGCAGACGATGTCGTCGAGATCGATTAGCTCTTTCTCGATCAGCGGACGCAGCGCGAACTGCACGGTCGCCGCGTTGCAGCCCGTTCCTGCAACGAGCCGGGCCGCGCGGATCTCGTCGCGGTAGAATTCGGTCAGGCCGTAGACCGCCTCTGCCTGCAGATCCATCGCGGCATGGGGCTTGCCGTACCACTTCTCGTATTCGCCATCACCCCGCAGCCGGAAATCGGCGGAGAGATCGACGATCTTCAGATCCTTCGGCAGATCCGCGATCACCGCCTGGCTCATCGCGTGCGGCAGCGCGCAGAACACGATGTCGATGGCGGAGAAGTCGATCTGCTCGATCTTGCACAGCGCCGGCAGGTCGAGATGCGCAAGATGCGGGAACACCTCGCCCATCGCCATGCCTGCCTTGCGGTCGCCCGACAGCGCCGCGACCTCGAGCCCCGGATGGGTCGCGATCAGGCGGACGAGCTCGGCCCCGGTATAGCCGGAGGCCCCGAGAATGGCGGCGGAATGGGTCATGGCGTGGCTCCTGTCGGAGTATCAGATGGGAAGCATCAAGGCCGCGCGCCAGTGCCGGGCGCGGCCGAAACCGTGCGGCATCACGCCGCGACGAAATCGATCTTGCGGCGCAAGAACTGGGTCGCGCGGGTCGAGACCTGCCGCGGATTGCCGGTGGTCAGGAACCCGGCCTCGGTGCCCGGCCCGACCATTTCGGGCCGGCGGACAAGGTAATCGGCAAGGCTCTCGGCCACCAGATCGGCCTGGCTGAACACCTTGACCCGCGGGCCGAGCGCCTCCTGGAACGTTTCGGCCATCAGCGGGTAATGGGTGCAGCCGAGGATCGCGGCGTCGGGTTCGGGCATCTTGCGCTTGAGCGCGTCGACATGGCTGCGCACCAGCGCCTCGGCGAGGATCAGGTCGCCCTCCTCGATCGCGTCGACCACGCCGCCGCAGGCCTGCGCCTCGACATCGACGCCGATGGCGCGAAAGGCCAGCTCGCGCTGGAACGCGCGGGAGCGCACGGTGGCGGGCGTGGCGAACAGCGCGACATGTTTCACGTCCACCTCGCGCGGCGGCGAATTGTCGCCCCAGTGCCGTTCGGTCAGCGCCTCGATCAGCGGCACGAAGACGCCGAGCACGCGCTTGCCCTTGGGCACCCAGCCCTCCTGCATCCGGCGCAGCGCGGCGGCGCTCGCGGTGTTGCAGGCAAGGATCACCAGATCGCAGCCCGCGTCGAACAGCCGCTCGGTCGCGCGCGTGGTCAGGTCATAGATGTCGTCGGCGGTGCGCACGCCGTAGGGCGCATGGGCGTTGTCGCCGTAATAGACCAAGGGCAGCTCGGGCAGGCGCTTTTCGATCGCGCCCAGCACCGTGAGCCCGCCAAGGCCACTATCGAAAATCCCGACCGCCATCGCGCAACCCCGCCTTTCGCCACGTCTTTTCACGCCCGGTTCCGGCCGGGCTTCAGGGCCAAGGACATACGGGGCTTTGCCGGGGAAATCCATCAGTGCTTTGTCCGTCCCCCGGACCGGACGGCGGCGGATGGCGGCGGGCGGCGGCGGATCGGTGAGACAGGCAGGGCACAGGGATGACGCCCGCCCGCCGGCAACGGCAAGAAATTCGGCAAATTCCATATTTTGCCGGTATGGTATGCGGGGTGTCTCTGGCGTGAAGGCGGAAATCGGCGCAAGCGCTTTGCAAGCGCGGCACCGGGCCATAGATGTCCGGATGGATGACAGCAGGCGGGGCGAGAAACGATGGACTGGGACAAGCTGCGGATTTTTCATGCGGTGGCGGATGCGGGCAGCCTCACCCATGCGGGCGATTCGCTGCATCTGAGCCAGTCGGCGGTCAGCCGGCAGATCCGCGCCCTTGAAGAGCAGCTCAACACCACGCTGTTTCACCGCCATGCGCGCGGGCTGATCCTGACCGAGCAGGGCGAATTGCTGTTCGACGCGACGCGGGCGATGACCAAGCGGCTCGACGCCGCCGCCGCGCGCATCCGCGACAGCGAGGAAGAGGTCTTCGGCGAGCTTCGGGTGACCACGCCGATCGGTTTCGGCACGCTGTGGCTGGCGCCGCGCCTGCCCAAGCTCTATGAACGCTACCCCAACCTCAAGATCGACCTGATCCTCGAGGAGCGCGTGCTCGACCTGCCGATGCGCGAGGCCGACGTGGCCATCCGCATGAAGGAGCCGAGCCAGGCCGACCTGATCCGCAAGCGGCTGATGAACGTGCGGATGCGGCTTTACGCGACACAGCAATATCTCGACACAGCGGGATCGATCGCGCGGGTCGAGGATTTCGAACACCACCGGCTGATCTGTCAGAATCCCAGCTCGGCGCAGGTCTCCGCCGGGGCGGCGATGGTGCAGGAGCTGATGGCCCACAACATCCCCTCCACGCTTACCGTGAACAACTATTTCGGGGTGCTGCAGGCGGTGCTCAACAATCTCGGCGTCGGCGTGCTGCCCAATTACCTCAACGAGCATTTCCCGGGACTGCTGCGGGTGCTGCCGGATCTCGAATCCGGCGAGGTGCCGGTGTTTCTCGCCTATCCCGAGGAGCTGCGCCAATCCAAGCGCGTCGGCGCCTTTCGCGATTTCGTGCAGGAGGAGGTGCAGGCGCATCGCCGCAAACTTCGCGAACAGGCGCAGGATTAGGCAAACCGCCCGAAAACTGCCCGGCAAACAGTCATGCGCATGGCGCATGGCGGAGTTGCCGCCATGTCAGGGGTTTTGAACTTGATCGTTCACTTGGTGCCCACTATTTCACCTTTCGAAGCCGATGCTGCTTTGCGGCGCATCGCTTCATACCTCCCTGTTGGACTTGCCGGGCCGTTGTGCCCGGCTTTTTTTTGCCCTGTCGGCTTGCCCGAGACCCGCTGCCCGGCGCACCCTGTCGCCAACCGGCACGAAAGGGCGGCGCGATGCGGAACTTCGACCCGAAATCACAGCCCCCCAGATTCGCGATGCCGGTGCCGATCTTCCGGATTTTCGACGAGGCGCTGGCCCGCAGCTTCTACATCGATTTCCTCGGGTTTCGCGTGAAGTGGGAGCACCGCTTCGCCCCCGGAAGGCCGCTTTACGCCGAGATCGCGCGCGGCGGCGCGGTGCTGCACCTGACCGGCCATAACGGCGATGCCAGCCCCGGCGCCGCGGCCTATCTTCCGGTCGAGGGGCTGAGCGCCTTTCGCGACGCGCTGCACGCCAAGCGCAACCCGAACGCCCGCCCCGACATCGAAACCCGGCCATGGGGCGACGAGATGATCGTGATCGACCCCTTCTCCAACCGGCTGCGGTTTTGCGAGGAACGCTGATCGCCCGAGGAATGGCGACGCTTGACCCGGCGCATCGCTCTCCGGTTCACTCCTTATAGTTGTGTCTTTTCGAGAGCGATCCGCCATGCCCCCATCCAAGCCCCTGCCGCCCTTTATCGAAAGCTGGCCGGGTCTGGGCTTTCTGGCCCTCTGGCTGTTCACCGGCGACCTGCGCGCTGCGGGCTGGACCGGCGCCACCCTCGCGCTCACGGTCTTCGCGGCGCTGGCATGGCGGCGGCGGGCGCCGGACGGGATCGCGCTCGGGATCAACCTGTTCACCCTGCTCTGCGCGCCGCTGATCGAAACGCTGCATCTCGCCGGGCTGGCCGGGCCGCGCGACTGGATGCTGGGCCACATCCCCCCGCTGCTGCTTCTTAGCGTGGCGCTGACCGGCGCCGGGCTGACGCTGCTGACGCCGCGCGGCCTTGTCGGGCGGCCCGGCCCCGGCAGCCGCCGCGGATCGCTGGCGCTGGTGCTTCTGGCGCTCCTCGGGGCGCTCGTTCTGGCCTATCCGCCCGCCCCGGCCCTGCCGCTGAACGCGGGCGTCCTGCTGTTCGTGCTGTTCTGCGCGCGGGGCTGGCTGGCGGCGCGCCATCGCGAAACCGCCGCCTGATCCGCCACGCCCGGCCGAAAGCCGCTTTCCCCTGCGGCGGCCTGATTGTATGACGCGCGCGACCAGCAGGAGAGCGCCCGCATGTCCGACCCCCAGATCACCGACGACCTCATCGCCGCGCACGGGCTCAAGCCCGACGAATACGCGCGCATCCTAGAGATCATCGGCCGCGAGCCGAGCTTTACCGAGCTCGGCATCTTCTCGGCCATGTGGAACGAGCACTGCTCCTACAAGTCGTCGAAGAAATGGCTGCGGACCCTGCCGACCGAGGGCAGCCAGGTGATCTGCGGCCCCGGCGAGAACGCGGGCATCGTCGATATCGGCGACGGCCAGGCCGTGGTCTTCAAGATGGAGAGCCACAACCACCCGAGCTATATCGAGCCCTATCAGGGCGCGGCCACCGGTGTCGGCGGCATCCTGCGCGACGTGTTCACCATGGGCGCGCGCCCCATCGCGGCGATGAACGCGCTCAGCTTCGGCGAGATCGACCACCCCAAGACCCGCCGCCTCGTTTCGGGCGTCGTGTCGGGTGTCGGCGGCTACGGCAACTGCTTCGGCGTGCCCAATGTCGGCGGCGAGGTGCGGTTCCACCCCAGCTATAACGGCAACTGCCTCGTCAACGCCTTTGCCGCCGGCCTCGCGGATGCCGACGCGATCTTCTACTCGGCCGCCTCCGGCGTCGGCATGCCGGTGGTCTATCTGGGCGCCAAGACGGGCCGCGACGGCGTCGGCGGCGCGACCATGGCCTCGGCCGAGTTCGACGACACGATCGAGGAAAAGCGCCCCACCGTGCAGGTCGGCGACCCGTTCACCGAAAAGCGGCTGATGGAGGCGTGTCTCGAACTGATGGCCTCTGGCGCGGTGATTTCCATTCAGGACATGGGGGCCGCCGGGCTCACCTGTTCGGCGGTGGAGATGGGCGACAAGGGCAACCTCGGGATCCGGCTCGATCTCGACCGCGTGCCCTGCCGCGAGAACGCGATGACCGCCTACGAGATGATGCTGTCGGAAAGCCAGGAGCGGATGCTCATGGTGCTGCGCCCCGAGAAGGAAACGCAGGCGCGGGCGATCTTCGACAAGTGGGATCTCGACTTTGCCATCGTCGGCGAGACGATCCCCGAGGACCGCTTCCTGATCGTGCATGGCGGCGAGACCAAGGCCGACCTGCCCTTGAAGGCGCTGTCGGGCACCGCGCCGGAATATGACCGGCCATGGGTCGAAACCCCCGCCCCGGCGCCGCTCGGCCCGGTCGACGAGGTCGATGCCATCGACGGGCTGCGCGCGCTGATCGGTTCGCCCAACCACGCGCGCAAGTCGTGGGTCTGGGAGCAGTACGACCACATGGTGATGGGCGACACGGCGCGCGCGCCGGGCGCGGGATCGGGTCTGGTGCGGGTGCATGGCACCGACAAGACGCTCGCCTTCACCTCGGACGTCACACCGCGCTACGTCAAGGCGAACCCCTATGAGGGCGGCAAGCAGGCGGTGGCCGAAGCCTATCGCAACCTGATCGCCACCGGCGCCAAGCCACTGGCCGCGACCGACAACCTCAACTTCGGCAACCCCGAAAAGCCCGAGATCATGGGTCAGCTGGTCGGCGCCATCAAGGGCATCGGCGAGGCCTGCAAAGCGCTCGACATGCCGATCGTGTCCGGCAACGTGTCGCTCTACAACGAAACCGACGGCACCGGCATCCTGCCCACCCCCACCATCGGCGGCGTCGGGTTGATCGAGACGGCGGGCCGCGCCATCGGCACCGCGCCGCAGGATGGCGACGTGGCGCTGGTGCTGGGCACCACCGAGGGGCATCTGGGCCGCTCGGCGCTCATCTGGGAGATGCTGGGCCGCGACGAGGGCGACGCGCCGCATGTCGACCTGGACGCCGAGCGCGCGCATGGGCTCTTCGTGCGCGACAACCACGCGGCGATCCGCGCCTGCACCGACCTGTCGGATGGCGGCCTGGCGCTCGCGGCCTTCGAGATGGCCGAAGGCGCGGGTCTGGGCGTCGAGATCGGCGTCACCGGCACCGCGGCGCTGTTCGGCGAGGATCAGGGCCGCTACCTGATCGCCGCCGACGAAGACAACGCGGCGCTGCTGGAGGCGGCGGCGGGCGCGGCGGGTTTGCCGCTGGCGCGCGTCGGCCGGTTCGGCGGCGGGTCCGTGTCGCTTGGCGGGGCCACCGCGCCGCTGGACGGGCTGTCGCGGCTTTATCGCACCGCCTTCGAGACCGCGCTGCACATCCCGGACGCCGAGGCCGAGCTGGCGGTCTGACCCCCGGCCCTCTCACTGCCCCGGCGGCGGCCTTGCGTGCCGCCGGGGCGCCGCCTACATCTGAAGCGACACAAACTGCGAGGACGACCCCATGGCGATGAGCGCACAGGAAATCGAGGATCTGATCCGCGAGAGCTTTCCGGAGGCGAAGATTGCCATCACCGATCTCGCCGGAGACGGCAATCATTACGCCGCCGAGGTGATCGACGAAAGCTTTCGCGGCCAGAATCGGGTGCAGCAGCAACGCGCCGTCTACGCCGCGCTCAAGGGCCGCATGGACGGCCCCGCAGGCGATCTGCACGCGCTGGCGCTGACCACCAAGGCGCCCGACTGACCCCCCCATTCCCGCAAAGGACACGAGCTATGACCGCGCAGGACAACGCGACCGACGCCAAGAGCCGCATCGACGAGATCGTCAAGTCGAACGACGTCGTGCTTTTCATGAAGGGCACCAAGACCATGCCGCAATGCGGCTTTTCCAGCCGCGTCGCCGGCGTGCTCAACTTCATGAACCTCGACTTCCGGGACGTGAACGTGCTGGAGGACAACGACATCCGCCAGGGCGTCAAGGATTACTCCGACTGGCCGACCATCCCGCAGCTCTACGTCAAGGGCGAGTTCGTCGGCGGCTGCGACATCATCACCGAGATGACGCTGTCGGGTGAGCTGGACCAGATGCTGGAGCAGAACGGCGTGGCCTTCGACCGCGACGCCGCCGAGAAGATCCGCGAAGCCAACAAGGGCTGACGCCCCCGGCGAGAGACCTCGAAGGCCGCGATCCTCGCGATCGCGGCCTTTTCTTTGCGCGCAACCTTCCCTTGCGTCAACCGGGCGCGGCCTGCACAGTTTCTCGCAGGTTTTCGATTGGTGGAGGTGTTGCGATGAAATCCCTGGTCCTTGCCGCCGCGCTGGCGATGCTGGCGCCGCCCGCGCTGGCGCAGGAGGTGATCACCTCCTACGCCGCATGGCTGTCCCCCAACGACATGGTGAACTCGCGCGGGGTCCGTCTTTCCGGGATCGGCGCGATCCTTCAGCAGGACCGCGCGAACTTCCATCGTTTCGGGCGGCGCGACGAGGGCGACGGGGGCGACGGGCTGTTCGCCTCGCGCGACATGCGCGCGCGCATCCCCGATCTCTACGCGCGCGGGCCGGGCGCGCCGGCCTATATCCTCGACGACATCCGCAGCGGGCGCGGGCATTACGTCTGGGTCCGGGTCATCGGCCGCGCCGGGCGGCCCGACTACATCGAGGTGCACGAAGGCGCGGGCTAGGCGCCGATCAGACGCCCGCCTTCTCGACCCGCTCGGCCAGCGCCTCGGCCCGCGCCGTCATCTCGGCCAGCATCTCGACCAGCCCGTGCGGGATCACCGGCACCTCGACCTCGACCCTCTCGGGGTCCGAGCGCGACTTGTTGAGCGCCGCCTCGGTCTGGCTCAGCCGCTTTTCCACCTGCCGGGCGTAATTCTCGGTCTGGCGCAGCCGGTCCTCGAGCCCCGCCGTCCGGTCGGCGAGCATCAGCCCGGCCATCAGCAGCATCTTGCTCTCGGGCATGCGCCCGGATTGATGCGCGAGGTTGGCGGCCTCTTCGTCGAGCAGCCGCGCGGCGGCCTCGAGATAAGGCTCCTCGCCCGACTGGCAGGCGACGGTGAACTCCCGCCCGCCGATGGTGATTTCAACCTGCGGCATCAGTCGCGCTCCTCGACCAGCGGTTTCAGTTCGGACAGCACCGCGTCCAGCTCGGCCACCTCGGCGTCGCGCTCGGCGCGCAGCGCGTCCAGCTCGGCGGCCATGGCCCGGTCGATCAGCGTCGGGTCGGCCAGCTCGGCCGCCATCGCGTCGCGCAGCTCGCCCGCGACCTCGCGCAGCTCGGCATTGGAGCGGCGCAGCGATTGCAGCTGCCCGTCGAGATCCGCCATCTGGGCGTTCTGCGCCTCGATCCGCGCCTCGAAGGCCGCGAGGCGGTTGTCCTGCTCGTCGCGCAGCGCCTTGAGGCGGTCTTCCAGCTCGGCATTGGCCTGCTGCTGCGCATCGAGCGCGGCACCCAGCCCCGCCGCGTCGTCGCCGCCGTCGCGCGGGCTGCTTTCGATGCGGTCGAGCCCCTGGCCGATCCGGTCCAGCGCCGCCGAAAGGCGGCTTTCCAATTCGGTGATGTCGGTCATCATGCCCCTGCCTGCCCTGCCCTGTTCCGGCGCCGGGCGGCGCGTGGGACCGTCCGAATCGCACAGGGCTTCGCAAAAACCTAAACCACGCCCCGGCGGCCCGCAAACCGCGCAGGCCCGGCCCGCGCGCTTGAACTCGTCCCCGCCCCCTGTCAATACCATGCGCGACACGGGGGCCGCGCCGCGGCTTCGACGCCAAACCGGAGGACACCCATGGACATCGCCGCCCTGCGCGACAAGCATCCCGAGCACTGGAACAAGGCCGCGGCCATCCGCACGCTCACCCTCGACGCCGTCGCCGCCGCCAATTCCGGCCATTCCGGCATGCCCATGGGCATGGCCGATGTCGCGACGGTGCTGTTCGACAAGCACGTGAAATTCGACCCCAAGGCGCCGCTCTGGGCCGACCGCGACCGCTTCATCCTGTCGGTCGGGCACGGCTCGATGCTGCTCTACTCGGTGCTGCACCTGACCGGCTACGAAGAGGTCACGCTCGACGAGCTGAAGAACTTCCGCCAGTGGGGTTCCAAGACCGCCGGCCACCCCGAGAGCGAGTATCTCGACGCGGTCGAGACCACCACCGGCCCGCTCGGCCAGGGCATCGCCAACTCGGTCGGCTTCGCCATCGCCGAAGAGATGCTGCGCGCGAAATACGGCTCCAAGATCGTCGATCACCACACCTGGGTCATGGCCGGCGACGGCTGCCTGATGGAGGGCGTGAGCCAGGAGGCGATCGCGCTGGCGGGCATGCAGAAGCTCTCCAAGCTCGTCGTGTTCTTCGACGACAACGGCATCACCATCGACGGCAAGGTCTCCATCGCCGACGTCACCGACCAGGTGAAGCGTTTCGAGGCCTCGGGCTGGCACGTGCAGTCCATCGACGGCCACGACCCCGAGGCGATCGACGCCGCGATCGAGGCCGCCAAGGCCGATGACCGCCCCTCGATGATCGCCTGCAAGACGCATATCGCGCTGGGCTCCTCGGCGCAGGACACCGCCAAGGGCCACGGCGCGCTGACCGACGGCCAGCTGATCGCCGACACCAAGGCCGCCTATGGCTGGGAGCACGGCCCGTTCGAGATCCCGGCGGACATCAAGTCGCAATGGGAAGCGATGGGCGCGCGCGGCGCGCAGGCCCACGCCGCGTGGAAAGAGCGCTTCGACGCGCTGTCGGACCGCAAGAAGGCCGAGTTCGAGCGCGCCTTCGCCCGCGAGACGCCGAAAGCGCTCGCCTCGAAGATCCGCGCCTTCAAGAAGCAGGCCGTGGAAGAGGGCAAATCCGTCGCCTCGCGCAAATCCTCGGAGATGGTGCTCAACGCCATCAACCCGGTGATGACCGAAACGGTGGGCGGCTCGGCCGACCTGACCGGATCGAACAACACCAAGTCGGGCGACATGGGCGTGTTCTCGCCCGAGGACCGTTCGGGCCGCTACATCCATTACGGCATCCGCGAGCACGGCATGGCGGCGGCGATGAACGGCATCGCGCTGCATGGCGGCCTGCGCCCCTATGGCGGCACCTTCATGGCCTTCACCGATTACGCGCGCGGCGCCATGCGGCTGTCGGCGCTGATGCACCAGCCGGTGATCTACGTGATGACGCATGACAGCATCGGTCTGGGTGAAGACGGCCCGACCCACCAGCCGGTGGAGCACCTGTCGATGCTGCGCGCCACGCCCAACACGCTGGTGTTCCGCCCCGCCGACACGGTCGAGACCGCCGAGGCCTGGGAAATCGCGCTGAGCGCGACCGACCGTCCCTCGGTGCTGGCGCTGAGCCGCCAGAACCTCGCGCCGGTGCGCGTCGAGCACAAGACCAAGAACCTGACCGAGCAAGGCGCCTACGTGCTGCGCGAAGCGGGCGAAAAGCGCCGTGCGATCCTCATGGCGTCGGGCTCCGAGGTGGAGATCGCGGTCAAGGCGCGCGACATGCTCGAAGCCGAGGGCATCGGCGTGCGGATCGTCTCCGTGCCCTGCATGGAGCTGTTCGCCGCGCAGGACGAAGCCTACCGCAAGCGCGTGCTGCCCGCGGGCCCGGTCCGCGTCGCCATCGAGGCGGGCGTGCGCCAGAGCTGGGACCGGCTGCTGCTGGGCGAGCGTGGCCGCGAAGCCAAGGCGGGCTTCGTCGGCATGGAGGGCTTCGGCGCCTCCGCCCCGGCCGAAACGCTCTACGAGAAGTTCGGCATCACGGCCGAGGCCGTGGCCGAGAAGGTGAAGTCGCTGCTCTGAGCCGCGGCGCATCGCGAACGCATGGGGGCGGCCTTCGGGCCGCCCTTTTTCGTGGCATGCGGCGTTTCGGGGCGATCCGATCAGTTGAGCCGCACCGCGATCCGGCCCGCCCCCGCCACCGCCAGCGCGAGGCAGCCGCCGGCGATTGCCCAGTTCTTGACGAAGATCGTCATCTGCCACGGGTCGTCCGGCAGGAAATGGAACAGCGAGGTGACGGCGCAGTAGAGCGCCAGCGACAGCGCCACGGGCCGCACCGCCGCGCCGAACACCAGCGCCAGCCCGGCGGCGGCGTTGTAGGCCAGCGCCGGCCAGACCAGCAGCCCCGGAAGATGCCAGCCCGACAAGAGGACCGCCACCTGCGCGGGATCGAACGCCTTTTGCGCCGCACCGCCGAGAAACAGCCCCGCCAGAAGCAGGCGGCCGACCAGCAGCAGCCAGTCATCCGCGCGCGGCGCCCGGATCCTTGCGGTCTGGCTTGCGGCGGGGTCGCGATCCAGGCGCGCGAGCATGGGCGTCTCCTTTGCCGTCCTGCTGTTCTGTTTCACCCTAGCGGCTTTGATTGCCGACCACTACCGCGCGGGGGCGCTGGGGGGCGTCGGCGGACGCCCGGCGCCGAAACCGCGCCCATTGGCACGGGTGGCGGCGCGGGTGGTGGTGCTCACAGGCCGGTGACAGGGGGGCCGCAGGCCGATCTTCGGTTGACGCCGCGCCACAAATGCCGATCTTGGCGCCGAACCCAAGCCCGGCAATTCCCGAGGAGATCCCCATGGCTGTCAAGGTAGCAATCAACGGCTTCGGCCGCATCGGGCGCAACGTCCTGCGCGGCATCATCGAATCCGGCCGCACCGATATCGAGGTCGTGGCCATAAACGATCTCGGCCCGGTCGAGACCAACGCCCACCTGCTGCGCTATGACAGCGTGCATGGCCGTTTCCCGCACGAGGTGACCACCACCGAGGACACGATCGATGTCGGTCGCGGCCCGATCCGCGTCACCGCGATCCGCGATCCCAAGGAGCTGCCCTGGTCCGACGTCGACGTGGCGCTCGAATGCACCGGCATCTTCGTCAGCCACGAAAAGGCCGCGATGCATCTGGAGAACGGCTCCAAGCGCGTTCTCGTCTCCGCGCCCTGCTCGGGCGCCGAGAAGACCATCGTCTACGGCGTCAACCACGAGAGCCTGACCGCCGAGGACAAGGTCGTGTCGAACGCGTCCTGCACCACCAACTGCCTCGCGCCGGTGGCCAAGGTCCTGAACGATGCCATCGGCATCGAAAAAGGCTTCATGACCACGATCCACAGCTACACCGGCGACCAGCCGACGCTGGACACGATGCACAAGGATCTCTACCGCGGCCGCGCCGCCGCGCTGTCGATGATCCCGACCTCGACCGGCGCCGCCAAGGCCGTCGGCCTCGCCCTGCCCGAGCTGAACGGCAAGCTCGACGGCGTCGCGATCCGCGTCCCCACGCCGAACGTGTCGGTCGTCGACCTGACCTTCATCGCCTCGCGCGAGACCACGGTGGACGAGATCAACGACACGATCCGCAAGGCGGCCGGCGACGGCCCGCTCAAGGGCATCCTCGGCTTCACCGATGCGCCGCTGGTCAGCTCGGACTTCAACCATGACCCGCATTCCTCGGTGTTCCACACCGACCAGACCAAGGTCATGGAAGGCACCATGTGCCGCATCCTGACCTGGTACGACAACGAGTGGGGCTTCTCCAACCGCATGGCCGACACCGCCGTGGCGATGGGCAAGCTGGGCTGACCCGACCGCAGGCAGAGACGCGAAAGGCCGCCCCCCCCGGGGGCGGCCTTTTTCATTGGCAGAGCCGGAAGCCGCCGCGCCGCGACTTCACGTCGAGATGCAGGTGATCGGCATGGGCGGCGTCGGAGCCCGGCCCGAGCACGGTGGTGAATTCGAGACAGGCGCTCGCGCGCACCGCGTCCTGGAACGCCTCGGCCATGGTGCCGTCGCGCTCGCGCGGCTCGACCGCCACGGGGTCGCCATCGGCGAAACCGAAGGACATTATGTCGACCGCGTTGCCGAAGGCGTGCTCGGACATGGTGTCGGGGTCCGAGCTGCGGCTGCGGCAGTTGTAGACCGTGCCCTGCCGGATCTCGACCAGCGCGCCGCGCCCGAGCCGATCGGCTGCGGGCTGGCCGAAATCGCGGGTCCAGCGCGCCAGCGCCAGCGCGGTTTCGCAGCGCATCGGCGCCGGTGGCGTCAGCGCCACGCCGGGCAGCACCTCGGACAGCGTCAGGGGATGGGCGATGCCGCAATCGGCCTGATCGGGATCCTCCACCGGCGCGCCGATCTCGTAGACCGCGCCGAGCGCGTCCAGCTCCGCCATGCAGGCTTCGCGCTCGGGTTCGGTGACGGCGAGCCGCTCGGGCATCGGTGGCACTGCCTCGCGTGCCAGCCCGGCATCGGGCGTCCCGGTCCCGGTCCCGGTCTCGGTCTCGGTCTCGGTCTCGGTCTCGGTCTCGGTCTCGGTCTCGGTCTCGGTCTCGGTCTCGGAGAAATCCTCTCCCGCCTTACCCGCGTCCACCCCGCCTTGCTCGGCGGAACCGGGAGCGTCGGGGCGCGCTTCGGGCGACGGCACGGTCCCCGGCGCGCCTGTCTCGGTCTCGGCCTCCTGCCCCTCATCCGGTGCGGATTGCGGCACGAGGTCGGCGGGGCGCTCGGGCGGCAGGGGCACCTCCGTCGGAGGCGTCTGCTGCGCCATCACCGGCGCGGCGAGCAGCGCGGCCAGCGTTGCTGCGACTGCGCGCCTCATTCCACGAACTCGACAGTCACGCCCTCGGACACGAGATGCGCCAGCTCCTGGGCGTCCCAGTTGGTCATCCGCACGCAGCCATGGCTGGCCGCCTTGAACAGCGAATCCGGGTCGGAGGTGCCGTGCAGCCCGTAGGTCGGCTTCGACAGGTCGATCCAGACCGAGCCCACGGGGCCGTTCGGGCCGGGCGGCAGCAGCAGGAACTCGTCATTGTCGCCCTGCTGGAAATTCTTGTCGGGGTCGTAGCTGTAGGTCGGATCAAGCGCCACGGCCACGACCTCGACCGTGCCGGAGGGAGACGGCGTCGCGGCCGAGCCCACCGTCACCGGGTAGTTCAGCACCATGCGCCCTTCGGCGTCGAACCCCGCGAGACGGCTCGACGGCTTGCGGATCTCGATCCGCGCCACCCTGGTCTCCAGCCGCGGGCCGGGATCGACGACGGCGATGGTGGTGCCCGCCTGCCACGCGGCGCCGGGGTTGAGCGTTTCGAGAAAGCCCTGATCCATGTGAAACCGCTCGGCCAGCTTTTCGGCGATGCTGGTGTAGCCGAGCCGGTCCAGCTCGGCGAGCTTGGCGTAATCGTCGGGCAGCGGCGCGCTGAGCCCGGCGGCGTCCTCTTGGGTGATCGTGTAGCGTTGCAGCATCGGCGCGGGCTGGGTCGCGGTGAGCGCGTCCCAGACCTGTTGGTCGAGCTGACCGTCCACGGCAAAGCCTTCGCGGGTTTCGAAGGCGGCAATGGCGCTTTCGCTCATGCCGCCCTTCCAGCCATCGATGATACCGGGCGAAATCCCCGCCCGGTCGAGCAGGATCTGCGTCTTGGCGGTGATCGCGGATTGCCCGTCGGGCAGCGGCCCGCCCCCGTAGGTCGCCGCCTCGATCCGCTCCGGGGTCGGCGGCCCGCCGGCGGAGCCGGACGCCATTGGCACGGCGCCGGTTTCGCCGCGCGTGGTGGTGGTGGCGGTGGCGTCCGCGCTGCCGGTATCGGCGCCGGTCGACGCCGCGCCGCCCTGCTGGGTTTCGACCGGTCGCGCGCCGCTTTGCTCCAGCATCTGCAGCGTTTCGGGCTGGGCCGCGCTGCCCGTGCCGATGGTCGATCCGGCGGTGGCCCCGGCGTCGTCCTGCGGCGGGCTTTGCGGAACGGTCTGCGACCCCGTCGTTCCGCTGGCCGTGGCATCGCCCGTTCCCTGCAGCAGCTCGCGCGTTTCGGCGGCGATGTCGGCGGCGCTTTCGCTCGTGCCGGATTGCTGCGCCAACGCCCCGGTCGCGGCAAGGACGGAAAGGGAAACAAGGGACAGGGTTCGGCGCATCGCGGGCTCCTCGGGCGGCGGTTCGCGGATCAACGCCGCCGCCCCGTCCCGGGGTCCGCGCCTAGAGCCCCAAACGCAGCTTCAGCGCGTCCTCGACCCCCGGCGGCACGAAGGAGGACACGTCGCCGCCGAGCCGGGCGATTTCCTTGACCAGCTTGGAGGCGATCGCCTGATGCCGCGCCTCGGCCATCAGAAACACCGTCTCGACCGACTTGTCGAGCATCCGGTTCATGCCGACCATCTGGTATTCGTATTCGAAATCCGCCACCGCGCGCAGGCCGCGGATGATCATCTGCGCGCCGACATCATTGGCCGCGTCGATCAGCAGGTTCTCGAAGGGGTGGACGACGATCTCGCAGCCGCAGGCGGCGGCAATCGGCGCGGTCTCCGCCTCGATCATCGCCACGCGCTCGTCGAGCGAGAACAAGGGGCCCTTGTCACGGTTGATCGCCACGCCGATCACCAGCCTGTCGACCAGGGTGCAGGCCCGGCGGATGATGTCGGTATGCCCCAGAGTGACCGGATCGAAGGTTCCGGGATAAAGACCGATGCGCATGACGCCTCCCCGCCGCATGTTGCGCGCGCACACGACACCATGCCGGGCCGGGATGCAAGGGCCCGGCCCGGCATGGTGTCGTGTGCGCGCAAGGGATCAGTGCCCCATGATCATCCCTTCGAGCGCGTCCTTTTCCATCGACAATTCCGACAGCCGCGCCTTGACCACGTCGCCGATCGAGATGAGCCCGACCATCTCCTCGCCATCGACCACGGGGATGTGGCGGAACCGGCCCTCGGTCATGCGGCCCAGCACCAGATCGGCCACCTCGTCGCGGTGGCAGGTCACCGGGTCGGCGGTCATCATCTCGGACACCTTCTCGGTCAGGCACTCGGTGCCGCGTCGCCCGATCTCGCGCACGATGTCGCGTTCGGAGAGAATGCCAAGCGCGCGCTTTCCGTCCTGAGAGACCACCAGCGCGCCGATGCGCTTTTCCGACAGCTGCCGCGCGGCCTCGGCCACGGTGGTGTCGGGCGCGACGGTGGCGACCGCGTCGCTGGCCTTGGATTTCAGGATCTGTTGCACGAGCATGGCGCACTCCTTGGCTGGCGCCCCCGCTGGCCGGGGGCCATGCGTCAACCGTCGCGCCGGGCGCGGGCCGCTGTCAAGCATTCCGCCTCGAGCCGCGCCACCTCGGCCCGCACCCCCGCCGCCAGCGCCGCCGCGAAACGCGTCAGCCGGGCCGATCGGCGGTCGGCGGCGTGGCGCACCAGCCAGAAGGCGCGGGTGAGCCGCAGCTCGTGCTCCAGCACGCGCCGCAATTCGGGCGCGAAGGGCAGCGCGAAATCATGCACGATGCCGATGCCCGCATGGCGCAGCATCTGCAGCTGCACGGAGACCGAGTTCGACGCCAGCGGCACGCCCTTGGCCCCCAAGGCCCCGAGGTAATCGAGTTCCCGGTCGAAGATCATGTCGGGAATGTAGCCGACGAGGGGGCGCTTCAGATCCGACAGGCCGCCGGGCACCGGCGCGTCGGCCCGCTGCGCGAGGCTGAGCCGGTAATCGGTGATCTTCTGCACCGTGAGCCGCCCCGCCTCCGGCGGGCTGACGGTGACGGCCATGTCGGCCTCGCGCTTGGAGAGGTTCACCACGCGCGGCAAAGCGAGGATCTGCAATTCGAGATCCGGGTTCGCGGCCTGGATGGAGGCGCAGACTTGCGGCAGGATGAAATTGGCGCAGCCATCGGGCGCGCCGATGCGGATCTGTCCCGACAGCCCGCGATCCGGCCCGCCCGCCTCGCCCGCCAGCGCCAGCGCCGCTTCGGCGCGGGCCGCATGCGCCTGCAGCCGCTCACCCCGCGCGGTCAAGGCGTAGCCCTGCGGGCTTTTCACGAACAATGCCGTGCCGAGCCGCTCTTCGAGCCGCGCGATGCGCCGGCCCAGCGTCGCGGGATCCATGCGCAGCCCCGGCGCGGCCCCCGACAGGCTCTCGGCCCGCGCCACCGCGAGAAACACCCGAATATCGTCCCAGTTCTCGATGATCCCGCCCCCGTCATATTGCAAAAATGCAAAACCATTTTGATACCCTGTGTCTTTTACCGCCATTTGTGCAAGACTATCTTCGGGATCGACAGACACCGTTCTCGGGAGGACCGGACATGCAGGACCTGACGCATTACATCGATGGCGACCACGTGCAGGGCGGCTCGGGCCGCTTCTCGGACGTCTACAACCCCGCCACCGGCGAGGTGCAGGCGCGCGCCCCGCTCGCCTCGCGCGCCGAGATCGACCACGCGGTCGAGATCGCGCAGGCCGCGCAGCCGAAATGGGCCGCGACCAACCCGCAGCGCCGGGCGCGGGTGATGATGGAATTCGTGCGGCTTCTGAACCGCGACATGGACAAGCTGGCCGAGGCGCTGTCGCGCGAGCACGGCAAGACGCTCCCCGACGCCAAGGGCGACGTGCAGCGCGGGCTCGAGGTGGTCGAGTTCTGCGTCGGCGCGCCGCATCTTCTGAAGGGCGAATACACCGACGGCGCGGGTCCGGGCATCGACATGTATTCGATGCGCCAGCCGCTTGGCGTTTCGGCGGGGATCACCCCGTTCAACTTCCCGGCCATGATCCCGATGTGGATGTTCGCGCCCGCCATCGCCTGCGGCAACGCTTTCATCCTCAAGCCCTCCGAGCGCGCGCCCTCGGTGCCCTTGATGCTGGCCGAGCTGATGCTCGAAGCCGGGCTGCCCAAGGGCATCCTGCAGGTCGTCAACGGCGACAAGGAAGCGGTGGACGCGATCCTCGAGCATGAGGGCATCGCCTCGATCGGCTTCGTCGGCTCCACCCCGATCGCCGAGTACATCTATGGCAAGGGCTGCGCGCATGGCAAACGCGTGCAGTGCTTCGGCGGCGCCAAGAACCACATGATCGTCATGCCCGATGCCGACATGGAGCAGGCCGCCGACGCGCTGGTCGGCGCGGGCTACGGGGCCGCGGGCGAACGCTGCATGGCGATCTCGGTCGCGGTGCCGGTGGGCGAGGAGACGGCGGACCGGCTGATCGCCGCGCTCAAGCCGCGGATCGAAAGCCTCAAGGTCGGGCCCTATACCTCGGGCGACGACGTGGATTTCGGACCCGTCGTGACGGCGGCGGCCAAGGAGAACATCCTGAACCTCGTGCAGTCGGGCGTCGATGCGGGCGCCGAGCTGGTGGTCGACGGGCGCGATTTCCGGCTGCAGGGCTACGAAGAGGGCTTCTTCGTCGGCGCGCATCTGTTCGACCGCGTGACGCCGGACATGGACATCTACCGCAAGGAGATCTTCGGCCCCGTCCTGTCCACCGTGCGCGCGGCCTCCTACGAAGAGGCGCTCAAGCTCGCCATGGATCACGAAATGGGCAACGGCACCGCGATCTTCACCCGCGACGGCGACGCGGCGCGCGATTTCGCCAACCGGGTGAATGTCGGCATGGTGGGCATCAACGTGCCGATCCCGGTGCCGCTGGCCTATCACAGCTTTGGCGGCTGGAAGAAATCGGCCTTCGGCGACCTGAACCAGCACGGCACCGACAGCTTCAAGTTCTATACCAAGACCAAGACCGTCACCGCCCGCTGGCCGTCGGGCATCAAGGATGGCGGCGAGTTCAACTTCAAACCGATGGACTGACGCCTGACGCCTCACGGCGATGTGGCTCGACAGGGGGCGGCGTCCGCGGGACGCTGTCCCCATCGCGCATTTTGCGCCCGGAGATCCCGCCATGCCGACGCGTCGTGACCTGATCCTGCGCGGCCTTGCCGCCGCTGCCGCCCTGCCTCTGATGGCGTTTGCCGCACGGGCGGGCGGCGGCGGCGCCGCCGTTTCGCCCCCCGCCCCCCGCCGCGCCGGGGGGCGCGTCCCGCCATGGGACAGCTCCACGCCATCGAGATCCGCGGCTTTGCCTTCGTGCCCGCGCAGATCACTATCGCGCCGGGCGACACGGTGGTTTTCACCAACCGCGACAGCGCCCCGCACACCGCCACCTCGGAGAGCGGGCTGTTCGACAGCGGGCGGCTGGGCAACAATCAGTCGGTGCGGTTGAGTTTTTCGGCACGCGGCAGCTACCCCTACCTATGCGCGTTCCACCCGCGAATGCGCGGCATGATCACCGTCGCCTGACGGTTGTCGCGCGCCCCGGTTCCGTCTTCATCCTCCGGCCCTGTCGTCGCCCCCGGCTGGCCCGCCCCGCGGCGGTGGCGCGCGGGGTTTCGCCGACGTGATCGCCCAGCAGGGAACGCCGCCGCATCCGGGCCCGTTGACGCGGCAAATCCGGCTCAGGAGACGATTTCATGAAAACGATCATCGGCCTCGGCACCGCGCTGACCATCGCCACCGCCCCTTTCGCCCTTCAGGCCGAGCCCCGGCTCGGGGGACAGGGCGGCGCGGTGATGCAGATGCTGGGCGCGGCGATCTCCGGCGATGCCAAGGAGGTGCACAAGGCCGAGAGAAAGCTGCGCAAGGCCGCCCGCCGGGCCGGGGTGCCGGTGTCGCTCAGCACCGTGGCCGCCGCGGCGACCGGCGGTGCCGCCGCGCGCCCGACGGCACAGGCCACCCCGGCCCCGTCCGCATGCACCGCTGCGCGTGGCCGAGCGTCCCAAGCTTCGCCCCGTGGCGTTCGAGACCGCCCAGGGCATTGAGACGCCGCCCGTGACGACCGTGCAGGACGGCGCCCGGATCGAGACCTCGGCGCTCGACACCACGCCTGAAACCGCGCCCGACACCAGCCCGGTGGCCCGCCGCGTGACCAGCACGGCGGCCCCCGCAACGGCCAGCTCCGCGACCTTGGCCAGCACCGAACCGCAGATCGTGCAGGCCGAAAGCGGCATCGCCACCCCGGACGCCGACCCCGGCCAGCCGGTGCTGGCCGAGGCCGCCCCGGCCCGGCGCGATGGCGATCCGGCGCTGTTCAACGGCCAGACCGGCTATTGAACCCGACCGCGAAACCCGCATGACAAGGGCCGCCCCGAAGGGCGGCCCTTTTTCGTCCGCGGCGCGCCCCGATCACTCGGCGGCGATCTTGCGCGGCTTCAGCATCGGCTTGAGGTAATGGCCGGTATGGCTCGCCGCGACCTCGGCCACCTGTTCGGGCGTGCCGGTCGCGACCAGCGTGCCGCCGCCATCGCCGCCCTCGGGGCCGATGTCGATGATCCAGTCGGCGGTCTTCACCACGTCGAGATTGTGCTCGATCACCACCACCGTGTTGCCCGCCTCCACCAGCTCGTGCAGCACCTCCAGAAGCTTCCTCACATCCTCGAAATGCAGGCCGGTGGTCGGCTCGTCGAGGATGTAGAGCGTGCGCCCCGTGGAGCGACGCGCCAGCTCCTTGGAAAGCTTCACCCGCTGCGCCTCGCCGCCCGAAAGCGTCGTCGCCTGCTGGCCGACCTTGATGTAGCCAAGGCCGACGCGGCACAGCGCGTCCATCTTCTCGCGGATCGAGGGTACGGCGGAGAAGAACGCCTGCGCGTCCTCGACCGTCATGTCGAGCACGTCGGCGATGCTCTTGCCCTTGAACTGCACTTCGAGCGTCTCGCGGTTGTAGCGCGCGCCCTTGCAGGTCTCGCAGGTGACGTAGACGTCGGGCAGGAAGTGCATCTCGATCTTGATGACGCCGTCGCCCTGACAGGCCTCGCAGCGCCCGCCCTTGACGTTGAACGAAAACCGCCCCGGCTTGTAGCCGCGCGCCTTGGCCTCGGGCAGCCCGGCGAACCAGTCGCGGATCGGGGTAAAGGCGCCGGTATAGGTCGCGGGGTTCGAGCGCGGCGTGCGGCCGATCGGGCGCTGGTCGATGTCGATGACCTTGTCGAGATGCTCGAAGCCCTTGATGGTCTCGCAAGGTGCCGGCGCCTGCCGCGCGCCGTTGAGCTTCATCGCGGCGTTCTTGTAGAGCGTCTCGATGGTGAGCGTCGACTTGCCGCCGCCCGACACGCCGGTCACGGCCACGAACTTGCCCAGGGGGTAGTCGACCGTCAGCTCCTGCAGGTTGTTGCCGGTGGCCTTCACCACGGTCAGCGCCTTGCCGTTGCCCTCGCGCCGCTCCGACGGGACCGCGATCTCGCGGGTGCCGACGAGATACTGGCCGGTGACCGAGTCCGGGTTGGCCATGATCTCGGCGGGCGTGCCGCGCGCGACCACCGCACCGCCATGCACGCCCGCGCCCGGCCCCATGTCGAAGACGTAATCCGCCTCGCGGATCGCCTCCTCGTCATGCTCGACCACGATCACAGTGTTGCCCTGATCGCGCAGGTTCTTGAGCGTGGTCAGCAGCCGGTCATTGTCGCGCTGGTGCAGGCCGATCGACGGCTCGTCGAGCACGTAGAGCACGCCGGTCAGCCCCGAGCCGATCTGGCTCGCCAGCCGGATCCGCTGGCTTTCGCCGCCCGACAGCGTCCCGGCATTGCGCGACAGGGTCAGGTATTCGAGACCGACATTGTTGAGAAAGCCGAGCCGCTCGCGGATTTCCTTGAGGATGGCGCGGGCGATCTCGTTCTTCTGGTTGGTGAGCGCGGCGGGCACCGTCTCGCACCAGTCGAAGGCCTCCTTGATCGACATCTTCACCACTTGGCCGACATGGCGCAGATCGTCGCGCGGCCCGATCTTCACCGCCAACGCCTCTTCGCGCAGCCGGTAGCCGTGGCAGCTGCCGCAGGCGCGGTTGTTCTGGTACTGCTCCATCTCCTCGCGGACCCAGGCGCTGTCGGTCTCGCGGTAGCGGCGTTCGAGATTGGGGATCACGCCCTCGAACGGGCGCGACACCTTGTAGACCCGGCCGCCATCATCGTAGCGGAACGCGATCTCTTCCTCGCCCGAGCCGCGCAGGAACACCTCGCGCACCTTTTCGGGCAGATCCTTCCAGCGGGCGGTCTTGAAGACGCCGTAATGCTTGGAAATCGCTTCGATGGTCTGCAGGAAATAGGGCGTCTTGCCCTTGCGCCACGGCGCGATGGCGCCGTCGGCGACCTTCAGCGTGACGTCCGGCACCACGAGGCGTTCGTCGAAGAACAGCTCGACCCCGAGACCGTCGCATTTCGGGCAAGCCCCGAAGGGCGCGTTGAACGAAAACAGCCGCGGCTCGATCTCGGGGATGGTGAAGCCCGAGACGGGACAGGCGAATTTCTCCGAAAAGGTGATCCGCTCGGGCTCGCCCTCCTTCGGCGCGGTTTCGAGAATGGCGATGCCGTCGGCGAGATCGAGCGCGGTGCGAAAGCTGTCCGCGAGCCGCGTCTCCAGCCCCTCGCGCACCACGATCCGGTCGACCACCACGTCGATGTCGTGGCGGAACTTCTTGTCGAGCGTCGGCGGGGTCTCCAGCTCGTGGAATTCGCCGTTCACCTTGATCCGCTGGAAGCCCTGCTTGCGAAGCTCGATGAACTCCTTCTTGTACTCGCCCTTGCGGTCGCGGACGATAGGCGCGAGCAGGTAGCCGCGCGTGCCCTCCTCCATCGCCATGACCCGGTCGACCATGTCCTGCACCTGCTGCGCCTCGATCGGCTGGCCGGTGGCGGGGGAGTACGGCGTGCCGACGCGGGCGAACAGAAGCCGCATGTAATCGTAGATCTCGGTGACGGTGCCGACCGTGGAGCGCGGGTTCTTCGACGTCGTCTTCTGCTCGATCGAGATCGCGGGGCTCAGCCCCGAGATATGATCGACATCGGGCTTTTCCATCATGTCGAGGAACTGCCGCGCATAGGCCGAGAGGCTCTCGACATAGCGGCGCTGGCCTTCGGCATAGATCGTGTCGAAGGCCAGCGAAGACTTGCCCGAGCCCGAAAGCCCCGTGATCACGACAAGCTCGTCGCGCGGGATGTCCACGTCGATGTTCTTGAGGTTGTGCTCGCGCGCGCCACGCACCTCGATATGCTTCAGTTCCGGCATGCAGGTCCCCACCAATGTCCAGCCCGGAAGATAGGGCCAAGCCACCCGATCTCCAACCGCGAAATGAGAACAAAATAGTAACACATGGCAGGGCTGCGCGAAATGCCGCATCCCGGCGCCGGTGCGGGCCGGGATGCGGCACGGCGCCGGGGCGCCGGTCAGGCCGGGTTCAGAGCCCGCCCATCCGCGCGGGCCAGGCGTGGCGTTGCCAGAAGCCGCGACGGGGCGGCGCGGTGGCCGCCAGAAGCGCCCGAGACGGCCCGGCGGCGATCAGATCGTGCAGCCGTGCATTGAGCGCCATGTCGGCCTGCCCGGTCACAGGCAGGCCCTGATCGGCTTCGAAGCCGCTGATGGCGTGCGACAGGTGCGGCCCGTGCAAGCCGTCGAGCGCGCCCGGATCATAGCCCAGATGCCGCAGCAGCAGCTGGATTTCGAGGGTCTCGTCGCGATCCGGCAGCATGGCCTGCGCGGGTGCCACGGACATGGCCAGCCCCGCGGCAAGGCAGAGAATTGAAATACGCATGATGCACCCCTTACCGAAAACAACTTCCCGAGGCTGCATCCTAACATGAAAACCCCCCGGCCGCTCGGACCGGGGGGCGTTCGTCACCTTGCGCGGCGGCGGGGCTCAGTAATGGAGCGCGCGACCGTAAGCGTCGAGCACGCTTTCATGCATCATCTCGGAGAGCGTCGGATGCGGGAACACCGTCTCCATCAGCTCTTTTTCCGTGGTCTCGAGCGTGCGGCCCACGACATAGCCTTGGATCAGCTCGGTCACCTCGGCGCCGACCATGTGGGCGCCCAGAAGCTCGCCTGTTTTGGCATCGAACACGGTCTTGACCATGCCCTCGGCCTCGCCCAGCGCGATCGCCTTGCCATTGCCGATGAACGGGAAGCGGCCGACCTTGACATCAAAGCCCAGCTCCTTGGCCTTGGCCTCGGAATAGCCGACCGACGCCACCTGCGGCTGGCAATAGGTGCAGCCCGCGATGCTTTCGGGTTTCACCGGGTGCGGCTTTTCGCCGGCGATCAGCTCGGCCACCATGACGCCTTCATGCGACGCCTTGTGCGCCAGCCACGGCGCGCCGGCGATGTCGCCGATGGCATAGAGCCCCTCGACCCCGGTGCGGCAGTATTCATCGGTGATGACATGGGTGCGGTCGATCTTGACGCCCAGCTCTTCGAGCCCGAGCCCTTCGGTGTTGCCGACGATGCCGACCGCCGAGATCACCGTGTCGAACTCCTGCGTCTCAACCTTGCCCTTGCTTTCGATATGGGCGGTCACCTTGCCCTTGCCGCGATCGAGCTGCTTGACCACGGATTTTTCCATGATTTTCATGCCCTGCTTGACGAACTGCTTCTTGGCGAAGCCCGAGATCTCGGCGTCTTCGACCGGCAGGATCCGGTCCATCACCTCGACCACCGTCGTTTCGGCGCCGAGCGTGTTGTAGAAGCTCGCGAACTCGATGCCGATCGCGCCCGAGCCGATCACCAGCAGCTTCTTGGGCATGCGCGGCGGCACCAGCGCGTGGCGGTAGGACCAGACCAGATCGCCATCGGCCTCGAGCCCCGGCAGGTCGCGCGCGCGCGCGCCGGTGGCGAGCACGATGTTCTTGGCGGTCAGCTCCTCGGAGCCCTTCTCGGTCTTGACCGTGACCTTGCCCTTGGCGGGGATGGTGGCTTCGCCCATCACCACCTCGATCTTGTTCTTCTTCATCAGGTGGCCGATGCCCGAGGAGAGCTGCTTGGCCACCCCGCGCGAGCGCTTGACCACCGCGTCGAGATCGTAGCCGATGTTCTCTGCCTTGAGCCCGAACTCCTTGGCGCGGTGCATCAGGTGGAACACCTCGGAGGTGCGCAGCATCGCCTTGGTCGGGATGCAGCCCCAGTTGAGGCAGATGCCGCCGAGATTTTCGCGTTCGACGATCACGACCTTCTGGCCCAGCTGGGCGGCGCGGATCGCGGCGACATAGCCGCCGGGGCCGGCCCCGATCACGATCAGGTCGAAGTTCTTGGCGGCCATAGGTGTCCCTCCTGGTGGTCCCCTGAAAATTGGTTTGACGCTAAACTAATTTGCACCAGGCTTCCAGACGGCCCGGCGCATGGCAGCCCTGCGTCCCGGCGCGATGTCAGGTTTTCGCCTTCAGCCGCTCGAGCACCGCGCCGTAGCCGCCATCCTGCATCCAGGCCTGTTCCGCCGGTGTGGTCTGGCGCCCGAGCGCGGCGTTGCGGAACGGGAAACGGCCGAATTCGCGGATCACCTCGCGATGCGCGCGGGCGTGCAGCAGGTTGTCGTCGGCGCCGGGCATGCGGTCGCAGAACAGCCGCACCGCGCGGTCCTGGTCGACGAGGTTTTCCGAATGCATCAGCGGCAGGTAGAAGAACTGCCGCCCCGGCGGCACGATCTCGCGGTCCCAGGCGTTGTCGACCGCGAGCTTGGCGACCGAGCGAGCTTGGTCGTCGAGCGCGAAGGCGCGCGCGTCGCCGCGCCAGATGTTGCGCGCGAACTGGTCGGTGACGATGATATAGGCCAGCGCGCCGTTGGGCTCGGTCAACCAGTGGCCAAGCGCCCCTTCGGCGGCCTTGTCCCACTGCGCGCCGAAGCGGTCGCGGATCGTCGCGTCGAGATCGTCATCGGCGATGTACCATTGCTTCGGCTCGACCTCCTCGAGCCAGAAGGCCAGCACCTTTTCGGCCTCGGATGGCGGCTCGGCCTGCGCGGTGACGGGGGTGGCGGTCATGGCGGTCCTCCTCAAACGTCGTTCCCCCAAACCTGCCCCAACCCCGCGCCGGGTCAAGCGCGAAGGCGCGCCGCACCGGATTCACGCGGCGTACCCCCCGGCGCGGGCTCAGGCGACCTCGTCGCGCGCCTCCTCCATCTGCTCGATCTCGTGCTCGATATAGACCTCCTGCGCGACCTCGGCGGCCACCGCCGTGCCGGTCGCCGAAATCGGCGCGTAGCTGACCGAGTCGCCCACCTCGACGCCGCGATCCGGGCGGCGCAGCATGCGCCAGCCGGCATAGCCCGCCAGCCCCAGCAACAGCACCGCGACAAAGCCCCAGAAGCCGTGCGCGCCGACATTGTCGAGCATCCAGCCCACCACCAGCGGGCCGGCGATGGCGCCGACGCCGTTGATGAACAACAGCCCGCCCGAGGCCGCCGCCATGTCCTCGCGGTCGAGGTAGTCGTTGGCATAGGCGATGAGCAGCGCGTAGAGCGGATTCGAGCTGCCGCCCACCACCGCCGCCGACACCAGGATCAGCGTCACCTGCCCCGGGATCAGGAACGCCGTCAGCGCTGCCGCGCCGCCCACCCCCGACAGCCCGAGAATGAGCCAGCGCCGGTCGATCCGGTCCGACAGCCAGCCGATCGGGAACTGTGCCACCAGCGCGCCGATATAGGTGATCGAGACCAGCAGCGAGATCTGCGGCACCGTCAGCCCGGCCCGCGCGCCGTAGACCGCCGACATGCCGAACTGCGCGGCAAAGACGCCGCCCAGGAGGAACATGCCCATGCAGGCCAGCGGCGAGGCCTCGATCAGCTGCTTGATCGGCAGCGGCTTCGTGGTGGTGAAGACCGGCGCCGGGCTCACCGACAGCAGGATCGGCGCGAAGGCCATCGACACCAGCACCGACGGGATGATGAACAGGATATAGCCCGACACGTCGCCCAGCGTCACGAGATACTGCGCCATGACGATGCCCGCCATCTGCACGATCATGTAAAGCGACAGCGCCTTGCCCCGGCTTTCGTTCGAGGCGGCGTCGTTGAGCCAGCTCTCGGCGGTGATGTAGACCCCGCAGAAGCAAAAGCCGATCACCACCCGGCCCAGCGTCCAAGCCCATGGTTCGGTCAGCGCCGGATACAGGATCAGCACCGCCGAGATGGTCGAGCCCAATGCTGCGAAGACGCGCACATGGCCGACCCGGCGGATCATCTTGGGCGCGTAGCGCGACGCGAACAAAAACCCCGCGAAATAGGCCGACATGATGATCGACATCTCGATCGTCGAGAATCCCTCGACCTCGCCGCGCAGGCCCAGCAGCGTGCCCTGCAAGCCATTGCCGATCATCAGCATGAACATGCCGAGCAAAAGCGCCCAGGAGCTCCCGAGAACCTGTATCATGGCCTGTTCCTTTCTGCCGGCTTCACGGCCCGGCTACCCCGTCGCGTCAGCGCGGGTCTCACAGCAATGCGACGAAAAATGCGACGGAAGCGAAGCGGCGTCAGCGCGCGCCGCGCGGCAGCAGCAGCGAGGCATCCCCGTAGGAGAAGAAACGGTAGCGATTCGCAATGGCGTGATCGTAGATCCGGCGGATTTCCTCCACGCCCATCAGCGCCGAGACCAGCATCATCAGCGTCGATTTCGGCAGGTGGAAATTGGTCATCAGCCCATGCGCCACCCGGAACTCGAAACCCGGCGTGATGAAGATGTCGGTCTCGCCCACCCACGGCATGATCCGGCCGCCGCGCGCGGCGCTCTCGATCAGCCGCAGCGCGGTGGTGCCGACCGGGATCACACGCCCGCCCGTCGCGCGGGTGGCGGCGATCTCGGCGGCGGCCTTCTCGCTCACCTCGCCCCATTCGGCGTGCATCTTGTGGTCGCGGATGTCGTCGACCTTGACCGGCAGGAAGGTGCCCGCGCCGACATGCAGCGTCACATGGGTGAACGACACGCCGCGCGCATCGAGCGCCGCCATCAGCGGCGCATCGAAATGCAGCGAGGCGGTCGGCGCCGCGACGGCGCCGGGGCGCGCGGCCCAGACGGTCTGGTAATCCTCGCGGTCGCTGTCATCGGCGGCGCGCTTGGCCGCGATATAGGGCGGCAGCGGCATCGCGCCGACCTCGGCGATCGCGGCGTCGAAATCCTCGCCCTCCAGATCGAAGCGCAGCACCGCCTGGTCGGCCTCGCGGCCCACCAGCTCGGCCGAAAGGCGGTCGGAGAACACCACCACCTCGCCCTCGCGCAGCTTGCGCAGCGGCTTGACCAGCGCCGACCACGCGCCGTCGGCGCGCGGCGCAAGCAGCGTCACCTCGATCTTCGCGGCCCCCTCGCCCGCCGCACCGGGCCGGGTGCGCACGCCCGACAGCCGCGCCGGGATCACCTTGGTGTCGTTGAGCACGAGCCGGTCGCCGGGGCGCAGGATCGACGCCAGGTCGGAAACGACGCGATCGGCGATCTCGTCGCCCTGCGCCAGCAGCAGCCGCGCCGAAGAGCGCGGTCGCGCGGGCCGGGTGGCGATCAGCTCCTCGGGCAGGTCGAAATCGAAATCCGAGAGCTTCATGAAATTCCCCAAGTCAGGTCAGGTGGGCGGTGGCCTGCGGAAGATCTCGCGGAACATGCCCGGTGTCAGCGCCGAAAGCGGGTTGACCGAGACGGCGGGGTCATCGGGCGTGCCGCCAAGAGTATAGTTGAAGCCGATCAGCCCCTCGCCGGGCCGGGTCAGGAACGAGCCCAGCGAATTGACGAGGTAGAAGGGCGAGACCACGCCTTCGAAGGCCATGCGTCTGGAGGCGAGGCTGTAGCGCCCGTCGAGCGAAATGCCAAGACCCGGCCCGGTCGCGCTCGCCTGCGCGATCTCCAGCACCTCCGGCGTCAACCGGAACCCAGCGCGGATGCGGTCGAAGGCGAGCCCCTTGCCGTCGAGCTGCTGCAACAGACCCACCACCGAGATCGCGTCGAGCAGCTGCGCCATGGCGGGCGCGTCGCGCACCCTGAGCCCGCGCACGTCGAGATCGCCGCTGTAATGGCCGGGCCGCCCCTCGGGCAGCAATGTCAGGTCGAGCGCACCGCCCGTGGCCGTCCCGTAAAGCCCGGCCGAGCGCAGCACCGCCCCCGCATCCGGCCCGGTGATCCGCACCGCCGTGCCGTCCCGGTCCGGCACCACCAGCCCCTCAACCGGTGCACCGCCATTGACCGTGGCGTCGAACCGGCCCGAAAAGCCCCCCACGGTCGAGAAATCGCCCCGAAGCCCGGTCAGCGCCACCGCATCCGTGACCCGCAGCCGGTCGAGCGCGAGCCGGATCGGTCCGCCCTTGCCATCGCCGCCCTTGCCGAACCCCGCGCGGCGCAGATCGAGCGCGCCGCCGCCGATCTCGATCCCCACCGTTTCGCCCGGCCCGCGCCCGACCAGATCCGCCCGCACGTCGAGCCAGTCCGACAGGCGCAGCCGCGTAAAGCTGGCGCGGTCGAGACCACCGCCCGGACGCAGCCGCAGCGTGCCGCGCGCCGACAGCCCGCCCGCGTCGAGCGCGATCCGGTCGAGACGCGGCAGATCGCCCAGCACGCCCTCGATCTCGAGCCGCCCCGTCGTGCCGGTGGCCACCGACCAGCCCAGCGCCGGGATCGACAGGCCGAGCCCGGCGAGATCGCTCGACAGCGTCACCTGCGGCGGCGCCCCGCGCGCCAGCCGCATCGCGACCTGCCCGCGCCCGCGCCCCGAAACCGTCCGGTCGGGCAGCGCGATGCCGAAGGTGTCGAGAAAGCGCTGCGACAGCTCGACATTGCCGTCGAGCGTCGCGGCCCCCGCCCCGGCGCCCAGCGGCTGGCGAAACGCGACATCGGCGGGCAGGCCGTCGATCGTCACCGGGCCCGACACTTTGAGCGCGCGCGGCCCCACCGCCACGTCGAGCCCTTGCGCCGCGAGGGTCCGGCCCGGCACGATGGCGCGGCTCGACACCTCGTCGAGCCTGCCCGTGACCGACCACGCCACATCCTCTGGCGCGACCGGCGCGCCGAGCTGCAGCCCGATCTCGGCGCTGGCCCGGCCCCGCCCCTCGATCAGGTCCACCGGCTTGTTCGCCTTTTGCAGGAACCGGAACGGCGGCTGGTCGATCAATGACAGCATCGCGGTGACCGGGCCGCCGGCCTCGATGCCGATCTCGGCCTCGGGACGCGGGCCGCCGAGCACGGGGATGGTGAAGTTCGTCCCCGCCAGATCGACCCGCCCGCCCTGCGGCGCCTGCGCGCCGCCTTCGGTCAGCCGCACCGAGAACGCGCCGCCGCCAAGGCTGCCATGGCCCGCGGCCCCGGTGATCGGCGGCAACCCGTCGAGCGGCCGGATGGTCGCCGCCTCGAACCCGTGGGTCAGGGCCAGCTCGGGCTTTTGTCCCGGCGCGCGGCGCAGCGCCACGCTCACGTCGCGCAGCACGGCGGCGGGAATGCGGTTCTCGATCCAGCCGCGGGTCTTGGGCTTGAGCGTCTCGGGCCAATAGGCGAGCAGCCGGTCGCGCCCCAGCCGGTCGGTCCGCGCATCGAGCGCGGCGCGCCAGCCCGCCCCGGCATGACCGATGCTGGCGCTGCCGCCGATCCGCGCGCCGCTTTGCGCATCCGTCGCCCCGAAGCCGCCGATATCGAGATCGAAGGGGCGCGGGCGCAGCCGCAGGTCGGCCCATGCATCGCGCAGGGCCACCGGCTCGGGCAGGCCCGCCCGCTCCGACAGCGCCACCTCGTCGAAGATCACCTGCGCCTCCAGCGCGCCGGGCCAGCCCGCCTCGAATTCGCGCAGCCAGGCCCGGCCATGCCCGTCGATGCGACCCAGATCCCCCACCGCCGAGATGCGCTCGAAGGTGATCCGTTCGGCGTCGGGCGCGTAGCGCAGCGCCAGCTCGGCGCTGTCGAAACGCAGCGGCTCGCTGCCCGACCGCGCCCCTTGCTGCGCCCCCTGCTGCACCGTCCGCGCCTCTCCCGGCGCGATCGCGCCCGCGCCGATCCGCAGCGCGGCGCTGAACGCCCCCGGCACGCCGTCCGCGCCGATCCGGCCGCGCAGCCGCGCCGAGAGCGGCGCATCGAGCACCGACAGAAAGCTCAGCGCCGGGTGCTGCGTGGCGATGTCGCGGCTGGCCACGTTGTCGAGCGTCATCCGAAGCTCGGCATCCCGCGCCCCCGCCGCGCGGTCGTAGCCGAGCGTGAGATCGGTGACCGGCGCGCCCTGCGCATGCAGCGACAGCCGCCCCGACAGCCGCATCCCTCCCGTCAGGTCGAGCGACAGCCGCCCGCCCCCGGCGCGCCAGCGCCGCCCGGCCCGCGCATCGCTGTAATCGATCGAGAGATTCTCGGCCTCGATCCGCTCCAGCGCGTCGAGCACGGGCCGGTCAAGCACGCTGTCGATACGCGCGAGCAGCCCGGCGAGACCGCCGGCATCCGGGCCGGAGGCCGGTACCGGCGCGGGGTCGGGCCGGTCGAAGCGGATCTCGACCCGCCCCGCCGCATCGCGGCCCAGCCCGATCTCGGCACCGCGCAGCCATACCTCCTGCGCCAGCACGCTGCGCTCGAACAAAAGCCCGCGCGGGCTGACCAGCGCGTCGATCTCGGGCACCCGCGCCAGCACCGCGCCACCGGCATCGCGCAGCACCGTGTCGCGCAGCGTCACGCGCGGATGCAGATCGGTGCCCAGCGTCAGGGCGATGCTTCCAAAGTCGAGATCCCCGCCCGCGAGCAGCGTGCCGGCCTGCGTCTCGATCCGCTCGGTGATCCAGCTCGGCGCCGTGACGGTCTGCCCGATCAGCAGGAGCGGCACCCCCAGCGCAAGAGCCACCGGCAGCGTCACCAGCGTCAGCGCCACGCCGACCCCGCGCCGCAGCCACCCGGCCAGCGCCGTCCCCCGCGCCCGCCGGGGGGCGGCGCGGCGCGTGGTCTTCGCGCTGATCGGTCGATGGTGCAAGACGGCCCGCTGCCCCTTGATTTCGTCCGCCCCAGCGTAGATCCCTTGCCGCGCGAGGGCCACTGCCGCCCGTCCATGACAGCGAGGATGCGCCATGAGCGACACGATGACGCCCGCCAACCCCGAGCCGGGCCAGCCCGCCCCCGATTTCGCCCTGCCCCGCGATGGCGGCGAAGAGGTGCGGCTGTCGGCCCATCACGGGGCGCCCGTGGTGCTCTATTTCTACCCGCGCGACGACACCTCCGGCTGCACCAGGCAGGCGCAGGATTTCACCGCGCGCGGCGCCGAATTCGAGCTGTTGGGCGCGCGGGTGCTCGGCGTGTCGAAAGACACCGTCTCCAAGCACGAGAAGTTCCGCGACAAGTACGGGCTCGGGGTGACGCTGTTGTCGGATGCCGAGAGCGAGGTGTGCGAACGCTACGGCGTCTGGGTCGAAAAGAAGATGTACGGCAAGACCTTCATGGGGATCGAGCGCACCACCTTCCTGATCGACGCCGCGGGCCGCGTGGCGCGGGTCTGGCGCAAGGTGAAGGTGCCCGGCCATGTCGAGGAGGTTCTCGACGCGGTGCGCGCGCTGTGAACCGGACGCTGACCGAGCTGGCCGTCGAGGTGCTGAGCACGGCGGATGGCCGCGAGAAGACCGCGCGCAGCCACGCCGCCGCCAGGCTGTGGCGCGACAGCCGCGCCGCGGGCGCACCGCTCGACATCGGCACCGCCACGCCGCCCGACCGCCCGGCCCGGCCCGCGCGGCCCGAGCTGTTGTCGCCGCGCGACATGCCGCGCCGCAGGCCCGGCTCCGCGCATGGCCGGATCGCGCTGATCCACGCGGTCGCGCATATCGAGCTGAACGCGGTCGATCTGCACTGGGACGCGGTGGCACGCTTTGCCGGCACGCCGCTGCCCTTGGGGTATTTCGACGACTGGGTGCAGGCGGCGGACGAGGAATCGAAGCATTTCAACCTGCTGTGCGACCGGCTCGACGCGTTGGGGAGCCATTACGGCGCCCTGCCCGCCCATGCGGGCATGTGGCGCGCCGCCGAGGATACCGCCGGCGACCTGATGGCCCGGCTCGCCGTGGTGCCGATGGTGCTCGAGGCGCGCGGGCTCGACGTCACGCCCGGCATGATCGAGATCTTCCGCAAGGCGGAGGACGCCGACACGGTCGCCGCGCTCGAGATCATCTATGCCGAGGAGGTGCACCACGTCTCCTACGGGTCGAAGTGGTTTCACTTTCTCTGCGGCCGCCACGACCACGATCCGGCGCCGCTGTTCCGCGACCTGGTGCGAAAGCATTTCCATGGCGGGCTCAAGCCGCCCTTCAACGAGGAAAAGCGCGCCGAGGCCGGGATACCGCCCGATTTCTACTGGCCGCTGGCCGAGGATGGCGCCCGGCGCGACGGCTGATTGCGCTGGCGCCACAATGCGTTGCACGCAGGCCACAGGCGGCGGAAAGGCGGCGGCATAGGCGGTATCTTGCCGCTTTGGCGCCGCATTCGCCCCGGCTTTGCCCGATCCCGGCCAAGCCTGTTGCCCCCTCGCCCCCGCCTCGGTAACACCTCAAGCGCGGCACTCTCGAAAAAGAGAGGCTGTGACCGGGACAACACGGGGACGGACGGGTGCGGACAAGGCTGGCACAGAAACTTCACGCGGCGCTGGAGCGCCGCTTTCCCGAACGGCGGCTGTTTCTGCGCTCGGACACCGAAACCCGGTTCATCCGTCTTCATCCCTCGACCCAGCTCGCCGCCTGGACCGGCGTGACGCTGGTGGTCGGCTGGACCATCACCGCCACCGCGATCCTGCTGATGGATTCGATCGGCTCTGGCAATTTCCGCGCTCAGGCGCAGCGCGACCAGATGATCTACGAAGACCGGCTGAACGCGCTGTCCGCCGAGCGCGACCTGCGCGCCGCCGAGGCCGCCGCCGCACAGCAGCGCTTCTCGACCGCGCTGGCGCAGATCTCGACCATGCAGAGCGAGCTTCTGGCCTCCGAGGACCGCCGCCGCGAGATGGAGACCGGGCTCGACGTGGTGCAGGCCGCGCTGCGCCGCACCATGATCGAACGCGAGACCGCGCGCGACGCCGCCGCCGAGCTGAAGCTGGCGATGGCCGATGGCGGCGCCCTGCCCGGCGGCACCGACGCGGCCTCGGTCGAGGGCACGCTCGACATTCTCTCGGGCGCGCTGGCCGACACCGCCGAGGAGCGCGACCGCATCGCCGAGGATGCCGAGCTGGCCTTCGAGCAGGCCAACGAGATGCAGCTCGAACTGCGGCTGATGACCGAGCGCAACGACGAGATCTTCCGCCAGCTCGAAGAGGCGATGACCGTTTCGGTCGAACCGCTGGGCGACATGTTCCGCGCCGCAGGCATGGATCCCGACGCGATGATCAAGAAGGTGCGCAAGGGCTATAGCGGCATCGGTGGCGGCGCGCTGACCCCGATCCAGTTCTCGACCATGGGGGCGCATGCCGGCCATGCCGACCAGGATGCCGAGCGCGCCAACGCGCTTCTGGACAAGATGGACGAGATCAACCTTTACCGCATCGCCGCGTCCAAGGCGCCCTTCGCCACGCCGGTGAAATCCTCCTACCGCTTCACCTCTGGCTTCGGCCAGCGCTGGGGCCGGCTGCATGCGGGCGCCGATTTCGCCGCCCCGATCGGCACCCCGGTCTACTCCACCGCCGACGGCGTGGTGGTCAGCGCCGGCTGGGCCTCGGGCTATGGCCGCCTGGTCAAGATCCAGCACGAATTCGGGATCGAGACCCGTTACGCACATCTCAACAAGATCAGCGTCAAGGTCGGTCAAAGGGTATCGCGCGGCGAACGGATCGGTGATATGGGCAACTCCGGACGATCGACCGGACCCCACCTCCATTACGAGGTGCGCGTCGGTGGGACTCCCGTCAATCCCATGACCTACATACGAGCTGGAAAAGATGTTTTCTAAGAGCAAGATCAACGAGCCCGGACCGAGGACCAACGAAGGGACCGCCCCCATGGACGCACCGACCAAGCCCGCCCAGCCGCAGGGCCAGCAGGACTATCGTCCCGCCGCCCCCAAGGCCAAGCCGCCGGCTTCGGTGCTCTCGGCCGATCTGCACATCAAGGGCAACGTCAAGACCACCGGCGACATCCAGGTCGAAGGCCAGATCGAGGGCGACATCCGCGCCCACCTGCTGACCGTCGGCGAAGGCGCCACCGTGCGCGGCGAACTCGTCGCCGATGACGTCGTCATCAACGGCCGCATCGTCGGCCGGGTGCGCGGCCTCAAGGTCCGGCTCACCTCGACCGCCCGCGTCGAGGGCGACATCATCCACAAGACCATCGCGATCGAGAGCGGCGCGCATTTCGAAGGCTCGGTGCAGCGGCAGGAAGACCCGCTCAACACCACCGGCGCGCCCAAGCCGCTGCCCAAGCCCTCGGCCGCCGAGGGCGGGCACGACTGACGCCGCCGGTCACGGGATCGACGGATCTGGGGCGCCTCGGGAAACCGGGGCGCCCTTTTCGTATCGCGGGGATGATGGGAAGCGCGCTGGCCATTGCCGCGATGCCGCGCCGACCGGGGCAAGCGTCTGCGCCCCGGCCCGGCCAGCGGGACCGGGGCGCTGCCCCGGACCCCGGCGTATTTCGGGAATGGTGAAAGGGCGCCGCTATAAGGAGGCCGCCATGCAGCTGGCGGCGCGGCGGGGATCAGTCCTCGGCCGAAGCCTCGGCCCGGCTCTTGCCCGAGACCTGGCCCGCCAGGGTCGCGGCCATGAAGCCGTCGAGCGCGCCGTCGAGCACGCCCTGGGTGTCAGAGGTCTCGTGGCCGGTGCGCAGATCCTTGACCATCTGGTAGGGCTGCAGCACGTAGGAACGGATCTGGTTGCCCCAGCCGGCATCGCCCTTGGCGTCGTGCTGGGCGTTGATCTCGGCGTTGCGGCGGTCGAGCTCCTGCTGGTAGAGCCGCGATTTCAGCGCCTTCATCGCGATGTCGCGGTTCTGGTGCTGCGACTTCTCGGACGAGGTCACGACGATGCCGGTGGGCATGTGGGTGATCCGCACCGCCGAGTCGGTGGTATTGACGTGCTGGCCGCCCGCGCCGGAGGAGCGGTAGGTGTCGACCCGGATGTCCGAGGGGTTCACCTCGATCTCGATGTTGTCGTCGACCACCGGGTAGACCCAGACGCTCGCGAAGGAGGTCTCGCGCGTGCCCTTGCCGAAGGGCGAGATGCGCACGAGACGGTGCACGCCGCTTTCGGATTTCAGCCAGCCATAGGCGTTGGGGCCGGAGATTTTGTAGGCGACCGACTTGATGCCCGCCTCTCCGCCGGCTTCCTCGGACTGCATCTCGACCTCGTAGCCGCGCTTCTCGGCCCAGCGCACATACATGCGCTGCAGCATCTGCGCCCAGTCGCAGGCCTCGGTGCCGCCCGCACCTGCGTTGATCTCGATGAAGGTGTCGTTGCCGTCGGCCTCGCCGTCCAAGAGCGCCTCGAGCTCCTTGGAGGCGGCGGTCTCGCGCAGCGCCCGGAGCGCCGCCTCGGCCTCGGAGACGACCTCCTCGTCGCCCTCCATCTCACCGAGCTCGATCAGCTCGGCGTTGTCCTTGAGACCTTGGGCGATCTGGTCGTAGGTGCCCATCTTGTCGAGCAGCATCTGCCGCTCGCGCATCAGCTTTTGCGCCGCGGCCGGGTCGTCCCACAGGGTCGGGTCCTCGACCCGTGCGTCGAACTCCTCGAGCCGGTGGGCCGCGGTCTCGCGGTCCATGCGCTTGGCGAGCAGCTGCAGCGACTTCTCGATGGCGGCGATGTTGGCTTGCGTTTCTGCGCGCATGATCGGTCCCTTGGCTGGCGGTGAGGCGTGGAATTGTGGGGCGTGATACCGCGCCCCACCTGTCCCGGCAAGTGAGGCGCGCCCCGTTCAGTAAAGACCGCCCGAGGACAGCGTGCCGAAGCTCGCCTTGGGGCCGACCGTCGCGGTACCGCCGGTCGAGTTGCGCACGTTCTTGGCCGGCTTGTTGCCGCCCGCCTCCTCGTAGAGCGGCAGGTCGCCGGACATCTCGAAGCCGCCATCGAAGGCCACGCCGAACAGCGGCTGCTCGCCCATGCGGAAGCATTCGGAAATGACGTTGTCGCCCGACGCGCTGTCGGGCAGCCGCGCGCCGGAAAAGCGGTCGATCTTGATGAACTGGCACTCCTCGGGCACCGGGAAGGCGGTGCCTCCAAAGCGCGAGATCGCCTTTTTCATGAAGCTTTCGAACACCGGGCCGCAGATGCCCCCGCCCGACGCGCCCGAGCCGAGGGAGCGCGGGTTGTCGTAGCCGATGTAGCAGCCCGCGACGATGTTCGACGAAAAGCCCACGAACCACACGTCCTTGGCGTCGTTGGTGGTGCCGGTCTTGCCGGCGATCGGCACGGGCAGGTTGATGCCGCGCGCGGTGCCGCGCTCCACGACGCCCTGCATCATCGAGGTGAGCTGGTAGGCGGTGACGGCGTTCATGATCCGCTCGCGGTTCGACTGGATCGTCGGCGCCTTGCCCGCGGGCAGCGCCGCGAGGCCGCAATCGACGCAGTTGCGCTGATCGTGGCGATAGACGGTGTTGCCGTAGCGGTCCTGCACCCGGTCCACCAGCGTCGGCTCCACCCGTTCGCCGCCATTGGCGAACATCGCGTAGGCCGCGACCATCTTGAACAGCGTCGTCTCCTGCGCGCCCAGCGCGTTCGACAGGTAGGGGCCGAGATCGTCGTAGACGCCGAACCGCTCGCCGTAATCGGCGACCGTGTCCATGCCGACCTCCTGCGCGAGACGGATCGTCATGATGTTGCGCGAACGCTCGATGCCGGTGCGCAGCGGCGTCGGGCCATAGAAGCGGTTCGACGCGTTCTGCGGCCGCCACATGCCCTGCGGCGTGTTGATCTCGATCGGGGCGTCGACGATGATCGTCGCCGGCGTGTAGCCGCTGTCGAGGGCGGCGGCATAGACGAAGGGCTTGAACGAGGAGCCGGGCTGGCGCTGCGCCTGCGTGGCGCGGTTGAACACGCTGTCCTGGTAGGAAAAGCCGCCCTGCATGGCGAGCACGCGCCCGGTGTTGACGTCCATCGCCATGAAGGCACCCTGCACCTTGGGCGTCTGGCGCAGCGTCCAGCGGATGAAGTCGCCGCCATCATCGGTGATCATCCGGCGCACCAGCACGACGTCGCCGCGTTCGAAATTATCGGCAAAGCTGCCGCGCATCCACGAGATGTCGTCGCGCGGCACGACGTGCGGCTCGCTGCCGTCATCGGCCAGCCCCTCGATGCCGAGGCGCATGTCCTGATCGCCGATCTCCATCACCACCGCCGGGCGCCACGGGCTTTCCAGCGTCACGTCGCGCGGCACGTCGACCTCGGACAGGGCCTTACGCCAGGCGATCTCGTCGTCGAGCGTCTCGACCGGGATCGACTTGCCGGTGCCGTGCCAGCGGCCCCGCCCCCGGTCGAACTGCTCCAGCGCGCGCTGCAGCGCATGTGCCGCCTCGATCTGCAATTCGCCGTCGAGCGTGGCGCGGATCGACAGGCCGCCGCCGAAGAACTCGTCCTCGCCGAACTCGGCCGAAAGCTGGCGGCGCACCTCGTCGGTGAAATAATCGCGCGGCGGCAGGGCGGCGCGGAAGCTTTCGATGTCGCCCGACTGCACGGTGTCGAGCGTGCGGCCCCGGCCGTCGCGATAGGCCGCCTCGTCGATATAGCCATCCTCCCACATGCGGCGCAGCACGTAGTTGCGGCGGTTCACCGCGTCCGAATACTGCCGCACCGGGTGCAGGTTGCCGGGCCGCTGCGCGAGCGCGGCGAGATAGGCCGCCTCGCCCGGCTCCAGCTGCGCCAGCGGCTTGTTGAAGTAGCTCTGCGCGGCGGCGGTGACGCCATAGGAGTTCTGACCGAGGAAGATCTCGTTGAGATAGAGTTCGAGGATGCGTTCCTTGTCCATCGCGCCTTCGATGCGCACGGCAAGGATCAGCTCCTTGATCTTGCGCTCGACGGTGCGAGAGCCGTCGAGCAGGAAGTTCTTCATCACCTGCTGTGTGATGGTCGAGGCGCCGCGCAGCTCCTGCCCGCGCGAGCGCACCGCCTCGACGGCGGCGGCGCCGATGCCCTTGATGTCGAAGCCGCCATGCACGTAGAAATTCTGGTCCTCGGCCGAGACGAAGGCATGCTTGACGAGGTCGGGGATCTCGGCGGCGGGGGTGAACAGCCGCCGCTCGGAGGCGAATTCGTCGAGGATGTCGCCTTCGCCGTCATAGACCCGGCTGATCGTCGGCGGCGTGTATTGCGCCAGCGTCTCGTAGCTTGGCAGGTCGCGGCCATAGACATAGAAGATCGCGCCAAGCGTCAGCGCCCCCATGGCAAGGCCGAGGGTCAGCATCGAGAAGATGCCGCCGAAGAAGGACATTATGAAGCGCAGCACGATTTTTCTCCGGGAGGACTGCTGGGCTTATAGGCAAGCCCCCGCCCGGGGTCAAAAGCGCAGGGCTTGAAATCGGCGCGAAAACGCCGGAAAGCAGGGTCACGCTTTGGCGAGGGGATTGCGCTCGCGACTGCTGGGACCCAAAAGGGCGGACATGATGGCAACCGAAACCCAACCCTCCCGCCGCGCCACGCCGGACGACGTGGTCGCGACCTATGACGCCGTGGGCCCGGACTGGGCCAAGGCGCGCGACCGCCGGCTGATCGAGCGGCGCTGGATCGACCGGATGCTGGCCGCCGCGCCGCGCAATGGTGGGCGCCGCCGGGTGCTCGATCTGGGCTGCGGCACCGGCGCGCCGATCGCGCAGTACATCGCCGATCGCGGCGCCGACGTCACCGGCGTCGACGCCAGCCGCGTCATGCTCGGCATGTTCCAGAAGAACCTGCCCGAGGCGCGCGCCTTTCACCACGACATGCGCGGGCTGCGCCTGTCGGAGACCTTCGACGCGATCCTCGCCTGGGACAGCTTCTTTCACCTCGCCGGTCCCGACCAGCAGGCGATGTTCCCGACCTTCGCGGCGCATGCCGCGCCGGGCTGCGCGCTGATGTTCACCTCCGGCCCCTCCGCCGGCACCGCGATCGGCGACGTGGCGGGCAAGCCGATCTTCCACGAAAGCCTGAGCCCCAAGACCTACAAGGGCCTTCTGGAGATGCACGGCTTCAAGCCGCTGGCCTTCATCCCCGAGGATCCCGATTGCGGCATGCATTCGGTCTGGCTCGCCCGGTTCGACGGGCTGCCGCGCGAAGAGGGGCAGAAACCCGCCAAGCGAAGCTGATCCCCGCCACGGGTTGGTTTGACCGGCCCGCGCCCCACCCGCGCGGGCCGGGCGCGTTTCAGCGCCGCCGCAGCGGCGCGCGGGCGGCCTCCTCGGCGGCCCAGCCCTGCACCCCGGCGACCAGCCCCGCGACGATGCGCGCGCGGCCCGCCGGATCGGTCAGGCGGGCCCGGTCGCCCGCATTCGACAAGAACCCCACCTCGACCAGCACCGACGGGAAATCGGCGGCGTTGAGCACCGCCAGCGGCGCGCTGCGCCGGGGCCGCGAATTCAGATGCGCCCCCGCCTGCCGCAGCGCCGCGACCAGCGCGCCAGCCAGCCTGTCGCTTTGCGGCGCGGTGTCGAGCCGGGCAAGATCCATCAGCGCCGTGGCCACGCGGTCGTCCTGCTGGCTGAGATCGAGCCCCGACAGAAGATCGCTTCTCTGGTGCCGTTCGACCATCCGGCCCGAGGCCGCGTCCTTCGCCGCGTCCGACAGCGTATAGACCGACCCGCCCGAGGCCGCGTCCTCTTCGAGCGCGTCGGCATGCAGCGACAGCAGCAGCCCCGCCCCCGCCGCGCGGGCGATGGTCATGCGTTCGGACAGCGGCACGAAGTCATCGCTGTCGCGGGTCAGCACGGCGCGCATGTTGCCGGAACGGTTGATCGCCTCCGCCGTCTCGCGCGCCAGCCGCAGCATCAGGTCGGCCTCGACCAGGCCTTCTCGCATCGCGCCCGGATCGACGCCGCCATGCCCGGCATCCACCGCCACCACCAGCGGCCCCGCCCCCGGCCGCGCCGGCGCGGGCAGCATCTCCCCCGCCGGATCGGCGGGCCTCGCCCGTGCCGCGAATTCCTCCTCGGTCACCGGCGACAGCCGTAGCTGCAGCCGCGCCGCCCCCGAGCCAAGGGCCCGCATCCCGGCGCTGTCGATCCCCATCGGCGCGCCCAGATCGAGCACGAGACGCGACCATCCCGGCCGCCCGCGCCCAAGCCGCAGCGCCGTCGCCCGCCCCTTTGACAAAAGCGCCGCCGGATCGGCCCCGGCCCAGTCGACCTCGGCGAAGTCGAGCACGAGACGGCGCGGGTCGTCGAGGGTGAAGACCCGCCACGGCACCGGCTGGCTGAGCGCAAGATCGATCTCGACACCGCGCCTGCTGTCCTCGACGCGGCTTTGACCCGCATCGAGCCGCGCCAGCCCCGAGAACTCCTGCGCGGCGAGCGGCCCGGCCAGCATGAGCGCGAGACCGATCCCCTTCACCATTCCCCAAATACGCATGCCCGGTCGGCCCCGCGCGCCGCGCCGGGGCGTCATGCGGTGCCCGCCTCCGCATGGCCGTGCGCCGCCATGAAGCGGGTGAGCCGGTCCAGCCCCTCCTCGATGTCGGCGGTGGCGCGGGCATAGGAAAAGCGGATCCAGCGATGCCCTTCGCGCGGGTCGAAATCGAGCCCCGGCGTCACCGCCACCCCCGCCTCGTCGAGGATCTCGGCGGCGAAGGCGCGGCTGTCATCGGTGAAGGCCGAAACATCGGCATAGACGTAGAACGCCCCATCGGGCGGCGCGAAACGGGCAAAGCCCGCTTTCGGCAGCCGCTCCAGCATCAGGCGGCGGTTGGCGGCATAGACGGCGGCGTTGGCCTCCAGCTCGGAGGTGCAGTCCATCGCGTGCAGCGCGAGCCGCTGCGAGGCATGCGAGGTGCAGATGAACATGTTCTGCGCGATCCGCTCGATGCCGCGCACATGTTCGGGCGGCACGATCAGCCAGCCGACGCGCCATCCGGTCATCGAAAAATACTTGGAAAAGGAGCCGATCACATGGGTCTCGTCGGTGACCTCCAGCGCCGATGTCCCGCGCCCGCCGATGCCGTGATAGATCTCGTCCGAGATCAGCGCCGCGTCGCGCGCAGCACAGGCCTCCGACAGTGCCGCGATCCCGTCACGGTCGAGCATCGTCCCCGCCGGGTTCGAGGGCGAGGCCAGCACCAGCCCGTCGAGCGCGTGCGTCTCGACATCGCCCGGCACCGGCTGCATCCGGCTGTCGAGCCGGGTGGCGATGTCGATCGGCGCCATGTCGAGCGCCTTGAGGATCTGCCGATAGGACGGGTAGCACGGCGCCCCCAGCCCCACCCGCGCGCCGGTGTCGAACAGCTGGGTGAAGCTCAGAAGGAACGCCCCCGAGGCGCCCGAGGTGACGACGACGCGGGCGGGGTCGAGATCGACGCCGTACCATTCGCCGTAATGGCGCGCGATGCGCGCGCGCAGCTCCGGCAGGCCGAGCGCCACGGTATAGCCCATCGGCCCGGACGCCATTTCGCGCGCGACCTTCTCGACCGCTTCGCGCGGGGCGCCGGTGCCGGGCTGGCCGACCTCCATGTGGATGATGTGCCGGCCCGCCGCCTCGGCCTGCCGTGCCGCCTCCATCACGTCCATCACGATGAAGGGATCGACGTCCCCGCGCCTTGAGTTTCGCATGATCCGCTCCGTAAGGTTTGGCCGGGTTGTGCCAACCCCGCGCCCCCGCCGTCAATGGTCCCGCGCCTTTCTGCGCGGGAACTTGGCAGGGGGGCCGCGATGTGGTCTGCACGGCTTCGACACGAGGAAAGGACATCCCATGCTGCGCATGCTCACCCGCGCTTTGCCCGTCACGCTGGCGCTTTCCGGCCCGGCCATGGCGCTCGATCTCGACGCGATGACCGAGGCCGAGCGCGAGACTTTCGGCGCGCAGGTGCGCGCCTATCTGCTCGACAACCCCGAGGTGCTGATGGAGGCGATCGCGGTGCTCGACCAGCGCCAGGCCGACGCCGCGGCGCAGGGCGACAGCGCGATGATCGCGGCGCATTCCGAGGCGCTGTTCGACTACGAGGGCGACTGGGTCGGCGGCAACCCCGATGGCGACATCACGGTGGTCGAGTTCATGGACTACAAATGCGGCTATTGCCGCCGCGCCTTTCCCGAGGTGAAGGAGCTGGTCGAGAGCGACGGCAACATCCGCTACATCCTCAAGGAATTCCCGATTCTCGGCGAACAGTCGCTGATGGCGTCGCAATTCGCGATCGCGGTGCGCGGGCTGGAGGGCGACGCGGCCTACAAGCAGGCGCATGACGCGCTGATGACGATGCGCGCCGATGTCTCCGAAGCCTCGCTCGAAACCCTGGCCGACAGCCTTGGCGCCGATTTCGCGGCGGTGCGCGAGGAAATGGAAAGCCCCGAGGTGGCCCGCGTCATCGCCGAGAACCGCCAGCTGGCGCAGGCGATGCAGGTCAGCGGCACGCCGAGCTTCGTGATGGGCGACCAGATGCTGCGCGGCTACCTGCCGTTGGCGCAGATGCGCGAGCTGGTATCGGCGCAGCGCGACGAATGACACCGATCGCGACATCGCAACATGCGAAAAGGGCGGCCTTTCGGCCGCCCTTTCCGTTTTTCGAGCGGGTCGGGGATCACCGGATGACGTGCACGATCTTGCGCTCGCCCGGCTCCACCACGACCGGGGTGCCGTTGAGATAGAGGTAGCTGTACTCGGCCTCCGGCACCGGGGTCAGCTCGACCTCGGCGGGCACGGTGGCGCCGACCACGACCTCACCGCCGAGCACGACCGGTTCCACCGGGTTCTCGCGGATATAGGTGATGGTCTCGTCGTTCGGCGTGGCCGCGTCGCCCGCCAGCGCGCCGAGCGCCGCGGCCCCGAGGATGCCGACCGGGCCGGCGGCGAGAGCGGCGGCCCCGGCGGCGGCGGCCCCAGCACCGGCGGCGGTGGCGGCGGCGTTGTTGGCCGCGTTGTCATAGGTGACGGTCTCGATTTCCAGCTCGGCGCGGTTGTCGATCACCACGACCGGCTCGGCGGCCTCGGCCGTCGTCACGGTGAGATAATCGCCATAGGCCCAGCCGGTGGTGCCATCGAGCGTCACGCGGCACCAGTTGGAGTCGTCGAGACAGCCCTCGACCGTCACCTCGCCATCGGCGGGGATGACATCGACGATCTCCATGTCCGGGCCCGGCCCCGCGCGCAGGTTCAGCTCGGTCGCGGCGGTGGCGGTGGTGCCCGCCATCGCGGTTTCGGCGTTGGCGGTGGTCTCGGCCGTGGTCTCCGTGGTCGCGGTGGCGGTCTGTGCAAAGGCCGGCATCGCGGCCACGAGGGCGGCGGCGGTCGTCATCAGGAGCGATTGCTTGGTCATCTGTTGTCTCTTCTCCAATGAAGCGCCACCCTCGGGCGGCGCGGCTGGACAAGAAACGCGGACGGGGCGGCGGGGTTCACGGCCCAATCGGACAACCCCCCAGAATCAGGCGGGAAATGGCCGATCCATCGGCGGAAATCGACCGCCCCGCCCGATCCGGATCGGCTCACTCGGCGGCTTCGGCGGCCTTGTCGCGGGCCTCGATCTCGGCGGCCTTCTTCTCGACCTGCTCGACGATATGGTCGATCATCTGGTCGTTCGACATGCGGTGGCTCTGCTTGCCGGCGAGATAGACCATGCCGTTGCCGGCGCCGCCGCCGGTAAAGCCCACATCGGTCATCAACGCCTCGCCGGGGCCGTTGACCACGCAGCCGATGATCGACAGCGACATCGGCGTCTTCACGTGTTCCAACCGCTGTTCCAGCGCCTCGACGGTCTTGATCACGTCGAAGCCCTGCCGCGCGCAGGAGGGGCAGGAGATGATGTTGACGCCGCGATGGCGCAGGCCGAGTGATTTGAGGATCTCGAAGCCGACCTTCACCTCCTCGACCGGGTCGGCCGAGAGGCTGACGCGGATCGTGTCGCCGATGCCCGACCACAGCAGGTTGCCCATGCCGATGGCGGATTTGATCGTGCCCGAGGTCAGGCCGCCCGCCTCGGTGATGCCGAGATGGATCGGCGCATCGGTCGCGTCGGCCAGCTGCTGGTAGGCGGCGGCGGCGAGGAACACGTCCGAGGCCTTTACCGAGATCTTGAACTCGTGGAAGTCGTGATCCTGCAAAAGCTTGATGTGGTCGAGCCCGCTTTCGACCATCGCGTCGGGGCACGGCTCGGCGTATTTTTCCAGAAGGTGCCGCTCCAGCGACCCGGCATTGACGCCGATGCGGATCGAGCAGCCGTGATCGCGGGCGGCGCGCACCACCTCGGCCACGCGTTTGGCATCGCCGATATTGCCGGGGTTGATCCGCAGGCAGGCCGCGCCCGCCTCGGCGGCCTCGATGGCGCGCTTGTAGTGGAAATGGATGTCCGCGACGATCGGCACCGGGCTTTCGCGCGTGATCTCGCGCAGCGCGCGGGTGCTGTCCTCGTCCGGGGTGGACACGCGGACGATGTCGGCGCCCGCCTCGGCGGCGCGGGTGATCTGGTCGATCGTGGCGCGCACATCGGTGGTGTCGGTGTTGGTCATCGTCTGCACCGAGATCGGCGCGTCGCCACCCACGGGGACGCGCCCCACCATGATCTGGCGCGACTTGCGACGCTGGATCTCGCGCCAGGGGCGCACGGCGTTCAGGGACATGGATAACCTCTCGCGGTTCAGGGCCGCGGGGCGCGGGGCCGGCGCGGCGTCATTCGGTGGGGGCGGCCTCGGCGACCCGGACCAGCTCTGCCAGGTCGGAGTCGCGCTCCAGATCGGCAACCTGATAGCTGGTGGTCAGATTGTCCACCGACAAGCCCACATTCGAGGTCACGGTGCCGGTATCGCCGACCGGGCCGTAATGCTGGCCCGCCACCGCGAAATAGACGGCGCCGGATTCGCCGACGCGCAGCGACGGCGCGTCCTCGAGCGCGGGCACCTCCCACGAATCGCCGCCATTCATGATGCCTTCGTACAGCGTCGTGCCATCGGCGGATTTCACCCGCACCCAGGCCGGGCGCACCGCGACCATCCTGACGGTCGGGGCCGGGTCCTCGGTCACGCGCACGGCCGGCGCGTCGACGCCCGCCTCGGCCAGCGCAAGGGCGATGTCGTCGGGAATGGACACGGCGGGCGTCTCGACGGCGTCGAGCGCGGCGAGCATCGGGCTCGGCTCACGGTCGGAGGCGTCATCGGTGTCAGCATCGCCGCCGGCCGAGGCCAGTTGGACCTGCGGCGCGTCCTGACCGGGGTGGCGCGGCTGGGTCACCAGCGCGGCGATCGGGCCGTCGCGCGGGGTCATGACCGGCACGTCGAGCGCCTGCGGCCGGTAGAGCCGGTCGAGCGCCTCGGGCGCGGCGGGGGCCAGCGCGGCCATTTCGGTCGCGCCCGCCGCCCCGGTCTCGGGGCGTCCGCCCCCGGCGAGCGGGTCGACCTGCGCGAGGATCGCGGGCGTCTGCTCCACCGGCGCGAGACGCACCTTCTGCACCTCCTGCAGCACCGACCAGCCGCCATAGCCCAGACCGCCCATCAGCAAGAGCAGCACCGCCACCGAGCCGAGCGCGCGCGGCTCGAATCCCGCGAGGATACGCTCGGCCGGCGGCAAAAAGGGGGTCGCGGAGTCGGAAAAGATGTCCTTGCCGAGGCTGGTGCTCTGCACCGCGCGGTCGGGCCGCACGATCGAGGCGGCGGCGGACATGCCATGCGCGGTGGTGAACCCGGATTCGCGGCAGAAGGTCTCGTAGGTGGTGTCGGGATCCATGCCGAGATAGCGCGCATAGGAGCGCACATAACCGGCGATGAAGCCGGGCGTGTCAAAGGCGCCGGGGTCGGAGTTCTCGATGGCGGCGATATAGGCGGCCTTGATCTTGAGCTCGCGCTGCACGTCGAGCAGGCTCTTGCCCATGGTCGCGCGTTCGCCGCGCATCAGGTCGCCCAGACGCAATTCGAAGGCATCGAAGCCCTTGGCTTCGGCCTCTTCCGCGGCGTTGGCACGCCTGAAGCTCCGCCCGATCATATCGAGTTATCCCGTCTCTGCCCGCCCCCGATGACCTGCCGGGGCTGTCTTTTCATACAACTCCCGAGAGGTCTTGGGGTTCAGTGTAGCACGGGGCTCGACGCACCGCACCGTGAGATATGGTTACCCCGTCAATTCGGCGCGATTTAGCGCACAATGGGACCACAGCCCGTCGAGCGCCCGCACCAGCGCGTCCATTTCGGACGGCCCATGCACCGGCGACGGGGTGAAGCGCAGCCGTTCGGTGCCGCGCGGCACGGTCGGAAAATTGATCGGCTGCACGTAGATACCGTAATCGGCAAGCAGCATGTCAGAGATCAGCTTGGTGTGGACCGGATCGCCGACCATCACCGGAACGATGTGGCTGCCATGGTCGATGACCGGCAGGCCCAGCGCCCGCAGCCGGGTCTTGAGGATCTTCGCCTGGGTCTGGTGGCGCTCGCGCAGAAGCTGATCGGTCTTGAGATGCGCGACGCTCGCCGCAGCACCCGCCGCCACCGCCGGCGGCAGCGAGGTGGTGAAGATGAAGCCCGGCGCATAGGAGCGCACCGCGTCGACCATCTTGGCCGAGGCGGCGACATAGCCGCCCATCACGCCATACGCCTTGCCCAGCGTGCCGTTGATCAGGTCGATCCGATGGGCGAGCCCGTCGCGTTCGCTGACGCCGCCGCCGCGCGGGCCATACATGCCGACCGCGTGCACCTCGTCGATATAGGTGAGCGCGCCGAACTCCTCGGCGAGATCGCAGATCTCGGCGATGGGTCCGAAATCGCCATCCATCGAATAGACGCTCTCGAAGGCGATCAGCTTGGGCGCGTCGGGATCGTCGGCCTCCAGAAGCTCGCGCAGATGCGCCACGTCGTTGTGCCGGAAGATGCGCTTGGCGCCGCCATTGCGGCGCACGCCCTCGATCATGCTGGCGTGGTTGAGCGCGTCGGAATAGATGATCAGCCCCGGAAACAGCCGCGGCAGCGTCGACAGCGTCGCGTCGTTGGCGATGTAGGCGGAGGTGAACAAAAGCGCCGCCTCCTTGCCATGCAGATCCGCAAGCTCGGCCTCGAGCCGCTTGTGATAGACCGTGGTGCCGGAGATGTTGCGCGTGCCGCCCGACCCCGCGCCGACCGCGTCGAGCGCCTCGTGCATCGCCGAAAGCACGACCGGATGCTGGCCCATGCCGAGATAGTCGTTGCCGCACCAGACCGTGACCGGCGCCTCGGTGCCGTCCGGCTTGTGCCATGTGGCGTGCGGGAACTGGCCCTTGCGACGGGCGATGTCGATGAAGGTGCGGTAGCGGCCTTCGCTGTGCAGCTTGCCGATGGCGGCGTCGAGCCCTGCTTCGTAATCCACGGGCATCCTTCCCCTTTTCGTCTCACGGGGCGGCACGGCCCCGGCATTTGGCCGTTGGCTGGCATATAGGCAATCTTGCGCCCGGAGAACACGCTACAATTTGCCACCCTGCCGCATATTGGCCCTGCACGGGCCGCAAGGCTGCCCGAATGCTGGACAGGGCCACGCGGCACGGCCAGTCTGCGGCCAAGCATAGCAGGAGTTCCCATGACACTCGACCCCGTCCTTGCCCGCATCGACGCCGATCTCGAGGCCGCGACCGCGCGGCTGATGGCGCTCATGCGGATCCCTTCGATCTCGACCGATCCGGCCAACCGCGACGATTGCCGCGCCGCCGCCGACTGGCTGGTCGATGACCTGCGATCGATCGGCTTTTCGAACGCGGCGCGGCGCGACACGCCCGGCCACCCGATGGTCACCGGCAACATGGGCGAGAACGGCCCGCAGCTGCTGTTCTACGGCCATTACGACGTGCAGCCCGCCGACCCGCTGGAATTGTGGAAAACCCCGCCCTTCGAACCTTCGGTCGAGGACACGCCCGCGGGCCGCGTCATCCGCGGCCGCGGCGCGAGCGACGACAAGGGTCAGCTGATGACCTTCGTCGAGGCCTGCCGCGCCTGGGTCGCGGTGCATGGGCAGCTCCCCGCGCGGGTCTCGATCCTGTTCGAGGGCGAAGAGGAATCCGGCTCGCCCTCGCTGGTGCCGTTTTTGCGCGAGAATGCCGACGCGCTGCGCGCCGATCTCGCGCTGATCTGCGACACCGGGCTGTTCGACCGCGACACCCCCGCGATCACCACCATGCTGCGCGGGCTCGTGGGCGAGGAGATCGTCATCACCGGCCCCGACCGCGACCTGCATTCGGGCGCCTATGGCGGCCCGGCGGTCAACCCGATCCGGGTGCTGGCGCGGATCATCGCGGCGCTGCACGACGATCATGGCCGCGTCACCCTGCCCGGCTTTTACGACGGCGTGCCCGAGATCACGCCCGAGCTGCGCGCCCAGTGGGAGGGCCTGGGCTTCGACGAGGGCGCCTTTCTCGGCGGTGTCGGGCTGAGCCACCCGGCGGGCGAAGCCGACCGCACCGCGCTCGAGATGATCTGGGCGCGCCCGACCTGCGAGGTGAACGGCATCGCGGGCGGCTATGCGGGGGCGGGCTTCAAGACCGTGCTGCCAAGCCAGGCCAGCGCCAAGATCAGCTTTCGCCTCGTGGGGCAGCAGGATCCGCAGAAGATCCGCGCGGCGTTCCGCGCCCATGTGCAATCGATGCTGCCGCCCGATTGCACGGTCGACTTTTATGGCCATGGCGCCGCGCCGGCCAGCGTCATGGCGACCGACGACCCGGCCTTCGAGACGGCGCGGCAGGCGCTCAGCGCCGAGTGGCCCAACCCGGCGGCCTTTGTCGGCGCGGGCGGCTCCATCCCGATCGCGGGGTATTTCAAGACCGAGCTGGGCATGGATTCGATGCTGGTCGGCTTTGCCAATGACGACGACCTGATCCACAGCCCGAACGAGAAATACGACCTGCGCAGCTTTCACAAGGGCATCCGCTCCTGGGCGCGAATCCTCGCGGTACTGGCCGAGCGGGGCTGAGCGCGAGGGGACGGAACCGGCGCGCAAGGCGGCCCGCCGGTCGCCATGCGTATTTGGAGAATGGTGAAGGATGCGCGCGCGCTCTCGTTTCACCATTCCGAAAATACGCGGATCCAACGGCATCGGCCCGCGCGCCGCATGAGATCGCGAATGGCGTCGAAACGCATACGGCCCCGCGCTCGAATGAGCGGCGGGGCCGTGATGGCGTCTAGTGGCGCGGTTGACGGGGCTCGAACCCGCGACCCCCGGCGTGACAGGCCGGTACTCTAACCAACTGAGCTACAACCGCGCACAAGGCCCGGAGCATCTGGAACGAACGAGAATGGCGCGGTTGACGGGGCTCGAACCCGCGACCCCCGGCGTGACAGGCCGGTACTCTAACCAACTGAGCTACAACCGCGCATCTCGTCGTCCGGTAGCACCGAACGTGAGGCGGGTTCTAGGCACAGTGGCGGGGGGCGTCAAGCGCCGATCCGTGCAAAATCGCCCCCTTTGCGAGATTGTTTGCCCTGACCTCGGGGCAAGACCCCGGACAGGGGGAAGACGCCACGAAAGCAGCGCCGCAATCGCGTCGCGACCCCGGCGGCTTGGCAGAAGGAGCTGAAAGGGATGGTGGGTGGTGAGGGGCTCGAACCCCCGACATCTTCGGTGTAAACGAAGCGCTCTACCAACTGAGCTAACCACCCGCGCGGTTCCGTTTAGCGGCCCGCCTGCCCGGCTGCAAGTGGGGCCACGAGCCGCTCGTGCCGCCCTTGTTTCAAACGAAACACCACCCCCTGCCCGCCGGGCAGCCGCGCCAGATCGGCGCGCGTGCCGCCCGTCGCGATGGTGCGCAGCACCCGCGAGGTCATGCCGTGGGTCACGAGAATCGCGGGCCGGTCGAGATCGGCCAGAAGATCGGCGCAGCGCGCCCAGAGCGCGGCGAATCCCTCGCCGTTCGGGGCGCGGGCGTAGAAATCGATGAAATGCTCGCCCGGCGGGCCGGGCCAGCGCGCATCGATCTCGGCCCGCTCAAGCCCGGACCAATCGCCCATGGCGATCTCGCGCAGCCGGGGATCGGGCTCGGGTGCTACGCCGAAGGCAAGGCGCGCGGTCTCCACGGCGCGGCCCTGCGGCGAAGACAGCAATCGGTGGCTCGCCGCATCGACGCCGCGCGCGGCCAGCATCCGGCCCATGGCGCGGGCCTGCGCCCGGCCCGTTTCGGTCAGCTGCGAATCGAACCCGCCTTGCATCCGCCGCGCGCGGTTCCACTCGGTCTCGCCATGCCGCAACACGTAGATCTCGGGCAGTCTCACGCGCGCTCTCCCCTGCCGCCGGTCCAGCGGCGCGGGCCGGGGCCAAAGCGGCCCAGCCGATCCTCGCCGTTATAAAGCGGACAGGCATCGAGCGACAGGCAGCCGCAGCCGATGCAATGCCCCATCTGGTCGCGTAGCCGGGTCATCAGCGCGATCCGTTCGTCGAGCAGCGCGCGCCACGGCGCCGCGGCCTCGGCCCAGTCGCGCGCCGACACGGCGCGGTCGCGCGGCAGGCGGTCGAGCACCGCCCGCACCTCGGACAAAGGCACGCCCACCGATTGCGCCACCTTGACGATCGCCACGCGGCGCAGCTCGCGCCGGTCATAACGGCGGTGATTGGCCTCCGTGCGCCAGCTGCGGATCAGCCCCTCGGCCTCGTAGTAATGCAGCGTCGAAACCGGCACCCCGGCGCGCGCGGCCATCTGCCCGACGCTGAGATCGGAGGGGACGGGTTTTCTCGGCATGACGCTTGACCTCAACCTTACTTGAGGTCGCAGGTTGAGGGCTCCCAAGCGGAATCGCAAGCCTCCGAGGAGCCAAGACCATGACGATGACCCTGCCCCGCCCGTTCCACCCACTGCGCCGCCTTGCCGGGGTGTTCGCGCCCCGTGGCCGCGCCCGTGACCCGCATGACGCCGCGCTGTGCGACGAGCTGCAATCGATGCGTCACGCCCAGCAGGTGCTGCGGCTGCGCGAGCTGCGTTTGAACCGGCACCTCGCGCGCGACATCGGGCTGGAGCCCGACGCCGATCCCTGCAAGCGGCTGGCGGGACCGGGCGGGCGGCTTTTCTGACGGGCCGCGGCGTGCGCGGGGGCTGGACGCGCGCCGCCCGCGCGCCGTAGCTGGGCCGACCGACCAGCATCGCGGAGTTCGCATGACCCAGTTCCCCCTCGGCGCAGACGCCATCGCGCAGGCGCAGCCCCTGACCTCGGCGCCGCCCGACCGCCTGCCGCGAATCGCGGTGATCTCGGCCTTTGCGCCCGAGATCGCGCTTCTCGAAGCCGCGCTGGAGGCGCCCGAAACTCGGCGCATCGGGCCTGCGACCTACCTGACCGGGCGGCTCGAAGGGCGCGAGGTGGTGCTGTTCCTGTCGGGCATCTCGATGGTCAACGCCGCGATGACGACGCAAGCCGCGCTCGATCATTTCAACGTCACCGCGATCCTGTTTTCCGGCATCGCCGGCGGCGTCGACCCGAGCCTCGGCATCGGCGACGTGGTGGTAGCCGAACGCTGGGCGCATTACCTCGAAGGGGCGTTTGCCCGCGAGACGGCGCAGGGCTACGCGCTGCCCGGCTGGATGGGCGCGCCGGTGGCCAATTACGGCATGATCCACACGCGCGGCGTCGACGTGGTACCGCCGGGCGGCCATGCGCCCGAAAGCCGGTTCTGGTTCGACAGCGACCCGGCGCTGATGGAGATTGCGCAGGCGGCGGCCCAGGGCGTCGTGCTCGAACAGGTCGGCGAGACCGCGCCGCAGGTGGTGATCGGCGGCAATGGCGTCTCGGGGCCGGTCTTCATGGACAATGCCGGCTTTCGTGACCACGCCTTCGAGATGTTCGAGGCCCGCGTGCTCGACATGGAGAGCGCCAGCGTCGCGCAGGTGGCCTATGCCAACGCCGTGCCCTTCATCGCGTTTCGGTCGCTGTCAGACCTCGCGGGCGGCGGCGACGGCGAAAACGAGATCGCGGCCTTCCTGTCGGTGGCGGCGACCAATTCGGCGCGGCTGATGCGCGCGGTGCTGGCGCGGGTGCCGCAGGGGTGAAACGCAAAAGGCGCGCCCGATGGGCGCGCCTTCCGTATCATGGTGGGTGATAAGGGATTTGAACCCCTGACATCTTCGATGTGAACGAAGCGCTCTACCACTGAGCTAATCACCCGTTGGCGCGTCGTTTAGCGCCCCGCGGCGCAGGGCGCAAGACCTCCCCTGCGGCAATCTGGCGAAAAACGAAAAGGGCGCCCCGAGGGGCGCCCTTTCCCGTCGCATCATGGCGGCGGCTCAGTGATGGGCCGTGCTGCCGGTGCCATCGCGGCCTTCGAGCGCACGGGCGGCGGCGGCGGCCTCTTCGGCCTCCTCGTCCCACTCGATCGGCTCGGGCTGGCGCACCAGCGCGTGCTTGAGCACCTCGGACACGTGGGTCACGGGGATGATCTCCAGCCCCTGCTTCACCACGTCGGGGATCTCGGCGAGATCCTTCTCGTTCTCCTCCGGGATCAGCACCGTCTTGATGCCGCCCCGAAGCGCGGCGAGCAGCTTTTCCTTCAGACCGCCGATCGGCATGGCGTTGCCGCGCAAGCTCACCTCGCCGGTCATGGCGATGTCCTTGCGGATCGGAATCCCGGTCAGCACCGACACGATCGAGGTCACCATGGCGAGACCGGCCGAGGGCCCGTCCTTCGGGGTCGCCCCGTCCGGGACGTGGACGTGGATGTCCATCCGGTCGAAGCGCGGCGGTTTCACCCCGATCTGCGGGCTGATCGAGCGCACGTAGCTCGACGCCGCGTCGATCGATTCCTTCATCACGTCGCCGAGCTTGCCGGTGGTCTTCATCCGGCCCTTGCCCGGCAGCTTGAGCGCCTCGATGTGCAGCAGGTCGCCGCCCACCGATGTCCAGGCCAGACCCGTGACGACGCCGACCTGGTCCTCCTTCTCGGCCAGCCCGTAGCGGAACTGCTTCACGCCGAGAAAGTCGTCGAGATTCGCAGGCGTCACCTCGACCGAGGTAACCTCCTTGCGGACGATCTTGGTCACCGCCTTGCGGGCGATCTTCGACAGCTCGCGCTCGAGGTTCCGCACGCCGGCTTCGCGGGTATAGGTGCGCACCATCTCGGTGAGCGCCGCGTCGTCGATCGCGAACTCCTTGTCCTTCAGCCCGTGGTTCTTGAGAACCTTGGGCAGCAGGTGCTGGCGCGCGATCTCGCGCTTTTCTTCCTCGGTGTAGCCCGCGAGGCTGATGATCTCCATCCGGTCCAGAAGCGGCCCCGGCATGTTGTAGGAGTTCGCCGTGGTCAGGAACATCACGTTCGACAGGTCGTATTCGACCTCGAGGTAATGATCGACGAAGGTGCCGTTCTGCTCGGGATCGAGCACCTCGAGCATCGCGCTCGCCGGATCGCCGCGGAAGTCCTGCCCCATCTTGTCGATCTCGTCGAGCAGGATCAGCGGGTTCGAGGTCTTGGCCTTCTTCAGCGCCTGGATGATCTTGCCCGGCATGGAGCCGATATAGGTCCGGCGGTGACCGCGGATCTCGGACTCGTCCCGCACGCCGCCAAGGCTGATGCGGATGAACTCGCGCCCCGTCGATTTCGCGACCGATTTGCCGAGCGAGGTCTTGCCGACGCCCGGCGGGCCGACGAGGCACATGATCGGCCCCTTCAGCTTCTTCGAGCGCTGCTGCACGGCGAGGTATTCGACGATCCGCTCCTTGACCTTCTCGAGGCCGAAATGGTCGTCGTCGAGCACCTTCTGGGCGTGGCCGAGATCCTTTTTCGTGCGCGAGGGCGCGTTCCACGGGATCGAGAGCAGCCAGTCGAGATAGTTGCGCACGACCGTGGCTTCGGCGGACATCGGGCTCATGTTCTTGAGCTTCTTGAGCTCGGCCTGCGCCTTTTCGCGCGCCTCGTCCGAAAGCTTGGTCTCCTCGATGCGCTTTTCGAGCTCGGCGACCTCGCCTTCGCCCTCCTCGCCGTCGCCCAGCTCCTTCTGAATGGCCTTCATCTGCTCATTCAGGTAATATTCGCGCTGGGTCTTCTCCATCTGGCTCTTGACGCGGGTCTTGATCTTCTTCTCGACCTGCAGCACCGACATCTCGCCCTGCATCAGGCCATAGACCTTCTCCAGCCGCTCGCCGATGTCGAGCGTCTCCAAGAGATCCTGCTTTTGCTTCACGTCGATGCCGAGATGACCGGCGACGAGGTCGGCCAGCTTGTCGGGATCGCTCGCCTCGGTGACGGCCGAAAGCGCCTCCTCGGGGATGTTCTTGCGGATCTTCGAATAGCGCTCGAATTCCTGCGCGACGCTCTGCACCAGCGCGGCGACGATGTCGCGGTCGCCGGGCGTCTCGGTCAGGTATTCGGCGCGGGCCTCGAAGAAGCTGTCATTGTCGACGAACTCGGTGATGCGCACCCGCGTCTTGCCTTCGACCAGCACCTTCACGGTGCCGTCGGGCAGCTTCAGAAGCTGCAGCACGTTCGCCAGCACGCCGGCCTTGTAGATGCCCTCCGAGCTCGGCTCGTCGACGCCGGGATCGACCTGGCTCGACAGCAGGATCTGCTTGTCATCGGCCATGACCTCTTCCAGCGCGCGCACCGATTTCTCGCGGCCCACGAAGAGCGGCACGATCATGTGCGGGAACACCACGATGTCGCGCAGAGGCAGCACCGGGTAGGAGGGGCTGAGGGACTCTTGCATGCTCTTTGTATCCTTGTTCTTGGCAAGACGGTCTGACCCCGCTGTGCGGCAGCCTTGTGACCGTCTCCTGTCCGGGGTGTTACTTGGGTGAACCGACCGGCCAGTTCAAGCGCGTGTCGCGCGGCTCTCGCGGCAATGTGCCCGGCGGAGCGGGGGCGGGCAAGGCGCGATGCCCCGCCCGCCCGGTGATCGGTCAGGCGGCTTTTTGCTGTTCGAGCGTCGGATAATCGAGATAGCCCTCGACGCCGCCGCCGTAATAGGTCGACTGGTCGCCCTCGTTCAGCTCGGCGTCGATCTCCAGCCTCCGCGCCAGATCGGGGTTGGCGATATAGGGCCGCCCGAAGGCCACGAAATCGGCCTGCCCGCTGTTCGTGACGCGGATCGCGCTGTCGCGCCCATAGCCGGCATTGGCGATGTAGGCGCCGTCGAACAGCTCGCGCAGCTGCGCGGTCTTGTGCCCGAGATCCTGGTCGAGATCGCCCTGCGTGCCCGGCTCCACCATGTGGACATAGGCGATGCCGCGCCGGCTCAGCTCGGGGATGAGATAGCCATAGACCGACATCGGGTCGCTGTCGCTCAGCCCGGCCACCTCGATCAGCGGCGACAGGCGGATGCCGGTGCGCCCGGCGCCATAGACCTCGACCACCGCGTCGACCACCTCGAGGATCAGCCGCGCGCGGTTCTCGGGGCTGCCGCCATAGGCGTCGTCGCGCTTGTTGGCGCCGTCGCGGATGAACTGGTCGAGCAAATAGCCGTTGGCGGCGTGGATCTCGACCATGTCGAAGCCCGCCTCGCGCGCGTTCTGCGCCGCGCGGCGGTAATCCTCCACGAGCCGCGGCATTTCGCCGGTCTCCAGAGCGCGCGGTTCGGACACGTCGACGAAGCCCTCTTCGGTCACGGTCTGCGCCTCGGCCTTGATCGCCGAGGGCGCGACCGGTTTCTGGCCGTTTTCCTGCAGCGAGACATGGCTGATCCGGCCCACATGCCACAGCTGCAGGGCGATCTTGCCGCCCTCGCCATGCACGGCGTCCACGACCCGCTTCCAACCGTCGATCTGTTCGCGGCTGTAGATGCCGGGGGTCTGGATATAGCCCTTGCCCTCGGGGGTGATCTGCGTGGCCTCGGTGATGATGAGCCCCGCGCCCGCGCGCTGGCGGTAATATTCGACATGGATGTCGTAGGGCGCGTCGCCCTCGCGGCTGGCGCGGTTGCGGGTCAGCGGCGCCATCAGGACGCGGTTCTTCAGCTCGACGTCGCCCAGCGTGCCGGGGGTGAACAGCTTGTCGGTCATTCTCGGATCCTCGTGAAAAGGTTGGACCCGAGCTATGCCGTCGCTGCAGCGCCGCAAGACGGAGGCTTCGCGCGGATTGCTGTGCGTCCGCGCACCACAGGCGGAGGAACCGGCGACGATGGCCCGCCGGCATCCCCTTTCACCATTCAAAAAATACGCAAATCCCGTCCCTGCCCTAGAGCCGCTCGATATCCCCCTCGGCGCGCCGGGCGTGAAACCGCGCCTCGAAGCCTTCGAAATCGTGATCCGCGATGGCATCGCGCATCCCGCCCATCAGCTCCTGGTAGTAATGCAGATTGTGCCATGTCAGCAGCATGCCCGCGATCATCTCTTGGCTGCGCACGACATGGTGCAGATAGGCGCGGCTGTAGTTGCGGCAGGCCGGGCAGGTGCAGTCTTCATCCAGGGGACGCGGATCGTCGGCATGGCGGGCATTGCGCAAATTGACCTGCCCGCGCCGGGTCCAGGCCTGCCCCGTCCGCCCCGATCGCGACGGCAGCACGCAATCCATCATGTCGATGCCGCGCTTGACGGCGCCGACGATGTCGTCGGGCTTGCCCACCCCCATGAGATAGCGCGGCTTGTCTTCGGGCAGTTGGCCGGGCGCGTAATCGAGACAGCCGAACATCGCCTCCTGCCCCTCGCCCACCGCGAGCCCGCCCACGGCGTAGCCCTCAAAGCCGATCTCGCGCAGCTTCTCGGCGCTCTCCTCGCGCAGATCCGGCTCCAGACCGCCCTGCTGGATGCCGAACAGCGCGTGGCCGGGCCGGTCGCCAAAGGCGTCGCGGCTGCGCTGCGCCCAGCGCATCGACAACCGCATCGACTCCGCGATCCGCTCGCGATCCGCCGGAAGCGCCGGGCATTCGTCGAAGGCCATGACGATGTCGGAGCCCAGAAGCTTCTGGATCTCCATCGAGCGTTCGGGCGTGATCTCGTGCTTGGAGCCGTCGATATGGCTCTTGAAGGTGACGCCGCGCTCGGTGAGCTTGCGCAGGGACGCCAGGCTCATCACCTGGAATCCACCCGAATCCGTGAGGATCGGCCGATCCCAGTTCATGAACCTGTGCAGCCCCCCGAGCCGGTCGATCCGTTCGGCCGTCGGGCGCAGCATCAGATGATAGGTGTTGCCCAGAAGGATGTCGGCGCCGGTCTGGCGCACGCTGTCGGGCATCATCGCCTTGACGGTGGCGGCGGTGCCGACCGGCATGAAGGCGGGGGTGCGGATCTCGCCGCGCGGGGTCGAGATGACCCCGGTGCGGGCGGCGCCATCGGTGGCGTTCAGGGAAAAGGAAAAGCTCATGGTCCGGCGATAGCGCCCAACGCGGCGCCGCGCAATCGGCATGGCTTGACGGGGGCCTATCATATCGATAATTCCAGATTCATGGAACAGACAGACGCCATCACGGCCCTCGCCGCCCTCGCCCAGCCTTCGCGGCTCGATGCCTTCCGGCTTCTGGTCAAGGCGGGGCCTTCGGGGCTTGCCGCGGGCGAGATCGCCGAGGCGCTTGGCGCGCGGCAGAACACCATGTCGGCCAACCTGTCGGTGCTGCACGGCGCCGGGCTGGTCGACAGCCGCCGCGAAGGCCGCTCCATCCGCTATTTCGCGCGGATGGAGTGCGTCGGCGCGCTGGTGGATTTCCTCGTCGAGGATTGCTGCGGCGGCCAGCCCGAGCTGTGCCGCCCCGGAGCGGAAGCATGAGCCTCGCGCGCCGTCTGTTCGCCGAAGCGCTGGGCACCGGCCTGCTGGTCTGCGCGGTGGTCGGCTCGGGGATCATGGCCGAAAGCCTGACCGACGACGTGGCGCTGGCGCTCTTGGGCAACACGCTGCCCACCGGGGCGATCCTCGTGGTGCTGATCACCTGTCTCGGGCCGATCTCGGGCGCGCATTTCAACCCCGCCGTGACGCTGGCCTTCGCGGTGCGCCGACAGGCGCCGTGGAGCGAGGTCGCGCCCTATATCCTCGCGCAGGTGGCGGGCGGCATCGCGGGGGCGCTGCTGGCGCACGGGATGTTCGACCTGCCGGTATTGCAGACCGCGACCAGGATCCGCACCGGCGGGCCGCAATGGCTTGCGGAAATCGTGGCGACCTTCGGCCTCGTCTTCACCATCCTTGCCGGGGTCCGGCAGGCGCCCGCCGCGGTGCCGTGGCTGGTGGGGCTCTACATCACCGCCGCCTACTGGTTCACCGCCTCGACCAGCTTTGCCAACCCCGCCGTCGCCATCGCGCGCAGCTTCACCGACACCTTTTCCGGCATCCGGCCCTTCGACCTGCCCGGCTTCGTCGTGGCGCAGCTGGCGGGCGCGATGATCGGCGTGGCGGTGGCGGGCTGGCTCTTTGCCCCGAACGCCCGACAGGAGACCTCCGCATGAGCATCGTCATCCATCACAACCCCGATTGCGGCACCTCGCGCAACGTGCTCGACCTGATCCGCGCCTCGGGCACGGAGCCGGTCGTGATCGAATATCTCGACACCGGCTGGACGAAACCGCAGCTTCTCGCCCTGTTCGCCGCCGCCGGTCTCAGCCCGCGGGCGGCGCTCAGGACCTCGAAGTCGCCCGCGGCCGAGCTTGGGCTGCTGGACGAGAGCGTCGGCGACGACGCGCTGCTCGACGCCATGGTCGCGCATCCGGTGCTGGTGAACCGGCCCATCGTCGCGAGCCCCAAGGGGGTGCGGCTGTGCCGCCCGTCCGAAACCGTGCTCGACCTGCTCGACGCGCTGCCGCCCGGCCCGCTTTTCAAGGAAGACGGGACGCCGGTGATCGACGCCGACGGGCGCCGCGTCGGCTGAGCGCTTCGGGGCCCGGGCGGCGGCTCCGGCCGCAACGGGCGGATTTGCGTATTTGGAGAATGGTGAAATGGAACACGGCGCGCCCATGATCCATGCGCCGCGCATCCGGGGGGCGCGATCCCCTTTCACCATTCCCCAAATACGCAGATCCCGCCACCAGCCACCATGCGCGACATCCCGTCCCGCCGCGCCGCCCTTTACCCCGTGCCCCTCTTTTCCTATATGATCGCTCAGGTATCGGCGCCGCCAAAGCGCGCCCCGCTCCAGCCCAAGGACAGCCCATGCCCGACACCCAACTCGAAGGCACGCCGCTGATCGCGCCCTCCACGACCGACCACGCGCTCTACGACCAGATCGTCGAGGCCTGCCGCTCGGTCTACGATCCCGAGATCCCGGTGAACATCTATGATCTCGGCCTGATCTACACGATCCATATCGACGAGGAGAGCGCGGTCGACATCAAGATGTCGCTGACCGCGCCGGGGTGCCCCGTCGCCGGCGAAATGCCGGGCTGGGTCGCCGACGCGGTGGGTGCCGTGCCAGGCGTCAAGCAGGTCGACGTCGCGCTGGTCTGGGAGCCGCAATGGGGCATGGAGATGATGTCCGACGAGGCGCGGCTCGAACTGGGCTTCATGTAAGCGCGGCGACGTTTGCAACGGACTGACATGGGGCGCCTTCGGGCGCCCTTTTTCGTGACCGTGACAGGCGTGCGGCGCGGTACGGGCCCGCACATCGCATGCGATGTCAGGGAACCCCGACCGCCCCGGCCTGTTGCCTTCGCATGTTGAACACGCCGATTGCCCCGTGGCGCCTGATCGCCGTCGCCCTGATCTGGCTCGTCACGGCCTGCGGTGCCGCAGCGCAGGACGGATCGGGCTATTTCGAGATCGAAACCCTGAACGAGGGGCTCGGCGCTCCGCCGGACGGTCTCGATCGCGCCACGCCGCAATCCTCCATGGAGGCGCTGCTCGATCTCATGGCGGCGGGAGAGCGCGCGGCGGCGGCGCATCTGCTCGACCTGTCGGACATTCCGCCCGAGGAGCAGGAAAAACGCGGCCCCCGCCTTGCCGCGGATCTCGTTCAGGTGCTCGACCGCAAGGCGGTGATCAACTGGTCCGAGCTTCTCGAACGCCCGGACTCGCTCGAGGCGCGCGGCAGCAGCGACAACCCGGTGGCGGGCCAGGCACAGCGTTCGATCCTGATCGATCTCGTCGATCTTCCGGGCCGGCCCGTGGCGATCCGCCTGAACCGGCTCAAGCCAGCCGATGGCGACCCGGTCTGGGTGTTTTCGCGGCAGACCGTGGCCAACATCCCGGAAATGCACGCGCTCTACGGGCCAAGCTGGCTCGAGGAAGAGCTTCCCGGCAGCTGGCGCGCCGAGGTGGCCTGGGGGCTGATGTGGTGGGAACTGGCCGGGCTGCCGATCATGTTCGCGCTGGCCGGTCTCGCCGGCTGGCTCACCGGGCAGGCGCAGGCGGCGGTCGCGCATCTGGTGCGCTCGCGCTCGCTCACCGATATCCTGCGCGCCACCCGCATGCCGATCATCCTCGCGGTGATGACCGGGGCGGTGATGCTGATCACCGATGCCATCTTCGTCTTCTCGGGCCGGATCGACACGGTGCTGACGCCGCTGATCGCGGTGGGGTTCACCGCAGCCGCCGTGATCTTCGTGCTGAACGGCGTCGACGCGGTGCTCAACCGCATCGTGCCCTTCGACGACGACCAGCTGTTCGACGCCAGCATGGAAAACCGCCGCAACCTCGCCACCCGTCTCGCCGCCGGGCGGCGCATCCTGATCGTGCTGATCACGCTGATCGGCGGCGGCATCGTTCTGGCCGAGGCCAACCTGACCGGCGCGCTCGGCATTTCCTTCCTCGCCTCGGCGGGGGCGCTGACGCTGCTGTTGGGCTTTGCCGCGCGGCACATCCTCGGCAACATCCTGTCGAGCCTGCAGATCGCGATGAACCGCTCGGCCAAGATCGGCGACACGGTGCTTTACCGCGATTACTGGTGCAACGTGGAGCGGATCAACTTCACCTATGTCCAGCTTCGAAGCTGGACCGGCGCGCGGATCGTGGTGCCGGTGTCGGAATTCGTGGCCGAACCGTTCGAGAACTGGACCATGCGCGAGCCCTCGATCATCCGCAAGGTCGAGATCCGGCTGGCGCATGACGCCGATGTCGAGGCGCTGCGCATCGCCTTCTACGAGTTCGTCGATTCAGGCGAGATCGAGGGCCTGGGCGAGCGCGACAGCCACATGGTGCTGACCACCGGGCATGACGTGTTCGGCAAGACCGTCACCTTCTGCACCGCCTGCGCCGATGCCAACGGCTCGTGGACCACCTCCTGCGCGATGCGCGAAAAGCTGCTGGAGCGGATGGCCGAGCTGGAAGGCCAGGGACGTTCGATGTTCCCGCAGGCCACCCCGGCAGAGAGCGCCTGAGCCCGGCTTGAGACGCGCGCCCCCTGCCCTTATGTAGAAGGCGAGCCCAAACAGGAGGCACGCATGTTCTCGATTCCCGGCAAGCAGGCCGTCAGCATTTCCCCCGCCGCCGCGAAGCAGATCGCCCGGCTGATGGAAAAGGGCGGCCATGCGGGGCTGCGCATCGGTCTCAAGAAAGGCGGCTGCGCGGGCATGGAATACACCATGGATTACGTCGATGCCGCCGATCCCAATGACGAGACGGTCGAGCAGGACGGCGCGCGGGTGATGATCGCGCCGATGGCGCAGATGTTCCTGTTCGGCACCGAGATCGACTATGAAACCTCGCTGCTCGAAAGCGGCTTCAAGTTCCGCAACCCGAATGTCGAGGACGCCTGCGGCTGCGGCGAATCGATCAAGTTCAAGGATGTGAACGAGCTGGCCGCGGAGCGCGGGATCGGCTGAGACCGCCCGCCGCATGGCATTCGAGGGGGCCGGTTCCGCGAGGGGCCGGCCCCTCGGCTTTTGCCCAAACGGCAATTGGTCTACACAGGCGCAACTCTTCACACAGGAAAGGACGGCACATGGGTCGCAAACTGGTCGCGGGAAACTGGAAGATGAACGGCACCAACGCCGATCTCAAGGAGATCGAGGCGCTGGGCATCGCGTGGGCGGCACCCCGCGTCGACATCGTGGTCTGCCCGCCCGCGACGCTGGTTTCGCGCATGGCCTTCTCGCTCGGCGGCCAGCCGATCCGCGTCGGCGGGCAGGATTGCCACGCCACCGAAAGCGGCGCCCATACCGGCGACATCTCGGCCGAGATGCTCAAGGATGCGGGCGCGCGCTACGTGATCACCGGCCATTCCGAGCGCCGCGCCGATCACGGCGAGACCGACGACATGGTCCGCGCCAAGACCGAGGCCGCGCACAAGGCCGGTCTCACCGCGATCGTCTGCCTTGGCGAAAGCCTCGCGCAGCGCGAGGCGGGCGAGACGCTCGACGTGGTGGCGGGCCAGCTCGCCGCCTCCCTGCCCGATGGCGCCACCGCCGCCAACACCGTCGTCGCCTACGAGCCGATCTGGGCGATCGGCACCGGCAAGGTGCCCTCGACCGCGCAGATCGGCGAGGTGCACGGCGCGCTGCGCGCCAGGCTGGCCGAGCGCTTCGGCGAGGACGGGAACGGCATCCGCCTGCTCTATGGCGGTTCGGTCAAGCCCGACAACGCCGCCGAGATCTTTGCCGTCGAGAATGTCGACGGCGCGCTGGTCGGCGGGGCGAGCCTGAAATCCACCGATTTCTCGCCGATCATCTCGGCGCTCGAATCCACCGTCTGACACGGTTTTGCCGGACATGAAAAAGGGCGCCCCGCGGGGCGCCCTTTCGCGTTCCTGGTGGCCGGGACGTCAGTTGACGATGATCTCCGGCCCCATCGTGGCGTTGGGCAGCGCGGTGGAGATCCACGGCACGTAGGTCACGATCAACAGGAACACCGCGAGCACCGCGAGGAACGGCAGCGCCGCGCGCACCACGCCCATCACCGACATCCCCGCCACGCCCGAGGTGACGAAGAGGTTGAGGCCGACGGGCGGCGTGATCATGCCGATCTCCATGTTGACGACCATGATGATGCCGAGATGGATCGGGTCGATCCCCAGCTCGATCGCGATCGGGAACACGAGCGGCGCCACGATCACCAGAAGCCCCGAGGGCTCCATGAACTGGCCGCCGATCAGCAGGATCACGTTGACCACGATCAGGAAGGTGATCGGGCCGAGACCGGCGCCCAAGAGCGCCTCGGCGATGTGCTGCGGGATCTGTTCGTCGGTCAGCACGTGCTTGAGGATCAGCGCGTTGGCGATGATGAACATCAGCACGATGGTCAGCTTGCCGGCCTCGAACAGCGTCTTGCGCGTGTCGCGGTGCACGAAGCCCGTCACCAGCGCCCATGGCGCGCGGTAGAGCGGCGTCGGGCGGTCGCCCTCGGCCTTCGCTGCCAGCGGCCCCATGTCGCGATAGACGAAGGTGGCCACGAGAAAGGCATAGACGGCGGCGACGGCGGCGGCCTCGGTCGGGGTGAAGGCGCCCGGCGCCCAGACGATCGGAAAGCCGCCCGAGAAATCGACCCACGGATGGCCATAGATGCCGCCCATGATGATCGCGATCAGGAACAGGCCCCAGAAGGCCTCGCGGAAGCTGGCCCAGATTTCGCCCCAGCCGAGCCAGTCGCCCGCGGGCATGTCCTTGATCCGCGCCATCACGTAGATGGTGATCATCAGCATCACGCCCGCGAGGATGCCGGGGATGACACCGGCGAGGAACATCCGGCCCACCGACACGTCGGTGGCCGAGGCATAGACCACCATCACGATCGAGGGCGGGATCAGGATGCCCAGCGTGCCGGCGTTGCAGATCACGCCCGCGGCGAATTCGCGGGTATAGCCCACCTGCCGCATCGCCGCGATGACGATGGAGCCGATCGCGACCACGGTGGCCGGAGAGGAGCCCGAAAGGGCGGCGAACATCATGCAGGCCAGCACGCCCGCGATGGCGAGCCCGCCCTTGAAATGGCCGACGCAGGCGATGGCAAAACGGATGATCCGCTGCGCCACGCCGCCCGTCGACATGAAGGAGGAGGCGAGGATGAAGAAGGGAATGGCCAAGAGCGAGGGATGCCCTGCCATGGCTTGATAGAGCGACTGCGCGATCGAGGCGAGCGAGGTTTCGGAGAACACGAGCTGGAAGACGATCGAGGACAGGCCCAGCGCGATGGCGATCGGCACGCCGATCAGCAACAGCCCGACGATCATCAGGAAGAGGATTGCGACTTCCATGGGTCAGGAGATCTCCCGGTTGATATGCGCGGCGTCGGCCACCGCGTCCTCGGCTTCGTGGCTGACGATCAGGCTCTCGGCTTCGCCCTTCCAGATGCGGATCGTGGCCTGGATCAGGCGAAACAGGATCAGCGCGGCCGAGATCGGCAGGATCAGGTAGGGGATCACGCGCGGCATCTTGGAATAGCGCTCGTCGTAGTTGATCCAGCCTTCGAGAAAGCGCAGCCAGTCGAACATCGGGATCTGGTCGGTCTCGAAATAGGACGTGGTGCGGGCCGCCGTGTCGAACCCGGTGGGCAGCCAGATGCCGGTGGTCTTGGGCAGGTCGGCAAAGGGCGCCCAGTAATCCCACGCGCCCTTCAAAAGCAGCACGCCGTAAGCGAGCGAGGCGGCGCAGGCGATCAGCGCCACGACCCGCCGGCCGCGGGCGGGCAGCAGGTTGATGACCGCGTCCACGCCCAGATGCGCGGTGATCTTGAAGCCGTAGGCGATGCCGAACAGCACCAGCCAGGCGAACAGGATCAGCACGGTCTCGAGGCTCCAGATGATCGAGCTGTTGAAGCCGTAGCGCATGATGACATTGGTGCAGGTCAAAAGCGTCATCGCCCCGAGCAGGAAGGCGATCATGCCCTCCTCGAACTCCTCGACGATGCGCCCCAGGCGCCCCCTGCCGGGCGTGGTGTGGACGGCGTTCATCCCCTCTCTCCCCTCAATTTGCGGCGTGTTGCGGGCCCCGGACATGCAAGGGGCCGGGCCGCGCGGCGGCGGCCCGGCCCCCTGCTTTCCATGACCGGTGCTTACTGGCCGGCGCTCTGGGCCGCCTCGATCATGTCGGCGCCGACCTCGTCCTCGAACTGCGCCCAGACCGGCTTCATGGTCTCGACCCAGGCCGCGCGCTGCTCGTCCGACAGCTCGCGGATCTCGCCGCCCGCGTCGAGGATCGCCTGCCGCGCCTCGGCATCGACCTGCGTGACGGCGGCGTTGCGCTCGGCGGTCACTTCCTCGGTGATGGTCACGAGCTGGTCGCGCACCGCCGGGTCGAGGCTGTCGAGAAAGTCGACGCTCGCCACGACCATGTAGTCGAGCACGCCGTGGTTGGTCTCGGTGATGCCGTCCTGCACCTCGAAGAACTTCTGGCCATAGATGTTGGACCAGGTGTTCTCCTGCCCGTCGACGACGCCGGTCTGCAGCGCGCCGTAGACTTCGGCAAAGGCCATCGGCTGCGGGCTGGCGCCGAGCGCCTCCATCTGCGCCACGAGCACGTCGGAGGGCTGCACGCGGAACTTCAGCCCCTCGGCATCGCCCGGCTCCAGAAGCGGCGTGTTGGCCGACATCTGCTTCATGCCGTTGTGCCAGAAGCCCAGGCCCTGCACGCCGCGGCGCTGCATCTTGTCGAGCATCGCGAGGCCCTCCTCGGAGGCCTGGAACGCGTCGACGGCGGCGATGTCGTCGAACAGGAACGGCAGGTCGAACAGGCGGTAGGCCTTGGTGATGCTCTCGAACAGCGACAGCGAGGGCGCGGCCATCTGCACGTCGCCGCGCAGCATCGCCTCGATCACCTGCTCGTCGGTGTAAAGCGTGGAGTTCGGGAAGACCTCCATGCACATCGTGCCGTCCATCTCCTCGTTGACGCGGGTCTTGAGAAGCTCGGCGGCGATGCCCTTGGGGTGCTTGTCGGTGTTGGTGACATGGCTGAACTTGACCACGGTCTCACCCGCGTCACAGCCCATCGGGTCGGCCTGCGCGGCCTGCGCGGCGATCGACAGGGCGGCGGCGGTGGCGGCGAGGGAAAGGTATTTCATGTGTCTCCTCCCATGAGACTGTCGTTGCGTCGTGACGACAAGACAGCCGGGATCTTCGCCGCTCAAGCCGGAAACCGCGCATCCGCAAAGGATCCGGAAAGCGACCGAAAAACAGGCGGTTGAAAGCCGGTCTTTGCACGGGATCGGCGGGGTGCCCCGCCTTGATGCGCGACAATCCGCACAACGGCAGGGGGTGAATGTGTGGAAATCCACACACTCAATCGCGGCGGTAATCCTCGGGGCGCAGATCGTGGCGGGCCAGCTTGTCGTAAAAGGTCTTGCGCGGCAGCTTCAGCGCCTCGGCCGTCCGGGTGGCGTGGCCGGCATGGCGGCGCAGCGCCTCGATCAGAAGCGACCGCTCGACGCGGGCGAGCTGCTCGGTCAGGCCCGGCGCGCCCGCATCCTGCTGCGGCGCGTCGAGACCGGGGTCGAGCCCCATCGCCACCCGCATCGCCACCGAGGTCAACGCGCGGGCATTGCCGGGCCAGTCGCGCGCCATCAGCCGGGCGAGCAGCTCGGGCCCGATCTCGGGCATTGGCAGGTTGGCCTGTTCGCAGGCCTGCGCGACGTAATGGCGAAACAGCACCGGGATGTCGTCGGGCCGCTCGCGCAGCGCCGGGATCGTGACCCGCATCAGGTCGAGCCGCCAGTAGAGTTCGGGGTTGAGCCGCCCCGCCTCGGCCTCGGCGCCCGGATCGCGGGTGCTGCCGCCGATCACGCGCGGGCGCGCGCCGCCCCCCTCCAGCCGGTCGAGCAGCGCGTATTGCGTGCCCGGCGGCAGCGCCGTGATCTCGTCGAGATAAAGCGTGCCGCCCTCCGCCTCCTCGAACGCCGCCCGAAGCGCCGCCTCGTCGAGCCCGGCGCCCGCGCGTTTGACGAAAGGCGCGCGGGCCGAGGCCGACATGAGATGGATCACCTCGGCCACCTTGGAGGTGCCGGAGCCGGGCGGGCCGCAGACCAGCGCCTCGGCCGAGGCGCGGGCGATGGCGCGCACCCGCTCGCGCATCGCCTCGGCCTGCGCCGAGCGGCCCACCAGCATCCGCCGCGCCGCATCCCCCGCCACGCTGGCGGCGCGGGCGCGCCGCGCCGCCAGCACCTCGGCGCGCAGGCCCAGCGCCCGCTTCACCGCCGCGACCAGCTCCGCCGGGGCGCAGGGCTTTTCGAGAAAGGCATGCGCGCCGCGCTCCATCGCCCGCACCGCCATCGGAATGTCGCCCTCGCCGGTGAGCAGGATCACCGGCAGATCGGGATCGACCTCGCGCGCCCGCTCCAGAAGATGGAACCCGTCGCGTCCGGGCATGCGGATATCGGTGACGACGACGCCGTCGAAATCCGGCGCGATGTGATCCTTGGCCGCGACATAGGAGCCCGCGAGGATCGGGTCGAGATCCGCCAGCTCCAGCGTCTGTCCCAGCGCCTCGCGCACGGCGCGGTCGTCATCCACCAGCAGAACCCTGATCGTCATGCCGCCTCGCTCGCCTGCGCGAGATCGAGCTCCACCGTGAACTCGGCCCCGCCCTCTTCGTGGTTGCGGCCCCGTATCGCGCCGCCAAAGCTCTGCACCAGCCCGTAGGAGATCGACAGGCCGAGGCCCATCCCCTCCGAGGCGCCGACCTCCTTGGTGGTGTAGAACGGATCGAAGATCCGGTCCGGCGCGCCGATCCCCGGCCCGCTGTCGCGCACCGTGAGCCGCGCCCGCCCGCCTTCGCGGGTGATCGACAGCGCCAGCCGCTTCTCTGCGCGGCCCTCCATCGCGTCGATCGCGTTGCCGACGAGGTTGAGCACCACCTGCTGAAGCCGCACCTCGCCGCCGCGCACGATCACCGGCGGGCGCGGCGCGGTCCACATGATCTCCACCTCGGCCTGACGGGCGCGGGCGGCGGCCATCTCCAGCGCCGCGTCGACCGCCGCGCCGAGATCGACATCGACCACCGCCTCGCTTTCCTGACGGGCAAAGGCGCGCAGGTTGCGGATGATCCGTCCCATGCGGCGCGCCAGCTCCGAGATGCGCTCGAGGTTGCGGCCCGCCGCCTGCGCGTTGCCGCGCTCCAGAAAGGTGCCCGCATTCTCGGCGAAACTGCGGATCGCCATCAGCGGCTGGTTCAGCTCGTGACTGATGCCCGCCGACATCTGGCCCAGCGCCGACAGCTTGCCCGCCTGCACCAGATCGGCCTGCGCCTGCCGGAGCCTTGACTCGGCGGCGGCGCGCTCGGCCACCTCGCGCTGCAGGTTGGCATTGACCGCCTGCAGCGCCACGGTGCGTTGCGCCACCCGCTCCTCCAGCCGCGCATTGGCGCGCGCCAGCGTGCGCCGCCGGATCGTGGCGAGAAACAGCATCGCCCCGAAGGCGAGACAGAGTGCTGCGGCGGCAGCGGCCTGCAACAGCGCGATGCGCCGCGCCGGCGCGGTGTCGAGCAGCGCCTCCCCGGTCAGCCCGATCACCGGCAAGGGCTGCGTCAGGTGCAGGCCGCGCTCGGGCAGATAGGGCCCCGCCCGCATGCGCCAGACCTCGTGGCCCGCCACGCGCGCACGCGACACCCGCCCCAGATCGGCGCGCCCGACAAGCTCGGAGCGGTTCGACACGAAGACCCGGCCCGCCGGGTCGGTGAAGAACAGCGCCGGGCGGTCGCCGCGCCAGCCCGCCTCGATCGCCTCGATGTCGGTGACCACCACCACCGCGCCCGCGACCGGCCCGGCTTCGGAAAAGATCGGGGCGGCGAACAAAAAGACCCGGCGCCCGTAGCGGCGGCTCGACAGATGCGCAACGCCCAGCGCCCCGTCCATCGCCCGTTCGAACCACGCCATGCCCGCATGGCCGCGCGGCGCCGCGCGCCCCGCCCCGGCGATCTCGCGGCCGCGCGTGTCAAGGAGCACGATGTCGAGCGCGCCTGTCACGTCGGCGGTGCGGCGCAACAGCGCCCCGGCCCGGCCCTTGTCATCGCCGGGTTGCGGCGCGAGATCGGGATGGCGCGCGGTCAGCACCGCCAGCTGGCGGTAGCGTTGCAGCTCCCCGGTGAGCCGGTCGGAGGCGAGCGCCAGATCGGCGGTGCCGCGGCGCGACATTTCGGCCAGCGCGGCGCGAAACCCCCAATGCTGCACCGCCAGCGCCAGCGCCGCCACCAGCGCCAGAAACCCGATCGCCCGCAAGGCGCGCCTGATCCGCGAAGCATTCATCGGCGCATCATATCGCCTGCGCGCTTGCCAAGACCAGTGCCACGCGCCACGCTGATCTTCATGCAGGAATTGACCCAATCACCCACCGATCCCGATTTCGTCCAGGACCCCTACCCGTTCTACGACCGCGCCCGCGCCGCCGGGCCGCTGTTTCGCTGGGCCGATTACGGCATGGCCTGCGCCAGCTCGCATCAGGCGGTGTCCCTGATCCTGCGCGACCGGCGCATGGGCCGCCAGGCGCCGGTCGGACGCGCCCCCGACATTCCCCAGCATCTCGCCGCCTTCTACGCCTGCGAGGCGCATTCCATGCTGGAGCTGGAGCCGCCCGCCCATACCCGCCTGCGCAAGCTGGTGCTGCACGCCTTCACCTCGCGCCGCATCGACGCGCTCGCGCCGGGGATCGAGGATCTGTGCCACCGGCTGATCGACGGCTTTCCGCGCGGGCCCTTCGACCTGATCGACAGCTATGCCAAGCTGGTGCCGGTGATCGTCATCGCGCGGCTGATGGGGCTGCCCGAAAGCCGGGTCGACGAGCTGCTCGCCTGGTCCAACGCCATGGTCGGCATGTACCAGGCCGGTCGCAGCCGGACAAAGGAAGACGCCGCCGAAATGGCGACGCAGGCCTTTTGCGATTTTCTCGCCGTCTACATCGCCGAAAAGCGCCGCAACCCCGCCGACGACCTGATCTCGGAGCTGATCGCCGCCGAAGAACAGGGCGACAGGCTGAGCACGGACGAGCTGGTCTCGACCTGCATCCTGCTGCTCAACGCGGGCCACGAGGCGACGGTGCACGGGCTCGGCAACGCGGTGAAGACGTTGCTGGAGCACGATCACCGCGAAATCGACGCGGCCTGCGTCGACGAGCTTTTGCGGATCGACCCGCCGCTGCACATGTTCACCCGCTGGGTCTATGAGGATCTGGAGATCTTCGGCCAGCGTTTCGCGCGCGGCGACAGGATCGGCTGCCTTCTGGGCGCGGCCAATCGCGACCCCGCCGTCTATCCCGACCCGGATCGTTTCGATCCCGGCCGGGGCGGTCCCGCGCATCTGGCCTTCGGCGCGGGCATCCATTTCTGCGTCGGCGCGCCGCTCGCGCGGCTGGAAATGCGGATCGCGCTGTCATCGCTGATGCGCCATTGCCCGGACCTCGCGCTCGCCGAGACGCCGCGCTATGCCGATCTCTACCATTTCCACGGTCTGGAGCGGCTGATGGTGCGCGCCTTCTAGCGCCGCCGCCTTTCCGCGCCGTCAGGGCGGCAGGCTTGGCGCGCTCTTTCAGAGCGGCAGGCTTAGTGCGCTCTTTCAGAGCGGCAGGGCCACCGTCGACTTGATCTCCTCCATCGACAAGAGCGCCGTGACGCTCTGCACCCGCACCTCGGCGATCAACGCCTGGTAAAAGGCGTCATAGGCGCGCGCGTTGCGCACCCGTACCTTCAGGATGTAGTCGATATCCCCCGCCAGCCGGTGCGCCTCCTGCACCTCGGGCCGGTCGCGCAGCGTGGCGAGAAACTTGGCCTGCCAATCGGCCTCGTGGGCCGATGTGCGGATCAGCACGAAGAAACACGCCTCGAAGCCCAGCGCCTCGGCGTCGAGCACCACGGTCTGCGGCCCGATGATGCCGCGCTCGCGCATCTTGCGGATCCGGTTCCATACCGGCGTCTTGGACGATCCCACCGATTTGGCGATTTCGTCGAGCGACCGCCCGGCATCGCGCTGCAACTCGATCAGGATCTTCCGGTCGATCTCGTCGGGCTGGAACGACATTCGTGGCTCTCCTCGATATTGGAACGCATGTCCGCCCAGGCGAGCATGACGGAACACACATTCCTTATCTGCCCGGCCCGGTGGCCAAAAGCAAGACATTCGTCCTATATCAGGGCCAATACACAGGACGGAGATCGCGCCATGCCCCGCAAGTTCACGCCCAAGGTCGTGACCGCCAACCGCCTTCTCGAAGGCGATGCCGTCTGGCTGACCGCCGACGGGCGCTGGACCCCGGACATGCGCGAGGCCGAGCTTCTCGACGAGGAAGCCCATGCCGAGCTGCGGCTCTTGGCGGCACAGGCCCAGGCCGACATCGTCGTCGGCCCCTATCTCGCCGATGCCGTGCCGGGTGCCGACGGCCCCGAGCCCACGCATTTCCGCGAAACCTTCCGCACCCGCGGTCCGTCGAACTACGCCCACGGCAAGCAGGTGGAGCTCTGAACATGTACCACTACAACGACTTCGACCGCGCCTTCGTGCAAGAGCGCGTCAACCAGTTCCGCGGCCAGGTGGAGCGCCGGATCGACGGCTCGCTCACCGAGGAGGAGTTCCGTCCGCTGCGGCTAATGAACGGACTGTACCTGCAGCTTCACGCCTACATGCTGCGCGTGGCGATCCCTTACGGCACGCTGCGCTCGGACCAGATGCGCACGCTGGCGCTTCTGGCCGAGAAATGGGATCGCGGCTACGGCCACTTCACCACCCGCCAGAACATCCAGTACAACTGGCCCGCCCTGCGCGACGTGCCGGACATGCTGCAGGCGCTGGCCGATGTCGGGCTGCACGCGATCCAGACCTCGGGCAACACGATCCGCAACGTGACCGCCGACCACTTCGCCGGGGCCGCGCAGGACGAGATCGCCGATCCGCGCCCCGTCGCCGAACTCTTGCGCCAGTGGTCGACCGACCACCCGGAATTCCAGTTCCTGCCGCGCAAGTTCAAGATCGCCGTGACCGGCGCCAGCGCCGACCGCGCGGTGATCCAGGCGCATGACATCGGCATCCAGATCGTCGAGAACGCCGCGGGCGAGATCGGCTACAAGGTTCTGGTCGGCGGCGGCCTCGGCCGGACCCCGATGATCGGCAAGGTGATCGAGGACTTCGTCAGCCAGGAAGACCTGCTGCCCTATTGCGAGGCCATCGTCGCCGCCTACAACCTGCTGGGCCGGCGCGACAACAAGTACAAGGCGCGGCTCAAGATCACCGTGTTCGAAAACGGTCTCGACGGTTTCCGAGCGGCGGTGAACGAACAGTTCACCCGCACCAAGCCCGCCTTCTCGGGCGTGGACGTGAAGCTGTTCGAAGAGATCCGCGCCCAGTTCGCCCCGCCCGCCTTCCGCGCGGCCCCGACCGACGCCTATGACGCGGCCTATGCCGCCGACCCGCTGTTCCGCAGCTGGGCCGACACCAACCTCACCGCGCACCGCGCCCAAGGCTATGCCATCGTCAGCGTGTCGCTCAAGAAGCCGGGCCAGACGCCGGGCGACGCCACCGCCGAACAGATGCGGGTGCTGGCCGATCTGGCCGAAGCCTATGGCCATGACGAGCTGCGCATCAGCCACGAGCAGAACGTGATCCTGCCGCATGTCCACAAGGACGACCTGCCGGCGCTGCATGCCGCCCTGCGCAAGCACGATCTCGCGGCGGCCAATATCGGGCTGGTCTCGGACATCATCGCCTGCCCCGGCATGGATTACTGCGCGCTGGCGACGGCCCGCTCGATCCCGGTCGCGCAGCAGATCGCGCTGCGCTTCGAGGAGCTGAAGCTCGAACACGATGTCGGCCCGCTCAAGATCAAGATCTCGGGCTGCATCAACGCCTGCGGCCATCACCATGTCGGCCATATCGGCATCCTCGGGCTCGATCGCGCCGGCGTCGAGAACTACCAGGTGACGCTGGGTGGCTCGGGCGACGAGACGGCGAGCATCGGCGAGCGCGCCGGTCCCGGCTTCTCGGCGGACGAGATCGTGCCCGCGATCGAGCGGCTGGTGCTGGGCTATCTCGACCTGCGCGCAGGCCCCGAGGAGACCTTCCTCGACGCCTATCGCCGCCTCGGGCCCGCGCCGTTCAAATCCGTGCTCTACCCCGAGCAGGCGGCGAAACCGGAGCGGGCCGATGCTGCATGACACACCGCACCGCATCGACGAGACCGTCCGTGACCTGAACGCCCGCTACCGCCACCACGGCGCGACCGCCATTCTCGAAAAGGCGCTGGCCGAGCACGCGCTCGGCCGGATCGCCATGGTCAGCTCCTTCGGCGCGGAATCGGTGGTGCTGTTGCACCTCGTCTCGGTGATCGACCGCACCACCCCGGTGCTGTTCATCGACACCGAGATGCTGTTCGCCGAAACCCTGACCTACCAGATGGAGCTTGCCGAGCGGCTGAACCTCAAGGACGTGCGCACCATCCGCGCCCGGCCCGAGGCGCTGGCCGAGCACGACCCCGACGGCGTGCTGCACAAATCGAACACCGACCTGTGCTGCGCGATCCGCAAGACCGAGCCGCTGCAACGCGCGCTGTCGGGCTTCGACAGCTGGATCACCGGGCGCAAGCGCTACCAGGGCAAGACCCGCGCCGCCCTCGATTTCTTCGAGAACGAGGACGACCTGCGGGTCAAGATCAACCCGCTGGCCCACTGGACCAGCACCGACCTGCAGGACTATATCGCCGAGAACCGCCTGCCGCGGCACCCGCTGGTGGCGCAGGGCTACCCCTCGATCGGCTGCGCGCCCTGCACCAGCAAGGTCGCGCCCGGCGAAGACCCCCGCGCCGGACGCTGGCGCGACAGCGACAAGGAAGAATGCGGCATCCATTTCGTGAACGGAAAGATGGTGCGCGGCAAACCCGCCGAGGCCTGAAACCGACACGCCGGACCTGCGTATTTTTCGGAGTGATGAACAGGGGCGCGGCCCCGAGAGGACGAGATGACCGTGATCGTGACCGACAAGGGCTTTGGCCCCGATGATTTCGAAGGCGGCTTCGTGCCGCTGGCCGAGTTCGGCGACACCGACACCGCCGTCGAGATCGCCCCCGCCGACGACCCGCGCGAGCTGGTGGGCCGTCTGGGCGAAATCGCGGCGATCCGCGTGACCTTCCCCGCCTTTTCCGACGGGCGCGGGTTCACCCATGCGCGCGACCTGCGCTCCCTGGGCTTCACGGGGCGGCTGCGCGCGGCCGGCCACGTGATCGCGGATCAATACGCCATGGCCCGCCGGTCGGGGTTCGACGAGGTCGAGATCTCCGACGACCTGGCCGCGCGCCAGGCCGAAGAGCAGTGGCTGGCCCGCGCCGACTGGCAATCGCACAACTACCAGGCGCGGCTGCGCGGCTGAGCCGCCTGTCCTTTTCGCGCCCCATACCCTATTGAGCCGAGCGAGAGAGTAATGACCGAGCAAAGCCCCGTGACCCAGACCAACGCCACCCACGTGGCCAAATCCCCCGACGCGCAGGTCGTCACCGCCGTGCGTCACTACACCGACAGCCTGTTCTCGTTCCGCGTGACCCGCCCCGCGAGCCTGCGCTTCCGCTCGGGCGAATTCGTGATGATCGGCCTGATGGGCGACAACGGCAAGCCGCTGATGCGCGCCTATTCCATCGCCTCGCCGAACTGGGACGAGGAGCTGGAGTTCTACTCGATCAAGGTCGCCGACGGCCCGCTCACCTCCCGGCTTCAGCACATCCAGGAAGGCGACCACATCATCCTGCGGCCCAAGCCCGTCGGCACGCTGGTGCATGACGCGCTGGTGCCCGGCAAACGGCTGTGGCTGTTCTCGACCGGCACCGGCTTCGCGCCCTTCGCCTCGCTCTTGCGCGACCCGGAAACCTTCGAGAAGTTCGAGCAGGTGATCGTCACCCATACCTGCCGCGACGTGGCAGAGCTGACCTATGGCCGCGAACTGGTCGAGAGCGTCAAATCCGACGAGATGCTGCGCGAGCTGATCGGCGAGGAAAACCTCGACAAGCTGGTCTACTACCCGACCACCACCCGCGAAGAGAGCCCGAAGATGGGCCGCATCACGCATCTGATCGAGAATGGCGAGCTGTTCTCCGATCTCGGCCTGCCGCCGCTCGACCCGGCCACCGACCGCGCCATGGTCTGCGGCAGCCTCGCCTTCAACCTCGACATCAAGGCGCTGCTGGAGCAGGCTGGGCTGCGCGAGGGCGCCAATTCCGACCCGGCCGAGTTCGTGATCGAAAAGGCCTTCGTCGGCTGATCCGCCCGTCAGCGCCGAACAAAAACGCCGCGCGGAGCGATCCGCGCGGCGTTTTCGTTTGCGGCCCCGCGCGTCCGGACGACGCGGCGCGCGGGGGGCGGATCACTCGACGCCCAGCTCGACGCGAATGTCCTCCAGAAGCGAATCGCGGATCGCGGGATAGCGGCGGGCCCGCTCCAGCGCCGTGGCCAGCTGGTCCTTGCGGTCCTGCTCGAGCGCGCTGTCGGAGATCGCCTGCTGCACGGCCTCGTAATCGAAGCTTTCGGGGCGCAGCGCCTCTTCGAGAATGGCGAGCCCCTCATTGGTGCCCGCGGCCTCGGTTCCCGCGGCGTCCTCGGCGGCCTCCTCGACCTCCTCGGCGCGGTTGACATCGTCCATGAGGATCGTCGGCTCATTGCCTTCGGGGGCGGGCACGGTCTCTTCCTCGACTTCGTCGGTCAGCGCCTCGGTGGTGGGCTGGTCGATCGCCGGCACCGGCTCCTCGCCCATGTCCTCGACCGGATCGGGGTTGATCTCGCCCTCGCCCTCGTCGCCGATATCGGCGGTGGGCGTTTCGGCCAGCTGGCCGATGTCGTCGTCGCCGGTCGACAGCTCCGTCTCGTCGCCCCCCCAAAGCGTGGTCACCACGATCACCGCGAGCACCGCGGCGGCGACGATACCGAGTATCTTCATCATTGTGCTCATCCTTGCTGAAATTCCTGAAGCTTTGCCCGATGTCATAGCACGCGCGGCAGCAGAAGCCATGTCGCGGGCCGCATTCGGATGGCGTTCCGCCCTTGTTTTGCGGCTTGAAACGCTCTACCGGGGCGACTACCTTTCGACCAGCCAATCGAACAACCGAAGGACTTGCACCATAGCCCGCAGACCTCATAACGCGCCGCCAACGCGCGACACCGGCCCCCGCGTCAACGATCGTATCCGCGTGGCCGAAATCCGACTGATCGGACAGAACGGCGAAAACATCGGCGTCGTCAGCCCCGAGCGTGGCCTGGCTCTCGCCGAAGAGGCCGGTCTCGACCTCGTCGAGATCTCGCCCAACGCCGCGCCGCCGGTCTGCAAGATCATGGATTTCGGCAAGTTCAAATACGAGACCCAGAAGAAAGAGGCCGAGGCCCGCAAGAACCAGAAGACCTTTGAAATCAAGGAGGTCAAGTTCCGCCCCAACACCGACACGAATGATTACGACGTGAAGATGCGGAACGTCCTGAAGTTTCTCGAGGCGGGCGACAAGGTGAAGGTCACGCTGCGCTTCCGCGGCCGCGAGATGGCGCACCAGGAACTGGGCCGCGAGCTTTTGCAGCGCGTCGCCAGCGACGTCTCCGAGATCGGCAAGGTCGAGAACATGCCCAAGATGGAAGGCCGCCAGATGGTCATGATGATCGGGCCGAGCCAGAAATAACCGCGTCGTGCCAAGCCGCCGATGCCAGAGGCCGCCCTTCGGGGCGGCCTTTTTCGTCCCGGCCCGCCGAAGCCGCGCAGGGCCACCATGCCCCACCGGCGCCCGGCGCATGATGGCGGGCCCGTCGACGCCCCCGGCGCCCGGCGCATGGCGCACGGCAGGGCCCGCCAGCCTCCCCCGCCGCTGCGCCGTCGCCCGCAAACGCGAACGGGCCGCCCCGAAGGGCGGCCCGTCATCCTCTCATGTCAGGCCGGGGCCTTACTGCGCCGAGGCCACCTGCTGCAGCAGCGGCGTGATCCGGCGCACGGTGGCGCGGCGGTTGGCCTGCACGTCGCCCTCATCCTCGATCTTCAGGAACCGTTCGCCATAGCCCTGCACCACGAGGTTCTCGGGCGGGATGTCGAAGGTTTCGGTCAGCGCCAGCGCCACGGTTTCGGCACGGCGATCCGACAAGGCGAGGTTGTAGGCGTCATTGCCCACGGCATCGGTGTGCCCTTCGATCAAGAACACCTCGCGCGGGTTCTCGGCCAGCCGGTCCTCGATCGCGAGCCCCAGATCCACCAGCGTCGCGGCCTGCTCGGGGCGCAGCGCCGCCGAACCGGTGGCAAAGGTCAGCGTGTCGAGATCGATGGCCGGCACGAGCGCGCGCACCGCTTCGATCTCGCGCACCTGCCGCAGGCTGTAGTTGCGGCCCGTATCGACCGCCGCCTCGGCGCGCAGCGCCTCGATCAGCGCCGCGCGGTCGGCCTCCGCGGTGGTCAGCGTGACCGGCGCCGGTTCCGCTTCGCGCAGGCTGCGCACATCGACCGGCTCGGACTGCGCGAGATCGTCGAACAGCTCGATCTCGGTGCCGTCGGCAAAGACCCGGCTGCGGCGCAGCACGCGGCCCTGCGCGTCGCGGATCGTCACCACCTTGGTGCCGTCCTCGCGGGTGAGCGTGGTGCGGCTGGAGCCGTCATCGAAGCTCTCGGTGCGGATCTCGGCGCCGGGCTGGCGCAAGAGCGCGTCGTCGTCGCGGTAGATCTCGAGCCCGTCATCGCCCTCGACCACGACCCGGTCGCCGGTATTGGCCACGACCTCGCGGCCATTGTTCAAAAGCGAGCCGACGGCCACGGCGCCGATGCCGAGCATCAGGGCCTTCTGGAAATCCGACAGCCCGTCATCCTTGTCCTTCCTGGCTTCCTGCTGGGCTTCGGCCTCGGCGTTCGCCTCGGCACCGACCTCGGCCTCGAATTCCTCGTCGCTCTGGCGCGAGTTCTCCTCGTCGATCTCGGTCTCGGTGACCTCGGCGGCGGCGGATTCGTCCGACGCGGCGGCGGCCACGGATGTCTGCGGCTCATCGGCGGTCGGGTCGACGTCGTCGCGCTCGGCCCGGCGCTCGGCCCGGCGCGCTTCGCGCTTCGCGCGGCGTTCGGCGCGCTCTTCCTTGGTCAGCTTGCCCGCCGCGGTCTCATCGGTCGCCTCGGCGTCGGAATCCGCCTCGGCGGTTTCGGCGGCCTGCTGTTCCGCCTCGGCGGCAGCGGCGGCCTGCGCTTCGACCTCGGCCTGCTTTTCAGCCTTGCGCGCGGCCTTGTCGGCGGCCTTCTGCTCCGCTTTGGCAGCAGCCTGAGCTTCGGCTTCGGCCTCGGCCTGAGCGTCTGCCTCGGCTTGGGCCTCCGCCTCGGCCTGCTCCACGGCCTGCTGCTCCGCCTGTGCGGCAGCGTCTGCCTCGGCTTGGGCCTGAGCGTCCGCCTCGGCCTGCAGTTCGGCTTCGCGCGCCGCCTCTTCGGCGGCCTGTGCTTCGACCTCGGCCTGCTTTTCAGCTTTGCGCGCGGCCTTCTTCGCGGCCTTCTCCTCGGCCTTGGCAGCGGCTTTCTGTTCCGCCTCGGCGGCAGCCTGCGCCTCGGCTGCGGCGGCAGCTTCGGCTTCGGCGGCCTCGGTCGCGGCCTGCGCCTCGTCCGCACCGGCCCGAACCTCGGACGTCGCGGCTTCGGCGGCGTCTTCCACGGCGTCGGTGAGGTCGGAAACCGCATCATCCGCATCGCCGCGCAGCGCGCGCAGGGATTGGCGGATCGCCTTGCGATCGCCGCTGGTCAACAGCTCGAAATCGAGCCCGGCCTGCGCCGCGGCCTCGGCGTCGATCTCGCCGGATTCGGCAAGTCGCTGAAGCACCTTGGGCTTCAGATCGGCCAGGGGCACACCCTGCGTCACGGCTTCGTCGTCGCAAGGCGGCGTGTCGCCATCAAGACAATACAGCGCCCCGCCCGATTGCTGGGCCGCGGCAATCGGGGCGAGATGCGGCAGCATCAGCGACAGGCCGGCTGCCAGCGCCGTGGTGGTGCGATAGCTTCGTTTCATGAATTTCTCCTCTCGGGCCGCCCTGCGCCTCGCGGCGGGACAGGCATTGCCGGTGCAACGCGGACAGCCGCGCCATGGATCCCGGCGGGGCCATGCTATGCAATAACACGCCGCTGCCATCGGCTGCGGCTGCACGAAAACAGACGGAAAAAGAGCACCGCCCTTGCCAATTTCCGCCGTATTCGCGCAGGATTTTAACAAGCCAGGGGACCGCGCATCGCGGCCTCGCGACTTGGAGCGCCAGATGACCGAAATGTTGCCTGATCTGGAAACCGATCTGAGCGGCCTGCCCGTCGACGACTGGCAGGCAAGTCTCGACCGGATCGGCGAGGAGCATGGCTATTACGAACGGCTCGGCCCCGGTCACGCGGCGCTGTTCATCGATGCCGGGCCGCGGCTCATGGTCAGCTTCGAGACCCGCGACCAGATCCGGCGCAGGCCCGGCGCCCGGCCCCGCGGCTTCGAGATGGCCACGCGCATGGGCTGGTCGGTCCTGGTGCTGATCTCGGACGGGCCAGGCTGGTTTCGCGCGCCGCGCGTCTGGGGCTATGTCGACCGGCTGGTGGATGAGGGCTTCTTCGAGGATTTCGAGCGGGTGCTGTTCTTCGGTCACCACGAAACCGGCTATGCCGCCGCCGCCTATTCGGTCGCCTCGCCCGGCGCGCGGGTGCTGGCGCTGCGCCCGGTCGCCACGCTCGATCCCGAGATCGCGGGCTGGGACCGGCGCCATCTCGCCGCGCGACGGCTCGATTTCAACAGCCGCTACGGCTATGCGCCCGACATGGCCGAGGCGGCCGAGCGCGTCACCGTGATCTTCGACCCCAACCACGCCGCCGACGCGGTCCATGCCGCGCTGTTTCGCCGGAGCAATGTCGCGCGGCTGCGCGCCGCCCATGCCGGCAGCCGGCTCGACCCCATCCTCGAACAGGCCGGCGCGCTCGCGCCGCTTCTGGAGCTGGCGATGGAGGACCGGCTCGACCGCGCGGCCTTTGCCCGGATCTGGCGGGCGCGGCGCGACAATGCGCTGTATCTGCGCGGCCTGCTGCGCCAGCTCGAACAGAGCGGCCATCCGGGCCGCGCCGAACGGCTGTGCCGCCACGGGCTCACCACCTCCGAGGCGCAGCATTTCGCCTCGAAGCTCAAGACCCCGCCGGTGGCCCGGCCCCGTCCGGCGGGCCCGGTGTCGCGCGCCGGCTGACCCGGCGGCCGGGCGGCCCGTGACCTATGGTCAGGCCCGGCGGGCCGGTGTAGGACAACGCCCATGAAAGACGCACGCCCCACCCGGATCACCCTCCGCCGCCCCGATGACTGGCACCTGCATCTGCGCGACGGCGCGATGCTCGACGCCGTGGCGCCCGAAAGCGCCCGCCATTTCGGCCGCGCCATCATCATGCCCAACCTCGTGCCGCCCGTGGTCACCGCCCAGCAGGCCGCCGCCTATCGCGACCGCATCCGCGCCGCCCTGCCCGAAGGCAGCCGCTTCACGCCGCTAATGACGCTTTACCTGACCGAGGACACCGACCCCGAGGATGTGCGCCAGGCCCATCGCGACGGCATCGCCACCGCGGTGAAGCTCTACCCGGCGGGGGCGACCACCAACTCCGCCTCCGGCGTGCGCGATTTCGACCGCGTGCGCCCGGTGCTGGAGACGATGGCCGAAATCGGCATGCCGCTTTGCGTGCATGGCGAGGTGACCGACGGCACTGTCGACATCTTCGACCGCGAGGCGGTGTTCATCGACCGCGTGCTCAAGCCGCTGCGCCGCAAGGTGCCGGATCTGCGCGTCGTCATGGAGCACGTCACGACCGCCGACGCGGTGGATTACGTGCGCGACAGCCCGCGCAACCTCGCCGCGACGATCACCACGCATCACCTGATCATCAACCGCAACCACATCCTCGCGGGCGGCATCAAGCCGCATTACTACTGCCTGCCGGTGGCCAAGCGCGAACGCCACCGCGTGGCGCTGGTGCAGGCCGCCGTCTCGGGCGATCCGCGGTTCTTCCTCGGCACCGACAGCGCGCCGCACAGCGATCCGGCCAAGCTGCAGCCCTGCGGCTGCGCGGGCATCTTCACCGCGCCCAACACCATGTCCTGCCTGGCCGAGGTGTTCGAGGCCGCGGGTCGGCTGAACCATCTCGAAGCCTTTGCCTCGCTCAACGGGCCGCGTTTCTACAAGCTGCCGGTCAATGACGACACGATCACCTTGGTCAAGGGCGCGCCCGTCACCTACCCCGAGCGGATCGAGACCGGCGACGGCCCCGTGACCGTGTTCGATCCCGGATTCGCGCTGCACTGGCGCGTCGAAGACTGACCCTCACGACAAAGAGACAATGATGATTCCCACCGGCTACCCCCCGAAGGACGAGATCGCGCGGCTGACCGCGCGCATGCTGCTGGAGATCGGCGCGGTCCAGTTCAACGCGACCGAGCCCTTCACCCATGCCTCCGGCAAGCAGGCGCCCACCTATGTCGATTGCCGCAAGCTCATTTCCTTCCCGCGGATCCGCGCCACGGTGATGGATTTCCTCAGCATCCAGATCATGCGCGAGGCGGGCTTCGAGGCGTTCGACAACATTGCGGGCGGCGAGACGGCGGGCATTCCCTTTGCCGCCATGGTGGCCGAGCGCATGGCGCTGCCGATGAGCTATGTGCGCAAGAAGCCGAAAGGCTATGGCCGCAACGCCCGGATCGAGGGCGCGATGAGCGAAGGCCAGCGCGCGCTTCTGGTCGAGGATCTGACCACCGATGGCGGCTCCAAGCTGAGCTTCGTCGAGGCGATCCGCGACACCGGCGCGACCTGCGACTGGACCGCCGTCATCTTCTATTACGGCATCTTCGAAGGCGTGACGGAATCCCTCGCCGAACATGGCATCGGGCTCATTCACCTGTGCACCTGGTGGGACGTCCTGGCCGAGGCGCGAAGCAGCGAGGCCTTCGACGCGGCCACCCTCGACGAGGTGGAGCGCTACCTGCGCAACCCCGCCGGATGGGCCGCGGCGCGTGGCTGAGAGGTGACGGTCGGCTTGGAATAGCCGACCCGCCTGCCCTTACGTAAACAAGATGTTGACCTGAACCCCGCGACCGCGCCAAGATATGGCAGGGCGCGGCGTCTCCACAGGTTATCCACAGCCTTATACAAGTTGCGTCCCCGCCCCGTCGTTGTCTATCAGCGGCGATACGCGTCGCGGGCACGGCGCGCGGGCCAAGGGGTAGCAGCGATGAACGAGATCACGACATTCCGTCCGGGCGCGCTCGAAGAGGCGAAACCGGACCAGATGCCGCATTCGATCGAGGCCGAGCAGCAGCTTCTGGGCGCGATCCTGACCAATAACGACGTGTTCGACCGGATCGCGATGATCGTGTCGAAGGATCACTTCTACGATCCGGTTCACGCCCGCATCTTCGACGTCGCGGCCCAGCGTATCGCCAAGAACGCGCTCGCCTCGCCGGTGACGCTCAAGACCTTTCTCGAAGACGACGAGGGGCTCAAGGAGCTCGGCGGCCCGGCCTATCTGGCGCGCCTCGCCGGCGCCGCGATCTCGGGCTTTGCCGCGCGCGACTACGCGCAGATGATCTACGACCTCGCGATTCGCCGCGAGCTGATCGGTCTGGGCCGCGACATCGCCGACCGCGCCGCCAAGGTCGAGGTGTCGTCGGAGCCCAAGGAGCAGATCGTCGAGGCCGAGCAGAAGCTCTACAAGCTGGCCGAGCAGGGCAGCTCGGAGTCGGGCTTCCAGTCCTTCCTGCGCGCCGTCACCGACGCGGTGAAGGTGGCCAACGCCGCCTATCAACGCGATGGCGGTCTCGCCGGTGTCTCCACCGGCCTCGTCGATCTCGACAAGAAGCTCGGCGGCCTGCACCGTTCGGACCTTCTGATCCTCGCCGGGCGTCCCTCGATGGGCAAGACGTCGCTGGCGACCAACATCGCCTTCAACATCGCCAAGGCCTACAAGCGCGGCATGACGCATGACGGCACCGAAGGCGCGGTCAATGGCGGCGTCGTCGGCTTCTATTCACTGGAGATGTCGGCCGAACAGCTCGCCGCGCGTATCCTGTCGGAGGCCTCCGAGGTGCCGTCCGAGCAGATCCGCCGCGGCGACATGACCGAGGCCGAGTTCCGCCGCTTCGTCGATGCCGCAAAGCAGCTCGAAAGCTGCCCGCTCTATATCGACGACACACCTGCCCTGCCGATTTCCCAGCTCGCGGCGCGGGCGCGGCGGCTCAAGCGGACGCATGGGCTCGACGCGCTGTTCGTCGACTATCTGCAGCTGGTGAAGGGCACCGGCAAGGGCGACAACCGCGTCAACGAGATCTCCGAGATCTCCCAGGGCCTCAAGGCCATCGCCAAGGAGCTCGACATTCCCGTGGTCGCGCTGTCGCAGCTGTCGCGCCAGGTGGAAAGCCGCGAGGACAAGCGGCCGCAGCTGTCGGACCTGCGCGAATCCGGCTCGATCGAGCAGGATGCCGACGTGGTGATGTTCGTGTTCCGCGAGGAATACTACAAGGAACGCGAGAAGCCCGGCGACCACGAGATGGACAAGATGGCCGTCTGGCAGGACGAGATGGAGCGCCTGCATGGCCGCGCCGAGGTCATCATCGGCAAGCAGCGCCACGGCCCGATCGGCTCGGTCGATCTGAGCTTCGAGGGCCGCTTCACCCGTTTCGGCAACCTCGTGAAGCCCTGGCAGGACGGCAACGCCCCGCGCGACTTCTGAGCCGTCATTTCCCCGCCAGATCCTTGAGGATCGGGCAATCGGGCCGGTCGTCGCCGGCGCAGGATTCGATCAGGTCGCCCAGCGTGGCGCGCATCTGCTGCAACCGGTCGATGCGCGCCTCGATCTCCTCGGCATGGCGCTGCGCGAGGCGGCGCACCTCGGCGCTGGCGCGGTCGCGATCCTCGTAGAGCGACAAGAGCACCCGGCAATCCTCGATCGAAAAGCCCAAGGACCGCGCGCGGGCGAGAAAGGCCAGCTTGTGCACCTCCCGCTCGCCGAAACGGCGATAGCCATTGCCGTCGCGCGGCGGTGCCACGAGGCCGATCTCCTCGTAGTAGCGGATCGTCTTGGCGGGCAGCCCGGCCCGCGTCGCGGCCTCTCCGATATTCATGACCCCTCCTCCACGATCCTTTGCATGCCGCGCAGCCGCAGCGCGTTGGTCAGCACCAGCACCGAGGAGACCGACATCGCCGCCGCCGCCAGCACCGGCGACAGCATCATGCCGTTTACCGCATAAAGCGCCCCGGCGGCGACCGGGATCAGCGCGATGTTGTAGCCGAAGGCCCAGCCGAGGTTCTGGCGGATGTTGCGCATCACCCGGCGGCTGATCGACAGCGCGTCGGCCACCGCACCGATCCGGCCGGATGACAGCACCACCTCGGCGCTTTCGATGGCGACCTCGGTGCCGCTGCCGATGGCGATGCCGACATCCGCCGCCGCCAGCGCCGGCGCGTCGTTGATGCCGTCGCCCACGAAAGCCACCGGGCCGCGGTCGCGCAGGGCCTGCACCGCGGCGACCTTGCCCTCTGGCAGCACCTCGGCCTCGACCAGATCGATGCCCAGCTCGGCGGCGATGGTGCGGGCCGTGACGCGGCTGTCGCCGGTGATCATCGCGACCTCGACCCCCATCGACCTGAGCGTGCCGACGACCGCGCGCGCCTCCGGCCGCAGCGGGTCGGCCACCGCGAGCGCCGCCACCGGCGCGCCGTCGATGGCGACGAGCACCGGCGTCCGGCCCCGCCCGGCCTGCGCGCGGGCCAGATCTTCGAGCGGCGCGGGATCGACCCCCGCCTCTGACAGAAGCCGCGCATTGCCGACGAGCACCGCGCGCCCGCCGACCCGCCCCTTCAGCCCGCGCCCCGGCACCGCCTCCACGCCTTCGGCCCCCTGCGGCGCAAGCCCGCGCGCGCGGGCCGCCGCGACGATGGCCGCCGCGATCGGATGCTCGGACTGCGCCTCGAGCGCCGCGACATCGGCGAGGATCGCGGCCTCGTCCTGCCCGGCCAGCGCATCGAGATCGGTCAGCGCCGGGCGTCCTTGGGTCAGCGTGCCGGTCTTGTCGAAGGCCACCACGCGCACCCCGTCGAGCGCCTGCAGCGCATCGCCGCGCCGAAACAGCACCCCGAGCGAGGCCGCCCGCCCCGTGCCCACCATGATCGACACCGGCACCGCGAGCCCCATCGCGCAGGGGCAGGCGATGATCAGCACCGACACCCCCGCGACCAGCGCATGGGTCAGCGCGGGCGCGGGGCCAAGAAGAAGCCACGCCGCCACCGTCAGCACCGCAAGACCGAGCACGGCGGGCACGAACCACGCGGTGATCCGGTCGACGAGGCCCTGGATCGGCAGCTTTGCCCCCTGCGCCGCCTCGACCATGCGGATGATTTCGGCAAGCCGGGTCTCGGCGCCCACGGCGGTGGCGCGGACGCGCAGCGCGCCATTGCCGTTGACGGTGCCGCCGGTGACGGCATCGCCCGCGCGCTTGGCCACCGGCACCGGCTCTCCGGTCAGCATCGCCTCGTCGACCCGGCTCTCGCCCGAGATCACCTCGCCATCGGTGGCAATGCGGTCGCCGGGGCGCACCAGCATCACGTCGCCGGGGCGCAGCGCGCCCGCGTCGATCTCGACCGTCTCGCCGCCGCGCTCGATCCGGGCCACGGGCGCCTGCAGATCGACCAGCGCCCGGATCGCGGCGCCGGTGCGCCCCTTGGCCCGCGCCTCCAGCGCCCGGCCCAGAAGGATCAGCGTGACGATGACGCCCGCCGCTTCGAAATAGACGGCGCGGGCGCTCTCGGGCAGCAGCCCCGGCGCGAATGTGGCGACGGTCGAATAGCCCCAGGCCGCCAACGTGCCCAGCGCCACGAGGCTGTTCATGTCGGGCGCGCCGCGCCACAGCGCCGGCAGCCCGCGCATCAGAAAAATCCGCCCCGGCCCGGCGAGCACCAGCGTCGTCAGCACGAACTGGATCAGCCAGCTGGTCCAGTGGCCGATGCCCTGCGCGATGGCCGCGTGAACGCCCGGGATCGCATGCGCGCCCATGGCGAGCCCCACGACCGGCAGCGTCAGCACGGCCGCCACCCCGGCGCGCCGCATGAGCTGCCCGGCCTCGGCGGGCTTGCGGTCCCCGGTGGCCCCCGCGCCGTTGCCGGACGGGCGGTCATCGGCGTCGCGCGCCGCGTATCCCGCCGCCTGCGCCGCCGCGATCAGCTCGGCCACCGGCGCCCCCCCGGCGAGGCGATCCACCTCTGCCGTCGCGGTGGCGAGGTTGACGCGCGCTTCGATCACGCCCGGCACGGCGGCGAGCGCGCGTTCGACCCGCCCCACGCAGGAGGCGCAGGACAGGCCGTCGATCCCGAGCCGCACCCTGTCGCGCCGGGCCGGGTAGCCCGCCCGGTCGAGCGCGGCCACGATCTCGCCCGGCTGGCCGCCCCGCAGCGTGGCCGCCTCGGTGGCGAGATTGACCTGCGCTTCGGTCACGCCGGGCACGGCGGCAAGCGCGCGCTCGACCCTGCCCACGCAAGAGGCGCAGGACATGTTGTCGATCCGCAAAATGGTGGGCTGGGCGGTCATCCGGCGATCCTCTGGCTGGTCCGCAAGACAGATAAAGGTTCCAGTCACGGGAAGGTCAAGCCCGCCCGGCGCCTGTCATCCGATAACAAGGGGCATCGCTTGACCGGGCCGCCCCGCGCCCGCTCATATCGGGGGCGCGGACGCCACAGAACCGACAGACAGGAGGATCGCCATGAGCATCACACGTCGCAGCCTGCTTCTCGCGGCGCTGGCCACGCCGTTGTCGCGCCCGCTCGCCGCGCAACAGCGCAGCGGGCTCCTGCCGACCGAGGTGCGGGTGCATCCAGGGCTTGCGCCGGGCGACATCTACGTCATCCCCGAGGATTTCCACCTGTATCACATCCGCCGCCCCGGCGTGGCGATGCGCTACGGTGTCGGCGTCGGCCGGGCCGGGCTGGAATTCAAGGGCGCGGCGGTGATCCAGCGCAAGGCCGAATGGCCGTCATGGCGCCCGACCGACGCGATGATCGCGCGCGAGCCGGACAAATATGCGAAATACGCCGATGGCGTGCCCGGCGGGCCGGACAATCCCATGGGGGCGCGCGCGCTCTATCTCTACCGCGACGGGCGCGACACCTATTACCGCATCCACGGCACCACCAACCCCGAGACCATCGGCTCCTCGGTGTCGAATGGCTGCATCCGGCTGCGCAACGAGGACGTGATGGCGCTGTATGACAGCGTGTCGATCGGCAGCCACGTCACCGTGGTCTGACCCCGCGCGGGGTCAGGCGATTCCGGGCACGTGCTCGACCGACAGCGTGTCCGCGTCGCGCAAGGCGGAGGGCAGCTCGGCGGCGCCGCCCGGCACCAGAAGCACCACCCGCGCGCCTTCCCGCGCCGCCGCCAGCGCCGCCGCGACCGGGTCGGCGGCGACCTGCCGTTCCGCGTCGCGCCGCGCCAGTTCGAGGATCTCGGGCGCGAGCCCCGGCGCATGCACGATCAGGTCGGCCTCCTGCATCCGCCGCACGCCGCGCAGGCTCAGTAGATCCGCCTCTCCGGGCCCCGCGCCGACATAGGCAATCGACCCTTCGGACGGGCCCGGCCCCTGCTCCAGCCGCGCCTTGAGGATCTGCGCCGCGCGCCGCTCGGAGCCCGCCGCATGGGCGCGGCGCACCGGGCCCGAAAACACCCAGACCCAGAAATCGCGCCGGGCGCGGGCCGACAGCCTTTGTCCCACCGCGCCGCGCATCCGCCCCGCCAGCGCCGCCAGCGCGCCAAGCCGCGGCTCCAGCATGGTCTCCACCGCGGTCTTGATCTGGCGGCCCAGCACGGGGGCCGTGCCTTCCGTGCCGATCGCCACCACCACCGGATCGCGATCGACGATCGACGGCGTCAGCGCGTCGCACAGCGCGGGCCGGTCGACCACGTTGACCACCGGCGCGCCCAGGCTCTTGGCGAGCGCGTGCAGCGCCCCGTCGGCGCCCGCCGATCCGGTGGCGACGAAGGTGATCGCCGCGGCCTCGAACAAATCGGCGTGGATCTCGTGCGCATCGACCAGCCGCACCCGGCCTTCATCGGCCAGCGCATGCAATTCGTCGTCGAATTCGAAGCCCGCCACCACGATCTCGGCATCGGTGCGGATCACGAGCCGGGCCTTCTGCGCCGCCTGCTCGCCGCCGCCGAGGATGACGATGCGCCGCCCGGAGGTGGCGAGAAACATCGGAAAAGCCTTCATGCCGCCGCCCCCGCGGGCAGCGCGTCGCGGTCGCGCGCCTGCCACAGCGCCTCGGCCAGCGCCTCGGCCCGGGCGAGGCCCGGCGCCGCGCCCAAGGCCAGCAGCGCCAGCGCCGCGGTGCCGGTGACCAGCGCCGTGGCAAAGGCATCGTCGCTCTCGCCGCGCCAGAGCCGCTGCAAATCGCCGGGCCGCCCGCCCGGATCGGCGAGGCGGCGGGTTTCGTCCCGGAGCGCCTGCGCGGTCAGGTCCACCTCGGCGCCGTCGAGCAGGCCGAACAGCTCGATCTCCTTTGACGGGTTGCGTTCGAACTCGCCGCCCGCGCCCTTGAGGATCATCAGGTTGCGCTGGCCCAGCAGCGCGCCGGTGTCGGTCTGCAACCCGCGATAGGAGGGGTGGAACACGCCCTGCACCTGCGCGCCCGCGCCAAAGGGGTTGGCCACGCGCAGCACCGTGTTGATGCAAGAGCGCAGCCCGAACACCTCGCGCAGGCGGATCAGCTTGTGGCCGCCGGGCGACCATGCTTCCAGCGGCACATAGGCGATGGAGGCCGCGTCGAGCGCCGAGGCCAGCGCCGCGCCGCTCTCGGCCACGGGGATGCCGAGACCGGGCAGCGCGTCGCGGATCTCAACGCGATGCGCGTTCCAGCCATGCAGCGCCACGCGGTGCCCCGCCCCCGCCACCAGCTTGGCCGCGAGCAAAAACCACGGCAGGCCGCGGGTGCGCCCGGCGGCATAGGAGGGCCAGTCGAGATCGGGCGCGGCGCGGCGCCAATCCGCGCCGCTGGCCAGCGCGTCGGCAAAGCCCGCGATCTCGGACGGTCCCTCGCCGCGATAGCGCATCACCATCAGCAATGCGCCCGCCGCCTCGGGCGCCGCGCTGCCGTCGAGGATCAGCCGCAGCGCCTCTGCCGCCTCCTCGCGCGACAGCTGGCGGCCCCGCCCCGGCCCGCGCGCCACCGCGCCGACAAAGGGCGCAAGCGCGGTCGCGGCGGGCGGCGATACGGTCGGCTGGGTCATGGCATCGGGCCCTTTCGTCGGTGTCGTGCATCAGATTAGGCCGCCAGAGGCGCAGAGGAAGGGCGCATGGTCAATGCGCGGCACCCCGCGATTTGAACGCGATGCGACGAGTGGCCGCTTTTTCCGCATGCGACGACGCTGTTATGTGCAGACCGAGCGCCTTCGGCGCATTCGCCTCAAGGAAGATCTCATGACCATTCGCCCTTTCGCCGTTCTTGCCGTCCTTGGTTTCGCCACCGCCGCGCAGGCGCATGACTACAAGGCCGGCGATCTGACCGTGCTGCATCCCTTCGCGATCGAGACCGCCGCGCGCGCCACCACCGGCGCCGGGTATTTCGAGATCCGCAACGATGGCGACACCGCCGACACGCTGATCGCGGTCGAGGCCGATTTCCCGAAGGTGGCGCTGCACACGTCGGTCGAGGCCGACGGCATGATGACGATGCAGCCGCTCGAGCGGATCGAGATCGCGCCGGGCGACACCGTGACCCTTGCCCCCGGCGAAGGCGGGCACGTGATGTTCATGGGGCTGGAGGCGCCGTTCGAGATCGGCGAGTCCTTCGACGCCACGCTGGTCTTCGAAAAGGCGGGCGAGATCGCGGTCGAGTTCAATGTCGAGCCGCGCCCCGACCCCAGCGCCGCCGGGATGGATCACGACGAGATGGATCATGACGACATGAATCACGGCGAGATGGATCACGACACCGCCGAATAGACCCTCACCCCGGCCCGGCTCCGAGCCGGGCCGCCACCCGGTCCAGCATGTCGAGGCAGGCGGCGATCTGCGCCTCCTCGACGAATTCATCGGGGCGATGCGCCTGCGCGATATCGCCGGGGCCGCACAGCACCGTGTCGATCCCCACCCCCTGCCAGAGCCCCGCCTCGGTGCCGAAGGGCACCCGTCCGGCCGTCCCGCCCAAAAGCCCGGTCAGCAGGTCGCGCGCCGCGTTGGCCGTCCGCGGCTCCAGCCCCGCGACTTCGCCAAGGGTTTCGGTTTCGATCCCAAGCCCCGGATGCGCCGCCCTCTCGGCCCGTTCATGGGCGGCGAGCGCGCGTTTCACGTGCGACGCCTCGGCTTCGGTCACGGGCCGCATCTCCCAGTCCACCTCCGCCTGCCCCGCGATCACGTTGCGCGCGGCCCCGGCCACGATCCGCCCGGGGTTGATCGTGGCCCATGGCGGATCGAAGGCGCCCTCGGGGCGCAGCCGCTTCAGCTCCTGCGCCAGTGCGTCGAGCCGCAGCACGAAGCGCGCCGCCGCCAGCCCGGCATCGATCCCCCGGTCGGGGGCCGAGCCATGGCCGTCGCGCCCGGTAAAGCGGGTGGTGTATTCAAAGCAGCCCTTGTGCCCGTCGATCACCGCCATGCGCGTCGGCTCGCCCACGATCGCCATGGCCGGGCGCGGCCCGTCGCGCGCCATCGCCCTGGCCAGCGCGCGGGCGCCGAGGCACCCGATCTCCTCGTCATGGGTCAGCGCGACATGCACCGGCACGCCGCAGGCCCCGAGCCGCGGCGCCATCGCCACGCAGGCGGCGACGAAGCCCTTCATGTCGCAGCTGCCGCGACCATACAGCCGCCCATCGGCACGGCGCAGCCGGAACGGGTCCGAGGACCAGCCCGCCCCCGCGGGCACCACGTCGAGATGGCCCGACAGCATCAGCCCGCCCTCCGCCTCGGGGCCGAGCGAGGCCAGCAGATTGACCTTCTCCCCCGAAGCATCGGGCAACAACCGGCACCGCGCGCCCGCTTCCCCGAGCCGGGCCGCCAAAAGCTTGGCGAGATCGCGGTTGGACCGGTCCGACACCGTCGGATGCGCGATCATCTCGGCCAGCAGCGCGACGGTCTCCTCAAATCTGCTCATGGCTTCACGAACAGCGTGCGGTCGAGATCGCACAGCGTCTCCGCCGGGCCGTCCTCGCGGATCAGGATCGTCTCGGTGGTCTCCAGCCCCCAGCTCTCCATCCACAGCCCCGGCATGAAATGGAACGTCATGCCCGGCTCCAGCACCGTCAGGTCGCCCTTGCGCAGGCTCGCCGTGCGCTCGCCCCAATCCGGCGGATAGCTCAGCCCGACCGGGTAGCCGCAGCGATTGGGCCGGTGGATGCCGATCCGCCGGAGCGGCGCGTGCAGCGCGGCGGCGATGTCCTGCGTGGTGTTGCCGGGCCGCGCCGCGGCAAGCCCGGCCTCCAGCCCCTCGCACAGCGCGTCCGAGGCGCGGGCCATCTCGTCGGGCGGCGTTCCCAGATGCACGGTGCGGCACAACGGCGCGTGATATCGGCGCACGCAGCCCGACAATTCGAAGAAGGTCGCCTCGCCGCGCCGCATCGCTTCGCCGTTCCACGTCAGGTGCGGCGCGCTCGCATCCGCGCCCGAGGGCATGAGCGGCACGATGGCGGCGTAATCGCCCCAATCGTCACCGACGCCGCGCACGGCGGCGCGCATCACCTCGCCCACCAGCTCGTTCTTGGGCAATCCCGGTTCGGCCAGCTCGATCGCGAGCCGCGCGATGCGCTCGGAGATCCGGGCCGCGCGGCGCATCGTCGCGATCTCGGGCGGCGATTTCACCAGCCGCTGCCAGTTCACCAGCGCGGTGGCATCCACCAGCGCCGCGTCGGGCAGCGCCGTCCCGAGCACGGCATGGGCCTTGGCCGAGTAATAGTAATTGTCCATCTCCACGCCGATCCGCGCGCGGCCCTGCCCCATGCCGATCAGCCGCGCGGCGAGATCCTGCATCGGGTGGCGGGTGGCCGACTGCACGTAGCGGTCGTCATAGCCCAGGATGCAGGCCTCGGGCATCCAGACGGTGCGCTGCGCCCCGGCGGTGTCCTGCATCCGGCCCCACCAGCAGGGATCGCCGTCGAGCGGCAGGATCACGCCCTGATGCACGTAGAAGGACCAGCCGTCATAGCCGGTGAGCCAGTTCTGGTTCGACGGGTCGGTGACGAAGAGAATGTCGATCCCGGCCCGCGCCATCGCGGCGCGGGTCGCGGCAAGGCGGCGGTCGTATTCGGCGCGATCGAAAGCGGCGGCGTGCGGTCCCATGAAGCCCTCCTGCATCCCGGTCCAGCCGAGCCCGGCGCGCCCGCCCCGGTCAATGCCATCGGCGGCGCCTGCAGGTTCGAAAACGACCTTCGCGATTGGGCGATATCCCGCCGGGGCCGGGGCGGGGATGGCGGGAACCCGCCGGTTCCATGCCGGGCATGACAAAGCTTGGCTGCAACGCAGGGATGAGGCTATACCAAAGTATGGGATCGGGCAGTGGGCGTTTGGATGGATACGAGCAGCGCAGAAGATCTCCGCCATTGCGCCCCGCAGCCCGAGGACGCGGCCTTTCTCGCGGCGCTGGACCAGTCGCCCCTTCCGATGTGGCTGTCGGATGCCGATTACGAGGGCAGCTATTTCAACCGCGCCTGGCTCGCCTTCCGGGGCCGCGACCTGTCGCAGGAGATCGGCGGCGGCTGGCTGCGCGGCATCCATCCCGAGGATCTCGACGGGCTGGGCGATTACGCCGACGCGCTGTCCGAGGGCCGCGCCTTCCAGGTGGAATACCGGCTGTTGCGGCATGACGGGGCATGGCGCTGGATGCTCGATTCCGGGGCGCCGCGCTTCGATCCCGAGGGGCGGCTGACCGGTTTCATCGGCAGCTGCGTCGACATCACCGCGCGGCGCGAGGCCGAGGCGGCGCTGGCCGAAAGCGAGGCGCGGCTGCGCAGCGTGACCGAGAACCTGCCCGGCTACATCTTCCGGCGCGTCGTCCACCCCGACGGGCGCAGCGAGTACCCGCTGTTTCGCGGCGCCCCGGACGCCTTTGTCCCCCCCGAAAGCCCGGATGCGCTGATCCATCCCGAGGATCGCCCCGCCATGGCCGCCCGCTATGCCGAGGCCGCGGCATCGATGGAACGGCTCGACTGCGAGGCGCGGTTCCGGCGGCCCGACGGCCCCGACCGCTGGATCCGCTCGGTTGCGCGCCCGCATCCGCGCGCCGACGGGGCGCTGGTCTGGGACGGGGTCATGCTCGACATCACCGCGCAGCGCGACCGCGAGGCGGCGCGCGAACGCGCGGCGATGATGCTTGGCATGAGCCTCGAGATCGCCGCCATCGGCACCTGGGAGTTCGACCCCGAAACCGGTCTCGTCACTGCCTCGGCCCGCACGCAGGAGATGTTCGGCCTGCCCGCCGCCTCCGCGCCGCGGCCGGTCGAGACCTATCTCGGGCAGGTGCACGCCGACGACCGCGCGGCGCTGCGCGATCTTCTGGGCGGCTGCCCCGAGGGCGGCGAGGCGTCGCGCACCTACCGGCTGTCGCCCGGCGGCGGCGCCCTGCGCTGGGTCAGCACGCGTGGCCGGATGGTGCGGCTGGCCGATGGCAGCCGGCGCCTGATCGGCGCGATCACCGACATCACGGAGGCCAAGCGGATCGAGGCCGAACGCGAGGCGGCGCTGGCGCATCGCCAGACGCTTCTGGCCGAGCTGAACCACCGCATGAAGAACAACCTGCACCTGATCCTATCGATGCTGCGGCTCGAAGCCGGGCGCGATCCGGGCCCCAAGGCCTTTGCCGCGGCGATCGAGCGGATCGAGGCGGTCAGCGCGCTGCATGCCCAGCTCGATTTCGACGAGGGGCCGGGCCGGGTCGATTTCGGGGCCTATCTGAGGGATCTCGCGGCCAAGCTGCGCCGCTCGGTGCTCGAGGGCACCGGCATCGCGCTCGACTGCGACGCCGCGGCGGTCGAGCTCGACCTCGACCGGGCCGTGCCGCTGGGGATCGTGGTCAACGAGCTGGTCACCAATGCCATCAAATACGCCTTTCCGCAGGGCGGCGGCCGGATCGCGCTGCGGCTGTCGCGCACCGCGGATGGCGGCGTGCTGGTGGTGGTCGAGGATGACGGGCGCGGCCCCGAGCGATCCGCCGTTTCGACTGCGGGGTCGGGCCTTGGCACGCGGCTGGTGGCCGGGCTCTGCGCGCAGATCAGCGCCCGCATCGACAGCCGCAGCCTGCCCGGAATGCGGCACGAGATCCATTTGCCGCTGCCCGCTTGATCACCTGCCGCCCGAAGTGGCGGTGCATGGCCGACCGCGGCACTCACGCATTGCAACAGGCGCCCGTCTGGATCATGGGAAGACGCAAAGCGCGGGGAGCTTTCCCCGCCACCCCCCATGCCTAAAAGACCAGCCATGCCCGATTTTTCGACTTCGCCTCCCCGTTTCGACCGACGTTCCCTGCTGCGCGCCATCGGGGCCTCCGCCACGCTGCTCGCCGGTCTCGGCGGCGCCCCGCTGCGCGCCCAGGGTGAGGCGCCGCGGGTGATCCCGCCGGCCGGGACGGACGCGCCGACGCCGTTCGATTTCGACATGCTGACCGCGCAGATGCGCGCGCGCGCCGCGCGCGACCCCGCCCCGGTCGAGAAGCCGGCCCTGCCGCTTGGCCCGCTGGGCTATGACGACTATCGCCTGATCGGCTTCAAACCCGAACGCGCCCGCTGGCGCGAGGCCAAGACGCCGTTCAAGCTTCATGCCTTTCACATGGGCTGGCTGTTCGAGGAGCCGGTGCAGCTTTACCACCTGCAGGACGGCATGGCGCACCCGATGGAATTCGGCACGCAGGATTTCGAGTATCACGGCCGCCTGGCAGAGAAGGCCCGCGACGTGGCCGAGCTGCCCGGCGTCGCGGGCTTCCGGCTCAACGCGCCGCTGAACCGGCCCGACCGCGAGGACGAGCTGGTCGCCTTTCTCGGCGCGAGCTATTTCCGGGCGCTGGGCCGCGACAGCCGCTACGGGCTGAGCGCGCGCGGCGTGGCCATCGACACCGCCACCTCGAACGCCGAGGAATTCCCCCGCTTCACCCGGTTCTGGCTGGAGCCGGGCGCCGAAACCGTGACGATCTATGCCGCGCTCGAAAGCGAGACGCTGACCGGCGCCTACAGGCTCGTGGTCCGGCCCGGCGCCGAGACCGAGATCGAGGTGACGGCGCGGCTGTTCTTCCGCCGTGCGCCCGAACAGCTCGGCATCGCGCCGCTGACCTCCATGTACCTGTTCTCCGAGACCAACCGCGCCGATTTCGACGATTACCGCCCCGCCGTGCATGACAGCGACGGGCTCAGGATCGAACGGCGCGACGGCGACGTGCTGTGGCGTCCGCTCAGCAACCCGCCGCGGCTCGCCAGCTCCTATTTCGGCGAGCAAAGCCCGCGCGGCTTCGGGCTGCACCAGCGCGACCGCGCCTTTGCCTCCTACCAAGACAGCGGCGCGCGCTATGACCGGCGGCCTTCCTTGAGAATCGAGCCGATCGGCGACTGGGGCCGCGGCGCGGTGCGGCTGGTGGAGATCCCGACCGAGCTCGAGGCCAATGACAACATCGTCGCCTTCTGGGTGCCCGAAGCGAAGATCGCCGCCGGTGACGAGCGTGAATTCGCCTACCGGATGCGCTGGGGCGACCTGCCCCCTGGCCCCGACGCCGAGATTGCCTATGTGGCCCAAACGCGCGCCGGTGCCGGCGGCGTGTCCGGCGTCGAAAGCGAGGCCGGCACCCGCAAGTTCGTGATCGATCTCGAAGGCGGCGCGCTCGACCGGCTGACGGCGGATGCGCAGATCGCGCTGCGGGCACAGGCCCAAGGCGGCGAGATCCTGTCGCAGACGCTGGAGCGGATCGAGGCCAGCGGCCAGTGGCGCGCGGTGCTCGACGTCGCCGCGCCCGAAGGGGCCACGGTCGAATTGAGCGCGCATGTGGCCGGGTTCGGCCGCAAGCTTTCGGAAACCTGGCTCTACCAGTGGATCAACGCCTGATGCTCGACCAGACCACCCACCGCCCCGACGCCCCGGCCCCGCAGGCCGAGGCCGCCCGCCGCGGCGCGCTGCCCGATGCGCCGCTCGCGATGCCGCGCCAGCAGCTCGAACGCGATCTCGCCCCGGCATTTTTGGCCCGCCTGCGGGCGCTGCTGACGCCACGGCTGGACGCCTGAGATGACCCGCTCGATCGGCCCGGTGACCCGGGCCCGCATGGTGGCGCTGGGGGCAAGCCTGGCGCTGGCCGCGGGCGCGTTCGCGTTGTTCTTCGCCCAGCGCCAGACCGGCGGGCTGTGGGTCGAATTGACGCGCGCGCTGCTGATCCTGATGGCGACCTTCTGGCTCGCATGGGGCGCGGCGCAGGCGGCGCTGGGGCTTTGGCCCGCCCCCGCCCCGCAGCCGCGCCGCGCCACGCCGCGCGGGCGCTGCGCGATCCTCGTGCCGGTGCATGAAGAGGACCCGCAGGCCACCTTCGCCCGCATCGCCGCGATGGACGCCGCGCTGGCCGACACGCCGCAGGCCGGGCTGTTCGACATCGCGATCCTGTCCGACACCCGCTCGGCGCACGGGGCCGCGCGCGAGGCGGCGTGGTATCTCGAGCTGCTGCGCAGCCGCGACGCCGAAGGCCGCATCTTCTATCGCCGCCGCAGCTCGAATGCGGGCCGCAAGGCGGGCAATATCGAGGATTTCCTGAAAACCTCCGGCGCGGCCTATGAATTCGCGCTGATCCTCGATGCCGACAGCCTGATGGCGCCCGACACCATCATCGAGATGGCGCGCCGCATGGAGGCCGAACCGCGGCTCGGCCTGCTGCAAAGCCTGCCCGGCGTGATCCGCGCGAGTTCGGTCTTCGGCCGCGCGATGCAATTCTCGGCGGCGCTGCATTCGCCGATTTTCGCGCGCGGCGTCGCCCGGCTTCAGGGCGAGACGGGCCCCTTTTGGGGCCACAACGCCATGGTGCGGGTGCGCGCCTTCGCCGAAAGCTGCGCGCTGCCCGATCTTGCCGGGCCGCCGCCCTTCGGCGGCCATATCCTGAGCCACGACTATGTCGAGGCGGCGCTTCTGGCGCGCGCGGGCTGGATCGTGCGGCTCGACGAGGATCTTTCGGGCTCCTTCGAGGAAGGCCCCGAGAACATCCTCGCCCATGCCAAACGCGACCGGCGCTGGTGCCAGGGCAACCTGCAGCACGCGCGGCTTCTGGCCGCTCCGGGGCTGCGCCCATGGAGCCGTTTCGTGTTCGTGCAAGGCATCCTCGCCTATGTCTCCTCGCTGTTCTGGCTGGGCTTTCTCGCCACCACGATCCTCGCCCCGGCGCTGCGGGTCGAACCCGATTACTTTCCGCTCGACGGCTGGTCCTTTCCGGTGCTGCCGCCGAACGAGACCACCCGCACCGCCGGGCTGATCATCGGCGTGCTCGGCCTTCTGATCCTGCCCAAGCTGATGATCGCCGTGCAGGCGATCCGCTCGGGCCGGGCGGCGGGCTTTGGCGGGGCGGCGCGGCTGATGGGCTCGACCCTGGCCGAGATCGCCCTGTCGAGCGTCACCGCGCCGATCTTCCTGATGTTCCAGACCAGATCGGTGCTTCAGGTGCTGTCGGGCCGCGATGGCGGCTGGCCGGCCTCGGCGCGCGGCGAAGGGCGGCTCGGCCTGATCGAAAGCTGGCAAGCGAGCCGCTGGATCTCGGTCGTCGGGCTGGCCGGGCTGGCGATCACGTGGCGGCTGTCGCCCGAGCTGGTGGGCTGGCTGATCCCGGTGGCGGGCCCGATGATCGCGGCGCCGCTGGTGATCTGGGCCACCTCGCTGCCCTCGCGCGCGCTTTTTGCCGTGCCGTCGGAAACCCGCCCGGACCCGATTCTCGCCCGGCAGGACGCGATCATGGCCGATTGGAGCCGCGGCCCCGCCCCCGGCACCGATGAGACCCCCGCGACCGCCGCGCCCGCGCAGGAGCCGCAACATGTCTGACGCCCCCGTCTCGATCCCCGTGGCGCGCGGCCAGCCCAAGCTTCGCGATCCGCGGCTCGACGTGCTGCGCGGCATCGCGCTGGTGATGATCTTCATCAACCACGTGCCGGGCAATTTCTGGGAAGACTGGACCAGCCGCAATTTCGGCTTTTCCGACGCCGCCGAGGGCTTCGTGCTGATGGCCGGGATCTCGGCCGGTCTCGCCTATTCCTCGGGCTTCCGGGTGCGCTGGCCCTGGCAGGGCGTGGCGAAGATCTGGCGCCGGGCCTGGACGCTTTACCTCGTGCATCTTCTGGTCACCTTCGGGGCGCTGGCGATCGCGGCGGCGCTGGCGGTGTTCGCCGACATGCCCGCGATGCTGTGGAAGCACGGCATCGGGTTGTTGTTCCGCGACCCTCTGGGGTTCCTGATCGGCGTGCCGACGCTGGGCTTCCAGATCGGCTATGCCAATATCCTGCCGCTTTACTTCGTGCTGCTGATGGCGGCGCCGCTGGTGATCTGGTGCGCGGTGCGCCGCCCGCTCTGGACGCTCGCGGCCTCTGTCGCGCTGTGGCTGGCGGCGACGTATTTCCGGCTGACCCTGCCCAATTATCCCACCGGGGGATGGCAGTTCAGCCCACCCGCATGGCAGCTTTTGTTCGTGCTCGGCCTCGTCACCGGGATCGCCGCCAAGCAAGGCCGCCGTCTCGTTCCGGCCCGGCGCTGGATCATGGCGCTGGCGGTGGCGTTCCTGCTCTTGTCGCTGGCCTGGATGACCGTTCCGGTGATCGGCAAGACCGGCAACCATCTTTTGTGGATGGCCAACCAGAACGGCGTGCCGGGCTTCATGACCAGCTTCAACAAGCCCTATCTGAACCTGCCGCGCCTGTTGCACCTGCTGGCGCTGTTCTACGTCCTGGCATCGTGGAGCGCGGTGCGGGACGCCTGCGCGTCGCGCGCGGCGGCGCCTTTCGCGCTGCTGGGGCGGCAGGCGCTGCCGGTCTTCGCGCTGGGCTCGATCTCGATCTACCTGATCCAGGGGATCAAGACCGGGACCGGCGAGAATTTCGCGCTCGACACCATGATGCTCGGCGCGGGGCTGGCGTTGCAGCTCGCCTTCGCGGCGGCGCGGCAGCACTGGCCCGCCGACCGCGGCGGCGCGGCCCGCGCCGTCCCGGCCCCGACACCGCCCGCGGGGCTGGCGCGCGCCGCCTAGAAATCGAGACCGAGATCGAGGGTGCGCGCCGAATGGGTCAGCGCGCCCGACGACACGTAGTCGACCCCGGTGGCGCAGACCTCGGCCACCCGCTCGCGCTTCATGTTGCCCGAGGCCTCGGTGACCAGACGGCCCGCGACCATTTCGACCGCGCGGGCGAGATCGGGCGTCGACATGTTGTCGAGCAGCACGACATCCGCGCCGCCGACCTCTAGCACCTCGGAAAGCTGGTCGAGCGTGTCGACCTCGATCTCGATCTTCAGCATGTGCGAGGCCGAGGCACTCGCCGCCGCCAGCGCGGCGCGGATGCCGCCCGCCGCGGCGATGTGGTTGTCCTTGATCAGGATCGCGTCCGACAGCCCGTAGCGGTGGTTGAACCCGCCGCCATGCAGCACCGCGAGCTTCTCGGCGGCGCGCAGGCCGGGCGTGGTCTTGCGGGTGCAGGTGACGCGGGTCTTTGTGCCGCGCGTCTCGGCCACGAAGCTCGCGGTCAGCGTGGCGATGCCCGAAAGCCGTCCCGCGAAGTTGAGCGCGACCCGCTCGGCCGAGAGGATCGACGCCGCCGCGCCTTCGATCTCCATCAGCGTGTCGCCGGGGGTGCAGGGCTGGCCGTCGGAGACACGGGGCGTGATCTTCAGCGCCGGATCGACGAGACGGAACGCGATGGCGGCGATCTGAAGCCCCGAGACCACGCCCGCCTCGCGCGCGTTGATCCGCGCGGCATAGGTCGTGCCGGCGGGGATCACGGCGCGGGTGGTGACGTCGCCGTAAACGCCGAGATCCTCGTGCAGCGCGTGGCGCAGCATCGGTTCGAACAGCAGGTCGGGGATCTGGGTCATGCGGTCTCCGTGGCCGCGCAGGTCGCGCGGATGCTCAGGGCGTCGTCGAGCGTCAGGCGGCTGCGGCGCGCCTGCGCGGGATCGGGTTCGGGGTGATCGGTGCGGCAATGGCCGCCCCGGCTTTCGGTGCGCGAAAGCGCGCTCGCGGCGATCAGCGTGGCGGTCGCGGTCATGGCGTGAAAGACCGGCGCGGGCTCCTCGGCCTCCAGCGTGGCGATCCCCGCCAGCGCCCGGCGCAGCCCGGCACGATCGCGCAGCACCGCGACATGGTCGGTCATCAGGCGGCGCAGCCGGGCCACGGCCTCGGGCGCGGGGGCGTGGCCGCCGGGGGCAAAGGCGATCTCCACCTCCGGGCAATGCGCCGGGGCGGGCGTTTCGGCAAGGATGTCCCCGGCGCAGCGCCGCGCGAAGACAAGCGCCTCCAGAAGCCCGTTCGACGCAAGACGGTTGGCGCCATGCAGCCCGGTCGAGGCCGCTTCGCCGCAGGCCCAGAGACCTTCGAGGCTGCTGCGTCCGCGCGCATCCGTCTCGATCCCGCCCATGTGGTAATGCGCCGCCGCGGCAACGGGGATGGTGCCCTGCACGGGGTCGATGCCCGCGCGCGCGCAGGCCTCGGCCACCGCCGGGAACCGCTCCACCACGCTGGCACCCAAGGCCGCGCGGGTGTCGAGCGCCGGGTGGCGCCCGGCCTGCCGCTCGGCGAATACGGCGCGGGCGACGATGTCGCGCGGGGCCAGCTCGGCGTCGGGGTGAATCGCCGTCATGAAGCGGTCGCCGTTATCGTTGACGAGCCACGCCCCCTCCCCGCGCAGCGCCTCGGTGGCAAGCGGCAGCGGGTCTTCGCCGCTGGCGATGGCGGTGGGGTGGAACTGCACGAATTCGGCGTCGGCGATCACCGCGCCGGCGCGGGCCGCCGCGCCGATCACCTGTCCGCGGATGCGGGGCGGATTGGTGGTGTGCAGCCACAGCCCGCCCGATCCGCCGCCCGCCAGCAGCACGGCGGGCGCCTCGATGGTGACCGGGGCCGAGCCGCCCGCCGCCTCGATCACCACGCCGGTGGCACGGCCATCCCGCGCCTCGATCCCGGTGAGCAGCGCGCCGGGCAGCACCTGCACCGACGGCGTGCGCGCCAGGGCGGCGATCAGCGCGTCCATGATCTGGCGGCCCGCCTGGTCGCCCTTGACCCGCACGACGCGGGCGGCGCTGTGCGCCGCCTCGCGCGACAGCACGTAGCCGCCCTGCGCGTCGCGGTCGAACGGCGTGCCGAGATCGGTCAGCTCGGCGATGTGTTCGCGCGCGGCGCGGGTGACCATGTCGGCGATGGCCGCGTCCACCGTGCCCGCCCCCGCCGCCACCGTGTCGGCGGCATGGGCCGCGGCGCTGTCGGTCGCGGCCATGGCGGCGGCGACGCCGCCCTGCGCCCAGGCCGAGCTTGCCCCCTGCCCCGGCGGCTCGGGCGCGATCATCAGCACCGGGCGCGGCGCCAGCGCCAGCGCCGCCGAGATCGCGCCAAGACCGGCACCGATGATGACGATGCGCTCGGTGCGCAGGCGGGTCATCGCCAAGCTCAGGCCTTCGCCAGGCTGCGCGACAATTCGATCATCCGCTCCACCGCGCGGCGGGCCGGGATCGCGACCTCCTCGGGCACCACGACCTCGGGCGACATGGTATGCAGCGACCACAGCACCTTCTCGAGGCTGATCATCTTCATGTAGGGGCACATGTTGCACGGCTTCTGGAAGGTCACGTCCGGGAAGGCGTCGGTGATGTTCGAGGCCATCGAGCATTCGGTGACCAGAAGCGCCTTCTTCGGGCGCTCGCGGTCGATCCAGTCGATGATGCCGCTGGTCGAGCCGGTGAAATCCGCTTCCGCCGTGACCTCGGTGGTACACTCGGGGTGGGCGATGATCTTCACCTCGGGGTCGGCCTCGCGATAGGCGCGCATTTCCTCCGCCGTGTACTGCTCGTGCACGATGCAGCTGCCCTCCCACCAGACGATGCGCTTCGAGGACGCCTTGGCGACGTTGCGCGCGAGATGCTGGTCGGGGGTCATGATGATCGTCTCGGCGTCGAGCGCCTCGATGATCTGCAGCGCGTTGGACGAGGTGCAGCAGATGTCCGACGCCGCCTTCACCTCTGCCGTGGTGTTGACGTAGCTCACCACCGGCGCGCCGGGATATTTCGCGCGCATCTCGGCGATGCCCTCTGCCGTGATGCTTTCGGCCAGCGAGCAACCCGCCTCCATGTCGGGCATCAGCACGGTTTTCGCGGGGTTCAGGATCTTCGAGGTCTCGGCCATGAAATGCACGCCGCATTGCACGATCACCGGCGCCTCGACGCGGGTCGCCTCGATCGCGAGCTGCAGGCTGTCGCCCACCACGTCGGCCACGCCGTGATAGATCTCGGGCGTCATGTAGTTGTGGGCGAGGATCACCGCGCCCCGCTCGCGCTTGAGCTTGTTGATCGCCTCCACATAGGGGGCGTGCATGGCCCAGTCGACCGGGCTGAGCACCTTGTCCATGCGCGCGAAAAGATCGGCCTGCCGCTCGGCGGCCTCGACCGATGGCGCGAGGTCGTAATGCCGCGCGAGTTCCTCGCGCATGATGCGTGTCTCGAACATGTGCTTCACCTCGCGTCAGCCGGTTGGAGCTGCCTCATACAGCGGCGCCGGGCAAAGTTCCAGATCGCGCGTCACGCCCACAGCCCGAAACCCACCGCCCAGAGCGTCAGCAGCGTGCCGGTCACGGCGGCATAGGCTCCGTTCCACTTCAGCCCGACATGCAGCGCGCTCTTGTTCGCGAAATTGCCCGTCAGCAGCGTCGTCGCGGTGAAGGGCGAGGTGATGCCCGACAGCGCCCAGCCGGCGGTGATGGCGATGAACAGCGCAACCGGGCTCACCCCCATCGCCTCGGGCGGCGGCAGGAGCGGAAACAGCAGCGTCACGCCCAGGATCGGGTTCATGCCGAGCTGGCCTGTGACCGGGATGAACCACACCAGAAGCCCGAGGATCAGCGGGCCGGGCAGCGCCGCGATCACCGGCGCGACACCGGCCATGTGCGGCGCCAGCAGCCCGGCCCCGGCGGTGCCGATATAGCCCGCCATCATCAGGAGCGTCAGCTCGGGGCGGTAGCGCGGCACCTCCTGCGCGGCGAAACGCCCGGCCCGCCGCACGGCACCGCCCGCGCCCTCCTGCAAGATCACCCAGCCCAGCGCCAGGAGCGGCACCACCAGGAGCACTACGCCGACGACCCGCACCCCGAACGCCACATGCAGCAGCCAGACCGGCCCGCCCAGCAGCGCCAGCAGCAGCGCCAGCGGCAACAGCGCCGACGGCCCGCCCTCGGGCTTGTGGCGCCGTGGCGGACGGCTGAGCCTCGGCTTGAAGATCTGGTCCATCGCCCAGCCGGTCCCGGCGACGATCAGCCCCGTCACCAGCGCCGGGCCGACCGTGTCGCGATAGGGCGCGCCCGGCAGCAGCGCGCCGGTGATCGCCACGGAAAACGACAGCGGCGACCATGGCAGCACCGAGACGAAGCCGCGCTGGATCGCGAGCAGCATCCGGCGGGTGCGGTGAAAGCGGATCTCGGGATCGCTCTCGCGCTCGGAGCTGGCGACCGAAAGGCTGCCCAGAAGCGCGATGGAGCCGTAATTGAGCAGCACCGAAAAGGCCTGCGCCCCGGTGGTCAGCGCGAGATAGCGCCGCCCCGGCGGCTGCGCCGCGAGATATTGCCCGCAGGCGCGGATCGCGGGCGACGTCTCGGCGGCGGCGCGCAGCGTGGCGAGCGCCGAGAAGAAGGCGCCGATGAAGGCCGCCGCGCCCAGGCCCGCCATCACCCTGGCGCCCCAGTCGCCGCCCTGCGCCCAGAGCGCCGCCGTCACCGCCAGCGCCACCCAGACGAAGCCGAGCCGCCGCCCCCGAAGCCTGAGCGCCAGCAGCAGCACCACCGGCGGCACCATCAGCGCCGCGGCCCGCCCCGCCCCGCTGGCCCGGGGCCCAGTCATCGAGCGTCACGAGAACCGTCAGCGCGATCAGCGCCGCGCCGAGCAGCGGTTCGGCGCGCCCGCCCGTCCCGCGCGCAACGGGGGCGGCGGGCGCGGAACGCCGGGCGGAGGGGCGGAACGGGAATACCATGATGCGGGTCCGGGGATATGCGCCGCGCACCATGACCGGGCGCGACAGCCGCCGCAAGCAAGGAAGGCGATGCCCCCGAATGCGGGCGATCCGTCCCGTTTCCGCAGGGTCAGAGGGACACAGGGTCTTGCCTGACGCGCCCGGCTGGGACAACCTGCCGTCACAACGCATCGGCCGATCGGCGCCTCGCGCGCCGGAAATGGCCGGGCTGACAGGGAGAACGACATGAAGATGAAGACATGGCTCGCCGCCGGCGCCGCCACCCTCGCGCTCGCGGGCGCCGCCCAGGCGCAGAACCTCGTCTATTGCTCGGAAGGCAGCCCCGAGGGCTTCGACCCGGCGCTCTACACCTCCGGCACCACCTTCGACGCCTCGTCGCACACGGTCTACAACCAGCTCGTGGAGTTCAAGACCGGCACCACCGAGGTGGTTCCCGGCCTCGCCGAGAGCTGGGAGGTCTCCGAGGACGGCACCGAGATCACCTTCACGCTGCGCCAGGGCGTGCCGTTCCACTCGAACGACCGGTTCACGCCGTCGCGCGACTTCAACGCCGATGACGTGCTGTTCACCTTCGAGCGCCAGGGCAACGAGGACCACCCGTTCCACATGGCCTCGGGCGGCACCTGGGAATATTACCAGGGCATGTCGATGCCCGACCTGATCGAGAGCATCGAGAAGGTCGACGACTACACCGTCAAGTTCAAGCTGACCCGCCCCGAGGCGCCCTTCATCGCCAACCTCGCGATGGATTTCGCCTCGATCCTCTCGGCCGAATACGCCGACGCCGTGGCCGACAGCCCCGAGATGCTGAACCAGCAGCCGATCGGCACCGGCCCGTTCGAGTTCGTGGCCTACCAGAAGGACGCGGTGATCCGCTTCGAGCGCTTCGACGACTACTGGGGCGAGCCCGCCAAGGTCGAGAACCTGATCTTCGCGATCACGCCGGATGCCTCCGTGCGCTACCAGAAGCTGCAGGCGGGCGAATGCCACGTCATGCCCTACCCGAACCCCGCCGACATTTCCGCGATGAAGGAAAACGCGGATATCGAGGTGATGGAGCAGGAAGGCCTGAACGTCGGCTACCTCGCCTACAACACCAAGCAGGCGCCGTTCGACCAGCCCGAGGTCCGCAAGGCGCTCAACATGGCGATCGACAAGCAGGCGATCCTCGACGTGGTGTTTCAGGGCTCGGGCGAGGTCGCCAAGAACCCGATCCCGCCGACCATGTGGTCCTACAACGACGCGGTCGAGGATGACGCCTACGATCCCGAGGCCGCCAAGGCGATGCTCGAAGAGGCCGGCGTTTCGGACCTGTCGATGAAGATCTGGGCGATGCCGGTGCAGCGCCCCTACAACCCCAACGCGCGGCGCATGGCCGAGCTGATCCAGGAAGACATGTCCGAGATCGGCGTCGACGTGGAGATCGTCTCCTACGAGTGGGGCGAGTATCTCGACCGCTCCAAGGACGAGGATCGCGACGGCGCGGTGCTTCTGGGCTGGACCGGCGACAACGGCGACCCGGACAACTTCCTCGCCGTGCTGCTGGGCTGTGACGGTGTCGGCGGCTCCAACCGCGCGCAGTGGTGCAACGAGGAGTTCGAGGCGCTGATCCAGGACGCCAAGACCAAGAGCTCGCAAGAGGAGCGCACCGCGCTCTACGAGCAGGCGCAGCAGGTCTTCAAGGAGCAGGCGCCCTGGGCCACCATCGCCCATTCGGTCGTCGCCATGCCGATGCGCTCCGAGGTCGAAGGCTATGTCGTCCACCCGCTGGGCGGCCACATCTTCGACAACGTCTCGATCGCCGAGTAATCCGCGCGGGATCGACAACAGGGTCCGGGGCCGTGAAGGCCCCGGACCCTTCGCGTATCCGGCCCGCGCCGCTTGACCGAGGCGTCAGCCCGGGCGCAGTCTGAAACAGACCCCGCGTCAGGGATCACGAAAACTCGACAGATCCTTGATACGCGTGATATGCGCCGCGCTTCATGGGCCGGCCCGAACGGGGCCGCCGCCGTCCGAGACCCCGATTGCCAAGCAACAGGAGACCCGTACCGGCATGGTCATCCTCCCATTCACCGGCCCCGCCGCCTCCGCGCGCCCGGGCCAAAGCAAGGCGGGCCGCTAGATGCTGCGCTACATGCTGTCGCGCTTCGCGACCTTTTTGCCGACCTTCATCGGCGTGACCCTCATTTCCTTTGCCTTCATCCGCGTGCTGCCGGGCGATCCGATCATCGTCATGGCGGGCGAACGCGGCATGACGCAGGAGCGCTATGACGAGCTGGTCACCCAGTTCGGCTTCGACCGCCCAATCCTGTCGCAATACTGGGACTACCTGACCGGCGTGCTGCAGGGCGATCTGGGCAACAGCTACGTCACCAAGCGCCCGGTCTGGGACGAATTCTTCGCGCTGTTCCCGGCGACGCTCGAGCTGTCGATCTGCGCGATGATCTTCGCCGTGGCGCTGGGCCTGCCGGCGGGCGTGATCGCGGCGATGAACCGCGGCAAGTTCTTCGACCGGACGCTGATGTCCACGGCGCTGGTCGGCTACTCGATGCCGATCTTCTGGTGGGCGCTGCTGCTGATCATCGTGTTCTCGGGCAATCTCGGCTGGACGCCGGTCTCGGGCCGGATCGACCTTCTGTATTATTTCCCCGACACCACCGGCTTCATGCTGATCGACAGCCTGCTGTCGGGGCAGGACGGCGCCTTCACCTCCGCCGTGCGGCACCTGATCCTGCCGACCATCGTTCTGGGCACCATCCCGCTCGCGGTGATCGCGCGCCAGACCCGTTCGGCCATGCTCGAGGTGCTGGGCGAGGACTACATCCGCACCGCCCGCGCCAAGGGCCTGCCGCCGGGCCGGATCAACGGCATGCACGCGCTGCGCAACGCGCTGATCCCGGTGATCACCGTGATCGGTCTGTCGGTCGGCACGCTGCTCGCGGGCGCGATCCTGACCGAGACCATCTTCAGCTGGCCGGGCATCGGCAAGTGGATGGTCGATAGCATCTTCCGCCGCGACTACCCGGTCGTGCAGGGCGGTCTGCTGCTGATCGCCGTGATGGTGATGGTGGTGAACCTGACCGTCGACCTGCTCTACGGCCTCATCAATCCCAAGATCAGGAAACGCTGATGGACCACGCACTTTCCAAAGAGGTGGAAACCCAGGTCGAGAAGCGCCCCGGTCGCCTCGCCGAGTTCTGGTTCTATTTCCGCGAGAACCGCGGCGCCGTGTTCGGTTTTTACGTCTTCGTCGTCTTCGTGATCATCGCCGCCACCGCGCCGTGGATCGCGCCGCACGACCCGACCCAGCAGTTCCGCGAGTTCACCCTTCTGCCCCCCGTCTGGCAGGAGGGCGGCAGCTGGACCTTTCCGCTGGGCACCGACCCTCTGGGTCGGGACATGCTGTCGCGGCTTCTGAACGGCGCGCGCTATTCGTTCTTCGTCGGCATCGTCGTGGTGGTGGTCGCCGCCTCCGGCGGCATCCTTCTGGGCCTTCTGGCGGGCTTTTCGCCGAAATGGCTCGACGCGCTGATCATGCGGCTGATGGACATCATCCTCGCCTTCCCGTCGCTGCTCTTGGCGCTGGTGCTGGTGGCGATCCTCGGCCCGTCGCTGACCAACGCGATGATCGCCATCGCGATCGTGCTGCAGCCGCATTACGTGCGCCTCACCCGCGCCAGCGTCATCGGCGAGATGGGCAAGGATTACGTCACCTCGGCCCGCGTCGCGGGCGCCGGGCTGTGGCGGCTGATGTTCGTCACCGTGCTGCCCAACTGCCTCGCGCCGATCATCGTGCAGGCGGCGCTGTCGTTTTCGACCGCGATCCTCGACGCCGCCGCCCTGGGCTTTCTGGGCATGGGCGCGCAGCCGCCGACCCCCGAATGGGGCACCATGCTGGCCGAGGCGCGCGAATTCATCCTGCGCGCGTGGTGGGTCGTCACCCTGCCCGGCCTCGCGATCCTGATCACCGTTCTGGCCATCAACCTGATGGGCGACGGCCTGCGCGACGCGCTCGACCCGAAACTGAAGCGGAGCTGATCTCATGAGCCTTCTGAGACTGCGCAACCTCAGCGTCGAATTCGCGACCACCGGCGGCCGCTTCCGCGCCGTCGACCAGGTCGATCTCGACGTGGACAAGGGCGACGTGCTCGCCATCGTCGGCGAAAGCGGATCGGGCAAATCGGTGTCGATGCTGGCGCTGATGGGGCTTTTGCCCTGGACCGCCAAGGTGACGGCGGACGAGATGGTCTTCGACGGGCACGACCTGTCGAAGATGTCGGCCCGCGCCCGCCGCAAGATCGTCGGCAAGGATCTGGCGATGATCTTCCAGGAGCCGATGTCCTCGCTCAACCCCTGCTTCACCGTGGGCTTCCAGATCCGCGAGGCGCTGCGCATCCATCTCGGCATGGACCGCCGCGCGGCGCAGGCCCGCGCCGTGGAGCTGTTCGAGCTGGTCGGCATCCCCGATCCCGAGCAGCGGCTGAAAGCCTTTCCGCACCAGATGTCGGGCGGCATGAACCAGCGGGTGATGATCGCCATGGCGATCTCCTGCAACCCCAAGCTTTTGATCGCCGACGAGCCGACCACCGCGCTCGACGTGACGATCCAGGCGCAGATCCTCGACCTGCTGGTCCGCTTGCGCGACGAGACCGGCATGGGACTGGTGCTGATCACCCACGACATGGGCGTGGTGGCCGAGACGGCGCAGCGGGTCTCGGTGCATTACGCGGGCCAGAAGGTGGAGGAACAGCCGGTGCGCCCGCTGTTCCGCGCGCCGCACCACCCCTATACCTCGGCGCTTCTGGCGGCCCTGCCCGAGCGGGCCACCGACAAGCGGCTGCCGACCATTCCCGGCGTGGTGCCCGGCCAGTTCGACCGGCCCAAGGGGTGCCTGTTCTCGCCGCGCTGCCAGTTCGCGGATGATCACTGCCGCGAAGTGCCGCCCACGCCGCGCGGGGCCGATCTCGGGCTCGCGCGCTGCCACTACCCGCTCAACACCGATGAAAGGCTCGCCTCGTGAGTGCCGTGACCACAGACGCCCCGACCGCCAAGACCGGCCCCGTCGTCACCGCCCGCGGCCTCACCCGCCACTACGAGGTGGGCGGCGGGCTGTTCTCCAAGCCCCGCACCGTGCGCGCGCTGTCGGATCTCGATTTCGAGCTGACGCCGGGCCGCACGCTGGCGGTGGTGGGTGAATCGGGCTGCGGCAAATCCACCCTCGCCCGCGTCGTGACGCTGATCGAGGAGCCGACCCGCGGCGATCTGTCGATCTCGGGCACCAATGCCACGCCGGATGCGTGGAAGGGGCTGCGCTCCAAGGTGCAGATCGTGTTCCAGGACCCCTACGGCTCGCTCAACCCGCGCCAGCGGATCGGCCAGATCCTGATGGAGCCGCTGCTCATCAACCGCCCCCAGATGCCGGCGTCCGAGCGCGAGGAAAAGGCACGCGAGATGCTGCGCCTCGTGGGTCTGCGGCCCGAGCATTTCGACCGCTACCCGCACATGTTCTCGGGCGGGCAGCGCCAGCGCATCGCCATCGGCCGGGCGCTGATGCTGGAGCCCGAGGTGCTGGTGCTCGACGAGCCGGTCTCGGCGCTCGACGTGTCGATCCAGTCCTCGGTGCTGAACCTGCTGATCGACCTGCAGGAAAAGATGCAGCTGGCCTATCTTTTCATCAGCCACGATCTGTCGGTGGTGCGCCACGTCGCCGACGAGGTGAAGGTGATGTATCTGGGCCGGGCGGTCGAGACGGGCCCGAAGGACATGATCTTCGACAACCCGCAGCACCCCTACACCAAGGCGCTTCTCTCGGCGACGCCGCGCGCCGACCCCGAGGCCGCCAAGGAGCGGATCAAGCTCGAGGGCGAGCTGCCCTCGCCGCTGGCGGTGCCGCAGGGCTGCGCCTTCGCGCCGCGCTGCTGGAAGGCGCAAGACAAGTGCCGCAAGACGCGCCCCCTGCTCGACGGGGCCGTGCAGAAATCGGCCTGCTTCTTTCCCGAGGGCGACGGCGTACCTTCGGCGGATGCGCCCGAAAGCTGAAACCGGCGGAGGCTTTGCGCCTGTCGCCGGACGCCGCCCTTCGGGGCGGCGTTTTTCGTTCAGCGGAGGCCGAGAGGATCGAGCGCCGCCGCGACGCGGTCGAGATCGCGCCCTTGAAGCGGCAGGATCGGGCGGGGCGGCTGCGCCTGCGTCAGCCCCATGAGATTGGCCGCCGCATGGACCACCCGCAGGCTGCCGAATTCCCTGAACAACGCCCAAAGCGGGCCAAGCGCCGCGTCGATCCGCGCGGTTTCGGCGCTCTGCCCGTCCTGCGCCGCGCGGGTGAGCTTCAGCGCCGTTTCGGGCAGCATCCCGCCCAGGACGCTGAACCACGCATCCGCGCCCGCAAGCAGCGCCTTGGCGCAGCCCCAGTCACCGCTGTAGCCGATCGAGAAACCCTCTGGCAGCGCGCCGCGCAGGCGGGCCAGATCCTCTGTCAGACCGCCCTCGCCCGGCAGCGGCATCTTCACGGCTCTGATGCCGGGCAGATCGGCGAGCCGCCGCAGCAGCGGCAGGGAAAAGGTGAAATGCGTGGTGCCGGGGTTGTTGTAGATGCACAGCGGCAGATCGGTCGCGGCGGCGACGGCGCGAAAATGCTCGAACACCTCGCCCTCGGTCAGCGGCGTATAGGAGATGGGCGCCAGAAGCAGCCCGTCGGCCCCTTTCCGCTTTGCGTCCCGCGCCAGCGCGACGGCGTCATCGGTGCGCAGCGTGCCGACGCCCGCGATCAGCGGCACCCGCCCCGCCACGGCCTCCACGGCGGCGGCAACCGCGCGCCCGCGTTCCGCCTGCGACAGATAGGCATAGCTGCCGGTGCTGCCCAGAAGGCCGATGGAATCGACCCCGGCCACGCAGAGCCGGTCCAGCAGGCGCGAGAGCACATAGGTGTCGATGCGGCCAGCCTCGTCCGCCGGGGTGATCGGAAAGGCCGAGAGGCCGGTGAAAATCGTCATGCTCGAAGGTCCCCCGCCAGATCTGTCGGGGCGACCTTCCTCGCAATTTCCAGGCGAAACAAGCCCCGCCCGTCAGGCCCCGAGATAGGCCTCTCGGATGCGCGGATCGGCGATCAGCTCCGACGCTGCGCCCGAGAGCGTGATCTCGCCCTGCTCCATGACATAGCCGCGATCGGCGATCGACAGCGCGGCATAGGCGTTCTGCTCGACCATCAGCAGCGTGACGCCGCGATCGCGCAGCGATTTCACGACCGCAAGAACCTGGTCCACCAGCACCGGCGCGAGGCCCATCGACGGCTCGTCGAGCAGCATGAGCTTGGGCCGCCCCATGATGGCGCGGCCGATGGCGAGCATCTGCTGCTGCCCGCCCGAGAGCCCGCCCGCGGGCAGCGCCGCCTTGTCGCGCAGGATCGGGAAAAGGCCATAGACCTCCTCCAGATCCGCGCCGAGATCGTCGGTCCGGTGATAGCCGCCGAGCCGCAGGTTCTCGGCCACGCTCAGATCGCCGAAGATCTGCCGCCCCTCGGGCGAATGCGCGATGCCCAAGCCCGCGCGCGCGTGATCGGGGCGCCGGGTGAGATCCTCGCCCGCGAGCCGGATCGCGCCCGCCTTCACCGGCTGCACGCCCGAGATGCAGCGCATCAGCGTGGTCTTGCCCGCGCCGTTGGCGCCGACGAGCGAGACGATCTCGCCCTCGTTGACGATGAGGTCGACCCCGTGCAGCACCTCGATCGGGCCATAGGCGGTGCGCAGGCCCTCGATGGACAATAGCGGATCATGCATGGGCGGCGGCCTCGGCTTCGGCGGCGCCATGGGCGCCGAGATAGGCGGCGATGACGTGGGGGTTCTGGCGGATCTCTTCGGGGCCGCCTTCGGCGATCTTGCGGCCCTGGTCGAGCACGACGATATGCGACGAGATGCGCATGACCATGCGCATGTCGTGTTCGATCAGCACCACGGTCTTTCCTTCGGCGGCGATGGCATGAATGAGGTCGTCGACCTCGCGGGTCTCGACCGCGTTGCAGCCCGCCGCCGGTTCGTCGAGCAGCAGGATGGTGCAGCCGGTGACGAGCGCGCGGGCGATCTCGAGCCGCTTGAGCTGACCATAGGACATTTCCGAGGCCGGGCGGTGCGCCAGCTCGGCCAGCCCCGCGCGCGCCAAGGCCGCCATGGCGCTGGCGCGGCTTTTCTGCGTCTCGCGCCGTGCCGAGCCAAGGCCCAGCAGGTCGGCCAGCAGGTTCGATTTCTCCTGCATGTGGCAGCCGGTCATGACGTTGTCGAGCGCGGACATCTGCGGAAAGACCTGCAGGTTCTGGAAGGTGCGCGCCATGCCGCGGCGTGCCAGCGCGTGGGCCGGCAGGCCGGTCACGTCCTGCCCGTCGATGCGCACGCGGCCCGCGCTGGCGGTATAAACGCCCGAGACGAGGTTGAAGAGCGTCGTCTTGCCCGCGCCGTTGGGGCCGATGATCGATGTCACCTCGCCGGGCTTGGCGGTGAAGCTCACATCATCCACCGCCTTGATGCCGCCGAAGGCGATGCCGATGCCGTCGATCTCGAGGCTCATGATTTCCTCCGGTTCCACAGGTCGGCGATGAAGGGCACGAGGCCGCGGCGCATCGCGATCATGGTGACGACCATGATGCCGCCCAGCACCATGTGCTCGTAATCGGCGAAGACGGTGAGCACCTGCGGCAGCGCGGTGAGGATCAGCGCGCCCACGAGCGCGCCGAACACCGATGTCGCGCCGCCCAGCACCGCCATGGTGACCATTTCGACCGAATGCATGAAACCGCCGGTCTCCGGCGTGATGTAGCCGTTGGCCAATGCCAAGAGCGCGCCCGCCACGGCGGCGTAGATGGCCGAGATCACGAAGGCGCGCGACTTGGCCCTTGCCACGTCGACGCCGAGCGAGCGCGCGGCGACGTCGCTGTCGTGGATCGCGCGCAGCGCCCGCCCCGAGGGACTCCTTGCGAGGTTCACGGCGATCGCCGCGCCGGTGGCGGCGGCAAAACCCGCGACCCAGTACCACGCCTCGGCGGATTTGAGCTTCAGCCCCACCAGCTTGAACAGGTTGCGCGCATTCATCCCCGACACGACCATGCCGTCAGGCCCGCCGGTGAGCCACGCCTCCTTGGACAGCACCATCCAGATCAGCATGCCCAAGCCCAGCGTCGCGATGGCGAGGTAATAGCCCGAGAGCTTCAGGATCGGCCGCCCGACGATGAGCGCCAGCCCCCCCGCCATCCCCACGCCCGCGAGCATCGCCAGCGGCGAGGGGATGCCATAGCTGGGCAGGATCGCGGTGGCATAGGCGCCGATGGCGAAGAACCCCGCATGGCCGAGACTGACGAGGCCGACATAGCCCAGCAGCACGACGATGCCGGTGACGGCAAGCGTGTTGATCCACACGAGCGTGCCGACCCGGTAGAAGTAGCTCGATGGAAAGATGAGCGCGCCCAGGCCCACCAGCACGGCAAAGATCAGGAAGGTGCGCAGCCCCGGCCCGATGCGCGGCCGTCTTGCTTCACCATTCTTCAAATACGCATGGCGCCCGGTGTCGGCCGGCGCGGCATCGGTGGTCGTCCCCTGCCCCGCCATCACACCCGCTCCGTGATGCGCGCGCCGAACAGGCCCTGGGGTCGCAAAAACAGCACCAGGAGGATGACGACGAAGGCGGAGGCGTCCTTGTAGTCCGACGAGATGTAGCCCGCCGTCATCGCCTCGATCAGCCCGATCAGCAGCCCGCCCGCCAGCGCACCCAGCGGCGAGCCGACGCCGCCCAGCATGGTGGCCGAAAAGCCCTTGAGCGCCATCAGAACGCCGACATCGTAGCTGGTGAAGGTGACCGGCGTCGCCAGCACGCCCGCCAGCGCGCCGATGGCGGCCGAAAGCGCGAAGGACAGGTTCATTGCCCGCCCGGTGTTGATGCCGACCAGCGCCGCGGCCATGCGGTTCGAAGCCGTGGCCTTGATGCCCCGCCCGGCCCGCGTGCGGTTCAGGAACCACGCGAGAAAGGCAAAGACCGCGATGCTGCCGCCGATGATCCACAGGCTCTGCGGCAGGATGGTGGCCCCCCCGACGCGCAGGGGCGCGTCGCCGGAGAAGCCGTCATAGCGATGGATCTGCTTGTCGAAGACCGCCTGCATGGCGCCGCGCAGGAAGATGCTGGCGCCGATCGTGATGATGATCAGCGAGACCAGAGGCGCCTCGCGCGCGGGCCTGATCGCGGCGCGGTAAAGCGCGACGCCCACCAGCATGCCCGCGACCACCGCCAGGGGTGCTGCGATCCAGACCGGCACGCCCGCGCCGATCAGCGCCGCCGCCGTCATGCCGCCGATCACCACGAACTCGCCCTGGGCAAAGTTCACCACGCCCGAGGCGTTGTAGATCAGCGTGAAGCCGAGGGCGATGGCCGCGTAGATCGCGCCCACCGTGAGCCCCGAGACGAGAAATTGCAGAAGCTCCGACAAGATGCGTCCCTTTTACTGTTCGACCGGCGTCCAGCCGCCATCCTCGATCTCGAGGATGCGGAAGGCCGAAAGGTCGAGGCCCATGTGGTCCTCGGGCGAGAAGGAATAGACGCCGGTGACGCCCGCATGCCCCTCGGTCGCCTCGAGCGCATCGCGGATCTCGACCGGATCGGTCGATCCGGCCCGCTCGATTGCGTCGACCAGCAGGTGGAACGCGTCATAGGCATAGCCGCCGAAGGTCGAGGGCTTTTCGCCGTAGGCTTCCTCGTAGGCGGCGATGTAGTCCTGCACCGGCTGGCGCTGCACGTCGTCCTCGGCGAGCTGATCGGGGATCAAGAGCGGCGTGGCGGGCAGGCGCACGCCGTTGGCCGAGTCACCGGCGAGCTTGATGAACTCGTCCGAGGCGACGCCGTGGCTTTGGTAGAACGGCAGGTCGAGACCGAGCTGGGCGTAGTTGCGGGTGACCACCGCCGGGCCCTGTCCGAAGCCGGGGTTCACGATCGCCTCGATCCCGTCGGTGGCGGCGATGTTGGTGAGCTGCGGGGTCATGTCGCTGTCGGAGCCGCCATAGCTTTCATCGGCGACGATCTCGACGCCGGAGGCCTCGGCCACCGACAGGCATTGTTCGCGCATGGAGGCGCCGAAGCCGCCGGTGCCCGAGATCAGCCCGACCCTGGAGAGCCCGCGCGACGTGATGTCGGCAAAGATCTTCTCGCAGGCCATGCGGTCGGTATGCGGCGTCTTGAAGACGAATTCCTGCACCGGGTCGATGATGACCACCGCGCCCGCGAGGCTGATGAAGGGGATCTCGTAATCGGCGAAAAGCGGCGCCATCGCCATGGTCGCCCCGGTGGAGGAGCCGCCGATCACCGCGACCACCTCGTCCTCCTCGATGAGACGGGTCGCGAAGGTGCGCGCCTTGTTGGGGTCGGCGCCGTCGTCATAGACGATCAGCTCGACTTCCTCGCCGTTGATGCCGCCCGATGCGTTCAGCTCCTCGACCAGCATCTCCAGCGTCTTTGCCTCGGGGTCGCCCAGAAAGGCGGCGGGGCCGGTGATGGCGAGCGAGGCGCCGATCCTGATCTCGGCCAGGGCGGGGGCGCCCGCCAGCAGGGCCAGCGCCGAGATGCCGGCGGCAACGGCTTGTCTTGTCATGTCATTCCTCCCTTTCGTCACATCCGGCAAAGCATTTTCGGCATTCCGTGACGCTTTATTCATTGACCAGCCGCGTCCCCCATGCAACACATTTTTTCCGAAGAAACCTCGTTTCCGTGCCCCTTTGAGGAGAAGGCCCGGCGCGAAACCGGGGCCTGCACGACCTGTGGGAGGGACCATGACCGAGCCTGTTCTGCTCGAAGACCTGACGGATGGCGTGCTGCGCCTGACGCTGAACCGGCCCGAGCGGCTGAACGCCTTCACCCCCGACCTGCACGCGGCCCTGCGCGCGGCGATCGGTCGGGCGGCCAAGGATGACGCGGTGCGTGCGGTGCTGCTCACCGGTGCGGAGCGCGGGTTTTGCGCCGGGCAGGATCTGGGTCAGCGGCACCCCGACGCCGAAGGCGGCGCGCCCGATCTCGGCGAGACGATCGGCAATCTGTGGAACCCGTTGGTGCGCGCGATCCGGGCGCTGCCGAAACCGGTGATCTGCGCGGTCAACGGCGTGGCGGCGGGCGCGGGCGCGAACCTCGCCATCGCCTGCGACATCGTTCTGGCGGGCGAAAGCGCGCGCTTCATCCAATCCTTTGCCAAGCTCGGCCTCGTGCCGGATTCGGGCGGCACCTGGACCCTGACCCGGGCGCTGGGCGAGGCGCGGGCCAAGGCGCTGGCGCTGACCGGCGCCCCCCTGCCCGCCTCCCAGGCCGCCGAATGGGGGCTGATCTGGCGCGCGGTGCCGGATGCGGCACTGATGGAGGAGGCCAGCGCGCTGGCCGCGTCGATGGCCAAGGGGCCGACCCATGGTTACGGGCTGACCAAGCAGGCGATCCAGGCCGCCGGCGGTCAGGATCTCGACGCGAGCCTCGACCTCGAACGCGACCTGCAACGCCAGGCGGGGTTTTCGCCCGATTACGCCGAGGGCGTGCGCGCCTTCACCGAAAAGCGGGAGCCGGTCTTCACCGGGCGCGCGCAATGAGCGGCGCGGTGGAAACGGTGCTCACCCCGCAGGCGCAGGCCGAAAAGCGCACGCAGGAAATGTGGGACGAGGACACCGCCAGCAAGGCGATGGGGATGGAGCTCGTGGAGGTCGGCCCCGGCACCGCCGTGATGCGGATGCGCGTGCGCGAGGACATGGTGAACGGCCATGGCACGCTGCATGGCGGGCTGACCTTCGCCTTTGCCGACAGCGTCTTTGCCTTCGCGGCCAACAGCTATGATTACAGGGCCGTCGGCGTGCAATGCGACATCACCTACCACGCGCCGGGGCGTCTGGGCGACGTGCTGACCGGCACCGGACGGGAGGTGACGCGGGCCGGGCGGTCGGGGCTCTACGACGTGGCGGTGCACCGCGAGGACGGCACGCTGATCGCCAGCTTTCGCGGCAATTCGCGCGTGGTGACACCGCGCGCCAAGTGAACAGATGCGGCGCCTCGGGAGGGCGCCAGAGGGAGGACGACATGCTCACCAGACCCACCGGGGCGCGCGCGCCCCTCGATCCGATCGAGACCGCCTCGCGCGACGAGATCGCGGCGCTGCAGCTGAAACGAATGAAGCAGACCTTGCAGCGCGCCTATGAGGGCTCGCCCTTCTACCGCGCGAAATTCGACGCGGCGGGCGTCCACCCCGACGACCTGCACAGCCTGTCGGACCTGAAGAAATTCCCCTTCACCGTGAAGCAGGATCTGCGCGACAACTATCCCTTCGGCATGTTCGCCGTGCCGCAAAGCCAGATCGCGCGGCTGCACGCCTCCTCGGGCACCACCGGCAAGCCGACCGTGGTGGCCTATACGCAAAACGACATCGACACATGGGCCGACGTGATGGCCCGGTCGATCCGCGCCGCGGGCGGCGCGCCGGGCGACATCTGCCACGTCGCCTATGGCTACGGCCTGTTCACCGGCGGCCTTGGCGCCCATTACGGGGCCGAGCGTCTGGGCTGCACCGTGGTCCCGGTCTCGGGCGGCATGACCGAGCGGCAGATCACCCTGATCGAGGATTTCAAGCCCTCGATCATCATGGTCACGCCCTCCTACATGCTGTCGATCCTCGACGCCTACCGCGCCGCCGGGCTCGACCCGCGCGAAAGCTCGCTCAGGACCGGCATCTTCGGCGCCGAGCCCTGGACCAACGCGATGCGCGAGGAGATCGAGCAGGCCTTCGACATGGACGCGGTCGACATCTTCGGCCTGTCTGAGGTGATGGGACCGGGCGTGGCGCAGGAATGCGTCGAGACCAAGGACGGGCTGCATATCTGGGAAGATCACTTCTACCCGGAGATCATCGACCCCGAGACCGGCGAGCCGGTCGAGGACGGACAGGAAGGCGAGCTGGTCTTCACCTCGCTCACCAAGGAGGCCTTCCCGATCATCCGCTACCGCACCCGCGACCTGACGCGGCTGCTTCCGGGCACCGCGCGATCGATGCGGCGGATGGAGAAGGTGACGGGGCGCAGCGACGACATGATCATCCTGCGCGGCGTCAACGTCTTCCCGACCCAGATCGAGGAGCAGATCCTGAAATGCGCGGGCCTCGCCCCGCATTACCAGATCCACCTGTCGCGCAAGGGCCGGATGGACGAGATGTGCATCCATTGCGAGTGCAAGGTCGATGGCGACGAGGCCGGGGCGCAGGCCGCCGCGCGCGAGCTGATCGGCCATGTGAAAAGCGTGGTCGGCGTGTCGTGCAAGGTCGAGATCCAGCCCTGCGGCACGATCCAGCGCTCAGAGGGCAAGGCGAAACGCGTCGTCGACGCGCGGCCCAAAGGCTGAATTGTGCCCGCCCTGCGCGCGCCTTACACAAGTGCGCGCGCACAACCCGGAGCCGACATGTCGCCTGACGCCCTCGACCACGCCCTCGCCGCCCACCCGGTCAGCGCCGGCGCCTTCATCGTCACGCTTTATGGCGACGTGGTGGCGCCGCGCGGCGGCGAGATCTGGATGGGCAACATCATCACCGCCTGCGCCGCCGTCGGCCTGAGCGAAAGCCGGGTGCGCACCGCCGTCTCGCGGCTCGTCGCCGCCGAACGGATCGAAGGCGTGAAGGACGGGCGGCGCAGCTTCTACCGGCTCACCCCGTCGGCGGAAAAGGAGTTCCAGCGCGCCGCCCGGCTGATCTATCGCCGCCCGCGCGCCGCCCCGCTCAGGGGCTGGCACCTCGTGGCGCTGCCGCAGGGGCCGGGGCGCGAGGCGCTGGTGGCGCGGCTGACGCGGCTGCGCTTCGGCATGGCCGAGCCCTATCTCGCGATCCTGCCCGACCGGGGCGATCCCCTGCCCCCGCTGGGCGCGCCGCATTTTTGCGCCACCACCGAGGATGATCTCACGGAGATGGCCCGCGCCGCTTGGCCGCTCGACGCGCTGGCCGAACGGATGGCGCGCTTCATGCAAGGTTTCGCGCCGCTCGAAGACGTGTCCTGCAGCCCCGAAGAGGCGCTCGGGCTGCGGCTTTTGCTGGTGCATGTCTACCGCGACATCGCGCTGTCGGACCCCGCCTTGCCGCTGGGTCTCTTGCCCGAGGGCTGGCAGGGCCCGGCGGTGCGCGCGCTTTTCGCGCGGCTCTACCTGCACCTGACCCCCGGCGCCGATGCCGCCGTGGCGCGCGATTTCGTCGATCGCGACGGCCCGCTCAGGGCCGACCCGACCCGCATCGCGCGGCGCATCGCGGATCTCTCCTACGACTGAAACGGCATGGCGGTTCCGCCATGCGGAACCATGACGCAATACATCACACATGACAGATCTTGTGACTTGAAATGTGCCACTTCACATGTCACATATTTTGCAACGCACAGCGATTCCCGTGAGGGGATTTTGCCAGCCGCAGGAGATCCGACATGTACGCACAGCTCGTCGAGACCGGCGCCGCCGAGGCTTCGGAAAAGGACCGTGAGTTCCAGGAGAAGATCGACCGCGGCGTGCGGATCGAGGCGAATGACTGGATGCCCGAGGGCTATCGCAAGACGCTGATCCGCCAGATCAGCCAGCACGCCCATTCCGAAATCGTCGGCCAGCTGCCCGAAGGCAACTGGATCACCCGCGCGCCGAGCCTTCAGCGCAAGGCGATCCTTCTGGCCAAGGTGCAGGACGAGGCCGGGCACGGGCTCTATCTCTACTGCGCCGCCGAGACGCTCGGCATCAGCCGCGACGAGATGACCGCGCAGCTTCTGTCGGGCAAGGCCAAGTATTCCTCGATCTTCAACTACCCGACCCTGACATGGGCCGACATGGGCGCCGTGGGCTGGCTCGTGGATGGCGCGGCGATCATGAACCAGGTGCCGCTGCAGCGCTGCTCCTATGGCCCCTATAGCCGCGCGATGATCCGCGTGTGCAAGGAAGAGAGCTTTCACCAGCGGCAGGGCTTCGACATCATGCGCCAGCTCTGCGAGGGCACCGAGGAGCAAAAGGCGATGGCGCAGGACGCGCTCAATCGCTGGTGGTGGCCGTCGCTGATGATGTTCGGCCCCTCCGACAAGGATTCGGTGCATTCCGAACAATCGATGCGCTGGGGCATCAAGCAGAACACCAATGACGAGCTTCGGCAGAAATTCGTCGACCAGACCGTGCCGCAGGCCGAATGGCTCGGCCTGACCGTGCCGGACCCCGACCTGAAATGGAACGAGGAGACGGGCGGCTACGATTTCGGCGAGCCCGACTGGTCCGAGTTCTTCGAGGTCATCAAGGGCAACGGCCCGTGCAACCGCGACCGTCTCGCGGCCCGCAACAAGGCCTGGGACGACGGCGCGTGGTTTCGCGACGGGCTGACCGCCCATGCCGAGAAACAGATCCAACACATCGCGGCGGAGTGAACGAGATGAGCAAGGAATGGCCCCTGTGGGAGATCTTCATTCGCGGCCAGCACGGGCTGTCGCACCGGCATGTCGGAAGCCTGCACGCGCCCGACAGCGAGATGGCGCTCAAGAACGCGCGTGACGTCTATACCCGCCGCAACGAGGGCGTGAGCATCTGGGTGGTCGAATCCAACAAGATCGCGGCCTTCGATCCCGACACCGCCGAGCACAACTTCGCCGCGCCGAAATCCAAGGTCTATCGCCACCCGACCTTCTTCGAGATCCCCGACGACGTGGGAGCGATGTGATGGAGCCGCTCGTCACCTTCTGCCTGCGCATGGGCGACACGACGCTGATCCTCGGCCAGCAGACAGCGGCGTGGTGCGGCCATGCGCCGGTGCTCGAAGAGGACATCGCCTTTGCGAACATGGGGCTCGACCTGATCGGCCAGACCCAGCTCTGGTACGAGATCGCGGCCCAGACCGAGGGAAAGGGCCGCACGCCCGACGATCTCGCCTTCTTCCGCACCGAGCGGCAGTTTCTCAACGCGCAGCTGGTCGAGCGGCCCAACACCGATTTCGCCCACGCGCTGATGCGGCAATATCTGTTCGACGCGTGGCACCTGCCGATGCAGGAGGCGCTGTGCGACAGCGGCCATGAGGCGATCCGCGACCTCGCGCAGAAATCGGTCAAGGAGGTGCGCTACCACATCGACCGCTCGCGCGACCTGATCGTACGGCTGGGCGACGGCTCCGACGAAAGCCGCGCCAAGATGCAGGCCGCGCTCGACGCGCTCTGGCCCTATGCCGCCGACCTCATGGCGACCGACGAGGTCGAGGCGGCGCTGGCCGATCAGGGCGTACTGCCGGGGCTCGATCGGGTGCGCCGCGCGTTCGACGCCGAAACCGCCGCCACGCTCGACCGCGCGACGCTCACCATCCCCGAAAACGGCCATGCCCGCACCGGCGGCCGCACCGGCATCCACACCGAAACGATGGGTTACATCCTCGCCGAGATGCAGTCGGTGCCGCGCACCTTCCCCGACGCCCGCTGGTGATCGCGATGCGGCCCGACACCGACACCGTGCGCGACTGGCTGGGCGAGGTGCCCGACCCCGAGATCCCGGCGATCTCGGTGGTCGATCTCGGCATCGTCCGCGACGTGGCTTGGGAGAACGACACGCTGGTCGTCGACGTCACGCCGACCTATGCGGGCTGCCCCGCCACGCTGGTGATCGCGCTCGACATCGAGACGGCGCTGCGCGAACGCGGCATCGACAAGATCGACGTGCGCCGCAAGATGTCGCCCGCATGGTCGACCGACTGGATCAGTGCCGAGGGGCGGCAGAAGCTGCTCGATTACGGCATCGCCCCGCCGCAGCTGAATGCGGCCAACTGCGCGGGCATGCTCTCGGCCCAGACCGCCGCCTGCCCGCAATGCGGCTCGGAAAACACCGAAGCCATCGCGGCGCGCGGCTCCACCCCCTGCAAGGCGCAATTCCGGTGCCGCGACTGCCGCGAGCCCTTCGACTATTTCAAGGCGATCTGATGCAAGAGTTCTACCCGCTGACCGTCACCGGCATCGACCACGACACGCGCGACGCGGTCGTCGTCTCTCTCGCCCCCGCCAAGGGCGATTGCGAGACATTCCGCTTTCGCCCCGGCCAGTACCTCACCTTCCGCCGCGACTTCGATGGCGAGGAGCTGCGCCGCTCCTACTCGATCTGCGCCACCCCCGAAGAGGGGCTTCGCGTCGGCATCAAGAAGGTCGATGGCGGGGCGTTCTCCAGCTTTGCCAAGCACGAGCTGAAGGTCGGCGACACGCTCGACGCACTGCCGCCGCAGGGCCGCTTCCACGCCCCCGAGGAGGCGGGCGAGAAGCACTACCTCGGCTTCGCCGCCGGATCGGGCATCACCCCCGTCCTGTCGATCGCCAAGAGCATCCTGCAAGGCTCGCGGCAGGCCCGCTTCACGCTGGTTTACGGCAACCGGCAGCTGTCGTCGGTGATGTTCAAGTCCGAGCTGGGCGACCTCAAGGACCGCTATCTCGACCGGCTGAACGTCGTGCATGTCTTCTCGGGCGAAGCGCAGGAGATCGAGCTGTTCTCGGGCCGGATCGACGCCGAGAAATGCCACGCGCTGTTCGGCCCATGGGTCAGCCCGAAGGCCGAGATGGCCTTCATCTGCGGCCCCGAGGCGATGATGAAGGACGTGGCGGGCGCGCTCGAAGAGGCGGGCATGCCCAAGGAAAAGATCAAGTTCGAACTGTTCGGCGCCGCCCAGCCGGGCCGCGCCAAGATGCGCGAAGCGGCGCAGGCCGCGCGCGACAGCGGCGACATGGTCCGCGCCACCGTGATCCTCGACGGCGTGTCGCGCAGCTTCACCATGCCGCGCAGCGGCCAATCGGTGCTGGATGCCGCGCGCGAACACGACATCGACGCGCCCTTCTCCTGCAAGGCCGGGGTCTGCTCGACCTGCATCGGCCGGGTAAAATCGGGCGAGGTCGAGATGATGCAGAACTACGCTCTCGAGGACAACGAGGTGGCCGACGGGCTGGTGCTGACCTGCCAGTGCCTGCCGCTCTCGGACGAGATCGTCATCGAATACGAAGGACACTGAGCCATGCTGGACGCCATCCCCACCGAACCGCGCCGCCTCGAAAGCCATGTCGCGGGCCGCTGGCAGGCCGGCACCGGCGAGGGACAGGTCGTCGCGGATGCCGCGACCGGCGACCCGGTCGCCCGCATCGATGCGACCGGCATCGACATGGGCGAAATGCTGCGCCATGGCCGCGAGGTCGGCGGCCCCGCCCTGCGCGAGATGACGACGCATCAGCGCGCCATGATGATGAAGCGCATCGGGCTGGCGCTGATGGAGCGCAAGGAGGAGCTTTACGCGATCTCCACCGCCACCGGCGCCACCCGCTCGGATGGCTGGATCGACATCGAGGGCGGCATCGGCACGATGCTCTCCTATGCCTCGAAGGGCCGCCGCGAGCTGCCCAACGCCCATGTCATCCCCGATGGCGCGCCCGAGATCCTGTCGCGCGACGGCAGCTTCATCGGCCAGCACATCCTGATGCCGCTCGAAGGCGTGGCGATCCACATCAACGCCTTCAATTTCCCGGTCTGGGGCATGCTGGAAAAGCTCGCCCCCACCTGGCTCGCGGGCATGCCCGCCATCGTGAAGCCCGCCAGCCAGACCGCCTACCTGACCGAGGCCTGCGTGCGGCTGATCCTTGAAACCGGCGAGCTGCCCGAAGGCGCGCTGCAGCTGATCTGCGGCCGCACCGGCGACCTGCTGGACCGCGTGGCCTGTCAGGACGTCGTGACCTTCACCGGCTCGGCGGCGACCGCGCGCAAGCTGCGTAATACCCCGGCGATCATCGAGAACGCGGTGCGCTTCACCGCCGAGGCCGACAGCCTCAACGCCTGCATCCTCGGGGCGGACGCCACCCCCGACAGCCCTGAATTCGATCTGTTCGTCAGGGAAGTGCATCGCGAGATGACCGCCAAGGCGGGCCAGAAATGCACCGCGATCCGCCGCGCCATCCTGCCGCGCGCGTTGGTTGAGCCGGCCATCGAGGCGCTGCGCGCCCGGATCGAGAAGACCACCATCGGCCATCCCGGCGACGCCGCCACCCGCATGGGCGCGCTGGCCTCGACCGATCAGGTCGAGGAGGTGCGAAATGCCGTCGAGGCGATCGGCGCCGAGGCCCGCGTCGCCATCGCACCGGGGCCGGTGCCGGAGAAAGGCGCCTTCGTGTCGCCCTGCGTGCTGGTCTGCGACGAGCCGCTCACCGCCAAGGCGCCGCACGAGATCGAGGCCTTCGGCCCGGTCTGCACACTGATGCCCTATGACACGCTCGAGGACGCCATCGCCATCGCAAATCGCGGCGCGGGCTCGCTCGTGGCCTCGGTCTTCACCGACGACACGGAGGTCGCGAAGACGCTGGGCCGCGGCATCGCCAAGCTGCATGGCCGGGTGCTCTTCGGCAACCGCGCCAGCGCCAAGACCTCGACCGGCCACGGCTCCCCCCTGCCCCAGATGGTGCATGGCGGCCCCGGTCGCGCCGGTGGCGGCGAGGAGCTGGGTGGCATGCGCGCGGTCAAGCACTTCATGCAGCGCACCGCGCTGCAGGGCACGCCGGACCAGCTCACCGCCATCATCGGCCAGTGGATGCCCGGCGCATCCCGCCGCGAAACCGACATCCACCCGTTCCGCAAATCGCTGGCAGAGCTGGAGATCGGCGACACCATCGTGACAGAGGCGCGCAAGGTCACGCTCGACGACATCGAGCATTTCGCCAACTTCACCGGCGACACCTTCTACGCCCACATGGACGAGGACGCCGCCGCGCGGAACCCGTTCTTCGAGGGCCGCGTCGCGCATGGCTACCTGATCGTCTCCTTCGCCGCCGGGCTGTTCGTGCAGCCCGACGAGGGCCCGGTGCTCGCCAATTACGGCGTCGACAGCTTGCGCTTCATGACCCCGGTGAACGCGGGCGACAGCTTGCGCGTCCAGCTCACCGCCAAGCAGATCAACCCGCGCGAAACGGATGATTACGGCGAGGTCCGCTGGGACTGCACCGTGCTGCGCGACGATGCCGAGGTGGTGGCGCAATACGACGTGCTGACGCTGGTCGCCAAAGAGCCGCGCGATCTCTGATGGGACGTGTCTATGCCTATGACGGGGTGGTCCCGGTGGTCGATCCGTCGGCCTTCGTCCACCCCGAGGCGGTGCTGATCGGCGATGCGCATGTCGGACCCGGCGCCTATGTCGGCCCCGGCGCGATCCTGCGCGGCGATTTCGGGCGGGTGATCGTCGGCGCCAATGCCAACCTGCAGGAAACCTGCGTCATGCACGCCTTTCCGAACAAGGACGTGGTGATCGAGGAACGCGGCCATGTCGGGCATGGCGCGGTGCTGCATGGCTGCCGCGTCGGCGAAAACGCCATGATCGGCATGAACGCGGTCGTCATGGACGACGTGGTGGTCGGGGCCGAGAGCATCGTTGCGGCATTGGCCTTCGTGAAGGCCGGGATGCAGATCCCGCCGCGCTCGATGGTCGTCGGCATGCCCGCCAAGGTGATCCGCGAGCTGACCGAGGACGAGGTCGCGTGGAAAAGCCAGGGCACCGCGATCTACACCCGGCTCGCCGCCGAGGCGGGCGAAAAGCTCGCGCCCTGCGATCCGCTGCCCCGCGCCGAAGCGGGCCGCAAACGGATCGAGGCCCCGGCCTATGATCCCAAATACCTCGCCACGCCGAACGACTAGATCGGCAGCACGCCGCGCGTCTTGATAGCGCGCAGCACCATGTTGGTCTGCGCGCTCGCCACCGCCGGCTGCCGAAACAGGAATTCCTCCAGAAACGCGTTATAGGCGGCGAGATCGCGGCACAGCACGCGTAAATGGTAATCCGCCTGCCCGGTCGTGGCGTAGCATTCCTGTATCTCGGGCCGCGCCCGCACCGCGCGGATGAAATCCTCCACGGGCCGCATCTCGTGGCGCACGAGGCTGACATGCACGATCGCCTGGAAGCCCAGCCCGCAGGCCTCGGGGTTGAGCCGCACGCCCGGCCGCTCGATCGCGCCCGCCTCCTCGAGCGCCCGCACCCGCCGCCAGCAGGACGAGGCCGACATGCCGACGCGCTCCGCCAGGTCGGCATTGGACAGCCGGCCATCCTCCTGAAGCGCGGTCAGGATGCGGATATCGGCGGGGTCGAGCGGCGTGACCATGGCATTCCGGGAATGGGGATTTCTGCGAAACAGCTTTCCGCAAACTACCGCTGATCGCGCGAAACTGAAAGCAATATCCAGCCCGTGGAGTCCATGCTGGCCCCAGCCGGAGCCTTGAGGGAGGACCTCGCCATGACCGATCAATCGCACAGCTTCCAAAGCTACAAGCTGTCGGACCGCTACAAGCGGACCGAGGGCCGCGTCTTCCTGACCGGCACGCAGGCGCTGGTGCGCCTGATGCTCGACCAGGCCCGGCGCGACCGCGCGGCGGGGATGAACACCGCAGGCTTCGTCTCGGGCTATCGCGGCTCGCCGCTGGGCGCGCTCGACATGGAAATGTGGCGCGGCGAGAAACAGCTCAAGGACCACCGCATCGAGTTCCTGCCCGCGGTGAACGAGGATCTCGGCGCCACGGCGGTGCTCGGCGCCCAGCAGGTCGCGCTCGACCCGCAGCGCGAGGTCGAGGGCGTGTTCTCCATGTGGTACGGCAAGGGGCCGGGCGTGGACCGCTCCGGCGACGCGCTCAAGCACGGCAACGCCTATGGCTCATCGGCCAGGGGCGGCGTGCTGGTGGTGGCGGGCGACGATCATGGCTGCGTCTCGTCGTCGATGTCGCACCAGTCCGACGTCGCCTTCATGTCGTGGTTCATGCCGGTGCTGAACCCGGCCTCGGTCGGCGAATACCTTCCTTTCGGCGAATGGGGCTTCGCGCTGTCGCGGTTTTCCGGCACATGGGTCGGCTTCAAGGCGGTGTCCGAGACGGTCGAGAGCGGCCAGTCGGTGGAGCTTCTGCCGCCGCGCGACTTCGCCCAGCCCGACTACACCGCGCCCGAAGGCGGGCTGCATGTGCGGCTGTCGGACCTGCCCTCGCCGCAGATCGAGGCGCGGATGCAGCACAAGCTCGCCGCCGTGCAGGCCTTTGCCGAGGCCAACCCGATCGACCACGCGATCTGGGGCATCGAAGACGCCCGCTTCGGCATCGTCACCACCGGCAAGGGCCATCTCGACCTGATGGAGGCGCTGCGACTCTTGGGTCTGACCGAGGCCGAATGCCGCCGGCTCGGCATCGACGTCTACAAGGTCGGCATGGTCTGGCCGCTGGCGCGCCGCGCGGCGCTCGACTTCGTGCAGGAAAAGCAGGAGGTCTTCGTCGTCGAGGAAAAGCGCGGCATCATCGAAAGCCAGCTCAAGGAGTATTTCTACGATTGGCCCGGCCACAAGCCCGAGCGCATGGTCGGCAAGTCCGACGGGCCGGGCAACGCGCTCCTGCCATGGACGGGCGAGCTGTCGCCCAAGGTGCTGCTGCCGGTTCTCGCCCAGCGCCTCGACAAGCTGTTCCCCGGCGAGGGCTTCCCGGCCAAGGCGAAGGCCCTGACCGAGACGCCGCCCCCGGTGCTGACGATCCCGGGCGCGACCCGCACGCCCTATTTCTGCTCGGGCTGCCCGCACAACAGCTCGACCAAGCTGCCCGAGGGCAGCCAGGCCAATTCCGGCATCGGCTGCCACGTCATGGCGTCGTGGATGGACCGCGAGACGCTGGGCTACGCGCAGATGGGCGGCGAAGGCGTGCCTTGGGCCGTGACCTCGAAGTTCAACGGCAACCGCCACATCTTCCAGAACCTGGGCGAAGGCACGTGGTACCACTCGGGGTCGCTCGCGATCCGGCAGGCCGTCGCCGCAAAAACCAACATCACCTACAAGATCCTCTACAACGACGCCGTCGCCATGACCGGCGGCCAGCCGGTCGACGGGCCGGTCAGCGTGCAGGCCATCGCCCAATCCTGCCGCGCCGAGGGCGTGGAGCGGATCGCGCTGGTCTCGGACGACCCGATGAAGTTCGAGCCTTCGGAGCTGCCGCGCGGCACCACCATCGACCATCGCCGCGAGCTCGACCGCATCCAGCGCGAGCTGCGCGAGATCCCCGGCGTCACCGTCCTGATCTACGAGCAGACCTGCGCCACCGAAAAGCGCCGCCGCCGCAAGCGCGGCACGATGGAGGACCCCAAGCGCTTCGCCTATATCAACGAGCTCGTCTGCGAGGGCTGCGGCGATTGCTCGGTCGCGTCGAACTGCCTCTCGGTCGAGCCCAAGGAGACCGAGTTCGGTCGCAAGCGGAAGATCAACCTGTCGAGCTGCAACAAGGATTTCTCCTGCCTCGAAGGCTTCTGCCCCAGCTTCGTCACCGTCGAGGGCGCGACGCGCCGCAAGCGCGAGGGTGCCGGCATCGACGCGCTGGCGCTGGCGCGCGAGCTGCCGCTGCCCGACCTGCCCAGCCTCTCGAAACCCTACGAGCTTCTGGTTTCGGGCGTCGGCGGCACCGGCGTCGTCACGGTGGGCGCGCTGATCACCATGGCCGCGCATCTGGAGGGCAAGGGGTCGAGCGTGCTCGACTTCACCGGCTTCGCGCAGAAATTCGGCACGGTGTTGTCCTATATCCGCCTCGCCCGCAGCCCCGAGGAGATCCATCAGGTCCGCATCGAGGCCGGCACGGCGGATGCGGTGATCGCCTGCGACATCGTCGCCTCCTCCTCGCCCAAGGCCAGCGTCTGCTACCGAAAGGGCACGCGCGTGGTGCTCAACCGCGCCGAGATGCCGACGGGCGATCTGGTGCTGCACCGCGACGCCGATCTGAAGGTCGACGCCCGCGAGGCGGCGATCGCGCAGGCCGTCGGCGCCGAAAGGCTCGACGCCTTCGACGCCAACGCCGTGGCCGAGACGCTTCTGGGCGACAGCGTCTTTTCCAATGTCATGATGCTCGGCCATGCGTGGCAGAGCGGCATGGTGCCGGTCAGCCTCGCCGCGCTGGAGCAGGCGGTGGAACTCAACGGCGTCGCGATCGAAAAGAACCGCCTGGCGCTGGCTTACGGGCGGATTCTGGCCGCGACCCCGGCGGCGCTCGACACGGCGCTGGACCGCAAGCCTGCCGAAGCCGAGACCATGCAGAACGTGATCGAGCGGCGCGGCAACTTTCTCGCCGACTATCAGGACGGCGCCTGGGCCCAACGCTACCACGACCGTCTGACGGCGTTCCGCACCGGGCTCGACCTGCCCGCCGAACAGGTCGAGGAGCTGACCATCCTCGCCGCGAAATCGCTGTTCAAGCTGATGTCCTACAAGGACGAATACGAGGTCGCGCGGCTGCACGAGGAGACCGGCTTCGACGACAGGCTGAAGGCCGAGTTCGAGGGCGATTTCACCGTGAAGCACCACCTCGCCCCGCCGCTTCTGCCGCTTGGGACCGACAGCCGGGGCCGCCCGCGCAAGCGCGCCTTCGGCCCGTGGATCAAGCCGGGTTTCCGGATGCTTTCGCGCATGAAGCGGCTGCGCGGCACCGCGCTCGACCCGTTCGGCTACACCGCCGAGCGGCGCATGGAGCGCGACCTGATCGGCTGGTTCGAAGCGGTCATGTCGGATGGCCGCAAGGCGGCCCAAAGCGGCGATCTCGACACCAGCCGGGCGCTGCTCGCGGCACCGATGGAGATCCGGGGCTTCGGCCCGGTCAAGGCCGAGGCGGTGTCGCGGGTGAAGCCCCGCGTCGAGGCGCTGCGCGCCAAGCTGGCCTGAGCCGCGTGGGCGCGGCGGAGCGGCGCCGTGCCGCTCCGCCGGTCGCGATCAGGCCGCGGCGGGCGCCTTGCCGCCGGCATGAAAGCCGCGCAGCTTCTGGCCGAGATCGCGGAAAAAGCGCGCGATGAACGCGGCGCGCATTTCGCGGGCTTCGGCCATGACGGCTTCGATTTCGGCTTGGGTCGGGTGGGTGTAGCGAACGATCTGGGTCATCTTCGGCTCTTTGGGAACATCTGCGGGCTTCATCGCCCACGCCTCCCAAATGGCCCCATCCCCCGCCAAAAGCCAGTCAATGCCGCCATGCGACCAACGCATGCCCCGCCGGTCGGGCAAGGAACGGTCCGCACGCCCCGGCGGCCTTGTGCGCAACGCAGCCCTTCGCGCGGCGCGGCAGGTCGAAACGAAGCCCCGGCCCGCATCGCTGGCGGACAGGCCTGCCGACACATCCCGGAAACGCCCGCGATGCCATGCATTCCACTGCTGGATGAAAGGGGAAATGGCGGAGACGAAGGGATTCGAACCCTCGAGACGGTTTCCCGCCTGCACCCTTAGCAGGGGTGTGCCTTCGACCACTCGGCCACGTCTCCGCCGGTGTGTCTATGCAAGCGGCCAACGGGAAACAAGGGGAAAACCAACCTGCCCGGCAATGTTTTGCACCGATGGCCACGCACGCTGCCGCAGGCACGAACCGGCCATGCGCCGATCGCTGCCGGATCACGCCGACGCCCGACCGGATCGCGGCACCTTCGCCGACAAGGCCGCGGCATAGGGCCAGCGGCCAAGCCGGCTGCCGCGGTTCGGGGCCGGCCCAGACCCGGCCCGGATCCCGCCCGGACCCGGCGCGCGACGGGGATCACGGGATCGCGGGATCACAGCGCATGAGCTTGCCTCGCATGGAGAGGAACATTATATGAACACCATGACAACGCACAGCCTTGAGCGCAAGCTCGCCATCCTCTCGGACGCCGCGCGTTACGACGCCTCCTGCGCGTCGTCGGGCACGTCCAGGCGCGATTCCAAGGACGGAAAGGGCCTCGGCTCGACCGAAGGGTCGGGCATCTGCCACGCCTACGCGCCGGACGGACGCTGCATCAGCCTTTTGAAGATCCTGATGACCAATTTCTGCATCTTCGACTGCGCCTATTGCGTGAACCGGGTGTCGTCCAACACCGAACGGGCGCGCTTTACCGTCGACGAGGTGGTGACGCTGACGCTGGAGTTCTACCGGCGCAACTACATCGAGGGGCTGTTTTTGTCCTCGGGCATCATCCAGAGCCCCGACAGGACGATGGAGGACATGGTCCGCATCGCCAGAAAGCTGCGCGAAGAGGAAAACTTCCGCGGCTACATCCACCTCAAGACCATCCCAGAGGCCTCTCCCGAATTGATCGAGCAGGCCGGGCTCTATGCCGACCGGGTGTCGATCAACGTGGAAATGCCGACCGATGCCAGCGTGACGCAGTACGCGCCAGAGAAGAAGCCCGACACGATCCGCCGCGCCATGGCCGATGTGCGGCTCAGGAAGGAGGCGTCGAAGGATCGCAGCCATACCGGCAGGCGCCCCGCCCGATTCGCCCCCGCCGGGCAGTCGACGCAGATGATCATCGGCGCCGACGGCTCCTCGGACGCGACCATCCTCGGGCAATCGACGCGGCTCTACAGCTCCTACGGCCTCAAGCGGGTCTACTACTCCGCCTTCTCGCCGATCCCCGACGCCACCGCCAAGCTGCCGCTGATCAAGCCACCCTTGATGCGCGAGCACCGGCTCTACCAGGCCGACTGGCTGATGCGGTTCTACGGCTTCGATGCGGGCGAGATCACCGCCGGGACGGATGGCAATCTCGATCTTTCGATCGACCCCAAGCTGGCCTGGGCGCTGCGCAATCGACATGCCTTCCCGGTCGATCCGATGCGGGCGGATCGCGAGACGCTGCTGCGGGTGCCCGGTTTCGGCGCGCGCACGGTGCAGCGGATCATCGACACGCGGCGGCACCGGCGGCTGCGCTGGGACGACCTGGCGCGGATGGGCGCCAACATGAAGAACGCCCGCCCCTTCGTGACGCTCGCGGACTGGACGCCCGGCGCGCTGCTCGACAGCCCCGATCTCGCCGCGCGTTTCGCGCCCCGGCCGGAACAGCTCTCGCTGTTCTGACGTTTGCCGCCCATGCCGCATATCGCCCTCCCCCGGACCGAGACCGACACCGCATGGCGCGACGCCGCACGGGGGCTTCTGGCGCGCGGCGTGCCGCCAGAGGAGGTGACGTGGAGCCGGGGCGACGCGGCGCAGGATCTCTTCGCCACCCCGCCCGAGGCGGTCGCGCCGGCGCGATCCACCATCAAGGTGCCGCGCGACTTCGTCGATCTGGCCAGGACGGTGGTCTGGCACAGCGACCCCGAGCGCTTCGCCCGGCTCTACGCCGTGCTGTGGCGGCTGAGGCATGAAAAGGGCCTGATGGAGGATCGCGGCGATGCCGGTCTTGCCAAGCTGCGCGCGATGGAAAAGGCGGTGCGCCGGGATCGCCACAAGATGACCGCCTTCGTGCGGTTTCGCGAAATCGGCGCGCCGGATGCCGCGCGCCGCCGCTTTGCCGCGTGGTTCGAGCCGACGCATCACACGCTGGAGCCCACCGCGCCGTTCTTTGCGCGCCGCTTTGCCGACATGGACTGGATGATCGCGACGCCGGATCTCACGGCGATCTTCGAGGGTGGCCAACTCGGCTTCGCCGAGGGCCAGCCCAAGCCCGACATTCCCGAGGACGCGACCGAGGAGCTCTGGGGCACCTATTTTCGCAACATCTTCAACCCCGCCCGGCTCAAGATCGGGGCGATGACCTCGGAGATGCCGAAGAAATACTGGAAGAACCTGCCAGAGGCGCGGCACATCCCCGAGATGATCGCGGGCGCCGAACCCCGCGCCCGCGCCATGCAGGACGCCGCCCCGACCCTGCCGCCGCTGCGCGCAGCCAAGATCACCGAACGGCTTGCCGCGCCCGGCGTTCCGCGCCCGATGGCCGACGATCTCGATCAACTGAAGGCGGAAGAGAACGCCTGCACCCGTTGCCCGCTTTACGAGACCGCAACGCAGGCGGTGCCGGGGATCGGTCCACGCGACGCCGATCTGATGGTGGTGGGCGAACAGCCGGGCGACCAGGAGGATCTGGCCGGTCGGCCCTTCGTCGGGCCCGCGGGCCAGATGTTCAACCGCATCGCGAAAGAGGCCGGGATCGACCGCGCGCAAGCCTTCGTCACCAACGCGGTGAAACACTTCAAGTTCACGCCGCGCGGCAAGCGGCGCATCCACCAGAACCCCAACGCTGGCGAGATCAAGGCCTGCCGCTTCTGGCTGACCTCCGAGATCGAGCTAATCCGCCCGAGGCTGATCCTGTCGATGGGCGGCACGGCGGCCGAAAGCCTGACCGGATCGCGCAAGGGCATTCTCGCGCGCCGCGGCTCGATCGAGGCGACGGAAGACGGCGTGCCGGTCTTCCTGACGGTCCACCCCTCCTACCTGCTGCGCCTGCCCGACCCGGCGCTGCGCGAGGCGGAAACCGACAAGTTCCGCGCCGACTTGCGCGCCGCACAGGCGCATCTGGAGGCGCTGCGCACCGCCTGAGCTTCAGCCGAGATCGCGCCGCATCGTCGCCATGCCGTTGCTGCGGCCCAGCTCCTCGTAACCCGCCGAAAGATAGGCGTTGCGCGCGGGCGCGTTGTCGAGCTCGACCTTGAGCGTGATCGACAGAGCACCGAGATCGCGCGCCGCCTGCTCGATCAGGGCGGTCAGCTCCGCCCCCGCCCCGCCGCGCACGCTCTCTTCGAGGAAGACGTAAGTGAGGTGCCGCACCTCCGGGCCGATGCCGACGCGCAGCGCGAAAAATCCGACCTCGCGGCCCGCCTCGTCGAGAACGTAGAAGGACGTGTCGTCGAGATCGCCAAGCCACTTTTCCTGCCATTCGCGCGGATCGAAGGGCTGGCCGGCATTGGGGTTGATGAGGGTGAGATCATCGGGATCGGCCAGAAGCCGGGCCAGCGGCGCAAGATCGCCCTCGCGGTTCCGGCGGGTGGTCAGCTTGGGCATGGCAGGGCTCCTTTCTCGACGACGGAGAGAGGCCTGCCAGATTCGGGCGGCGCGGCGCAACAGGCCGCGCCGCGCCGATCCCGTTCAGGTGTTGAACAGGAAATGCATCACGTCGCCGTCCTTGACGGTATAGGCCTTGCCCTCGGCGCGCATCTTGCCCGCTTCCTTGGCCGCGGACTCGCCGCCCAGGCTTACGAAATCGTCATAGGCGATGGTCTCGGCGCGGATGAAGCCGCGCTCGAAATCGCCATGGATCACGCCGGCGGCCTGCGGCGCCAGCGTGCCCTGGCGAATCGTCCAGGCGCGGGCCTCCTTGGGGCCGACGGTGAAATAGGTCTCGAGATGCAAAAGATCGTAGCCCGCGCGGATCAACCGGTCGAGACCCGCCTCCTCCAGCCCCATCTCCGAGAGGAACATCTCGGCCTCCTCGGCGTCGAGCTGGCTGATCTCCTCCTCGATCTGGGCCGAGATCACGACATGGGCGTTGCCCTCGGCGGCGGCCATCTCGGCCACCTTGGCGGAATGTTGGTTGCCCGACGAAGCCGAGGCCTCTTCGACGTTGCAGACATAGAGCACCGGCTTGGCGGTGATCAGTTGCAGCATCTTCCACGCCTTGGCGTCCTCGGGGGCGACCTCGACCATGCGGGCGGGCTTGCCGTCGGACAGCATCGCGAGGGCGTCCTTCAAAAGCCGCTCCTGGTCCACGGCCTCCTTGTCGCCGCCGCGCACCTTGCGGGTGATGTTCTGCAGTCGCTTTTCGACCGATTCGAGATCGGCGAGCATCAGCTCGGTCTCGATCACGCCCGCATCGGCCACCGGGTCGACGCGGCCGTCGACATGCACCACGTCGCCATCCTCGAAGCAGCGCAGCACATGGGCGATGGCGTCGGTTTCGCGGATATTGGCAAGAAACTGGTTGCCAAGCCCTTCGCCCTTCGACGCGCCCTTCACCAGCCCGGCGATGTCCACGAAGGTCATCCGGGTCGGGATCACCTGCTTGGACTTGGCGATCTCGGCCAGCTTGTCGAGCCGCGGGTCCGGCACGGCGACGTCGCCGACATTCGGCTCGATCGTGCAGAACGGGAAATTGGCGGCCTGGGCCGCTGCGGTGCGCGTCAGCGCGTTGAACAGGGTGGACTTGCCGACATTCGGCAGCCCCACGATCCCCATGCGAAAGCCCATGTCACGCCTCCTATCAGCACATCGCGGCGGTCCTATCCGCACGGGCGGCCTCGCGCAAGCCAAGGCTTGGTGCGCCGGGGGCCGCGTGCCATGCTTTGCCCGACGACAAGACAGCAAGGAGGCGCCTTAGATGATCCCGATTCCCTATGTGACCTTTCACGGCAACTGCGCCGAGGCGCTGGCCGAATATGCCCGGATCTTCGACGCGCCCCCCGCCAGCGTGATGACCTTTTCCGAGGCGCCGCAGGAGATGCGCGACTCCATCCCCGAGGCCAGCCCGCAGGCGGTGATGCACGCGGCGCTGAAGATCGGCGGCGGCTGGCTCTATGCCAGCGACGACATCATGGGCGGCGCGCCCGAGATGGCGGGCTGCTCGATCGCGGTCGATCTGCCGGACGTGGCGCGCGCCCGCGCCGCCTTCGACGCGCTGGCCGATCACGGCCAGATCCACATGGATTTCGAAAAGACCTTCTGGTCGGAGGGCTTCGGCACGCTGACCGATCGCTTTGGCACGCGCTGGATGATCGGCGTCGAAGCGCCCATGCCGGACCAGCCCGACACCTGAGCCCCCATTGATTTCCGCCCCCCTTTGGCCCAAACCCCGAAAGCAACGGGCCAGAGGGGACGGGCATGACACGCATCGACGACACTTTCGCGCGGCTGAAGACCGAAGGACGCCGCGCCTTCGTGGCCTATGTCATGGCCGGCGACCCGGATTTCGAGACCTCCAAGGAGATCGTGCGCGGCCTGCCCGGCGCGGGCGTCGACATCATCGAGCTGGGCCTGCCCTTCACCGATCCGATGGCCGATGGCGCGACGATCCAGCTTGCCGGTCAGCGGGCGCTGGCGCAGGGCATGACGCTTGACCGGACGCTCGAGATCGCGCGCGATCTGCGCAAGACCGACACCACCACCCCGATCGTGATGATGGGCTATTACAACCCGATCCATTCGCGCGGCGTGCCCAAATTCCTCGAACAGGCCAAGGATGCCGGGATCGACGGTCTGATCGTGGTCGACCTGCCGCCCGAGGAGGACGAGGAGCTGTGCATCCCGGCGCAGAAGGCGGGGCTGAACTTCATCCGTCTCGCCACGCCGACCACCGACGACGCGCGCCTGCCCAAGGTTCTGCAGAACACCTCGGGCTTCGTCTACTACGTCTCGATCACCGGCATCACCGGGGCCGCCGAGGCGCAGGCCGACGCCGTCGCCCCCGAGGTCGCGCGGATCAAGTCGCAGACCGACCTGCCGATCATCGTGGGTTTCGGCGTGAAGACGCCCGACACCGCCCGCTCGATCGCCGGCATCGCCGACGGCACCGTGGTCGGCTCGGCCATCGTGAACCAGATCGCCGAAGGCAAGCCGGTCGCGGAGATCCTCGATTTCGTCAAGGCGCTGGCCGACGGGGCGCATTCCGCCTGATCCTTTCACCATTCCGCAAATACGCAAATCAGACGGCGCCCCTTCGCGGCGCCGTCTGTCGTTGCAGCGCCCGGTGACGGTCGACGGCGCCCCTTCGCGGCGCCGTCTGACGTTGCGGCGCCCGGTGACGGCTGGTAATTCATCCTTACCAATCGGGGGGAGCGCCATGCCAGTCATCACCAGCATCGAGGATCTCAAGCGGCTGCACAGGCGCCGCGCGCCGAAGATGTTCTTCGACTATGCCGAATCCGGCAGCTGGACCGAGCAGACCTTCCGCGAGAACACCACCGATTTCGAGCGGATCCGCCTGCGCCAGAAGGTGGCGGTGGACATGTCCGACCGCTCCACCGCGGGCCGGATGCTGGGGGAGAAGGTGGCGATGCCGGTCGCGCTCGCGCCGGTGGGGATGACCGGCATGCAGAACGCCGATGGCGAGATCAAGGCCGCGCGCGCCGCCGAGAAGTTCGGCGTGCCCTTCACGCTGTCGACCATGTCGATCTGTTCGATCGAGGACGTGGCCGAGCACACGTCGGCGCCGTTCTGGTTCCAGCTCTACGTGATGCGCGACGAGGATTTCGTCGACCGGATTCTCGAACGCGCCAAGCGGGCCGGTTGCTCGGCGCTGGTGCTGACGCTGGATCTCCAGCTTCTGGGCCAGCGCCACAAGGATCTCAAGAACGGGCTTTCGGCCCCGCCCAAACTCACCCCCGCCACGCTTCTGGACCTGTCGACCAAGTGGACATGGGGCCTGGAGATGCTGCGCACCAAGCGGCGTTTTTTCGGCAACATCGTCGGCCATGCGGCGGATGTGGAGGATGCCAGTTCGCTGATGAAATGGACCGCCGAGCAGTTCGATCTCAAGCTCGACTGGGACAAGGTGCGCCGCATCGCGCAGAAATGGGACGGCAAGCTGATCCTGAAGGGCATTCTCGACGCCGATGACGCGCGCCGCGCGGTGGAGTGCGGCGCCGATGCGATCGTGGTGTCGAACCATGGCGGGCGGCAGCTCGACGGGGCGCTGTCCTCGATCCGGGTGCTGCCGTCGATTCTGCGCGAGGTGAAGGGCGAAACCGAGGTCTGGCTCGACAGCGGCATCCGCTCGGGACAGGACGTGCTCAAGGCGCTGGCGATGGGCGCGGATGGCACGATGATCGGCCGGGCCTGGCTTTATGGTCTCGGCGCGATGGGCGAGCGGGGCGTGACGACCGCGCTCGAGGTGATCCGCAAGGAGCTCGATCTCACCATGGCGCTGTGCGGCGAGCGCGACGTGGCCGATCTCGGCGCGCACAACCTGCTGGTGCCGCGCGATTTCGAGGGCGACTGGCAGGAGAGCGCGCAGCCCGGCCCGCGCCCGACATCGGTTTCGGCCTGACACGCCGCGGGGGCGGCCTGTCCGCCCCTGCCCGCTCGGTCGCCTGGATGGAGCCGGTCGTCTGGATGGGGATTGGAGCGGGCGGCGGGAATCGAACCCGCACGTTCAGCTTGGAAGGCTGACAGGCTACCACTACATCACGCCCGCTTCGGGGGTGTTGATAGCGGCTCGCGCGGGGGGCTTCAAGACGCCCGGCGCGTCAATCTGCGTCGATCGGTTCGATCAGCCCGGGCCCGCGCGCCCGGTTCGAGTTCACCTTGGGATCGACCCGGTGAAACGCCAGCGGATCCGGGTTGGCGGTCATCAGCACCGCCGCGCCATGCCCCGCCTCGCCAAGCCAGAGCGGCCAGTCGCGCGGCTCGAGGATCACCGGCATCCGGGTGTGGATGTCGCGCATCGCCCCGGCGGCGGCGGTGGTGACGACGGCGCAGGTGGTGAGCCGCTCGCCCTCGCGCTCCCAGTCCTGCCACAGCCCCGCGAAGGCCAGCGGATCGCCATCCGCGCGGTGGATGAACCATGGCAGTTTGTTGCCTTCGGCATCCACGGTCCATTCGAAGAACCCGCTCGCCGGGATCAGGCAGCGCCGTGCGCGCGCGGCGGCGCGAAAGGCGGGCTTTTCGGCGACCGTCTCGGCCCGGGCGTTGATCAGCAGCGGGCCGTCACCCGGCGCCTTGTACCAATGCGGGATGAAGCCCCAGCGCATCGGGCGCAGGCGGCGCGCCTCCGCATCCGAGGTGACGCAATGCACCTGCACGGTCGGGCAGACGTTGTAATCGGGCACGTCCGGCAGGTCGTTGGCCGGGCTGGCGTCGAAGATCCGCGCCATGGCGTCATGGGGCAGCGTGATGGCCATGCGTCCGCACATCGGGGGGCTCCTGTCGCTTTGCCAAGGCATAGCACCGATGCGGCATGGCGAGGTAGCCACCGGCGGCAGATGTTTCGCGCGCGAAACATCTGCCGCCGCGATCCGGCAAGTTCGGGCTTCACGCCCGGCGATCCGGCTGACAGAAGGGTTTGGAAAGCAGATAGCCGAGGTCCTCCCATGCACCGCCCCGCCATTGCCGCGATCCTGACATTGATGCTCGTTTCCGGTTGCGGGATGTCCGGGCGCCAGACGGTGGTCGACGGGGCCGGCCCCGACGAATTGCTGAAATTGCGGGCCGGGCCGGGGCTTGGCTACAACGTGATTCTCGGCCTGCCGGACGGCACCCGGCTCATCCGGCGCGACTGCGTGACCGAGGTGGGCCAGCTGTGGTGCCGCGTCTCGCTCGCCGATGCGCCGGGGATCACGGGGCACGTCTCCGAGGATTACCTGTCGGATCTTTGACCGGCGCGCCGCATGGCGCCCTGCCCGCGACGCGGGCGCTCCGAGCACCGCCATTCCCAAGCAAAAGGCGCGCGCCGTCACCGGCGCGCGCCCCAATGCCACCTGTCGGGGCGGTTTACTTCACGGTGATCCGGCCATCCGTGTAGGGTTTGTAATCGCCCTGCGCCGCCATGTATTCGGCGGTCACATCGGCAAGATCGGGGCCGAAATCATAGGCCTTGTCGGCATCGACGAACATCTTGTAGCCGTCGCCGCCATTGCGGACATAGTTGTTCGACACGAGACCGTAGCTCGCCTCCGGGTCGAGCGGCGCGCCCGCGATCATCACGTCCGAGATGCGGTTGCCGGCCTCGGCGGCGGGATCGACCGCAAAGCTCATGCCCGCGACCTGCGGGAAGCGGCCCGCGCCCTCCTCCATCTGGCCGACGCCGTTTTCGAGCGCCGCCTTGATGTCGGCGCCGGTCACCTCGAAGGTCGAGAGCGTGTTCTGGAACGGCAGCACGGTCAGCACCTCGCCCATCGTCACCTCGCCTTCGTCGATGCTGGCGCGCAGGCCGCCCGAATTGGCGATGGCGGCGACGATGCCCTGATCCTTCACCCGGTCGAGCATGGCGTCGGCGACGAGATTGCCCATTTCGCATTCCTGCGCGCGGCAGACGTCGCGGTTGCCCTCGATCGGGCCGGTGGAGTTGGCGACGACGCGGTTGCGGATCTCGTCGAGCGGCTTGGCCAGCTCGGTCACGCGGTCCACCGCCGCCTGGTCCTCGGCCACCTGGCCGTCGATCAGCACCGGCTCGCCCACGGCTTCGGTGATCACGCCTTCATCGTCGAAGGTCACGTTCAGCTCGCCCAGGAACTTGCCATAGGCATAGGCCTGCACGATCGCCGTGTCGCCGATCATCACCGGGTAGACGTCGACCGCGCCTTCCTGCTCGTTCGACAAAAGCGTGTTGGAGTGGCCGCCGACGATCACGTCGACGCCGGTGGTCTCCTCGGCCACGCGCTTGTCGGTCTCGAAGCCCGAATGGCTCAGCACGACGATCTTGTTGACGCCCTCCTCGGTCAGGCGGTCGACCTCGGCCTGCACCGCGCCGACCGGCTCGGTGAAGATCACGTTGGGGCCGGGGCTGGCGAGCTCGTCGGTGTCCTCGGGGGTCAGGCCGATCAGGCCGATCTTCTCGCCGCCGCGCTCGATCACGGTCGATTTTTGGATCGCGTCGGCGAGCTGCTCTTCGCCAGAGACGTCGGCATTCGACATCAACACCGGGAACTCGACATTGTCGACGAAGGCGCGCAGCACCTCGGGGCCGTCGTCGAATTCGTGGTTGCCCACGGTCATCGCGTCATAGCCGAGCCGGTTCATGAACTCGGCCGTCATCTTGCCCTTGTAATAGGTGTAGAACAGCGTGCCCTGGAACTGGTCGCCGCCATCGACCAGCAACATGTTGTCCCCGGCCCGGGTGCGCGCCTCCTGCACCGCGGTGACGAGCCGCGCGATGCCGCCGAAGCAGTCGCCCGCCTCGTTGTCCTCGGGCGCGCAGGTCGAATCGTATTTCGAGATCGGCTCGAAGCGGTCGTGAAAATCGTTGGTGTGCAGGATGGTCAGGCTGTACTCCGCCTGCGCGGCCCCGGCCGCGAGCGCGAGCGCGGCGGTGGTGCCCAGAAATCCGAGTTTCATGGTGGTGCCCCTGTCGGTTTCGTTATGGTTGAGAGCCTGCGCCAAGCGCGGCGCGCCTGTCAAAGCCGGGATGAAGCTGCCCTAGCGGCAGGGCGCCCGCGCTGCCGTGCCGCTTGACGTGGCGGCGGGGCGCGGCCATGAGGCGGTCATGCTGATCTACAAGATTTTCCGCGCGCCCGAATGGGCCGAACTGGAGCAGGCGGGCCAGACCCGCGGCGCCCCCGTCGATCTCGCCGACGGCTATATCCATTTTTCCACCGCCGCGCAGGCGCGCGAGACGGCGGCAAAGCATTTCGCGGGCGAGGACGGGCTGATCCTCGCCGCGATCGAGGCCGGGGCTCTGGGCGACGACCTGACATGGGAGCCGTCGCGCGGCGGGCAGCTGTTCCCGCATCTTTACAGGCCGCTGCGCCGCGCGGAGGTGCTGTGGTCGAAAGACCTGCCTCTCGTGCAGGGGCGGCACGACTTTCCGGAGGAGATGGCGTGAGCACGCTTGAAAGGATCGGACTCGCGGCGCTGCACCGGATCGACCCCGAAACCGGTCACGGTCTGGCGCTCAAGGCGCTGCGCGCCGGGTTCGGCCCCAAGGGCGGCCCGGTGACGAGCGCGCGGCTGAAGACCCGTCTGGCCGGGATCGACCTGCCCAACCCGGTGGGGCTCGCCGCGGGGTTCGACAAGAACGCGGTCGCGCTCGACGCGCTGGCGCGCACCGGTTTCGGTTTCGTCGAGGTCGGCGCCGCCACGCCGCGCCCGCAGGAGGGCAACCCGCGCCCCCGGCTGTGGCGGCTGGCGGCGGACCGCGCCGCGATCAACCGCTTTGGCTTCAACAACGAGGGCATGGAGCCGATCGCGGCGCGGCTGGCGCGGCGGCCCGCCGGTGTCATCGGGCTCAATCTCGGGGCCAACAAGGACAGCGCCGACCGCGCCGCCGATTTCGCCACCGTGCTGAGCCGCTGCGGCCCGCATCTCGATTTCGCGACCGTCAACGTGTCCTCGCCCAACACAGAGAAACTGCGCGACCTGCAGGGGCGCGCGGCGCTCAGCGCGCTTTTGAACGGCGTCATGGCCGCCAATGCCGGTCTGGCCCGGCCCCTGCCCGTCTTTCTCAAGATCGCGCCGGACCTGTCGGAAGCCGAGATCGAGGACGTGGCGCGGGTGGCCGGGGAAACCGGCCTTTCGGCCATCGTCGCGACCAACACCACGCTGTCGCGCGCGGGGCTGACCGATCCGCAGCGCGACAACATGGGCGGGATGTCGGGCCAGCCGCTGTTCGAACGGTCGACCCGGGTTCTGGCGCGGCTGTCCTCGCTCACCGATCTGCCGCTGATCGGCGTCGGCGGGGTCGGCTCGGCCGAGCAGGCCTATGCCAAGATCCGCGCGGGCGCGAGCGCGGTGCAGCTTTACACCGCGCTGGTCTATGGCGGCGTCAGCCTCGCGGGGGACATCGCGCGCGGGCTCGACGCGCTGCTGGAGCGCGACGGCTTTGCCAGCGTGGCCGAGGCCGTGGGCACGGGCCGGGCCGACTGGCTCTAGGCCGCCGCCCGTTCCAGCGCCGGGTAGCGCGCGGCCAGCGTGGCGCCGCGCGCCACGTAGCTCACCAGCATCGCGGCCCAGAGCCCGTGATTGCCGAAGGTCGCGGTGAGCGGGATCGCGGCGGCAAAATAGATCGCCGCCGAGAGCAGCATCATGTTGCGCATGTCGCGGCTTCGGGTGGCGCCGATGAAGATGCCGTCGAGCATCCACGGGATCAGCCCGAAGATCGGCGTCGCCACCATCCATGGCAGGTAGGCCCGCGCCGCTTCGCGGACTTCGGGCGCGGAGGTCATCAGGTCGATCACCCTCGGCCCGAAAACCCAGAAGCCCAGCGCGAGCGCGAGGCTCACCACCCCGCCATGGATCGAGGACAGGATCGCCGCGCGCCGCAGGCGCATCACCGCCCGCGCCCCCATCGCCTGGCCCACCAGCGCCTCGGCGGCGAAGGCGAAGCCGTCGAGCGCGAAGGCGGTGATGTTGAGGAACTGCAAAAGCACCTGGTTGGCGGCGAGCGGCACGTCGCCGAAGCCCGCGCCCCAGAACAGAAAGCTGATGATGATGGATTGCAGCAGCACCGAGCGGATCAGGATGTCGGTGTTGACCGCCGCCATGTGCCTGAGCCGCGCCGGGTCGAACACCCGCAGCCTGTCGCGCCACGCGGGCGTGGCGAAGGCGTCGCGGCACAGCCAGAGGCCGAGCGCGAGGCCGGACCATTCGGCGAGGAAGGTGGCCACCGCCACCCCCGGCACGCCCCAGCCGAGGCCGAGCACGAACCACAGGTCGAGCGCGATGTTGACGCCGTTCATCCACAGCTGGAGCACCAGCACGGCAGCGGTGCGCTCCTGCGCGATCAGCCAGCCGGTCAGCCCGTAGATCGCGATGGCGGCGGGCGCCGACCAGATGCGGATCGCGAGGTAGTCGCGCGCCAGCCCCTCGACCTCGTCGCTCGCGGGGGCCACGGCGAAGGCGGCGGTGAAGACGAGGCTTTGCAAGGCGATCAGCGCCGCGCCCGCCGCGAAGGCGATCATCAGCGCGCGGCTCAGCAGCGCCGACACCTCGGCCCGGTCGTCCCGGCCCAGCGCCTGCGCCGCGAGCCCGGTCGTGCCCATCCGCAGAAAGCCGAAGATCCAGTAGATGCCCGAGACGATCACCGCGCCGATGCCCACCGCGCCGATCGGCGCCGCCGCCCCCATCTGCCCGACCACGCCGGTGTCGACCGCGCCGAGGATCGGCACGGTGGCGTTCGACAGCACGATCGGCAGCGCGATCTTCAGGACGCGGGTATGGGTCAGCGGGCGGCCCGGCGGCAGGGCGGTGTCAGCCATCCCGCCCCGGCATCAGGAAATGCCCCGTCGCCTGCGCGAAAAGCCGCGAGCGGTTGTCCTGCCATGCCTCGACATGGACGCTCGCATAGCGCCGCCCCGAGCGGTTGATGCGGGCGCGCGCATAGGCGTCGCGCGGCAGGCCCGAGCGCAGGTAATCGACGGTGATGTCGATGGTGCGCGGCCAGTTGGGCCGGGCCTCGGCCTCGGCCTGCGCCTCGGGCGTGCCGGCCTCGATCAGGCTCCACATCCGGCTCCAGGCCAGCTCGACGATGGCGGTGGTTTCCAGAAACGCCGCCGTCGCGCCGCCATGCAGCGCCGGCAGCATCGGGTTGCCGATCAGCCGGTCGGCATAGGGCATCACGGCGGTCAGCTCATCGCCGTGTCGCTCGAAGCGGATGCCGAGAAAGGCGATGTAGGGCACGCCCTCGACGAGTCGCTGCAACGCGGCGTCGCGCCGCGTCTTGATGACCTGGACCGGTTCGGGGCGCGGGCGGTTCATGCGGTGTCGGCCTTTTTCTCGATGGTGAAGGCGCCGGTGGCGGTGGCGACGGGGCGGGCTTCGTCCTCATCCGTGGCGATGGCGCGCACGAAGGCGACAGAGCGGGTCACGTGCCAGCATTCGGCGCGGGCCGTGACCTTCTGGCCCGGCGTCGCGGGGCGCATGTAGTCGATCCGCAGATCGAGCGTCGCGGTGCTCAGCGGGGCGGCGGGATGCGACATCACCGCCGCCCCCGCGCAGGTGTCCATCAGCGCCGAGACGGCGCCGCCATGGATCACTCCCGTCGCCGGGTCGCCCACCAGCTTGGCGTCGTAGGGCATGGTGATCTCGGCATGGCCATCGTGCAGCGCGCGGATGCGCAGCCCGAGCGCCTGCGCATGCGGCAGGGCGTCGATGAATTGCTGGGCACGCGCAAGATCGGTGTCGTGATCGGGATCGGGGTTGAAATCGGAGCTCATGACGTCAGCTTGGCGATCCGGGTGACGCTCGCAAGCGTTATCTGGCAAAGAGAAGGCTTGGGGGTGTGTTGCCGTCACGGCATCCCGGCTCGAAAGTCCGCCTGAAGGAGCGCCAGAAATGTCCGATACCACTCTGAATTTCAAGGAAATGTGCGACCGCTTCGAGGTGACCCCCCGGACCTTGCGCTATTACGAATACATCGAGCTGCTGGCGCCCCGAAAGGAAGGGCGGTCGCGGTTCTACGGCAGCCGCGAGATCGCGCGGATGACGCTGATCCTGCGCGGCCGCCGTTTCGGCTTTTCGCTCGAGGAAATCCGGCAGTTCCTGATGATCTACGAGGTCGAGGGCACCAAGGGGCAGATGGAGGTCTGGGTCGGCATGGCGAACCGGCAGCTCGGCGTGCTCGAAAAGCAGCGCGACGAGCTCGAGGACACGATCCGCGAGCTGCGCAAGCTGCGCGACGAATCCGTCGCATCTTTGGGGTGAAGTTCCCCCCGGTCGGGCAACCCGCGGTCGTGTTGCCAAATTTGACCAAGAGAACAAAGTTTCTCCGAAAGCCCCACATTTTTCTTGACCTTTCGTCATTCGATCTCTGACGTGGCGTCATATTTACGTTCGCGTCACCTTTGCTTGTATGGTCTCTTCAGAGCCTTCAGGTGGATCGTCTGACCGGACACCGAGGGTTAAAAATATGACCGACCAGACCATGACCATCCGCCAGATGTGCGACAGCTTCGATGTGACGCCCCGCACATTACGCTTCTACGAGGCAAAGGAGCTTTTGTTTCCCATTCGTGAAGGCACGAAGCGGCTTTTCACCCGGCGCGACCGGGCCCGGCTCAAGCTGATTTTGCGCGGCAAGCGCTTTGGCTTCAGCCTCGAGGAAATCCGCCAGCTGCTCGATCTCTACGAGACCGACGACCAGCAGGAGGTGCAGCTTGCGCGCACCTACGAGGTGGCCGAACGGCATCTCAAGGAGATGCAGGAGCAGCGCGCCGCGCTGGACGAAGCGATCCGGGAGCTCGAAGCGCAGATGAATTGGGGTGCGGAGCGGCTGAACCAGCTGCGCGCACGGGCGAAGGCGGCCTGACCGCCCTCTCCTTTCGACTGGTCGAGATGACATGGCGCGGTCCGGGCGGGGGAGCCCGGGCCGCGTGTATCGGACCAGACCGGGCCAGCCATGCCCGCCGGAGGAGACCAAGGGAATGCCAAGCTACACCGCGCCGATCCGTGACATGCAGTTCGTCCTGCACGAGGTGCTCGACATCTCGGGCCAGGACATTCCGGGATATGCGGATCTCGACGCCGATTTCACGGCCGCGATCCTCGAGGAGGCGGGCAAGCTCTCCTCGGGGGTGCTGGCGCCGCTGAACCTGTCGGGCGACCGCGAGGGCTGCCGCCTCGACAACGGCGTGGTGCGCACGCCCGAAGGCTTCAAGGCCGCCTTCGACCAGATCCGCGACGGCGGCTGGACCGCCATCGACGTCGCCGAGGAGTTCGGCGGACAGGGCCTGCCTTACCTCATGCACACCGCCGCCAACGAGCCGATGGTGTCGGCCAACATGGCGCTGAACATGTATCAGGGCCTGACCCACGGCGCCTATACGGCGATCAACATCCACGGCACCGACGACCAGAAATCGCGCTGGCTGCCCAAGCTTGGGTCCTGCGAATGGACCGGCACGATGAACCTGACCGAGCCGCATTGCGGCACGGATCTCGGCCTGATGCGCACCAAGGCGGTGCCGCAGGAGGACGGGAGCTACCGGATCTCGGGGCAGAAGATCTTCATCTCGGCGGGTGAGCACGACATGGCCGAGAACATCGTCCACCTCGTGCTGGCCAAGATCCCCGGCGGCCCCGAGGGCATCAAGGGCGTGTCGCTGTTCATCGTGCCGAAGTTCCTCGTGAACGAAAACGGCAGCTTGGGCGCGCGCAACGGCGTCGCCTGCGGCAATCTCGAAGAGAAGATGGGCATCCACGGCAACGCCACCTGCGTCATGAACTACGACGAGGCGGAGGGCTATCTCTTGGGCGAGGCGCACAAGGGCATGCGCGCCATGTTCACCATGATGAACGAGGCCCGTCTCGGCGTCGGCCTGCAGGGCTGGGCGCAGTCCGAAGCCGCCTACCAGAACGCGCTGGCCTATGCGAAGGACCGGCTGCAGGGCCGCGCCGTGACCGGCGCCAAGAACCCCGAGGGCGCGGCCGATCCGCTGATCGTGCACCCCGACATCCGCCGCAGCCTGATGGACCAGAAATCCTTCAACGAGGCGGCGCGCGCCTTCACCTATTGGGGCGCCTCGCTGATCGACCGCAGCCACAAGACCGGCGACGCGGAGGCCGAGGCGACGATCTCGCTGCTCACCCCGATCATCAAGGGGTTCCTGACCGACAAGGGCTTCGAGATGTGCGTGCAGGCCCAGCAGGTGTTCGGCGGGCATGGCTACATCGAGGAATGGGGCATGTCGCAATTCGTGCGCGATGCCCGGATCGCGATGATCTACGAAGGCGCCAACGGCGTGCAGGCGCTCGATCTGGTGGGCCGCAAGCTCGCCGCGCAGGGCGGCAGGCCGATGATGACGCTGATCGAGGAGATCAAGGTGTTCTGCAAGCAGAACGCCGGTGACGAGGCGTTCGCGCGCGACTTCATCGAGCCGCTGAAATCCGCCTCCAAGGACATGCAGCAGGCGGCGATGTTCTTCATGCAAAGCGGCATGAAGGATCCCGACGCCGCGCTGTCGGGCAGCACCGATTTCATGCACCTGATGGGGCATGTCTGCCTGGGCTGGACCTGGGCCAGGATGGCCAGGGCGGCGCAGGCGGGCCTTGCGGCGGGCACGGGCGACCGCGCCTTCTACGAGACCAAGCTTTCGACGGGGCGCTATTACATGGCGCGCCAGCTTCCGGCGACGAAGATGCATCTCGCCCGGATCGAGAGCGGCGCCGCGCCGGTGATGGCGCTGGAGGCCGACGCTTTCTGATGGACGAAGGCCGTGTCCGGGGCGAGGCTCGCCCCGGACATGACCGGAGGACGAGATGCCCAAGCGCCTGAGACTGACCCGCAGATTTCCCGTCGCGATGAGCGAGGACGGCTATCGCCGCCTCAAACGCTTTGCGCGCGAGGCCGGGCTCGACGAGGGCGAGGCGCTGTCCTTTCTGTTCGAGAATTTCGACAGCGTGCTCGACGAGGAGAGGTTCGGCCACAGGCTGCGGCTGTTCAACGCCGAGCTGGAGGCGCGCAAGCGGTAGGACGGCCACGGGGAGGGCCGATGGAGGAACTGCGTATTTTTAGAATGGTGAAAGGGCCGGCGATCCACCCGGACCGGACGAGGATCGCTTCGCGCGACGCACGGTCCGGGTTTCACCACTCGCGGTCATCGGCTCGCCAGCCTGTACCGCGAGGCCGAGGATGCAGCGCAAAGATTGACGGGGTGTTAAGCCCGGCGCCTGCATTTCACCATTCTCCAAATACGCAAACGCCCGGTGTCCGCCGGGTGCCACGAGACAGGGAGGCGCAATGATCCGGCTGCATTGCTTTGGCGAAAGCGGCAACGCCTACAAGGCGGCGCTGCCGCTCGAATTGTCGGGGCTCGACTGGGAACCGGTGAAGGTCGACTTCTTCGCCGGTGCCGCGCGCAGCGACGCGTTCCGCGCGCTCAACATCATGGGCGAGGTGCCGGTGCTGGAGACCGGCGACGGGCTGCGGCTGAGCCAGTCGGGCGCGATCCAGGACTGGATCACCGAGAAGACCGGGCGCTTTGGCGGCGGGACCGACCGCGCCTTGCAGCGCGAGGTGCTGCGCTGGGTGCTGTGGGACAACCACAAGCTTTCGGGACAGGCGGGATCCTTGCGCTTCCTGATGCATTTCCTGCCGCCCGAAAAGCGGCCAGAGCAGGTTATCAAGTGGCTGCATGGCCGCCTGAAGCCCGCCTACGAGACGCTGGAGCGCGGGCTCGCGGGCCGCGACTGGCTGGTGGGCGACGGCCCGACCCATGCCGATTTTTCCTGCTGCGGTTACCTGTTCTACCCCGAGCCTTTCGGCTTCGACCGCGCCGCGCACCCCAACACCGACCGCTGGCTCGACCGCATCGCGGCCCTGCCCGGCTGGAAACACCCCTATGACCTGATGCCCGGCTCGCCCGCCGACCGGGCGGACAAAGACGCGCCCGCCGATGGGGCGCAAAAGGAGACGACATGACCGACGCCTTCATCTACGACGCGATCCGCACGCCGCGCGGCAAGGGCCGCAAGGACGGGTCGCTGCACGAGGTCACGAGCCTGAAGCTCTCTGCGGGCGTGCTCGACGCGCTGGCGGAGCGCAACGGCATCGAGGGCCACGTGATCGAGGACGTGATCTGGGGCAACGCCACGCAGGTCGGCGAACAGGGCGGCTGTCTCGCCCGCTCGGCCGTGCTGGCCTCGGATCTCGACGAGCGCATTCCGGGCCTGTCGATCAACCGCTTTTGCGCCAGCGGCATGGAGGCGGTGAACCTTGCCGCCAATCAGGTCCGCGCCGGGGCGGGCCGCGCCTATATCGCGGGCGGGGTCGAGGCGATGAGCCGCGTGCCCATGGGATCGGACGGGGCGGCCATCGCGGTCGATCCGTCGATCGCGATGAAGACCTATTTCGTGCCGCAGGGCATCTCGGCCGACATCATCGCGACCCAGTACGGCATTTCGCGCGAGGCGGCCGACGCCTTTGCCGTCGAAAGCCAGCGCCGCGCCAAGGCGGCATGGGATGCGGGCCATTTCGCGAAATCGGTGGTGCCGGTGCGCGATGCCAACGGGCTGACCATCCTCGACCATGACGAATACATGCGGCCGGGCACCGACATGCAGGCGCTCGGCGCGCTCGATCCCAGCTTCAAGGCGATGGGCGAGGTCATGCCCGGCTTCGACAAGGTCGCGCTGATGAAATACCCGCATCTGGAGCGGATCAACCACGTCCACCACGCCGGGAATTCGTCGGGCATCGTCGATGGCGCCGCGGGCATCCTGATCGGCGATGCCGCGTTCGGAAAGGCGCATGGGCTCACGCCGCGCGCGCGCATCCGCGCCACCGCCAAGATCGGCACCGACCCGACCATCATGCTCACCGGCCCGGTGCCGGTGACCGAGAAGATCCTCGCCGACAGCGGCATGGCGATCTCGGACATCGACCTGTTCGAGGTCAACGAGGCCTTCTCGGCGGTGGCGCTGCGGTTCCAGCAGGCCTTCGACATCGACCCGGCCCGGCTCAACCCCAATGGCGGCGCCATCGCGATGGGCCATCCGCTGGGCGCGACCGGCGCGATCATCATCGGCATCCTGCTCGACGAGCTGGAGCGCAGCGGCCGGTCGACCGGTCTCGCCACGCTCTGCGTCGCCTCGGGCATGGGCGCGGCCACGATCATCGAGCGGGTTTGAGACATGCCGTCATGCGCCCCCGGCGCCTCTTGCGGGGGGCGCCGTCAGATGGACTTTGCCTCGCGGCGGATTACCCTTTGCCGGACGCCTCAATCGATCGCTTCGGAGGGCCGTTGCCATGTCCCGCCTGATGTCGGAGTTCATAGAACGCCACGCGCGCCTGTTCCGCGAGGGACGGATCGAGGAGATGCTCGACGATTGCGACTACCCTCTGGCGGTGCAGGGGGCGGACGGGCTGAAGGTGCTGGCCACCCGCGACACCTACCGCGAATGGCTGCAGGGCTGGCAGCGCGACCTGGGCACCCGCGAGCTGCACGAGGAGACCTTGCGCATTCACACGCTGGAGCTGCCGCGCGCCGGCAAGTTCCGGGTCTGGATCGAGCGCAGCTTCGAAAATCCCGGCTGCGACCGGGTCGACCTGGCGGTGATCTATTACTGCCGCCTCGACACGCCGCGGCCGGTGATCGAGATGATCGAGTTCGGCGCGGCGCCGGACCCGAACGACTGACGCGGCCCCTCCGCCGCCATTCTTCCAAACATTTCGCGAACAGGAGGTCGTCATGACCGATTTCACCATTGCGCGCGACGCCGAGGGCGTGGCCGTCATCACCTGGGACGTGCCCGACCGCTCGATGAACGTCATGTCGATGCAGGGCTTCGAGGAACTCGACGCGCTGATCGATGAGGCGCTCGCCGACGAGGCCGTCAAGGGCATCGTCATCACCTCGGCCAAGAAGGATTTCGCCGGGGGCATGGATCTCGGCGTGATCGCGGGGATGAAGCAGGCGGGCGGCGACGAGCCCGCGAAGGCGGTGTTCGACGGCGTGATGCGGATGCATGGCGTGCTGCGCAAGATCGAGCGCGCCGGTCTCGACCCCAAGACCAACAAGGGCGGCAAGCCGATCGCCGCCGCCCTGCCCGGCACGGCGCTGGGCATCGGGCTGGAGATCCCGCTGGCCTGCCACCGGATCTTCGTGGCCGACAACCCCAAGGCCAAGATCGGCCTGCCCGAGATCATGGTCGGCATCTTTCCGGGCGCGGGCGGCACCACCCGGCTGGTGCGCAAGCTCGGCGCGATGGGGGCGAGCCCGCTGCTGCTCGAAGGCAAGATGAACGACCCCAGGAAGGCCAAGGCGCTCGGCGTCATCGACGAGGTGGTCGAGGATCCGCTGGCCGCCGCCAAGGCCTGGGTGCTCGGGGCCAAGGACGCCGACCTGGTGAAGCCGTGGGACGCCAAGGGCTACAAAATGCCCGGCGGCGCGCCCTATCACCCGGCGGGCTTCATGACCTTCGTCGGTGCCTCCGCGATGGTGCATGGCAAGACGCAGGGCGTCTACCCGGCGGCCAAGGCGCTCCTCTCGGCGGTCTACGAGGGCGCTCTGGTGCCGTTCGACACCGCGCTCAAGATCGAGGCGCGCTGGTTCACGCGGGTGCTGATGGACCCCTCCTCCACCGCGATGATCCGCTCGCTCTTTCTCAACAAGGAGGCGCTTGAGAAGGGCGCGAACCGGCCCGAGGCGCCCGACCAGAGCGTGAGGAAGGTCGGCATTCTCGGCGCGGGCATGATGGGCGCGGGCATCGCCTATGTCTCGGCCAATGCCGGGATCGAGGTGGTGCTGATCGACCGCGAACAGGCCGCCGCCGACAAGGGCAAATCCTATTCCGAGGCGTTGCTCGACAAGGGCATCAAGCGCAAGAAGGTGAGCCCTGAGAAGAAGGACGAGGTGCTGGGCCGGATCAACGCCACCACCGAGATCGAGGCGCTCAAGGGCTGCGACCTGATTGTCGAGGCGGTGTTCGAGGATGTCGGCGTCAAGGCCGAGATGACCAGGCGCGTCGAGGCGGTGATCGGCGAGGACGCGATCTTTGCCACCAACACCTCGACCCTGCCGATCACCGAGCTGGCCAAGGCCAGCGCGCGCCCCGAGCGGTTCATCGGCATCCACTTCTTCTCGCCCGTCGACAAGATGATGCTGGTGGAGATCATCAAGGGCGAAAAGACCGGCGACGTCGCGGTAGCCAAGGCGCTCGACTTCACCCGGCAGATCCGCAAGACGCCGATCGTCGTCAACGACGCGCGGTTCTTCTACGCTAACCGCTGCATCATCCCCTATATCAACGAAGGCATCCGCATGGTGGCCGAGGGGGTCGAACCGGCGCTGATCGAGAACGCGGCGCGCCTTGTCGGCATGCCGCTGGGGCCGCTGCAGCTCGTCGACGAGACCTCGATCGATCTGGGCGTGAAGATCGCCAAGGCGACCAAATCCGCGATGGGCGACGCCTACCCGGACGGGGCGGTGGACGAGGTGCTGTTCTGGATGGCCGATCAGGGCCGGATGGGGCGCAAGTCGGCCTCGGGCTTTTACGCCTATGACGACAAGGGCCAGCGCACGGGGTTGTGGGACGGGCTGTCGGAACGCTTTGCCGTGGCCGAGGACCAGCCCGACCTCGTGGAGGTGCAGCAGCGGCTCATCTTCGCGCAGGTGCTCGAGGCGGTGCGCGCCTTCGAGGACGGGGTGCTGACCGACATCCGCGAGGGCGACGTGGCGGCGATCCTCGGCTGGGGCTTCGCGCCGTGGTCGGGCGGGCCGTTCTCGTGGCTCGACATGATCGGCGCGGGCTTTGCCGCCGAGCGCTGCGACGCGCTGACCGAGGCGCACGGGCCGCGCTTTGCCTGCCCCGAGCTCCTGCGCGAGATGGCGGCGCAGGGCGCGTCCTTCTACGACCGCTTTGGCGACGGGCGCGCCGCCGCGGCCTGAGGCCCACCGGCAGGCGGCGGCCCGGCGCCGCCGCCTGCCCCGCTGTCCCGGGCGGGATGCGAATCCCGGCGCCCGGGCCACGCAGGCCCCTGTTCCTCTACGATTCACCCGGCTATGGTCGCCCTGAACGACCCGGCGCAGCGACGGGCCGCGAAAGGACCGATGACCGCACTGAAGGAATTCTCCCGGCTCGAGACGCTCGGCAGCTGGCGCGCCGCGCCCGACGCCGAACCGCGTGGCGTCACGGTCTCCTTCGGCGAGGCGACGCTGGTGCTGTCGGATGACAGCGGGTTGCCGGTGACGCATTGGTCGCTGCCGGCGCTGCACCGGCTCAATCCCGGCAAGAGCCCGGCGCTTTACGCCCCCGATGCCGAGGCCAGCGAAACGCTGGAGATCGATGACGACATCATGGTCGGCGCGCTCGAAAAAGTGCGCCACGCCGTGGCCGCCCGCCAGCCGCGCCCCGGACGGCTGCGGCAGGGCGCGATCTGGGGCGGCACGGCGCTGGCGCTCGGCCTCGCGGCGTTCTGGCTGCCCGGCGCGCTGATGCAGCAGACGCTGAGCGTGGTGCCGCAGGGCAAGCGATCCGAATTCGGCGCGACGCTCTTGGGCATGGTGCAGGAGATCACCGGCCCGACCTGCCGCGATCCTCTGGGCAGCGAGGCGCTGGGCCGGATGCGCGACCGGCTTCTGGGGCGCGGCGGCGGCCAGATCGTGGTGGTGCCCGAGGGGCTTGCCGGGCCGCTCTATCTGCCCGGCGGCATCATCGTGCTGCCCGAAGCGGTGCTGACGGAAACCGAGGATCCGGCGGTGGCGGCGGGCCATGTCCTTGCCACCGCGGCGAGCCGGGAGACCATAGATCCGCTCGACGCGCTGCTGCGCGAGGCGGGGTTCGGCACGGTGCTGCGGCTGCTGACCACGGGCGACATCGCGACCGAAAAGCTGCAGGCGCAGGCGCGGCACCTGGTCGACACCCCCGCCCCGCGCGCCGATGACGCGCAGCTGCTCGACCGCTTTGCCGCCGCCGGGGTGCCGATCGGCCCGTGGGCCAAGGCCACGGCCGCCGACGACCCGGATTCGGCGGTGCTGGTCGCGGCGGAACCGGCCAGCGCCGCCGGGCCGGTGCTGTCGGATGGCGACTGGGTCAGCCTTCAGGGCATCTGCCGGGGCTGAGCCCCGGCGCCGGTTCCGGTTCTATCTGCGGGCATAGGCGTCGGCGTATCCCGCCGCGCGCACCGCCCCCAAGGCCCGGCCAAGCGTTCCCGCATCCGCGAACGGGCCGGTCGCGATGACCCGCAATTCGGTCCCGTCCCGATTGAGGCGGCCCTTCGCCACGGGCAGGCCGAGCGCGCGCAGCCGTGCGGCGGCGCGATCCGCATTGGCCGCGACGGCAAAGGCGCCGAGCTGCACGAAACGGCCCTGCGTGGCCGCGGGGGTATTGGCGGGCGTGGAGCGGGTCGAGACGCGCCCCACCAGCGCCTCGGGCACCGTGACCGGCGCCGCCTCCACCGGGGCGCGCAGCTGACCGGCATCGGGGCGCTCGACGATGCGCACGCCGCGATGGCGGTTCAGGCGGCCATCCTCCCAGGCGCTGCGATAGCCGGGGGGCGGTGCGACCGGGTCGGGCAGCGGCACGGCCCCGGCGGCGCGGCGCAGACCGGCCTGCGGGTCGAGAAACCGCATCGCCCCCGCCACGCCGGTCGGCTGCGGCGCGAGACGGGCCGCGTTGCCGAGCCCGGAGGGCGACTGCGCCTGCGGCCCGCAGCGGCGCGGACGGCTGGCGGGCCCGAGAAGGGCAAAGCCCGATTCCGGCCCGAGATCACAGGCGGTGATGCTGGCGCTCGCCACGCGCGGCGCCGCGGCCTGCCCCGCCATGGCGGGGGCCATCGGCGCGGCGGGCGGCGCGGGCAGACGCGTCGCGGCCAGCCGGGTGCCGGGCCGGGGCGCGGTGGCGTCCTGCGGCCCGCAGCTCACCGGTGCGCCGCTGTCTTGCAGCACGTAGCGCCGCCCGGTCGCGGCCATGTCGGCGCAGACGGCGGCCAGCGTCACCGCGCCGCGCAGCGGCGCCCCGGGCCGGGGCGCGGCGGCCGCGCGGGTGTCGCCGCAGATGATGGTCTCGCCGGTGCGGCTGCTGACATAGCCCGGCTGCGGCCCCTCGCGCCCTTCGCAGAACGCGGCCCGGGTGAGCACCGGCGGCGCGGGGCGCACGGCGGCGGGCGCGGGCGTGACGATCCGGGGCGAAGCGGGGGCGGGCCGGGGCGAAGCGGGCGCGGCCTCGGCGCGGCGGGTGGGCGCGGGCTTGGCCGCCGGGGGGCGGGCCTCGGCCGGTTCGGCTGCGGGCGCGGGCGCCTCCGCAACGGCGGCGACGCCGCTTGGCTGGAACCCGCAAAGCGGTTCGCGGTCGCGGCTCATGCGCGGGATCCAGTTGGTCATGCCGCCGATGCCGGCGCGGATGAAAGCGCAGCCCTTGCTGTCGACATACTGGTTGGCGGCGTAGCTTTCGGGCGGGAATTCCGCCGGAAGCCGGTCCTGCGCCATGGCCGGTCCGGCCACGGCCAACGCCGCCGCCGACACGGCGAGTATCGTCCTGAACATGCTGCGCCCTGCCCTCGGGATGTTTTTCCGAAACCATGGCGCAGCCCCGCTGCGCTGTAAAGCTGGCGCTACTTGGTTCCGAAGATCCTGTCACCCGCATCCCCCAGTCCGGGGACGATGTAGCCGTGATCGTCGAGCCGCTCGTCGAGCGCCGCCGTCACGATCGGCACATCCGGGTGCGCCTCCTTCATCCGGGCGACGCCTTCGGGCGCGGCCAGAAGGCACAGGAAGATGATGTCCTTGGCGCCGTTCTTCTTGAGCATGTCGATCGCCGCGACCGAGGAGTTGCCGGTGGCCAGCATCGGGTCGACCGCGATGGTCAGCCGCTCGTCGAGCCCGCCGGGCACCTTGAAGTAATACTCCACCGGCTTGAGCGTTTCGGGATCGCGGTAGAGGCCGACGAAACCGACGCGGGCCGAGGGCACCAGTTCGAGGATGCCGTCGAGCAGGCCGTTGCCCGCGCGCAGGATCGAGATCAGCGCCAGCTTCTTGCCCTCGATCACCGGGGCCTGCATCGGCTGCATCGGCGTGTCGATGGTGGTCATGGTGACCGGCAGGTCGCGCGTCACCTCATAGGCCAGAAGCAGGCTGATCTCGCGCAACAGCCGCCGGAAGCTCGCGGTGGAGGCGTCGGATTTGCGCATCAGGGTGAGCTTATGCTGCACCAAGGGGTGCGTCACGACGGTCAAATGGGTGTCTGTGTGGCTCATGCCGCCTCCAGTTTCTTCAGGATCTGTGCGCGTGTGTCCTCGTCGCAGAAAGCGGCCCCGGCGGCAACATCGTTGGCGCGGCGCAGCCGCTCTTCCTCCCAGCCGAAATGCCGCTCCAGCATGTCGTATTCATGGCTCATGGAGGTGCCGAACCATGGCGGGTCGTCGGTCGAGACCGTCACGCGCACGCCGCGATCGCGCAGGATCTCGATCGGGTGGGATTTCCAATCCCTGACCGCGCCGAGCACGAGGTTCGAGACCGGGCAGACCTCGAGCGTCACGCCCTTTTCGATCAGGTGGTCGCACAGCGCATGATCGCCCACCGCGTTGATGCCGTGGCCGATGCGGCTGCAGCCCAGAAGATCGACGGTCTCGCGCACCATGTCCGGCCCGCCCCATTCGCCCGCATGCGCGGTCAGCCCCAGCCCCGCCTCGCGCGCGCAGTCGAAAGCCCAGCCGAAATCGCCGGGGCGGTGCATCATCTCGTCGCCCGCAAGGCCGAAGCCGGTGACGAAGCCGCCCGCCGTCTCGGCGGCGCAGCGGGCGATGGGTTTCGCGGCCTCGGGGCCGAGATGGCGCAGGCAGGTGACGATGCCGCGCGCGGTGATGCCGAGGTCGCGCTCGGCCGTTTCGGCGGCATCGGCCATCGCGTCGACGTAATCGCGCCACGCCGAAAGATCGCCGCCGCCGCAGAAATCGGGCGACAGGAACAGCTCGGTATGGACCACGCCCTGCCCGGCGCTCTGCTCCAGCACGGCGGCCATCAGGCGGCGGTAATCCTCGGGGCCGCGCAGCACCGTGCAGGCCGCGTCATAGGCCTTCAGGAACCAGTCGAAATCGCCGCGGACATAGCCGCCGCGATCATCGAAGATGCGCGAGATGTCGATCGACTTCTCGCGCGCGAGCCCCTTGATGAAGGCGGGCGGCGCCGCGCCTTCGAGATGCAGGTGCAGCTCCACCTTGGGGAGCGCGCGCCAGCTCATGGCGCGGCGTCCGGGTCGGGGGCCGGGATGCCCAGATGCCGGGCGGCCAGCGCGCCGACATCGACGAAGCCCATCAGCCCGAGCTCCTGCGCCCCGATCCCGTGGCACAGCACCGGCACCCGCTCGCGCGTGTGGTCGGTGCCGGTGAAGGTCGGGTCGTTGCCGTGATCGGCGGTGACGATCACGAGATCGCCCTCGCGCAGCCGCGGCAGGATGCGGCCCAGCGCGGCGTCGAACCATTCGAGCTGGCGCGCATAGCCCGACACGTCGCGGCGATGGCCGAAATTGGTGTCGAACTCGACGAAGTTGGCGAAGACCAGCGCGCCGTCGGCGGCCTCGTCCACCAGATCCGACAGGTGGTCCATCAGCTTGGCGTCCGGTCCCTTGCGCAGGTCGGTGATGCCGCGCATCGAGAAGATGTCGCCGATCTTGCCCACCGCGTGCACGTCGCGCCCCGCCGCCCTGGCGCTGTCCAGGAGCGTGCGTCCGGGGGCGGCGATGGCGAAATCGCGGCGGTTGGCGGTGCGGGTGAAACCGGTCGCCTCGTCGCCCAGGAAGGGCCGCGCGATGACCCGGCCCACCTTCATGTCGTGCAGCATCGGCGCCACGGCGCGACACATGTCCAAAAGCCGGTCGAGACCGAAGCTCTCTTCATGCGCGGCGATCTGCAACACGCTGTCGACCGAGGTATAGCAGATCGGCCAGCCGGTCTGGAGGTGTTCGGGCCCCTCCTCCTCGATCACCGCGGTGCCCGAGGCGTGGCGATTGCCGAGAATGCCGTCGGTGCCCGCCGCCTGCATCAGCGCGCGGGTCACCTCGGTCGGGAAGGCGGGGGTTTCCTTGGGGAAATAGTGCCATTCCCACGGCACCGGCACGCCGGCGAGTTCCCAGTGGCCCGAGGGCGTGTCCTTGCCCATCGATACCTCGGTCGCGGCCCCCCATGCGCCGGTCGGTTCGCCCCCGAGATGCGGCGCATCGAACCCGGAGGCCAGCGCGATCGCGCGCCCCAGACCCATCGCGTCGAGCGTGGGCAGGGCCAGCGGCCCCGAACGCCCCTGCTCCGCCTTTCCGGCGGCGCAGGCCTCGGCGATATGGCCGATGGTGTTGGCGCCGGTGTCGGGCACATCGCCGTTGAAGAACTTGTCGGCATCGGGCGCGCCGCCGATCCCGGCGCTGTCCATCACCAGCAGGAATACGCGCGTCATGGGTCCACCCTTCCTCTCACCAGATCATTGAGCCGCGGCGCATCGCCGATCGTCATGGCGCCGCGCAGCGCGGCCTCGGCGGCGTCGGCATCCGTGTCGGTCGCGGCATGAATGCGGGCCAGCGGGTCGCCGGGGGCGATCCTTGCCCCGAGCCGCGCCACATCCGACAGGCCGACCGCCGGGTCGATCCGGTCGGATTCGACCTTTCGCCCGCCGCCGAGCGCGACCACGGCATGGCCCAGCGCCTCGCCGTCGATGGCGGCGAGATGGCCGGATTCGGTCGCCGTCACCTCGCGCACCACCGGGGCCTGTGGCAGATGCGCGCGCCAGTTCTGTGCCATGTCGGCGGGGCCGCCGAGATCATGCAGCATCGCCGCGAAACGCTCCATGGCGCGGCCCGAGGCGATGGCCTCGGCGATCTTCTCCTCGCCCTCACCCTCGGCGCCGCCCGCGAGCGCCATCAGCCGCCCGCCAAGCGCCACGGTCAGGTCGTGCAGCCGCGGCGCGGCGAGCCGGTCGCCCGAAAGCACGGCCATGATCACCGCCATCTCGGTCGCGTTGCCCAAGGCGGGGGCGAGCGGCTGGTCCATGTCGGTCAGGAAGGCCGCGGTCGGACAGCCCGCGCCATTGGCCGTCGCCACCAGCGCCTGCGCCAGTTCGCGCGCCTCGGCTTCAGATTTCATGAAGGCGCCGGAGCCGACCTTCACGTCGAGCACGAGACCTTCGAGCCCGGCGGCGAGCTTCTTGGACAGGATCGAGGCGGTGATGAGATCGACGTGATCGACCGTGCCGGTCACGTCGCGCACGGCATAGAGCCGCTTGTCGGCGGGGGCGATGCGGCCCGTCGCACCGACGATGGCGCAGCCCGTCTGCCGGGTGATCTCGCGCAGCTTCGCTTCGTCAACTTGGGTCGACAGCCCCGGCACCGCCTCGAGCTTGTCGAGCGTGCCGCCGGTATGGCCCAGGCCCCGGCCCGAGATCATCGGCACATAGACGCCGCAGGCGGCGAGCGCGGGCGCGAGCAAAAGCGACACCGGATCGCCCACCCCGCCGGTCGAATGCTTGTCGAGCACCGGCCCCGGCAGGTCCCATGACAGCCGGTCGCCGCTGTCGCGCATGCCGGTGGTCAGCGCGACCCGCCCTGCCTCACCGAGTCCGTTGAGACAGACGGCCATGGCAAAGGCCCCGGCCTGCGCGTCCGAGACGGTGCCATCGGCGAGGCCGCGCGCGAAGGCGGCGATGTCGTCGGGGGCGAGCGTCTCGCCCCGGCGCAGCGCGGCGATCAGGCGGCGCGCATCCATCAGGCGCGCTCCATCTGGCTCTGGTCGAAGGCGCCGGGCAGCAGCGCGCCGAGCGTGGTCTCGGTGGTGGTGCCGTCGGTGGTCGCCAGCGTGATCTTCACGTCGCCGCGGCCGAACTCGGCCAGCTTCTGGCGGCAGCCGCCGCAGGGCGAGACCGGCACCGGGCTGTCGGCGATCACCGCGACCTCGGCGATTTCGGCGTCTCCGGCGGCGCACATCGCGGCGATGGCCCCGGCTTCGGCGCAGGTGCCTTCGGGATAGGCCACGTTCTCGACATTGACGCCGAGATAGACGCTGCCCGAGACGGCCCGGATCGCGGCGCCGACCTTGAAGTTGGAATAGGGAGCATAGGCGTTTTCGCGCACGCGGCGCGCATCGTCGACCAGCGACATGGGGATCCTCCTCCGGGCGGTTTGCCGGAAACTGTGTCGCGCGGCCCCTTTTGATGCAAGCCCACCCTCGCGGAACCTCGCCCCGCATGGAGGGGTTTGGCCCTTGCGGCCCAACCCCGGAGGATGAGCGATGATCGAGCCGACCAAATCCGTGCTGCCCGAGACCGAGGCCCGCACGCCAGACGATCCCGACGCGCCGATGAATCCGAAACAGGCGGTGCTGCTGCGCGACCTGTGCGACAAGACCGGCGCGGAATTCGACGCCTCGCTGACCGAGGCGCAGGCGGATGAGCGGATCCGCGCGTTGCAGGACGAGCGCGACGCGCGATAGGTCTTTCGCGCCCCCGTCAGAAAGGTTTAATGCTGAACCATTCCGATCAGGGGAGAGACGACGCGATGGCCGACAGCAAAGACGACACAGCCCGCGGGGGCCCGGACGGGCTGCGCCAGGCCGCGCTCGACTATCACCGGCTGCCCAAGCCCGGCAAGCTGGAGATCCGCGCCACCAAGCCGCTGGCCAATGGTCGCGACCTTTCCCGCGCCTATTCCCCCGGCGTCGCCGAGGCCTGTCTCGAGATCAAGGCCGACCCCGACACCGCGCGCGACTATACCTCGCGCGGCAATCTCGTGGCGGTGGTCACCAACGGCTCGGCGGTGCTGGGCCTTGGCAATATCGGCGCGCTGGCCTCCAAGCCGGTGATGGAGGGCAAGGCGGTGCTCTTCAAGAAATTCGCCAATATCGACTGCTTCGACATCGAGCTCGAGGAAAAGGACCCCGAGAAGCTCGCCGAGATCGTCTGCGCGCTGGAGCCGACCTTCGGCGCGATCAACCTTGAGGACATCAAGGCGCCCGACTGTTTCATCGTCGAGAAGATCTGCCGCGAGCGGATGAACATCCCGGTGTTTCACGACGACCAGCACGGCACCGCCATCGTGGTCGGCGCCGCCGCCAGCAACGCGCTGCGCGTGGCGAAGAAGAGCTTTGCCGACATCAAGGTCGTCTCGACGGGTGGCGGGGCGGCGGGCATCGCCTGTCTCGACATGCTGCTGAAGCTCGGGGTGCGCCGCGAGAACGTCTATCTGTGCGATCTCGCCGGTCTCGTGCATGAGGGCCGCGAGGCGGACATGACCCCGCAAAAGGCCGCCTATGCGCAACCCGGCGGGCCGCGCAGCCTCGATGACGTGATCGACGGCGCGGACCTGTTTCTCGGCCTGTCCGGCCCCGGCGTGCTCAAGCCCGAAATGGTCGGGCGGATGGCCGAGCGGCCGATCATCTTCGCGCTGGCCAACCCGACGCCCGAGATCATGCCCGATCTCGCCCGCGAGGTGCAGCCGGGCGCGATCATCGCCACGGGCCGGTCGGATTTTCCGAACCAGGTCAACAACGTACTGTGCTTTCCGTTCATCTTCCGCGGCGCGCTCGATGTCGGCGCGACGACGATCAACGACGAGATGAAGATCGCCTGCATCGAGGGCATCGCGGCGCTGGCGCGCGCCACGACGAGCGCCGAGGCCGCCGCCGCCTATAGCGGCGAGCAGCTCAGCTTCGGCGCCGATTACCTGATCCCCAAGCCGTTCGACCCGCGGCTGATGGGCGTCGTCGCCTCTGCCGTGGCGAAGGCCGCGATGGAAACCGGCGTCGCGGCGCGTCCGATCGCCGACATGGAGGCCTACAAGCGCCGGCTCGACAGCTCGGTGTTCAAATCGGCGCTGCTGATGCGGCCGGTCTTCGACGCCGCCCGCTCGGCCGAGCGCCGAATCGTCTTTGCCGAGGGCGAGGACGAGCGGGTGCTGCGCGCCGCCCATGCGATCATCGAGGAGACCACCGACACGCCGATCCTGATCGGGCGGCCGGAGGTGATCGAAACCCGCTGCGAGCGCGCGGGCCTCACCATCCGCCCCGGCATCGACTTCGAGATCGTGAACCCCGAGAATGACCCGCGCTACCGCGATTACTGGGGCACCTATCACGAGATCATGGCCCGCAAGGGCGTGACCCCCGATCTCGCCAAGGCGATCATGCGCACCAACACCACCGCGATCGGCGCGGTGATGGTGCAGCGCGAGGAGGCCGACAGCCTGATCTGCGGCACCTTCGGGCAGTATCTGTGGCACCTGAACTATATCGAGCAGGTGCTGGGCACCCAAGCGCTGCGCCCGGTCGGCGCGCTGAGCCTGATGATCCTCGAGGACGGCCCGCTCTTCGTGGCCGACACGCAGGTCCATGCCGAGCCCAGCCCCGAGCAGATCGCCGAGACGGTGGAGGGCTGCGCGCGCCATATCCGCCGCTTTGGCATCGATCCGCAGATCGCGCTGTGCTCGCATTCGCAGTTCGGCAATCTCGACATTTCCTCGGGCCGGCGGATGCGCGCGGCGCTGGAGATCCTCGACGCGCAGCCGCGCGATTTCGCCTATGAGGGCGAGATGCATGTCGACGCCGCGCTCGACCCCGCGCTGCGCGCGCGCAACCTGCCCGGCGCGCGGCTCTCGGGCGCGGCGAACTGCCTCGTCTTTGCCAATACCGACGCGGCCTCGGGCGTGCGCAACATCCTGAAGATGAAGGGCGCGGGGCTGGAGGTCGGGCCGGTGCTGATGGGCATGGGCAACCGCGCCCATATCGTGACGCCGTCGATCACCGCGCGCGGATTGCTCAACATGTCGGCCATCGCGGGCACGCCGGTCGCGCATTACGGCTGACGCCGCGCGCTTGCCAAAAAGGGGGGAGCGCCCCTCCCCCCTTTCACCATTCTTCAAATACGCACACTCCGCCGCCCGCCCCATGCGCGCGCGCCGGCCCTTGCGCGCGCCCCGCCCCATGCGCGTGGCGCTTGCCCGAAGCCCTTGGGCGGGCGTAGGATTCCGTCCCGAGGGAGGACGGACATGACATATACCGACGTCTACGAGAGCTGGCGCGCCGACCCCGAAGGCTTCTGGTTGCAGGCGGCGCGCGCCATCGACTGGCACCGCTTCCCGAGCCGGGCGCTGTCGCAGGAGGCGGGCCCGGTGCCGACTTGGTATCCCGACGGCATGGTGAATGGCTGTCACAACGCGCTCGACCGGCACGTGGCCGAGGGGCGCGCGCATGACGTGGCGATCATCCATGACAGCCCGGTCACCGAAACCCGCAGCGAGATCACCTATGCCGACCTTCTGGGCCGCGTCGCCCGGCTGGCGGGCGCGCTCAAGGCGCGCGGCGTGGCCAAGGGCGACCGGGTCGTCATCTACATGCCGATGATCCCCGAGGCGATCGAGGCGATGCTGGCCTGCGCCCGGATCGGCGCGATCCACTGCGTCGTGTTCGGCGGCTTTGCGGCGCGCGAGCTGGCGGTTCGGATCGACGACTGCCGCCCCAAGGCGATCCTCGCCGCCTCCTGCGGGATCGAGCCGAACCGCGTCGTCGCCTACAAGCCGCTTCTGGACGCGGCGCTGCGCGAGGCCGATCACAAGCCCGATTTCTGCGTCATCCTGCAACGCCCGCAGGCGATGGCCGGTATCGAGCATGGCCGCGACATGGAGTGGCATGATTTCCAGGAAGAGGCCGAGCCCGCCGATTGCCTGCCCGTGGAGGCCGATCACCCGGCCTATATCCTCTATACCTCCGGCACGACCGGCAAGCCCAAGGGCGTGGTGCGCCCCACGGCCGGACATCTCGTGGCGCTGCACTGGACCATGAAGAACGTCTATGACACCGACCCCGGCGAGGTGTTCTGGGCGGCCTCGGATGTCGGCTGGGTCGTGGGCCACAGCTATATCTGCTACGGGCCGCTGCTGCATGGCAACACGACGCTGATCTACGAGGGCAAGCCGGTCGGCACGCCCGATGCCGGGGCGTTCTGGCGGGTGATCGCGCGCAACAAGGTGCGCAGCTTCTTCACCGCGCCGACCGCGCTGCGCGCGATCAAGCGCGAGGATCCCACCGGGCGGCTGGCGCGCGAACACGACCTGTCGGGGCTGCGCGCGATCTTTCTTGCGGGCGAACGGGCCGACCCGGACACGGTGGCCTGGGCGCGCGACGTGGCGGGCGTGCCGGTCTATGACCACTGGTGGCAGACCGAGACCGGCTATGCCATCGCCGGCAACCCGGTGGGGATCGAGAAGCTGCCGGTGAAGGACGGATCGGCCACGGTGCCGATGCCGGGCTACGACGTGCACATTCTCGACGAGGCGGGCCAGGACAAGCCGCGCGGCAGCCTTGGCGCGGTGGCGATCCGGCTGCCGCTGCCGCCGGGCACGCTGTCGGGGATCTGGGGCGACGAGGACCGGTTCCGGCGCAGCTATCTTTCGGCCTATCCGGGGTATTACGCCTCGGGCGATGCCGGGATGATCGACGAGGATGGCTATGTCTCGATCCTCGCGCGGACCGACGACGTGATCAACGTCGCCGGGCACCGGCTGTCGACGGGCGGCATGGAGGAGGTGCTGGCCGATCACCCGGATGTCGCCGAATGCGCGGTGATCGGCGTGGCCGATCCGCTCAAGGGCCAGCTGCCGATGGGATTCCTGTGCCTCAACCGCAGCTGCGCGCGACCGGCGCAGGAGATCGTGCGCGAGGCGGTGGACCTGGTGCGCGAGCGGGTCGGGCCGGTGGCGGCGTTCAAGCTGGCGGTGGTGGTGGAGCGGCTGCCCAAGACGCGCTCGGGCAAGATCCTGCGCGCGACCATGGCGCAGATCGCCGATGGCGGCGATGTCGCGATCCCGGCGACGATCGACGATCCGGCGATCCTCGACGAGCTGCGCGCGGCGATCGCGCCGCTGGGCTACGGGGCGCGCCCGGCGGCGGTGGGCTGATCGCGGTCAGGCAAACTGTTCGCGGATCAGCCGTTCCTCCAGCCCGTGGCCGGGGTCGAACAGGATGCGGTGGCGCACCCGCGGCTCGGAGCGGATCTCCACCGCGAGCACGTCGCGCACCAGCTGGCTGTCGGCATCGGCCATGACGGGCCGCTTCTCGGCCTCCAGCACCTCGAAGCGCACGGTGGCGCGGGTCGGCAGAAGCGCCCCGCGCCAGCGCCGGGGCCGGAACGGCGCGATCGCGGTGAGCGCCAGCACATCGGCCCCGATCGGCAGGATCGGCCCGTAGGCGGAATAGTTGTAGGCGGTCGAGCCCGCCGGTGTCGCCAGCAGCGCGCCGTCGCAGACCAGTTCCTCGAGCCGCACCCGCCCATCGACGATCACCTTGAGCTTGGCGGCCTGCGGCCCGGCGCGCAGCAGGCTCACCTCGTTGATCCCGAGCCCGCGATGCACCTTTCCCGTGACGGTTTCGGCGGTCATGGCGAGCGGGTTGACGATCGCCTCTTCGGCGGCGGCGAGCCGGTCGGGCAGATCGTCTTCGGAAAACGCGTTCATCAGAAAGCCGACGGTGCCGCGGTTCATGCCGTAGACCGGCAGGTCGCGCGCCTCGGTGGCGTGCAGCGTCTGCAGCATGAAGCCGTCGCCGCCCAGCGCCACCACGATGTCGGCCTCTTGCAGGGGATGGTCGCCATAACGCGCCGCCAGCCGCTCGCGGGTGTCCTGCGCCACGGCGGTTTCGCTGGCCAGAAAGGCGATGCGGTCGGTGCCCAAGTCGTGTCCCCCCTCGAATGCGGCCCATAGGTTGTCGGCCACCACCCCGCGAAAGGCAAGCGGCGCGCCCGCCCTGCCGCGAATGGCCCGGGCTGCGACGGTTTCGGGGCTTTTGGCCTCCTTGTCGCTGGGTTAAGAGGGCGGCGACGCAATCCCTCACGAGGTGTCCGAGATGAATGCCCCCACCCGCGACGACGGCTTCTTCACCGAGAAGCTGGCCACCCGCGACCCCGAGCTCGCGCAAGCCATCACCGACGAGCTGGGCCGCCAGCGCCACGAGATCGAGCTGATCGCGAGCGAGAACATCGTCTCGGCCGCCGTGCTCGAAGCGCAAGGGTCGGTGCTCACCAACAAGTACGCCGAAGGTTATCCGGGCCGGCGCTATTACGGTGGCTGCGAATTCGCCGACGTGGCCGAGAACCTCGCCATCAGCCGCGCGAAGGAGCTGTTCGGCTGCGAATTCGCCAACGTGCAGCCCAATTCCGGCTCACAGGCGAACCAGGGCGTGTTCCAGGCGCTCTTGCAGCCCGGCGACACCATCCTCGGGATGAGCCTCGATGCGGGCGGCCACCTGACCCATGGCGCCAAGCCGAACCAGTCGGGCAAGTGGTTCAACGCCGTGCAATACGGCGTGCGCCAGCAGGACCAGCAGATCGACTACGACCGGATCCAGGAGCTGGCCACCGAGCATAGCCCCAAGATGCTGATCGCGGGCGGCTCGGCCATTCCGCGGATCATCGATTTCGCCCGGATGCGCGAGATCGCCGACAGCGTGGGCGCGTATCTGCTCGTCGACATGGCGCATTTCGCGGGGCTGGTGGCGGCGGGCATCTACCCCTCGCCCTTCCCGCATGCGCATGTGGCGACCACGACGACGCACAAGACCCTGCGCGGCCCGCGCGGCGGCATGATCCTCACCAATGACGAGGCCATCGCCAAGAAGGTCAATTCGGCGATCTTCCCGGGCATCCAGGGCGGGCCGCTGATGCATGTCATCGCCGGCAAGGCCGTGGCCTTTGGCGAGGCGCTGCGCCCCGAGTTCAAGACCTACCAGGAACAGGTCGTGAAGAACGCGCAGGCGCTCGCGGATCAGCTGATGAAGGGCGGGCTCGACATCGTGACGGGCGGCACCGACAGCCATCTGATGCTGGTGGACCTGCGCCCCAAGGGCGTGAAGGGCAACGCGACCGAGGACGCGCTGGGCCGGGCCCACATCACCTGCAACAAGAACGGCATCCCGTTCGACCCGGAGAAACCGGCGATCACCTCGGGCATCCGTCTCGGCTCCCCGGCGGGCACGACGCGCGGTTTCGGCGAGGCGGAGTTCCGGCAGATCGCCGACTGGATCGTCGAGGTGACCGAGGGGCTCGCCAAGAACGGGCCCGAGGGCAATTCGGAGGTCGAGGCCAAGGTGCGCGGCGAGGTGGAAGAGCTTTGCAAGCGCTTCCCGCTCTACCCCGAGCTTTGAAAACGCGGGCGCGGGGTCAGAGGACCTCGCGCCACAGCACGCCCGCGATGATCGCGGCGATCAGGATCGTGGCGGCGGTGCGCGCGCGCTTGATCCACACGGCCCGGCGCAGCGCGTGGCGCAGCTCGTCGGGCTCTTCGGCCATCAGCCAGCTTTGCACGGTGACATAGGCGGTTTCGACCCGTTCCATGTCGATCGCCTCGGCGCGTCCGGGCAGCCGGGCCACGGCTTCGGCGGCGGCGAGAAAGCGGGCGCGCGACAGGATCTCTGGCGGCAGGGCGGGTGCGGCGCGGTCGAGACAATCGCCCAAGGAGCGACCCTCCACCCCGGCCCTGTCGGACAGAAGCCGGGAAATCTCGCGCGTCCAGCCGGTTATCGTGGTGCGGTCCATGTCTTTTGTTAGCGCCCCCTGCCCCGGCACTCAATGGGCGGCGTGGGGCTGGCGCCGATCGCGCGGTGCGCTACAACTGCGGTCATGCTCAATACCATCCTCACCGGAGAGCCCTCCGACCGCCCGCCCCTCCTGATCGTCCATGGCCTGTTCGGCTCGGCCCGCAACTGGGGCGTCATCGCGCGCCGCCTCGGGACCGACCGCCAGGTGATCTCGGTCGACATGCGCAACCACGGCGACAGCCACTGGACCGAGAGCCATGATTATTTCGGCATGGCAGAGGATCTGGCCGAGGTGCTCGAAGTGCACGGGCCCGCCGACGTGCTGGGCCATTCGATGGGCGGCAAGGCGTCGATGGTGCTGGCGCTGACCCGGCCCGATCTCGTGCGCCGTCTCGTCGCCGCCGACATCGCGCCGGTGGCATACGGCCACGACCAGATCGACAACATCCGCAAGATGAAACAGGTCGACCTGGAGGCCATCGCCAGCCGGTCGGAGGCGGCGGAGATGATGGGCGAGGATCTGGAGGCCGCGACGGCGGCGTTCTTTCTGCAATCGCTCGACCTGCAGGAGAAACGCTGGAAGCTGAACCTCGACGTGCTGGAGCGCGACATGGAGACCATTCTGGGCTTCCCGGAGGTCGAGGGGCGGTTCGACGGGCGGGCGCTGTTCCTGTCGGGGGCGAACTCGTCTTACGTCGAGGAGCGGCATCACGACGCGATCCGGGCGCTGTTTCCGACGCCGTCCTTCGAGGTGATCGAGGGCGCGGGGCACTGGCTGCACGCGGAAAAGCCGCGCGAGGTCGAGGCGGCGGTCAGGGGTTTTCTGGAAGATTGAACATGTCCCCGCGCCGCCGTGACGGGTGGCGCGGGGAACTCTTCGCGGCGCGGAACATTGTACGAACTCCATCACAGGAGAGCGCGACATGACTGACGACCCCAAGAGCCATCCGCAGGGCAATGCCGAGAAGGACCCCGAGGATTGGGTGACCGGCGACGAGAAGATGACCGGCGCGCAGGCGAGCTATCTCAAGACGCTGTGCGAGGAGGCCGGGGAAGAGTTCGATGACGGGCTGACCAAGGCCGAAGCCAGCGAGCGGATCGATGAGTTGCAGGAGAAGAGTGGGCGGGGGTGACCCCCGCCACTAAATCCTACTTTTTCTGGCTAGGACTACGGCTTTCCGTGAGATTCAAGCCTCGATGCAAGCCATCATGGACCTTGTAAACGTCGGCCTCAATAAATCCCTGCGCCTTAAAAAAGCACCTAAACCTCCACTGCTGGGAAGCGCCAACACGAAACCCAATAATAGAATTGTCGTAAAGAAATCTCAAATACGATGTCAGATCTGATCGACCAGATTTTATTCCAGCCTTTGCAAGACTATCCGACAAATCCCCTATTGACAGAGTTGTAGCTCCATTATTCTGGAGGGCTGCAAATAGATCATTTATCGCCGGATACTGAACCCGCCATTCATCTTTCAGCTCTTCAACCAGCCACTCTGAATAAGCGCTTTCTGAGTTATATATCGACTGGCACTCCAGATACTCCTCATTAACAGCTTCAGGATCGTAAGGATTCTCCTTTCTAGAAAGCATGTCCCCTTTAATGAGCTGAAAGCTGCGTATGAAGTCTCTTGGGCGAACCATCGTGCGCAGATTAATATAGTCAAACGGCGCCCTGCCCTGTCTCATTTGAGGGCGATCGAAAAGTGCATCTACTTTCTCATACTCAGCAACGCCGCTCTTTCTGGCAAAGTAGTTCACCCTTTCGAGCAACATTCGCGACAGACTATCCTTGGTCCAAGCAAGTAGTTGACCGCAATCTGCTCTCAGCTTGTTCTTGTCGTTAATATCCAGTGAGTCAAATATGTCCTCACGTAGGAAAACAACTGGACGCAGGGCGCCGCGGAACTTGGACGTTATAGTTTCCGCAGCCCCTATCAAGCCCGCAATAACCTTCTGGCTCTCCCCAAAAGAATCCCTATCCCAAGCCTCATCCACACGATCAAATGTAATAAAGACTTTAGATTCCTCTGATATGGTATCGAGCAGAGCTTCCTCAAAAATTTCAGAAAGCCGTTCAATTGACTGATTCAGAGAATTCTGAAGACTTTCATCTTTCTGGACATCGGAAAAACTAATCTCGCCACCGCTAACGCTAAGCGCATCGAGGTTACCCTCCGCTAGATCCACTCCACCTGCCGGCAACTTCAATGAAGTAAGCTGAAATATCTTACTGCCAATCATTTGAGAAAGAGTAGGGCTCGGCGAGCTATATATTCTCTGCACCAACTTGATGGCGGCATCTATCTTTTTCCCGCGTGCGCCTTTTTTATGCAGGCACTTTATCGCGTTTAGATAAATAACATACTTCCAAGACTGAATATAAGCTAACGACGTTGCCTTGCCCTTGGAGGCCAAAAGCGAGTGCACATCCCAACTGTAATCTTGGAGCGATAGGCTATCAGAGAAGTCACCCACGCCAATGTACTTGCGTGGGTTATTCTTGAAATGCTGGAAAACAGCGGTTTTTCCTGCGCCTTTTCGCCCAAGCACGAGAAATTGGTGACGATCGCCGAGAACCGCCTCTAGTACGCCGTTCTCGAAGAAGTATTCTGAAAGGTTCTCATCACGCTCAGCCGAGACCTGTCCGAAGTCAATCCAGTCAGCGAGCATATAGGTCATCCTTTCAGAACATATTAACTATCCATCTTCAACGCAGAGATGAACGCTTCCTGCGGAATGTCAACCTTTCCGAACTGGCGCATCTTCTTCTTGCCCGCCTTCTGCTTGTCCAGAAGCTTGCGCTTGCGGGTCGCGTCGCCGCCATAGCATTTCGCCGTCACGTCCTTGCGCATCGCCGAGAGCGTCTCGCGCGCAATCACCTTGCCGCCGATCGCGGCCTGGATCGGGATCTTGAACATGTGGCGGGGGATCAGCTCCTTGAGCTTTTCCACCATCGCCCGGCCCCGCATCTCGGCCCGGTCGCGATGCACCATCATCGACAGCGCGTCGACCGGCTCGTCATTGACGAGGATCGACATCTTCACGAGGTTGTCCTGCCGGTAGCCGGTGATCTGGTAGTCGAAGCTGGCATAGCCCTTGGTCACCGATTTCAGCCGGTCGTAGAAATCGAACACCACCTCGTTGAGCGGCAGGTCATAGACCACCAGCGGGCGGGAGCCGGCATAGGTCAGCTCCTGCTGGATGCCGCGCCGGTCCTGGCACAGCTTGAGCACGTCGCCGAGGTAATCGTCGGGGACCATGATCGTCGCCTTGATCCGCGGCTCCTCGACATGGCTGACATGGGTCAGGTCGGGCATGTCGGCGGGGTTGTGCAGCTCGATCATCTCGCCGTCCTTCATGTGGACGTTGTAGACGACCGAGGGCGCGGTGGTGATCAGGTCGATGTTGTATTCGCGGTCGATCCGGTCGCGGATGACTTCAAGGTGCAACAGCCCGAGGAAACCGCAGCGGAAGCCGAAGCCGAGCGCTGCGGAGGTTTCCATCTCGTAGGAGAAGGAGGCGTCGTTGAGCGCGAGCTTCTCGATCGCGTTGCGCAGATCCTCGAACTCGGCGCTGTCGACCGGGAACAGGCCGCAGAACACCACCGGGACCGAAGGGGCGAAGCCCGGCAGCGGCGTTTCGGTGCCCTTCTTCTCGTGGGTGATGGTGTCGCCGACCTTGGTGTCGCGCACCTGCTTGATCGAGGCGGTGAGAAAGCCGATCTCGCCCGGACCGAGTTCTTCGACCGGCAGCATGCCGGGCTTGAACACGCCGATCCGGTCGACCTGGTGGACGGTGCCGTTCTGCATGAAGCGGATGCGGTCGTTCTTGCGCAGCTTGCCGTCCATGATCCGCACCAGCACGACCACGCCGAGATAGAGGTCGTACCACGAATCGACCAGCATCGCCTTCAAGGGCGCGTCGCGGTCGCCCTTGGGCGCGGGCAGGCGGTGGACGATGGCTTCGAGCGTTTCGCGGATGCCCTGCCCGGTCTTGGCCGAAACGAGCATCGCCTCGGAGGCGTCGATGCCGATCACGTCCTCGATCTGCTCCTTGATCCGGTCGGGCTCCGACGCCGGCAGGTCGATCTTGTTGAGGACGGGGACGATCTCGTGATCCGCGTCGAGCGCGTGGTAGACGTTGGCGAGCGTCTGCGCCTCGACCCCTTGGGTCGAATCGACCACCAGCAGCGAGCCTTCGACCGCGCGCATGGAGCGGGAGACCTCGTAGGCGAAATCGACATGGCCGGGCGTGTCGATCAGGTTGAGCACGTAGGTCTCGCCGTTGAGCGCCTTGTAGTCGATGCGGACGGTCTGCGCCTTGATGGTGATGCCGCGCTCGCGCTCGATGTCCATGCTGTCGAGCAGCTGGGCCTTCATCTCGCGGTCCTGCACCGTTCCGGTCGACTGGATCAGCCGGTCGGCAAGCGTCGATTTACCGTGGTCGATATGCGCCACGATGGAGAAGTTGCGGATGTGCGAAAGCTCGGTCATGGCCCGCATATGCAGGGCTTCGGGCGTTCGGTCAATGGGGCGTGCCGGTGGCATGGTCGGCAATGGCTCACGCCATCGTGAGGCAGGCGGGGCGCAGCCGCCCCGCGGTCGAATTGCACCGCCCCCCGGAGTGCGGCATCTTGGCGCTTTCGGCAGAGCAGCACCGCGATCCGGGCAGAACCCGGGCCGGCCAGACGGGGATTACGGGCATGCGCATCATCATTTCCATCATCGCGCTTTCGGCCTTGGCGGCCTGCGGCAGCGGGCGGCCTTCGGGTCCGATCAGCCGCGCCTGCGAGGCGAGCGACCGGCCCGGCGCCAACGTGGCGCTGTGTTCTTGCGTGCAGGGCGCGGCGGACGCGACCCTGTCGGGCAGCGAGCAGCGGCGCGCGGCAAAGTTCTTCGACGATCCGCAACGGGCGCAGGACACCCGGCAAGAGGACGGCTCGGGCGCGTTCTGGAGCCGCTACAAGGCCTTTGCCAACCGGGCCGAGGCGATCTGCCGCTGAAACGGGACGGGGCGCGCGCCCTCTGGACACATGCGCCGCGCCCCGCGACAACACCCCCATGAATATCGAGATCGAGGAGCTGGCCGCGCGGGTCGCGGCGGGCGAACGGCGGGCGCTGGCGCGCGCCATCACGCTGGTGGAAAGCACCCGGCCCGAGCATCGCGCCCGCGCCGAGGCGCTGCTCGACCGGCTGGCCGACCCGTCGCGCATGGCGCTGCGGGTCGGGCTGTCGGGCACGCCCGGCGTCGGCAAGTCGAGCGTGATCGAGGCGCTGGGGCTGCGGCTCACCGGGGCCGGTCACCGCGTGGCGGTGCTGGCGGTCGATCCGTCCTCGGCCCGCTCGGGCGGCTCGATCTTGGGCGACAAGACGCGGATGGAGCGGCTGAGCCGCGACCCGCAGGCCTTCATCCGCCCCTCTCCCGCCGCGGCCCAGCTGGGCGGCGTGGCGCGGCGCACCCGCGAGGCGATGATGCTGTGCGAGGCGGCGGGCTTCGACGTGGTGATCGTCGAGACGGTGGGCGTGGGCCAGTCCGAGACGCTGGTGTCGCGCATGACGGACGTGTTCCTTTTGTTGCTGGCCCCGGCGGGCGGCGACGAGCTGCAGGGCGTCAAGCGCGGCATCATGGAGATCGCGGATCTGGTGCTGGTCAACAAGGCGGACGGCGGTCTCGCGGCGCAGGCGATGCGGACCCGCGCCGATTACGCCGGTGCGCTGCGGCTGATGCGCAGGCGCGACACCGACCCCGAGGGCATCCCGGCGGCGCGCACGATCTCGGCGCTGACCGGCGACGGGCTGGCAGAGGCATGGGCCGAGGTGGAGCGGCTGGCGGCGTGGCGGCGCGACAGCGGCGTGACCGCGCGGCTGCGCGCCGCGCAGGCGGGCCAGTGGTTCGAGGACGAGCTGCGCGCGGGCATCGAGGCGCTGCTGGCGCTTGATCCCGATCTCACCGCCCGGCTCGACCGGCTGCGCGGCGAGGTGGAGGCGGGCCGCGCGGCGCCGGGGGCGGCGGCGCGGGCGGCGCTCGATCCGCTGGCGCGGGCGTTGCGGGACGCTTGACGCGCCCGAGGAATCCCCGTAAGGCCCCCTGACCGAATTCATGGCCCGGCCCCGTTGCCGACGCCGTATCCGTGCCTGCGGGCTCGGATTTCTGCCAGGCCCCGAGACACGAAGGATGAGACCATGTCGCGCCGTTGCGAACTGACCGGAAAAGGCCCGATGACTGGCAACAATGTCAGCCACGCCAACAACAAGACCCGCCGCCGCTTCCTGCCGAACCTGCAGGATGTGACGCTGCTGTCCGACGCTCTGGGCCGGGGCTTCAAGTTCCGCGTCTCGTCGCACGCGCTGCGCTCGGTCGATCACCGTGGCGGTCTCGACGCCTTCCTCGCCAAGGCGAAGGAAGAGGATCTCTCGGCCGCCGCGCTGAAGGTCAAGAAAGAGCTCGCGAAGGCCGCTTCGGCGACCGCCTGATCCCTCGGGGACCGCGAATGCAAGGCCCGGCCCTCGATCGAGGCGCCGGGCCTTTTCGCGTCTTCCCTTCACCATTCCCCAAATACGCCGGGGGAGTCGCCGCAGGCGACGGGGGCAGCGCCCCCTGCCCGGCCTGACGAGGGCGCGCCATGACCCGACTGCCGATCGACGACGCGATCCCCGACCTGCTCTCGGCGCTGGAGCGCGACGGGCAGGCGGTGCTGATGGCGCCGCCCGGCGCGGGCAAGACGACGCGGGTGCCGCTGGCGCTGCTCGACCGCATCCCCGGCCGGATCGTGATGCTGGAGCCGCGCCGGCTCGCCGCGCGGGCGGCGGCGCAGCGCATGGCGGCGACATTGGGCGAAAAGCCCGGCGGCACCGTGGGGTTTCGCATCCGTGGCGAGGCGAAGGTGTCGAAGGCGACCCGGATCGAGGTCGTGACCGAGGGCATCCTGACCCGGATGGTGCAATCCGACCCCGAACTGCCGGGCATCGGCGCGGTGATCTTCGACGAGTTTCACGAACGCTCGCTCAACGCCGATCTCGGGCTGGCGCTGTGTCTCGAAATCCGGGCGGCGCTGCGCGAGGACCTGGTGCTCGTGGCGATGTCGGCGACGCTCGACGCGCAGCCGGTCGCCGACCTGATGGGCGCGCCGGTGGTCGTCTCCGAAGGCCGCAGCTTCCCGGTGGAGACGCGCTGGCTCGACCGTCCGCTCGCGCCGCGCGCGCGGCTGGAGGCCGAGACGGCGGCGCTGGTCGAACGCGCGGCCCGCGAGAATGACGGCTCGATTCTCGTGTTTCTGCCCGGCGAGGGCGAAATCCGGCGCGTGCAATCGGCGCTGGAGGGGCGGCTGGGCTGCCCGGTCCTGCCGCTCTACGGTGCGCTGCCCCCGGCGCGGCAGGCCGAGGCGCTGGAGCCGGGCGCGGGCCGCCGCGTGGTGCTGGCCACCGCCATTGCCGAGACCTCGCTCACCATCCCCGACATCCGCGTCGTGGTCGACGCCGGAAAGGCACGGCGGGCGCGGTTCGATCCCGGATCGGGCATGTCGCGGCTGGTCACCGAAAAGGTGACGCGCGCCGAGGCCGCGCAGCGCGCGGGCCGCGCGGGCCGGGTCGCGCCGGGCGTGGCCTACCGGCTCTGGACCCGCGGCGAGGACGGCGCGCTTTCGGCCTTTCCCGACCCCGAGATCGCCAGCGCCGATCTCGGGCCGCTGGCGCTGGAGCTGGCGCAATGGGGGGCGCAGGACCTGCCTTTCCTGACGCCGCCCCCTGCCCCGGCGCTGGCCGAGGCGCAGAGCCTGCTGCGCGATCTGGGCGCGCTCGACCAGGCGGGTTCGATCACCGCGCATGGCCGCCGTCTCGCGGCGCTGCCGCTGCATCCGCGGCTTGGGCACATGCTCGAGGTGGCGGGCGCGCAGGCCGCGCCATTGGCCGCGCTGATGGGCGAGCGCGACCCGCTGCGCGGCGCGGGCTGCGACCTGGGCCACAGGCTCGCCGCCATCGCCGGGCGCCGCGACCTGCCGGGTGCCCCGGACATGGGCGCGCTGGCCCGCATCCGCGACGAGGCGAAACGCCTGTCGCGGGGCCGCCCGCAGGGCCCCGCCCTGTCGCCCGGCGCGATGGCCGCGCTGGCCTATCCCGACCGGATCGGGCTGCGCCGTCCGGGCGACGATCCGCGCTGGCTCTTGTCGGGCGGGCGCGGCGCGGCGATGGCGGGCGCGGACGCGCTGGCGGGCGCGCGGCTGATCGTGGCGACGGACCTGTCGAATGACGTGCCCGAGGCGAAGATCCGGCTCGCCGCGCGGATCGAGGAAGCCGAGTTGCGCGATCTCTTCGGCGACCGGATCGAGGAGGTCGCCGCCTGCGCATGGTCGAAGCGCGACAACCGGGTGGTGGCGCGGCTGCAGGAGCGGCTGGGCGCGATCGCGCTCAGCGACCGGATCTGGCGCGACGCGCCCGAAGAGCAGGTGGCGGCCGCCATGCTCGACGGGGTGCGCCAGCTCGGGCTGCGCCCCTCGCCCGCCGCCGAACGGTTCCGCGCGCGCGTCATGCTGGTGCGCGCGGGCGGCGCGGATCTGCCGGACCTGTCGGACGCCGCGCTGATGGAGACGCTCGAAGACTGGCTTTTGCCGTTTCTCGGCGGCGTCAGGAATGCTGCCGACTGGAAGGGCTTCGACCTTCTCGGCCCGTGGCGGGCGATGCTCGACTGGGGGCAGACGCAGCTTCTGGACCGCGAGGCGCCGCCCGCCTTCACCACGCCGCTGGGGCGCAAGGTGCCGATCGATTACGACAGCCAGCCGCCCGAGATCGCGCTGCGGCTGCAGGAGCTGTTCGGCGTGACCCACCACCCGAGCGTGGGCGGCACCGCGCTCAAGCTCACGCTGCTGTCGCCGGCGGGCCGCCCGGTGCAGGTGACCGACGATCTGCCGGGCTTCTGGGCCAGCTCCTATGCGGATGTGCGCCGCGACATGCGCGGCCGCTACCCGCGCCACCCCTGGCCCGAAGACCCGACCGAAGCCGCGCCGACGCTGCGCGCCAAGCCGCGCGGCACCTGACCGCGCGCCGCGCTACAGCGCGCGGGCATAGTGCAAGAGCGGCAGCGGCGCGCCGTGCAGCTCGGCCTGCGGCAGCGCCTGCCCGGTGCGCTCGAAGCCATTGGCCTCCAGCACCCGGATCGAGGCGGCGTGCCCCGCCGCCACCTTCGCCTCCAGCCGGTCGAGCCCGATCTCGCGCGCCACGTGGATCGCCGCCCCCAGCGCCGCGCGCGCCAGGCCGCGCCCGGCATGGTCGGGGCCGATCCGGTAGCCCACCTCGGCCCGCCGCCCGCCGGGCCCGTCGGTGATGCCGGTCAGGTTGACCCGGCCCATGATCATGCCCTCCGGCGCCCGCACGAGAAAGAAGCGCGCCTTTTCGGCCTCCGGCCCCTCCAGCATCTCGCGCAGGATCCCGCGCAGCGTGCCGGGGTCGAAATAGCCCGCCGGGCGCGGCGGCACGCGCCGTTCGAACCAGTCGCGGCTCGCCAGCTCGAAGGCCGACAGCGCCTCGGCGTCGTCGACCTCGAGCGGCACGAGGCGAAAGGCGGGCGTCACGCGCCCAGGCACCAGCGCATCACCGCCTTTTGCGCATGCAGCCGGTTCTCGGCCTCGTCGAAGATCACCGAAGCGGGGCCGTCCATCACCTCGCTTGTCGCCTCGTCGTCGCGATGCGCGGGCAGGCAATGCATGAACAGCGCGTCGGGCTTGGCCCGGCCCATCAGCTCGGCGTTGACCTGGTAGCCGCGCAGCTGGTTGTGGCGCCGCTCCTTGGCGGATTGCGGGTCGTGCATCGACACCCATGTGTCGGTGACGACGAGATCGGCGCCCTCGACCGCGGCCATCGGGTCGCGGATGATCTCGATATTGGCGCCCGCGGCGCGCGCGGCCTCCATGATCTCGGGCTCGGGGTCGAGCGGCTTGGGCCCGGTGAAGACCAGGTCGAAGCCGAACTGCGCGCTCGCATGGGCAAAGCTGGCGAAGACGTTGTTGCCGTCGCCCGACCAGACCACCTTGCGGCCCTTGATCGGGCCGCGATGCTCCTCGAAAGTCATGATGTCGGCCATGATCTGGCACGGGTGGGTGCGGTTGGTCAGACCGTTGATCACCGGCACGGTGGCGTTCTCGGCCATTTCGATCAGGGTCTGCTCCTCGAAGGTGCGGATCATGATGAGATCGACATAGCGCGACAGCACGCGGGCCGTGTCGGCGATGGTCTCGCCATGGCCGAGCTGCATGTCGGCGCCCGACAGCACCATGGTCTCGCCGCCCATCTGCCGCACGCCGACATCGAAGCTCACCCGCGTGCGGGTCGAGGGCTTTTCGAAGATCAGCGCGACCATCCGCCCCTCGAGCGGGGTCTCGTCGTCGCGCATGCCGCGCGGGCGGCCCTGCCGCGCGTCCTTCATGGCGCGGGCATGGTCGATCATCTGGCGCAGATCGGCGGTGGGCGTGGGCAGGATGTCGAGAAAATGGGTCATGTCAGTCTTTCGGATCGAATGGCGGAGAGGGGGCAGCCCCGCGCCGCTGGCGCGGCTTCCCCCGGCGTGTGTGAGGCATGGTGAAATCATGCCGGACCCAGCGTCATCAGCCGGATCGGCGTGCCGTCTTCGCAAGGCAGGATCGCCTCGCCCGTGAAACCGGCCCGCAGATAGGCGGCGATGGCGCGGGCGTTGTCGGGTGACGGGTCCACCGCCACCAGCGGCGCCCCCGCCGCCATCAGCTGCAACGCCCGCTCGCGCAAAAAGGCCGCGCCGTGGCCGCGGCCCAGATAGGCGGGGTCGCCCAGAAACATGTCCATGCCGCGCGCGCCCTTGGGCAGATGCGCGTAATGCGGCATGTCGTAGAAATGCGCCTCGTAATCCTGCACATAGGCGAAGGGGTGCCCTTCATGCTCGACGATGCGCATGTCGGTGCCGGTGTTGCCGGTGGTCCAGTCGTTTTCGATCTCGGCCCATTCGGTCGCGGCGTCGCCCCACCAGCCGCCGATATGCGGCTCGGCCAGCCAGCGGTCGAACAGCCGCCGGTCCGAGGCGACCAGCGGCCTGAAGCGGTACCTACCCGGCATCGGACCCGACCCGCGCCGCCGCCCGGTCGAGCCGGGACAGCGCCTCGTCGATCTCCGAGGCGGTGATGTTCAAGGGCGGCAGAAGCCGCACCACGTTGTCGGCGGCAGGCACGGTGAGCACGGCTTCGCCGTACCCCGCCTGCACCAGATCGGCGGGCGCGCCCTTGCATTTCAGCCCCAGCATCAGCCCCGTGCCGCGCACGCTCTCGAACACCTGCGGGTGCGAGGCGACGAGGCTTTCGAGGCCCTGGCGCAGCTGGCCCGACCGGGCGCGCACGGCTTCAAGGAAGCCTTCGTCAGAGACGATCTCCATCACCTTCGCGCCGACCGCGCAGGCCAGCGGGTTGCCGCCATAGGTGGAGCCATGCGTGCCCGCCGTCATCGGCGCGGCGGCCTTTTCGGTCGCCAGCACCGCGCCAAGGGGAAAGCCGCCGCCGATGCCCTTGGCGACCATCATGATGTCGGGCGCGATGCCCGCCCATTCATGCGCGAACAGCTTGCCGGTCCGGCCCATGCCGCATTGCACCTCGTCGAAGATCAGCAGCGTGCCGGTCTCGTCGCAGATCTCGCGCAGGCCCTTCAGGCAGTGATCCGGCACCGGGCGGATGCCGCCTTCGCCCTGCACCGGCTCGATCAGGATCGCGCCGACATCCGGTTGCGCGGCGGCGGCGCGCAGCGCGTCGTGATCGCCCCAAGGCAGCTGGGTGAAGCCCGGCAGCAGCGGCCCGAAGCCATGGGTCATCTTTTCCGTGCCGACCGCGGCGATCGCCGCCGAGGAGCGACCATGAAAGGCGCCCTCGAAGGTCAGGATGCGGGTCCGCTCGGGCTGGCCGTGATCGTGCCAGTAGCGGCGCGCCATCTTCACGGCGAGCTCCATCGCCTCGGTGCCCGAATTGGTGAAGAAGCAGGTGTCGGCGAAGGTGGCCTCGACCAGCGCATCGGCGAGCCGCTGCTGCGCCGGGATGCGGTAGAGGTTGGAGACGTGCCACAGCGCCCCCGCCTGCGTCGTCAGCGCGTCCACGAGATCGGGGTTGGCATGGCCCAGCGCGTTGACCGCGATGCCCGCGCCGAGATCGAGATATCGCCGCCCGTCCTCGGCCTCCAGCCAGACGCCCTCACCCTTGATGAAGGCGAGGTCCGCACGGTTGTAGGTCGGCAGGATCGAGGAGATCATGGCAATGGTCCTGTAAGAGGCCCCGTTGGTGCCGCAGCGGCAAGGGCGAGTCAATTGTCGGGTGGGGGCATGACGCGATTGGCCGCGCCGCGAAGCGAATTGGGGCTTCAGCGTCGGCGTCGGGGCGCGGAATATGCGGCGATCTGCGTCATCATGGCGACGTTAGGCGGCGAAATCGGGGATGGAAAGCGCAAAATCGCGCGGCCCGCGCCGGGGCGTGCTAGCGTCGGCGCAAAAGCACGGGGGACGGCATGGAAACGGATCTGGCGATCCGGGCGCGCGGATTGCGGCGCGCCTTCGGAAACCTCAAGGCGGTGGACGGCATCGATCTCGACGTGCCGCGCGGCATGATCTTCGCGATCCTCGGGCCGAACGGCGCGGGCAAGACGACATTGCTGCGCATGCTCGCCACGCTGACCCGGCCCGATGACGGCACGGCGCAGGTGATGGGCCACGATCTCGCGCGCCACCCCGAACGGGTGCGCGCCGCCATCGCCATGACCGGGCAGTTCGCTTCGCTCGACGAAGACCTGACCGGGCACGAGAACCTCGTCATGCTGGCGCGGCTGTGGGGCTTTGGCTGGCGCGCGGGGCGCGGACGCGCCGCCGAGCTGCTCGCCGCCTTCGATCTTTCGGATGCCGCGAAGAAGCAGGTGAAGGATTATTCGGGCGGCATGCGCCGCAGGCTCGACATCGCCGCCTCGCTGATCGTGACACCCGGCGTGCTGTTTCTCGACGAGCCGACCACCGGGCTCGACCCGTCGGCGCGCGCGGGCGTCTGGCGGCTCATCCGCGGGCTCGCCGCCGAAGGCGTGACGATCCTGCTCACCACCCAGTATCTCGAGGAGGCCGACCAGCTGGCGGGCCGGATCGCGGTGATCGACCATGGCCGCAAGATCGCCGAAGGCACCAGCCGCGAGCTGAAGGCGCAGACCGGCTCGGGCATGCTGCATGTCACGCCGCTCGATCCGGGCAACCGCCAGATCGCGCTCGGCCTTCTGGGCGAGGCGGCGCAGTCCGACCCCGAGGGCGGGCGGATCTCGGTGCCGGTGGCCGACGATGCCGAGGCCTCGGCGCATCTGGCCCGGCTGGCGGAGGCGAATATCCGGCTGGCGGAGTTTTCTCTCGGCGCGCCCAGCCTCGACGAGGTGTTCTTTGCCCTGACGGGCCGGGAGGCGGCATGAGCATCCCCCTGCCCCGCGGCCCGCGCCCCGCCGCCCCCTCGCCCGCCTCGACGGCGCTGACCTTCGCGTGGCGCGCGGTGCTGAAGTTCCGGCACGTGCCCGAGCAGCTGTTCGATCTGGTGATGACGCCGATCATGTTCACGCTGCTGTTCACCTTCATCTTCGGCGGCGCGCTGGCGGGGTCGTCGACCGCCTACCTGCAATGGTTCATTCCCGGCATTCTCGTGCAGACGACGGTGTTCAACACGGTCTATTCCGGCATGGGGCTGTCGACCGACCTGTCCAAGGGGCTGTTCGACCGGTTCCGTAGCCTGCCGATCTGGTCGCTGGCGCCCTTTGCCGGGCTGATGGCGGGCGACATGCTGCGCCACACCATCGCGGGCGCGATCATCCTCGGGATCGGGCTGGGCCTTGGCTACCGGCCCGAGGCGGGGCTTTCGGGCATTCTCGGCTCGTGGCTGCTGCTGATGGCGGTGGGGTTCGGCTGGGGCTGGATCTTCATCGTGCTGGGGCTGGTGCTGCGCACGCCGATGACGGTGATGACGCTCGGCTTCGCGGTGCTGTTCCCGGTCACCTTCGCGTCGAACATCATGGTCGACCCGGCGACCATGCCCGGCTGGCTGCAGGCCTTCGTGGCGGTGAACCCGATTTCGAGCATGACCACGGCGATGCGGTCGCTGATGGCGGGCACGGCCGCGTTGCCCGAGATCGGCCTCGCGCTCTTGTCGCCCGCCCTGCTGACGCTGGCGCTGGCGCCCTTGGTGCTCTGGCTCTACCGGCGCAAATAGCGCCGCCAGCGCAGCAGGCCCGTGGGACATGGCGCGACCGGGGTGAAGCTGTTGCGCTCCAGCACCCGGATCGAGGCGGCGTTGCCCGGATCGGTCCGGGCGGTCAGCGCCGCCAGCCCCCGCGCGGTCGCCAGATCGCAAAACGCCGCCACCGCGCGCCCCGCGAGCCCGCGCCCGCGCTGCGCGGGCGAGACGGCATAGCCGAACTCGGCCAGCCCGCGGGAATCGGGGAGCTTGGGCACCACGAAGCCGACCAGCAGGTCGTCCTCCACGATCAGGCAGGCGCCCCAGCCCTGCGCCGCGCGCAGATCCTCGCAGCGCCGCGCCAGCAGCATCGCCACCGGCGCCGTCACCAGACCCGGTTCGGGCAGAAACAGCCCCTGCGGCGGCAGCCCGACCGCCAGACGCTCGAAATCGGCGGGAACGGCGGCGCGCAGCAGGCTCACGGCTTGAGCCGGTAGCCGCGTTCGAGCCAGGTCCAGGCAAAGCCGAGGATCGCCGCGCAGGAGACCAGCATCACCGCGAGGCCCAGAAAGGGCGAGCCGTCGGAGACGCCGATCATGCCGTAGCGCGCGCCGTCGATCAGGTAGAAGAACGGGTTGATCCGGCTCAGGGTCTGCATCACGCCCGGCAGCGCCTCGATCGAGTAGAAGGTGCCCGACAGGAAGGCCAGCGGCGTCACGAGGAAATTGGTGATCGCGGCGAGCTGGTCGAATTTCTGCGCGTAGATCCCCGCGATCAGCCCCAGCGCCCCCATGAAGACCGAGCCCAGAAGCCAGAAGGTCAGCGCCCAGAGCGGATGCGCCAGACCCACGCCGAGAAAGATCCACACGCCCAGCGCGATCACCACAGCGACGATCAGCCCGCGCGCCACCGCGCCCGCGACATAGCCCGCCAGCATCTCGGCCGAGGACAAGGGCGCCATCAGCGTGTCGACGATGTTGCCCTGCACCTTGGCCGAGGCCAGCGACGACGAGGTGTTGGCGAAGGCCTGCTGGATCACCGTCATCATCAACAGGCCGGGCGCGAGGAAATGCAGGAATTCCACCCCCATCACGTCGCCGCGGCGCGGGCCGATCGCGATGGTGAAGATGAGAAGGAACAACGCCGCGTTGATCAGCGGCGCCATCACCGTCTGCGCCCAGACGTTGAGAAAGCGGCGGGTTTCGCGATGCGCCAGCGTCGCGGTGCCCAGGCTGTTGAACCGGCCGAAACGGCGGAGTCCCTGATCTGTGTCGATGCTCATGTTGTGCGCCTCCTGCGGTCGGGGTTGTAGCCGCCATGCGGTCGGTGACAAGGCCGGTGCGGCGCAGATGATCGCATCGCGACGCGCGGTGCGGGTTGAACTGCGGCGTCTGGCCGGGTAAATCGGCACGTCGCAACTGAAACGGCGGGCCACCGCCCAACCGATCGGAGGCATTGCATGTCCTGGACCGACGAGCGCGTCGAAACGCTCAAGAGAATGTGGAACGAGGGCCAGTCGGCGAGCCAGATCGCCAAGGAGCTCGGCGGCGTGACGCGCAACGCCGTGATCGGCAAGGTGCATCGCCTCGGCCTGTCGAACCGCACCGGCGTGGCGCCGCAGCCCGCCCCCGCCGCCCCGCAGGCGGCGCCCGCCCCGGCCCAGCCGGCGGCGCCCGCCGCCGCACGGCCCGAACCCGCCGCCGCGCCCGAAGCCGCCAAGCCCGCGGAGGAGGACGACAGCCCGATCCCGATGAGCGCCGCGCGCCGCGCCATCATCCCCGCCGGCCAGCCGCTGCCGCCGCAGCCCTCGGCCAACGAGATCAGCCCCGAGGCGCTCGCCAAGGTTTCCGAGGTGGAAAAGGGCGCCAAGAAGCTGACGCTGATGGAGCTGACCGAAAAGACCTGCAAATGGCCGGTGGGCGATCCCGCCACCGACAATTTCTGGTTCTGCGGCCTGCCGACGCAATCGGGCAAGCCCTATTGCGAGGCGCATGTCGGCGTCGCCTTCCAGCCGATGAGCTCGCGCCGCGATCGCCGCCGCTGAGCCGATCTTCAAGGAACGACCCGAAGGGGGCCGCCACCGCGCGGCCCCCTTTTTCGTGGCCGCCCCCGCCTGTCGACGGCGCCGCGGCGGAGAAAGGCCAAAGTTGCGAATTATTCGCAATCCAGTTGACTTCTTGCGAATGGTTCGCATCTTATGCCCGCGAAGGTTCACATCACCCGGAGACCCACATGCGCATCCTGCCCCTTCTCGCCCTCGGCACATCGCTGCTGGCCCTGCCCGCCGCCGCCGATGACAAGATCAAGGTGGCGACGAGCTTCACCGTGATCGCCGACATGGCGCGCAACGTCGCGGGCGAGGCCGCCGAGGTGGTGTCGATCACCAAGCCCGGCGCGGAGATCCACAACTACCAGCCGACCCCGCGCGACATCCTGGGCGTGCGCGACGCCGATCTCGTGCTGTGGAACGGCCTGAACCTCGAATTGTGGTTCGAGCAGTTTCTCGACAATGCGGGCGAGCGGCCCGCCGCCGTCATCTCGGACGGGATCGAGCCGATCTCGATCTCGGGCGGCGATTACGACGGCAAGCCGAACCCGCATGCCTGGATGAGCCCCGACAACGCCGTGATCTATGTCGACAACATCCGCGAGGCGCTGAGCGAGGCGGACCCGGACAACGCCGCGACCTACGCCGCCAACGCCGATGCCTACAAGCAGCAGATCGCCGCGATGATCGCGCCGCTCAAGGCCGAGATCGAGCGCGTGCCCGAGGAAAAGCGCTGGCTCGTTTCCTGCGAGGGGGCCTTCAGCTATCTCGCCCGCGACCTGGGGCTCAGCGAGCTGTTCTTGTGGCCGATGAACGCCGATGCCACCGGCACGCCGCAGCAGGTGCGCCGGGTGATCGACGGGGTGCGCGAGCACGACATTCCGGCGGTGTTCTGCGAAAGCACGGTCAACACCGACCCGGCGAAACAGGTCGCCCGCGAAACCGGCGCCAGCTATGGCGGCGAGCTCTACGTCGATTCGCTGTCCGAGGAAGGCGGCCCGGTGCCGAGCTATCTCGACCTTCTGCGCGTCACCACCGAAACCGTCGCGCGCGGCCTGAACGGGGGCGAATGATGGATGCCCGCGCCTTTCCCGAACATGCGCAGGCCACGGGCGCGGGGCTGACCGCGGACGGGGTCACCGTCTCCTACCGCAACGGCGTCACGGCGCTGCGCGAGGCGAGCTTTGCCCTGCCGGTCGGCACGATCTCGGCGCTGGTGGGTGTCAACGGCGCGGGCAAATCCACCCTGTTCAAGGCGATCATGGGGTTTCTGCCGCTGGCCAGGGGGTCGATCTCGATCCTCGGCCAGCCGGTGAAGCGGGCGCTGAAATCCGGCCTCGTCGCCTATGTGCCGCAGGCCGAGGAGGTCGACTGGTCCTTTCCGGTGCTGGTCGAGGACGTGGTGATGATGGGCCGCTACGGGCGCATGGGCTTTCTGCGCCGCCCGCGCGCGGCCGACCACGAGGCCGTCTCGGCGGCGCTGGAGCGGGTCAACATGACCGCCTTTCGCCACCGCCAGATCGGCGAGTTGTCGGGCGGCCAGCGCAAGCGCGTCTTTCTCGCCCGCGCGCTGGCGCAGGACGGGCGGGTGATCCTTCTGGACGAGCCCTTCACCGGCGTCGACGTGGCCACCGAGGAAGCGATCATCCGGCTTTTGCGCGAATTGCGCGACGAGGGCCGGGTGATGCTGGTCTCGACCCATAATCTCGGGAGCGTGCCGGAGTTCTGCGACCGCACCGTGCTCGTGAAGGGCACGGTTCTGGCGCATGGGCCGACGCGCGACGTGTTCACGCGGGACAATCTGGAGCACGCCTTCGGCGGCGTGCTGCGGCATTTCGTGCTGGGCGGGGCGGAGCTGCACCAGGACGAGGATGCGCGCAAGCTGCGGATCCTGTCGGACGACGAACGCCCGCTGGTGTTCTACGACGACCAGCACCGCTCGGGGGGCGGCGGCCGATGATCGAGGCACTGCTGCTCCCCTTCACCTATGGCTACATGCTCAACGCGATGTGGGTCTCCGCGCTGGTCGGCGCGGTCTGCGCGTTCCTGTCGGCCTATCTCATGCTCAAGGGCTGGTCGCTGATCGGCGACGCGCTGTCGCACTCCATCGTGCCGGGCGTCGCCGGCGCCTACATGCTCGGCCTGCCCTTCGCGCTGGGCGCGTTCCTGTCGGGCGGTCTGGCCGCGGGCGCGATGCTGTTTCTCAACCAGCGCACGGGGCTGAAGGAAGACACCGTCATCGGGCTGATCTTCACCGGCTTCTTCGGGCTGGGGCTGTTCATGGTCTCGGTCTCGCCCACGCCGGTGGACGTGCAGACCATCATCTTGGGCAACATCCTTGCCATCACGCCCGAGGACACGCTCCAGCTCGCCATCATCGGCGCGGTCTGCATGGTGGTGCTGCTCTTGAAGTGGAAGGACCTGATGGTCGCCTTCTTCGACGAAACCCATGCCCGCTCGGTCGGGCTGCGGCCCGGCCTGCTGCGCTTCGTGTTCTTCGTGCTGTTGTCGGCGGCCTGCGTCGCGGCCCTGCAGACGGTGGGCGCGTTTCTGGTGATCGCGATGGTGGTGACGCCCGGCGCCACCGCCTATCTTCTCACCGACCGCTTCCCGCGGCTGATCGCCATCGCGGTCGCGCTGGGCAGCGTCACCAGCTTTCTCGGGGCCTATATCTCCTTCTTTCTCGACGGCGCCACGGGCGGCGTGATCATCTCGCTGCAGACGCTGATCTTCCTTTTGGCCTTCGTCTTTGCGCCCAAGCATGGCTGGCTCGCAGCAAAGGCCCGCGCGAGGGCGGCGCTATGAACGAGCTTCTGCTTCCCTTCCAGCTCGACTTCATGCGCGACGCCTTCGTGATCGCCGGGCTGATCGCGGTGCCCTGCGCGCTTCTGTCGTGTTTCCTGGTGCTCAAGGGCTGGTCGCTGATGGGCGACGCGGTGAGCCACGCGGTGCTGCCCGGCGTGGTGCTGGCCTATATCCTGAACATCCCGCTGCTGATCGGCGCCTTTGTCGCGGGCATGTCCTGCGCGCTCGCCACCGGGTTTCTGACCGATCACAGCCGGATCAAGCAGGACACGGTGATGGGCGTGGTCTTCTCGGGCATGTTCGGGATCGGCCTCGTGCTCTACACCTGGATCGAGAGCGAGGTGCATCTCGACCACATCCTGTTCGGCAACATGCTCGGCATCGATGCGACCGACCTGTGGACCGCCGGAATCGTCGGCGGGCTGGTCAGCCTTGCGCTGATGGCGCGCTGGCGCGACCTGATGCTGCACGCCTTCGATCCGGGACAGGCGCGGGCGCTTGGGATGCCGGTGGGGCTGTTTCATTACGGGCTGCTGGGGCTCTTGTCGCTGACCATCGTCAGCACGCTCTCGGCGGTGGGCATCATCCTCGCCATCGGGCTTCTGATCGCGCCGGGCGCCATCGCCTTTCTCGTCACCCGCCGCTTCGGCGCGATGCTCATGGTCGCCGTGGCGGTGACGCTGGTGGCGAGCTGGGGCGGGGTCTATGCCAGCTTCTGGATCGACAGCGCGCCGGCGCCGACGATCATCCTCGGGCTGACGCTGATCTTCATCATGGCCTTTGTCTGGAAGTCGATCACGATCCGCCGGGCCGAGAACGGGAGGGCTTCCCAGACGGGCTGAGAGCGATTAGATCGCGCGGATGCAGAATCCTCCCGATCTCCGTCCCGACCTCGCCCCCAAGGCGCGCTTCAACGATGTCGCCCGTCCCGGCCAGCCGACCATCGGCATGGTGTCGCTCGGCTGCCCCAAGGCGCTGGTCGACAGCGAACGCATCCTGACCCGGCTCAGGGCCGAGGGCTACGCGATCAGCCCCGACTATGCCGGGGCCGACGCGGTGATCGTCAACACCTGCGGCTTTCTCGACAGCGCCAAGGCCGAAAGCCTCGACGCGATCGGCGAGGCATTGAACGAGAACGGCAAGGTGATCGTCACCGGCTGCCTCGGGGCCGAGCCCGATTACATCACCGGCGCGCATCCACGCGTGCTCGCCGTCACCGGCCCGCATCAATACGAGCAGGTGCTCGACGCGGTGCATGGCGCGGTGCCGCCCGCGCCCGATCCCTTCGTGGATCTGCTGCCGGCGCGCGGCATCTCGCTCACGCCGCGGCATTTCAGCTACCTGAAGATCTCCGAGGGCTGCAATCACAAGTGCAAGTTCTGCATCATCCCCGACATGCGCGGGCGGCTTCAGTCGCGCCCCGCCCATGCGGTGATGCGCGAGGCGGAAAAGCTCGTCGAGGCGGGGGTGCGCGAGCTGCTGGTGATCTCCCAGGACACGAGCGCCTACGGGCTCGACATCCGCCACGCCGAGGATCGCGGGCACCGCGCCCACATCACCGATCTGGCGCGCGATCTGGGCTCGCTCGGGGCCTGGGTGCGGCTGCACTACGTCTACCCCTACCCGCATGTGCGCGACCTGATCCCGCTGATGGCCGATCCGAACTCCGGCCTGCTGCCCTATCTCGACATCCCGTTCCAGCACGGGCACCCGGACGTGCTCAAGCGCATGGCGCGGCCGGCGGCGTCCGCAAAGACGCTCGACGAGATCGCGGCGTGGCGGTCGATGGCGCCCGACATCACGCTGCGCTCGACCTTCATCGTCGGCTACCCCGGCGAGACCGAGGCCGAGTTCGACTACATGCTCGACTGGCTCGACGAGGCGCAGCTCGACCGGGTCGGCTGCTTCAAATACGAGAACGTCGCCGGTGCCCGTTCGAACGACCTGCCCGATCACGTGCCCGAAGAGGTCAAGCAGGAGCGCTGGGAACGGTTCATGCAGAAGGCGCAGGCGATTTCCGAGGCCAAGCTCGCCGCCAAGGTCGGCCAGCACCTGCAGGTGATCGTCGACGAGGTCGACGAGGAAGCCGCGACCTGCCGCACCATGGCCGACGCGCCGGAGATCGACGGCAACCTGTTCATCGATGACGGCCACGACATCCTCAAGCCCGGCGACATGCTCACCGTCGAGGTGGACGAGGCGGATGAATACGACCTCTGGGGCCGCATGGTCGGGAGTTGATCGCATGTGACGCCGGGGCGGTGTTGCCGCCCGGCGTCGCGCGCTAGATCGACGACAAATGGCGGCTGGCCGCGATCGCACCCAAGGGGCATGATCGTACGGGTGGCGCCCCGATGGAGACCCGGACCAGATGCAGACCCCGCAGGCGCGCCCGCTCGACGACGCCCAAAGACGGCTTCAGGCCGTGTTGAACAACGCCTCCGTCTCGATCTTCCTGATGGATGACCGGCAACGCTGCGTCTACATGAACCGCGCCGCCGAGAAGCTGACGGGCTGGTCGCTCGACGAGGTCATGGCGCTCGACCGGCCGCTGCACGACATCATCCACCACACCTATCCCGATGGCCGCCCCTTTCCGCTGCACGAATGCGCCATCGACCGCGCCTTTCCCGAATACAACCAGACGCAGGGCGAAGAGGTCTTCGTGCATCGCGACGGGCATTTCTATCCCGTCGGCTTCACCGCCAGCCCGATCCGCGACGAGGAAAGCCAGACCATCGGCACCATCATCGAGGTGCGCGACATCTCCGAGGAGAAGCGCGCGCAGGAACGCCAGAGGCTGCTGGTCAACGAGCTGAACCACCGGGTGAAGAACACGCTGGCGACGGTGCAATCGATTGCGTGGCAGAGCTTCAAGAGCAGCGACGCCTCGACCTTCGAGCGGTTCTCGGGGCGGCTGACGACGCTGTCGCGGGCGCATAACGTGCTGACCGAAACCGCGTGGGCGCGCGCGCCGCTGCGCGTCATCGCCGACGCCGTGGCGGCGGAGATCGCCCCCGAGCGGGTCGTCGTGAACGGCCCCGATCTCGACATCCACCCCAAGGCGGCGGTCAGCCTGTCGATGGCGATGCACGAGCTGGGCGTCAACGCCCTCGCCCATGGCGCGCTGAGCCGGCCCGAGGGCGAGGTGACGCTGGCCTGGACCGCCGCCCCCGCCGATGAAGGCCGCACCGCGCTCGTGCTGGAATGGACCGAGCACGGCGGACCGCGCGTCGCCGAGCCCACGTGCAAGGGCTTCGGGCTGCGGCTGATCGAGCGGCAGGTCGCGATGGAGTTCGGCGGCACGGCCAGGGTGGAGTTCCGCCCCGAGGGGCTGCATTGCCGGATCGAGATGCTGCTGCCGCAGCTGCCCGACCCGGTGGTGCTCGACCCGGCGCCCGGAGCCGCGCATGGATGAAACGCTTCAGGGCATCCGGGTGCTGTTCGTCGAGGATGAAAGCCTCGTCGCGATGCTGGGCGAGGACGTGCTCAGCGAGGCGGGCTGCGAGGTCACGGTGGCGATGCGGCTGAGCGAAGCGTTGCGGGCGGCCGAGGAGATCGCCTTCGACGTGGCGATCCTCGACGTCAATCTCGGCAATGAAACCAGCTACCCGGTGGCCGAGCGGCTGGCGCGCGACAACACGCCGTTCATCTTCGCCACGGGCTATGCGGCGGCGGGGCTGCCGGGCGCCTTCGCGGCGCATCGCTGCGTGCAAAAACCCTATGATCCCGACCAGCTTCTCGCCGCGGCGCGGGCGGCGCTGCGCGGCTGAAACGCGCGGGGGCCCGCTCCTGCGGGCCCCTTCACGCCATGGTCGAAAATGTATCGCGGCCGCCCCACGGGGGGGCGATCGCGCACACGGTCAGCCCGCCATCTGCCGCGCCGCGTCGAGCACGCTGGGCTCTTGGTGATACGGGCAGGCCACGCGGTGCCCGTCGCCCAGATCGACCATGCGCGGCGGCCGCTCGGCGCAATCGGGATGCGCCTTGGGGCAACGGGTGCGGAACACGCAGCCCGAAGGCGGGCTGAGCGGCGAGGGCAGCTCGCCGCCGAGCACCGGGCGCTGGCGCTGGCGCTCCAGCACCGGGTCGGGGATCGGAACGGAGGCGATCAGCGCCTGCGTGTAGGGGTGCTCGGGGTTGGTGGTCAGCGCCTTGGATTTCGCCACTTCCATCACCCGGCCCAGATACATCACCACGATCCGGTCGGAGACGTGCTTCACCACGCTGAGGTCATGCGCGATGAAGATCATCGCCAGCCCCATGTCGCGCTGCAGCTCCTTCAGAAGGTTCACCACCTGCGCCTGCACGCTGACGTCGAGCGCCGAGACCGGCTCGTCGCAGATCAGGAGCTTGGGCTTGAGAATCAGCGCGCGGGCGATGCCGATGCGCTGGCACTGGCCGCCCGAGAATTCATGCGGGTAGCGGTTCACGAGGTTGGGCAGCAGGCCCACCCGCTCCATCAGCTCGGCCACCCGGCGGCGGACCTCCTTGCGCGGGGTCTTGGGCTCGTGCGTGACCAGCGGCTCGGCGATGATGTCGCCCACGGTCATGCGCGGGTTGAGCGCAGCCAGAGGGTCCTGGAACACCATCTGCACGTCCTTGCGGTGCACCCGGCGCTGCCGGTCGGACATGGAGGCGAGGTCCTGCCCCTCGAATTCGATCCGCCCACCGGTGGAGGGGATCGTGCCGACGATGGCGCGCGCCAGGGTCGATTTGCCCGAGCCGCTTTCGCCCACCACGCCAAGGCTTTCGCCCGGCGCGAGATCGAAGCTGATGCCGCCCACGGCGTGCAGCTTGTTCGACGGCGTCCAGGGCCAGGCGCCGCGCGGGCGGATGTCGAAGGCGACGCGCAGGTCGTCGACCCGCAGGATCGGTTTTTTCGATCGCGCCGGTGGGCTGCGCGGGGGCGTGCGCCCCCCCGTCGGCGGCAACGGGCGCGTCCTTGTGCGCGACGTCCGAAGGCGCCGGCGATGGCGGGGTCGCGACAGGGGTACCCGAGGCGGGCGGTGCCGCGGGGAGCGGGTCGCCCGCCTCGTCGCGGCCCCTGGCCTTGGTGAACTTGTCGTTCTTGGGATCGGTGGGATCGGTCATCATTTCACCTCCGCAACGGGGGCATGGCAGGCGCGGCGCAGCGCCGGGAAGCCATCGGCGGGCACCAGCTCGGGGCGCACCGTCGGGCACGGCCCATGCGCAAAGCTGCAACGCGGCGTGAAGGGGCAGCCCTTGGGCAGGCTCGACATGTCCGGCGGCTCGCCCGCGATGGTCGACAGCGTCTCGTCGTCGCGGTCGATTCGCGGCACGGCGCGCAAAAGCCCCAGCGTGTAGGGATGGGTCGGCCGCTCGAACAGCTGCTCGGTCGGGCCCTTTTCCATGATCTGGCCGCCATACATGACGAGCGTGCGCTCGCAGGTGTCGGCGACGATGCCGAGATCATGGGTGATCAGGATGATCGCGGTGCCGAATTCCTGCCGGATCTCGGCCATCAGCTCCATGATCTGCGCCTGCACCGTCACGTCGAGCGCGGTGGTCGGCTCGTCGGCGATCAGAAGCCGCGGCTGGCACAGCAGCGCCATGGCGATCATGATCCGCTGCCGCATGCCCCCCGAAAACTCGTGCGGGAACATGGTGATGCGGTTCTTGGCGTCGGGGATCTTCACCGCGTCGAGCATCTTGGTGGCCTCGTCGATGGCCGCCTTCTTGCTCAGCCCCTTGTGCAGGGTCAGCACCTCGGCCATCTGCTCGGAGATCCGCATATACGGGTTGAGCGAGGTCATCGGGTCCTGGAAGATCATGCCGATCTCCTCGGAGCGGACCCGGTTCAGCTCCTTTTGCTTGAGTTCCAGCAGGTTGCGCCCGTCATAGCGGATCTGCCCCGTGGCGCGGCCATTGCGCGCCAGAAGGCCCATCGCGGCAAAGGCGGTCTGGCTCTTGCCCGAGCCGCTTTCGCCGACGATGGCGAGCGTTTCGCCCTCCTCGATGGAGAAGTTCACGCCGTTGACGGCGTTCACCTCGCCGTCGCCGGTGGTGAAGGTGACGCGGAGGTCTTCGATGTCGAGCAGTGCCATCAGCGATCCTTGGGGTCGAGTGCGTCACGCAGGCCATCGCCTACGAAGAAGAAGGCGAAGAGCGTGATCACGAAGAAGAAGAGCGGGAAGGCCAGCTGCCAGATCACCCCGTACTGCATGTTGCTCGCGCCGTTCGAGATCAGCGCGCCGAGCGAGGTGTTCGGCTCCTGGATGCCGAGGCCGAGGAAGCTGATGAAGCTTTCGGTGATGATCATCTGCGGCACCAGAAGCGTGGCATAGACGATCACCAGGCCCAGAAGGTTCGGCACGATGTGGCGCAGGATGATGGTCATCGGCCGCACGCCGGTGGCGACCGCCGCCTCGACGAATTCCTTGCCCTTGATGGTCAGCGTCTGGCCGCGCGCGATGCGCGACATGTCGAGCCACGAGATCAGGCCGATGCCGATGAACAGCATCAGGATCGAGCGGCCGAAGATGACCAGCATCAGGATCAGCACGAACATGTACGGCACCGACATCAGGATATCGACGCTGCGCATCATCGCGCCGTCGGTGCGCCCGCCGGTATAGCCCGCGATCGCGCCGTAGAGCGTGCCGACGATCACCGCGACGCCGGCGCCGACGATGCCGACCAGCAGCGAGATCCGCGTGCCCTGCACGGTGCGCGCGTAAAGATCGCGGCCCGAGCTGTCGGTGCCGAAATAATGGCCCGTCTCGAAGGATGGCACGCCTTGCGAAGCGTTGGCGCCGATCAGCGAGAAATCGACGTAATCGGGTTCGTATTGCGCGAGGAACCCGCCGAAGAAGGCGAAGATGCAGATCAGCACCAGCGCCACGAGACCGGCCACGGCGGCGCGGTTGCGCATGAAACGCTGGCGCGCGTCCTTCCACAGCGAGCGGCCCTTGACGTCGGCGGCGGCCTGCGCGGCGAGCAGGCGGTCGGCGGTGTCGGGATCGGGATTGAGCGACATGGGACCCCTCCTCAGTAGCGGATCTTCGGATCGATCCACGCATAGAGCAGGTCGACCACGAGGTTGAACGTGACGGTCAGCACACCGACGAGGATGGTGATCCCCATGATGACCGAGTAGTCGCGGTTGAAGGCAGAGTTGACGAAGAACTGGCCGATGCCGCCGGTGGAGAAGAACACGTCGATGATCACCGAGCCGGTGATCATGCCGACGAAGGCGGGCCCGAGATAGGACAGGACCGGCAGCATCGTCGGCTTGAGCGCGTGCTTCCAGATGATGCGGCTCGTGGGCAGGCCCTTGGCGCGGGCCGTGCGGATGAAACCGGCATTGAGCACCTCGAGCATCGAGGAGCGGGTGATCCGCGCGATCGAGGCCATGTAGGAGGTCGACAGCGCGATCACCGGCAGGATCAGGTATTCGATCTGCCCGCCCTGCCAGCCGCCGCCCGGCAGCCAGCCCAGCCACAGCGTGAACACGAGCACCAGGATCGGCGCCATCACGAAGTTGGGCAGCACCTGCGCGCCGATCGAGATGCCGACGGCGAGGTAGTCGAGCCAGGAATTGTGCTTGATCGCGGCGGCGGCGCCGAGCGCCACGCCCACCACGAGCGCGAAGATGAAGCTCCAGAACCCGTAGGTGAGCGTCACCGGAAAGCCTTGGGCGATCACGTCGTTGACCGTGCGGTCACGGTACTGGAAGGACGGCCCGAAATCGAAATGCACGACCACGTTCCAGACGTAGTTCGCCATCTGCTTCCAATAGGGCTGATCGAGCCCGTAGCGCGCCTCGATGTTCGCCATGACCTGCGCCGGCAGCGGTCGCTCGGAATTGAAGGGGCCGCCGGGGGCCGCGTACATCAGCACGAAGGAGATGACGACGAGCAACAGGATCGTCGGGATCGCGATGGCGATGCGCCTGAGAACGTAATTCAGCATGGGGGATGATACCTCGTTTCCGCGCCTTGCGGAAATGGACTGCGCCCCCCGGCGCGCAAGCCAGGGGGCGCGGCATTCTTTCTGTCAGGAGTTACTCGGCCGCGACGCGGTAGAGATCCTTGGCGTACCAGTTGTCCTGCGCGTTCTCCAGCGGGTAGCCCTTGATGTTCTCGTCCATCATGAACACGGTCGCGTAATGGTAGATCGGCAGGATCGGGAATTCCTGCGTCAGGATCGTCTCGGCCTCGGTGTAGAGCGGCAGCGGATCCTCGGCGGTGGTCGCGTCGGCCATCAGCCCGTCATACTTTTCGCTGGTGAAGCCCGAGTCGTTGTAGGAGGACTGGGTCTGCATGATGTCGAGGAAGGACGACGCCTCGTTGTAGTCGGCGCACCAGCCGGCACGCGCCACCTCGTAGTTCTTCTCGTGACGCTCGGTCAGGAAGGTCTGCCACTCCATGTTGGCCATGGTGGTGTCGACGCCCAGCGTCTGCTTCCACATCTGGCTGACCGCGGTGGCGACCTGCTTGTGGGACTCGGAGGTGTTGTAGAGGATGTCGAGCTCGAGCGCCTCGCCGTCCTTGCCGTAGCCGGCCTCGGACATCAGCTCCATGGCGCGCGCGTTGCGCTCCTGCTGGCTCATCTGCGCGACCTCGATCGACGGCACCTCGAAGCCCGCCGTGGCCCAGTGGGTCAGCGTGTAGGCCGGCTCCTGGCCGCCGCCGAGCACGTTCTCGGTGATCACGTCGCGGTCGATGGCGAGGTAGAGCGCCTCGCGCACCTTCGGATCGGCCAGCGCCTCGGGGCCCGAATCGGAGACGTTCAGGTTGTAGTAGTAGGAGCAGAGATTCGGCACCGAGATCGCCTGCTCGGGATATTCCTCGCTCAGCCGCGGGAACTGGCCCGCGGGCACGTCGGTCTGGTCGAACTCGCCGGCGAGGTAGCGGGTCAGCGCCTGGTTCTCGTCGTTGATGACGAGCGCGGTGACTTCCTCGATGATGACGTTCTCGGCATCCCAGTATTCGGGATTCTTGGTCATCGTCAGGTATTCCTGCGGCACGCGGTCGGACAGCACATAGGCGCCGTTCGAGACCATGTTGCCGGGCTGGGTCCAGGCGTCGCCATGCTCTTCGATGGTGGCCTGCGGCACCGGGAAGGTCGTGGTGTGCGTCACCATCTGCGGGAAATAGGGCAACGGCTGCGACAGCGTCACCTCGAGCGTGTGGTCGTCCACGGCCTTGACGCCGAGCTCGGTCGGCGCCTTGTCGCCCGCGATCACCTCGTCGATGTTGGCGATCTTCATCAGGCCCATGTACCACTGGTACTCGGAGGCGGTCGCCGGATCGGCGGCGCGCTGCCACGAATAGACGAAGTCGTTCGCGGTGACCGGCTCGCCGTTCGACCACTTGGCGGTGTCGCGCAGGGTGAAGGTGTAGGTCAGACCATCTTCGGAAACCTCGAAGCCGGTCGCCACGCCGGGCACCACTTCGCCCGTCTCGTCCTGGTTCATCAGGCCTTCGAACAGGTTGCGGCCGATATGGCTGCCCTCGACGTCCTCGATCAGGTTCGGGTCGATCGACGGGAATTCATCCAGCACGCGGTAGGTGAAGGTCTGGTCGGCGGCGAGCTTCTCCCCGGTCTCGGGGTGCTCCATCATCGCGTGGCTTTCGGCATGGGCCGCGCCGCTCAGCGCGAAGAGCGCCGCGGTGCCCGCGAGAAGATGGGTCTTCAAGGTCATGAGGTCATCCCTGTGTCTGTGGCGCGAGGTCGCCCCCGCCGCCGGATGGAGATCCGCCCTTTGCGGGCGTGGTTGTGGCACGATCCTTTTGCGATGCGCCTTGCAATGCAAGACATATCGCCGAATGACCGCGCGACAGCACGACCGCCCGGCTTCCGCAACGTCACCCACCCGGCGCAACCTTCCGGCGGATCCGGCGCGGCTTTCGAACGAATGATGCGGGCGCAACACCCGCGCCGACAACTTCGCGTTTCAAGACCGGCCTGTCGCGCCTAAAATCGTGATCGATGCCGGGCGGCGAATTTCCGCGACCGGCCCGCCGGGACCGCCAACCGCCTGCCTTCAGGCAAGGAGAACCTGACCCATGCGCCTGCCAGACAGCCCCGCCGCCCCGCCCTCGCCGCGCCTCGCGGCGCCGGATCGCGCGAATCCATGGCGCGCGCCCGGTGCCTGCCCGCCGCCCCGGCCCGGCATCGGGGGGCGCGCATGATCGACCGGCTGGAGATGTTCATCGCGCTCGCCAAGGCGCGACATTTCGGCCGTGCCGCCGAAGCGGTCGGGGTGACGCAGCCGACATTGTCGGCGGCGATCCGCCAGCTCGAGGACAGCCTCGGCGTGATGCTGGTGCGGCGCGGCTCGCGGTTCCAGGGGCTGACGCCCGAAGGCGAACGGGTGCTGGGCTGGGCGCGGCGCATCTCGGGCGATGTGCGTGGCATGAAGGACGAGCTGCGCGCCGCGCGCGAAGGGCTGAGCGGGATGCTGCGGCTCGCGGTGGTGCCGACGGCGCTGGGCGCGATCGCGCCGCTTTGCCAGCGTTTCGCCGCCGCGCATCCGAAGATGCGCTTTTCGGTGCGCTCGGCCACCACGGCGCAGCTTCTGGCGATGATCGAGGATCACGAGGCCGATGCCGGGATCGGCTATCTCGACAACGAACCGCTGGGCCGGGTCGTGACCGTGCCGCTCTATACCGAGCGCTACGTCGCGGTGATGCGCGCCGATGCGCCGCTGGCGACGCATGAGCGGCTGCGATGGGCCGACCTGTCGGGCGCCGAGCTGTGCCTGCTGACGCCGGACATGCAGAACCGCCGGATCGTCGCGGGCCATCTCGCCGCCGCCGGGGTCGAGGTGCGGCCCGTGCTGGAGACCAATTCGACCGTCGCGCTGATCTCGCATGTGCTTGCCACCGGCTGGATCACGATCCTGCCCGAACGCGGCGCCGCGATCTTTCTCGACGGCCAGCCGCTGCTGGCGCGCCCGCTCACCGCGCCCGACGCCGCGCATGAAATCGGGCTCATCGCGCCATGGCGCGAGCCGCACACGCCGCTGCTCGACGCGCTGCTGTCCGAAGCGCGAAGATTTGCCCGTGATCGATAGGCTTTCTCTATCGCGAAACGGAACCGCGATATTGATATACCACTCGAAACCCGGCTTGATCATCGCGCAAGCCGATGAGGAGCCAGCCGATGCCGACACCGCCCGCTCTCGCCGATCTGGAGGGCCGCCTCGGCGCGATCCTCGCCGATCACGCCGCGTGCGAGGGACCGCTGCTGCCGATCCTGCACGCGGTGCAGGCCGAATGGGGCCACGTGCCGCAAGAGGCGCTGCCGATCATCGCGGGGGCGCTGAACATCAGCCGGGCGGAACTGCATGGCGTGGTCAGCTTCTACCATGATTTCCGCGAGGCTCCGGCGGGGCGCCACATGCTCAAGGTCTGCCGCGCCGAGGCCTGCCAGGCGCGCGGTGGCCGCGCGGTCGAGGACGCGGCGCGCGCCAGGCTCGGCATCGACTGGCACGAGACCACGGCGACCGGCGGCATGACGCTTGAGCCGGTCTACTGCCTCGGGCTTTGCGCCACCGGCCCGGCGGTGATGCTCGATGGCCGCGTCGTGGCGCGGGTGGACGAGGCGCGGCTCGACGCGCTTCTGGCGGAGGTCGAGGCATGAGCCTGAAGCTCTACGTCCCCCGCGATGCCGCCGCCCTCGCGGTCGATGCCGAAAAGGTCGCCGAGGCGGTGCTGGCCGAGGCGAAGATCCGCGGCACCGAGGTGGAACTCGTGCGCAACGGCTCGCGCGGGATGCTCTGGCTGGAGCCGCTGGTCGAGGTGGAGCGCGACGGGGTGCGCCATGCCTTCGGCCCGGTGAGCCCGCGCGATGTCGCGGCGCTGTTCGACGCGGAATGGGGCGATCACGCGCTCGCGCTCGGCCCGACCGAGGAGATCGACTGGATGAAGCGCCAGACCCGGCTGACCTTTGCCCGCGTCGGCGTGATCGACCCGCTCTCGCTGGAGGCTTACGAGGCGCATGGCGGGCTCAAGGGGCTTCGCCGTGCGCTCGGCATGACCGGGCCTGAGATGATCGAGGAGATGAAGGAAAGCGGGCTCAGGGGCCGCGGCGGCGCCGGTTTCCCGACCGGCATCAAGTGGGACACCGTGCAGAAGGCGCAAGCCGACAGAAAGTACATCGTCGCCAATGCCGACGAGGGCGACAGCGGCACCTTCGCCGACCGGATGCTGATGGAGGGCGACCCCTTCAGCCTGATCGAAGGCATGGCCATCGCCGGGATCTGTGTCGGCGCGACGCAGGGCTATGTCTACCTGCGCTCGGAATATCCCGAGGCGATCCATGTCATGCGCGAGGCGATCCGCATCGCCCGCGCGCACGGGCTCTTGGGCGCCTCGGTGCTGGGCTCGGGTTTCGCTTATGACATGGAGGTGCGTGTCGGTGCGGGCGCCTATGTCTGCGGCGAGGAAACCTCGCTTCTCAACAGCCTCGAGGGCAAGCGCGGCGTGGTGCGCGCCAAGCCGCCGCTGCCCGCGATCGAGGGTTTCTTGGGCAAGCCCACGGTGGTCAACAACGTCATCTCGCTCGGCACCGTGCCGGTGATCTTCGAAAAGGGCGCCGCGCATTACCGCGATTTCGGGCTGGGGCGCTCGCGCGGCACCATCCCGATCCAGATCGCGGGCAACGTGAAGTTCGGCGGGCTGTTCGAGACCGCCTTCGGCACCACCCTGGGCGCGCTGGTCGACGAGATCGGCGGCGGCACCGCCTCGGGCCGCCCCGTCAAGGCGGTGCAGGTCGGCGGTCCCTTGGGGGCCTATTTCCCGCGCGCGCTGTTCGACACGCCCTTCGGCTACGAGGAGTTCGACGGCGAGGGCGGGCTGATCGGTCATGCGGGCGTGGTGGTGTTCGACGAGCAGGCCGACATGCTCGGCATGGCGCGCTTCGCGATGGAGTTCTGCGCGGTCGAAAGCTGCGGCAAATGCACGCCGTGCCGGATCGGCGCGGTGCGCGGGGTCGAGACGGTGGACCGGATCGCGCGCGGCGACGCCGACGCGATCCCGCTTCTGACCGATCTGTGTGATACGATGAAGGACGGATCGCTCTGCGCGCTGGGCGGCTTCACCCCCTACCCCGTCCTGTCGGCGCTCATGCATTTCCCGGATGATTTCCACGCACGCGGCAAGGAGGCGGCGGAATGAAGGATTTCCTGATCCCCTTCGACGGGCCCGGCGGCACCGGGCTCAAGAACGACACCGACATGGGCACGCCCGCCCGCGTCTCGGCCACCATGGTGACGCTGACGGTCGATGGTTTCGAGGTGACGGTGCCCGAGGGCACGAGCGTCATGCGCGCCTCCGCCGAGATCGGCATCGAGGTGCCCCGCCTTTGCGCCAGCGACAACATGGAGGCCTTCGGCTCCTGCCGTCTTTGCGTGGTCGAGATCGAGGGCCGTCGCGGCACGCCCGCGTCCTGCACCACGCCGGTGGCCGAGGGCATGGTGGTGCGCACCCAGAACGAGAAGCTGCGCCGCCTGCGGCGCGGGGTGATGGAGCTTTACGTCTCCGACCACCCGCTCGATTGCCTGACCTGCGCGGCCAATGGCGATTGCGAATTGCAGGACATGGCCGGCGCCGTCGGCCTGCGCGACGTGCGCTTCACGCCCGGCCAGAACCATTACGACCCGTCGGGCACCGGCGCGCGAAGCCAGGCCGAGGCGCGGCTGCGCCAGCCCGAGGGCATCGCCAACCCGCAATTCACCCCCAAGGACGATTCCAACCCCTATTTCACTTACGATCCGTCGAAATGCATCGTCTGCTCGCGCTGCGTGCGGGCCTGCGACGAGGTGCAGGGCACCTTCGCGCTGACCATCGAAGGGCGCGGCTTCGACAGCCGGGTTTCGGCGGGGATGAAGCTCGACGATTTCATGACGTCGGACTGCGTGTCCTGCGGCGCCTGCGTGCAGGCCTGCCCCACCGCGACGCTTCAGGAAAAATCGGTGGCCGAGATCGGCACGCCGGACCGCGCCGTCGTCACCACCTGCGCCTATTGCGGCGTCGGCTGTTCGTTCAAGGCCGAGATGCGCGGCGACGAGCTGGTCCGCATGACCCCCTACAAGCACGGCAAGGCCAATCGCGGCCATAGCTGCGTCAAGGGCCGCTTCGCCTATGGCTATGCCGCGCATCGCGACCGGATTCTCAACCCGATGATCCGCGACCGCATCGACGAGCCGTGGCGCGAGGTGTCGTGGGAGGAGGCGATCGGCTTTGCCGCCGACCGGATGCGCGGCATCCAGAAGACCCATGGCAAGAAGTCGATCGGCGTCATCACCTCGTCGCGCTGCACCAACGAGGAGACCTACCTCGTGCAGAAGATGGCGCGTGCCGTCTTCGGCAACAACAACACCGACACCTGCGCCCGGGTCTGCCATTCGCCCACAGGCTATGGCTTGGGCCAGACCTACGGCACCTCGGCTGGCACGCAGGATTTCGACTCGGTCGAGGACACGGATGTCGCCGTCATCATCGGCGCCAACCCCACCGACGGCCACCCGGTCTTTGCCAGCCGCCTGAAGAAGCGGCTGCGCGCGGGCGCGAAGCTGATCGTGATCGACCCGCGCCGGATCGATCTGGTGCGCTCCCCGCATGTCGAGGCCGCGCATCACTTGGCCCTGCGCCCCGGCACCAATGTCGCCGTCGTCACCGCGATGGCACATGTGATCGTGACCGAAGGGCTCTACGACGAGGAGTTCATCCGCAGCCGCTGCGACTGGGAGGAATTTCAGGACTACGTCGCCTTCGTGGCCGAGGATCGCCACGCGCCCGAGGCGGTCGAGATGCTGACCGGCGTGCCGGCGCAGGAGCTGCGCGAGGCGGCGCGGCTCTATGCCACGGGGGGCAACGGCGCGATCTATTACGGCCTCGGCGTGACCGAGCACAGCCAGGGCTCGACCACCGTCATCGGCATCGCCAACCTCGCCATGCTGACCGGCAATATCGGCCGCAAGGGCGTGGGGGTGAACCCGCTGCGCGGCCAGAACAACGTGCAGGGCTCCTGCGACATGGGGTCGTTCCCGCACGAGCTGCCGGGCTATCGCCACGTCTCGGGCGGTGAGGCGCGCGAGGTGTTCGAAAGCCTCTGGGGCGTCGAGATCGACCATGAGCCGGGGCTGCGCATCCCCAACATGCTGGATGCGGCGGTGGATGGCAGCTTCAAGGGGCTCTACTGCCAGGGCGAGGACATCCTGCAATCCGACCCCGACACCAAGCACGTCGCCGCCGGTCTCGCCGCGATGGACTGCGTGATCGTGCAGGACCTGTTCCTGAACGAAACCGCGAATTACGCGCATGTCTTCCTGCCCGGTTCGACCTTTCTCGAAAAGGACGGCACCTTCACCAATGCCGAGCGGCGCATCAACCGCGTGCGCCGCGTGATGGCCCCGAAGAACGGCTATGCCGACTGGGAGGTGACGCAGCTTCTGGCCAACGCGATGGGCGGCGGCTGGACCTACACCCACCCCGCGCAGATCATGGCCGAGATCGCCGCGACGACGCCGAGCTTTGCCCATGTCAGCTACGAGCTTCTGGAGGAGAAGGGCTCGGTGCAGTGGCCCTGCAACGACGCCGCGCCCGAGGGCACGCCGCTCATGCATATAGACGGTTTCGTACGCGGTCGGGGGCGGTTCATCCGCACCGAATACGTGGCGACGGATGAAAGGACCGGCCCGCGTTTTCCGCTCTTGCTCACCACGGGCCGCATCCTGTCGCAATACAATGTCGGCGCGCAGACAAGGCGGACCGACAACGTGGCGTGGCACGAGGAGGACGTGCTGGAGATCCATCCGCACGATGCCGAAACGCGCGGCGTGAAGGATGGCGATTTCGTCCGCCTCGCCTCGCGCTCGGGCGAGACGACGCTCAGGGCCGAGATCACCGACCGGGTCAGCCCCGGCGTGGTCTATACCACCTTCCACCACCCGACGACGCAGGCCAACGTCATCACCACCGATTTCTCGGACTGGGCCACGAACTGCCCGGAATACAAGGTGACGGCGGTGCAGGTCAGCCCGTCGAACGGTCCCTCCGAGTGGCAGCAGGATTACGAGGCGCAGGCCGAAAAGTCGCGCCGCATCCTGCCCGCGGCGGAATGACCGGGACGCCGCCGCCCTTCGCCCGCGTCACGGCGCATGATGCGGGCGCGGCCCCGTCCGGCCCCGTCTCGCTGCCCGAGGAGACCCCGGTGGCGGTGGTCTATAACGGCTCGACGCAGGCGGTGATGATGGCCACCCCCGCCGATATCGCGGATTTCGCGCGCGGCTTCACCATCACCGAGGGCTTCGCCGAGGCGCCCGAGATCGGCGAGGTCGAGATCGTCGATCAGCCCAATGGCATCGAGGCCCGGATCTGGCTGCCCGAGACCCGCCGCGCCGCGCTCGACGCGCGCCGCCGTGCGCAGGTGGGCCCCGTCGGCTGCGGGCTGTGCGGCATCGACAGCCTCGCGCAAGCGGCGCGCGAGGTGCGTGCGGTCCCCGCCTCCTCCCTCGTGCTGGCGCCGTCCGAAGTAGCCGCCGCGCTCGACGGGCTGCGGGCGTTGCAGCCGCTCCACGACGAAACCCGCGCCGTGCACGCGGCGGGCTTCTACCGTCCCGGCCACGGCATCGTGCTGGCGCGCGAGGATGTCGGCCGCCACAACGCGCTCGACAAGCTGGCGGGCGCGATGGCCGCCGCCGGGATCGATCCGGGCGCGGGCGCGGTGGTGCTGACCTCGCGGCTGTCGCTCGAAATGGTGCAGAAGACGGCGATGATCGGCGCGCCGGTCCTGCTGTCGGTGTCGCAGCCCACGGCCCATGCCGTGCGGCTCGCCGAGGCCGCGGGCATCGCGCTCGTCACCCATAACCGCCACGGCACGCGGCTTTATACCCACCCCAACCGCATCGGAAGCGCCCATGTCCTCTAGCACCGATCTCAAGCTGATCCGCATGGCCAACCAGATCGCCACCTTCTTCGAAAGCCAGCCCGAGGGCGACCGCGCCGAACGGGTGGCGGCGCATCTGCGCAGCTTCTGGGAGCCGCGCATGCGCGACCGGCTCTTCGCGATGATGGAGACGGACGAGGCCGACGCGCTCACCCCGCTGGCGCGGCGCGGCGCCGAGATCTGGCGCGATGCGGGCCAGGCCGTGCCCGCCGGGTCCGAAACGCGCTGACGCCCCCTTTTCACCATTCTTCAAATACGCATGGCGGATGGCTGCCGTCGCGTGGCACCTTCAAGGTCACGCCGGCGTCGGCGGATCGATGCGTATTTGGGGAATGGTGAAAGGCAAGCGCGCGCGCCACGGGGGGCCTCAGGCCCCTCCCTTGGCGCGGTAGACGCCCTCGGGCAGGTTCAGCGCCGCCGCCAGTTCGCGCGCCTGGTGCAGCGACAGGGTGATGCGCACCACCGCGTCGCGGCGCGGATCGTATTGCTCGACCGTCACGCAATCCTCGAAGGCGCAGACGGTGACGTCCTCCTGCAAGGACACGCTGCCTTCGTCGACGAGCGTGACCACGGTGGCGTCGAAATCGTGCTCGATGGTGAACATGCCCCGAGCCTAGGCGCGGCGCCGGGGCGGCGCAAGCATTGGCGGCGGGCCCATGCCGATCGCGTGAAGCGGGCCCGCGCGGGGCTGGCCGGGCCGCCGGGGGGCGGCTAGGATCGGCCTAACCGCATTTCAGACAACCGGATATCCCCGCCGATGCTGTCACGTCTCACTGCTCTCGCCCTGGCCGCCGGTCTCGGGCTGTCGGCCTGCGCGCCGCCCGTTGTCGTCGCCACCGGCCCGCAGCGCACCACCACCGTCACCCGCCCCGGCAGCCCCGCTCCCGCCGATGTGCGCATCTCCAAGGGCCCCGGCGCCGTGACCGATCCGGCGGCCGCGCGCAGCGCCGCGCGCAATTTCGTCGCCGTGGTCGAGCGGCTGGAACCGGTGGCCGAACAGGTCTGCCGGGTCAACGCGCCGCAGCTCGACTGCGATTTCCGTATCGTCGTCGATGACCGCCCCGGCCAGCCCGCCAACGCCTTTCAGACCCGCGACGCGCAGGGCCGGCCACTGCTGGCCTTTACCGTCGCGCTGTTGAACGAGGTGCGCAACGCCGACGAGCTGGCCTTCGTGCTCAGCCACGAGGCGGCGCACCACATCGCGGGCCATCTCGACCGGCAAAGCCGCAACGCCGCGATCGGCGCCACCGTGTTCGGCCAGCTCGCCACAGGGCTCGGCGGTGGCAACGAAGGCCTGGTGCGCACCGCCCAGCAGATCGGCGCGGGCGTCGGCGCGCGCAGCTATTCCAAGGAGTTCGAGCTCGAGGCCGATGCGCTCGGCGCGACCATCGCCAAGCGCGCGGGCTACGATCCGGTCAGGGGCGCGCAGTTCTTCCTGCGCATTCCCGATCCCGGCGACCGGTTTCTCGGCACCCACCCGCCGAACGCGCAGCGCATGGAAATCGTCCGGCGCACCGCCGCCGGGCTCTGAGCCGCGGCGATGGGGGGCTCAGCCGAGCACCCCCATTGCGATCGCCGCAAAGAAGCACCCCGAGGCGGCCAGCACGAAGCCGTGCCAGATCGCGTTGGAAAAGCGCAGCTTTTCCCACAAGAAAAAGATCACCCCCGCCGAGTAGAGCAGCCCGCCGATCACCACCAGCGCGGTCGAGGCCACCGGCAGGGTCAGCGCCAGAGACCAGACCAGCGCCACGCTGAGCCAGCCCAGCACGAGATACAGCGTCGGCCCGAGCCGGCCGGGGCTTTTCCAGAAGAACAGCTTGGCCACCGCCCCGCCCAGCGCCACCGCCCAGACCACCGCGAGCACGCCGTAAGCGAAGGCCGAGCCGATCAGCACCACCAGCGGCGTGTAGGTGCCCGCGATCTTGAGATAGATCGCCGCGTGGTCGAACCGGCGCAGCACCGGGCGCAGCCCGGTCCATGGCGTCATGTGATAAAAGGCCGAGGCCGTGAAGGTCGCGATCAGCGCGCCGCCATAGACGGCGACGGCGATGATCCGATCGGCGCTCGCCTCCGCGGCCAGCGCCGAGAACACGATCAAGAGCACCGCGCCGGTCAAGGCGAAGGTCACGCCGAGCGCGTGGATCACGCCATCGGCGATACGCTCGGAGCGCGCATAGGCAGGGTATTCGTCATGCTGTGGTGTCATGCGACAAATCTAGCCCGTTTGCGGGCGGCGTGCAGGGGGGCATGCGGATATGTGGTGACACATCCGCGTGTCATCGCCGAAACGCGCAACTCTTGCGGCCTTGGCTTTGTTCTTTGCAGGCGCCATCTTGCGCGAACCGAACCGAGAGGCGCCCCATGCGCGAACATTTCGAACGCGTGCGCCTGCGTGCGCTGTGGTCCTGGCAGGGGCTCAGGCATGTCTGGAACACCGAAGGCAGCCTGCATCAATGGATGTGGGCCAACATCGTCTCGGCGGGCCTCGCCTTCCTGCTGCCGCTTTCGGCGGGCGAACGCGGGATGCTCTTGATGGGCGGGGTCATGGTGCTGGCCTTCGAATGCCTCAATACCGCGATCGAACGGGTGGTCGACGACGTCTCCGAAGAACGGCGCGCGCTGGCCAAGCAGGCCAAGGATTCCGGCTCCGCCGCCGTCGCCGTGGCGGGCGCGGCCGTGGGCCTCGCATGGCTGTGCGTGCTGGGCGGGCTGGTGTTCTAGGCCGCGCGCCGCGACCCAGCGGCACGAAAAAGGCCGCGCCCGGGGGCGCGGCCGTTGTCTCGATGCGAAGACCGATCAGCTCTCGGGCGGCAGAACGCGCAGGCGCAGCTCGCGCAGCTGCTCGTTGCTGGGCTCGGAGGGCGCGTCCATCATCAGGTCCTCGGCCCGCTGGTTCATCGGGAAGAGGATGACCTCGCGGATGTTGGCCTCGTCGGCGAGCAGCATCACCACCCGGTCGATGCCCGCGGCACAGCCGCCATGCGGCGGGGCGCCGTACTGGAACGCGTTGACCATGCCGCCGAAGCGCTTGCGCACCTCGTCTTCGCCGTAACCCGCCAGCTCGAACGCCTTGAACATGATCTCCGGCTTGTGGTTGCGGATCGCGCCCGAAATCAGCTCGTAGCCGTTGCAGGCGAGGTCGTACTGGTAGCCCAAGACCTCCAGCGGATCGCCCTGAAGCGCCTCCATCCCGCCCTGCGGCATCGAGAAGGGGTTGTGCGAAAAGTCGATCCGGCCCTCGTCATCCTTCTCGTACATCGGGAAATCGACGATCCACGCAAAGGCGAAGCGGTCGGTCTCGGTCAGGCCCAGCTCCTCGCCGATCACCACCCGCGCCCTGCCCGCGACGCGCTCGAACGCCTCGGGCTTGCCGCCGAGGAAGAACGCCGCGTCGCCGACGCCGAGACCCAGCTGCTGACGGATCGCCTCGGTGCGCTCGGGGCCGATGTTCTTGGCCAGCGGGCCGGCGGCTTCCATGCCGTCGCCCTGATCGCGCCAGAAGATATAGCCCATGCCCGGCAGGCCTTCCTTCTGGGCAAAGGCGTTCATCCGGTCGCAGAACTTGCGGCTGCCGCCCGTCGGCGCGGGGATGGCGCGGATCTGGGTGCCGTCCTGCTCCAAGAGCTTGGCGAAGATCGCAAAGCCCGAACCTTTGAAATGCTCGGAAACGTCCTGCATCTTGATCGGGTTGCGCAGGTCGGGCTTGTCGGTGCCGTACCACAGCGCCGCGTCCTTGTAGGAGATCAGCGGCCACTCCTGGTCGACCTTGCGGCCGCCGCCGAACTCCTCGAACACGCCCGCCATCACCGGCTGGATCGTGTCGAACACGTCCTGCTGTTCGACGAAGCTCATCTCCATGTCGAGCTGGTAGAAATCGGTGGGCGACCGGTCGGCGCGCGGATCCTCGTCGCGGAAACACGGCGCGATCTGGAAATACTTGTCGAAGCCCGACACCATCAGGAGCTGCTTGAACTGCTGCGGCGCCTGCGGCAGCGCGTAGAACTTGCCCGGATGCAGGCGGCTCGGCACGAGGAAGTCGCGCGCGCCCTCGGGCGAAGACGCGGTGATGATCGGGGTCTGGTATTCGCGGAACTTCTGGTCCCACATCCGCTGGCGGATCGAACGCACCACGTCCGAGCGCAGCGTCATGTTGGCCTGCATCTGCTCGCGGCGCAGGTCGAGGTAACGGTACTTGAGCCGCGTCTCCTCGGGGTATTCCTGGTCGCCGAAGACCTGAAGCGGCAGCTCCTTCGACGCGCCGAGCACCTCGACCGAACGCACGAAGACCTCGATCTCGCCGGTCGGCAGCTTGGGGTTCACCAGCTCGGGCGCGCGGGCCTTCACCTCGCCGTCGATGCGGATGCACCATTCCGAGCGCAGCTTTTCGACATCGGCGAAGGCGGCGCTGTCGGGATCGCACAGCACCTGCGTCATGCCGTAATGATCGCGCAGGTCGATGAACAGGATGCCGCCATGATCGCGGATCCGATGCACCCAGCCCGACAGCCGGACGGTATCGCCGACATTGTCAGAGGTCAGGGCGGCGCAGGTGTGGGTGCGGTAGGCGTGCATGAAAGGATATCCCTTGTGGCGGGTGTCGCGCCGATACACCGGGTTGGGGCCTTGATGTCAAGCAAGCCGAGGGGTCAGGCGGCGACGAGACGCGCCGGAATGAGACCGCGCAGCGAATTGCCCATGCAAAAGCCCACCCCGTCGAGATCGCCCGGATGGAGAACCGCCTCGCGCCAGCCCCGGCCCAGAAGCGCGGCCCGGAGCACGCCGGGCAGCAGCCCGCAGGACAGCGCGGGTGTGGCCTCCCCGGCAAAGAGATTGGTGATCGTGCCCTCGCAGACCTCGCCTGCCCGGTTCAGGAACAGCCATTCGTCCACCCCATCGGGCAGATCCGCGCGCGCATCGTCATACAGCGCCCGGCGCGTCGTCTTGCGCCGCAGCCACGGATCATCCGCGTCGAGCCGCTCGGGGTGGATCGCCACGCGCCATTCGGACGGGTTGGGGCCAAGCGGCGCGGTGGTCAGATCCAGCTCGCCCGCCGGATCGAGCGTCAACCGGCAGCGCAGCGGCGCTTCGGGCGTGAGATCGAGCAAAGCCTCGGCGCGGATGCGCTCGAACGGGTACCCCAAGACCGCCGCCGTCCGCGCCATCCGGTCGAGATGCGCGGACAGACGGCGCGGGCCCTCGCCCGGATGGGCGCCCAGCGTCTCGATGATCTTCGGCGGCGTCTCGGGCGGCATCGGCGGTCTTTGCGTATTTGGAGAATGGTGAAACGGATCAGCCCAGAATGCGGGCGAAGCGCGTCTTCCACAACGCCTCGTCCCATTCCGACGCGGCCTCGCTGTCCCACACGATGCCGCCGCCGACATTGAGCGTCGCGCGGCCCGCCTCGACCAACAGCGTGCGGATCGCCACGTTGAACGAGGACCGGCCATCGGGGGCGGCCCAGCCGATCGCGCCGCAATAGGCCTCGCGCGGCCAAGGCTCCAATTCGCGGATGATCTCCATCGCGCGCAGCTTCGGCGCGCCGGTGATCGAGCCGCAGGGAAACAGCGCCGCGAGGATCGCCGCCAGCCCCGCACCCGGCGCAAGGCGGGCGGTGACGTGGCTGACCATCTGGTGCACCGAGGCATAGGTCTCGATGTCGAACAGCTTTGGCACCGCGACCGAACCGGGCTGCGCCACGCGGCTCAGGTCGTTCCTGAGCAGATCGACGATCATCAGGTTCTCGGCGCGGTTCTTGTCGTCCGAGGCGAGAAAGGCGCGGTGCGCGGCGTCCTCCTGTTCGGTCGCGCCGCGCGGGCGCGTGCCCTTCATCGGGCGCGTCTCGATGCCCCCCGCCCCGTCGGTGGCAAAGAACAATTCGGGCGAACGCGACACCAGCGCCGGAAGCCCCTCCTGCTCGACCAGCGCGCCATGCGCCACCGGCTGGCCGCGCGACAGCGCGGTATAGAGCGCCTCGGCGCTGCCCGAGCAGGCCGCATCGAGCGGAAAGGTCAGGTTCGCCTGGTAGATGTCGCCCGCCCCGATATAGCCGCGCACCCGCTCCAGCGCCGCCCGGTGATCCGCGGCCTGCCAGCGCGGCGTGAACTCGCCCAAGCCGGCCGGGCCGGGCGCGGGCCTCCAGTCTTCGGGGCCCTTTTCGAACACGCCGAACCGCAAAAGCGGCAGGCGGCGCTTTTCGGGCATCAACGGCGTCAGCCGCCGTTCCAGCGCATAGCCAAGCTCGTAGCTCGCATACCCCGCGATCCACGCGCCCTCGGCCCGCGCCGCCTCGGCGGCGGCGAGCGCCAGCGGCACGCCCGCGGGCTGCCACGCCTCGATCAGCCGCCTTGGCCGCGAAAACCGCACCGCCCCGCCGCCGGGGCCCCTGTCGAAGCCGATCCGCATGTTCGCCCACACTCTTTTGCGCCTCTCCGATACATCGCCGCGGGCGCAGGCGACAGGGGGCGGGGCAATTGCTTTCCCTAGCGGGACCGCGAGGTCTTGCAACGCGCCCGCCCATCTCTATAACCGCGACGATTTGCGCAGCCCCCTCCCCTTGAGGCCGCGCGAGAAACACGAGGGTCCCATGCCGAAAAGAACCGATATCCGCTCGATCATGATCATCGGCGCGGGGCCGATCGTCATTGGCCAGGCCTGCGAGTTCGACTACTCGGGCGCCCAGGCCTGCAAGGCCCTGCGCGAAGAAGGCTACCGGGTCGTCCTCGTCAACTCCAACCCCGCGACGATCATGACCGATCCCGGTCTCGCCGACGCCACATACATCGAGCCGATCACCCCCGAGGTCGTCGCCAAGATCATCGAGAAGGAACGCCCCGACGCGCTCTTGCCCACCATGGGCGGTCAGACCGGGCTCAACACCTCCCTCGCGCTGGCCGACATGGGCGTGCTGGAAAAGTTCGGCGTGCAGCTGATCGGCGCCAACCGCGAGGCCATCGAGATGGCCGAGGACCGCAAGCTGTTCCGCGAGGCGATGGACCGGATCGGGCTCGAAAACCCCAAGGCGACCATCATCACCGCGCCCAAGCTCGACAACGGCAAGCGCGACCTGAACGCGGGCGTCAGCCTCGCCGTCGAGGCGCTCGAGGAGATCGGCCTTCCGGCGATCATCCGCCCCGCCTTCACCTTGGGCGGAACGGGGGGCGGCGTGGCCTATAACCGCGCCGAATACGAACATTACTGCCGCACCGGCATGGATGCCTCGCCCGTGGGCCAGATCCTCGTCGACGAAAGCCTGCTCGGCTGGAAGGAATACGAGATGGAAGTCGTGCGCGACCGCGCCGACAACGCCATCATCGTCTGCGCCATCGAGAACGTCGATCCGATGGGCGTGCACACCGGCGATTCGATCACCGTGGCGCCCGCGCTCACCCTCACCGACCGCGAATACCAGCACATGCGCAACGGCTCGATCGCCGTGCTGCGCGAGATCGGCGTCGAGACCGGCGGCTCGAACGTGCAATGGGCGGTGAACCCCGCCGATGGCCGCATGGTGGTGATCGAGATGAACCCGCGCGTCTCGCGCTCCTCGGCGCTGGCCTCCAAGGCGACCGGCTTCCCGATCGCCAAGATCGCGGCCAAGCTCGCCGTGGGCTACACGCTGGACGAGCTCGACAACGACATCACCAAGGTCACGCCCGCGAGCTTCGAGCCGACCATCGACTACGTCGTCACCAAGATCCCGCGCTTTGCCTTCGAGAAATTCGCGGGCGCCGAGCCGCATCTGACCACCGCGATGAAATCGGTGGGCGAGGCGATGGCGATCGGCCGGACCTTCCACGAGTCGATGCAAAAGGCGCTAGCCTCGCTGGAAACCGGGCTGACCGGCTTCGACGAGATCGAGATCGCGGGCGCGCCCGACCGCGCCGCCATCACCAAGGCGCTGTCGAAGACCACCCCCGACCGGCTGCGTGTCATCGCCCAGGCGATGCGCGAGGGGCTCTCGGATGACGAGATCCAGGCCGTCACCAAGTTCGACCCGTGGTTCCTCGCCCGGATCCGCGAGATCGTCGAGACCGAGGCCGGGATCCGCCGCGACGGCCTGCCCGTCACCGAGGACGGCCTGCGCCACCTCAAGATGATGGGCTTCACCGATGCCCGCCTCGCCACCCTCACCGGGCGCGACGAGGCCAATATCCGCCGCGCGCGCCGCAATCTCGGCGTCAACGCCGTGTTCAAGCGGATCGACACCTGCGCCGCCGAGTTCGAGGCGCAGACGCCCTACATGTATTCGACCTACGAAACCCCCGTCATGGGCGAGGTCGAGGACGAGGCGCGCCCCTCGGACCGCAAGAAGGTCGTGATCTTGGGCGGCGGCCCGAACCGGATCGGACAGGGCATCGAGTTCGATTATTGCTGCTGCCACGCCTGCTTCGCGCTGACCGATGCGGGCTATGAAACCATCATGGTCAACTGCAACCCCGAGACCGTCTCGACCGATTACGACACATCCGACCGGCTCTATTTCGAACCGCTGACCTTCGAGCACGTGATGGAAATCCTGCGCGTCGAGCAGGAAAAGGGCACGCTGCACGGGGTGATCGTGCAGTTCGGCGGCCAGACGCCGCTGAAACTGGCCAACGATCTCGAAGCCGAAGGCATCCCGATCCTCGGCACCACGCCGGACGCGATCGATCTTGCCGAGGATCGCGAGCGGTTCCAGGATCTCGTGAACCGGCTCGGGCTCAAGCAGCCCAAGAACGGCATCGCCTCGACCGACGAACAGGCGCTCGACATCGCCGAGAGCATCGGCTTCCCGCTGGTGATCCGTCCCTCCTACGTGCTGGGCGGCCGGGCGATGGAGATCGTCCGCGACATGGACCATCTCAAGCGTTACATCCGCGACGCCGTCGTGGTGTCGGGCAAGAGCCCGGTGCTGCTCGACAGCTATCTCTCGGGCGCGACCGAGGTGGATGTCGACGCGCTGTGCGACGGCGAACAGGTGCATGTCGCCGGCATCATGCAGCACATCGAGGAAGCGGGCGTGCATTCGGGCGACAGCGCCTGCTGCCTGCCGCCGCATTCGCTGACCGAGGACATTCAGGCCGAGATCCGCCGCCAGACGCAGGCGCTGGCGCTGGCGCTCGGCGTGGTGGGCCTGATGAACGTGCAGTTCGCGGTCAAGGACGACACCGTCTACCTGATCGAGGTGAACCCGCGCGCCTCCCGCACCGTGCCCTTCGTCGCCAAGGCGACCGACAGCGCCATCGCGAGCATCGCCGCGCGGCTGATGGCGGGCGAGAAGCTTTCGGCTTTCCCCTTCCGCCCGGCCTACGAGAACGTCGATTACGACACGCCCCTGCCCTATGCCGACCCGATGACGCTGGCGGACCCGAACATGCCGTGGTTCTCGGTCAAGGAGGCGGTGCTGCCCTTTGCCCGCTTCCCCGGCGTCGACACCATCCTCGGGCCGGAGATGCGCTCCACCGGCGAGGTGATGGGCTGGGATCGCAGCTTCGCGCTGGCCTTCCTCAAGGCGCAGATGGGCGCGGGCTCGGACCTGCCGCGCGAGGGCCGGGTGTTCCTGTCGATCCGCGACGGCGACAAGACCCCCGCCATGGCCGAGGCGGCGCGCAGCGTCACCGGGCTCGGGCTGTCGATCCTCGCCACCCGCGGCACGCTGGCTTGGCTCAAGGAAAACGGCATCGAGGCGGAGCTGGTGAACAAGCTCTACGAGGGCGGGCTGACCATCGTCGACCGGCTCAAGGACGGGCATGTCGCGCTGGTGATGAACACCACCGAAGGCGCGCAGGCGATCGAGGACAGCCGCGACATCCGCTCGGCGGCGCTGCATGCCAAGATCCCCTACTTCACCACCGCCGCCGCGGCGCAGGCCGCGGCGCAGGCGATGCTGGCGCGGCAGGAGGGCGAGGTCGGCGTGAGGTCGCTGCAGGCGTGACGTCACCCGGAACGGCACGATGACCCATGCGTTTCTCCCGGACCAAGCAGAAGGGAGAGACGCATGGACACCCCCCTCGAGATCGCCTTCCACAACATGGACAGCTCGGACGGGCTGGAGGCCCGCATCCGCGAACGCGCCGCCAAGCTGGAGCGCTTTCACGGCCACATCACCAGCTGCCATGTCGTGGTCGAGGTCCCCAACCGCAGCCAGGCGGGCGCCCAGGGCTATCATGTGCGCGTCGAGGCCCGCGTTCCGGGCAAGGAGCTGGTGGTCAGCCACGACCCCGGCAAGGGCGACAAGCACGATCCCTATCTCGCGGTGCGCGATGCCTTCTACGCGATGGAGCGGCAGCTCGAACACGCGGCGCAGAAGGTGCAGGGCGACGTGAAGACGCATGACGGCCCGCCGCAGGGCCGGGTGCGCCAGCTTTTCACCGAATACGGATTCATCGAAACTCTCGACGGGCGCGACATCTGGTTCCACAAGGCCAGCGTCGCCGAGGACGCCTTCGACAAGCTCGAGGAAGGCGCGCCGGTGGAGCTGTCGATCGTCGATGACGGCGCCAACGGCATGGGGCCGCAGGCAAGCTCCGTACGCCCGATCCGCCAGATGCAGATGAACGGCGACGTGCCCTCCCACGCCTGAGACGGCTCCTTGCAAGGATCGGTGCGGGAGTTTTGCAAAACTCCCGCCTCCCGAACGGGCGGCGCGTTGTCACGACGCGCCGCCCTTTGTATGTGACCGGCCCATGGCCAAGCTCTATTTCAATTACTCGACGATGAACGCCGGCAAGTCGACGGTGCTGTTGCAGGCGGCGCACAACTATGCCGAGCGCGGGATGCAGACCTACCTGCTCACCGCCAAGTTCGACAACCGCGCCGGCGAAGGCTTCATCAAGAGCCGCATCGGCATCGGGTCGAAGGCCGACACCTTCGACGCGGGCGACGATCTGTTCGAAAAGATCAGGACACGGCTGGAAAGCCCCTGCGCCTGCGTCTTCGTCGACGAGGCGCAGTTTTTGTCGCCCGACCAGGTCTGGCAGCTCGCCCGCGCGGTCGACGATCTGCGCGTGCCGGTGATGTGCTACGGGCTGCGCGTCGATTTCCTCGGCCAGCTGTTTCCCGGCTCGGCCACGCTGCTGGCGCTGGCCGACGAGATGCGCGAGGTGCGCACGATCTGCCATTGCGGGCGCAAGGCGACGATGGTGGTGCGCAAGGATGCCCAAGGCCGGGTGGCGATGGCGGGCGACCAGGTCGAGATCGGCGGCAACGACCGCTACGTCTCTCTGTGCCGTCGGCATTTCCGCGAGGCGATCGGCGACCGCCCCGCGTGAGGGTCAGTTGACGAGGTTGGGCAGCGTCAGGCCCTTGGCCCAGGCGCGGGCATTGTCGAGCGCCATTCGCCCCATCGCCTCGCGCACCTCGAGCGCCGCGGTGCCGAGATGCGGCAGCAGCACCGCGTTGTCGAGCTTGCGCAGCCGCTCGGGCACTTCCGGCTCGTTTTCGTAGACATCGAGCCCGGCGCCGCCGATGGCCCCCGCCTCAAGCGCCTCGATCAGCGCCGTCTCATCGACCACGTCGCCGCGCGAGATGTTGATGAGAATGGCGCCCGGCTTCATCAGCCCGATCATCTCGCGGCTGATCAGGTGATGCGTCTGTGGCGTCGCGGGCACGGTGACCACGATGAAATCGGCCGAACCCATCAGCTCGTCGAGATCGTCCACCTGCATCGCCGGCAGCGGCACCGCCTTGGAGGAGCGGCTGTGATACAGAAGCTGCATGTCGAAGCCCAGCGCACAGCGCTTGGCCACCGCCTGCCCGATCCGGCCCATGCCGACGATGCCCACCGTCTTGCCGGTGACGTGGCTGCCCAGCATCTGCGTCGGCGCCCAGCCGGACCATTGCCCCGCGCGCACCAGCCGCTCGCCCTCGCCCGCGCGGCGCGCGGTGGCCAGAAGCAGCGTCAGGCCGATATCGGCGGTGGCGTCGGTGACCGTGTCGGGCGTGTTCGACACCGCGACACCGGCTTCGCGCGCGGCGGCTGCGTCGATGTGGTTGTAGCCCACGCCGAAATTGGCCAGCACGCCGCAGCGGATCTCGCCCGCCTGCGCGAAGGCCTGCGCCTTAAACCGGTCGCCCAGCGTGCACAGGATCGCGTCATAGGCGCCCAGCGCCTCGGCCGCCTCGGTCTCGGTCAGGCCATGATCGGCGTCGCGGAAGGTGGCGTCGAACTCCCGCGCGCAGGCGTCGAGCACCGATTGCGGCAGGGGCCGCGTGACGAGTAGGGTCTTCTTCATGACAGCCGCCCCCCAGACGGCACGGGCTGGTCCGGCTCGATCAGGACGATCGCGCCATCCGCGTCGGGCAGGCCGAGCACCAGCACTTCGGAAAGAAACTTGCCGATCTGGCGCGGCGGGAAATTCACCACCGCCAGAACCTGACGCCCCTCCAGGTCGGCGGGGTCGTAATGCGTCGCGATCTGCGCCGAGGACCGCTTTTCCCCGAGACCGGGACCGAAATCGATCCACAGCTTGATCGCGGGCTTGCGGGCCTCCGGGTAGGGCTCCGCGCGGGTCACGATGCCCGCGCGGATGTCCACCTTGGCAAAATCGTCGAAGACGATCTCCGGGGACGGGGCTTCACCCATTCGCAAGCTCGCGCGAGCGGTCGGCGGCGGCCTTGAGCGCCCGGCTCAGAAGCACCGGGAAGCCGTCGGTCTCGTTCATCAGCACGTCGAGCGCGGCCTGCGTGGTGCCGTTGGGCGAGGTCACGTTCTCGCGCAGCTTGCCCGGATGCTCCTCCGAGCCATCCGCCAGCGCGCCCGCCCCCGCCACCGTGGCCGAGGCCAGCTGCAGCGCCAGCTCGGGGCTCAGCCCCTGCTCCTCGCCCGCCTTTGCCATCGTCTCGATCAGGTGGAACACATAGGCCGGGCCGGAGCCGGAGACGGCGGTGACGCCATCCATCTGGTCCTCGCTGTCGAGCCGCACGACCTGCCCCACCGCTTTCAGCAGCGCCTCGGCGAGATCGACCTGCTCGGCGCTGGCATGGGCGTTGCCGATGATCGCGGTGATGCCGCGCCCGATCGCCGAGGGCGTGTTGGGCATGGCGCGCACGATCGGGGTCTTGTCGCCCAGCGCCTGTTCGAACTTGGCGATCGGGGTGCCCGCGGCGACCGAGACGAACAGCGTGGTGCCGTTGCCCTTGGCCTGCATCGAGGGCAGCGCGTCACCCATCATCTGCGGCTTGACCGCGACCAGCACGATCGCCGGATCCTCGGGCAGATCCTCGTTCAGCCGGATGCCTTGGCTTTGCAGCCACTCCGAGGGCTTGGGGTCGAGCACGGTGACCGACTGCTTCGGCAGCCCGCCTTCGAGCCAGCCCGCCAGCATCGCCGAACCCATCTTGCCGCAGCCAAGGAGCACGAGGCCCCGGCGCGCAACGTCTTCCATCTGCATGGCGCATCCTCCGTTGAGTTTGCGCCGGAGGCTAGGCGCGCGCGGGCCGGGCTGCAAGCAGATGCCCCGAAGGCCCGCGCAAGACCGGCCGCGCGCGGCGTATTCGGGGCATGGTCAAAGGTCAGGGCACCCTTCCCCGTTTCACCATTCCATAAATACGCATTGTTCCGACATCCCGGCCGGGCGCCCCGCTGCCGGTGACGCGCCATGCGTATTGAAGGAATGGTGAAAAGGATCAGCGGCGGCGCAGCCGGATCACCACGTCGACCTTGGCGATCTCCGCCCCGTCGGGCGCGTCGGGCAGCTGCGCGATCACCAGCTGGTCGGCGGGGGCGTCCGACAGGCGCGCGTCGTTTTCCCAGTAGAAATGCGGATGATCGGTCATGTCGGTATCGAAATAGCTCTTGGAGCCATCGACCGTGATCTCGCGCATCAGCCCTGCGGCGCAAAAGGCCGAGAGCGTGTTGTAGACCGTGGCGAGAGAGACCTTGTGCCCCGCCCCGCAGGCCGCTTCGAACAGGCTTTCGGCGGTGACGTGGCGGTTCTGCCCGTCGCCCACGAGCAGCGTGGCGAGCGCGAGCCGCTGCCGCGTCGGGCGCAGCCCGGCCGTGGCGAGCCAGTCGGCGCCGCGGCGGGCGCGTGAAGGAGGCGTGTGCGTCATGTCCGTCAAGATATGCCCTTTATCGCCCGCGAATTCAATGTCGCCCGACACCCCCCGCCACCCCGGCGCCCTTGCCCTATTGCGCGGCACGGTGGTAGAGGCTTGGGTCAGACAAACCACAAGACACCGACGGGGCCCCATGTCAGAATATCCGACCCAGTTCGATAGGGACGCGCTTCTCAAATGCGCGCGGGGCGAACTGTTCGGCCCGGGCAACGCCCAGCTTCCCGAACCGCCGATGCTGATGATGGACCGCATCACCGACATTTCCGGCGATGGCGGCGCGCATGGCAAGGGCCATGTCGTGGCCGAGTTCGACATCACCCCCGACCTGTGGTTCTTCGACTGCCACTTTCCGGGCAACCCGATCATGCCCGGCTGCCTCGGGCTCGACGGGCTGTGGCAGCTCACCGGGTTCAACCTCGGGTGGCGCGGCTGGAAGGGCCGCGGCTACGCGCTCGGCGTCGGCGAGGTCAAGCTCACCGGCATGGTGCGCCCCGATCGCAAACAGCTCACCTATTACGTGGATTTCACCAAGGCCGTGCAGACCCGCCGGTTGACCATGGGCGTCGCCGATGGCCGGGTCGAGGCCGACGGTGAAACCATCTATCTCGTCAAGGACATGAAGGTCGCTCTCTCCGAGAGCTGAACCCGTCAAGGAAGGAGGCGCCATGCGTCGCGTCGTCGTCACCGGCCTCGGGGTCGTCTCGCCCATCGGCAATTCGGCCGCCGAAGTGGATGCCGCGCTGCGCGCGGGCCGCTCAGGGATAGAGGCCTCCGAGGAAATGGCCGAATACGGCTTTCGCAGCCGTGTCGCGGGCACGCTGAAGGTCGATCTCAAGGACGAGATCGACAAGCGCACCCTGCGCTTCATGGGGCCGGGCGCGGGTTATGCCTATCTCTCGATGCGCCAGGCCATCGCCGATGCGGGGCTCGAGCAGGCGGAGATCTCGAACGAGCGCACCGGCCTGATCGCGGGCTCGGGCGGGCCGTCGACCTCGAACCTGTTCTCGGCGCACCAGACCGTGCTGAAATCCGGCTCGCCGAAGCGGATCGGCCCGCTGATGGTGCCGCGCGGCATGTCGTCCACGGTTTCGGCCAACCTGTCGACCGCCTATGCGATCAAGGGCATCAACTACTCGATCACCTCGGCCTGCTCGACCTCGCTGCACTGCATCGGTGCCGCCGCCGAGCAGATCGCCATGGGCAAGCAGGACGTGATGTTCGCCGGTGGCGGCGAGGAGCTCGACTGGACGCTGTCGTGCCTGTTCGACGCGATGGGCGCGATGTCGTCGAAGTTCAACGACACCCCCGAAAAGGCCAGCCGGGCGTTCGACCGCGACCGCGACGGTTTCGTCATCGCCGGTGGCGGCGGCATGGTGGTGCTCGAGGATCTGGAGCATGCGAAGGCCCGCGGCGCCAAGATCTATGCCGAGGTGACCGGTTTCGCCGCGACCTCCGACGGGCACGACATGGTCGCGCCCTCGGGTGAAGGCGGCGAGCGGGCGATGCGCATCGCGCTGTCCACCCTGCCCGAAGGCCGCAGCGTCGATTACATCAACGCGCATGGCACCTCGACGCCGGTGGGCGATGTGGGCGAGGTCGAGGCGGTGCGCCGCGTCTTCGGGACCGGCGCCACCCCGCCGATCTCCTCGACCAAGTCGATGACCGGCCACAGCCAGGGCGCGACCGGCGCGCAGGAGGCGATCTACTGCCTCTTGATGCTCAAGGGCGACTACATCGCGCCGTCGATCAACGTCGAGAACCTCGCCGAAGGCATCAACGAAGGCGAAATCGCGACCGAGCTGCGCGAGAATGCCGGCCTCGACACGGTGATGACCAACAGCTTCGGGTTCGGCGGCACCAACGGCTCGATGCTGCTGTCGCGCTACAAAGACTGACGCAGAGGCGGGAGAGACGGACATGATGTCGATGGTGGGCAAGCGCGGCCTTGTCATGGGGGTCGCGAACGACCGCTCGATCGCATGGGGCATCGCCAAGGCGCTGCACGGCGCGGGGGCGGAGCTGGCCTTCTCCTATCAGGGCGAAACCTTCGGGCGGCGCGTCGCGCCGCTCGTGGCGCAGCTCGACTCGGACTTCCTGCTCGACGTGGACGTCACCGACGACGCCTCGCTCGACGCGGCCTTCAAGAAGATCGAGGAGCGCTGGGGCCGGCTGGATTTCGTGATCCACGCCATCGCCTATTCCAACAAGGACGAGCTGACGGGGCGGTTCATCAACACCAGCCGCGAGAACTTCCGCAATTCGCTCGGCATTTCCTGCTACTCGCTGATCGACATCGCGCGGCGCGCCCATCCGCTGATGAGCGCCGGCGGCTCGATCGTCACCCTGACCTATCAGGGCTCGAACAAGGTGACGCCGTTCTACAACGTCATGGGCGTGGCCAAGGCGGCGCTGGAGGCGTCCGTGCGCTACCTCGCCAACGATCTCGGCCCCGAGGGCATCCGCGTCAACGCGGTCTCGCCTGGTCCGATGAAGACGCTGGCGGGCGCGGCGATCGGCGGCGCGCGCAAGACCTTCAAGCACACCGACGCCAACGCGCCAATGCGCTCGAACGCGACGCTGGAGGCGGTGGGCGGCACCGCGCTCTATTTGTGTTCGGACGCGGCGGCCTGCACCACCGGCGAAATCGTGCATGTCGATGGCGGCTACCACGTGCTCGGCATGCCGCAGAGCGAGAACCTCTGACCGCTTGCGCGGTGACGCGGGCAGGATAAGCTCGCGGCAGGGTTCACCTGTCGCGAGTTTTTTCATGTCACAGACCGTCTACATCAACCTGCCCGTGGCCGATGCCGCGCGCGCCCGCGCCTTCTACGAAGGCCTGGGCTTTTCCGTGGTGGCGCAGTTCACCGGCGAGCACACCACCTGCATCCGCATCACCGACGGCGCCTGCCTGATGCTGCTCGACCGCGAGACCTTTGCGGGCTTCGCGCCCGGCCCGGTCGCCGATCCGCGCGAGAGCACCGGCGTGCTGGTCGCGATCCCGCGCGACAGCCGCGCCGCGGTCGATGCCATCGTCGAGGCCGCGCTGGCGCATGGCGGCGCCGATACCGGCAAGAAGGTCGAGCATGGCGATGTCATGTATGGCCGCACCATCCGCGACCCGGACGGCAACGTGCTGGAGACCGGCTGGATGGATGCCGAGAAGATGCAGGCCATGATGGCGGCGCAAAAGGGCTAACCGCGCGGCCCCCACAGGATCAGCGCCGCGCCGATCAGGCACACGAGCGCCCCGCCCGCGTCGAACCGGTCGGGGCGCTGCCCCTCCACGACCCAGAGCCAGCCCAGCGAGGCGGCGATGTAGACCCCGCCATAGGCGGCGAAGGCGCGGCCCGCGAAGGCGGCGGGGCTGAACGCCAGCAACAACGCGAAGCCCGCCAGCGCCGCGGCGCCGGGCGCCAGCCACAGCATCGAGGCCCCGGCGCGCCACCACGCCCAGACCGCGAAACAGCCGGAAATCTCGAAAAGCGCCGCGAGGAGGTAAAGGGTCAGGCTCTGCATGCGCCCCCTTAGGCTCTTTCGTGCCGGGTTTCACATGAAAAAGGCCCCCGGCAGCGGGTGCTGCCGGGGCCTTTTCCCGAACATGATGTCGCGGCTCAGGCCGGGTCGACGCCGACCAGCTCGACGTTGAAGGTCAGATCCTGACCAGCGAGCGGGTGGTTCGCGTCGAGCACGACCTGCTCCTCGGTGGCTTCCATGACGGTCACCGGCACGACCTGGCCCTGCGGGGTCTGCATCTGCAGGCGGGTGCCCGGATCGACCGGGATGTCGGCCGGGATCGAATCGCGCGGCACGGCCTGGCGCGCGTTCGGGTCGGGTTGGCCATAAGCGTTGTCGCAGGCGACCTCGACGGTCTTCTTCTCGCCGACTTCCATGCCGGGCATGGCGTTGTCGAGACCGGGGATGATCTGGCCGGAGCCGACCTGGAATTCGAGCGGCTCGCGGCCTTCGCTCGAATCGAAGGTCTGGCCGTCATTCAGAGTGCCGGTGTAATGGATGCGCACGGTGTCGCCCTGCTTGACTTGCGTCATGAGCCTCTCCTTGAGCTGGGATCGTAGGGTGAATTTCCGGAGGCCGCCGCTTGCGGGTGCTCCTCTTGGGTCACGCCCTAGGTAGGAAGCCTTGGCGCTGTTCGCAACCCGATCGCCCCCAGAAGTCTTTCCCTAGGAGGCGGGGCATGCCAGCCTCGCCCTGACAAGGGGGATTTCATGACCATCAGCACCATCGTCTTCGACGCCTATGGCACGATCTTCGACGTGGCGGGCGCCGCCCGCATCGCCAGCGCCGAGCCGGGCGGCGAAGCCCTGGCGGAAAACTGGGAGACGGTCTCGCGCGACTGGCGCATCAAGCAGCTCGAATACACATGGCTGCGCACGATCAGCGGCAACCATGTCGATTTCGCGCATGTCACCGCCGACGCGCTGACCTGGACGCTCGAAAAATCCGGGCTGTCGGACCCGGACCTGCGCGCCCGGCTGCTGGCGCTTTACGACACGCTGCCCGCCTACCCGGAGGCGCGCGAGGTCCTGGCCGACCTGAAGGCCAAGAATCGCAACGTCGCGATCCTGTCGAACGGCTCGCCCAAAATGCTCGACAGCGCGGTGACATCCGCCGGCATCGCAGACAGCCTCGACGCGGTGCTCTCGGCCGAAGAGGCGGGCGTCTACAAGCCCGATCCGAGGGTCTACGACCTCGTGCTGGAGCGGTTCGGCTGCCAAAAGCAGGAGGTGCTGTTCGTCAGCTCCAACTTCTGGGACGTGGCGGGCGCCACCGGCTATGGCTTCACCACCGCATGGGTGAACCGCAGCGGCGAGCCACGCGACCGGCTCTGGTCGCGGCCCACCCACGTGCTGCCCGATCTCACCCATCTGGCCGAGTTCGCCGATGCCCCGGCTTGAGGCCGAGGACGGCACCGGGCTGCATTATCTCGATGAAGGCACGGGGATGGCGGTCCTGTGCCTGCCCGGCCTGACCCGCAACGCCGCCGATTTCGACCACGTGGCGCCGCATCTGGGCGGCGTCCGGCTGATCCGGCCCGATTATCGCGGGCGGGGTCGGTCGGACTGGGCCCATCCCTCGACCTACACGGTCGCGCAGGAGGCGCGCGACGTGCTGGCGTTGATGGATCATCTCGGGCTGCGGCGGGCCGCGATCCTCGGCACCTCGCGTGGCGGGCTGATCGCGATGGTGCTGGCCGCGACCGCGCGCGACCGGCTTTCGGGCGTGGCGCTCAACGATATCGGCCCCGAGATCGCGCCCGCAGGATTGGAGACGATCAAGGGCTATCTCGGCCTGCCGCCGCGCGAGCCGACATGGGAGGCGGCGGCCCGCGCCCGCGCCCGCGCGTGGACCGGCTTCGAGGGCGTGCCGCATGACCGCTGGCTGGCGGAGGTGCGCGGCCAGTACGAGGAGACGCCAGAGGGGCTGAAGCTGCGCTACGACGCGCGGCTGCGCAACGCGGTGCTGGGCGGCGCGGTGCAGCCCGCCCCCGATCTCTGGCCGCTCTTCGACGCGACCACGACCCTGCCCACGGCGTTGATCCGCGGCGCGAATTCCGAACTTCTGAGCGCCGACACCGCCGCACGGATGCGCGAACGCAACCCCGAGATGATCTTTGCCGAAGTGCCGGGCCGCGGTCACGTGCCGTTCCTTGACGAACCGCAGGCGCTCGCGGCATTGAACGACTGGCTGGCGCGCTGCCGCGCCGCAAGGGGAGACGAGGCTTGAGCGACATCGACATGATCCGCGCCGCGCGCGCGCGTATCGGCACACACCTGCGGCGCACGCCGATCCTGTCCTCTCCGGCGCTCGACGCGGTGGCCGGGCGGCGCGTTCTGGTCAAGGCCGAATGCCTGCAGGTCACCGGGTCGTTCAAGGCGCGCGGCGGCTGGTCCGCGATCTCGGCCATCCCCGAGGAACGCCGCGCGCGCGGCGTCATCGCGTTCTCGTCGGGCAACCACGCGCAGGGCGTGGCGCATGCGGCGCGCGAACACGGCATCCCGGCGGTGATCCTGATGCCCAAGGATGCGCCGCGCGCCAAGGTCGACGGCACCCGCGCGCTGGGCGCCGAAATCGTGCATTTCGACCGCGAGACCGACGACCGCGACGCCATGGGCGCGGCGCTGGCCGAAAAGCGCGGCCTGACGCTGGTCAAACCCTTCGACGCGCCGCTGGTGATCGCGGGACAGGGCACGGCGGGGCTGGAGATCGCCGAACAGGCCGCCGATCTGGGCGTGGCCGAGGCCGATGTGCTGGTCTGCTGCGGCGGTGGCGGGCTGACCGCCGGGATCGCTCTGGCGCTGGAGGCCGAGGCGCCGGGCCTGCGGGTGCGCCCCTGCGAACCCGATGGCTTCGACGACACCGCGCGCAGCCTCGCCGCCGGTGAGATCCGGCGCAACGACCGGCTGAACGGGTCGATCTGCGACGCCATCATCACGCCGCAGCCGGGCGACATCACGTTCCCGATCCTGAAGCGGCTCTGCGGCCCCGGCCTCGTCGTCACCGAGGACGAGGTGCTGCGCGCCATGGCGCTCGCCTTCCGCCACCTGAAGATCGTGATCGAGCCGGGCGGCGCCGTGGCGCTGGCGGCGGCGCTGTTCCGCCCCGAGGCGGCGCAGGGCGACACGGTGATCGCGGTGGCGACGGGCGGCAATGTCGACGCGCCGATATTCGCGCGCGCGCTGGAGCGGGCGACGTGATCGTCACGGCGCGCGACGGCTGCCGCCTCGCCACCCGGATCGAGGGACCCGAAGGCGCGCCCGCGCTGGTGCTGGCGCATGGGCTCGGCATGGACATGACGTTGTGGGACGCGGTGCTGCCGCTCTTGCCGGGCGACGTGAGGGTGCTGCGCTACGACCTGCGCGGCCATGGCGGCTCGGACGCGCCCGAGGCCCCCTATGCCATGGGGCAGATGATTTCCGACGCCGAGGCGGTGATCGAGGCGCACGGCCTGCGCGACACGGTGTTCGCCGGGCTGTCGCTCGGCGGGATGGTGGCGCAGGGGCTGGCGGTCAAGCGGCTCGACCTCGTGCGCGGGCTGGTTCTGTCGAACACCGCGGCCAAGATCGGCACGCCGAAGCTCTGGGACGAGCGGATCGCCGCGATCCGCCGCGCCGGGATCGCGGCGCAGGCCGACGCCGTGCTCGACCGCTGGCTCGGGCGGGACGCGCGCCACGGCCCGGTGGCGGCGCGGGCGCGCCGGGTGCTGACCGGCACCGCGATCGAAGGCTATGTGGGCGCCAGTGCTGCCGTTTCGGGCACCGATTTCTGGACGCCCGTGTCGGGGCTGCGCCTGCCGGTGCTGGGCCTCGCGGGGTCCGAGGACCGCTCCGTGCCCGCCGACCTGATGCGCGAAACCGTGGAGCTGGTCCCCGGCGCGCGGTTCGAGATCATCCGTCGCGCGGGCCATCTCGCCCCGGCCGAGCGGCCCGAAGACTGGGCCGCCCATGTCGCGCAATTCCTGCGCGCGACGGGGCATGCGGGCGCGGACCAGGCCGCGCCCTGACCGGTCACAGCCCCGGCACTATGTCGAACAGGCTGCGGCTGCCGAAGGTGGTGCCCGCATTGGGACCGAAGCCGATCTCGGCCCCGATGGCGAGATAGGTCTCGTCGCCGGTGAAGGCATCGTCATCCGCCTCGATCCGGCCCAGCTCGCCCCACAGCCGCGGGCCGCCATCGATGCGGTAGCCGCCGCCCAGCGCCGCGCGCAGCAATTCGCCCTCGCCGCCGCCATCGGCCAGGCCGAGATCGCCCATGGCATAGATGTCATGCGTGATGTCATAGCGCGCGCCCAGGCCGGCCAGGGTGATCTCGCCCAGATCGCCGTCATGCCGCGCGAGATAGGCCTCGCTGCGCAGGCCGTAAAGCTCGCCCTTGCCCTCGATCCCGAAGATCGTGGAATCGCCGTCGTCATAGCCGTCGCGGCCGACGAAGGCGCCGACGCTGGTATCGCCCAGCACCATCAGCGGGCCGATGTCGAAGATCGCGTGCAGCGTCGCGTTGCTGCCATCCGAGCCAAAGCCCGAAAACCCGTAGGAGGCGAGATCGGCCTCGACGCCGAAGCCCGCGCCGATGTCGAATTGCAGCCCGCCCGCATAGGTCGTGTAGCCGATATCGCCCTCTTCGAAGAAGGCCGAGGTTTCGACCGAAAGCACGCCGCCGGCAAAGCCCTGCGCCTGCGCCCCTGCCGCGACGAGGCCGAATGCCGCCGCCATGATTGCCCGTGTGATCATCTGCTCTGTCCCGTTGATTGGTCTTGGTGCCGTTTGCGGGGCCGGTTCTACACCGGGCCGGGGCGCGGCCACAGCCCTATTCGCGCGCAGATCCGCTTTTGGGCGCGCCCGCCCGCGCATGCGCGAGAGCTTGCCGAACGTCTTGGCCGGTATAGGTTGCATGATGGCAGGGCGGCGCCCCGGCACGTCGCTGCGGCGCCTCGCTCAACCGACCAAAGGACGCTTTGAATGAATGCCCTTGAAACCACCTTCGCCAATCTCGAAGCCCGCATGAACCGCGCCGCCGGCACCGCCGCGCCGCGCCCCGCGCCCGCCGCCGCCCCCGAGACCAAGGGCGACATCACGACCCGCGCCGCGCGCGAGATCCTCGACGCCGAAGCCGCCAGCCGCAGCGCCAAGACCGCCGCGCTGCGCGCCGCGCGCCTGCAGAAAAAGGGCTGAGATCCGGGCGTCGGCCAGAGATGTCGTGAAAAGATGGCGGTCCCACGAGGACTCGAACCCCGAACCTGCCGATTAGAAGTCGGCTGCTCTATCCAGTTGAGCTATGGGACCGCGCGCCCCTGCCCCGGCCATCCGGGGCGGGTGTTCACACCCGACTCGGGCTTGCGCGAAGGTGCAAAAACCCGTCCTTGACATCAAGGCAATATTCGCGCCGCGCCGGGCTTCCCACCCGTCACGGCGCGCCTTGCGAGCGAAAGGCCCCGCCTCCCGGCGCCATGTCCGAGCCGCCCGGCGACACGGCCATGCCTCCGGTCAGCCGTAGTCGACGGCCACCTCGCGCGCCAACCGCGCCGCGCCCTGCACGAGCGCGTCCTCGGTGTCGCCGATGAAGGAGGCCGAGAATTGCAGCGCGTCGGGCCGCCAGCCGGGGTCGAACTCCACGATCCGGCCCGCCGCCACGTGACGCCGCCCGAGCACCTCGGGCATCACCCCGACGCCGAGACCGGCGGCGACCATCTCGATCGCGGTCGAGAGCGAGTTCGACGGAAAGATCTGCGCCGTGCCACCGTGGCGTGCATAAAGCTCCGCCGCGAGGTGGCGATGCGGCCGCGACTGCCGGTTGTAGGTGATCACCGGCACCTGCGAGATGTCGGGCTCGGTCATGGCCACCGGGCGGTACCATGCCAGCGACACCTTGGGCAGCTCGATATTGTCGACGCTGTATTCGGAGACCGGCCCCATCAGCAGCGCCAGATCGAGCGCCCGGTCGAGCAGCGCCTCGCGCAGGTTGATCGAGATGTCGACCATCACCTCGATCTTGAGCTTGGGATAGGTGGCGTTCAGGCGGCTCAGAAAGGCCGGAAGCCAAGTCTGCACGATGGTTTCGGCGGCGCCGATCCGAAGCAGCGAGGACAGGCTCGCGGGTGGCACGATCTCGGCGCGGATGCGCTCGACCGACGCGGCGATCTGCTCGGCATGGTTGCGCAGCAAGACCCCCTGCCGGGTCAGCGTCACGCCGCGCGGCCCGCGCGTGAACAGCGCCACGCCCAGCGTCTCCTCCAGCCCCGAAATCCGCGCCGAGATCGCCGGCTGCGACAGGTTCATCTGCTGCGCGGCCCGCCGCACGCCGCCCAGACGCGCGACCCACAAGAAGGTGTTGAGCTGGTCGAGTGTCATGGCGGCGGTCTCCTGTGCGGGGCTGATGATCGGCGGTGCAAAGCGAAGTGATCGAATTATTGGATCACATCTTACAGAAAATCACGATTTGATCTTATAGCGGCGAATTGTCTAGCGTGTCGGCCAAAGGAGGACCGCCATGCCAGACGCACTTCGCCGCGCCGATCTCGCCGGGCTCGATCCGCAGGCCCTGCGCCGCGTCTTCCGCGACGGCGGCTATCGCGGGCACACCGCCGGGCTCGCGCCGGGCCGCCTGCAATGCAATCTCGCCATCATGCCGCTGGCCGAGGCGCGCGCCTTCGAGGAATTCTGCGCGCTGAACCCGGTGCCCTGCCCGCTCGCGGGGCAGAGCGCTGCGGGCGATCCGGGATTTCCGGCGCTGGGGCGCGACATCGACCTGCGCCGCGACGTGCCGCTCTATCACGTCTACCGCGACGGCGCGCTGGTCGACCGGCCGCACGACATCTCGGATCTGTGGCGCGACGACATGGTCGGTTTTGCCATCGGCTGCTCCTTCACCATGGAGGCGGCGCTTCTGAAGGCCGGGTTCCCGATGCGCCACATCGAGCGCGACGTGACCGTGCCGATGTATCGCAGCACCATCGAGACCACCCCCGCGGGCCCGTTCGGCGGCGCGGTGGTGGTGTCGATGCGCCCGGTGCACCGCGACCGCATCGACGAGGTGCGCGACCTGACCGCGCGCTTTCCGATGGCGCATGGCGCGCCGCTGCATGTCGGCGACCCGGCGGCGATCGGCATCGATCTCGACCGCCCCGACTGGGGCAGCGCGGTGCCGGTCGGCCGCGACGAATTGCCGGTGTTCTGGGCCTGCGGGGTGACACCGCAGGTGGCGATGATGCGCGCGCGCCTGCCGCTGTGCATCAGCCACGCGCCGGGCGCGATGCTGATCACCGACCGCGACGACGGCACGGGCACAGGCTCGGGCACGGGCCACGACGACGACAACGAATGACAACAGGGAGAAACAGAACAATGACACGCACCCTTCTTGCACTGGGCGCTACCGCGGCGCTCATGGGCGGCACCGCGCTGCACGCCGAGGAGCTGTCGGTGGTCGGCAGCTGGAGCGGCCTGCCGCTGCACAAGCAATACGAGGCCCCGCTGTGGACCGAAACGCTGCCCGAGGCGACCGGCGGCGCGCTGACCGCGACGCTGACCACGCATGACCAGATGGGCATCGATGGCGGCGACGTGTACCGGATGCTGGGCGACGGCGTGTTCGACATCGGCATGACCGTGGCCGATTACGCCGTGGCCGACAGCGCGGCGCTGGAATCGCTCGACGTGCCGCTGGTCGCCCCCGACGCCGCCACCGCGCGCGCCATGGTCGACGCGGCCCGGCCGATGGTCGACGACATCTATGCCGAGGTCTTCAACGCCAAGGTGCTCGGCATCGCGCCCTACCCGCCGCAGGTCGTGTTCTGCAACGGCGAGATCACCGGCCTTGCCGATCTGGAGGGCAAGAAGGTCCGCGCCTCGGGCCGCATGACCGCCAAGCTTCTGGAGGCGCTCGGCGCCGAGGGCGTCAATGTCAGCTTCGGCGAAGTGCCCGGCGCGTTGCAGCGCGGCGTGGTGGATTGCGCCGTGACCGGCGCCGGCTCGGGCTATTCCGCCGGCTGGTGGGAGGTGTCGACCCATCTTCTGCCGCTGCCGCTCGGCGGCTGGGACCCGGTGGTGACGGCGGTCAACATGGACCGCTGGAACAGCCTCTCCGAAGAACAGCAGCAGCAGCTGGAGACGGCGGTGGTCGACAACCTGCAGGAGCCCGCATGGGACGCCGCGCAGGACGCGCTCGAAAACGACATCGCCTGCCTGACCGGCAATGGCGACTGCCCGGCGGGCGAGGCCCGCGGCATGACGCTGGTCGAGGCGACCGCCGAGGACAACGAGGCCGCGCGCGAGGCGCTGGTCTCCGAGGTTCTGCCCGACTGGGCGGCGCGCGCCGGCGACGACTGGGCGCAGCGCTGGAACGACAGCGTCGGCCAGGTGGTCGGCGTGTCGATCGGGGGCTGACCGGTCATGGCGAGGATCATCCGATGGCTGGGCCGGATCAATGACGGCGTCGCGTTGCTGGCGGGCTTCGGCCTTCTGGCCTGCGTCGTGCTGATCCTCGCCGAGATCGTGGCGCGCCGCTTCGGCGCGCCGCTGGGCGGCACCGACGAAATCTCGGGCTACGTGATGGCTGGCGTGACGAGCTGGGGCATCAGCTACGCGCTGACCGAACGCGCGCATGTCCGCATCGACCTTTTGCGGGTGCAGGGCGGGCCGCGCTTTCGCGCGGGCATGGACTGCCTCGCCATGCTGTCGATGGCCGGGGTCGCGTTGATCACCGCGTGGCATGGCTGGGGCGTGCTGGACAAGACGCTCGGCACCGGGGCGCGCGCCAACACCGCGCTCGAGACGCCGCTGTGGATTCCGCAGGCGATCTGGTGGGCCGGCTGGAGCTGGTTCGCGTTTTCGGCGGTGGTGCTGTCGATCGGCGCCGTGGTGCTGATGCTGAAAGGACGCTTCGACAGCGTCGAGACTATCGTCGGAACGGAGACCGCGACATGATCGCCTTTACCGCCATCGGCCTTCTGGGCCTGCTCGCGCTGTCGATCCCGGTCGGGATCGTGCTGTTCCTTCTGGGCTTCGGGCTCGACATCTTCTTCAGCCCCTTTCCGCTGATCCGCGGTCTGGGTCAGGTGGTCTGGTCGTCCTCCAACAGCGCCACGCTGATCGCCATCCCCTTCTTCGTGCTCTTGGGCGAGATCCTCGTGCGCAGCGGCGTCGCCGCGCGCACCTACGAGGCGCTCAACACCTGGGTGTCGTGGCTGCCCGGCGGGCTGATCCACGCCAACATCGCGACCTCGACGCTGTTCTCGGCCACCTCCGGCTCCTCGGTGGCGACCGCCGCCACCGTCGCCACCGTGGCGATGCCGCAGGCCGAGCGTCTGGGCTATGACCAGAGGCTGTTCTCCGGCGCCATCGCGGCGGGCGGCACGCTGGGCATCCTGATCCCGCCCTCGATCAACCTGATCGTCTACGGCTTTCTCACCGAAAGCTCGATCCCGCAGCTGTTTCTCGCGGGGCTTCTGCCGGGGCTTCTGATGGCGCTGGCCTTCATGGCGATGACCGCGATCTTGTGCCTGTGGCGCCCGAGCCTCGGCGGCCCGCGCCCGGAATTCAGCTGGCGCGCGCGGATCGGCAGCCTTGCCGACCTGCTTCCCATCCTCGGGCTGTTCGTGGCGATCGTCGGCTCGATCTATGCCGGCTGGGCCACGCCCACCGAGGCCGCGGCCATCGGCGTCGCCATCGCGGTGCTGATCGCGGCGCAGCAAAAGGCGCTGTCGCTCACCATGCTGCGCGAGGCGCTGCGCGGCGCGGTGCGCACCTCGGCCATGGTGATGCTGGTGGTGATCGGCGCCTATGTGCTGAACTACGTGCTGACCGCCGCCGGCGTCAGCCGGGCACTGCAATCGATGCTGGGCGGTCTCGACATCTCGCCGCTGGCGACGCTGTTCGTGATCATCGCGATCTACATCGTGCTCGGCTTCTTCATCGAAACGCTGTCGCTGATGGTGGCGACGATCCCGATCATCGTGCCGATCGTGGTCGAGCTTGGCTATGACAAGATCTGGTTCGGCGTGCTGATGATCATCCTCGTCGAGATGGCGCTGATCACCCCGCCGGTCGGGCTCAACCTCTATGTCGTGCAATCGGCGCGCAAGGGGCCCTTCACCGACGTGATGCTGGGCTGCATTCCCTACGCGCTGGTGATGCTGGCCATGGTGGGCATGCTGATCATCGCGCCGTGGCTCGCGCTCTATTTGCCCTCGACATTCTGACACCGCTGACCCCGAAGGACGCATCACATGCAGTTCGACACGACCCAAGGCGCGCTCGACGTGACCCTCACCGACCTGATCGTCGCCGGCTGGACCGGCCGCGACCGCGCCGCCGTCGACCACCACATCGAGGAGCTGGCCGCGCTCGGTGTCGCCCCGCCAAGCCAGGTGCCGCTCTATTACCGCTGCGGCCCCGAGCTTCTGGTGCAGTCCGACCGCATCGACGTGCTCGGCCCCGACACCTCGGGCGAGGCCGAGCCGCTGCTGATCCGCGCCGATGGCAAGACATGGCTCGGGCTCGGCTCGGACCAGACCGACCGCGCGCTCGAGGCGCATTCGGTCGCCCATTCCAAGCAGGTCTGCCCCAAGCCGGTGGCCGCCGCGCTTTGGGATTTCGACGAGGTGGCCGACCATCTCGACCGGATCGAGCTGGCCTCCGAGATCTTCGAGAACGGCGCCTGGGTCGTCTACCAGAGCGGCACGCTGGCCTCGATCCGGCCGCTGGCCGACCTGGCGCAGGGTGGCGGTCTGGCCGATGGCGGCGCGATGCTGTGCGGCACGCTCGGCGCAAAGGGCGGCGTGCGCCCGGCCGAACGGTTCCGGATGCGGCTGACCGACCCGGTGCTGGGCCGCGAGATCGCGACCGAATACGCGATCCGCGTGCTGCCGGTGATGGCATGAACGGCGCGGGCTGGAGCGCGGCCAAGGCCCCGGCCCGGCTCGAAGCGCTGCTTGACCGGCTCGGGCCAGAAGGTGGCCCGCGCGGCATCTACACCTCCGTCTTCGCGCAGAACGCGCGCGAGGACGCGGCGCGGGCCGCGCGCGCCGACGGCCTGCTCGCCGGGGCGCTGGTGTCGGTCAAGGGGCTCTACGACGTGGCGGGCGAAGTGACCCATGCCGGCACCCGCTTTCTCGAAAAGAATCCTGCGGCGGAAACGGACGCCCCCGCCGTGGCGCGGCTGCGCGCGGCCGGCGCGGTGATGACCGGCCATACCGCGATGTCCGAGCTGGCCTATTCCGGTCTCGGGCTGAACGACCATCACGGCACCGCCGACAACCCGGCCTGGCCGGGGCGCATCCCCGGCGGCTCGACCTCGGGCGGGGCGGCCTCGGTCGCGGCGGGGCTCGCCGACGTGGCGATCGGCAGCGACACGGGCGGCTCGCTGCGCATCCCGGCGGCGTTCTGCGGCCTGACCGGATTCAAGCCGACCCAGTCGAGCGTGCCGCGCGACGGCACGGTGACCCTTTCGGACAGCCTCGACAGCCTCGGCCCGATCGCCCGCGACGTGGCGGGCTGCGCCGCGACATGGCGGGTGATGGCCGGGCGGGACGCGCCCGAGACAGCGCCCGCGCCGCTGCGGCTGCGCGTGGCGCGGGGCTTTGGCTTCGACGATCTCGACCCGCAGGTTTCGGCGGGCTTCGAGGCGCTGCTGGCGCATCTGCGCGCCGCAGGCGTGGAGATCGACGACACGCCGCTGCCGCTTTTGTCGGACTATGCCGCGATCCCGCCCTGGCATCTCACCTCGGTCGAATGCCGGGCGCATCACGAGACGGCCTTCCAGACCGAGGCGGCGCAGTTCGATCCGCGCGTGCATGCCCGCATGGGGCGCGCCGACGAAGTGTCGGCGGTGAGCTATCGCCAGACGCTTAATGCCCGGACCCGTTTTGCCGCGGCGCTGTCGGCGGCGCTCGACGGCCAGGCGCTGCTGCTGCCGACGGTGGCGATCCTGCCGCCCGCGCCGAGCGATCTTGCCGATGACGCGGCGTTCAACCGGCTGAACCTCCTGGCGCTGCGCAACACCACGCTGGCCAATATCGGCGATGGCTGCAGCATCGCGCTGCCCTATCGCCACGCGGGCGTGCTGCTGAGCCTCATGCTGGTCGCGGGCCACGGGGCCGACGAGGCGCTGCTGGCCTCGGCCCGCACGATCGAGCCGCTGCTGCGCGACGGCTGAACCGACGAAGGGGGCCGCCCGACGGATCGGGCGGCCCCCCGCGCATTCAGGCCCGGCGCAGGCGCGGCAGCACCAGCCCGTCGACCAGCAGCACCGCCGCCAGCGCGACCCCCGCCACCGGAAAGGCAAGGCTCAGCGCCAGCGCGACGCCCATCGCCCCGTTCCATTGCGGCATGTCGCGCGGCGCGGGCGGCGCGGCCAGCCGCAGCCGTCCGCCGGGGCGGCGCTTCCACCACATCGCGATGCCCGACAGGCACAAGAAGATCACCGACAGGCAGACGAGCGTGTTGGCCAGCACGCTCCACAGCCCCAGCGTGCCCATGTGCAGCGCCGTGCCGATCGCCATCGCCTTGCCCATCAGCCCGTAATCCGAGAACCGGATATCGGCCAGCATCGCGCCCGAGTAACGGTCGAGATGCACGACCCGGTCGCTGGTCGGATCGAGGCTGTCGGTGCTCATGGAATCGCGGCTCAGGGTCCAGACGCCGGTTTCCCCCTTGGGCCAGTTGAGCTGGTAGCGGCCCGTCATCCCGATCTCGCGGGCAAACCGGTCGACCGCGTCGGCATCGGGCATCGCCCCGGCGGAGCGGTCCTCGGCCACGGGCGCGACATGCCCGCCGCCGCCATGACCGGCATGCGGGTCCGACGCCGGCATCGGCGTCTGTTCGAGCGCCCATGGCACCTCGTGGCGGCCGCCATTCAGGCTGGCATGCGACACGTCGCTCACCGGGATGCCCGAATACTTGCCCGCCGGAAAGCTCGACCAGGCCTGCACCATCTTCTCGCCCCAGATCCCGGCCCAGGACAGGCCCGAAACCAGAAAGAACAGCAGCGCCACCGACACCCAGATGCCGATGGTCACATGCAGCGACTTCCACAGCGCCCGCCCGCGCGCGCCGAAACGTGGCCACAGCGCCCGAAGCCCCTGCCCGTCGCGCGGCCACCACAGGTAGAGACCCGTCGCCAGCAGCACCACGCCGAGCGAGGCCGCAAGCTCGATCATCCGGTCGCCGGTGACGCCCAGCATCACATCGGCATGAAAGCTCTCCATCCGGTCGTACCAGCCGCTGCGGCGCGCAAAGCTCTCCAGCACCTCGCCGGTATAGGGATCGATCACGGCCATCATCGCCCCGTCATCGGTGTTCACCCGGAAGATCGCGGCGAGATCGTCGCCGCGCGGCGCGATGTATTGCGCGATCTCGCCCTCGGGCCAGAGCGCCTGCGCCGCCTCGGCCTGCCGCGACAGCGGCAGCGCCGTCTCCTGCGGCACGACGCGCGTGCGTTCGCCGTCGCGCCCGTCGATCCAGGCGATCCAGAGCATCGCCATGCCGGTCACCGCCAGCATCAGGAAGAACGGGATCACGTAGAGCCCGGCATAGAAGTGCCAGCGCCACGCGGCGCGGTAGAGGCTGGCACTGCGCCCCGGATCGGTGCTCGGGGAAGAGGCGGGGGTGGTGTCGATGGCGGTCACGGGCGGGCCTCTTGACCGGCGCTGGCGGCGTGGCCGCCCAAAGGAAAACGAACGCAGCGGGGCGCTGTCGCGAAATGCGATGTCATCGGAAAACTCCGTCTGGCCGGCGGGCGGGGCCGCGACCGGCAATGCATGATGTCAGGTGGATCGTGTCGACATCACGCCGGCGGCGGTGCGCGGGGCTGCCCGTCATGGCCGCGCCACGCGAGCGCCGGCCCGTCGATGCGCGACAGGGTCGCCACGGGGGCTGCCCGGACCGGGCGGGACGGCATCCGCGGCGGCTGCGCCGTGCCCACCGCATCCACGAGCAGGCAGTGATGCGGCAGCTTTGCGCCCGCCTCGACCGGGTTGCCATCGGCGTCGAGCGTGATCGCTTCGATCCCGTGGCCGGTGCAGATCACGACCGTCCGCGCGTCGATCAACCGAATCGCCGACAGCGCCGCCGAGCTTTGCGGCAGCGTGACGCCGAGCACGACGCCGATCAGCACGAGAAGTTGCAGGATCCGGGAGATCATGCCGGCGCATAAGCCACAATTCCGGCGGTTCGGGAAGAGCCCGGCGCCGTGACTTTCGGCCCGCCCCCTGGCCCGGTGGCGCGCCCCCGGCCCGTCACCGAGCCAAGGGGGGCCATGCAGGGGCCGAAAACAGGGGCGCCCGCCAAGACGTTACCGCCGCCTCACCCGGATTGGCCGCGTGCGCGCGGCCGGACGGGACGCCGGGGCGGCACGGCAGGATATCGCCAAGCGGCCCCGCCCGGCTGCGCGCGCGGCTGCGCGGCGCGGTCCGAGGCACGACACCGGCCCGCGCGCCGCCTTGGGCGGAGGCTAGCGGACGGAATTCTCCGCCACCGCCAGCTCCGCCATCGCCATGATCGCCTCGCGGCTGTCGGCCACGGCGATGAAGCGGCCATTGTGACAGAACTTCGCGCCTTTCACGCCCGACGCCGCTTCCAGTGCCTCGTCCGTCAGCCCCGCCCATGCGGCGGGCAGGTCGGCGCGGGTCTCGAAGGTGTCGTCGCCGGTGCGGATCGTGGTCAGCGCCCAGTCCGCGCCGCGCGGATGGACGACGAACAGCAGCTGATCGGCCCCCGCCGCCTCGACACCGGCGCGGAAGGGCATGCCCATCGGCAGCTCGAGGACGCGCCCCTCGCCCGCCGCTTCGATCGCCGCCAGCACCATCGCCTCGGCGCGGTATTTCGCGGCCGAGCGGCGGATGCGGGCTTCGACGAAGGCGCGCGCGACCGGCACGGCGGCGGCAAAGGCGCGGTCGTCGGCGCCCTCTTCGCGGTCGTCGAAGGCGGGTTTCAGGCTTTCGAGCAGCGCCGGCAGCGTCAGCCCCGAGAACAGCGGCCCCGCGGCGGAGGCGTCCACCGCGCCGTTGTCGAGCAGGTCCACGGGCAGCACGAAGCCCCGGTCGAACGAGGCGTGGATCTTCTCGACGTCATGCTCAGGGACATCCAGCGCGCGCAGGTAGTCGCGGCCGTACCGCGCCCAGACCAGCCCGAAGGAGCTGTAGGGCTGGCCGTCCTCGCGCAGCGGGTTAGGCTTCTGGTGGTGGTCGAAGATCCGCGCCTCGGCGTCGAACTGGCCGCCCACGTCGTAGATGATCCGCTCCTCTGCGGGGGTGATCCACGCCTTGTCGCGGCTGCGGACAAGCTCCGCCTTGGGAAACAGCCGGGTCAGGATGACCGAGGAGAGGAGTTCGTCGGCATGAAAGCCGCCCGAATGGGTGACGAGATGGGTGATGGTCATGGCTGATCCCTGAAACGAAACGGGCGGCCGTCAGGCCGCCCTCGGTAGAAGTCTGTGGCATCCGATCGGTCGAACACCCGATGTCGGGCCGCCCGGCCCCTTCGCCGGATCCCGACCGCGAAGCCGCCTCGGCTTGGCTGCGGTTTACAACCTCAGTGCGTCCACGCCCCGCGCCGCGTGGTCGAGAAATTCTCGGCATAGCCGCCGGGGCGGATGTTGTGCTTGCGCAGCTGCGGCTCCTGCACGATCGCGTCGAGCCCGTGCGCCTCGGCATAGGCGACCGCGGCCTCGCGGCTGTCAAAGCTCATCTTCACCTGGCTTTGCGTGTCGGTGGAGCTGGTCCAGCCCATCAGCGGATCGACCTCGCGCTTCGAGGCGGGCGCGAATTCGAGGATCCAGGCCTCGGTCTTGGCGGAGCCGGACTGGGTCGCGGTCCGGGCGGGTCTGTAGATCCGTGCGCGCATCTGTGCATCCCTTCTGGTCTGGGCGGCGTTATCGGCAAAACCGGGGCGTCATGCAAGGCGGCAAAGACGCCGCCCCCTCTTGCACGGGAACGAAAAGCGACCAGATTGGTTCGCACCGAAGGAGGCCCCCGATGCACAACAATTCGCCCCAGCAGATGCCGATGCTGCACGCGCCCGCCCCGCAGGTGAGCGACCGCGAAAAGCTCGAAGGCGGCAAGCGGTTTCGCATGCAGACCGAATTCAGCGCCGCGGGCGACCAGCCCACCGCGATTGAGGAGCTGACCGGCGGCGTCACCTCGGGCGAACGCGACCAGGTGCTTTTGGGCGCGACCGGCACCGGCAAGACCTTCACCATGGCCCGCGTGATCGAGGAGACCCAGCGCCCCGCCATCATCCTCGCCCCGAACAAGACGCTCGCGGCCCAGCTCTATGGCGAGTTCAAGGGGTTCTTCCCCGACAACGCGGTGGAATACTTCGTCTCCTACTACGACTACTACCAGCCCGAGGCCTATGTGCCGCGCTCGGACACCTTCATCGAGAAGGAGAGCCAGATCAACGAGCAGATCGACCGGATGCGCCACTCGGCCACCCGCGCGCTTCTGGAGCGCGACGACGTGATCATCGTCGCCTCGGTGTCGTGCATCTACGGCATCGGCAGCGTCGAGACCTATGGCGCGATGACGGTCGACCTGCACAAGGGCAACAATTACGAACAGCGCGCCGTGATGGCCGATCTCGTGGCGCAGCAATACAAGCGCAACGACGCCGCGTTCCAGCGCGGCTCCTTCCGGGTGCGCGGCGACAGCCTCGAGGTCTGGCCCGCCCACCTCGAAGACCGGGCGTGGCGGCTGTCTTTCTTCGGCGACGAGCTGGAGAGCATCACCGAGTTCGACCCGCTCACCGGCTCGAAGACCGATGAATTCGAGCGCATCCGCATCTACGCCAACAGCCACTACGTCACGCCCCGCCCGACGATGAACCAGGCGGTGAAGGGCATCAAGGAAGAGCTGCGCATCCGGCTCGAACAGCTGCAGGGCGAGGGCAAGCTGCTCGAAGCCCAACGGCTGGAGCAGCGCACGCATTTCGATCTCGAAATGCTGGAGGCGACGGGCGTGTGCAACGGCATCGAGAACTATTCGCGCTACCTGACGGGCCGCGCGCCGGGCGAGCCGCCGCCCACCCTGTTCGAATTCATCCCCGACAACGCCATCGTCTTCGCCGACGAAAGCCACGTCTCGGTTCCGCAGATCGGCGGCATGTACAAGGGCGACTTCCGGCGCAAGATGACGCTGGCCGAGCATGGCTTCCGCCTGCCGTCCTGCATGGACAACCGGCCCCTGAAATTCGAGGAATGGGACGCGATGCGCCCGCAATCCATCTTCGTCTCCGCCACCCCCGCGGCGTGGGAGCTTGACCAAGCGGGCGGGGTGTTCACCGAGCAGGTGATCCGCCCCACCGGCCTTCTGGACCCGCAGATCGAGATCCGCCCCGTGAAGACGCAGGTGGACGATCTTCTCGACGAGATCCGGCGCGTGACGGCGAATGGCTACCGCACGCTGTGCACCACGCTGACCAAGCGCATGGCCGAGGACCTGACCGAGTACCTGCACGAGCAGGGCATCAAGGTCCGCTACATGCATTCCGACATCGACACGATCGAGCGGATCGAGATCCTGCGCGACCTGCGGCTTGGCGCCTTCGACGTGCTGATCGGCATCAACCTTCTGCGCGAGGGGCTCGACATTCCCGAATGCGGTCTGGTGGCGATCCTCGATGCCGACAAGGAAGGCTTTCTGCGCTCGGAAACCTCGCTGGTGCAGACCATCGGCCGGGCCGCGCGCAACGCCGAAGGCCGGGTCATCATGTATGCCGACCGGATCACCGGGTCGATGGAGCGCGCCATGGCCGAGACCGAGCGCCGCCGCGAAAAGCAGATCGCCTACAACACCGCGCATGGCATCACGCCGGCCACGGTGAAGAAGAACGTCGAGGACATTCTCGCCGGTCTCTACAAGGGCGACGTGGACATGAACCGCGTCACCGCCAAGGTCGACAAGCCGATGGCGGGCGCCAACCTGCAGGCGGTGCTCGACGGGCTCAAGACCGACATGCGCAAGGCCGCCGAGAACCTCGAATTCGAGGAGGCGGCAAGGCTGCGCGACGAGGTGAAACGGCTCGAAGCGGTGGATCTCATGGTGTCGGACGATCCCATGGCGCGCCAGCAGGCGGTGGAGCGCGCCAGCGCCGAGGCGACCAAGTCGCAAGGCCGCTCCACCGCCGGCAAGCCCGGCCAGCGCGGCGGCACCACCCGCCGGACCAAGAACCGCAAGCCGCGCTAGGCGCGGCTTGCCCTCACTTGGCGATGGCGCGCAGCAGCGCCAGCGCCAGCCCCGCGCCGATCAGCGCCACCACCACCACGAGCAGCAGCCCGCCCGCCGCCAGCACCGTCACGCCCAGAGCCGCGAGCACGAAGGGCGTGGCCATCGCCGCCAGCGCCCCGACCCCCATGTAAAGCGCCCGCCTGCGCCCGCCCGAAATCAGGCTCGCCAGCCAGCCCACCGCCAACCCGACCAGCGCCAGCACCACCAGCGCCACGATCCCGATGCCCTGCAACACTTCTTCCATCGCGTTTCTCCCGTTCCGTCCCCCCGAGCCTAGCGCGCGGCGCGGGCCGGAAAAGCCGTCTTGGCGCGGCGGTGGCGGGCGCTAGGTTCCGCCCGTGCAGACAAGCGACGACATCACCGCCGCGCTGATCCTCGGCGCCGCCGTCTGGGAGGACGGCCCCTCCCCCACGCTCCGGCGGCGCACCGGTCATGCGGCATCGCTCTTTCACGCAAGGCGGGTGTCGCATCTCGTGCCCTGCGGCGGGCTGGGGAACCACCCGCCGAGCGAGGGCGAGGCGATGCGCCAACTGCTGGTCGCGGCGGGCGTGCCGGAGACGGCGATCCACCCTGAAACCGCCTCGCGCGACACGCTCGAGAACATCCGCAACGCGCGCCCGATCCTCGACCGGATCGGCGCGCGGCGGGTCGTCATCGTCACCGACGCCCCAGCATCTGCCCCGCGCGCTCATGGTGGCGCGCAGGCTCGGTCTCGTCGCGCGCGGCAGCGCCCCGCGCGGCGGCGCGCGAGTGGCGGTGCAGATCCGCATGGGCCTGCGCGAAATTCCGGCCTGCGCCTTCTACCTGTGGCGGTTGCGGCGGCACCCGGCACCCCGTAAAGCTGACGGCGAAACCTTTGATCGGGAGCGCAAGTGAGGGTGCCGATGCAACGAGCCTTTGTCCCGGTCATGCTGCTGTCCGCCTGGGCCGGACTCGCGGGGGGCGCGGCGCAGGCCGGGGCCTGGCCCCGCGAGGCGGGCGAGACGTTCCTGTCCTTTGGCGGCATCGTCGCGCTGTCCGAGGAGGACGGCGCGCTGTCGCGGATCGATCCGACGATCTACCTCGAATACGGCCTGACCGAACGGCTGACGCTCGGGCTCGACGGCTATGCCGCCGATGACGGCGGCTCGGGCAACCTGTTCGGCTGGGCGCGGCTGCCGCTGGCGACCGGGGCGAACGGCGATGTCGCGGCCATCTCGGCGGGGGCCGGGGCGGTGCTGGTCGACGAGGACGACACCGAGGCCGCGGCGCGGCTTGGCCTGCATTGGGGGCGCGGGATCGAAGAAGGCTGGCTGTCGATCGACGCGCAGGCCCTGCTCGCGCTCTCCAGCCTGTCGCACGAGGCCAAGATCGACGCCACATGGGGGCAGAGCCTGTCGCCGCGCTGGACCGGCATGCTGCAAGGACAGGTCGGCTACGGGCTGGACGGAGACGCCTATGCCAAGCTCGGCGCATCCGCTGTGCTGCATGTCGCGCCCGATCTCGACCTGCGGATCGGGCTGAGCCGCGCCATCACCGGCGATCCCGATGCCGGGCTGAGCGTCGAGACATGGTGGCGCTTCTAGGGGCTTGATCGCGCCAGCGCGGCGCGACAGGCTTCGGGCATGACCGACCCGATCCGCCCCACCGATGACGGCGCCCGCAAACAGGCCCGGCGCCTGTTCGCCGCGGCCCGCCACGGCGCGCTGGGCGTGATCGACCCGGCCACCGGCGCCCCGCAGGTCAGCCGCGTGGCGCTGTGCCCGGCGGGGGTCGACCTGCTGACGCTGGTCTCCACCCTGTCGCGCCACTGGGCCGCGCTCGACGCCGGGGGCGAGTGTTCGCTGCTGATCGGGGAGCCGGGCCCAATGGGCGATCCGCTGGCCGCGCCGCGCCTGACGCTCGCCCTGCAGGCCACTGCGGCGGACAAGGCGGCGCTGCGCGACATCTGGCTCGACCGGCACCCGAAGGCGGCGCTGTATTACGATTTCGCCGATTTCCGGCTGCTGCGGCTCACGCTGCGGCGCGGCTTTCTGGTGGGCGGCTTCGGGCGCGCCTTCGATCTGGTCCCCGCCGATCTGGAAAACTGAACCGACCGGCTTGACACCGGGCGGCAGACAGGCCAGATACGCCGCCAGTGGGGTCGTAGCTCAGTTGGGAGAGCGCGTCGTTCGCAATGACGAGGTCAGGGGTTCGATCCCCCTCGACTCCACCAAATTCTCCCCCTTCGAACACGACACGGCGCGGCACGGCCCATGTCTTTGCATGCGCCGTCAGGCCGCATTCCGGCGGGTTTGGCGGGCCGGTTTTCAGAGCGGAAAGCGCGGGACGTTCGGGCCGCGCCGCGACAGGCGCCTGTTGTTCGAGGCGGTACGGCGCTGCAGCGGCTGCATCGCGGCCATGGCGATCTGGTCGGGCCGCTTGCCGCCCCATGCCGCGCGGCTGCCCGCCAGCATCGCCTCGGCAAAGGCCGGGCCCTTCTCGTCGACCATGCGGGCGTTCTCGGTGCCGGTGACGGCCCAGATCCCCGCCATGCCCATCACGCGATAGGCCATCACGGCCTGCGTTTCAGCCATCAGCGTCCAGAAGGTCATCGAGGTGCGCACCAGTTCGGCGGGGGTCGCGATCTTGCTCATCAGTGGCTCCGGGGCAAAGGCCCGCGAAGGCGGGCTGACCGGACATGACGCGCCAGCCCCGCCAAAGTTCCCCCGGCCCTTTTCGTGTCACACGGGGCGATCCATCCGCACACTGCACCGCATCTCGCCCGAGACGGGCGTGTCGAACACGATGCGAAAGCGCCGCTTGTCGCCGCCATGCTCGGGATCGATCCAGGGCTGTTCATAGACGCTCTGGCCCGCCCCATCCGCGAGCCGCCCCACCGGCACCGCCGCCTCCACCACACGCGCCCGCCCGCCGAACGGCAGATGCGGCGCCGTGTCGACCACCCAGATCCGCTCGGGCGTGGCCTCGGCATGGGTCAGGCTGACGGGGTTGCGGGCGGGCTGGTTCACGCCGTGAAACGCGTTGCCGGTAAAGGTGATGTCGCGCATCCGCCCGTAATCGAGATCGGCAAAACCGGTGTCGACATGCTCGACCCGGTCGATATTGCCGTTGAACGTGCGGAACACGTTGCCGGTGACGTGCAGCCCGTGGATGAAATGCCCCGGCCCGCGCGGCTTGACCACGATCCAGTTGAACCAGCGCGCCGCATCCGTGCAGATGAAGATGTTGCCGCTCACCGTCAGCCCGCCGAAGCTGAACTGCTGGCCCAGTGCCGGGCTTTCGTCGTGCTCGTTGCTCCATTCGATGAAATTGTTGTCGATGTAATTGCCGACGATCAGAGAGGCCGGGTTGGGCCGGGTCAGTATGATCCCGCCCTTGCGCACCCCGTCCGAGACGGAATCGCCGTGAAACCAGTGATTGTTCGCCACGAGGTTGCCGGTCCCCGCCAGCACGCAGAAATGCTCGAACAGCACGATCCGGCTGTCGCGGATCTTCACGTCGTTGGCGTTGGCGTTGAAGCACAGCGTGCGGCGCTGCTCGACCGGCAGCCCCTGCTCGTTCGACAGGAACTGGCAGCGGTCGATCATCATCCCCTGGCAGCCGCCGCCATGCGAGGTGAGCCCGCGATCGCGCGGGCGGGTCACGAAACAGTCGCGCAGGTGGAAGGTGAGGCCTGCGGGCGGCAACAGGATGCCCGAGGCCACGCCGTTGCACTGGAATTCGACGTCGTCGAAGGTGAACTGGCTCAGATCCCCGAAGCCCGAGAAATCGATCAGGTAGCGAAACCGCGTGAAGGTGAAGGGCTGCACCCCTTCGGCATCAAAAAGCGGCTGGCTCAGCGTGATCCGGCGGTTCGCCACGTCGACCGATTTCACATAGACCTCGCGCCCCACCCCGTTGCCGGTCACGAGGCTGCCCGGCGCGATCGCGGCGATGTTGGCCACATCGTCGAGCCGGAGCGGCGTGGCGGCACTGTAGCTCGCCTGCGCGGTCAGGCTCGTGGGCGTCCAGCCGGGGCCTTCGATCGGCTGGAACTGGCCGTTGCGGATCACCCGCCGCGTGGCGAAGCTGTCGCGATCCGGCACGGCGGCGGCCATGTCGAAGGGTTTCGACAGACCGATCCGGCGGCCTTCGAGATCGAGCCCATCGTGATCCGAAAAGCTCAGCAGCGCCTGGAACGCCTTGGTGAAGGCCAGCTCCTCGTTGCCCAGCGCGTCGAGATAGGCGCCGAAACGGAAATCGCGCTGCAGGATCAGCTTGGCCGCGCCGACCGGCTCCACCGTGCCGTTGAAACGCACATGGCTGCGGAACGTCACATCGGATGCGAGACGAAAGCGGCCCTCGGGCACCAGCACCGTTCGCCCGCCCGCCGCCGCATCGGCGGCCTCGAAGGCGGCCGCGTCGTTGCCGGTCCCGTCGCCGCGCGCGCCGTAATCGCGCACGTCCACGAGCCCGGCCAGATCGGCGGCGAAAAGATGGGTGACGTCCTCGAACACCAGGTCGTCGATCCGCACCACCCCGCCCGACGGCCCGGTGAGATCGAGCCCGAGATGCCCCAGATCCGCCCCCCGTCCAGACGAGGTCGACCCCCCGGCTGCCGCCCCGGCCCGATGATCGCCGAAACCTCGGCCACGACGCCATAGGCGTCGAGCTGCGTCACCGGGCCGGTCTCGCTCACCCCGCCCAGATGGCTGCCATCGCCGCGCCCGGCCCAGCCCGCGATGCGCAGACCCGGCAGCGGCCCCGACAGCGCCTTGGCCCGCGCGGTGACGCGGACATAAAGCCCGGGGCGCATCGGCGTCTCGCCCATGTAGCGCAGCTTTTGCACCGAAGCGGTCTTGAGGATCTCCAGCGCGCCGCCGAAATCCTGATCGGCGGGCACGAAGACGCCCGCGCCCGATTGGGCATAGGTGTCCGATCCGGGCGTGCCGTCGCCGCGCGACCAGACCTCCAGACCATCGGCGAACGGCGTCGGGTTGAGTGCATCTGAAATCGGCATGGCGGTCTGGCCCCTGTCGCTGGGGCGGGTCAGGGGCGGCAAGGCCCCCCCTGCCCGCCGCCCACCGGCCCGCCCGGTCCCTCGTCCGCGCCCCTCGGGGCCGTCGGACAGGCGACAGCTCTACGCCACCGGCATGAAGACGCCGCTATGCCGGCGCGCGGTGCCCGGCCCGGGCGCGCAACGGCCTAGACGCCGAGATCGGGCCCCGCCAAGAGCGCCACGCCGTCGATGCGCCAGCCATCTTCGGTTTCGATCATCTTGTATTCGAGCACATGCGGCACGCCGCGCGCATCGCGCAAAAGCACCCTTTGCCACCACACCCCGCCCTGCTCGCGCAGGTCGAGGTAACGCGCCTCGGCGTGGTCCCAGACCATCGGGTAGCCCCGTTCGACCATGCGGCCGAAATTCTCCGGGCTGCCGAAGATCCGCCGGATGGTCCGGCTCGCATGATCGAACGCCCCGTCGAGATCGCGCGCCGTGAAATCCGCAAGCTGGTCGCCGATCACCGCCGTGATCGCGCCGTCCGGCTTTGCCTGCGCCACCGCCGCGCCCGGCAGCATCGCGGCCAGAGCCAGTGCCATCGCTGTCATCCGCATCGCCCATCCTCCCCTGTTTTGCCTGTAGAAGCTACGTCGCGGCAGGCCGGAAGGTTTCACCCCCGGCGCCCCGCCCCTGTCCGGGGCGGCGCAACCGGCGGAAAAGACGCCGGATTCGGGGCATCACGGCTTGGAGAGCCCGGCGGCGAAAGGGCGCGCATCGCGCAGCCCCGGCGCCGGGCGGGGCGTCAGCCCGACAATTCGCCCGACAGCGCCCGGTCGATCAGCGCAACCGTGTTCTCGACCCCGTAAAGCGCGACGAAGCCGCCGAAACGCGGACCTTCGGAGGCGCCCAAGAGCACCTCGTAGAGCGCCTTGAACCATGCGCGCATCGGCTCGAACTGCCGCTCGCGGCCCACCGCGAAGACCTCCGATTGCAGCCCGTCGGCATCGGCCCCGCCCTGCCACGCGGCCAGACGCGCGCGCAGGTCCTCGAGCGCCGCGCGCTCTTCCTCGGTCGGGGCGCGGTAGGTCTTGGTCGGCTTCACGCGGTCCTCGTAATAGCGGATCGCGAAGCCCGCCGCGTCGTCGAGACCGGGATGGGTTTCAGGCGCGGCCTCGGGCGCGTAGCGGCGGATGAAGCCCCACAGCGTCTCGCGGTCCTCGGCGCCCGACACCGAGACGAGGTTCAGCAGCATCTGGAACGGCACCACCATGTCGCTCTCGGGCACGTCGCCTTGATGGATGTGGTAGACCGGGTTGGCGAGCTGCGCCTTGAGATCTTGCCCCGGATAGGCGCGCAGCTGCTGGTGATATTCGTCGACCATCTTGGGGATGACGTCGAAATGCATCCGCTTGGCGGTCTTGGGCTTGAGATACATGAAGTAGCTCAGGCTATCCGTCGAGGCGTAGCTCAGCCATTCGTCCATGGTCAGGCCGTTGCCCTTGGACTTGGAGATCTTCTGGCCCTGATCGTCGAGGAACAGCTCGTAGGTGAAGTGATGCGGCGCGCGGCCGCCCAGCACCTTGCAGATGCCGTCATAGATCGGCGTGTTGGTGGAATGGTCCTTGCCATACATCTCGAAATCGACGCCCAGCGCGGCCCAGCGCGCGCCGAAATCGGGCTTCCATTGCAGCTTCACGTTGCCGCCGGTGACGGGAAGCGTCCATTCGCGCCCCTCCTCGTCGTCGAAGGTGACGGTGTGTTCCTTGGGATCGACATGCTTCATCGGCACGTAGAGCACGCGCCCCGTTTCCGGGTGGATCGGCAGGAAGCACGAATAGGTCTCGCGCCGCTCGTCGCGCAAGCTCTTCAGCATGATCGCCATGATGTCGTCATAGCGCTCGGTGGCCATGCGCAGCGTGTCGTCGAACTGGCCCGAGCCATAGAACTCGGTGGCCGAGATGAACTCGTAGTCGAAGCCGAACGTGTCGAGAAACCGGCGCAGCATGGCGTTGTTGTGGCCGCCAAAGCTGTCATGCGTGCCGAAGGGATCGGGCACGGAGGTGAGCGGGCGCTGCAGGTTGTCGCGCATCATCTCCTGCTGGGGCACGTTCTCGGGCACCTTGCGCATGCCGTCGAGATCGTCGGAAAAGCAGACCAGACGCGTCGGGATGTCCGAGATCACCTCGAAGGCGCGGCGGATCATCGTGGTGCGCAGCACCTCGCCGAAGGTGCCGATATGCGGCAGGCCCGACGGGCCGTATCCGGTCTCGAACAGCACGTGGCCCTTTTCGGGCGCCTTGCCGCCCAGCCGTTTCAACAGCGCGCGCGCCTCCTCGAAGGGCCAGGCCTTGCTCTGCATCGCCACGTCGCGCAATTCGGACATCGTGTCACCTCTTGGGAATGATCCGGCTCTCCTATTGCGGGGGGGTCGCGGCGTCAATAAATTGGGCCGTGAACACAAGGAGCCCGACCGATGAGCGACACCCCTTCCCTGACCGCGCAGGATGCGCTGGTGGCGCTGATGATCGCCGTCTCGGCCTCTGACGAGAACATCCGCACCTCGGAGCTGGTGAAGATCTCCAACATGGTCAATCACCTGCCGGTCTTCGCCGAGTATGGCGACAACCTGTCGGGCATCTCCAGCACCGTGTTCGACCTGCTCGAACAGGAGGACGGGCTCGACGCGCTGTTCGGGCTGATCCGCGAGGCGCTGCCCGAGCGGCTCTACGAGACCGCCTATGCGCTGGCCTGCGACGTCGCCGCCGCCGATGGCAACGTCACCGAGGGCGAAGGCCGGATGCTCGAGGAGATCCGCTACGAGCTGAAGGTCGACCGGCTGCACGCCGCCGCGATCGAGCGCGGCGCGCGGGCGCGGCACCTGACGCTCTGACGGACCCGCGACCGGGCGGGAGGCGTTTCAGGCGCAGCACCTCCTGAAAGGACCACGCCATGCGCATCCTCGGACTGATCGTCTTCCTGCTCGACCTCTACGCGATCTGGAACGTCATCACCTCCTCGACCTCCACGGCCAAGAAGGTGATCTGGACACTCGCCATCCTGATCCTGCCGGTGCTCGGCCTGATCGTGTGGTTCTTCATGGGGCCGCGCGGCCGCGGCGCCCGGATCTGATCCGACCGCCTGATCGGCTGTCCGCCCCAATCGGTGGCCTGCCTTAGTTGGTGGTTTGGGCCCGCGCCTCATAGGCGATGCCCCAGCGCTGCAACAGCCTCTGCTGCAGCCATTTCGCCCGGCCGTTATAGCTGCGCGCGCCCTCGGGGCGCTCCTCCTCGTCGTCCTGCGCGTCGATCCGGCGCTCCACATCGGCCGAGAAGATCGCGAAGGCCACGTCGCGCCCGCCAAGCGTGCGCTCATAGCCCGCAAGCGCGCTGACGAAATTGAGCGTGCCGGTCTTGGCCACCACCACGCCCGGCGGCTTGGGCAGCGCCTCGCCGCGCGGACCGTAAAGACGGATCGATTTCAACAGCGGCTTCAGCTCCTCGCGCGAGAGCGGATCGGCGAGGATCTTGGCCATCTGCATGGCGCTGATCCGCGACGCGCCGCCCAGCCCCGAATGATCCACCAGCTCGGGCGTCGCGCCGAACCGCGCCTCGACCCAGTCCGACATCGCCCGCGCCGATCCCGGCAGGTCGGCGACCCCCGTGCCGCGCGCCACCGAGGCCGCGAGACCCATCTGCTCGGCGGTCAGGTTGGTCGAATAGAGCAGCATGTCGCGCACGAGCCGGGTCAGCTCGGCGCTCTGGTGGCGCAAGAGCACCGTGCCGCGCGGTGCCGAAGCCGCCTCGGAGACGGGGCCGAGATCGATGCCCTCGGCCTCGGCCAGCGCCGCGAAGACCTGCCCGGCATAGAGCGCGGGCCGCCGCACCGGCAGCCAGCGCGCGCCGCTGTCGCCGAGATAACGGCGGCCCACGGTCCAGACGTCGCGGCCGTTCTGTTGCGCGTAGGTATAGACCGGCGTGCCGCGATCCACCGCCTCGATGGTGGCGAGACCGACCTCGGGCCGGCTGTTGGTGCCGCGCGCATCGAGCGTCAGCTCATAACCCTCCGCGCCCCGCGACCAGCCGAAATAGATGCGGTTGTAGTTGAGATTGAGCCCCGAGACGGCGGGGTTGTAGGCCAGATGCGCCAGCTGCACCGGGTCGATCTGGCTTTGTTGCGGCAGCGCGCCGCCCCAGACCGCGAAACCGCCCGCGACCCCGCGCACGCCCATCTCCTTGAGCCGCGCGACCATGCCGTCGAGCGCATCGGTGTCCAGCGTCGGATCGCCCGTGCCCGCCAGCACCAGGTCGCCCTGCACGATGCCGTTCTCGATCGGGCCGGTGGCGACGAGGGTGGTGTCGAACCGGAAATCCCCGCCCAGCGTCTCGAGCGCGTAAAGCGCGGTGATCGACTTGGCCACGCTCGCGGGCGGCAGGCGGGTATAGGCGTCGTGCTGGTCGAGGATCTCGCCCGAGCGCGCATCGAGCGCGACATAGCCGGTCCGGCCGCCCAGCCGCGCCTCCTCGACGAAGCGGGCGGTGGAATCGCGTGCCACGGGGCGCAGCCCGCTCGGGGCCGCGTCCGTCGCCTCCGCGCCTCCGGGCCGCGGGCGCGGGCGCAGCGCGGTGAGCGGCGCCTGCGCCATCGCGGCGGAGGCGGTCATCGATAGGCCACCCATGAGCAGCCCGCGTCGGGTCAGTCGTGCTTTCATACCCGATAGATAGAGCGCGCCGGATGGCCGGGGCAACGGCTTGCGTCTCACGCTTTCGCAAGAATTCACCCGGCGGGCCAGTCTCCGCCGGCGCGGATCGCGGTGGAGGAGACGGCGGACATCGGCAGGTTCACGAAGCACCATGCCGGGGCGCGGGCGCGGGCCAGCCCCTCGGCGGCGCGCATCGGCAGCTGCGCGCCGCGATACACGCGGGCCGCGCGCGACAGCCGCGCCGCCAGCCGGTCGCCGGGCCGCGCGAAGACGCCCATCGGCACCGTGTCCACGATCTGGCGCCAATCCTGCCAGCGATGCAGTTGCACGAGGTTGTCGGCCCCCATCAGCCAGACGAAATCGACCCCCGGATAGCGCGCGGTGAGCCGGGCGATGGTCTGCGCGGTATAGCGCGTGCCAAGCCGCGCCTCGATGTCGGTGACGCGGATCTTGGGGTGCAGCGCCACCCGCTCGGCCTGCGCGATACGCCGCGCCATCGGCGCCGGGCGGCGGGTCTTGAGCGGGTTGCCCGGGCTCACCATCCACCACACCCGGTCGAGCCGGAACCGGCGGATCGCCTCCAGCGTGATCGCCATGTGGCCTTCATGCGCCGGATCGAACGACCCGCCCAAGAGCCCGATCGCCTGCCCGGCGCGCCCGCGCGGCCAGCCCGCGCTCATGCCCGGTACCGGATGAACACGAACCCCGAGCTGTCGGGCGCCCAGCACGGCACGTTCAGGCTGCCCTGCCCGCCGCGCAGCCGCGCGATCTCGCGGCCCGGCCCGCCCGATTGCGGCATCAGCCACAGCGCCACGTCGAGATCGGCGGGGTGCCCGACCGTGCCCGGCGGATAACGCAGATGCACGACCTCGCGGCCATCGGGCGAAGGGTGCGGGAACCAGTCGACGCCCGCGCCCCGCGTCATCCGCTCGGCACGGGTGCCATCGGGGCGGATGCGCCAGATGTCCACCGCGCCGTCGCGTTCGCCGTTGAACCAGATCCACGCCCCGTCGACCGAGAAATCCGGCCCGTCGGCGTGGTCGAATTCATCCGTCACGCAGCGCTCCGCGCCGGTTTCCACCTCGGTGAGATAGATCCCCACCGGCCCGCCGCCCCGCGCCCCGGCATGGACCAGCCAGCGCCCGTCCGGGCTCCAGCCATGCATCCATGACGGGACGGTGCGGGTGATCCGGCGCGGCGCGCCGCCCGCCATCGGCACCAGGTAGATGCAGGAAGCGCCGGTTTCGACCTTGTCGGAGATCGCGATCAGCGTGCCGTCGGGCGACGGGGCGTGATCGTTGTTGAGCCGGTCGGCAAAGCCGGTCTCGACCGGGTCGAGCCGTGCGCTGCCCGGTGCGAGCCGCCACAACCGCCCCGCGGCATTGACGAGGATCGACCCGTCCGCGCACCAGTTCGGCGCCTCGACCCGGCCCTCGCAGCCATGGCGCAGCGTCACGCCGCCATCGCGGCGCCAGATGCAGATCTCGCTTTTCATCGCGCTCCCCCCGCGGCGGCCGGCGCGGCGCGCGATCCGGGCGAAGACCCGCCGAACCGGCCCGAACGGCCCCCGAATGCGAATTGATTTTCTGGCCGATTCGGATTAACTGGACAAGGCGACGTTACCTCTATCGACCACTGTCTCCTTTACGGCCTCAGTCCCTCGATCAGCACTGACAGAGCCGAAACCGCCGCAATACCGCGCGCGGAGACTTGTAAGGAAGACAGCACGATGGCTACCGGCACCGTGAAATGGTTCAACACCACCAAAGGCTACGGCTTCATCGCCCCCGATGGCGGCAGCAAGGACGTTTTCGTCCACATTTCCGCCGTTGAGCGCTCGGGCCTGACCGGCCTCGCCGACAACCAGAAGATCAGCTTCGACATCGAAGCCGGCCGCGATGGCCGCGAATCGGCGGTGAACCTCAAGCCGATGTAAGCGGCGGGGCCGCGCGCCCCTTTCGCCAGGATCTCGGAACGGGCGCGGCCATGGCCGCGCCCGTTCTCGTTCGGGCTCAGTCTCCGAGGATGAAGGTGACCCGCATCGTCACGCGGTATTCGCTGATCTGGCCGTTCTCCACCGCGACCTTCTGCTCGGACACCCAGGCGCTGGTGATGCCCTTGAGCGTTTCGGACGCCCGCGCGATCCCCTGCCGCACGGCGTCGTCGAAACTGTCGGGCGAGGCGGCGATGATCTCCGTGACCTTGGCGACGGACATGACGTGATCCTCCCTGTTGCGACCTCCTCAGATCTAGCGCGCCTCGGCCCGCGATCCATCGCCGCGCGCCCGTTCGGCCAGCTTCAGCACCTCGGGCCCCAGCGCCTCGACGATCAGCGCCACGCCGTCGGCGTTGGGGTGGATACCGTCGGCCTGCAGATAGGCCCGCCGCGCCGCCTCGACGCCGCGCCCGCCTTGCAGCGGTGCGAAGAAATCGGGATAGAGCGGCACGCCATGCGCGGCGGCGAGGTCGGCATAGGCCGCGTCGAACTCCGCGGCATAATCGGGCCCGTAATTCGGCCCCGCCTTGATCCCCACCAGAAGCGTCTCGACCCCCGCCGCCTCGGCCTTGTCGAGAATGCCGTCGAGATTGGCCGCCATCGCGTCCGGGTCGAGCCCGCGCAGGAAATCATTGCCGCCCAGTGCCACGATCATCGCGTCGACCTCCGGCGTGAGCGTCCAGTCGGCCCGCGCCAGCCCGCCCGCCGAGGTGTCGCCCGACACCCCCGCATTGACGAGCCGCACCTCCACGCCCTGCGCGTCGAGCCAGCCCTGAAGCTGCGGCACCAGCCCGTCATCCTGCGGCAGCCCGTAGCCCGCGGTCAGGCTGTCGCCCAGCGCCGCGATGACCAGATCCTCGGCCTGCGCGGCCAAGGGGGCTGCGGCGATCAGCAGCAACGCCAACAGCTTGCGCATCGCGGCGCTTGCGCCATATCGCTCGGGGCGTGCGCGATGAAAGGCCCGAGCCATGACCGACCCCGTCCTCTCCCTTCTTGATGCCGAGCTGACATTGTCGGGCAATGCCGGCCCGGTGGAGATCCTGCACGGGATCACGCTCGACGTGGCGCCGGGCGAGACGCTGGGGCTCGTCGGTCCGAGTGGCTCTGGCAAGTCGTCTCTCCTCATGCTCATGGGCGGCCTGGAGCGCGCCACCGGCGGCTCCGTCGCGGCGCTGGGCCATGATCTCACCGCGCTGGACGAGGACGCGCTGGCCCGGTTCCGCCGTGACAATATGGGTGTGGTGTTCCAGTCCTTCCACCTGATCCCGACAATGACCGCGCTGGAAAATGTTGCAATCCCTCTGGAACTTGCCGGGCTGCGCGATGCGCATGATCGTGCCGAGGCGCAACTCGAGGCGGTCGGGCTCGGCCATCGCTCGGGCCATTATCCCGGCCAGCTGTCGGGCGGCGAGCAACAGCGCGTGGCGCTGGCCCGCGCCACCGCGCCGCATCCCAAGATCCTTTTGGCCGACGAGCCCACCGGCAATCTCGATGCCGCCAACGGCGCGCAGATCATGGATCTCCTGTTCGATCTGCGCGACCGGCATGGCGCGACGCTGGTGATGGTGACGCATGCGCCCGAGCTGGCCGAACGCTGCGACCGGGTGGTGCGGCTCGATGACGGGCGGGTGGCGGCATGAGCCTCGCGCTGTCGGCCCGCCTCGCGCGGCGCGAACTGCGCGGCGGCCTGCGCGGCTTTCGCATCTTTCTCGCCTGCCTCGCGCTCGGCGTTGCCGCCATCGCCGCCGTCGGCATGGTCCGCTCCGCGATCCAGGCCGGGCTGGAGCGCGAAAGCGCCGCGATCCTCGGTGGCGACGCCGAGATCGAGCTGACCTATCGCTACGCCACCGATGACGAGCTGGCTTGGATGCGGGGCGTGGCCGAAACCGTCTCGGAGGTGGTCGATTTCCGCTCCATGGCGGTGGTCGATCGCGGCGGCGAGGCCGAGCGCGCGCTGACCCAGATCCGCGCGGTGGACGATGCCTATCCGTTGATCGGACAGGTCCGGCTGGAGCCGGAGATGCCGCTCGAGGCGGCCTTCGCGGGTGCAGACGGCCTGCCCGGCATCGTCATGGAGCGGGCCCTGGTGGACCGGCTGGCGCTGTCGCCCGGCGATCGCGTCCGGCTCGGCACGCAGGATTTCGTGCTCTCGGCGGTGCTCGCGCGCTATCCCGACAGCGCCTCGGGCGGCTTCGACTTCGGGCCGCGCAGCCTCGTGCTGCGCGCGGATCTGGCGGCGTCGGGGCTCTTGGCCGAAGGCACGCTGTTCTCGACCATGTACCGCATGGACCTGCCCCCCGCCGCCGATCTTCAGGCGCTCGAGGACGAGGCAGGGACGCGGTTTCGCGACAGCGGGCTGCGCTGGCGCGACGCGCGGCGCGGCGCGGGCGGCACGGAGGTGTTCATCGACCGGCTCGGCTCGTTTCTCGTGCTGATCGGGTTGTCGGGTCTCGCGGTGGGCGGGGTCGGCATCTCGGCCGCCGTGCGGGCCTATCTGTCGGGCAAGACCGCGACCATCGCCACGCTCAGGACGCTTGGGGCCACGCGGTCGACGATCTTTTTGACCTATTTCTTCCAGATCGGCGCGCTGACGCTTCTGGGCCTTGCCATCGGGCTGGCGCTCGGGGTGCTGGCTCCTCTGGCGCTGGCGCCGCTGATCACCGCGCGGCTGCCGATCCCGGCGGAGTTCGGGATCTATCCGCGCCCGCTGGTCGAGGCGGCGCTTTACGGCGCGCTGGTGGCGGGGATCTTCACGCTCTGGCCGCTGGCGCGGACGGAAAACGTGCGCGCCGCGACGCTGTTTCGCGACGCGATGGGCGCGGGCGGCGCCCTGCCCCGGCGGCGTTACCTAAGCACCATCCTCGGGCTCGTGGCGGTGCTTCTGGCGTCGGCGGTGCTGTTTTCGGGCACATGGCGGCTGACGCTGTCGACCGCGGGCGGCATCGCGGGCGCGCTGGTGCTCTTGTCGCTCGCGGCCTTGGGCGTGCAGGCGCTGGCGCGGCGCTTCGGGCGGGGCTTGCGCGGGCGGCCCGGCCTGCGGCTGGCACTCGGCGCGATCGGCAAGCGCGGCGGTGAAACCGGCTCGGTGGTGCTGTCGCTCGGGCTCGGCCTGTCGGTGCTGGCCGCGGTGGGCCAGATCGACGGCAACCTGCGCCGCGCCATTACCGACGATCTGCCACAGGTCGCGCCCGCCTATTTCTTCGTCGACATCCAACCCGAGCAGATCGACGGCTTTCGCGAAAGGCTCGACGGCGATCCGCAGGTCTCCCGCGTCGACAGCGCGCCGATGCTGCGCGGCATCATCACCGGCATCAATGGCCGCCCCGCGCGCGAGGTGGCCGATCACTGGGTGCTGCATGGCGACCGCGGCCTGACCTATTCGACCACGCCGCCCGAGGACGAGGAGATCGTCGCGGGCGAATGGTGGGACGAAGGCTATGACGGCCCGCCGCTGATCAGCTTTGCCGAGGAAGAGGCGCTGGAGATCGGGCTCGGCGTCGGCGACGAGATCACCGTCAACGTACTGGGCCGCGACGTGACGGCGACCATCGCCAATTTGCGCCGCGTCGATTTCGGATCGGCGGCCATCGCCTTCGTGATGTCGATGAACCCCGGCGCGCTCGCGGGGGCACCGCATAGCTGGATCTCGACCGTCTATGCCGAGGAGCAGGCCGAGGCCGCGATCCTGCGCGACCTGGCCGATGCCTATCCCAACATCACCGCGATCCGCGTGCGCGACGCCATCGCGCAGGTGACACGGGTGATCGACGGCATCGCGGCGGCCACCCGCTATGGCGCGGCGGCCACGCTGCTCACCGGGTTTCTGGTGCTGATCGGGGCGGCGGCGGCGGGTGAGCGGTCGCGCACCTACGAGGCGGCGATCCTCAAGACGCTCGGCGCCTCGCGCCGCCGCATCCTCGCGAGCTTTGCGCTGCGCGCGGCGCTCCTGGGCGCCGCCGCCGGGCTGGTGGCGCTCGGCGCGGGCGTGCTTGGCGGCTGGGCGGTGGCGCGCTTCGTGATGGAGACGGATTTCGCGGTGATCTGGACCTCGGCCATCGGCATCGTGCTGGGTGGGGCGATCGCCAGCCTGATGGCGGGGCTGGGCTTTGCGTGGCGGCCCCTGAAGGTCCGCCCGGCGCAGGTGCTCAGGGCGCAGGACTGAACCGGCCCGGTTCGGCGGGTCGCCCTGCGGCGCGCCGGTCGGCCATGGTAGGAAAAATGACCGGCCCCGCCCGCCTCCCATTGGGTGCGGGCGGTGCCGGTCGCGTTTCGGATCAGAGCTGCGGCTTGACCTGCATCAGCGCCATGACGCCCGCCATTTCGGGGCCGTGATCCATGCCGGTGACGGCGCGGCGCAGCGGCAAGAACAGCCCCTTGCCCTTGCGGCCCGTCTCCGCCTTCACGGCATCGGTCCACTGCTTCCACGTCTCGGGGCCGTAGGGCGGCTCGCCCAGAAGGCCCAGCGCCTGCGCCACGAACTCGGCATCCTCGGGCTCGGCTCGGCCCGCGCGGCCGTCGCGGAACACCGCCCACCATTCCTTGAGGCTGGCTCGGGTCTTGAGGTTCTCGTGCACCGCCGCCCAGAACGGTTCGGCCAAGTCGTCCGGCACGCCCGCGGCGGCGACATCGGCCCGCACCTCGGAGAGGGGTTGCTGCGACAGCCAGCGCGCGGTGAGCGGCTCCAGATCGGCGGGGTCGAGCTTGGTCGGCGCGGCGCCGAAGCTGGCGATGTCGAACCCTTCGATCACCTCTTCGGGCGTCTGGCGCAGCTCCACGGGCTGCGACGAGCCCAGCCGCGCCATCAGGCTCAGGATCGCCATCGGCTCGATGCCCGCGTCCTTCAGATCGCGCAAGCTCAGCGTGCCGAGCCGCTTGGAGAGCGCCTCGCCCTGCGGTCCGGTGAGCAGGCTGTGATGCGCGAAGCGCGGCGGCTCAAAGCCCAGCGCGCGGATGATCTGGATCTGGGTCGCGGTGTTGGTCACGTGGTCCGAGCCGCGCACCACGTCGGTGATGCCCATTTCCGCGTCGTCGACCGAGGAGGCGAAGGTATAGAGCACCTGCCCGCTTTCCTTGATCAGCACCGGGTCCGACACGCTCGCCGCGTCGATCGAGATCGGGCCGAGAATGCCGTCCTCCCACTCGATCCGCTCGCGGTCGAGCTTGAAGCGCCAATGGCTGCCGCGCTCGGCGCGCAGGCGGTCCTTCTCGGCGTCGCTGAGGTCGAGTGCGGCGCGGTCATAGACCGGCGGCTTGCCCATGTTGAGCTGCTTCTTGCGCTTGAGATCCAGCTCGGCCGGGGTCTCGAAGCATTCGTAGAGCCGCCCGTCGGCGACCAGCTTCTCGCGCGCCGCCGTGTAGCGCTCCATCCGGTCGGACTGCCGCTCCACCCGGTCATGGGTGATGCCAAGCCAGTCGAGCGCCTCGAGGATGCCGTCGACATATTCGGGCTTGGAGCGTTCCTGGTCGGTGTCGTCGATGCGCAGGATGAATTCCCCGCCCTGTTGCCGCGCGATGGCGTGGTTGAACAGCGCGGCGCGCAGGTTGCCGATATGCATCCAGCCGGTGGGGGACGGGGCGAAACGGGTCGTTGTCATGGGGCTCTCCTGTTCGCCATGGGCTCTTTCACAAGGACGGCGTTTTGTCCATATCGGGGGCATGGAGAGCACGCCCGACCCCTTTGCCCAAAGCCCGCTCGCCCCCTCTCTCGACGAGATGGAGGCGATCGCCCGCCACGTGATCGACACCCTGCCCGCGCCGTTCCGGGCGGCGGCGCGCGCGGTGGCGCTGCGGGTGGTGGATTTCGCCCCCGACGACATTCTCGACCAGATGGAGATGGAGCCGTTCGAGCTGACCGGGCTTTATGACGGCATTCCGATGACCGAGAAATCCAACTGGGACGTGCCGCACGGGCCGGACGTGGTCTGGCTGTTCCGGCGGCCGATCCTCGACGAATGGGCCGAGCGCGGCGATGTCACGGTGGCCGAGATGGTGGCGCATGTGACGGTGCATGAATTCGCGCATCATTTCGGCTGGTCCGACGACGACATCGCCGCGATCGATCAATGGTGGCTGTGACGCACAACCTGCGTGCGAGCTGACGCTGGGAAAGCCCCCGGCGCGCCCTATCCTCTGGCGGGACATACCGCAGAGGAGACCTCAGATGTCCCATTCCATCAGCCGCCGCGCGGCGCTCATGGCCGGTGCGGCACTGCCACTGGCCGCGAGCGCGGGCCTGCCCGGCACCGCCCGCGCCCAGTCCGCCCCGGCCGAGAACGGCGTCGCGCTTCCGACGCACCGCGCCTTCACGCTGGGCGACGTCAAGGTGACCACCCTGCTCGCCGGCAGCCGCGTCGTGCCCGAGCCGCACGCCATCTTCGGGCTCAATGTCGACGACGCGACCTTCGCACAGGTCAGCGAGGAGAACTTCATCCCCTCCGAGGAGGCGCGGTTCTTCTTCAACCCGGTGCTGGTCGAGGCGGGCGAAAACGTGATCCTCGTCGATACCGGCCTCGACGCGGCGGGCATCACCGCCGCGCTGGAGGCCGCAGGCCGCTCGCCCGGGGATGTCACCCATGTGGTGCTGACCCACATGCATGGCGACCATATCGGCGGGCTGATGACCGAGGCCGGGGAAAAGACCTTTGCCAACGCCTCGCACCACGCCGGGCGGGTCGAGTTCGACCACTGGGCCGGGCAGGACAACGAAGGCTTCGAGGCCAAGGTACGGCCGCTCGAGGCGGAGCTGCAATTCATCGAGGATGGCGACCAGCTCGGCCCGCTCACCGCGATGGCGGCCTTTGGCCATACGCCGGGCCACCTCGTCTTCACCGTGACGGGAAGCGAGGGCGAGCTGCTGCTGATGGCCGATACCGCCAACCATTACGTCTGGTCGGTGGGCGAGCCGGACTGGCATGTCAGCTTCGACACCGACAAGGACATGGCGGTCGAGACCCGGCGCCGGGTGCTGTCGATGGCGGCCGAGCGCAAGATGCCGGTGATCGGCTACCACATGCCCTTTCCCGGAGCGGGCTATGTCATGGCGGTGGATGACGGCTTTGCATGGGTGCCGCACAGCTACCAGCTGACGCTCTGATCACTCCGCCGGGGCGGGGGCGGACCTGCCGCCCTGCCCCGGCGTGCCCCGCCCCGGCACGAGGCGCGGTTCCGGCAACCGCCAGACCAGCAGCGCCACGGCGAGAAAGGCGGCGGCGTTGAACCACAGCGAAGCCGAGAGCGCGTCCGGGTGGCCGCCGCCCGCGCGCAGCATCCCGAAGAACAGCTGCCCCATCACCGCCACGCCCAGCGCGCCGCCGACCTGCTGAAAGCTTTGCAGCGCGCCCGATCCCGCGCCGGTGTCGCGGTCGGCCACGTTGGCGAGCACCGTCTGGAACAACGGCGAGACGGCGGTGCCGAGCCCGAGCCCGGCAAGACCCAGAGGCAGCACGAAGGCCAGGCGCGACAGCGCCCCGTCCTCGTCGGGCAGCACCAGCCGCAGCGCCGTCATCCCGGTCACCAGAAGCACCGCCCCCGCCGTGATCCGCTCGCGCGGCCAGCGCGTGCCGAGGCGGCCCGACAGCACCGACGCACCCAGCACGCCGAGCGAGAACGGCATGGTGGTGAGCCCCGATTGCAGCGGCGTCAGCCCGAAGCCCACCTGAAGGAAGATCGCGAAGACGAGAAAGAACCCCGGGATGCCCGCGAAGAGCAGCGTCGCCAGCATCGAGCCCGTCACATAGTCGCCATTGGCCAGAAGGCTTGCCGGGATCAGCTGCGGCGCGCCCGCGCGGGCCTGGCGGCGTTGCCACAGCACGAAGCCCACGCCCACCGGCATGGCGGCGGCCATCATCGCGAAACACCACAGCGGCCAGCCGAGCTGGCGCCCCTCGATCAGCGGAAACAGCAGCAGCATCAGCCCCGTGCCCGCCAGCGCCATGCCGACGAGATCGAGGCGCAGCGCCTTGTCGCCGGGGATCTTCGGCACGAAGCGCATCGCGGCCAGAACCGCGATCACGCCCACGGGAATGTTGACGAGGAAAATGGGCCGCCAGTCGAGCCCCGCGATGTCGGCGCCGATCAGGAACCCGCCCAGCACCGGCCCGGTGACGCTCGCAAGCCCCGCCGAAAGGCCGAACAGCGCGAAGGCCGCGCCGCGTTCGCGCGGCGGGAACAGCGCGGGCACCAGCGCCAGCGTCTGCGGCGTCATCATCGCGCCGCCGATGCCCTGCAACACCCGCGCCGCCACGAGGCCGCCGATGCCCGGCGCGAGCCCGCACAGCGCCGAGGCGATGGTGAAGACCGTGACCCCGATCACGAACATCCGCCGCCGCCCGACCACGTCGCCCAGCCGGCCCGCGGGCAGCAAGAACAGCGCGAAGCTCAGGATATAGGCGGCGACGACCCATTCGATCTGGCTGTCGGTGGCATCGAAGGCCGCCTGCAGCGACGGGATCGCGACGTTGACGATGGTCACGTCGATCAGGTTCATGAACCCCGCCACCAAAAGCGCCGCCATGGCGATCCAGCGGCCCCTGAGGGGCGTGTCGTCTTCTGTCATGTCGGTCCTTGCGGGCGGGCCCGGATCAGATCGGATGCACCGGCCAGTAGCCCGCCAGCCGGTCGAGCCCGTGCCGGATCAGCTGTGCCAGAACGCCGCGATCCACATCGGCGAGCTTGTTGATGTAAAGACACGATTTGCCCAGCCGATGCTTGCCCAGACGGTCGAGGATCGGGTTGGCCGCGTCGTAGCCGGGCATGATGTAGAGCACGAGGTTCGCCTTTCGAGGCGAAAACCCGGTGGCGAGGAAACGCCCTGTCCGGCCGCTGTCATAGACGTAGTCATAGGCGCCGTAGCCGACGATCGACGGCCCCCACATCTGCGGCACGTAGCCCGTCACCTCGCGAAACAGCGCATCGAGCGCCTGCGCGTCCTCGCGTTTGCGCTCGGGCGTCACCGCGTCGAGAAAGGCGGACACGCTTGCGCCGGTGGGCATGGTCTTGTTCTCGGGCATGGCGGCTTTTCCGGCAACGGTCGGGGTCGATCGCAGATTAGAGGCGCGCGGCGCCGGCGCAAGCCCGCCCGGCGCGCCTGCCGGGGGCTGTTGTCTTGGGCCGGGGGCACCGCTACTCTAACGCGAAAGCGGAAACAGGGACCGGTCGAACCGGGCCCAGCGATCGGGGGCAATCGGTCATGTCGGCACGAGCCATGCGCGCGTTCACTCTCGCGGCGGCGGCGACGCTTGCGCAGGCGCCGGGCGCCCATGCGCAGGAGATCACCACCAAGCAATACGAGGATGGCGGCGTCTACGAGGGCACCTTTCTCAATGGCCGCCAGCATGGTCAGGGCAGCTACCGGCTGCCCAATGGCTATGCCTACGAGGGCGAATGGTTCGAAGGCGAAATCCGCGGCGAGGGCCGCGCCACCTTTCCCAACGGCTCGGTCTATGAGGGCCAGTTCGCGCGCGGCAAGCCCGAGGGCGTGGGCCGGATCACCTTTGCCGATGGCGGCACCTATGAGGGCGAGTGGGAGGACGGCAAGATCACCGGCCGCGGCACCGCCGAATACGCCAACGGCACCCGCTACGAGGGCGAATTCCGCAACGCCATGCATCACGGCAGCGGCACGCTCACCAGCCCGGACGGCTATGTCTATGACGGCCAGTGGATCAACGGCGTCAAGGAAGGCGAAGGCGAAATCACCTATCCCGACGGCTCCACCTATGCGGGCACGCTCAGGGGCGGCGAGCGCGACGGCCAGGGCCGTCTCGAAATGCCCGACGGGCTGGTCTACGAAGGCGGCTGGAGCGACGGGCAGATCGAGGGCGAAGGCCGGCTCGAACAGCCCAATGGCGATGTCTACGAAGGCCGCTTCGTCGCGGGCAAGCGCGAAGGCGAGGGCCGGGTCGAATACGCCAATGGCGACGTCTACGAAGGCAATTTCGAGAATGACCGCCGCCATGGGCAGGGCAGCTTCACCGGCACGGATGGCTACCGCTATGTCGGCGCCTGGGCCGAGGGGCGGATCGAGGGGATGGGCAAGGTCACCTATCCCGACGGGTCGGTCTATGAGGGCCGGTTCGAGAACGATCTCGCCCACGGCACCGGCAAGATCACCTATCCCGACGGCTCCACCTATGAGGGCGACTGGCGCGAGGGCGTGATCGAGGGCACGGGCACCGCCACATACGCCAACGGTCTCGTCTACGAGGGCGAATTCCTCAACGCGCAGAACCACGGGCAGGGCAGGATGACCTATGCCGACGGCTACAGCTATGAAGGCGGCTGGGTCGGCGGCCAGCGCGAGGGACAGGGCATCGCCACCTATGCCGACGGCACCGTCTATGAAGGCGGCTTCGAGGACGGGCAACGGCACGGGGAAGGCAAGATCACCATGCCCGACGGTTTCACCTATGAAGGCCAGTGGTCCGAAGGTGAAATCGAGGGCGAAGGCGTGGCGACCTATGCCAATGGCGACGTCTACGAAGGCGCGTTCCGCGACGGGCGCAGGCAGGGGCGCGGCGTGATGCGCTATGCCACCGGCGAGACCGAGGATGGCGGCTGGCGCGACGGCGCCTTTGTCGGCAACGCCCCGGTCGAGAGCGACGCCGAAACGGAAGACGCGCCGCAGGATGGCGCGGAAGAGACACCGCGCACCCCGGACGCTCCCGCCGGGGCCGACGAGGCCGCGCCCGGCACCGACGGCGCGACCGATGCGCCGGAGACCGGCGAGACGGCGCCCGAAGACGGTGCCCCTGCCCCGGACGGGGATGAGGACGAGGCAGCCGAGGCGCAGACCGACGAGACGACCGCGAACTAGCGTTCAGCCCCGCGCGGCATCTACATCGGAGACCGCACCTGCCACGCCGGCGCCGGTATCACCACGGCACCTCTTCGCCGCGCCAGTCGAAGAATCCGCCCGACTGCGCCGGGCCGAGCCGTCCCATGACCCGCAGCAGGTTCTGCGCCGCCTCTTTCGCCGTCACCATGCTGTGGCGTCCGGCATAGGGGGCGGTGAACGCCGTTTCGACCGTGCCGGGATGCAGCGCGGCGAGCACCGCGCCCTTGTCGTGGCGCCTCAGTTCGATCGCGGCGCCGTGCACGATCTGGTTCAGCGCCGCCTTGGACGCGCGGTAGGAATGCCAGCCGCCGATACCGTTGTCGCCGATCGAGCCGACCCGCGCCGACAACACGCCGCAGCGCCCACCCGCCGCCAGAAGCCGCGGCACATGGCGCAGGATCAGCGCCGGGCCGATGGCGTTGACCGCCATGACCCGCGCCATCGTCCCGGCCTCTATGGCATCGAGCGATTTCTCGGGCCCCTGCCCCTTTGGCGCGAGGAGGCCCACCGCGACGAGGATCAGCTCGAACGAACCGCCCAGCCCGCCCAGATGTGTCTCGACCGAGGCCGGGTCGGTCACGTCGAACCCGTCGGCGCTGCGCGACAGCCGCGTCACCGCCGAACCGCGCGCCTCCAGCGCGGCGGCAAGCGCGGCGCCGATGCCGCCCGAGGCGCCGATCACCAGCGCGGTGGCGGGGGCGTCACTCGGCATAGATCATCTTTCGGGTCATGCCGCCGTCGAGAAGGATGCTCTCGCCGGTCATGAAGCCCGCCTGCGCCAGCCACAGCACCGCCTCGGCCACGTCCTCGGGGCGGCCTGCGCGGCCCGCCGGGTGCTGGGCGTGGTCGATCTCGCGCAGCTCGTCCCAGCCCGTCGTGACGATCCAGCCCGGCGCGATGGCGTTCACCCGGATCTCGGGGCCGAGCGAGACGGCGAGCGCGTGGGTCAGCGCGGTCAGACCGCCCTTGGCAGCGGCATAGGGTTCGGTCTGCGGCTCGGACTGCACCGCGCGGGACGAGGTGATGTTGACGATGGCGCCGCGCCGCGCGCGCAAGAGCGGCACGCCATGCTTGGCCATCAGCAAGGCGCCGGTGAGATTGGTGCCGATGAAGGCGTTCCACGTCGCGAGGTCCAACTCCTCGATCGGGCCGACCTCCGGGCTGGCCAGCCCGGCATTGTTGACCAGAAGGTCGAGCCCGTCCCAGCCGGTCGCGGCGATGGCGGCCGCGACCTGCGCCTCGTCCGAGACATCGGCCTCGATGCCGCGCGCGCCGGTCGGCAGATCGGCAAGCGCCGCCGCGTCGCGATCCATGGCCGCGACCTGCCAGCCCTCCTTCACCAGCCGCGCGACGATGCCGCGCCCGATGCCCTTCGCGCCGCCGGTGACGAGCGCCCGTTTGATGTCCTGTGTCATGTCAGAGCGACCTAGCCGCCCCCCGCCGCCGGTCAATTCTTGGCAGGCATCGGTGCAGCGTGGCATGATGGCGCACGAGGGAGGGGCGTTCATGAACAAGCCGGTCATCTACCACATCCCGGTCTGCCCGTTTTCGCAACGGGTGGAGATCCTGCTCGCGCTCAAGGGGCTGTCCGACGCGGTCGCGTTCCGCGTCATCGACATCACCGAGCCACGCCCCGGCTGGCTTCTGGAGAAGACCGGCGGCACCACCGCGCTGCCGGTGCTGGAGACCGAAGGGGGCGGCATCCTCAAGGAAAGCCTCGTGATCCTGCGCTATGTCGAGGAACGCTGGGCCACGCCGCGCATCGCCCGCGAAGACCCGTTCGAGCGCGGCATCGAGCGGCTGTTCATCACCCGCGAGGGGCCGTTCGGCATGGCGGGCTACGGCTTCGTGATGAACACCGACCGGACCCGGACCGATGACAAGCGCGCGGCGCTGCTCGGCCATTACCGCTGGCTCGGCGACATGCTGGAGCGGCACAACCCTGACGGCACGTGGCTGTTCGACCGCTTCGGCCTGCCCGAGATCGTCTACACGCCGCTGATGATGCGGTTCTGGTTTCTCGATCATTACGAGGGCTTCGAATTGCCCGACACGCCGGAGTTCGCGCGGGTCCGGCGCTGGCGCGCGGCCTGCCTCGATCACGAAGCGGCGCAGCAGGTGCGCTACGACCAGATCGTCAAGCTCTATTACGATTACGCCGTTGGGTCGGGCAACGGCGCGCGGCCCGAGGGGCGCGAGAGGTCGAGCTTCGCGTTCGAGCCGGACTGGCGCGACCGCCCGATGCCGCCGTCTGACAAGTATGACCGCGTCGCCTCGGATGCGGAGTTGGGACTTCTCGTCTCTTAGGGGTTTTCATCGCGGAATCGGGCGATATAGTCCCGCTCATGAGCCGGAACATTTCCCTTTCGTCCCCTGCGGCCCCGTTCGCGCTTCGGACCCTCCTTCTCCTTACGCGCCTCTGAGCGTGCCATTCGGCGCGACCGCTCAGAGGGGATGAACGCGCCGGACAAGCACCCGGACCAGAAGGACAATCCGACATGATCACGACCCCAGACACCCGCCCCGAGAACCGCGTCCTGATCTTCGACACGACGCTGCGCGACGGCGAGCAATCGCCCGGCGCCACCATGAGCCATGCCGAGAAGCTGGAGATCGCCGAGCTGCTCGACGAGATGGGCGTCGACATCATCGAAGCCGGCTTCCCGATCGCCTCGGAGGGCGATTTCAAGGCGGTGAGCGAGATCGCCAAGCAGTCGAAGCAGGCCACGATCTGCGGCCTCGCCCGCGCCAATTTCAAGGATATCGACCGCTGCTGGGAGGCGGTGAAGCACGCCCGCTCGCCGCGCATCCACACCTTCATCGGCACCTCGCCGCTGCACCGCGCCATCCCCAACCTGTCGCAGGACGAGATGGCGCAGCGGATCCACGAGACCGTGACCCATGCGCGCAACCTGTGCGACAACGTGCAGTGGTCGCCGATGGACGCGACCCGGACCGAATGGGATTACCTCGCCCGCGTGGTCGAGATCGCGATCAAGGCGGGCGCCACGACGATCAACATCCCCGACACGGTGGGTTATACCGCCCCGGTTGAATCGGCCGACCTGATCCGCCGGCTGATCAAGGAGGTGCCGGGCGCGGAGGACATCATCTTCGCGACCCACTGCCACAACGATCTGGGCATGGCGACGGCCAATTCGCTGGCCGCCGTCGAGGGCGGCGCGCGGCAGATCGAATGCACGATCAACGGCCTGGGCGAGCGCGCGGGCAACACCGCGCTCGAAGAGGTGGTGATGGCGCTCAAGGTGCGCCACGACATCATGCCGTGGGACACCGGCGTCGACACGCGCAGGATCATGAACATCTCGCGCCGCGTCGCGACCGTTTCGGGTTTCCCGGTGCAGTTCAACAAGGCGATCGTCGGCAAGAACGCCTTCGCGCATGAAAGCGGCATCCACCAGGACGGGATGCTCAAGAACGCCGAGACCTTCGAGATCATGCGCCCCGAGGATGTGGGCCTGTCGGGCACCTCGCTGCCGCTGGGCAAGCATTCGGGCCGCGCGGCGCTGCGCGCCAAGCTCAAGGATCTGGGCTTCGAGATGGCCGACAACCAGCTCAACGACACCTTCGTGCGGTTCAAGGAGCTGGCCGACCGCAAGAAGGAGGTCTATGACGAGGACCTGATCGCGCTGGTGCGCCAGAACGAGGCGGTCTCGGACCGGGTGCGGCTGAAATCGCTCAAGGTGATCTGCGGCACCGAAGGCCCGCAGCATGCCGAGATGACGCTGAGCATCGACGACGAGGACCGCTCGATCGACGCGACCGGCGACGGCCCCGTCGACGCCACCTTCAACGCCATCAAGGCGCTGTTCCCGCACGAGGCGCGGCTGCAGCTCTACCAGGTGGCGGCGGTGACCGAAGGCACGGACGCGCAGGCCACCGTGTCGGTCCGGCTCGAGGAGGACGGGCGCATCGGCACCGGCCAGTCGGCCGACACCGACACCGTCGTCGCCTCGGCCAAGGCCTATATCAACGCCGTGAACCGGCTGTTGGTGCGGCGCGAAAAGACCGCGCCGGGGGCCGACATGAAGGATATCGGCTATTACGACGCGAACAGCTGAGCCGGTGTCCCCGGCCCCGGGCGGCGCATCGGCGCCGCCCAGAGCCGGGGGCGTCCGGGGTCGGGGCCGGGGCCGGAACGCAACGACACTGCGGGAAACGGCGAAAATGCGCTGACCGCATCGGTTGCAGGCCTTTCCGCGAGGGGCCGTCATGCCTATAAGGCCCGAGGTCCGCAGGCGCTCGGAGTCGCGGAACATCACAGCACTGGAAGCGGGATAGATCACGCCATGTTCGGATTGGGCAGCTTGTTTTCGTCTGACATGGCGATCGACCTCGGCACGGCGAACACGCTGGTCTATGTCAAGGGCCGCGGCATCGTGCTGTCGGAGCCTTCGGTGGTGGCCTACCACGTCAAGGACGGCGTCAAGAAGGTGCTCGCCGTCGGCGAGGACGCCAAGCTGATGCTGGGCCGGACGCCGGGCTCGATCGAGGCGATCCGGCCGATGCGCGAAGGCGTGATCGCCGATTTCGACGTCGCCGAGGAAATGATCAAGTATTTCATCCGCAAGGTGCACAAGCGGACGACCTTCTCCAAGCCCAAGATCATCGTCTGCGTGCCGCATGGCGCGACCCCGGTGGAAAAGCGCGCGATCCGGCAATCGGTGATGTCGGCGGGCGCGCGGCGCGCGGGCCTGATCGCCGAGCCGATCGCCGCGGCGATCGGATCGGGCATGCCGATCACCGATCCCACCGGCAACATGGTCGTGGACATCGGCGGCGGCACCACCGAGGTCGCGGTGCTCTCGCTTGGCGACATCGTCTATGCCCGCTCGGTGCGGGTCGGCGGCGACCGGATGGACGAGGCGATCGTCAGCTACCTGCGCCGTCAGCACAATCTTCTGGTGGGCGAGGCCACGGCCGAGCGGATCAAGACCCAGATCGGCACCGCGCGGATGCCCGATGACGGGCGCGGCCAGTCGATGCATATCCGGGGCCGCGACCTCCTGAACGGCGTGCCGAAGGAAACCGAGATCTCACAGGCGCAGATCGCCGAGGCGCTGGCCGAGCCGGTGCAGCAGATCTGCGAGGCGGTGATGACCGCGCTCGAGGCGACGCCGCCGGATCTCGCCGCCGACATCGTCGATCGCGGCGTGATGCTGACGGGCGGCGGCGCGCTTCTGGGGCAGCTCGACCTCGCGCTGCGCGAGCAGACCGGGCTTGCGGTCTCCGTGGCCGACGAGTCACTCAACTGTGTGGCGCTGGGCACCGGCAAGGCGCTGGAATACGAAAAACAGCTGCGCCATGTGATAGACTACGACAGCTGATCGCGGCACCCGGCCCGGGTGTCCCGTCCCCGCCCCCGCGGGGGCTGACATGCCATATCACGAGGGGGTGCGCGCTCCTTGGCGAGACCTAAGAACAGCGGCGAGGAATTTGCCCGCCCGATCCGCAGGCTGCTGGTCGGGCTGCTTTTGCTGGCGCTGCTGGCGCTGTTCGCGCTGTGGCGCATCGACAGCCCGCGCGTCGAACGGATGCGCGCGGAGGTGGTCGACCGGGTGCTGCCCTCCTTCGACTGGGCGCTGGCGCCGGTGACCGGGCTGGTCACCATGGTCGGCAATTTCCACAGCTATGCCGGGCTGCACGAGCAGAACCAGCAGCTCAGGCGCGAATTGCAGCAGATGCGCGCATGGCGCGAGGCGGCGCTGCAGCTCGAACAGGAGAACGCCAAGCTTCTGGATCTCAACAATGTCCGGCTCGATCCGCGGCTGACCTACATCACCGGCGTGGTGATGGCCGACAGCGGATCGCCCTTCCGGCAATCGGTGCTGGTCAATGTCGGGGCGCGCGACGGCGTGCTCGACGGCTGGCCCGCGATGGACGGGATCGGCCTGGTGGGCCGGATCTCGGGCGTGGGCCACGCCACCAGCCGGGTGCTGCTCCTGACCGACACGTCGAGCCGCATCCCGGTGACGATCCAGCCTTCGGGGCAGCGCGCGATCCTCGCGGGCGACAACACGATCTATCCGCCGATCGATTTTCTCGAGAACCCCGACCTCGTGCGCCCCGGCGACCGGGTCGTGTCCTCGGGCGATGGCGGCATGTTTCCCGCCGACCTGCTGGTCGGACAGGTGACGATGGGCGCCGACGGGCGGCTGCGGATCCGGCTGGCCGCCGATTACGAACGGCTGGAGTTTTTGCGGGTGCTGCGCAGCCACCAGGCCGAGACGGTGGACGAAACGGGCCGCCTGATCGTGCCTGAGCCGCGCGAGGTCTTCGGCCCGCCCGCCCCGGCCCTCGACACGCCCGACGCGGCGGAGGAGGCCGGCGATGGCTAACCCGCGCCAGGCCCGGCTCTGGCTGGGGCGCGCGGGCTTCGCGGGCCTCGCCATGGGGCTGATCTTCCTGCGGCTCTTGCCGCTCGACACGCTGCCGCCGCGCTGGGCCGGGCCGGACCTGCTGCTCGCGGTGGTGCTGTTGTGGACCCTGCGGCGCCCGGCGCTGGCGCCGGTCTGGCTCGTGGCGGCGATCATGCTGTTGACCGATTTCCTGTTCCAGCGCCCGCCGGGGCTGATGGCGGCGCTGACGGTGATCGCGACCGAGATGCTCCGGCGCCGGCATCACCGGCTGCGCGCGGGCGGCTTCGCGGTCGAATGGGGCGCGGCCGGTCTCGCGGTGGCGGGCATCCTCGCCGCGGCGCAGCTGGTGCTGCTCGTGACGATGGTGCCCGCGCCGCCCGCGGCGCTGGTGACGAGCCAGGCGATCGCGACGGCGCTGGTCTACCCCTGTCGTGGCCGTCGCCGCGCGCTGGCTGCTGCGTCTCGACCGCAACCCGACCGACACCCGCCGGAGGATCTCCGCATGAAGCGACCGCCGAAGGAAACCGCCGAAAGCGCCCGCCGCATCGGGCGGCGCAGTCTCGTCATCGGCGCGGCGCAGCTCGGCATGGTCGGCGTGCTGGGCTGGCGGATGCGCTCCATGCAGGTCGAGGAGGGCGAGATCTACCGCTCGCTCGCCGAGGAGAACCGCATCAACATGCGGCTCATTCCGCCCGCCCGCGGGCTGATCTTCGACCGCAACGGCGTGCCGCTCGCGGTCAACGAACAGAATTACCGCATCGTCATCACCCGCGAGGAGGCGGGCGATGTCGACGACACGCTCGACCGGCTGGCGCGGCTGATCTCGCTGCCCCCCGAAGCGATCGAAAGCGCCAAGACCGAAATGCGGCGGCGTTCGGCCTTCGTGCCCGTCACCGTGGCCGAACGGGTGCCGTGGGACGACGTGGCGCGCGTCACGGTCAACGCCCCCGCCCTGCCCGGCATCACCGCCGAGGTCGGGCTGTCGCGCCATTACCCGCGCGGCTCGGACACCGCGCATGTGGTGGGCTATGTCGGCCCGGTGTCGGATTACGACCTGTCGAAGATGGACAACCCCGACCCCTTGATGCAGATCCCGCGCTTTCAGATCGGCAAGACCGGCGTCGAGGCCAAGTTCGAGGAACCGCTGCGCGGCGCCGCCGGCACGAAGCGGATCGAGGTCAACGCCGCGGGCCGCGTGATGCGCGAGATCGACCGCGAGGAAGGCAAGTCCGGCGCCGACATCCAGCTCACCATCGACAGCAAGCTGCAAAGCTACACCGAGGCCCGGCTCGAAGGCGAAAGCGCCTCGGTGGTGGTGATGGATCTGGAGACCGGCGATCTGCGCGCCGTGGCCTCGGCGCCCACCTTCGATCCGAACCTCTTCGTGCGCGGCATCTCGGTCAAGGACTGGACCGGGCTGAACGAGAACAAGTATCGCCCGCTTTCGGCCAAGACCGTGCAGGGCGCCTATCCGCCCGGCTCCACCTTCAAGATGGTGGTGGCGCTGGCGGCGCTGGAATCGGGGCTCGTCGGCCCCGAGGACACCGAGTACTGCCCCGGCTATACCGAGGTCGGCGGCACCCGGTTCCATTGCTGGCGGCGCGGCGGGCATGGCAACGTCAACATGCACCGCTCCCTGCAGGAAAGCTGCGACGTCTATTACTACGAGGTGAGCCAGAAGATCGGCATCGACCGGATCGCCGAGATGGCGCGCCGTCTCGGCATCGGGGTCGCGCATGACGTGCCGATGTCGGCGGTGAGCGAGGGCGTCGCCCCCGACACCAAGTGGAAGCGCGACCGCTATGGCGAAAGCTGGCGCATCGGCGACACGGTCAACGCCTCGATCGGCCAGGGCTACGTTCTGGCGACGCCGTTGCAGCTCGCCGTGATGACGGCGCGGCTGGCCACGGGGCGCGACGTGCGGCCCCGGCTGATCCATTCGATCGGCGGCGAGATCCAGCCCTCGGGCGCGGGCGAACCGATGGGGCTCAACGAGAACTACCTGCGCCGGGTGCGCGCGGCGATGAACGACGTCTCCAACGCCCGGCGCGGCACCGGGTTCGGCGCCCGGATCGTGGCCGAGGGCTTCGAGATGGCCGGCAAGTCCGGCACCAGCCAGGTGCGCCGCATCACCGCCGAGGAACGGGCGCGTGGCGTGACATCGAATGCCGACCTGCCATGGGAGCGGCGCGACCACGCGTTGTGGGTCAATTTCGCGCCCTATGACAACCCGCGCTACGCCGTGGCCGTGGTGGTCGAGCATGGCGGCGGCGGCTCTTCGGTCGCGGCGCCGATCGCGCGCGACGTGACGCTGCAGGCGCTCTATGACGGGCCGCCGCCGCTCGACGCCTACCCGTCGCATCTGCGCGACGAGATCGCCGAGCAGCAAAAGCGCATCGAGAACCACGTGGCGCGCGGCACCAGCGCCTCGGACAGGGCCTGACATGAGCTATCTCGAAACCAACGCCAAGTTCGTCCCCACGGGCTTTCGCAAGCTGCTCTATCTCAACTGGCCGGTGATCCTGCTGATCGCGGCCGTGTGCAGCTTTGGCTTCCTGATGCTCTACTCGGTCGCGGGCGGCTCGCCCCGGCCCTGGATGGAGCCGCAGATGAAGCGCTTTGGCGTCGGCATGGTGGCGATGATCGTCGTCGCCATGGTGCCGATCTGGTTCTGGCGCAACATGGCGCTGCTGGCCTATGGCGGCTCGCTCGCGCTTCTGGTGGCGGTCGACATGTTCGGCGAGGTCGGCATGGGCGCGCAGCGCTGGATCGATCTCGGCCCCATTCGCCTGCAACCCTCCGAGCTGATGAAGGTCAGCCTCGTGATGTTTCTCGCCGCCTATTACGACTGGCTGCCGATCCGGCGTACCTCGCATATCTTCTGGGTGCTGCTGCCGGTGGTGTTCATCTCGATCCCGACGCTGCTGACGCTGTCGCAGCCCGATCTGGGCACCGCGCTCTTGCTGTTGATCGGCGGGGCGACGGTGATGTTCGCCGCCGGGGTCCACTGGGCCTATTTCCTGACGGTGATCGCCGCCGGGCTCGGCACGGTCTATGCGGTGTTCGTCTCGCGCGGGACGTCGTGGCAGCTTCTGAAGGATTACCAGTACCGCCGCATCGACACCTTCATCGACCCCTCCAACGATCCCTTGGGCGCGGGCTACCACATCACCCAGGCCAAGATCGCGCTGGGATCGGGCGGCTGGACCGGGCGGGGCTTCATGCAGGGCACGCAGTCGCGGCTGAACTTCCTGCCCGAAAAGCACACCGATTTCATCTTCACCACGCTGGCCGAGGAGTTCGGCTTCGTCGGCGCGTCGACCCTTCTGGCGCTCTATGCGTTGATCATCTTCTTCTGCGTCGTCTCGGCGGTGAACAACCGCGACCGCTTTGCCTCGCTGCTCACGCTCGGCATCACCATGACCTTCTTCTTGTTCTTCGCGGTGAACATGTCGATGGTGATGGGGCTTGCCCCCGTGGTCGGCGTGCCGCTGCCGCTGGTGAGCTATGGCGGATCGGCGATGCTGGTGCTGCTTCTGGCCTTCGGGCTGGTACAAAGCGCCCATGTCCACAAGCCGAGGTAACATGAAGATCCTGTTTTCCGCGCCCGACAGCGATTGGGCCGATTATCGCGACCTGCTGCCACACATGCTGACCGAGGCCGGGATCGAGGCGCAGCTGGTGCGCGAGGCCGCGCCCGAAACGATCGACTACATCGTCTATGCGCCCAATGACGACCTGCGCGACTTCACGCCCTACAGCCGCACCCGCGCGGTGCTCAGCCTCTGGGCCGGGGTCGAAAGGATCGTCGGCAACGCCACCCTGACCCAGCCGCTGACGCGGATGGTCGATGCCGGGCTGGAGCGCGGCATGGTCGAATACGTGACCGGTCACGTGCTGCGCCATCATCTCGGCATGGACGCGCATGTGGTGAACCCCGGATGCGGCTGGCGCCCGGTGGCACCGCCGCTTGCCGCCGACAGGCCCGTGACCATGCTGGGGCTCGGCGCTCTGGGCCGGGCCTGCGCGCAGACGCTGGCGCATCTGGGCTTTCCGGTGACGGGCTGGAGCCGGACGCAAAAGCAGATCGACGGGCTGCGCTGCCTGTCGGGCGAAGACGGGCTGGAACGGGCGCTCACCGGGGCCGAGATCGTGGTGACGCTGCTGCCGCTGACGCCCGGGACCGAGAACCTGCTCGACGCGCGCCGCCTCGCCCTGCCCGCCCCCGGTGCGGCGCTGATCAACCCCGGGCGCGGGCCGCTGATCGACGACGCGGCGCTGCTCGCGGCGCTCGATGCGGGCCGGATCGGGCATGCGACGCTCGACGTGTTCCGCACCGAGCCTCTGCCCGCGGATCACCCCTATTGGGCGCATCCGCGCGTCACCGTGACACCGCATGTCGCCTCGGCCACGCGACCCGCCACCGCCGCGCAGGTGATCGTGGAGAATATCCGGCGCTCGGAGGCGGGCGCGCCGCTGCTGTATCTGGTGGACCGGGCGCGCGGTTACTGACACCGGCCGCGCGGGGCGGCCGGGGAATTTGCGTATTTGGGGAACAAAGTGGCCTCAGTGCAGGCGCGGCGGCTTGTCGGGGTCGGTGCCGGGGGCTTTCCGGCCGGGCGCGACATGCGGCTGCGGCAGCTTCAGCCGCAGGCCGACGCGGGCGATGCGGCGGGCGGTTTCCGAACCGCTCGACAAGAAGGTCACATCGAGCGCGCCCTCCTCCAGCCCGGAGAATGTCAGCGCCTCGCCAACGGCGACGGCAAGGCCGCGCTCGGCCACCGGCGCGGGGTCGAGAAAGGCCAGAAGCGGCGCCTCGCGCCCATCGGCATATTCGACCCGCACCAGCCACGCCTCGCGCGCCATGCCGCGCGCCGAGGTGAGCTTTTCGTCGAGCGCGGCGAGAAGCGTCTCGGGGAAATCCTTGGGCGGGTTCACCGCGACGGGGCGGTCGGCGGATTCGCGCGGCGCATGGGTCAGCGTGTCGGCCAGCCAGCCCAGCGCCGCGGGCGGCAAAAGCCGCGCCGAGGGCGCCACGCGCGGGTTGAGCGCGAGGCCAAGCCCCTGCCCGCCCAGGATCTGCGCCAGCGCCCGGCCCGGCACCGCGGCGTGGTAGGCCGCGCCGCCCGCATAGTCCGACAGCCGCTCCTCGCTGTCGAAGACCACGGCGTAGCTCTGCCCGTCTTCCTCGATCAGCACCGGCGAGACGCTGTCTTCCTCCGCCGCCTCGGAGAGCAGCATGTAAAGCTCGGCATCCGCGAGACGGCCGTAATAGCGCAGCCGCGCCGCGTCATCCTCGGGCGCGGCATCCATGGCGGCCGAGGCCACGTCGAGACCGGTTTCCATCATGCGTCCTCCATCACCTCGCGGACCCGCGATTTCAGCGCGGGAAGCACCTCCTCGCCGAACCACGGGTTGCGCTTGAGCCACGCGGTATTGCGCCATGACGGATGTGGCAAGGGAAAGAGGTCCGGCGCATGGTCGCGCCACGCGCGGACCCGTTCGGTGACGCCGGGCCCGCGGCCCAGATGCCAGTTCATCGCCGCGCCGCCGATCAGCACGGTCAGGCGGATATCCGTCAGCTCCGACAGCACCCGGTCGCGCCAGACCCGCGCGCAGATCGGCGGTGGCGGAAGATCCGAATTCTTGGCGTCATAGCCGGGAAAGCAGAAGGCCATCGGCACGATGGCCACGCGCGACCGGTCGTAGAAGCTCTCTTCGTCGAGCCCGAGCCAGTCGCGCAGCCGCGTGCCCGACCGGTCCCAGAACGGCGTGCCCGCCTCGTGCACGCGCAGCCCCGGCGCCTGGCTCGCGATCAAGAGCCGGGCACCGGGGCGGAACCACACCACCGGGCGCGGCGCATGGCGCGTGGCGGTGGCGGCAAAGCGGTCGGCGCACAGGCGGCAGGCGGAAAGCTCGGTCCGAAGCTGCTCCATCACATGCGCCCGGCGCGCGCGGCGTCATCGCGCAGGACGTCGCGCAAGACCACGCCTCAGGCCCGGCGCCCGCGGCGCAGCACCTTGCGGACCAGTTTCCAGATCGCGACATATTTGAAGAGCTTGCGCATGACATGTCTCCTGCGGTGAACGGGGTTTGATCGCCAAACGCGCAGGCCCCCGCCAAGGGTCCATGACGCCGCCCGTGTCGCGCGGCGGAACGCTGGAAACATTCCCCCAGTTTGGTAAGGATTTCGGCGCCCTTTCGCCATAAACCCCGCCTAGATCACACAGGCAGGGCAACCCCGGCGCCACCTGTGTGGTTGGGTCAGCCGGCGAGGGCCCAAAGCGAGGAGCGGATGCTCGAATTCGATCAGGTCAGCAAGTCCTTCTGGACCGGCACGCAGCGCAAGGTGATCCTCGACCGGGCGTCGTTCCGCGTCGAGCTTGGCCGCTCGCTCGGCATTCTCGCGCCCAACGGCACCGGCAAGACGACGCTGATCAACATGATGGCGGGGCTGGAAAAACCCGACGAGGGCCGGATCACCCGCGGCGCGCGCATTTCCTTTCCGCTGGGCTTCATGGGCGGCGTCGTGCCGCGCCACAGCGCGCGCGAGAACGCCCGCTACATCGCCCGGCTCTACGGGCTCGACCCCGATTACGTCGAGGCGTTCTGCCGCTGGCTCTGCGGCATCGCCGAGTATTTCGACCGCCCCGTCGGCACCTACAGCCAGGGCATGCGCGCGCGCTTTGCCTTTTCGTTGATGCTGGCGCTCGATTTCGACATCTACCTGATCGACGAGGGCATGCCGCAGACCACGGATGCCGAGTTCAACCGCAAGGCGGGCGAGATCCTGCGCGAACGGCTGGAGACCACCACCGTCATCATCGTTTCGCACCAGCCGCAGACGCTGGAGCGCTTTGCCCGCTCCGCCGCCGTGCTGCGGCATGGCCGGCTACGGATGTTCGACAGTCTCGAGGAGGCGCGCGAGCTTTATGACTACCAAGCCTAGGGTGACGCGGTACCGGCTTCGGGCGGGCGCGCCCCTCGCGCCGGACACCGCCGAACGGATCGCCTCCGCCGACGAGATTTCCGACGAGACCGTCGCGCAAAGCGAGGACGACACGGCGCGCCGCCGCACCGGCACCGCGATGGCGATGCGACCCGTGCAGCAATGGGTCGCCGAAGAACAGCGGGCCGATGCCGCCCCGGCGGACGAACTCACGGCGACCCGGCCCGAACCGCCGCCGCCCCCGCCGCCGGAAAGCACCGGGGGCGATGAGGGCGCACGGGTCGAAAGTATCCGCCAGGAGGGGCTGACGGGACGGCAGCTGCGCATGGCGCGCCGCGTGGCGCAGAAACAGGGGCTGCGGATCGCGTCGGATTACGACGCGGTGCGGCAGCTGCGCGATCTCGGCATCGACCCGTTCCAGCGCTCCAACATTCTCGAACTGGTGGTGCCGAGGCCGGAGGACGCGCCGGAGACCTCGGCCGAGCCGCGGGTGCAGCTGCCCTCCACCCTGCCCGACCCCGACCGCACCCTGCCCTCGACCGAGCGCGCCGATCCGGCCGAGCGCCGCGCCTCGGAAATCCGCGGCATCCAGCGCGATCTCGCCCGCCGCCGCCGCCGCCGCATGGCAATGCTGGGACTGCGACTGATGCTGCTGGTGGCGCTGCCGACGGTGCTGGCGGGGTATTATTTCTTCGCCGTGGCGACGCCGATGTTCGCCACCCGGTCGGAATTCGTGATCCAGCAGGCCGAACCGCAGGCGGGCGGCGGGCTTGGCGGGCTGTTTCAGGGCACCTCCATGGCGACCCAGCAAGACAGCATCACCGTGCAGTCCTATCTCACCTCGCGCGCCGCCATGCTGCGGCTCGACCGCGAGGAAGGCTTCAAGGAGGTGTTCTCGGACCCCGCGATCGACCCGTTGCAGCGGCTGTCGCCGCCCGCGACCAACGAGGCGGCCTACGCGGTCTACCAGGATCACGTGCAGATCTCCTACGACCCGACCGAGGGCATCGTGAAGATGGAGGTGATCGCCCCCGACCCCGACACCTCGCAGCGGTTTTCCGAAGCCCTTCTGGGTTATGCCGAGGAGCAGGTCGACCAGCTCACCGCGCGGCTACGCAACGACCAGATGCAAGGCGCGCGCGACAGCTACGAGGCGGCCGAGGCGCGCCGGGCCGAGGCGCTCGACAACTGGCTGCAAATCCAGCAGGAGGTGCAGCAGATCGACCCGGTGGGCGAAACCGCGGCCCGCACCCAGCAGATCTCGGCGCTGGAGACGCAGCGCCAGCAGCTTCAGCTGGAGCTGCAGACCCGGCTCGCGGTGCGCCGTCCCAACGAGGCGCAGGTGAATTCCCTGCGCAGCCAGATCTCGGGGATCGAGGCGCTGATCGCGGATCTGCGCCGCCAGATGACCGAAGCCTCCGAGGCGGGCTCGTCGCTGGCCGCGCGCAACACCGAGCTGCGGCTTGCCGAGGAGGATTACGGCTTCCAGACGCTTCTGGTGCAGCAGGCGCTGCAGCAGATGGAGGCCGCGCAGATCGAGGCCAACCGGCAGGTGCGCTACCTGTCGCTCGGGGTGGAGCCGGTGGCCCCGGACGAGGCGACCTATCCCAAGGCGCTGGAGAACACGGCGCTGGCGCTGCTGATCTTCTCGGGCATCTACCTGATGCTGTCGCTCACCGTGTCGATCCTGCGCGAACAGGTTTCGGGCTAGGCCCGGTGCGGGCGGCGCGTGACGCCGCCCGCCGCGCGCGCTAGACCAAGGCCGGACCGCGCAGCGAAAGGCACCTCTCCCATGATCGACGTCCAAATCGGCAATCTCACGGTCGGCAATGACCGCCCGCTCACCCTGATCGCCGGGCCCTGCCAGCTCGAATCCGACGATCACGCCCAGATGATCGCCGGCCGCATGGCCGAGGCCTGCGCCGCGCATGGCGCGCAGTTCGTGTTCAAGGGCAGCTACGACAAGGCCAACCGCACCTCGCTTTCGGGCAAGCGCGGTCTCGGGATGGAGGCGGGGCTCAAGGTGCTCGAGGGCGTCAAGCGCGCCGTCGGCTGCCCGGTGCTGACCGACATCCACGGGGCCGAGCATTGCGCGCCGGTGGCCGAGGTGGCCGACATCCTGCAGATCCCGGCCTTTCTGTGTCGCCAGACCGACCTGCTGTTGGCGGCGGGCGAAACCGGCGCCGCGATCAACGTCAAGAAGGGCCAGTTCCTCGCCCCGTGGGACATGGCGAACGTCGCCGAGAAGATCGCCTCGACCGGCAACACCCGCCTCATGCTGACCGAGCGCGGCGTCTCCTTCGGCTACAACACGCTGGTGGCCGACATGCGGTCGCTGCCCGAGATGATGAAGACCGGCTACCCGGTGGTGATGGATGCCACGCATTCGGTGCAGCAGCCCGGCGGGCTTGGCGGCGCCTCGGGCGGGCAGCGCGAGTTTGCCCCCGTCATGGCGCGCGCCGCCGTGTCCCTCGGCATCGCGGCGGTGTTCATCGAGACCCACGAGGCGCCCGACACGGCACCGTCGGACGGGCCGAACATGATCCCGATCGACCAGATGCCAAAGCTGATCGAGACGCTGATGGGGTTCGACCGTCTCGCCAAGGCCGATCCGATCCGGCTGTGAACCGCCGCGCCGCGGGCCCTACAGGCCCGCGGTCATGCGCAGGGGTCGCCATGAAAAATGCCCCTGCGGAAGTCGAAAAATCCTGCTTCCGGCTCTTGCGGCCCCCAGCCGACAAGGTTAGACAGCCGCCACACCTGCTGGGGTGTAGCCAAGTGGTAAGGCAGCGGTTTTTGGTACCGTGTACCGTAGGTTCGAATCCTACCACCCCAGCCAGGTTTTCCCCAAGTCATTGATATTGTTGATGTCCCGAAACGTGACTGGGGCATGTCACACAGAGCTGTCACACCACGGTGCAGCACTGGATGACGGGGATCTCGGACGGCCTGCTCTCGATGGAGGGCGGCATGACCGCAATGAACCATGTCTTCCGAAGAGGCGCCGTCTATACGTGGCGCCGTCGACTGCCTCGCACGCTGGTCAGGCGTGGAGCGCCTGCCGCAATGCAGTTGAGCTTACAAACCTGTGGATTACCGGCAGCTAGGCGTCTCGCCGCTATTGTGACAGCGCAGAGCGAAGCTGTATTTTGGGCCATGGAACACGAAAACCTTTCCCCCGAAGAGGCCCGGCGTTTGCTGGAGCATAGCTTGCGCGACGCGCAGGCTAAGATTGCAAAGCAAGAGCTTCTCGCCCTCGCAGATGGCGCGCCGAACGCAGCCGAAGCGGAACGCCGGGCCGATCTCGTGTCGGGACATGCGCATAGGCTGATGGCGATCCGCGGCCAGTCGGCACGCCTCGGCGAACAGGAAAGGCAGTCTCTTGCACGAGAGGGCTTGAGCGAGAAGGAATGCGGTGCCGTCGCCGCACATATGGATGTCCTGCGGGATGTGTATTTCTCTGAATCATGGGCGGGCCTGATCGGTCGGAAGGCCTTTGACGCCATTGGCCGGCGAAACCTGTCTTCCCTCGATCTGATCAATGCCCGACAGATCATTTTGAAAGGGCGCGCCGCCGCCTATCTCGAAAGCGTGGCCTCGAATGCTTCGGACGATATCAACCCTGCGATCACTCTCGCTGCTGAAATCAGGAGAGAAGCAACAAGCGTAGCCTACGCCCCGCCTTGCGCGGTTCCAGCAACGGATCATAGCACCATTCCGTTACAAGCCCAGTCCGAAGGGAAGAACGAGGCGCGTACGCCTGAGGGCCCAGGCAATGTATCGGCGATTGCGAAAACCAATGAAGGCGTGCTTTCCAACGATCTCGAATACGACAGCCGGATCGATGCAGTTTGTGCTCGTTTGATCGACGACAAAAGCCGAGATGGCGTCGACGAAAAATTCCAAACGCAGATCATGACTGCGGCCCGCATCCTTCAGCAGGTCACAGATATCAGAGATGTCCGAGACTTGAACCACAGGCATTGCGCCCGCTTCCGGGACTCTCACCACAAGCTTCCCAAAAGCTGGGGAAAAAGCCCGAAAGATCGTGAGCTAACGGTGCCACAGATCATCGAGGCTGCAACGCACTTGCCTGCCGAGAAAAAAGGACTGAGCGCTGCAACCATCAACCGTAATATCGGCCTGCTGAAACAGTTGCTCGACAGAGCGGAAAGCGACGGCATTCCGATTAGCTCAAGTATCAAGCTAGACAAACTGCGCGTTCGATCCCATCGCCGGGCCCGTGACGACCGAAAGCCGTTTAGTATTAGCGAGATCCGCAAGGTCTTCGAGCATCCCGTCTGGACAGGTTGCCGCGGATCCACCCGCCGCCTACTTCCGGGCGAAAAGGTCATCAAGGACGGCCTGTTCTGGGTTCCCCTCATTGCTGCATATACCGGCGCTCGTCGAGCTGAAATCGCCGGCCTTTCGATCGATGATCTGCGCCAAGACGAGAATGGCTTCTGGTTTTTCGATATCCGTTTTTCAAATCTTCGACGTCTCAAGAACGAAGCGTCGATCCGCAAGGTGCCGGTTCACAGTCACCTCATCGAGCTTGGATTGATCGAGCTCCTGAACACCCAGAGGAAATCGAAAGGCGCCGAGCTATTCCCCGACATGCGGCCGAAGCACGCCAAAGGCATCTATGGTGATCGGCTTGATCGAAACTGGAGAAGGATCGTCGCGCAACAACTCGGGAACGAGGAGAACGGCAATTCACCAGAACAGGTTTTCCACTCTCTTCGCCACTACGTGATCAACCAGCTCAAGCGAGATCCTGAACTCAAGGCGGGCCATGAGAAAGATCTCGTCGGGCATGCGGGGCGCGACGAGACCGAGGAGCGCTATGGGGACACGCTACCCATCAGCATCCTCAGACCCGCCATCGAACGGCTCCCGCGAGTGTTCGGCCTCGACTGACAACAAGTGAATCCACGTAGCCGCCCACATTCGCTCGAACTCACCTAGTCGGAAGCGAGGAGTGGCATCGACAACCGGAGCATCCGTTCGGCATCAGACCAACATGTCCCAAATCATCTGACGACGGACAAGGTACGATAACCACTCGTACAATCTCAGAAACTACCTCCCTGGGACGAACGCATAGCCGTCGCCGTTCTTCTTTACACTGCCCATTCCGCCCGCTGGAAGGTGGAAACCGATTAGTGGCACCCCACGCTCAGCCAAGTCCTGCAACAAAGCCAAGCGGGTCCGGGCGGCCTTCTCCGGATCCTGATCGGCGGGCATTGGCCATTCGGGGCGCGCGAAGGCCAGATGCGCGTTGCCGATGGCATCACCAGCAACCAACGCTTGGCCACCGCCGATCTCGAAAGACATGTGCCCCGGCGTATGTCCGAAACTGGCCCGCGCCACGACGCCGGGCAGCACCTCGTCCCCGTCCTCGAACGTCTCCAGCCTGTCTGCGAGCAGTTCGATCCGGCGCGCGGCACCCGCGGCGAAACTCTGCCGTTCGGCGCCGATCGTTTCCGGCGTCTCGGGATCAACCCAATAGTCGCGCTCGATCCGACCAATGAGATGTCGCGCATTCACGAACAGGGGTTCGTCGAAATCATCAATCGCGCCCCAGAGATGATCCGGGTGGCCATGGGTAAACACGACATGGGTAATGTCGTCCGGCGACAGGTCGAGAGCGGCGAGCGCTTCGGGTAGCCGCCCAGTGCTTTGCATGAAGGTAGAACCGGCGCCGGCGTCGAACAGTACGACATCCTCGCCCGATCGTAGAAGCGTCACATTACAAGGCGGCTCATAGCCCCCCGCCGCCACACCAGCCGCGTCGAGGATCGCGCGCGCTTCGTCCTGCGGGAGGTCGCCAATCAAGAAGCTCTCAGGCAGTTGCAGGTGCCCGTCGCTCAGCGTCGTGATCCGCAGATCGCCGAGATCCATCTCTGTCGCGGCCCAAGCACGACCAAAGACGACGGTGGCGCCGAACCCTGCCGCGCCACGCAAGACCTTGCGTCTAGTAATCCTCATCACCCCTCCCCGAAAAAACACATTCGCATCATTGCATGCAAATCGTTGCAGCGTCGAGGGGGATCACTCGGCCATCGCGAAGCCGTCGATCAATTGCCGCAGCCCGATCGCGGCGCCCAATGCGATCGCGGCCAACGTCACCGGGGCGCTGATCGCGAGGACCGAGAAGGCAGTGATGCCTTGGCCGATGCTGCAGCCCGCCGCCGTCACCGCGCCCCATCCCATCAGCCCCGCGCCGAGGATCTGGCGTTTGAGTTCGCGCGGGTCCTCGCAGGCTTCCCAGCGGAAATGCCCCTTCCAGAGGCTGCCCGCGAAGGCGCCCGCCAGCACGCCGACCACCGATCCGACGCCGAAGCTCAGCGCGGTGCCGCTCGAGGTCATGGTATAGAGCATGGTTTCGCCCAGGGGCGCCGAGAAGCTGTGCGACGCGACGGGCAGCGCGTCGAACCCGGTCCGGAACAGCCAGGCCGTACCCGCCCATCCCATGGCAATGGCCAGCCCGACGGACGCGCCGCAGAAGAGGGCACCCCGGCCCAGCGCCGCCCCGCTCCGAAGCGCCAAGGCGAGGATAGCCAGACCGACGAGCACACCGCAGGTCCAGAGCGGCAGGCCGGAGGCCTGCGCGAACCAGTGTCCGATGCCCGGCGTCGGCCCTTCGCCTGGCGCGAAGAGCGCGACCCGAAGCCCGGAGAGCGGACCTGAGAGGGTCGCGTATGCCGCGAGCCCCATGACCAGCACGATCACGAAGGAGCGCATGTCGCCGCCGCCTAGCCGCGCCAGTGCGCCGTAGCCGCAATTGCCCGCCAGCGCCATGCCGTAGCCAAAGACCAGCCCGCCAAGGATCGTGCCCGGCAGGCTCCAGCCTTGGGCGAGGTAGAAGCTGTCCATTGGGTCGAACAGCCCTGCGGCCATCAGTCCGAAGGCCACGATCACCGCGACGCCGATGGCGATGCCCCACATCCTGAGCCGCCCAAGGCTGCCGCCATAGAGCGCGTCCTCGATGGCACCGAGCGTGCAGAAGCGTCCCAGCCGCGCGGCCGCACCCAGCACCGCGCCGCTGCCCATGCCGATGAGCGCGGCGACGGTCGGCTCGTCGAGCCAATCCAGCATATCGAGATCCTCCCTGCGCGCCCTCCCCGGCGCGCCTGTCAAGCCGAGCGGCAGAACAGCTCGTAGACGAGCTCCATGATCCGGCGCGGCCGATCATCGGTCAAGCTGTAGTAGATGGTCTTTCCCTCGCGGCGCGGTGTCACCAGCCCTTCGAGCCTGAGCCGCGCGAGTTGCTGTGAGACGGCAGCCTGCCGCGCTGAGAGCAGCTGCTCCAGCTCGGTCACGGATTTCTCTCCGGTGACGAGGTGGCACAGGATCATCAGCCGGCCCTCGTGACCGAGCGCCTTGAGAAAGTCCGAGGCCTCCTGCGCGTTGCGCATCATGAGGTCCATGTCGGCTTCGCTCATACTCTCCGTGATCTTCGGCAGGGCCATCGCTGCGCTCTCCGTTTCGGCGAAGCGGCTCCGCCCGATGTCAGGCCAGCAATCTATGGTCTCAGGCCCCGCATAACAATGCGATCCGGTCATCTGGATCGGTCCTGAGGCACCAAAGTCGCGCCCAGCGTCTCGCCCAGGAGACGTGCCAGCAGAGCCCAGAAGAAATCCTCGCCCGGATAGCCCTCGATCCGGCCCAGCTCGCGGCCGTCATCGACCAGAAGGAAGGTCGGGGTGAACACCACCTTGCCGTCGAGTTCCATGCCACCCGGCAGCTCGCCGATGTCGATCCGCCGCAATGGCGCGGCCTCGCCCTCGTCGGTCCTAGGATAGATCGGCCCGATCTCGTCGTTCCAGCGCGCGCACCAAGGGCACCCAACCTGCTCGACCATGACGAGCTCCAGCGCCGCTGCAGCGACACCGGGCTGGACGGCCATGAACAGGCAAAGGCAGATGGCTGCAACGCGCGACATGCGGATCCTCGATCGGGGCGGGGGCGGCGCTCGATTGACTGACCGCCGCCATCCCATAATAGTATTGCAATATGATATAAGCAATCGGAGGCGGCATGTTCGAGGTCACGCTGGGCGGCGCGGTGCTGGCGGGGCTGCTGTCCTTCCTATCTCCTTGCATCCTGCCGATGGTGCCCTTCTATCTCGGTTATCTCGCCGGCACCGGCGCGCGGCAGGCCGAAATGGGTGCCACCCCGCCCGGACGCGGCCGGACGCTGCTCTTCACCGCGCTGTTCTCGGCCGGGATCATCACCGTCTTCGTGGCGCTTGGCGCCTCGGCATCTTTCGCTGGACAGTTCCTGCGCGACTGGTTCGACCTGCTGCGTTGGATCGCGGCTGCAATCATCATGTTGATGGGGTTTCACTTTCTGGGCCTGCTGCCGATCGGCCTCCTCTATAGGCAGTTCCGCCTCGACGGGGGCACAGGGTCCGCTCACGACATCGGGCTTGCGGGTGCGTTCATCATGGGGCTGGCCTTCGCCTTCGGCTGGACGCCCTGCGTGGGCCCCGTGCTCGGCGTGATCCTGTTCACCGCAGGCAGCCTGCAGACCGCCGCGCAGGGCGCATGGCTGCTGCTGGCCTACGGAATCGGCATGACCCTGCCCTTTCTGCTGGCGGCGGTCTTCGTGGCTCCCTTTACCCGCCTCATGCGCCGCTTCCGGCGCTACCTCGGGGCCATCGAGAAACTGACCGGCGCGCTGCTCGTGGCCTTCGGGCTGCTGATCGCCACCGACTCGGTGAACCTGATCGCGCAATGGATGCTCGACGAATTCACCATCTTCAGCCGCTATGGATGACAGGAGCCCGCCATGATCCGCTTCAGATACGCGCTCGCGCTGCTTCTCCTTTCCGCCCTGCCCGCCGCGGCGGAGTTGGGCGATGACGGGCTCCACAAGGCGTCCTGGATGCGCCAGACCTTTCTCGACCTGCGCGAGGATCTCGCCGAGGCGAACGCCGCAGGGCGGCGGCTGATGCTGCTCGTGGAGCAGCGCGGCTGCATCTACTGTCGCAAGATGCACGAGGAGGTCTTCGCCCTGTCCGAGATCGCGCAGGCATTGGACGAAGATTACTTCGTGGTGCAGCTCAACATGTTCGGCGACCTTGAGGTGACCGATTTCGACGGCACCATCCTGCCGGAAAAGGAGATGATTGCGCGCTGGGGCCTGCTATTCACGCCGACGATGATGTTCCTGCCCGAACAAGTGCCGCAGGAGAGCATGGCGGCCGAGTCGGCAGTGGCGATCATGCCGGGCGCGTTCGGCCCCGCAACCACCCGCAACTTGCTGCGCTGGGTGCTGGAGCATGGCTACGCGGGCGACGAGCCGTTTCAGAAATACCACGCTCGAATGCTTGAAAGCCAAGCTGAATAGCAGCTTGGCTTCAGGCCGACCCAAGCCGTATTCAAGAAATTAAATATGATGTTGATTGGAACGCTCGGTCCAGAGTAACGTCGCTTTGGAGGACAAAATGCCGCAGGGAGGACTTATGTCGCGACAAATCACCCTTGCCGTGGCGCTCGCGCTTATCGGCGCAGCCGCGCAGGCCGAGGTCGCGCCGCAGGAGGTGGCCTATGGCGAATACGGCGCCATCGAGGCCTCCCTCAGCGGCACCCCCGGCGATCCGAAGGCGGGCGCCGAGGTCATGGCCAATCGGGGCCTGGGCAACTGCGTCGCCTGCCATGCGGTCGGCACGCTCGAGGAGGTGCCGTTCCACGGCGAGGTCGGCCCGCCGCTCGACGGTGCCGCCGATCGCTGGACCGAGGCGGACCTGCGCGGGATCGTGGCGAACGCCAAGATGACCTTCCCCGGCACGATCATGCCCGCCTTCTACAAGACCACGGGCTTCATCCGTCCCGGCGACGGCTTCACCGGCAAGGCCGGGACCGAGCCGCTGCCGCCGCTGCTCACCGCGCAGCAGGTCGAGGACGTGGTCGCCTACCTGATGACGCTGCGCGACGAGTGAACGCGCGGCAGGAGAGGAGAGAAATGAGCTTTTCACGCAGACAGACCCTGGCCATCATGGCCGGCAGCGGGCTCTCGGTGATGCTGGGCGGGCGCATGGCGCTAGCCACGCCGACCGAGGAGCTGATCGCCAACTTCACCGGCGGCGCCGAGATCACCGGCGAGGGTCTGACCCTCACCGCGCCCGAGATCGCCGAGAACGGCAACACCGTTCCAGTGGAGGTCGACGCCCCCGGCGCCGAGGCCATCATCCTGCTGGCCACCGGCAACCCCAACCCCGATGTGGGCGTGTTCCATTTCGGCCCCCTTGCGGGCGCGCAGATGGCCTCGACCCGGATCCGCCTCGCCGGCACGCAGGAGGTCGTCGCCATCGCCAAGATGTCCGACGGCAGCTTCGCGCGCGCCGCGCAGGAGGTGAAGGTGACCATCGGCGGCTGCGGCGGCTGAGTTCGGGACAAGGAGCAAGAGACATGGCAGAGAACGTCACCCCCCGCGTCCGCGTCCCCAAGGAGGCCGCCGCCGGCGAGGTCATCACCATCAAAACCCTGATCAGCCACCCGATGGAGTCGGGCCAGCGCAAGGACAAGGACGGCAACCTCATCCCGCGCTCGATCATCAACCGCTTCACCTGCACGTTCAACGGCAAGACCGTGATCGACGTGGCGATGGAGCCTGCGATCTCGACCAACCCGTATTTCGAGTTCCAGGCCAAGGTCCCCGAGAGCGGCACCTTCACCTTCACCTGGATCGACGATGACGGGTCGACCTACGAGGACACCAAGGAGATCGCCGTCGCCTGACGGCTCGACGCGAACAGGGCAAGGGAGGAGACCTTGATGAGACAGATGCTAAGGACCGGGGCCGCGTGGGCGGCGCTCGGGCTGGCCGGGTCGGCCGCCCTTGCCCCCACCGCGATGGCGCAGGAAACGAACCTCGTCATCAACGACGAGATCGAGATCGTGACGCGGGCGCCGGCGCCCGAGCACATGGAATACGTCCGGGAGATCTTCTCAGGCTGGGAATACCGCTCGCCCGAGACGCAGACGCTGCAGATGGACGATTTCGAGAACCCCGGCATGATCGGCGTCGACAACGCCCGCGCCGATTTCGACACCGCCATGGGTGCGGACGGACAGTCCTGCGCATCCTGCCACGATACCCCCGAGGCGCTCGAAGGCGTGCGCGCGGTCTATCCCAAGTGGGACGAGGCCAAGGGCGAGGTGCAGACGCTTGAGATGCAGGTCAACGAATGCGTGACCGAGCGCGCGGGCGCCGAGGCCTGGGACTACACCGGCGACCGGATGACCGAAATGGTCGCGCTGATTTCGTCTGTTTCGCGCGGCATGCCGGTGAACGTGGCGATCGACGGCCCCGCTCAGGAGACCTGGGAGCAGGGCAAGGAGATCTACTACACCCGCTACGGCCAACTCGAGCTCGCCTGCGCGAACTGCCACGAGGACAACTACGACAACATGATCCGGGCCGACCATCTGAGCCAGGGCCAGATCAACGGCTTCCCGACCTACCGGTTGAAGAACGGCAAGCTCAACGCCGTGCATGACCGGTTCAAGGGCTGCGTGCGCGACACCCGCGCCGAGACCTTCGCACCGGGCAGCCCCGAATTCGTGGCGCTGGAGCTCTATGTCGCCTCGCGCGGCAACGGCCTCTCGGTCGAGGGTCCCTCGGTCCGCAACTGAACGACACCCCGCCCGGCTCTCGCCCGGCGGGGTGCTTTCGCCCGAACATATTCAATAATACGCATCTGATGACAGGGAACCGCCCATGATCGCCCGCCGCCACTTTCTTCAGGCCGGCCTCGCCGCCTCCGCCCTCTGGGGCGCTTCTGGCTTCGGCAACTGGTCCCGGCTCGCGGCCCAGCAGCGGCTCGGCCAAGACGACCTGATCGGCACGGGTGGCCCCGGCAATGTCACGCTGATCCACATCACCGACATCCACGCCCAGACCCAGCCGATCTGGTTCCGCGAGCCCGAGATCAACCTTGGCGTCGGCGAGGCGCAGGGGCTCGTGCCGCATGTGACCGGCGCCGCCTTCCGCAAGCTCTACGGCATCGAGGACGGCTCGCCGCTCGACTACGCGCTGACTTATGATGACTTCGTGGCCCTAGGCCGCGAATACGGGCGCATGGGCGGTCTCGACCGCATCGCGACCGTCCTCAAGGCGATCCGGGCCGAGCGCCCCGACGCGCTGCTGCTCGACGGCGGCGACACCTGGCAGGGCTCGCTGCCCGCGCTCAGGACCGAGGGCGCCGACATGGTGCGGCTGTTCAACGCGCTGGGCACCGACGCGATGACCTCGCATTGGGAGTTCACGCTCGGCATCGACCGCGTGAACGAGATCATCGAGACCGAGCTCGACCCCGCCTTCCTCGGCGCCAACATCTTCGACGCGATGTGGGACGAACCGGCTTATGAGCCGTTCAAGCTGTTCGAACGCGGCGGCACCTCGATCGCCGTGATCGGCCAGGCCTTCCCCTACCTGCCTATCGCCAACCCGAGCTGGATGTTCCCCGATCTGAGCTTCGGCGTGCGGCAGGAGCGGATGGCCGAGGTGGTGCAGGAGGCCCGCGACGCCGGCGCCGAGGTCGTGGTGGTGCTGTCGCATAACGGCTTCGACGTGGACCGCAAGATGGCCGCGCAGGTGCCCGGCATCGACGTGATCCTGACCGGCCACACCCATGACGCCCTGCCCGAGCCGGTGCTGGTCGGCAACACGCATCTGATCGCGTCGGGCAGCCACGGCAAGTTCGTCTCCCGCGTCGATCTCGACGTGCAGGACGGCGCGCTCAAGGGGCTGACGCACCGCCTCATCCCGATCTTCTCGGACGTGATCGCGCCCGACCCGGAGATGACCGCGCTGGTCGAGGAGACCCGCGCCCCGTTCAAGGACGAGATGGCCGAGGTGCTCGGCACCACCGAGTCGCTGCTCTACCGGCGCGGCAACTTCAACGGCACCTGGGACGACCTGATCTGCAACGCGCTGATCTCCGAGCGCGAGGCCGACATCGCGCTCTCGCCCGGCTTCCGCTGGGGCGCTTCGCTGATGCCCGGCCAGGAGATCACCCGCGAGGACGTCTTCAACGCCACCGCGATGAGTTACCCCGAGGCCTACCGCTCCGAAATGACCGGCGAGACGCTGAAGCTCATTCTCGAGGACGTGGCCGACAACCTGTTCAACCCCGACCCCTACTACCAGCAGGGTGGCGACATGGTCCGCGTCGGCGGCATGGGCTACCGGATCGATATCGGCCAGCCCGTCGGCAGCCGGGTCACCGAGATGACGCTGCTGTCGTCGGGCGAGAAGATCGATCCGTCGAAGACCTACGTCGTGGCCGGATGGGCCAGCGTCAACGAGGGCACCGAGGGCCCGGCGATTTGGGACGTGGTCGAAAGCCACATCCGCAATCAGGGCACCGTGTCCATCGACCCCAACACGAGCGTCGACGTGGTGGCCGGATGAGCCGCCGCACCGATACAGAAGACAAGAGGACCCCGAGCATGAGCAAAGATCCCGCCCCCTCGCGGCGCGGCTTCCTGACCGGCGCGCTCGCCGCCGGCGGTGCGATCGCGGGCAGCCGCGTGGCCGCGCAGGCGCCCGATCCCGCGATCACTGAGCTGCAGCCTTGGATGCAGTATCTGGGCGACGGCGTCGACGCCCGGCCCTATGGCACGCCCTCGCAGCACGAGGCGCATGTGGTGCGCCGCAACGTCGAGTGGCTGACCGCCGACCCGGTCTCCTCGGTGAACTTCACGCCGATCCACGAGCTCGACGGCATCATCACCCCGAACGGGCTGTGCTTCGAGCGACACCATGCGGGCATCGCCGATGTCGACCCCGCCGCGCACCGGCTGATGATCAACGGTCTCGTCGACAAGCCGCTCGTCTTCACCATGCAAGACCTGATGCGCTTCCCGCGCGAGAACCGGGTCTATTTCCTCGAATGCGCGGCCAATTCCGGCATGGAATGGGCCGGCGCGCAGCTCAATGGCTGCCAGTACACGCACGGCATGATCCACAACGTGGTCTATACCGGTGTGCCGCTGCGGCTGCTGCTCGAAGAGGCGGGCGTGAAAACCAACGGCAAGTGGATCATGCCCGAGGGCGCCGACGCGAGCGCGATGACCCGCTCGATCCCGATCGAAAAGGCGATGGACGACTGCCTCGTTGCCTTCAAGATGAACGGCGAGGCGCTGCGCCCCGAGCAGGGCTACCCGGTCCGCCTCGTCGTGCCGGGCTGGGAAGGCAACATGTGGATCAAGTGGCTGCGTCGGATCGAGGTCGGCGACCAGCCCTGGCACCACCGCGAGGAGACGTCGAAATACACCGACCTTCTCGACAACGGCATCGCCCGCCGCTTCACCTGGGAGATGGACGCCAAGTCGGTGATCACCAACCCCAGCCCACAGGCGCCGATCCTGCATTCCAAGGGGCCGACCGTGCTGACCGGCATCGCCTGGTCGGGCCGCGGCACCATCCCGCGGGTCGACGTGACGCTCGACGGCGGCAGGAACTGGCACCAGGCGCGGATGTCGGGGCCGAGCTTCGACAAGTCGATGCACCGTTTCTACTTCGAGTTCGACTGGGACGGGAAACCGCTGCTGCTGCAGAGCCGGGCGCATGATTCCACCGGCTACGTCCAGCCGACCAAGGACGAGCTGCGGCAGATCCGCGGCGAGAACTCCATCTACCACAACAACGGCATCCAGACCTGGCATGTCAACGAACGCGGCGAGGCGGAAAATGTCGAAGTTTCTTAAGATCCTCGCTCCCGCCTCCGCCGGCACGGCAAGCGTGCTGACACTGGCCTACGTGCTGGCCGACCAGTTCGTGGTCGACATGCCCGCGCCCGCGCGCGTGTCCTTCGTGGCCTCCGCAAACGCGCAGGAAAGCGAAGCTCAACCCGAAGCCCCCGCTACGGAAACATTGGCTCAAGCCAGCCCGACGGAGAGCCCTGCCCCTGCCCGCGAAGGCGGCTACGGGCTCGGCCGCGAGGCGCTGTCCGAAGAGATCGCCGCCTGGGACATCGACATCCGCCCGGATGGAGAGGGTTTGCCTGTGGGCTCAGGCGACGTCTGGACCGGCGAGGAGGTTTTCGTCGCGAAATGCGCTTCGTGCCACGGCGATTTCGGCGAGGCCGTTGGCCGCTGGCCGCAACTCGCCGGCGGAATGGGCACGCTTGACCGCAAGGACCCGGTCAAGACCATCGGTTCCTACTGGCCCTATCTCTCGACCGTCTGGGACTACGTCCACCGCGCCATGCCCTTCGGCGACGCGCAGTCGCTCACGCCGGACGAGGTCTACGCGATCACCGCCTACCTGCTCTACCTCAACAACGTGGTCGAGGACGACTTCGAGCTCTCGAGCGAGAACTTCGCCGAGGTCGAGATGCCCAATGTCGAGGGTTTCAAGCCCGATGACCGGCCCGAGACCGAGCTGGCCGCCTTCGGCGGAGAAGCTTGCATGGAGGGCTGCAAAGACGAGGTCGAGATCACCATGCGCGCCGCCGTGCTCGACGTGACGCCGGGCTCGGACGAGGGCGACGCCTCGGTCGAGGAGACGGCGATCGAGGTCGAGGAACAGGCCGAGGCGCAGCCCGCGGATGCGGAACCGGCCGAAGAGGCGGTGGCGGGCGACCAGCCCACGGCCGCGGAAGACGAGGCAGGCCAAGCCTCCGCCGAAGGCCGCCGACGCGGAAGCGGCCCCGTCGGAGGGCGCTCCCGTCGAGGAGGCGAGCGCCGGGCCCGACCCCGAACTCGTCGCCGCCGGCGAGCGGGTGTTCAAGAAATGCGCCGCCTGCCACCAGGTCGGAGAGAACGCCACGAACCGCAGCGGCCCGAAGCTCAACGGCATCGTCGGCCGCACCGCCGGGACGGTCGAGGGCTTCCGCTACTCCGGCGCGATGGAAGAGGCCGGTGCCAACGGGCTGGTCTGGGATCACGAAAGCCTTGCGGGCTTCCTCGCCGATCCGCGCGGCTACATGAAGGGCACCAAGATGTCCTTCGCCGGGCTGCGCAGCGAGGAGGACATCGCCGCCATCACCGCCTTCCTCGAGGCGCAGGGCGAGTGAGCCATTCCGGGTGGCCCGCGCCGGGCCATCCGCATCGCCGCCGAGCGCGGCAGGGGAGACAGCCGGGCCATGCCCGGCCCGACTCGCAACAGGGGAGGATGAAGACCATGAGAGTATTCCTTTGGGCGGCGGCCGCCGCCGTCGCGGGGAGCGTCGCCTCGGCGCAGGAGATCGTCACATACCCCTTCGACGGCAGCTTCGAGGACGCGACCTTCAGCGTCGAGAGCGCCATCGTCGGCGAGGGGCTGGTGGTCGACTATGTCAGCCATGTCGGCGAGATGCTCAACCGCACCGGCGAGGACGTGGGCAGCGACGTGACCATCTTCGACGCCGCCGACGTCTTCCTGTTCTGCTCGGCGGTGGTGTCGCGCAAGGTCATGGAGGCCGACCCGGCCAACATCGCGCACTGCCCCTACGGGATCTTCGTCACCGACAAAGATGGCGCGGTCGAGATCGGTTATCGGGCGATGCCCGACGGCCCGATGCAGGAGGTGCAGGCGCTGCTCGACGACATCGCCAAAGAGGCGGCGGGGCAGTAGCGGGTGGCCTTCGACAGCTTCTTCAACGCCGAGCTCGATCGTCTTCGCGACGAGGGCAACTACCGCCGCTTTGCCGAACTGGAGCGCCATCGCGGCGCCTTTCCCGCCGCCACCCGGCATGACGGACCGTCTCCCTCCACGGTGACGGTTTGGTGCTCGAACGACTATCTCGGCATGGGCCAGCACCCGAAGGTGCTGGCCGCGATGCACGCGGCCATCAACGAGGTCGGCGCGGGCGCCGGCGGCACCCGCAACATTTCGGGCACGACGCGCCACCATGTGGCGCTCGAACGCGAGCTGGCCGATCTGCACGGCAAGGAGGCGGCACTGCTGTTCACCTCCGGCTACGTGTCGAACTGGGCGGCGCTCGGCACGCTGGCATCGCGCATTCCCGGGTGCGTGGTACTGTCGGATGCTGGCAATCATGCCAGCATGATCGAGGGCATCCGCCACAGTCGCGCCAAGAAGGTGATCTGGAAGCACAACGACCTCGCCGATCTAGAGGCGAAGCTCGCCGCCCTGCCGGCCGAGACGCCCAAGATCGTCGCCTTCGAAAGCGTCTACTCGATGGATGGCGACATCGCTCCCATCGCGGGCATCTGCGACCTTGCCGAGCGCTATGGCGCGATGACCTATCTCGACGAGGTGCATGGCGTCGGCCTCTACGGCCCCCGCGGCGGCGGCGTCGCCGAGCGCGAGGGGCTGATGGGGCGCATCGACGTGATCGAGGGTACGCTGGGAAAGGCCTATGGCGTGATGGGCGGCTATATTGCCGCCTCCGCCGCGCTGTGCGATTTCGTGCGCAGCTTCGCCTCGGGCTTCATCTTCACGACGGCCTTGCCCCCGGCCGTCGCCGCGGGCGCCCAGGCCGCGGTGCGGCATCTCAAGACCTCGGACACCGAGCGCCGCCTGCAGGCCGGACGGGTCGCCTCGCTGCGCGAACGGCTGGACGCGGTGGGCATCCCGCACCAGCCCAACCCCAGCCATATCGTGCCGGTGATGGTGGGCGACCCGGTGAAGTGCCGCTGGATCTCGGATCTGCTGCTCGACGAATTCGGCATCTACATCCAGCCGATCAACTACCCCACCGTCCCACGCGGCACCGAGCGGCTGCGCATCACGCCCTCGCCGGTGCATTCCGAGGCTGACCTCGACCGGCTCACCTCGGCGCTGGCGACGCTCTGGGACCGCTGCCGCATCGCCCGCGTGCCGATGGCCGCGCAATAAGGGAGATCACCATGATCCGCATCGCAATTGCCCTCGCCCTGCTCGCCGCCCCGGCCCTGGCCGACCCGGTCGGCATCGACGCCGAACGCATGGCCATCACGGTCGAGACGCCCGACGGGCCGATCGAAATCATGCGCGGACAGGACAACGACGCCGTCATCACCGGCGATTTCGCTAAGACCTCGCGCGCCTGCCCGCCCTTCTGCATCCAGCCAATGACGCCGGCCGAGGGCGTCACCACGATCGGCGAGTTGGAGCTGCTCGACATGCTGGAGGACCCGGAGGCGGTGGTGATCGACAGCCGCACCCGCGAATGGTTCGAGGGCGGCACCATTCCCGGCGCGATCCACATGCCATGGGAGCGCATCACCGACCAACTGGGCGAGCTGGGCTGCGAGCCGGATTTCGAGGGTTGGGACTGTTCCGAAGCGCCCGAGGTCGCGTTGTTCTGCAACGGCCCATGGTGCGGCCAGTCGCCCACCGCGATTCGCGCGATGATCGGTGCGGGCTATCCGGCGGAGAAGATCAACTACTACCGGGGCGGAATGCAGGTCTGGCGCCTTCTCGGCTTGACCGTGGCCGAGGGGCGCTGAGCCGCAGGTCGCGGCCCAGCAGCAAAGTCACGGCTTGACGTAGGTGTAGCCCTGCCCCTGCAGGTAGCTCAGTTCGGCCACGCCCGAGGGCACGATCTGGTCTTCGAACACCTCGAACAGGTCCTCCTCGTAGCTGATGTCGCGCCCGACAAGGGTGTTGTTGCACACGAGGAAGGAGACGTTCTGGCCGCGCAGGCTGGTCACGTCCATCTGCAGCTGCTCGTTGCTCATCGCGTTCTGCAGGAGTCCGACGCCATTGCCATGCAGCACGACCTTGACCTCGATGTTGTCGCGCCCGACAGCGTTGATGTGGTTCTGTACATTGCGCAGCGCACCACGATAGGCCTTGTCCTCCTCACCCCCAATACCGTTGATGTGGTAGACCACCTTCTGCTGGCCGTAGCGATCGCTTTCGGCCGCGGCAGGCCCGGTTGCCATCAGGGTCAGCACCGCCAGCCCGGCAGCGAGGGCGCCACGCATCCGTTTAAGTATCGTCATCTCGTCCTCCCTTGAGCGGGCATGGGCGGCATGCCCCACCGCGCCGGACTGGGGCGGCGCTCGTTGCTGCGCCCGTCCGGCTGCGCCATTTCGACGCATTCACACATTCAACTACGTATTGGTCACCTGTCCAGCTTTGTCTCGGGCCTCGGCGGGGAGGCGCCACTGCCTCACCCGCCATGGAACCCCGCCCGATGCATTCCAGTTTTCGCATATAAAGGAGGACCCGCCATGACCCTGCGCTTCGAACAGATTTTGGCCGACGGCGTCGCCGAATGCTCCTACCTGCTGGGTGACGATGCCGCGCATGTTTGCGCCATCGTCGACCCCCGCCCGGACGTCGAGATCTACCTCGCGGCGGCGCGGCGCTTCGGCCTCGCCATCACCCATGTCTTCGAAACTCACATCCACGCCGACTTCATGAGCGGCGCGCGCGAGCTGGTCGACCGGCTCGGCGGGCAGGCCAAGCTCTACGTCAGCACCGAGGGCGGCGCCGAATACGGCTTCGACCATGAGACGGTGCGCGACGGCGACGAGTTCCGCTTTGGCGGGCTGCGGATGAAGGCGCGCTTCACCCCCGGCCATACCCCGGAGCACATGTCCTATTTCCTGTATGACGGCGATACCGAGACGCCCTGGGGTGTGCTCTCAGGCGACGCCTTCTTCGTCGACAGCATCGGACGGCCGGACCTGATGGGCGACGACCAGACCGAGGAGCTGACCGAGAAGCTGTTCCACACGGTGCGCGACGTGTTCATGGCCCTGCCCGACGACGTCATCATCTATCCCTGCCACGGCGCGGGCTCGGCCTGCGGGCCCGACATCGGCGACCGGATGTCGAGCACCATCGGCTACGAGCGGCGTTTCAACGACTACGCGAAGATCGAGAGCCTCGAGGAGTTCAAGAAGGTGATGCAGGCGGACGCGCCGCCGGTGCCGACGCATTACCCCCGGCTCAAGAAGGTGAACGCCAAGGGCCCCGAGGTGCTGCGTAACCTGCCGCGCGTGCCGCCGTTGACGGTCGAGCAGTTCTCCAAGGCCACTGAGCGCGGTGCGCAAATCGTCGACACCCGTGACATGATGGACTTCGGTGCAGGCCACGTGAAGGGCAGCCTCAACATCGGCGCGCGGCCCGAGCTGTCGGTTTGGGCAGGCTGGCTGCTCGACCCGGAAAAGCCCATCCACCTCGTGCTTGGCGATGACGGCGACCTGCCCGAGGTCGTGAAGCTGCTGTGGCGCACCGGCTTCACCGAGTTCGGCGGCTATCTCGCCGGCGGCATGAGCGCCTGGCGCGAGGCGGGGCGCGACTTCGCGCAGATCCCGCAGATCTCGGTGCATGAACTGAAGGGTGCGAAGGACCTCACCCCGCTCGACGTGCGCAAGCCCGACGAATGGGAGGGTGGCCACGTGCCGGGCGCGACGCATGCCTTCCTCGGTAAGCTGCGCGAGAAGATGAACGATCTCGACCGCTCCGCGCCCTACGCGACCTACTGCGCCAGCGGCTTTCGCGCGAGCATCGCGTCGAGCCTGCTCGCGGCGCACGGCTTCGAGAACATCCACAACGTGCCGGGCAGTTGGAAGGCGTGGAGCGCCGCCGGCTACCCGACCGAAACCCCAGGCAACACATGAGGATCAAGATGGAAAATGTCGTCGAGATTGACAGCAATCATAGCATCGCCCGCTTTGCCCCCGACGAGGCCGCCTTGCGTCAGGCCGCCGAGAAGGGCTTTCGCAGCGTCGTGAACTTCCGCACCGCGGAAGAAAAGCAGGAGGTCGCACCTGACGAGGAACGGCGCATCGCCGAAGACGCCGGGCTCACCTACCTGCATCACCCGGTCTCGCCGGAGGCGCTCGACGACGCGCTGGTGGATGATTTCCGCCGTTCCCTCGACGACCTGCCCCAACCCGTGCTGCTGCACTGCGCCTCTGGCAAGCGCGCGGGCGCGATGACGCTGATGGCGTTGGCGGCGGAGAAGGGCCTCGATGGCGACGCAGTCATAGACATGGGGCGCGAGAACGGCCTCGATCTGTCGCAGGAGCAGATCGGCCAGTTCGTGAAGGCCTACGCCGACCGCAAATCCGGGGCCTGATCCCTACCCTGCACCCGGAAGGTCCGGGCGCAGGCTCTCAGTCCGCGGAGCGTGCGCAGTAGAGCTTGTGCAGCGTCTCGAGGACAGCGGCGACCTCGTCGCCGGTCACGCTGTAGTAGATCGTCTGACCGTCGCGGCGCCCCTCGACCAGCCCGGCCTCCTTCAGCCGCTTGAGCTGCTGCGACATGGTCGGCTGCGACATGTCGCAGATCCGGGCCAGCTCCCCCACGGACCGTTCGCCATCGACAAGGCGGCACAGGATCTGCAGCCGCGCTTCCGAGGCCAGCATCCCCATCAGCGCCGCGGCACCCGTGATGTCGCCGTCGAGGAAATCGTCGGTGATTTTCATATGCGCCCCATTGAATATTACTCATCAGGAATATATAGATGTTCTGAAACAAGACAAGTCCGACGGCGTTGGCCGTCGTATCACGGAGTCGAGAGATGGAAACAGAGTTCACCCCATGGCTGTCGCTCGGCGGCGGCATGATGATCGGGGCCTCGGCGGTGCTGCTGATGGCCACCAATGGCCGCATCGCCGGCATCAGCGGTCTCACCTCGCGGATCTTCGCGCGCGCCACCGATGGCGAGGCGCGCGGCGTCTCGGCGCTGTTCGTGCTGGGCCTGCTGCTCGCCGCGCCGATCTGGCTGCTGGTCTCGGGCGAATGGCCGCAGCAATGGGTGCCGTCGAGCCCGCTCCTGATGGCCGCCGCGGGTCTCTTGGTGGGCTTCGGCGCCACCTATGGCAATGGCTGCACCTCCGGCCACGGCGTCTGCGGCATCAGCCGCGGCTCGATGCGCTCGATCACCGCCACCGTCACCTTCATGGCCGCGGCCTTCGTCACGGTCTTCGTCACCCGTCACCTGATCGGAGGCTGAGATGAAACAGGTTTTCGCGCTTCTCTCCGGCCTGATCTTCGGCTTCGGCCTGATCATCTCGGGCATGTCCGACCCGGCCAAGGTGCTGAACTTCCTCGACGTGTTCGGCACCTGGGATCCGAGCCTCGCCTTCGTCATGGGCGGCGCCATCGCGGTGACCGCGCCGGGCTTTGCTTGGCTCACCCGCAGCCGCTCGCGCCCGTTCTTCGACACCGAGTTCCGCATCCCGAGCCGCACCGACCTCGACCCCAAGCTGTTGACCGGCGCGGTGCTGTTCGGCACCGGTTGGGGGCTCGGCGGCTTCTGCCCCGGCCCGGCGCTCACCGCGCTGCCGATCGCGGCGACCGGGACGCTGATCTTCGTGCCCTTCATGCTGGCCGGCATGTGGCTGGCCCGGCATACCCCCGACCTCTCCATGCCCCTCAGCAAAGGAGCCACCCAATGACCGACCCCCTCAAGAGCCGCGTCGTCCGCCATTCGCCCTCGACCGGCGAAGGCAGCCCCGACGTCTGGGGCATCTACGAGCCCGACACCGGATCGATCCAGTATATCTGCGCCGATCCCGCGACCCGTCAGGCGGCGCTGATCGACGTGGTGTGGAACTTCGACCCGAAAAACTACCGCTTCTCCACGGAGAGCATGGATCAGGTCCTCGACATCGTGCGCGACAACGACCTGAAGGTGCAGTGGGTGCTCGACACCCACCCCCATGCCGATCACGTCATGGCCTCGGCGCATCTCAAGGAGCGCACCGGCGCCCCCAACGCGATCGGCGCGCTGGTGCCCGAGATCGCGAAGATCTGGGCAGACATCTACAACCTGCCCGAGGCCTTCGCGCCCTCCCGCGATTTCGATCACCTGTTCGAAGAGGGCGAGACCTTCCAGATCGGCGATCTGGAGGCGAAGGTCATGCTCTCGCCCGGCCACACGCTGGGCTCGATCACCTATGTCTGCGGCGACGCGGCCTTCGTGCATGACACGCTGATGCAGCCCGATGCCGGCACCTCGCGCTCGGACTTTCCGGGTGGCAAGACCGCCGAGCTGTGGGATTCGATTCAGGACATCCTCGCTCTGCCCGGCAACACCCGCCTGAACGTGGGCCATGACTACGGCACCAAGGAGCGCAAGGAGCCGATGTGGGAGGCCACGGTCGACGAGCACCGTGCGCACAACATCCACGTCAAGGATGGCACCGAGCGCGAAGCCTTCATCGAGCGCCGTCAGACCCGTGACAAGACGCTGGCGCTGCCGAACCGCATCCTTGCGGCGCTGCAGATCAACCTGCGCGGTGGGCGGCTGCCCGAGGCCGAGGATGACGGCCATCACTACCTGAAGCTGCCGGTGAACCGCTTCGACTGAGGCCCTCCCGGGCGGCCTGTTGGCCGCCCGCTTACCATTCCCCACATGCCGGACGGACCGAGATGACCCTGCCCCCGCTGTCGCGTTACCTGCCGATCCTCGACTGGGGACGGCGCTACGACCGCTCGGCCTTTACCGGCGACATGGTCGCCGCGGTGATCGTGACGATCATGCTGATCCCGCAATCGCTGGCCTATGCGCTGCTCGCAGGCATGCCGCCAGAGGCGGGGATCTACGCCTCGATCGCGCCGATCCTGCTCTACGCG
>NZ_KK088649.1:80748-531696 GCF_000600975.2 Limimaricola hongkongensis DSM 17492 | reverse complement strand
CCCCTACCGGCGCGACATACAGACGTTGATCCATCGAAATGAACCGAAGCCGCCCGCATATCTCTTCAGATATCTGCGATGTCAAAGAGCGTGAAGAAAACCAAACCAGAGCGCCACTCAATGGCGCCCCGCCCCGTTCCCTTCGGAATTTCGTTCCCGCCGGTGCATCTCTGCGCCGCCGGTGAGGGGCCTTCTACGGATAGCCACCGGGACCCGCAAGCCCGAAATTCAAACTTTTTGCCCTCCCCGACGGAACCCGCGGCAGACAACGGCATTGAACCCATGGTCCCACGCGCCCCCTGCCCTGCATCAGGCCGTGCCGAAGCGCTCCGCCACGAGGCGCTTCCAGCGTATCCGGGTCGCGAGCAGCCCGAGGATCAGGCCCAGATAGACCAGCGGTTCGATCTGAAACCCCTTGGCGAGCCAGATGTAATGCACCGCCCCAAGGATCGCGATGCCGTAGACCAGCTGGTGCAACCGCCGCCAATTGCGGCCCAGTCGGCGCACCGACCAGTTGTTCGAGGTCAGCGCCAAGGGAATCAGCCCGACGAAGGCGATCATGCCGACGGTCACATAGGGCCGCTTCAGGATATCGGCCCAGACCCGACCAAAGCTCTGCACGTCCAGAAGCGCCCAGACCGAGAAATGCGCCAGCACGAAGAAGAAGGTCAAAAGACCGATCGCGCGGCGGAACCTCATCAGGCTGACGCGGGTGTATTTCAGCAAGGGCGTCACGGCGAGGCCCGTCACCAGCAGCTTGATCGCCGTGTCGCCATATTCGCGCTCCAGCGCGTTGATCGGCTCCACCCCGAGCCGCCCGGTCAGCGCCTGCCAGAACAGGAACGCCGCCCAGGCCGCGCCCAGCGCATAGAGCGGCCAGGCGGGCACGCGGCGCAGCACGCCGTTGATTTTCTGGGCGGCTGTGAGCGGCCTGGCCATCAGAACTGCGCCTTCAGGTCCATGTCCTCGTAAAGCGAGGCGACCTCGTCATAGCCGTTGTACATCAGCGTGTCCTGGCGCGACGAGAACAGCCCGCCGCCGATGCGCCGTTCCGTCGCCTGGCTCCAGCGCGGATGGTCCACGGTTGGGTTCACATTGGCGTAAAACCCGTATTCGGCGGGCGCGAGCGCGTTCCATGTCGTGACCGGCGGCTCCTCCACGAGCGAGATTCGCACGATCGACTTGATCGATTTGAAGCCGTATTTCCACGGCACCACCAGCCGGATCGGCGCGCCGTTCTGCTTGGGCATCGGCTTGTCGTAGAGCCCGGTCGCCATGATGGTGAGCGGATGCATCGCCTCGTCGAGGCGCAGCCCCTCCACATAGGGAAAGTCAAGCACGCCGCGCCGCACGCCGGGCATGTTCTCGGGCTGCACCGCCGTCTCGAAGGCGACGTAGCGGGCATTGGGCTGGACGCCGGCGCGATCGAGGATGTCCTTGAGCTCGATCCCCTGCCACGGCACCACCATCGACCAGGCTTCGACGCAGCGCAGCCGGTAGATGCGCTCCTCGACCGCGAGACCGTCCAGAAGCTCGGCCAGCGGGAACGTTCCGGGATTGTCGACCAGCCCGTCCACCGTCACCTGCCAGTCATCGGTGTCGAGCGCGGCCGCGTTCTTGGCCGGGTCGGCCTTGCCGGTGCCGAATTCGTAGAAGTTGTTGTAGGTGGTGATTTCCTCGAAGCTGTTGGGCTCCAGCGCCTCTTGCGCGGCGGCCCGTCCGGCAAGGGCACCGAGGCCCAGCGCACCTGCACCGGCCATGATCTGGCGGCGGTTGAGAAACAGGCCGCGCGGCGTCACGTCGGCTCGGGTCAAATCGTTGGTCCAGCGATACGCCATCGGGATCTCCTTGGTCTGCGCGCGGTTCGACGTAGACACGTTCTAGACGCAGGACATGTTTCGCGGCGTCACGATGATGTTGAATCGCCGCTCCGACCGCCGATCTCGATGAACATAACGTGAGTTGAGACGCGCGGTGCCGCGGGCTTAGCGCGAAACACGGGGTTTCCATGCGACCACGTGCAGCATCGGCGGCAATCCCCGATCGAACCATCGGGGCGGCGTGGAGTTTGCGTATCGAAAGCCCTTGTCGGCTTTCCGAGATTCGTTTCCGGTCTCGCCACGAGGGCCCATCATCGGCCCAGACATGGGAGTTCCCTATGCTTCGCACCACTCTTCTTTCGATGACCGCTGTCGCCGCCCTTGCCGCCCCCGCCTTGGCCGAAAGCCACATGGAAGCCAAGGACATCGTCGCCACGGCACAGGAAGCCGGCGATTTCTCGACCCTGCTGAGCGCCGCCGAAGCCGCCGGCCTGGTCGAGACGCTGCAGGGCGAAGGCCCGCTGACCGTCTTTGCCCCGACCGACGCCGCCTTCGACGCGCTGCCCGAGGGCACGCTCGACTCGCTGCTGGCCGATACCGACAAGCTGACCGAAATCCTGACCTACCACGTGGTCGAAGGCGCGGTGATGTCTTCGGATCTTTCGGATGGGCAGATGGTCGCCACCGTCAACGGCGCCGAGGCCGAGGTTTCGGTGGGCGACAGCGTCATGATCGGCGACGCCACCGTCGTCACCCCGGATATCGAGGCGTCGAATGGCGTGATCCACGTGATCGACAGCGTGATGATGCCGTCGATGTAAGCGCAGGCGCTGCTGCAGGAAGGCCCCGGCGGATCGCTCCGCCGGGGCCTTTTTCATGCGCGCCGGCGCGTCATCAATGCAGCACGGCCCCTTCGGGCTTGGGGCGCCGCGTGCCAGACACCCGGTCGCCGACGATCAGCCCGTCGGCCCCGGCGCTGATGCAAAGCTCCTCGCCGTCGCGAATATCGCCCGCGAGGATCATCTCCGCGAGCTGGTCCTGCAGCGCCCGCTGGATCACCCGCTTGAGCGGCCGCGCCCCGAAGACGGGATCGTAGCCCTCATCGGCCAGCCACGCCTTCGCCGCGTCGTCGAGCGACAGCGTGATGTTGCGATTCGCCAGACGCTTTTCGAGCCGGGCCAGCTGGATCTCGACGATGCCCGACATGTCCTCGCGGCCCAGCCGGTCGAAGATGATCGTCTCGTCGAGCCGGTTCAGGAATTCGGGCCGGAAATGCGCCCTGACCGCCTCCATCACGTCGCGCCTGGCGCCGCTGGCATCGGCCCCGTCGGGCAGCTGGCTCAGCGCCTGCGCGCCCAGGTTCGAGGTCAGCACGATCAGCGTCTGCTTGAAATCGACGCGGCGGCCCTGGCCGTCGGTCAGCACCCCGTCATCGAGCACCTGCAACAGCACGTTGAAGACGTCCGGGTGCGCCTTCTCGACCTCGTCGAACAGGATCACCTGATACGGCCTGCGCCGCACGGCTTCGGTCAACACGCCGCCCTCGTCATAGCCGACATAGCCCGGCGGCGCGCCGATCAGCCGGGCCACCGCGTGCTTTTCCATGAACTCCGACATGTCGATGCGCACCATCGCCTGGTCGTCGTCGAAGAGATACTCGGCCACCGCCTTGGTCAGCTCGGTCTTGCCCACCCCGGTCGGCCCGAGGAACAGGAACGAACCCAGTGGGCGGTGTTCGTCATTGAGCCCCGCCCGTGCCCGGCGCACCGCGTTCGACACCGCCTGCACCGCCGGACGCTGGCCGATCACGCGGCGGCCCAGCTCGTCCTCCATGCGCAGAAGCTTCTCGCGTTCGCCTTCGAGCATCTTCGAGGTCGGGATGCCGGTCCAGCGTTCGACCACCTCGGCGATCTGCTCGGGGCGCACGGCTTCCTCGACCATCAACGGATCGTCAGACTCCTCGGCCGATTTCAGATCGCGTTCGAGCTGCGGGATCACGCCGTAGCTGAGCTCGCCCGCGCGGGCGAGATTGCCCTCGCGCTTGGCGATGTCGAGCTCGGCGCGGGCCCGGTCGAGCCGCTCCTTGAGGGTGCGCGACCCTTCGAGCCGGTCGCGTTCGGCCTGCCACTTGGCGGTCATCGCGTCGGCCTTCTCGGTCATCGCGCCGAGCTCTTCCTCGATCTTGGCCAGACGCTCCTTGGAGGCCGCGTCATCCTCGCGCCTGAGCGCCTCGGCCTCGATCTGCATCTGCAGGATCGCGCGGTCGAGCGCGTCGAGCTCCTCGGGCTTGCTGTCGACCTCCATGCGCAGCCGGCTCGCCGCCTCGTCCACGAGGTCGATCGCCTTGTCGGGCAGGAAGCGGTCGGTGATGTAGCGATGCGACAGCTGCGCCGCCGCCACGAGGGCCGAGTCCGAGATCCGCACGCCGTGATGCAGCTCGTATTTCTCGCGGATGCCGCGCAGGATCGAGATCGTGTCCTCCTCGGTCGGCTCCTCGACCATCAGCGGCTGGAACCGCCGGGCGAGCGCCGCGTCCTTCTCGACATATTTGCGGTACTCGTCGAGCGTGGTGGCGCCGACGCAGTGCAGCTCGCCGCGCGCGAGCGCGGGCTTGATCAGGTTGGCGGCATCCATCGCGCCATCGGCCTTGCCCGCGCCGACCAGCGTGTGCATCTCGTCGATGAAGAGAATGATTTCGCCCGCCGCGGCCTCGATCTCCTTGAGCACCGCCTTCAGCCGCTCCTCGAATTCGCCGCGATACTTCGCGCCCGCGATCAGCGCGCCCATGTCGAGCGACATCAGCCGCTTGTTGCGCAAGCTTTCCGGCACGTCGCCATCGATGATGCGCAGCGCCAGCCCTTCGGCGATCGCGGTCTTGCCGGTGCCCGGCTCGCCGATCAGGACGGGATTGTTCTTGGTGCGGCGCGACAGCACCTGCATGGCGCGGCGGATTTCCTCGTCGCGGCCAATGATCGGGTCGATGCGGCCCTGCTCGGCGGCCTCGGTCAGATCGCGCGCGTATTTCTTGAGCGCGTCATAGCCTTCTTCGGCGTTGGCGCTGTCGGCGGTGCGGCCCTTGCGCACGGCGTTGATCGCGGCGTTGAGCGACTGGGCCGAGACCTTGCCCGCGTCGAGCGCCTCCTTGGCTTTCGATTTCACCATGGCGAGCGCCATCAGGATGCGCTCGGCGGGCACGAAGCTGTCGCCCGCCTTTTTCGCGATCTTCTCGGCCTCGTCGAGCACCCGGCCCGTGCTCTGGTCGAGATAGGTCTGGCCCGCATCGCCCGACACCTTGGGCAGCCTGGTCACGGCGGCATCGACCGCCTCGCGCACGCGGGCGGCGTCGCCCCCCGAATTGGTGATCAGGTTCGCGGCCAGCCCCTGCTCGTCATCCATGAGCGCCTTGAGCACATGTTCGGGCGCAAGGCGCTGGTGGCTTTCGCGCATGGCGATGGTCTGCGCGGCCTGGATGAAGCCGCGCGAGCGTTCGGTGAACTTTTCGAGGTTCATCTGTCTCTCCTTGGTCAAAGCGCCCGATGGAAAGACGCCCGCTCTGGCGGCGCGCCCCGGTTCGGACCTCTGTCCAAAGAGATGGGTGACGCGGTGACAGCGCGCAAGTGCCGGGACATGCGAAACGGGCCGCCGGATCGGCCCCGGCGGCCCGCCTGTCAAGGCGATGCGCCCGTTACCGGGCTTCGGCCTCGTCCTCGGGATCGAGAAGGATCTCGGGCTCGGGCGCGTCTTCCGCCGCGGGCGAGACATCGATGTCGGCTTCGGTGTTCGGCTCGGCTTCGAGCTCACCGGCGGTGTCGGCGTCGCTGTCGGCGACGTTCGGGCGGACTTCGACGTCGGGGGTCTGCGGCTCGGCCGCATCGGTGGCGGCGTCGTCGATCACCGCGTCGTCGAGCTCGGCATCGCCGGTCTCGCCGGTGTCCGCCGGGGCCTGGCCTGGCACCTCGAGCGGCGCGGTGTCGAAATCCTCGGCCTCCTCGGCGCGGAACCAGCCGCCCAGCACGAGCAGGATGACGAGCAGGATGAAGCCCATCGGGATCATCACGTAGATCAGGGCGCGGCGTGAACTGCGGGGCTTGTCGGCCATGTGTCTCTCCTTGGCTTGGCCGCCGCAGGGCGACCCGTTCACCATCGCAACGCCGCCCCGCCCGGGGCGTTCCCGCCTGCCCGCGCTTGACGCGCGCGCCCCGCCCGCGTCAAAAGCGCCCGATCCCAGCCCCAAATCCCCGGAGAGCGCCGCCATGACCGCCATCGCCCCCGCCGACGACCGCTTGATCGTCGCCATCGACCGTCCCGACGCGCTGTCGGGGCTCCAGCTTGCCGATCAGCTCGGCGACGCGGTGTCGTTCTACAAGATCGGGCTCGGGATGCTCACCGGCGGCGGCCTCGCGCTCGCGCGCGAGCTCAAGGACGAACGCGGCAAGCGCATCTTTCTCGACATGAAGCTGTTCGACATCGGCGCCACGGTCGAGGCGGCGGTGCGCGGGCTGGCGCAGTTCGATCTCGATTTCCTGACCGTGCATGGCGACCCGCATGTCGTGCGCGCCGCGCGCGAGGGCGCCGGGGCCAAATCGACCAAGATCCTCGCCGTGACGGTCCTGACCTCGCTCGACCGCGCCGATCTCGACGAGGGGATGATGCGCGCGGGCGACCTGGCCGAGATGGTGGTGGAGCGGGCGGCCCGCGCGCTCGAGGCCGGGGCCGACGGCGTCATCGCCAGCCCGCGGGAGGCGGCGATGATCCGGGCGCTGCCGCAGGCGGCGGGCAAGCTGATCGTGACGCCGGGCGTGCGGCCCGACGGCGCAGCACTTGGCGACCAGAAGCGGGTGATGACCCCGGCGCAGGCGATCGCGGCGGGCGCGGATCACGTCGTGGTGGGCCGCCCCGTCTGGCAGGCGGACAACCCCCGCGCCGCGGCGCAGGCCATCATACAGGACATGGGCGCGGCCTGAGCGCCACCCCCACCCCTAAGGGATTCAATCGCCACGACAAATGAATCGCAGAGTCTTCGCGGCCACAGGGAACCGAAATCGCGCATTGGCGGTTGACGATCCAGAAAAAGCGAGCAGCGGAGACTCTTCGAATGCAGACCATCAGACTCGGCGACGTGCGCTACAACGCCCAGATCGGGGCCTTCGAGGCGCGCGTGGACGTGGACCGCAACGGCACCACCTACCGCTACCCCTGCCAGGTGGCCGGGCCGATCGACATGGATTCGGGCCATGTGCGCGCCGGGCTCACCCGCCACGCCATGCGCATGTCCGACAGCGGCGCGTCGCTCTGGTCGCATCTCTGAGCGCAGCGCTCATCGCTTCACGAAAGCCGCACGACGAAAAAGGCCCGCCAATCGGCGGGCCTTTCGCGTCTCGGGCGGGCGGCTCAGGCCGCCTGCGCCACCACCGCCGCACTCAGGTCGCGGCGCACGGGGCCTTCGCCCACCGCTTCGCCCAGCGCCTCGGCGGTCGCCGCCGACAGGGTCCAGCCAAGATGGCCATGGCCGGTGTTGTAGAACACGCCCGGCGCGCGGCCCGGTCCCACCTTGGGCATCATGTTGGGCAACATCGGCCGCAGCCCGGCCCACGGCACGCAATGCTCGGTCGACACGCCGGGAAACAGCCGCTCGACCCAGTCGACCAGCGGCTTGACCCGGTCGGCGCGGATATCGCGGTTGAAGCCGTTGAACTCGGCCGTGCCGGCGACCCGGAACCGGTCCTCGCCCAGACGCGAGGTGACGATCTTGGCCTTGTCGTCGAGCAGCGAGACATGGGGCGCGGCGGCCCGGCTCTGCGCGTCGCGCAGGTTCACGGTGATCGAGTAGCCCTTCACGGGATAGATGTTGACCCGGTCGCCCAGCTTGGCCGCGATCTCGCGCGAGCCGACACCGGCGCAGACCACGACACCGTCAAAGCGGTGCGCCGCGTCGGTGGTGACGGTGACGCCGCCATCCTTCGCCGCGACATCGGTGATCTCGTGCCCCATGCGGAAGATCACGCCCTGCGTGGCGAGCCATTCGGCCATGCCATAGGTGAACTTGTGGATGTCGCCGGTCGAATCGCTGGTGGTGACGAAACCACCCGTCAGCGGCCCGGTCAGCTGCGGCACCCGCGCGCGCACCTCTTCGGGCGACAGCTCGTCGCGGGTGAGCCCGCCTTGCGCCAGCAGCTTGTTCACCCGGCGCCCATCCGCCAGATCCTGCTGGGTCTGGTAGAAATGCACGATCGAGGCGGGCGAGAAGTCGAAATCGATCCCCGCCGTCTCGGCCATCTCCTTCAGCCCCGCGCGCGCCGCGATCGCCATTTTCGTCGTGGCGATGGTGTTGGCCTCGTAATTGCGGATCTGCCCGAGGAACTCGGCCATCCAGCTCAGCTTGTGCCAGCTCGGCTTGGGGTTCACCGACAGCGGCGCGTCGGGCTTCATCAGCCACTTCATGCCCTTCATGACGGTGGCCCAGCGATTCCAGACCTCGGCGTTCGAGGCCGAAAGCTGCCCGCCATTGGCAAAGCTGGTCTCCATCGCGGCATAGCGCTGGCGGTCGAACACGGTGACCTCGTGGCCCCGCTTCAGAAGGGAATAGGCGGTGGTGATGCCGGTGATCCCGGCGCCCAAGACGGCATAGTGCGGCATTTCGGCCTGCTCCAACGCGCCCCCTCCGTCCTTGGTGCCTGAGAGCTTCGCCGCCATGACATCAGGCCATGCGCGACTTTCCCCTTCGGCGGGCCTGTCGGCCTCTCTCCGGAATATATGCGGCCCGGCCGGTCCTTTTGCCTGAGAGATCGCGGGGCGCGCGACTGCTCCTTCGGCGGCGGACCGTCCCGCTCTCTCCCGGCAGGACCGTTTCCTATCGGAAACATACGGCATACGAGCGTATTCCGCTAGTGCATCCCGCACATGATTTTCATGAGATTCGCAAATCGCGTGACATGTCCGCCGCCATGCTTGCAAGCGCCCGGAAACGCGCCGATCCTCGGGTGCGACCCGGCCCGAAAGGATCGGCGATCCGCCGCGCATCAAGGGAGAGCACCGCCGTGGAGACCCCGAAGAACCGCTTCAAGGCCGCGCTGCGCGAGGGGCGCCAGCAGATCGGGCTGTGGAACATGATCTCGGGGCCATTGGTGCCCGAGGCGCTGTCGGGGCTGGGCTATGACTGGGTGGTGATCGACACCGAGCATTCGCCCACCGACGTCGCGGATGTGCTGCCCGCGCTGCAGGCGATGGCCGCCGAACCCGCCACCTCGGCCGTGGTGCGCCCGGCGTGGAACGATCCGGTGATCATCAAGCGCCTTCTGGATTTCGGCGCACAGACGCTGCTGATCCCTTACGTGCAATCGGCCGAAGAAGCGCGCGCCGCCGTCGCCGCCACCCGCTACCCGCCGGTCGGCATGCGCGGCGTCGCCGGGCTGCACCGGGCCACCCGTTATGGCCGGATCGGCGACTATGCCGCGCGCGCGCATGAAGAGACCTGCGTGCTGGTACAGGTGGAAACGAAAACCGCGCTCGACCGGCTCGAGGAGATCGCGGCCGTCGAGGGGGTCGATGGCGTGTTCTTCGGCCCCGCCGACCTGTCGGCCAGCCTCGGCCATCCCGGGCGGCTCGATCACCCGGAGGTCGTCGCGGCGATCATGGACGGCATCGACCGGCTCAAGGCGATGAACGTGCCGTCGGGCATCCTGTCGCTCGATTCGGACTTCGCGCGGGCCTGCATCGCGCGCGGCACAGGCTTCACCGCCGTCGGCATCGATGCGGGGCTGATGCTCGGTGCGGCGCGCGACCTGTTGGGCCGGTTCCGCTAGCGCGCCCGCCGGGGCGTCGCGGCGACCGGCGCCGCTGTCGCGCCGTCAAAGCTTTCCCCGCCCCGAAGGCGGCTGTAAACTGCTGCCATGCCCTCCCTTTGCCGCGCCTGCTGTCACGTCTTCGAGGCCGGGAAACGCTGCCCCGCCTGCCGGTCCCCGCGCATCACCTCCCACCCCGAGCTGCTGACGCTGTCGATCGCGCACATGGATTGCGACGCCTTCTTCGCCAGCGTCGAAAAACGCGACAACCCCGATCTGGTGGACAAGCCGGTGATCGTCGGCGGCGGGCGGCGCGGCGTGGTGTCCACCGCCTGCTACCTCGCCCGCATCCGCGGCGTGAAATCGGCCATGCCGATGTTTCAGGCGCTCAGGCTCTGCCCCGACGCGGTGGTGGTGAAGCCGCGCTTCGAGGCCTACACCGAAGCGAGCCGCGCGATCCGCGCGATGATGGAGGAGATGACCCCCGCGATCGAGCCGCTCTCGCTCGACGAGGCGTTTCTCGACCTCACCGGCACCGAACGGCTGCACGGCGCGCCACCCGCGGTGATGCTGGCGCGGCTGACGCGCCGGATGCAGGAGGAGCTCGGACTCACCGGCTCGATCGGGCTGTCGCACAACAAGTTCCTCGCCAAGATGGCCAGCGATTTCGACAAGCCGCGTGGCTTTTCGGTGATCGGCCGCGCCGAGACCGTGGATCTTCTGCGCCCCAAGCCGATCGGGCTGATCTGGGGCGTCGGGCCGCAGGCGCAGGCGGCGCTCGACGCGGTCGGCATTCGCACATTCGAGGACGTTCTGCGCTGGGAGCGCGACGACCTGATCCGCCGTTTCGGCGGCCTCGGCGAACGGATCTGGTACCTCGCGCGCGGCGAGGACCGCCGCCGCGTCACCGCGCATGAGCCGGTCAAGGGCATCTCGAACGAGACCACCTTCGACGCAGACACACGCGACCCCGAGATTCTCGACGGCCATATCTGGCGCATGGCCGAAAAGGTGTCCTCGCGCGCCAAGGCGAAGGACCTCGTCGGTCGGGTCGTGACGCTCAAGCTCAAGCGCGCCGACCACACCTTGCTGACGCGCCGCGTCTCCTTGCGCGCGCCGACCCAGACCGCGGACACGCTCTATCGCACCGCGCGCGGGCTGTTCGACGCGCGCGGCGAAAGCGGCGCCTACAGGCTCTTGGGGGTCGGGCTGTCGGACCTGTCGGCGGCGGCGACGGCACCGTCCGAGGCCGACCTGCTCGATCCGAACCGCGCGGCGCGCGAACGCGCCGAACGCGCCGCCGACGCGATCCGGCAGCGATTCGGCGCCGACGCGATTCTCAAGGGCCGGGCCCTGCGCTAGTTCTTGAGCACCATGCAGGCCGCCCCGGCGGCCCGCAGGCGCCGGCACAGCGCCTCGGCCCCCGTGCGGCTGTCGCGGCCGATCTGGGCGACGTGACGGCGCGCGGGCTGGCCGGGCAGCCGCGACCGGGTGAAGGCCACCTGCTCGGCGCCGATCACCCCGCCGACCTGCCTGCGAATCTGCGCCAGCCGCCGCTCCACCGCGCCGCGTCCGGGCGCGGAAGCGAGAATCACGCCCCATGGCAGCACCGGCGCCGTCACCCGGAACTGGGAAATGCTGCGTCCCGCCGCCTGTTCGGTGCAGGCCTCCTGAAAGGGCCGCCCCGCCGCCAGCGCCAGGTCGATCTTTTCCGGCGGGCGGTCGCGCCATTCCAGTGCCGCGCGCCCGGTGATCGCCTGCACATAGGCCTCGGTCTCGCCGGGCAGCCAGTCATTGCCCGCGAGGAATTTCTCGGCCCGCGCCTCGCCCGCGTTATAGGCCACGGCGGCCAGCCCGAGCGAGCCATAGCGCTCGGCCAACTCGGCCAGATAGCTGGCCGAGGCCGCCAGCGCCTGCGCCGGGTCGAACGGATCGGCCAGCCCGCGCAGCTTGGCGGTGCCGGGCATGAACTGCGCGATGCCGAGCGCGCCCGCCGGGCTGACCGCGCCCGCATCGAACAGGCTTTCGCGCCAGACCAGCCGCGCGAAGAACCCCACGTCGAGCGCGTGGCGCAGGGCCAGCGTTTCGATCGCGGCGCAGACATCGGGGATGTAGCTGTCGAGCGCGATGCAGGGCCCGCCGGGCACGCAGCGCCGCTCGGAGGCGGGTTCGGCCATGGCGGGCGGCGCGGCGAAGGTGAAAACGAGCGACAGGCAAAGCGCGATACGGGACATGCCGACCAGTCTGATCGAAACCGCGGGGCGGAGGAAATCAACTCTGCGCGGCGGGCACGGCATCCGCGCGGCTATTCGGCGGCGAGCCGTTCGATCTCGGGCCGCCCGATGGCCGCGATCTCGGCGATCACCGCCGCGAGCCGCGCCCGGAACGGCTCGAACCCCGCATGCGGCGCGATTCGCGCCTCATCCATGTAGAGCGCGCGGTCGATCTCGATCTGCACGGCGTGCTGGCGCCGCGCCGGACGACCATAGGCCTGCGTGACATAGGCCCCGGCAAAGGGCGTGTTGCGCGCCACCTTGAAGCCGGCATCGGCAAAGGCGGCCTCGATCCGCGCCACGATGCGCGGCGCCGCCGCCGCGCCGTAACGGTCGCCCAGCACCACCTGCGGCCTCTGCCCGCCCGGCCCGCCCGCCAGGTCGATCGCCTCGTGCGGCATAGAGTGGCAATCGATGAGAATCGATTCGCCGAACTGCGCGTGGCTTTCGGCCAGAAGCGCGTCCAAAGCGGCGTGATAGGGCGCCCAGCCGGTGGCGAGACGCTCGCGCGCCTCCGCCAGATCGATCTTGCCGGTATAGATCGCCCGTCCGCCCGCCACGACGCGCGGAATCACCCCCAGCCCGCTGGCCACGCGCGGGTTGTGGCTGCGCCGCGTCACCCCTTCGATCAACGCGGGATCGAGCTCGTCGGCGGCGCGGTTGAGGTCGATCCAGGCGCGCGGCACCCGCGCCGCGATGAGCGGCGCGCCATGCTCGGGCGCCGCCGCGAACAGCCGGTCGACGAAGGCATCCTCGGAGGATCGGATCTGCCGCGAACCAAGCCGCGTGCGCGCCAGAAGCGTTTCGGGATAGTCGCGGCCCGAATGGGGCGAGGCGAAGACGACGCAGCTCGTGCGCGCCGCCGGTCGGGTCAGGTCGAAGGCGGCCATGCGCATGAACTCCGGGCGTCTCTACGGAAAGGATAGCTTGGAAACTTCTTCGTCCAAAACCCCTTGAACCCCTCCGCCGTTCCCCGTATAGCACCGCTCACCCGACGACGAACGGTGAGCCTGAAAGGGACACGGGGCGTTGAACGGCAAAGGGCGGTTAGCTCAGCGGTAGAGCACTTCGTTGACATCGAAGGGGTCACAAGTTCGAACCTTGTACCGCCCACCACGGATTTCACCGGCCCCCAATTTTGGGGGCCGAATCTTGCAACCACGGCGCAATCGCCGCGCCGCGACAAGGAGAGAGCACCATGAAGGTCGCCAACTCGCTTCGTTCGCTCAAGCAGCGCCATCGCGATTGCCGCGTCGTGCGCCGCAAGGGCCGCGTCTACGTCATCAACAAGACGCAGCGCCGCTTCAAGGCCCGCCAGGGCTGAAGCCGGCTTTCCACCCCATCGGTGGATCCACGGATCAGGGGCCGTCTCCGAAAGGAGGCGGCCCTTTCCGTTTGCCCGGCCCCGCCTGGTGCGATGTTCCCGCCCCTCTAGGCGATGCCCCCGCCCTCCGCGGGCGGGGGCGGGACGCTCAGGGATCGACGATGTCGCTGACCGAATCGGCCAGCAGCCGCACCACGGTCGCCTCGTCGAGAAAGCCCGACGCCTCCAGCTCGCGGTCGCGCTGGTAGCGGCGAATCGCGCGACGGGTCTGCTTGTCGAATTCGCCATCCACCTCGCCGGGTTCCAGCCCCTGCGCATCAAGCCGCTGCTCGACCAGCCGCGCGGTCAGCGCGTTGAGCCCCAGGTCGCGCTCGACCTGCTCGGCCTGTGCGCGCGTCTCGCTTTGCGCCGCCTCCTGCCGGAGCGCGGCGATTCGCGCCTCGGCCTCTTCGCCGAAGCTGCCCTGGGCAAAGGCCCGGCGGTAATCGCGATACGCCTCGATCGTGTCGGCCTCGCGCGCGCGGTCCCATGCGGCGCGGTCCTCGGCCTGCGCGGCGCGGCGCTTTTCGTCCTCGATCAACGCCAGCCGGTCGGCGGCGGTCTCGGCGAACAACCCGTCGGGATAGCGGTCGAGATAGGCCCGAAGCCCCGGCTCGTCGCCGCGCGACCCGGTTTCCTCCCAGAAGGAGCGGTCGGCCCGCGCCGCCTGCTGCCGCTGGCGCTCAGCCTCGGCCTCCAGCTCGGCGGCGCGGCGCGCGGCCTGCGCGTCGATCCGGCTGATCTGCTCGGGCGTAAGATATGAGGTCTGCGAAAAGCCGTTCTGCTGCTGCCAGTTGGTGATCGCCTGCCGCGTGCCGGGGCCGAAGATGCCGTCGATGCCGCGGGTGTTGAAATCCAGCAGGCTCAGGCTGCGCTGGATATCCCGGCGCTGCTCGCGGTCGAGATCGAGCGCCTCCTCGGCCAACCGCTGCTCGCGGTCGGGTTCGGCGATGATTTCGGCGATGGCGGTTTCGGCCTCGTCGGCGTGCACGCCGCGCGGATACCGCCCGAGATAATCGCGATAGGCCTCGACCGTGCCGAGCGCGACGGTGCCGCGCCACAGCGCCGCCTCGGCGGCAGAGGCTTCCTCCGGGGCGTCCGGCGCCTCCGGCGTCTCGACCCGGTCGGGCATGAACACGCGCGCGCGCGGCAGGTAGCCCTGCGCCTCCAGCCCGTCGGCCTCGCGGATCGCGCGCGAGAGATCGCCGCGCGGTTCGGCCAGGGGCCCTTCCATGAAACGCGCCACCGCGCGCGGGCTGCCGGTCAGCACCGTGACGCCCTGCGGGATCTCGAGCGCACCGAGCCCCTCTCCGACCCAAGGATCGAAGCTGTCCGATCCGTCCGGCTCCACCGCGATCAAGAGCAGCGACCGGCCCGGCGCCTCGGCCAGCGCCCTGAGCACCCCCTCGACCGGCAGCGCCGCGGCACCCGGCGTCAAAAGCCCCGGCCCCTCGGCCTCGGCGGTCAGAAACCAGCTGCGCGCCCCGTCGGTCGCGAACCGCCCCGACAGCGCCACCACCAGCCGGTTCGCCTCCGGCACCCGTTCGAGCCAGCCGCGCGCGGTTTCGGCGGTGGTCCCGGCCCGGCCATTGGGCAGGGAGAACACCTCGAACCCCAGCTCCCGCAACCCGTCCGCCGCATCGAGGATCTCGGTGCCGCGCGACAGCCGGCCCAGCGTCTCGTAGCGCTCGGTGCCCAGGAGCAGCGCCGCGTCCTGCGCCAGCGCCGCGCCGGCCCAGAAGAAGAGAGCGGTGCTCGTCAACAAATGGCGCATGCAGATCCTCCGTCCTGTGTCGCGGCCAGATTGGCCCGGTCGGCCGCCGTCATCAAATAGCAACTTCGTCACGTTGCGCGGCCGGGCCCCCGCGCACGAAAAAGGGGAGGTGGGTTGCCCCACCTCCCCTCTCGGAATGCAACCGATCGAGAAAGATCAGTTGAAGGAGTAGACGACCGACACGCCGAGGGTGTTGTCGGTGTCGTCGAAGCCGGGCTCCGGGTCGGTGCGGTACTCGGTGAACAGGTTGGTGCGCAGCGCCAGCGCGTTGCTCATCGAGACGGTCACGCCGAAATCGTTGGTGACATAGGTGTCGCGATCCGAAGCGAGGACGTCGGTGTCGTTCGTGATGAACATGTCCTCGTTGATGCGGTTGTAGTAGTTCGACGACACCGAAAGCGCGGCTTCGTCGATCTCTTCGCCGCTGTCGGCTTCGAGGTAACGGTAGCCCGGGCCCGCCTGCACGGTCCACTGCACGTCGGCGGTGTCGAACACGCGGTAGCCGACGCCGACGCCGACGAAGGCATCGGTTTCGAAGCTGTCGAACTCGTCATAGGCGAGCACGGCGGTCGCGAAGCCGTAGAAGGTGTCCGAGAAGTCGCGGGTATAGTCGTAGCCGGCGAGCAGGTTGTTGGTCAGCTCGTCGCCATCTTCCTCGGCATAGGAATAGCTCAGGCGCATCTCGTGGCCGTTGATGCCGTCGAAGAAGCCGAAGCGCGCGCCAAGACCGATGGTGGCGACGTCGGTGTTGCCGTCGGTCGCGGTGCCGCGGGCCGAGATCGAGCCGGTGAAGCCCAGCTCACGGCCTTCGTTGCCGAAGGTCGGGTCTTCGACTTCGAAATCGTCTTCGATGTCCTCGTCGAGATCCTCGAGGTTGTCGTCGAGACGGTTCTCGGTGCCGAAGACGCGGCCCTCGGCGGCGTCGAAGGTCTGCGCGATGGCCGAGGTGCCAAGCAGGCCGAGGATGGTGGAGGCCATCAGGAGTTTGTAAGTGGCGGTCATTTCATTGTCCTTTCGGGTCCAGAGTCCGGCCGTTCACCGGGGTCCGTTGCGGGTTCCATGGTCGCTGAACGCGGGCCTTTCAAATCCGGTCCCCCAGCGCAAGCGATGGCTGAAAGGAGGGACATTTTTGCAACAGGACCGCGCTTCGCCCTCTTCGTTCCGAGATATGAGCCCGTCGGACGGGGCGTCAAACGAAATTGACGTAGGGGAACGCGGCGATATCCACGCCAAAAAAGAACTGCGTCAAAAAAGCAACACAAACTATACCGCAAGCCGTGGCCGCGCCCGGCCGCACAACTCCTGAGCCGATGCGTCCGGTGCCGTTCGCCCCTTTCAATGCGTCTGGCCGCGCCCCGATCGCCATGCTCCGTTCCGCGCGGGAACCGCACAACTCCTGTTCGCGCAGCGGCCTGCCCGCGGCGGCGGTCCTGACCTAGATAGGAGGGGAACCGATACAACCGAGGAGCCGATGATGGGACGCTTGCACAACGGCGAATGGCAGGATGTCTGGTACGACACCAAGTCGACCGGCGGGAAATTCGAACGCTCCACCACGGCGTTCCGCAACTGGATCACTCCCGACGGGGCGCCGGGCCCCTCCGGCGAAGGCGGGTTTCCGGCGCAGTCGGGCCGCTACCACCTCTATGTCTCCTATGCCTGCCCCTGGGCGCATCGTGCCCTGATCTTTCGCGCGCTGAAGGGCCTCGAGGCGCATATCGGCGTCAGCGTCGTGCACCCCGAGATGCTGTCCGAGGGCTGGGAGTTCCGCGCCGATTTCGACGGCGCCACGGGCGATCGCCTGTTCGACCTGCCCTTCCTGCGCGACATCTACACCAAGGCCGACCCTCAGATCTCGGGCCGCGTCACGGTGCCGGTGCTGTGGGATACCGAGCGCGGCACCATCGTCTCGAACGAGAGCGCCGAGATCATCCGCATGCTGAACTCGGCCTTCGACGACCTCACCGGCAACCGCGACGATTACTGGCCCGAGCCGCTGCGGAGTGACATCGAGGAGGTCAACGAGCGGGTCTATCACAGCGTCAACAACGGCGTGTACAAGGCGGGCTTCGCGACCACGCAAGACGCCTATGACGAGGCGGTGGGCGAGCTGTTCGACAGCCTCGACTGGCTCGAGGCGCGGCTGTCCGAAAAGCGCTACCTGATGGGCGACGAGATCACCGAGGCCGACTGGCGGCTTTTTACCACGTTGATCCGTTTCGACGCGGTCTATCACGGCCACTTCAAGTGCAACCGCGCCAAGCTGGTCGAATATCCGAACCTCTGGAATTACACGCGCGAGCTGTACCAATGGCCGGGCGTGGCGCCGACGGTACATTTCGACCACATCACCCATCACTACCACTACAGCCACGAGACGATTAACCCGCACCGCATCGTGCCGATCGGGCCGGATCTCGACCTGATGGCCCCGCATGGGCGCGAAGGAATCGGGCAACGCGACGCCGCCTGACGGCACCGCGCCGCGCCGACGCTTCGAAACCGCCCCGTCCCGCTTGTGGACGGGGCGGTTTTCGGTTTGAACCGGCGCCATGAGCACACAAAGCCCCACCACCTGGATCACCATCTGCGACACCTGCAAGCGCGAGGGCTGGGACGCCGCCTCCGGCGCGACCGACGGCGAACGTCTCGCCGCGCTGGTCGAGGCGGCGGCCAAGGACATGCCGGTGCGCACCCGCCGCGTTTCCTGCCTGATGGGCTGCCAGCAGGGCTGCAACGTCGCCGTGCAGGCGGCGGGCAAGCTGAACTACACGCTGGGCCGGTTCGAGGTTTCGGAGGAAACGGCGCGCGGCATCGTCGACTGGGCGGTGCTGCACGGCGAGAGCGCGACGGGCCAGGTGCCCTACCGGACATGGCCGCAGGCCGTGAAAGGGCACTTCGTGACCCGCCACCCGCCGCTGCCCGACGCCGAATGACGGGCGCGCGCGACCATGGCGGCGGGCTCGACGCCGCGATCGCGCGCCATGGTGGCACGCGCGACGGCTGGCTCGACCTGTCGACCGGCATCAACCCCGTGCCCTACCCGGTCGGCACCCTGCCCTTCGACGCCTGGACCGCGCTGCCGGATGCGGGCGCCCAGGCCCGGCTGATCGCCGCCGCGCGGCGGTTCTGGCGGGTGCCCGAAGGCGCCGCGATCCTCGCCGCCCCCGGCGCCTCGGCGCTGATCGCCCGGCTGCCTCGCCTTGCCCCGACCGGCGCGGTGCGGATTCCGGGGCCGACCTACAACGAGCACGAGGCCGCCTTTGCCGCCGCGGGCTGGAAGATCTCCACCCGCTCGGCCAAGGCGCAGGTGGCGGTGCATCCCAACAACCCCGATGGCCGGATCTGGCAGGCCTCCGAGATCACCGCCGGATTCGCGGTGATCGACGAAAGCTTCTGCGACATCCGGCCCGATGCCTCGCTCATCGCGCTCGCGGGCCGTCCCGGCACGGTGGTGCTGAAAAGCTTTGGCAAGTTCTGGGGTCTTGCCGGTCTGCGCCTGGGCTTCGCCATCGCGGAACCCGCATTGATCGAGGCGCTGGCCGAAAGCCTCGGGCCATGGCCGGTTTCGGGCCCCGCGCTCGCCATCGGCGCGCGGGCGCTCGAGGATCACGGCTGGGCCCGGACCACGCGCGAGCGGCTGAAATCCGACGCGGCGCGGCTCGACACTCTGATGACGGCCAAGGGCGCGACCGTCTCGGGCGGCACCGACCTGTTCCGTCTCTACGAAGTCGACGACGCCGCCGCGTGGCAGGACCGCCTGGCGCAGGGCGGCGTCTGGAGCCGCGTCTTCCCGTGGTCGGCCACGCATCTGCGGCTCGGCCTGCCCGCGCCCGACCGCTGGGGGCAGATCGAGGCGGCGCTGTGAGCCTCTGGCTCGCCATCGCCATGGCGCTCGACGCCGCCTTCGGCGAGCCCGACGAAATCTGGTCCCGCGCCCCCCATCCCGCCGTGCTGATGGGCCGGGCGGTGGGCTGGTTCGACCGGACGCTCAATATCGGCGGCACGGCGCGCGGGCGCGGCATCCTCGCCTGCGCCGCGCTGGTCTTCGCCGCCTTCTCGCTCGGCGAGGCGCTGGCCGCCCTGCCCGGCCCCTTTGCCGAAATTCTCGTCGCCGCGATCCTGCTCGCGCAGCGCAGCCTCGTCGATCACGTCCGCGCCGTGGCGCGGGGACTGCGCCATTCGCTCGCCGAAGGCCGCCGCGCGGTTTCCATGATCGTCGGGCGTGACACCGGCGAAATGGACGAGCCCGCCATCGCCCGCGCCGCGATCGAAAGCGCCGCCGAGAACCTCTCCGACGGCGTCACCGCGCCCGCCTTCTGGTTCCTGATCGGCGGGCTGCCGGGCCTCTTGGTCTACAAGATCGTCAACACCGCCGATTCGATGATCGGTTACCGCACGCCGCGCCACGAAGGCTTCGGCTGGGCCAGCGCGAAGCTCGACGACGCGATGAACTGGATCCCGGCCCGGCTCACCGCGCTGCTGATCTGGCTCGTCGCGGGCCGCCCCGCCCCCTGGCGCGAGATCGCCGCCGAGGCCCGGCTGCACCGCTCGCCCAATGCCGGATGGCCCGAGGCGGCGATGGCGCGCGCGCTCGGCGTGGCGCTGTCGGGGCCGCGCGCCTATCACGGGCGAATGCAGGACTTTCCATGGGTGAACCCGCAGGGCTTTCGCGACATCGGCCCGGCGGCGATCGAGGCCGCCTGCGCGATGCTGTGGAAGGCTTGGGCGGCGGGGTTTTGCGTGGTGATCGTTCTGGCGTGGACGTGAGTTGCCCATGCCCGGTGCGGCTGGCAGGCTCCGCCGCGACCCGCAACGGACAGGACATTCACACATGCGCCCCAAGGCCCGTCTTCTCGCCCCGCTGATTCTCGCGGCCCTCCCCGCCTTCGCCCCCGCCCTCACGCAGGCGCAGGAGGCCACCGGCCCCAAGCCGCCCTGCGGCGGCGATTTCGGCGCATGGGTCGATGGCGTGAAGGCCGAGGCCACGGCGCTGGGCCACGCGCCAGAGACCGTCGACGCCTTCTTCTCCGGCATCCGCACCGATCCGGCGGTGCTCAAGGCCGACCGCGCGCAGGGCGTGTTCCAACGCGATTTCGTCGATTTCTCGCGCCGCCTGATCTCCGAGAACCGGATCGCCAATGGCCGCGCCAACGCCGAAAGATACGACGCGACCTTCGACCGGATCGAGGCCGAATACGGCGTGCCGCGCGGCGTGCTTCTGGCCTTCTGGGCGTTCGAGACCGATTACGGCGCGGTGCAGGGCGATTTCAACACCGCCGACGCGCTCGCCACGCTGGCGCATGACTGCCGCCGCCCCGAGCTGTTCCGCCCGCAGCTCATCGCCGCCATCGAGCTTTACGCGAAAGGCGGCCTCGACCCGGCCTCGACCACCGGCGCCTGGGCCGGCGAGATCGGGCAGGTGCAGATGCTGCCCGAGGACATCCTCGTGAACGGCGTCGATGGCGATGGCGACGGGCGCGTCGATCTCAAGAACTCGCCGCGCGACGCGCTTTTGTCGGGCGGCAAGATGCTGGCGCATCTGGGCTGGCGCGCCAACGAGCCGTGGCTGCAGGAGATCGTGGTGCCCGAGGGGCTCGACTGGAGCCAGACCGGGCTCGACACGCAAAAGCCCGTCTCCGAATGGCAGGCGCTGGGTATCGCCGGGCGCTCGGGCGATCTGGGCCGCGCCGACCTGCCCGCCTCGGTGCTGCTGCCGATGGGCAAGGACGGCCCGGCCTTTCTCGCCTACCCGAACTTCCGGGTCTATTTCGAATGGAACCAGAGCCTCGTCTACGTCACCACCGCCGCCTATTTCGCCAACCGGCTGAGCGGCGCGCCGGTCTATGACGCGGGCAACGCCGCGCCGGGGCTGTCGGGCAACGAAATGGTGCGACTGCAGGAAAAGCTGCAGGCGCGCGGCTACGATGTCGGCGGCGCCGACGGCATCCTCGGCGAAATGACCCGGCAGGCGGTGCAGGCCGAACAGCAGCGGCTCGGCATGCCCGCCGACGCATGGCCCACGCCGGCGCTGCTCGGCGCGCTCTGACGCGATGTGACGCGCGGGGAACCTTCCCGCGCTGGAGGGGCGTTGCGGGGGCAAGCCCAGTCGAGAGGAGCCCCCGCCATGGCCGAAGCCAAGCTCTACCGCATGTCGATGCCCAAGCACCTCTGCCCGTTCGGGCAGAAGTCGCTTCATTTGCTGAAATCCAGGGGGTTCGAGGTCGAGGATCACCCGCTCACCACGCGCGAGGCGACCGACGCCTTCATGCGCGAGCACGGGGTGAAGACCACGCCGCAGACCTTCATCGATGGCAAGCGCATCGGCGGCTATGACGATCTGCGCGCGCATTTCGACATGCGCCCGGCCAAGCCCGAGGGCACGACCTATGCGCCGGTGATCGCCATCTTCGGCATGGGGCTGGCGCTCGCCATCGCGGTGACATGGGTGGCGCTGGGCAGCTTTCTCGCCTGGCAGACCATCGGCTGGTTCATCTCGATCTCGATGTGCCTGCTGGCGCTGCAGAAGCTGCGCGACGTGGAGGGGTTCACCAACGGTTTTCTGAACTACGACCTCTTGGCGCAGAAATGGGTGCCCTACGCCTATGTCTACCCCTGGGCCGAAGCGGTGGCGGGGGTGCTGATGACCGCGCTGCTGCTCACATGGGTCTCGGCGCCGCTGGCGCTGTTCATCGGCACGGTGGGCGCGGTGTCGGTGATCAAGGCGGTCTGGATCGACAGGCGGGAGCTGAAATGCGCCTGCGTCGGCGGCGACAGCAACGTGCCGCTGGGGTTCATCTCGCTCACCGAGAACCTGATGATGGCCGGGATGGGGCTGTGGATGCTGGTGCGGCTCGTGGCCTGAGGCTTTACAATTTCTCAGCCGATGCACATTATACCGGCCATACGGTAGTGATCGGTCGATGATGTCTCATCCCTGATCTGGACCCCGCAGAGTGGCCGCTCTGCGGGGTTTCTCTTGGCCGGGACTTACTTTCCGACCCAGAGACGGATGGCGGTCATCACGAGCGTCGCCACTGCGATCCCCACCATCCACTTACGGTAGCTGGCTTCGGTCAATGCATATCACCTCCCCTCGCCGCGAAGTGTCGCGGCAGGGGGAAGTCTTGCCAAATAAGAGACCACCCCTCAAGTGTTCTCTTTATGTTCTTATATCACGACTTGCTTCGGGCTGAAAGAAAAGCCCAGAAGACAAGGCGTTAGGCTACCATCTGCTCGGCGCGGCGCAGATCGACGGAAACCAGCTGGCTCACCCCCTGCTCGCCCATGGTGACGCCGTAGAGCCGGTCCATCCGCGCCATTGTCACCGCGTGATGGGTGATGATCAGGAAACGGGTGTCGGTGCGGCGGGCCATCTCGTCCAGAAGGTCGCAGAACCGCGTCACGTTGGCATCGTCGAGCGGCGCGTCGACCTCGTCGAGCACGCAGATCGGCGCCGGGTTGGCGAGGAACACCGCGAAGATCAGCGCCAGCGCGGTCAGCGTCTGCTCGCCGCCCGACAGCAGCGACAGCACCGAGAGCTTCTTGCCCGGCGGCTGGCACAGGATCTCGAGGCCCGCCTCGAGCGGGTCGTCGCTCTCGACCAGCGTCAGCCGCGCCTCGCCGCCGCCGAACAGATGCGTGAACAGCGTGCCGAAATTCTCGTTCACCTGCGCGAAGGCGGCAAGCAGCCGCTCGCGCCCTTCGCGGTTGAGGCTGTTGATGCCGGTGCGCAGGGTGCGGATCGCCTCTTCGAGATCGGCCTTTTCGCCGACCAGCCCGTCATGCTCCTCGCGGATCGCGGCGGCGTCTTCTTCGGCGCGCAGATTGACCGAGCCAAGCCCGTCGCGCTGGCGCTTGAGCTTGGCGACGCGGGCCATACGACCTCGTCGGTGGGCGGCAAGGCCAGCGCGCCGATATCGAGCGTCTCGAACAGCGCCTCGGGCGTGGTTTCAAGCACCTCGGCGATCCGCTCGGCGGCCTGCGTGACGGCGGCCCGGGCGGCTTCGGCGCGCGCCTCCGAGGCGGCGCGGCGCTCGCGCGCCTCGGAGGCCGCCCGCTCGGCGGCGCGCTCGGCGGCCTGCGCATCCGCAAGCGCGCCCTCGGCGGCGCGCAGGGCCTCCGTGGCCGCATCGCGCCGCGCCTCGGCCTCGCTGATGCCCGCATCCAGCGTGCGCCGTTCGGCAAAGATCGCCTCGGGGCGGCTGCGCGCCCGCTCCAGTTCGGCCTCGGTCTCGGCGCGCCGCGCCGTCAGCTCGCCGACCCGGCCCCGCGCCGTCTCGGCGCGCTGGCGCCAGCCGTCGAGTTCGCGCGCCACGGTGTCAGAGCGCCGCGCGCGCGCCTCGCCGTTCCGGCGCAGCTCGTCGGCCTCCGAACGGCGGGTGATCATGGTGATCCGCGCCGCCTCGACCAATTGGCGGCCCTGTTCGACCGCGTCGCGCGCGGCGTCGAGATCGTCGAGATCACGGGCGGCGGCTTCGGCCTCGACCAGCGCCTCGCGCCCGGCGCGGCCTTCGGCCTCGTGGCGATCCATCGCCTCGGTCGCGGCCTCGCGCCGGGTCTGGGCACGGCCCTTTTCGCCCTCGGCACGGCTGAGCCCCCTCGCCGCCTCCGACAGCGCGGCCTCGGCGGCGCGGCGCGCGGCGCGGGCGCGGGTTTCGGCCTCGCGCGCCTGCTCCAGCGTGGCGGCGGCCTCTGCATGCAGATCGCTCAAATCGTCGAGCCGGGCCTCGATCACCTCCAGCTCCGCGCGCAACGCGGCGAGCCGGTTGACCTGTTCGAGCCGAAGCGCCGCGGCGGAGGGCGCATCCTCGGCGCCCGCGCGATAGCCGTCCCAGCGCCACAGGTCGCCCTCGCGGCTGACCAGACGCTGTCCGGGCATGAGCCGGGCCTGCAGCGCGGCGCCCTGATCGCGCGCGACCACGCCGACCTGCGCGATGCGGCGGCCCAGAAGCCCCGGCGCCGCGACGGCCGATGCCAGCGGCGCGGCCCCCTCGGGCAGCGGCTGATCGGCATCGTAGCCCGGCAGCTCGGCCCAGCCGGTCGCGCCGCGCGCCTCCACCAGCGGCGCCTTGAGATCGTCGCCCAGCGCCGCGCCCAGCGCCTTTTCGAAGCCCGGCTCGACCTTGAGCAGGTCGATGAGCTGCCGGCCCGTGTCGTCGCTGCGCTCGACCAGCCGCGCCAGCCCCGCCACCTCGGCGCGCAGCGCCTTGGCCTCGCCTTCGACGCTCGACCGGATGGCGCGCGCATCGGCTTCGGCGCCCTGCGCTTCGGCGCGCGCGGTTTCGGCCTGCGCGAGATCGGCCTCGGCGGCCTCGGCGCGCGCGCGCGCCTGCGTGTCGGCCTCCGCGGCCTCCGTCAGGCCGGTTTCGGCCTCGGCGCTCGCGGCATGGGCGGCGTCGAGCTGGGCCTTGGCCTGTTCGGCGGCCTCGGCGCTCGACGCGATGCGCGTTTTTCGCCTCGGCCACGAGCCGCTGCGCCGATTGGTGCCGCGCGGCCAGCCGCGCGGTGTCCTCGGTGCGCTGCCCTTGGGCGCGCTCGGCCTCGCTGAGGATCTCGCCCGCCTCGCGCGCCGTCTCCTCGATCTGCGCGAGCCGCGCCTCATGGCCCTGCCCGGCCTGCGCCAGCTCGTCGGCCTCGGCTTCGAGCGCGCGCATCGTCTCGCCCGCGTCACGGTCGAGCACGCTCTCGCGCTCCATGTCGCGGTCGAGCTGCTCGATCCGCGCGCCCAGCGCCCGGATCGCGCCGCGCGCGCGTTTTTCCTGATCGAGCAGCCGGTCGCGCTCGGTCTCCTGCCGGTTCAGCACGGCGTTGGCGACGGTCGCCTCCTCGCGCAGCGGCGGCAACGCGGCTTCGCAGGCCGTGCGCGTCTCGACCGCCTTGGCCGCGCCCCCGTCGGCGCGGGCCGCGGCCTGCGCCATCTCGCGCAGCTCTTCCTCGGCGGCGCCGCGCATCGTCTCCGCCGCGTTCCAGCGCAGCCACAAGAGCAGCCCCTCGGCCCCGCGCAGCGCCTCGCCGATCTCGCGGTAGCGCGCCGCCGTGCGGGCCTGCCGCGCCAGCGTCGCGAGCTGCGCGGCCTGTTGTTCGACCACGTCATCGACGCGGGACAGGTTCTGCTCGGCGCCGCGCAGCTTCAGCTCCGCCTCGTGGCGCCGCTGGTAAAGCCCGGAAATGCCCGCCGCCTCTTCGAGGATGCGCCGCCGCGAGGTCGGCTTGGCGTTGATCAGCTCGGCGATCTGGCCCTGCCGCACCAGCGCGGGCGATTGCGAGCCGGTCGAGGCGTCGGCGAAAAGCATCTGCACGTCGCGGGCCCGGACATCCTTGCCGTTGAGCCGGTAGGCCGAACCGAGATCGCGGGTGATGCGGCGCACGATCTCCAGCGCATCGGCATCGTTGAAGGCCGCGGGCGCCAGCCGCTCGGCATTGTCGATCGACAGCGTCACCTCGGCGTGGTTGCGCGCGGGACGGGTCGCGGCACCGGCGAAGATCACGTCCTCCATGCCGCCGCCGCGCATCGCGGTGGGGCGATTTTCGCCCATCACCCAGCGCAGCGCCTCCAGAAGGTTCGACTTGCCGCAGCCATTGGGGCCCACCACGCCGGTGAGCCCGTCCTCGATCACCAGATCGGTCGGGTCCACGAAGCTCTTGAAGCCGTTCAGCCGCAGCCGGGAGAATCGCATGAAAGCCGCCCTCATTCGCGCTCTTGTCCGCGCGCCTATGCGCGACGGGGGGGCTTGGAGTCAACGCGCGCGGCCCTTGGAACGCGGGCTTCCGCCGCGTTTGGACGCGCTGCGGGCCGCGACCGGGCCCGTGGCCTTCGCGCTTGACGCGGCCCGGCAGAGCGGCGCAGAACGGAGGAGCAAGGTTCCCCGATGCGGCGCGAAGCGCCCGAGGGGAGGAAATCGGGAATGCGGAAGGGGCCGATCCAGTCAGGAGGCCCGTGGCCGCAGCCGCCCCCGCGACTGTGAGCGGCGAGCGTCCCCCCGAAACCACTGGGAGCGATCCCGGGAAGGTGGGGGCACGTCACGACCCGCGAGCCAGGAGACCGGCCCTGCGTGACGCAACCCAATCCCCGTCGGGTGGACGGGACAGGAGACACGACATGACGACCAGGACCTTCGCCGCGACCGGCGCTTCGACCGACATCATGACCATCGCCTTTGCCGCGATCCTCGGCCTCGGCCTCATCTTTGCCGCCGGTTTCAGCCAGGCGGGCGCGATGCACGACGTGGCCCATGATTCGCGCCACGCCACCGGCTTTCCCTGCCACTGATCCTCTCGACATGATCAGACAGATTGGCGCCAGCGCGCTCTTCGCTGGACTCGCCGCAGGCGTGCTTGCCGCGCTCCTGCAATTCTGGTTCGTCGTGCCGCTCCTGATGGAGGCCGAGCTTTACGAGTCCGGCGCGCGATCGCATTTCACCGACGGCTATATCGGCTCGGACGCGGGCACGCCGCCCCTGGGCGATGCGCTGGCGCGCCATGCGGGCACGCTGGCGATGAACGTCGTCGCCTGGATCGGCTTCGGCCTCGTGATGGCGGCGGGCTTCGCGCTCGCGCATCGGCGCGGGGTTCGGACCGACGCGCGCACCGGGCTCTTGTGGGGCCTTGGCGGCTTCACCGCGCTGGCGCTCGCGCCGTCCTTCGGGCTGCCGCCCGAGCTGCCCGGCACGATCGCCGCCGAGGTGTCGGTGCGTCAGGTCTGGTGGGGCTTTTGCGTGATCGCCACCGCCGCCGGGCTGGGCGTCATGGCGTTCGGTCGCGGGCCGCTCTGGCTCGGGGCTGGGGGCGGTGCTGATCGCGGCGCCGCACCTGATCGGCGCGCCGCATCTCGACCGCTATTTCGGCACCGCGGCGCCCGAGCTTGCGGCGCTGTTCTCGACCCGCGCACTGGGCGTGTCGGCGGTGGCATGGGCGCTCTTGGGCGTCATGGGCGGCTGGATCTGGTCGCGCGAGACCGCCTGAGCGGTCAGGCGGCCGGGATGCGGCCCAGAAGCCGGTGCCTGAGCCCACCAAGGGGCCGCGCGTCGGTGATGTCACCGCCCGGCGCCGCCGCGTAGAGATCGGCAAGCACACGGATCTCGGCCGCCTGCGCGGCCGGGTCCACCCCGGCAAAGAGATAGGCCGTCTTGCCCGCCCCCCGGATCGACAGGGCGACGGGCGAATGGCAGACATTGAGACAACCCGCGAGGCGCACCACGCATCCCTCGCGCAGCCCGTCGCGCACCGCTTCGGCCAGCCTCGTTCCTTCGGGCGCCTGCCCCGGTGCCGCGCAGCTCGCGCAGATCGTGATGCAGTCCATATCCACCCCCGGCGCCAGTCGCGCCGACCAGTAACGGAAACGCACCATGCCCGCCAAGATCCCCGCCACCGTCGTCACCGGCTTTCTCGGTGCCGGAAAGACCACGCTGATCCGCCACATGCTCGACAATGCGGGCGGCAAGCGGATCGCGCTCATCATCAACGAATTCGGCGATCTCGGCGTCGATGGCGGCATCCTCAAGGGCTGCGGCATCGAGAATTGCCGCGACGAGGACGTGGTCGAGCTGTCGAATGGCTGCATCTGCTGCACCGTCGCGGACGATTTCATCCCGACGATGGAGAAGCTCCTCGACCGCGAGGACCGGCCCGATCACATCGTGATCGAGACCTCGGGGCTGGCGCTGCCGCAGCCGCTGATCCGCGCCTTCAACTGGCCCGGCATCTCGACCCGCGTGACCGTGGACGGGGTCGTCACCGTGGTCGACGGCAAGGCGGTCGCCGAGGGCCGTTTCGCGCATGACATCGCCGCGATCGACGCCCAGCGCGCCGCGGATGACGGTCTCGACCACGAGACGCCGCTGTCGGAATTGTTCGAGGACCAGATCGCCGCCGCCGACATGATCGTCGTCAACAAGACCGACCTGATGGAGCCGGGCGCCGCCGAGACGCTGGCCGCCAAGCTCAAATCCGAAGCCCGCGACGGCGTGCAGGTCGTGCGCGCGACGATGGGCGCGCTGCCCGTGGAGGTGCTGCTCGGCCAGGGTGCCGCCGCCGAGACCGACATGGAGGCGCGCCACGAGGTGCATCACCACCATGATCACGACGACGAGGACGGCGACCATCACGACGCCGAACACCACCACGGCCATGACGAGTTCGAAAGCTTTGTCGTCACCCGGCCCGAGGTGACCGACCCCAAGGCCTTTGCCGCGCAGGTTTCGGAGGTGATCCGCGCGCATGACATCCTGCGGCTCAAGGGGTTCGTCGCGGTGGCGGGCAAGCCGATGCGGCTGACGCTTCAGGCGGTGGGCCCGCGCGTCGACACGCATTTCGACCGGCCCTTCGGCGCCGATCCGCGCGAAACCCGGCTGGTGGTGATCGGCGAGGCGGGGCTCGACCGCGCCGCGATCGAGGCCGCGCTCGCGGCATGAGCGTCGAGATCATGGCGGCGCGCGCGACCGATCCCGGTCCGCGCGCGCTGATCGAGGCGAGCCAGGACCTGATGCGGGCGATGTTCCGGCCCGATCAGAACCATTTCCTGCCGATCGAGGCGCTCGACGCCCCCGACATCCGCTTTGTCGTGGCCCGCGACGGGGCCGCGCTTCTGGGCTGTGGCGCGCTGCAGGTGAAATCGGGCTATGGCGAGCTGAAATCGGTTTTCGTGCGCGACGCGGCGCGCGGGCGCGGCGTCGGCGCCGCGCTCATCGGCGCGCTCGAGACGGCGGCGCGGGCCGAGGGGCTGACGCTGCTTCGGCTCGAGACGGCGGAAGAGCTGGCCGCCGCCTGCCGGCTTTACGCGCGCCACGGCTATGCGCGGCGCGGGCGGTTCGGCGACTACGTCGAGAACGGCTGCAGCGTCTTCATGGAAAAGCGGCTGTGAGCTCAGCCCTTGGGCTCTGGCGCTTTCTCGGCGGCCTTTTTCGCGGCGTCCCTCATGCGGCGCAGCAGGTCGGCCTTGTCCTCGCGCTTGTCATACGGGGTCTTTTCGGTGCCGCGCGCGTTGTGCTCGCTGTGCTTGGGCGCGTTGCGGGTCTGTTTCGGCCCGCCCGACTTGCTGTAATCCATCATCCGCTCCTGTAACTGGGGGGTGCCGCTCCCTGCCCCAACGCGCAGACCTGCGCAAGCGTTCACGAAAGGGCCGCCATGCATCTTCTCGCCGCCACGCCGGGCACCGTCTCCGACGGCACCGAGGCCGTCGATCTCGGCCAGAGCCCCGGCGATCTCGTCGTCATCTCCGCCGCCGACACGGAACTCGCCGCGCTGAGCGCGGCGCGGGCGCAGATGCCGGACGCGCCCGACCTGCGGCTGGCGAGCCTCATGCACCTGCAGCACCCGATGTCGGTGGATCTGCATCTCGACGACTGCGCCACGAAATCGCGCCTCGTCGTGGCCCGGGTGCTCGGTGGCTCGGGCTACTGGAAATACGGGCTGGTGCAATACGCGGCGCGGCTGGCCGAGGCCGGCGTGCCCTTCGCCGCCCTGCCCGGCGACGACAAGCCCGACGCGGAGCTGCGCGAGCTGTCGACCGTGGCGGCGCGGGATTACGACGCGCTCTGGTCCTACCTCGTCGAGGGCGGGCCAGAGAACGCGAGCGCCTTTCTCGCCCATGCCCGCCACATGCTCGACGGTACGGAGGCCCCGCAGGCCGCCCGACCGTTGCTGCGCGCCGGTCTGTACTGGCCCGGTCTCGGCATCGCCGATCTCGACCGGCTGCAGGCGGCATGGACGCCCGATGCCCCGGTCGTGCCGATCGTGTTCTACCGCGCGCTGTTGCAGGGCGCGCAGCTGGCGCCGATCGACCGTCTGGTGCGGGCGCTTCTGCGGCAGGGGCTCAACCCGATGCCGGTCTTCGCGGCCTCGCTCAAGGACCCGGTGTCGCGCGATACGCTGGCGGGGCTGATGGCCGAGGCGCCGCCAGCGGTGATCCTCAACGCCACCAGCTTCGCGACCGGCGGCGCGGTGGCGGGCGACGCCGCCTCGCCCAACCCGCTGGCCGGGCCGGAGGCCAACGAGGCCCCGGTGTTCCAGATCGTGCTCTCGGCCAGCAGCGAGGAGACGTGGGAAGAAGGCCTGACCGGCCTCTCGGCGCGCGACATCGCGATGAACGTGGCGCTGCCCGAGGTCGATGGGCGCATCCTGAGCCGCGCCATCGGTTTCAAGGGCGAGGCCTTCTTCGACGAGGCGACGCAGTGCCGCGTCGCCACCTACCAGCCCCGCGCCGACCGGATCACCTTCGTGGCCGAGCTGGCCGCGGCCTGGGCGCGGCTGCGCGCCACGCCCGCGCCCGACCGCAAGGTGGCGCTGATCCTCGCCAATTACCCCAACAAGGACGGTCGTCTCGCCAATGGCGTCGGTCTCGACACCCCCGCCGCCACGCTCCATGCGCTGCGGCTGATGCAGGGTGCTGCGTATGGCGTCGAGAACATTCCCGAGGATGCGCAGGCGCTGATGGACCGGCTGATGGCGGGTCCGACCAACTGGCTCACCGACCGGGCCGCGCGCGAAGGCGGCGAGGTTCTGTCGCTCGAAGAGTACGAGCGTCATTTCGCGGATCTTCCCTGGGCGGCCAAGAGCCAGGTTCTTGATCGCTGGGGGCCTCCGGGCGACGATCCTTTCATCACTCCCCAAATACGCAGATCCGAGGCTGGGTCCGGGCGCGGCTTTGCCCTGTCGCTGCACCGTTTCGGCAATGCGGTTGTCGGCCTGCAACCCGCGCGCGGCTACAACATCGACCCCACCGACACCTATCATTCGCCCGATCTCGTGCCCCCGCATCACTACCTCGCCTTTCATTTCTGGCTCCGGCACCACTGGGGCGCGGATGCGGTGGTGCATATGGGCAAGCACGGCAATCTCGAATGGCTGCCCGGCAAGGCGGTGGCGCTGTCGGAGGGCTGCTGGCCCGAGATCGCTCTGGGCGCGACCCCGCATCTTTATCCCTTCATCGTCAACGATCCCGGCGAGGGCACGCAGGCCAAGCGCCGGGCGCAGGCGGTGGTGATCGACCACCTGACCCCGCCTCTGACCCGTGCCGAGAGCTATGGCCCGATGCGCGATCTGGAGGCGCTGGTGGACGAGTATTACGAGGCGGCGGGGGTCGATCCGCGCCGCATCACCCATCTGCGGCGCGAGATCCTGAGCCTTGCGGAAACCACCGGCCTCGCCTCGGATGCCGGGTTCGAGGGGCAGGCCGACACCGACCTGGCCAAGCTCGACGCGTGGCTGTGCGAGCTGAAGGAGGCGCAGATCCGCGACGGGCTGCACGTGTTCGGGCAGAGCCCCGAGGGGCGGCAGGAGCGCGACCTCGCCATTGCGCTGGCGCGGGTGCCGCGCGGGACCGGCGCGGCCTCGATTTTGCGGGCGCTGGCCGAAGATCTGGAGCTCGGCTTCGACCCGCTCGACTGCGATATGGCCGAAACCTGGACCGGCCCGCGTCCCGAGGCCCTGGACGGCCCCGGAAAATGGCGCAGCGCCGGCGACACGGTGGAGCGGCTGGAGGAGCTGTGCCAGCGGCTGCTCGATGGGCAGGCTCCGGCCCCCGGCCCCGCCTCGGCGGCGGTTCTGGAGGAAATCGAGACGCGGCTCCGCCCCGCCATCGCCGCCTGCGGCCCGGCCGAGGGCGCGGGCCTGCTGACCGGTCTCGACGGCCGCGCCGTCGCTCCCGGCCCCTCGGGCGCGCCGACGCGCGGGCGGCCCGACGTGTTGCCGACGGGGCGCAACTTCTTTTCGGTCGATGCGCGCGCGGTGCCGACGCCGACCGCCTGGGCGCTCGGCTGGAAATCCGCGAACCTGTTGATCGAGAAGCACCTGCAGGATCACGGCGACTGGCCGCGCAGCATGCTCGTCACCGCCTGGGGCACGGCCAACATGCGCACGGGGGGCGACGACATCGCGCAGGCTCTGGCGCTGATGGGCGTGAAGCCGACATGGGACAGCGCCAACCGCCGCGTCACCGGGTTCGAGGTGCTGCCCGAGGGCGTTCTGGGCCGCCCGCGCGTCGACGTCACGCTGCGCATCTCGGGCTTTTTCCGCGATGCCTTCCCGCAGCTCGTGGCGCTGGTGGATTCGGCGGCGCGCGCGGTGCAGGCGCTCGACGAGCCCGAGGAGATCAACCCGGCGGCGGCGCGGGTGCGCGCGGGCGAGAGCGAGGCGCGGGTCTATGGCTCCAAGCCCGGCGCGTACGGCGCCGGTCTTCAGGCGCTGATCGACGAGCGGATCTGGACCGAGCGCGCCGATCTCGGGGCGGCCTATCTCGACTGGGGCGGTTATGCCTATGGCGCGGGACAGGAGGGCGAGGCCGACCGCGACGGCTTTGCCGCGCGGCTGGGACAGGTCGAGGCGATCGTCCAGAACCAGGACAACCGCGAGCACGACATTCTCGACAGCGACGACTACTACCAGTTCGAGGGCGGCGCCGCGGCGGCGGTGGCGAGCCTTCAGGGCCGGGATCGCCCGATCTACCACAATGACCATTCCCGCCCCGAGCGCCCCGTGATCCGCAGCCTCGACGAGGAGATCGCCCGCGTGGTGCGCAGCCGCGTCGTGAACCCCAAATGGATCGATGGCGTGAAGCGCCACGGCTACAAGGGCGCGTTCGAGATCGCGGCGACGGTCGATTACCTCTTTGCCTTCGCCGCCACGACGCGGGCGGTGAAGACCCACCATTTCGATCTCGTGGAAGAGGCGGTTCTGGCCGACGAGGACACGCGCGATTTCATCGCCGAGCACAACGCCCCCGCGCTGCGCGAGATCGCCGAGCGGCTTCAGGAGGCGATCGACCGCGGGCTGTGGCAGCCGCGTTCGAACTCGGCCCGCGCGCGGATCGAGGCGCTGCGGCAGGCGTGACGGCGCCGGCGGTTGCCCGGTGGCAAAGGCGCGCGCGCTTGACGGCGCGCGTGCCGGCCCCAGAGTGAGGGCACCGCAGACCGGAGGCCCCATGATCGTCAATCTCGTCGTCCTTCTCGCCTGCCAGCTTTCAGGCGAAGTCGCCGCGCGTGGCCTCGGCCTGCCGGTGCCCGGCCCGGTGATCGGCATGGCGCTGCTGTTCGCCGCGCTGGTCCTGCGCCCCAAGCTGGCCGAGCGGATCGCGCCGACCACCTCCGGGCTGCTGGCGCATCTGTCGCTTCTGTTCGTGCCGGCGGGGGTCGGGGTGGTCGGCCATCTCGACACGCTGGGCCGCGACGGGGTGGCGTTGATCGCGGCGCTGCTGCTGTCGACGGTCGCGGCGATCCTCGCCGGGGTCTGGGTGTTTCTCGCCGTGGCGCGGTTGACGGGGGCCTCGGAATGACCCCCGCCGATCCCGCCGAGATCTGGACCTATCTGCGCCAGGATCCCTTGCTGTGGCTCACCGCAACGCTGGTGGCCTACAGCCTGGGCGATCTCGCCTTTCGCCGCTCGGGGCGCAGGCCGCTGGTGAACCCGGTGCTGGTCGCCGTGGCGCTTCTGGCGGTGCTCTTGCGCGTCACCGGCACGCCGTATGAGCGGTATTTCGACGGCGCGCAGTTCGTGCATTTCATGCTCGGCCCGGCCACCGTGGCGCTGGCCGTGCCGCTTTACGCCAATCTGCGGCTGATCCGCTCGGCCTTCTGGCCGATGCTGGCGGCGCTGGCGGCGGGATCGGTCACGGCGCTGGTCACGGCGGTGGGCATCGGCGCGGCCTTCGGGCTCAGGGGCGAGACGCTGTTGTCGCTGGCGCCCAAATCGGTGACCGCGCCGGTGGCGCTCGGCGTGTCGGAGACGATCGGCGGCGCGCCCAACCTGACGGCGGTGCTGGTCATCATCACCGGCATCACCGGCGCGGTGGTCGCGACGCCGCTTCTCAATCTCTTTCGCATCCGCGACTGGCGCGCGCGCGGTCTCGCGGTGGGGGTGGCCGCGCATGGCATCGGCACGGCGCGGGCGTTTCAGGTCAACGAGACGGCGGGGGCGTTCGCCGGGATCGGCATGGGGCTCAACGCGCTGCTGACGGCGCTGATCGCGCCCTTGCTGGCGCCGTGGCTGGTGGCGCTTCTGACCGGCTGACGGGTTGCGCAGCGGCGCGGTCCGGCGCAGTCTGGCGCCCCGAAAAGGAGCCATGCCATGACCGACGACACCGACCGCCACGCGATGAAGATGGCCAAGAAGAAGGCCGCGCGCGACAAGATCATGGCCACCAAGACCGACGAAAAGGGCCTCGTCATCGTCCATACCGGCAAGGGCAAGGGCAAATCCTCGGCCGCCTTCGGTATGATCTTCCGCTGCATCGCCCACGAGATGCCCTGCGCGGTGGTGCAGTTCATCAAGGGCGGCATGTCCACCGGCGAGCGCGACCTGATCCTTGAGCGGTTCGCGGATGTCTGTCAGTTCCACACCATGGGCGAAGGCTTCACCTGGGAGACGCAGGACCGCTCGCGCGACACGGAAATGGCGCAGGCGGCGTGGGACAAGGCCCGCGAGCTGATCCGCGATCCTGCCAACCGCATGGTGCTGCTCGACGAGATCAACATCGCGCTGCGCTACGAGTATCTCGACATCAACGAGGTCGTGACCTTCCTGCGCGAGGAAAAGCCCGAGATGACCCATGTGGTGCTGACCGGGCGCAACGCGCATGAGGACCTGATCGAGACCGCCGATCTGGTGACCGAGATGGAGCTCGTGAAGCACCCGTTCCGCGCCGGCATCAAGGCGCAGATCGGCGTCGAATTCTGAACCGGCCCCGGCGGCGCGGCGTCAGCCGCGCCGTTCGATCAGCCGCTTCAGCTCGGCCACCACGCGGTCTTCGCTCACCGGCTTGGACAGCACCTCGCTGTCGGGGAACTCCTGCTTGAGCTTCTCGCCATCGACATTGCCGGTAACGAACAGCAACGGCACGCCAAGCGCCGTGAGATCGCGCGCCAGGGGCAGGCTCGATTCGGTGCCGAGCCGCACGTCGAGCACGGCGGCATCGGGCCGGGTCGACACCGCCTGCCGCGCCTCGGCGAGCTTGGTATAGGGGCCCTCGACCAGCGCCCCCTGTTCGCCCAGCGCCATTTCCAGAGAGATCGCGATCAGGAATTCGTCCTCGACCACCATCACGCGCCGCCCTTCGAGCCGCGCCTCGCCGCGGGTGGCGCGCGCGCTTTCGGCGACGTCATGGCCCACCGGCAGCTCGATGATGCAGGTCACGCCGGTCTCGGCGTAATCGATCCGCACATCGCCCTCATCGGCGCGCAGGATCGACCGCAGCAGCGTCGAGCCAAAGCCCGACCGTTCGGGCGGCGCGACCCGCGGCCCGCCGCTTTCGCGCCAGACCACCTGCGCCCGGCCCGGCGCGAGGCGGCTCACCTCGACCGACACCCGGCCCTGCTCGTTGCTCAGCGCGCCGTACTTGATGGCATTGGTGGTCAGCTCGTAGAGCGCCAGCGACAGGCTTTCGGCGATCTTGGGCTCCAGCGTCGCCCCCGTCGCACCGGTGACGACGAAACGTTCGGGGTCCGGCGCAAAGGGCGAGACGGCGCTGTCGACCACGTCCCAGACCCTCAGCGCACTTTCGGAAAGCTGCACGGTCAGCGCGTGGCTGCGCGACAGCGCCTCCATCCGGCCCAGCAGGCTGCGCTCCAGATCGGCGACGCTGTCCGCGCGGCGCGCCGACATGCGCACCATGCCCTGCAGCACCGACAGCATGTTGCGGGTGCGGTGATTCAACTCTGAGGTGAGAAGCCGCAGCCGGTCCTCGGCCTCCTTGCGGTCGGTGATGTCCATGACATGGCCGATGATCCGGGCATGGCCGGTGTCGGAATCGGTCATGAAGCGCCCCGTCGCCGCGATCCAGCGCAGCTTGCCATCGGCGCGCAGGATGCGGCATTCGAAGGACCAGCCCTGCTTGGCCGCCAGCGCCGCGCCATAGGCCTCGTCGACGGCGGCGCGATCCTCATCCACCACGTGGCGCAGGAAATCCTCGTAGCTCCATGACGGCAGCAGCGCCTCATAGCCGAAGATCTGGTCGTGACGCAGGCTGCGCCAGGCCTTGCCGGTCGCCGTGTCGAGATCCCAGACACCGATCTCTCCCACGGCCAGCACAAGCCTGAGATGTTCCGCTCCGCGTTCCAGTTCCGTCAGATCTTCCATTCGCACTTCCGTTGTCCCTAGGGGTGAGCTACAGGTTCGCCCCTCCGGTTTGAACAGTTGCGCGTGCCGCGCCCCCTTTACGTACGGGTTCGTACCTCGCCTTGCGTCAGAACCTGCCCGGTCGACAGCGCCGCCGGATCGACCCGCAGCTCGATCACCGCGACCCGCCCGCTCGCTTTCGCGCGGGCAAACGCCTCGGGGAACGCGGCGTCGCGTTCGACCACCTCGCCATGGCCGCCATAGGCGCGCGCCAGCGCCGCGAAATCGGGATTGGCCAGCGCGGTGCCCGACACCCGGCCCGGATAGTGCTTTTCCTGATGCATGCGGATCGTGCCGTAGTGGCCATTATTGACCACGATCACGATCGGCGCGGCCCCGTGCTGCGCGGCCGTCGACATCTCGTTCAGCGTCATCTGGAAACAGCCATCCCCCGCGAGGCAGACGACCGTGCGATCGGGATGCGCCAGCGCCGCCGAGATCGCCGCCGGAAAGCCGTAGCCCATGGAGCCCGAGGTGGGCGCAAGCTGCGTGCGGAACCCCTTGAACCGGAAATAGCGGTGCAGCCAGCCGGCGTAATTGCCCGCCCCGTTGGTCAGGATCGCATCCTCGGGCAGGTTGTCCGACAGCCAGCCTATGACCCGCTCCAGCTTGACCGCGCCGGGGGTCTCGCGGGGGGCGAGCCAGCTTTCGTAATCGTCGCGCGCCGCATGGGTCCAGCCGGACCAGTCGGCGCCGCAGGCGGGCTGCGCGGCCAGCGCCGCGATCATCGCGGGCGCCTCGGCCACCGCCGCCAGTTCGGGCCGCCAGACCCGGCCGATCTCGTCCGCATCGGCATGGACGTGGATGAGCGTCTTGTCATGCCCCGCCGGATCGAGCAGCGAAAATCCCTGCGTCTCGATATCGCCGAGCCGCGATCCGATCACCAGAAGCGCGTCGGCGGCGCGCACCCGCTCGGCGAGCCGGGGGTTCACGCCGACATTCAGGTCGCCCACGTAGTTCGGGTGCCGGTTGTCCATGTAATCCTGCCGTCGGAATCCCGCCGCGACGGCGAGGCCCTGCGCTTGGGCAAAGCGGGCGAGATCGGCGGCGGCCTCTGCCGACCAGTGCGCCCCCCCCACGACCACCAGAGGGCGTTCGGCGCGCGCCAGCCGCGCCATGATCCGCGCCGCCGGGCCGGTCAGGTCGGGCACGAGCCGTTCGGGCGCGGGGGCGAGATCGGGCGCCTCGGCCAGCCCCGACAGCACGTCCTCGGGCAGCGCCAGCACCACCGGGCCGGGGCGGCCCGACATCGCGACCTCGAAGGCGCGGCCGACATATTCGGGGATGCGCGCGGCATCGTCGATCTCGGCCACCCATTTGGCGAGCCCGCCGAACATGGCGCGGTAATCCACCTCCTGGAACGCCTCGCGGTCGCGGTCGCCGCGCGCGATCTGGCCGACGAACAACACCATCGGCGTGCTGTCCTGCCGCGCCACATGCACCCCCGCGGAGGCATTCGTCGCCCCCGGCCCGCGCGTGACGAAGGCCACGCCGGGTCGGCCCGAAAGCTTGCCATGCGCCTCGGCCATCATCGCGGCCCCGCCCTCGTGGCGGCAGACCACGTTGGCGATGGCGCTGTCATGCAGCCCGTCGAGCACGGCGAGAAAGCTTTCGCCGGGCACCGAGAACACCCGCTCGACCCCGAGCCGCGTCAGCTGGTCCACCAATATCCGTCCGCCGTGCCGCATCATCGTCTCCCCTGTTGCCGCGACGAGCATGGCGGCCCGCGACGCCGCGGGCAAGACGCGCCGGAGACGGGCCTGCGCAGGGGCGCGGCTACAGGCTGGCGTCGGGGCGAAACCCTTCGGGCACCCGGTCGCGCCCCTCCAGCACCAGGTCGGCCATCACCTCGCCCACCAGCGGCGCGAGGCCGAAGCCGATCTTGAACCCACCATTGGCGATCCACGCGTTTTCGCGGAACGGATGCGCGCCCAGCATCGGCGCCCGGCTTCTGGCGCGGGGCCGCACCCCGGCCCAGCGCGCGATCACCTCCGCCTCGCGCAGCGCCGGACAGATCGCCCGCGCCTTGTCGATCAGCGCATCGAGCTGACCGTCGGTGGCCGCGCCATCCTCGTAATCGCGCTCGGAGGTGGAGCCGATGCCCACCGTGCCGTCGGCATGCGGCACCGCGTGGAGCCCGTCGACGAACAATTGCGGCGCGGCGGAGGGATCGAAGCCGCGCGGGCGCAGCAGCGCCGCCTGCCCCTTCACGCCGGTTCCGGCGGTTCTGCCCGCCTGCGCCGAGATCTCTTCGAGCCCGGCGACACCGGTGGCCCAGACCACCGGCCCCTCGGGCAGGCCGTCGCGCAGGGTTTCGCCGCCCAGCACCTCCAGCGCGCGGGCCAGCGCCAGCGTCGCGCGGCGCGGATGCAGCCGCGCGGTGAGCGTGTCGTGCACCAGCCGCCCCGACGGACTGTCGGGCGACCAGTCGCCGCCCTCCGCGTCGATCACCCGCCATTCGGCCCGGCCCTGCCACAGATCGGCGGCGCCCTGCGCCCGGCCTTCGGCCCGCGCGACCGCCGCCTCGTCGGCGAGCGGTTGCAGCCGCCCCGTGCGCGCATAGCCCGGATCCTCGCCCGACAGCCGGGCGATATCGGCCCAGTAGCTTTCGGCCATGAGCAGCGCCTCGAGCTGGAACGCCTTCTTTTCGTTCCACTGCTCGGGCACATGCGGCGCCAGCGCGCCGACGATGCCGCCGGAGGCCCCGGCGGCGGGACCGGCGGGATCGATCACCCGCACATGCGCGCCGCGCCGCGCGCAGGCCACCGCGACCGCAAGCCCCCAGGCCCCCGCGCCCATCACCGTCAGATCCACGCTTGCCATCGTTCCTCGTCCCCGTCATCACGAGCATGCAACCTAAGGCATGGGCAGATGGACGACCAGCGCGCGCAAATCGACTGGCGGGACGACCGCGTGCCGGTCTCGGCCCGCTTCGACGATCCCTATTTCTCGATCCAGGACGGGCTGGCGGAGACGCGCCACGTGTTTCTTGCGGGCAATGGCCTGCCCGAGCGGTTCGGCGGCGATTTTCGGATCATGGAGACGGGCTTCGGCACCGGGCTCAATTTCCTGACCGCGTGGGAGGCATGGGAGATGGCCGGCGCGCAAGGCACGCTGCGCTTTACCAGCTTCGAGGCCTTTCCCATGTCCGCCGCCGACACGGCCCGCGCGCTCGACGCCTTTCCCGTGCTCGCGCCGCGCGCGGCCCGGCTGGTCGCGGCGCTGCGGGCGGGGCCGGGTCCGCATGTGTTCGACGGCGCGGTGACGCTCGAGATCGTCATCGGCGATGCGCGGCAGACCCTACCCGCGCATGAAGGCCGCGCGGATGCGTGGTTTCTCGACGGGTTCGCGCCCGCCAAGAACCCCGAGCTGTGGGGCGATGCGCTGATGGCCGAGATCGCGGCGCATACCGCGCCGGGCGGCACGGCTGCGAGCTATACCGCCGCGGGCCATGTGCGCCGCGCGCTGGCCGCCGCGGGGCTCGAGGTCGCGCGCGCGCCGGGCTTTGGCCGCAAGCGCCACATGACCATCGCCCGCAGGCCCGGCTGATGCGCAGCGACAACCGCCTCGGCATCCTTCTGATGACCGTCACCACCTTCGTCTTCGCCATGCAGGACGGCATCTCGCGCTATCTCGCGGCGGAGTACAACGTCTTCATGGTGGTGATGGTCCGCTACTGGTTCTTCGCCGCTTTCGTGATCGCCATCGCGCGGCGGCAGCAGGGGTCGGTCCGTGCCGCGGCGCACACCACCCAGCCGCTGTTGCAGATGGCGCGCGGGCTGCTGCTGGCCGGCGAGATCTGCGTGATGGTGATCGGTTTCGTGCATCTGGGGCTGATCGAGAGCCACGCGATCTTCGCGGCTTACCCGTTGCTGATCGCGGCGCTGTCTGGACCGGTTCTGGGCGAGACTGTCGGCTGGCGGCGCTGGGCCGCCATCGGCATCGGCTTTGCCGGCGTACTGGTGATCCTGCAGCCCGGCTTCGGCGTCTTCGCGCCCGCCGCGCTGTTCCCGCTGACCGCGGCGATGATGTTCGCGCTTTACGGGCTGCTCACGCGCTTTGCGGCGCGCCGCGATTCCGCCGCCACCAGCTTTTTCTGGACCGGCGTGACGGGCGCGGTGCTGACCACCGCGATCGGCCTGCCCTACTGGCAGCCGATGCAGGGCTGGGACTGGGGCGTCATGGCGCTTTTGTGCGTCTCGGGCGCGGGCGGGCATTTCCTGCTGATCAAGACCTACGAGGTGGCCGAGGCCGGGGCGGTGCAGCCCTTTGCCTACCTGCAACTGCCCTTCGCGGCGGCGCTCGGGCTTCTGGCGTTCGGCGAAACGCTCGCCCCCAACGTGGCGCTGGGGGCGGCGATCGTGGTGGGCGCGGGCGTGTTCACGCTGATCCGGTCCCACCGCAGACCCGCCTAGGCCGGTCGCGCCGGGTTCAGTCGACCGGACGCTGCGGCGGGCGCATCCCGCCGATCGACATCGGCGCGAGGATCGACAGCGACATCGACGAGGCCCGGCCTTCGGGCGTCACGTCCACGGCGGGCGGCACCGGGGCGGGCGCGGTTTCGGCCAGAACGGTTTCGCCGCTGCGCGCCCGGGGGCGCACGAAGGGCGGCCTGCCGTCGAGAAGGTCCGAAAACCGCACCGGCCCCGTCTCCCCGGTCAGCCGCGCGCGGTAGACCGGAATCGATTCGCTCACCCGCATCACGTAGTTGCGGGTTTCGGTAAAGGGGATGTGCTCGATCCAGTCGACGACATCCGCCTGCCCGATCCGCGGATCGCCGCGCTCGGCCATCCATGTGCGCGGCCGCGAGGCGCCCGCGTTGTAGCCCGCCGAGATCATCACCGGGCTCTGGCCAAAGGTCTCTTCGAGATACTGGAGATAGCGCGAACCAAGCCTGGCGTTGTAGCGCCAGTCGGTGGTCAGCTTGGCGCGGCTATAGGGCAGGCCGAGCCAGCCCGACACCTCCTCGGCGGTGGCCGGCATCAGCTGCATCAGGCCCAGCGCGCCCACCGGGCTGCCGACGCCGATGTTGAACTCGCTCTCGCGGCGCGCGATCGACATCGCCAGCTCCGGCGCGACCGGCATCTCGGTTTCGGCCAGCGCGTGCAGCGGAAAGTAGATCTCGGGGATCACGATCTGCCTGTAGGCCGCGGCCTTGCCGAGCGTCAGCGCCAGATGCGTCTCGTCGCGCTCCATCAGCATCCGCCCGAGCTGCGCCAACCCCTCGCGGTCGAGCGTGCGGCCCAGCTCGATCACGAAGCGCAGCGCGTCGCGGTATTCGCCCGCGTCGAGCAGATAGGTCACGGCCTGCGTCCGGTCATCCTTGAGGAAATCGCCCTGCCGCCAATCGGCCACCGACTCGTGGCCGGTGAGCGCGGGGTCGAGCGACAGGCCGAGCTTTTCGGCAGAGAGCAGCCCGTAGAACGCGGTCTGGTGCAGCGCCGCGCGCGCGTAATCGAGCGCGGCCTGGTCATAGGCGCCCGATGCCTCGCGCGCCCGGCCCTGCCAATACCCGGCGCGGGCCAGCGAGATCGGGCTTTCGACATCGCCTTCGAGCTTCTTGAAATGCGCCAGCGCGCGGGCCGGATCGTCGAGATAGGTCAGCGCCAGATAGCCCGACAGCCATTCGAGATCGGCGTAGAAGCTGCCCTCGGTCAGGAAATGCCGGCTGGCGAGCTTGTAGGCGCGCTCGGGCTCGCCCTCGCGCATCAGCCAGCGTGCCAGAGAGGCGCGCCACGATGCCCAGCGGAACGGCTCGCCAAGGCTCTCCGCGCTGCCGGTGTGGCGCTCGATGATCTGAAGCGCCTCGGTGTAGTCGCCCTTGTCGGCAAAGCGGTTGAACCGCGCATTGGCGAGACCGGGCGTGTCGCGCAGCCGATCGGGCACGCGGCCCAGCGCCTGCGCCGCGCGGTTGTCGCGGATCAGCGCCACGCGCGCCTCGGCCACGCGGCGTTCGTCGGCCGATAGCGTGTCGAACAGCCGCTGCGCATCGGTGATGCGCCAGCGCCAGAGCATCGCGTCGACCCGCGCCGCGTGATGCGGCGCGAGGATGTCGCCGAAAGCATCGACCATCGCCGCGTGACCGGTGCCGTCGAGGCCCAGCGTCAGCCAGCTGTCGACCAGCATCTCGCGGGCGGCATCGACCCGGCCCTGCGCCATCAGCGCCTCGGCCAGCCGCACCGCGCCTTCGCCGGTTTCGGGGGTGGTGTCGCCGAACCACGCCATCACCTGTTCGGGCGGCAGCCCCTTGGGCATGTCGCGCTCGCCCTCGGCGCGCACCCGGTCGAGCCGCGGCCAGTCGGAATGGGCGGCGACGAAGGCGACGTATTCCTGCCAGTCGCCATCGCCGGCCTGCAGCTTTTCCCAAGCGACGAGGTCGAGCGCCACGGCGCCCAGGGGCGCGGCCAGCGCCCGCGCCTCGGCCCAGTCCTGGCGTGCCGCGGCATCGAGCGCCTGCTCGATCCCGGCCTTGGCAGGCAATGCGGGCAGGCCCAGCGCCAGCACGGCCGCGAGGGCGGTGGAGAATCGGGTCGATGTCGTCATGCGTGGCTGCTCCGGGATTTCGGTGACTCTCGGCATGAACCGCCAACCTAGAAGTACATGGTTAAGGCGCAACTCACAAACTTGGCAAGCCGGGGAAAGAGGTCTAGGGTCCGCCCGATTTTCACCCCACGGACTCAGGACGCTTCACATGTTCAAGGGATCTCTCCCGGCCCTCGTCACCCCCTTCGCAGATGGCCAGGTGGACCTCGTGACGCTGAAAAAACTGGTCGAATGGCACATCGAGCAGGGCAGCGAGGGGCTCGTGCCGGTCGGCACCACCGGCGAAAGCCCGACGCTCACCCACGAAGAGCACGATCTCGTCGTCGAGACCGTGGTGAAGACCGCCCGCGGGCGCATTCCGGTGATCGCCGGCGCGGGCTCGAACAACACGATCGAGGCGGTGCGGCTGGTCGAGGCGGCGAAGGCTGCCGGCGCCGATGCCGCGCTGGTGGTGACGCCCTATTACAACAAGCCGACCCAGCGCGGCCTGATCGCGCATTTCATGGCCACCGCCGAATGCGGCCTGCCGATCGTGATCTACAACATCCCCGGCCGCTCGGTCGTCGACATGAGCCCGCAGACCATGGGCGAGCTGGCACGCCACCCGATGATCGTCGGCGTGAAGGACGCGACCGGCGACCTCTCCCGCGTGCCCAAGCAGCGCATCCATTGCGGCGCCGATTTCCTGCAGCTTTCGGGCGAGGACGCGACCGCGCTCGGGTTCAACGCCCATGGCGGGCGGGGCTGCATTTCGGTCACCGCCAATGTCGCGCCCAAGCTGTGCGCCGAGTTCCAGGCAGCGACGCTCAAGGGGCGCTACGACGTGGCGCTCGACTTGCTGGACCGGCTGATGCCGCTGCACGAGGCGATCTTCCTCGAACCGGGCGTCGCGGGCGCGAAATACGCGATGAGCGTGCTGGGGCTATGCCGCGACGAGGTGCGCTCGCCGCTGACCACGCCGCTCGAAGGCACGCGGCTCGCGATCAAGGACGCGCTGCGCCACGCGGGGCTGATCGGGCACTGACCCCGCCCCGCCGCGCTTCGGGGCGACGGCGGGATCTGCGTATTTGAAGAATGGTGAAAGGGAGCGGCGTGCCTCTGTTTCACCATTCCACAAATACGCATGGCGCAGCCTGGAATGCCGCGCGCCGCGGCGGCGATGGCGCGCTCGGCCTCTTCGACGAAATGCCGAAAGGACGGGCGGCGCGCTGGACTTGCGCGGCCCGCATCCCTAGATCGGGCGCATGGCCAAGAAAGAGCAGAACAAGAACTACAAGGTGATCGCCGAGAACCGGCGGGCGCGCTACGATTATGCCATCGAGGACGATCTCGAATGCGGGATCATCCTGATGGGGTCGGAGGTGAAAAGCCTGCGCACCGGGCAGTCCAACATCGCCGAGAGCTATGCCTCTGTCGAGGATGGCGAGCTGTGGCTCACCAATGCCTATATCGCGCCCTATGACGCGGGCCGCACCTTCGGCCACGAGGAACGGCGCAAGCGCAAGCTTCTGGTCAAGCAGAAGGAAATCGTCCGGCTGTGGAACGCCACCCAGCGCGAGGGCATGACCATCGTGCCGCTGGTGATGTATTTCAACGACCGCGGGCTGGTGAAGCTCAAGATCGCCACCGGCAAGGGCAAGAAGAACCACGACAAGCGCGCCACCGAGGCCAAGCGCGACTGGGGCCGCCAGAAACAGCGGCTGCTGCGCTCCAGCGTCTAGGCGGCTTGCGCCCGGCGGGCGGCGGGTCTACTCCTCGCCCGACGGAACCGACCCGAGGTCATGCATGCCCGAGACCGCCGACGATCCCCGCACGCTCGTCTCCACCCGCTGGCTGGCCGAGCGGCTGAAGGACCCCGACCTGCGGATTCTCGATGCCTCGTGGTATCTGCCGGACACCGGGCGCGACGGGCGGGCCGAATACGAGACCGCGCATATCCCCGGCGCCCGATTCTTCGACATCGACGAAATCTCGGACCACCGCAGCGGCCTGCCTCACATGGCGCCGCCGCCCGAGAAATTCGTCTCCAAGCTGCGCGCCATGGGCGTCGGCGACGGGCACCGGGTCGTGGTCTATGACGGCGCGGGGATCTTTTCCGCCGCGCGGGTGCGCTGGCTGTTCAAGCTGATGGGCAAGGACGATGTCGCCGTGCTCGATGGCGGCCTGCCGAAATGGCGCGCCGAGGGCCGCCCGCTCACCGCCGAGGCGACGGTGCTGCGCGACCGGCACCTGACGGTGAGCCCGCGCCGCGACATGGTGGTGGATGCCACCGAGGTGGCCCGTGCCGTCAAGCTCGGCAGCCATGTCATCGTCGACGCCCGCGCCCCCGCCCGTTTCGAAGGCGGCGCGCCCGAGCCGCGCGCCGGGCTGCGCTCGGGGCATATCCCCGGCGCGCGCAACCTGTTCTTCCGAGACCTGCTGCGCCCCGACGGCACGATGCTGGACGAGGCCGGTCTTCGCGCCGCCTTCGCGGCGGCGGGCGTCGATCTCGACCGTCCCGTCATCACCAGCTGCGGTTCCGGCGTGACGGCGGCGGTGCTGTCGCTCGCGCTCGAACGCCTCGGGACATCCGACCACCTGCTCTATGACGGCTCGTGGTCCGAATGGGGCATGTTCCCCGACCTGCCGGTGGAAACCGGCCCCGCGCCGACCCCCGGACCCGCCAAAGACAATCCCGAAGGATAGACATGTTCGAGCACCTGACAGACCAGCCCGCCGACAAGATCCTGGCGCTGATGAGCGCCTACAAGGCCGATCCGCGTGAGCAGAAGATCGATCTCGGCGTCGGCGTCTACAAGGACGCCGATGGCAACACCCCGATCATGCGCGCGGTCAAGGCCGCCGAAGCCCGCCTGCTCGAGTCCCAGACCACCAAGAGCTACACCGCGCTCGCCGGCGATCCGGGGTTTGCCGACGCGATGATCGACCTGGTGCTGGCCGACACGCTGCCGCGCGACCGGGTCGCCGCCGTGGCGACGCCCGGCGGCACCGGTGCCGTGCGGCAGGCCTTCGAGATGATCGGCATGGCCTCGCCCGAGGCGACGATCTGGGTGTCGGACCCGACCTGGCCGAACCACCTGTCGATCCTCAAGCATCTCGACGCGAAAACCCGCAGCTACCGCTATTTCGACAGCGAGACGCGCTCGGTCGACATGGCCGGGATGATGGCCGATCTGGCCGAGGCGCAGCCCGGCGACGTGGTGCTGCTGCATGGCTGCTGCCACAACCCGACCGGCGCCAACCCCAGCCCCGAGCAGTGGGACGAGATCGTCGCCACGCTCAAGGCGCGCCATCTCGTGCCGATGATCGACCTCGCCTATCAGGGCTTCGGCGACGGGCTCGACGCCGACGCCGCCGCGACACGGCTGATCGCGGGCGCGCTCGACGAGGTGATCATCGCCGCGAGCTGCTCGAAGAATTTCGGCATCTACCGCGAGCGCACCGGCATCCTGATGGCGATCGGCCGCGACGTGCCGCAGACCCAGAAGGCGCAGGGCACGCTGGCCTATCTGAACCGCCAGAACTATTCCTTCCCGCCCGATCACGGCGCGCGGGTGGTCACCACCATCCTCACCGATGCCGAACTGCGCGCCGACTGGCAGGCCGAGCTGGAAGAGGTGCGCACCGGCATGCTGCGGCTGCGCGAGGCGCTCGCCGCCGAGCTCAAGCGGCTGTCGAACTCGGACCGCTTCGATTTCCTCGCCCAGCATCGCGGCATGTTCTCGCGGCTCGGCGCCACGCCCGAGCAGGTGGCCAAGCTGCGCGACGACAACGGCATCTACATGGTCGGCGACAGCCGCATGAACATCGCCGGGCTCAACGACCGCACCATCCCGGTGCTGGCACAAGCGATCGTCGACGCCGGCGTCTGACGCCACAATCCGTTCCCTATCGTACAGAACGCCGCCCGCTTCGGGCGGCGTTTCGCATTTTTCGCGCCGATTTCGACGTTTTTCTCGGAATCCCCGCCACTGCGCCCGATCGGGCGAAACTTTTGCTCCGCCTTGGTGGTTTTGGCTGCGAAACGGGCCCGACGCACCCCGCGTCCGGTGGCCCGGCACCGCAACCCAAGGAGGTCGACATGGCCAGCACTGGCGAGACGATGGACGAGAAAGCAAAGCGCGCGGCCGCCGACGCCAAGAGCGGCGCCGCCGAGTTTGCCGAAACCGCCCGCGACCGGGCCCGCGACATGGCGAGCGAAGCCCGCGATCGCGCCTATGAATACGGGCGCGGCTACAAGGACGAGGCCGCGAGCGAGACCTCGAAGATCGCCGACGCCCTGCGCAAGGCCGCCGACGACCTGCATGACGGCTCGCCGCAGGAGCGTGTCTTCGCCAAGCTCGCCGATACCGTCGCCGATACCGCCGATGGCATGCGCGAGATGGAGATCGACGAGATGGCCTATGCCGTCAACGATTTCGCCCGCCGCAACTCGGCGGCCTTTCTCGGCGGCGCGGCGCTTCTGGGCTTCGTGGCGGCGCGCTTCATGAAGGCGTCGGCCCGGCATGACGCCCCCCGCATCGGCAGCGCCGGCGGCTATGGCCGGGGCGGCCGCACCGCCCCCGACGTGACGCCCAACGACTATGACGAGGATGACCGCGTGTCGCGCCCGGTCCCGACCTCCGAGCCGGTGACCAGCGCCGCGCCGCGGCCCGCGCCGACCACCACGACACAGCCCGCCGCGCGTCCGGCGACGGCCGGGGCCGCCACCGGCACCGCGGGCACGACCGCGGCCACGACCACCACCACGACCACGGGCGGCAAGACCGATCATGTCGGCGGCATCGACAAGCCCGATGAGAAGCCCGAGATCCCCGGCGCGCCGCAGCCCGGCACCACGGGGGCGGTGAAAAAATGACCCAAACCGACCCGCATCATGACCCCGCGCCCGGCGCGGGCGCCCGGGCCGACAGCAGGAGCACCGCATCGCTGCTGTCCGAGGCGCTCAACCATGTGAGCGGTCTCGTGCGCAAGGAAGTCGATCTCGCCCGCGCCGAGATGTCGCGCGCCGCGAACCGCGCCGGGATGGGCATCGGCCTCATCGTCGGCGCGGTGATCCTGAGCCTGACCGCGCTCGACGTGCTCGCCGCCGCCTTCGTCGCATGGCTCGCGGAAACCGGCCTCGGGGCCGGCCTGTCGGCCCTGATCGTCGGCGTGGTGATCCTCGTGATTGCCGCGATCCTCGTGAAAGTCGGCCTCAACCGCGTCAAAGCCGTGACCAATGCACCCAAGCGCAGCGCCGAGAGCCTCCGCAAGGACGCCGCTGCCGTCAAAGGAGCCATCAATGACTGACCAGACCCGCACCCCCGAAGAGATCGAACGCGAGATCGAGACCGAACGCTCCGACCTCCAGCGCACGATCGACGACCTGCAGGAGCGCCTGTCGCTCGACGGAATCATGCGCTCCGTGACCGACGGCGTCACCGACAACGCCTCCGATATCGGCCGCACCATCTCCACCACGGTGCAGCGCAACCCGGTGCCGATCGCGCTGGTCGGCGCGGGTCTCGCCTGGCTCGCCGTGTCCAATGCCCGCGGCCGCGACGACGATGCGCGCTATGCTGGCGAGGTCGATTACCGCGACCAGCGCGACTATGCCCGCTCGGGCCGTCTCGGCGCCGATCCGTACCTGTCGCGCAAATACGGCACCGACAAGATGGACGAGCCGCGCGGCCCGGTCCACGCCACGCCCGAGGATCACGGCGATTCGCCGTGGAACGAGACGCGGTCGCGCGGCGGCGCCCTGAAGGACCGCCTGCGCGGCAAGGTCGGCGGCGCACGCGGCAAGTTCGGCGAATACCGTGACCGGGCCCGCGCCCGCGGCGTTGCGGCCGGCGCCTCGGCCCGCAGCCTGCGCGACCGGATCGCCGACGGCACGCATGGCATGTCCGAAGAGGGCAAGAAGCGCGTCATCGCCGCCCGCACCCGCGCCTACGAAGCGCAGGTGAAGGCCGAGTACTACGCCCGCCAGGGCCGCGACAGCGCCAAGGGTCTCTACGAGCAGCAGCCGCTCCTGGGTGGCCTGCTGGCGATGGCCGCCGGTGCCGCCGTGGCCGCGATGCTGCCGCGCACCCAGCGCGAGGACGAGGCGTTCGGCGCCTATCGCGACGACCTGATGGACGAGGCGTGGCATGTCTACGAGGAGGAGCGCGCCCGGCTGACCGACGTGGCCCGCGCCACCGCCGAGGACGCCCGTGAGCAGGCCGAAGGTCTTGCCCGGACCGTGCAGGACGATCTCAAGGACGCCGCCGCCGACGTGCAGGGCCGCGCTCGCGAGGCCGCCAACCACGTCGCCGACACCGCGAAATCCGAAGCCGAGAAGAAGGATGTCGGCGCCACGGCGCAGGCCGAGGCCGAAAAGGCCAAGCAGAAGGCGGGCGGCCACTGATCGCCGCCTCTTCGACAAACGAGAAAAGGCGCCCCGAGGGGCGCCTTTTCCATGTTCCTGCTTCGCCCGTCAGCTCGGGGTGAAGTCGGGATAGGCCTCCATGCCCAGCTCGGCCATGTCGAGCCCCGCCATCTCGACCTCTTCGTCGACCCGGATGCCCATCACCGCCTTGAGCGTCATCCAGACCACGAGGCTGACCGTGAAGGTGAAGGCGCCGACGATGACGATCGGGACGATCTGGCCCGCGAAGGTGGCGTCGGGGTTGGTGAACAGCACCGCGATGGTGCCCCAGATGCCGCAGAACAGGTGCACGGGAATGGCGCCGACCACGTCGTCGATCTTCATCCGGTCGAGCATCGGGATCGCGAAGACCACGATCACCCCGCCCAGCGCGCCGATCAGCGTCGCGGCCCCGAGCGAGGGGGTCAGCGGCTCGGCGGTGATCGAGACGAGACCGGCCAGCGCGCCGTTCAGCACCATGGTGATGTCGGGCTTCTTGTAGAGCACCTGCGTCAGGATCAGCGCGGCGACCGCGCCACCGGCGGCGGCGGCATTGGTGTTGGCGAAGATCCGGCCGATATCGGCCACGTCGCCCACCGTGCCCATCGCCAGCTGCGACGCGCCGTTGAAGCCGAACCAGCCCATCCACAGGATGAAGGTGCCGAGCGTGGCCAGCGCGAGGTTCGAGCCGGGCATCGGGATCACCCGGCCATCCTTGAACTTGCCCGAGCGCGCGCCGAGCACCAGCACCCCCGCCAGCGCCGCCCAGCCGCCGACCGAATGCACCACCGTGGAGCCCGCGAAGTCGAGAAAGCCCCACTGGCTGTCGAGAAATCCGCCGCCCCACTTCCAGCTCGCCTGGATCGGGTAGATCAGGCCGGTCAGGACGATGGTGAAGATCAGGAAGGGCCAGAGCTTGATCCGCTCAGCCAGCGTGCCCGAGACGATCGAGGCGGTGGTCGCGGCGAACATCAGCTGGAAGAAGAAATCGCCCGAGGTCGCGGCATAGCCGTAATCATCGGCCCCGTCGCGGCCGATGCCCACGGCCTCCAGCACCGCGACGCCGAAGGCGCCCAGATAGCCGCCGGTCTCGTCAGAGCCGATCGACCAGCTGCCCAGCGGATACATCAAATTGTAGCCGACCAGGTAGTACATGATCCCCGCGAAGGAAAAGAGCGAGACGTTCTTCATGCACTGCATGGCGACGTTCTTGGAGCGCACCAGCCCGGCTTCGAGCATCGCGAAGCCGGCCGCCATCCAGAACACCAGAAAGCCGCCGATCAGGAACAGCAGCGAGTTGAGGATGAAGGCGGTGTCGGTCGCGGCGGCGATTCCCGCCGCGGGGTCGGCGGCCTGCGGCGCCTCCTGCGCGAAGGCCGGTCCGGCCATCAGGCAGGCGAGCGGCAGCAGCCCGCGAAACGGGGTTTTCCAATGGGTCATCTTGTTCAGGTCTCCTGCGGAGGAACGCTCAGAGCGCGTCGTCGTCGGTTTCGCCGGTGCGCACCCGCAGGGCGCTTTCGACATCGAGCACGAAGATCTTGCCGTCGCCGATCTTGTCGGTGCGCGCGGCCCGCGCGATGGTCGAAACCACGGTTTCGGCCATGGCTTCGGGCACCACGATCTCGAGCTTGACCTTGGGCACGAAATTCACGGCGTATTCGGCGCCACGATAGATCTCCGTATGACCGGATTGCGAGCCGAAGCCCTTGATCTCGGTCACCATCATGCCGCGGACGCCCTGGGAGGTCAGCGCCTCGCGCACCTCCTCAAGCTTGAACGGCTTGATCGTTGCGATGATGAGTTTCACGTCGGTCCCCTTGTGGCGTCGGTTCGGCACGGCCCCGGCTGCGGGCCGTGGCTGCCTCAAAAACGCCCGTTCCTGCCCCACAGGCAAGCGGGGCGCGACCCCGAACCCGCCCCGGACCGGGCGAGATGCACAATCTTTGCACTTTGCCATGGAACTGCCCGATTCATGGGCGGCATAAAAAAGCCGACAGGACAAAACCCGGCTGCTCAACATTCCGCCGCGATGCAGCTATGGTGGCCGTCAATCCAAACGGACAGGCATCGGCAGATGAGCGCGAGCAAAGGCAGGACACCGCCCCTCACCGCGGAGCGGCGTTACGGCGCGGCCCCCGGACAGGGCGGCAAGGGCGGCGGCGGCAAGGGCCCGGCGAAACCGGCCGGGAAGAAAACGACGCGGACGCGCCGCGCGGCGCCCCGCGCGGCAGAGCGCACGCCCCGCGGCCCGCTGGGTGTCGCCGCGGCGCTGGTGCGCGGTGTGCTGCGCTTCGTGCTGCGCCTGGTCTGGGGCGTGGGCTGGCGTGTCGCCGTGGCGCTGGGGCTCGTGACCGGGCTCGGCGTCGCCTATTATGCCGCGCAGCTGCCCGATGTGACCGATCTCGTCGACGGGCGTGCGCGGGGCTCGGTGACGCTTCTGGACCGCGACGGCGCCACCTTCGCATGGCGCGGCGACCAGTTCGGCGGCATGGTCACGGCCGATACGATCAGCCCGCATCTGCGCAACGCGGTGGTCGCCACCGAGGACCGGCGCTTCTGGTGGCATCCGGGCGTCGATCCGCAGGGCATCGCCTCGGCCATGCGCATCAACATCTCCGAGGGGCGCGGGCCCTTGTCGGGCAATGGCGGCTCGACCATCACCCAGCAGACCGCCAAGCTTCTGTGCCTTGGCAAGCCGTTCGACCCGGAGGTCTGGAAGAACGAGACCGAATACGAGGCCGACTGCCGCCGCACCACGCTGTGGCGCAAGGTGCAGGAAGCGACCTACGCGATGGCGATGGAGGCGCGCTATTCCAAGGACGAGATCCTGACGATCTACCTCAACCGCGCCTATCTCGGCGCCGGCACGCGCGGCTTCGAGGCCGCGTCGCAGCGCTATTTCGGCAAGCCCGCGGCACAGGTGGACCCGGCCGAGGCGGCGATGCTGGCGGGGCTTCTGAAGGCGCCGACCACCTATGCGCCGACCAACAATCTCGGGCGCAGCCAGGACCGGGCGCGCGTCATCGTCGGGCTGATGGAGGAGCAGGGCTATCTCACCGCCGCGCAGGCCGAGGCGGCCCGCGCCGCCCCCGCCACGCTGTCGGCCACCGCGCAGCAGGATCAGGGCGGCTATTTCGCCGACTGGGTGATGGATACCGGGCCGGAATTCTTCACCCGCGACACCACCGAGGACGTGGTGATCCGCACCACGCTCGACCCGCGCATCCAGACCGCCGCCGAAACCGCGCTCTTGCGGGTGTTCAAGGAGCGGGTCAGCCCCGGCTCCGAGGCGCAGGCCGCGATCGTGGTGATGAGCGCCGACGGCGCGGTGCGCGCCATGGTCGGCGGGCGCAACGTCTCGGCCTCGGGCGCCTTCAACCGCGCCACCCAGGCGCTGCGCCAGACCGGATCGGCCTTCAAGCCATTCATCTATGCCGCCGCGCTCGATCTCGGGATGCAGCCCTTCGACATCGTCGAGGACAGCCCGCTGACCATGAACATCCCCGGCTCGGGGCCGTGGTCGCCCGAGAATTACGACCGCAAATACGCCGGGATGGTGACCCTGACCGAAGCGCTGGCCCAGAGCCGCAACATCCCCGCGGTGCGGGTGTCCGAACAGGTGGGCCGCGAGAACGTGCGCACCGTGGCCTCGATGTTCGGCATCGACAGCGACCTCGCCGCCGGGCCGGCGCTGGCGCTGGGCGTGTCCGAAAGCACGCTGCTCGAGATGACCGGCGCTTATGCCGGCATCCTCAATGGCGGCTCGTCGGTGACGCCCTACGGGCTGATGGAGCTGCGGCTCAAGGGCGATGACACGCCGCTGATGGGCACCGGCGGTGGCATCGGCGAGCGGGTGATCTCGCAGCAGGCCGCCGAGGAACTCACCTACATGATGAGCCGCGTCGTGGCCGGCGGCACCGGCGGGCGGGCGCAGATCGACGGCTGGGAGGTGGCGGGCAAGACCGGCACGACCCAGGGCGCGCGCGACGCGTGGTTCGTCGGCTTCGCGGGCGACTACGTGGCCGGTGTCTGGATGGGGTACGACGACAACCGCCCGCTCACCGGCGTCACCGGCGGCGGGTTGCCCGCCACGATCTGGCGCGAAACGATGGTGGGCGTGCTCGACGGCCAACAGGTGAAACCGCTGCCGATGCGGGTGCCCGAACCGCAGGCGCCCGGCGCGATCGCCGCCGGCGAGGTGTCGCCTTCCGGCGGCCAGGCCAGCGACCCCGAAACCGACCGGCTGCTGCGCGAAATGCTCGGTACCCCCGAATCCCAGCCGCAGCCCTCGGCGCAGCAACAGCCGCAACCTCAGCGGCAGCCCGAGCCCGAGCGGATGATTCTCGACGTGCTGAACAACATCCTCGGCGCGGCGACGAACTGAGCTAGCCCGCCCCGCCCGCGCCGGAGGCGCGGGCCGAGGTGCCGGCGCTGGCGTCGGGCGCATCCTCGGGCGTGTCGTCCTCTGGCCTCTCTTTCGGCGCGTCCGCCCCGGGGGGCTCCTCCTCCGGCATCGGGGCAGGATCGTCCCCGATCTCAACCGCCGGGCCGGCATCCCCGGGCAGCAGGATGCGCGGCAGCAGCACGCGCGGCGGCGGTCCGGCCACCGGCGCGGGTTCGTCGTCCGGCGCGGCCGCGTCGCTCTGGTTGGCTGGCGGCGTCTCGCCTGCGATGGCCTCGGCCGAACAGCGCGCGTAGCGGAAGGCATAGCCGTTCCACAGCATGATCAGCCCGTCATCGCCGGCCGCCTGCATCAGCAGCGCCCGCTCGGTCCAGCGGGTTTCCCCGGCGCTGCATTCCATCGTGTAGAGCGTGGCGTCCATGTCGACCACGTCGACCGGCCGGGTCATCCGGCATTCGCTTGCGATTCCCTCGAACAGCCCGTCCTCGATCCGAAGCGCCCCGCCCTCGACCCCGACCCGGCTGCAGTCGCTGTCCGCGCTGGGCCGGTAGGTGCCGTCGTAAGGCGTGGCCATGGCCGCCCCGGCGGACAGCGCCCCCGTCGCGACCGCCAGGGTGAGCCGGTTGGTTATGAACGACATTCCAGACATCATGACCTTCAAGCTAGCAGCGCCACGCCGCCGGTCCAGATGCCTCCCCGGATTCACCCGGCGGCGCCATGCAAGCTGCTACCCAGATTGCGCGGATTGCTTTATTCAAGAGGAACGGAGGGTGACGAACAATCAGCGGCCCCGTCACCGGTGGAAGACGAGGACATGATGACACGCGATGCAAGCGCGCTTGGCGCCGAGGAGTTGCGCGAGGCGCGCAGCCAGAGCCGATGGCTGTTCTGGGCCGTCGGGATTTTCAGCCTGATCGTCAACCTGCTGATGCTGACCGGCCCGCTCTACATGCTGAACGTCTATGACCGGGTGCTCGGCTCGCGGTCGCTGGCGACGCTGGTGGCGCTGTCGGTGCTGGTGGTGTTTCTCTACGCGATGATGGGTCTTCTGGACCTCGTGCGGGGCCGGGTGATGAGCCGGATCGCGGCGCGGTTCCAGGCCCGGCTCGACCGGCGGGTGTTTGCCGCGGCGCTGCGCGCCAGCTCGGGCCAGAAGGCGCGGGCCGAGGCCGCGACCGCGCAGCGCGACCTCGAATCCGTGCAGCGGCTGATCGCCTCGCCGGCGCTGATATCGAGCTTCGACCTGCCCTTCGCGCCGCTCTTCTTCTTCGGGATCTTCCTGTTCCACCCGTTCCTGGGCTTTCTCGGCCTGGCCGGGGCGGCGGTGCTGATCGTGCTGGCGGTGGCCAACCAGCTGATGTCGCGCAAGCAGCTCGAAGAAAGCAACGCCGCCACCTTCCGCTCCGAGCAGATCGGCGCGCAGATCCGGCAGGATTCGGACATGGTGCAGGCGCTGGGCATGCGCGGCGCGGCCTTCGGGCGCTGGAACGAAGCGCGGGCGCGCTCGCTCACCGCCTCGATCGGCGCGACCGATACCGGCGGCGGCTTTTCCGCCATCATCAAGGCGTTCCGGCTGGCGCTGCAATCGGGCATGCTCGGCCTTGGCGCCTATCTCGTGCTGCAGGGCGCGATCACGCCCGGCGCGATGATCGCCGGCTCGATCCTGCTGGGCCGGGCGCTGGCCCCGATCGAGATGATCGTGAACCAGTGGCCCTCCTTCCAGCGCGCCCGCGAAGGCTGGCAGCGGCTGTCGGTGCTCCTGGGCGAGATCCCGCCCGAAGAGCGCCGCACCAACCTGCCCAGGCCCCGTGCGCAGCTGACCTGCGAACAGGTCACCGTGCTGCCGCCCGGCGAAAGCCAGGCGTCGCTGCGGATGATCAGCTTCCGGGTCGAACCGGGCCAGGCGGTCGGGGTGATCGGCCCCTCGGGGGCGGGCAAGTCGACGCTGGCGCGGGCGCTGACCGGGCTGTGGCGCCCGGCGGCGGGCAAGATCCGCCTCGATGGCGCCAGCCTCGACCAGTACGATCCCGACGTTCTGGGCAGCTATATCGGCTACCTGCCGCAACAGGTCACGCTGTTCGACGGCACCATCAAGGAGAACATCGCCCGGATGTCGACCCAGGCCGATGATGCCGAGGTGGTCCGCGCCGCCAAGGCGGCGGCGGCGCATGACATGATTCTCAAGCTTCCCGATGGCTACGACACGGTCGTCTCCTCGCAGGGCGGGCGGCTGTCGGGCGGCCAGATCCAGCGCATCGGCCTTGCGCGCGCGCTGTATGGCGACCCGGTGATGCTGGTGCTCGACGAGCCGAACTCCAATCTCGACAACACCGGCAGCACCGCGCTCAACCAGGCGATCCGCGACGCCAAGGCGGCGAAGAAATGCGTGCTGGTCATGGCCCACCGCCCCGCCGCCATCGTCGAATGCGACATGATCCTGATGATCGAGGGCGGCGGGCGCCGCGCCTTTGGCCCCAAGGAGGACGTCTTGCGCGAAACCGTGCAGAACCACCGTGAAATCGCCGCCTCGGGCGGCAAGGGCGGAGGCGTGTCGTGAGCCGCCCCCCCGTTTCCCCCGATGACGCGCCCTCGGCCTGGTCGGCGGCGCGCCCGCTCGTCCTGGGCTTCGGCGCGCTGATCGTGCTGCTCGGCGGCTTCGGCGTCTGGGCCACGACGAGCGAGATCTCCGGCGCCGTGGTGGCGTCGGGCCGGATCGAGGTCGACCAGAACCGACAGGTCGTCCAGCACCCCGATGGCGGCGTCGTCGACGAGATCCTCGTCGACGAGGGCGACGAGGTCGAGGCCGGCCAGATGCTGATCCGGCTCGACCCCGAGGAGCTGCGCTCGGAGCTGGCCGTGGTCGAAGGCCAGCTTCTCGAGGTGCTGGCCCGCCGGGCCCGGCTCGAAGCAGAACGCGACGACACGGACGAGCTGGTCTTCGCCCCGCTGCTGCTCGAAACCGACAACCCGGTCGCGCCCGAGCTGATGGAAGGCCAGCGCCGCCTGCTCGAGGCGCAGTTCGAAAGCGAACAGCAGCAGGCCGACCAGCTCGCGCGCCAGCGCGAGCAGATCGAGGACCAGGTCGTCGGCATCGAGTCCCAGCAGGAGTCCACCGCCCGTCAGCTCGAATTGATCGAGGAGGAGCTGGGCGACCAGCAATCGCTGCTCGATCGGGGGCTCGCGCAGGCGACGCGCGTGCTCGGGCTGCAACGCCAGCAGGCCGAGCTGCTTGGCCGACAGGGCGAGCTGCGCGCCTCCGCCGCGCAGGCGGGCGGGCGTCTCGCCGAGATCGAGATCGAGATCCTGCGTCTCTCCTCGACCCGGCGGCAGGACGCGATCCGCCAGCTGCGCGACCTGCAGTTCAACGAGATCGAGCTGTCGAACCGCCGCCGCGCGCTGCTGACGCAGCTCGACCGGCTCGACATCCGCGCGCCCGTGGGCGGCATCGTCTACGGGCTCACCGTGTACACGCCGCGCTCGGTGATCCGGCCCGCCGACCCGGTGCTCTACATCGTGCCGCAGGACCGGCCCCTGGTGATCGCCACGCAGGTGCAGCCGACCGATATCGACCAGCTGCATCTCGGTCAGGAGGTGATCCTGCGCCTGCCCGCCTTCGACCAGCGCCGCACCCCGGAGCTGACCGGGCAGGTCGTGCAGATCTCCGCCGACGCCTTTCAGGACGAAGGCCGCGCCGTGTCCTATTACCGCACCGAGATCCAGCTGTCGGAAGGCGAGATCGAGCGCATGCCCGCGGACATGACCCTGATCCCCGGCATGCCGGTCGAAGCCTTCATCCGCACCGGCGCGCGCACGCCGCTGGCCTATCTGGTCAAGCCGCTCTCGGACTACTTTGCCAAGGCCTTCCGCGAGGGCTGACGCGGCGCGGCGTTGCCCCCCTGCCCGGCGCGGGCTAGCTTGCGCCGGGACAATACAGCGGAGGCGCACCATGGGCATCACGTCCGAACAGATCGAGAGCAAGCTGGCGCAGAAGGGGCTGTCGCTGCCCGACGCGCCCAAGCCCGCCGCCAATTACGAATCTTTCGTCGTGCATGACGGGCTGCTTTATGTTTCGGGACAGATCTCGGCCGGGCCGGACGGGCTGATCAAGGGCCGCCTCGGCGACGGCATGTCCACCGAAGAGGGCGCCGAGGCCGCGCGCGCCTGCGCCCTGAGCCTTCTGGCGCAGGCCCGCGCCGCCTGCGATGGCGATCTGGGCCGGATCGCGCGGCTGGTGAAGCTGACCGGTTTCGTCGCCTGCACGCCCGACTTCACCGACCAGCCCAAGGTGATCAACGGCGCCTCCGATCTCATGGCCGAGCTGCTCGGCGAAGTCGGGCGCCATGCCCGCGCCGCCGTGGGCGTGGCGGCGCTGCCGCTCGGCGTGGCGGTCGAGATCGAAGCCGTCTTCGCGCTCGCATGAGCCGCCCGGCCCCGGCCCTGCCGGCCGCGTTTCTCGACCGGCCCATCGCCCATCGCGCCTTCCACGGCGCCGGTCGGCCCGAGAACGCGCTCTCGGCGGTACGCGCCGCCATCGAGGCGGGCTACGGCATCGAGATCGACGTGCGCGTCTCGCAGGACGGCGAGGCGATGGCCTTCCACGACGCCACGCTGGAGCGGCTGACGCTCGAACGCGGTCCGGTTTCGGCGCGCGGGGCCGAAGCGCTGCGCCAGATCCAGTTGATCGGCAGCGCCGACACCATCCCGACGCTGCGCGAGGTGCTCGATCTCGTGGCGGGGCGGGCGCCGCTACTGATCGAGACCAAGGATCACGACTATTCGCTCGGCCCCAATGTCGGCGCGATCGAGGCCGCCGTGGCGCGCGATCTCGAAGGCTATGAGGGGCCGGTGGCGGTGATGTCGTTCAATCCGCATTCCGTCTCCGAAATGGCCCGGCTCGCGCCCGACCTGCCGCGCGGGCTCGTCACATGCGGCTTCGATGCGCAGGACTGGCCCGACCTGTCGCCGCGCATCGCCGACCGGCTGCGCGAGATCCCCGATTACGACAATCTCGGCGCGAGCTTCGTCAGCCATGACGCAAGGGATCTCGACAGGCCGCGCCTCGCCGAGCTGAAGGCGCAGGGCGCGGCGCTTTTGTGCTGGACCGTCCGTTCGCCCGAGGAAGAGGCGCGCGCCCGTGCCATTGCCGACAACGTGACCTTCGAAGGCTATCTCGCGGCCCCCGGGTCTTCTTGACCCGGCGGCCCGCGAGCCCAGTTCTGCGCGCATGAGCCAGACAGACACGGACCCCGACGCGGTGGTCGAGATCACCGCCCATTCCAGCCTGCACGACATCCCCGCGGCGGCGTGGGACGCCTGCGCCTGCCCCGAGGCCAAGGACGGCCGGCCACGAGATCCCTTCACCACGCACCGCTTCCTTTCGGCGCTGGAGGAAAGCGGCTCGGTCGGCCCCGGCACCGGCTGGCAGCCGCACTACCTCGCGGCGCGACGCGCAGGCGATCTGATCGCCTGCGCGCCGCTCTACGCCAAGGGCCACAGCCAGGGCGAATACGTCTTCGATCACGCCTGGGCCGACGCCTATGAGCGCGCGGGCGGCGAATATTACCCCAAGCTGCAGGTCGCGGTGCCGTTCACGCCCGTCACCGGGCGGCGCTTCCTCGCGAAACCCGGCCACGAGGCCGAGGGTCTGTCGGCGCTCGTGCAGGGCGCGGTGCAGCTTGCGGCCAATAACGGGCTGTCCTCGCTGCACGCCACCTTCTGTTCGCAGGCCGAGGCCATCGCCGGTGAACAGATGGGGCTGATGCGCCGCGTGAACCAGCAGTTCCACTGGATCGACGAGGGCTACGGCGATTTCGACGGCTTTCTCGCGGCGCTCTCCTCGCGCAAGCGCAAGACCATCCGCCGCGAACGGCGCGGCGCGGCCGAGAGCGGTCTCGACATCGCCTTTCTCACCGGCGATGAGATCGAGCCGCATCACTGGGACGCGGTCTGGGCCTTCTACCAAGACACCGGGCGCCGCAAATGGGGCTCACCCTATCTCACCCGCGAGTTCTTCGAGATCGCGCATGAGCGGCTGCGCGACGACATGCTGCTGATCCTCGCCTCGGATGGCGACCGGCCCGTCGCGGGCGCGCTCAACCTGATCGGGCGCGACACGCTTTACGGCCGCTACTGGGGGGCGCTCGAACACCACCCCTTTTTGCATTTCGAACTGTGCTACTATCGCGCCATCGACTGGGCGCTGGCGCAGGGGTTCACCCGCGTCGAGGCGGGCGCGCAGGGCGAGCACAAGCTCGCGCGCGGCTATCTTCCGGTGCCGACGCAGTCGCTGCACTGGATCGCGGATGCGGGGTTTCGCGATGCGGTCGCGCGCTATCTCGACGCCGAGCGCACGGCGGTGGACGAGGAGATCGAGGTGCTGACGGGCTATGGTCCGTTCCGGCGGGTGCGGATGGAGGACCAGGAATGAACGAACCGTTGGACGATGCTGCGCGAGAGACGTTGAAGGCGGCGGGGTGGCAGGCCGTCGAAGCGCGCGATGCCGTCACCAAGACATACCGCTTCGCGAACTTCGTCGAAGCCTTCGGCTTCATGACCCGCGCCGCGATCTGGGCCGAAAAGCTCAACCACCACCCGGAATGGTCCAACGTCTACAAGACCGTCACCGTCACGCTCACCACCCACGACACCGGCGGCCTGACGGCGCTCGACGCGAAGCTCGCGGCGAAGATGGACAAGCTGGCGGGCGGCTGACCGGCCCTCGGACGGGCCGACAGCTCGCGCCATACGTATTTTTGGGAATGGTGAAGGGCCATGGCCCTCCGCCCGAAGCTCAGAGCGCCGCGACCATGCTTTCGCCGCCCGAGATGTCGCAGGCCGTGCCCTCCTCGGGGTGCCAGACCCGCACCACGCCATCCTCGGCCATCAGCGCGTAGCGCTTCGAGCGCCCGATCAGCCCGCGCGCGGGGTTGGAGAACACCATGCCGATCGCGGCGGTGAACGCGCCCTCTGGGTCGGCCAGCATCGCGATCCCCGCCGCCGTGGCGCCCGTGTCCTCGCCCCAGGCGCGCATCACGAAGGGATCGTTGACGGCAATGCAGACGACCTCGTCCACGCCCTTGGCCTTCAGCGCGCCCATGCTGCGCAGGAAGCTCGGCACATGCGCGCTCGAACAGGTGCCGGTGAAGGCGCCCGGCAGGCCGAAGATCACCACGCGGCGGCCTTTCAGGATGTCCTCCAGCGCCACGGTCTCGGGACCGTCCTCGCCCATCCGCATCAGCGCCGCGCCTGGCAGCCTGTCTCCCGTCGAAATCGTCATCTGTGCCCATCCCTTTCGCGATTGCGGTCTACGCCACGCGATATAGTCTGCCGCCCGCAACCGCGCCACTCGAGCAAGGAGACCGCCCATGTCCCATTTCGTCGTGATCGGGGCCGGACAGGCCGGGGCCGCGCTCGTGGCCAAGCTGCGCAGCCAGGGCTTTGACGGGCACATCACGCTGCTCGGCGCCGAAGACGCGCCGCCCTATCAGCGCCCGCCGCTCTCCAAGGCCTACCTGCTGGGCGAAATGGCCCGCGAGCGGCTCTTCCTGCGCCCCGAGGCGTGGTATGCCGAGAACGGCGTCGAGCTGCGTCTCGACACGCCGGTCGAGGCCATCGACGCGAAGGCGCGCAGCGTGACACTGTCGGGCGGCGAGACGCTCTCCTACGACCGGCTGGCGCTGTGCACGGGCGCGCATCCGCGCCGCCTGCCGGGCGCGATCGGCGGCGATCTGCCCGGCGTTCTCACGATGCGCGATCTCGCCGATGCCGACCGGCTGTCGCCCGAGATGGTCGAGGGCCGCCGCCTGCTCGTGGTGGGGGGCGGCTATATCGGGCTGGAGGCGGCGGCGGTGGCGCGCAAGCGCGGGCTGGAGGTGATTCTCGTCGAGACCGCCGACCGCATCCTGAGCCGGGTCGCGGCGCCGCAGACCTCGGATTACTTCCGCGACCTGCACGCCCGTCACGGCGTCGACATCCGCGAAGGCTGCGGGCTGGAGCGGCTTTTGGGCGAAGATCGCGTGACCGGCGCGCGGCTGTCGGACGGCACGCGGATCGAGGTGGATTTCGCCATCGCGGGGGTCGGCGTCGACCCCGCCACCGATCTTGCCGAAGGCGCGGGGCTCGCCATCGAGAACGGCATCCGCTGCGACATCCACTGCCGCAGCTCGGATGAACACATCTGGGCGGCGGGGGACTGCGCCTCGCTCTTGTGGACCGACATGCGGATCCGGCTCGAAAGCGTCGGCAACGCCATCGACATGGCCGAAACGGCGGCGCTCAACATGCTGGGGCGCGGGGTCGAATACCGGCCCAAGCCGTGGTTCTGGTCCGACCAGTACGACGTGAAACTGCAGATCGCCGGGCTCAATGCCGGCTGGGACGCAGTGCATGTGCGGGCGGGCGCCACGCCCGCGCAGGCCTCGCACTGGTATTACCGCGGCGCCAAGCTGATCGCGGTCGACGCGATGAACGACAGCCGCGCCTACATGGTCGGCAAGCGGCTCATCGATGCGGGCAAATCGCCCGACCCCGCCCGCGTGGCCGACCCGGACACCGATCTCAAGGCGCTTCTGGCATGAGGATCATCGCCGGAAGCCATCGCGGCCTCGCGCTCGCCTCGGTCGGCAAGGGGGATGCGGGCGCGCATCTGCGCCCGACCGCCGACCGGGTGCGCGAAAGCCTGTTCAACGCGTTGATGGGCGGGCGCTACGGCGATCCGGTCGACGGCGCGCGCGTGCTCGACCTCTTCGCGGGCACCGGCGCGCTGGGGCTCGAGGCGCTGTCGCGCGGCGCGTCACACGTCACGCTCGTCGATGACGGGCGGGTGTCGGGACGGCTGATCCGCGAGAACGTGGCCAAGATGCGCGTGGTCGACCGGGTGACGCATCTCAAATGCGACGCCACCCGCCTGCCCGCGGCAGAGGCACCCGCGGATCTCGTCTTTCTCGATCCGCCCTATGGCAAGGGTCTCGGCCCGCGGGCGCTGGCCTCGGCCGTCGCGGGCGGCTGGATCGCGCCCGGCGCGCTGATCGTCTGGGAGGAAAGCGCGCCGCAGCCCGCGCCCGAGGGGTTCTCCCCGCTCGATGCGCGGCGCTACGGCGACACCCATGTCACGCTCATGGAGCGCGACGGCTGAGCGTCAGATGTCCCAAGTGGGATGAAACCGGTCGGCGGGCGAGAGGGTGAAGATCTCGTTGCCCTGCGCGGTGATGCCGATCGTGTGCTCGAACTGCGCCGAAAGCGACTTGTCGCGGGTCACGGCGGTCCAGTCATCGGCCAGCACCTTGGTTTCCGGGCGGCCCAGATTGACCATCGGCTCGATGGTGAAGAACATCCCCTCCTCGAGCACCGGGCCGGTGCCGGGGCGGCCGTAATGCAGCACGTTGGGCGGCGCGTGAAACACGCGGCCGATGCCGTGGCCGCAGAAATCGCGCACCACCGACATCCGGTTTTCCTCGACGAAGCTCTGGATCGCGTGGCCGATATCGCCGAAGGTGTTGCCGGGCCGCGCCGCCTCGATCCCCTTCATGAGCGCGTCATGCGTCACCTGGATCAGCCGCTCGGCCTTGCGCGGCAGCTTGCCGGCCACGTACATCCGGCTGGTGTCGCCGTAGAAGCCGTCGACGATGACGGTCACGTCGACATTGAGGATATCGCCATCCTTGAGCTTCTTGTCGCCCGGAATGCCGTGGCAGACCACGTGGTTGACCGAGATGCAGCTCGCGTGCTGGTAGCCCTTGTAGCCGATCGTGGCGCTCTTGGCGTTGGCCTGTTCGATCAGGTCGGTGATGACCCGGTCGATCTCGGAGGTGCGCTGGCCCACGACGACATGCTCGGCGATGTCGTCGAGGATCGTCGCGGCAAGCCGGCCCGCGCGGTTCATCCCCGCGAAATCCTCGAGCTCGTGGATGCGGATGCCGTCCCGTGTCAGGCGGCCCTTGCGTTCGTCGGCGGCGGTCTCGTCCAAAGTCATCACCTCTGTTCCTTTCCCCATGAAATAGGCCCTCGGGCCACGGGAATCCACCCGCCCGCGTGGAAATGCCCCCCGCCCCGGCCTATACCTTGTGACAGCCAACCGGAGCCCGCCCATGACCAACCCGACCGCCGCCATGCTCGTCATCGGGGACGAGATCCTCTCGGGACGCACCCGCGACAGCAACATGCACCACCTCGCCCGCGAATTGACGCTGCGCGGCATCGACCTGCGCGAAAGCCGCGTGGTGTCCGACGATCACGACGGCATCGTCGCTGCGGTGCGGGCGCTGGCCGCGGCGCATGACCACGTCTTCACCTCGGGCGGCATCGGCCCGACGCATGACGACATCACCGCCGAGGCGGTCGCCGCCGCGATGGACACCCCGATCGGCGTGCGCGACGACGCGCGCGGCATCCTCGCCGCCCATTACGAGGCGCGCGGGGTCGAGCTCAACGCCGCGAGGCTGCGCATGGCGCGCATTCCCGACGGCGCCACGCTGATCGACAACCCGGTCAGCGCCGCGCCGGGGTTTTCCCTACGCAACGTGCATGTCATGGCCGGCGTGCCGCGCATCTTCGAAGCAATGCTGGCGGGGCTTTTGCCGTCGATCCCCGGCGGTCGGCCGGTGCTGTCGCAAAGCGTCCGGGTCGAGCGTGGCGAAGGCGACGTGGCCGAGCCGCTGGCAGATCTGGCCAAGGCGCATCCGGCGCTTTCGATCGGCTCCTACCCGTTTTCGGAAAACGGCGTCACCGGCACCAATATCGTGATCCGCGGCGCCGAGGGCGCCGAGATCGAGGCCGCGCTCGTGCAGCTTTCAGAGCGGTTCGGCGCGTGACGCCGCGGGCGGGCTTCGCGGCGCGCGCCATCACCTGGGCCGCCGCCCTTCCGCGCGATTTCGGTCCGTTCCGGCGGCGCGGTGGTGCAGGCGGCAGCCGCGGTCCCGCATGAAAGGCCGCCTGTTTCTTGCCGCGCTGTCCGCCGGTCTCGCCCCCGGCCCAGCCCTGCCGCAAGAGCTGCCTGTTCCGGCGGGCGCCGAGCTCGTCGTCGAAACCACGCGCGAGACGGGCACATACGATCTGCCGACGGGCCCGGCCCGAAACGGTCCGCCCCCGGTGATCCGGCAGGAAGGAGAGGTGCGACTGCGCGGCTGGCGCATCGAGAGCGGCACGGATCCGTCACGGATCGTCGCGCCGATCCGCGCGGCGCTGGAACAAGCGGGCTTCGGGATCGTGCTCGATTGCACCGCCAGGGCCTGTGGCGGTTTTGATTTCCGCTTCGGGATCGAGGTGCTGCCACCGCCCGAGATGCATGTCGATCTGGGCCGGTTCCACGCCTTGTCGGCGCGTCGCAGCCCGGGCCGGGACGGCCCCGCCGCGGTCGGCGTCCTGGCAAGCCGGACCGGCACGACCGCGCATCTGCAGATCGTCACCGTCACGCCGGACGGCGCCCGCGCGGCGCCCACGATCGTCCCGCCGCCTACCGTGCCCGCCGCCACGGGTGATATCGCCGATTTGCTCGAACGCGACGGTCACGCGGTTCTCGACGGGCTCGACTTCGCACCGGGGCGCGCCGCGCTCGGGGGGCGGGATATCCCGGCGCTCGACGCGCTCGCGCGCTGGCTCGACGCCGATCCCAATCGCAGGCTCGTGCTGGTGGGGCACACCGACATGACCGGCGCGCTCGACGCCAATATCGCGTTGTCGCGCAGGCGGGCGCAGGCGGTGCGGCAACGCCTGCTGGACACCGGCATCGCGCCGGACCGGCTCGGGGCCGAGGGCGCGGGCTGGCTCGCGCCGCGCGCCTCGAATGCCGATGCCGCGGGCCGCGCCGCCAATCGCCGGGTCGAGGCGGTGGTCTCGGGGGGTTGATTTCGCCGCCCCGCCGCTCTCCATTCGGGGACAGGAGGGCGCATGACGGAGCATCGGCACGGGCACGCCCATGGCGGCCATCACCACCACCATATCGACCCGAATGCGGGCGACCGGCGGGTCGCGGGCGCGATCGCGGTCAATCTCGCGCTCACCCTCGTCCAGATCGTGGGCGGGCTCGTCTCGGGCAGCCTCGCGCTGATCGCGGATGCGCTGCACAACCTGTCGGACGCGATGTCGCTGATCATCGCCTTTGCCGCGCGCCGGATCGCGCGGCGCCCGGCGGACGCGGCGATGACCTTCGGCTATGGCCGGGCCGAAGTGGTGGCGGCGCTGGTGAACTACACCTCGCTGATCCTGATCGGGCTCTACCTAGGGTCCGAGGCGATCGCGCGGATCTTTGCGCCCGAGCCGGTCATGGGCTGGATCATGGTCTGGGTGGCGGGGCTGGCGCTGCTCGTCGACCTGATCACCGCCGCGCTCACCTATTCCATGTCGAAGGACAGCGTGAACATCCGCGCGGCCTTTTTGCACAACCTCGCCGACGCTTTGGGATCGGTCGCGGTGATCCTGGCCGGGATCGCGGTGCTGGTCTTCGGCTGGGCCTGGGTCGACCCTTTGGTGACGCTCGCCATCGCGGGCTACATCCTGTGGATGTCGGTCGCCCAGATCGGCGGGGTAATCCGCATCCTGATGCTCGGCGCGCCGCCCGATCTCGACACCGCCGCCGTGCTCGACCACCTGCGCGGCATGGATGGCGTGGCCTCGGTCCACCACGTGCATTTGTGGCAGATGCAGGAAAACACCCCCGCGCTCGACGCGCATGTCGCGGTGCATGAAGGGCGCTGGTCCGAGGCCGACGGCATCAAGTCGCGGATCAAGGCGGCGCTCGGCGAGCGGTTCGGCATCGGCCACGTGACGCTGGAAATGGAATGCGCGGCGCATGCCTGCGAGGGCGCCGCCGCGATCGGCCACGGTTAGGCCGGCCATTGGCGCCAAAAAAGACGGCCCCGAAGGGCCGCCAAGGTCGAAAGCGGGATGCAGAAAACCGCTTTCGGGGCTACCAGATGTCGGGGCCCTTCTCGGCGAAGGCCTCGACGAGGAAATCGATGAAGGCGCGCACCTTGGGCTGGGTGAAGCGGCCCGGCGGATAGACCGCGTAGATGCCCTGCGTCTCCCCGGGCAGGTTCGGGATCGCCTCTTCCACCAGCCCCTTCTTGAGCGCGTCGGCATAGAGAAAGGACGGCAGATACGCGATGCCCAGCCCTCCGATGCAGGCGTTGAGCAGCGACTGCCCGTCATTGACGGTGAGCCATCCGGCGGTGCGCACCTGCCGCTTCTCGCCCGAGGGCGCCGTGAGCTTCCACACCGCGCCGTTCGAGGCGTTGGAGTAATGCAGAAGCTTGTGCTCGTTCAGATCGTCGATCCGCGCGGGCCGGCCATAGCGTTCGAAATAGGCGGGCGAGGCGATCATCTTCTTGGAGGTTTCGGTCAGCTTGCGCGCGCGCAGCGTGCTGTCCTCCAGCTCGCCGATCCGCACCGCCATGTCGAAGCCTTCGGAGATCAGCTCCACGAAACGGTTGTTGAGCACCATGTTGACGGTGATGTCGGGGAATTCCTGCAGGAAATCGCCCAGGACCGGGCTCAGGTGATTGACCCCGAAATCGGTCGCGACCGAGATCCGCAAAAGCCCCGAGGGCGCGGACTGCATCGAGGTGACCAGCGCGTCGGCCTCGCCCGCATCGTTGAGCACGCGCCGCGCCCGGTCGTAATAGGCCAGCCCGATCTCGGTCGGCGATACCCGCCGGGTGGTGCGGTTCAAAAGCCGCGCGCCCAGCCGCGCCTCGAGCGAGGAGACATGCTTGGAGACGGCGGACTTGGAAATGCCCATCTTGCGCGCCGCATCGGTGAACCCGCCCTGATCCACCACCGTGGCAAAGGCCTCCATTTCGGTCAGCCGGTCCATGGCCGTTCTCCACGCTTGTCGTTTCGGTTGTCTCCCTGTGTGACGCCGGATTCGGGCATGATTGGGTCGCCGCCCTGACAATAAAGCGGTTCAGAGGCGACCGATGCGCAGACGGAAACAGCTATAGCCGCGCCGCAAGCCGCGTGCCCTGATCGATGGCGCGCTTGGCGTCGAGCTCGGCGGCCACATCCGCGCCGCCGATCACATGCGTCTCCACCCCCTGCGCGATCAGTGCATCGGCCAGTGTCCGTTCGCTTTCCTGCCCGGCGCAGAGCACGATCGTGTCGGCCTCGATCAGCCGCGGCCCGTCGGCGGTGGTCACGTGCAGCCCCTGCGCGTCGATCCGCTCGTAGCGCACCCCGCCCAGCATCTCGACGGCGCGCATCTGAAGCCCGGCGCGATGCACCCAGCCCGTCGTCTTGCCCAGCCGCTTGCCCAGCTTTTCGGCCTTGCGCTGCAACAGCGTCACGCGGCGCGCCGCCGGGTCGGGGCGCGGGCCGTCGGGGGCGAGCCCGCCGCGCGCCTGCCATGGCGGCGCCACCCCCCATTCGGCGCGCCATGCGGGCGGGTCGATGGTGATGCTGTGATCGGTCACGAGATACTCGGCCACGTCGAAGCCGATGCCGCCCGCGCCGACCACGGCGACGCGGCCCCCCGCCTGCGACCGGCCCGACAGCAGTTCGGCATAGGAGATGACGTTCTCCCCCTCCTGCCCCGGAATGGCGGGATCGCGCGGGCGCACGCCGGTCGCGACGATCACCGCGTCGAATTGCGCGAGGCTATCGGCATCGGGCGTCTCGCCCAGCCGCAGCTCCACCGCGCTCGCCGCGACTTCGGCCTCGAACCAGTCGATCAGCCCGCGGAACTCTTCCTTGCCGGGGATGGCTGCGGCGTAGTGCAGCTGCCCGCCGATGCGGTCGGCGCGGTCGAACAGCGTGACCGCGTGGCCGCGCTCGGCCGCCGCCAGAGCCGCCGACAGCCCGGCGGGCCCGGCGCCGACCACCGCGAGACGGCGCGGCGCGGCCACAGGCTCCAGCACCAGCTCGGTCTCGTGGCAGGCGCGCGGATTGACGAGACAGGAGGTCAGCTTGCCCGAGAAGGTGTGGTCGAGACAGGCCTGGTTGCAGGCGATGCAGGGCGCGATTCGCGCCGCCGCGCCGCGCGCCGCCTTGGCGACGAAATCGGCATCGGCGAGAAAGGGCCGCGCCATGGAGATCATGTCGGCCTGACCGGTGTCCAGGATCTCCTCTGCGAGCTGCGGCGCGTTGATCCGGTTCGAGGCGATCACCGGCACCGACACCTCGGGCCGCAGCTTGGCGGTGAGATCCGCGAAGGCGGCGCGCGGCACCGATGTCACGATGGTCGGCACCCGCGCCTCGTGCCAGCCGATGCCGGTATTGAGCACATCGGCCCCGGCCTGCGTCACCGCGCGGGCCAACGTCACGATCTCGGACCAGTCCTGCCCCTCGGGCACGAGATCAATGAGCGAAATGCGGTAGATCAACAGCTTGTCAGGGCCCAGCGCCGCGCGCACCCGGCGCACCACCTCGACCGGCAGCCGCATCCGGTTTTCCAACGAACCGCCCCAGCGATCCTCGCGGCGATTGGTGCGCGGGGCGAGGAACTGGTTGAGGAAATATCCCTCGGACCCCATCACCTCGACCCCGTCATAGCCCGCCTCGGCCGAGCGCGCCGCAGAGGTGGCGATGTCGGCGATCTGTTTCTCGATCCCGTCCTCGTCGAGCGCGGTCGGGGTGAAGGCGCTGATCGGGGAGCGGATCGCCGAAGGCGCGACGCAATGCTTGGAATAGGCGTAGCGCCCGGCATGCAGGATCTGCATCGCGATGCGCCCGCCCGCGTCATGCACCGCGCGCGTGACGCGAGCGTGGTTGGCGATGTCGTCTTCGGTGAACAGCCCCGCAGCACCCGGATAGACGCCGCCTTCGCGGTTGGGCGCCATGCCCCCCGTCACGATCAGCCCGGCGCCGCCACGGGCGCGCGCGGCGTAGAAGGCGGCGACCCGGTCCCAGTCGCCGGTCTCCTCCAGCCCGGTATGCATCGAGCCCATCATCACCCGGTTGGGCAGGCTCACGGGACCGAGCGTGATCGGCGACAGAAGATTCGGATATTCGGACATGACGGGCCTCCCTCAGGGCGGGAGATTGACCGGGCTTGACCAGCACGTCACCTTCGACGCCGCGTCAACCGCGCCGGCTCAGAGCGCGGCGCGCAATCTCCGGGCGATAACGAGATCGCGAATTTCCATCCGAGCGGGCAGCGGCGCCTCGAAGATCAGGTCGATCCAGCCTTCGTCCACGCGTGCCGGATCGGTCTCGATCGGCCAGAGGTCGAACTCTGTGCCGGTCAGGTCGGTTTCGGGAAGGTCGCGCAGCAGCGCCTCGGCGTTGGGCCCCTGCCGCAGGTTGAGCCGGGCAAAGACGCGCGCTGGGCGGGCTTCGCCGAACGCCACGTCGATGCCGATCAGGTGGTGCCGTCCCAGCCCGGCCCGCGCCGCGGCGGGCAGGGCGATGGCAAGACTGAGAAAGCCGCCATCGAAGCGGGGCAGCTCGATGCCCAGAGGCCGCCCCGCCCCGCTACCGCCCACACGCCGCGCCGCCTGGATGTCGGGCGACTCCGCATCGTGAAACAGCCGCACCCCGTCCCCGAGATCGCAGCCCGCCGGGGCCAGTCGCGCCCCGTTTTCGGGCCCGCCCCCGGCCCAGGGGCCGGGGCGCCACGCCCAATCCGCGCCGGGCAGGCGCAGCGGCGCCGCCGCCGGCCCGGCGCCCGTGGCAGGCGCGCGCCACAGCCGGGCCAGGCGCGCCGCGGCGCGTCTCACTGGTCCATGTAGACGTGGCTTTCGCCGGTCGCACCGGGATGGGTCACCGCGCCCTTGCGGGCCGAGCCCACCAGCTGCGCGTATTTCCACAGCGCGCCGGCGGTGTAGTCATTGGTGCGCGCGCCGGTCCACGCGTCCTTGCGCTCAGCCAGCTCGGCATCCGACAGGTCAACCGAGATCTCACCGCGGGTTGCGTCGATGGTGATCATGTCGCCGGTCTGCAAAAGCGCGATCGGCCCGCCATGCGCGGCCTCGGGCCCGACATGGCCGACGCAGAAGCCGCGGGTCGCGCCCGAGAAACGGCCATCGGTGATCAACGCCACCTTCTTGCCCATGCCCTGCCCCGACAGCGCGGCGGTGGTCGACAGCATCTCGCGCATGCCGGGCCCGCCCGCCGGGCCTTCGTTGCGGATGACGATCACGTCGCCCTCGGCGTATTCGCGGCGGCGGACCGCCTCGAAGGCCTCTTCCTCGCATTCGAACACCCGCGCCGGGCCGGTGAAGACCTGATCCTCGGCCTTCATGCCGGCGACCTTCACGATCGCGCCGTCGGGGGCGAGGTTGCCCTTGAGCCCGACCACGCCGCCGGTCTTGGTGATCGGGTTGGCGACGGTGTGGATGACCTTGCCGTCCGCCTCGCGGTCGATCAGGTCCAGCTCCTCGCCAAGCGATTTGCCCGAGGCCGTGATGCAATCCTCGTGCAGCAGCCCCGCCTTGCGCAGCTCCTTCATCACCACCGGCACGCCGCCGACCTCGTGCAGGTCCTTGGCGACGTATTCGCCGCCCGGCCGCAGGTTCACGAAATACGGCGTGTCGAGGAAGATGTTGCAGACGTCGAGCAGGTCGAAATCGATCCCCGCCTCATGCGCGATGGCCGGAAGATGCAGGCCCGCATTGGTCGACCCGCCGGTGCAGGCCACCACGCGGGCCGCGTTCTCGAGGCTCTTGCGCGTGACGATGTCGCGGGCGCGGATGTTCTTCTCGATCAGGTTCATCACCGCCTGACCGGAGAAATCGCCATACTGGTCGCGGCTTTCATAGGGCGCGGGCGCGCCCGAGGAATTCAGGAGCGCGAGGCCCACGGCCTCCGACACGCAGGCCATGGTGTTGGCGGTGTATTGCCCGCCGCAGGCACCCGCCGAGGGGCAGGCCACGCGTTCGAGGATCGCAAGCTCGGCGTCGCTCATGTTTCCGGCGGCGTGCTGGCCCACCGCCTCGAACACGTCCTGCACCACGACGTCGCGGCCGTTGAGCTTGCCCGGCAGGATCGAGCCGCCATAGATGAACACCGACGGCACGTTGAGCCGGACCATCGCCATCATCATCCCCGGCAGCGACTTGTCGCAGCCCGCGAGGCCGACCAGCGCGTCGTAGCAATGGCCGCGCATGGTGAGTTCCACCGTGTCGGCGATCGCATCGCGCGAGGCGAGCGAGGAGCGCATGCCCTCATGGCCCATGGCGATGCCGTCGGTGACGGTGATGGTGGTGAACTCGCGCGGCGTGCCGCCGCCCTTCTTCACGCCCATCTTCACCGACTGCGCCTGCCGGTTGAGCGCGATGTTGCAGGGCGCGGCCTCGTTCCAGCAGGTGGCGACGCCGACCCAGGGCTGGTGAATCTCCTCTTCGGAGATGCCCATGGCATAGAAATAGCTCCGGTGCGGGGCACGCTCGGGCCCTTCGGTCACGTGGCGGCTGGGCAGTTTCGTCTTGTCGAAACGGGCGTTGGTCATGGGCTGTCCCTTCCGGAGTTGGCTGCGGCAGGGATAGACAGGCCCCGCCCCGACGGCAAGGCGGGATGGCGCATCGGCATCGCCCGATCGCGCAGATTCCGGCGCCGGACGACCCGCCGGGCGCAAGGAACGACCGCGCGGGCACCCCGGCAGGATAGATTGCGAAACCCCGGCGCCGCCTCGGGCTCCATAGGCGCGCGGCAACGCTTCCCTGTCGCACCGGGTCGCGCGCCCCGTGCGGTGCGATCCACCGCCCGAATTGCAATCCGTCGCGCCGGGGCGTATCTCGGGCCCGACCCGACGCGCGCCCGGAGCAGCAAGATGAACTGGATTTCCAACTACGTCCGTCCGCGGATCAACTCGATCTTCTCGCGCCGCGAGGTGCCCGAGAACCTGTGGACCAAGTGCGACGAATGCGGAACGATGCTGTTCCACCGCGAACTCGCGGACAATCTCAACGTCTGCACCAATTGCGATCACCACATGGCGATCACGCCGCGCGACCGGTTCAAGGCGCTGTTCGACGGCGGCGCCTTCACCGAGGTGAAGGTGCCCGAGCCGATCGCCGATCCGCTCAACTTCCGCGACCAGAAGAAATATTCCGACCGGATCAAGGAAGCCCGCCGCAAGACCTCTGAAAAAGAGGCGATGCTGGTGGCCGAGGGCGAGATCGGCCGCACCAAGGTCGTCACCGCCGGTCAGGACTTTTCGTTCATGGCGGGCTCTATGGGCATGTATGTCGGCAACGCGATCATCGCCGCCGCCGAACGTGCCGTGGAGATCAAGGCCCCGCTGGTGCTGTTCTCCGCCGCCGGGGGCGCGCGGATGCAGGAAGGCATCCTGTCGCTGATGCAGATGCCGCGCACCACCGTCGCGGTCGAGATGCTGAAAGAGGCAGGGCTGCCCTATATTGTGGTGCTGACGCACCCGACCACGGGCGGCGTCACCGCCTCCTACGCGATGCTGGGCGACGTGCAGATCGCCGAGCCGAACGCGCTGATCTGCTTTGCGGGCCCGCGCGTGATCGAGCAGACGATCCGCGAAAAGCTGCCCGAGGGGTTCCAGCGCGCGGAATACCTGCTCGATCACGGCATGCTCGACCGGGTGACGCCGCGCGGAAAGATGCGCGAGGAGCTGATTCAGGTGATCCGCATGCTGATGGGCCTGCCCGAAGCCGTCATGGCCGACCTGCCCGCGCCCGAGACGCCCGAGCCCGCCGCCGCCCGCGAAGCCGAGGCCGCCAAGGACAAGCCCGCCGAAACCCCGGCGGCCAAGCCCGCTCCGGCGGCGAAAAAGGCGGAGACGCCCAAGAAATGACGCCCGCACCCGGCTCCGACGCGATTCTCGCGCGGATGATGTCGCTGCACCCCAAGGTCATCGACCTGACGCTCGACCGGGTGTGGCGGCTTCTGGCGGCGCTGGATCACCCCGAGCGGCGACTGCCCCCGGTCATTCACCTTGCCGGCACCAACGGCAAGGGGTCGACCCAGGCGATGATCCGCGCCGGGCTGGAGGCGTCGGGCGACCGGGTCCATGCCTATACCTCGCCGCATCTGGCGCGGTTTCACGAACGCATCCGCCTCGCGGGGGAGCTGATCTCCGAAGAGGCGCTGACAAAGCTGCTCGACCGCACCCATGCGGCGAACGGTCCCGATTCCATCACCTATTTCGAAATCACCACCGCCGCCGCACTTCTGGCCTTTGCCGAAACGCCCGCCGAATGGACGCTTCTGGAAACCGGGCTGGGTGGCAGGCTCGACGCGACCAACGTGGTGGAGCGCCCCGCGCTCACCGTCATTACGCCCATCGATCTCGACCACCAGCAATATCTGGGCGAGACGATCGAGGAGATCGCGGGCGAGAAGGCGGGCATTCTCAAGCGCGGCGTCCCATGCGTGGTCGCCCCCCAGCACGAGGCCGCGCTCGAGGTGATCGAGGCGAAGGCGGCGCGGCTCGGCGTGCCGCTGATGGCGCATGGCCAGCACTGGCACGTGACCACCGAAGCCGGGCGGCTGGTCTATCAGGACGAGCGCGGCCTTTTGGACCTGCCGCTGCCACGGCTGCGCGGGCCGCACCAGATCGTCAACGCGGGCACCGCCATCGCGAGCCTGCGCGCGCTGGGCCGAAACGAGGCGGCGGCCGAGGCGGCGCTGCGCGCCGACTGGCCCGCCCGGATGCAGCGCCTGTCGCGCGGGCCTCTGGTCGATCTCGCGGGCGGGGCCGAGCTGTGGCTCGATGGCGGGCACAACCCGGCGGCGGGCGCCGCTCTGGCGCGCAGCCTGCGCGACATGCCTGGGCGGCCCGCGCAGCTGATCTGCGGCATGCTCAACACCAAGGACATCGCGGGCTACCTGCGCCCGCTTGCGCAGGTGGCCCAAGGCCTGCACGCCGTCTCGATCCCCGGCGAGGCCAACACCATCCCCGCCGCCGACACCGCGCACGCGGCCCGTGCCGCAGGGTTCGACCCGGTGGCCGAGGCGGATGACGTGGCGCAGGCCGTTCGCGACATCACTGCCCGCGACCCGGCGGCGCGGATCCTGATCTGCGGCTCGCTCTATCTCGCGGGGCAGGTGCTGCGCGACAACGGATGAGGCTCTGGCCCGCGCTTCTCGCGGCGCTGGCCGCCGGGCCCGCGCAGGCGGTGGAGCTGCATTTCTGCTGGCGCGGCGGCGCGGGCTACACGATGACCGGGACGATGGCGTTTCCCGACGCGCTGATGGATGCGCCGCTCGTCACCCAAGGCGATGTGACCCGATTCGAGATCACCGGCTGGCGGCATGGCGCGCGGATCGGGGCGTGGCGCCTTGATGCGCTGACGCCCGGCACATCGTGGCTTTTGACCTTCGATCCGCGCGAGAGGCGCTTTCCGATGTCCGGCATCGGCGTGTTCCAGGCGTGGAACGCCGATGGCGGCGTCGCCGATTGCGGGAATCCGGGCTTCGGCTTCAACGCGGGCAATGGCGGTCAGGATGTCTGCGTCGATGGGCGGTTCGTCACCGAATCGACGATTCCGTGGCAGACGCCGCTGCATGCGGGACCTGAGCCGGTTTCGCCAGACTGCGCCGCTCCGCTGGTGGTCTCGGCGATTCGCCCGGCATGAACCTGCGTTCGGCACGACGCGCCGCCGCGCATGCACGCGCGCGGGCCACCCGGCTTTCAGCAACGATCTTTGACACTCCGGAAAGGCTTCGAGACGTTACGAAACTTCGCCCTATGGTTGACCCTGCCCGATCGATCGCGTTTCTTGAAACACAGGGGAACGACGAGAAGATCCTGGCAAACAAGATCGGGACTTCAGTAGGTTAACGGGCAGTGAAGAAGGGGGTCTCGGGATGCGACCCCCTTCGTACCGTTCAGCTTCGCCCCCAGCCTTCGGCCTGCATTTCCTCCAGACGGCTCGCCGTGCGCTCGAACTCGAAGCTGCCCTCGCCCTCAAGGTAAAGATAGCCGGGCGCCGCCGATGCCGAGGCCACCAGCCGTGTCTTTGCCTCGTAGAGCGCGTCGACCAGCGTCACGAATCGCTTCGCCTCGTTGAAGTTCGACCGCGACAGGCTCGGAATGCCGTCGATCATCAGGAGTTTCACCTGTTCGGCCAGCGCAAGGTAATCCGCCGCGCCGAGCGGGCGGCCACACAGCTCGTGGAATCCCGCCCGGGCGATGCCGTTGCGGTATTCCGGCACCGTCACCTCGCGCCCGGAGACCCTGAGCACGAGCGGCTCTCCGTCCGGCGCGCCGGTCAGCTCCGCCCAGATCGCGTCGAGCTTGGCGCGGGCGCGCGAATCATTGGGCATGATCCAGCTTTCAGAGCCCTTGAGTCGCCCCTGCCGGTGGTCGGTCGGGCTTTCCAGCTCCAGCACCTCCATCCGTGCCTTCAGCCTGTCGATGAAGGGCACGAAGAGCTGCCGGTTCAGCCCGTCCTTGTAGAGATCGTCCGGCACCCGGTTCGAGGTGGTGACGATGGTGACGCCCTGCTCGAACAGCTTCTCGAACAGGCGGCCCACGATCATCGCATCGGTGATGTCGGTGATCTGCATTTCGTCGAAGGCGAGGAATCGCAGCTCGCCCGCCAGCCCTTCGGCCACCGGCGCGATGGCGTCATCGACGCCCCGCGCGCGGGCCTTGTTCATGTCGGCATGCACGCGCTGCATGAAGGCGTGGAAATGCCACCGCGCCTTGGGCAGGTCGATCTCGTCATAGAGCAGATCCATCAGCATCGACTTGCCGCGCCCGACCCCGCCCCAGAGATAGAGGCCCTTCACCGGCTCGGGGGCTTTCGGCTTGCGGAACCAGCCGCCGCGCTGCGGCGCGGGCTGGCGGGCGAGGTCGCGGGCCACGCGGTCGAGCGCGGGCAGCACGGCCTCTTGCGCCGGGTCGGGTTTCAGCGCGCCGGTTTCGATGCGCGCGCGGTAGGCGGTTTCGATGCTCATGGAGAGGCGACATAGCCGCCGCCCCGCCCATTGCAAAGATGCGCCGCCCGCGAAACGCCCCTGTCCCGTCGGCGAAACGCCCCCGCCCGGCGCGCTCCGGCAGGCAACTTTGTTCCCCAAATACGCATGCCCCGTCGGTGCCGCCCGAACGACGCTCGAATGACGCCCGAGATTGACACCCCCGCCCCGACGGCGCCTAGATCGCGCATGACCAGACAGCCTCTCTTCACCCCCGTCCTGATCGCCGGTTGCCTCATCGTGATGGTGGGGTTTGCCATCCGCGCGAGCTTCGGGGTGTTCCAGATCCCGATCGCCGAGGAGTTCGGCTGGCCGCGCGCCGAGTTCAGCCTTGCCATCGCGATCCAGAACCTCGCCTGGGGCTTTGGCCAGCCGCTCTTCGCGGCGATGGCGGAGAAGGTCGGCGACCGCAAGGCGATCGTGCTGGGCGCGCTGGCCTATGCGGCGGGGCTGGTGCTGTCGGCGGGGGCCACCTCGCCGATCCAGCACCAGGTGCTGGAGATCCTCGTGGGCTTCGGCATCGCGGGCACCGGTTTCGGCGTGATTCTCGCGGTGGTCGGGCGCGCCGCCTCGGACGACAACCGTTCCATGGCGCTGGCGGTGGCGACGGCGGCGGGCTCCGCCGGTCAGGTGTTCGGCGCGCCGATGGCCGAAATCCTGCTGGGTTACATGACGTGGCAGTCGGTGTTCATGGTCTTCGCGGCGATGATTCTCGCGGTGCTGCTGACGCTGCCGATGATACGGTCCACGCCGCCCGCCACGACTGCAGAACTGCAGGAGAGCATGGGCCACATCCTGGGCCGCGCCGCGCGCGATCCGAGTTATGCTTTGATATTCCTCGGATTTTTCTCCTGCGGCTACCAGCTTGCTTTCATCACCGCGCATTTCCCGGCTTTCGTGACCGAGATCTGCGCGCCGATCGCGGCGGGGGGCGTGCTGGCGTCGATGGGGGTCACGACGACGGCGGGGCTGGGCGCGGTGGCGATTTCGCTCATCGGGCTGGCCAACATCGCGGGCACCATCGCCGCGGGCTGGGCCGGCAAGCGCTACAGCAAGAAATACCTGTTGGCGGGGATCTACACGGGCCGGACGCTGGCGGCGGCGTGGTTCATCCTGACGCCGATGACGCCGACCACGGTGCTGATCTTCTCGGGCGTGATGGGCAGCCTGTGGCTCGCCACGGTGCCGCTGACCAGCGGTCTCGTCGCGCATCTCTACGGGCTGCGCTACATGGGCACGCTTTATGGCATCGTGTTCTTTTCCCACCAGCTGGGCAGCTTCATGGGCGTCTGGCTCGGCGGGCGGCTCTACGATGTCTATGGCAGCTACGAGGCGGTGTGGTGGATCGGCGTCGGTGTCGGCGCGCTGTCGGCGATCGTGCACCTGCCGATCCGCGAGCGCCGCGACCCGGTCGCGGCCCCCGCCTGACGCGGCCTAGCCGCGCGCGCCGAAGATCGCCGCGCCCACCCGCACATGGGTGGCGCCCTGTGCGATCGCGGTCTCGAAATCGCCGCTCATCCCCATCGACAGCTCCGCGAGGCCATTGCGCGCGGCCATCTCGCGCAGCGCCGCGAAATGCGGGGCCGGGTCTTGCTCGGCGGGCGGAATGCACATCAGCCCCATCACCGGCAGGTCGAGATCGCGGCACCGCGCGACGAACCCGTCGGCGTCATCGGGCAGCACCCCGGCCTTTTGCGGCTCGGCGCCGGTGTTGACCTGCACGAACAGCTCGGGACAGGCGCCGCGCTCCTGCGCCAGCCGCGCCAGCGTTTCGGCCAGCCGGGGGCGGTCGAGCGAATGGATCGCGTGGGCCAGCTCCATGGCGGCGCGCGCCTTGTTGGTCTGCAGCGGCCCGATCAGGTGGATCTCGGTGCCGGGGAATCGCGGGGCCAGCGCGCCCCAGCGGCCCTGCGCCTCCTGCACGCGGTTTTCGCCGAACACCCTGTGCCCGGCCTCGAGCACGGGCAGCACCCGCGCCTCGGGCTGGACCTTGGACACGGCGATGAGCGTCACCTCGTCGGGATCGCGCCCGGCCTTCCGGGCCGCGGTGGCAATGCTCTCGCGGATGCGGTCGATCGACATCGGCATCTCCTGAATGGTTCCAAGCGGCTGTCTGACATGTGTGTGACCCGGTTGCATCAATTTTTGGACAGGACCGGGAGGGGGGGCCAAACTCCTTGAGTGTGAAGGGCCTCGTGCGCAATGAAAACGTCAATGCTGGCTCGACTGGCATTCTCGGGAATGCAAATACGAGGGAAATCCATGAAACGCATCCTGCTCGCCTCGGCCTCGATCGTGGCCTTTGCCGGCGCTGCCGCCGCCGAAGTGTCCTTCTCCGGCGAAGCCACTCTGGGCTACAACGACACCGACACCGACAGCGAAACCGACGACGACCGTGGCTTCTACTGGGATGCCGAGCTCGGCATCACCCTGAGCCAGGAGCTCGACAACGGCCTGACCGCCGCCGCGACCGTCACCACCGACCTGGTCGACAACGAGCTGTCCGACGTGGCGCTCGAAGCCGACGGCTACGTGCTGTCGCTGACCTCCGAGACCGCCGGCCTGTTCTTCGGCGACACCGACATGGCCGCCAACCTGCGCTGGGATGGCGTGTCGGAAATGGCCCATGACGGCTTCTCCGAGACCGACGGCGAGACCGTGCTGCGCGGCGACTTCATGGCCTACGGCCTCGACGTTTCGGTTTCGGCCCTCGTGGACGACACCACCGACGGCAACGTGCCGGGCGACGACGACACCCTCGACCAGTACTCGGTCGGCGTAGCGGGCACCTTCGGCGCCTTCGAAATGTCGGCTGGCTACCAGGAAGAAGAGCGCGACTACTCCGAAGCCGTCGAGATCGACAACGGCGACTACAACCCGAACCAGATCTTCGGCATCGCCTTCGGCACCGCCTTTGCCGGCGCCGATATCGACGTGGCCTACGCCCGTGAAGAAGATGCCGCCGGCGACTCCGAGAGCTCGACCGGTATCGAGGTCGCCTACCCGGTCGGCCCCGTCACCCTCGGCGCGTTCTACGTCCACGAGTCGGATGACGAAGGCGACAGCTTCGGCCTGGCCGCCGACTACGTCTCGGGCCCGATCACCGTCTCGACCGCTTACGAAGAAGTTCGTGAAGGCGACGAGGACTGGGCGATCGAAGCCGGTTACGACATGGGCATGGGCCTGAACTTCTACGCCGGCGTCGCCGATGCGGGTGACGACTACTACGTCGCCAGCACCTACGATCTGGCCGAAGGCGCGCAGCTGCTCGTGTCCTTCGCCGAGGACGACGACAACGACTCCGAGGACGAGATCGGCGATCCCGAGTACCAGGACGGCACCACCGTCGAGGTCTCCTTCGAGTTCTGATCCAACCGGATCACGACTTCAGGCAGGGGCGGTCCTTCGGGGCCGCCCTTCGCTTTTGGGGCCCGGCATTTCTGCGCGCGGGAGTGGCACAGCGCGGCGATGTGCAGTATCACCGCCAGCGGGCCGAACCGCCCCGCCAGACCCGTGCCAGACCATCCGAGGAACCCGAACCATGTCGCGCTACACCGCCGCCGAGATCGAAGCCAAATGGCAGGCCGCCTGGGACGAGGCCGGCCTCTTTACCGCGCGGCGCGACGAGAGTCGTCCGAAATACTACGTGCTGGAGATGTTCCCCTACCCCTCGGGGCGGATCCACATGGGCCATGTGCGCAACTACACGATGGGCGACGTGATCGCGCGCCACAAGCTGGCGACGGGCCACAACGTGCTGCACCCGATGGGCTGGGACGCCTTCGGCATGCCCGCCGAGAACGCCGCGATGGCGTCTGGCGGCCACCCCAAGGAATGGACCTACAACAACATCGCCGACATGCGCGCGCAGATGAAGCCGCTGGGTCTCTCGATCGACTGGAGCCGCGAATTCGCGACCTGCGACCCGGAGTACTACGGCCAGCAGCAGGCGCTGTTCATCGACATGCTCGACAAGGGCCTCGTCTATCGCAAGAACGCGGTGGTGAACTGGGACCCGGTCGACATGACCGTGCTCGCCAACGAGCAGGTGATCGACGGCAAGGGCTGGCGCTCGGGCGCGGATGTCGAACGGCGCGAGCTGACGCAGTGGTTCTTCAGGATCTCGGAGTACAGCGACGAGCTTCTGGCGGCGCTGGACGGGCTCGACGACTGGCCCGCCAAGGTCAAGCTGATGCAGGCCAACTGGATCGGCCGGTCGCGCGGGCTGGAAATGGCCTTCGGCCTCACCGAACCCACCCATGGCCATGACCGGATCGAGGTCTACACCACCCGCCCCGACACGCTTCTGGGCGCGAGCTTCATCGGCATTTCGCCCGATCACCCTCTGGCCCGCGCGCTGGAGAGCGAGCGCGCGGACGTGGCCGCCTTCTGCGCCGAGGCCCGCCGCGGCGGCACCACCGAGGAGGCGCTGGAAACCGGCGAGAAGCTCGGCTTCGACACCGGTCTCACCGTGCGCCACCCCTTCGACCAGGGCCGCGACCTGCCGGTCTGGATCGCCAATTTCGTGCTGATGGATTACGGCACCGGCGCGATCTTCGGCTGCCCGGCGCATGACGGGCGCGATCTCGACTTCGCGCGCAAATACGACCTGCCGGTGATCTCGACCTTCGCCCCCGCCAATGATGACGGGCAGGCGCTGGCCGAGGATGGCGGTCCGGCTTTCGTGCCGCCCAAGACCGAGCCCGTGATCTATATCCGCGGCTTCGCGGGCGACACCGAGCAGACCGGCGAGCAGGCGATCGACGCCGCGATCGACTTTTGCGAGGCCAACGGCGTGGGCCGCGGCGTGACCCGCTTCCGCCTGCGCGACTGGGGCCTGTCGCGCCAGCGCTACTGGGGCACCCCGATCCCGATCGTGCATTGCGAGGACTGCGGCGCGGTGCCCGAGAAGAAGGAGAACCTGCCGGTCCGCCTGCCCGACGATGTGAGCTTCGACGTGCCGGGCAACCCGCTCGACCGTCACCCGACATGGCGCGACGCCCCCTGCCCGCGCTGCGGCAAGGCGGCGCGCCGCGAGACCGACACGATGGACACCTTCGTGGATTCGTCGTGGTACTTCGCGCGCTTCACCAGCCCCCGCGCCGAGACGCCGACCGATCTGGCCGAAGCCGAGTACTGGATGAACGTCGATCAATACATCGGCGGCATCGAGCACGCGATTCTGCACCTGCTCTATTCGCGCTTCTTCGCGCGGGCGATGCAGGTGACGGGCCACCTGCCCGAAAAGGCGATCGAGCCGTTCAACGCGCTCTTCACCCAAGGCATGGTCACGCACGAGATCTACCAGACCCGCGACGCCAATGGTCGCCCGGTCTACCACCTGCCCGAAAGCGTCGAGGACGGCGCGCTCAAGGCGACCGGCGAGACGGTCGAGATCATCCCTTCGGCCAAGATGTCGAAGTCGAAGAAGAACGTCGTCGACCCGGATGCGATCCTCGCGCAGTACGGCGCCGACACGGCGCGCTGGTTCGTGCTGTCCGACAGCCCGCCCGAGCGCGACGTCGAATGGACCGCCGCCGGCGCCGAGGCCGCGCACAAGCACCTCGCGCGGGTCTGGCGCATCGCCGACGAGATCGCCGAGGCGACGGGCGGCGATGCGGCGGCCGACGAGGATCTGATGCGCCAGCTGCACCGCGCGATCCGCGACGTGACGCTGGGGCTCGAAAGCTTCGGCTTCAACGCCGCGATCGCCAAGCTCTATGCCTTTACCTCCGTGCTGTCGAAATCGAAGGCCAGCGCCGAAACGCGGCGCGAGGCCGCGCGCGTGCTGGCGCAGCTGATGTCGCCGATGACGCCGCATCTGGCGGAAGAGATCTGGACCCGGCTGGGCGGCGAGGGCTTCGTGGCCGACACGCCGTGGCCGGTGGCCGAGGAGCGCTTTCTCGTCGAGGACAGCGTGACGCTGCCGATCCAGATCAACGGCAAGCGCCGCTCCGAGATCTCGGTCCCCAAGGCGATGGAGAAGGCCGAGATCGAGGCGCTGGTGCTGGCCGACGAGGCGGTGGCCAAGGCGCTCGACGGCGGCAGCCCGAAGAAGCTCATCGTGGTGCCCGGCCGGATCGTCAATGTGGTCGTCTGAGCCGACGCGCCGCGCGGCTTTGCTGGGCGCTCTGGCGCTTGGCGGCTGCGGCTTTGCCCCGGCCTACGGGCCGGGCAGCGATGCCGCGCGGCTGCGCGGCCGCGTCGCGGTGGAGGTGCCCGCCACCGTTTCGGGCTACCTGCTGCGGGCCCGGCTGATCGACCGGCTCGGCCCGGCGCGCGAGGCGGCCTACCGGCTCGACGTCGACACCTCCGAGCAAAGCGAGCAGGCCGCGATCAGCGCCGACGGCGCGGTGCTGCGCTACCGGTTGCTGGGCCGGGCCACCTTCGCGCTGCGCCCCGCCGGTGGCGGCACGGCGCTGGCCGAAGGCACGGTCGAGGCCTTTGCGGGCTATTCCTCCACGCTGGGGACCGTGGCCTCGGGTGCGGCGGAGCGCGATGCGCGCGAGCGGCTCGCGGTGCTGCTCGCCGATCAGGTCATGACCCGGCTGCTGGTCACGCCGGACCTGCCATGAAGCTTTCGGCGCGCGACGCGGCGGCGTTCTTTCGCAAGCCCGACCCCAAGATCGCCGGCGCGCTGATCTGGGGCGAGGACGTGATGCGCGTGGCGCAGCGCCGCGCGGAGGTGATCGCCGGCCTTGCCGGGCCCGACGCCGAAACCGAGATGCGGCTGGCCCGCCTGCCCGCCGCCGACCTGCGCCGCGACGGCGCCGCGCTGATCGACGCGGTAAAGGCGCAGGGGTTCTTTCCCGGTCCGCGCGTGGTCTTCGTCGAAGGCGCGACCGACGGGCTCGCGCCGCTTTTCACGGAGGCCTTCAAGGCCTGGAAGCCGGGCGATGCGCAGATCCTCGCCACCGCCGGGCAGCTGCCCGCCAAATCGGCGCTGCGCAAGCTGTTCGAGGCGCAACCCATGGCGGTGTCGATCGGCCTGTATGACGACCCGCCCGGCCCCGAGGAAATCGCCGCGATCCGCGCCGCGGCGGGCGTCCCCGAGCCCGACCCCGAGGGGCAGGCGCTGTTGCAGGAGCTGTCGCGCGCGCTCGATCCCGGCGCGTTCCGCATGACGATGGAAAAGCTCGGCCTCTACAAGCATGGCGAGACCACGCCGACGAGCGCCGACGACATCGCCGCCGTCGCCCCGCGCTCCACCGAGGCCGAGACCGACGCGCTGCTGGCGGTGGTGGCCGAGGGGCGCGCGCCGCAGATCGCGGCCTTGCTGCGCAGGCTCTACGCGCAGGGCACCACGCCGGTGTCGCTGTGCATCATGGCGCTCAGGCATTTCCGGCAGCTGCACGCCGTGGCGAGCGATCCGGGCGGGCCGGGACAGGGCATCGCGCGGCTGCGTCCGCCGGTCTGGGGCCCGCGCCGCGACGCGATGACCCGGCAGGCCGGGGGCTGGGGCCGCGACCGGCTGGAGCGGGCGGTGACGCTGTTGATCGAGACCGACCTGCAGCTGCGCTCGGCGAGCCGCGCCCCCGCGCAGGCGCTGGTGGAGCGGGCGCTGATCCGGCTGGCGATGATGGCGCGGCGCTGAGATCGCGCGGCCCACGCGCGCCCACCATACCCCCAAACGAAAAACGGCGGACCCGAAGGTCCGCCGTTTCCCGCATCCGGCCCGAAGGCCGGATGGTCCTGAAATCAGGAGTCGTCCGAAGCGGCCAGGGCGACCAGGCCGGCGACGGCGGCCAGCGGCAGAAGGAAGCCGAGGGGGCCGGCCAGCGAACCGCGGGCTTCCTGCTCGGGCTCGACCACGACGACCGGGGGCTCGACGATCTCGACGGCCAGGCCACCGGCGAGAGCCGAGGAAGCGGTCATGGTGCCGACGAGGGCGGCGGCGGCGATGGTCTTGGTGAGGCGCATGTCTCTACTCCAGTTGATAACAAAACGTTAGGTCGGCTATAGCCAAGATAGGTGTATCACACAAGCTGGATGACCAGTCCACGGCGGCGAGAAAGCGAAACTAAAGGCCGCTGCTGCGCAAATATGCAACAGTTTGCGTGACGAACTGACGCGACGACAAGATCCCGCCCGACGCGTCGAGCCAGTAGCGGTTCTCGAAGATCAGGCCGTCGCCCTGGCAGGTCTCGTCGAACCGGCGGGCATTCACCTTGCGGTTGCCCAGATCAATCGTCTCGCCCCCTCTTGCGGAGACCGTGCAATCGAACGTGCTGCGCACGATTCGATCCATCCCGTCCAGCGTTTCGTGCACCCGGCGCGCCGAACCGCCGCCGGCGCGCAGCGCAGCGCGGCTCTGGCGCGCATCGGCGGCCATCAGGTCGTGGCCCAGACCGCGGGTCGCGACCAGCATCCCGTCGCGCAACGTGTAGGTGAAGCCGCCCGGCCCCGAGAAGGTTTCGGAGGCTCCGTTGTCGACCACCCGGGTTGCCGTTCCGGACGCGCCGAGCGCCGCGATCCGGACGCTGCGCGCGGTCGCGGGGTCGACCGGGGTGGCGGCCCCGCCGCCGCGCGCGGCGGGCGCGGTCTGGGTGCCCACCAGCGGCGCGATGGCGCCCTGCACCGCCGCCGTGAGCCCCGCACCGCCGCCGCACCCCGCGAGCAGCACCAGCCCCGCCAGCGCCGCCGTCATCGTGATCCGCATCGTCATTTCCAGAACCGCCCCCAGCCGTCTTCGAGATCGTTCAGATGGCCGTCGCGGACCACCTCGTAGAGCCGCCCGTCGACGCGCAGCTTGGCACCGCCGTCGCGCTGCAGCGAGGCGAGCGCGCTCGACGCCTCGCGCCGGGTCGGCTGGCCCACCACGTAGTCGAGCGGGATCGTCACCCGGATGCCCTTGTCGAAGGAGCCTTCGCCGTAATCCTCGAACGGCACGTCGGTCAGGGTGAAATAGCCGCCGACGCTCCAGCCATTCTCGAATTCGCGGTCGAGCGTGAAGGTCGCGCCCCAATCCCCTGCGAGGTAGCGGCCGACATCGACCTGCCCGTAGAACCGGTTGTCGAAATCGTAATAGGCCGAGGCATGGCCGGTGACGACGTCGTAATCCTGAAAGCCGAAGCCGAGATCGAAATCGCGCTGGCGTGCGTAATTGACCTCGGCACCCAGCCCGAGCCGGCTGTCGGCGGGCTTCCACAGCACCTCGGTCGAAACGCCGCCATACATCTCTTCGAGATAGCCGGCCGTGGCGCGGGCAAAGACGTCCGGCGCGAGCCGGCCATATTGGGCCAGCGTCAGGTCGCGAATGCCGGTGGTGCCCTCCTTGGCATAGAGCGCCGCGTTGCGGCGCACCGGGTAGGGTTCGTCCCCCTCGGCCACGATCAGCTCGGGGTCGTCGCGATTGGTATAGAGCTGCTGGCGCAGCGTGCCCGAGGCGACGAGGCTGTCGGTGATCTCGTAGCTCGCCGTGACCTGCGCGCCGGCCTCGAACTGGAACGGCGCGTCGCCGTCGAACACGGTGATCCGCGCATAGGGCGCGAGCCCCCATGAGAACCGGTCGTCGACGCGCGGCAGCGGCGCCAGCCCTTGCGCCGGGCCCGCATCGTCGAGCACGCGGCGCTCCTCAAGCGCCTGCGTGCCGCCGGCGGTGTTCGCAAGCGCCTCGATGTCGGAGCGGCTCAGCGTCACCGCCGAAAGCGGCAACCCGCGCTGCATCGGCTCCAGCGTGAAACGTTCGATCGAATCGGGCAGGCCGAGGCTCAGCATCCGCGCGATGCGCCCCATCGCCTGCGCCTCGGCGCGGTAGCGGGTGTTGGTATAGCGCAGCCGCACGGCGCGGTCCGACAGCTGGATCGAGGACAGCTCCACCCCCTCGGCGGCGAGCGCCTGCTGCAGCGCCGTGCCGATCTGCGCCTCGGGCAGCGCCGCGCGGTTCCAGGTCTGCGCCGCGCGCGCGTCGCTGGCGCGGATCTTCACCGGCACCGGGGCCGGGTCGAGACCGGGGCCATAGGGCCGTTCGGTCGGGTCGATCAGGAAGGTCCCGGTGAGCGCCAGCTCCGAGCCATGCAGCCACGACGCGCCGAGCTGCACGCCCGGCAGCGGCCGGTAGACCGCCCCGAAATTGAGCGGCGTGTCGCGCTCGATCAGCCCCAGCTCGGTTTCGCGCGCATAGGCGTCCGAGGAATACTCGGCCTTGAGCGTCAGCTTGTCGGTGGGCGCGTATTCGACTCCGCCGAACAGCGCCGCGTCGCCCCGGAACAGCTGGTCGATCTCGAAGGTGCCGCCTTCGCCGAAATCGAGACCGGGCCGGGTGTCGAACTCCGAGGAGATCAGCCCCAGCGGGTTGTCGAAGCCGCCATCCGAGCCAAAGCGCCCCCAGCCCAGCCCCGCCGAGACGCGCAGCGTGTCGCCGAAGGTCTTGGTCGCGACGAGATATTCCGCGCCATAGGCGCCGGTGCCGAGGAAATCCTGCAACCCGATGGCAAAGGCGGGCATCCGCGCGGTTTCGTCGTTGAAGCGGTAGCGCAGATCGAAGCTGCGGTCGAAGTAATCGTCGACCTGTCCACGGCTGCCCGGCAGGGAGTAATCCTCGATCCGGCTGTAGCGGAAGCTGCCCGACAGCTTGGGCAGCAGCTGGAAGGTGAATGTCGTGCGGGTCTGGCCGTCGAAGCCACCGATGGTCGCGGCGATCTGCCCGTCCCTGGCGCTGAGCGCCGAGGGCATCTCGATCAGGCCCGGCGTGCCGTAGAGCGTGTAGCTCAGGCCGCGGTCGGACACCGTCTGGGCGCCCGAGGCCCCCGCCGCCAGAAGGGCCACGAGGCTCACGGCCCCGCCCCGGCGCATCGCTCGGATCGTCATGTCGTGCTGCTCTCCCTGCTCGCTTGCGGCACCCTAGCCGCGCGGCGGGCCGAATGAAAGCCGGGCCCCGGCGCGCTAGGGTCGATGCGCGGTCTTCGCCCAATCCGCGGCGGCGCGGCCCGCATGGCGGCCCGTGGCGAGGCAGGCGGTGATCAGGTAGCCGCCCGTCGGCGCCTCCCAGTCGAGCATCTCGCCCGCGGCGAACACCCCGGGCCGGTCGGCGCAGCATCAGGCCATCGTCGAGCGCATCGAAGCGCAAGCCCCCCGCCGTGGAGATCGCCTCGTCGATCGGGTGCGGCCCGGTGAGCGGTATCTCCAGCGCCTTGATCCGCGCCGCCAGCGCCGCCGGATCGCCCGGCAGGGGGCGGGCGCATTCGTGCAGCAGCGCCATGCGCACCGGATCGAGCCTGAGCGATTTGCGCAGATGGTTCGACAGGCTGGTCTTGCCGCGCGGCCGCGCGAGCCTGCGCGCCAGCTCGGCCGCGTCGAGATCGGGCACGAGGTCGAGCGCGAGCGGCGCACCGTCGCGCAGATCCGCCGACACCGCGTAGATCCCGCCGCCCTCCAGCCCGCGCGCCGAGATCACGCATTCGCCGCGCACCCGCCGCGCCCCGGCGATGAGCGCCACGGGTTTGACCGGCGCGCCGAAATGGGGCCGCATATGCGCCGACCAGTCGACGCCGAACCCCATGTTCGCGGGGCAAAACGGCGCGACCTGCCCGGCCAGCAGCGCCGCCCAGCGCCCGTCCGAGCCGAGCCGCGACCAGCTCGCCCCGCCCAGCGCCAGCACCGTGACATCCGCCGCGACGGCCCGTGCCCCCTCCGGCGTGTCGAACAGCGCCTCGCCATCCTTCCAGCCGTCGAACCGCCAGCGGGGGCGCAGGTCGACCCTCGCCCCCTGCAACCGCGCGAGCCATGCGCGCAGCAGCGGAGAGGCCTTCATGCCCGTCGGAAAGACCCGGCCCGTGGAGCCGGTGAACACCTCCTGGCCAAGGTCGCGGGCCCAGCCCTGCACCGCCTCGGCGCCGAAGGCGTCCAGCGCCGCGCGCAATGCGTCGGGCGTCTCGCCGAAGGCCGCGTCGAACTGCGCGCGCGGCTCGGACTTGGTGAGGTTGAGCCCGGATTTGCCCGCCATCAGCAGCTTGCGACCCATGGTGGGCATCTGCTCGGCCAGCGTCACCTCGCAGCCCGCCGCCGCCAGCTCTTCCGCCGCCATCAGCCCCGCCGGTCCGCCGCCGATCACCAGTGCCCGCGCCATGCACAGCCCTCCTGCGGCCCCGCGCCGCGCTTGCCGGGGCGCGGCCCGCGCCCCATCTGTTCCCCATGCCAAGCCGCCGCGAGAAACGCCAGACCGAGGCCGCCGCCATGGCCACGCCGCGCACCGACCCGGTCTGCGCGCTGTGCCGCCGCCCGATCCCGCCGGGGGTGCCGCAAAGCGCGCATCACCTGATCCCCAAGCTCAAGGGCGGCACGCATGGGCCGCAGGTGCTCTTGCACCACATCTGCCACCGCGAGATCCACGCGACGCTGTCGGAGGCGGAGCTGGCGCGCGCCTACCACACGCCGGACGCCTTGCGCGCGCATCCCCGGCTGGAGCGGTTCATCGCATGGGTGTCGAAGCGCCCGCCCGGCTTTGCCTCGAAGGTGCCGGGCAAGCGGCGCGGGCGCGGCTGAGCCTCAGCGCAGCCCGATACGGCGGCGAATCTCCTCGTCGCGCAGCGAGACCTCGTGGCCGACCTGGTCGTTGGCCTTGTCCGAGCACATCCAGACCAGCGCCTTTGCGGGCCATTCGGGCGGGATATGCACCGACCAGTCGAGCCGGCTCACCGCGTTGATGCCCGACGACTTGATCTCGCGCTGCATCTGGGTGGCGACGGTGCCGGGCGACAGCCCCATGGCGCGGATGCCGCGGCCGCGATATTCGAGATCGAGCGAGGCGGTCAGCATCGCCGCCCCGGCCTTGGAGGCGCAATAGGCCGACCAGCCCTCGACCGCGTTGTGCGCCGCGCCCGAGGACACGGTGATCATCGTGCCGCCGCCCTGCTCGAGCATCTGGGGCAGCGCCGCGCGCATGCCGTTAAAGACGCCCTTAAGGTTGATGTCGACCACCTTGCCCCAGGCATCGGGGTCGAGATCGCCCATCGCGCCGATCGGTTCGATCGCACCGGCGTTGTTGACCATCACGTCGAGCCGGCCGAACTCCTTGACGCAGGCCTCGACCGCCGCCTCGACCTCCCAGTAGCGGCTGACGTCGCAGGGGATCGCGAGACCGGCATCGCCTAGCTCCTTGGCGATGTCCGACAGCGCCTCGGCGCTGCGCGCGAGCAGCGCGACGCGGGCCCCCGCCTTGGCGAATTCACGGGCGCTCGCGGCGCCGATGCCACGGCTCGCCCCGGTGATCAGAACCGTTTTCCCCTGCATCGCACCCTCTCCGCGCTTTGATCTTTCGTCCAGCTTAACGGGGGCCTAGTCTCCGGTCCAGACGCGCAGGGAGAGCCCGCGCGACGGGCCCGGCCCGTGGAATTGCGATTGCGAGGAGGGTCCGAGATGGCCGCATTGTCGAAAACGGCGCCGATCGGCGCGCTGGCGCTGATGGCCGGGGCCGCGCAGGCCGACGTCACCGCCGAGCAGGTCTGGCAGGACTGGCAGGAGGGCGCGGCCCGGCTCGGTGAGACGCGGATCGAAACCGGCGCCGAGCAACGCTCGGGCGACCGGCTCACCATCACCGACCTGGTGCTGACGATGCAGGGCGAGGATGGCGAGCTCGTCGCCCGCCTGCCCGAGATCGTCTTCGCCGAAACCGGCGACGGGGCGGTCGAGGTGACGCTGTCCGACAGCTACCCGATCGAGATCTCGGGCACCGACGAGGATGGCGTGCAGACCGAGATCGAGCTTTCCATGCAGCAGACCGGGCTCGAAGTCACCGTGAGCGGCGATCCCGGCGCGATGCGTTACGACTATGCCGCCGACCGCTACGCGCTGGTGCTGGACCGGCTGGTCGAGGATGGGGAGACGATCCCGGCCGAGGCGATGCTCGCGCTCAATGCCGTGCGCGGCAGCTATTTGTCCGAAACCGCGGCCTCGGGGCTGCGCCGCACCGATTACGACATCACCGCCGAGACGCTCGACCTGATGATCGAAGGCGAGGATAGCGCCGGGGATGCCGGCGGGGACACCGGGGGCAGCATGGCGATCGATGCCAGCGTCGCCGAGATCGCCATCTCGGGCGCGCTGGCGCTGCCCGAGGGCATGGAAGAGGCCGAGGCGCTGCCGGACGACTTCTCGCTCGTGTTCGATTACGCCACCGGCCCGGCGCTGGTGGAGTTCGAGGGCGAGGGCGAAGATGGCCGCGCCGCGGGCACCGCGCGCACCGCGTCGAGCACGGTCGGCCTGTCGCTCGACCCGGCCCGCGTCAGCTATGCCTCATCGACCAAGGGGCTCGACCTGACGCTCACCGACGGGCCGATGCCCTTCCCGGTCGAGATCTCGGCCGCCGAGTACGGATTTGGGCTCGACGCGCCGCTGGCCGCGGGCGAGGCGGCGCAGGATCTCTCGGCGCGGATCACGCTCGACAGCCTGACGCTCGGCGATCCGGTCTGGGCGCTGTTCGACCCCGCCGAGGTGCTGCCGCGCACCCCCGCGACGCTGATCGCCGAATTGTCGGGCACGGCGCGGCTGCCGCAGGATCTCACCGATCCCGGCACCGCCGAGGCCATGGGCGAGGCCGTGGGCGACGGCGAAGGCGCCGCGATGGCCGAGGCCGCGCCCGAGATCGAAAGCCTGACGCTCGACCGGCTGGTGCTGCGGCTCGCCGGGGCGGAGCTTCTGGGCGATGGCGGCTTTACCTTCGACAACTCCGATTTCGAGACCTTCCCGGGCTTTCCGCGCCCCGAGGGCCGGATCGACCTGAAGATCGACGGGCTGAACGGGCTGATCGAGAATCTCTCGACGCTCGGCGTGATCCCGGCCGAGCAGCTGATGGGCGCGCGGATGATGCTGGGGCTGTTCACGACCTCGATCGGCAATGACGAGCTGACCTCGACCATCGAGATCAACCCCGAGGGCCACGTCATCGCCAACGGCCAGCGGATTCAGTGACCGGTCGCGCCCGCGCGCCACGTCGCGCGGGCGCGCCACTTTCCCGCCGGGCGCGGGCGCGCTAGATGCACGGGCGACAGCCCGAAAGGATCCGCCATGACCGCCTCGCTCGCAGACCTGACCGACCGGATGCTCGCGGCGGCCCGCCGCGCGGGCGCCGAGGCCGCCGACGCGGTGGCGGTGGACGGCACCGCGCTGTCGATCGACGTGCGCGAGGGCCGGCTGGAGCAGGCCGAACGCTCCGAGGGCATCGATATCGGCCTGCGGGTGCTGATCGGACGGCGGCAGGCGGTGGTGTCGTCCTCGGATGCGCGCGACGCCACAATCGACACCATGGCCGCCCGCGCCGTCGCCATGGCGCGCGAGGCGCCCGAGGACCCGCATGCCGGGCTCGCCGATCCCGGCCAGCTGGCCCGAGACACCGATTCGTCGCGGCTCGAGATGTACGACCCCGCCCCCGAGCCGGACCCCGCCGCGCTCGAGGAGGATGCGCGCCGCGCCGAGGCGGCGGCGCGCGCCGTCGAAGGCGTGACACAGGTGCAGGGCGCGAGCGCGGGCTATGGCCGCAGGCGCATCCATCTCGCCGCCAGCAACGGGTTTTCGGGCGGCTATGAGCGCTCGGACCGGGGGCTGCACTGCGTCGCGGTGTCGGGCAGCGGCACCGGGATGGAGCGCGACCATGACGGCGATGCCCGGATCTTCCAGTCCGAGCTGCGCAGCCCCGAGGATATCGGGCGCACCGCAGGCGAACGCGCCGCGGCAAGGCAGAACCCGCGCCGCCCGCGCACCGGCAAATACCCGGTGCTGTTCGACGAGCGCGTCTCCTCCTCGCTGATCGGCCACCTGCTGGCCGCCGCCAATGGCGGCGCCATCGCCCGCGGATCGAGCTGGCTATTGGGCCGCGAAGGCACGCAGGTTCTGCCCAAGGGCCTGTCGGTGATCGAGGAGCCGCACCGCCCGCGCGCCCCGGGCTCGCGGCTGTTCGATGGCGAGGGGCTGCCCACCGCCACGCGCGCGCTGGTCGATGACGGGGATCTGTCGGGCTGGATCCTCGACCTCGCCACCGCGCGCAAGCTGGGGCTGCAAAGCACCGGCAACGCTGCGCGCGGCACCTCGTCGCCGCCCTCGCCCGCGATCACCAACATCCGGCTGACCGAAGGCACGGCCACGCGCGACGATCTGATCGCGCAGATGGGCACCGGGTTGCTGGTCACCTCGATGATCGGTTCGACCATCAACCCCAACACCGGCGATTATTCGCGCGGGGCGTCCGGCTTCTGGGTCGAGAACGGCGAGATCATCCACCCGGTCAACGAATGCACCATCGCGGGCAACCTGCGCGACATGCTGATGACGCTGCTGCCCGCCAATGACGCGCGCCGGCATCTGAGCCGCGTCGTACCCTCGCTTCTGGTCGATGGCATGACCCTTGCCGGTGACTGATCCGCGGAACGATCTTCAGGTCGACCTGGCGCTTCTGGTCGCGGCGGCGCGCGAGGCGGCGGGCATCGCCACGGCGTTCCGCGCACCCGAGGTCTGGGACAAGCCCGACGGCGGGGGCCCGGTCTGCGAGGCCGATCTCGCGGTCGACGCGATGCTGCGCGCGCGGCTTGGTGCGGCGCGGCCCGCCTATGGCTGGCTGTCGGAGGAAACGGCGGACGCGCCCGAGCGGCTGGCGGCGGAACGCATCTTCATCGTCGATCCGATCGACGGCACCCGCGCCTATCTCGAAGGCAGCCAGGACTGGGCGCATTCGCTCGCCGTGGCCGAACGGGGCCGGATCGTCGCGGCCTGCGTGCTGCTGCCGCAGCGCGACCTGCTCTATACCGCCACGCTGGGCGGGGGGGCCATGCTCAACGATGCGCCGATCCGCGCCAGCGCCGAGACCGACCCCGAACGCGCGACCCTGCTCGGCCCGCGACTAGCCATGAGCCCCGAACACTGGACCGGCGGCGACGTGCCCCCGGTTCGCCGTGCCTTCCGCTCGGCGCTGGCCTGGCGGCTGTGCCTTCTGGCCGAGGCGAAGTTCGACGCGATGCTGACGATCCGACCCACCTGGGAATGGGACATCGCGGCGGGCAGCCTGATCCTGTCGGAGGCGGGCGGCACCGCCACCGACCGGCGCGGCGCGCGGCTGTCGTTCAACAAGCCGCAGCCGCAAAGCGACGGGGTGCTGGCGGGGGGCGCGCTGCATGGCGTGCTGCTGCCGCTCTTGGAGGCCGGTCCCGCCCCGCCCCCGGCTTGACCCGGACCCTTCGACGCGTAATTTGCCCGCCAAAGCCCCACCCCGCCCCAACCCCGAGGAATCCCATGACCCAGCGCCTGCATCTCGTCTTCGGCGGCGAGCTGACCGACCCGTCCAAGAACGTGTTCCGCAACACCGACGACATCCACATCGTCGGCATGTTCCCCGACTACGCCTCTGCCTACAACGCGTGGAAGACCGAGGCGCAGCGCACCGTCGACAACGCCCACATGCGCTACTTCATCGCGCATATCCACCGGCTGCGCGACGAGGAGGCCGCCGCCTCGCCGACCGAGGAACTCGGCAACTGAGCCCCGCCCGCGACGACCCCGCGGCGCGGCCAGACGGGCCGCTGGTCTGGGTGCATTGCCCGGACCCGGCACGCCGGGCCGCGGTGGTGGCGCTGGCACGCCGCTTCGAGGAGGACCGCGATCCGCTGTCGCTCCTGCTGACGGCGCCGGCGCGGCTGCGCGAGGCGCCGCGCAAGCTCATGCAGTGGCCGCCGCTGCCCGACAGCCGCGCGGCCACGCAGGAGTTCCTGTCGCGCTGGCGGCCCGACCTGCTGGTCTGGATGCGCGGCCCGGTGCAGCTTTCTGTGCTCTCCGAAACCGCCAAGGCCGGGCTGCCCGCGCGTGTGGTCCGATGGCCGAGGCCCGAGGCGATCGCGGTGGCGGGCGGCGGCTGGCGGCCTGGCGCCCGGCGCGCCGCCTACCGGCAGTTCGAGCGGCTGCTCGCCGCCGACGGCACCGCCGCGGCGCGGCTGCGCCGGATCGGCGTCGAGCCCGGCCGCATCGAGATCACCGGCCGGCTCGACGCGACCGGCCCGCTGCCCGAATGCCACGAGCGCGACCGCGAGGACATCGCCCACGCGATCGGGTCGCGCCCCGTCTGGCTCGTCGCGGGCGCGGTCGAGGCCGAGATCGACGCCATCGCCGCCGCCCAGAGACAGGCCAGCAAGCGCGCGCACCGCCTGCTGATGATCGCCGCCCCCGCGACCGAGTCCACGGCCCAGCCGCTTGCCGCCGCGCTGCGCGCGCAGGGCTTCAACGTGGCCGAGCGGCTCGATGGTGTCGAACCGGACGAGGCGACCGAGATCTATGTCGCCGACGGGCCGGGCGAGATCGGGCTGTGGTACCGGCTCGCGCCGATGACGATGCTGGGCGGCACGCTGTCGGGCCAGCCCTGCCGCGACCCGATGGAGCCCGCCGCGCTCGGATCGGCGGTGCTGCATGGCACCGAGGCCGCGACCCATGGCGCGGCCTTCGCCCGGCTCGCCGCCGCCGGGGCCTGCCGCGCGGTGCGCGGTCCCGCCGATCTCGGGCAGGCGGTCGAGACGCTGCTGGCGCCGGACCGCGCCGCGATGCTGGCGAAATCGGCATGGGAGGTGGCGACGGAGGGCGCGGAGGCGACCAACCGGACCGTCGAGCTGGTGCGCGCGGCGCTGGACCGGAACGCATGAGGCCGCCCGTCTTCTGGGATGGCGACCCCGCGCGCCCCGGCCCGCGCGCCCGCGCGCTGGCGCCGCTCGCCGCGCTCTATGCCCGCGCCACCGCCGCCCGCGTGGCGCGGCCCGGCTGGCGCGCGCCGGTGCCGGTGATCTGCGTCGGCAACCTCAACGCCGGTGGCACCGGCAAGACCCCCACCGCCATCGCGCTGATGCAGCACCTGTCCGCACGCGGCATCGCCGCGCATGTGGTGAGCCGCGGCCATGGCGGGCGGCTCGAAGGGCCGGTGCGGGTCGACGAGCGCCGCCACTCCGCCGCCGATGTCGGCGACGAGCCGCTGCTGCTCGCGGCCTTCGGGCCGGTCTGGGTCGCGCGCGACCGGGCGGCGGGGGCGCGCGCCGCCGTCGAGGCCGGGGCCGAGGCGCTGATTCTCGATGACGGGTTCCAGAACCCGGCCCTGACCAAGGATCTTTCGATCATCGTGGTCGATGCGGCGCGCGGTTTCGGCAATGGCCGGGTGATCCCGGCGGGGCCGCTGCGCGAACCGGTGGACCGGGGGCTCGCCCGCGCCGACATGGTGCTGTCGATCGGCGGCGCGGCGCAGCAGGCGCGCTTTGCGGCGCGCTGGGGCGCGGCGCTTGCCGGGCTGCCGCAGCTGACGGGCCGGCTCGCGCCGCTGGCCACGGGGATGGTCTGGGACCGGATGCCGGTTCTGGCCTTCGCGGGGATCGGCCACCCGGAGAAGTTCTTCGCGACCTTGCGCGGGCTCGGCGCCGATCTGCGCCGGGCCGAACCCTTGGGCGATCACCAACCGCTGACGCCGGCGCTGATGGCGCGGCTGGAGCAGGAGGCGCGCGCCCTGCCCGCGCAGCTGGTGACGACGGAAAAGGACGCGGTGCGCCTGCCCGCGTCCTTCCGGTCCAAGGTCCTGACCCTGCCGGTGCGGCTCGAATGGGGCGACGTGGCCCCGCTCGATGCCGCGCTCGACCGGATCGGCCTTACTCCTCGATGAGGCCGTCGATGATCTCGGCCATGTCGGCCCAGGCCATGTTCGAATGCTTTTCGCCGTTGATCACGAAGGTCGGGGTCGAGTTGATGCCGTCTTCCTTGGCGTTCTGCTCGAACCAGCCCACCAGCTCCTGCGCCTTGTCGCCATCGGTCAGGCAGGCTTCGAGCTGTGCCTCTTCGAGACCCGCCTTGAGACCGATCTCGCGCAGCTTGGTCGCGATCGCCGCCGGATCGCCGCCCGCGGCCCAGTCGCGCTGCTGGTCGTAGAGCATGTCGGAAATGCCGAAGAACTTCGCCTCGCCGCCGCAGCGCGCGATCATCGAGGCCCAGAGGCCGGGGCGGTCGAAATAGACCTCGCGGTAGACGAAGCGCACGCGGCCGTCGTCGATGTAGTCCTTGAGCTGCGGATAGCTGGTTTCATGCCAGTCCCGGCAATGCGGGCAGGTGAAGGAGGCGTATTCCATCACCGTCACCGGCGCATCCTCGGCGCCCTGCACCATCTCGACGATGCCTTCCTCGGCGGCGTTTTCGGCGGGGGCGGCTTCCGCCTCGGCGGTGGTGCCGGTCGCGGCCTCCATCCCGGCCGCATCCTCGCCGCCATGGCTGCCCATCCCGGTGGTCGCTTCGGCCTGCGTATCGGTCTCGGCCCCGGCGGCCTCCTGCGCCGAGAGCGGCGCGGCGAGGGCCATCCAGCCCAGCGCGGCGGTGAAGGCGATGGTCGAGCTTGCGAGTTTCATGTGTCTTCCTGTCTCAATTCCGGCGTTTGGACAGGACATTGGCAGCCAAGGCCTCGAGCGCAAGTCGCAATTCCGTGTCCGCCACGCCGTCGGCGGTCTTCGCCGCTTGCGCCTTCAGCTGCGGGTCGGGCCGGGGCGGTTCGGGTGTCGGGGCGGGGGCGAAGGCGGCCTGCCCTTCGGCGAAACCGGTCGGCGCGGTCTGGGTGATCCGCACCTTGGAGATCGCGCGGTAGCCGTAGCAGGCATTGACCCGCTCGCGGATCGTTTCGGCCTGCATCGACAGCATCGGCGCCTGCGCCCCGGTGGTCAAAAGCGTCAGCGTCGCGCCCAGCCCGTCGCGCCCGTAGCCGACCTTGACCGGCTGCGCGATCCGAGCCGTGTCCTCGCCGACGATCTCGGCCCAGTGGGTGAGAAGCCGCGTCACCGCGAATCCCCGCGCCTCGGAGGCGGTGCGGATGCGCGACTGCAACAGGCCCGAGGCCTGCGCAAAACCGCGTGTGGAGGAGTGGCGTCGCTGTTTCATGGCAGCGCCCACCCTACTAGATGGAGGGGGGGCCGGACCAGAGGGGACGACGTGCAGGATACCGAAATGACCGCCGCGCTGCTGGCGTGGTACGACCGCCACGCGCGCATCATGCCATGGCGCACCGGCCCGGCCGATCGCGCGGCGGGCCTTCGCCCCGATCCCTACCGCGTCTGGCTGTCGGAGGTGATGCTGCAGCAGACCACCGTGGCCGCCGTGCGAAAATACCACGAACGGTTCACCGCGCTGTGGCCGACGGTGGCCGATCTCGCCGCCGCGCCGGACGCCGATGTCATGGCCGAATGGGCGGGGCTTGGCTATTACGCCCGCGCCCGCAACCTGCTCAAATGCGCGCGCGCCGTGGTCGCCGAACACGGCGGGCGATTCCCCGACACGCATGACGCGCTGATCGCCTTGCCCGGGATCGGCCCCTACACCGCCGCCGCCGTGGCCGCGATCGCCTTTGACCGGCCCGAGACGGTGGTGGACGGCAATGTCGAGCGGGTCATGTCGCGGCTGTTCGACGTAAAAACGCCGCTGCCCGCCGCCAAGCCCGAGCTCACCGCCCATGCCGCGCGGCTGACCTCGCACGCCCGGCCCGACGACCACGCGCAGGCGGTGATGGATCTCGGTGCGACGATCTGTACGCCGAAGAGCCCCGCCTGCGGCATCTGCCCGCTGCGCGCGCCTTGCCTTGCCCGCCAGCGCGGCACCGAAGCGCAGCGCCCGGTCAAGGCGGCGAAGAAGCCCAAGCCCGAACGGCGCGGCTTCGCCTATGTCGGGCGGCGCGCCGACGGCGCGTGGTTGATGGAGACCCGGCCCGAAAAGGGGCTCTTGGGCGGGATGCTGGGCTTTCCCGGCTCGGACTGGAACGAGGCGCCCCGGCCCGCGCCCCCCGCCCCCGCCGCGTGGCGCGAGGTGGGCGAGGCGCGGCACGTCTTCACCCATTTCGCGCTGACCCTGACCGTCATGGTGGCCGAGCTGCCGCCCTCGAACCCCGAGCGCGGGCATTTCGTGTCGGCCTCCGCGTTCCGCCCCGGCGCGCTGCCCACGGCGATGCGCAAGGTGCACGACGCAGCGGCGCCGCATCTTGCCGTTGAGGGGTCGGGGGCCACTGGCTAGGCTCCGCGCATGAGCACCCTCCCCGCCCCTCGCGCGTCTCTCCTTGCCGCCCTGCCCTACTGGGTGTCGCTCCTGACATTGCCGCTGGCGGCCATCGCCGCGCTGATGGGCGGCTGGTGGGTGCTGCTGCTGCCGGCCTTCGCGTGGCTTTTGTTCGACATCCTCGATCTCGTCGGCGGGCTCGACCGGTCGAACCCCGACCCCGACACGCCCGAGAGCGCGCTGTTCTGGCACCGGCTCATCACAGTGATCTGGGTGCCCGCGCAGGCGGCGATGACCTTCGGCCTCGTCTTCTACGCCACCCGCGCCGGGCATCTGGGCGGCTGGGAGAAGATCGGGCTGTTCGTCGGCCAAGGCGTGATCTCGGGCGCGGTGGGCATCGTCTATGCGCATGAGCTGCTGCACCAGCGCGACCGGGTCGAGCGTTGGCTGGGCGACATCCTGCTCGCCATGGTGCTCTGGTCGCCGTTCCGCTCGCATCATTTGCGGGTGCATCACTTGCATGTCGGCACCCCCGCCGACGTGGTGACGGCGCGCTACAACGAAGGATTTCACCGCCATTTCTTTCGCGTGCTGTGGCAGATGCCGCGCGACGCATGGCGGGCCGAGGCGCGGATGCTGGCGCGCAGGGGGCTGACCATGCGCAGCCGCCAGAACCCGTTCTGGCGCTACGCGGCGCTACAGGCGGGGATGCTGGCGCTGGCGCTGGCGCTCGGTGGCGTCGAGGGGCTGATGTTCTTCGCGCTTCAGGCGGTCGTCGCGATCTGGCAGCTGGAGCTGGTCAATTACATCGAACATTACGGGTTGACCCGGAAGCATCTGGGCGATGGCCGCTACGAGCCGGTGCGCCCGCGCCATTCGTGGAACGCCGAGCACCGCGCCTCGAACCGGCTGCTGATCAACCTGCAGCGCCATTCGGATCACCACTACAAGCCCGACCGCCGCTATCCGCTGTTGCAGACCTATCCCGAGGACGAGGCGCCGCAGCTGCCGCAGGGCTACCCGGTCATGGGCGTCGCGGCGCTGATCCCGCCGGTCTGGCGGCGGATGATGAATGGCCGCGTGCGCGCATGGCGCAGGCGGTTCTACCCGGAGATTGCGGATTGGGGCCCATATAAACGCGGCGAGCTGCCGCGCCCGCGCGGCGCCTAGCCCTCGGCCATCTCCGCGCGGACCTGCTGGCGCAGAAGGTCGATCGGCACCGCCACGCCGTCGCGTTTGAAATGCCAGTAGGTCCAGCCGTTGCAGGAGGGCGCGCCTTCGAGCTGCGCACCGACCTGGTGGATCGAACCCTTGGCCTCGGACGAGACCAGCGTGCCGTCGGCGCGCACCCGCGCCTTGTGACGGCCGCCCAGGCTGTGCAGCACCTCGCCGGGGCGCAGCATGCCGCGTTCGACCAGCACGCCGAAGGCGACACGCGGTTCGGCCCGCTTGGAGGTCGAGACCTGCAGCGCCTCGGCGTCGTAGGGCTGCACGCGCGCAAGACGGGCCTTGGCGACCTTGCGGTAGCTTGCCTCGCGCTCGATGCCGATGAAATCACGGCCCATCGCCTTCGCGACCGCGCCGGTGGTGCCGGTGCCGAAGAACGGGTCGAGCACCACGTCGCCGGGATTGGTGGTGCCCAGAAGCACCCGGTGCAGCAGCGATTCGGGTTTCTGGGTCGGATGCGCCTTCTGGCCGTTCTCGTCCTTGAGCCGCTCGCCGCCCGTGCAGATCGGCAGCACCCAGTCCGAGCGCATCTGCACGCCTTCGTTCAGCGCCTTCAGCGCCTCGTAGTTGAAGGTGTATTTCGCGCCTTCGGATTTCGAGGCCCAGATCAGCGTCTCATGCGCGTTGGTCAGCCGCTTGCCGCGGAAATTCGGCATCGGGTTGGATTTGCGCCAGACCACGTCGTTGAGAATCCAGAAGCCCTGATTCTGCAACTCGGCGCCGAGCCGGAACACGTTGTGATAGGAGCCGATTACCCAGATCGCGCCGCCGGGCTTGAGCACCCGGCGCGCCTGTTTGAGCCAGGCGCGGGTGAAGGCGTCATAGGTCTTGAAGCTGGCGAAGCTGTCCCAGTCGTCATCCACCGCGTCGACGCGGGAATTGTCGGGACGCATGAGATCGCCCCGAAGCTGCAGGTTGTAGGGCGGATCGGCAAAGACCAGGTCGACGCTTTCATCCGGCAGCTTGCGCATCTGCGCGACGCAGTCGCCGGCCAAAACGGTGTTCAGGGGGAGCGTGGCCGCCCCCCGGCTTGTCGTCTTCGTGGTCATGGAAACGCCTCTGATCCGCGGCGGTGGCCCGCTTCGTGGTTGTGGATAAATATGAGTCAGAGGTGAGTCGGTGTCAAAATCTTTTTCGAATCAGTCGCTTGCGATTGCGGCTTGATACAAGATGTTGTGGATGGGCTTGAAACCCCGTCTATGGTGGGGCGTAACCCCCAGATCTAGCAGGGCGGCCTTGTGCTGGGCCGTTCCATAGCCCGCGTTGCGCTCCCAGCCATAGCCGGGATGGGCGCGGGCCAGATCGGCCATGAGCGCGTCGCGCGCCACCTTGGCGACGATCGAGGCGGCGGCGATCGACAGCGACCGGCCATCGCCGCCCACCAGCGTCTCGCAAGGGTGGTTGAGCCCGCGCGGCACCATGTTGCCGTCGACCAGCACGTGGCCGGGCGGTGCGGGCAGCCCGGCGATGGCGCGGATCATCGCGATATGCGCGGCACGCAGGATGTTGTGTGTCTCGATTTCCGCGACGCTGGCATGGGCGATCGAGACCTCGGCCACTTCGGCGATCTCGGCCGCCAGCGCGGCCCGGCGCCGCGCCGTCAGCCGCTTCGAATCGTCGAGCCCTTCGGGAATGCGGTCAGGGTCGAGAATCACCGCCGCAGCTGTGACCGGCCCGGCGAGCGGGCCGCGCCCGACCTCGTCGACGCCGCAGATACGGGAAAGCCCACGTGCGCGGGCGGCGGATTCGGCTGCGTAATCGGGTGGCATGGCGCGCTTCTGGCGCGGCATGGCGCGGCGATCAAGCCTCGTGGCGCGGCGTCGTGAATGAAATGGGGGGCGAAGGACATGACATCCCCCGCCCCCGAAGCGGATGCGGCAACTGGGGCAAAGGCCGCACCCATGCTCGACCGTTTTACCGGACGGCAACCCTGTAGCCACGATCGCGCAGGCACTGCGTGTCGTAGCCGGAAGTGATCCGACCTTCGGCCTGACCGGTGACGGCGCAATCGAGCGGAAAGCTCCGCGCCAGCACCGGGTAGTCGTCGAGACAATCGCCATCGACCACCGAGGCGGCTTCGAAACCGGCCTGCTGGCGGCGCAGGCAGGCAAAGGGGATCTCGCCCGTCGCCACCGGCGTGGTGGTCTCGGGCTGGCGCGGCGCGGGCGCGGGCTCCCAGTCGCGCAAGAGGTCGGCGGTGACCTCGTCGCGCGGCACCGGCGGCAGCGCCTCTGTCGCGCGCGGTGCGCTCCGCGCGTCGAGCCGGGCACGGGCCTCGGCGCGGCGACGCTCTTCGGCGTCGCGGGCAAGCTCGGCCAGCCGCGCCTCTTCGGCCTGCCGCACGATCTCGGCGCGGCGGGCCTCCGCTTCGGCTTGGGCCTGTGCTTCGGCTTCGGCCTGCGCGCGTTCACGCGCCTGCGCCTCGGCCTGCGCATCGCCCGGATCGAGGCCGAGTTCGCGGGTGATCGCCTCGATCCCGCCAGCGGCACCCTGCCCGGCGATGATCGCGCCCAGCGCGCCCAGCGCCGCGCGGGTGCGCGCATCGCCATCGCTGTCGCGCCGGTCCTCCTCGGCGTCGGTCAGCCGCTCGAGCTGTTCGTCGAGCCGCGCCTTGGCCTGTGCGCGGCGCTTCTCTTTTTCCTTGCGGGCTTTCCTTGCGGCCTGTCTCGCCTCCTTGCGCGCCTCTCTTTCCTCTTTCTCGGCGCGCTCTTCCTCTTTCTTTCGGTCCTTTTCGCGTTCGCGATGCGCGGCGGCGCCGATCACGCCAAGCGCCACCAGCCCGCCGATCAGGCGGCCCATGTTCTCGTCGTTCTGCGCCACGGCAGGCGCAGGCGCGAGGCCGGAAAGGCCCAGCGACAGCGAAAGCGTCGCGGCGATGAGGCGTCGTGCCATGGCGGTCTCCGTCATGCGGCTCCCGGGCGGAGCGGATACCCTGCGGCCGGCCGGTCTTGCGGGGCCGGGGGGAACAGGTCTTGCGGGCAAAGTTGGGGCAATGGCCCCGACAGGCAATAACGCGGCGGCGCGTGGGCCGCGTTATTGAATAGCGCGCGCCGACACAGCATGGTGCAGGGCATGAAAACCCTCGCCCTCACCCTTTGTGCCCTCGCCCTCAGCGCCGTTTCGGCGCAGGCGGCCTGCTACGCCGATTACAAGGCCAAGCGCGACGATCCGCTCAGGCTGCATTACGGCGTTGCCGAAATCTCCGCGCCATGCGACCAACCCGACGCCGCCGCGGACGAGCTGCGCCCGCGGCTCGGCTCGGATGGCTGGTCGCTCCTTGCCATCGTGAGCCTGTTCGGCGACGATGGTCTGGAGAAAAGGCGGGACAGTGCAGGCGATTACTACCTCCGCTACTGAAGCGAGACAGGCCGGCAACCGGATCGTGACGGCGGGGCTCGCCGCGATCGCGCTGTTGCTGGTCGGCGCGGCGATCCTGCTGTTCGTCAACCTGCCAGACGCCAACGCCTTCAACGCCCGGGTCGAGCGGCTGTTCGTCGAGAATGACGACCTGACCGCGCGGGCCGAGATCAAGCTTCTGGAAATCCTCGCGCAATCGGGCACCGCCTTTTCCGAGGTGCTGGCGAGCTATCGCTTCGTGATCTTCGTGCTGCTGACCTTCGCGCTGGCGATGCTGGTGGCGGCGGTGGCGTTCTTGCTGATGCTGGTCCAGCTCAACCGCCGCATGGGCCGGATCGAGCGCAAGGGGATCGAGGTCAATTCCCTCGTGATCGCCCGCGACCAGAACGCGGTGCGGCTCAATGATTTCGAGTTCAAGCTGACGGCGGCCGCGATCGAGACGCTGTCGGCGCTGGCCGAGGCGCGGATGGATGACGAGGTGCTGTCGGGGTCGGAGATCGAGGCGGTGATCTCGGGCCGCTCGGCCGCCGATTGCGACGAGGCGGCGGGCGCCACCCGGATCAAGCGGCTGCGCGACAGCCTGGGCAACCAGCTGGTCAGCGAGCTTCTGGTCAAGAACATCGCCAAGCGCGGCTATGTTCTGGCGATCGACAAATCGGTGATCCGGATGCTGTGAGGGCGCCGCCCGATCAGCCCTGCAACAGCCGCGCGTATTCCGCCTCCGGCACGCCGTAGCAGCCGCCGACCATCTGTTCGAGCCCGTCGCGGTCGAGAATGCGGATCAGCCCGCGCGTGGCCCGCACCAGCCCCTGCCCTTCGAGGATGTGCAGCGACACCGTCACCCCGGCGCGGCGCACGCCGAGCATCACCGACAGGAAACCATGCGTCAGCGGCACCTCGTCGCCGTCGATCCGGTCGTGGCACATCAAGAGCCAGCGCGCGAGGCGGGCGTCGAGCTTGAGCTTGGCATTGGCGAGCGCGGTATGCGCGGTCTGCACCGACAGCGCGTGGCAGTAATGCAAGAGCCGCTCGCGCAGCGCGTCCTGCTGCAACGCCGCGCGCAGCCGGTCGGCCTCCAGCCGGTAGCCCGCGCCGCCGATCTGCACCGTGGTCTGGTGCGGCGACCGGTCGGTCCCGAGCGCCAGCATCGCCCCCGACATGCCCTCGCGCCCGACCAGCCCCGCTTCGATCTGCGCGACGGCCCGGTCGCTCATCGCGACGATCGAGATCACGCCGGATGTGGGGAAATAGACATGCTCGACCGGTTCGTTCGGCTCTTCGAGGATCATGCCCTGCGGCAGGTCGACGGGCTCGAGATCGCCGAACACGAGATCGGCCAGCGCCGCGGGCATCCGGGCCAGCAGCTGGTTGCCCGTGTCTCCTGTGCCTTTTTCCTCGACCTTCATCGGCGCCTTCTCGTCGCGGGCGGTCGGACGACAGGTATCGCTCTCCCGGCGGATGCACCCGGTATTGTTTCGCAACCGCGATTTCGTGCTACGATCCCGACGTGGTAAATGCCAGTATGCAACATGGTTCCGTGCGGACCCGCACAATTGCGTGAGCGCGATCTGAAGGGAGGTGGCGACCCCGGCAGGACTCGAACCTGCAACCTATCCCTTAGGAGGGGATTGCTCTATCCAGTTGAGCCACGGGGCCATCCGCCTCTTCCATGCCCGGCTTTGCCCGGCCCGTCAACGCCGCTTGGACAAGCCCCGCGGCGCATCCTATAGCTCGCCCGAAATGCCCCCGATCGGATCCGCGCCTTCATGACCATTCCGCCCCGCCGCCCGCTCACGCTCCGCGACGTCTCCGAAGCCTCGGGGGTCAGCGAGATGACCGTGAGCCGTGTGCTGCGCAACAAGGGCGACGTCAGCGACGCGACCCGCGCCAAGGTGCGCGCCGCCGCCAAGAAGCTCGGCTACGTGCCGAACCGGATCGCGGGCTCGCTCGCGTCGAGCCGGGTCAACCTCGTCGCCGTCATCATCCCCTCCTTGGGCAACATGGTGTTCCCCGAGGTGCTGTCGGGCATCTCGGAAACGCTGGCGGGCACCGGGCTGCAACCGGTGGTGGGGGTGACCGATTATCTCCCCGACACCGAGGAGCGGGTGCTGTTCGAGATGCTGTCCTGGCGGCCCTCGGGGGTGATCGTGGCCGGGCTGGAGCACACCGAGGCAAGCCGGGCGATGCTGATGCGCGCCGAGATCCCGGTGGTCGAGATCATGGACACCGACGGCGCGCCGATCGACGCCTGCGTCGGCATCAGCCACCGCCGCGCCGGGCGCGAGATGGCCGAGGCGATCCTGCGCGAGGGCTATCGCCGGATCGGCTTTCTCGGCACCAAGATGCCCGCCGACCACCGCGCCCGCAAACGCTTCGAGGGCTTCACCCGCCACCTTGCCCGCGCCGGGGTCGAGATCGCCGACCAGGAATTCTATTCGGGCGGCTCGGCGCTCAAGAAGGGGCGCGAGATGACCGAGGCGCTGCTCCGCCGCACGCCCGATCTCGACTTCCTCTATTTCTCGAACGACATGATCGGCGCGGGCGGTCTGCTGTGGCTGCTCGAACAGGGCATCGACGTGCCCGGCCAGATCGGTCTTGCCGGGTTCAACGGGGTCGAGCTTCTGGACGGGCTGCCGCGCCAGCTGGCGACGATGGATGCCTGCCGCCGCGAGATCGGGCGCGAGGCGGCGCGAATCATCGCGGCGCGCTGCGCCAACCCCTCCGAGGGCGGCGCCGAGCGGGTCGAGCTGACGCCGTTGATCACCCGTGGCGAGACGCTGCGCCGGGCCTGATCCCGCCTCGCGCGAAGCTTTTCGCCGACCGGCGACGGAGCCCGCGATCTTTGCTTCGCATGCGCCCCGATTCGGCCTAGCCTCTTATCCACAGGGCCTCCCCGGGGAAGGATGGCCCGCACGAGGGAGACGCGCGCCGTGACGAAGATGCCGTTGCAGCTGTCGCCTCGGGAGGTCGACATGTTCATCGGCTTTCTCGACGATGGCTTTTGCACATGCGAGATGATCACCGATGCCGAGGGCCAGCCGGTCGATTACCGGTTTCTTCGCATGAACCCGCAATTCGAGGCGATGACCGGCCTTTATGGCGCGCAGGGGCGCACCGCGCTCGACATGGTGCCCGGTCTCGAACCGTTCTGGATCGAAACCTATGGCCGAATCGCGCTGCAGGGCGAATCGCGGCGCTTCCAACAGGAATCGGCCGCCATGGGCCGGCATTTCGATGTCTACGCCACGCCGATCGAACCGCATGGGCGCTTTGCCATCGTGTTTCGCGACATCACCGAGACCAAGCGCATCGAAGCCGAGCGGGAGGCGGCGCTGGCCGAGGCGCAGCAGCTGCTCGCCGAGCTGAACCACCGGGTGATGAACAGCCTCGGTACCATTTCGTCGATCATCGCCATGGAATCGCGCGCCCGCGCCGAGGGAGAGGGGCGCGAGGCGCTCGGGCGGATCCGGTCACGGGTCCACGCGGTGGCGAGCCTGTACCGACGGCTCAACGCGTCCGGCTCGATCGAAAGCGTCTGCTCGCGCGATTACCTCGACAAGATCGTCGAGGGGCTCGCCTCCTCGATCGGCCGCGACGGCATCGGGATCGAGGCGCGGATCGCCCCGGTGCGGCTGTCGACGCGAATCGCGGTGCCGCTGGGGCTCATCGTCAACGAGCTGGTGACCAACAGCCTGAAATACGCCTTCGCCCCCGGCACCACGGGCCGCGTGATCGTGGCGCTCGACGTGCTCGACCATGGCCGGTTGCAGCTTTCGGTATGCGATGACGGCTGCGGTCTCGGCCCGGCGGCGCGGTCCGACAGCGGCATCGGCCAGCAGCTGGTGCGCGCCTTTGCCGCCCAGCTCGGGGCCAGCCCCTCGACCGAAAGCGGTCCGGGCGGCACGACGGTGACGGTGCGGTTCGACAGCTAGGCCCGGCGCGGCAGCCCCATCGCCGCAACGCGGCAAGACCGCGGGCCGGATGGTGGCAGCAGGACGGCGGCAGGGGATGGATCAGCCATCGCGCCTCGGGCGCGCAGGATGCCGCGGGAGGGGGAGGCATGCGCTCCTGCCCCATCCGCGATCGATGATCCTGGAGTGATCAGTGGTGAGCCGTGCAGGATTCGAACCTGCGACCCACTGATTAAAAGTCAGTTGCTCTACCAACTGAGCTAACGGCCCACTGGGCGGCTATCTACGGTTAGTGGCGGGGGGGGTCAACCGCAAAATTACGCTTTTTCTGGATAAAGTTCGCGGGCTTTGCTATTGGCCCCGCCATGCAGGACAACACCCCTCCCGGCCTGCCGTTCATGAAGATGCACGGCCTTGGCAACGACTTCGTCGTCATCGACGCGCGCGCCCCCGTGGCCGACGTGACCCCCGACCTCGCGCGGGCCATCGCCGACCGGCATCGTGGCATAGGCTTCGACCAGCTGGCGACGATCCATGCCACCGATGGCGCCGATCTTCACCTTGTCTTCTGGAATGCCGACGGCTCGAAAATCGGGGGGCCTGCGGCAATGCCACGCGCTGCATCGCGGCATGGGAGATGGCGCGCACGGGCAAGACGGCGCTCGGCATCACCACCGAGCGCGGCCGCCTTTCGGCGCGCGCGGCCGAAGACGGGCTCGTCTCGGTCAACATGGGCCAGCCGCAGCTGGCCTGGGACGAGATCCCGCTCGCCCGCGAGATGGACACGCTGACGCTGCCGATCGAGGGCGCGCCGACCGCCACCGGCATGGGCAACCCGCATTGCAGCTTCTTCGTCGCCGATGCCGAGGCCGTCGATCTCGACGCCTTCGGCCCCGCGCATGAGCATCATCCGCTTTACCCCGAGCGCACCAACGTGCAGGTGGCGCAGATCACCGGGCCGGACCGGATTCGCATGCGGGTCTGGGAGCGCGGCGCGGGGCACACCCTCGCCTCCGGCTCGTCCTCCTGCGCCGTGGCCGTCGCCGCCGCGCGGCGCGGGCTGACCGGCCGCCACGTCACCATCGATCTCGATGGCGGCACGCTTCACATCGACTGGCGCGAGGACGGGGTCTGGATGACCGGCCCCACCGCGCATGTCTTCGACGGAGTCTGGAGGCTCTGATGGACCGCAAAGCACCGATCTTCGCCACCATGGGCTGCCGGCTCAACGCCTACGAGACCGAGGCGATGAAGGAGCTGGCGACCAGCGCCGGCGTCGAGGACGCCGTGGTGGTCAACACCTGCGCCGTCACCGCCGAGGCGGTGCGCAAGGCCGGGCAGGAGATCCGCCGACTGCGGCGCGAGAATCCGTCCGCGAAGATCATCGTCACCGGCTGCGCAGCCCAGACCGATCCTGCGCGCTTTTCGGAGATGGCCGAGGTCGACATGGTGATCGGCAACACCGAGAAGATGCAGCCCGAGACATGGAAAGGCATGGCGCCCGACCTGATCGGCGCGACCGAGCCGGTGCAGGTCGACGACATCATGTCGGTCACCGAAACCGCCGGGCACCTGATCGACGGCTTCGGCAGCCGCAGCCGCGCCTATGTGCAGGTGCAAAACGGCTGCGATCATCGCTGCACCTTCTGCATCATCCCCTACGGGCGCGGCAATTCGCGCTCGGTGCCCGCGGGTGTCGTGGTCGAGCAGATCAAGCGGCTGGTCGATCGCGGCTATGAAGAGGTCGTGCTCACCGGTGTCGACCTGACCTCGTGGGGCGCCGACCTGCCCGCGACACCGCGGCTCGGCGATCTCGTCATGCGCATCCTCAAGCTCGTCCCCGACCTGAAACGGCTGCGGATTTCCTCGATCGATTCGATCGAGGTGGACGAGAACCTGATGCAGGCGATCGCGACCGAGCCACGCCTGATGCCGCATCTGCATCTGAGCCTCCAGCATGGCGACGACCTGATCCTCAAACGGATGAAGCGCCGCCACCTGCGTGACGACGCGATCGCCTTCACCGAAGAGGCGCGACGGCTGCGGCCCGACATGACCTTCGGCGCCGACATCATCGCGGGCTTTCCGACCGAAACCGAGGCGATGTTCGAAAACTCGCTCAGGCTGGTCGAGGATTGCCACCTGACATGGCTGCACGTGTTTCCTTATTCGCCCCGCCCCGGCACCCCGGCCGCGAAGATGCCGCAGGTGAAGGGCCCGGCGATCAAGGCGCGCGCCGCGCGGCTTCGGGCGGCGGGTGAGCGGGCGGCGCAGGCGCATCTTGCGGCGCAGGTCGGGCAAACCCACCGCGTGCTGATGGAAAGCCCGCGCATGGGCCGGACAGAGCATTTCGCCGAGGTCGATTTCACCACCGACCGACCCGAGGGGCGGATCGTCGAGGCCGCGATCACCGGCGTCTCGGGCGCGCGGCTGGTCGCGGCCTGAAACGGCTCCGAGCTTCGGACGGGGCGCCCGGTCGCAGCCGGGCGCCATGCGTATTTGCGGAATGGTGAATTGGAGCGCCGCGCTGCCCTTTCACCATTCCAAAAATACGCAAACACCCCGGCTTCTGCCGGTGCGCGGCTCGAAGCATCGCCCTTGCGCCGCCACGCGCCCGCTGGTTGACTGCGCCGGATCAGCCGGAGTGTTCCACATGAAACTTCTCACCTCGCCCGCCTCGCCCTTTGCCCGCAAGGTCCGGGTGGTGCTGCATGAAACCGGTCAGGCCGATCAGGTGACGGAGGTTGCCGCCGCGACCAACCCGCTGGGCGATCCGGCGGAGGTGATGCACGCCAACCCGCTGGGCAAGATCCCGGCGCTGGTGCGCGATGACGGCCCCGCGCTTTATGACAGCCGGGTCATCACCCGCTATCTCGACGCCCGCGCCGGCGGGCGGCTCTATCCCGAGGCCCGGATCTGGGAAGTGCTGACGCTCGAGGCGACAGCCGACGGAATCATGGACGCCGCGCTCGCCATGGTGATGGAGCACCGGGTGCGCGACGAGGCGGCGCGGTCCGAAGCATGGGTCGAGGGCCAGTGGCGCAAGGTCGAGCGGGCGCTCGACGCGATCGAGGCGCGCTGGATCAGCCATCTCGAAGGCCATGTCGACATGGGCCAGATCGCGGTCGGCTGCGCGCTGGACTATCTCGACCTGCGCCATGGCGGGCGCGATTGGCGCGCGGCACGGCCGCAGCTGGCACGCTGGGCCGAACGCTTCGCGGCGCGCGACAGCATGACCGCCACCGCGCCGCCCGCCCCCTGAGGGTCAGAAGTTGAAGCTGACGCCGAGATTGAGCGCGTTGGTCACGATATCCGATTCCAGCGTGCCGCCGCCGACGAGATCGGCCTCGTTCTGGGAATAGGTGCCCTTGTACTCGCCGAACACCGACACGCTGTCGGTCACCGCATAGCTCGCCCCGGCCATCAGCGCGACCGCCGGGCCGGTGATCTGGTACTCGTCGGTGCGGCCTTCGCCGTCGTCGTATTCGACCCGCGGCGCCGCGATGCCCAGACCGCCGCCGACATAGGGCGTGAGACCGTAGGCGGCCTCGGGAAAGCGGCGATAGGCGTTCAGCGTCAGGATGTTGAGCCCGTCGGTGAATTCCAGAGTGTCGAGACCCTGCTCGGCGCGTGTCGAATCGTCGGAATAGACCTTGGCGTGATTGAGATCGACGCCGAAACCGAGATTGTCCTCGCGCCACCAGGTCGCGCGCAGGCCGTAATAGGGCGGCGCATCAAAGGAATTGCCCTCCCAGCCGGCGGTGAAATCGCGGTCGTTCGCGGCGCCGGGCCGGTCGACCTCGACGCCCGAATGTGGCGCGCCCTGCACCCCGCCGTAAAAGCTCAGCTCGACCTCGGCGTGGACGAGGGCGGGGGCAAGGATCATGAGCAGGGGAGCGGCAAGGCGGAACATCGGGCTGGGCTTTCGGACAGGCATGGGCAGAGGGTAGCGGCAGACACGCGCCATTATCACCCGATTCTAGGATCGACAGCGCCAAACTCCAACGCAACGCGAATTCACATCCGCGTTGTCACATCCTCGCAACGCGGCAGGCCGCGTCCCCCCCTTGCCGGACCGGCCCGCACGTCCTAGATGCCTCCGGCTGCGCGGTATTGTCCGCTGGACGGGCGCGGGATTGATGGCTAAACAGCGCCAAAACGCCAAGCGGGTCACGGCCCGCGGTCTTTTGCCGTCCGGGCGACGCCGCCCCAGCCATACCGGAGATCACCCCCCGTGTCACACGCAGACGATCATCAGGGCACCCGCCGCGATTTTCTCTACTATGCCACCGCCGGGGCGGGGGCCGTCGTGGCCGGCGCCGCCGTCTGGCCGCTGGTCAACCAGATGAACCCCTCGGCCGACGTGCTGGCCCTCGCCTCGATCCGGGTCGACGTCTCGGGCGTGCAGCCGGGCACCCAGCTCACCGTGCTGTGGCAGGGCAAGCCGGTCTTCATCCGCGCCCGCACCGAGGCCGAGATCGAGGAGGCCCGCGGGGTCGACATCGCCTCGTTGCCCGACCCGGTCGCGCAGAACGAGAACATCGCCGACGCCGCCCCCGCCACCGACGCGAACCGCGCGCTCGACGAACAGGGCGTCTGGCTCGTGCAGATGGGCGTGTGCACCCATCTGGGCTGCGTGCCCTTGGGCGAACAGGGTGATTTCGGCGGCTGGTTCTGCCCCTGCCACGGGTCGCATTACGACACCGCGGGCCGCATCCGCAAAGGCCCCGCGCCGCGCAACCTGCCCATCCCCGTCGCCGAATTCGTCGACGAGACGACCATCAAGCTCGGCTGAGGAGACCTCTGATGTCCGGTATTCCGCACGATCACTACGAACCCAAGACGGGCGGCGAGCGCTGGCTCAACAACCGCCTGCCGGTCCTCGGCCTGCTCTATGACACGCTGATGATCCCGACGCCCAAGAACCTCAACTGGATGTGGATCTGGGGCATCGTCCTGACCTTCACGCTGGCGCTGCAGATCGTCACCGGCATCGTGCTGGTGATGCATTACACGCCGCATGTCGACATGGCCTTCGCCAGCGTCGAGCACATCATGCGCGACGTGAATGGCGGCTTCATGCTGCGCTACATGCATGCCAATGGCGCCTCGCTGTTCTTCGTGGCGGTCTATGCGCATATCTTCCGCGGCCTCTATTACGGCTCGTACAAGTCGCCCCGCGAGGTGACCTGGATCATCGGCATCCTGATGTACCTGCTGATGATGGGCTCCGCCTTCATGGGCTACGTGCTGCCCTGGGGCCAGATGTCGTTCCACGGCACCGCCGTGATCACCGGCCTGTTCGGCGCCGTGCCCTTCGTCGGCGAAGCGATCCAGACCTGGCTCCTGGGCGCCTCGGCCGTCGGCCAGCCCGCGCTGAACCGCTTCTTCTCGCTGCACTACCTGATGCCCTTCATCATCGCGGGCCTCACCATCGTGCACATCTGGGCCTTCCACTCGACCGGCAACAACAACCCCACCGGGGTCGAGGTGCGCCGCGGCTCGAAGGAAGAGGCCAAGCGCGACACCCTGCCCTTCTGGCCCTATTTCGTGCTCAAGGACCTGTTCGCGCTCGCGATCATCCTGATGGTGTTCTTCGCGATCGTCGGCTTCATGCCGAACTATCTGGGTCACCCCGACAACTACATCGAGGCGAACCCGCTCGCGACGCCGGCGCATATCGTGCCCGAATGGTACTTCCTGCCCTTCTACGCGATCCTGCGCGCCTTCACCGCCGACGTCTGGGTCGTGATGTTCGCCAACTGGATCAGCTTCGGCATCATCGACGCGAAGTTCTTCGGCGTGATCGCCATGTTCGGCGCCATCGCGGTGATCGCGCTCGCGCCGTGGCTCGACACCTCGTCGGTCCGCTCGGGCCGCTATCGCCCGATGTTCAAGTGGTGGTTCGCCCTGCTGGTGGTCGACTTCATCGTCCTGATGTGGGTCGGCGCGATGCCCGCCGAGGGGATCTATCCCTACATCTCGCTGATCGGCGCCGCCTACTGGTTCGCCTATTTCCTGGTGATCCTGCCGCTTCTGGGCGTGATCGAGAAGCCGCTGCCGATGCCGGCGACGATCGAAGACGACTTCAACGCGCATTACGACCCCAAGACCGGCGGCACCCATACCGCCGTCAAGCCGGCCGAGTGAGAAAGGCAAGACACATGCTGAGAACCGTCACGCTTGCCGCAGCCGCGGCGATGGGCCTCGCCGGCACCGCCATGGCCGCCGAAACCGAAGTCCAGATCACCGATTACGACTTCCCCTACGAGGGCCCCTTCGGGGCCTTCGACGAAATGCAGCTGCAGCGCGGCCTGCAGGTCTACACCGAGATCTGCGCCGCCTGTCACGGGCTGCAATACGTCTCCTACCGCACCCTGTCGGACGAGGGCGGCCCCAACCTGCCCGAGGATCAGGTCCGCGCCTATGCCGCGCAGTTCGAGACCTTCGACGAGGAGCTCGACGATTTCCGCCCGGCCACCCCGGCGGACAAGTTCCCGCAAAGCGCGCTGCCCGAGGCGCCCGACCTGTCGCTGATGGCCAAGTCGCGCGCGGGCTTCCACGGGCCCTACGGCTCGGGGATGAACCAGCTGTTCAAGGGCATGGGCGGCCCGGAATACATCGCTTCGCTGCTGACCGGCTACGAAGAGGCGCCTGCCTGCGCCCCCGAGGACTTCCCGGGCTACTACAACGTCGCCTTCGGCACCGGTGGCTATCCCGAGGAATGCATCGACGAGCACGGCCATCACGAGGTGCCCGGCTCCTGGATCTCCATGCCGCCGCCGCTTCTGGGCGACGACGTGGTCTACGAGGATGGCCACGAGACCAGCATCGAGGAGGAGGCCAAGGACGTGACCGCCTTCATGATGTGGACCGCCGAGCCCAAGATGATGGCCCGCAAGCAGGCCGGCTTCACCGGCGTGCTGTTTCTCGGCCTGCTCGCCGTGCTGCTCTACCTGACCAACAAGCGGGTCTGGCACCGCGTGAAGCATGGCCAGCGCGACGAGTGATCGCCGGTCCATGACACCGAGAAAGGGCGTCCCAACCGGGGCGCCCTTTTTTCATGCGCCCCTCCGGCCCGGCGCGGCGGCATCTGCGTATTTGAGGAGCGGTGAAGGCCAAACGCGCCCTCCCCTCTTCACCATTCCGAAAATACGCATGACGACCGGCCCGGGACGCGCGCGCCGACAGGCCGGAACGCGCCCACTGGCGCCCCTAGCGGCCCAGATAGGCCCTGAGCGCGGGCGGCGGGGTCTCCAGCAATGGTCCGGCGGGGGCGGGCGCCGCGGCGCGGCCCGCATCCACCAGGACGATGTCGCTGGCAATGCGCGCGGCGTCCTCGGGGGCGTGGCTCACCATCATGAGCGTCCGCCCCTCCCCCGCCAGCACCTCGCGCGCGAGGTCGAGCATCTCCATCCTGAGCCCCGGCCCCAGCGCGGCAAAGGGCTCGTCCAGAAGCACGAGGGGCCGGTCCATCAACAGCACCCGCGCCAGCGCCGCGCGGCTTTGCTGCCCGCCCGACAGCGCGGCCGGCCTGCGCGCGCCCATGGCGTGCAGACCCACCCGGTCGAGCACCGCCTCGATTTCGCGTCGCCGCGCCGCGTCGAGCCGACCTTTCGGATCGATCCCGAGCGCGAGATTGCGCTCCACCGTCAGGTGCGGGAACAGGTTGTTGTCCTGAAACAGGATCGAGATCGGCCGCGCGGCGGGCGGCAGCGCGGTCAGGTCGCGCCCGTCCCAAGACACCCGCCCCGCCCGCGGCGCGAGAAACCCCGCGATCGCGGCGAGCAGCGTCGACTTGCCGCCGCCCGAAGGCCCCATGACGGCGCAGACCGATCCGTCGGCCAGCGCCCAGTCGGCATCGAGCGCGAAATCGCCCTGCCGGATTTCCAGCCCCTCAAGCCGCAGCATCGGCGCGCCCTCCCCTGTCGAAGATCCAGAACAGCGCGAGGCTGAGCGCCAGCAGCACCAGCGCCACCCCCGCGGCCTGCTCCATCCGGTAGGCCGACATCAGCCGCACCATCAGGAGCGGCAGCGTTGCCTCGCCATCGCCCGCGAACAGCGCGATCACGCCCAGATCGCCCATCGACAGCGCCGCCGTCAGCCCGGCGGCAAAGCCCATGGGCCGCCGGATGCGTGGCAGGATCAGCCAGCGCAGCCGCGCCCAGCCCCGCAACCCCAGCGATGTCGCAAGGCGCCCATGCGCGGCCTCGGCCTGCGCCACCGCCGGTCCCAGCACCCGCGCGGCAAAGGGCAATGCCATCGCCGCGTTGGCCAGCGCCGTCACCGGCAGCGCCAGATCACGCGGCGAGGCCAGCGGATACAGCACGATGAACAGCCCCGTCCCCATGACGAGACTGGAGGCGGCCAGCGGCAACAGCGCCGACAGCCGCGCCAATGTGCCATCGCGCAAGACCAGCGCCAGCGTCAGCACAAGTGTCAACGCCGTCGCCCCCAGCGCCACCGAGACCGAGCGCAGCGCGGCGGCCCAGAGCCCGCCCGGCAGATCGAGCAGCCCAGGCACGCCGCGCGCCACGATCATCGCCAGCGGCGCCATGAGAAACAGCGCCGCCAGCCCCACGGCGCCCGCATCGCGCCAGCGGCCGCCCGTCTCGAACCGCTCGACCACCCGGTCGAGCCCGGCCCCGAGCGTCTCCGGCGCACCCGCCGCCTGCACCATCAGCGCGGCGGCGGCGCACAGGCCGAACTGCACCATCGCCAGCACCGACGCCCGGCCAAGATCGAAATCGAACCTCAGCGACTGGTAGATCGCCAGCTCCACCGTCGTGGCGCGCGGCCCGCCGCCAAGCGTCAGCGCCACGGCAAAGCTGGTCAGACAGATCAGGAAGATGACGGCAAAGGCGCCGGGCGCCACGGCGCGCAGCATCGGCCACTCCAGAAGCCGCCCGACAGGCGCGCCGAGCGACGCGGCGAGCCGGAACCGCTCGGCGGGAATCGCGATCCAGCCCTGCAGGATCAGCCGCACCGCCAGCGGCAGGTTGAAGAAGACATGCGCCAGCACCACCCCGTGCCAGCCATAGACCGACACCGGGCCGAGCCCCGCGAGGCCCAGCGCGTCGTTGAGCAGCCCGCCGCGTCCGAACACGCCGATCAGCCCGATCACCGCGACGATCACCGGCAGGATGAAAGGCGCGCCCAGAAGCGTCACCAGCGCGCCGCGCCCGGCAAAGCGCCGCCGCGCCAGCGCGCGCGCCACCGGCACGGCGAAGGCCACCGAAAGAGCCGCCGACAGCGCCGCCTGCCAGGTGGTGAACCAGATCGCCGAGAGATCCGCAGGGCCGAGCCGCAGCGCGAAGCCCGCGCGCCACGCCACCGCGCCGAGCGTGCCCAGCGTCAGCGCCAGCACCAGCCCGGCGGCGATCCCGCCGGGCCACCGTGCCATCGCGACTATTGCGACAGCCCCTGCCGCCACGCCTCTATGGCGGGCGCGCGCTTGGCGGCGGCGGCGTCCTCGGGCAGCCAGATCGCCTTTTCGGGCATGGCGATCTCGCGGAACCCCTCTGGCCAGTCGCTTTCGGGCAGCGCCGCCGGATAGGACCAGTTCGAGGTCGGGATCAGCGACTGGAAGGCCGGGCTCGTCACGAAGCGCATGAACTCCTGCGCGAGATCAGAATCATCGGTCCCCACCAGCTGCGCCGCCAGCTCGATCGTCATGTAGTGCCCTTCCTCGAAGATCGCCGCCGACACGCTGTGATCGCCCTCCGCGATCGAATGGTAGGCAGGCGAGGTGGTGTAGCTCAGCACCATGTCGACCTCGCCTTCGGTGAACAGCCCGTAGGATTCCGACCAGCCCGGCGTGACGGTGGTGATCTTGGGCGCAAGCTCGGCCCATTTGGCCTCGGCCTCGTCGCCGAACACCTGATCGGCCCAGAGCACCAGCGACAAGCCCGACACCGAGCTGCGCGGATCCTGGATCGCGATGCGCAGATCGTCGGGCGCGCTGACCAGCGCCTCGAAGCTGGTCGGCACGTCGTTCAGTGCCTCGTTGTCGTAGACAAAGGCGAGATAGGACCAGTCGAAGGGCAGGAACACCTCGTCCTGCCAGTCGATCGGCAATGTGAGATCGGCGGTCTCGACGCCATGCGGGGCGAACAGCCCGGTTTCGCGCGCCTTCTTCATCTCGGTCGAATCGAAGCCGATCGCGACATCAGCCTCGCTGCGCGTCCCTTCGAGCAAAAGCCGCGGCAGCAGGTCGCCGGTCTGGTACTCGAGCGTGCAACCGCAGTTTTCCTCGAAGACCTGCTTGATCACGGGGCCGGGCCCCCATTCGGAGGCGAAGTAATCGGGCGCATAGACGGTGAGGGTCCGGTCCTGCGCGAGGGCCGGGCTGGCCAGAAGCGCAAGAGCGAGACCCGCAGGCAGGCGATGGGTCATAGTCGTCCTCCAATGCGGGCGAAGAGCAAGGAGGAGCATGTGTCCCGTACCTTCCCTCCGCCGGTGTGATCCGGTTCAGGTTCAACGGGTCCGCGCGACGCGCATCTCAGCCAGTGGCCCCCCGAGGTGGGCGCGACACTACGCCATCGCGGGCCGCGCGCAAGCCCCCCGCCCTTTCCCCGGCGCGCGCCCCGCGCTACACCGGCCCCGCCACAAGGAGAGCGCCCATGTCCCTCAACAGCTTCGGCCACCTGTTCCGCGTCACCACATGGGGCGAAAGCCACGGGCCCGCGCTCGGCGCCACGGTCGATGGCTGCCCGCCGGGGGTGGAGATCACCGAGGAGGCCCTGCAGGTCTGGCTCGACAAGCGCCGCCCCGGACAGAACAAGCACACCACGCAAAGGCGCGAGCCCGACGCGGTGGAGATCCTGTCGGGCGTGTTCGAGGGCAGATCGACCGGCACGCCGATCCAGCTGATGATCCGCAACACCGACCAGCGCTCCAAGGATTACGGCGACATCGCCGAAACCTTCCGCCCCGGCCATGCCGACATCGCCTACCACCTGAAATACGGTCTGCGCGATTATCGCGGCGGCGGCCGGTCGAGCGCACGCGAGACGGCGGCGCGTGTCGCGGCGGGCGGCGTGGCGCGCGCGGCGCTCTCCGCGCTGCTGCCGGATCTGAAGATCACCGGTTACATGGTGCAGATGGGTGAGAAGAAGATCGACCGCACCCGGATCAACATGGACGAGGTCGCGCGCAACGACTTCTGGTGCCCGGACGCGACCGCCGCCGCCGAATGGTCCGATTATCTCGACGCGCTGCGCAAGGATCACAACTCCGTCGGCGCGATGATCGAGGTCACGGCCTCGGGCGTGCCCGCGGGCCTCGGCGCGCCGGTCTACGGCAAGCTCGACACCGATCTCGCGGCGGCGATGATGTCGATCAACGCCGTGAAGGGCGTCGAGATCGGCGAGGGCATGGCGGCGGCGGCGCTGACGGGCCGCGACAATGCCGACGAGATCTTCATGGGGCCGAACGGGCCGGAATACGGCTCGAACCACGCGGGCGGGGTCTTGGGCGGGATCAGCTCGGGGCAGGATGTGGTGCTGCGCTTCGCGGTGAAGCCGACCTCCTCGATCCTGTTACCCCGCCGCTCGATCAAGCTCGACGGCAGCGCGACCGAGGTGGTCACCAAGGGCCGCCACGATCCTTGCGTCGGCATCCGCGCGGTGCCGGTGGCCGAGGCGATGATGGCCTGCGTGCTGCTCGACCATTACCTGCTCGACCGCGGCCAGACCGGGAGCAAGCGCGGCACCATCGGCTGAGGCGTCGCGCCGCTGGCCCCGCGCCACCAAGCTGCTAGGCTCGGGGCGTGCCGCATGGGGGCCAGCGCCGTGATGATCACCGATATCGAGGACTTCTTTTCCAAGGGGTGCGGACGCTGCGCCCGCTTCGACACGCCCGATTGCGCGGCCCTGCGATGGCAGGCGGGGTTGCGCGACTTGCGTCGGATCTGTCTCGACATGGGGTTGGTCGAAACCGTGAAATGGGCGCATCCGTGCTACATGCATGCCGGTCGCAACATCGCGCTTCTCGGGGCGCTGCGCGCGGAAATCCGGCTCGGCTTCTTCAACCCGGCGCTTCTGAGCGATCCCGAAAAGGTGCTCGAGCGCAACGGGCCGAACACCCGCCATCCTGACATGATCCGATTGCGGAGCAGCGCAGAGGTCGCCGGGATGGAGCCGGTCATCCGCGCCTATCTGGCAGAGGCGATGCGCCATGCCGAGCTTGGAACACGCCCTCCCAAGGTGCAGGACGATCTGGAGCTGCCCGAGGAGCTGCGTGCGGCGATCGACGCGGACCCGGAGCTGGCCGGGGCGTTTTCCGACCTGACGCCGGGGCGACGGAAAAGCTACGTGATCGCTCTCGCCTCCGCCAAGAAACCCGAAACGCGGATCGCGCGCATCGAGAGATTTCGCGGCAGGATCCTCGCGGGCAAGGGCGCGCAAGAGCGCTAGAAGCCGGATAGAGTCGGGGCCACCTCCGCAGCGCCCCGGCTCGCGACGCGTGTTTCAGATCCAGTAATAGGGCGCGCCGTAATGGGCATAGGCCGCCTCCTCCCAGCGCCGGTCCTCGTACCAGCGCTCAGGCCGCTCGGGCGCGCCCCTGAGCTGCTCCTCGGTGATGTCGGTGCGGTAGCCATTGAGCCCGGTGTCGTAATCGAGCTTGGCCCAGGGGATCGGGTGATGCTCTTCGCCCATGCCGAGAAACCCGCCAAAGCCCATCACCGCGTAGGTGATCTTGCCGGATCTCTTGTCGATGACGAGGTGGTCGATATGGCCGACCTTCTCGCCGCCCTTGCCATAGACCTCGGTGCCGTTGACGCGGTCGGACGAGATCGTGCTGTGACTGTCGCTGTAGTCGAACATGATGTCCTCCTGTGCTGTGGGAGCAAAACCAGCAGCCCCGCCCGGCTGTTCCACCGGCTGCATCGCTCGGCCATCTTTCGCCGCTGGCTTGCGCGCGCGCTGCACCGCGAGGATGCCCGCCGCCACCACGGCGACGCCGAGCGCATCGGTGCCGCCCAAGGTTTCGCCCAAAAGCACGGCGGCGATGACGACACCGAAGACCGGGTTGAGGAAATGGAAGGTCGCCGCCTTCACCGCGCCGATCCGTTCGACCAGCACGAACCACACCAGCGTCGCCAGCACGCCGGGCACCAGAACGGTATAGGCGAAGGCCACGATGAGCGGCCATGACCAGTCGACCGCCCATGTCTCCAGCGCCAGCGCCGGCAGCGCCAGCGCCGCCGCCCCGACCAGCATCTGCAGCCCGACCACCATCATCAGGTTGCCGCCCGAGGCCGCGCCGCGCACCGCCAGCGTGGCCGTCGCCAGCGCCAGCGCCGCCACCGCGCAGAGCGCCACCGCCACGAGATCGAGCCCGCCCGCCATCCGGCCGCCCATGATGATCGCCACGCCCGCGAACCCCGCCACGAGCCCCGCCGCCGCCACCGGCGGCAGCCGGTCGCGCAGCAGCGCCCAGCCGATCAGCGCCACCAGAAGCGGCATGGTCGAGGCGATGATCGAGGCGACCGAGGCGCCGATCCACTGCATCGCCACGAAGTTCAGCCCCAGATAGAGCGCGTTCTGGCACAGGCCGAAGATCACCACGCCGCGCCACTGCGCAGGGCTGAGCCGCGCCGTCTGCCGCAGCGCCAGCGCGATGGAAATGGCGATGGCCCCGGACACCACGAAGCGCAGCGTCAGCGCCGTGAGCGGCGGCGCATGGGCCACCACCACCCGCGCCGAGGTGAAGGCCGAGGACCACATCAGCGCGAAGGCGAGACCGAGCCCCAGTGACCTGACATCCATCGACAGCCTCCGCATGCAATCAGAGGGCGCAAACGAAAAGGGCCGCCCCTCCGGGGCGACCCTTTCCGCAAATCGTCCGAACCGCAAGAGCGCGGCCCGCGGCGGCGTCACTCCTCGTTGACGCTGTCCTTGAGCGCCTTGGCGATGGTCATCTTGACCACCTTGTCGGCGTCCTTCTTGATCTGCTCGCCCGTCGCGGGGTTGCGGACCATGCGCTCGGGGCGCTCGCGGCAATAGATCTTGCCGACATTCGGCAGGGTCACGGCGCCGCCTTGCGACACTTCGCGGGTGATGATGGCGACCAGCGCGTCCAGATGGGCGCCGGCGGTCTTCTTGTCGCCGCCGGTCTCGTCGGCGATGGCGCTGACGAGCTGCGCCTTGGTCATCGGTTTGGCCATTCCAGGTCTCCTTACCACAGCCCGCTTGGGGCGTATTCCTGCGCCGCTTGGGACGGCGTGTTGCCTAGACCCACAATGAAAACAGCATCATTGCAAGCAAAAACCGCTATTTCCTTACGGTATCGGCGGAATTCAGAGAAAGGCCGTCTCCTCGAAGCTACGCAGCTTGCGGCTGTGAATGCGCTCCAGCGGCATCTCGCGCAGCCGCTCCATCGCCCGGATCCCGATCATCAGGTGGCGCGCCACCTGCGTCTTGTAGAAATCCGATGCCATGCCCGGCAGCTTCAGCTCGCCATGCAGCGGCTTGTCCGAGACGCACAAAAGCGTGCCGTAGGGCACCCGGAACCGGAACCCGTTGGCCGCGATCGTCGCGCTCTCCATGTCGAGCGCCACCGCGCGCGACTGCGAAAGCCGCTGCACCGGGCCCGACTGGTCGCGCAACTCCCAGTTGCGGTTGTCGATCGTCGCCACGGTGCCCGTCCGCATGATCCGCTTGAGCTCGTAGCCCTCCAGCTCGGTGACCTGCTCCACCGCGTCCTCGAGCGCGATCTGGATTTCGGCCAGCGCCGGGATCGGCACCCAGACCGGCAGGTCGTCGTCGAGCACGTGGTCCTCGCGCAGATAGCCATGCGCCAGCACGAAATCCCCGAGCCGCTGGCTGTTGCGCAGCCCGGCGCAGTGCCCGACCATCAGCCAGGCATGCGGGCGCAGCACCGCGATGTGGTCGGTCGCGGTCTTGGCGTTGGAGGGGCCGACGCCGATATTGACCAGCGTGATCCCCTGCCCGTTCGCCCGCTTCAGGTGATAGGTCGGCATCTGCGGCATCTTGGCGGGCACGTGCATCGCGCCCTCGGGGTCGGTGATCACCTGGTTGTTCGGGCCGACGAAGGCGGTGTAGCCGCTGTCGGGATCGGCCAGCACGTGCCGGGCATAGGCCTCGAATTCCTCGACGTAGAACTGGTAGTTGGTGAACAGCACGTGGTTCTGAAAATGCGTCGGGTCGGTCGCGGTGTAATGCGCCAGCCGCGCCAGCGAATAATCGATCCGCTGCGCCGTGAAGGGCGCAAGCGGCATCGCCCCGTCGGGATAGGTGAAGCCGTTGCCATTGACGATGTCGTCATGCGTGGTCGCAAGATCCGGCACGTCGAACACGTCGCGCAGGTGGAACTCCATCGCCCCGTCCTGCGGCACCGTCACCGACGGGTCATTGGCCACCGCGAAATGCACCGGCATCGGCGTCTCCGACGCGCCGATCACCACCGGCACGCCGTGGTTCTCGATCAAAAGCCGCATCTGCTGCATCAGGTAATTGCCGAACAGCCCCGGCCGCGTCACGGTCGTCGAATAGGTGCCCGGCCCCGCCACATGGCCAAAGCTCAACCGGCTGTCGGCCAGCGCGAAGGTCGCGGTCGAAAAGCGGATCTCGGGGTAGAAGGCGCGAAACCGCGCCTCGGGCACACCGCCACCCAGCGTTTCGGTGAATTTCTCGCACAAGAAGCGCGAGGCGGTGTCGTAGATCTCCTTGAGCCGCGCCAGCGCCGCCTCCGGGTCGGTGAAGGCTTCGGCCGCGGGGACCGGCGGCGTCTGGAGTCTCAGCGTCTTTTCCATCTGGTTCAGTCCTGTCCCTCGAAAAGTGTCGTGATCTCGAACCGGCTGACATCCACCAGCCCCAGATCCGAGATGCGCAGCTCGGGGATCACCACGAGCGCGAGCAGCGAATGCTGCATGTAGGCGTTGTTGAGCGTGCAGCCAGCCTCGCGCATCGCCGCGACCATGCCATCGGCGGCCGCCGCGACGTCACGCGCCGGTGCGTCCGACATCAGCCCCGCGATCGGCAGCCGCACCAGCGCCCGCTCGGCCCCGTCGCGCCAGACCGAAACACCGCCGCCGACCTCGCCCAGCCGGTTCGCCGCCGCCGCCATCATCTCGGCGTCGGTGCCGACCACGATCATGTGGTGGCTGTCATGCGCGACCGTGGAGGCGATCGCCATGTGCCCCTCATAGCCGAACCCCTCGACAAAGCCGTTGGTCACGCCGCCGGTGCCGCGATGCCGCTCCACCAGCGCGATCCGCGCCACGCCGTCCGCGGGCATCACCGCGCCATCCTCTACGGGAAGCGCGCGGATGAGCGCCCGTGTCGGCGCCTGGTTCTCGACCACGCCGATCACCTTCGCCCGGATCTCCTTCGCGCCCTCGGGCGCTGCGACGCGGAAATCATGTGCCACCAGCTCCCGACCCAGATGCACGGTCTGCCGTGCGCGTTCGGGCCAGTCGTAATGCGGGCATGTAACACGCAGATCACCGTTTTCGGCCACAAGCTGGCCCCGCGCGAAGACCGTCTCGATCGGCAGGGTCTTCAGGTCGGATGTCAGGATCACGTCGGCGCGCCGCCCCGGCGCGATGGAACCCAGCTCGCGCTCCATGCCGAAATGCGTGGCCGAGTTGATCGTCGCCATCTGCAGCGCCACCACCGGGTCGCAGCCGCAGTCGATGGCGTGGCGCACCACCCGGTCCATGTGGCCGTCATTCACCAGCGTGCCGGAATGGCAGTCATCGGTGCACAGCACGAAGTTGCGCGGATCGAGCCCCTTTTCGGTGACGGCGGTGATCTGGCTTTCGACGTCGTACCACGCCGAGCCCAGCCGCAGCATCGAGCGCATGCCCTGCCGCACCCGGTCGATCGCATCGCTTTCGCGCGTGCCCTCGTGGTCATCCGCCGGGCCGCCCGCCACATAGGCGTGGAACGGCACGCCGCGATCGGGGCTGGCGTAATGCCCGCCCACGGTCTTGCCCGCGCGCATGGTGGCCGCGATCTCGGCCAGCATCTTGGGATCGCCCGCGACGACGCCGGGATAATTCATCATCTCGCCAAGGCCGACGATGCCGGGCCATTGCATCGCCTCGGCCACGTCCTCGGGAGAAATCTCGTGACCCGTCGTCTCAAGCCCCGGCGCGGAGGGCGCGCAGGACGGCATCTGGGTGAAGATGTTCACCGGCTGCATCAACGCCTCGTCATGCATCATCCGCACGCCGTCGAGCCCGAGCACGTTGGCGATCTCGTGCGGGTCGGTGAACATCGTCGTGGTGCCGTGCGGGATCACGGCGGCGGCGAATTCGGCCGGGGTGAGCATGCCGCTCTCAATATGCATATGCGCGTCGATCAGGCCGGGGATCAGGTAGCGGTCGCCGGCGTCGACAACCTCGGTGCCCTCGCCGATGCAATGGCTGGCATCGGGGCCGACATAGGCGAACCGCCCCTCGGCCACCGCCACCTCCCAGCCATCGAGGATCTCGCGGCTCTGCACGTTCACCAGACGCCCGCCGCGGATCACGAGATCGGCGGCGTCGCGGCCCGCGGCCACGGCGACGAGACGGGGGGCAACCTCGGCCCAGGGTCTGAAGGCATGTTCCATTTTCGGATTTCATACCAACCGGCGAAGCGCCGCAACCCCCGCCCCGCCGCATGGCGTCGGCGCCGCGCCCTGCGTATTTGCGGAATGGTGAAACAGGGCGCAGCCATGGCCGCGACACCTCGCCCGGGAACGGCGCGGGGCCGATGCGCGTTTCGAAGACCGAGGAGATCCGCTATGCCGCCCCCCGCCAGCCTCGTCTATTATCCCGATTCCGAACCCGGCATCACCCGCCGCCGCCGCGGGCGCGGCTTTACCTATACCGCGCCCGACGGCACCACCATCGCGCGCGGCCCCGAACGGCGGCGGATCGAGGCGCTGGCCGTGCCGCCCGCCTATGAAAAGGTCTGGATCTGCCCCGCGCCGCATGGCCACCTGCAGGCCACCGGTCTCGACGCCCGCACCCGCAAGCAGTACCGCTACCACCCCGACTGGCGCGCCTGGCGCGAGGCGCACAAGTTCGACCATCTCGCCGAATTCGGTGCGGCCCTGCCCGCGATCCGCCGCCGCATCCGCCGCGACCTGTCGGGCGAGGCGGGCGAGCTCGATTTCGCCATCGCCGCCGTGCTGGCGCTGATCGACCGGGTGTCGATCCGCGTCGGCAACCCCGAATACGCCGCCGAGAACCGCACCTATGGCGCCACCACCCTGACGGGGCGGCACATCCGGCTCACCGGTGACGAGATGCGGCTGCGCTACAGGGCCAAGGGCAACAAGCAGGTGAACCGCAGGCTGAAGGACAAATCGCTGATGAAGGTGCTGGGGCAGTTGCACGACCTGCCCGGAAAGGAGCTGATCGGCTGGATCGACGAGGACGGCACGCCGCGCGGCGTCTCCTCCGGGCAGGTCAACGACCGGCTCGCCGAGATCACCGGCTCGGACCACATCACCGCCAAGACCTTCCGCACATGGGCGGGCTCGGAGGCGGCGCTGTCCTGCGCGCTGCGCGAGGAGGAGCTGACCATCAAGAGCATGAGCGAGGCCGCCGCCGAACGGCTGCACAACACGCCCACCATCGCGCGCAACAGCTACATCCACCCCCGCGTGATCGCGCTGCACGAGGCGGATGCCAGGGACCGCGCCGCGTTGCTCGACGACCTGCCCGAAACCGCCGGGCTGCGGCAGGCCGAGCGCGCGTTGCTGAGGCTACTGTCATGAGCCTCGATCGCTTCGTCAACGCGCAGAAGGACAGCTACGCCACCGCTCTCTCCGAGATCGAGACGGGGCGAAAGCGCAGCCACTGGATGTGGTATGTCTGGCCGCAACTGCGCGGCCTTGGCCGCTCGCCCATGGCGCAGCATTACGGCATCGCGGACGCCCAAGAGGCACGCGCCTATCTCGCCCATCCCGTCCTCGGACCGCGCCTCGTCGAGATCAGCCGCGCCATGCTCGCCCATCGCGACCGCGCGCCCGAGGAGATCCTCGGTGGCATCGACGCGCTGAAACTGCGCAGCAGCGCCACGCTCTTTGCCGCGCAGCCCGGCACCGACCCGGTCTTCTCGAAAATCCTCGACGCCTTCTATGACGGCCCGGACGCGCGCACCCTCGCCCTGCTGGACCGCTAGCGCCGCATCGGGCACATATCCCTCATGAAAACGCTGCTCTCCTTTGGCCACGGCTATTCCGCCCGCGCCCTCGCCCGCCTCCTGCCCGACGACTGGCGCGTCATCGGCACCACCCGTTCGGACGACAAGGCCGAGGCGCTGCGCGCGACGGGCGTCGAACCTGCGATCTGGCCCGGCAGCGACCTGACGCCCGCGCTCGACGCGGCCACGCACCTGCTGATCTCCGCCGCGCCCGACGCGGATGGCGACCCGGTGCTGCGCGACTGGCAGGGCGCCATCGCGGCGCGGGCAAACCGCCTCGCATGGGTGGGCTACCTCTCCACAACCGGCGTCTATGGCGACCGCGACGGCGGTTGGGTCGACGAGGACAGCGAGCTGCGCCCGGCGACCAAGCGCGGCAAGGCCCGCGTCGAGGCCGAGGCCGCATGGCGGGCGGTCCCCGGCCTGCCTTTGCACATCTTCCGCCTTGCGGGCATCTACGGCCCCGGCCGCGGTCCCTTTGCCAAGGTCCGCGCGGGCACGGCCCGGCGCATCGTCAAGCCCGGCCAGGTCTTCAGCCGCATCCATGTCGACGACATCGCGCAGGTGCTGAAGGCGAGCATCGACCGCCCGAACCCCGGCGCGATCTACAATTTGTGCGACGACGACCCCGCCCCGCCGCAGGACGTCATCGCCCATGCCGCCGAGCTGCTCGGCCTGCCGGTGCCGCCCGAACTGGACTTCGAAAAGGCCGAGATGACGCCGATGGCGCGCAGCTTCTACGCGGAATCGAAAAAGGTTCGAAACGACCGGATCAAGGACGAGCTGGGCGTGCGGCTGATCCATCCCGATTACCGCTCAGGGCTCGCCGCGTTGTTATCGCGAAAGCCGGAGAAATAGCTGGACCCGGCTTGGGCAGGCAACCTAGGGTAAACCTGTGTTGCAAGCTTTCCCCTAGATCTGGTTACCGGCCATGCGTTTGTTTTCGGTTGGCTTCGGCGGGACTTTCTCGCCGTCTCGGTCGCAGCGCTCCGATCCGCATTCTCGCGACCGGGTTTTCGACATCGCGCGCGGCCTCGCGATTCTGGTCATGGTGTCAGGACATATCCTGCCACAGCCCTACTCGCTTCTCGCCTATGTTCTGAACATGCCGTTCTTCTTCTTCGTGGGCGGCTATCTCTTCCGTGGGCACGAACCGTTTGGCGAATTCCTTCATCGGAAAGCGCATCAATTTCTGGTGCCCTATTTCGGCCTGCTGCTGCTGCTGCACGCGGTGAAAATCGCTCTCGACGGGGGCACGGATGACCTGCACACCCTGACCTGGCGCATGCTCTATGGCGGCGAGCTGTTGCAAGGATGGTTCGCGGTCTTCTGGTTCCCGCCTTGCTACTTTGCGACGTTGGTCTGCTACCATTGGCTCAACCATCGCGTCTCCAGCCGCGCGCTCTGGGCGATCATGGCGGGCAGCACCGGCCTGGCGCTGTTGAACCAATGGGCCGCGCCTGCATTTCACCTGCCACTGGCGCTCAACGTCGTCGCGATGGCGCTGCCCATCTATCATCTCGGCGCGATGGCTCGAAGGCTGCGCATTCACGCCACCAGGCAGGGCGTGCTTACCCTTCTGGCGGCCCTGATCACTCTGGCCTACATCGCCGCGGCGCTGCACTTTCAGGCGCCGCCCCTTGCCATGAAACGGGCCAGCTATGGCTGGCCGCTGGTGTCGGTGCTGGCGTCGCTCAGCGCCTGCCTGCCTTTGCTGTTCATTGCGCATGTCGCGGCTCAGCTGCCCGGCCTGAATTCGCTGCTCCAGCAGGTCGGCGTGGCGGCGCTCACGGTGATGTACCTGCACCAGCCGCTACAATACGTGATCGCCGATCATTTCGGCCTGCATCACCCATTCGCCCGGTACTGCCTGTCGGTGGCGCTGGCGCTGGCCGCACACCGGCTGATCGAACGGAACGAAGCCGCACGCTGGCTGTTTCTCGGCACGCGGCGGGCGCCGGTACTGGCGACAAGCGCGCCCCCCGTGAAACCGGGTTGAAGCCGGGTCAGGCGCGCTTGCCGATCACCTCGACACCCAGCACCGAGAGCACCTTTTCCTCGATGTGCCGCGCCGAAAGCTGCGCCGTTTCGTACATGTCCGCCGGGCTGGCCTGATCGATGAAGATATCGGGCAGCACCATGGAGCGGAACTTCAGGCCGTGGTCGAACACGCCCTCATCCGCGAGAAGCTGCGCCACATGGCTGCCAAAGCCGCCGACGGCGCCTTCCTCGATGGTGATCAGCGCCTCGTGATCCGCCGCCAGCCCCAGGATCATCTCGCGATCCAGCGGCTTGGCGAAGCGGGCATCCGCAATGGTCGGCGTGATGCCGCGCGCGGCCAGCGCCTCGGAGGCCTTCGTGACCTCCGACAGCCGCGTGCCAAAGGACAAAAGCGCCACGCGGCTGCCCTCCTGCACGATCCGGCCCTTTCCGATCTCGATGGGCTGCGCCTCGGCGGAGATCTCGACGCCGACGCCTTCGCCGCGCGGAAAACGAAAGGCGATCGGGCCTTCGTCATGCGCCGCCGCCGTGACCACCATGCGCGCCAGCTCCGCCTCGTCGGCGGCGGCCATCACCACCATGCCCGGCAGGTTGGCCATGAAGCCCACGTCGAACGATCCGGCATGGGTCGCGCCATCGGCCCCGACGAGACCCGCGCGGTCGATCGCGAAGCGCACCGGCAGCCGCTGGATCGCCACGTCATGCACGACCTGATCGTAGCCGCGCTGCAGGAAGGTCGAGTAGATCGCGCAGAACGGCTTCATGCCCCCCGCCGCGAGACCGGCGGCAAAGGTCACGGCGTGCTGCTCGGCGATGCCGACGTCGAAGCAGCGGCTGGCATAGCGGTCCATGAACCGCGCAAGCCCCGTGCCGTCGGGCATCGCCGCCGTCACGGCGACGATCTTGTCGTCGGTCTCCGCCAGCTTGACGAGGCTGTCGGAAAACACCGAGGTGTAGGAGGGTGCGTTGCTCTTGGCCTTGGATTGCTTGCCCGACACCATGTCGAACTTGGCGGTCGCGTGACCCTTGTCCGAGGCCGTCTCGGCAGGGGCATAACCCTTGCCCTTGCGGGTGATCGCGTGGATCAGCACCGGCCCGTCGGCGCGCGCCTTCACGGTGCGCAGCACCGAAAGCATCTGCTCCATGTCGTGCCCGTCGATCGGACCGATATAGGAAAAGCCCAGCTCCTCGAACAGCGTGCCGCCGACGGTCATGTGCTTGAACACGTCCTTGGCACGCTTGGCCCCCTCCTGGAAGGGCGGCGGCAGGAAGCTCACCGCCCCCTTGGCCAGCGCCTTGAACTCCTGGAACGGCGCGCCGGCGTAGAGCCGCGAGAGATAGGAGGACATCGCGCCCACCGGCGGCGCGATCGACATCTCGTTGTCGTTGAGGATGACGATGAGCCGCTTGCCCAGATGGCCCGCATTGTTCATCGCCTCATAGGCCATGCCCGCGCTCATCGCGCCGTCGCCGATCACCGCGATGCAGTCGCCGACGCTTTCGCCCTCGATCCCGCGCCCGCCGAGATCGCGCGCCGTCGCCAGCCCCAGCGCCGCCGAGATCGAGGTGGAGCTGTGGGCGGCGCCGAACGGGTCATAGGCGCTCTCCGAGCGCTTGGTGAAGCCCGACAGACCGCCCTTCTGGCGCAGGGTGCGGATCCGGTCGCGCCGCCCGGTCAGGATCTTGTGCGGGTAGGACTGGTGGCTCACATCCCAGATCAGCCGGTCGCGCGGCGTGTCGAACACCGCGTGCAGCGCCACGGTCATCTCGACCACGCCGAGGCCCGCGCCCAGATGCCCGCCGGTCTCGCTCACCGCCGAGATCGTCTCGGCGCGCAGCTCGTCGGCGAGCCGCTTGAGCTCGGCGTCGCTCAGCCGCTTCATGTCGGCGGGGATCTTCACCCGGTCGAGGATGGGCGTGACGGGGCGGTTCGGCGTCTGGGTCATGGCGAGCCCCCTGATGTTCAGTTGTCGCGCGCGATAACGAAGCGGGCCGCCTCGCGCAAGGTTGCCGCGCCCGCGCCATAGGGCGACAGCGCATCGCAGGCGGTCTCGACCAGATCGCGCGCGCGGGTTTTCGCCGCGCCGAGCCCGAGCAGCGACACGAAGGTCGCCTTGCCCGCGCCCGCATCCTTGCGCACCGCCTTGCCCATCCTGACCGCGTCCCCCTCCACGTCGAGGATGTCGTCCGCGATCTGAAAGGCAAGGCCCAGAGCCGCGGCATAGCGCCCCAAGGGCCGGGTATCGGCCCCGGCCATCACCGCGCCCGCCTCGGCCGACCAGCGGATCAGCGCCCCGGTCTTGCCCTGCTGCAGCTCGGTGATCTGCGCCAGATCGAGCGGTGTCTCGGCGCTTTCGGCCATGATGTCGCGCGCCTGCCCGCCGACCATCCCCGCGATGCCACCCGCCCGCGCGAGCGCGAGGCACAGATCGGCGCGGTGCGGCCCGACCGCCGGATCGGCGCAGAGCTCGAAGGCAAGGCTTTGCAGCGCGTCGCCCGCGAGGATCGCGGTCGCCTCGTCCCACGCGACATGCACGGTGGGCCGGCCCCGGCGCAGATCGTCGTCATCCATGGCGGGCAAATCGTCATGCACGAGGGAATAGGCGTGCAGCGCCTCGATCCCGGCGGCGGGCAAAAGCGCCGCCTCGCGCGCCACGCCGTGCAGCTTCGCGCCTTCGAGCACGAGAAAACCGCGCAGCCCCTTGCCGCCGGTGACGGCGTGCTCCATCGCGCGGGCCACGGGCAGGTCATGCCGCCCGAGCCGCGCCGAAATCAGCGCCTGCGCATCGCGCCCCGCCTGCGCCAACGCGGCGCGGAACGCCTCAGCCATCGAGCGGCGCGGTGCCCTGCGCCTCGCCATCGGGGCCTTGGGTGATCTTGGCGACCTTCTCCTCGGCATCGGCGAGCTGCTTTTCGCAGCGCGCCTTCAGCTCGGCGCCGCGCTGGTAGAGCGCGATGGAATCGTCGAGCGCGACATCGCCGCGCTCCAGCTTGCCCACCACCTGCTCCAGCTCGCGGATCGCCGCCTCGAAGCTCATCTCGTTCACGGGTGTCGCGTCGCTCATCGTCCGCGTTCCTCCAATATCCTGACATGGGCCGCCGCCGAGGCGCCCAGCGCGTTCAGGTCATAACCGCCTTCGAGCGCGGAGACCACGCGCCCCGCACACAGATCGTCGGCCAGATCGCAGATCCTGGACGTGATCCGCGCGAAATCCTCGGTCTCGAGCATCAGCCCGGCCAGCGGGTCTTCGCGGTGCGCGTCGAACCCGGCAGAGACGAGGATCAGTTCGGGCCGATGCGCCGCGACCCTCGGGAATACCTTGTCCTCCAGAGCCGCCAGCAGCCCCGCCCCGTCCGTGCCCGCGCGCAGCGCCACGTTGACCACCGTGCCATGCGGGCCGGTCTCCGACGGATCGCCCGTGCCCGGATAAAGCGGCATCTCGTGGGTCGAGCAGAACAGGATGCGCGCATCATCCTCGACCAGATCCTGCGTGCCGTTGCCGTGATGCACGTCGAAATCGACGATCGCCACGCGGTCCAGCCCGTGATGGTCGAGCGCGTGCTTCGCCGCCGCCGCGACATTGCCCAGAAGGCAGAACCCCATCGCGGTCTCACGCTCGGCGTGGTGGCCGGGCGGGCGCATCGCGCAAAAGGCGTTGGCCGCCTCGCCCCCGAGCACCATGTCCACCGCCCGGATCGCCGCCCCCGCGCCGCGCCACGCCGCGCCGAGGCTGCCGGGCGAGAGCCAGGTGTCGGCGTCGAGCTGGCGGCGGCCATGTTCGGGCGCATCATTGCGCAGGTCGTCGAGATAGGGCTTGGGGTGCACGCGCAGCAGGTCGGCCTCGGCCGCGAGCGGCGCCTTGACGCGCAACAGCTCGATGCCGCCGAGCGCGTCGAGCACGGCCTGCAGCCGGGCGACCTGCTCGGGATGGCCGGGCGGGGTGTCGTGGTCAAAGCCGTCGGGATGGGTGAGAAGCGCTGTGGTCATCCCCGCAGGCAAGCGCAGATCGGGGCCAGGTGCAAGCGCGGGACGATCACCGTCGCGCGGGCCGAAACGGGCGGGATTTGCGTATTTGCGGAATGGTGAAAGGCAAATGGCGCGCCCGGCTGTTTCACCATTCCGCAAATACGCAAATCCCGCCGCGTCAGTCCGGGGCCAGCATGTAGCCCTCGCCGCGCACCGTCTGCAAATAGCGCGGCTGGCGCGGGTCGGCTTCGAACTTGCGCCGGAGCCGCGTGATCTGCACGTCGACCGCGCGCTCCTGGCTCTGGCCGCCGCCGCGGCCCAGCTCCTCGACGAGGCTGGCGCGGCTCACCGCTTCGCCGGGGCGGGCGGCGAAGATCCGCATCAATTGCGATTCGGTCGCGGTCAGCCGGATCCGGCTCTCGCCCTCCCACATCTCGCCACGGGTCACGTCGTAGCGCACCGGGCCGAGCTCCAGCGTGGTGGGCCGCTCCGGCACCGGGTCGGGCGCGGGCTGGCGGCGCAGCACCGCGTTGATCCTGAGCAGAAGCTCCTTGGGATCGAAGGGCTTGGCGATGTAGTCGTCCGCCCCGGCTTCGAGCCCCATGATGCGGTCCTCGGTCTCACCGCGTGCGGTCAGAAGCAGGATCGGCACCGGCAGCTTCTCGCGCAGGGCCCGGCACAGCGTGATGCCATCCTCGCCGGGCATCATCACGTCGAGCACGATCAGGTCGAAATCGAGCCCGGTCAGCAGCCGGCGCGCATGGGCGGCGTCGCGCGCCCCGGTGACGAGATAGCCGTGCCGGGCAAGGAATTTCTGCAACAGCGCGCGCAGCCGCGCGTCGTCATCCACCACGAGAATATGCGCAAGCTCGGTGCTCATCAGCCGCCCCTCCCGGCCAACGCCTCGTATTGACGGCGGCTTTCCTCGTCCATCATCGCCTCGAGCACCTGCCGGAATCCGGCCACGGCCACCGGCCCGGCGGTGCGGTAGGCGGCGCGCATCCGCTCGCGCTGGGCATCCGACAGCTCGCGCTCCAGCGCCGCCCCCTCCGGCGTCAGGTGCAGGTTGCGCTCGCGCCGGTCGCGCCGCCCGACCCGCACCTCGACCAGCCCTTCGGCGATCAGCGCCCTGAGCACCCGGTTCAGCGACTGCTTGGTGACGCCCAGAAGCGCCATCAGGTTCGACACGGTGGTGCCGGGGGAACGGTGGATGAAATGGATCGCCCGGTGATGGGCGCGGCCCATCTCGCGTCCCTCGAGGATGCGGTCGGGATCGGCGGTAAAGCCGCGATAGGCAAAGAACATCGCCTCGATGCCCTTCCTGAGCTGTTCGTCCGTCAGGAAGAGAAGGCTCGATCCTCCCTGCGGCAGCGGTGCCTCGGCCATGCGGTCTGTCCCCTTCGGTCTTGCCCTTCGGGACACAATACGTCAGCCTTGTTGACATTCCAAGGGCGAAGGTCTAGCGATTTGCCCCATGAGGCGCAATTTTCGGTCTCGAGGTCCGAATCCGCGCCCGGCATCTTGACAGGGAGGCACGCCATGGCGGGCGGCTACGACGATCGCGACGGGAAGATCTGGCTCGACGGGAAGCTGGTGGAATGGCGGGAGGCCAATGTCCACATCCTGACCCACGCGCTGCACTATGCCTCCTCGGTGTTCGAGGGCGAGCGGTGCTACAATGGCCGGATCTTCAAGGGCATGGCGCATTCCGAACGGCTGCGCCGCTCGGCCGAGCTTCTGGATTTCGAGATCCCCTACACGGTCGACGAGATCGGCGCCGCGAAATACGCGGTGCTCGAAGCCAATGGCTGGAAGGACGCCTATGTGCGCGCCATCGCCTGGCGCGGCGCCGGCCCCGACATGGGCGTGGCCTCGCAGCGCAACCCGGTCCGGCTCGCGATCGCGGCGTGGGAATGGGGCAGCTATTACGGCGACGCCAAGATGAAGGGCGCCAAGCTCGACATCGCCAAGTGGAAGCGCCCCTCCCCCGAGACCGCGCCGTCCCAGGCCAAGGCCGCCGGTCTTTACATGATCTGCACCATGTCCAAGCACGCCGCCGAGGCCAAGGGCTGCTCGGACGCGCTGATGTTCGACTATCGCGGCTACGTGGCCGAGGCGACCGGCGCCAACATGTTCTTCGTCAAGGATGGCGAGGTGCACACGCCGCTGGCCGACTGCTTCCTCAACGGCATCACCCGGCAGACCGTGATCGGCATGCTGCGCGAAAAGGGGCTGACCGTGCATGAGCGCCACATCATGCCCGAGGAACTCGAAGGCTTCGAGCAGTGCTGGCTCACCGGCACGGCGGCCGAGGTCACGCCGGTGGGGCAGATCGGCGATTACAATTTCGAGGTCGGCGCGCTGACCCGCGACATCGCCGAAAGCTACGAGAAGCTGGTCCGCGCCTGACCGGCCCGATCCGTTCGAACGTGCCTTCATGGGGGGCGGCGCCACGCGGCGTCGCCCCTTTTTCGTGCCGCCGCACGCCGGGGCGGGACCCGCGCGGGCACCGCCCCCGCTTTCCTCGGGCCGGTCGCGTCATAGCTGTACCGTCAACGCCCCCCTCGAGGAGACCGCATGACCGACGCGCACCGCAGCACCGACAAGGACAGGACCGCCCCCGCCCAACCGCGAGAGAGCGCCCCGACCGCGAAGGTCCGCAGCCATCAGGAGGACGAGGCCGTCTCGCGCGCGGGACACCTGTCGCCGCGGCTCGTCTATCACGTGGTGTTGCGCGCGGGCGAAGAGGAGCTGATGCGCCCGACCTCTTCTCTGGTGTTCTCGGGCATCGCCGCGGGCATGCTGATCTCGATGTCGGTGCTGGCCGAAGCGGTGTTTCGCGCCTACCTGCCCGAGGCGGGCTGGCGGCCCCTGGTCGAGAATATCGGCTACACGATCGGGTTTCTGCTGGTGATCCTGAGCCGGATGCAGCTGTTCACCGAGAACACGATCACCACCGTCCTGCCGCTGCTGACCCGTCCGGGCCCGCGCTGCGCCCGTGGGCTGGCGCGGCTGTGGGGCATCGTGCTGGGCGCCAACTTGATCGGTTGCTTTGCCGCCGCCGCCTTCTATGCGCTGACCCAGGCGATCCCGCCCGAGGTCGCCGCGGCCATGGCCGAGCTGTCGCATCACGCCACCGGCGCGGGCGCCGCCGCGGGTTTCGCCAAGGCGATCCCGGCCGGCATCCTGATCGCGGCGCTGGTCTGGATGCTGTCCTCGGGCGATCAGGAGCATTTCTGGATCATCTTCATCTTCACATGGCTGATCGCCGCGGGCGATTTCACCCATATCGTCGCCGGCGCGGTCGAGATGGCCTACCTGCTGATCCTCGGCGAGCTGGCGCCGGGTCCGGCGATCCTGTCGTTCTTCCTGCCGGTGCTGGCGGGCAACGTGGTCGGCGGCACGGTGGTGTTCACGCTGACCGCATGGGGGCAGGTGCGCGAGGAGATTGCACCGGACACCGCCCAAACCCGCGCCGATGACCGCCGCGCCCGGTGACCGGACGGGCAACCGGGCCCCGGGCCACGGACCCCGCTCCCCCGGACACGGGCCCGCGCAGGGCAGGCGCCGCGCGGCCGACGGGCAATGACAACCCGGACCGGTCGCTCTGCGCCGCGCCGACCACCTCCGGGACACATCGCACGGCTCGGAGAATCATCCGTTAACGTGTAGGCTATGATGGCGCATCGCATGTCTCATTGTTTCCCGTTGTTTTTGTTGAAAGGTCTCCCATGAGCGTGATTTCCGTATCCGGCACGTCGCTTGCCGAGGGGCAAAGCAGCTACCAAGCCCTGATCTTCAACCTGACTCTCGACCGGATCTCGACCGATACGATCACCGTGCCATGGCAGATCACCGGCGGATCGGTCACCGGGAAGACCGATCTTTTCTCGGGCGGCAGCTATTCGAGCGGGGTCGTCACCTTCCGTCCCGGCGAAACGCTCAAGGAGGTCAGGGCCTATCCCTTCGGCGATGCGCTGGTCGAATCCGACGAAAGCGTCGTGATCGAGCTGCTCACCCCGTCGCGCGCCACGCTCGAGGATGGCGCGGCTTCGCTGCGGGCCGTGGGCTGGGTGCTCGACGATGACGGTCTCGCCATGCCGCGGGCGATCTCGGTCAGCGATCCGCGCATGAACGAAACCGGCACCGCGGAGTTCGAGCTGTCGCTGTCGCGCCCGGCGATGTCGGAGCTGCGCATTCCCTACAGCTTTGGCGGGTCCGCCCGCGCCGGCGAGGATCATGCCGGCAAGGCGGGCACGCTGGTCATCGCGCCGGGCGAGACCGAGGCGCGCATTCGCGTGCCCCTCAAGGGGGATCGCGTCCTGGAATCGCTCGAGACCATCGAGCTGCAACTCGACCTGCCGGACGGGATCAGCCAAGCCGATGGCGGCCGGGCGCTGTTGATCGACGACGACGCGGGATCGGGCCCCTATGTGCTGGCGCGGGGCGGCAGCCTGACCGAGGGCGACAGCAGCTACAACACGCTGACATATCTGGTCAGCCTGACCGAACCCAGCAGCGAAACGGTCACGGTGGGCTGGCGGCTCGCGGCGGGTCTGGCCCAGCCCGGCACCGACCATTTCAGCGGCGGCAGCTACTCGGCGGGCACACTGACCTTCCGCCCCGGCGAAATGGTCAAGCAGGTCTCGGTCTTTCCCTATGGCGATCTCGACCCCGAAACCGATGAAAGCGTGGTTCTGGAATTGCTCGAACCGACCGGGGCGCTGCTGCCGGGCCGGGCGACGGTCACGCAGGCGGTGGGCTGGGTTCTCGACAATGACAGCGCCGGCAACACGCTTGCGCTGCATGTCTCCGACCCGACGGTTCTCGAGCATGACGACGCCCGCGTCACCGCCAGCTTCGAGATGGAGCTGTCCCGACCGGCGCCCTTCGACATCGACATCTCCTACAGGACCCGCGGCGACGGCGCCACGGCCGGGCGCGACTTCGTCCAGACCAGCGGCACGGTGACGATCCACGAAGGCCAGCGCACCGCCACCGTCGGCGTCGAGGTGATCGGCGACAATGGCTACGAGGCGGACGAAGACTTTTCGCTCGGCCTGTTCGTGCCGGGGGTGATCGAGGCGTATTCGGGGGGCCGTGCGACGATACTCAACGACGACGCGTTGACCGACGTGCTGCGCCTGTCCGGCACCGGTGGCAATGACCGCATCTCGGGCGAGGCCTATAACGACCGGATCGAGGGCCGCGGCGGCAATGACCGGCTTCTCGGGCTGGCGGGGGATGACACCCTTCTGGGGCAGAAGGGCAACGACGTGCTGCTCGGCGGCGGCGGCGACGACACGCTGCTCGGGGCGAGCGGCGGCGACGTTCTGACCGGCCAGGGCGGTCGCGACACGCTCAAGGGCGGCGGCGGCGACGATGTCCTGAACGGGCAGGCCGGTGTCGACATCCTCAAGGGCGGCGGCGGCAACGACCGGCTGACCGGCGGCAATCGCGGCGACCTTCTCGACGGCCAGGGCGGGCGCGACACCCTGATCGGCGGCGGCGGCGGCGACGTGCTGACCGGCGGCAAGGGCAATGACAGGCTGACCGGGAATGCCGGTCGCGACATCTTTGTCTTTCACAAGGGGTCGGGAACGGACGCGGTGACGGATTTTCGTGTCAATATCGACCTGATCGAAATCCAGAGCGGCGCCAACGGCTTTCGCAAGCTCGATCTTTCGCAGGCCGGGGACGACACGATCATCGCCTTCGGCGACCAGTCGATCCGCCTGCTCGACGTGGCGCAAAAGCGGATCGATGCGGATGATTTCCTGTTCACCTGACCCCGGCGGCGGCGCGACCGCTCAGCCGTTCGGGCTCATCGCGCGCCGCCCGCGGCCCCGCTCCAGCCCGAGCCTGCGTTCACGCCAGATGATCGCGATGCCCGCCGCGATGATGATCGCGGCGCCGCCCAGCATCGCCCATGTCGGCACCTCGTCGAAGACGAAATAGCCCACGCCCAGCGCCAGCAGCATCGAGGCGTATTCGAACGGCGCGATCAGCGAGGCGTCGGCATAGCGGTAGCTCGACGTCAGGAAGATCTGCCCGATGCCGCCCAGTATCCCCGCCAGCACCAGAAGTGCGGCGGTGCCCGGCCCCGGCAGCACCCAGCCGAAGGGCAGCGTGAACAGCGCCAGCACGCTCGCCGTCATGGAAAACCAGAACACGATCGCCGCGGTGCCCTCGGTGCGGGTGAGCTTGCGCACGAAAACCTGCGCCAGCGCCGCGCAGAGCGCGCCGCCCAGCGCCACCACCGCGCCCAGCGTTTCGGCCATGCTGAGCGGATCCGACGTCACCGACAGCCGCGGCGACATGACGATCAGCACGCCGATCAACCCCACCCCCACCGCCGAGAGCCGGAACAGCCGGACGTTTTCCCCCAGGAACATCGCCGCCAGCACCACCACCATCAGCGGCGCGGCATAGCCGATCGCCGTCACCTCGGGGAAGGGCAGCAACCCCAGCGCCGTGAAGCCGAGCCCCATCGCGGCGGTGCCGACGAGCCCGCGCCACAGATGCCCCATCGGGTTGGGCGTCTTGAGCCCGTGGCGCAACTCGCCGCGCCAGACCAGCCATGCGACGATCACGGGCAGCGCGAAAAAGGATCGAAAGAACACCGCCTCGCCGGGCGGCACGACGCCGGAGGTCGCCTTGATGATCGCGGCCATGGCGACGAAGACGCAGACCGAGGCGACCTTGAAGGCGATGCCGCGCATCGGCTGTTGCGGCGGCGGGCTGGCCGCGGCCTGCGAAGGGGTGGGGCGGGACATGGGGCTTCCTTTCGCCCCGACCCTAACCGCGCGCGCGGCAAGGGCAAGCGCGGCGGCGCGCCGCCCGGCCCGCCGCCTGCCTTCGCCCGTCTAGAGGGTCGAAACCGTCAGGCCTCGTGACCGCGCTCGATCCGCAGAAACTGGCGCAGCCGGGTGGCGCCGCGGGCGCCGAGGCTGCGGGCATGCAGCCGCCTGACCGAACGATGCAGCCCGCCCTCGCGCTCGAGCCGGGCGTATTCGCGGGTCTTGATGGCAGAGCGGTCCTTGGGCTTGTCGATCACGTGCTTGGTCATCGATATGTCCTCCCTTGGGGATATCGCGGACCCGCAACCTAGCCGATCACGGCGATTCGATCTGCCCCTTTCGTGCCGCGCCCCGACATAGGCCATCCGGCGCCGGGACGCGGTCCTTCAAAGATCAGGATTTCGGCGACATGCGCAGGATCGCGCCCGCCTCGCTGTCGATCAGGAACAGCACCGATCCGTCCCCGGCGATCTCCACGTCGCGCACCCGGCCATTGCCGCTTGCAAGCGCCTCCTCGCCGGCCACGCGGCCCGCGTCGTCGATGTCGAGCCGCACGATTTCGCCGGGCGCGAGCGAGGCGATGATCAGGTCGCCTTCCCACCCCTCGAAGGCGTCGCCTTCGTAGAACGCCATGCCGCCGGGCGCGATCACCGGATCCCAGTAATAGACCGGCTCCTCCATGCCTTCGGCCCGCGGCGCGCCGGTGCCGATCGGGGCGCCGTCATAGCGGATGCCGTAGCTCACCTCGGGCCAGCCGTAATTGGCGCCCGGCTGCGGCCGGTTGAGCTCGTCGCCGCCAGCGGGCCCGTGCTCGATCGCCCAGTAATCGCCGGTGGCAGGCTGGATCGCCGCGCCCTGGATGTTGCGGTGACCATAGGACCAGATCGCGTCCTCGCCGTCGCGGCCCACGAAGGGATTGTCCTCCGGCACCGAGCCGTCGGGGTTGAGCCGCACGATCTTGCCATAGGTGTTGTCGAGCTTTTGCGCGAGCTGGCGGTTCTCGTCGGTGAAATGCTCGCCCGTGGTGATGAAGACGTGGCCTTCGCCGTCGAAGGTGATGCGCGAGCCGTAATGCATCGGCGCGTCCGAGGGCGGCCCCTGGACAAAGATGTCCTCGACGCTGTCGAGCGCGGTCATGTCCTCTGAGAGCGTGCCGCGCGCGGCCGCCGTGGCGACGCCGCCATCGACCGGCTTGGCATAGGTGAAATAGACCATGCGATCGGTGCCGAAATCGGGAGAGAGCGTCACGTCCAGAAGGCCGCCCTGCTTGCGCGCATCGATCTCGGGGAGGCCGGTGATCGGCTCGTGCACCTCGCCCGTGGCCGAGACGTGGCGCAGCCGCCCGGGGCGTTCGGTGACGAGATAGCCGCCTTCGGGCAAGGTCGCGATGCCCCATGGACGTTCGAGCTCTTCGGCGAAGGTTTCGATGGTGACCTCGGTGGCCTCCATCTGCGGCGCCATTTCCTGTTCGGGAAAGGCGGGCTCGTATTCGGCGTTGGGCGGGCCGCGATCGACCGGCTTGGACTCGGTGTGCTGTTCGGCGAAGGCCGCGCCGGGCAGCAGCGCCGCGAGCACGATCGGGGAAAGCGTTCTCATCTCGGTCTCCTCTCCTGATTGTCAGGAAAGCGAGCTAGCCCCGTCCCCCTGCCCTTCCAGCCGCCTCACGGCCCATTGACCGGCCTCGGCCAGCACCGGGTCGGGCTCGGCCGCGAGATCGCGGGCCGTCGGCAGCAGGCCCGGATCGCCGGAATTGCCGATGGCATAGGCGACGTTGCGCAAGAACCGGTCGCGCCCGATCCGCTTGATCGGGCTGCCCGAAAACATCTCGCGGAAGGCCGCATCGTCGAGCCGTGCCAGGTCGGCCAGCGGTGGCGCGTCGACCTTGCCGAAATAGCGCATCTCGGTCGCGTCCTGCGCGAACTTGTTCCACGGGCAGACCGCGAGACAGTCGTCGCAGCCATAGATGCGGTTGCCCAAGGCTTCGCGGAATTCCTCGGGCACCGGCCCCTTGTGCTCGATGGTGAGGTAGGAAATGCAGCGCCGCGCATCGAGCTGGAACGGCGCCGGAAAGGCGCGGGTCGGGCAGATGTCGAGACAGCGCGTGCACGAGCCGCATTTTTCGCGCGCGGGCGCGTCGACGGGCAGCTCGGCGGTGGTGAAGATCGCGCCCAGGAAGACCCAGTTGCCGACCGTCCGGCCCAGAAGATTGGTGTGCTTGCCCTGCCAGCCGAGGCCTGCGGCCTGCGCCAGCGGCTTTTCCATGACCGGCGCGGTGTCGACGAAGACCTTGATCTGTTCTTCGGGCAGCTGTTCCAGCAGCCAGCGCCCGACCCGCTTCAGCCGTTTCTTGACGAGATCATGGTAGTCGCGGCCATGGGCGTAGACACTGATCGCGGCGCGGTCGGGGTGACCGAGCACCTCGAGAGGGTCATGCCGGGGCGTATAGGCTTCGGCCAGCATGATGACGGAGCGCGCCTCGGGCCAGAGCGCGGCGGGATCGCCGCGCCAGTGCATCCGCTCCTCCATCCAGCCCATCTGGCCGTGGCGGCCTTCCTCCACATAGGTGGCGAGCCGCCCGGCGGCCTCGGGGATGGCATCGGGGCGGCAGATTCCCATCTCGGCGAATCCCTCGGCCAGAGCCGTCTCGCGCAGCCGGTCCTTGAGCGATGCTGGGGTCACCGGAACCTCCCGGAACATGGATGGCGGCGCCCGGTGGACGCGGCGGGATCTGCGTATTTGGAGAATGGTGAAACAAGGGCGCGCGCCCCCCCTTTCACCATTCCCCAAATACGCATTCGAAGCATCGGCCCCGAGCGATCCGCTTCAGAAATCGAGATCCGCGTAATGCGCGGGCTGCGGAAAGCCCGGCAGCTGATCGGCGAGCAGCGAGCGGAAGGCCGGGCGCGACTTGATCTTGGCGTACCAGTCCTTGACCGTCTCCGAGCGGTTCCAGTCCACGTCCGAGATGTAGTCGAGGCAGGACAGGTGCGAGGCCGCCGCGAAATCGGCGAGCGACAATTCGTTGCCCGCGAGCCAGCGGCGCTGATCGAGCAGCCACGCCATGTAGTCGAGGTGATACTTGATCGCCCGTGCCCCGGCCTTGACGTTGGTGCTGTCGGGATAGCCGCCGCCCATGACCTTCTTGAACACCCGCTCGCCGAGGAGCTTGGAGGTCACCTCTCGGTTGAACTTGTCGTCGAACCAGCCGACGAGACGGCGCACCTCGAAGCGGGCATCGACCGATTGCGGCAAAAGCGGCGGATCGGGCTGCACCTCTTCGAGGTATTCGCAGATCGCCGTGCTTTCGGACATCATCCGGTTGCCGAGCTTGAGGACCGGCACCTTCCCCGCCGGGTTGCGGCGCATGAACTCGGGATCCTGTTCCCAGTAGCGCTCCTCCACCAGCTCGACCTCGATTCGCTTCTCGGCAAGGCTGAGCCGCACCTTCCGCGAGAAGGGCGACAGGGGGAAATGATAGAGGCGATGGGTGGCGGGACGGGTGTTTTGCATGCCCCCTATCTGCCGCAACTGCCGTGCCGCTTCAATCCCGCGCGGATCACTCGAAGCAGTCGTCGCGCCCGTCCCGGCGGATCGTGGCCGCGCCGTCGAGGATCTGCGCGGCACGCCCGCGCACGAAATCCGACGGGTTGGCCGCCGAGCGCCCCTTGGGGTCGGGCAGGATCGCGGCGAGCCGCGCGGCCTGCACGTCGCTCAGATCGGCGGCGGCGACGCCGAAGTAATGCGGCGCGGCGCGGCCCACGCCGAACACGCCCTCGTCGAACTCGGCGACGTTGAGATAGGTCTCGAGAATGCGCCGCTTGGTCCAGACCGCCTCGACCGGCGGCGTCATCGCGGCCTCCAGCGCCTTGCGCAGCCAGCTGCGCCCCTGCCAGAGATAGACGTTCTTGACGACCTGCTGGCTGATGGTGGAGGCGCCGCGATTGCCGCCCTGCGCCATCGCGGTGCGGATCGCCTTGAGATCGAGCCCCCAGTGCAGGCAGAAATTCGCATCCTCGGCGGCGACGGCGGCGCGGGCCATGACCGGGGCGATCTCCTCCATCGGCACCCAGTCATGGGCGATCTCGCCCAGCCGCGCGCGTTCGGACATCATGTAGGGGGTGATCGGCGGGTTCACGGTCGAAAACAGCAGGATCGCCGCCCCCGCGAGGCCGACCAGCCCGAGCCCGGCCCAGAGCAGGACGCGCGTGATGCGCGCGGCCAGCCGGGCGCGCGGCGCGGCAGAGGCCGGTTTGGCGGCGCGGGCGCCCTTGCGGCCCCGGCGGGCGGCGGGGCCGGATCTGGAGGTGTTCACGGGCTTGGCCATGCCGTCATAGACCGCGCCCGCCGGGGGTGGGTCAAGCCGAACATGGCGGCGCGAAAAAGGGCCGGTGCGTCACCGCACCGGCCCTTTCGCGTCGGCTTCCCTGACCGGGGATCACTCGGCGGGCAGCGCCACCTCCTCGACCGTGAGCGGGTGCGGGATGTGGCGCAGCATCTCCTTGGGGCAGACCTGCAGGAAATTGTGCTTCTCGCTGTCCCAGTGCTGCAGGATCTCGGCGGCCTTGCGGGAGCCGGTCTCCAGCTGGTGACGCTCGATCAGCCCGTGCAGCTCGGCCTCCCAATGATCGACGGTGACCGGGCAGGTGACGAGCGTTTCGGTGTTCATCAGCGGCTCGGCGAGGCCTTCGGGGTCGTAGAGATAGGCCATGCCGCCGGTCATGCCCGCGCCGAAATTGGCGCCGATCGAGCCGAGGATCACCGCCACGCCGCCGGTCATGTATTCGCAGCCATTGGTGCCGCAGCCCTCGATCACCACATGCGCGCCCGAGTTGCGCACGCCGAAGCGTTCGCCCGCGCGACCGGCGGCAAAGAGGTAACCGGCGGTCGCGCCGTAAAGCACGGTGTTGCCGATGATGGTGTTCTCGGAGGCGACCAGCGGGCTGGCCATGGCCGGGCGCACCACGATGGTCGCGCCCGACAGGCCCTTGCCGACATAGTCGTTGGCGTCGCCCGAGACCTCGATCTTCAGCCCCGGCGCGCCGAAGGCGCCGAGCGACTGCCCCGCCGAGCCGGTCAGCTTGACCGTCAGGTGGTCGGGCTGCAGCTGGTTGCGCATCCCGAAATTCTCGACGATGTGCGCCGAGATGCGGGTGCCGATGGTGCGGTGCGTGTTCTGCACCGCGTATTGCAGCTGCATCTTTTCGCCGTCTTCGAGGAAGCGCTTGGCATCCTTGACGATTTCGGCGTCGAGCGTGTCGAGCACCTCGTTGCGCGGCTTGGCCCGGTCGTAGCGGATGCTCTTGGTGCCATCGACCTTGGTGCCGTCGACGGTGATCAGCAGCGGGTTGAGGTCGAGATCGTCGAGATGCGCCGAGCCGCGCGACACCTGCGTCAGCAGGTCGGCCCGGCCGATCACCTCATCGAGCGAACGCGCACCGATGCTTGCCAGGATCTCGCGCACTTCCTGCGCGTAGAAGGTGATCAGGTTCACCACCTTGTCGGCGTTGCCGGTGAACTTGCCGCGCAGCTCCTCGTCCTGCGTGCAGACCCCGACCGGGCAGGTGTTGGACTGGCACTGGCGCACCATGATGCAGCCCATGGCAATGAGGGCCGCGGTGCCGATGCCGTACTCCTCGGCCCCCATCATCGCCGCCATGACGATGTCGCGCCCCGTCCGCAGACCGCCATCCGTGCGCAGCGTGACGCGGCTGCGCAGGTTGTTCATCGAGAGCACCTGATGCGCCTCGGTGAGACCCATTTCCCACGGCAGGCCCGCATATTTGATCGAGGTCGCGGGGCTGGCCCCGGTGCCGCCATTGTGGCCCGAGATCAGGATCACGTCGGCCTTGGCCTTGGCCACGCCCGCCGCGATGGTGCCGACGCCCGACGACGACACCAGCTTCACCGTCACCTTGGCGCGCGGGTTGATCTGCTTGAGGTCGTAGATCAGCTGCGCGAGATCCTCGATCGAGTAGATGTCGTGATGCGGCGGCGGCGAGATCAGCGTCACGCCTTCGGTCGAATGCCGCAGCCGCGCGATCAGCTTGGTCACCTTCATGCCCGGAAGCTGGCCGCCCTCGCCGGGCTTGGCGCCTTGGGCCACCTTGATCTCAAGCTCTTCGCAGGCACCGAGATATTCGGCGGTGACGCCAAAGCGGCCCGACGCCACCTGCTTGATCTTGGCGCTGGGGTTGTCGCCATTGGCCTCGGGCAGGAAATGCGCCGGATCCTCGCCGCCCTCGCCCGAATCCGACTTGGCGCCGATCCGGTTCATCGCAACGTTGAGCGTCTTGTGCGCCTCGGGAGAAAGCGCGCCCAGGGACATGCCGGGCGTGACGAAGCGCTTGCGGATCGCGGTGATGCTTTCCACCTGCTCGATCGGGATCGCCTCGCCCATCGGCTTGATCGCCAGAAGGTCGCGCAGATGGATCGGCGGGTTGGCCTGCATGGTCGAGGCGTATTGCTTCCACAGCTCGAAGGAGGCGCGGTCGCAGGCGGCCTGCATCATGTGCATGGTGGTCGCTTCCCAGGCGTGCTTCTCGCCCGAGCGGCGCGACTTGTAAAAGCCGCCGATCGGCAGCGCGCCGAGATCGGCGCCGGGCTTGGTCCAGCCCTGCGCGTGCACCTCTTCGAGCTTCTTCTGGATGCCGGTCAAGCCGATACCGGAAATGCGGCTGTGCATGCCGGGGAAATATTCGGCGCACATGGCGCGCGACAGGCCCACGGCCTCGAAGTTGAGACCGCCGCGATACGACGAGATGACCGAGATGCCCATCTTGGCGATGATCTTCAGCAAGCCCGCATCCACCGCGTCGCGGTAGCGGCGCATGATGTCGGTCAGCGTGCCTTCGAGCAGGCCGCGGTTCAGCCGGTCGGCAAGGCTGTCCTGCGCCAGATAGGCGTTCACCGTGGTCGCGCCCGAGGAGATCAGCACCGCGAAGTAATGCGGATCGATGCATTCGGCGGAGCGGACGTTGACCGAGCAGAAGGTGCGCAGACCCTTGCGGGTCAGCCACGAATGCACGGCGGAGGTGGCGAGGATCATCGGCATGCCGATGCGGTCCTCGTCCTGGTGCTGGTCGGTGAGCACGATGTGCCCCGCGCCCGAACGCACCGCGTCCTCGGCCTCGGCGCGGATCCGCTCGAGCCCCGCGCGCAGCCCGTCGGCGGCGCCGCCCGCCGGGAAGGTGCAGTCGATGAAGGCCACCTGGTCGCCGAACTGCTCGACCATGGTGTCGAACTCGGCATTGGCGATGAACGGGCTTTCCAGCACCAGGATCTCGGCCTGGCTGGAGCTTTCGTCGAGCACGTTCTTGAGGTTGCCGAACCGGGTCTTGAGCGACATCACCCGGCTTTCGCGCAAAGAATCGATCGGCGGGTTGGTGACCTGGCTGAAGTTCTGCCGGAAGAAATGCGACAGCGGGCGGTACTTGGTCGACAGCACCGCCGAGGGCGTGTCGTCGCCCATCGAGGCGATCATTTCCTTGCCGTCCTCGGCCATCGGCGCCAGCACCTGCTCCAGCTCCTCGATCGAGTAGCCGGCGGCGATCTGGCGGCGGCGCAGCTCGGGGCCTTCGAACAGCGGCTCCTCGGGGATCTCGCGCAGGATGTCGTTGAGGTTCACGACCTTCTCGATCCACTCGCCGAAGGGCTGGGAGGCGGCGAGCTTGTCCTTGATCTCGCCGTCGTGGAACAGCTTGCCCTCGGCCATGTCGACGGCGATCAGCTGGCCGGGGCCGAGCGCGCCCTTCTCGATCACGCTGGCCTCGTTTACGGGGACCATGCCTGCCTCGGAGCCCGCGACCAGAAGCCCGTCGCCGGTGACGACGTAGCGCATCGGGCGCAGGCCGTTGCGGTCGAGACCGGCGCAGACCCAGCGGCCATCGGTCATGGCCAGCGCCGCGGGGCCGTCCCACGGCTCCATCACGGCATTGCAGTAGGAATACATGTTCTGCCACGCCTCGGGCATCTCGACCCGGCTCTTGGACCAGGCCTCGGGCACCAGCATGGTCTTGGCCATCGGCGCGTTGCGACCCGCGCGCACCAGCACCTCGAACACCGAATCGAGCGCGGCGGAGTCCGAGCTGCCCTGCGGTACGATCGGCTTGATGTCCTCGGCCATCTCTCCGAAGGTCGAAGAGGCCATGCGGATCTCGTGGCTCTTCATCCAGTTGACGTTGCCCTTGAGCGTGTTGATCTCGCCGTTATGGGCGAGCATGCGGAAGGGCTGGGCCAGCCACCATTGCGGGAAGGTGTTGGTGGAATAGCGCTGGTGATAAAGCGCGAAGGCGCTTTCGAAGCGCGGGTCCATCAGGTCGGGGTAGAACACCGCCACCTGCTCGGCCAGCATCATGCCCTTGTAGATCACGCTGCGGCACGACAGCGAGGCGAGATAGAGCTCGCGCACGCCCGCGGCGACCGAGGCGCGCTCGATCCGGCGGCGGATGATGTAGAGCTCGCGCTCGAACTGCTCCTCGTCGATGTCCTTTTCGCAGCGGATCAGGATCTGTTCGATCTCGGGGCGGGTGGCGTTGGCCTTTTCGCCGAGACAGGTCACGTCGACCGGCACGTGGCGCCAGCCATAGATGTAGTGCCCCATGCGGAGCACCTCGGTCTCGACGATGGTGCGGCAGGTTTCCTGCGCGCTGAAATCGTTGCGCGGCAGGAAGACCTGCCCCACCGCGATGCGGCGCTCGGCCATCGGCTCGTGGCCGGTGCGGCGGATCTGGTCCTCGAAGAAGGCGCGCGGGATCTGCACGTGGATGCCTGCGCCGTCACCGGTCTTGCCGTCGGCATCGACCGCGCCGCGGTGCCACACCGCCTTCAGCGCGGCGATGCCCTTTTCGACCACCGAGCGCTGCGGCTTGCCGTCGATCGACACGACGAGGCCGACGCCGCAGGAAGCGTGCTCGTCGTCTTCGCGGTAGAGGCCGTGCTCGGCCATGTAAGCGCGCTTGGCCTCTTCCGAGGCGACCCAGGCGTCATCATAGGTGGTCATGGAAGAACTCCTTCGCGGTGGAGGCGGGCGCCGACGACATGGTCGCGCCGCAGCCGTGTTTGGGGTTGGGCGACAGGAAACCCGTCTCGCCCGGGAACATGAATTCGACGGGGCTGTCATCGGAGGTGAAGCTGCCTTCGGCGTTCGTCACCTCGCTGGTCCCCGACAGGAAGATGCGGCGGTCGCGGTCGATGAACTCGGAGCCGGCGCTGCGCCACAGCGGTTCGCCATCGGGGCCGATGGCGCGGACCTCGTATTCGGTGCGCTCCAGCTCGACGCCGTCGATGGTGACGGTCTCGCCGGTCAGGCTGTCGAAACCGACATAGCGGGTCCGGCCCACCTGCTCCGAAAGGGTGGCGAAATCGAAGCTGTCGGCGCCGGTCTCGACCAGCTCGGTGAAGGAGGCCGGATCGGCGGGATCGGGGCCGAGACGCTCGGCCCGGTCGGCGCGCGGATAGACGCTCTCGACCCATTGGGCCTCGCGGTCGATCGCGCCGAAATAGCTGACCCCGTCGAGGTCGAGATCGACCCGGCGGCGCCAGCCCTCGGGATCGGCCTCGCAGGTGAAATGATGCGACACGGTGCAGCTGGAGGCCTGCACGGTCATCTCGGCGGTGCAGCCTTCGGGCAGCGTCACCTCTCTGGGCGCCTGCGCCGCGGCCATGGCGGGCCATGCGCAGATCAACAGGGCGATGGGCGTCTTCATGGATGTCTCCGTGATCGGGACGTGAATGACGGGGTCGAAGCGCCCCGCCGCCCCGGCGGGGGCGAGGCGGATGCGGGGCGCCCCACCGGGGCGGCCCGCGCCGGGTCTCACTCGGCGGCGACGCCGGCGCTGGCGCTCTCGTCGAGATACTGCACGATCGCGGCCGCGCTGTCGCGCCCGTCGCGGATCGCCCAGACCACGAGCGAGGCCCCGCGCACGATGTCGCCCACCGCGAACACCCCGTCGAGCGAGGTGGCACCGGTGCCGAACTCGGCCCGCACCGTGCCCCAGCGGGTCACCTCGAGCGCGTCCACGCCCCACAGCGTCGGCAGGTCCTCAGGCTCGAAGCCGAGCGCCTTGATCACCAGATCGGCCTGTTCGACGTAATCGGCGCCCTCGATCTTCTCGGGCATGCGGCGGCCCGTCGCGTCCGGCGTGCCGAGCCGCATCTTGTGGACATGCACGCCCTCGACGCCGTTCGCGCCGCAGTCGAAGCCCTTGGGGGCCGAAAGCCAGACCAGCTCGACGCCCTCTTCCTCGGCGTTCGCCACCTCGCGCTGGGAGCCCGGCATGTTGGCGCGGTCGCGGCGATACAGGCATTTGACGCTTTCGGCGCCTTGCCGGATCGCGGTGCGCACGCAGTCCATCGCCGTGTCGCCGCCGCCGATGACGACGACCTTCTTGCCCGCCGCGTTCAGCTCGCCACTGTCGAATTCGGGCACGTCGTCGCCGAAGTTGCGGCGATTCGAAGCGGTGAGATAGTCGATCGCGCGGACCACGCCGCCATGATCGCTGTCGGGCAGGTCGCGCGACTTGTAGACGCCGGTGGCGATCAGCACCGCGTCGTGCTTGCCGCGGATCGCGTCGAAGGAGATGTCCTCGCCGACCTTGCAGTTGAGCACGAACTCGACGCCCGACTCCTCGAACTGCTTGGTGCGGCGGTCGACGATCTCCTTTTCGAGCTTGAAGCCCGGAATGCCGTAGGTCATCAGCCCGCCGACCCGGTCGTAACGGTCATAGACCGTGACCTGCACGCCGGCGCGGCGCAGGTAATCCGCCGCCGCGAGGCCACCGGGGCCCGCGCCGATGATGCCGACGCTTTCGGGGCGCTCGCGGGCGGCGCGGATCGGCTGGACCCAGCCCTCCTCCCAGGCGGTGTCGGTGATGTATTTCTCGACCGAGCCGATGGTGACGGTGCCGTGGCCCGACTGCTCGATCACGCAGTTGCCTTCGCAGAGCCGGTCCTGCGGACAGATCCGGCCACAGATCTCGGGAAAGGTGTTGGTGGCCTGGGAGACCTCGTAGGCCTCCTGCAGGCGGCCCTGCGCGGTCAGGCGCAGCCAGTCGGGGATGTTGTTGTGCAGCGGGCAATGCGTCTGGCAATAGGGCACGCCGCACTGGCTGCAGCGGCTCGACTGCTCGGCGGCCTTGTCGCGCGCGAACTCGGCATAGATCTCGTTGAAGTCCTCGCGCCGTGCGGCCGCCAGACGCTTTTCCGGCATGTCGCGCGGCACCGACACGAATTTCAGCATCTTGTTTTCGGCCATGGCTCGTCTCCCTCTGGCTGGGCTTGACGAGGGGATAGCCAATGGCCGGCGGCATGAAAAGTCAGCACGACTGACCTATTAGCTGCTTTTCCGGGGTTTGCCGCGAAAAACTCCGACTGCAGGCGATAATTTAGGTCAGCAATAGATACCTATCACCTCACCCGGCCAGAAAAAGCCCGGCCAGGGCGATGCCGCCGATCACGATTCGCCACCAGCCGAACAGCGCGTAGCCATGCCGGGACACGTAGCCCAGCAGCCATTTCACCACGACCGCCCCCGCCACGAAGGCCATGGCAAAGCCGATGGCGATCTCGTGGATCGCCGACAGGTCGAGCACGGCGCGGTTCTGAAACAGGTCGTAGGCCACCGCCCCGGCCATGGTCGGCATCGACAGAAAGAACGAGAATTCCGCCGCCGCGCGCTTGTCCACGCCCATCAGCAGCCCGCCGACGATGGTCGCGCCCGAGCGCGACACCCCCGGCACCATCGCCAGGACCTGGAAGAAGCCGATGGTCAGCGCGGTCGGGACCGGCAGCCGCATCGCGTCGCCATGGCGGGGCGTCGGCGCCATGCGATCGACGAACAACAGCACGATGCCGCCCAGCACCAGCATGACGGCGATCAGCATCGGCGTCTCGAAGAGCACCGTCTTGATGATGTCATGCGCCATCACGCCGATCACCGCCGCGGGCAGAAACGCGATCAGCACCGCGGCGACGAAGCGCCGCGCCTGCGGATCGCGCGGCGCGGCGCGCAACACGCCCCACAGCCGCCCGAAGTAAATCGTCAGCAGCGCCAGGACCGCGCCGAGCTGGATCACCACCTCGAAGGTCTTGCCCGCGCTTTCGAAGCCGAGAAAATGCCCCCCCAGCAGCAGGTGGCCGGTCGAGGAGACCGGGATGAACTCCGTCAGCCCCTCCAGAAGGCCAAGCAGGAGCGGCAGGAGAATCGTTTCTCCGGTCATGGTGAACCCCGTTGCTCGGTGGTCAGTGCTTGCGCAGGTGCTGCGCCGATTCCTTGATCGCGAGATACTGCCCCGAGGGACGGAAGCGCCACAGGTAGTCGGGCAGCACCGCCTCCATCGCAATCGGGCTGACGCCGAGATCGGCGAATCCCTTGGCGCCGGGGCTCACGACGTTGTCGCGCTGCAAATTGGCGACCTGGTCGGCGGTGATCGGCGCGCGCACCAGCCCGAGACTCAGCGCCTGCACCATGCCGCCGACAGCCGCCATCAGCCGGCCCACCCCGAAGGGCAGCGACAGCACCAGACGGCGGCGGCGGATCATCTGCAGCATCTGCGAGATCAGCTCGCGGAATGTATGCACGTCCGGCCCGCCCAGCTCGTAGACGCCCGGCGCCGCCTTGCCCTCGATCGCCAGCGCCGCGGCCTGCGCCACGTTGTCGACATGCACCGGCTGGAACCGCGTGTCGGCGCCCACCACCGGGATCACCGGCGAGATCTGCGCCATGGAGGCGAAGCGGTTGAAGAACGCGTCCTCGGCCCCGAACAGGATCGACGGGCGCAGGATCACCGCCTGCGGCATGTGCCGCAGCACGCCCGCCTCGCCCGCCGCCTTGGTGCGGGCATAGGCGCTCGGGCTGTCGGCATCGGCACCGATCGCCGAGACATGCACCATCCGCGCCACGCCTTCGGCGGCGGCGATCCGGGCGATCCGCTCGGGCCCGTCCTCCTGCACCGCCTTGAAGGTGTTGCGGCCGTTCTCGGCCAGCACGCCGACGCAGTTCACGACCGCGTTGGCACCCAGCATCGCCGCGCGCACGCTGTCATCGTCGCGGATGTTGCAGAAGATCGGCTCGACCTGCCCCACCACGCCATAGGTGCGCACGAACAGCGCCTCTTCGGGCCTGCGGCAGGCCACGCGGATCCGCCAGCCCTGCTGCGCCAGCCGGCGCGCGATATAGCGCCCGAGGAAGCCCGATCCGCCGTAGATGGTCACAAGTCCGGTCATCGGCCCCGCCCTGATAAGGTGAATTGACGCCTCGCGGTTTACCCGCCGGGGCGGGCGCGGACAAGCGCCGATCCGGGACCGGGTCACGCGCCATTGCCACATGCGTCACCGCGCTCCCCTCATACGCGCCTCCGCACGCCCTCCCCAGCTCCTCCACGCGCGCCCGCCCGGCATCATCCTTCCGCGCACCGTCCGACCGGCTTCCGCAGCGGCAAGCGAAAATCATGTGCATTTGCCCGTTGACACCCCCCGCGGCATTCCGTAGATCGCCCCTCACACGACCTGCCCAGGTGGTGGAATTGGTAGACGCGCTGGCTTCAGGTGCCAGTGTCCGCAAGGACGTGGAGGTTCGAGTCCTCTCCTGGGCACCATCCCTCCTCGTAGATCGAAAGCGAGGAGCGCCGTGGCAAACCATCTCTACCAGAGCGACATTCCCGACGATCTCGACCTCGGCCCGGTCGTGGCGATCGATTGCGAAACCATGGGGCTCAACCCGGTGCGCGACCGGCTGTGCCTCGTGCAGATGTCGGGCGGCGACGGGCATTGCCACATGATCCAGGTCAGGCCCGGCCAGACCCGGGCGCCCAACCTCGTCAGGCTTCTGGAAAATCCCGACATCCTCAAGCTGTTCCATTACGGCCGCTTCGACATCGCCGCGATGCGCCACGCCTTCGGCGCCACCGCCCGGCCCGTCTACTGCACCAAGATCGCCTCGAAGCTGGTGCGCACCTATACCGACCGGCACGGGCTCAAGCAGCTGTTGCAGGAGCTGGTCGGCGTCGACATCTCCAAGCAGCAGCAGCAATCCGACTGGGGCGCCGAGGAGCTGACCAACGCCCAGCTCGACTATGCCGCCTCGGACGTGCTGCACCTGCACCGCCTGCGCGACGCGCTCGATGCGCGGCTGGCGCGCGAGGGCCGCGCCGAGATGGCGCAGGCCTGCTTCGATTTCCTGCCCGTTCGGGCGACACTCGATCTCGCGGGCTGGCCCGAGACCGACATCTTCTCGCACTGACATGGCCGCCCCCGCCCAACGCCCCGACGATCTCGACACCGCGCGCCAGGTGATCGCCGACGAGGCCGCCGGTCTCGCGGCGCTGTCGCGCGGGCTCGATGGCGGTTTCCTGCGCGCCCTCGAGGCGATCCGCGCGGCACCGGGCCGGGTGATCGTGTCGGGCATGGGCAAATCGGGCCACATCGCCCGCAAGATCGCCGCCACCCTCGCCTCCACCGGCACGCCCGCCTCCTTCGTGCACCCCGCCGAGGCCAGCCATGGCGATCTGGGCATGATCTCGCGCGGGGACGTGGTGCTGGTGCTGTCGAATTCGGGAGAGACGCCCGAGCTGGCCGATCTCGTGGCGCATACGCGGCGCTTCGGCATCCCGCTGATCGGCGTCGCGGCGCGGCCCGACAGCACGCTGATGAAGCAGGCCGATATCGGCATCGTGCTGCCCGCGCTGGCCGAGGCCTGCGGCATCGGCGTGGTGCCTACCACCTCGACCACCATGACGCTGGCGCTGGGCGATGCCATCGCCATCGCGCTGATGCGCGGGCGCGGCTTCACCGCCGAGGATTTCCGCGCCTTTCATCCCGGCGGCAAGCTCGGGGCGCGGCTGGCGCGGGTGCGCGACCTGATGCACGGCGCCCACGAGCTGCCGCTCGTGGCCCATGACGCGCCGATGGCCGACACGCTGCTGGCGATCACCGGGGCGGGCTTCGGCGTGGTCGGCGTCACCGATGCGGATGGCGGGCTCATGGGCATCGTCACCGATGGGGATTTGCGCCGCCACATGGAAGGGCTGCTCGATCACGTGGCCGGCGAAGTCATGACCCCGCGCCCGCGCACCATCCGCCCCGACGCGCTCGCCGCCGAGGCGCTGGCGCAGATGAACGAACGCAAGATCACCTGCCTGTTCGTCGTCGACGAGGCCGATGCCGGGCGCCGCCCTCTCGGCATCCTGCACATCCATGACTGCCTGCGCGCCGGCGTGGCCTGAATGCACGCGCGCGACAACGCCTATTCGCGCTTCATCGGTCTCGCCAAGGTGCTGTTGCCACTGGTCGGGCTGGTGCTGCTGTCGACGCTGTTCCTGATCGCGCGTGGTCCGGGCGGGTCGGGCGAGATCCCCTTTGCCGAGATCGAGGCCATCGCCGCCGAACAGCGGGTCAGCGCCCCGCGCTTTGCCGCCCGCACCGAAAACGGCGCCTCGATCGCGCTGGCCGCCGACACGGTGCGCCCGCGCGACGGCGCCGAAGGGGTCTTTGCCGTCGAAGCGCCGCGCGGCACCATAGACGGCCCCGGCGACGCCCGGATCGAGCTGCGCGCCGGGCGGGGCGAGGTCGAGCCGGGGCGCAGCCTGCTGCGGCTCGACGGGCCGGTGTCGGTGCACAGCACCAATGGCTACAGCGTTGAGACGCCCACGCTCGAAGCCGACCTGTCGACCGGCGGGCTGGTCTCCACCGGCGAAATCGCCGTGACGGCCCCCTTTGGCGATCTCACCGCCGGGGCGATGCGCACCGCCCTGTCGGAGACCGGCGATCCGCGCATGGTGTTCTCCGGCGGCGTCAGGCTGCTATATGATCCGGCGAACCAAGGAGTGCGCCGATGACCCGCCTGACCGCCCGCCTGCCGCTGATCGCCCTGCTTTTGGCCGCCTTCGTCCCCGGCCTCGCCGCCGCCCAGACCCAGATGGCGCTGGGCGGGCTCGACGCCGACCCCGACGCCCCGGTCGAGATCACCGCCGAAAGCCTCAGCGTCGATCAGGCCACGGGCCGCGCCACCTTCACCGGCGAGGTGCTGATCGGACAGGGCGGCATGAAGATCTCGGCCGCCACGGTCGAGGTGATCTATGACGAGGCCAGCGGCGACATCTCGCGGCTCGAAGCGATGGGCGGCGTCACCTTCGTCACGCCCACCGAGGCCGCCGAGGCCGACCGCGCGGTCTATGACATCGCGGGCGGCAATCTCACCCTCACCGGCGACGTGCTGCTGACGCAGGCGCGCACCGCGCTGTCGTCGCAAAGCATGGTGATCGACCTCGCGGCGGGCACGGCACAGCTCGACGGCGAGGTCCGCACCGTGATCGAGCCCGCGCAGTGAGCGCGGCGCAGGATCTCGGCGTGACGCCGGGCACGGGCGGGCTGCGCGTCACCGGCCTGCGCAAGAGCTACCGCAAGCGCCCGGTGATCCGCGACGTGTCGCTGCATCTCGACCGCGGCGAGGTGGTGGCGCTTCTGGGCCCCAACGGTTCGGGCAAGACCACCTGTTTCTACTCCATCGCCGGGCTGGTCAGCCCCGAGGGCGGGCAGGTGACGATCGACGGGCGCGACGCGACGCTTCTGCCGATGTATCGCCGCGCCCGGCTCGGCATCGGCTACCTGCCGCAGGAGATGTCGGTGTTCCGCGGGCTCAACGTCGAGGACAACATCCTCGCCGTGCTGGAAATCGCCGAGCCGGACCGCACCTCGCGGCGCGAGCGGCTCGAGGAGCTCTTGTCGGATTTCTCGATCGCCCATCTGCGCCGCGCCCCGGCGCTGGCGCTGTCGGGCGGCGAACGCCGCCGGGTCGAGATCGCGCGCTGCCTCGCGGCAAACCCGCGCTACGTGCTGCTCGACGAGCCCTTTGCCGGGGTCGATCCGATCGCGGTGGGCGACATCCGCGATCTCGTCGCGGCGCTCAAGACGCGGGGCCTGGGCGTGCTGATCACCGATCACAACGTGCGCGAGACGCTCGGCATCGTCGATCGCGCCTATATCCTGCATGATGGCCGGGTGCTGATGTCGGGCACCACCGACGAGGTGGTGCGCGACGAGAACGTGCGCCGCGTCTATCTCGGCCAGGGCTTCCGCATCGGCTGAGCCGCGCTGCAACGGCAGCGTTGACAAGCGGGCCGGCGATCGGGCGAGATGGGAGTCGATGACGCAGGCCCACCACCCTTGCCCACAGAACCGGACGGCCCCGACGCGACGGGCCGGGCGCCTCTTGGACAGGCGGGCCGCGGCCCATCCCCACCCCCTGCCGGACCCGGACCGCCGCCCATCGCGGGCGCGCGTCGCGGTGCCGTGCCTCTGAAGGAGACGTCCATGCGCTACCAGATCACCGGCAAGCAGATCGAGATCGGCGAGGCGCTGCAGACCCATGTGCAGACCGAGCTTGGCAGCACGCTGGGCAAATATGCCGGCCGCCCGACCGACGCCAATGTCGTGTTTTCGCGCTCGGGCCACGAGCATGTCTGCGAGGCCGTGGTGCATCTGTCGACCGGTCTCAACGCCCAGGCCTCGGGCCGCGCCAACGAGATCTACGCCGCCTTCGAGGCCTGCTGCGAAAAGATGGACAAGCAACTCCGGCGGTACAAGCGGCGACTGAAGGACCACCACAAGGCACGCGCGAACCCGGTTGAACAATCCGCCGCGGGCTCCTATATCCTCGCCGCATCGGGTGAGAACGACGAATCCGAGCAAGATGGCCTGGCCCCGATGATCGTGGCCGAGATGGAATCGAAGATTCCCGAGCTCTCGGTCGGTGAAGCGGTGATGCAGCTTGAACTGGCGGATGCGCCGGTCCTGGTGTTCCGAAACGAGAAGCATAGCGGGATCAACGTGGTCTATCGCCGCGACGACGGCAATTTCGGGTGGATCGACCCGCGCAACATCGGCTAGGAGGGCGCCAGATCCTGGCTCTCCGAGCCTGCCTCGCAGACAGGGGACTCCCTATGCAGATTTCCGAGATCCTGCCGTCGGACGGCGTGAAGATGCTGGCCTCCACCAGCTCCAAGAAACGCCTGTTCCAAGATCTCGGGGATCTCGCCGAGAGCTGCTACGGCCTCGCGCCCGCGCGCGTGGTCGAAGCGCTTCTGGACCGCGAGGGGCTCGGCCCGACCGGCGTCGGCCATGGCGTGGCGCTGCCGCATGCCCGGATGGAGGGGCTCGAGCAGGTGCGCGGGCTGTTCATCCGGCTCGAAAAGCCGCTCGAATTCGATTCGATCGACCGCCAGCCCGTGGATCTCGTGTTCTGCCTGCTCGCCCCCGATGGCAGCGGCGTCGAGCATCTCAAGGCGCTGGCGCTGGTGTCGCGCACGCTGCGCGACGCCGCCATCTGTCAAAAGCTGCGCGCCAACGGCGAAATCGGCACGCTGCACGCCATCCTGACCGAAGGCCCGGCGATCCAGGCCGCCTGATCCGGCCGGCTTCAGCCGGTCAGCGGGCGCCAGTCCTCGAAGCCGAATCGCTCGTAATCGCGCGCATAGGCCGCGCGCGCCGCCCGTTCGACCTGCGCGTCGTAAATCGCGGCGAGCGCGTACTGCCGCGGCCCCGTTTCGGGCACCCAATCGGGCGCCGCACGGCCCATCTGCCCCGCGATCCACGGCAGGTCGCGCGCCAGATCCGCCTCGCGCAGCACCGCGTCGGGGCTGTCGACCCCGGCCACGCCCTGCAGCAACGCGCTCTGGCTGGCCCAGGCGGCATCGACCCGGATCGCGGTCTGCCCGCCGAGATTGGACTTGAGAAACTCCAGAAAGCTCAGGAACGCCGCGCGGTGGCGCGCGGGGTCCGGGTCGGGGCCGCTGGCCCGCGCGTCGATCGGCAGCGCGTGGCGGCGGCGCAGCGTCTCGCGGATCTCGCCAAAGCGGCCCGGCCCGTCCGACAGGATGCGCTCGCAAAACGCCGCATGGGCGCGCGCCACCGGGTGGCGCAGCACCGCGAAACTGCGATGGCCGGGATGGCGCCCGCGCCAGTCGCGCAACGTCTTTTGCGTGAACCCGTCCAGCACCGGCGCCCCGTCCAGCGCCGCGAGCCAGCGCCGAAGCCCCGCCTCGGGTCCCGAGGTCAGCGGCAGGCAGATCAGCCCGGTTTCGGCGGCGGCGATGTAGCGCGGCACCATCGCGCCGCGCCGCGGTTCGACATTCGGGCTGCGGCCAAGATCGAACCGGTCGATCCGCGACAGCGCCTGCTGCATCTCGTCGAAATTCTCGACCTTCTCGGAGAGCTGGCCGGGGTTCTGCTTCTTGAGGCTGCGATCGAGCCCGTCGAGCCGCGCCGCCGCCCCGAGCCACGCCGCGAGACCGTTGAGCACCTCCACGTCGCGCAGATCCTCGTAATCGACGTAGAACGCCGTCTGCCCGCTTTTCTGCAGCGCGCCCATGATGCGGATCTGCGTGTCCTGAAGCCGCTGCAGATGCGCCTCGAACCCCTCCGGCTCGAACCGGATCCGCGCCGCGCGGGCGTGGCGGGCCTCGGTCAGCTTCCATTGCCCGGTGGCCGCGGCGATGCGGTGGCTGACGTAAGAGTCGAGCGGGTTGCGGGTCAGCACGATCTTGGCGATGCCCGGCGCGGCCATGATGGGGGCGAAGATCCGCGGGTCGTGATCGCCGAAATAGCGAAACCCGTTGAGACCGGGTGCGGCGCGCAGCCGCGCCAGAAGCGCCAGCGGATCGGCGTCGCGCGTCTCCCGGTCGATGCCGAGGATCGGCGCGTCACCGGGGCTGCCGATGAAATGCGGGTTGAACGCCTCGCCATGGCAGCGCAGCCCGTCGAGCGCGTTGAGATTGGCTTCGAGGAAGTTCGAGCCGGTGCGCATCTCGGCGAGCACCACGAAGCTGTCGAAGTCAGGCATGGGGTCTCACGAGATAGGGCCGCGGCGCGGACGGGCGCTGCGCGGGCGGCGTGGCGGGAATGTCGCCGGTCAGGTACGGGTGCATGCCGAGATTGCGCATGTCCTGCAAGAACCGCCCGAACCCGTCGAGCGGCACCAGAGGCGGCGGCGCGGGGGCGGGCCCGTCCCGGCCCGGCGCGATATCCGACAGCATCAGCGCCAGCGCCGCGGCGGGGGCTTCGAGAAATTCGGCCAGCGTCCAGATATGCACCCGCGCCTTGGCATGGGGCGAGCGCAGCGCCGCGAGGTGGTCGGCCTCGATCTTCTGCAGCTCCGCCGCCCGGTCGCGCAGCCGCGCCACCGGCAGGCCCGAGGCAAAGAGCGGCACCGCCCATGCCCCCGTGATCACGCCGATCCGGGCGTTGGGGTCCTTGGCGATGTCCCAGCTCACATGCTGGCTGTCGCGCGGGCCGAACTGGAACACCTGCCGCTCACCGCGCCCGTTCCAGATCAGGTTGGTGAGAAAGCGCCGCGCGTCGTGGTCGCGCAAGGCCGGTGCCGCCGAGAGCGCGCCGCGCCAGACCGGCCCGGCCCCGGCGAATTCGGCGCCCTCGGGCGCGAAGAGATGGCCATGCACCACCGCGCCGCTGGCGCGCGCGAACCACGCGGCGAAATCCTCGTGCAGCTCGGCGAAACCTTCGAGCACGCCGTAAGGTGCGGCCGAGACCCCGTTTTCCCAGCCCTCACGCGGCATCCGGCCCTGCATGTAGAGCCCCGACCGGCCCCGCACCCGCCGCTCGGTCGCCTCGGCAAAGACCCGGTCGATGCGCGCGGGCGCGGGCTCGGCCGCCCCCGCCGGGTGGCCGCCCGCCTCCATCTGCGCATAGATCGCCTCGGCCCGCGGCCAGATCTTGCGCGCCACGAAACACTCCGAACGGCGCAAGCAGCGGCAGGTGATCATTGTAGAACAGGTGCGGCTTGCCCTGGAAATCGAACTTGCACATGGTCAGCGACCGGCTTTCGATCCGGGCCGACCAGCGCCGCGCGAGGCTCTGGAAATAGCTTTCGTCGGGGATCCAGACCCGCGCGAAATAGCGGTCGAGCGCGGGCCGTTGCGGGTCGGTCAGGATCGCGCGCAGCGTCGCCGCCGTCAGGCACCACCATTGCGACCCCATATGCGGCTCCAGCCCCGAAGGCAGGCGGCGGCGCACCCGCAGGCGGCGCTGCAGCGCGACATGACGGTCGAACAGCCAGCGCTGCCGCTTCCACGAAAACGGAAAGCGCAGCGTGAACCGTTCCTCCGACAGCCCGCCGACGGTCCACGGCACCTGCGACACGCGGGCGCTTTCGATGAAATCGGTGCCGGGGCGCGCCGCGAGATAGGCGCCGAGCTCGGCCACCGGGCGCAGCGGCACGCAAGAGCCCGAGGCGAGATAGACATGGCCCAGATCGGGAAACCGGTCGAGCAGCAGCGACGCCCCCGACTGCGTTGCCGCGACGATGCCCCAGCCGCCCCATTCGCAGCGGTGCCGGTCGCAAAACAGCACCCTGTCGGCAATGTCGTCGAAGCCCGCGCGGAACCGCTGGTACCGGGCGGGACGCATGGCCGCATCGACATGCACCACCACCGGGCAGCCCGCCTGCGCCCAGTGCCGGATCACCTGCGCCGCCCGCCCCAGCGCGGTGTGCACGAGGATCACGACGCCAAAGCTCATGTCCAGTTGCCGCGCGACATCAGCCCCAGCGCTTCGAGCTGTCGCCAGTTGATGTATCTTTCGCTCCATGGGCACCACAGCTCCGGGTCCGCCTCCAGCCCGGCGGCATAGGCCTTGTACTCGGCGCTTGCGGCGTAATGTTGGCGGCGTTGCAGCTCCTCTCGGGCCTTGTGTGCAAAGCCGTCGAGAAACTTGGTATGCAGCAGCATCCCGCAGGTCTTCTCGCCGCCCCATTCGTCGTAGACGAGGTTGAGCCCGCGCGGCAGCAGCATGTGGGTCGAGCTGACATAGGCGTAGCGGCGGTCCCATTTCACCAGCGGGATCTTGTTAAGCGCGGGCGCGCGGTCGGGGCGGTCGGGAAAGAACACCCGCGCCCGCGGCCCGCCCTGGATCCACAGGTTGCCGTAACGGGCATTGCGCGACTGGCTGTAATTGCCCGGATCGAACCAGCAGGCGATGTCGAGCGGGTCGTCGCCGCGCGCGTAAACCTGCGCCCCGATCGGCCCCTTGGGGTAAAGATCGAGCAGCATCGCCCCGAAGCTGCGGATCGACGAGGCGTCGAGCCAGTCGGTCAGCGCCTTGAGCGGCCGCGTGTCGCAAAACGGGTAGACCAGCAGCTCGTCGGGATCGACGGTAAGACACCAGTGCCCGTGGCCATGCCGGCGCATCAGCCAGTTGAGCCAGTCGACCCCGAAGCGGGCGCGCCTGTAGCTCGCCTCGCTGCGCCACAGCGACACGTCGGGCTGCGCGGCGAGAAACTCCGCCCCGCCATCGTCGCTGCCATTGTCGACCATGAGGAAATGCTGCACGCCCATCCGGCGGTAATGATCGAGAAAATGCGGCAGCCGCGCGTTTTCGTTGCGCAGCGTGGTGAAGACGAGGATATCGGCGGGCCGGATCTCGGTCGTGCGGTCGCGCACCACCGACAGCTCGCGCCGCTTGCGCCGGGCCCGAAGCCGCCAGCGCTGGCGCTGCAGTCTGAGCTTGTAGGTCTGCCAGGCCTTCACGCGCCGGTTCCTTTTCGCGGCCCGTGCGTCACAGCCCGTCGAGGGCGCGGGCGACATGCGTGTCCCAAGAGGGCGGGGTCATGGGGGACGGTCTCGCGATGCGCGCCTGCGCCCGGATCGCCTGCTCCCACTGGTAGCGGTCGGCCGGATCGCAGTAAACGGCCCGGTCCCCGAGCAGCTCGCGGCAAATGGCAAGATCGCCACAGATCACCGGGCAGCCCAGGGCCAGCGCCTCGAGCGGCGGCAGGCCGTAGCCCTCGGCCAGCGACGGAAAGACCAGCGCGCGGGCCCGCGACAAGAGCGCCGCCACCGCCCCGTCCGGCAGGCCGGGCAGCTCGGTCACCCCCGCCACGCCGCGATCGAGCCGGTCGAACACCGCCGCGTTGTTCCAGCCGCGCGCGCCGCAGATCAGCAGGCGCGGCGCCGCCGTCCCCATCCGCTCCCACACGTCGAGCAGCAAGGCATGGTTCTTACGCGGCTCGATGGTGCCGAGCGCGACCATGTAGGGCCGGTCGAGATCGAGCCCCGGCGGCAGCGCGCCGAAATCGGGCCGGGCCGGGGTCACGCCGAGCGGGGCGACGACGATCCCGGGCAGCCGGCCCCGCGCCGAGAGCCGCGCTTCGATGGTGTCGGCGGTGGCCCGTGCCGTGGCGATCACCCGGTCGGCATGGCGCGCCACGACATCGAGCCGGTCGGCAAAGCTCTCGACCGTGCCGGGCCGCGCCGCCCATGGCAGGTCGAGCGGGATGGTGTCGTGCAACAGCACGGCCACGCGCGCGCGCGCGCCGTGCACCGCGCGCATCACCTGGTCGTCGAGATTGGCATGGCCGGTGTTGAGATACAGCGCGCCGGGGGCGAGATGGCGGCGCAGCATCCGCCCCAGGCCGGGCCGCGCGGCGCGGGCGACCGCGCCCCGGCGCAGATGGCCCTGCGCCGCGCGGCGCGGCGGGTCGAGCCTGCGGTAAAGCCCCGCCACGGCCCCCGGCGCGCCCCAGTCATCGGCGTCGAAAGCGGCGGCGAACCCCGCCATGCCGTCCCGGTCGAGCAGCACGAAACCCAAGGGCGTGCGCGCAAGGCCGAAGACCGGTCGCGGATCGGCGAGGCAGGCCGCGAGCCAGGCCCGTTCGACCCGGTCGACACCCGTGCGGGTGCGCCCCGCGCGGCTCGCGAGCCGGGTCAGGTCCAGCAGGAACGCCGATGGGGCGGGCAACCGCTTACTGGGCGGCGTCGCGGACGGCCATGACCTCGTGCAGATACTGGCTGAACTCGTCGCGCAGCTCGTCGCGGGCGAGACCGAAGGCCACGGTGGCCTGCAGGAAGCCCGCCTTGGAGCCGCAATCGTAACGCTCGCCCGAGAAGCGGTAGCCATGAACGCCGCGCGGGCCCGCGATTTCCTTGGCGATCGCGTCGGTGAGCTGGATCTCGCCGCCCGCGCCCTTTTCGCCCGAATCGAGATGGCCCATCACCTCGGGCGACAGGATGTAGCGGCCGATCACCGCGAGATTCGACGGCGCCTCGGCGGGGTCGGGCTTTTCGACCATGCCGCGCACCTTCATCGCGTCGCCCTGCCCCGGCTCGACATCGAGCACGCCGTAAGACTTGGTGCGCTCGTTGGGCACCTCCATCGCCGCGACCATGCAGCCCCCGGTGTCGCGATGTGCCTCGACCATCTGCTGCAGACAGGGCTTTTCGGCGGCGATCACGTCATCGGGCAGGATCACCGCGAAGGGCTCGTCGCCGATCAGGTTGCGCGCGCACCACACGGCATGGCCGAGCCCCAGCGCCTGGTGCTGGCGGATATAGGCGATGGCGCCCGAGGGCATGTAGGTCGATTTCAGCGTCTCGAGCAGCTGCGCCTTGCCATCCTCCTCGAGCCGCGATTCCAGCTCGGGGGCGTGGTCGAAGTAATCCTCGAGCGCCGATTTGCCGCGCGCGGTGACGAAGATGAATTCCTCGATCCCGGCGGCGCGGGCCTCGTCGATCGCGTATTGAATCAGCGGCTTGTCCACGAGGGTCATGATTTCCTTCGGCACCGACTTGGTCGCCGGAAGGAAACGTGTTCCAAGTCCTGCCACGGGAAAAACGGCCTTGGTCACGCGTTGTGTCATCTGTCCTGGTCCTTTGAGTCGCGGCTCCGGCATAACGGAGGCGTATACAACTTTACGGTGTTTCTTGAACACGATTTGATGGCGTCTTGAAGCGCATTATTCACAATTCAACACGGCATGACCATGCGGGTTTCAGTCTTTCGGCGGCGCGGCGCTTGCGTTCGATAGCGCACTGGGATCGCGCAGGCCACGCTGCCGGGCCTCCTCGAAGGCCGCCCTTTCGTCGAAGCGCCAGTAGCGAACCCTCGGATCGCCCGGCAGTGCGGGACCGTACAGCCCGCCCGACTGCACCCAGACGCCGGGCGGATCAAAGCGCAACCTGTGGCGCCGCGCATCGGGCCACAGCACCAGAAGCGTCGCCACGTGCCCCTGAGCGGCCAGCGCCGCCGCCTCGGCCATCCGGGCCCGCGCGGCCTGCGGCCAGGCGGCCATCCAGACCGCGGGCCGGTCCGGCATCTCGTCGTGAAAGGTCGCAAAGGGCGGCGGCGGCTCGTCGAGCGGCACCAGCCGCTCCAGCGGCCTGAGCCGCCCCTCGGAGACGCCCGCATCGAAGCTCGCCATCAACCGCCCCACATCGCCCGGCGCGATCCGGCCCCAATGCAGATGATGCAAGAGCCGCCGCCGCTGGGTCGCGCGCTCGGCCTCGATCCGGGCATTGCCGTCGAGCCGGGCGCCATGGCGGCGCAGGAACACCGCGAGGCTCGCGCCGATATCGCCCAGATCGCGCGGCACCCGGTCGGCCCGGCGGCGCGGGCTGGCGAGATAGCCGTGATGCACCTGCGCCAGCGGCACGATCGCGGTGCGCGCGCCCTGCGCGGCCAGCCGCAGGTTCAGGTCGGTCTCGTCGAGATAGAACCGGTAGGCCGGATCGAAACCGCCCAGCGCGGTCAGCACCGAACGGCGCACCGCCATGTTGGTGCCCTCGGTCTTGATGCCGCGCCCGAGCCGGGCGCGCAGCACCACCGGCGCATCGCCCTCCAGCACCAGATCGCGGCTGCTGCCATCGGCAAAGGCCGCCCGCGCCCGCCATTGCCAGCCCAGGTGACCGGGGCCGCGCACATAGCCGCCCGCCGCCGCGACATCCTCGTCCTCGAACGGCGCGGTGAGCGCGGCAAGCCAGCCCGGCTCGGGCAGCGCGTCATCATCGAGAAAGGCGACGATCGCGCCGGCGGCCGCCTCGATGCCGATGTTGCGGGCGCGGCTGATATTGGCCTCGTCGCAGCGCCGCAGCCGGATCCGGTCGCCCCACGGCGCAAGCGCAGCCTCGCCTTCGGCATCGGTGACGACGATCACCTCGAAGGCGGGGTGGCGGTTTTGCGCCAGCGCGGTCAGGCACAGCCGCAGCGCGCCGGGGCGGCCGCGGCTGACGATGACGACGCTGACGCGGATCGGCGTCACGCCACCTGCATCTCGGCCAGCATCGCCTCGATGCGTGGCACGTCCGAGGGGTTGTTCAGCTCCCAGAACTGCCGCCCGCGCGCCTCCACCTCGACGCACAAAAGCGGCACCCGGCGTTCGAGAAAGCGCAGCTGCTCGAGCCCTTCGAGCGTCTCCAGCGGTCCTTGCGGCCAGCGCGCATAGGCGCCCAGCGCCGAGGGGCGGTAGGCATAGACGCCGACATGGTGGAACACCGGGGTGCCCTCCTCCGCGCCGTAATCCTCGCGCCCCGTATAGGGAATCACCTCCTTGGAGAAGTAGAGCGCGGTGTTGTCGGCGCCGAACACGGCGGTGGTGCCGCCGACCCGGCCCGCGCGCCGATCCTCGCGGAACCCCGCGAGCGCGGCGGCATCGGCGCGCAGCACCGGCGTCGCCACCTCGGCCACCTCATGCGCGCGCAGATCCTCGATCAGCCGTTCGACGAACCAGGGCGGCGTCAGCGGCGCGTCGCCCTGCAGGTTGACGACGATCTCGAAGCCGCCGCCCAGGGCGTCGAACGCCTCGGCGCAGCGCTCTGTGCCGTTGCGGCAGGTTTGGGAGGTCATCACCACCTCGGCGCCGAAGCCCGCCGCGTGGTCGCGGATACGGTCGTCATCGGTGGCGACGACGACGCGGGGATTGCCCGACACCTCGCGCGCCGCGTCCCACGAGCGGCGGATCAGGCTGCGCGCCTCGCCCGTGGCGCCCGTAAGCTCGACCAGCGGCTTGCCGGGATAGCGGGTCGAGGCATAACGGGCGGGAATGACGATCAGGACCGACATCAGGGCTTGGCCAGGTCGACGCCCGGCGCATGGGCGATGAAGAACGGGTTCTCGAAGCCCGGCTTGCCATAACCGAGCGGGGTATGGTCGTCGAAGCGCACGACATGACCGCCGGCGCCCGAAAGCACGGCATGGCCCGCGGCGGTGTCCCACTCCATCGTGCGCCCGATCCGCGGATAGAGATCGGCCTCGCCAGTCGCCACCAGACAGAACTTGAGCGAGGAGCCCGCGCTCTTGAGGTCGGCGATCTGGTATTTGCCGATATAGGCGTCGGTGGCGGCGTCGCGGTGGCTCTTGGAGGCGACGACGCGCAGCGCGGCCTCGGGCGCCGCGACCCGGATCGGCACGGTGGCGCCGGGGGTAGCGGCGTCGAACGGGCCCTGCTCCTCGACCGAAACGCCCGCGGCATCGGTGTAGAACAGCCGTTGCTTTGCGGGGGCATAGACCACGCCGCGCGTCGGGCGGCCATCCTCGACCAGCGCGATGTTGACGGTGAAGTCGCCGCGGCGCTGCACGAATTCCTTGGTGCCGTCGAGCGGGTCGACGATCAGGAAGGTGGAGACAGATTGCGCGTGGCTGTCGGCCTGCTCCTCGGTGACAAGCGGCAGATCCGGGAAGGCCGCGCGCAGCCCTTCGGAGATCAGCGCGTCGGCAGCCTCGTCGGCGGCGGTGACGGGGCTGTCATCGCCCTTGGCGCGCACCTCGAAATCGGGGCCGTCATAGATCTCCATGATCTTCTCGCCCGCCTCGATGGCGAGCTGGCGCATCACCTGTGCCAGCCTGTCGAAATCCATAACGCACCCATCCCTATCTGCCTTGTGCCGCCCCGAAATCGCCATCTGCGCCGTGCAATATTGATCGGCGGGGGCGATCTCCTTATGGTATCCCACCTTGGGATCGGCAAGGAATTCGTCGCCCATATGCCGACCGCAAAGCGAGGTCAGATGTTCCAAACCGAGCGCCCCCGCGGCACGGGACGACGCGCGGCCGGGCTGGCCGAGCTGGTCTACCACACCACCGTGCGCGAGATCCGCAAGGATCACCGCAACGCGCTGGCCGGGCTGGCGATGAACATCGCGCAGACGGTGATCTTCGTGCTGGCCTTCTATCTGATGTTCACCCTGATCGGGGCGCGCGGCGCCGGGCTCAGGGGCGATTTCCTGCTCTACCTGATGTCGGGGATCTTCCTGTTCCTGACCCACACCAAGGCGGTCGCGGCGGTGGTCCGGGCCGATGGCCCGGCCTCGGCGATGATGAAGCACGCGCCGCTGAACACCGCCGTGACGATCTCGGCGGCGGCGCTGGGATCGCTCTATGTCCAGGTGCTGTCGCTTCTGGTGGTGCTGTTCTTCTACCACGTGCTGGTGACGCCGGTGGTGATCGACGATCCGGTGGGCGCGATGGCGATGGTTCTGGTGTCGTGGTTCTCGGGCGTCGGCGTCGGCATGATCTTCATGGCGATCAAGCCATGGCTGCCCGAACTCACCCAGATCGGCGTATCGGTCTATTCGCGCACCAACATGATCGCCTCGGGCAAGATGTTCGTCGCCAACACGCTGCCGGGCTACATGCTGCCGGTGTTCGACTGGAACCCGCTGTTTCACGCGATCGACCAGGCGCGGGGCGAGATCTTTCTCAACTACACGCCGCATTTCACCTCGGCGCTCTATCCGCTCTGGGTCGGGCTGGCGCTGGTGGCGATCGGCCTGATGGCCGAGTTCTTCACCCGCCAGCGCGCGTCGGTGAGCTGGGGCGCGGGGCGGTGAAACGGCTGGCGCTGGTCCTGCTCGTCTGGGCCGCGCCGGCAGCGGCCACGGTCGAGGGCTGGCCCGCGCTGTTCGACGTGGCGCGGGTCGCCGGGAATGACACGCTCAACATCCGCTCCGGTCCGGGCACGGGCCACGCCATCCTCGGCCGGATCGAGCCCGATGCGCGCGGCATCGAGGTGATCGAGATGTCGCGCGACGGGCGTTGGGGCCGGGTCAATGTGGGCGAGGGCACGGGTTGGGCCGCGCTGGCCTTTCTCGACCGGCGCCCCGGCCAATGGCACGGCGCGATCCCGCCCCTCGCCGCCTGCTTCGGGACCGAGCCGTTCTGGCGGCTGGAGACAGGCGCGGCATGGCGGATGCAAACGCCGGAGGGGACGCTGTTCGAGGCGCCCGCCCCGGCGCTGATCGGCAGCCCGTCGCATCGCGGCCATTTCGCCGGGGCGGCGATCGCGGGGGGCACCGCCTGGACGCTGTCGGTGATCAACCGGCATTGCTCGGACGGCATGTCCGCGCGTCGCTACGGCTTCGAGGCGCTGCTGCTGCGCGCGGATACCGAGCCGCAACTCTGGTCCGGCTGCTGCACGCTGGCCGAATAGGCCGCATTCCTTGCAAGGAATGCGACGAAACTCTTGCAAGAGTTTCGCTACCGCACCACCCGCAGCGTCACGTTGATCCGCCCGCCGCCCGGGATCAGCGTCGATGACCCTTCGCGCAGCCGGTCGATGCCGTGATGCACCAGCCGCGCCGCGCCGCCCATCACCGCCACGTCGCCCGAGCGCAGCCAGATCGACGCCGTCCTGCCGCCCTTCTCGACCGACCCCACCCGGAACAGCGCCTCGTCGCCGAGCGAGATCGACACCACCGGAAAGCCGAAATCGCCCTCGTCGCGATCCTGGTGCAGGCCCATCTTCGCGCCGTCGCGGTAAAGATTGACGAGGCAGCTGTCGGGATCGACGCGCGTGTCCGAAACCGCACGCCAGACCGCGAGCACGCTGGCCGGAATCGGCGGCCATGGCGCGCCGGTCTCGGGGTGGCGGGGCTCATAGCGGTAGCCGCGCCGGTCCGCGACCCAGCCCAGCCGGCCCGCGGAGGTGATCCGCACGCTCATCGGCCCGGCCCGCGTGACGGGGCGCATCACCGGTGCGGCGCGCGCCACCTCGCGCAGATCGGCGAGCATGGCCGCCTGCGCCTCGGGGCCGAGCAATCCCGGCAGCACGCGCACCCCGCGCAGGTCGATCTCGGGTTCTGCCATGTCGCGGCTCCGGTTTGCGGTTCCTATCCGGGGGCAAAATGGCGCCTCTGTGCCACCTCTGCCAGTTGCAGCCCGAAAACGCCCTCCCTATATAGCCCAGTGATCCGCGGCGGGGCCTGCTTCGCCGCAAAACTCCTGTCCGGGGCTGATGCCTCAACGGGTCCGCACCGGAAAACCGCCTAGAGCTAGAGGGTTTTGAACATGGCTAAAGTAATCGGCATCGACCTCGGGACCACCAATTCCTGCGTCGCGATCATGGACGGCTCGCAGCCCCGCGTGATCGAGAACTCCGAAGGCGCGCGCACCACCCCGTCGATCGTCGCCTTCACCGACGATGAACGGCTCGTCGGCCAGCCCGCCAAGCGGCAGGCCGTCACCAACCCGTCCAACACCATCCACGCGGTCAAGCGTCTGATCGGCCGCCGCATGTCCGACGCCGCGGTCGAAAAGGACCGCAAGCTGGTCCCCTACCAGATCGTCGATGGCGGCAATGGCGACGCCTGGGTCGAGGTGAAGGGTGAGAAGTACTCCCCGTCGCAGATCTCGGCCTTCACGCTGCAGAAGATGAAGGAGACCGCCGAGTCCTATCTCGGCGAAGAGGTGACGCAGGCCGTCATCACCGTCCCCGCCTATTTCAACGACGCCCAGCGTCAGGCCACCAAGGACGCCGGCAAGATCGCCGGTCTCGAGGTGCTGCGCATCATCAACGAGCCGACCGCCGCGGCGCTGGCTTACGGTCTCGACAAGAAGGACAGCAAGACCATCGCCGTCTACGACCTCGGCGGCGGCACCTTCGACGTCACCATCCTCGAGATCGATGACGGGCTGTTCGAGGTGAAGTCGACCAATGGCGACACCTTCCTCGGTGGCGAAGACTTCGACATGCGGATCGTGAACTACCTCGCCGAGGAGTTCAAAAAGGAGCATGGCAGCGATCTCACGCAGGACAAGATGGCCCTGCAGCGTCTCAAGGAAGCCGCCGAGAAGGCCAAGATCGAGCTGTCCTCCTCGAACCAGACCGAGATCAACCAGCCCTTCATCTCGATGGACGGCAAGACCGGCACGCCGCTGCACCTCGTGATGAAGCTGACCCGCGCCAAGCTGGAAAGCCTCGTCGGCGACCTGATCAAGGCCTCGATGAAGCCCTGCCAGGCGGCGCTCAAGGATGCCGGCATCTCGACCTCCGAGATCGACGAGATCGTGCTGGTCGGCGGCATGACCCGCATGCCCAAGGTGGTCGAGGAAGTGACCAAGTTCTTCGGCAAGGAGCCGCACAAGGGCGTGAACCCCGACGAGGTCGTCGCCCTCGGCGCCGCCATCCAGGCCGGCGTGCTGCAAGGCGACGTCAAGGACGTGGTGCTGCTCGACGTGACGCCGCTTTCGCTCGGCATCGAGACGCTGGGCGGCGTGTTCACCCGGCTGATCGACCGCAACACCACCATCCCGACCAAGAAAAGCCAGATCTTCTCCACCGCCGAGGACAACCAGAACGCGGTGACGATCCGGGTCTTCCAGGGCGAGCGCGAGATGGCCGCCGACAACAAGATGCTCGGCCAGTTCAACCTCGAGAACATCCCGCCCGCGCCGCGCGGCATGCCGCAGATCGAGGTGACCTTCGACATCGACGCCAACGGCATCGTGTCGGTCTCGGCCAAGGACAAGGGCACCGGCAAGGAGCAGAAGATCACCATCCAGGCGTCGGGCGGTCTGACCGATGACGACATCGAGAAGATGGTGCGCGAAGCCGAGGAGAACGCCGAGGGCGACAAGAAGCGCCGCGATCTGGTCGAGGCCAAGAACCAGGCGGAGAGCCTGATCCACTCGACCGAGAAGTCGATGGAAGAGCACTCCGACAAGGTCGACCCCTCGACCATCGAGGCGATCGAGCTGGCGCTGGCCGCGCTCAAGGACGAGCTGGAGGGCGACAACCCCGACAAGATCCGCGCCGGCATCCAGAACGTCTCTGAATCGGCGATGAAGCTGGGCGAGGCGATCTACAAGGCGACGCAGGCCGAAGCCGGCGAGGAGGAGCCCGCCGAGGCGGACACCAAGTCGCGCGACAATGACGATGACGGCATCGTCGATGCCGACTTCGAGGATCTGGACGACGACAAGCGGGGCCGCTGAGGCATCGCGATCGCTCTAGTCCAAGGAGCCGGCCCGTCGACCGGGTCGGCTCCTTTCCGTTTCTGATAGATGGACGATCCCATGGCAAAACGCGACTACTACGAAACGCTCGGGGTCTCGAAGGGCGCGTCCGCCGACGAGATCAAGAAGGCCTATCGCCGCAAGGCGAAGGAGCTGCACCCCGACCGCAATTCCGACAATCCCAACGCCGAGGAACAGTTCAAGGCCGCCAACGAGGCCTATGACGTTCTGAAGGACGCCGACAAGAAGGCCGCCTATGACCGCTATGGCCACGCCGCCTTCGAAGGCGGCATGGGCGGGCGGCCGGGCGGCGGCGCGGGCGGCTTCCGCGGCCAGGGCGATTTCGCCTCGGCCTTCTCGGACGTGTTCGACGACCTGTTCGGCGATTTCATGGGCGGCCAGCGCGGCGGCGGCCGCAGCCGCGCCGCGCGCGGCAACGACCTGCGCTACAACCTGCGCATCAGCCTCGAGGACGCCTTTGCCGGGCTGCAGAAGACCGTCACGGTGCCGACCTCGGTCAGCTGCGACAAATGCCAGGGTTCGGGCGCGTCCGACGGCTCCGAGCCCGCCACCTGCCCGACCTGTTCTGGCATGGGCAAGGTGCGCGCGCAGCAGGGCTTCTTCACCGTCGAGCGGACCTGCCCGACCTGCAACGGCATCGGCCAGATCATCAAGGATCCCTGCCGGGCCTGCCAGGGCGCGGGCCGCGTCGAGAAGGAGAAATCCCTCTCGGTCAACATCCCCGCCGGCGTCGAGACCGGCACCCGCATCCGGCTCGCCGGCGAGGGCGAGGCGGGGCTGCGCGGCGGTCCCTCGGGCGATCTCTACATCTTCATCGACGTGGCCGAGCACCAGCTGTTCAAGCGCGACGGTCACGATCTTTACTGCCGCGTGCCCGTTTCCATGGCGGCGGCGGCGCTGGGCGGCGACATCGAGGTGCCGACCATCGATGGCGGCAAGTCCCGCGTGAAGATCCCCGAGGGCAGCCAGTCGGGCCGGCAGATGCGCCTGCGCGGCAAGGGCATGCCCGCCCTGCGCGGCGGCCAGCGCGGCGACATGTTCATCGAGCTTGCCGTCGAGACACCGGTGAACCTCACCGGGCGGCAGCGCGAGCTTCTGCGCGAATTCGACGAGCTGGGCGAGAAGAACAACCCGCAAAGCTCGAACTTCTTCTCCGCCGTGAAGGGGTTCTGGGATTCGATGAAGGGCTGAGACGCTCTTAACGCCGCCTTAACCATGCCCGCGACAGGCTCGCGGGCATGGCCCCCGATCCCTCCTTCGCCGAACGCCCCCTGCCCTTCGATCATGACGAGGTGGCCGAGGCCGTGCCGCTGCCGAAGGGGCGCATTCCCTCCTACATGGCCGATCACCGCCGCCGCCTGCGCGAGCGGTTCCTGTCGGGCGGCGCCGACGCCATGCCCGATTACGAACTGCTGGAGCTTTTGCTGTTCCGCGCCATCCCGCGGCAGGACGTGAAGCCGCTGGCGCGGCGGCTGATCGACGCCTTCGGCGATCTCAACCGCGTGCTCGCCGCCCCCGCCCCCCGCCTGACCGAAATCGACGGGGTCGGCCCCGCCGTGCTGTGCGAGATCAAGGTGGTCGAGGCCGTGGCGCATCGCATGGCACGGGCGCGGGTGATCGCGCGGCCCGTGCTGTCGGGCTGGGAGCCGCTTCTGGATTACTGCCGCACCGTGATGGCGCATCGCGACACCGAACAGTTCCGGGTGCTGTTTCTCGACCGGCGCAACGTGCTGATCGCCGACGAGGCGCAGGGGCGCGGCACGGTCGATCACGTGCCGGTCTATCCGCGCGAGGTGGTGAAACGGGCGCTGGAGCTCAACGCCTCGGCGCTGATCCTCGTGCACAACCACCCCTCCGGCGACCCGACCCCGTCGGAGGCCGACATCGCCATGACCGCGCAGATCGACGCGGCGGCGCGGGCGCTGAACCTCACGCTGCACGATCATCTCGTGATCGGAAAATCGCGCGAGACCAGCTTTCGCGCCGACGGGCTGCTCTAGCGCAGCGGCCCTTCCCACAGCTCGACCCGGCGGTTGATGCCGCGGCCCGTCTCGGTGTCGTCGCAGCCCATCGGCATCGCCTCACCGAAGGCCGCCACCTCGAGCGTCACGTCGGGCGGCAGGGCACCGCCGAGCAGCGCCAGCACCGAGGCGCGCACCGCGCGGGCCCGCTCCAGCGACAGGTCGTGATTGGCCATCGGTCCGCCACGTCCGTCGCTGAACCCCGCCAGAAGCAGCGAATGCCCGGCATGGCGCCCGTCGCGGATCGCCTGTGCCAGCTGCACCACCCGGCTGCGCGACACCGCGTCGAGCGCCGCCTCTCCCGCCTCGAAGCGGAAGGTGGTCGACAGCCGCAGCCGCGGCTCCAGCACCCGCAGCATGCGCTGCAGCTCCGCCAGCCCGACATCCTCGCCCGCCGACAGCACCGCCCCCGCGAGACGGCGGCCCTGCGCCTCGATCGGGATGGGCAGCGGCGCGAGACCGGTCACCCCCGCCCGCCGCAGCACGAGCTGCGCCTCGGCGGTGGCGATCCAGCCGAGAAAGGCCTCCGCCCGTTCGGGCAGGCGGCGCATCGGGCGATAAAGCACCAGCGGCAGGGTGATCGGGAAATCCCCTGTCACCACGGTCTCGGGCGCGGCATGGCTGCGCAGCCCGCACGGCCCCCCAAGCGCCAGCGGCTGCGCCACACCGGTGCGCCCGAAGGGCAGCATGCCGATCGCGCCGGGATCTGCGGCGACGGCAGCGGCCAGCCTTTCGGTGTCGGGATGGCGGGTCACCTCCGCCGACAGTTCTTTTCCCGCCAGCCCCCGCATCATGGCCTCGAAGCCCTGCATCTGGCCGCTCGCCTCGGGGCCCAGATGCAGCCGCACCGGCAGCTCCGGCCCGCCCAGCCCGGACCAGTCGGCAATCTCGCCGCTATAGAGACGCGCCAGCTGCGACGGCGACAGCGCCTCGATCCGCCGTCCCGGCGCCACCACCGGCACCAGCGCGTCGAGCCCGATCAGCTGCAGCCGTCCCGGCGCGTCGAGCCGCCCCAGCCCCGCATCGCGCGCCAATGTCAGCTCCTCGGCGTCGAGCAGCCGCTCGGCCATGGCAAGATCGGCCTCGTCGGCCAGAAGATCGGCGAAACCATCCTGCGTCGAGGTCAGCCGGAACGACACCCGCAGCCGCGTCGCGCCGTCCTCGGGAGAGACAAGGCTGTAGGTCCGGTGCGTGCTGTCGGTCTCGGCGATCTCCAGCGCCAGCCCCCGGTCGCGCGCATAGCCGTCCACCAGCGCCGGCAGCACCAGCTCGCCCATCCGCGCGGCCCCCGACAGCCGCAGCTCGGGCACCCAGGTGTCGGGGTCGGGACAGGCCGCGCCCTCGCAGACCACACCGGCCAGCGGCAGCGTCAGTTCGCCATGCTCGGTGGCGACCCGCAGGTAGCGGCCATCATAGCCCAGAAGGCTGCCCGACAGGGCGAGCGTGCCGCTGCGCGAGGTCAGCCGCACCTCGCGGTCGGGCGCCTGCGCGGTACTGATCGTCGGCGCAACGGCCAACGCGGCCCAGAAGGCCGCGCCGGACAGGATCGAGAAAAACGGGAAGGTTGCGGATCGGTTGGGCGTCATCTCGCCGCGAGTGTCCGCCCCGCTTCGAGGTTTTGCAAGACGAGAAGCTCGCCCACCGCGTCACAGCCCGGAAGCGTGACCTCGAGGTCGGTGCTGGTGAGCCCGCCCGCCGCATCGGCCTGCACCAGCTCGGCCATCACCGCCGCGCCGCAATTGCGCGCGGCCACGTCGATCTCGACGCTGAGCGTGGCGGCGTCCTGCGCCGGGGCGCTGTAGATTTCGGCCAGCCGCGCCTCCGGCACCGCCGGGTGCCCCAGCGCCACCATCGAGGGCCCATTGCCCGCGGCGACCGGCGTGGCACGGCTGACATGGCCCGCGGCGCCATGGCGCGCGCCCGGCGCCAGCGCATGCAGCGACAGCCCGTCGCCATCGCGCCATTGCAGCGCCACGCGCCGCCACTGCGCCATGTCGGGCAGCACCGTCCGGGCGACCGCCGTGACGCCCGCCGCCTCGGCCATGAACACCGCCTCGCGCGACAGCGCCGGGAACAGCGCCTCGGCTTCGCCCTCCGCATCGGTGAGCAGCGTCACGGTCAGCCCCTGATGGTGCAGCGTGACGCGGGCCTCGGGCGCGCAGGGCGCGGTGAACCGCAGCGCGGCGATGGCGCCGGGGCGCGGCGTCGCGGTCAGACGGCTTTGGCAGCCATCGGCGGCGGAGGTGGCGACATGGGTGTCGAGACCGGGCAGCCGGTCGGGGCTGCGCGACAGGTTCGGCCGGTCGAAGACCGCCGTGGCGACCGGGGCGGGCTCCGTCGCCGCGGCGATCAGCATGGGCGCTTCGGCAAAGGTCTGCGGCAGGTCGACCGGCGTCGCGGCGGCGCGCGAGACGCCGCTTTCCATGAAATGCCCGATGGCGAAGGCCGCGCCCGCGCAGGCGGTCGCGGTGGCGAGAAAACGCAAGACGGCCATGACCCGATCCTTATTCAACTCGCCCGATCATGACCGGGCGACAAGGCCCGCGCGCGACCGCAACCCGGCAGCACGGGGGAGTCATCCGGGCACAAATGCGGCATGCGCCTTGGCCCGGATGTCCGCGGCAGGATCAGAGCTTGCCGTGGCAGTGCTTGAACTTCTCCCCCGAGCCGCAGGGGCAGGGACCGTTGCGCGAGGGCGAGCCCCAGCTCGACGGGTCGGTCTCGTCGAAGCCGGGCGCCGGGGCGGCGGCGGCTTTCGGCGCCGCCCCGGCGGCGGCCAGCTCGGGCGCCTCGCGGCGCGGAGCCGGGGCGGGCTGCGCCGCGGCACCGCTGGCGGCGGCCCCCGTGGCGGCACCGCCCGCCGTGGCGCCCGCGGCCCCGGTGGCTCCGGCAGCTCCGCCACCGGCCTTGGCCGCCTGCGCCTGCATCGCGCGCTGCAGCATCGCCTGCTGCTCTTCCTTGGAGATCGGCCGGATCTGCGCCAGCTTTTCCGTCACCTCGCTGCGCAGCCCGTCGAGCAGGCCTTCGAACAACTGGAAGCTCTCGGTCTTGTACTCGTTGAGCGGGTCGCGCTGCGCGTAGCCGCGGAAGCCCACCACCGAGCGCAGATGTTCGAGCATCAGCAAATGATCGCGCCACTTGGCGTCGATGGTCTGCAACAGCACCTGCTTCTCGATGCTCTTCATCGTCTCGGCGCCGAAGGTCTCGGTCTTTTCGGCCATCAGCTTGTCGGAGGCCTCTTCGAGCCGCTCGCGGATGTCGCCGTCGTCGACGCCCTCCTCATCGGCCCATTTCATCACCGGCACGTCGACGCCGAGCACCTGGATCGCCTGCGCGTAGAGGCCTTCGGTGTCCCACTGGTCGGCATAGGCCTTGGGCGGGATGTGGGTGGCGACGAGATCCTCGATCACTTGGTGGCGCATGTCGGCGACGATCTCGCTCAGGTCCTGCGCCTCCATGATCTCGCGGCGCTGGGAGAAGATCACCTTGCGCTGCTCGTTCATCACGTCGTCGTATTTCAGAAGCTGCTTGCGGATGTCGAAGTTGCGCCCCTCGACCTTGGCCTGCGCGCGCTCGAGCGACTTGTTCACCCAAGGGTGCACGATCGCCTCGCCTTCCTTCATGCCCAGACCCGCGAGCACCTTTTCCAGCCGCTCCGAGCCGAAGATCCGCATCAGGTCGTCTTCGAGGCTCAGGAAGAAGGACGACCGCCCCGGATCGCCCTGACGACCCGAGCGGCCGCGCAGCTGGTTGTCGATGCGCCGGCTTTCGTGCCGCTCGGTGGCCAGCACGAACAGGCCGCCCGCCTCGAGCACGGCCTTCTTCTCGTCGGCATGCTCGGCTTCGATCCGGGCGCGGATCTCGTCGGGATGGGCCTCGGGATCGGCGGCCAGCGCCTCCAGCACCTTCAGCTCGACATTGCCGCCAAGCTGGATGTCCGTGCCGCGCCCGGCCATGTTGGTGGCGATGGTCACGGCGCCGAGCTTGCCGGCATCGGCGATGATCTGCGCCTCCTGCTCGTGCTGGCGGGCGTTGAGCACGTTGTGCTTGATGCCTTCCTTTTCGAGCATCTGGCTCAGGAATTCGGATTTCTCGATCGAGGTGGTGCCGACGAGGATCGGCTGACGCTTTTCATGCGCCTCCTTGATCGACGTCACCACGCCCTCGAACTTCTCGCGCGCGGTGCGGAACACCTGGTCGTGCTCGTCGCGCCGCTGGATCGGCCGGTTGGTCGGCACCTCGACCACGCCGAGGCGGTAGATCTCGAAGAATTCGTCGGCCTCGGTCAGCGCGGTGCCGGTCATGCCCGCGAGCTTGTCATAAAGCCGGAAATAGTTCTGGAAGGTGACGCTGGCCAGCGTCACGTTCTCGGGCTGGATGTCGAGCTCTTCCTTGGCCTCGATCGCCTGGTGCAGCCCGTCCGACAGGCGGCGGCCATGCATCATGCGGCCGGTGAACTCGTCGATCAGCACCGCCTGCCCGTCGCGGATGATGTAATCCTTGTCGCGGGTGAACAGCTTGTGCGCGCGCAGGCCCTGGTTGACGTGGTGCACGATGGTCGTGCTCTCGGGGTCATAGAGCGTCTGGCCCTCGGGCAGGATGCCCGCCGCCTGCAGCCGCTCCTCGAGGAACTCGTTGCCCTCGTCGGTATAGGTGACCGAGCGGGTCTTCTCGTCGAGGGTATAGTGCTCCTCGGTCAGCTCGGGGATCACCCGGTCGATCTGGCGATAGAGCTCCGAGCGGTCCTGCGACGGCCCCGAGATGATCAGCGGCGTGCGCGCCTCGTCGATCAGGATGCTGTCGGTCTCGTCGACGATCGCGAAGTTGTGGCCGCGCTGGTTCATCTGCGCCAGCTCCGACTTCATGTTGTCGCGCAGGTAGTCGAAGCCCAACTCGTTGTTGGTGGCATAGGTGATGTCGGCGGCGTAGGCGCCCTTCTTCTCGGCCTCGGGCTGCTGCGGATAGACCACGCCCGTGCTCAGGCCGAGCGCGCCATAGACCTTGCTCATCCATTCGGCATCGCGCTTGGCGAGGTAGTCGTTGACGGTGACGACATGCACGCCCTTGCCCGACAGCCCGTTGAGATAGGCCGGGAAGGTCGCGACCAGCGTCTTGCCCTCGCCAGTCTTCATCTCGGCGATGTTGCCCTGATGCAGGAAGATGCCGCCCATCAGCTGCGTGTCGAAGGCGCGCAAACCGAGCGCCCGGCGCGCCGCCTCGCGGCAGTTGGCAAAGGCCTCGGGCAGCAGGTGATCGAGGCTTTCGCCCTTTTCGATCCTGTCCTTGAATTCCGCGGTCTTGGCCTTGAGGCCCTCATCGTCCAACGCCTGGAACTCCGGCTCCAGCGCGTTGATCTTCTCGATCAGCGGTCGCGTGGACTTGATCTTGCGGTCGTTCGGCGTGCCGAAGACCTTCTTGGCCAGCGATCCGATACCCAGCATTGGCGATTGTCTCCTGCCGTCGTTCTTTGATCTGCAAGGAGGTCGCTTGTCGCCCCCGCATGTGGGGCATAGATAGGGCGCAAGTGCCGCCCTTTGCCAGCCCATCAGGCGATGTAAGGGGCGGGGGACCGAGTGTCAACGTCGCGCCCGGGACGCGTTCCCCGCGCGGCAAGGGAAGGAAACCACATGATCCGCACGCTGCCCGCCGCCGCCCTGATGGCCGGCCTGTCCACCATGGCCTCCGCGCAGCAGGCCTCGGATGTCGTCGCCACCGTCAACGGCACCGAGATCACGCTGGGCGAGATGATCATCACCCGCAGCCAGCTGCCGCAGCAATACCAGCAATTGCCGCCCGAGACGCTGTTTCAGGGCATTCTCGACCAGCTGATCCAGCAGCAGGTGCTGGCCGACACGCTCGACGAGACCCCCGCGCGCGTCGAATACGCGCTCGAGAACCAGCGCCGGTCGCTGATGGCGGGCGAGGCGATCAACATGATGATGGGCGAGGCCGTCTCCGACGAGGAGCTGCAGGCCGCCTATGACGAAGCCTTCGCCGACGCCGAACCGGTGCAGGAATACAACGCCAGCCACATCCTCGTGGAGACCGAGGAAGAGGCCAAGGCCGTGATGGAGCGGCTCGAGGCGGGCGAGGACTTCGCAGAGGTGGCCAAGGAGGTCTCGACCGATCCCGGCTCGGGCGCCAATGGCGGCAGCCTCGGCTGGTTCGCCGACGGCATGATGGTCGCGCCGTTCCAGACCGCCGTGGCGGAGCTGGAAAAGGGCGAGATGACCGAAGCGCCGGTCGAGACGCAGTTCGGCTTCCACGTGATCCGGCTCGACGACACCCGCACGCAGGAGGCGCCCGCGCTCGAGGATGTGCGCGAGGATCTCGCCAGCCAGATCCAGCAAGGCAAGATCGAGACCCGCCTGACCGAGCTCGAGGGCGAGGCCGACGTCGCCCGGCCCGAGGACGGCGCCTTCGACCCGGCGCTGCTCACCGATCTCGACCTGCTCGAAGAGGGCAACTGATCATGGCCGGTCCGGTCTCGCCTCTGGCGCCCGCCGCCTTTCCCGCCCTGCCCGAGATCGCGGGGGTGCGCTTTGCCTCCCTCGCGGCCGGGGTGCGCTATGCGAACCGGACCGACGTGATGCTCGCGGAGCTGGCCGCGGGCTCGGCGGTGGCGGGGGTGTTCACGCGCTCCTCCACCCGCTCGGCCCCGGTCCGCGACTGCGAGGCCAAGATCGGCGCGGGCACGTCCCGCGCCGCCTTTCTGGTGAATTCGGGCAATTCCAACGCCTTTACCGGCGCGGCGGGCGAACGCTCGGTGGCCGAGATCTGCGCCGCCGTGGCGCGGGCCACCGGCATCGACGAGGGCCGCGTCTTCACCTCCTCGACCGGCGTGATCGGCGAGCCGCTGCCGCATGAGCGGATCGTGGCGAAGCTCGACGCGCTGAACGCCGCCCTCGACCCATCGGGCCTTGAAGGCGCCGCGCGCGCCATCATGACCACCGACACCTTTCCCAAGGGCGCGGCCGAGACGGTCACGATCGACGGGCGCGAGGTGAAGATCGCCGGCATCGCCAAGGGTTCGGGCATGATCGCGCCCGACATGGCGACGATGCTGGTCTACATCTTTACCGACGCGCGACACGACCAGCCCCGCCTGCAGGGCCTGCTGCGCGAGATCACCGACCGGACCTTCAACTGCATCACCGTCGACAGCGACACCTCGACCTCGGACACGCTGCTGATGGCCGCGACCGGGGCCTCGGGCGTGGACGCCACCGGCAACGACGATTTCGCCGCCGGGCTGGAGCGGGTCATGCTCGACCTCGCGCATCAGGTGGTGCGCGACGGCGAGGGCGCGACCAAGTTCGTGGAGATCCGCGTGACCGGCGCGGCCTCCGAGACCGACGCTCGCAAGGTCGCCATGGCCACCGCCAATTCGCCGCTGGTGAAGACCGCCATCGCCGGTGAGGACCCGAACTGGGGCCGCGTCGTGATGGCCGTGGGCAAATCCGGCGCCGAGGCCGACCGCGACCGGTTGTCGATCCGCTTCGGCGACATCCTCGTGGCCGAAAACGGCTGGGTCAGCCCGTCCTACAGCGAAGAAAAGGCCGCCGCCTACATGAAGGGCCAGGAGATCGTCATCGCCGTCGATCTGGGGCTCGGCGCGGGCGAGGCCGTGGCCTGGACCTGCGATCTCACGCATCGCTACATCGACATCAACGCCGATTACCGCTCGTGAAGACGGTTCTCGTGTCCGCGGTGGCGCTGATCGACGCCGATGGCCGGGTGCTGCTCGCGCAGCGCCCGGAGGGCAAATCCATGGCCGGGCTCTGGGAGTTTCCGGGCGGCAAGGTCGAGCCGGGCGAGACGCCGGAGGCCGCGCTCATTCGCGAGCTGCACGAGGAGCTTGGGATCGACACGCAGGAAAGCTGTCTCGCGCCGCTGAGCTTTGCCAGCCACAGCTATGACGGCTTTCACCTGCTGATGCCGCTCTTTGCCTGCCGCCGCTGGCAGGGCGTGGCGCATGGGCGGGAGAATCAGGCGCTCGAATGGGTGCGGCCGAACCGGCTGCGCGATTACCCCATGCCCGCCGCGGACCTGCCGCTGATTCCCGTCATCCGCGACTGGCTGTAAATCATGACGCGAAACCTTACGTCATTTCGGTGCTGAAGCGCCGCAATTTTGCTCAAATATATGTCAAGTCAGTGTTTCATTCAGACAAAAGCGATAGGTAGTGGCCCAGTGAACCATCACTGGAGTCCATCATGTTGCAAACGATCCTGATCGGAAGCTGCATCTCGGTGCAGGGCCTGTTGGTGAAAAAGCTGGCCAATGGCCGGATGCAGGTTCGCGTCGGCAAGCGCCTCTACGAAGGCCGCCCCGCCAATGCGAGCCCGAAAGCCGCCTGACACCCCTTTCGCGTTCCAAGGTTTCACGAGTATTCAGACGCGAGAGGGACGGCCCCGGGCCGTCCCTTTTTTCATGCGCGCGGGCCCTAGCGGTGCGGCAGCCCGAGATTTCCGGCGCTCACCGCTTGGGACAGGCCGGACAGATAGGCCGCGACCTCGCGCCGGCTGCGCAGGCGGTGGCGGTCCTTTTCCGGCGGCACCCGTTCATAGAACCACGAAAGCTTCGAGCGCATCGTGCGGCGCGTGCGCCAGATGAACCGCAAGAAGGCCGGGTCGAACCGTTCCGGGCATCCGGGCGGCAGCTCGGGGCGGCTGCGTCCCCAGTGACGCAAACTCCGCCAGGCCACCCGCCCCAGCCGCAAGCCCGTCGGCAGGTCCAGCCAGATCACCGTGTCGGCCCGGGCCAGCCGTTCGCCCCATGTCGTCGAATGCCCGCCCTCGAAGATCCATTCGGGCCGGGCGTGGATCTCGGCGCAAAGCCGGTCCTTCTCGCTTCGCGACCGCTCCACCCAGCCAGGCGCCCAGTGGATGGCGTCGATATGCGCCACCGGCAGATGCGTGATCTCGCCCATTCGCCGCGCCAGCCACGATTTGCCGGCGCCCGGCTGCCCGATGATCATCACCCGTTTCATCGCTCCTGCGTCGCGGCCCCGGGCGCGTCTGTCAACGCCGCAAACGCGAAGGGGCGGCCCGAAGGCCGCCCCTTTTGTCCTGTGCGGTGACCGGATCAGAGCGAGCGCTCGACCGATTCCCGCTCGAAGATCTCGATGACGTCGCCGGGGCGGACATCTTCGTAGTTCTCGAAGGCCATGCCGCATTCCTGGCCCGACTGCACCTCGGACACCTCGTCCTTGAAGCGCTTGAGCGTCTTCAGCGTGCCTTCGTGGATCACCACGTTCTCGCGCAAGAGGCGGACACCGGCGGAGCGGCGCGCCACGCCTTCGGTGACGAGGCAGCCCGCGACCTTGCCGACATTGGAGACCTTGAAGACCTCCTTGATGTTGGCATAGCCGATGAACTTCTCGCGGATCTCGTTCGACAGAAGACCCGAGGCCGCCTGCTTCACGTCGTCCACGAGGTCGTAGATCACGCTGTAATAGCGGATCTCGACGCCCTTCTGGTTCGCGGCCTGACGCGCGGGCGCGTTGGCCCGGACGTTGAAGCCGAAGACCGGCGCACCCGACGCCTCGGCAAGGCCGATGTCGCTTTCGGTGATGGCACCCACGCCCGAATGCAGCACCCGGACCCGGACCTCGTCATTGCCGATCTTCTCCATCGCCTGAACGATGGCCTCTGCCGAACCCTGCACGTCGGATTTGACCAGGATCGGCAGCTCGGAGACGTTCTTGTCGTCCTTGGCCTTGGCCATGAGCTGCTCAAGGGTCGTCGCGGCACCGGCGGCGGCGCGCTTTTCCTTGGCGGCGTTGGCGCGGTACTCGGCGATCTCGCGGGCCTGTGCCTCGGTCTCGACGACGTTGAGCACGTCGCCCGCCTCGGGCGTGCCGTTGAGACCCAGCACCTCGACGGGCACCGACGGGCCGGCTTCCTCGACGCGGTCGCCCTTGTCGTCGACCAGCGCGCGGACCTTACCCCACTGCTCGCCCACGACGAAGATGTCGCCGCGCTTGAGCGTGCCGTTCTGCACGAGGACGGTCGCGACCGGGCCACGGCCCACGTCGAGCTGCGCCTCGATCACCGCGCCCTGCGCCGGACGGTTCGGGTTCGCCTTCAGTTCGAGGATCTCGGACTGCAACGCGATCGCTTCGAGCAGCTGGTCGAGACCCTTGCCCGAGATCGCCGACACCTCGACGTCCTGCACGTCGCCGGACATCTTCTCGACGATGACCTCGTGCTGGAGCAGGTCGGTGCGGACCTTGTCGGGGTTGGCGTCGTACTTGTCGATCTTGTTGATCGCCACGATCATCGGCACCTTCGCCGCCTTGGCGTGGTTCAGCGCCTCGATGGTCTGCGGCATCACCGCGTCATCGGCCGCGACCACCAGCACCACGATGTCCGTCACCTGCGCGCCGCGGGCGCGCATCGAGGTGAAGGCCGCGTGGCCGGGCGTGTCGAGGAAGGTCAGCCGCGTGCCGCTCTCGGTATCGACCTGGTAGGCGCCGATATGCTGGGTGATGCCACCGGCCTCGCCCGAGACGACCTTGGTCTTGCGGATCGCGTCGAGCAGCGAGGTCTTGCCGTGGTCGACGTGCCCCATGACCGTGATGATCGGCGCGCGATCCTTCAGGTCCTCGGGCTTGTCGGCGGTCTGCTCGATCACCTGTTCGACATCGGCGTCCGAGACGCGGACGACGCGGTGGCCGAAATCCTCGATGATCAGCTCGGCGGTGTCGGCGTCGATCGACTGGTTCTGGGTCGCCATGATGCCGTTCTGCATCAGCGACTTCACCACGTCGGCCACGCGTTCGGCCATGCGGTTCGCCAGCTCGCCCACGGTGATCACCTCGGGCAGCTGCACGTCGCGCGTCACCTTCTCGCGCTGGACGGGGCCGCCCATCGCCTTCTGGCGCGCCCGCTCCTGCTTGCGCTTCATCTGCGCCATGGAGCGCTGGCGTCCGCCTTCGCCCGACAGCGCCTGGTTCAGCGTCAGCTTGCCGGAGCGGCGGTTGTCGCCACCGCCCTTGCCGGCGGGCTTGGCCTTCTTGTCGGCGCGGTCGCGGTCGCCGGCCTTGCGCGGGCCGGAACCGGGGCGCGGGCCGCCTGCCGGGGCTTCGCCGGGCACGGCGGGGGCCGCCGCGGCGGGCTGCTGCGGGCTGGGCTGGGACGCCTTGCGCGCGGCCTCGGCGGCCTCGCGCTTCTTGCGCTCCTCTTCCTCGGCCTTGGCCTTCAGCGCCTCTTCGCGCTCGCGGTCCTCGCGTTCCTTGGCCTCGATCTCGGCGCGGCGGCGCTCACGCTCCTCGGCGCGGGCGGCCTCTTCGGCGGCGCGCTTCTCGGCCTCTTCGGATTCGCGGGCGCGGGCCAGGGCAAGCGCGCGCATCCGGCGCTCGAGCTCGGCCTCGCTGATTCCCGCCGGACGCTTGGAGGGGTCGCCCCGCACCGCGCCGGTCGCAGCCGTGCCTTGGGCCGCGCCGCCCGGCTTGGGCACCACGACGCGCTTGCGTTTGGTCTCGACCACGACGTTCTTGGTCCGGCCATGACTGAAGCTCTGCTTGACGTTCCCCGGACGGGACCCGCGCAGACCAAGAGGTTTCTTGCCGTCGGTATCGCTCATCAGATTTACATATCCTTCCCGGAGGCCGTATCGCCGCCGTTGCTCTCTCGTAGACCGCGTAGTTTCGCGGCCTCCTCTACAACACGGTCGCTGAGTCCGCCAGCAGCGAGCGCGCCGTGTATCACACTTTGCCGGCCAAAAGCCAAACCCAATTCGTCGGAGGTCAGGCAGCCGTAATATCGCGCCCCCGTGGGGGTCCACAGCTTGGTCTTGCCGCGCTCGGAGCCGTCGGAGGCCTGCAGCAGCACGCGGACGTGATCGCCGGCAAGCGCCGACTTCACCTTTTCGAAGCCCGCGATCGCGAGCCCCGCCTTGCGCGCCAGCGCGATCAGGTCGACGACGCGGCGCGCCTGCTGGCGCTCCACCTCGGCGGCCAGACCGTCGGGCACCGTGACCTGCGCCTTGGCGGCGCGGGCGAACTGCCCGCGCTTGGCCGTCTCGATGACGGATTTTTCCGCCGTCACGTAGAGGCCCCGTCCCGGCAGCTTGCCGAGCACGTCCGGCACCACCTGGCCGTCGGGGGCGATCACGAAGCGGATCAGCCCGGATTTCGGCTGCACGTCACCCGTGACGATGCATTTCCGCTCCGGCCCGTCGGCCCGCTCCGCCTTCATTCCACCACGACCCATGCGTGCTTCAGACCTCTTCTTCTTCGTTCTGCGCGGCCTCGGCGGCCGCGGCCTCCTCGGCGGCCAGCTCGTCGGGATCGACCCAGCCGAGCGCCACGCGCGCGGTCATCACCAGCTCCTGCGCCTCTTCGAGGCTGACCTCGAAGGGCTCGAGCACGCCGTCATCCTTCACGCGCTCGCCGCCTTCGGTGGTCCAGCCGCCGGCCAGCTCCCAGTCGGCGCAGGTGGCGAAATCCTCGAGCGTCTTCACGCCGTCCTTGGCCAGCGCCTCGACCATCTGCGGGCTGAGACCCGGGAAGCCGATCAGGCTGTCCTCGGCGCCCAGCTCGCGGGCCCGCTCCAGCGCGGCCTTGTTCTGGGCGTCGATGTAATCGCGGGCGCGCGCCTGAAGCTCCGCGGCGGTGTCGCTGTCGACGCCGTCGATCACCAGAAGCTCGTCCTGATCGACATATGCGACCTCATCGAGATTTGTGAACCCCTCGGAGACGAGAAGTTGCGCAAAGAACTCGTCGAGATCGAGCGTGTCCATGAACAGCTTGGTGCGGGTCTCGAACTCGGCCTGGCGGCGCTTGCTCTCCTGTTCCTCGGTCATGATGTCGATGTCGAGACCGGTCAACTGGCTGGCAAGACGCACGTTCTGGCCGCGACGGCCGATGGCGAGCGACAGCTGCTCCTCGGGCACCACGACCTCGATCCGCTCGGCATCCTCGTCGAACACCACCTTGGAGACCTCGGCCGGCTGCAGCGCGTTGACGAGGAAGGTCGGCATGTCCTCGTTCCACGGGATGATGTCGATCTTCTCGCCCTGAAGCTCGCCGACGACGGCCTGCACGCGGGAGCCGCGCATGCCGACGCAGGCGCCGACCGGGTCGATCGAGCCGTCATGGCTGATCACCGCGATCTTGGCGCGCGAACCGGGGTCGCGGGCCACCGACTTGATCTCGATGATGCCCTCGTAGATCTCGGGCACTTCCATCTTGAACAGCTCGGCCATGAATTCGGGCGCGGTGCGCGACAGGAAGATCTGCGGGCCCCGCACCTCGCGGCGCACGTCCTTGACGTAGCAGCGGATCCGGTCGCCGGGGCGGTAGGCCTCGCGGCCGATCTTCTCGTTGCGGCGCAGCACGGCTTCGCCCGCGCCGGGCAGCTCGACGACGATGTTGCCGTATTCCTCGCGCTTGACGGTGGCGTTGATGATCGTGCCGGCGCGGTCCTTGAACTCTTCGTACTGGCGGTCGCGCTCGGCCTCGCGGACCTTTTGCAGGATCACCTGCTTGGCCGATTGCGCGGCGATGCGCCCCAGCTCGACGGGCGGCACCTCTTCCGAGAATTCCTGCCCGACCTGCGGGTCGTCCATGTACTGCCTGGCCTGCTCGACGGTGAACTCGGCCTGGTAATTCTCCAGCTCGTCATCGGCGACCACGGTGCGCACGCGGGTAAAGCGGGCGCGGCCGGTCTTGCGGTCGATGCTGACCCGGATGTCCATCTCGGCGCCGTAGCGCGACTTGGCGGCCCGCGCGAGGCTCTCTTCCATCGCCTCGACCACGAGCGCGGGGTCGATCATCTTCTCGCGCGCCACCGCCTCGGCGGTCTGCAGAAGCTCCAGCTGGTTTGCGGACGTGATGGCCATCAGTCGTTCTCCTCATCACCATCAATGATGGTTTCAACATCGTCGAATTGGGTCTCGTCGATCTGCCCCGCATCCTTGCGCGAGCGCAGCACGTCGCGGATCAGCTCGTCGGTCAGCACCAGCTTGGCGTCCGAGAGCCACTCGAACTTCAGCCCGATCGTGCCTTCCTCGATCTCGATCAGCACCTCGCCATCCTCGACGCCCGCGAGCTCGCCCTTGAAGCGGCGGCGGCCGTCGATCAGCTCCTCGGTCTCGATCTTGGCCTCGAAGCCCTTCCACCGCTCGAAATCCTTGAGCCGGGTCAGGGGCCGGTCGATGCCGGGCGAGGAGACCTCGAGCGTGTAGGCGTCGAGAATCGGATCCTCCACGTCGAGCACCGCCGAGACGGCGGTGGAGATCTCGCCGCAGTCGTCGACCTCGATCGTGCCGTCGGGCTTCTGCGCCATGATCTGCAGCGTCGAGGTCTTGCCCGACATCAGCCGCACGCGCACCAGCTCGAACCCCATGTCAGCGATGACGGGTTCGATGATCTCCTGGACGCGGCGGTCGATCGCGGCCTTGGCGATGAGGTCGGACATGAGGTCCTCCAAGCACAAAAAAACGGGCCAGCGGCCCGTCGATCTTTCCCGGTGGGCGCCGGTTGTGGAGGCCGGCGCGCCGCTGTTCTGAGGGGGATATAGAGGGCGCGCCCCGAGTCTGCAAGGGTGCTGTGTCCAGACGTGCCCCCGGCCCGGTGTCAGCGGGTTTCGGGCTCGGGCTGCGTCACGAAGATGATCACCGCCAGAAGGCTGATATAGAAGCGGAAGGCGGGCTGCTGGCCGTTCCAGATCTCGGACTGCCACATCAGGAACCACTCCGCCCCGATCGCCATGAAGCCGACGAACCAGACCATGAAGCCAGTCGTCGCGCCCAGCACGGCCCAGCTTTTCGCGGCGGCGAAGTCCGGCGCGGGCGCGTGCCGCGCGGCGAACATCGCGACCGCCCCCCCGGCGAGCAGCAGGGCGGTCAGCCCTTCGCCCGCGATGATCAGCCAGTAGCCCGCGTGCCACATCCATTCGGTGGTGATCGCACGCCCCATCAGCGCGTTGCCCTCGAAGGTCGTGTCCATCGACAGCACGTGCTGCACGAAGGCGAAGTTCGAGCCGTAATCGACGATGTTGTTGAGCGTGACGAGGAAGGCGAAGACGGCGAGACCGAGAAGCATCGCGATCTTGCAAAGGCGGACGAGCATGGCGGACCTTTCGAGGGCTGGGCATCGCGGCGCGATGCCTCAGGTTGTGTTCGCCGACAGATAGGCCGCGACGGCGCGCGCCTGTCCATGCGCGAAAATCCTATCTTCTCTGAGTGTCACTCATCCGCCTCCGGCAACGCCAACACGCCCCACGCGAATCCAAAGGCCCACCGGGCCGTCAGCATCGGCGCATGCCCGAACGAAAAGCGGCCCGCCCCCGATCGGGGAGCGGGCCGCTTTCGTGGCGACGGATCGCGCGGATCAGCTATTGGCGCCGATGAACCACGCATCCTTGTCGACGGTGCGGCTGACTTCGGTGAACAGGTCGGCGGTGTCCTCGTCACCGGCGTCGCCCGCCTCCTCCATCGCCTTGCGGATCTCGCCGCCGACGAACATGTAGCGCGACTTCAGCTCCTCGACATGCTGCTTGATGTCGGTGATCTCGACCGGGTAGGCGTCCATCTGCGCCTTCTCGGCCGCCACCTCGACGGTGCCGCGGGCAAAGCCGCCCAGGATCACCGCGCGCTCGGCCATCAGGTCGGCGCCCTCGCGCAGCCGGTCGGCCGCGTCGTCCAGAAGCTCGTGCACGCCGATGAAGCCCGGCCCCTTGAGGTTCCAATGCGCCTGCTTCACCGCCAGCGTCAGGGCGAGCATGTTGGCGAGGTTCTTGTTGAGCAGGTCGACCATCTGGGTGCGGACGTCCTGGTTCAGCTCTCCTGCGAAATTCTCGGGCATGGGTATCCTCTCTCGTGCGAGATTGCGTTCGTTGCCTTGCCAACGCCCGCGCCGAAATGCGGTTCCTGCGCGCTCTGGTCGCAACGAAAAGGCGCGCCGCCCGAGGGGCGGCGCGCCGTCATGGATACACGCGGGGGGGTGGGCCGTCAGGCCATCCACCAGCGTTCGCAGATCCGGTTGCTGTCGAGATCGAACACGTTGCCGACCACCTCCGGGTGGCCGAGCTTGGTGTTATAGCCGTCGACGAAGTTGGCATACATCGGGATCGCCGTCGCACCCTCCTTGGAGCACAGCGCCTGCATCTCGTGATACATGTCGCGGCGCTTGTCGCTGTCGAGCTCGGCGCGCGCGTCCTTCAAAAGCGTCTGGAACCGCTGGTTCTCCCAATGCGTGTCGTTCCACGCCGCACCCGTCTCGTAGCCCAGCGTGAACATCCAGTCCTCGGTGACACGGCCCGACCAATAGGAGGCGCACCACGGCTTCTTGATCCAGACATTGGACCAGTAGCCATCCGCCGGCTCCTGCACGACGTTGATGTCGATGCCGCACTCCTTGGCGCTGGCCTGATACAAAAGCCCCGCGTCGATCGCGCCAGAGAACGCCGCCTCGGACACCGACAGGTCGATGCTGAGCCCGTCGAGACCGGCCTCCTTCAAAAGCGCCTTGGACTTCTCGGGGTCGTAGGCATTCTGCTCCAGATCGGCATGGTAATACTGGTTCGCCGGGCCGATCGGGTGGTCATTGGCGACCGCGCCGTGGCCGAGCAGGATCTTCTCGACCAGCTCCTCGCGCCGCACCGCGTGCTTGAGCGCCTGGCGCACCTTGAGATTGTCCATGGGGCTCAGGTCGGTGAGCATCGGGAAGGTGTAGTGCTGGTTGCCCGTCACCTCGTTGAGCGCAAGGTTCGGGTTGGCTTTCAGCAGCGGCTCGACCTGGAACTCGACATTGTTCACCGCGTCGACCTGCCCGGTCATCAGCGCCGTCATCCGCGCCGAGCCGTCATTGATCGCGATCACCTCGACCTGGTCGAACCAGCCGGCCTTGCCGTCCTTGTAATGCCCGTCGACGCGGGACAGGAGCGTGCGCACGCCGGGATCGAAGCTTTCGACCTTGTAGAGCCCGGTGCCGATGCCCTGCGCGATCGCCTCTTCGACGTTCTCATGCGGGTACATCAGCAGGTGATAGTCCGACATCAGGAACGGGAAGTCGGCATTGCCCGCCTCCAGCACGAACTGCACCTGATGCTCGCCGAGCTTTTTCATCTCGGTGATCGGCGCGACGATCGGACGGGCGGCGGATTTCGCGTCCTCGTCGAGATGCAGCTTGAGCGAGGCGATCACGTCATCGGCGGTGAAGGGCGCGCCGTTATGGAAGGTCACGCCCTGCCGCAGATCGAAGGTCCATGTCTTCGCGTCCGGCGTCGATTCCCAACCGGTCGCCAGCTCGCCCACCAGCTCGCCATTGGCGGCGATCTCGGTCAGGCAGTCGAACACCGCGCCATAGGCGGTGGTGATCATGTAGGTGTCGGAATGGGTGCGCCCGTCCCAGCTATCGGAGGTGTTGGCGCCTGCGAGGCCGAGGCGCAGCGTGCCCCCGCGCGACTGGGCGCGCAGCGGCAGGCCGGTGACGGACAAAAGGCCCGCGGCGGCCCCGCTTCGGAGCAGTCCGCGGCGGCTGATCTGTGGCAGCATGGTGGTCTCCCTCTTGGTTCCCTGCCCCTCTGCGGGGGCCGATTCGATCACATCTTATCAGCGGCCTGCTCGCCGAGTGCCTCAACTCCCCGTTCGGCCAGAAGCCGGTCGAGCCAGTCGGGGTCCATTTCGGGCACCGAGGACAAAAGCAGGTCGGTATAGGGGTGGTGTGGCGGCGTGAACATCGCGGTCTTGGGGCCCTGTTCGATCACCCGGCCTTCCTTCATCACGACGACCTCGTCGGCGATCGCCTTCACCGTGGCCAGATCATGGGTGATGAACATGTAGGACAGGCCCAGCTCGTCCTGCAGCCGCGCCAGCAGCCGAAGAATGCCTTCGGCGACCAGCTGGTCGAGCGCGCTCGTCACCTCGTCGCAGATGATCAGCCGCGGCTCGGCGGCCAGCGCGCGGGCGATGCCGACGCGCTGCTTCTGCCCGCCCGACAGCTCGCCCGGCAGCCGGTCGCGGAAGATGGCGGGGTCCAGCTCGATCTGCTCCAGCAGCTCGTCGACCCGCGCCCGCAAGCGGCGCCCCCTGAGCCCGGAATAGAACCGCACCGGCCGCCCGATGATCTGCGCGATGCTCTGGCGCGGGTTCAGCGCCGTGTCGGCCATCTGGTAGATCATCTGGATCTGCCGCAGCTGGTCCTTCGAGCGCTGGCGATAGCCCGGCGGCAATGGCGCGCCCTCGAACCGCACCGCCCCGCCGCGCGGCGGCAAGAGCCCGGTGATGACCCGCGCCGTGGTCGATTTGCCCGATCCGCTTTCGCCCACCACGGCGACGGTGCGGCCGGGGTGGATGTCGAAAGATACCTCTTCGAGCACCACCTGTTCGCCGTAAGCCGCCGTCACGCCATCGACCGAAAGGATCGGCACGCTGTCCGGCCCCGGCGCGGGCTTTTCGGGCCGCTCGAACCCGCGCACCGCCCAGAGCGATTTCGTGTACTCCTCGCGCGGATGCTCCAGCATCGCCCGTGTCGTCGCGGTCTCGACCTCGTCGCCGCGCAGCAGCACCTTGATGCGGTCGGCCATCTGCGCGACCACCGCGAGATCGTGGGTGATGTAGATCGCCGAGGTGCCGAACTGGTCAACGATGTCGCGGATCGCGGCCAGCACCTCGATCTGCGTGGTCACGTCGAGCGCGGTGGTGGGTTCGTCGAAGATGATGAGATCGGGGCGGCAGGACATCGCCATCGCCGTCATCGCCCGCTGCAACTGCCCGCCCGAGACCTGATGCGGGTAGCGAAAGCCGATCTCCTCGGGATTGGGCAGGCGCAGCTTGTGATAAAGCTCGATCGCGTCCTCGACGCTTTCGCCCCGGTCCTGCACGCCGTGGCGCACCGGCGCCTCGACATGCTGGTCGATCAGCTTGTGCGCCGGGTTGAAGCTCGCCGCCGCCGATTGCGCGACATAGGCGATGCGGCGGCCCAAGAGCGACCGCTTTTCCTCGGTCGAGGCGTGGATCAGGTCGAGCCCGTCGAACCTGACCGAGCCGCCCGAAATCCGCACCCCGTCGCGCACATAGCCCATCGCGGCGAGGCCGAGGGTGGATTTGCCCGCCCCGGATTCGCCGATCAGCCCGAGCACCTCGCCCCGGCCCAGCGTCAGGTCGACGCCGTTGATGATCGGGTGCCAATCCTCGTCCGAGCGGCCCTCGATCCACAGATCGCGGATTTCCAGAAGCGGGGTCATGATTTCAGCCCCGAGGAACGGTGCAGCATCCAGTCCACCACGAAATTGACCCCCACGGTCAGCACCGCGATCGACAGCGCCGGCAAGAGCGGCGCCAGAGCCACCATCGGCGCGAAGGCCGCGAAATTGATGAACTGCGCCAGATCGCGGACCATGGTGCCCCAATCCGCGAGCGGTGGCTGGATGCCGACCCCGAGGAACGACAGCGAGGCGATGGTCAGGAACACGAAGCAGAAACGCAGCCCGAACTCGGCCAGAAGCGGCGCCATGGCGTTGGGCAGGATCTCGCGGAACACGAGGTGCCCCATGCCTTCACCGCGCAGCTTGGCGGCCTCGACATAATCCATCACCACGATGCCGATCCCGACCGCGCGGGCAAGGCGGAACACGCGGGTGCTGTCGATCACCGCGATGATCAGCACCATGTAGAGCGTCATCAGGCCGCGCGCGCCCTCGGCCCAGACGCTCGCGATGGTGAGCAGCAGCAGCGCGAAGATCAGCGACGGGATCGCCATCAGCACGTCGACGCCCCGGCTCAGCACCTGGTCGAGCCAGCCGCCGACGACAGCGGCCAGAAGCCCCAGCGCGCCGCCAAGGAAAAACGCCAGCAGCGTCGTGGCGAAGGCGAGGCCCACGGTGTTCTGCGCCCCGTAGATGAGCCGCGAGAGGATGTCGCGCCCGATCCGGTCGGTGCCGAGCGGAAAGGCCGGGTCGCCCCCCATCGCCGGATCGCCGCCGGGCACGATGTTGGCCGCGCCCAGCACCGCCTCCTGCCCATGCGGCGCGATCCAGCCCGCGAAGATCGCGACGACGGCATAGAGGATGATCACGAGGATGCCGAAGGCGGCGGTGAGCGGCATCTTGCGAAACTGCCGCTTCAGGCTTTCGGGCCCGACATGCCGCCCCATGAGGCGAAACAGGTAGGCCGCGACCGCGCAGATCGCGAAGCCCATCACCGCCCAGCGGAAATACACCGCGCCGGGCTTCATCCACAGCCAGACGCCCGCCGCGATCGCCGCCAGCGCCAGCGCGTAGCCGAAGGCCACGCCATAAGACATGTCGCGAAAGCGCGGCGCGTTGCCGCTGAGCTTCCGCGCGGCCCAGAGGCCGACCCGGGCGAGCGCCGCGATGGCGACGAGCGCGGCGATGATCCAGAACCAGAGACTCATTTCGGGTGCCTCAGCCGCGGGTTGGACAGGATCGACAGGATGTCGGCGGTCAGGTTCAGCAGGATGTAGGCGGCGGCAAAGATCAGGCAGCAGGCCTGCACCACGGGGATGTCGCGCAGCTTGACGCTGTCGACGAAAAGCTGGCCGATGCCGGGATAGACGAAGACCACCTCGACCACGACGACGCCGGTGACCAGATAGGCGAGGTTGAGCGCGATCACGTTGACGATCGGCGCCAGCGCGTTGGGGAGCGCGTGGCGCAGGATGACATGCAGCGGCCGCATCCCCTTCAATCGGGCCATCTCGATATAGGGCTGAGCCATGAGGTTGAGGATCGCGGCGCGGGTCATGCGCATCATGTGCGCCGTCACCACCAGCGTCAGGGTGAGCGCGGGCAGCAGCGTCTTTTCCAGCCTTTCGCCAAAGCTCATGCCGGGAAAGATGTTGGACAGCGACGGCAGCACCGGGTTCACCACCGCCAGCAGCAGGATCAGGATGTAGGCCACGAAGAATTCGGGGCTGGAGATCGAGGACAGGGTCGCGATGTTGGCGCCCTTGTCGAAGGCCGTGTCGCGCCACAGCGCCGCGAGAATCCCGAGCCCCACCGCCAGCGGCACCGCGATCGCCGCCGTGACCCCGGCGAGGAACATGGTGTTGGCGAAACGCGGCGCGATCTGCGCCAGCACCGTGGCCGAGGGGTCGACCCGCCCCGTGAAGCTCGCGAAGTTGGCCTGCGCGAAGCTGACGCCGAGATCGCCGCGCGCCGCGTCCCACAGCCAGCCCGCGTAGCGGACGGGCAGCGATTGATCGAGCCCGAGCTGGGTGCGGATCGCGGCGACCGCCTCCGGCGTCGCGGATTGGCCGAGCACGGCCTGCGCGAAATCGCCGGGAAGCAGGTTCACCGCGCCGAAGATCACCGCCGAGACGATGAGCAGCGTCAACAGGCCAAGCGCCAGACGCTGCAGGACGATCCTGATCACGCTCCCCAAACTGTCGAGCTCTCCCCTGTGGCCCGTGATGGGCCGGGTTCGGTGCGGTTCGGCACCTTCTTGTTGGGGGATAGGTTAGCGATGCCCGGCAAGCTGTAAAGCCTTGCAAGGATTACCTTACGTCCTCAGCCGAAGATCGGCCCGTCATTGCCGCGCCCCAGCGCGTCGGTGGCGCGCACCAGCTCGGCCGAAATGCCCGGCTCCGACAGCGCATGGCCCGCGCGCGGGATCATCCTGAGCGTCACGGCAGGCCAGAGCGATGCCAGCCGGTGCGCGCCTGCGGGCGGGCAGATCATGTCGTAGCGCCCCTGCACGATCAGGCCGGGGATCCGCGCGATCCGGTCCATCCGTTCGAGAATGCCCTGCCCCGGCGCGAGAAAGCCGCGATTGTGAAAATAATGGTTCTCCAGCCGCGCGAAGGCGCGGGCATATTCCGCCGGGCCCTCGCCCAAGGGGCCGTCATTGTCGATCGAGGCCAGCGCGTTTTCCCACGCCGCCCAGACCCGCGCATGGCGCAGCTCGACGCCGCCATCGCCCGAGAACAGCCGCCGGTGATAGGCCGCGATCAGGTCGTCGCGCTCGGCCTCGGGGATCATCGAGACGAAGCGTTCCCACAGCTCGGGCCAGAACTGCCCGGCGCCGCCGCCATAGAACCAGTGCAGCTCGGGCTCGGTCATCAGGAACACGCCGCGCAGGATCAGCGCCGCGGCCCGCTCGGGGTGGGTCTGCGCGTAGATCAGCGCCAGCGTCGCCCCCCACGAGCCGCCGAACAGCGCCCAGCGATCAATGCCCAGCATCTCGCGGATCTGCTCCATGTCGGCGACGAGGTGCCAGGTGGTGTTGGCCTCGACGGCGGCATGCGGGCGCGACCGGCCGCAGCCGCGCTGGTCGAACAGGATGATGCGCCACACCGCGGGGTCGAAATAGCGCCGCATCGCCGGCGAGCAGCCCCCCCCCGGCCCGCCATGCAGCACCACGACCGGTTTGCCGTCGGGGTTGCCGCATTGCTCGACATAGATGCGATGCCCGTCGCCCACATCGACCATGCGCTGGTCGAAGGGCTCGACGGGAGGGTGAAGTTGCGCGATGGCGCGGCGGTGACCTGAGACCTTGTCCATTCCAGATCTATATAGTCACAAGCATCATGCCGTCACCCGCCCGCGACCAAGAAGGACCGAAACCATGCCAGAGCCCGATACCGCCCGCTCCACCGTCGACGCGCAGGAGGTCGCCAAGTTCGAGGCGATGGCCGCCGAATGGTGGGACGAGAGCGGCAAGTTCAAGCCGCTGCACATGCTCAACCCCTGTCGACTGGGCTACATCACCGAGCAGATCGCGGCGCAGTTCGGGCGCGACCTTTCGGCCAAGGCCCCGCTTCAGGGGCTGCGCCTGCTCGATATCGGCTGCGGCGGCGGGCTGCTCTGCGAACCGATGGCGCGGCTCGGCGCCACGGTGATCGGCGCGGATGCGGCGGCGCGCAACATCCCCGTGGCCAAGCTGCATGCCGAGCAGTCGGGGCTCGAGATCGACTATCGCCACACCACCGCCGAGGACATGGCGGCGGCTGGCGAGCAATTCGACGTGGTGCTCAACATGGAGGTGGTCGAGCATGTCGCCTCGCCGCTCGATTACCTCACCGCCTGCCACGACCTTCTGAAGCCCGGCGGACTGCACATCTGCTCCACGCTCAACCGCAACGCCAAGAGCTTCGGCATGGCGATCCTCGGGGCGGAATGGGTGATGCGCTGGCTGCCCAAGGGCACGCATGACTGGAAGAAGTTCATCACCCCCGACGAGCTTTACGACCTGCTCCGGCAGGCGGGGCTCACCCCGGTGGACCGCAAGGGCATGGTGTTCAACCCGATCTCGTGGAGCTGGTCGCTGTCGGAGCGGGATCTTTCGGTGAACTACGTCACCGCCAGCCTGCGGCCCGAGCGTGTCACGCTCTGAGCCCGGCCCCGCGCCGGTCGCGGCCTAATCCACGTCGGACAGCCGCAGCCGCAGCTCGCGCAGCACCGGCAGTGCCGCGCGGGCGCGCTCGGGGCCGACCCGTTCGACCACGTCCGACACGATCGGCGTGATCGCGGCCACGGCGGCGTTGCGCGCCTCGAGCCCGGCGGGGCTGATCGCGACCAGCTTGCGGCGCGCATCGTCCCAGTCGGGGCGGATATGCACCCAGCCGGCCCATTCCAGCTTGCCCAGCGTGTTGGTCATCGCGCCGCGCGTCAGGTGAAACGTCCGGGCCAGCTGCGCGGGCGTCCGCTCCGTGCCCGAAAAGGCGAGGTGGTTGAGCACCGAGAAATGCGACAGCTCCATGCCCTTGGGAAGCACCCGCGCCATGGTGTTGCGCGCCAGCTGGTCGACGGCGAGGATCTCGCTGAACAGCGTGATGGCGAGATTGTCGACGGGCTGGCTCATGTGGGTCCATCATAGGGGCGATCATGGGTGAGCGACGGCACCCTCTGCCGCGCTTGTGCCACCGCATCGAGGTCCAGATCAACGCATGTGACGCCGGGTGCCGTCCCGGCATCCGCGAGCACCGTGCCCCACGGATCGACGGCAAGGCTGTGGCCATGCGTCTCGCGCGCCCGGCCCTTTGCCGCGTCGTGCCGCCCGGTCTGGGCCGCGGCCAGCACGAAGCAGCCGGTCTCGATCGCCCGCGCGCGCAGCAGCGTCTGCCAATGCGCAGCGCCGGTGACCGGCGAAAAGGCCGACGGCACCAGCAGGATCCCGGCCCCCGCCTGCGCCAGGTCGCGGTAGAGATGCGCGAAGCGCACATCGTAGCAGATCGAAAGCCCGATCCCCCCCGAACGGCGTCTTCGCCAGCACCGCCCGGTCGCCGGGCCGGAACCCGGCGGATTCGCGGTAGGTCTCGGTCTCGCTCACCGCGACGTCGAACATGTGGATCTTGTCGTAGCGGGCGTGGATCTCGCCATCCGGCCCGATCAGCAACGAGCGGTTGGCGAAGCGCCCCTGCGGATCGCCGGTCTTCACCGCGATGGAGCCGAGCGCCATCCAGACCCCCGCCCGCGCCGCCTCGTCGCGCATCATGGCGCGCATCGGGTCGTCCGCTTCGCGTGTCAGCACCGCGCGTTGCCGCGCCCGGCTGGCCGAGACGCAGTTGGACACCTCGGGCGTGCAGACCAGATCCGCGCCCTGCGCCACGGCGTCCCGGACCATCCGGCGCAGAACTTCGGTGTTCCGCGCCGGATCGTCCGAAGCCGTGAGCTGCAAGAGCGCGGCGCGGATCACTTGCCCAGCATCGGGTCGAGACCGCCGCGGCGGTCCAGCAGCGCCATGTCGTCATAGCCGCCGACATGGGTGCCGCCGATGAAGATCTGCGGCACGGTGCGGCCGCCATTGGCGCGCTGGACCATCTCGGCGCGCCGCTCGGGCTGGGCCGCGACGTTGATCTCGTTGTAGGAGACGCCCTTGTGGGCAAGCAGCCGCTTGGCGGCGTGGCAGTAGCCGCAGGTGGGCGAGGTGTAGATTTCGATCTGCGGGATCGCGTCGGGCATGGATGAGCCTCCGGAAATTGCGGGTCTTTCCCTGATCTAGGCATCCGGGGCCGCGCGGGCCAGTGCGATCACGCAGATCTCTTCCGCGCCCGCCGCGCGGGCCGCGCGGGCGCAGGCCGCGAGCGTCGCGCCGGATGTCAGCACGTCATCGACAAGAAGCACCGGCCGCCCGCGCATCCGCGCGCCGCGCCGCGGATGCGGCGCGATCGCCCCGGCGAGTGCGGCATGCCGCGCCCCGGCATCGCCCGACAGGCTCGGGGTGGGGCGCCGCCGCCAGAGCGCGTCGGGGCATCGGTCGATCCGCAATTCGCGCGCGAGCCGCGCGGCCAGCAGGGCCGACTGGTTGTAGCGCCGCCGCCACAGCCGCCCGCGATGCAGCGGCACCGGCACCACCAGCATGCCGGGCCGCACCAGATCCGCCGCCGCGCGCGCCATCCAGCCGCCCATCGGCCGGGCGAGATCGGTGCGGTCGCCATGCTTGAGCGCGAGCACCAGCCGCCGCGCGCCGTCGCGGTATCGCAGCACCGCCCGCCCCGCGCCCCATGGCGGCGGCTGCGCGTGGCAGTCGTCGCAGACGAGCCCCGGCTCCGCCTCGCCCGGCAGGGGGCGCGCGCAAAGCCCGCACAGCGCCCCGCCCAGGAACGGCGTGTCGCGCCAGCAGCCGCCGCAGAGCGCGAAATCCGCCGCGGTCAATTCGCCGCACCCCATGCAGGCCGAGGGGTAGATCGCCCGCAACATGCTTTGCATTCGCAATCGCGCCCCCTATCTCGGGCGCATGTCACCGACCCCGGCCCAGCGCCCCGCCCTGTTCGATCGCCCCGCCATCGCCCGCAACCGCGCCCGCGCGGCGCGGGCGCCCGCCCTGTTTTTGCAAGACACCGTGGCCGACGACATCGAGGATAGGATCGCCGAGGTTAACCGCAGCTTTACCGACGTCGCGGTGGTGACGCCCTGGCCCGATCTCTGGGCCCGGCGGATGCCCGGCGCGCGGATCGTGCCCGATGCCGAAACCCTCGATCTCGCGCCGGGCGCGCATGATCTGGTGATCCACGCGCTGTCGCTGCACTGGGCCGAGGACCCGATCGGGCAGCTGATCCAATGCGCCCGCGCGCTGCGCCCCGACGGGCTGATGATCGCGACGCTGCTGGGCGGAGACACCCTGTCGGGGCTGCGCGCCGCGCTCACCGCCGCCGAAACCGCGATCACCGGCGGCCTGTCGCCGCGTGTCGCCCCGATGGGCGAAATCCGCGATCTCGGCGCGCTGTTGCAGCGCGCGGGTCTGGCGCTGCCGGTGGCCGACGGCACGCCCTACGACGTCAGCTACGAAACCCCGTTCCACCTGATGCGCGATTTGCGCGCCATGGGCGAAGCCAACGCCATGGCGGGCCGCCTGCGCCGCCCCACCCNCCGCGCCGTTCTTGCCGAAGCCGCGCGGCTCTATGCCGAAACCGACACCCGCGCGGACGGCCGCGTCGGCGCGCGGTTCGAGGTCATCACCCTGACCGGCTGGGCCCCCGCCGCCAGCCAGCCGCAGCCCAAGCGCCGCGGCTCGGCCACGCACAGCCTCGAAGAGGCCTTGCGCCGCGCCCGTGACGAAAGCGCCGATTGACCCCGCCGGGCCCCAGCCTATCCATTGCGTCGATCATGCGCCCGGCTTGCCGGGTGCGCATTCCGGCTACTTTGTTCCAAAAATACGCATAACCAGACGCCAGCCCCGAGGACAGATGATGCTCGACGCGACCCGCCCGACCCACGCCCCCGCCGACCACCCGGCGCTGCCGCGATCCCGCGTGGGCATCCTCGTGGCCAATCTCGGCACGCCCGACGGCACCGATTACCGCTCGATGCGGCGCTACCTGTCGGAGTTCCTCTCCGACCGCCGTGTCGTCGATGCCAACCCGCTGATCTGGCAGCCGATCCTGCAGGGCATCATCCTGTCGACCCGGCCCCAGAAATCCGGCGCGGCCTATCGCTCGATCTGGAACGAGGAGCTGAACGAAAGCCCGCTGCGCACCATCACCCGCCAGCAGGCCGACGCGCTGCGCGCCCGCTTCGCGGCGGAATACGGCGATGGCGTGCAGGTCGAATTCTGCATGCGCTACGGCAACCCGTCGACGAAATCCGTGGTGCAGAGAATGGTCGAGAACGGCTGCCGCAAGATCCTGTTCTTCCCGCTCTACCCGCATTACGCGGGCGCCACCTCGGCCACCGCCAACGACGCCTTCTTCAAGGCGCTGGGTCAGGAGAAATGGCAGCCCACGGCGCGCGTGGTCGACCCCTATTTCGACCGGCCCGACTATATCGAGGCGCTGGCCAATTCGATCCGCCGCGCGCATCCCACCCCCGAAAGCCGCCCCGAGGTGCTGGTCTGCTCCTATCACGGCCTGCCCAAGCGCTATCTGCTCGAGGGCGATCCGTATCATTGCCAGTGCCAGAAGACGACGCGGCTTTTGCGCGAGGCGCTGGGCTGGGAGGAGACGCGGGTGGTGAACACCTTCCAGTCGGTGTTCGGCCGCGAGGAATGGCTCAAGCCCTACACGGTCGAGGAGGTCGCGCGGCTGGCCAAGGAAGAGGGCGTGCGCAACATCTCGGTCTGCGCGCCGGCCTTTTCCTCCGATTGCATCGAAACGCTCGAGGAGATCAACGAGGAGATCCGCGAGAGCTTCGAGCATGCGGGCGGCGAGACGTTCACCTACATCCCCTGTCTCAACGATCACCCCGAGCATATCGACATGCTGGAGCGGGTGATCCGCGAGAATCTCTCGGGCTGGATCTGACACGAAAAGGGGGCCCGTGCGGCCCCCTTTTGCGCGTCATGGCCGCCGCGCTCTCAGATCAGCATGACCTGCGTGCCGATGGTCGAAAGCGCGAACAGCTCGGCGATGTGCTCGTTGTAGAGACCGATGCAGCCATTGGACGACCGCCGCCCGATCTTGCGCGTGTCATGGGTGCCGTGGATGCGGTAGTACTGCCAAGTCAGCCACAGCGCATGGGTGCCGAGCGGGTTGTCGGGGCCGGCGGGGATGTATTCGGGCCATTCGGGGTTGCGCTCGCGCATCGACGGCGTCGGGCGCCAGTCGGGGCCTTCGACCTTCTTGATGATCTCGGTCCGGCCCAGCTTGGTCAGGTCCGGCGTCAGCGGCACCGAGCTTGGATAGAGCCGGTAGACGCTTTCGTCCTCGCTCCAGAAATGCACCGCCCGGCTTTGGGTGTCGGCGAGGATCGCGCCGCCCCGCAGGTCCGAGAAATAGGGCCGCCAGTCGAGCGCGCGAAAGCTCGACAGGTTGCGGCTCACCGCCGAGGAGATCTCGCTCTCGACCTCGGTGGAGCCCGTGAGGGCCAGCGCCGGGCTGGCGAGAGCGGTGGCGCCGAGGGCGGCGGAAGCGGCGATGAAGCCGCGGCGGGTGGGCGCCTTGGGGTCGTGACCCATGCGAATCTCCGGCAAAGGGGGTGACGTCACGCAATTTTCGTAGTGCCCGGTCGCGGCGCGCGCAATCGCGGCGCGCGCGGCTTGGCGGGGCCTTGCCGATCCCGTTTGATCTGCGGCGCAGCTGCCGCTAATCAGGCCCACATTCTGGTTTTCACAGGTGACGCATGCAGCGACGCGAGCTGATACTCGGCCTTCTTCTCACCGGCCTTTCGGCCTGTGCCGCGCCCTCGGGCCGCATCGGCCCCGACGGGCTTCCGTTGCCGCAGGTCTACCGCATCAAGCCCGAGGACGAGGCGCAGATCCCGTTTCGGATGCTCGACGGCGTGAACACGCTGCGCCGGGCGCGCGGGCTGTCGCAGCTGTCTCTCGACGCACAGCTCAACGCCGCCGCCGCGACCCATTCGCGCGACATGAGCGTGCAGAACCGGCCCTGGCATTTCGGCTCGGACGGCTCCTCGCCGGTGGACCGGCTGCGCCGCGTCGGCTTCACCGGGCGTCTCGTGGGGGAGACGATCTCGGAGACCTACGAGACCGAGCTCGAGACCCTCGCCGCCTGGATGGAGGAGCCCGCCACGCGCGACGTGATCCTCGATCCCACCGCGACCCGGATGGGGCTCGCATGGTACCAGGAACCCGCGGGCAAGATCTGGTGGACGATGGTGCTGGCGGCCTGAACCGCCCCCCCCCCCGCCGGGCAGGCCGGGGGGCGCCTGTGCGCCCCCGCCCGGCGCTCAGGCCTTGACGAAGATCGGGGTGTAATCGCCGACCATGGCATAGATCTCCTCGACCTCGGGGTTGGTCACCGCGATGCAGCCCGCGGTCCAGTCCTTGCGACCCGCGACCACGTCCGGCGTGCCGTGGATGAAGATCTCGCCGCCGGGGCTGCGCCCATGCGCGGCGGCAAAGGCGCGGTCCCGCGCGTTCGGATAGGAGATTCCGACCGACAGGTGGTACTCGCTCTGCGGGTTGCGCCGGTCGATGATGTAGGTGCCCTCGGGCGTCTTGCCGTCGCCCTCGAACTGCTTGTGGCCCACCGGCGCGAAGCCGAGCTGGAACGGATAGGTCTTCAGCGCCTTGTTGCCATGAAGCAGGTACAGCTTGCGCTGCGATTTGAAGGCCATGATCGACGTCACCTTGGGGCCGTCATAGCCAAGCGTCTGCGGGCCTGCGCAGGCGGCGATGAGCGCCGGCGCGGCGAGGATGAACTTGCGTCTGTCGATGGTCATGATGCTCACTGCCCCGGTCTGATGCCGTTTGGCCGATTCTTACCGAACTTCGCAAATCCCGCCTAGGGGGAGAGCATCGCCGCACCGGGTTAGCGGCGCGTGAACCGTGTCGCCAACTCCAGATGCGGCGACCAGCGGAATTGGTCCACCACGGTGATCGGCCCCATGTCATAGCCCTGTTCCACAAGGGTTTTCGCATCGCGCGCGAAACTGGCCGGGCTGCAGGAAACCATCGCGATCACGGGGATGTGAGACGCGGCCAGCGCCGCCACCTGCGCCTGCGCCCCGGCGCGGGGCGGGTCGATCACGGCGGCGTCGAATCGCTTCAGCTCGTCGGGCAGCAGCGGGCGGCGGAACAGGTCGCGCGCCTCCGTGCTCACCCGCTTGAGACCCGCCGCGCCGCGCCAGCCGCGGTCGAGCGCGGCGAGCATGGCGGCCTCGCCCTCGACCGCGTGGATCTCGGCCCGCTCGGCGAGCGGCAGCGAAAAGGTGCCGCAGCCGGCAAAGAGATCGACGATGCGATCGGCACCCGCCACGGCGTCGCGCACGCATTTCAACAGCGCCGCCTCGCCATGCGCGGTGGCCTGCAGGAAGGCGCCCGGCGGCGGCACGACGCGGGCCCGGCCCATGCGCTGCACCGGCGGCACCAGCTCGGCCACGATCTCGTCGGCCCAGACCAGCCGCGCGAGCCCGGCCTCGCGCGCGATCTCGGGCAGCGACAGGCGCAGCTCTTCGGTCAGCGGCTTGTCGGTGTCGATATGCAGGTCCGGCCCGGCCTCGCTGTCGGTCACGGTGAGCCCGGCCTCGCCCTTGCGCGAGGCGGCGAGTGCCGCGATCCGCTCCAGCGCCGGGATCAGCGCGGTGAGCGCGGGCAGCATCAGCCGGCAGCCCGGCACCTCGATCACCGTGTCGGAGGCGCGGGCGTGAAACCCGACCAGCGCGCCCTTTTTCGTGCGCCGCCCCGCGAGACGGGCGCGGCGGCGGCTGTCGGCGGGCGAGGTTTCGACCCCCGCGATGTCACCGTCGAGCCCCTGCGCGCGCAGCGCCGTGCGCACGATCTCGGCCTTCCAGCCTTCGACGAAGCCATCGCTCGCATGCTGCATCGCGCAGCCGCCGCAGGCCTTGAAATGACGGCAGGGCGGCGCGACGCGCTCGGGCGAGGGGGTGATGATCTTCGGGCCGTCGGCGGCGATGGTCACCACCTCGCCGGGCAGCACGCGCGGCACCAGCGTGCCATCCGCCGTCCGGCCCATGCCGTGATGCGTCACCGCTTCGATCGTCACCTCGCCCTTCGGCGCGGGATCGGGCTGCGGGGTGTTCGGCGGCAGGGTCTCGGTCATGGCGTCATCCTCAGGCGTCTATTCCGCGGCCTCCTGCCCGAGGAAGCCGCCCGATTGCCGGGTCCAGTAGCGGGCATACACCCCGCCGCGTTCCAGCAGGTCGTCATGCGTGCCCTGTTCGACGATCCGGCCCCCCTCCATGACCACGATCCGGTCCATGCGCGCAATGGTCGACAGCCGGTGCGCGATGGCGATGACGGTCTTTCCCTCCATCGCCTGCTCCAGCGCGGTCTGGATCTGCGCCTCGACCTCCGAATCCAGCGCCGAGGTCGCCTCGTCGAGCACGAGGATCGGCGCGTCCTTGAGCATGGCGCGCGCGATGGCGATGCGCTGGCGCTGCCCGCCCGACAGCTTTACCCCGCGCTCGCCCAGATGCGCGTCGTATCCCCTGCGCCCCTTGGCATCGGCGAGATCGCCGATGAAGCCATGCGCCTCGGCCCGCGCGGCGGCGCGCTCGACCGCCTCCTGCGGCGCATCCGGGTATCCGTAACGGATGTTGTCGCGGGCCGAGCGGTTGAACATGGCGGTGTCCTGCGTGACCATGCCGATGCTGCGACGCAGGCTTTCCTGCGTCACGTCCGAGATGTCCTGCCCGTCGATCTCGATCCGGCCCCGCTCCACGTCGTAAAGCCGCAAGAGCGCCGCCACGAGCGTCGATTTGCCCGCGCCCGAAGCCCCGACGATGCCGATCTTTTCGCCCGGCGCGATGTCGAGATCGACGCCGCGCAGCCCCCCCGCGCCACCGCCATAGGTGAAGCGGACGTCGTGAAACCGCACCCTTCCCTCATGCAGCTGCAGCTCGCGCGCGCCCGTCCGGTCGGTCAGCCCATGCGCGGGCGACAGCGTGTGGATCGCGTCCTCGACCTCGCCGAGGTTGGAATACATCCCCATCAGCGTGAAGCTGACCCAGCCGGTCATCTGCGCCAGCCTGAGCGAGATGGTCCCGGCGGCGGCGATGTCGCCCGCGCTCGCGGCACCCTGGCCCCAGAACCACAGCGTCGCGCCGGTGACGATCACCGGCAGCACGCCCGCCAGCGCCATCAGCCAGAACCGGAACCCCGCCGAGACCACGCCGAAACCCAGCGCCCGCTCGCGGTATTCGTGCATCGCGCCCAGCGCCGCGCGGTCCTCGTGCTCGGAATGGCCGAACAGCTTCACCGTCTTGATGTTGGTGATCGTGTCGACGACCTGCCCCGTCACCATGGCGCGGGCCGAGGCGCGGGCGGTGGAACTGGCGCGAATTTTGGGCATGTAGAGTCGGATCAGGCCGAGATAGCCCAGAAGCCACAGCGTCAGCAGCCCCGCCGTCAGACCGTCGATGGTCAGCAGCAAGAGCGCCGAGCCGACCAGAGAGGCCAGCGCGAAGAACACGGTCTGGATCGTGTCGACGGTCAGCTCGGTCGTGGCGCGCGCGGCCTGCATCTGCTTTTGCGCGATGCGGCCCGCGAAGTCGTTGTCGAAGAAACTGACCGCCTGACCCAGCGTGTGGCGATGCAGCCGCGACAGCACCAGCGTGTAGACCGAAGGCTGCAGCACCACGCTCTGCATCAGCCCCGACAGGCCCATCACGATCGGACGCAGCAGGATGAAGAAGGCGATCACGCCGAGAAGCAGGCCGGTATGGCCCGAAAAGAACCCATCCGGCCCGGCGGCCAGCGCCGCATCGATCACCCGCCCAAGGATCAGCGCCGAGAGCACTTCGAGCACGCCGGCCAGCATCGACACGGCGGCGCTGACCCCCGTCACGGCAAAGCTGCCCGAGAGCGCCCAGCGCAGAAAGCGCCACAGCGTCGCGGGGGGCGGGCCGTTGGCGGGCCGGAACGGCGCGATCAGGCGCGAGATGTCGATCATTCGGCGGCCTCCGTGGGCTTTGATGCGGCGTCCTCGGCCCCATCGGCATCCATGCCGAGAAAGCCGCCCGACTGGCGGGCCCAGAACCGGGCATAGATGCCGCCGCGCTCCAGAAGGGCGTCATGCGTGCCATCCTCGACGATGCGGCCCTCCTCCATCACCAGCACCCGGTCCATCCGCGAAATGGTCGACAGCCGGTGCGCGATGGCGATGACGGTCTTGCCCTCCATCATCTCGTGCAGCGTCGACTGGATCGCGGCCTCGACCTCTGAATCGAGCGCCGAGGTCGCCTCGTCGAGCACGAGGATCGGCGCGTCCTTGAGGATCACGCGGGCGAGCGCGATGCGCTGCCGCTGCCCGCCCGAGAGCTTCACGCCGCGTTCGCCGACCTGCGCGTCGTAGCCCTGCCGCCCCTCGCCATCGACGAGGTCGAGGATGAAATCATGCGCCTCGGCCTGCCGGGCGGCGGCGATCATCTCGGCCTCTGTCGCGTCGGGGCGGCCATAGAGGATGTTCTCGCGCACGGAGCGGTGCAACAGCGCGCTGTCCTGCTGGACCATGCCGATCGCTTGGCGCAGGCTGTCCTGGGTGACGCGGGCGATGTCCTGGCCGTCGATCTCGATCCGGCCCCGTTCGGGGTCGTAGAAGCGCAACAGCAGCTTCACGAGGGTCGATTTGCCCGCGCCGGAGGCGCCGACGAGACCGACCTTCTGCCCCGCCGGGATTGTCAGCTCCAACGGCCCGACACCACCCGCGTCGCGGCCATAGCGGTGGTTGAGACCGACCGCGGCGATTTCGCCGCGCGCGACCTTCAATTGCCCGGCGCGGTCGTCATCGGTGAGCGTGATCGGCTGGGCGATGGTGCGCATGCCCTCGGAGATGACGCCGAGATTCTGGAAGAAATTGGTCACCGCCCACATGATCCAGCCGGTCATCGCGTTGAGCCGCAGGCACAGCGCCGTGGCGGCCGCCACCACCCCGACGCTCGCCGCCCCGGTGATCCACAGCCACAGCCCCCAGCCGACCACGCCGACGATCAACAACCCGTTGAGCACCGACAGCGACACGTCCATGATCGTGTAGAGCCGCATTTCGCGCTGGAAGGTGGCGCGGGCGTGCTCGATCACCGATTTCGCGCCCTGCAGCTCGCGGTCGTGATGGGCGAACATCTTGACCGAGTGGATGTTGGTATAGGTGTCGACCACACGGCCCGTCACGGCGCTGCGCGCGTTGGAGGACGCCTCGGAAGCCGGGCCGATCCGGCGCACGGTCCAGCGCATCAGCGCGGCGTAGAGCGCGAACCACAACAGCAGCGGCAAGAGCAGCAGCGGGTCGGCCTCGCCCAGGAGCACGGCGGCGCCGACCACATAGGCCAGCGCGAAGGTGATCGCGTCGAAGATCTGGAACACCACTTCGCCCGCGGCGGGCGGCGTCTGCATGATCCGGTTGGCGATGCGGCCCGCGAAATCGTTCTCGAACCAGCCGACCGACTGGCGCAGCACGTGCCGATGCGCGCGCCAGCGCACGGTGGTGCCGAAATTGGGCAGGATCGCGTTGTTCAACAGTAGCACATGCGCCGCCTGGAAGGCGGGCCGCAGGACCAGGATGAAGAGAGCGACGACCAGAAGCTCCAGCCCGTGCCGGGCCATGACATTGTCGGGCGTGGCCCGGCCCAGCAGGTCGACGAGACGGCCCATATAGGCGATCAGCCAGATCTCGACCACGGCGACGACCACCGACAGGATGCCGGTGATCCAGAAGATGCGCGAAAACGGCGCCGCGAATCCCTTCAGAAAGGGCCACAGCCGCGTCGGCGGATGATCGGTCTGCTCGTACTCCCCATAGGGATCGACGAGGCCTTCGAAAAAACGGAACATGGAATGTCTCGAATGCGTGCCACCGGCATATAAGCCGGATCGCGCCAAAGGAAAACGCGCATCGCCCCGATGCCGCGCAACCTAAGAGAGAAGCTCGGCCCGTTCCAAAGTGAAGCCGGAGGCGATCCAGCGCGCTTCGATCTCGCGCAGCTTTTCGCCCAGCGCCGGTCCGCTGAAATCCGGCATCAGGTCGGCGGCCTTCACCGGCAGCGCCGCCGCAGCGCCGACGAGGGCGGTTTCCCGTGAAACAGGATCGATCTCGCGGCCCGACAGCGCCGCGTTCAGCGCCAGAACGTCGAGCGCGCGCGCCCGGCCCAGCCGGTAGCCCAGCTCGCCCGGCCCCCAGCCCGCCTCCTGCGCGTCGCGCAGAGCCTGCAGCGCGCCCGCCTGCGCCCGGCTCAGCCGCAGCCGCTCGGCCACCTCGTCGCCCCCCACCAGCGCCAGCCGCCGGATCGGGTCGGGGTCGAGCCCAGCCTCCTCCTCGACATGCACCAGCACCGAGAGCGGATCCGACGCCCCGCCCGGCAGCACCCGCATCAGCACGCCCGACATCGCCATGGAGGCCACGGCGGGCGCCGGGTCGTCTGCCGCCATCAGCTTGAGCATCTCGGCGCCGACCCGCTCGCGCGACAGCCCGCCGATGCCTTCGGCCAACTCGGCGCAGGCGGCCAGCCCGTCGGGATCGATGCCGCCCTCGGGCGCGCCGTACCACGCGTGAAACCGAAAAAACCGCAGGATGCGCAGGTAATCCTCGCGGATGCGCTCATGCGGATCGCCGATGAAGCTGAGCCGCCGTGCCGCGAGATCGGCCTGCCCGACACCAAGCGGGTCGGCCACATGGCCACGCGCATCCGCATAGAGCGCATTCATCGTGAAATCGCGCCGCGCCGCGTCCTCGGCGATGTCGTCGGAAAAGGCCACCGTGGCGCGGCGGCCATCGGTGTCGACGTCGCGCCGAAAGGTCGTGACCTCGATCGGCGTGCCATGGGCCACCACCGTGACCGTGCCGTGATCGATGCCGGTCGGCACCGGCTTCAGCCCGGCGTCGCGGGCCAGTTCGACCACCCGTTCGGGCCGGGCATCCGTCGTCAGGTCGAGATCCGAGACCGGCGCGCCCAAAAGCGCGTTGCGCACGCAGCCGCCGACGAACCAGGCCTGGAACCCCGCCGCCTCCAGCATGCCGGTGACGGCACGCGCGGGCGCCGCCTCCAGCCACTCCGCCTCGATCCGCTCGCTCATCGGTTCATCCTTTCGGCCAGGCTGCGCAGCATCCGCGCCGTGGCGCCCCAGATGTAATACGGGCCCCACGGCACCACATAATAGTGCCGCCGCCGCCCCTGCCAACGCCGGCCCTCGATCCGAAACCGCGCGGGATCGGTCACGTGCGACAGCGGCACCGAAAAGATCTCGGCCACCTCGCCTGCCTCCGCCACCGGCGTGAAAGCCCCGCGCAACAGGCCGATCACCGGCGTCACCGAAAACCCCGTCACCGTCTCGTGCGGCGGCAGGGCGCCCAGCACCTCGACCCTGCCCGGCGGCAGGCCGATTTCCTCATGCGCTTCGCGCAGCGCCGCTCCGACCGGCCCGTCATCCATGGCCTCGACCTTGCCGCCGGGAAAGGCGATCTGGCCGGGATGATGGCGCAGCCTGGCCGAACGCTTGGTCAGCAAGAGCCGCGCCGCGCCGCCATCGAGATGGATCGCGGCGAGCACGCCGGCCTGGCGCAAACTGCGCCCCTCGGGCACCGGCAATCGCGGGTCGATGTCGTAATCCGACGAGGCATCGCCCGGATGCGCCAGCGCCCGGGCGAGCCGGGCTTCTATGCCCGCTTCAGCCCCGTCCACCGGCGGCCTTGCCCCCGGTGTCGGCCTCGGCGCCCTTGGCGTCCGGGCCCTCGGTCGCCTCGAAGCCGAGCGTGTTGGGCGCGAATTCGTAATGCGCGCCGCAGAACTGGCAATCGGCGGTGACGATGCCGTCCTCGGTGGTCATGTGCGCGATGTCCTTGGCCGAATAGATCGACAGGCTCTGGCGCACCTTGGCCTCCGAGCAGGTGCAGCCGAACTGCACCGGCTGGGTCTCGAACACCCGCGGCGCCTCCTCGTGGAACAGCCGCACCAGAAGATCGGTCGGCGCCACGCTCGGGCCGATCAGCTCCAGCTGGTCGACCGTGTCCAGAAGCACGTTGGCGCGGTTCCAGTTCTCGCCCTCATCCTCGTCGAGGATGTCGCGCGCCTCCAGCAAGCCGTCTTCGCCCGAGCCGCCCTCGGGGTTGGCCAGCGGCGAGGCTTTCGGCATCTTCTGCAGCATCACGCCGCCCGCGCGCCAGCTTTCGCCCCGGCCCGGCTCGGTCGATTTGCCGAAGCTCAGCGAAAACCGCGTCGGGATCTGCTCGGACTGCGCGAAATAGGTCTCGGCGCAGGAGGCGAGCGAGGCGCCGGTGATCGGCGTGATCCCCTGATAGGGCTGGTTGCCCTGGCCCTGATCGATCAGGATCGCGAAATAACCCTTGCCGATGAGCGCGTAAGGATCGGCGCTCTCGTCGAGACGGCTTTCGTCGAAGCTGGCCCAGGCGCGGATGCGGGCCGGGGCGCCGTCCTCGGTGGGCGCGTAGTAATCGGTGGCGATCAGCCGGGCGGGCCCGTCGCCGCGCACCTGAAGCGACAGCTTCCAGCGCAGCTTCATCGTCTGGCCGATCAGCGCGGTCAAAAGCGCCATCTCGGCGACCAGCGCCTCGATCGCGGGGGGATAGTCATGCTGTTCGAGAACCCGGTCGAGCACGCCGTCGAGACGCGCGACCCGGCCACGGATGTCGGACTGGTCGAGCTGAAAGGGCAGGACGGTGTCGTCCCAGGCAATGCGGGCGCCGAGGCTCATGGGGTTTCCTTGCGTGTCGGGGATGGGCATACCGCGACCATATAGGAAGCTTGTCCGGAGACAAAAAGGGATGATCCCGCGCTATGGCGAACAGGTAAGGCGCGGTCTGCGCTACAGGCACCGGGCCGGCGTCTACGCGCTGCTGGAGCGCGGCGGCGCGCTGCTTTTGACCTGCAAGGCCGACGACCCCGACGACATCCAGCTGCCCGGCGGCGGCATCGATCCGGGCGAAAGCCCGCTCGCCGCACTGCACCGCGAGGTGCTCGAGGAGACCGGCTGGCGCATCGGCGGCGCCCGGCGCCTGGGCGCGTTCCGGCGCTTTGTCTTCATGCCCGATTACGACATGTGGGGCGAAAAGCTGTGCCACATCTATGCCGCCCGCCCGGTGCGCCCGCACGGCGCCCCGACCGAGCCGGGCCACCGCGCGCTGTGGATGCCCGCGCAGGCCGCCGCGCCGCGCCTGGGCAATGCCGGCGACCGCGCCTTCGCCCAAGCCTATGCCCAGGGCCGGCTGCCGCGCTGACGCGGCCCCGCCACGCGCTTGCCCCAAGGGCCGAAAGCCAGTAACCCACGCCACTGAACGTCCCTTAGGAGAATTGCCCATGGCCGCCCAGCCCGCCCCGAAGAAGGTCGTCCTCGCCTATTCCGGCGGTCTCGACACCTCGATCATCCTGAAATGGCTGCAGACCGAATATGGCTGCGAGGTCGTCACCTTCACCGCCGATCTCGGCCAGGGCGAAGAGCTGGAGCCCGCCCGCAAGAAGGCCGAGATGATGGGCGCTACCTCGATCCACATCGAGGATCTGCGCGAGGAGTTCGTGCGCGACTTCGTCTTCCCGATGTTCCGCGCCAACGCGCTCTACGAGGGGCTCTATTTGCTCGGCACCTCGATCGCCCGGCCGCTGATCTCCAAGCGCCTGGTCGAGATCGCCGAGGCCGAGGGCGCCGATGCCGTCGCCCACGGCGCCACCGGCAAGGGCAACGACCAGGTCCGCTTCGAGCTCGCGGCCTACGCGCTCAACCCCGAGATCAAGGTCATCGCGCCGTGGCGCGAATGGGACCTGACCTCGCGCACCAAGCTCCTGGAATTCGCCGAGCAGAACCAGATCCCGATCGCCAAGGACAAGCGCGGCGAGGCGCCCTTCTCGGTCGATGCGAACCTGCTGCACACCTCCTCCGAGGGAAAGGTGCTCGAAGATCCGGCCGACGAGGCGCCCGAATACGTCTATCAGCGCACCGTCGCCCCCGAGGACGCCCCGAACGAGCCCGAGATCATCGAGATCGGGTTCGAGAAGGGCGACGCGGTGTCGATCAATGGCGAGGCGATGTCGCCCGCGACCATCCTCACCAGGCTCAACGAGCTGGGTGGCAAGCACGGGGTGGGGCGTCTCGATCTCGTCGAGAACCGCTTCGTCGGCATGAAGTCGCGCGGCATCTACGAAACGCCGGGCGGCACCGTGCTGCTCGAGGCGCATCGCGGCATCGAGCAGATCACGCTGGATTCCGGCGCGGGGCATCTCAAGGATTCGATCATGCCGCGCTATGCCGAGCTGATCTACAACGGCTTCTGGTTCAGCCCCGAGCGCGAGATGCTGCAGGCGCTGATCGACCGCAGCCAGGAGCATGTCACCGGCACCGTGCGGGTGAAGCTCTACAAGGGATCGGCCCGCACCATCGCGCGTTGGTCCGACCACAGCCTCTACTCCGAGGCGCATGTGACCTTCGAGGAGGATGCCGGCGCCTATGACCAGGTCGACGCCAAGGGCTTCATCCAGCTCAACGCGCTGCGCCTGAAGCTTCTGGCCGCGCGCGACCGCCGGGTGAAGTGACCGGTGCGGGCGCCGGGCCTTCGGGCGCGGCGTCCGCGGCGGCGGCGGGATCTGCGTATTTGGGGAACAAAGTGGCCATCGGTCACGCGCCGCTCACGCAGCCTTGTCTTGCGTCCAAGGACATCCGCGGCACTGTCGCGCGGTGACCAGAGGAGGAGATCACATGGCCCGTATCCCGTTCGCAGCCGCCGCATTCATCGCGCTTCTTTCCCCGGTGGCGCAGGCCCAGCAGACCGCGACCATCACCGTCGCGGGGGGCTGCTTCTGGTGCGTCGAGGCCGATTTCGAAAAGGTCGACGGCGTGATCGAGGCGGTGTCGGGCTTTGCCGGCGGCGACACCGCGAACCCGACCTATGAACAGGTGACCGGCGGCGGCACCGGCCATTACGAGGCGGTGCAGATCACCTATGACCCGGCGCGGGTCGAGGCGCGGCAGCTTTACGACCTGTTCTTCCGCTCGATCGATCCGACCGATGCGGGCGGGCAGTTCTGCGACCGCGGCCCCTCCTACCGCACCGCGATCTTCGCCGATGCGGGCGACAAGGCCGCCGCCGAGGCCGCCAAGCAGGCCGCGCAGGCCGATCTGGGCCAGAACATCGTCACGCCGGTCCTGGGCGACGCGCCGTTCTACCCGGCGGACGGCTATCACCAGGATTACTACAAGAGCAGCGAGCGGCTCTCGGTCTCGTCGGTCGGGCTCTTCGTGCCGAAATCCGAAGCCTACAAACGCTACCGCGAGGGCTGTGGCCGCGATTTCCGGGTCCGCGAGCTGTGGGGGGCCGACGCGCCCTTCGTGAACTGACGCCCTAGATCGCGGCGAGCAACTCCTCGTGCCGTGCCACGAAGGCCGCCCGCGTCTCGCGCGGCGGCCTGAGCCGAATCTCGAACCGCGCCGCGAGATCGCGCGCCTGCCGCCCGAACAGGCGGTCCGCCTCGGCCTCCGAGAACCCGGCGATCCGCACGGCCTCGATCCAGGCCGACACCTTGTCGGCGCGCTTGATGCGTTTCTTGACCATGGCGGGCAGGACGCTGGGCAGGCCGAAACGCAGGTGGATCGCCGCCGTCAGCCGCGCGTCGAGCGCGGCGTATCCCGGCCCCACCGCCGTCTTCACCGGCGAAATCATGTCGCCGATCACGTATTCGGGCGCGTCGTGCAACAGCGCCGCAAGCCGCCAGCGCGGCCCGGCATCGGGGTGGCAGGCGGCAAAGATCTCCTCGACCAGCAGCGAATGCTCGGCCACCGAATAGGCGAAATCGCCGCGCGTCTGGCCGTTCCAGCGCGCCACGAAGGCCAGTCCATGCGCGATGTCGGCGATCTCCACATCCATCGGCGTCGGGTCGAGCAGGTCGAGCCTGCGCCCCGACAGCATCCGCTGCCAGGCTCGCGGCGCGCGGCTCATGGCAGCACCGTCAGGTCGCCGGCGAACCGCCCGAGATAGGCTTCGGTGCGCCCGGCGCCGCGCAGATGGGTCCAGGCCAGCGCCCGCGCGGCCCCCGGCACGCCCATCGGCCCGCGCCCCGGCACGGGGCGCGAACGGTCGGGAAACCACCGCGCCATGAACCGCGCCAGCCCGGCGGCGAATTGCGGCGGCAGCCGGTGCTCGGGATCGGCCCATGGCTTGGCCGGGCCGATGAAATGCACCACATGCGTGTCGAGCATCGCCTCGAACAGCCGCGAGGCCCGCGTGTATTGCCAGTTCCAGACCGGGGCGATCTCGGCCCACTCCCCCTGCAGCACCGCGTTGAGCAGGGTCTGGTCCTTGTGGCGCATCCGGCCCGCGTTGTTTTGGCCGAACTCGAGCGCGCGCTCGAGCACCCGGCCCCCGCGCCACGCGGCGACGTCGATCAGCATCACGCCCGCGTTGAAATAGGCCCCGTTCGGCAGGCCCAGCGCCTTGAGATCCGCGGCATGGCGGCCCGGCGTGCGCCATTGCTGGTTGTCGCGCACCGCCGCCGCCGGGCGCCCGCCGAGATCCACGCGCAAAAGCGCGTCGAAATCGCCGCCCCGCACGAAGACGTCGCTGTCGAGATAGAGAATGCGGTCATAATCCCGCGCCAGCGCCTCGGGCACGGCAAGCCGCAGATAGGTCGACACGGTGCGCCGCGCGTCGAGCCCGAAGCCGTCGAACATGCCGCCCGCGTCGATCACGCAATGCCGCAGGCCGAGCGCGTCGGGCAATTCGAGCCGCGTGTCGGCGCAGATGACGATGTCGAAATCCCGTTCGGGCGCGAGCTGCGCGATCTGTGCCGCCGCGAAGGCGGCATAGGGCAGGTAATTATCGTCGCAGCAGAACACCACCGCATGGCGATGCCGCGCCGGCCGGTCGCTTTCGACCCTCACATCCATCCGCGCTCTCCTTCGACGGGCCCCGCCCCAAACGGCCCCGTTGCGCTACCACGCCGCGCCGCCCCGCTTCAATCGCGCCGCGATTGCCAGCGCGATGGCCCCGGTGCTAAGCCTGAGGCAAGGTTCCCTCGATCGCGCAAGGAGGCCACCGATGGCCAAGGACCACGTCGTCAAGGACATCTCGCTGGCCGATTGGGGTCGCAAGGAGATCGCGATCGCCGAGACCGAGATGCCCGGGCTGATGGCGCTGCGCGCGGAATACGGCGACACCCGCCCCCTGAAGGGCGCGCGCATCGCCGGCTCGCTGCACATGACGATCCAGACCGCCGTGCTGATCGAAACCCTGATCGCACTGGGCGCCGATGTCCGCTGGGCCTCGTGCAACATCTTCTCGACGCAGGATCACGCGGCGGCGGCGATCGCGGCGGGCGGCACACCGGTCTTCGCGGTCAAGGGCGAGACGCTGGCGGACTACTGGTCCTACACCGACCGGATCTTCGGCTTCGAGAACGGCGCCAACCTGATCCTCGACGATGGCGGGGATGCGACGATGTACATCCTCCTGGGCGCGCGGGTCGAGGCGGGGGAGGCCGATCTGATCGCGGTGCCGACCTGCGAAGAGGAAGCCGCGCTGTTCGACCAGATCCGCACGCGGCTCGACCAGAGCCCCGGCTGGTTCACCCGCCAGCGCGACGCGATCCGCGGCGTGTCCGAGGAGACGACCACCGGCGTGCACCGGCTGCACGAATTGCACCGCGCGGGCCGCCTGCCCTTTGCGGCGATCAACGTGAACGACAGCGTCACCAAGTCGAAATTCGACAACCGCTATGGCTGCCGCGAAAGCCTCGTCGACGGGATCCGGCGGGCCACCGACACGATGATGGCCGGCAAGGTCGCGGTGGTCTGCGGCTATGGCGACGTCGGCAAGGGATCGGCGGCGTCGCTGCGCGGCGCGGGGGCACGGGTGAAGGTGACCGAGGCCGATCCGATCTGCGCGCTGCAGGCGGCGATGGATGGCTACGAGGTGACGCTTCTGGAAGACGAGGTCGCCAGCGCCGACATCTTCGTCACCGCCACCGGCAACCGCGATGTGATCCGCATCGAGCACATGCGCGAGATGAAGGACATGGCGATCCTCGGCAATATCGGCCATTTCGACAACGAGATTCAGGTCGCCGCCCTGCGCAACCACAGATGGACACGGATCAAGGACCAGGTCGACATGGTCGAGATGCCCTCGGGCCACCGGATCATCCTGCTGTCGGAGGGGCGGCTTCTGAATCTCGGCAACGCCACCGGCCACCCGTCCTTCGTGATGTCGGCGAGCTTCACCAACCAGGTGCTGGCGCAGATCGAGCTGTGGACCCGTGGCGACACGCTGCGCCCCGGCGTGTCGGTCCTGCCCAAGTCGCTCGACGAAAAGGTGGCGCGGCTGCATCTCGAACGGGTCGGCGCCAAGCTCACCCCGCTGGCGCAGGCGCAGGCCGATTATATCGGCGTGCCCGTGGAGGGGCCGTTCAAGCCCGAGCATTACCGCTACTGATCCCGCGCGCGTATCCGACTTGCGCGGAGCTTAAGAAAACCGGGCGGATTGAAATCGAGTTCTCCGCGCAGAAACATTGCCTCGAATCGCGGTTCGGCCTATGGCTTTGCCTGTCGGTCAGGACGGCCAGACCCCATAGTTTCACGTATCCGCCGGGTGGGAGTCCGCGGGTGAGACGGGGGGTGCTGGTGCCCCGTGCCGCCCCCCCGATACCACGTTCAGAACAGCCCGAGCACCAGCCCCATCGCCGCGCAGCCCAGCGCCGCGTAGCCGCCATCGATCACCGCGAGCGACCAGGGCCGGCCCGCGTAACCGCAATTGAGCGTGATCCACGGCGCGATGAACAGCGCCCCCACCGCCAGCCCGCCGAACAGCCCGCCCACCGGCGTCGCGATCCCCGCCAGCCCGAAGCCATAGCGCATCGTCGCCGCGATGATCAGCATCGCGACGAAGGAGACGAGATAGGGCGTGGGCGAACTGCCATTGACCGGTTTGCCGTCCTCGCCCACCGGCACGCCCGACGCCGCCATCCACGGCTTGGCAAGGCTCATGTACCACACCGAGCCCAGCGCGAAGGAGGCCAGCGCCGCCAGCAAGATCGAGACTATCGCCATTCGAGATCCCTCCAAGGATTTTTCCCACAGTGACCCGAACGGCGGCAGCGCGCTATGCCTCGGCCAAAGATCCCGCGAGTTCGTGGATCACGCGCCACTCATCCTCGGCCACCGGCTGCACCGAGAGCCGCGAATTGTTGACCAGCACCATCTGCGCCAGACGCGGCTCGGCCTTGATCTCGTCGAGGCTCACCTCGCGCCCGAGCTTGTAGAGCGCGCGGATGTCGACGCATTCCCAGCGCGGATCATCCGCCTTGCTGTCGGGGTGCACGGTGGCGCAGACCTCGACCACGCCGACCGCCGCCTTGCCGATGTTGGAATGGTAGAAGAAGCCGCGATCGCCGATCTCCATCTCGCGCATGAAGTTGCGGGCCTGGTAGTTGCGGATCCCGTCCCACTCCTCGCCCTCGTCGCCCTTGGCGACCTGCTGGTCCCACGACCAGACGTTCGGCTCGGACTTGAACAGCCAGTAGCGCATCAGCCGATCACCTTCTTCCATGCGCGGATCTCGACGCGCTCGAACAGGCCTGCGCGGGCATAGGGGTCGTTCTCGGCCCAGTCGCGCGCGGCGTCCATGTCGGCCACGTCGAGGATGACGAGCGAGCCGTCCATGTCGCCATCCGCGCCGAGAAACGGCCCGGCCATGGTCACGACGCCGGTGTCGGCGATGTATTCGAGATGCGCCTCGCGGGTGTCGCGGCGGATCTGCAGCGCGCCGGGCTTGTCGCGGGTGATGACGGCGAATGTCATTCTCGTTCCTCCTTGAGGGGTCTGTTGATCAGCGCGTCGAGCGCCTGAAGCGGCGTGAGATCGCCCGCCACCATGCGCGCCGTCACCGCCGAAATCGGCAGGTCGAGCCCGCGGGCGGCCGCGAGATCGGTGACGGCGCGCGCGGTGGCCGCGCCCTCGACCGTGGTGTGGCTGTCGAACGCCTCGCCCCGGCCCAGCGCCAGACCGTAGCGGTAGTTGCGCGACAATTCCGACGAGCAGGTCAGCACCAGGTCGCCGAAACCCGACAGCCCCATCAGCGTCTCGGGCGCCGCGCCCAGGGCGGCGGCGAGGCGCTGCATCTCGGCAAAGCCGCGGGTCATCAGCGCGGCGCGGGCGCTGTCGCCGAAGCCTGCGCCGATGCAGGCGCCGCAGGCGATGGCGATGACGTTCTTGAGCGCGCCGCCCAGCTCGGCGCCGATCACGTCGGCGCTGCGATAGAGCCGCAGGGTCGGCGTCGAGAGCGCCTTTTGCAGCGCCGCGCCGCAGCCCGTATCCGTGCAGGCCAGCGTCAGCGCCGTGGGCAGGCCGCGCGCGATGTCGGCGGCAAAGCTCGGCCCGGTCAAAAGCGCGGGCGTGGCCGAGGGCACGGCCTCGGCGATGATCGCGGTCTGGCCGGTGAGGCTGTGCAGGTCGATGCCCTTGGCGCAGGCGACGAGCACCTTGCCCGCGAGCGCGCCCGCGTGATCGGTGACGAAGACCCGCGTCGCCTGCGCCGGCAGCGCCAGAAGGATCGTGTCGCAGGCGAACAGCGCCGAAAGCTCAGAGACCGGGTCTATGCCTTCCGGCAGGTCGATATCGGGCAGTCGCGCCACCCGGCGCTCGCTCCGCATCGTCTCGACCGCCGCCGCATCGCGCGCCCAGAGCGTCACCTGCTGCCCCGCCTGCGCCAGCGTCACCGCCAGCGCCGTGCCGAAGGCGCCCGATCCGGCGATCCCGATCCTCATGCCTTCGCCCCCTTCTTGCCCGACCCGATCATCGGCGCGGCGCGCGCATCGAGCGGCCAGCGCGGCCGGGCCGACAAATCGAGCCCGTCCGTCTCTCCCGCCGCGAGCCGCGCGAGGCCCGCATGGGCGATCATCGCCGCGTTGTCGGTGCACAAGGCCAGCGGCGGCGCCGAGAAGGCGACCCCACGCGCGGCGCACAGCGTCTGCAGCGCCGCGCGGATCGGCCCGTTCGCCGCCACGCCCCCCGCCACCGCGAAGGCCGGGCGCGCGGGCGCGGGATCGAGATAGAGATCGAGCGCGCGGCGGGTCTTTTCGTGCAGGATATCGACCACCGCCTTCTGGAAGCTCGCCGCCAGATCGGCGCGCGCGGCGCGGGTCAGGCCGCCGGCCCGCGCCATCTCGGCATCGCGGGCGCGCAAGAGCGCGGTCTTGAGCCCCGAGAACGACATGTCGCAGCCGGGCCGGTCCAGAAGCGGGCGCGGCAGCGCGATGCGATCCGCATCCCCCGCGCGCGCCTCTGCCTCGACGGCCGGGCCGCCGGGCTGCGACAGGCCCAGAAGACGGGCGGTCTTGTCGAAGGCCTCGCCCGGCGCGTCATCTATGGTCCCGCCCAGCCGGCGGAACCGGTCCTCGCCCTCGGCCACGAGAAACTGGCAATGCCCGCCCGAGACCAGCAGCATGAGATAGGGAAAATCGAGCCCGTCGGTCAGCCGCGGCGTCAGCGCATGGCCCGCGAGATGGTTGACCCCGATCAGCGGCAGCCCCGTGGCCGCCGACAGCCCCTTGGCCAGCATCACCCCCGACAGCACGCCGCCGATCAGCCCGGGACCGGCGGTCACCGCGATCCCGTCGAGATCATTGAGGCCGAGACCGGCCTCCTCCAGCGCCGCCTCGACGCAGTGATCGAGCACCTCGGCATGGGCGCGCGCGGCGATCTCGGGCACGACGCCGCCGAAATCCGCGTGCAGCTCGGCCTGTCCGCGCACCACCGAGGAGAGCACGCGCGCGTGCCCGTCCTCCTGGCGCACCACCGCCGCCGCGCTGTCGTCGCAGCTCGATTCGATGCCGAGAATGGTAAGTCTGGCCATGTCCGCCCCGCTTGCGCCCGCGCCTGTCGCAGCTACCATCCCCGCCGGGTCTGAACAATGCCGCGAGGGGACGAGATGGCCGAGCCGATCCTGCTTCTGACCCGGCCCGTGCCGGCGGCGCGGCGCTTTCTCGCGGAGCTGGAGATCGCGGCGGGGCGGCATCTGCAGGCGGTGATCGCGCCGCTCATCCGCATCGACGCGGTGACGCCGCCGCGCCCCGCACCCGATCCGGCCGCGCTGATCCTGACCTCCGAGCGCGGGGCCGAAGGGGCGGCGCGGATGGGCTATGCGGGCCTGCCCGCCTGGTGCGTGGGGCCGCGCACCGCCCAGGCGGCGCGGGCGGCGGGGCTCGTGCCGCGCGACGGCGGCGGCACCGCCGAGACGATGCTGCCCGCGATCCTCGCCGCCCCCGATGCGGGGCCGCTTTTGCACCTGCGCGGCGATCACCAGCGCGGCGACCTCGTGGCACGGCTGCGCGCGGCGGGGCGCGATTGCGCCGAGGCGGTGGTCTATGCCCAGACGGCGCAGCCGCTGCCGCCGCAGGGGCGGGCGCTGCTCGACGGGGCGGTGCCGGTGATCGCGCCGGTCTTCTCGCCGCGCAGCGCCGCGCTGCTGGCGGGATGCGGGCCGATCGCCGCGCCGGTCGCGGTGGTGGCGATCAGCGCCGCCGCCGCGCGGCCCTTTGCCGCGCCCGGCCTGACGGTCTCCATCGCCGCCCGGCCAGAGGCCTCGGCGATGATCGAGGCAACCCTTGGGGCGCATGCGGCGTTCGGTTCAAGGGATCGATGCCCGCCGAGCGGCGCTTGAGGCGCCGCACGGGCCGGGCTAGGGTCTGCAAATGCAGCGACGGCTTGGGAAATCCGCCGCGATCGGGGACGGAAGGGACAGGGTTTTGGCACGAAAGACGACAGGCACCCCCGGCAGGCCCGCCGGTGCAAGGACAGGCGCGGCGCCGAAATCGGCCAGCGCCCCCAAAAGCGACGCGACCGGACCGGCCACGCCCGAGACCGCAAAGCCCGCCCCCGGCGCCCCCGCCGCCGATGAAAAAGCCAAGACCGCGCCCTCCGAACCCGCGACCAAGCCCGCCGACCCGCGTCCGGCCACCGCCGCCGTCGACCTCGGCACCACCGGAAGCACCGGAAGCACCGGAAGCACCGGAAGCACCGGAAGCACCGGAAGCACCGGAAGCACCGGAAGCACCGCAGGCGCGATGCCCGCCGTCAAGCGCAACCCGCGGCCTGGCGAAAACGCGGCCTCCGACACCAAGCCCGACATTGCGCCCGATACCGACACCGGCCCCGACCCGGCGCCCGGCGCCAAGAGCGCCGCGCCCGCGGCGCAGGAGACCGTGCCCCCGCGCGAGACCGGCCCCCGCCACGGCGCGGGCCGTGGCCCGACCCCCGCCCCGCCGAGCAAGGCCTCGGGGCTCGGCGCCGGCCTGCTCGGCGGGCTGATCGCCGCGGCGCTCGGTCTCGGCGCGGGCTGGCTCTGGCTCGACCGCGATCCGCGCGGCGCGGAGTTCGACACCCGGCTGGGCGCGGTGGAGCGCGAGATCGCGCCGCTGGCCGACGGTCTCGACGCGCTGCGCGCCGAAACCGGAACCGGCCTGTCCGATCTGGACGCGCGGCTGGGCGCGACCGAAACCGGTCTTGCCGATCTGACCGCCCGGCTCGACGGCTTTGAAACCCGGCTGGCGCAGGCCGAAGCCAGCGCGGGACCGGATGGCACGCTGGCGCGCGAGGCCGTCGCCCGCTGGCAAGGCGAGGTCGACGCGCTGCGCGCCGATCTCGAAACCCAGGCGCAGGAGATCGCCGCCATGGCCGAGCAGGCCGCGCAGGGGGTCACGCAGGCCGAACGCAGCGCCGCGCAGATCGAGGCCGAGGCCGCCGCCGTCGCCGCCCGCGCCCGCGCCCGCGCCACGCTCGCCGAAATCGAGGCCGCTCTGGAAACGGGCGAACCCTATCCCGCCCTGCTCGAAGAGCTGCAGGCGACCTCTCCGGCCGAGATCCCCGCCGCCCTGGCCGGCCCCGCCGCCGATGGCGTGGCCAGCCGCTCCGCGTTGATCGAGAGCTTTGCCGAGCCCGCCCGCGCGGCGCTGGCCACGGCCCGGCGCGAGGGGCTTTCGGGCGAAGAGGGCGGGCGCGTCGCGGGCTTTTTCCGCGACACGCTGCAGCTGCGCTCCACCACCCCCGTCGAGGGCGCAACCACCGACGCCGTGCTGTCGCGCGCCGAGGCCGCGCTGCGCGACGGGCGGCTGCAGGAGGTGCTGTCCGAACTCGACGCCCTGCCCGAACCGGTGCGCGCGCCGCTCGAAGACTGGCTCGCCTTGGCGCGCGCCCGCGCCGAAGCGCTCGCCGCCGCCGACACCCTGTCGCAATCCCTGACCGAGAACTGAGGCGCCGCACATGCTCCTGTCCCTGATCAAGATCCTGGTCTTCGTCGCCGCCGTCGCCGGCCTCACCTGGGCCGCCGCGCGGCTGACCGACGTGACCGGCGGGGCCGAGATCGCCATGGCGGGCTACGAGGTCACGCTCGGCCCGCTGCAGCTGGTGCTGGCGATCGCGCTGCTGGCGCTGCTCGGCTGGCTGGTGTTCAAGGCGCTGGGCCTGACGCTCGCCCTGGTGAACTTCGTCAATGGCGACGACACCGCCCTCAGCCGCTGGTTCTCGCGCTCGCGCGAGCGCAAGGGCTACAAGGCGCTTGGCGAAGGCCTGATCGCGCTGGCCTCCGGCGAGGGCGACACCGCGGTGGCCAAGGGCCGCCGCGCCGAGCGCTACCTGCGCCGCCCCGAGATCACCTCGATCCTCGTGGCCCAGGGCGCCGAGCTGACCGGCGACCACAAGACCGCCGAAAGCGCCTATCGCACGCTGGTTCAGATCGACCGCACCCGTTTCGTCGGCGTGCGCGGCCTGATGCGCCAGCGGCTCGCCGAGGGCGACACCGCCACCGCCATGGCGCTGGCGCGCAAGGCGTTCGAGCTCAAGCCGCGCCACGTGGAGACGCAGGACACGCTGCTCAGGCTGCAGGCCGAGGCGCATGACTGGTCCGGCGCGCGCGCCACGCTCGACGCGAAACGCCGCTCTGGGGCGCTGCCGCGCAACGTCGCGCGCCGCCGCGACGCGGTGCTGGCATTGTCCGAGGCGCGCGACGTGATGGATGATACGCTCGACATCGAGGCGCGCGAAAAGGCGATCGAGGCGAACCGGCTGTCGCCCGACCTGATCCCGGCGGCGGTGCTGGCCGCGCGCAGCTATCTTGCCGTCGGCAACACCCGCTACGCGACCCGCGTGATCCGCAAGGCCTGGGAGGCCGAGCCGCATCCCGACCTCGCGCAGGTCTTTGCCGAAATCGCCCCCGAAGAGGACGCGCAGGCCCGGCTCAAGCGGTTCTCGACCCTGATCAAGGCCCGCGCCGACCACCCCGAGACGCGGATGCTCGAAGCCGAGCTCCTGATCGCGGCCGAGCAGTTCAACGAGGCGCGGCGCGCCCTGGGCGACCTGGTCGACACCGATCCCACCGCCCGCGTGCTGACGCTGATGGCGGCGATCGAGCGCGGCCGCGGCGCCGACGACGCGGTGGTGCGCGGCTGGCTGACGCGGGCGCTGACCGCGCCGCGCGGCCCGCAATGGGTCTGCGAGAACTGCCACAACGTGCATCCGCACTGGGAGCCGGTCTGCTCGAACTGCCACGCCTTCGACACGCTGGGCTGGACCCGCCCGACCGAGAGCGGCACGACGCTGCCGCGCGGCACCGAGATGCTGCCGCTGATCGTCGGCGGCGGTGTCGGCCGCGCCGAACCGTCGGTCCCCGCCCTGCGCGACGCCGCGCCGACCGCCTCGCCGCTGCCCGCGCACGAGGCCGCGGCCAAGGCGCCGGAACCGGCCAACGGCAAGCCGGTGGACGAGGCAGAGATCGTCGAGACGGACCCGTCCGCGCGGCCCGAAAAAACCGAGGCCGACGCCATGGCCGAAGGGCGAAAATAGCCCTTTCCCCGCCGCCGCCCGGGTGCTAAGAGGCGCCCGGGCGCCGCTGTAGCTCAGCTGGTAGAGCACGTCATTCGTAATGATGGGGTCGGGGGTTCGAGTCCCTTCAGCGGCACCACCGCCATCGCGGTCAAGAAAAAAGGCGCGCCCCGAGGGGCGCGCCTTTTTCGTTGCTCTCCGCCGTTCGGCGTCAGCGCGGGCTGCGCTTGGCGAGGATGCGCTGCAAGGTGCGGCGGTGCATGCCCAGACGGCGCGCCGTCTCGCTCACATTGCGGTCGCACAGCTCGTAGACCCGCTGGATGTGCTCCCAGCGCACGCGGTCGGCGCTCATCGGGTTCTCCGGCGGCGGCGGCAATGCGTCGCCGCGCGCCAGAAGCGCGTTGGTCACCTCGGTCGCGTCGGCGGGCTTGGACAGGTAATCGGTCGCGCCGATCTTCACCGCCGCCACGGCGGTGGCGATCGCGCCGTAACCGGTCAGCACCACGATCCGCGCTTCGGGCCGGGTGCCGCGCAAAAGCTCGACCACGTCGAGCCCGTTGCCATCCTCGAGCCGCAGGTCGACCACCGCATAGGCCGGCGGCGTCTGGCTGGCGATGCGCCGCCCCTCCTCGACCGTGCCGGCCATGGTCACGGCAAAGCCGCGCTTTTCCATCGCCTTGCCAAGCCGGCGCAGGAAGGCCTCGTCGTCATCGACGAGCAGCAGGCTCGGGTCGGGGCCGAGATCGATTGCCTCTGCGTTCATGAATGGCTCTCCTCTTGGACGTGCGCAGAGATTAGCCTTGACCCGCGCGGGGTCAATCCGCCGCCGCGACCAGGCAGGCGGTGCGGCGCGCCACCTCCTCGGGGCCGTCGTCGCGCTTGAAGAACTCCACCGTGCCCTGCCCCGGCAGCGCCAGATAGGTCATCGTCTGGTGGTTCATCAGGTAATAGTCCGGGTCGTCGTCGGCGCGCGCATAATAGGTCGAATAGGCTTTTGCGGCGGCCTCGATCTGCGCGTCGCTGCCCGACAGACCGACCATGCGCGGATGCATGTTGGCGGCGTAATCGCCCATCACCTCGGGTGTGTCGCGCGCCGGGTCGACGGTGATGAACACCGGCTGTGCCTCGATGCCGTGATCCTCGGCGAGAATGTCGACCGCGGCGGCGTTGCGGGCGTTGTCGACCGGGCAGACATCCGGGCAGGAGGTATAGCCGAAATAGACGAGGCTGGGTTCGGTGATGACATCGGCATCGGTGACCTCGCGCCCGCCCGCGTCGAGCAGCGTGAACGGCCCGCCGAGCTTGTCGAACCCGCCCGCGACATTGCCGGTGCGGCAGGCGGCGAGCCGGTCCGAGGGGGCGAGGATCGTGGTGGCCACGAGCGCGCCGCCGACGAGGGCGGCGACGGTGGCGGCGGCGGCGATGGCGATGGGACGCTGCATGCGAACTCCTGTGGGACGGGCCGCCGCATTGATGGCGGCGCGGGGGCTGCCTATCAATGGTGCTCATTGACGCACAAGCCGGAGCCACGCCTTGCCCCTTCACGATTCCGAATTGGCGATGCTGCGCGATTTCGGCCGCCGCAACCGCGTCCGGCTCAAGACCCAGATCCTGCTGCGCTGGATCGCCGTGGCGGGCCAGACCGGCGCGGCGCTGGTCGCCGCGCTGGTCTACGGCCTCGTCTTTCCCACCGGCCTCGTGGCGATCACCATCGGGGCGGCGGGCATCGCCAACCTGCTCGCCGCCTTCCTGATGCCCGCGACGCGGCGGCTGAGCGAGCGGGAATCCACCGCGATGCTGGTCTTCGACGTGGCGCAGCTGTCGGTGCTGTTGTGGCTCACCGGCGGGATCGACAACCCCTTCGCGCTCTTGATGCTGGCCCCGGTCACCATCGCGGCGACGATGCTGCGGTTGCCGGGCCTGCTGCTGGTGGGGGGGCTGGCGCTGGTGTCGGTGACGGTGCTGTGGCTGTGGGGCCTGCCGATCCTGTCGCCGCAGATGACCCAGCTGTCGCCCCCCGCCCTGCTGAGCTTCGGCGTCTGGCTGGCGCTGGCGGTCGGCATCATCTTCATCGGGCTCTACGTGCGCCGGGTGACGATCGAGATGCAGGCCATGGGCGACGCGCTGGCGGCGACGCAGCTGGCGCTGTCGCGCGAGCAGAAGCTGACCGATCTGGGCGGCGTCGTCGCCGCCGCCGCGCATGAGCTGGGCACGCCGCTGGCCACCATCACGCTCACCGCCGCGGAGCTGGCGGACGATCTTTCGGACAATCCCGAACTGGCCGAGGACGCGGCGCTGATCCGGGCGCAGGCGATCCGCTGCCGCGACATCCTGCGTTCCATGGGCCGCGCGGGAAAGGAGGACACCCACCTGCGGCAGGCGCCGCTGGAGGCGGTGGTGCGCGAGGCGGCGGAGCCGCATCTGGCGCGCGGGCGCGAGGTGGTCTTCGCGGTCGGGGCCGAGCCCGAAAACGGCGAGGAGATGGACGCGCAGCCGCTGATCCACCGCCGCCCCGAGATCGTGCACGGGTTGCGCAACCTCATTCAGAACGCCGTCGATTTTTCGGAAAGCCGGGTCGAGATCGACCTGTCATGGACCGCCGACAGCGTCATGGTGAAGATCGAGGATGACGGGCCGGGCTTTCCGCCGGGGCTGATCGGACGGATCGGCGATCCGTTCATGCGCTCGCGCCGCAGGCCGGGCTACGACGGCATGGGGCTGGGGCTGTTCATCGCGAAGACGCTGCTGGAACGCTCCGGCGCGCGGCTCAGCTTTGCCAATGGCGGCGCGCAGTTGCGCGCCAGCGGCGCGGCGGCCGGCGGCGCCATCGTGCTGCTGGCCTGGCCGCGCGACAAGATCGAGGCGGCGCCCGCCGCGGGCACGCCCAACCCGCATTTCCTGCCCTGAGACGCTGCGTCACGCCCCCGCGACGCCTCGTCACCGCGCCGCGGGGTTAACCCACGGTTAAGATTTGCTTTCCAATCTGGGACGCACCCGTAAAAGTTGCGTGCCATATGCCCTTTGCTCCCTTGTTCCTGCTCTTGATCGTGGCCTGCGTCTCGACCCTGTCGGCGACCATGATCGTGGCCCTGTCGGGCAGGATCATGGCCGCCGCCCGGCCCCGCGGCGTCGCCTCCGACGCGCGCAGCGTCTTTCTGTTCGACGGCGATTGCCTGATCGACGCCAGCCCGCCGGCCCGGCGCCTGCTCGACCGGATGGAGGGCGCGGGAACCGAGCGCGAGCTTCTGCTCGACCTTCTGGAGCACCGCTTTCCCGGCCTGCGCGACCGGCTGCGCGGGCTCGACGGCGATGGTCGCAGCTGGATCGAGGCGCGCGGCGGGCTCGGCCGGATCGAGATCGAACACTGGGACGGGCTCTTGCGGCTGACCCTGTGCCCGGACGGGCCGCACGGCGCGGCGCCGGGCCCGGTCGACCCGATCGCCTTCGCGGCGCTGCAGGACGAGCTGGAGACGCTGCGTTGCATCGGGGAAGACGCGCCGCAGCTGATCTGGAAGCTCGACCAGGACGGGCGGCTGAGCTGGGCCAACCGCGCCTATATGCGGCTTCTGGAGACGCAGGCCGCCACGGCGGCGGACGGATCCGCCGACCTGTTCGGCGCGAAGACCTTCGCGCCCGCCGGTTCCGACACCGAAAGCTGCCGTGTCAGCCTGCCGCCCGCCGGGGACGCGCGCCGCCGCTGGTTCGAGATCACCCGCATCCAACGCGGCACCGAGCATGTGCATTTCGCGCTCGACGTGACCGGGATCGTCGAGGCCGAGCAGGCCCGGCGCAAATTCGTCCAGACCCTGACCAAGACCTTCGCGCAGCTCGCCATCGGTCTTGCCATCTTCGACCGCGACCGCAAGCTCGTCATGTTCAACCCGGCCTATCACGACCTCACCGGGCTGCCGATCGCCTTTCTCAGCTCGCGCCCGCAGGTGCAGACCGTGCTCGACCGGCTGCGCGACAGCAACATGCTGCCCGAGCCCAAGGATTACACCAGCTGGCGCGAACAGGTCGCCGCGCTCGAGGCGCAGGCCGCGCGCGGCACCTATTGCGAAACCTGGTCGCTGCCCGGTGGCCGGACCTTTCGCGTCACCGGGCGGCCGCACCCGGACGGGGCCCTGGCCTTCCTGTTCGAGGATATCAGCGCCGAGATCTCGCTCAGCCGGCATTTCAGGGCCGAGATCGACACCGCGCGGGCGGTGCTCGACACGCTGCCCGACGCGGTCGCGGTGTTTTCGGCCGGCGGCGTGCGGCTGTTGCACAACGCCGGCTACGACATGCTCTGGGGCGCGCCCGATCCCGGTCTCGCGGATATCGGGCTGAGCGACGAGATCGCGCGCTGGCAGCGCCTGCTCGCGCCGTCGCCGGTGCTCGGCGAGCTGCGCGATTTCGCCGGCGCCTTCGGCGAGCGGGCCGAATGGTCCGACCGGCTGCGGCTTCATGACGGGCGCGCCATGGGCTGCCGCTTCACGCCGCTGCCCGGCGGCGCGACGCTGGCCAGCTTCCAGCTCGATGCGCCGGACGCGCCCCGCGTCATCGCGCCGCTCAATGACGACACCGCGCCCGACGGTGCAGCGCAGCTTCGCGCAGGCGGCGGCTGACGGGGCGTTTCGGCTTGCAGCACACGGCCCAGCGCATAGGTTGCGGGCATGAGTTTCACCGCCGGTCCGATCCTCCTTCCCGACGAATCGCGCAGCCTTGATCTGGCAGCCCGGCTCGCTCCGCATCTGCGCGCGGGCGACACGCTGCTGCTGTCGGGCCAGATCGGCGCGGGCAAGAGCTTTTTCGCGCGCGCGCTGATCCGCGCCCGCACCGGCAATCCCGACGAAGAGGTGCCATCGCCCACCTTCACGCTGGTGCAAAGCTACGACGCGCCCGGCGCCGAGATCTGGCATTGCGACCTCTACCGGCTCGGCGACCCGTTCGAGCTGGTGGAGCTCGGTCTCGACGAGGCGATGGGCCACGCCATCTGCCTGATCGAATGGCCCGACCGGATGGGCGACATGGCGCCGCAGGGCGCGCTGTCGCTGGACTTCGAGGCGCGGCCCGATGGCCATGTCCTGACCTTCTCGGGGCCGGAGGCATGGCGCGCCAGGCTGGAGCCCGTCCTTGACTGAGACCTGCGCCTTTCTTGCCCGGCACGGCCTGTCGGATCACGCCCGAACGGCGCTGGCCGGGGATGCGTCGGCGCGCCGCTACGAACGGCTGACCGGCCCCGGCGGCGAAAGCCTGATCCTGATGATCTGCCCCGAGGACGGGCTGGCGGCGCTCGACGCCTTCGTGACAATCGCCCGGCACCTGACCGGGATCGGCCTGTGCGCGCCGCGCATCCACGCGCTCGACCGCGCGGCGGGGCTCGCGGTGATCGGGGATCTCGGTCCCGTGCAGGTGGCGCAATGGGCCGAGACGCATCCGGGCGACACCGCGCCCTATGCCGCCGCGATCGACGTGCTCGCCCGGCTTCAGGCCGCAGCGCCGCCCGACGGGCTGTCGCGGCTGACGCCCGGGATCGGCGCCGAGATGATCGCCCCGCTTGGCGAATGGTACGCCCCCGGTCTCGACCTCGCGGCGCTGCAGGCGGGTTTGCGCGCGGTGCTGGAGCGGCACGCGCCCGCGCCTTCGGCGCTCGCGCTGCGGGATTTTCACGCCGAGAACCTGATCTGGCGGCCCGACCGCGCGGGCACCGACCGGATCGGTCTTCTCGATTTCCAGGACGCGCTGCTGGCGCCCCCCGAATACGATCTCGTCTCGCTCTTGCGCGATGCGCGCCGCGACGTGCCGGACGACCTGCGCGCCGCGATGATCGCCCGCTTCGCCGCCAAGACGGGGCGTGATGCGGACACCGTCGAGGCGGCCTGCGCCGCGCTGGGCGTGCAGCGCAACCTGCGCATCCTTGGCATCTTTGCCCGGCTTGCCCGCCGCGACGGCAAGACCCGCTACCTTGCGCTGATGCCGCGCGTCCGGGGCCAGATCGCGGCCGATCTGCGCCACCCCGCGCTCGCATCGCTGGCGCCCCACGCCGCCGCCCTGCCCCAGCCCGAGGAGTTCGCCCCATGACGTCCCAAGCGCCCGGCGCCATCATGATCTTTGCCGCCGGTCTTGGCCGCCGCATGGGCCCGCTCACCCAAAGCCGCCCCAAGCCGATGGTCGAGGTGGCGGGCCGCCCGCTGATCGACCACGCGCTCGACCTGACCGCGCCGCTGATGCCGCTGCGCCGGGTGGTCAACCTGCACCACAAGGGCGAGGTGCTGCGCGATCACCTCGCGGACCGCGACGTGATCCTGTCGGATGAAAGCGACCGGCTTCTGGAAACCGGCGGCGGGCTGCGCCGGGCGCGGCCCCTGCTCGGCCCCGGCCCGGTCTACACGCTCAACTCCGACGCCATGTGGTCCGGGCCCAACCCGCTCCTGGCGCTGCGGCGCGCCTGGGATCCCGCGCGGATGGAGGCGCTGCTCTTGCTCTTGCCGCGCGAGAACGCGCTGGGCCATACCGGCGAGGGCGATTTCATCGTCGCCCCCGACGGGCGGCTTTCGCGCGGGCCGGGCCATGTCTATTCTGGCGCGCAGATCATCCTGCCCGACGGGCTCGACGCGATCCCCGAAGAGGCCTTCTCGCTCAACCTGCTGTGGAACGAGATCGCCGCGAGGGGCAGGCTGTACGGCGTGGTGCATGACGGACGCTGGTGCGATGTCGGCCGTCCCGACTGCATTCCGCTGGCCGAAGGCATGATACAGAACGACCATGTCGTCTGAGACCTTTCCCGATGCCGGGCCCGCCCATCTCTATGCCCTGCCCTGCGGCGTCGATTTCGCCGCAGGTCTGGTGGCCGGGCTGCGCGCGCGCTTTGGCGACAAGGGCCCCGAGGCGATGGCCCGCGTCACCGTCTATCTCAACACCAACCGGATGCGCCGCCGGGTGCGCGACATCTTCGACGAAGGTCCGCCGACGCTGCTGCCGCGGCTGCGGCTGATCACCGATCTGGCGCTCGATCCGCTCGGCCCCGAGCTGCCGTTGCCGGTGAACGGGCTGCGCCGCAGGCTGGAGCTGACGCAGCTCGTCGCCCGGCTGATCGAGGCGCAGCCCGATCTCGCCCCGCGCGCCGCGCTGTATGATCTGTCCGACAGCCTCGCGAGCCTGATGGACGAGATGCAGGGCGAAGGCGTGACGCCGGACGACATCGCAAAGCTCGACGTGACCGACCTGTCGGGCCACTGGGCGCGCAGCTTGCAATTTCTCAACATCGTCAATGTCTGGTTCGGCCCCGACGCCGCTCCCGACCGCGAGGCGCGCCAGCGCATGGCGGTGGAGCGGTTGGTCGACAGATGGGCCGACGCGCCGCCCGCCGACCCGGTGATCATCGCGGGCTCCACCGGGTCGCGCGGGGCGACGGCGCTGCTGCTCGACGCGGTGGCGCGGCAGGCCAATGGCGCGGTGGTGCTGCCCGGCGTCGACATGGACCAGCCGCAGGAGGTGTGGGAGCGGCTCGACGAGGCGCTCGCCGCCGAGGACCACCCGCAATTCCGGTTTCGCCGCATCCTGCGCATGCTCGACATGGAGGCCGCCGACCTGCGGCTGTGGCACGACACCCCCGCCCCGTCGGAGGCGCGCAACCGGCTGGTGTCGCTGTCGCTGCGCCCGGCGCCGGTCACCGACCAGTGGCGCGACGAGGGGCCGGGGCTTGGCGATCTCGGCCCCGCGACCGAAGCGCTGACGCTGCTCGAAGCGCCATCGCCCCGGATGGAGGCCGAGACCATCGCGCTGCGGATGCGCGCCGCCATCGACGAGGGCAAGACCGTGGCGCTCGTCACCCCCGACCGGATGCTGACCCGGCAGGTCTCGGCGGCACTCGACCGCTGGGATCTCGTGGCCGATGACAGCGCGGGCGTGCCGCTGCCGCTGACGCCGCCGGGGCGGTTTTTGCGCCTGGTGGCCGAGATCATGGGCGAACGGCCCGGCCCGGCGGCGATCCTGTCGCTCCTCAAGCACCCCTTGTGCCATTCGGGCCGCGACCGCGGCCAGCATCTTTTGCGCACGCGCGAGCTGGAACTGTGGCTCAGACGCGAAGGCGCGGCCTATCCCGACGACGCGGTGCTGCGGCGCTGGGCCGAAAAGACCGGCGCGCGCGATCCGGGGCGGATGGGCTGGGCCGACTGGCTCTGCGCGGCGCTGGATCTCGTGCCGAACGGCGCGGACAAGCCGCTTTCGGAGCATCTCGCCTGCCATCTGAAGCTGGCCGAATGCCTCGCCTCCGGGCCGGGCGCAGAGGGCAGCGGCGGGCTGTGGGACGAGGCGGCGGGCCGCGCCGCGCGGCAATGCTGCGACGGGCTGGCCGAACAGGCCGACGCGGCGGGCGAGATGGGCACGCGCGACTACCGCTCGCTGTTTCTCGGCGTGATGCGCAAGGTCGAGGTGCGCAACCCCGATACCGGCCACCCCCAGGTTCTGATCCGTGGCACGCTGGAGGCGCGGGTGCAGGGGGCCGATCTCACCATCCTTGCGAGCATGAACGAAGGCGCGTGGCCCGAGGCGCCGCCCGCCGATCCGTGGCTCAATCGCAAGATGCGCGCGCAGGCCGGTCTGCTGCTGCCCGAACGCCGGATCGGCCTGTCGGCGCATGACTACCAGCAGGCGGTGGCGGTGCGCGAGGTCTGGATCACCCGCTCGACCCGGTCGTCGGATAGCGAAACCGTGCCCTCGCGCTGGATCAACCGGCTGACCAACCTGCTCGAAGGTCTGCCCGACCAAGGCGGCCGCACGGCCCTGGCCGAAATGCGCGCGCGCGGCGCCGATTGGCTGGCGCGCGCCACGGCGCTGTCGGTGCCGCAGGCGCGTGTGCCCTCCGCCCGCCGCCCCAGCCCGCGCCCGCCCCTCTCGGCGCGGCCCGACAAGCTTTCGGTCACCGCGATCCGCACCCTGATCCGCGACCCCTACGCGATCTATGCCAGCCGCGTCTTGCGGCTGCACGGCCTCGATCCGCTGACGCCGAACCCCGACGCGGCGCTGCGCGGCACGGTGCTGCACGAGGTGTTCGAGCGGTTCCTGAAGGAGGGCATCGCGCCCACCGATCCCGGCGCCAAGGCCCGGCTGATGGAGGTCACGGAGGAGGTGCTGAACGACCAGTGTCCATGGCCGACCGTGCGCCGTCTCTGGATCGCGCGGATCGCCCGGATCAGCGACTGGTTCCTGACCACCGAGGCCGCGCGCCAGACGCTCGCCGCGCCGCGTCATTTCGAGATCGACGGGGCCGCGCGGATGGAGGATCTGAACTTCACCCTGACCGCGCAGGCCGACCGGATCGACGAGGGGCCAGACGGCTTTCGGATCTACGACTACAAGACCGGCGCGCCGCCCAGCGTGGCGCAGCAGAAGGTCTTTGAAAAACAGCTCCTGCTCGAAGCGGCGATGGCCGAGCGCGGCGGGTTCGAACAAAAGGGCGCGCGTGCGGGCCGGGTCGCGGGGGCCTCTTATATCGGGCTGGCGGGCAAGGGCACGACCGTGGACGCGCCGCTCGACGAGATCCCCCCCGACCAGGTCTGGGCGCAGCTGCGCGCGCTGATCGCCCGCTGGCAGGAGCCGCAGCGCGGCTATTCGGCCCGCATGGCGATGATGAGCGACAAGGACCGCAGCGATTACGATCATTTGTCGCGCTTTGGCGAATGGGACTTTTCGCAGCCCGCCGAAGGGGAGGATGTCGGATGATCCGCGACGACGCGACCGAGCGGCAGGTCCGCGCCGCCGACCCGGCCAATTCGACCTGGCTTTCGGCCAATGCCGGGTCGGGCAAGACCCGCGTGCTCACCGACCGGGTGGCGCGGCTGCTTCTGGACGGCACCGATCCGCAGAACATCCTGTGCCTGACCTACACCAAGGCCGCAGCCAGCGAGATGCAGAACCGGCTATTCCGCCGCCTTGGCGAATGGGCGATGATGGAGGACGCGGCGCTGCGCGAGGCGCTGGAACGGCTGGGCACGCCGCAGGCGATCACGCTGCGTTCCGCGCGCACGCTGTTCGCCCGCGCGATCGAGACGCCGGGCGGCCTGCGCATCCAGACGATCCATTCGTTCTGCGCGGGGCTGCTGCGCCGCTTTCCGCTGGAGGCCGGGGTCAGCCCGCAATTCACCGAGATGGAGGACCGCACCGCGCAGCTTCTGCGCGCCGAGGTGGTCGACGCCATGGCCTCGGGGCCGGAACGCCCTCTCGTCGACGCGCTGGCGTTGCAGGCGCCCGAGGGCAATTTCGACGCGCTCTTGTCCGAGATCACGGCGCGGCGCGAGACGTTCCTGAACGATGCCGACGACGCCGCGCTGGCGGCGTATTTCGACGTGCCCGCCGGTCTGACGCTGGGGCGCTACTACGACGTCTGTCTCGAGCCGGACGATTTCGACACGCTGGGCGCGCTCAGGCTGCTGCTGCGGCAGGGCACCGCCAACGATCTCAAGGCCGCAGGCAAGCTCGACAGGGTCGACCTTCGGGCCGCGCCGGATGCGGCCCTGCTCGACCTTCTCGAAGGGCTGTTCCTGTTCGGCGCGAAGGCCGCGGCGCCGTTCGGCGCCAAGATCGGCAAGTTTCCCACCAAGAAGCTGCGCGAAAGCGACCCGGCGCTGATCGAGCGGCTCGACGACCTGATGGCCCGGATCGAGGAGGGGCACGCGACCCGGCTGGCGCTGGTGGCGCTGGAAAAGACCCGCACTCTCGACGCCTTCGCCCGTGCCTTCGTGCCCGCCTATGAACGGCGCAAGCTGTTGCGCGGCATGCTCGATTTCGACGATCTGATCGGCAAGGCGCGCCGTCTTCTGACCGATCCGGCGGTGGCGCAATGGGTGCTGTTCCGGCTCGATGGCGGCATCGACCACATCCTCGTGGACGAGGCGCAGGACACCTCGCCTGCGCAATGGGCGGTGATCGAGCGGCTGGCGCAGGAATTCGCCGCCGGCGAAGGCGCGCAGCCCGAGCGCCGCCGCACGATTTTCGTCGTCGGCGACAAGAAGCAGTCGATCTATTCGTTCCAGGGCGCCGATCCCGAGGGCTTCGACCGGATGCAGGCGCATTTCGCGGAGCGGCTGGAGGCGGCGGGGGCGGGTCTGAACCGGCTCGATCTCGAACATTCCTTCCGCTCCTCGGAAGCCATCCTGCGCGCCGTCGACGCGACCTTCGTGGGCCCGCATCGCGAGGGTCTGGGCGGCGAGGTGCCGCACCGCGCGTTCAAATCGGCGATGCCGGGCCGGGTCGATCTCTGGCCGCCGGTGGAAAAGCCGGAAAAGGACGAGGAGGCGCCCGACTGGACCGATCCGGTCGACCGTCCGGGCGACACCGACCCCTCGGTGGTGCTGGCGCGGCGCATCGCCGACGAGGTGGTGCGGATGAAGGCCGAAGAGACCATCCCGGTCGAGCGCGGCCATTCGGGCGTCTATGACCGCCGCCCCGTGAGCGAGGGCGACGTGCTGATCCTCGTGCAGCGGCGCTCGGCGCTGTTTTCCGAGATCATCCGCGCCTGCAAGGCGGCCGGGCTCAACGTGGCGGGGGCCGATCGGCTGCGCATCGGCGGCGAGCTGGCGGTCAAGGACATCGCGGCGGTGCTGCGCTTTCTCGCGCTGCCCGAGGATGACCTGTCGCTTGCCTGCGCGCTGCGCTCGCCGCTTCTGGGTTGGAGCGAGAGCGATCTCTATGCGCTTGCCCATGGCCGTCCCGGCCATCTGTGGCCCCGGCTGCGCGACGCGGGCGAGAGGTTCCCGGACACCATGGCCGTGCTCGACGACATGCGCCGCCAGGCCGACTTCCTGCGGCCCTACGACCTGATCAACCGGCTGCTGTTGCGCCATGATGGCCGCCGCCGCCTGCTCGCGCGGCTGGGCCCCGAGGCCGAGGACGGGATCGACGCGCTGCTGTCACAGGCGCTGTCCTACGAGCAGGCGGAGGTGCCGGGCCTCACCGGGTTTCTCGAATGGCTGGAGACCGACGAGCTGGAGATCAAGCGGCAGGCGGAATCCGCCGGGGACCGGCTTCGGGTGATGTCGGTGCATGGCGCCAAGGGCCTTGAGGCGCCGATCGTGATCCTGCCCGACGCGGCCAAGCGCGAGGTCCGGCTGCGCGACCGGCTTTATGACGCGGGCGCGGCGCAGCTTTGGGCCGGGCCCGCCGCCGAGATGCCCGAACCGATGCAGGCGCTGCGCGAGAGCCTGATCGACGCGCAGGAGCGTGAACGCCGCCGCCTGCTCTACGTGGCGATGACGCGGGCCGAAAGCTGGCTGATCGTCTGCGCGCCCGGCGAGACCGGCGATGCGGGGCAAAGCTGGCACGCCACGGTGGCCGAAGGTCTGGAGCGGCTCGGGGCAAAGACCATGCCGATGCCCGGCGGCGAGGGGGTGCGGCTGGCCCATCTCGACTGGGCCTGTGGCGATCTGAAACCGCCCCGCGCCGCCGCCGCCGAATTGCCGCCGCCGCCCGCCTATCCGCCCGTGGCCCTGCCCGAGGCGGAGGCCGCGACGCTGTCGCCCTCCGATCTCGGCGGTGCGAAGGTGATGCCGGGCGATGCGGAGCCGGTGGATGGCGACATAGCGCGGGCACGCGGCACGCTGATGCACCTGCTGCTCGAACACCTGCCCGCCCTGCCCGCCGATGACCGCGAGGCGCAGGGCCGCCGCCTTCTGGACAATGCCGAAGAGACGGCGGAGCTGGACGAGACAGAAACCCTGCTGGCGGACGCGCTGGATCTCGTCGCCGCGCCGGGGTTTGAGGCGATGTTCGCGCCCGGCACGCTGGCCGAGGCCGGGATCACCGCCGGGGTGCCGGCGCTGGGCGACCGGCGGCTGCATGGTGCGGTCGACCGGCTGGTGATCGAGCCCGACCGCGTGCTCGCCATCGATTTCAAGACCAACCGCGTGGTGCCGGATCGGCCCGAGGACACGCCAGAGGGCATCTTGCGGCAGATGGGCGCCTATGCGGCGATGCTGGCGCAGCTGTGGCCCGACCGTCGGATCGACGTGGCGGTGCTGTGGACGGCCCAGGCCCGGCTGATGCCCCTGCCCCACGATCTCGTGATGGCCGCCTTGCGCCGGGCCGCCCATTGACGCGCCAAGGCCGCGTCCTTACGTCTCTGATCCAACCTGAGACCCAAGGAGAGCCCGATGGCCACCGTTGCAGTCAATGACGCGAATTTCGACGCCGAAGTGCGCCAGTCCGATGTCCCCGTTGTGGTGGATTTCTGGGCGGAGTGGTGCGGCCCCTGCAAGACGATCGGCCCGGCGCTCGAAGAGCTGTCCGAGGAATATGGCGACCGCCTGAAGGTGGTGAAGGTCAACGTGGACGAGAACCCGAATTCCCCCGCCCAGCTGGGTGTGCGCGGCATTCCGGCGCTGTTCCTGTTCAAGGATGGCGAGATCGTCTCGAACCGTGCCGGCGCCGCGCCGAAGGCCGCGCTCAAGGGCTGGATCGACGAATCGATCTGATCGCCCCGACATGACGATGATCAAGGCGCCTTCGGGCGCCTTTTTCATGCGCGGATCAGGCTCTGATGCTGTCCGATCCCCGGGCAAACTTGCCCTTCGCGCCCCCGACCCCCATATCGGCCCGGACGGTGACGGGGCCCTCCCTTTCACCATTCGATAAAATACGCATGGCGCGCGGATTGCCCCGCGCCCGACAGGAGGCAAGATGAGCGACGACTTCCCCGGCTGGCATGGCACGACGATCATCGGTGTGCGCAAGGGCGGCAAGGTGGTGATCGCGGGCGACGGCCAGGTGAGCCTCGGCCAGACCGTGATCAAGGGCACCGCGCGCAAGGTGCGCAGGCTTTCCCCCGGCGGCTACGAGGTCATCGCGGGCTTCGCGGGATCGACGGCGGACGCCTTCACCCTGCTGGAGCGGCTGGAAAAGAAGCTCGAGGCGACGCCCGGGCAGCTGGCGCGCGCCAGCGTCGAGCTGGCCAAGGACTGGCGCACCGACAAGTACCTGCAAAAGCTCGAGGCGATGCTGATCGTGTCGGACGGCAAGGATCTTCTGGTCATCACCGGCGCGGGCGACGTGCTCGAGCCCGAGCATGACGTGACCGCGATCGGATCGGGCGGCAACTTCGCGCTCGCCGCGGGCCGCGCGATGATGGACACCGATCTCGACGCCGAGGAGGTGGCGCGCCGCGCCATGGCGATCGCGTCGGACATCTGCGTCTACACCAATGGCAAGCTGACGGTCGAAACGCTCGAAGCGTAAGTTTCCTCGACGAAACTCACCAGGATCCTTCGAAGGATCCTGGCGTGCATCGACCCCCGGACAAGGACCCCCATATGAGCGACCTGACCCCCCGCGAGATCGTCTCCGAGCTCGACCGCTTCATCATCGGCCAGAAGGAGGCCAAGCGCGCCGTCGCCGTCGCCCTGCGCTCGCGCTGGCGGCGCAAGCAGCTCGGCGCGGATCTGCGCGACGAGGTGTATCCCAAGAACATCCTGATGATCGGCCCCACCGGCGTCGGCAAGACCGAGATCTCGCGCCGTCTGGCCAAGCTGGCGCATGCGCCCTTCCTCAAGGTCGAGGCCACGAAGTTCACCGAAGTGGGCTATGTCGGCCGCGACGTGGAGCAGATCGTGCGCGACCTGGTCGAGGCCGCGATCTTCCAGACCCGCGAGCAGATGCGCGAGGACGTGAAGTCCAAGGCGCATGAGGCCGCCGAGAACCGCGTCATCACCGCCATCGCCGGCACGGATGCGCGCGACCAGACCCGCGAGATGTTCCGCCGCAAGCTCAAGGATGGCGAGCTCGACACCACGATGATCGAGATCGAGGTGACCGACAGCTCCAACCCGATGCAGGGCATGGACATCCCCGGCCAGCCCGGCGGCATGATGAATCTCGGCGATCTCTTCGGCAAGGCGATGGGCGGTCGCAAGGTGAAGAAGCGGGTGACGGTGGCCGAAAGCTACGACCTGCTGATCGCCGACGAGGCCGACAAGCTTCTCGACGACGAAACCGTGACCAAGGCCGCGGTCGAGAATGTCGAGCAGAACGGCATCGTGTTTCTTGACGAGATCGACAAGGTCTGCGCGAAATCCGACGCGCGTGGCGCCGATGTCAGCCGCGAGGGCGTGCAGCGCGACCTCTTGCCGCTGATCGAGGGCACCACGGTGTCGACCAAGCACGGCCCGATCCGCACCGACCACATCCTGTTCATCGCGTCGGGCGCGTTCCACGTGGCCAAGCCGTCGGATCTTCTGCCCGAGCTTCAGGGCCGCCTGCCGATCCGGGTGGAGCTGCGCGCGCTGACCGAAGAGGATTTCGTCCGCATCCTGACAGAGACCGACAACGCGCTCACCCGGCAATACACGGCGCTGATGGGCACCGAGGAGGTGACGGTCGAATTCACCGAAGGCGGCATCGCGGCGCTGGCGCGCATCGCGGCCGAGGTGAACCGCTCGGTCGAGAATATCGGTGCGCGGCGTCTCTACACCGTGCTGGAGCGGGTGTTCGAGGAGCTGAGCTTTACCGCGCCCGACCGCGCGGGCGAGACGATCATTGTCGACGAGGCTTTCGTCGAGGCGCATCTGGGCGAGCTGTCGCGTTCGACCGACCTGTCGCGCTACGTGCTCTAGACCTCGCGCCAGACCCCTTTCGCCTTGGCGAAACGGGCGGTCTGGATGATCTCGAAACGGGGCCGGTGCTCGGCCCCGTATCGCTCCACCTTGATCCGTTCGGGTTCGATGTGGAGCAGGTTGAAGTTGTTGGTCTCCTCGCGCAGACGCGACGACAGCCCCGTGCCCGCCTGCACCAGAAGCACCCCCGGCGCCGCCGTCAGCGGCGCCACGGCGGCGTTGTGCAGATGCCCCGACAGCACCACGTCGGCGCCGCAGCGCCCCAGGCAGGCCACGGCGGCGCGCGCGCCGCGCATCAATCGTTTCTCGGTGCCCGGATCATGTTCGAGCGGGTGGTGCATCATCGCCAGATGGGTGCGCCCGTTCGGCGCCCCGGCAAAGGCGTCGCAGACCCGGCGGATGGTGCGCTGGCTGATCTTGCCCGATTGCCACGCGAAGCGGTTCACCGTGTTGACCCCGAGCAGCGCCACCTCTTCATCGGTGAATTCCGGCTCCAGCTCGGGGCTGATCATGTGGCGATAGCGGTGAAACGGCTTGACGAAGCGCAGCCACGGATTGTCGATCGGCGTGTCGTGATTGCCCGGCACCGTGAGCACCGGCGGTTCCAGCCGGGCGATGAAATCGGCAGCCTGCGCGAATTGCCTTTCGCGGGCGCGCTGGGTCAGGTCGCCGGAAAAGGCCACCATGTCGGGTGCGAGCCGGTTGATCGTCTCGACCAGCGGGTCGAGCAGGTCCGCGCGGGTGCGGCCGAAATGCAGATCGGAGATGTGCAGCACGCGTCTCATGCCACGGCCTCGTCCGCGTGGTGGGGCGTGATGATGCGGAAGGCGTTGCGCACCATCTCGAACTCCAGCGGGCCCTCCATGGTGAATTTCTCGCCGTCGCAGGCGACGAGCTGGCGCCTGCGCTTGAGATGAATCGTCATCCGGTCGGTGCAGATCAGCTCGAAATCCTCGCCCAGCCGCATCTGTTTGACCGCGAGCCGCACCGCGTCCGACATCAGCCCCAGCCGTCCCTCATCGGGGGCCACGAACACCGCGAACCCGCCCTCGCGGATGCAATCGGCGCCCTGCAGCCCGAAATGGTCGAGCTGGAACGCCGAGCGCGCGGCAAAGACCAGCGGCGTGCGAAACCGCCGCCGCGTGCCGTTCGCCTCGAGCTCGACCTTGAGCGGGCGGCGAAAGCGCCAGAACGTCTTGAGCACCGACCAATGCGCCGCGATGCGCCTGCGGCCCCAGCGGCGATAGACGGTCTCGCGCTCCTTGAGGATCGCCGGGTAGACGCCGATGCTGGCATTGTTGAGAAACACCCGGCCATTGACCGTGCCGAGGTCGATAGGCTGCGAATGTCCCCCGGCGATGATGCGGGCCGCGCGCTCGGGGTCTTCGGGGATGCCGTAGCCGCGCGCGAAGAAGTTGAACGTGCCCAGGGGCAGCACGCCCAGCGCGCTGTCCGACCCCTTGAGCGCGGAGGCCACGGCCATGATCGTGCCGTCGCCCCCCGCCGCCACCACCGTGGCGCAGCCGTCGCGCACCGCCTGCCGCGCCGTCTCGGCGATGTCGCGGCCCTTCACGTGATAGAGCGCGGCCTCGGGGCCGAGCACCTTCATCGCGCGATCGATAGCCTCGGCCTCGCGGCTGTTGCGGCCCGATCGGTCATTGCAGATCACGCGGATGCCGCCCCGGTCCGGGGCGGGTCGGGCGGCGGTCGGGTCGGACATGTCCGGCGGGCTCCTGAAAGGGTTCGGGGGACAAACGCTTGGAGTCTCGGAAGGTTTCGAAGCGTATCGGCTTCCCCCCCGGCGCGATCGCTGGCACCAATGCCGCGAAAGGTATCTCTCATGTCCCTGATCCGTTTCCTGCGCGATAACGCGCCCTTTCTCGCCGCCGGCGCGCTGCTGAGCTTTGGCTCCTCCTTTGGCCAGACCTTCTTCATCTCGGTCTTCGCGGGGGACATCCGCGCCGCCTTCGATCTGAGCCATGGCGCATGGGGCGGGATCTACACGCTTGGCACCACCGCCTCGGCGCTGGTGATGATCTGGGCGGGCGGGCTGACCGACCGGTTTCGCGCGCGCGCGCTCGGCCCCGCGGCGATGGCGCTTCTGGCGCTGGGCTGTCTCGGCATGGCGGTGCTGCCGGGCGGCTGGGCCGTGGCGTTGCCGCTGGTGATCTTCGTGCTGCGCTTTGCCGGGCAGGGGATGATGACGCATATCTCGGTCGTGGCCATGGCGCGCTGGTTCGCCGCCGGGCGCGGCAAGGCGCTGTCGATCGCCTCGATGGGCGTGGCGCTGGGGCAGGCGGTGCTGCCGGTCGTGTTCGTGGCCGGTCTGGCGGTGGCCGACTGGCGCCTGCTCTGGGCCGCCGCCGCCGGGCTGTCGCTGGCGGCGATGCCGCTGGCGCTGTGGCTGCTGCGGCGCGAGCGCACGCCGCAGAGCATCGCGCAGCACAGCCAGTCGCTCGGCATGGAGGGCCGCCACTGGACCCGGAACGCGGCGGTGACGCATTGGCTGTTCTGGATGCTGGTCCCGGCGCTTCTGGGCCCGCCGGCATGGGGCACGGCGCTGTTCTTCCAGCAGGTGCATCTCGCCGAGCTGAAGCCATGGAGCCTTGGTCAATGGGTGGCGCTGATGCCGCTGTTCACCGCCGCGACGATCGGCGCGAACCTCGTCACCGGCGCGGCGCTCGACCGGTTCGGGACGGCGCGGCTGATGCCGTGGCTGATGGCGCCTTGGACGGTGGCGTTTCTCGTGCTGTCACAGGCCGACGGGCTTGGCATGGCGGCGCTGGGGCTCGCCATCGCGGGGATCGGCGGCGGGGTGCAGGCGGTGCTGCCCGGCGCCTTCTGGGCCGAGTTCTACGGCACGCGCCATATCGGCGCGATCAAATCGGCGGCGGCGGCGGTGATGGTGTTCGGCACGGCGATCGGGCCGGGGGTCAGCGGGCTGCTGATCGACCGCGGCATCGGCTTTCCCGACCAGATGCTCGGTATCGCGGCCTATCTCGGCGGGGCGGGCCTTCTCCTGGCTTGGGGCGTGCGCCGGGCCGCGCGGCTGCTGCCCGTGGCCGGCGCGGCGCGGCGGGCCGCCTAGCGGGCGCGGCGCAGATAGACGTAATAAGCGCCCTCACCGCCATGGCGGATATGGGCGGGCGTGATCTGCAGCACCGCCTGGCGCAGCGGCGACAGGCCAAGCCATTGCGGCACCTGGTGGCGCAGCACGCCGTGGCGCACCGGCATCGGCGCCTCGTAATCCCTCTCGCGGCCCTTGCCGGTGATCACCAGCACCAGCCGCCGCCCCATCGCCTGGGAGGACAGGATGAAGGCCACCAGCTCGGGATGCGCCTCCGACAATGTCATGCCGTGCAGGTCGAGCCGGGCCTCGGGCCTGAGCTTGCCGCGGGTCATCTTGCCATGCGCCTTGGCGTCCATCGCCACGGGCGCGCGGCGCAGCCGGTCGCGCAGGCCCGGCAGCAGGTCGTCGGGGCGCTTGGGATCGGCCTTCTGGCCGACCTTGAATTGCGGCAGGGGCGCGGTGCCCGCCGGGTCGGGCGGGGCGGGAGCCGGGGTCTTCGGCGCCTGTTTGGCTTCGGAGGGCGCGCGGCGCTTGTGCATCGGCGCCGCCTGACGCGCGACGCTGTCCCACAACGCCCGTTCATCGGGCGACAGATGGCGCGGCTTGCGGGGCATCAGGCCGGGTCGGCCAGGGTCTGCGGCAGCATGTCCCAGGCGCGCTGCACCGGCAGCAGCACCACCATCCGGCCGGTGTCGCGGGTCCGGCCCGCGCGCTTGCCCGCCAGTCGCCCGGTGCCGAAGAAGATATCGGCGCGCTGGGCGCCCTTGATCGCCGAGCCGGTGTCCTGCGCCACCATTAGCCGGCGAAGACGGTCCTCGCCCTCGGTCTCAATCCAGACCGGCGCGCCGAGCGGCACATGGGCCGGGTCCACCGCGAGGCTGCGCATCGGCGTGATCGACCGGTTCATCGCCCCCAGCGGCCCGCGCTCGGCCGGGACCTCGTTCACCTCGCGAAAGAACACGTAGGAGCGGTTGGTCCACAAGAGTTCCTTGCCATCGACCGGGTTGCGGCGCACCCAGGAGCGGATCACCGCCGCCGAGACCTGGTGCGGCTCGTAGATGCCGCGCGCCACCAGCTCCTGGCCGATCGAGGAATAGGGCTGGCGGTTGGCGGCGCCGTAGCCGAGCCGGATGACATCGCCATCGGGCAGCCGCACCCGGCCCGAGCCCTGGATCTGCAGAAAGAACAGGTCGACCGGGTCGACATAGGCGATCTCCAGCCCGCGGCCCGACAGCGCGCCGCCCTGATCGATCTCCTGCCGGGTGAGCCATGGCCCCTCGGGCGGCAGATCCTCGGGCACGCGGTAGACCGGCGCGACATAGCGCCCGTCGGGCACCTCGGAGCCGCGCAGCTCGGGCTCGTAGTAACCGGTGAACAGCGCCTCGCGCCCGTCCTCGATCAGCACCGGCTGGAAGAACAGCTCGAAGAAGCTGCGCGCGTCGTCGGTCTCGCGCGCGAGACCGCACAGCGCCTGCCAGTCGCGGTCGCGCAGGTCGCCGCAGGTTTCGACGAAAGCGGTCAGCGCCGCGCCATGATCATCGGTGGCCCAGCCGCGCAGCTGCTCGAAGCCCAGAAGCTTCGGGCTTGCGGCCGCCCCGAGCGGCAGCCCGAAGGCCAGCGCCAGTGCCGCCGCCAGCCGGGTCATTCCCCGGTCGCCACCAGTTTCCAGTTCGGATCGTCGCTGCCCATGATCCGGCCAAAGGTCCAGACGTCGCGCTGGCGCTTGATCTCGGTGGTCGAGCCCTCGACCACCTCGCCGGCCATGTTGCGCACCACGTAGGTCAGCTCGCCGGTGAAGCGCACCGCGATCTCGCCCTCGCGGCTGGCGGCGTCGAAGCTCGCATCGCGCACCGCGATTTCGCCAAGCCCCACGAAGGTCGCCTCGACCTTGAGCCCTTCGCGCTCGCGCGCGGCGATCACCTCGGCAAAGGCCTCGTGGACATCATCGGACAAAAACGGCTTCACGCTTTCGAGATCGCCGTTCTCGAAGGCCATCAGGATCATCTCGTAGGCGCCGCGCGCGCCCTGCAGAAAATCGTTCAGGCCGAAATCCGGGTCGGCGGCCTTCATCGCGTAGAGCGCCTTTTCGGCGTCGCTGCCCTCGGGAACGTGATCGGTGATGTCACGGTCGGGGCCGCCTTCGATCACCTCGAATTCGGGCCGGGACCGGCGTTTTTCGCCCTGTGCCGGCAGGCGCGGCTTCTCGAAGCCTTCCCGCGTTCCCAGCACGCCGCGCAGCCGCAAAATCAGGAAGATCGCGATGCCTGCGAGCACCAAGAGCTGGATGATGGGAGAGTTCATTCGGCGCCTCTTGTCAGCACGGGTCTCGCACCGGACCCGCGTGGCACCTATGTAAGCCACGCAACCGTTCAAGTCCACCGACCCCCAGGGCCACGAATCGTCGCGGGGGCGGCGCATCAACTGACCTTCGGGAGACCGCCCATGTGGCTCTTCATCGCTTTTCTTGCCGTGCCGCTGATCGAGATCGGCCTGTTCATCCAGGTCGGCGGGCTGATCGGGCTGTGGCCCACGCTCCTGATCGTGGTGCTGACCGCGATCGCGGGCACCGCGCTGGTGCGCGGGCAGGGGCTGCAGGCGATCGCCCGGCTGAAGCGCTCGATGAAAGAATTCTCGGACCCGTCGCGGCCCCTGGCCGACGGCGCGATGATCCTGTTCGCGGGCGCGCTTTTGCTGACGCCGGGCTTTTTCACCGACGCGGTCGGCTTTGCGCTGCTGATCCCGGCGGTGCGGGGCCGGGTGTTCCGGCTGCTCAAGGACAAGGTGAAGGTCGCGCGCTTTGACATGGGCCAGCCGCCGCATCCCCGCGATCCCCGTGGCCCCGCCTCGGACGCGCCGCGCGACACGGTGATCGACGGCGATTTCCACGAACTGGGCGAAGGCCGCAAGCCGACGCATCCCTCTGGTTGGACCCGGCATTGAGGGGGCCCGCGGAGGCTGCTAGATACAGGCGCAACTGACACCGGAGGACCCCAGATGACCGACACGCCCGACGCCCCCGCAACCCCCCAGCCCGAGGGGCAGGCGACGCAACAGCCCAAGGTGACGCAGCGCGTCGTGGCCCAGTACATCCGCGACATGTCCTTCGAGAACGCGCTGGCGCAGAAGGGCCTGTCGGGCGATCTGCAGCCCGAGGTCTCGGTGCAGGTCAACCTCGACGCGCGTAAGCGCGGCCAGGAAGGCCAGTACGAGGTGATCACCAAGCTCAACATCACCTCGAAAGCCAAGGAATCGGGCGATCCGCTGTTCATCTTCGAGATCGAATATGCCGGCGTGTTCCAGATTTCCGGCGTGCCGGACGACCAGCTGCACCCCTACCTGCTGATCGAATGCCCGCGCATCACCTTCCCCTATCTGCGCCGGATCGTCTCGGACGTGACCCGCGATGGCGGTTTCCCGCCGCTGAACCTCGAGCAGATCGATTTCCTGCAGCTTTATCGCAACGAGCTTCAGCGCCGCGCCCAGGCGCAGCAGGCCCAGAAGGCCGCCGAGGCCGAGCCGGGCCCGTCGGGCACCGCCTGACGCCTAGCTGAACTTCTTCCAAAGCGCGCCGTCGCCCAGACCGCCGACGAACTCGGCATGGGCGGCGGCCTCCTCCCCGGTGATCCGCGCAGGCAGCGGCGCCGGGCGCGGACGCGGGCGCCATTCAGCCTCCGCCCCGCCGCCGGAGCCGCCCTGCGCCACGTTCAGCGCGAAATCCGGCTGCCGCCCGCCGATCAGCTCCAGATAGACCTCGGCGAGGATCTCGCTGTCGAGGAGCGCGCCGTGCAGCGTGCGCGAAGCGTTGTCGATGCCGAAGCGGCGGCACAGCGCGTCGAGCGAGGCGGGCGAGCCGGGAAACCGCTTGCGCGCGATGGCCAGCGTGTCGAGCGCGCGATCCATCGGGATCTTGGGCTTCTTCACCCATGACAGCTCGGCGTTGAGGAATTTCATGTCGAAGGCGGCGTTGTGGATCACCAGCCGCGAGTCACCGATGAAATCGATGAAATCCTGCGCGATGGCCGCGAATTTCGGCTTGTCGCGGAGGAAGTCGTCGCCCAGCCCGTGGATCTCGAACGCGCCTTTCGGCATCGAGCGTTCGGGGTTGATGTATTGATGATAGGTGCGGCCCGTCGGCATGTGGTTGAGCAGCTCGACCGCGCCGATTTCGACGATGCGGTCGCCCTCGGCGGGCTCGAAGCCGGTGGTTTCGGTGTCGAGAACGATCTCACGCATCGCGCAGCTGCCTCCTGATCCGGTCGATGACCTCTCGCACGGACCTTTGGGCCGCGTCGAGGGTCACGGTCTCGATCAGGTAATCGGCCAGGCGGCGTTTCTCAACATCCGGCATCTGCCGCGCGAGGATCGCGTCGAGCTGGGCGCGCGTCATGCCGGGACGGGCGAGCACGCGGGCGGCCTGAAGCTCCGGCGGCGCGCTGACGACGACGACGGCGTCCATTTCGGCCTCGCCACCGGTTTCGTAGAGGAGGGGGATGTCGAGCACGGTGATGTCGGCGGTCTGGGCGGCGACGAACGCCTCGCGGTCTTCCTGCACCAGCGGGTGCACGATCGCCTCGATCCGAGGCAGGGCCGATGGGTCGGCGGCAATGATCCGTTTCAGGGCCGCGCGGGAAACGGCGCCGTTCTCGACCGCCCCGGGAAAAGCCGCGCGCATCGGCGCGACCGCCGCACCGCCCGCGGCATAGAGCCGGTGCACGGCGGCATCGGCATCCCAGACCGGCAGGCCTTCATCGGCGAACATCGCCGCCGTGGTCGATTTGCCCATGCCGATGGAGCCGGTGAGACCGAGCCGGAAGGTCATCCCAGCACCGCCGCGCGGGTGGCCTCCGTGACCTGTGGCGTCGCGCCAAACCAGCGCGCGAACCCCGGCACCGCTTGGTGCAGCAGCATGCCCAAGCCGTCGACCGTGCGGCAGCCGCGGTCGCGCGCGGCAATGAGCATCGGCGTGTCGAGCGGGGTGTAGACGATGTCGGTCGCCAGCGCCGAAGCGGGCAGGGCGGAGAGGTCGAGATCGAACGGGTCCGCGCCCTGCATGCCGAGCGAGGTAGTGTTCACGACCGTCGCCGCGCCGTCCAGCGCAGGCGCGGTTTCGGCCCAGTCGATGACACGGATCGCCGGGCCGAAGGCCTCGGCCAGCGCTTCGGCCCGGGCGCGGGTGCGGTTGGCGAGCCGGATCTCGGGCGCGCCCGCCTCGATCAGCGCGTCGAGCACGGCGCGCGCCGCCCCGCCCGCGCCCAGCACCACCGCCGGGCCATCGGCGGCGGCCCAGCCGGGCGCGGATTGGCGCAGGTTGGAAATGAAGCCATGGCCGTCGGTGTTGTCGGCATGGATGCCGTCATCGCGGAAGGTCAGCGTGTTGGCCGCACCGATGCGGGCGGCGCGGTCGCTCACCTGATCGGCGATGCCGAGCGCCGCGATCTTGTGCGGCAGTGTCACGTTGGCGCCGCGAAACCCCATGCGGGGCAGGGCGCGCACGACCTGTTCGAAGTCATCGGGCTCCACGTGCAGCGGCGCGTAATGTCCCTCGATCCCGAGGGTTTCGAGCCAGTGCGCGAAAAGACGCGGCGACCGGGAATGAGCGACCGGAGCGCCGATCACGCCCGCCAACGGAATGCGATGCGCGCTCATCTCTTCAGATCTCCTCTCAGCACCAGCCAGTTGATCAGCTCCACGAGCGGCAGCCCGAGAACCGTGAAGTAATCGCCCATGACCCGCACGAACAGGCGCACGCCCTCTTCCTCGAGCTTGTAGCCGCCAACGGAGTGGCGAATGGAGTCCCAGTTGCGATCGACGTAATCGCGCAGGTAGTCCTCGGAGCAATGCGCCATGTCGAGGCGGACCACACCGACATGGCGCCAGATCGGCTCTCCGTCGAGGCAGACCACCGCCGCCGACAGCAATTGATGCGTGCGGCCCGACAGCCGGGTGAGCTGGTCGAGCGCGTGCTCGGGGCTCTCGGGCTTGGAGAACACCGCGCCATCGAGCGCCAGCACCTGATCGCAGCCCAGCACCAGCGCGCCGGGGGTGCGCGACGACACCCTGAGCGCCTTCATCTCCGCCAGCTTGTCGGCGAGATCGCGCGGCGGCGCGCCCTCGGCCAGAAGCGCGGCCTTGAGCGCGGCTTCGTCGATGCGCGCCTTTTCGACCGTGAAGGGGATCGCGGCGCCCTTCAGGAGGCTGGCGCGGATCTCCGATCCTGAGGCGAGAACGAGCGATTGGGTCATGACGGGGCCTGTGGACGACTCTAGGGAGGAATCGGGCTCGAATCATGAGCACGACTCGGTGGACGGTTGTGACCGCTCCCGCGACTCGGGACAAGCGGGGTGAGTCGCCCTCGCGACTCAGCGACTTATCCACGGGGGACGAGAACAAGAGGCGGCGCGGGGGTCTTTGTGGGTAAAAGCACGAGTCAAGATTGCGACTCCGGGCTTGTCGGCGGCAAGGCGTATATTTTTTTCGTTATATATCAGTTGAGTAAGTGATGTAGCCGAGTCGTTCCAACAGGCCAGAAGAGTCGATCATCCTGTGGACGACTCTGAGGACATGTCCTCAATCCCTGCTTATCCACCTCCCTACTATCATCATCATCTTTTCTTTTATCCTTATTCATTTGAGAAGGGGCCGGTCTGAGAGAGGGACCGAGATGACCGACTTCGCCGCTTTCGCCTATCCGTGGATAAAGGCGGGACACATCGTGTCCTTCGTCGCCTGGATGGCGGGGATGTTCTATCTGCCGCGATTGTTCGTCTATCACGCGGAGCGGGCCAAACCGGGATCGGAGCTCGACCAGACGTTCCAGGTCATGGAACTGAAGCTCATGAAGCTGATCATGGGCCCTGCGATGATCTCGACCTGGGTTTTCGGGCTGGTGCTGATTTCGTTCGGCGTGGTCGACTGGTCCCAGCCCTGGCCGTGGATCAAGGCGGTGGCGGTGCTGGCGATGACGGGGATGCAGGGCTGGCTGTCGAAGCGGCGCAAGGATTTCGCCGCGGGCAGCAACAGCCGTTCGGGCCGCCAGTTCCGCATCGCCAACGAGGTGCCGACGGTGCTTTTGCTGGTGATCGTGGTCGCGGTGGTGGTCCGTCCGTTCTGACGCCTTCGGCACCGAGACCAGCGCGACGTTGACGCGCGACTTATCCACGCCTAAGACTTCTCCCCGCTTGCCCGTCCGGGCGAAGCGATTCCATTTTCACGACCCATAAGAGCGGCCCGCGGGCTGCCACAGGACCGTTTCCCATGTCCCAGGACCGCCTGAACCTCGCCGATCTCAAGGCGCAGAGCCCGAAGGATCTTCTGTCGCTGGCCGAAGAGCTGGAGATCGAGAACGCATCCACCATGCGCAAGGGCGACATGATGTTCGCCATTCTCAAGGAACGCGCCGAGGAGGACTGGGTCATCGGCGGCGATGGCGTGCTCGAGGTGCTGCAGGACGGCTTCGGCTTCCTGCGCAGCCCCGAAGCCAACTATCTTCCCGGTCCCGACGACATCTACGTCTCGCCCGACATGATCCGCCAGTTCAGCCTGCGCACCGGCGACACGGTCGAAGGCGTGATCCAGGAGCCGAACGAGAACGAGCGGTATTTCGCGCTGGTCAGCGTCGAGAAGATCAACTTCGAGGCGCCCGAAAAGGCGCGCCACAAGGTGGCCTTCGACAACCTCACGCCGCTTTACCCGGATGAGCGGCTGAAGATGGAGATTGAGGAGGAGGCCGCGACCAAGGATCGCTCGGCCCGGATCATCGATCTCGTCTCGCCGATCGGCAAGGGGCAGCGTTCGCTCATCGTGGCGCCGCCGCGCACCGGCAAGACGGTGCTGTTGCAGAACATCGCCCACTCGATCGAGAAGAACCACCCCGAGTGCTATCTCATCGTGCTCTTGATCGACGAGCGGCCCGAGGAGGTCACCGACATGCAGCGCAGCGTCAAGGGCGAGGTCGTCTCCTCGACCTTCGACGAGCCCGCGACGCGCCACGTGGCGGTGTCCGAGATGGTGATCGAGAAGGCCAAGCGTCTCGTCGAGCACAAGCGCGACGTGGTGATCCTGCTCGATTCGATCACGCGCTTGGGCCGCGCCTTCAACACCACCGTGCCGTCTTCGGGCAAGGTGCTGACGGGCGGTGTCGACGCCAACGCGTTGCAGCGGCCCAAGCGGTTCTTCGGTGCGGCGCGCAACATCGAGGAGGGCGGCTCGCTCACCATCATCGCGACCGCGCTGATCGACACCGGTAGCCGCATGGACGAGGTGATCTTCGAGGAGTTCAAGGGCACCGGCAACTCGGAGATCGTGCTCGACCGCAAGGTGGCGGACAAGCGCGTCTTCCCGGCGATGGACATCCTCAAATCCGGCACCCGCAAGGAGGATCTGCTGGTCGAGAAGACCGATCTGCAAAAGACCTATGTGCTGCGCCGGATCTTGAATCCGATGGGCACCACGGATGCGATCGAGTTCCTGATTTCGAAGCTGAAGCAGACCAAGACCAATTCGGACTTCTTCGATTCCATGAACACCTGACGCGGCGCGCGCGAGGATTTTTCCCATGGACACGATCTATGCCCTGGCCACGGCGCGGGGACGCGCCGGGGTGGCCGTCATCCGCATTTCGGGCCCGGAGGCGCGGCGCGCGGCCGAACGGATGGCCGGTGCCTTGCCCGCGCATGGGCGGGGCCTGCGGATCCTGCGCGACGGGCAGGGTGAGGTGCTCGACCAGGCGCTGGTGCTGACCTTTGCCGAAGGGCGCAGCTTTACCGGCGCGGCGGTGGTGGAGCTGCATCTGCATGGCAGCCGGGCGGTCATCAACGCCGTTCTGGCGCGGCTCTCCGAGCTTGAGGGGCTGCGGCTGGCCGAGGCCGGGGAGTTCACCCGGCAGGCGCTCGAGAACGGGCGTCTCGACCTGTCGCAGGTCGAGGGGCTTGCCGATCTCGTCGATGCCGAGACCGAAGCGCAGCGGCGTCAGGCGATGCGCACCATGGCCGGCGGGCTTGGCGAAAAGGCGGATCTGTGGAAGCGGGACCTGCTGCGAGCGATGGCGCTGCTCGAGGCGGTGATCGATTTCGCCGAAGAGGACGTGCCGGTCGACGTCACGCCGGAAGTTGTCGAGATTCTCGATCGCTGCGATGCGGCGATGCGGCGCGAAATGGACGGTGTCGGCGTGGCCGAACGGATCCGCGAAGGGTTCGAGGTGGCCATCATCGGCGCGCCGAACATGGGAAAATCCACGCTTCTCAATCATTTGGCAGGTCGAGATGCGGCCATCATCTCGGATGTGCCGGGGACCACACGCGACGTGATCGAGGTGCGTATGGAGCTGCGCGGCCTGCCCGTGACGCTTCTGGATACGGCGGGTCTGCGCGACTCCGACGACGCGGTCGAGGCGATCGGGATTGCCCGCGCGCGCAGCCGGGCGGCCTCGGCCGATATCCGGGTGCATCTGGTCGCGCCGGACGACACGGTCGAGTCGGTCGAAAGCGGGCCCGATGACATCGTGCGGATCGCGCGGGCCGACATGTTCGACGATGCGCGTCCGGGGGTGTCGGGCCGCACCGGCGCGGGCGTGTCCTCGCTTCTCGACGAGATTTCTGCGCGGCTTGACCAAAGAAGCCAGGGCGCCGGGGTGGCGATCCGCGAACGGCACCGACTCGCATTGCGCGACGGGATCGATTATATCGCGCGCTGTCGTCTGATCCTGCCGGAGGGAAGCGCCGCGCTCGACCTGGCTGCCGAAGAGCTTCGGCTCGCCGTCAGGGCGTTGGACAGCCTCGTGGGCCGTGTCGACGTCGAAGATGTGCTCGGCGAAATCTTTTCGAGCTTCTGTATCGGGAAATAGGAGTTGTTTCACGTGAAACACGAATCCTACGACGTGATTGTTGTCGGCGGCGGCCATGCCGGTGTCGAGGCGGCGGCGATCGCCAGCCGCATGGGGGCGCGGGTGGCTCTCGTCACCATGAAGATCGATACGGTCGGGGCGATGTCCTGCAACCCGGCGATCGGCGGGCTTGGCAAAGGCCATCTCGTGCGTGAGGTCGATGCGCTTGATGGTCTCATGGGGCGCGTTGCCGATGCGTCCGGCATCCAGTTCCGGCTGTTGAACCGCAGGAAAGGCCCCGCAGTTCAGGGGCCGCGGCTTCAGGCGGATCGCCGCATCTATCGCGACCGCATGCAGGCCGAGCTGCGAAAGATCGATCGTCTCGACCTGATCGAAGGCGAAGTTTACGACCTGGTGGAAACGGGAGGGCGCATCCGCGGCGTCGACCTGGCCGATGGACGTCGGCTTGGCGCGCGCAGTGTCATTCTCACGACCGGAACGTTCTTGCGTGGCGTGCTGCATTTCGGCTCGGAAACCCGACCCGGCGGTCGGGTCGGTGACGATGCGTCCACGCGGCTGGCCGACCGGATCGACGGCTTTGGCTTGAACATGGGGCGGTTGAAGACCGGCACGCCGGCGCGGCTCGATGGAAAGACGATCGACTGGGCGCGGCTCGAGGCGCAGCCGGGGGATGACGCGCCGGTCATGCTGTCTTTTCTCAACCGCGCGCCCGAGGCGCGGCAGATCTCTTGCGGGATCACGCAGACGAACGAGCAGGCGCATGACATCATTCGGGAAAACCTGAGCCGCTCGGCAATGCACAGCGGCAATATCAGCGGCTCCGGCCCGCGCTATTGCCCGTCGATCGAAGACAAGGTGGTGCGCTTTGCTGAAAAGCCGAGCCATCAGGTCTTTCTCGAACCCGAAGGGTTGAGCACCGATACCGTCTATCCGAACGGCATTTCGACCTCTCTGCCGGTCGAGGTGCAGGAAAGCTTCATCCGTTCGATGCTGGGTCTTGAAAACGTCCGCATCGAGCAACCTGGCTATGCGATCGAATACGACTACATCGATCCCCGCGCCTTGACGCGCGGGCTCGAGCTGAAGGATGTGCCGGGGCTGTATCTGGCGGGGCAGATCAATGGCACGACCGGGTATGAGGAAGCCGCTGCCCAAGGCTGTGCAGCCGGCATGGCCGCGGCTTGCGAGGTTCTCGACCGGGAGACACCGCAGTTCAGTCGCACCAGCAGCTATATCGGGGTGATGATCGACGATCTCGTGACCCGAGGTGTGACAGAGCCTTATCGGATGTTCACCTCCAGAGCCGAATTTCGGCTCTCATTGCGTGCCGACAACGCGGATCAGAGACTGACCGGGCAGGGTCGGGATCTTGGTTGCGTCGGGGATGCGCGTTGGGCGGAATTCTCGGCCAAGATGGACGCGATCGAAGCGGGGCGGCTGGCCTTGGAGAACATGCGTTTTCCGACGGCGCGGCTGGCCGCGCTCGGTGCCAATCTCAACCCGGATCGCCCGGCGAAATCCGGTCTCGAGGCCCTCGCACTCGCGGAGGTCGACATGGCGATGTTGCGGCAGGTGGAGCCGTCCTTGGCGGATATCGACGACCGCACGGCCCAGCAGTTGAAGAACGACGCGACCTACAGCGCGTATATGCAGCGGCAGGACCGGGACGCCGCGGCGATCCGACGCGACGAGGCGCGCCGGATTCCCGATGACTTGGATTACGCCTCCATCACGGGCCTTTCGAACGAGCTTCGCCAGAAACTTGAACAGGCGCGGCCCGGCTCGATCGGCGATGCCGGAAAGATCGAAGGCATGACAGCAGCCGGTCTTCTGCTCCTGATGAACGCCAGCCGCCGGGCTGCGGCGTGATGCAAAATGCGCGGAGCACCGTCCCCATGGATGTTTCACGTGAAACACGAGAGAGGCTGTCGGATTTCGCGGCGTTGGTGCGAAAGTGGTCGCCAGCGATCAATCTCGTATCGAAATCCGATCTGCCACATATCGAATCGCGGCACATCGCGGATTCACTGCAGCTGGCTCCCTATATTCCCCAAACCTCCGGGATTTGGGCGGATTTCGGGTCCGGCGGGGGCTTTCCGGGCATCGTGGCGGCGATCGTGGCATCGGAAACGGCCCCGGATCTGCGGTTCCATCTGGTCGAAAGCGATCAGCGCAAATCGACCTTCCTGAGAACCGCGGCGCGGGAGCTTTCGCTCAACGTAACGGTACATTCCGAGCGGATCGAAACGCTCGCGCCGCTGTCGGCCGACATCATCAGCGCGCGCGCGCTCGCGCCTTTGAACATGCTTCTGGGGTATGCCGCGCGGCACCTGTCCACCGGGGGAAGCTGCCTGTTCCTGAAGGGGCAGATGCACGAGGCAGAAATCGAAACGGCGCGGGAGCATTGGCGGTTCGATTGCGACAGCCAGGTCAGCCGAACGGACCCAGATGCCCGCCTCTTGCTAGTGAGCCATCTGCACCATGCCTGACACCTGCCGCATCATCGCGCTCGCGAACCAGAAGGGCGGCGTCGGCAAGACCACGACCGCCATCAATCTCGGGGCGGCGCTCGCGAAATCCGGTCGCCGCGTCCTGCTGGTCGACATGGACCCGCAGGGCAATGCCTCCACCGGGTTGGGGCTGTCCGCAGGGGACCGTCGCTCCACCACATACGACCTGTTGCTTGGAGACGACCCCGCTGCCGAGGGCATCCATGGCACGCAGGTCTACGGGCTCGACATCATCCCCGCGACGACCGATCTCAGCTCCGCGGATGTCGATCTCATGTCCTCGGGCGGTCGCAGCCGCGTGTTGCAGCGCCGGATGACCGAGCTTCTCGCCGATCGTCAGGATTACGATTACGTCCTGATCGACTGCCCCCCGGCGCTGAACCTTCTGACGATCAACGCGATGGTGGCCGCCAAATCGATCATCGTGCCGCTGCAAAGCGAATTCTTCGCGCTCGAAGGCCTGTCGCAGTTGATGCTGACCCTGCGCGAGGTGCGCGCCAGCGCCAATGACGCGCTTCGGATCGAGGGCATCGTCCTGACCATGTATGACCGGCGCAACAACCTGTCGCAGCAGGTCGAATCCGACGCGCGCGAGACGCTCGGCGACCTGGTGTTCAGGACCGTCATCCCCCGCAATGTGAGGTTGAGCGAAGCCCCCTCGCATGCCATGCCGGTTCTTGATTACGATCCAGGCTGTGCAGGCGCCAAGGCCTATCTGGACCTGGCTGCGGAAGTGATCCAACGGGAAGGATGAGGCCGAACATGGCGGAAAAGCAGAAGACACGTGGTCTCGGGCGGGGCTTGTCCGCGCTGATGGCCGATGTGACGCAAGACCAGACCACCGCAGAGCAGGCAAGGCATCCCGACATGATGGTTCCGATCGAAAAGATCCGTCCCAACCCGGATCAGCCGCGTCGACATTTCGACGAGATCGCGCTCGACGAGCTCGCGGCCTCGATCCGCGAAAAAGGCGTGATCCAACCGTTGATCGTGCGCCGCGACCCCAAGCAGGAGGGCTATTTCGAGATCGTCGCCGGCGAACGCCGCTGGCGCGCCTCACAGATCGCCAAGCTGCACGAGCTGCCGGTTCTGATCCGCGAATACAGCGACACCGAGGTGCTCGAAGTCGCGATCATCGAGAACATCCAGCGGGCCGATCTGAACGCTATCGACGAGGCCGCGGGATACCGCCAGCTGATGGACCGCTTCGGTCATACGCAGGAACAGCTCGCCAGTGCCCTTGGCAAGAGCCGCAGCCATATCGCCAACCTCATGCGTCTGCTGTCGCTTCCGGCCGACGTGCAGGAGCTTTTGACGACGGGTCAGCTCACCGCCGGTCACGCCAGGACGCTGGTCGGCAACGAACATGCTTCGTCACTGGCCAAGCAGATCATGCTCAAGGGCATGTCGGTGCGCGACGCGGAATCGCTGGTCCGCAAGCCGGGCAAGACGCCGGCGACGAAAGCCGCGCGCAAGCCCGGCAAGGATGCCGATACGCTTCAGATCGAAAGCGAATTGTCGGCGGCGCTCAGGATGCCGGTAAGCATCGACCACGATACGCAAGGCGAAGGTGGGCGCATCGCCCTGCGGTACCGGGATCTGGAACAGCTCGACGATCTTCTGCGGCTCCTGTCGGGGAACTGACCCCGCTCAGGCGAGCAATTCGCGCAGAATGCCATTCAGGATCGGTCGGCCCGCCTCGGTCGCAACCAGCCGATCCTGTTCCCGGCGCAGCAGCCCCAGCTCGACCAGCCCGTCCACCCGCCGCGCAAAACCGGCGGCGTCCGGGCAGCCTTCCATCGACACTTCGACGCCCTCGCGCAGCCGCAATCCCATCATCAGCCGCTCTTCGAACCCCTCCAGCGCGTCGAGATCCACCCGGTCCAATTCGCCGCCCTGACCGTTTTCGACCTTCGAAAGCCATGCGCCCGGCGCTTTCGGCGCCTCGGTCGCGTATCGGCGCCCCTCGAATTCAAGCCGCCCATGCGCGCCGGGTCCGATCCCGATCCAGTCGCCAGACCGCCAGTAGATCAGGTTGTGCCGGCTTTCGGCGCCGGCAACCGCGTGGTTTGAAATCTCGTAGGCCGGAAGGCCCGCGGCCGCGGTCAGCTCCTGCGTGATTTCGTACATCTCGGCCGAACGATCCTCGTCTGGCAGGCCGCGCAGACCGCCGCGGGCAAGCCTGTCGCCAAAGGCCGTACCATCCTCGACCGTCAGCTGGTACAGCGACAGGTGATCCGCGCAAAGGTCCAGAGCCTGGCGTAGCTCGGCGCGCCAATCCTCGGGCGTCTGGTCCTGCCGGGCATAAATGAGGTCGAAACTGACCCTATCAAAGGCGTTTCGCGCGATATCAAAGGCCTTCAGACCCTCATCGACACTGTGCAGGCGGCCCAGTTTGCGCAGATCCCCGTCATTGAGAGCCTGCATCCCCATGGAGACCCGGTTGACCCCGGCCTGCCTGTAACCGGTAAAGCGATCCGCCTCGATCGAGGTCGGGTTGGCTTCGAGCGTGACTTCGAAATAATTGCGCAGTCGCCAGTTCCGGCCGATCCGGTCAAGGATCGCCCCGACGATACGCGGCTCCATCAGGCTCGGTGTGCCCCCGCCGAAAAAGACCGAACCAAGGATCCTGTCGCCGGTCTGTTCGGCCAGCCGGTCAAGCTCGGACAGATAGGCGGCGGCCCAGCGATCCTGATCGATCCTCTGCGCGACATGGCTGTTGAAGTCGCAATAGGGACACTTGGCCTGGCAAAAGGGCCAATGCAGATAGAGACCGAACCCGCCCCTTTGCCAGTTTTCGACCCTATTCTCCAAGACAGGCCCGCAATTTCTCCACCGCGCGCGCCCGGTGGCTCATGCCGTTCTTCGTTTCGGCATCCATCTCGGCAAAGGTCACGTCATACCCTTCGGGCACGAAGATCGGATCATAGCCATGGCCGCGTGCCCCGCGCATCGGCCAGACGACCTGACCCTGCGCATGACCTTCGAAGACTTCTTCATGCCCGTCGGGCCAGCACAGCACCAGCGTGCAGCAGAACCGCGCGCCATGCGGGGCAGGGTGGTTGCCCGCCGTCAGCTCGCGATGCACCCGCTCCATGGCGATGTCGAAATCGCGGCCCTCGCCGGTTTCGGCCCAATCGGCGGTGTGCACGCCGGGCTGACCGCCAAGGTCGAACACCTCGAGCCCGCTGTCATCGGCCAGCGCCGGAAGACCGGTCGCCGCGACGGCGGCACGGGCCTTGATCCGGGCATTGCCGACGAAGGTGTCTTCGGTCTCCTCGGGCTCGGGCAGGCCGTGATCGGCATTGCCGGTCACGGTGACGCCGAACGGCGCCAGAAGCGCGCGAAACTCGTCGAGCTTGCCCGCGTTATGCGTGGCGACGACCAGCGATTTTTCGGTAAAGCGGCGCATCAGGCGGTGGCCCGCAGCTGTGCCTGCGCCAGCTCGGCACAGCCCGCCTCGGCAAGATCCATGAGCTGCGTCATCTGACCGCGCGAAAAGGTCGACCCCTCGGCCGACATCTGCACCTCGATCAGCTTGGCGCCGGACACGACGAAATTGCCGTCGACGCCCGCCTCGCTGTCCTCGGCATAATCGAGATCGAGCACCGGCTGCCCCGCATAGAGCCCGCAGCTCACCGCCGACACCGGATCGCCCAGCGGGTCGGTCTTGACCAGCCCGGCGCTCATCAGCTTTTGCACGGCCAGCTTCATCGCCACCCAGCCGCCGGTGATCGAGGCGCAGCGCGTGCCGCCATCGGCCTGGATCACGTCGCAATCGATGGTGATCTGCCGCTCGCCGAGCGCATGGAAATCGACGCCGGCGCGCAAGGAGCGGCCGATCAGCCGCTGGATCTCCTGCGTGCGGCCCGACTGCGCCGATTTCGCCTCGCGCCGCATCCGGCTGTTGGTGGCGCGCGGCAGCATGCCGTATTCCGCCGTGACCCAGCCCTGGCCGGAATTGCGCTTGAAGGGCGGCACCCGCTCCTCGACCGTGGCGGTGCAGATCACGTGGGTGGCTCCCATGCGGATCAGGCAGGAGCCCTCCGCGTGACGGTTGAAGCCCGTTTCGATCTCGACGGCGCGCAGCGCGTCGGGGGTCCGGCCGGAGGGGCGCATGGTGTCATCCTTTCCTGTGTCGGGCTTGCGCATACGCCTTGCAGGGCGCAAATCCAAGGCCGGCATGGACCCGCATTGACCTCGACCCGGTGCCGCTTCTAATGTGCCATGCCCCAGACAGGACCCGAACCCGCGATGTCAGACCGATCGCCCCGAATCGAGGACATGAACGACCGCTCCCGCGAGGTGTTCCGCCGCGTGGTCGAAGGCTATCTCGAAACCGGCGCGCCGGTCGGATCGCGCACCCTGACCCGGCACATGTCCGAAAAGGTCTCGGCCGCGACGATCCGCAACACCATGCAGGATCTCGAACATCTGGGCCTGCTGGGCAGCCCGCATGTCAGCGCCGGCCGCATCCCGACCCAGACCGGCCTGCGCATGTTCGTCGATGGGCTTCTGGAGGTCGGCGATCTGGAGGCCGACGACCGTCGCCGCATCGACCAGTCGATGCACGAATCCGACGGCGACGTGACCAGCCTGCTCGACCGGGTGGGCCACGCGCTGTCGGGGATCACCCATGGCGCCTCTCTGGTGCTGACGCCCAAGCACGAGGCGCCGATCAAGCACGTCGAATTCGTCTCGCTTTCGACCGACCGGGCACTCGTGGTGCTGGTCTTTGCCGACGGCCATGTCGAGAACCGCATCTTCACGCCGCCGCCGGGCCAGACGCCCTCCTCGATGCGCGAGGCGGCGAATTTCCTCAACGCCATCGCCGGCGGTCACACGTTGCGCGAACTGGCCGGCGTGATCTCGCGCGAGATCGCGGCAAGGCGGCGCGAAATCGACCGGCTGGCCGCCGATCTGGTGGAATCGGGGCTCGCCACATGGGTCAATCCGGGCGAACAGGGCGAACGGCTGATCGTGCGCGGGCGCGGCAACCTGCTCAGCGGACCGGGAGAGGAGGCCGATCTCGACCTCGTTCGTTCGCTGTTCGACGACCTTGAACGCAAGCGCGACATCGCGCAGTTCCTCGACCTCGCGGAGGAGGGCGACGGGGTGCGGATTTTCATCGGCTCCGAGAACAAGCTTTTCTCACTTTCGGGTTCATCTCTGGTCGTTTCTCCTTATATGAACGCCGACCGGAAGATCATCGGCGCCGTGGGCGTCATCGGGCCGACCCGGCTCAATTACGGGCGGATCGTGCCCATCGTGGACTACACAGCACAGCTGGTCGGACGCCTCGTCTCCGACCGCTCCTGAAGGGGAAAGACAGCATATGGCAGAACAGGACGAACCGCGCAGCCTCGACGAGCTGGCCGCAGAGGTCGACGAGAACGGCGAGGTCGGCGTCGCGCCTGAGCAGGGCTCGGACGATCTCGAAATCCTCAAGCGCGAACGCGACGAGATCCGCGACCGTTTCGTGCGCGCGCTCGCCGATGCCGAGAACACCCGCAAGCGCGCCGAGCGTGACCGCCGCGAAGCCGAGAATTACGGCGGCTCCAAGCTCGCCCGTGACATGCTGCCGGTGCATGACAACCTGCGCCGCGCGCTCGACGCCATCGCCGAGGATCAGCGCGAGGCGCAAAAGGCGCTGATCGAGGGGATCGAGCTGACCATGCGCGAGCTGCTCAGCGTCTTCAAGAAGCACGGCATCCACCCGATCGACCCGCAGGTCGGCGACAAGTTCGACCCGCAGATGCACCAGGCGATGTTCGAGGCCCCGGTCCCCGGCACCAAGGCGGGCGAAATCATCCAGGTCGCGGCGCAAGGCTTCCTGCTGCATGACCGGCTGTTGCGCCCGGCGCAGGTCGGCGTGTCTTCCTTTAAGGAAAGCTGATAAAAATCCGGAACTTCTGCCTTCCGCCTGTGTTGGGTCGGCAAGTTCGATTTGAAGAGTGCGACAAAGGCGCGGCCCTCGGTGGCCGCGCCTTTCTTTTGCCCGCGCCCCGCCGTCAGCCGCGCCCGGAGGCCTGCGGCAGCAGCCCGTGCAATTCGTAAAGCAGCTCCAGCGCCGCGCGCGGGGTCAGCTCGTCTGGATGCGTTCCGCGCAGCCGTTCCTCCACCTTTGAGGGCGCGGCGGGGGCCGTTGCGGATGCGGGCGGCATCGCCGCGAAAAGCGGCAGATCGTCGATCAGCGTCTGCTTGCGCCCGCCGCCTTCGCGTTCGCCCTGTTCCAGCGCCTGAAGCACCACCCGCGCCCGCTCCACCACCGAGGCCGGCAGCCCCGCGAGCCGCGCCACCTGCACGCCATAGCTGCGGTCGGCGGTGCCGCGCCGCACCTCGTGCAGGAAGATCACCTCGCCCTGCCATTCGCGCACCGCCACGGTCGCGGTCGCCACGCCGTCGAGCTTGGCGGCAAGCTGCGTCATCTCGTGGTAATGGGTGGCAAAGATGCCGCGGCAGCGGTTCACGTCGTGCAGATGCTCCAGCACCGCCCAGGCGATCGACAACCCGTCATAGGTGGCGGTGCCGCGCCCGATCTCGTCGAGAATGACGAGCGCCCGGTCGTCGGCTTGGTTCAGGATCGCCGCCGTCTCGACCATCTCGACCATGAAGGTCGACCGCCCGCGCGCCAGATCGTCGCTCGCACCCACGCGGCTGAAGATCTGACTGACGATGCCGATATGCGCCGAGGCCGCGGGCACGAAGCTGCCGATCTGCGCCAGCACCGCGATCAGCGCGTTCTGCCGCAGGAAGGTCGATTTGCCGGCCATGTTCGGGCCGGTCAAAAGCCACAGCGGCGCATCGCCCAGGTCGCAATCATTGCCGACAAAGCTTTCGCCCGCCCGGCGCAGGGCCTGTTCCACCACCGGATGCCGCCCCGCTTCGACGTGAAACGCCCGGCTGTCGTCGAGCGTGGGTCGGCACCAGTCGGCGCTGCGCGCCAGATCGGCGAGCCCGGCGGCAAGGTCGATCTCCGACAGCGCGCGCGCCAGCTGGCCGAGCGGCCCCGCCTGGTCGAGGATCGCGGCCCGAAGCCTGTCATGGATCCGTTTTTCCAACTCCAGCGCATGCCCGCCCGCGTTCAGGATGCGGGTTTCGATCTCGTTGAGCTCCACGGTCGTGAACCGCACCTGGTTCGCGGTGGTCTGGCGATGGATGAACCGATCCGACAGCGGCGGTGCCAGCATCTTCGCGGCATGGGTCGCCGTGGTCTCGATGAAATAGCCCAGCACGTTGTTGTGCTTGATCTTCAGGCTCTGAATTCCGGTTTCGGCGGCGTAGTCCGCCTGCATCCCCGCGATCACGCCGCGCCCCTCGTCGCGCAGGCGGCGCGCCGCGTCGAGATCCTCGTCGAAGCCCGCCGCGACGAAACCGCCATCGCGCGCCAGAAGCGGCGGCTCGGCCACGAGAGCCTGGTCCAGCAATTCGTGCAGTTCCTCCTGACCGCCGAGGTCGCGCGCGGCATCGGCCAGCGGGCCGGGCAGGTCGCGCCCGTCGGTCAGCGCCGCGATCCGGTCGGCCACGTCGAGCGTGGACCGGATCGCCGCCATGTCGCGCGGCCCGCCGCGTTCGAGCGCGAGCCGCGACAGCGCCCGGTCGAGATCATGCGCGCCGCGCAGGGCGTCGCGCAGATCCCCGCGCAGCCGGTCGTCTTCGGTCAGATGCGCCACCGCCGCCTGCCGCGCCGTGATGGCGGGCAGCGCGCAGGAGGGCGAGGCCACGCGCCGTTCCAGAAGCCGCGCGCCGCCCGCCGTCACCGTGCGGTCGATCGCCTGCAGCAACGACCCCTCGCGCCCGCCGCCCATCGCATGGGTCAGCTCCAGCGACCGCCGCGTCGCCGCGTCGATCCGCATCGCCGACATCCGCGCTTCCTGCTGCGGCGGGCGCAGGAGCGGCAACCGGCCCTTCTGCGTCAGGTCGAGATATTCCACCAGCGCCGCCATGGCCGAAATCTCGGCGCGCGAGAACGACCCGAACGCATCGAGCGAGGCGACCTTCCACAGCTTGGCAAGCCGCGCCGCCCCGCCCGCGCTGTCGAACGCGCCGCGATGCAGCGGCGTCACCGCCAGATCGAAATTCGATGTGACCTCGGCCAGCTCCTGCTCGGCGCTCTCGGCCACCAGCAATTCGCGCGGCGTCAGACGCGCCAGCTCCGGGCCAAGCGCCAGACGGTCGCAGCCCAGCACCGACAGCGCCCCGGTGGAGATGTCGACCCAGGCCAGCGCGCAATCGTCGCGCAGCTCGGAGAAGGCGGCGAGGAAGTTGTGCCGCCGCGCGTCGAGCAGGCTCTCCTCGGTCAGCGTGCCGGGGGTGACGAGCCGGACCACGTCGCGCTTGACCACGGATTTCGATCCGCGCTTCTTGGCCTCGGCCGGGTCTTCGAGCTGCTCGGCGATGGCGACGCGGAACCCCTTGCGGATCAGCGTGAGCAAATAGCTCTCGGCGGCATGCACCGGGACACCGCACATCGCGATGTCCTCGCCCATGTGCTTGCCGCGCTTGGTCAGCGCGATGTCGAGCGCCTCGGCCGCCGCCACCGCGTCGTCGAAGAACATCTCGTAGAAATCGCCCATCCGGTAGAACAGCAGCGCATCCCGATGCGCCGCCTTGATCTCCAGAAACTGCGCCATCATCGGCGTCACGGTGCCGGCCTGCGTGTTCATGCGTATCCCCCGGGAGTGCAGCGGCGCGACACTAGCTTTTGCGGGCCCCGTGCGAAACCCCGCAGCGCGCTGACGCAAGGGCGTTGCGCCGCGCCGCAGCATCCCGTTATGCCTGTCCGTCCAGATCGAGAGGGACGTAACGATGGCCAAACCCCGTTTCACGCGCGAGGACGCGCTGAGCTTTCACAAGGTGCCGCAGCCCGGAAAATGGGAGGTGACGGCCAGCGTCCCGATGACCACCCAGCGCGATCTGAGCCTCGCCTACAGCCCCGGCGTCGCCATCCCCTGCGAGGTGATCGCCGAAAGCCCCGAGACCGCCTATGACTACACCAACAAGGGCAACCTCGTCGCGGTGATCTCGAACGGCACCGCCGTTCTGGGCCTCGGCAATCTCGGTGCGCTGGCCTCCAAGCCGGTGATGGAGGGCAAGTCGGTGCTGTTCAAGCGCTTCGCCGACGTGAACTCGATCGATCTCGAACTGGATACCGAGGATCCCGACGCCTTCTGCGCCGCCGTGAAGCTGATGGGGCCGTCCTTCGGCGGCATCAATCTCGAAGACATCAAGGCGCCCGAATGCTTCATCATCGAGCAGCGCCTGAAGGAAGAGATGGACATCCCCGTCTTTCATGACGACCAGCACGGCACCGCCGTGATCTGCGCCGCAGGCCTCATCAACGCGCTGCACATCTCGGGCAAGAAGATCGAGGATGTGCGCATCGTGCTCAACGGCGCGGGCGCGGCGGGCATCGCCTGTCTCGAACTCCTGAAGGCGATGGGCGCGCGGCACGACAACTGCATCATGTGCGACACCCGCGGCGTGATCTGGCAGGGCCGCACCGAGGGCATGAACCAATGGAAATCGGCCCATGCCGCGAACACCTCGCTGCGCACGCTCGAAGAGGCGATGGACGGGGCCGACGTGTTCCTCGGCGTGTCGGCCAAGGGGGCGGTGACGCAAGCGATGGTCAAGAGCATGGCGCCCAACCCCGTCATTTTCGCCATGGCCAACCCCGACCCCGAGATCACGCCCGAAGAGGCGCATGAGGTGCGCGAGGACGCGATCGTCGCCACCGGGCGCTCGGATTACCCCAACCAGGTCAACAACGTCCTCGGCTTTCCCTACCTGTTCCGCGGCGCGCTCGACATCCACGCCCGCGCGATCAACGACGCGATGAAGATCGCCTGCGCCGAGGCGCTGGCCGAGCTGGCGCGCGAGGAGGTGCCCGACGAGGTCGCCGTCGCCTATGGCCAGAAGCTGAGCTTCGGGCGCGACTACATCATCCCGACGCCCTTCGATCCGCGCCTGATCCACCGCATCCCCCCGGCGGTCGCCCGCGCCGGCATGAAGACCGGCGTGGCGCGGCGCGAGATCGAGGACATGGAGCATTACGAGCAGGCGCTGAAGGGCCGGATGGACCCGACCGCGAGCGTGCTGCGCGGGCTCAACGCGCGCGCCCGCGCCGCGCAGGCCACCATGATTTTCGCCGAGGGCGACGATCCGCGCGTGCTGCGCGCCGCCGTGCAGTACCAGCGTTCGGGCTTCGGCAAGGCGTTGGTGGTGGGGCGCGAGACGGACGTGGCCGAAAAGCTCGCCGCCGAGGGCATGGCCGAGGCCGCGTCCGAGCTGGAGGTGGTCAACGCCGCCAACACGCCGCATCTCGATACCTACAAGTCGTTCCTCTACGAACGGCTGCAGCGCAAGGGTCACGACCAGCACGACATCCATCGGCTCGCGGGGCGCGACCGGCATGTCTTTGCGTCCCTGATGCTGGCGCATGGGCATGGCGACGGCATGATCACCGGCGCCACGCGCAAATCGGCGCATGTGATGGAGCTGGTGAACCACGTCTTCGACGCGGGCCCGCATGACGGCGCGGTGGGCGTTTCGGTCTTGATGCACAAGGGGCGGATCGTGCTGATCGCCGACACGCTGGTGCATGAATGGCCCGACGAGGAGGATCTCGCCGACATCGCGACGCAGGGCGCGCAGGTCGCACGCGAGCTGGGGCTGGAGCCGCGCGTCGCCTTCGTCAGCTTCTCGACCTTCGGCTACCCGGTCTCCGAACGCGCGACCAAGATGTACCGCGCGGCGGAGGTGCTCGACGGGCGCGGCGCCGATTTCGAATACGAGGGCGAGATGGCGGTCGACGTGGCGCTGAACGCCAAGGGGCAGGAAAGCTATCCCTTCTCGCGGCTCACCGGCCCGGCCAACGTGCTGGTGGTCCCGGCGCGGCATTCGGCCTCGATCTCGGTCAAGCTGATGCAGGAGATGGGCGGCGCCACGGTGATCGGCCCGATCCTGTCGGGCGTCGACAAGCCGATCCAGATCTGCTCGACCATCTCGACCGTGGGCGACATCGTCAACATGGCCGTCATGGCCGCCTGCAAGGCCAAGCACGCATGACCATCTGGAACCTCGGGTCGATCAACGCCGACCATGTCTATGCCGTGCCGCACATCGCCGCGCCGGGAGAGACGCTCGCCGCCAGCGCCCTGAACCGCGGCCTTGGCGGCAAGGGCGCCAACATGTCCGTCGCCGCCGCCCGCGCGGGCGCGCGGGTCGAACATCTGGGCGCGGTGGGCACGGATGGCGGTTGGATGGTCGCGCGGCTGGAGAGCTACGGCGTCTCCTGTACCCATGTGCAGCGCCGCGAGGGCCCGAGCGGCCACGCCATCATCGCCGTCGATGCCGAGGGCGAAAACGCGATCACGCTCTGGCCCGGCGCCAATCGCGAGATCGACCTCGATGTTGTGAAACGGGCTCTCGAACAGGCCAAGCAGGGCGATATCCTCGTCGCCCAGAACGAGACCAACGGACAGGTCGAGGCGGCGGCGCTGGCGCGCGCGCGCGGGCTCACCGTGGCCTATGCCGCTGCCCCGTTCGAGGCGGAGGCGGTGCGCGCGGTGCTGGGGCATCTCGACTTTCTGGTGCTCAACGAGATCGAGGCGCGGCAGCTGTCGGAGGCGCTGGGCACGCCGGTGGAGCGCCTCGAGGTGCCGAACGTCGTCGTGACGCTGGGAGCGCGGGGCTGCGACTGGATCGAAACCGCTTCCGGCGCGCGCCACCATGTCGACGCGCCGAAGGTCGAGGCGGTGGACACCACCGGCGCGGGCGACACCTTCACCGGCTACCTGATCGCCGGGCTGGCGGAGGGCAGGCCGATGCGGCAGGCGCTGGAGCGCGCCAGCCGGGCCGGGGCGATCAAGGTCGGGCGGCGCGGCGCCGCCGATGCGATCCCCACCGCCGAAGAGGTCGACCGGGCGGCGCTCTAGGCCCGCGCCGGAGCGCATATGCAGGATTTCGTCTTTTCAGATCCATGGGCGCTGCTTGCCGCCTGCCTCGCGGTGGTGCTGGTCGGGTTCTCCAAGGGGGGATTGGGCGGCGCGCTGGCGCTCTTGGGCGTGCCGATCATGGCGCTGGCGATCCCGCCGGTGCAGGCGGCGGGCATCCTGCTGCCGGTGCTGCTGGCGATGGACGCGATCAGCCTGTGGGCGTGGCGCGGCACCTATCACGCGGGCACGCTCAAGCGGATGCTGCCCGGCGCGGTGGTCGGCATCGGCATCGGCTGGCTCACGGCGGCGCTGGTCTCCGACGGGGCGGTGCGGCTGATCGTCGGGGCGCTGGCGTTGATCTTCGCCGCACGCTGGCTGCTGTCGGGCAATGTGCGCCGCGCCGCGCCGCGCGCCGAGAACACCGCGCGCGCCTCGCTCTGGGCCTCGGTCGCGGGCTATACCAGCTTCGTGGCGCATGCGGGCGGGCCGCCGTTCCAGGTCTACGCCATGCCGCTCGGGCTCGATCCCAGGGTCTATACCGGGACCAGCGTGATCTTCTTTGCCGTGGTCAACGTCATCAAGGTCGTGCCCTACGCCGCGCTGGGCCAGTTCGACCCGGCCAATCTCATCTCCGCCGCCGCGCTTTTGCCGCTGGCGGTTCTGGCGACGCTGTCGGGGGCCTTCGTCGTGAAACGGATGCGGGCGGAGGTGTTCTACCCGGTGATGTACGCGCTGGTGGTGCTGGTGGGGCTCAGGCTGTGCTGGGACGGCCTCGTTGCGCTGATATAGCGCATAAGGGGCTTTGACGGGTCGCATGGCGGCGCGCATCCTGCGGGTCAGAAGATCACGAGGTGCCCGCGCATGCAGTTTTCCGTTCAGTTCGACACCCCCCGCGACACCGGGGATGACAGCGGCCCGGCCCTCGTGGGCTGGTGCCTGACCGAAACCAAGGGCGGGATCATCTATGCCCCGCCCGAACGGGTCCGCTCGGTCGATCTCGACCGGCGCCACGCGAAATCGGCCTCGCGCTGCCCGGCGGTGATCAATCTCGAAAGCCGCTACTTCCTGATCCGCTGCCCCTTCGACATCCATGTCGGCTTCGAGCGCGACGACAAGGGCCGGCCCGCTTTGCGCAATCTCAGCGGCACGGCCAGCGCCATCCGCGGCTCCAAGCTCGGCGAGAAGCTCCGCATTGTGTCCGAACCCGAATGGCGCCACGCTGGCGTGCCGACCCTGCAGCTGTCGCTGCCCTACCTGTTTCTGAGCGACGCGCGGGTCTATCTGTCGCAGGTCGCGCCCTTCATGCATTATACTCCCGCGCCATTGCCCGGCACGATCTTCGGCGGGCGGTTTCCGATCAATGTCTGGCCGCGCCCGCTGATGTGGGCCTTCGAATGGCACGAGCCGTCGAAACCGCTCAAGATCGCGCGCGGCGACCCGCTGTTTTATGCCGGGTTCGAGACGACGCCGCAGGAACGCGGCATCGCCATGGTCGAAGCCCAGCGCACGCCCGAGCTTCTGGACTATCTCGACCTGATCTCGGGCGCGGTGAGCTATGTCAGCCAGACCTTCTCGCTGTTCGAGGCCGCCGAGGCGCGCCGCCCCGAAACGCTGGTGACGCCGGTGGCGCGGCGGCCGCGGCAGGGCTGACGGATGGCGCGGGCCGGAGGTTAAACCCCGGCTTAACCCCGCCGCGTTATCTCCTTGGGCCGGGCCTGCCCGAGGAGACGCCGCATGACCGCCCAGAACGCGCCGATCATCATCAAGCGCAAGAAGATCATCGCCGGGGGCGGCCATCACGGCGGCGCCTGGAAGGTGGCCTATGCCGATTTCGTCACCGCGATGATGGCCTTCTTCATGCTGATGTGGCTTCTCAACGCCACCACCGAACAGCAACGCAAGGGGCTGGCCGACTACTTCGCGCCGACCATCGCGATCAGCCGCACCTCAGGCGGCGGTGCCGAGCTGCTCAATGGCGACACGCTGAGCCAGAGCGAAACGCTCAGCGCCTCGGATCCCGGGGCGGCGGGGCCGCTCGGCCTGACGCCGGAGGCGGCGCTGCCGACGCCGCCGGGCGACGGCGCCGCGCTGGCCGAGGTGGCGGCGCTGCGCGACATCGAGGAGATCCTGCTGGGCCGCGGCGGCGAAAGCCTCGTCGCGCGCGAGGCGCTGCGCCACGTCGTCACCCGGCTCACCGACGAGGGGCTGGTGATCGAGATCTTCGCCCGGCCCGGCGCGCCGATCTTTGCGCCGGGCGACACCGTGCCGCTGCCCGTCACCGACGCGCTTCTGGGGCTGGTGGCGCAGGCGGCGTCACTGGTCGAGAACGAGGTCGCGGTGGCGGCGCATCTCGCGGCGCGGCCCGTGGTGCTGGCCGACAACCCGGTCTGGAGCCTGTCTTCGGGCCGGGCCGAGGCGGCGCGCCAAACGCTCGAGGCGGCGGGGCTCGCGCCCGCCCGCATGGCCCGCGTCACCGGTCTTGGCGATCGCAGCCCGGCGCCCGAAGGCCCCGCCGCGCCGCGCAGCGACCGGATCGAGATCACGTTGCTGCGGCGCCATTAGCACCGCCTTAAACCCGGCGCTGTAGGTCTGCAAAGGACAGCGCGCTTCCCGTTTCACCGAGAAAGGCCCGACATGACGATTTCCTCCTCTCTCAGCGCCGGGATCTCCGGCCTCGCGGCGAACGCGCACCGGCTGGCGACGATTTCGGACAACATCGCCAACTCGGCCACCTATGGCTATCGCCGTGCCATCACCGATTTCCATTCGCTGATGATGGGCAGCGGGCCGGGCCGCTACGTCGCGGGCGGCGTCGCCACCACCTCGCAGCGGCTGATCGACGAAAGCGGCGCGCTGTCCTCGACCTCGAACCCCACCGATCTGGCGGTGCGCGGGCGTGGCTTTCTGCCGGTCAGCGCCGCGGCGGCGGGGGGCGAGGGGCTCGATTTCCGGCTGACCACCACCGGGTCGTTCCGCGCCGACGAGGCTGGCGTGCTGCGCACCCCCGACGGGCAGACGCTGCTGGGCTGGCCCGCCGGGCTCGACGGGACGGTCGGCGCCTTTCCGCGCGACACGCCGGGCGGGCTGCAACCGGTGCGCGTGCCGGCGGGCCAGCTGTCGGGCATCCCGACCACCCAAGTGACGCTTGCCGTCAACCTGCCCGCGACCGAAACGCAGGACGGGGCGGCGGGGCTGCCCGAGGAGCTGACGGTGGAGTATTACGACAATCTCGGCACCACTCAGCAGCTTGGCCTGACCTTCATTCCGACCCTGCCCGCGGCGGGCGGCGCGCCGAGCAACCAGTGGACGATGCAGATCACCGACGGCGCCGATGGCGGCGCGCTGGTGGGGGAATACGCGCTGAACTTCGATGACGGGCGCGACATGGGCGGCACGCTGACATCGGTCACCGGGACCACCGGCGGGCCCTATGATCCCGAAACGGGGCTGTTGTCGATCGACGTGGCCAGCGGCCCGGTGTCGATGAATATCGGCGCGGCGGGCGTGCCGGGCGGCATGACGCAGCTCGCCGGCCTGTTCTCGCCCATCACGATCGCCCGCGATGGCGCGGCCACCGGCAACATGACCGCGATCGAGGTCGATCCGGGCGGGTTCGTGCATGCCTATTACGACAATGGCGCCAGCCGCCGCCTGTACCAGGTGCCGCTGGTCGACGTGCCCAACCCCAACGGGCTGGAGACACATGACGGGCAATCCTATTCGCTCACCCGCGAGAGCGGCGACATGCTTTTGTGGAACGCGGGCGACGGGCCGACGGGCGATGTCGTGGGCTTCGCGCGCGAGGAATCGACCGTCGATGTCGCCTCCGAACTGACCCAGCTGATCCAGACCCAGCGCGCCTATTCCTCGAACGCCAAGGTGATCCAGACCGTCGAGTTGTCCTTGGCCGAGGAGACCGATTTGCCGGTCGAGATCTCGGTCTGGGTCTTGGAGAGGTCGGAATTGATCCCCTTGAGGGTCTGCAGCGCGACCATCGCGCCGTTGTTGGTCAGAATGCTGGACATATATGTGGTCCCAAAGCTCGGCGGCCATCGCGCGCCGGGTTTCATCAAGGGCCCGGGCGCAAAGGCGGCGGGCGGCTGGACGCATGTTCTGGCGTCGCGCGGACCGGGATCTGCCCCGCCGCGATGCGTCCCGCATTTCGGGGACGGGTCGGTTGTCGCAGGCCGGGCTTAAGCCGGGCCTAACGCGGCGCGGAGAATGCGGCGCATTCGATGCGAATGCCTCACGCCTTGTGGCGCAGCGCGGGGGTGGCGGCGGGCGCGCGGGGGCGCCCGTCACGGCCATAGGTGGCAAAGCCACCCTGCGCGGCGCGCAGCGCCCCGGCTCGGGCGTGCCCCTCGCGCAAACCCGACAAAGCCGCCTCGAGAAGCCGCGCGTTGCGCGCGAGATCGGCGGCGAGCGTGGTGAGCGCGGTCATGTCCGGCTGTGCCGACAGCTGCTGCCATAGCGTTTCCTTGGTGTCGCGGATCGGGCCCAGCTCTTCGAACCGCCCCGACAGGAGCGCCGCGCGTTCCGCCGCGAGCAGCGCGGCCAGGCCTCTACGTTCGGCGCTCATCGCGCGTCGGCCATGGCGGCATAAAGCCTCTGTGCAAGGCCGATGCCCCCGGCTGCCACCATGCGGTCGGCCTGTGCCTCGAAGAGAAAGGAGCGAAACTGTGCCTCGCCCGCGCCACCGCCGAATCCCGCTGCGGGCGCGCCGGGGTCCGACATGCGCAGCAGCTCTGACAAAAAACCGGTTTCAAGCGCCTGCGCGGCTCGCCACAGCGGGTCGGCAGGGGGCGGGGTGGCGGGCCGTGGCGGAAAGGTGGCGATGGCGGGGGTCATGGCGAAATCCTTGGCTGGGCATCGGTCGCGATCATTCCGCGGCGCGGTAAATATTCGGTAAGCCTTCTGCCGCATGCTGGGTCCGACCGTTTTTGCGAAGGATCCCGCATGCTCGACCCGCGCCCCCCCGACAGCCGCGGCCCCGTCAGTTCGCCCGCCCGTGCCATGCCGCCGCCGGGAGGCGATGGCTTTGCGGCGCTGGTCACGGCCGCCGACGCGTCGGCGGCGTTGCGGCAGGAGGAAAAGCGTCCCGATGCCGCGGATTCCGACGGGGACGCGGCGGCGGTGCAGTTGCCGGCCTGCGAAGGCGGCATGCCCTGCGCGCGGGAGACCCTCCCGGCGGGGGCCGAGGGGCGCCTTGGAGTTGCGCCGCACATGGCGGTGACATCGACGCGGTCGGGCCGTGGCCCGGAAGAGGCGACCGGCGCGGCACGACAGGAGCCCGGCCCGGCGGAACCGGGGCTGGCGCAGCCGGTGGCGCGGACCCAGCCGGAACCGGGTCCTTTGACGGCACCGCCAGTCGCCCCGCGCGGTGCCATTGCGGATGCGGCGGGCGGCAGCGCGGCGGCGGCCATGGCGCTGGCGCAGCCGCTGGCCCCGGCACGAAACCGCGGCGCGGAATCGCCGCAGGCGGCGGGCGGTGCCCCGCCATCCACGGGTGAAACCGATGGGCGCGGCGCGGCATCACCGGCCCTGTTCCCGGTCGGCGGGGCGGGGAATGCGCCCGATCCGGGCACCGGCGGGCGGGGCGATGCGCCGATGGCGGAGGGCATCGCGGTGATGGCGCGGCAGCAGCGCGCCGCCGGCACCATGCCGGACGGCCACGCTGCCGCACCGCCGCCGCGGCCCGTGGCGCAGCAGCTGGCGCAGCCCGTGGTGGCGGTCATCACCGCCGCTTCGGAAGGACAGATCGAGCTGCGGCTCGACCCGGAGGAGCTGGGCCATGTGGCGCTCCGGATGCGGGCCGAAGGCGACCGGCTGACGCTCGTCATCGCCGCCGAGCAGCGCGACACGACGGAGCTGATCCGGCGGCACCTGCAGGAGCTGTCGCAGGAATTTCGCGCGCTGGGCTACCGTTCGATCGGCTTCAGCTTCGAAGGGGGGCAGGGCGGTCATGCGGGCGCGGGGCGCGATACGCGCGCGCCTGACCGCGCGCCCGCGCAGGAGCCGGCCGGCCCGCCGCCGATCCTCGTGCCGTTATCCGCCGGGCCGCCGCGTCCGGGTCTCGACCTTCGCCTCTAGGAGCCTGCAGATGAGCCTGATCCCCGACGCCGCCAGCGCCACGAGCCTTGCCCCCGCGCAGGGGGCGGCGCCTTTGAGCGCCTCCGGCGCTTCGGATTTCGAGATGTTTCTCAAGATGCTGACCGCGCAGATCCGCAACCAGGACCCGCTGGAGCCGATGGAGTCGGCGGATTACGCGGTGCAGCTCGCGACGTTTTCGGGCGTCGAGCAGCAGGTGAAGACCAACGACCTGCTCGCCGGGCTGGCGGCGGGGCTGGGGCAAGGCGGGCTGGGGCAGGCAGCGGGCTGGGTCGGGCGCGAGGTGCGCGCCCCGCTGACCGCCGCCTTCGACGGCACGCCGCTCGCGCTCGAATTCGAAACGCGGGCGGGGGCCGATGCCGGGGTGCTGGTGGTCAGCGACGCGGAGGGGCGCGAGGTGGCGCGGCACGACACCGGGGCGGGGCCGCAGCGGTTCGACTGGGGCGGCACGGATGCGCAGGGCGCGCCGCTGCCGCTTGGACGCTATGGCTTTGCGATCGTCAGCCGTTCTGGCGGCGAGGAAATCGGCCGCGACGTGGTCGAAACCTATGGCCTGGTGCGCGAGGTGCGGCTCGGGGCCGAGGGCGCGGTGCTGCGGCTCGATGGCGGGGGCGAGGTGCCGATGGCGGCGGTGAGCGCGCTGCGCGCGGCGTCCTAGACCAGCGAGGCGACCCAGCCCGCCGCCGCCGTCAGCGCCGCGCCGACGGCGATCCAGCCGATCGGTGGCAGGTCGCGGCGGCGCGGTTCGGGCTCGGGGTGGCTCTGCCGCACCAGCGCCGCCTCCGCGAGCGCCGGCAGGCGCGGCCCGAAGCGCGACAGCACCTGCACCGTGCGGCCCAGATCGCGGGCGACGGATTTGGGGCCGATGCTTTCGCGGATGTAATCCTCGACCACCGGGCGCGAGGCCTCCCAGATGTTGATATGCGGGTCGAGCGTGCGGGCCACGCCTTCGACCACCACCATGGTGCGCTGCAGCAGGATCAGCTCGGTGCGGGTTTCCATGCCGAAACGCTCGGTCACCTCGAACAGGTAGTTCAAAAGCCGCGCCATGGAGATGCGGCTTGCATCCATGCCGAAGATCGGCTCGCCCACCGCGCGCAAGGCGCTGGCGAAGGCGTCGACGTCGCGGTCGGCGGGGACGTAGCCGGCTTCGAAATGCACCTCGGCGACGCGTTTGTAATCCTTGCGGATGAAGCCGAAGATGATCTCGGCATAGACCCGGCGGGTGTATTCGTCGATCCGCCCCATGATCCCGAAATCGAGCGCGATCAGCGTGCCGTCGGGGCCGACCTTCAGGTTGCCCTGATGCATGTCGCCGTGAAAGAACCCGTCGCGCAGCGCATGGGCGAGAAACAGCTGCAGCACCCGCGCGGCGAGGCGTTTGCGATCATGGCCCGCCGCATCGATCTGCGCCACCTCGGCGGCGCCGATGCCGTCGACCCAGCCCATCGTCATCACCCGTCGCCCCGACAGGTGCCAGCGCAGGGTCGGCACGGCAAAGCCCTGATCCTTGGCGGTGTTGGCGGCGAATTCGGCGGCGGCGGCGGCTTCGAGCCGCAGGTCCAGCTCGCCCAGGACCACGCTTTCGAAATGCGCGATCACCTCGACCGGACGCAGCCGCCGCGAGGCGGGCGACAGCCGTTCGATCATCCGGGCGGCGAAGTAGAACGCCTCGATGTCGCGGCGGAACGCCTTCTCGATGCCGGGGCGCAGCACCTTCACCGCCACCGTCTCGCCGGTCTCGGCGAGCCGCGCGCGGTGCACCTGCGCGATCGAGGCGGCGGCGACCGGATCGGAGAACTCGGAGAACAGCTTGTCGACCGGCTGGCCCAGCTCGATCGCCACGGCACGCTTGGCCTGCGGGGTCGGAAAGGGCGGCAGGCTGTCTTGCAGCACCCGAAGCTGCACCGCCAGCTCGTCGCCGACCACGTCGGGGCGGGTCGAGAGGATCTGGCCGAACTTGATGTAGGCGGGGCCCAGCGCGGTGATGGCGCGGGTCGCGGGCGGCATTTCGGGGTCGCCCTCGTAGCCGAGCCAGCGGAAGGGGGCGGCGAACAGCCGGATCGCCACGCGCAGCGCGCGCGGCGCGTCCATCGCGTCGAGCACCACGGCCATCGCGCCGGTGCGCTCGAAGGTGGCGCCGGTGCGGATCAGCCGGATCAGGTTGTGCGGGCCCCTCAGAGCTTCCACCCCGAATGCAGGCAGGCGACGCCCATGGTCAGGTTGCGGTACTTCGCCTGTCCGAAGCCCGCCTGGCGCAGCATGCCGAGAAAGGTTTCCTGATCGGGGAAGCGGCGGATCGATTCCACGAGATACTGGTAGCTGTCGCGGTCGTTCGCGATCATCTGGCCCATCGCCGGGATGACGTTGAAGCTGTAGAGGTCATAGGCCTTCTGCATCAGATCGTTGGGGATCTGGCTGAACTCCAGCACCATCAGGCGGCCACCGGGGCGCAGCACGCGATAGGCTTCGTCGAGCGCCTTTTGCGGGCGGGTGACATTCCTGATGCCGAAGCTGATCGTGTAGACATCGAAGCTGTTGTCGGGAAAAGGCAGCGCCATCGCGTCGCCGACGACCCAGTCGAGGCTGTCTTCCAGACGTTCGGCCTCGGCGCGCTTGCGCCCCTCGACCAGCATGGATTCGGTCAGGTCGCAGACCGTGGCGTGGCCTTCGCCCGCGCGTTTCAGAAACCGGAACGACACGTCGCCGGTGCCGCCCGCCACGTCGAGCAGGCGCTGGCCGCGCCGGGGCGCCAGCCAGTCCATCATCGCGTCCTTCCACAGCCGGTGGACGCCGCCCGACATCACGTCGTTCATCACGTCGTAGCGCGAGGCGACGGAGGTGAAGACGCCGCGCACGCGGTCGGCCTTTTCGTCCTCGCGCACCGTCTGGTAGCCGAAATGGGTGGTCTGGTCGTCGCTCAAGGGTCTTGTCCCGTGCCGGTGGCGTGCCTTGATAGGGCTCAGAGGCGGCATATAGCCCGCGACGGCCGAAAGAAAGAACCCATGCCCGAATTGCCAGAGGTCGAGACGGTTCGCCGCGGGCTTGCCCCGGCGATGGAAGGCGCGGTGATCGAAACCGCCCATGTGAACCGGCCCGACCTGCGCTGGCCGTTTCCCGAACGCATGGCCGACCGGCTTGCGGGGCAGCGGGTGACGCGGCTGCGCAGGCGGTCGAAATACATCCTCGCGGACCTGGCGGGCGGCGAGACGCTGATCGTGCATCTGGGCATGTCGGGGCGGATGACCGTGTCGGGGGTCAGGCTCGGACGGTTTCACGTGGATCACCCCGCACCCGCCAAGCATGACCACGTGGTGCTGGAGATGGAGGGCGGGGCGCGGATCACCTTCAACGATCCGCGCCGTTTCGGGGCGATGGATCTCGCGGCCACGGACCGGCTCGACGCGCACCGCCTGCTGCGCGGGATCGGGCCCGAGCCCTTGGGCAACGGTTTCGACGAGGCCTATCTGGTGGAGCGGCTCCGGGGGCGGATGGTGCCGGTCAAGACCGCGCTTCTGGATCAGAAGATCGTGGCGGGGCTGGGCAACATCTATGTCTGCGAGGTGCTGCACCGCGCGGGCATCGATCCGCGCCGCAAGGCGGGGCGGATCTCGGCGGCGCGGGTGGCCGGGCTGGTGCCGATCATCCGGGTGGTGCTTGAGGAGGCGATCGCCTCCGGCGGCTCCTCGCTCAAGGATTACCGGCAAGCGGATGGCGCGATGGGCTATTTCCAGCACGGGTTCCGGGTCTATGACCGGGCGGGCGCGGCCTGCCCGACCCAAGGCTGCGACGGCGTGGTGGAGCGGATCGTGCAATCGGGGCGTTCGACCTTTCATTGCCCGCGCTGCCAGAGGTGACCGGGCAGAGGTGACTTGAACGCCGCAGCCGCGCGCGGCAGGTTTCGCCAAAGCACCCCGGAGACCGCGCATGGCCTATACCACCATTCTCGTCGAGACCGCCGACGACATCGCCACCATCACGCTCAACCGCCCCGAGGCGATGAACGCCATCAACTCGACCCTGCTGCGCGAGCTGGTGGGCGCGCTGGAGGAGGCGGACCGGTCCGACAAGGTGCGTTGCATCGTGCTGACCGGCTCGGACAAGGCCTTTGCCGCCGGGGCCGACGTGGCCGAGATGGCCGATCTGTCTTTTGTCGAGATGTATCGCCGCGCGCTCTATGCGGGCGACATGGCGCGGCTGGCGCGCATCCGCAAACCGGTGATCGCCGCGGTGTCGGGTTACGCGCTGGGCGGCGGTTGCGAGCTGGCGATGGCCTGCGATTTCATCATCGCCGCCGATACCGCCAAGTTCGGCCAGCCGGAGGTCAATCTCGGCATCATGGCGGGGATGGGCGGCAGCCAGCGGTTGACCCGCGCGGTGGGCAAGCCCAAGGCGATGGACATGCACCTGACGGGCCGCTTCATGTCGGCCGAGGAGGCCGAGCGCGCCGGGTTGGTGAGCCGGGTCGTGCCGGCCCGGCAGCTGGCGACGGAGGCGCGCGCCGCCGCCGAGAAGATCGCGGCCAAGAGCCAGCTGTCGGTCATCGCCATCAAGGACGCGGTGAACCGCAGCGAGGAGGTCGGGCTGACCGAGGGGCTCGCCTATGAGCGCCGGCTGTTCGAGGCGCTGTTCTCGACCGAGGACCAGGCCGAGGGCATGGCGGCGTTCCGCGAGAAGCGCGAACCGCAATACCGCGACCGCTGAAGGGGCGGAAGGGTTGACTGCGCGGCGACTCGGCCTTAGAGACGCGGCTTCAGAACAGTTACCCCGCAAGTGGATTCTCGACACATGGCCAACACGCCCCAGTCCAAGAAGCGCGCTCGCCAGAACGAGCAGCGCTTCGCGATCAACAAGATGCGCCGGTCGCGCATCCGCACCTTCCTGCGCAAGGTCGAAGAGGCGATCGCCTCCGGCAAGCAGGACGCCGCCCAGGCCGCCCTGCGCGAAGCTCAGCCCGAGCTGATGCGCGGCGTCACCAAGGGCGTGGTGCACAAGAACACCGCCGCCCGCAAGATGTCGCGCCTGTCGTCGCGCGTGAAGGCGCTCGCCGCCTAATATCGCCGAAAGGCGAAGGAATTCAAAAGGGTGCCCCGAAAGGGGCACCCTTTTTTCGTGTTTCGCGAGATGATTCCCGCGCGCGGCCATGGCGGTAGATCCCGCGACGGCCTGCGCGCGCGAATGGCTGTCATGCGTTTTCGGAATGACGATTCCCGGCCCCCGGCAGAGGGGGAATTCGGCCAGGCGGTCAAGGGTGGGGCGGTATCCAGGTACCCCGATGCCGTTGCGACAGGGCGGCGGAATCGATGGCCGTGACCGGCGCGGCGCTGTCAAGTTCGGGCGCGGGGACGGGCCCGGCAAATCGACGCCGATGTGACCCTTCGGCCCGGCGCACGGCCCCGGCCCTTAGGATTCAGGGGAGTCGCGAAACCCCGCCGGATTCGATTTGGTGGAGTCTTCCGTCAAGCGCGTTGTTCGGTTGATGACCTCCGAGCGCTGGCGCTAACTTACCCCTGCGATTCACATCGTTCCTGGGGGAACATGGGTGAGTCGGCACCACGGTGGTCCGAAGGCCAGCTGCACGGCCGATCAGATCGGACCCGCGAACGGGGTGCCAGCTCTCTTGAGCGTGACGGGCGCACGGCTTTGGCCGTGCCATTGGCCGTCTCGCGATTGTCTGCATTGCGGCCGCCATCCCGGCGGGCGTCACTGCCGTCATGTCCCGATCCCGGGCCGAACTGCGAGTGCGGGTCGGCGGGTTTGCCCGTCCCCCGTTCGGGCCCGGAGGTTAGGTCAGTCCGGTGCGGAACAGCGTCGGCGCATGCGCGCCGGCGGCCGCACCGGCTGTGCCCGATGGTGAATGGCAAGACCGGGCGCGGCGGGCGCGTCCGGGGACGATGAAGGCAGGTCGGGGACAGGTCATGACGAACGAAATCTGGGCGCAGGTCAGCGAAGAGCTCAAGCAGGCGGTGGGCGCCAACAACCACACCACCTGGATCGCGCCGCTGCGCTTCGAGGAGCTGGTCGACGGCGTCGCCCGGTTTCACGTGCCCACCACCTTCCACGGCAACTACGTCCTGCAGAATTTCGGCGACCAGATCCTGACGCAGCTGGCCCGCGCCGGCATCACCGTGCAGCGCCTGATCTTCGCCCAGTCGGCCAACCTCGCCGCGGCGCCCCGTCCCGCCGCCGCCACTGCACCCCAGCCGAGCGCCCCCGCGCAGGTCGCCGCCGAGGATGACGACACCCATTCGGCCACGCTCGACCCGCGCTTCACCTTCGACCGCTTCGTCGTCGGCAAGCCCAACGAGATGGCCCATGCCGCCGCCCGCCGCATCGCCGAAGGCGGCTCCTTGGGCTTCAACCCGCTGTTTCTCTATGGCGGCGTCGGGCTTGGAAAGACGCACCTGATGCACGCCATCGGCCACGAGCTGAAGGCCAGCCAGCCGCATCTCAAGGTCGTGCTCACCTCCGCCGAGCAGTTCATGTACCGCTTCATCACCGCGCTGCGCGACAAGCGCATGATGGACTTCAAGCAGCTGTTCCGCTCGGTCGACGTGCTCATGGTCGATGACATCCAGTTCCTCGGCGGCAAGGATTCCACGCAAGAGGAGTTCTTTCACACCTTCAACGCGCTGATCGACGCCGGAAAGCGGATCATCATCTCTGCCGACCGCGCGCCCGGCGCGATGAAGGACGTGGAGGAGCGGATCACCTCGCGCATGGGATCGGGGCTCGTGGTCGACCTCTTCCCGACCGATTTCGAACTGCGCGTCGGCATCCTGCAGGCCAAGGCCGACTACTACCGCGCGCAATATCCCGGCATCGTGGTCCAGCCCGGCGTGTTCGAGTTCCTCGCGCAGCGCATCTCCAACAATGTGCGCGTGCTCGAAGGCGCGCTGACCCGGCTCTTTGCCTTCGCCTCCCTGGTCGGGCGCGAGATTTCGCTCGAAATGACGCAGGATTGCCTCGCCGACATCCTGCGCGCCTCGGATCGCAAGATCACCGTCGAGGAGATCCAGCGCCGGGTGTCTGAGCATTACAACATCCGGCTGTCGGACATGATCGGGCCCAAGCGGGTGCGCAATTACGCCCGGCCGCGGCAGGTGGCGATGTATCTTTCGAAAAAGCTCACCTCGCGCTCGCTGCCCGAGATCGGTCGCCGCTTCGGCGGGCGCGACCACACCACCGTCATGCACGGGGTCCGCAAGATCGAGGAGCTGAAGGCCACCGACAGCCAGATCGCCGACGACCTCGAACTGCTGCGCCGCGCGCTCGAGGAATGAGGCCGCGACGACGCCGCCGGGAGTGACGCCGCGCGGGCTGTGCCACCGCCGCTGAAAAGGCTTGAGGACGGGCTGAAAACAGGTAGTTTTCCAGTCCCGGCCAAGCCCGGGCGACAACAGCGGAGCGATGCACATGAAACTCTCGATCGAACGCGGCGTTCTGCTCAAGGCCGTCGCCCAGGCCCAGTCCGTGGTCGAACGGCGCAACACCATCCCGATCCTCGCCAACGTGCTGATCGAAGCCGAAGGCGACACGGTGCGCTTTCGCGCCACCGATCTCGACATCGAGGTCGTGGATCGCGCCCCGGCCACCGTCGACACCGCCGGCTCCACCACCGTTGCCGCCGTGCTGCTCAACGAGATCGTGCGCAAGCTGCCCGACGGCGCGCTCGTCACGCTCACCGATCAGGGCGGCAACGGCCGGCTCACCATCGAGGCGGGGCGCTCGAACTTCCAGCTCGCGACGCTGCCGAAAGAGGATTTCCCGGTGATGGCCTCCTCGGAATACGAGGCGAGCTTTACCGCCCCCGCGCCGGTGCTGCGCCGCCTGTTCGACAAGGCCAAGTTCGCGATCTCCACCGAAGAGACGCGCTATTACCTCAACGGCGTCTACATGCATGTGGCCGAGGGCGATGGCGGCCGCGTGCTGCGCTGCGTCGCGACCGATGGCCACCGGCTGGCGCGGATCGACGCCGAGCTGCCCGAAGGGGCCGAAGCCATGGCCGGGGTGATCGTGCCGCGCAAGACCGTGAACGAGCTGCGCAAGCTCTTGGATGACGACGAGGCGCAGATCGAGGTTTCGGTCAGCGAGACCAAGGTGCGGTTCACCACGCCGAACATCACGCTCACCTCCAAGGTCATCGACGGCACCTTCCCCGATTACAGCCGGGTGATTCCGCAAAACAACGCCAAGCGGCTCGAGGTCGACGCGACCGAATTCGCCAAGGCGGTGGACCGGGTCGCCACAGTGAGCTCCGAGCGTTCGCGCGCGGTGAAGCTGTCGCTCGAAGAGGACCGGCTGGTGCTTTCGGTCAACGCCCCCGATTCGGGTGCCGCCGAGGAAGAGCTGGCCGTGGCCTATGGCGACGAGCGGCTGGAGATCGGGTTCAACGCCAAGTATCTGCAGGAGATCGCGAGCCAGGTGGACCGCGAGAACGCGGTGTTCCTGTTCAACTCCTCGGGCGATCCGACGCTGATGCGCGAAGGCGATGACCTGAGCGCGGTCTATGTCGTCATGCCGATGCGCGTGTGACGCCGTCGGGATCTGCGTATTTGAGGAATGGTGAAGGGGAGGGCCGCGCGTGAGAGCGGCCGTCACCGCTCTGGAGCTGTCGCATTTCCGGTCGCACAAACGGGCGCGGCTCGCGCTTGACGGGCGGCCGGTCGCCATCCACGGGCCCAACGGCGCGGGCAAGACCAACCTGATCGAGGCCGTGTCGCTGCTCTCGCCCGGGCGCGGCATGCGGCGGGCAGGGGCCGAGGAGATCGCCCGGCGGCCCGAGCGGCTCGGCTGGAAGGTCTGGGCCGAAATCGAGGCCGAGGGCGCACCGCACGAGATCGAAACCCGCGCCGAGGCCGGGCAGAGCCGCAGCGTGCAGATCGACGGCAAGACCGTGCCGCAGGTGGCGCTCGCGCGCGTGTTGCGGGTGCTGTGGCTGGTGCCCTCGATGGATCGGCTCTGGATCGAGGCGGCCGAGGGGCGCCGCCGGTTTCTCGATCGCGCGGTGCTGAGCTTTGATCCCGGCCATGCCGAAAGCGTGCTCGATTACGAAAAGGCGATGCGCGAGCGCAACCGGCTTTTGAAGGACGGGGTGCGGGATGCGCATTGGTACGGCGCGCTCGAGGGGCGCATGGCGCAGGCGGGCGCGGCCATCGCATCCGCACGCCGCGCCGCGATCGAACGGCTCATGGCGGCGCAGGACGAAACCGAAACCGCCTTTCCCACCGCCGATCTCGCGCTGGCCTATCCCGACGACACGCCGGAGGAGGCCGAGGCCCTGCGCGCGGGCTTTGCCGCCATGCGCGCGCGCGACATGGCCGCCGGGCGCACCCTGATCGGGCCGCACCGGGCCGATCTCGACGCGCTGTGGCGCGCCAAGGGGGTGGCGGCGCGCGATGCCTCCACGGGGGAGCAGAAGGCGCTGCTCATTTCGCTGATCCTCGCCAATGCGCGCGCGCTGGCCGCACAAGGGGGGGCGCCGCCCGTGCTGCTGCTCGACGAGGTCGCGGCGCATCTGGACACGCGCCGCCGCGCGGCGCTCTATGACGAAATCTGCGCGCTCGGGCTTCAGGCCTTCATGACCGGCACCGAGCCGGGGCTGTTCGACGCCCTGGACGACCGCGCGCAGCGCATCGAAGTCACCGAGACCGCCGGAGTCTCGCAGATCAGGAACGAGACATGACACCGCAACGCGTGACGCTCATCACCCTCGGCGTGACCGACATGGACCGGGCCAAGGCATTCTACGCAGCGCTCGGCTGGGTGCCGCATGCGTCGAGCCAGCCTTCGGTGACATTCTACCAGATGCACGGGCTCGTGCTCGGGCTGTTCGGCCTGTCGGATCTGGCCAAGGATCAGGGGCGGTCGGGGCTCGCGCTCGGCATGGGGGCGATGACGCTGGCGCAGAATTTCGAGGATCGCGCCGGCGTGGACGAAGCGTGGCAGGCCGCGCTCGATGCGGGCGCGACCGGGCTCAAGGCCCCCGAGGAGGTGTTCTGGGGCGGGTATTCGGGCTATTACGCCGACCCCGATGGCCATGTCTGGGAAATCGCGCATAACCCGTTCTGGCCGCTGGCGCCGGATGGATCGCTGACCCTGCCGGAGGCGGAGTGACGCTCGCCGCGCAGGATCTCGCGCTGTATGCGGGGGCGCTGTTCGTGCTGTTTCTCACGCCGGGGCCGGTCTGGGTCGCGCTGACGGCGCGGGCGCTGTCGGGCGGGGTGCACGCGGCATGGCCGCTGGCGCTCGGCGTGGTGGTGGGCGACGCGCTCTGGCCGCTGCTGGCGATCCTCGGGGTAAGCTGGGTGCTGTCGGTCTATGGCGGCTTTCTCGAACTGCTGCGCTGGGTCGCGAGCGCGATGTTCCTGGCCATGGGGGTGATGCTGTGGCGCCATGCCGGGGCCGCCATCGCCACCGACAACCGCCTGACCCGGCCCGGCATGTGGGCGGGATTCGCCGCCGGGCTCGCGGTGATCCTCGGCAATCCCAAGGCGATCCTGTTCTACATGGGAATGCTGCCCGGCTTCTTCGATCTTTCGGCCCTGACCCGGGCCGACATCGCCGCGATCTGCGCGATGTCCTTCGCGGTGCCACTGGCGGGGAACCTCGTTCTCGCCGTGTCGATCCACCGCGCGCGGGCGCTTTTGACCTCGCCGCGGGCGCTGAGACGGACCAACCGCGTGGCAGCCGCGATGCTGGTCGGCGTGGGGCTGCTCATCCCCCTGTCGTAGCGCAAAATATGGGGGAAAATCGTGACATCCTCCACCACGGGTCGTATATTCCGCCGGAAACGTCCCGAGGATTTCCCCCATGGCTGAACCCGCTTTGCAACCCAACGCCTACGGCGCCGATTCCATCAAGGTTCTCAAGGGCCTGGATGCGGTCCGCAAGCGTCCGGGCATGTATATCGGCGACACCGATGACGGCTCGGGCCTGCACCACATGGTCTACGAGGTGGTCGACAACGGCATCGACGAGGCGCTGGCCGGTCACGCCGACTTCGTGCAGGTCAAGATCCACGCCGACAACTCGGTCAGCGTGCGCGACAATGGCCGCGGCATCCCCACCGACATGCACCGCGAAGAGGGTGTCTCGGCGGCCGAGGTCATCATGACCCAGCTGCATGCCGGCGGTAAGTTCGACCAGAACTCCTACAAGGTGTCGGGCGGCCTGCACGGCGTCGGCGTCTCGGTCGTCAACGCGCTGTCGGACTGGCTGGAGCTTCGGATCTGGCGCGATGGCAAGGAACACGTCGCCCGCTTCGAGCGTGGCGAAACCGTGAAGCATCTCGAGGTGGTGGGCGACACAGAGCAGACCGGCACCGAGGTGCGGTTCCTCGCCTCGACCACGACGTTCTCGAATCTCGACTACGTGTTCGAGACGCTGGAAAAGCGCCTGCGCGAGCTGGCCTTCCTCAACTCCGGGGTGCGCATCATCCTCGAGGATGACCGCCCGGCACAGCCGCTGCACACCGAGCTGTTCTACGAAGGCGGCGTGCGCGAGTTCGTGAAGTATCTCGACCGCTCCAAGCACGCCGTCATGCCCGAGCCGATCTGGATCGAGGGCGAAAAGGACGGCATCGGCGTCGAGGTGGCGATGTGGTGGAACGACACCTTCCACGAAACCGTGCTGCCTTTCACCAACAACATCCCGCAGCGCGACGGCGGCACCCACATGGCGGGCTTTCGCGGCGCGCTGACGCGGACCATCAACGCCTATGCGCAGTCCTCCGGCATCGCCAAGAAGGAGAAGGTGTCCTTCACCGGCGACGACGCGCGCGAGGGGCTGACCTGCGTGCTGTCGGTGAAGGTGCCGGACCCGAAATTCTCCTCGCAGACCAAGGACAAGCTCGTCTCGTCGGAGGTGCGCCCGGCGGTGGAGAACCTCGTGGGCGAGAAGCTTTCCGAATGGTTCGAGGAAAACCCCAACATCGCCAAGCAGATCGTCGGCAAGATCATCGAGGCGGCGCTGGCGCGCGAGGCCGCGCGCAAGGCGCGCGAACTGACCCGCCGCAAAACCGCGATGGACGTGAACTTCCTCGCCGGCAAGCTCAAGGACTGCTCCGAGAAGGACCCGACCAAGACCGAGGTGTTCCTCGTCGAGGGGGATTCGGCGGGCGGCTCGGCCCAGACCGGGCGCGATCGCGGCACGCAGGCGATCCTGCCGCTCAAGGGCAAGATCCTCAACGTCGAGCGCGCGCGCTTCGACCGGATGCTCGGCAGCCAGGAAATCGGCAACCTCGTCATGGCGCTCGGCACCGGGATCGGCCGCGACGAGTTCGACATCAATAAGCTGCGCTACCACAAGATCGTCATCATGACCGACGCCGATGTCGACGGCGCGCATATCCGCACGCTGCTGCTGACCTTCTTCTTCCGGCAGATGCCCGAGCTGATCGAGGGCGGGCATCTCTATATCGCGCAACCGCCGCTCTACAAGGTGTCGCGCGGCAAGTCCGAGGTCTATCTCAAGGACCAGGCCGCGATGGACGAATACCTGATCCATCAGGGCACCGACGGCACGACGCTCCGGCTCGGCTCGGGCGAGGAGATCACCGGCAACGACCTGCGCCGCGTGGTCGAGGAGGCGCGCCAGCTGCGCCGCGTGCTCGACGCCTTCCCGACGCATTACCCGCGCCACATCCTCGAACAGGCGGCGATCTCGGGTGCCTTCGTGCCCGGCGCGGTCGATGCCGACCTGCAGGGCGTGGCCGACAAGGTGGCGAAGCGGCTCGACCTGATCGCGCTTGAATACGAGCGCGGCTGGCAGGGCCGGATCACGCAGGATCACGGCATCCGGCTCGCGCGGATCCTGCGCGGGGTCGAGGAGGTGCGCACGCTCGACGGGCCGATGCTGCGCTCGGGCGAGGCGCGCAAGACCGGCAGCTTCACGAAATCGCTGCAGGAGATCTATGACCTGCCCGCGACGCTGGTGCGCAAGGAGCGGCGCCAGCTGATCCACGGCCCGCTCGACCTGCTCGCGGCGATCTTGGAGGAGGGTCAGCGCGGCCTGACGCTGCAGCGCTACAAGGGCTTGGGCGAGATGAACCCCGACCAGCTGTGGGAAACCACGCTGGACCCCGAGGCGCGGACGCTGCTGCAGGTGCGGATCGAGGATTCGACCGAGGCCGACGATCTGTTCACCAAGCTGATGGGCGACGTGGTCGAGCCGCGCCGCGATTTCATCCAGCAGAACGCGCTCAACGTCGAGCATCTCGACTTCTGAAGCGGCCGAGGGAGCCGGAGACGGAAAACCGGGGGTTTCGGCGCGCGGTTTCCGATCCGGCGTTCGAAGCGCGCCGCGACTGGGCGGCGCGCAAAAGCATCCGCGCACCTCGTGAAGCCAGCGCGGCATTGGCTTGGTATGGCCGGGCGCGGTGACTGCCGCGTGCTCGGCCAGCGTCGCTGCATGTGAAAAAAGCCGCCACGCGACCGGCGGGATGGGGCGCGCCGGCACGACACCATGACCGCCATGGACGCCGCCCGGCCGTCCTTGCGACATCGCACAGCCCGCGACGGGCAGAGCCCCCCGCATATGGCCGGGACCCTGATCGGGCGGTGGCCAAGGGCTGTGGTTCCGTTCGGCCCGCCAGCGCCGGAAAGCGCGGCGCCCGCCGATCTGGACCCGCGCCTGCATCGGCGATCGGCCTGAACCATCCGTCGGGCGGATCCGCGCAGGGACGCACCCGCGAAAGAGCCCGGCCGATTTGATCCATGTCAAAGCCCGCCCATGGCGAAACGTGGCATCGCCCATCGGAATGCCGCGCCGCTCCCCGAGCGCGGTCGAAGCCGAGGGACACGACACGCATGGATTACCTGAAGATCCCCTTGCTGGCTCTGGTCACATTGCTGGCCGCGATCGCGGCCGACTGGGGGCGCGACCCCGCCTATAGCCTGCACGCCGCCATCGTCATGATCGTCGCGGGCGGGCTGCTGCTGCGCGCCCTGCGCCGCACCGGCGAGCCGCGGCCCGCGCCCGACCTGTCGGGCTACATGGACGGACCGGTGCGCGCCGGCGTCATCGCCACCGCCTTCTGGGGCGTCGTGGGCTTTCTCGTCGGCGTCTTCATCGCGCTGCAGCTGGCCTTTCCGGCGCTGAACTTCGACTGGTCCGAGGGGCTGGCGAATTTCGGGCGGCTCAGGCCGCTGCATACCTCGGCGGTGATCTTCGCCTTTGGCGGCAACGCGCTGATCGCGACCTCGTTCTACGTGGTGCAGCGCACCTCCGCGGCGCGGCTCTGGGGCGGCAACACCGCCTGGTTCGTGTTCTGGGGCTATCAGCTCTTCATCGTCTTCGCCGCCACCGGCTACCTGCTGGGATCGACCCAGTCGAAGGAATACGCCGAGCCGGAATGGTATGTCGACATCTGGCTCACCGTGGTCTGGCTCGCCTACCTCGCCGTCTATCTCGGCACGATCCTGAAGCGGCGCGAGCGGCACATCTACGTCGCCAACTGGTTCTTCCTCGCCTTCATCGTCACCGTGGCGATGCTGCACGTGGTCAACAACCTGTCGATCCCGGTCTCGATCTGGGGCTCCAAGTCGGTGCAGCTCTTCGCCGGCGTGCAGGACGCGATGACCCAGTGGTGGTACGGCCACAACGCGGTGGGCTTCTTCCTGACCGCGGGCTTCCTCGGCATGATGTACTACTTCGTGCCCAAGCAGGCCGGCCGGCCGGTCTACAGCTACAAGCTGTCGATCATCCACTTCTGGGCGCTGATCTTCCTCTATATCTGGGCCGGTCCGCACCATTTGCACTACACCGCGCTGCCCGACTGGGCCTCGACGCTGGGCATGGTGTTCTCGGTGATCCTGTGGATGCCGAGCTGGGGCGGCATGATCAACGGGCTGATGACGCTCGAGGGCGCCTGGGACAAGATCCGCACCGACCCGATCATCCGCATGTTCGTGGCCAGCCTCGCCTTTTACGGCATGTCGACCTTCGAGGGGCCGGTGATGTCGATCCGCGCGGTCAACTCGCTGTCGCACTACACCGACTGGACCATCGGCCACGTGCATTCCGGCGCGCTCGGCTGGAACGGGCTGATCACCTTCGGCTGCCTCTACTTCCTGACGCCGAAGCTCTGGGGCCGGGAGCGCATGTATTCCAACGCCGCGATCAACTGGCACTTCTGGCTCGCGACGATCGGCATCGTGCTCTACGCGGCGGCGATGTGGGTCACCGGAATCATGGAGGGCCTGATGTGGCGCGAGGTCGACGACCAGGGCTTCCTCGTCAACTCCTTCGCCGACACCGTCGCCGCCAAGTTCCCGATGTACGTGATCCGCGCGCTCGGCGGCGGTCTCTACCTCGCGGGGGCGCTGATCATGGTCTGGAACATGTGGATGACCGTGCGCGGCGCGCCGGCCCGCACCACCGCCCCCACCGACACCATCGCCGCGGAGTGATCCCATGACCGAGCAAACCACCCAGACCGCCCCGGCGGGCAAGCCCCGGCTGATCGACCGTCACGGCATGATCGAGCGCAACGCCACGCTGCTTCTGGTGCTGTCCTTCGTCGTCGTCACCATCGGCGGCATCGTCGAGATCGCGCCGCTGTTCTGGCTCGAGAACACGATCGAGGAGGTCGACGGCATGCGGCCCTACTCGCCGCTGGAGCTGGCCGGGCGCGACATCTACGTGCGCGAGGGCTGCTATGTCTGCCACAGCCAGATGATCCGCCCGATGCGCGACGAGGTCGAGCGCTACGGCCATTACAGCCTCGCCGCCGAATCGATGTACGACCACCCGTTCCAGTGGGGCTCCAAGCGCACCGGCCCGGACCTCGCGCGGGTCGGCGGCCGCTACTCGGACGAATGGCATGTCGATCACTTCCGCGATCCGCAATCGGTCGTGCCCGAAAGCGTCATGCCGAAATACGACTTTCTCGAACGCCGGCCGCTCTCGGCCGAGGACGCCCCAGCGCTCCTGCGCACCCACCGGCTGGTCGGCGTGCCCTACAGCGACGCGATGATCGAGACCGCCGAGGCCGATTTCCGGGCCCAGGCCGACCCGATGGGCGATCATGGCGGGCTGCTCGAGCGCTACCCGGGCGCGCAGGCCCGCGACTTCGACGGCAACCCCGGTCTGACCGAGATGGATGCGCTGATCGCCTATCTCCAGATGCTCGGCACGCTGGTCGACTTCTCCACCTTCACCGCAGATGCCAGCCGATAGGGGACGCGCGATGGACACCTACTCGATACTTCGACAGATCGCCGACAGCTGGGTGCTGCTGATGATGTTCGGCTTCTTCCTCGGCTGTATCCTCTGGGCCTTCCGGCCCGGCAGCCGGCCGCTGCATGACGACGCTGCGCGGCTGATCTTCTCGCCCGAACCGGAACAGCCGCTGCAGCGCGGCGCGAAGCGGGAGGCCGGGCAATGAGCGGGGGCGAGCGCGACGAGATCACCGGCACCGAGACCACCGGCCATGAATGGGACGGCATCCGCGAGCTGAACAACCCGCTGCCGCGCTGGTGGCTGTGGACCTTCTACGCCACCGTGGTCTGGGGCATCGGCTACATCATCCTGTTCCCGGCCTGGCCGCTGGTGTCGGGCGCGACGACCGGGGTTCTGGGCTGGTCCACACGTGGCGCGGTCGCGGCGCAGATCGGCGCGGTCGAGGCGGCGCAGACCGAAAGCTGGACGGGGCTGCTCGACGCCGATCTGGCGGCCCTGCGCGACGACGACCCCGATCTGCACCGCTTTGCCGTGCAGGCGGGGGCGGCGCTGTTTCGCACCAACTGCTCGCAGTGCCACGGCGCGGGCGCGGCAGGCGCGGTGGGCTATCCGAACCTGCTCGACGACGACTGGCTCTGGGGCGGCGAGATCGAGGAGATCGCCCACACCATCCGCCACGGCATCCGCAACGAGGAAGATCCCGAGACGCGCTTCTCGCAGATGCCGGGCTTCGGCGATTTCCTCGGCCGCGACGAGATCCGCAGCCTCGTCGCGCATGTCCGGGCGCTGCCGGAGGGCGTCGACCCGGAGGCGGGAGAGGGCGGCATGCTCTTCGCCGACAACTGTGCCTCGTGCCACGGCGCGGATGCGCGCGGCGACCGCGCGATCGGCGCCCCCGACCTCACCGACGCCATCTGGCTCTACGGCAGCGATGCCGAGACCCTGACCCGGGTGATCGCGAAAGGCCCCTATGGCGTGATGCCGGGCTGGGGCGGTCGGCTCGACGAGGCCGAACTGCGCGCCCTCGCGGCCTATGTGCACCAGCTCGGCGGCGGCGAGGCCGATGAACGGCAGCTCGGGGCTGGCCCGGCACTGAATGCCGAGCCCGGCTGAGGCGCGCCCGGGAACGACAAGGGCGCTGCCCTGAATTGATCCACGTCAATGCCGCCCCCGCTGCCGCGATGCAGAAGGGGGGCGGCAGACAGGACGGAACAGATGACGTCACGACCATCCTCACTTTACGCCGCGCGGGTGCCGATCTTCCCGCGCCGGGTCTCGGGGTTCTACCGCCGGCTGAAATGGCAGATCATGGCGGTGACGCTGGGGATCTACTACCTCACCCCGTGGCTGCGCTGGGATCGCGGACCGGACCTGCCCGACCAGGCGGTGCTGGTCGATCTCGCGAACCGGCGGTTCTACTTCTTCATGGTCGAGATCTGGTCGCACGAGTTCTACTTCGTCGCGGGGCTTCTGGTCATGGCCGGGATCGGGCTGTTTTTGTTCACCGCGGCGCTGGGCCGGGTCTGGTGCGGCTATGCCTGCCCGCAGACGGTCTGGACCGACCTGTTCATCCTGGTCGAGCGATGGATCGACGGCGACCGCAACGCCCGGCTGCGGCTGCACGCCGCGCCGTGGTCGGCGCGCAAGTGGCGGCTGCGGCTGACCAAGTGGACGGTCTGGGCTCTGATCGGCCTCATGACCGGCGGCGCCTGGGTGTTCTACTTCACCGACGCGCCGACGCTGGCGCGCGATCTGGCGCAGTTCTCCGCCCCGCCCGTGGCCTACGCCACCATCCTCGTGCTGACCGCCACCACATTCGTCTTCGGCGGTTTCATGCGCGAGCAGGTCTGCATCTACATGTGCCCCTGGCCGCGCATCCAGGGCGCGATGATGGACGAGGGCACGCTGACCGTCGCCTATCGCGACTGGCGTGGTGAGCCGCGCGGCAAGCACCGCAAGACCGCCGCCGCCGAAAGCCTTGGCGACTGCATCGATTGCAGCGCCTGCGTCAATGTCTGCCCGATGGGGATCGACATCCGCGACGGCCAGCAGATGGCCTGCATCACCTGCGCGCTGTGCATCGACGCCTGCGACGAGGTCATGGCGCGCACCGGCCGCGACCGGGGCCTGATCGATTACCTCGCGCTGTCGGACGCCCCGCGCGAGGCGGCCGGCGCCGCCCCGCGCCCGGCGCGGCAGCACGTCTTGCGCCCGCGCAACATCCTCTATGCCGCGCTCTGGGCCGGGATCGGCGTGGCGCTGGTGGCGATGCTGTTCATGCGCGCGGATCTCGAGCTGACGGTCGCGCCCGAGCGCAACCCGCTCTTCGTGACGCTGTCGGATGGCAGCATCCGCAACGCCTATGACCTGCGGCTGCGCAACAAGACCGGCACGCCGGTGGATTTCGCCCTGTCTCTGGGCGGCGAGACGGGGCTGGCGCTCTCGGTCGAGGGCGCGGCGCAGCCGGTCGTCACCGTGCCCGCCGACACCCAGGCGCTGGCGCGGATCTACGTGACCGCGCCGCCGGGCTCGGCGCCCGCCACGCACCATCGCAGCGCGCTGCGGATCTGGGCCGAGGCCGCCGATGGCGGCGCGCGCGCCTCGGTCGACACCAGCTTCAACGGGAAAGAAAAATCATGACGAAACGAGAGCTTACCGGGCGCCACGTTCTCGGGCTCTTCACGGGGGCCTTCGCCGTGATCATCGGGGTCAATCTGACCATGGCGACCCAGGCCGTGGGCAGCTTCTCGGGGCTCGAGGTCGACAGCAGCTACGTCGCCAGCCAGAGCTTCGAACGCCGCCGCGCGGCGCAGGAACGATTGGGCTGGGCCGTGCAGGCAAGCCATGCCGACGGCGCGCTGCGGCTGGAATTGCGCGACCGGGAGGGCCGGATCGTCACGCCGGCCCATCTCGCTGTCGCGATCGGGCGGCCGACGGAACGCGCCCGCCCGCTGTCGCTTGAGGCGGCGGATGGCCAGCCGGTCGCGCTCGATCTCACGCCCGGCTTGTGGCGGATCGATGTCGAGGCCGAGGCGGCCGACGGCACGCCGTTCGAGAAACGCATCACCCTGCGGGTCCGGCAATGACCGCGGCCTGCCCGGCCTGCGCGGCCGCGCCGCTGCCCGAAACCGCGCCCACGGCGACGGTCGCGCGGCCCGATCTCGTGCTGCACCTGCCCGATATCCATTGCGCCGCCTGCATCGCCTCGGTCGAGGCGGCGCTGGCGCGGCTGCCCGGCATCCGCGAGGCGCGAGTCAACCTGACCCGCAAGCGGGTGCTGTTGTGCACCGACGGGCGCGACGCGGGCGGCGTGATCGACGCGCTCGCGGCGGAGGGTCACAGGGCGCAGCTTCTGGACACCGACCTGCTGGCCGGGCGCGACAGCACCGGGCGCGACCTGATCCTGCGGATCGGGGTGTCGGGCTTCGCGATGATGAACGTGATGCTTTTGTCGGTGGCGGTGTGGTCCGGCGCGGCGCAGGCGACGGCGCAGCTGTTCCACCTCGTCTCGGCGCTGATCGCGCTGCCCGCCGTCGCCTATGCGGCGCGGCCCTTCTTCGCCTCGGCCCTGCGGGCGGTCTCGGCGGGGCGGCTCAACATGGACGTGCCGATTTCGCTGGCCATCGCGCTGGCGACGCTGGTCTCGCTCATGGGCGCGCTGGAGGGGGCGGAGCGGCCGGGCTGGTTCGATGCGGCCTTGGCGCTGACCTTCTTTTTGCTGATCGGCCGCTATCTCGACCATGCCGGCCGGCAGGCGGCCCGCTCGGCGGCGGCCGAGCTCGCGGCACTGGAGGCGCCGCAGGCCCTGCGGTTGCGCGACGGTCACGAGGAGATCGTGCGAGCGGCCGACCTCGTCGAGGGCGACCTGATCCGCATTCGTCCCGGGGACCGGGTGCCGGCCGACGGGGTGGTGACCGAGGGCGAAAGCGATCTCGACCGCTCTGCCTTGACCGGCGAGAGCCGGCCGCAGGCGATAGGGCCGGGGGGCGAAGTCTCGGCGGGCGAGACCAATCTGAGTGGCCCGCTCATTCTCGACGTGCGGCGCGCCGGGGCGGATACGCGGCTGCGGCGGCTGGCGGATCTGGTCGCCGCGGCCGAGAACCAGCGTTCGCGTCATTCCGGCCTCGCGGATCGCGCCGCCCGGATCTATGCCCCGGTGGTGCACCTGCTGGGCGCGGGGGCGTTTCTCGGCTGGTGGTGGGCCACCGCCGATGCCTGGCATGCGCTCGACGTGGCGATCTCGGTGCTGGTGATCACCTGCCCCTGCGCGCTCGGCCTCGCCGTGCCGGCGGTTTCCACCGTGACGACCGGCTGGCTGTTCCGGCGTGGCATCCTCGTGAAATCCCATACCGCGCTCGAGCGGATGTCCGAGATCGACCTCGTGGTGTTCGACAAGACCGGCACCCTGACGACCGGCGAGCTGGCGCTTGCCGGCGATCCGCCCGACCATGTCCTGGCCCTGGCAGCGGGGCTGGCGCGCGGCTCGGCGCATCCGCTGTCGCGCGCGATCTGCGCCGCCGCCCGCGCGCGCGGTCTTTCGCCGGCACCGGTGGAGCGGCTGCGCGAGCTGCCCGGTCGCGGCGTCGAGGGCGAGCATGACGGCCACAGCGTGGCCTTGGGCAACCCCGGCTGGCTCGGCCTGGCCGCCGATTCCGACGAGACACTGGTCGCGCTGCGCGATGCCAGCGGCGCGCTCTTCGCCTTTTGCTTCGAGGAGACGCCCCGCGCCGACGCGCAGGAGTGCATCGCGGAGCTGCGCGCGCTGGGCTATGATGTCGCGTTGCTTTCGGGCGACGCCCCGGCGCCCGTGACGCGGCTGGCCGATGCCCTGGGCATCGCGCGTTTCGAGGCGCGCATGTCGCCGGAGGAGAAAATGGACTGGCTGCGGGCCCGCCGGGCCGAGGGCCGGACCTGCCTGATGGTCGGTGACGGCCTGAACGACACGGGCGGCCTGGCCGAGGCCCATGCCTCGATCGCACCGGGCAGCGCGCTCGACGCGGCGCGTAACGTGGCGGATCTGGTGCTTCTTCGCGACAATCTTTCCGCGGTTCCGGACGCGCTCGGGGCGTCCTGCGGCGCGGTGCGACGGATGCGCCAGAACATCTGGCTGTCACTGCTCTACAACGCGGTCTCCATTCCCTTGGCGCTGGCAGGTTTCGCAACGCCCTGGCTGGCGGCGCTGGCGATGTCGAGCTCTTCGCTCACGGTCAGTCTCAACGCGGCGAGGCGAATTCGATGAATGTCCTGGTGGTCCTGATACCGGTGTCGCTGTTCTTGGGGGGGCTGGGGCTGCTGGGGTTTCTCTGGACCCTGAAATCGCATCAGTACGAAGACCCGGACGGGGACAAGGCCAGAATACTGAACGACAGATGGGATGCGGCGCCCGAGGACGGGTAGTCGGTCGCGTTGCCCGGCTTTGGCCGCATGGGGCCTTGGCGGCGGTGGCCGCAACGGCGCGCCGGGAGCGGCGCATCCGCGTGAAGCAGCCCTCTGGGTATCCGCGAGACCCGGCATTCGTCCGGGGCCGTGGTCTCGAAAAACCGAAGGTCTGCTGAAATCCGGCCCTGTCCGGGGGGGCGTCAACGCCGCTGCCATGCGGGGAAACGCGCGTTCTGCATGCATTATTGGGTCGCGGACGGATCTCGCGGCGCGCAGGGGCCCTGCGCGCCGTGGGGCTGTCGGCGGGCTAGACCGGCCGGAGGCCGGTCACGCGGCTGCGCTCGCGCTCTTGGGCGCGCAGATGGGGGCGTAATCCTCCGGCTCGCGGTGCAGGGCGAAGTTGAAGATGTTCTCGCGGATCTCCTTGCAGCGATCGAGATCCACCTCCGCCAGCGCCAGCTCGTCGCCGAAGCCCTGCGTCTGGGCCACGACCTCGCCGGTGGGCGCGATGATGCAGGTGCCGCCGATCAGGTCGCAGCCCTCCTCGTGCCCGGCCTTGGCCACCGCCACCACCCAGCAGCCATTCGCATAGGCGCCGGCCTGCATGCACAGGTGGTTGTGGAAGTTCTGCAGGTGGTCGTGCTCGGGCGCGAGCGGGTAGTGCAGCGGCGTGTTGTAGCCCAGCATGACCATCTCGGCGCCGCGCAGGCCCAGAACGCGGAACGTCTCGGGCCAGCGGCGGTCGTTGCACAGGCACATGCCCATCGTGCCGCCAAAGGCGTCATGCACCGGAAAGCCGAGATCGCCATGCTCGAAATAGCGCTTCTCGAGATGCTGGAACGGGCGCCAAGGCTCGTGCTCGAAATGGCCGGGCAGGTGGATCTTGCGGTACTTGCCGACGATCTCGCCGCTGCTGTCCACCAGGATCGAGGTGTTGAAGCGCCGCTTGCGGCCGTTTTCCTGCACCAGCTCGGCATAGCCGAGATAGAAGCCCAGGCCGAGCTCGACCGCCGCGTCGAACAGCGGCCGCGTCTCGTCGCTCGGCATGGCGGTCTCGTAGAAGCGGTCGAGCTCGGCCTCGTCCTCGAGATACCAGCGCGGGAAGAAGGTGGTCAGCGCCAGCTCGGGAAACACGACGACCTCGGCGCCGCGGCTCTTGGCCTTGCGCATCAGCGCGACCATCCGCGCCACGGTCGAGCCGCGCGACTCGTCGCGGGCGATCGGGCCGAGCTGCGCGGCGGCTACAACATATTGTCTGTTCATTGGTCCTGCTCCGCAAGGATGTCCGCCCCGGCGCGCGCGAGCGCCACGCGGAACAGCACGTCGACGCCGGCCCGGATCTCCTCGGGCGCGGTGTATTCGTTGATGTTGTGGCTGAGCCCGTCCTGCGAGGGGACGAAGACCATCGCCGTCGGGCAGTTCGGGGCGAACATCTGCGCGTCGTGCCCGGCCCCGGAGGGCATGCGCCGCACGCCGTGGCCCAGCTCCGCCGCGGCGGTCTCGATCGCGGCCACCAGCCCCTCGTCGAACTCGACCGGGTCGAACCGGGCCAGGCTGCGCAGCTCGACCGTGCAGCCTTCCTCGGCCGCGGCCTTGCGCGCCGTGCTGCGCAGCCGCGTCTCGGCCTCGATCAGCCGGACGTTGTCGGTGTTGCGCAGATCGACGGTCAGCACCGCCTTCTGGGGCACGACGTTGACCAGGTCCGGCTCGAGCCGGAACGCGCCCACCGTCGCCACCTGCGGCGGGCCGAACGCATCGGCGATCGCGCGCGCCTCGAGCGCGATCCGGGCCGCGACCACGCCGGCATCGTGGCGCATCGCCATCGGCGTCGTGCCGGCATGGTTGGAGACGCCCGTCACCGTGAACTCGGTCCAGGAGATGCCCTGCACGCCGGTCACCGCCCCGATGGCGATGCCCTCGCGTTCGAGCACGGGGCCCTGTTCGACATGCAGCTCGAGAAAGCTGTCGGGCTTCAGGGCGAGGGGGGGCGCGTCGCCGGCATAGCCGATGCGCCGCAGCTCGTCGCCGACGCGTTGCCCGTCGATGCCCACGGTGGCGAGCGTGTCGTCGAGATCGAGCGCGCCCTGGGCCACGCCCGAGCCCATCATGTCGGGCGCGAAGCGGGCGCCTTCCTCGTTGGTGAAGAAGCCGACCGCGACGGGGCGGCGCGTCTCGATCCCGGCGTCGTTCAGGGTCTCGACGATCTCGAGCCCGGCCAGGACGCCGAGATTGCCGTCATAGAGCCCGCCGGTGGCGACCGTGTCGATATGCGAACCGATCACGACCGGGGCGGTGTCCTCGCGGCCGCGGCGCACCCCCCAGACATTGCCGATGCAGTCGGTGGTGAGATCGAGACCGAGATCGCGCATCCAGCCGCAGACGAGATCCCGCCCGGCCTTGTCCGCGTCGCTCAGCGCGAGCCGCTTGACGCCGCCGCCGGGCAGGGCGCCGATTTCGCCCAGGGCGCGCAGCCGGCCCATCAGGCGGTCGAGGTCGATGCGAAGATCCGGCGCCATCATGCCACCTTCAGGACTTGCGCGGCGCTGCGGCCGACGAGCTGCTGGTAGAGCACGGGGTCGGTGTCGGCCTCGGTGCCGAAGACCAGCACCCGCGCATCGGGCCCGAGGTCCAGCGCGGCGCGATCCGCCTCGGAGCGCATCAGCGTGAACAGCGCGGCCAGCCCGGCCACCGCCGATTCCCCGGCGACGATCGGCGTGTCGCCGGTGTCCGGCGCCGCCAGCGCCTTCATCAGCGCGATCGCGTCGTCGTCCGACACCGTCACCACCGCGTCGCAGCTGTCGCGCAGCACCTCCCAGGCGTTGATCGAGATCTCGCCGCAGGCCAGCCCGGCCATCAGCGTGTCGAGATCGCCATGCACCGCCGTCGGCACGCCTTCGCGGATGGTCTCGGCCCAGCAGGCCGATTTGATCGGGTCGGCGAGGATGATCTTCGGCCGCGCCGCGCCGTAGCGGCGCTTGAAATAGGCCGCCACCGCGGCGGCCATGCCGCCGACGCCGGTCTGCAGCAGGATGTGGGTCGGCGGCTCGGCCAGCGCCGCGTCGGCCTCGGCCGCCATCAGCTCGTAGCCCTGCATCACGTCCTTGGGGATCTCGGTATAGCCGGGATAGGAGGTGTCGGAGACCACGAACCAGCCCTCGCGCCCGGCGGTGTGCTGCGCCTCGCGCACCGAGTCGTCGTAATTGCCGGTGGTGCGGCGGACCTCGGCGCCATAGGCCTCGATCGCGGTCTTGCGGCCCTCGCTGACGGTGGCGTGGATGAAGATCACGCAGTTGCAGCCGAAGGTCCGCGCGCCCCAGGCGACCGAGCGGCCATGATTGCCGTCGGTGGCGCAGCAGACGGTGATCCCGCGCACCACGTCGCGGTGGTCGCCGCGCAGGATCTCCTCCATCGCGGGCATCTCGCCGCCCCGGCGCGCGGCGATCTCGCGGCGCAGCAGCTGCGCCACGGCATAGGCGCCGCCGAGCGCCTTGAAGCTGCCCAGCCCGAAGCGCGGGCCCTCGTCCTTGTAGTGCAGCGCGGCGATTCCGGCCTCGCGGGCCAGCCCGTCCAGCCGGTGCAGCGGCGTCGTCGCGTAGCCCGGCCAGGCGGTGATGGCGGCGCGCGCCTGCGCGAGGCCGGCCTCGCTCAGGATCGCCTCCTGTGCCGCGCCATAGGCCGCATTCGGGTCGGCCAGCGGATTGCGGATGATCTCGCCATCACAGGCCAGTGTCACGCGACTTGCAGTCTGCACGTCGATCTCCTTCGGGTGTTGTCTTGGGGGTGGGGCCGGTCCCGGACGGCGTCGTCCGGGTCCGGGCGGAACCTTGGTCAGAACTTCGCGGCCTCGACCGAGCTCTGGATCGATTCGAGCATCTGCAGGCCCTTCTCGCCGTATTTCTCCTCGATCAGGGCGCGCACGGCGGGCTGGGTGGCGGCGGCGAACTTCGCCTGCTCCTCGGGGGTCACGACGTTGACCTCCATGCTCTCGGAGAGCTTGGCGAGGCCCTCGTCGGAGGCCTCGATGATGCGCGACATCGAGCGGCCGGCATCGGTGGCGACCTCCGAGGCCCAGTCGACGATCTCGCGATGCGCGTCGCTCAGACCGTCGTAGAAGTCCTGGTTCATCGCCCAGACATAGGGGGTGATGATGTGGTTGGTCAGCGACAGGTAGGTCTGCACCTCGTCGAAATTGGCGAAGGCGATGACCGGGACCGGGTTCATCTGGCCGTCGGCCACGCCGGTCTGCAGCGCGGTGTAGACCTCGGCCCAGGGCAGCGGCGTCGGCTTGCCGCCGAGCGAGGTCACCAGCGCCTCGTGGGTGGGCAGCGTCATCGTGCGGATGCGCAGGCCTTCCATGTCCTCGACCGTCTTGATCGGGCGTTCGCTGTTGGTGAAGGCGAAGAAGCCGCCCGAGTCGAGCAGGCCCAGCACCTTGAGCCCGGTCTCGGCCTCGAGGTCGGCGACGAATTCCTGGCCGAAGGCGCTGTCCTTGTCGATCACCCGGCTGGCGACGCCGATATTGGGAAAGGCGAAGGGGATGTCGAACACGCCGACCAGCGGGTAGTGCTGCGCCACGCCGCCGGCCGAGGAGATCGTCGATTCGACGATGCCGGCGCTGACCTGGTCGATCACCTCGTTGTCCTTGCCGAGCTGGCCGTTCGGAAAGAGCTGGACCTCGATCTCGCCGTTCGAGGCGGTCTCGACCAGCGACTTGAAGACCGAGGCCATGGCGCCGGAATGGCTCTTGAGCGGGTCTTCGGGGTTCAGGTGGGCGAGCCGCATCGTCACGTCCTGTGCCAGGGCGGGCAGGGCGACGCTGCCGGCAAGGATCGCGCCGAGGGCGAGGGTCTTCAGTTTCATGGTCAGGCTCCCAGTTGGCAGGTTTCTTGGTTTGGTTGTTATCGGGGTCGAAACGGGCTCACAGGCCGAGCAGGCGCGGGATGAACAGCGTCAGGTCGGCCCAGTAGGCGACGACGAGCAGCACCGCGAATTCGGCGAGGATGAAGGGCCACAGCGCCGAGGTGATCGCCTCGACCCTTTCCCTGGTCACCGAGGCGAGAACGAACAGGCAGGCCCCGACCGGCGGTGTCATCAGCGAGATGTTGAGCGCGAGGATGATCATGATGCCGGCATGCACCGGGTCCATGCCGATCTGCAGCGTCAGCGGCGCCAGCACCGGCGCGAGGATGATCAGCGTCGCGTTGATGTCCATGAACAGACCGATCACCAGCAGCAGCCCGAGGATGAGCGAGATCACCACGGTCGGGTTCTCGGAGACCGACAGCACCGCCTCGGCGATGGCCTGCGGGATCTGGTTGAAGGCCATCCACCAGCCCAGGATCGTGGCCGAGGCGATGATCAGGAAGATGACGCCGGTGATGCGGGTGGTGCGCACCGCGATCTCGTAGAGATCCTGCCAGCTCAGCGCGCGGTAGACGACGCCGCCGACGACCAGCGCGTAGAAGACGGCGATGGCGGCGGCCTCGGTCGGGGTGGCGATGCCGCCCAGGATCGAGCCGAGGATGAAGATCGGCAGGATGGCGGCGAGCCAGCTTTCGCGGAGCGCCGCCCAGACCGAGCGGATGCTCGGCTTCTGCGTGCCCTTGGGCAGGTTGAGCCGCTTGCCCAGCAGGGCGATCACGATCATGCAGATCGCGCAGATCAGCAGCCCCGGCAGGATGCCCGCCGCGAACAGCCCGGCGATCGAAACCCCCATCAGGGAGCCGTAGATGATCGCCAGGGTCGAGGGCGGGATGGTCGGGCCGATGATCGACCCGGCCGCGGTCACGGCGCAGGCGAAGCGGCGGGTGTAACCGGCCTTTTCCATCGCCGGGACCAGCGTGTTGCCGAAGGCGGCGGCGTCGGCGGTGGCCGAGCCGGTGATCCCGGCGAACATCACCGAGGCCACCATGTTGGAATGCGCCATGCCGCCGCGCATCCAGCCGACCAGCGAATCCGCCAGCTTGACCAGGCCCAGCGTGATGCCCGAGCGATTCATGATCTCGCCGGCGAGGATGAAGAAGGGCATCGCGAGGAAGGGGAACAGGTCGAGCCCGGCAAACAGGCGGTCCGGCGCCATCGCCATGAATCTCGGGCCCATGCTGAAGATGCCGATCATCCCCGCCACCCCGATGGTGAAGCCCACGGGCAGGCCGATGACCAGAAGGCCGAAGAAGCTACCGAGTACGAGCATGTCCTAGTTCTCCGTCGGCGCGAGCGCGTCCGCGTTCAGCCCGGCCAGCGCGTCGCCGGTCCGCTCCGGCGCCTCGCTGGCATGAAAGTCGTGAATGGCGGTGAGCAGCAGCTGGATGCAGGCCAGCGCCGCGGCGAGCGGCACGCCCATGAACGGGTAGGCCTTGGGCATGTCGAAGATCATGGTCTGGCGCTTGAAGCCGCGCTCGACGAATTCGAGCCCGTACCAGAACAGCAGCGCGAAGAAGGCGAAGGCGATCAGGTCGAAGCCGACCGCGAGGTAGCGCCGCCCCTTGGCCGGGAACCTGGCGAACAGGAATTCCACCCCGATATGCTCGCGGTAGGCGATGCCCGAGGACACCGCGAGCAGCGCCATCCAGATCATCAGGTACCGCGCGAGCTCCTCGGTGAAGGTCAGCGGGAGCGGTATGGCATAGCGCACCAGCACCCCGAGCCAGACATCGAGAACGAGCAGCACCAGCAGCCCGACGCAGGTGATCTCGACCAGCTTGTTGAGCTTGAGACTTGCGGCCCTTGCGGCCACGGCGACCTTTGGCATCCCATCCTCCCGGCAACGCGATAGCGCAGCGCTACGCGACGTTGCGGCAAGATTGGAACCAGTTTTCCAGTCTGTCAAATCTTTTGGAAAGTTTTTTCTATTGACCTCAAAAGATGGGCAGGTTTTTAAGGGAAAGGTACAGATTTTGAGCGGTATGCGAGGACGGCGGACAAGATGAAGGTCACGATCAGCAAGCCGGCCGACATCGTCGGTGCCATCCATGCCGCCTATGAGGGACTCAGCGCCCGCGAGAAAGAGGTCGCCGACCACATTCTCGCCGCGCCGGGCGATATCAGCATGTATCCCGGAAGCGAGCTGGCCGCGCGGGTGGGGGTGTCGAATTCGACGATCACGCGATTCGTGAAGCGGGTGGGGTTCGAAAGCTACGAGGAAATGCGGCTGGCCGCCCGCGAGGCACGCCAGACCGGGTCGCCGCTCTTCACCGAAAGCCAGGTGGCGGAGGCGGCGGAAAACGGCGTCGTCGGCCGCTTTGCGGATGCGGAGGCCGCCTGCCTGAGAGGCGCGCTGGCCGATCTGTCCGCGGACAAGATGCAGCAGGTCGTCGCGGCGCTTCTGGAGGCGCGGCAGGTGGCGTTCATGGGGTTCAGGAACAGCCATTTCCTCGCCAGCTATGCCCGGCGGCTGGTGTTCCAGTTTCGCGGCGGCACCAGCCTGATTCCCTCCTCTCCCGGCGAAAGCATCGCCGAGCGGATTGCCGATCTGGGCAAGGGCGACATGGCGGTCGTGGTGGCGATGCGGCGCACCGTGCGCCCCATGCGCGACTACGTCGAGGCGCTGCAGGCCTCCGGGGTGCGGATCCTGCTGGTCACCGACCCCTCGGTGCGGATCCTGCCGACCTGTGCGGAGTGGACGATCACCTGCCCGGTGGAGAACCCGCACGTCTTCGACAGCTATGCGGGCCCGATGGCCGCGCTGCGGCTGATCGCCTTCGAGGCGTTCCAGCGCTCCGGCGCCAAGGGCCGCGCCCATCTCGCCCGCATCGAGACGGTCCATGAGCGCCTCGACGAGCTGAGCTGACATCGCGGGCGCGGGGCGGGAGCGGTTTTCGCGGTGATGAACGCGGCGTGACGGAAAACGATCCGCCGCGGCGGCCCGGGCCCCATGAACGCGTCCGGCATGGCGGCGCGCGGCCCGTCCGTCCCCATTCACCGGGCAGGGGGGGTGAATTTTTTGCGCGCGGCCCTATCTGACACCGCTGAACGTGGCGCGTGGCACCGGCCCCGCCATCGAAACGAGGACGCGCAGCACATGAAAGATCAGGCCCATCGCAGCCCGGCGCAAGGCGAAACCCGCGCGCAGCAGTTCGAGAACGCCCGCAGCCAGGCCGGCCAAGTCAGCCTGAGCGGCGAATCCGGCGTGCTGTTCGAGCAGGCGATGGCCCAGACCCGCATGGCGATCACGCTCGCCGATCCGAACCGCGAGGATGCGCCGCTTGTCTTCGTCAACCGCGCCTTCCGCGAGCTGACCGGCTATTCCGAGGAGGAGATCATCGGCCGCAACTGCCGCTTCTTGCAGGGGCCGGGCACCGATCCGGCGCAGGTGCGCAAGCTGCGCGAGGCGATCGCCTCCGAAGAGGTGGTGATCGTCGAGCTGCTGAATTACCGCAAGGACGGCACGCCGTTCTGGAACGCGCTGCATCTGGGGCCGATCTACAATGACGACGGCTCGCTGCGCTACATCTTCGGCTCGCAATGGGACGTGACCGACGTGCACGCCGCGCGCGCCGACGAAAAACACGCGCGGATGATGGAGCGCGAGATCAGCCACCGCATGAAGAACATGTTCGCGGTGATCTCCTCGATCGTCACCATGACCGGCAAGCTCGACGGCGCCGAGGGGCTGGCCGAGAAGATCAACGCCCGGATCCGGTCGCTGGGCCGCGCGCATGAGGCGATGCTGGAGGTGTCCTTCACCGAGGGGCCGACCGATCCGCGCAAGCTGTTTCGCGACCTGCTCCATCCCTATGCGCCGATGGGGGCCGGGAGCGTCACGCTCGTGGGGGGCAAGGTGCCGCTCGACAGCAATGTCGTCTCGGTGCTGGCGCTGTCGCTGCACGAGCTGGCGATCAACGCGGTCAAGCACGGCGCCTTCTCGGTGCCGGACGGTCATGTCCGGCTCGACTGGAGCCTCGAAGAGGGTCCCGATGGCGAAGCGAGGCTCGGGCTCGGCTGGACCGAGACCGGCGGCCCCGCGCCGGGAAACGGCGCCGCGCGCAAGGGCATCGGCATGACGATCATTTCACGGATGCTCGCGCTCGGCGAGGGCGACATCCAGTACGACTGGCGGCCCGAGGGGCTGCATGTCGAAATCCACTTTCCGACCAGCCTGTGAGGTCCCGATGAACATGATGGACCGCCAGACCGATTCCGCAGCCTCTCCCCTGTCCGGCAAGACCGTTCTCGTGGTCGAGGACGAGGTGCTGATCGCCATGGACATCAACGAATGCCTCGAAGAGGCGGGGGCGCATGTCGTCTATGGCCGCAACCTGCGGCAGGGGATGCAGCGGCTGGAACACGAGGTCGACGTGGCGCTGCTCGACGTGTCGCTCGGTCACACCGAGACCTGCCTGCCGATCGCCCAGGCGTTGCGCGAACGCGGCGTGCCCTTCGTGCTGCATTCGGGCGATCTGCAGCGGCTGGGCGAGACGATTTCCAATATCGGCGCGCCGGTGCTGGAAAAGCCCTGCGACACCTCCGAGATCCTGCAGGCCTTACAGGGGGCGATGCAGCGCGTGGGCTGACGCGCCGGCGTCGTCAAGAAAAGGGGGGCGGCCCGCGATGCGGGGCCGCCCCTTGGCCTGTCAGCCCTTCTTCAGGGCCTTCTGGCCGAGCACTTCGGCGATCTGTACCGCGTTGAGCGCAGCACCCTTGCGCAGGTTGTCGGAGACGCACCACAGGTTCAGGCCGTTCTCGACCGTGCTGTCCTGGCGGATGCGGCTGATGAAGGTGGCGAAATCGCCGACGCATTCGACCGGGGTGACGTAGCCGCCATCCTCGCGCTTGTCGACGACCATGATGCCCGGCGCCTCGCGCAGGATGTCGCGCGCCTCGTCCTCGTCGAGGAAGTCCTCGAACTCGATGTTGAGCGCCTCGGAATGGCCGACGAAGACCGGCACGCGCACGCAGGTCGCGGTGAGCTTGATGGCGGGGTCGAGGATCTTCTTGGTCTCGACGACCATCTTCCACTCTTCCTTGGTGCCGCCGTCCTCCATGAAGACGTCGATATGCGGGATCACGTTGAACGCGATCTGGCGCGGATAGACCGAGGGCTCGACCTCCTGACCGGGGACATACATGCCCTTGGTCTGGTTCCACAGCTCGTCGATCGCCTCCTTGCCGGTGCCGGAGACCGACTGGTAGGTCGAGACGACGACGCGCTTGATCTTGGCGCGGTCATGCAGCGGCTTGAGCGCGACAACCATCTGCGCGGTCGAGCAGTTCGGGTTCGCGATGATGTTCTTCTTGGTGTAGCCGAGCACCGCGTCGGCGTTGACCTCGGGCACCACCAGCGGCACGTCGGGGTCCATGCGGTAGAGCGACGAGTTGTCGATCACCACGCAGCCCTGCGAGGCGGCCTTGGGGGCGTATTCCTTGGTCGCCTCCGAGCCGATCGCGAAGAGCGCCATGTCCCAGCCGGTGAAGTCGAATGTGGCGAGGTCCTTGGTCTTCAGGGTTTTGTCACCGAAGCTCACCTCTGTGCCGAGCGAGCGGCGGCTGGCGAGAACGGCGATTTCCTCGATCGGAAAGGCGCGCTCGTCCAGGATGTTGAGCATTTCGCGACCCACGTTGCCCGTGGCGCCGACGACGACGACCTTGTAGCCCATGATTGGGAGCCTCCTGAAAGTTCGTGCGCTGCCTACACGTTTCGCGACGGAAGGGGAAGCGCCCGGAACGCTCCGGCGCAACAAGATGTCATGAAGGGGGAAAATGGTCGGAGTGAGAGGATTCGAACCTCCGACCCCCTGCTCCCGAAGCAGGTGCGCTACCAGGCTGCGCTACACTCCGACCGTGGCGCCGACCTAACGCCTCGCGTGGGGCTTTGCAAGGGGGTCCGCGCGGTCAATCCGCGCGGAAACGCCCGGGCCGCAGGAATCGTTTCAGCACGCTGGCGCGCGGGGCGCTGCCGGTTTCGTAGCGCAGGCGGGTCTGCGAGACCGGGCGATGCGCCGAATTGCCGCCGCGCCCCTCGCGCGCCACGATATAGATCCCCGAAGCGATGATGATGCCCGCGCCCAGCGCGGTCGGGCCATCGGGCAGCTCGGAAAAGAACAGCGCGCCATAGGCGGTGGCCCAGAGAATCTGGCTGTACTGCATCGGCGCCACCACCACCGCCTCGCCGGTGGAATAGGCCGCCACCATGATCCGTCCCGCGGTCCAGCCCAGCACCGCGATCAGCGCCATCAGCCCGAGATGCTCGATCGGCATCGGTTCGTAGACGAAGGGCAGGGCGAGGCCCATCACCACGAAATTCGCGATCATCGGATAAAGCAGCAGCACGATCGGGCGTTCGTCATGGCCGATCTTGCGCACCACGATCGACGCGGTGGAGCCGCCCAGCGCGGCGCCCAGCGCCGCGAGATGGCCAAGACCCAGCTCGGTCTGGCCGGGCCGGAGCACCACCAGCACGCCGATCAGCCCGACCAGCACCGCCAGCCAGCGCCGCAGGCCGACGCTTTCGCCCAGCACCGGGATCGCCAGCACGGTGATGATCAGCGGGCTGGCGAAGATGAGCGCGTAGACCGGCGCCAGAGGCAGCACCGAAAACGCGTAGAAGGCGCAGGTCGCCGTCAGCAGCCCGGCGGCGGTCCTGAGCGCGACCCACCACGGGTGGCGCGGGCGCAGCGTGCCGGGCTCGGGGTCGCCGATGATCATGACCATCGCCAGCGGAAAGGCGAGCGTGACCGAAAAGAAGATGAGCTGGAACGGCGAATAGGCCCCGCCGAGCACCTTCACCACCACGTCATGCGTGGCAAAGACCCCAAAGGCGAGCAGGGCGAGCAGCGCCCCCTTCGCATTCTGTCCCATGCGGCATCCCTTCGTTCACGCGGCGGCAATCATGGCCAGCAATGGCCGAGCCGTGCCGGGGATGCAAGGCAGGGGCGAACGGGCTGTCCCGTCCGCCCCGGGCCGATCAGAGCGAGGCGTCGAGCGCCGCGAGGATCGCGTCGCCCATCTCGGTGGTCGAGATCGGGCTGCCGCCCTCGGGGCCGAGCAGGTCGGCGGTGCGCAGCCCGTCGGCCAGAACCTGTTCCACCGCCTTTTCCAGCCGCTCGGCTTCGGCGCCCTGGTCGAAGCTGTAGCGCAGCGCCATGGCGAAGCTCAGGATGCAGGCGATCGGGTTGGCCTTGCCCTGGCCCGCGATGTCGGGGGCGGAGCCGTGCACCGGCTCGTAGAGCGCCTTGGGGCGGCCATTGGCCATCGGCGCGCCCAGGGACGCGGAGGGCAGCATACCCAAGCTACCGGTCAGCATCGCGGCGGCGTCCGACAAAAGGTCGCCGAACAGGTTGTCGGTGACGATCACGTCGAACTGCTTGGGCCAGCGGCACAGCTGCATGGCGCCGGCATCGGCATACATGTGGCTGAGCTCCACGTCCGGGTACTCGGTCGCGTGGATCTCGGTCACGACCTCGCGCCACAGCACGCCCGATTCCATGACATTGGCCTTCTCCATCGAGCAGACCTTGTTGCCCCTGCGGCGGGCCAGTTCGAAGGCGGAACGCGCGACGCGGGCGATCTCGCTTTCGGTATAGCGCTGGGTGTTGACGCCGACGCGCTCGTTGCCCTCCTTGTGGATGCCGCGCGGCTCGCCGAAATAGACTCCGCTCGTCAGCTCGCGCACGATCATGATGTCGAGCCCGGCGACCACGTCGCGCTTGAGCGAGGAGAAATCGGCCAGCGCGTCGAAGCACTGCGCCGGGCGCAGGTTGGAGTAGAGATCCATCTCCTTGCGCAGGCGCAGAAGGCCGCGCTCGGGCTTCTGGCTGAAGTCGAGCGTGTCGTATTTCGGCCCGCCCACGGCGCCGAGCAGCACGGCGTCGGCGTTCTGGGCGCGCTCCATCGTGGCATCGGTGAGCGGCGTGCCATGCGCGTCATAGGCCGCGCCGCCGACGAGATCCTCCTCGACGTCGAAGGCCAGATCGCGCTTGGCGCCATACCAGCCGATGATCTTCTTCACCTCGTTCATGACTTCGGGACCGATGCCGTCGCCGGCGAGGATCAGAAGGGAAGGATTGGTCACGTGCGCGCTCCGGTTTGAAACGAATGGAATGGCGATGCGGTAGCCCGCAAGCGCCCTCGGGTCAAGTTGGGGCGCGGCGCTTCGGCGCCGCGGCGGCGGATGAGGCGCGCCATGCGTATTTGAAGAATGGTGAAAGGGATGCGGCGCCGTGACCTTTCACCATTCTTCAAATACGCATGGCGACCGGCCGGTGACGCGGGCTCAGTCGAAGGTCAGGTCGACCCAGACCAGCCGGTGCGCCGAGGCGCGCGCCGCGATGTCCGCGAGATCGCCCGCCGCAGGCCAGACCACGCCTGCATCCGCCACGTCGAGCCCCTCGCGCGATGGCAGGACGTAATCGACGCGCAGGTTGCCGGGCCCGTCTGGCGGGTCGTCCCAATCGGCGGTGTCGAGACCGGGATCGCCCGACTGCGCCGGGTCGGCATGCGCCCGGCCCCCGGCGCTGCGGGGCGCGGGATCGACAAGCCGCCGATCGGCAAGCAGGGCACGCATGGTCGCGCGCCGCCCCGCGCCGTCGGCGGGATCGAGATTGGCCAGCCCGATGATGGCGAAGGGGGCGGGCGGCACCGGGCCGAGATCGCCGTCGAGCAGCCGCTGCCAGAGCCGGATTTCGTCGCGGTTGCGCAGCCCGTTGAGATCCTCTGGCCCGTCGAAGACCGGCGGCGTCGCGGCAAAGGCCATCAGCGTGACCGGGCCATCCGGCGTCTTGACCGGCACCACCCAGTGGCCGGTGCTGGACAGAAGCCGCGCCGCCTGCGCCCCGGCGGAGGGAAAGGGCGCGCCGTTTCGCCGGGGCTGGGTGGCGCCGGGCAGGTCGCGCCAGAGCAGGTCGCCGAGATCGCGCGCCGCACCGATCGGATGGCGCGACAGCAGCGCCATCGCGCCGTCGCCGGTGAAGCGGCCATAGCCCTGCGCGTCCCGCGCCCGCCCGGTGCGGCCATCGCCGTCGAGATCGTGCCCCCGAGGGCAGGCCCGCATTCGAGGGCGGCGCGAAGAGGTGCGGGTAGACCGGCCCGCCCATCTCCCGCAGCAAGGCGGCAAAGGCGCTGAGCGCCGCGCCCTGCGCGTCCCAGTCGAAACCGGTGAGCAGCACGATGTCGGGGTGCGGGCATGGGCGATGATGCGGGCCGCCGTCCAGCACCTGCGCCTCGCGCGCGAGAATGTCGCGCAACAGCAGGCCGGGCCCGTCACGGCTCAGCCCCGGATCATAGGTGGCGAGGCGGAGGGGGTCGGCGGGGGCGGGCCCGGCCAGCAGGGTGGCGGCAAGGGCCACGACAAGGGCGCGGCCTGCGCGCCCCTTGCCTTTCACGCGGGCATCAGCCCGGCTTCGCGCGCCGAGGCGCGTTCGCGCTGGGCGCCGATCATGTCGGCGACACGTTGCAGCGCCACGCCGCGCATCAGCAGGCTCGCGGGGAGAAAGGCCCAGCCCGTCAGCATCCAGATCATCGTGTGCGGGTTCGACAGATCGAGCGGCCCGAGCAGAGGCACGCCGATCGAAAGCAGCGCCGGCACCACGAAGGGCAGCAGGAAGCCCAGCACGAGGTTGAACTGCCCGTCGCGGCGCAGCCGCCAGATCACGTCCGGCCCCGAGGTCGGGTCGAAGGTCGGCAGGTTGATCCAGACGTTGAAATTGCCCGACCGCATCGGCCAGCCGCGAAACCGCAGCAGCGCCGCGAAGCTCGCCAGCGAGCCCAGCGACAGCAGGTAGCTCAGCGCGGCGCCGCTGCGGACCTGGTCTGCCAGCGCGGCGGGGGTGCCGTCGGGCAGGGTCAGCATGACGAGCCGCACCGGCGAATAGGGAATGTCGAGCGCGTGGCCCAGCGGCGCGGCCAGCGCCGCGACGAGCGCGGTGAAGGTCGAGGGTTCGGTGCCGTCGCGCGCCAGCAGCGACAGCAGGAACACCGACAGCGCGATGGTGGCAAAGCGGATCCGGTTGAAGGGCGGCGCGTCGCGGAATTCAACCAGGCTCGGCGAAAGCGACGTGTATTCGACCGCCGTGAACAGCCCCGCGCCGAGCGCGATCAGCGCCACGATTTCGGGTGTGCCGGAGCCGCCCGCCTGCAGCAGCAGCGATGGTGTCGCGATCAGCAACATCACCAGCACCGCCCGCAGGATTCCCCCTGTCAGTCGCGTGACCATAGTCTGCCCATTCCTGCGCCGGGCGGCCACGTTCGAATGTCGCGGCTCTGTTCCGGCGTGTCTCGGCCCTTGTGGGCCGTTATGCCTCAATCCTGCCACTATTTGTGCCCTTTCCCATGCCAGGCGGCAACGCATGCCTCTCAGGAAGCATTTGAACTGCGGCGCTTTTGCGACGGAGTCGGTGCCGGAATGGACCCATAATGGGACCATCCCCCCGTGGTTCAGGTCTTATGGATAGCCCATCTGGTAGGCCATCGCGCCGAACCTACCAAGAAGGGTGGTAACAAGCTGACCTTACGGCATAATTCGTTCGTATATGTCACAATCGACAAGGGGCGGCCCGCCAGGCCGCCCCAATCTCGCCCGAATCCGGGTCGGTCAGACCCAGGGGCGCGCCTGTCCGGCCTGCGCTTCGAAGCTGTCGATGGCCGTGGCCTTTTCCAGCGTCAGGCCGATGTCGTCGAGCCCTTCGAGCAGGCAGTGCTTGCGGAAGGGGTCGACCTCGAAGGCGAAGCTCTCGCCCTCGGAGGTGGTCACGGTCTGGTTCTCAAGATCGATGTCGAGCCGGGCGTTGGAGCCCTTTTCGGCGTCGCGCATCAGCACGTCGATCTGCTCCTGCGGCAGGGTGATCGGCAGGATGCCGTTCTTGAAGCAGTTGTTGAAGAAGATGTCGGCGAAGGAGGTCGAGATCACGCATTTGATCCCGAAATCCTTGATCGCCCAGGGCGCGTGCTCGCGCGACGAGCCGCAGCCGAAATTGTCGCCCGCGACGAGGATCTCGGCATTGCGGTAGGCCGCGTTGTTGAGCACGAAATCCGGGTTCTCGGAGCCGTCGTCGAGATAGCGCATCTCGGCGAAGAGGTTCACGCCGAGCCCCGACCGCTTGATGGTCTTCAGGAACTGTTTGGGGATGATCATGTCCGTGTCGATGTTGACCAGCGGCATGGGGGCGGCGACGCCCGAGAAGCTTTCGAACTTGTCCATCACAGGATCTCCCGCACGTCGGTCAAATGTCCGGTGATCGCGGCGGCCGCCGCCATCGCCGGGCTCATCAGGTGGGTCCGGCCACCCTTGCCCTGCCGGCCCTCGAAATTGCGGTTCGAGGTCGCGGCGCAACGCTCGCCGGGGGCGAGCTGGTCGGGGTTCATCGCAAGGCACATCGAGCAGCCCGCGAGGCGCCACTCGAAGCCCGCCGCCTTGAAGATGTCGGCGAGACCCTCTTCCTCGGCCTGCGCCCGTACGAGGCCGGAACCCGGCACCACCATGGCGCGCATGCCGTCCTTGATCTTCTTGCCCTTCAGGATCGCGGCGGCGGCGCGCAGATCCTCGATCCGGCCATTGGTGCACGACCCGATGAAGACCGTGTCGATCTCGATCTCGCTGAGCTTCTGGCCCGCCTTGAGGCCCATGTAGTCGAGCGCGCGGCGGGCGGCGTCGACCTTGCCGCCCTTGAAGCTTGAGGGTTCAGGCACGACGTCGGTGATCGGCAGCACGTCCTCGGGCGAGGTGCCCCAGGTGACGAGCGGCGCGATCTCCTCGCCGGGGATGGTGATGACCTTGTCCCAATGCGCGTCGTCGTCGGAATAGAGCGTCTTCCACCACTCCATCGCCGCTTCCCACTGCGCGCCCTTGGGCGCATGGGGCCGGCCCTTGACGTAGTCGAAGGTGGTCTGGTCGGGCGCGATCAGGCCGGCGCGGGCGCCGCCTTCGATCGCCATGTTGCAGACCGTCATCCGGCCTTCCATCGACAGCGACCGGATCGCCTCGCCGCAATATTCGATGACATAGCCGGTGCCGCCGGCGGTGCCGGTGCGGCCGATCACCGCCATGGTGATGTCCTTGGCGGTGACGCCGGGCGCGAGTTGGCCGGTGATCTCCACCTTCATGTTCTTCGACTTCGACTGGATCAGCGTCTGGGTGGCGAGCACGTGCTCGACCTCCGAGGTGCCGATGCCATGCGCCAGCGCGCCGAAGGCGCCATGGGTGGCGGTGTGGCTGTCGCCGCAGACCACGGTCATGCCGGGCAGGGTCCAGCCCTGTTCGGGGCCGACGATGTGCACGATGCCCTGGCGCACGTCGGAAACGGGGTAGTAGTTGATCCCGAAATCGCGGGCGTTCTTGTCGAGCGCCTCGACCTGGATGCGGCTGTCCTCGTTCTCGATGACCTTGTCGCGGCCTTCGGTGGTGGGGACGTTGTGGTCCGGCACGGCGATGGTCTTTTCGGGCGCGCGCAGCTTGCGGCCCGCGAGGCGCAGGCCCTCGAAGGCCTGCGGGCTGGTGACCTCGTGCACGAGGTGACGGTCGATGTAGAGCAGGCCGGTGCCGTCCGCGTCCTGCTGGACGAGATGCGCGTCCCAGATCTTGTCGTAGAGTGTCTTGCCGGTCATGCGAGGGATCCTCTTGCGGCTGGATTGGAGTGACGGGGCGCGCAGGGACGCGCGCCTGAAGGGTCGAGCGGAGGCGAACCGCTCCGCCGCGTCAAAGCCGCGCGAGGATCGTGCGGGTCGCGCCGAAGAACCGCCAGGGCAGCCGCGCGCGATCATCCATGTCGAAGACCCGTGTCATGCCGTCCAGATACTCCGTCGGACCCTGCGGCACAAGAGGCTCGCGCGGCTGGACCGGGCGCGGGTGGCGCTACATCCTCGCGGGGATCGAGACGGGAGAGAGCGCGCGATGGAGCCGGAGACCGGGCTGGAGGAGGTGGCGGACGCCGCGGGAGAGGGGGCGGGCGAAGCCGCCGAAGACATGGCGCAGCAGGCGTCCGAGGCGCCGCAGGTCATCGCCGCCGCGGCGGGCGATCTCAGCGACCGGCTGCTGAGCGATGCCGAACGGGTGATCCACGGCGTCATGCAGCCGTGGAACGCGTGGCAGCTCGTCATCCTCGTCGGGGTCTTTGCGCTGGCGCATCTGGGCCGGGCCTGGCTCGGGCCGAAGCTGCATGACTGGATGCGCGCCCGCGAGGGCTGGCCGCGCTGGCGGATGCGTTACGCGGTGACGCTGCACCGGCGGCTGCGCGCGGTGTTGTTCGTGGGTCTGGTCTGGATCGCGGTGGCGGCGGTGCGGCAGCTCGATCCGGCGGGCGGCGCGGCGGTGCTGCGCATCGTGGCCAATCTCGCCACCGGCTGGCTGTTCGTGGCGCTGGTGGCGCGGCTGATCGCCAACCCGCTCTTGCGCGGTCTCGTGCGCTACGGCGCCTGGACCTGGATCACGCTGCGCATTCTCGACCTGACGACAGAGACGGCGCGGCTGCTCGACAGCCTCGCGGTGCAGGCCGGGGATCTGCGGATCTCGGCGCTTCTGGTGGTCAAGGCGGCGCTGGTGCTGGGCGTGGCCTTCTTCGTGGCGCGGCTTCTGGCGCAGACCTCGGCGCACCGGATCGAGACCAACCGCGAGATCAGCCCCTCGATGCAGGTGCTGGCGGTCAAGCTCAGCCAGCTGTTCTTCTACGGCATCGCGGTCTTCGTGGGGCTGCGCGCGGTGGGGGTGGACCTGACCGGGCTCGCGGTGCTGTCGGGCGCGATCGGCGTGGGCCTGGGCTTTGGCCTGCAAAAGGTGGTGTCGAACCTCGTCTCGGGGCTGATCATCCTGCTGGACAAGTCGATCAAGCCCGGCGACGTGATCTCGGTCGGGCAGACCTTCGGCTGGATCTCGACGCTGGGCGCGCGCTATGCCAGCGTCGTCACCCGCGACGGCAAGGAATACCTGATCCCGAACGAGGACCTGATCACCACGCAGGTGGTCAACTGGACCCATTCCAACAATTCGGTGCGGCTCGACCTGAATTTCGGCACCGCTTACGGCGACGACCCGCACGAGGTGCGCCGGGTGGCGATCGCGGCGGCGGCGGGCTGCGGACGGGTTCTGGCGCAGCCCGCCCCGGTCTGCCATATCACCGCCTTCGGCGATTCGAGCGTGGACTACATCCTGCGCTTCTGGATCGACGACGCGACGGCGGGGCTGACCAATATCCGCGGCGACGTGTTCCTCGCGCTGTGGGACGCGTTCAAGGCCGAGGGCATCTCGATTCCCTTCCCCCAGCGCGAGGTGCGGGTGCTCGACGGCTCCGCCCTGCGTGTCGCGCGACCCACTGCCGAGTGATCGGATGCGAGGTGCGGGATCGTTGAAAACGGCCCCCCCCCTTGTTACATTGAAGCCATGCCCGGCGCCGGGGCGAATTCGGCGGCGCGAAACCGGAGGATGATGACCTGTCCCTTTCCACCCATGCGGCCCAAGCCGCTTCCCGGGGCGCGGGCCTGATGGCCGGGGCGCCCTCCGCGACGAGCGAAAAGCTGCTGGCAGCGATCCTCGTCTCCCTCGATGACGACAAGGCCGAAGAGGTCGTGCAGATCGATCTGCGCGGGCGCTCCGAGATGGGCGATTACATGGTGATCGCCTCGGGCCGCTCCTCGCGCCAGGTCGCCGCCATCGCCGAACACCTGACCGACAAGCTCAAGCAGGAGTATGGCGTGCTCTCGAAGACCGAGGGCAAGGAAACCGGCGACTGGGTGCTGATCGACACCGGCGACGTGATCGTCCACGTGTTCCGGCCCGAGGTGCGCGAATTCTACCAGCTGGAGAAGATGTGGGCGCCCCAGGGGGCGGCCGCCGACAATTTCCGCTGATGCGCGTCAGGATCTGCGCGGTGGGCCGGATGAAATCCGGCCCCGAACGCGCCTTGGTCGATGACTACACCACCCGGTTCGACCGGACCGGGCGGGCGCTGGGCCTCGGGCCGCTCACCATTTCCGAAGTGGACGACCGCAAGGGCGGCGGCATGGCCGGCGAGGCCGCGCTGCTCGACCGCGCCATTCCGAACGGCGCCGTGATCTGCGCCATGGACGAGCGCGGGCGCGAGATGACGTCGCCCGATTTCGCCGCGATGCTCGCGGGGTGGCGCGACCAGGGCCGCTCGGAGGTGGCCTTCGTGATCGGCGGGGCGGACGGGATCGACCCGGCCCTGCGCGCGCGCACCGACGCCATGCTCTCCTTCGGGCCGATGGTCTGGCCGCACATGCTGGTGCGCGCCATGCTCACCGAGCAGCTCTACCGCGCCGCCTCGATCCTCGCGGGGTCGCCCTATCACCGGGTCTGACCCCGCGTCAGTGGACATCCCCGCCGCTTTGCCTCAGGACTGGCCACGAGATTTCCCCCAGGAGGCTTTCCCGATGGCGACACCCAAACCCGTGGTCCTGTGCATTCTCGATGGCTGGGGCCTGCGCGAGGATACCACCGGCAACGCCCCGGCGCTGGCCCGCACCCCGGCCTTCGACCGGATCATGCAGGGCCCGAACGCCACGCTCACCACGCATGGTCCCGATGTCGGCCTGCCGTCGGGCCAGATGGGCAATTCCGAGGTCGGCCACACCAATATCGGCGCGGGCCGGGTCGTCGCCATGGATCTCGGCCAGATCGATCTCGCGATCGAGGACGGCTCGTTCTTCGAGGCCGGGGCGATCGTCGATTTCGCCAAGACGCTTCAGGATTCGGGCGGCACCGCGCATCTGTTCGGCGTCGTGTCGGATGGAGGCGTGCACGGGCATCTCGACCACATCGTCGCCGCCGCGAAGGCGCTGCGCGACCGCGGCGTGGCGGTGACGCTGCACGCGATCACCGACGGGCGCGACGTGGCGCCGTCTTCGGCGGATGCCTATATCGAGGATCTGCTCGAAAAGCTGCCCGAAGGCACGCAGATCGCCACCGTGATCGGGCGCTATTTCGCGATGGACCGCGACAACCGCTGGGACCGGGTGCAGACCGCCTATGACGCCATCGTCAACGGCGAGGGGCCGACCGCCGCCGATCCGCTCTCGGCGGTGAAGGGGGCCTGGGAGGCAGGCAAGACAGACGAGTTCATCCCGGCCACGGTGATCGAGGGTTACGCCGGCATGCAGCCGCAGGACGGCTTGTTCTGCCTCAACTTCCGCGCCGACCGGGCGCGCGAGATCCTCGCCGCCATCGCCGATCCCGGCTTCGACGGCTTCGAGCGCGGCGAAGCCCCGGCGCTGGCCGCGCGGCTCGGCATGGTGGAATATTCCGATCGGCACGTGGCGTGGTACGAGACGGTGTTTCCCAAGCGCGACATCGCCAACACGCTGGGCGCATGGGTGGCGTCGAAGGGGCTTTCGCAGTTCCGTCTCGCCGAGACCGAGAAATACCCGCATGTCACCTTCTTCCTCAATGGCGGCAAGGAAGAGCCCGAGCCGGGCGAGGACCGCTTCATGCCCAAATCGCCCAATGTCGCGACCTATGACATGCAGCCCGAGATGTCGGCGGACGAGGTGACCGAGGCCTTCGTCGGCGCGATCGAGAAGGGCTACGACCTGATCGTCACCAATTTCGCCAACCCCGACATGGTCGGCCATACCGGCGATCTCGACGCCGCGATCCGCGCCTGCGAGGCGGTGGATCAGGGGCTGGCCAAGGTCTGCGCGGCGCTGGAGACGGCGGGCGGCGCGATGATCGTCACCGCCGATCACGGCAATTGCGAGGTGATGATCGACCCCGAGACGGGCGGCGCGCACACCTCGCACACGCTCAACCCGGTCCCCGTCGCGCTGTTCGGCGGGCCCGAGGGCGCGCGGTTGCGTGACGGGCGCCTGGCCGATCTGGCGCCGACGCTGCTCGATCTCATGGGGCTCGACCTGCCGCCCGAGATGACCGGGCGCAGCCTCATCGGATGAAGGCGGCGCTGGTCCTCGCATGGGCGCTGATCGCGGCGCCCGCCGCGGCCCAGGACACCGCGTCGGCGGCGCGCATGGCGGCGGCCCGGCTGGCCGAGGCCTCCGCGCAGCTCGACGCCGCCGAGGCCGCGCGCGACCGGGTCGCGGCGCTGACCGAAACGGTGCGCGCCTATGAGGCGGGTCTCGCGGCGCTGCGCGACGGGCTGCGCCGCGCCGCGATCCGCGAACGCGCCATCGCGGTCGAGCTCGACGCCAAGCGCGACGAGATCGCGGCGTTGCTCGGCGCGCTGCAATCCATGTCGCGCGCGCCCGCGCCCTTGTTGCTGCTGCATCCGGCGGGACCGCTCGGCACGGCGCGCGCGGGGCTCGTGGCGTCGGAGATCACGCCCGCGCTGCAATCGCAGGCCGCGGCGCTGCGCGCCGACCTGCAGGAGGCCGCCGATCTCGCGATATTGCAGCAAGGCGCGATCGCCACGCTGGAAGAGGGGCTCGCGGGGGCGCAATCCGCGCGCAGTGCACTGTCCGAGGCGATCTCCGAGCGCAGCGACCTGCCGATGCGCTTTACCGAGAATCCGGTGGCGACCGCGCTGCTGATCGCCTCGACCGACACGCTCGATGCCTTTGCCTCGGGGCTGGCGCAGACGGTCGATGCGGAGCTGACGGGCAGCGCGCCCGACGCCACCGATCGCAAGGGAGAGATCCCGCTGCCGGTGCAGGGGCAGGTGCTGCGCGGTTTCGGCGCGGCGGATGCGGCGGGCGTGACCCGGCCCGGACTGGTGATCGCCACCGCGCCGCGCAGCCTGGTGACCGCGCCAGTGGCCGCGACCTTGCGGTTTCGCGGCGAATTGCTCGATTACGGCAATGTCGCGATTCTCGAACCCGCCGCCGGGGTCCTGGTGATTCTCGCCGGTCTGGCCGAGGTCTATGGCCGTACCGGGGAGATCCTGCCCGCCGGGGCGGCGCTGGGGCTGATGGGCGGAGACCCGCCCGAGGCGCACGAAATCTTGACCGAAACGGCGCAGGGTGGTGGCGCGCCGCGGCCGGAAACGCTTTATCTGGAGGTACGGGAGGGGGACGCCCCCGTCGACCCCGGGACATGGTTCGCGCCGGGTTGACCGGCGCGCGCCCCATTTGGCGGCCAAGGGGGCCGCAGGCAGAGGGAAAGTTGCGCATGAGGAAACTTCTACTGGCGGCGCTTGGCGGAACCGCGCTCGGGCTCGTCGTCACGACCCAGGTCGCAGGTCCCCTCGTGGCCCAGGAAGCCGAGCGCAACGCCAGCGTCTATGAACAGCTCGACCTGTTCGGCGACATCTTCGAACGGATCCGCGCCGAATATGTCGAGGAGGTCGAGGAAGGCGAGCTGATCGAGGCCGCGATCAACGGCATGCTGACCTCGCTCGACCCGCATTCGTCGTACCTGTCGCCCGAGGATGCCGCCGACATGCGCACACAGACGCGCGGCGAGTTCGGCGGGCTCGGGATCGAGGTCACGCAGGAGGAGGGAATCGTCAAGGTCGTCTCGCCGATGGACGGCACCCCGGCCGATGCCGCCGGTATCCTCGCGGGCGATTACATCACCGCCGTGGACGGCGAGAGCGTGCTCGGGCTGACGCTCGACGAGGCGGTCGACCTGATGCGCGGGCCGGTCGGCTCCGAGATCATCGTCACCGTGGTGCGCGATGGCGAGGACGAGCCGTTCGACGTGTCGATCATCCGCGACACGATCAAGCTCAACGCCGTGCGCGCGCGCACCGAAGGGCAGACCATCGTGATGCGCGTCACCACCTTCAACGACCAGACCTTCCCCGACCTGAAATCGGGCCTGAAGGAAGAGATCGAGAAGGCCGGCGGGCTCGACAACGTCAACGGCGTGGTGCTCGACCTGCGCAACAACCCCGGCGGGCTGCTCAACCAGGCGATCTACGTCTCCGACGCCTTCCTCGAAGCGGGCGAGATCGTCTCGACCCGGGGCCGCGACGTGGTCCAGTCCGAGCGCAACAACGCCACGCCCGGCGACCTGATCGACGGCAAGCCGATGGTGGTGCTGGTCAATGGCGGTTCGGCCTCGGCCTCGGAGATCGTGGCGGGCGCGCTGCAGGATCACCGCCGCGCCATCGTCGTCGGCACCCAGAGCTTCGGCAAGGGATCGGTCCAGACCGTCATGCCGCTGCGCGGCGACGGCGCGATGCGGCTGACCACGGCGCGGTATTACACCCCCTCGGGCCGCTCGATCCAGGCTCTGGGCATTTCGCCCGACATCATCGTCGAGCAGCCGCGGCCCAAGCCGGTCGACGAGACCGAGGAGGAGACGACACCGCGCGCGCTGCGCTCGGAGGCCGACCTGCGCGGCAGCCTCGACAATGACAGCCTGTCCGAGGACGAGATCCAGCAGCTCGAAGAGGATCGCGAGCGCGCCGAAAAGGCCGCCGAGCTGCGCGAGCAGGACTATCAGCTCGCCTATGCGATCGACATCCTCAAGGGGCTTCAGGCGCTGGGACCGCGGGCGCTGCCCGATCCCGAAAAGCGCGCCGAGGCGGAGGAAACCGCGCAGTGAGGCCCGCATCGATCGCCGCCCTGCCGTTCCGCCCCTGCGTCGGGGTCATGCTGGTCAATGCCGAGGGCAAGGTCTTCGTCGGTCAGCGGATCGACCGCGACCAGGGAGCCTGGCAGATGCCGCAGGGCGGCATCGACCCGGGCGAGGACGTGACCACCGCCGCGCTGCGCGAGCTGGGCGAGGAAACCGGCGTGTCGCCTGACAAGGTGATCATGGTCGCCCAGACCGAGGAGCCGTTGCGCTACGACCTGCCCGCCGACGTGGTGCCGCATATCTGGGGCGGGCGCTATCGCGGCCAGGCCCAGACATGGGTGCTGATGCGGTTCACGGGCGCGGACGCGGATATCAACATCGCCACCGATCACCCGGAGTTCAGCGCCTGGAAATGGATCGAGCCCGCCGGGCTGGTCTCGGCCATCGTGCCATTCAAGCGGCGCGTCTACGAGCAGGTGCTGGAGCAGCTCGGCCCGCTGATCTAGATTTGGCGTTTGGTGGCGCGGCGCCCCGCCGGACGGGGGGCGCCGCCGCCGGGATCAGCGCAGCCGGTTCAGCAGGGCCTCCGATGCAAAGCCGTCCACCGGCAGGCCGTTGGCCTGCTGGTAGCGGCGGATCGCGGCGACGGAATTCGGCCCGATGATGCCGTCGGCGCCGCCGGTGTCATAGCCGAGCGCGGTCAGGCGGCTCTGGATCTCGGCGCGTTCGGCCCGCTTCAATGCCCGGCCCGTGGCCATCTTGGTGCGCAGCGGCCCGGCGCCCGCGATTCGGTCGCCCAGATGTCCCACCCCGATCGCATAGGCATCGGCGGCGTTGTAGCGTTTGATCACGTCGAAGTTGCGGAAGGTCATGAAGGCCGCGCCCTGCGCGCCCTCGGGCACGAGGATCTCGGCGGCGCCGAAATCGCGGATCTGCCCGCCGGCCGCCGCCCGCACGCCGAGCGCCTGCCATTCGGCGGCGCTTTTCTTCGTGCCCCCCGCGAGGCCGAAGTCGAAGCCCGCGGGCAGCACCACCTCGACGCCCCATGGATGGCCCGTGCGCCAGCCGAAATTCGACAGGTATTTCGCCGTGGAGGCGAGCCCGTCGGTCGGATCGTCCGACCAGATGTCGCGCCGTCCGTCGCCGCGGAAATCGGCGGCATAGGCCTCGTAGCTGGTCGGGATGAACTGGGTATGCCCCATCGCGCCGGCCCAGCTGCCGGTCATCTTTTCGGGCGCGACGTCGCCGTTTTGCAGGATCTTGAGCGCCGAGGTGAGCTGCTGCTCGAAGAACCGGCCGCGGCGGCCTTCATAGGCCAGCGTGGCGAGCGCCGAGATCACCGGCACCTCGCCGCGCCGCTTGCCGAAATTGCTCTCCATGCCCCAGACCGCGAGCACGGTCTGACGGTCGACGCCGTAGCGGCCTTCGATCTCCGACAAGAGGCTCGAATACTGTGCCAGCATCGCGCGGCCCGTCTCGACGCGGGTGTCCGAGGCGGCGGTGGAGAGGTATTCGCCCAGGCTCTTGGTGAACTCGGCCTGGTTGCGGTCCTTTTCGATCACGCCGGGGATGTAGCCGGCGCTGGCGAAGGCGCGTTCGAACGTGGCGCCTGAGACGCCCGCCGACAGGGCACGGGCGCGGTAATTGCCGACCCAGTCGGAAAAACCTGCATTGGGTCGGGGTCGCATGTTCTCGTCCATCTGTTCCGCGCGTGCCGGCGGCCGGGGCGAGCTGTCGAGCGGTCCCGAGACCGCCCCGCAGGACGCCAGCGCCGCGAGTGAGACGCCCAGAAAGCCCGCCCGTCCGAATATCGTCAAGTTCCGCACCGCCTGCTCCTTTTGGTTTGTGACAGCCCTACCGCGCCCGGGGGCGTTAGGGCAGCGGGGCAATCGCGCGGGGGGACACGCTGCGGCAAGAATTCGCTCAAATCGGCAGCGGCCCGCCCGCGCGGATCATCTCGGCATGGGCGCGCGCGATCTCGGCATCGCGGCCCGCGCCCAAGAGCGCCATGACCCGGCCATCCTTGACGTAGCGCGCGACGAAGTCGCCGGTGGCCTCGCCATCCATGCGGATCTCGTCCCAGCCCTCGGCATGGCCGAGATAGCGGTATTGCCGCCCCAGGGCGGTCCAGAAGAACGGCACGTCGTCTTCGCCCGGTTCATGGCCCATGATCGCCCGCGCCACCCGCGCGCCATGCTGGCGCGCCACCCGCCAATGTTCGATCCGCACCGGGCCCCACGGCCCCGGCACGCGGGCCACGTCGCCCGCGGCATAGACGCCCGGCATGCCCTCGAGCCCGAGATCGGCGCCGGTGCGCAGGCCGCCATCCTCATCGGGCGACAGCCCCTCGATATCCGTGGCGGGGCGCACGCCGATGGCCAGAAGCGCGAGGTCGGTCTCGATCCGCTCGCCATTGTCGAGCTTTACCGCCGAGACCCGGCCCTCGCCCTCGAAGCCCGCGACCTGCGCGCCGGTGACGAAGCGCACGCCCTTTGCCTCGTGTTCGGCCCGGATCGCGCGGCCGATTTCCTCGCCGACGATCCTGGCAAGCGGCACCTCCTCGCGCAGCGCGACCGTCACCTCCAGCCCACGCTTGGCGAGGCTGAGCGCCGCCTCCATGCCGATGAAGCCGCCACCCACGAGCACGGCGCGCTGCGCCTGCCCGGCGGCCTCGGCCAGCGCCCCGGCCTGCGCGCGGCTGCGCAGGTAGTGCAGCCCGCCGAGATCGGCGCCGGGCAGGTCGAGCCGGTTCGCCGTGCCGCCGGTGGCGATCACCAGCGCGTCATAGGCGTGGGTGGCGCCGGTTGCGGTGCGGATCTCGCCCGCCTGCGCGTCGATTGCCGCGACCCGGCCCTCGACGAAGTCGATGTCGCGCTCGGCCAGCGCCTCGGGGCCGGTGAGGGTCAGCCGGCGCGGCGGGTCGCCGCCGGCGATCATCGCCTTGCTGAGCAGCGTCCGGTCATAGGGGGGCTGCGCTTCGGGCGAGATCATCTCGATCACGCCCTCGAAGCCTTCCTCGCGCAGCGTCAGCGCGCAGGCATCGGCGGCGGCCCCGGCGCCCGCGATCACCACGCGGCGGGCAGTATCATTGCGCCGAACGTGGGCGGGGACAGGGTGGGGGTCGACACCCTCGGGGATGTCCACGAAGGCGTGGCCGTCGCGGATCTCGATATCGTAGCGGCGCAGGTCGCCATGGCCCGGCGGCTGGGTCTGCCTGCCGGTCGAGACATCGAAGCAGGCGTGGTGAAAGGGGCAGATCAGCCGGTCGCCGTCGAGATGACCCTTGGAGAGCGGCAGGCCGAAATGCGGGCAGGCATGGGCCAGCGCCGTGACCTCCGACCCGCGCCGGATCACGAGGATCGCGGTCTCGCCCGCCATGACCTTGAGCGGGCGGTTCTCCTCGAGATCCGCGACCGCGCCGATATCGTGCTGTGCCATGGCGTGCCCTCCGCTGCCTGTGCACTGGGCGAACCAGCGGCAGCAGGGCGGAGTTCCACGCACGGGCCCCGGCGCGGGGGTCAGCGTTTGCGGGTGACCTTGCGCTTTTCCTTTTTGGCTTTCACAGCCGCCTTCTTCTTGGCGACGCCCGCCTTGCGGCGCGGCGGCTTGCCGGGGCGGCGCGAGGGGCCGCGCGGCATGGTCGCGCCGTCGATCTCCACCAGCTCGGCGATCAGCCCGCCGGAGATCGGCGCGGCCTCGACCAATCGGGCGGTGACGCGCTGGCCCAATGCGATGACCCGGCCGCTGTCGGACCCCATCAGGGTCTGGTCCTCGGCGTCGTAGTGAAAGAACTCGGCCCCGAGCGAGCGGATCGGCACCAACGCGTCGGCGCCGGTCTCGTCGAGCTTCACGAAGACGCCGAAGCGGGCGATGCCGCTGATCCGGCCCGGCAGCTCGGCGCCGATCCGGTCGGACATGAAGGCCGCGAGGTAACGGTCGGTGGTGTCGCGCTCGGCCAGCATGGAGCGGCGCTCGGTGTCGGAGATCTGCTTGGCGGTCTCGTCGAGCCGTTCGAGATCGGTGTCCGACAGCCCGTCCTTGCCCCAGCCATGCGCCGAGATCAGGCCGCGATGCACGATCAGGTCGGAGTAGCGCCGGATCGGCGAGGTGAAATGCGCGTAGTCGCGCAGCGCGAGGCCGAAATGGCCGAAATTCTCGGCGTTGTAATAGGCCTGCGTCATCGAGCGCAGCGTGGCGAGGTTGATCAACTCGTCCTGCTCGGTGCCCTGCGCCTGTTCCAGAAGCCGGTTGAGATGCGCGGTCTTGAGCACCTGACCCTTGGCCAGCGTCAGCCCCGATCCCTTGACCACCTCGCGCAGCGCATCGAGCTTGTCGGGGTTGGGCTCCTCGTGCACGCGGAACAGCAGCGGCTGGCGCTTGGCGATCAGCGTTTCGGCGGCGCAGACATTGGCCAGCACCATGAATTCCTCGATCAGCCGATGCGCGTCGAGCCGCTCCTTGAAGGAAATGGACGTCACCTGTCCCATCTCGTTCAGCTCGATCCGCCGTTCGGGCAGGTCCAGCTCCAGCGGCTGGCGCCGCTCGCGCGCCTGCTTGAGCGCGCCGTAGGCGGCCCAGAGCGGGCGCAGCACCGGGTCGAGCATGGTGGCGGCGCGATCGGTCGGATCGCCGTCGATCGCGCTTTGCGCCTCCTCGTAGGACATCGAGGCGGCCGAGCGCATCAGCGCGCGTTCGAAGCGGTGGCCGATCTTCTCGCCGGTCGCGTCGATGCGGATGCGCGCGACGATCACCGCGCGCGGCACGCCTTCGTGCAAAGAGCACAGATCGCCCGACAGCCGGTCGGGCAGCATCGGCACGACCCGGTCGGGGAAATAGGAGGAGTTGCCACGCTTGCGCGCCTCGCGGTCCAGCTCGGAGCCCGGCGTGACGTAATGGGCGACGTCGGCGATCGCGACCCAGAGGATATGGCCGCCCTCGTTGTCGGGCGCGTCGTCGGGCTGGGCCAGCACCGCGTCGTCGTGGTCGCGCGCATCCGAAGGGTCGATGGTGATCAGCGGCAGCTCGCGCAGATCGGTGCGGCCCTTGAGACCCGCGGGCTTCTTGGCGTCGGCCTCGGCGAGCACCTGATCGGGGAAATGGTCCGGGATGCCGTGCTGGTGGATCGCGATGAGCGAGACGGCGCGCGGCGCGGTCGGATCGCCCAGACGCGACATCACGCGGGCTTTCGGCAGGCCCATCCGGCCCTTCGGCCCGGCCTGCTCGGCCTCGACCAGCTCGCCGTCCCTGGCGCCGTGCTCGGCGCCCTCGGGGACGATCCACTGCTTGTCGACGCCCTTGTCGATCGGCACGATCCGCCCGCCTTCGGACGACTTCTTGAAGATGCCCAGGATACGCAGCGGGTTGGTGCCGATCTTGCGGATCAGCCGCGCGGTGTAGTCCTGGTCCTCGCCGGGCGTGGCGGTGAGCTTGGCGAGGATGCGGTCGCCCGCGCCCATCGCCGCATCGCTCTCGCGCGGCAGGATGAGGACTTTCGGCTCTTCGCCGTCGCCATGCCATTCGAGCGGGCGGGCCCAGAGATCGCCATCCGTGTCGGGCGGCAGCACCGACAGCACCGAGACCGGGGGCAGCCGGTCCGGGTCGCGGTAGGTCTTGCGCTTTTTCTGCAGGTGCCCTTCATCCTCGAGCTCGCGCAGCACGCGCTTGAGGTCGATCCGCGCCGCGCCCTTGATGCCGAAGGCACGGGCGATGTCGCGTTTCGCGGTCTGGGTCGGGTTGTCGGAGATCCATTGCAGGATCTCCTCGCGGGAGGGCAATCTGTTCATGGCGTGCAGGTAGCACGCGCATGGGGGGTCGTCACGCGATCACGTGAACCCTCAGCGATCGAGCCGCTTTTCCATGTCGCGATGCGGGATGCCCGCGTCGTCATATTCGGGGCCGTAAGCGGCATAGCCGAGCTTTTCGTAAAAGGGCAGGGCATGGGTCTGGGCCGAGAGGTAGAGCCGGGTGATGCCGGGGCGCGAGCGCAGCGCCGCTTCGGCCTGCCGCATGATCGCGGCACCCAGACCCGTGCCGCGATGGTCACGGAGCACCGCGACGCGGCCGATCTTGCCGGTTTCGCCCCGGATCAGCAGCCGTGCGGTGCCCACGGGCACGCCGTCGCAGGTGGCGATCAGGTGGATTGCCTCGGCGTCGAGCCCGTCCATCTCCTCGGCCTCGGAGACGTTCTGCTCCTCGATGAAGACGGTGCGGCGCAGCGCGTGGCACTGGCTGAGATCGGTGGTCTCGGAGATCTCGTGTTTCACGTGAAGTAGTCCTTCAGGATCCGGGTGTAGACCGATTTCAGCCGGTGGATCTGGTCGATCTTCACCCGCTCGTCGACCTGGTGCATGGTCTGGCCGACAAGGCCGAATTCCACCACCGGGCAATGGTTCTTGACGTAACGCGCATCCGACGTGCCGCCCGTGGTCGACAGCGCGGGCGTGATCCCGGTTTCGGTCTCGACCGCGCGCGCCACCATCGCCGAGAGCGGTCCCGGCGGCGTCAGGAACGCCTCGCCCGAAACCTTCACCTCGATGCCGATCTCGACGCCGAATTCCTCGGTGACCCATTTCGCCTCGGCCCAGAGCCATTCCTCGAGGCTGCGGCCCGTATGCAGGTCGTTGAAGCGGATGTTGAGCGTGGCGCGGGTCTGGCGCGGGATCACGTTGGTCGCCGGGTTGCCGGTGTCCATCGTCACCACCGCCAGCGTCGAGGCGTCGAAATGATCGGTGCCGGTGTCGAGCGCGTGGGAGGAGAGCCGGTCGACCAGCCGCGCCAGGGCCGGGATCGGGTTGTTGGCGCGGTGCGGATAGGCGGCATGGCCCTGTGTGCCGGTGACGGTGACAAAGGCGTTGAGCGAGCCGCGCCGCCCGATCTTGATCATCTCGCCAAAGCGTTCGGGGCAGGTCGGCTCGCCGACGAGGCAGAGGTCCATGCGTTCGCCGGTCTCGTCCATCCAGTCGAGCAGGGCGGCGGTGCCGTCGACGCCGTCGCCCTCCTCGTCGCCGGTGATGGCGAGGATCACGGCCCCTTCGGGCGGCGTGTCCCGCACGAAATCGATGGCGGCGGCGACGAAGGCGGCCACGCCCGATTTCATGTCGCAGGCACCGCGCCCGTAAAGCTGGCCGTCCTTTTCCTCGGCGCCGAAGGGATCGACAGACCAGTCGGCGATATTGCCGACCGGCACCACGTCGGTATGTCCGTTGAAACCAAAGCTCTTCGCCGCGCCCTTCGTCCCCCAGCGGGCGAACAGGTTGGCGATGCCGCCGCGATCGACACGGGTGCAGTCGAAGCCGGCCTGCTCCAGCATCCCTTGCAGCAGCACCAGCGCGCCGCCTTCCTCGGGGGTGACCGAGGCGCAGCGGATCAGCCGGGCGGTCAGGTCGGCGGGGTCGGTGGTCTGTGGCATCCGGTCACTCCTTCGGTTGACGAAGGGGTAGCGCGGCGGCGAAGCGGTTTCAATCGCCCCGGGGCGCACGGGCGCCGCCCTAGTGCACCGTGTCCGAGCCGCCCTTGGCGTTCTCGAAGAACGGCGTCATCTGCGCCACGATCACCGAGTTCTCGTCGCGGGCGCGATCCATCAGCGCGCGCTCCTCGGCGTCGATGTCGTGGCCTTCGGCCAGCCGTTCTTCGAGCGTGCCGTAGCCGGTCACGTCGAGCGGCGCGAGATCGGCCTGCTTGAGAATGGCGACGGTCTCGCGCACCGCCTCGGCCTCATCGACGCCCGAGGCATAGCACATCAGCGCGGCGCCGGTGGCCGCCTCGGGAAGCCCGTCGCCCGACTTGCGGCCGACCTCGACCAGCAGGGTGTAGACCTGCTGCACCCGCTTGGGCTTGTCCTGCTTTTCGGCCATCCGCGCCTCCATCATGCGATCGGGACGCAGGTGGCATCGCGGGGCCGGATGCGCAAGACCCCGCGCCTTGCGGCGCGGGGTCTCGTTTCGTCTTAGGGCGGGCCGGGCCGCGGCCTAGTGTTTGCCGCGAATCAACCGCGCCACGAAGATCAGCAGGCAGGCGCCGATCACCGCCACCACGAGCTGTCCGATCCAGCCGCCCAGTGTCGAGCCGGTGATCGCCACGAGGATCCAGTTGGCGACCAACGCGCCGACGATCCCGAGGATGATGTTCATCAAGAGGCCCATGTCGGCCTTCATGACCTTTTCCGCGATCCACCCGGCCAGCCCGCCGAGAATGATGCTCATGAACCAGCCAATACCCGTCATGTCGTTTCACTCCGTACCAAGCGCCCCCGTCGCGGGGGCTGTTGCGGCGGCAACGACCTGCTTGCGGAATCGTTCCCGCCCGACCGTCCTGACATGGCGATCGCGTCGATCCTGCATCGGCGCGGGGTCATCCGACCACCTCGATCGTCGCCGCGATGCCGTAGACCGCCAGCATGGCGACGCTTTCAAAGCCGATCCGGGCCGGGCCCTGGCGTTGCCGGGCGATCAGCCCGGCCAGCAGGATGCCGGTCATCAACAGGCCGGTGCCGAGCCAGTAGAGATCGGTCGTGCCGACCGCGTGGTAGAGCGAGCCTTCGCGCAGGCTCACATCCGAAGCGACGAGGAACAGCGTGTCGAAGGTGTTGCCGCCGATGATGCCACCCACGGCGAGCTGCAGCGCGCCGCGCCGCACCGCGACGATGGTGGTGACGAATTCGGGCAGGGAGGTGACGACGGCGGTGATGAGCGAGCCGACGAGGCTCGACCGCAGGCCGAAGCGTTCGATGAAGGCACCGCCCACTTGGCTGATCACGAAGCCGCCCAGCCCCATGATCGCCACGAGCGCCGCGAAGCGCAGCGCCGGTCCCATGGCCGAGCGGCCCGCCTCGGCTTCGTCTTCGGGCGCGTCGGTGCGGGTCTCGGCGGTCATCACCGGCCGCCACATCGGCTCTTCGGAGACGTGGGCCGACACGCGTACCCCGTAGAGATAGGCGAGGAACAGCACCACGGAGACGGGGTGCACGCCGAGATAGGTGATGTCGGGCCCGGCGATGGCGCACAGCGGCAGGCTGAGCAGGATCATCAGCATCACCGCCTGGAACAGGTTGGCGGGTTCGGCGGCGGCGTGTTCGAGGTTGGCGCGGCGGTAGATCAGGTCGGCGATGGCCAGAAACAGGGTCTGCGCCGCGATGCCGCCCACCGCGTTGGAGAAGGCGAAGGAGGCGTCGCCGTCGAGCGCGGCGTTGACCGAGACCACCACGCCGGCGAGCGAGGTCGCGCCGCCGAGGATGATGCCGCCCGCCATCGCCTCGCCCATCCGGGTGCGGTCGGCGATGACGTCGGCCAGATGGGTGGCGCGGATCGAGGAAAAGATCACCGCCGCGCCGGCGAAGGCGAAGACGAGCAGGAGAAGCGGGAGTGACAGGTTCGCGATCATGCCGGCCCAAGGCGCGCGGCGGGCCGGGGGTTCCGTTCGCATGAAAGCAGAAAGGGGCGCCGAAGCGCCCCCTTGCCGGTCTTTCGCGGTGCCGCGCGATCAGTCGCGCAAGAGCTCGTTGATGCCGGTCTTGGAGCGGGTCTGCGCGTCGACCTTCTTGACGATCACGGCGCAGTAGAGGTTCACGCCGCCCTTCGAGGGCAGCGAGCCCGAGACCACGACCGAGTAGGGCGGGATCTCGCCATAGCTCACTTCGCCGGTCTCGCGGTCGAAGATCTTGGTGGACTTGCCGATATAGACGCCCATGCCGAGCACCGAGCCTTCGCGCACGATGCAGCCCTCGACCACCTCGGAGCGGGCGCCGATGAAGCAGTTGTCCTCGATGATGGTCGGGTCGGCCTGCAGCGGCTCGAGCACGCCGCCGATGCCGACGCCGCCCGACAGGTGCACGTTCTTGCCGATCTGCGCGCAGGAGCCGACGGTGGCCCAGGTGTCGACCATGGTGCCGCTGTCGACATAGGCCCCGAGGTTCACGAAGGACGGCATCAGCACCACGCCCGGCGCGATGTAGGCCGATTTGCGCACCACCGCGTTCGGCACGGCGCGAAAGCCCGCGTCGCGCCAGCGGTTTTCGCCCCAGCCGGCGAACTTGCTGTCGACCTTGTCCCACCAGCCGCCGCCCTGCGGGCCGCCCGGCTGCATTTCCATGTCGCGGATGCGAAAGCCCAGGAGCACCGCCTTCTTGGCCCACTGGTTCACGGTCCAGTCGCCATCCGCGCCCTTTTCGGCCACGCGCAGCGCGCCCGAATCGAGCGCGTTCAGCGTATCCTCGATCGCCTCGCGGGTTTCGCCGCCGGTCTGGGGGGTGATCGTGTCGCGCGCCTCCCAGGCGGCCTCGATCGCGGTTTCGAGCTGGGCGGTGTTCGTGTCGGCCATGGGGCGGGCTCCGGTTTGTTATGCGGCTCGCCTGCGGCTATAGACCGGATGCGGCAATCGGCGCAACGCGCCCACCTCGAAGGGGACGGCATGACCAAGGACAGACGACAGCTGCTGCGCGACAGCCAGGAAGACCAGCGCACGGCCGGGCAGGTGCCCCAGACGCCGCAGACGACATCGCCCTCCTACCGGCTCGCCTTCACGGATTCGGAGTTTCTGCTGCGCGACGAGCTGCGCCCGGTGCGCTGGCAGCTCGAACTGCTCAAGCCCGAGCTGTTGATGAACGAGGCGGGGGTGAACTCGACCGTGGTGCTGTTCGGCGGCGCGCGCATCCCCGAGCCCGCCAAGAAGGACACGGCGCGGACCCAGACCCTCGCCGATCTGTCGGCCTTCTACGAAGAGGCGCGGCTGTTCGCGCAGCGCGTGACCGAATGGTCGCTCGAAGAGGGTGGCACCGACCACGTGATCGTCACCGGCGGCGGCCCGGGCGTGATGGAGGCGGGCAACCGCGGCGCCGAGGAGGCGGGCGGCCGGTCGATCGGGCTCAACATCGTGCTGCCGCACGAGCAGGCGCCGAACCCCTATGTGACGCCGGAGCTGGCGTTCAATTTCCACTACTTCGCGATCCGCAAGATGCATTTCCTGATGCGCGCCGAGGCGGTCTGCGTGTTTCCGGGCGGCTTCGGCACGCTCGACGAGCTGTTCGAGACGCTGACGCTGATCCAGACGGGCCGGATGCGGCGGGTGCCGTTTTTGCTGTTCGGGCGCGCCTTCTGGGAACGCATCGTCAACTGGGACGCGCTGGCCGAGGCGGGCACCATCGCCGACGAAGACCTGCAGTTGTTCAAGTTCGTCGAAACCGCCGACGAGGCGATCGAGGCGATGCGCAGCTGGAGCCATGCGGATGAGCGTCGAGAGCATATTCCCGGCCGCAAGGAGTGACCTTCGCCGCCGCGGGCGGGGGCAAGGCCGGGATTTGCGTATTTGGAGAATGGTGAAAGGGGCGGCGCGCGCCTTCGGTCTTGATGCGCGCGCCTTGCCGTTCACCATTCCATAAATACGCATGGCGCGCCGCAGGCCCCGCGCGCCGCGCTCAGGCCTTCGAGAGCTCCGAATCGCCCTTGAGCACCTCGTCGCCATCCTCCTGCTCGATCAGGTAGGCGGGGTCGTCCTCGCTGGCGTTGCGGGTGATCTCCGACCCGTTGATCTTCCTGATGATCTTTTGGGTGTAGACCTTGGTGATCTTGCCGGTACCGGTGCCGTTGCCCCAGTTCCATTTCACCTTGTCGCCTTCCGAATAGCTCATGGCCGTGCCTTCCTGTGATGGATGCACGGCCAACAGCCCGCCTGCGCGCCCGGTTCCCGCGTCAGGCGGTCGCGCGGCGGGGCTGTGCCTGGGGCGCGCGGGCCTGCTGCGCCGCTTGCGCCAGCATCCGCAGCTCGGCCTGGTTGCGGCCGATGCGCATGCGCAGCGCCTCCGGCAACGCCTCGGCCGATTTGCCCTGTGCCTGCGCCGCCAGCTCGCGGGTCTGCGCCATCAGCGCGGTGGCCCGCATTTCGCGGTTGGCCTTGGAGCGGGCGGGCACGAGGAACATCGGCGTCAGCGTCTTCAGCTCGGGCTTCTCGGCGATCAGCGCGTCATAGCCGGGCTGGTCGCTGATCGCGGTGATCTCGTGGTGAAAGCCGACCTGTCCGGGCACCAGCACATAGGCCTGCAGGTTGCGGCTGGCGTTGCGCAGCCGCAGCACCGAATGCTCGACATGCATCTTCAGCGTGAAGGAGGCGACCGGCTTGAGCGGGTCGAACTCCTTGGGCAGGGTCTTTTGCGGCATGCCCAGAAGCCGCGCCATCGCTTTCAGCACATCGAGCGAGGAGCGCACGTCGAGCGCCTTGAGAAACCGCTCGCCCGAGGTTTTCGACGCGCTTTCGTTCTTGGCATGGGTGTCGCCCTTGGCCACGTAGAACGAAATGCCGTTGGCGAGCGGGACCGCGCCGGTCTGGGTCATCGGGCCGGTGGGCTTGCCCTCCTGCGCCGCCGCGTCCCACGTGTAGACGTCGCGCCAGACCGCCTTGACGATCACCGGGTCGGTGAGGATGGCCTCGCGCAGGGCCCCCTCCACCGCCGTCACCTCGAACTCGATCCCGTTGAGCTTGATCTTCACCGCTCTTCTCCCCCGAATGGCGCCCGGTTGATCCGGCGCCTTATCCCTGAACCTCGGCCGCGATCTGGGCGCGGCTCTTGCGCGACCGCTCGGTCGCGGATTTCAGCTGGCCGCAGGCGGCCATGATGTCCTCGCCGCGCGGCGTGCGGATCGGGCTGGCATAGCCCGCCTTGTAGATGATGTCGGCAAAGGCGCGGATCCGGTTGTTCGACGACCGCTCATAGGGCGAGCCGGGCCATTCGTTGAACGGGATCAGGTTGATCTTCGCCGGGATGCCCTCGATCAGCTTGACCAGACGATGCGCGTCCTCGTCGCTGTCGTTCACGTCCTTGAGCATCACGTATTCGAACGTGATCCGCTCGGAGTTCGACAGGCGCGGATAGGCCTTGAGCGCCTCCAGAAGCGTCTCGATGTTCCATTTCTTGTTGATCGGCACCAGCTTGTCGCGCACCGCGTCGGTGGTGGCGTGGAAGCTGACGGCCAGCATGCAGCCGATCTCTTCGGCGGTGCGCGCGATCTCGGGCACCACGCCGGAGGTCGACAGCGTGATCCGGCGGCGCGACAGGGCGATGCCCTCGCCATCCATGGCGATCTTCATCGCATCGCGCACGCCCTCGAAGTTGTAGAGCGGCTCGCCCATGCCCATCAGCACGATGTTCGACAAAAGCCGGCGCTCTTCCTTGGGAACGCCCGGCCGCGGCCATTCGGCGAGGTCGTCGCGCACCAGCATCACCTGTCCGATGATCTCGCCCGGCGTCAGGTTGCGCACCAGTTTCTGGGTGCCGGTATGGCAGAACGAACAGGTCAGCGTGCAGCCCACCTGGGAAGAGATGCACAGCGTGCCGCGCTCATCCTCGGGGATGTAGACGGTTTCGACCTCGTGGCCGCCGGCGATCCGCACGAGGTATTTGCGCGTGCCGTCGGTCGAGACCTGCTTGGAGACGATCTCGGGCAGGCCGATGGTGAAGTTCGCGGCCAGCAATTCGCGGTAGGGCTTGGCGAGATTGGTCATCTCGTCGAAGCTGCGCACGCCCCAATGGTAGATCCACTGCCAGATCTGGTTCACCCGCATCTTCGCCTGCTTTTCCGGCGTGCCGGCGGCGATCAGCGCGTCGCGCATCGCCTCGCGGCGCATGCCGACGAGGTTGGGCAGACCTTCCGGCGCCTTGCGCGGGATGGTCATCATGTCTTGCGTGATCGGGGACGTCGGGGCGACGGGGGCGGTCATGGGTGTACCTCGGGGCCGGGGGTGCCCGGCTCATATGGGAAAGCGGGCCCGGTCATCAAGGACAACCGGCCCCGCCTTCGGTTTAACATGCCACGCCCGCGGGCGCGGATCTCAGCTGGTGCAGCGGCTCGATGCCTCGTCCACCGCGGCGGTGAAGCCCAGCAGCGAGAAGGTGTCCTTGGTCTGGGTGCCGCGTCCCGACATGCCGGTCACGACCGCCTCGGCGCCGCGCTTCATCGCGGCGACGATCTTGGCGTCGTCCTGCGGCGTCGCGGGCCAGGCCCAGTCGCCTTCGGTGAACAGCTGGAAATCATTGCCGCCGACCTCGAGCGTCACGGTCGAGCCCGACGCGAAGGGATAGCCACCGGTGAAGGTCACCTGGCCGTTCACGCCCTGCGCCGGGCGGTAGAACACGAACAGCAGCGTTTCGCCGCGGTTCACGGTCACCGGCTTGCCGTCCTTGGTGTTGAGCTGGCTCTTGGGGGCCGAGACGCCGAAGCATTCGACCGGATCGGTTTCCTGAAACACGCTCCAGTCGGTTTCGGCGGCGACGCGGTTCGACGCCTCCTGCGCGGCGGCGCTCGTGGCGGCGGCGGCGATCATCGCGCTCGCCGACAGGGTCCCGATCGCGCGGAAAAGTCGTGACATCATGTAGCAGCCTCCAGCTGTCTGGCCTCTTGGATGCCCCCGGCGCCTTTTCGACTGGAAGGGGCGGGTTCAACTCGATGATCGGAGGCTTATCAAGAACTGTGCCCCATGGGAAAGCCCCGCGCGGTCACATGTCTGCGCGGATTCCCGCCCAAAGCCGGGGCGAATCGCGCGAAACCGGAACCGTGGCCTCGCTGCAACGGCGCCGCCGCGAGGCCGTTCCGCCGCGTGGGGCAAGGCCGCGCGCAGGGTCCGCGCGCACGGGCCGCGCGCCCGCCTTCATGCGCGTGGATTCCGCCCGGCGGGGCCAGGGCTCACATTTCGAGGGCTTCGCAGACCTCGACGCTGCCGCCATCGGCGACCATCGGGCAATCCTTGGCCATGGCGATCGCCGCGTCGATGTCGGGCGCGGTGACCAGGGTGTAGCCATAGACGGGATTGGCACCACCGTCATGGGTCACGCCGCTCTGGCTCACGGTATGCGATTTGCCCGCGGGCGCGCCCTCGTCGACGATGTGGGAACGGATGCCGTCCATCCAGCCCTGCCAGCGGGCCATCGCCTCGCGGCCCGCTTCCTCGCTCTCGGGCGGGCTCATCCCGTTGCCGTGGTAGATATACATGAAACGTTTGTCGGCCATGTCGGTCTCCCGCAGGTGACGGGGCCTGTTCGCCCCGCCGCCAGTTTCGGGCCGCCGGTCGATTCGTGCAAGATCAAATGGCGAACATTTCCTTGCGGTAGCCTTGGATGTAGAGCAGCGCCGTCAGGTCGCCGTGGTTCACCCGCACCTCGCATTGTTCGGCCACCACCGGCTTGGCGTGCAGCGCCACGCCGGTGCCCGCAAGGCCGAGCATGCCCAGATCGTTGGCCCCGTCGCCCACCGCGATGACGTCCGCGGGCGTGACCCCGAGCCGGGTGGTGATCTCGTGCAGCGCCTGTATCTTGGCCTCGCGCCCGAGGATCGGGCGGGCGACCTCGCCGGTGAGCCTGCCGCCCGAGGCGAGGAGCGTGTTGGCGCGGTGCTCGTCGAAGCCCAGCGCCGCGGCCACCTTTTCGGTGAAGGCGGTGAAGCCGCCCGAGACCAGCGCCGCGTGGCCGCCATTGGCCTTCATCGTGGCGATCAGGGCGCGCCCGCCGGGCATGTGGGTGATCCGGCTTTCGAGCACGCGGGCGATGACGCCTTCGTCGAGATCCTTGAGCAAGCCCACCCGCTCGACCAGCGCGCCTTCGAAATCGAGCTCGCCGTTCATCGCCCGCGCGGTGATCTCGGCCACGCGCTCGCCGACGCCGGCTTCGGCGGCCAGCTCGTCGATGCATTCCTGCTCGATCATGGTGCTGTCCATGTCGGCGAGCAGCATCTTCTTGCGCCGTCCTTCGGTCTTCTGAACCACGAGGTCGACGCCGCCTTGCTGCAGCTCGGCCCAGACATCCCAGCGATTGGAGGGAATCTCGGGCATGCCGAATTCCACCGCTTCGCCGGGCGCGAGCCAGTCGAGCGCGCTGCCGCCCCATGCGCCGCGCAGCGCCTCGGCGAGAGCGGGGTCGATCGGGGTGCCGGGGGCGGAGAGCAGGAGCGCTGTGAACATGGGCAGAAGTTTCCGATAGTGGCGCGGGCGGGGCCGCTTGCGACGTTTCGCGCTGCCTTAGCGGCAATTTCGATGTTGTGAAAGCACTGGGCAGGGCGTATCTGCATCCGCGGGACACCCCTCCCCAACGAGGGGCGCTTATCTGCAAGGATACCAGCAATGGCAAACACGACTCCGGACCTGCGTCCGGCGAACCCGCGTTTTTTCCTCCGGCCCCTGTGCCAAACCCCCCCATTGGAGTCTCGACAAGCTCGCCGACGCACCGCTCGGCCGCTCGCACCGCGCCGCCGTGGGCAAGGGCAAGCTGGCCGCCGCGATCGACCAGACGCGCGAGATCCTCGGCGTGCCCGCCGATTACCGCATCGGCATCGTGCCCGCCTCGGACACCGGCGCCGTCGAGATGGCGATGTGGTCGATGCTCGGCGCCCGCCCGGCCACCATGGTCGCGTGGGAAAGCTTTGGCGCGGGCTGGGTCACGGATGTCGTGAAGCAGCTGAAGATCGAGGCCGAGGTGAAGACCGCCGAGTATGGCCGGATCGTCGACATGGCGTCTCTCGACTATGACACCGACGTCGTGTTCACCTGGAACGGCACCACCTCGGGCGTGCGCGTTCCCAATGGCGACGCGATCCCGGCCGACCGCGCGGGCCTCACCATCTGCGACGCCACCTCGGCCGCCTTCGCGCAGGAGCTGCCCTGGGACAAGCTCGACGTCACCACCTTCTCCTGGCAGAAGGTGATGGGCGGCGAGGCGGCGCATGGCATGCTGATCCTGTCCCCCCGCGCCGTCGAGCGGTTGGAGAGCTACACCCCCGCATGGCCGCTGCCGAAGATCTTCCGCATGACCAAGGGCGGCAAGCTGATCGAGGGCATCTTCAAGGGTGAGACGATCAACACGCCGTCGATGCTCTGCGTCGAGGATTACCTCGTGGCGCTCGACTGGGCGCGCGAGGTCGGCGGGCTGGAGGGGCTGAAGGCCCGCGCCGATGCCAACGCGCAGGCGATCTGGGATTTCTGCGACGGCCGCGACTGGATCGCCAACCTCGCCGAGGATGACGCGACGCGCTCGAACACCAGCGTCTGCCTGAAGTTCACCGATGACCGCATCGCGGACGGCGCGGCGTTCGCCAAGGCCGTGGCCAAGCGGCTTGAGAAGGAAGGCGTGGCGCTCGACATCGGCGCCTATCGTGACGCGCCCGCGGGCCTGCGCATCTGGTGCGGCGCCACGGTGGAGACGAGCGATATCGAGGCGCTGCTGCCCTGGCTCGACTGGGCCTTCCACGCCGAGATCGCGGCGCAGGCCGAAGCCGCCTGAGACCCTGACCTTCACGGGGCGCGCGCTGCGCCCCGCATCCCCCCATTCCCCGGACGCGATGCGTCCGACCGCCACAGGAGCATCCAAATGCCCAAGGTTCTGATTTCCGACGCCCTTTCCGACGCCGCCGTGCAGATCTTCCGCGATCGCGGCATCGAGGTCGATTTCCAGCCGAAGCTCGGCAAGGACAAGGAAAAGCTGGCCGAGATCATCGGCGACTATGACGGCCTCGCCATCCGCTCGGCCACCAAGGCGACCGAGAAGCTGATCGAGAAGGCCACCAACCTGAAGGTCATCGGCCGCGCCGGGATCGGCGTCGACAATGTCGACATCCCGGCGGCGTCGAAGAAGGGCATCATCGTGATGAACACGCCCTTCGGCAACTCGATCACCACCGCCGAGCACGCCATTTCCATGCTGATGGCCGTCGCGCGCCAGATCCCCGAGGCCAACGCCTCGACCCATGCGGGCAAGTGGGAAAAATCGCGCTTCATGGGCGTCGAGGTCACCGGCAAGACGCTCGGCGTGATCGGCGCGGGCAATATCGGCTCGATCGTGATCGACCGCGCGCATGGGCTGAAGATGAAGGTCGTGGCCTACGACCCCTTCCTCTCGGAAGAGCGCGCCACCGAGATCGGCGTCGAGAAGGTCGAGCTGGACGCGCTGCTGGGCCGCGCGGACTTCATCACCATGCACGTGCCGCTGACCGACCAGACGAAGAACATCCTGTCCAAGGAGAACATCGCCAAGCTCAAGCCGAACGTGCGCATCGTCAACTGCGCCCGCGGCGGGCTGGTGGACGAGGCGGCTCTGGCCGAGGCGATCACCGAAGGCCGCGTCGCCGGTGCGGCGTTCGACGTCTTCGCCGAGGAGCCCGCGACCGAATCGCCGCTGTTCAACCTGCCCAACGTCGTCGTCACGCCGCACTTGGGCGCCGCGACCTCCGAGGCGCAGGAAAACGTGGCGCTGCAGGTGGCCGAGCAGATGTCGGACTACCTGCTGACCGGCGCCGTGACCAACGCCATCAACATGCCCTCGATCACCGCCGAGGAGGCGAAGATCATGGGGCCGTGGATCGGCCTGTCGGGTCACTTGGGCAACTTCATCGGCCAGATGACCGACGAGCCGATCAAGGCGATCAACATCCTCTATGACGGCGTCGTCTCGGAGATGAACCTCGCGGCGCTGAACTCGGCGCTGGTGGCGGGCATCATGCGCAAGGTGAACCCGGACGTGAACATGGTCTCCGCCCCGGTGATCGCGAAAGAGCGCGGCATCCAGATCTCGACCACCAAGCAGGACCAGTCGGGCACCTTCGAAGGCTACGTCAAGGTCACGGTCGTCACCGAAAAGCGCGAGCGTTCGGTCGCGGGCACGGTGTTCTCGGATGGCAAGCCGCGCTTCATCCAGATCAAGGGCATCAACATCGACGCCGAGATCGGCCGCCACATGGTCTATACCACCAACCGCGACGTGCCGGGCATCATCGGGGTGCTGGGCACGATCATGGGCGAGAACGGCGTCAACATCGCCAACTTCACGCTGGGCCGCAACGACCGCGCGGGCGAGGCGATCGCCATCCTTTACGCCGACGAGGCGGTGGAAGAGCCGACTCTGCAGAAGCTGCGCGACACCGGCAAGTTCCAGCAGGTCAAGGCGCTGACCTTCGACGTCGAGGAGTAAATCCGCCGCGAGGCATGGGGCAGGGGCCGCGGCGCAGCACGCCGCGGCCCCTTCGTCGTTCCAAGCCCCGATGCGCCGCCATGCGTATTTGCGGAATGGTGAAATGACATGGCGCGCCTCCCTTTTCACCATTCTCCAAATACGCAAATCCGACCTTCGGCCCCCGCGCGCCGCTTCCCGCTCCGGCGCAGCCCCTGTAGAGAGGCCCGCATGAGCATCCGTTTCGACACCATCGCCGCCTTTCTCGACCACGGCTTCGACGACGTGATCGACGTGCGCAGCCCCGCCGAGTTCGCCGAGGACCACGTGCCCGGGGCGATCAACCTGCCCGTGCTGTCGAATGCCGAGCGGGCCGAGGTCGGCACGATCTACAAACAGGTCTCGCCCTTCGACGCGCGCAAGATCGGCGCCGCGATCGTGTCGCGCAACGCCGCCGATCACATCGCCGGTCCGCTCGCGGACCGCGAATACCGCTGGCGGCCGCTGGTCTATTGCTGGCGCGGCGGGCAGCGGTCGAACTCCTTCGCCTCGATCCTGACCCAGATCGGCTGGCGCGCCGAGGTGGTGACGGGCGGCTACCAGTCGTGGCGCCGGCTGGTGCATGACGCGCTTTACGTCGCAGAGCTGCCGCACCGGCTGGTGTTGCTCGACGGCTTTACCGGCACCGCCAAGACCGCGCTCTTGCCGCGCGTGGAGGCGCGGGGCGGGCAGGTGCTCGATCTCGAGGGGCTGGCCCATCACCGCGGATCGCTCCTGGGCGGCGACCCCGAGGAGCAACCCGCGCAGAAGGGCTTCGAGAGCCGGCTCGCCGAGCGCCTCGCCAGGCTCGACCCCGAGCGCCCGGTGCTGGTCGAGGCCGAAAGCTCCAAGATCGGGCGCATCACCCTGCCACCGGCGCTCTGGGCCGTGATGACGCAGGCCCCGCGTATCGAGATCACCGCGCCGATCGGGGCGCGGGCCGAATTTCTCGCCCGCCAATACGAGGATGTCAGCGCCGATCCGGCCCGGCTGTCGCGGCTGCTCGACCAGTTGCGCGCGCATCGCGGGCACGAGGTGGTCGATGGCTGGCAGGCGCTTTTGGCGCAGCGGCGCATGGTGGAGCTGTCCGCCGCGCTGATGGCCGAGCATTACGACCCGGCCTATGCCCGGTCGCGCGCCGCCCATGATCCGCAATTCGCGGCCAGCGTGGCGGCGGCGACGCTCGACGCGGCGGGGCTCGATCGCGCCGCCGACGAGATCGCGGCGGCGATGCGCGCCATTTGACGCAGGCGCGGGCGCGGCTTACCTCGGTTCTGTAGAGCTGAGGAGACCGCCATGCGCCCCGCCAACGAGGCATTGATCGTCATCGACATGCAGAACGACTTCTGCCCCGGCGGCGCGCTGGCGGTGGCCGAGGGCGATGCCATCGTTCCCGGCATCAACGCGGTCATGGACGAATTTCGCGCCGTGATCCTCACGCAGGACTGGCACCCCGCGGACCATTCGTCCTTTGCCAGCCAGCACGCGAATGCCGCGCCGATGTCGATGACCGAAATGCCCTATGGGCCGCAGGTGCTCTGGCCCGATCATTGCGTGCAGGGCAGCCAAGGCGCGGCGTTTCACCCAGACCTACGCACGGATGCCGACCTGATCATCCGCAAAGGGTTTCGCCGCGGGATCGACAGCTACTCGGCCTTTTTCGAGAACGACCGCGAAACCCCCACCGGGCTGCACGGCTACTTGTCCGAGCGCGGCATCACCGCGATCACGCTTGCAGGGCTCGCCACCGATTTCTGCGTGAACTACTCGGCTCTCGACGGCGCGAAGCTCGGCTACGAGGTCACGGTGATCGAGAAGCTTTCGCGCGGGATCGACCTCGACGGCAGCCTTGAGGATGCGCGCCAGTCGATGCGCGTCGCCGGCGTGAGGCTCGCCTGATGGACATCGCCACCCGCGTCTGGAACCACAAGTGGAAGATCGACCCGATCGTCCGTTCGCTGATCGACACCGATTTCTACAAGCTGCTGATGTGCCAGTCGGTGTTCCGCAACCGGCGCGACACGCAGGTCACCTTCAGCCTGATCAACCGCACGAAATCCGTCCGCCTCGCCGAGCTGATCGACGAAGGCGAGCTGCGCGAGCAACTCGACCATATCCGCTCGCTCTCGCTCACCCGCGGCGAAAGCACCTGGATGCGCGGCAACACCTTCTATGGCAAGCGGCAGATGTTCCGGCCCGATTTCATGGATTGGTTCGAGAATCTCCGCCTGCCGCCCTACCATCTCGAAAAGCGCGACGGGCAATACGAGCTGACCTTCGAAGGCAGCTGGCCCGAGGTGATGCTGTGGGAGATCCCGGCGCTCGCGGTGCTGATGGAGCTGCGCTCGCGCGCCGTGCTCAACGACATGGGCCGGTTCGAGCTTCAGGTGCTCTATGCCCGCGCCATGACCCGCACATGGGAAAAGGTCGAGCGGCTGCGCGGCACGCCGGGGCTGCGCATCGCCGATTTCGGCACGCGGCGGCGGCATAGCTTCCTGTGGCAGGACTGGTGCGTGCAGGCGATGCTGGAGGGGCTGGGCGGCAGCTTTGCCGGGACGTCGAACTGCCTGATCGCCAAGAACCGCGACCTGGAGGCGATCGGCACCAACGCGCATGAGCTGCCCATGGTCTATGCCGCACTTGCCGAGGATGACGAAAGCCTCGCCCGCGCGCCCTATGACGTGCTGGCCGACTGGCATGACGAGCACGAAGGCAACCTGCGGATCATCCTGCCCGACACCTATGGCACCGAAGGCTTTCTCAATCGCGCGCCCGACTGGCTGGCGGGCTGGACCGGCATCCGCATCGACAGCGGCGACCCGGCGACCGGGGCCGAAACCGCGATCCGCTGGTGGCAGGAACGCGGCGAGGATCCGCGCGAGAAACTGGTGATCTTTTCCGACGGGCTCGACGCCGAAAAGATCCTCGACCTGCATGCGCGGTTTTCGGGCCGGGTCAAGGTGAGCTTTGGCTGGGGCACGATGCTGACCAATGATTTCAAGGGTCTGGCGGGCGATGCGCTCGCGCCCTTCAGCCTCGTCTGCAAGGCCGTCGCCGCCGAGGGGCGGCCGACCGTGAAGCTGTCGGACAACCCCGAAAAGGCGATGGGCCCGGCGTCCGAGATCGCCCGCTACAAGCGCGTCTTCGGGGTCGGCCCGCAGGACGCCATTCCCGTCACCGTCTGAGGTATTCCCATGTCGCTTCCGCTTTTCGTCCAGATCCGCTGCAAACCCGGCACTACCTACAAGGTGGCCGACGCCATCGCGCTGAAGGAGATCCATTCCGAGCTGTATTCGACCTCCGGCGCCTTCGATCTCATGGTGAAGATCTACGTGCCCGAGGGCGAGGATATCGGCATGTATCTCAACGAGCACCTGATGGGCATCGAGGGGATCGAGCGGACGCTGACGACGCAGACGTTCCGGGTGTTCTGACCGGTCCGGCCACGCGCAAGGCAGGCCGCCATGCGCCGGGCGGCCTGCCCGATTTCGAAACCGGCGCGGCGAAGCGTTCGACCCGATCGCAGCGCATGGGCAGCATCATCACAAGGGCGTGACCCTGCGTCATCCACGGGCCTTCCGGCCTAGCTCAGTTCGAAACGTCATTCGAAAGGAGCCAGCCATGGCAGCCACCGACCACGCGGGGATGCGCCTCAGGGACCGCCCGGAATTCACCAGCAAGAAACGCCCCCTGACCCGTACCCGGGATGTCATGGTGTCCGATGCAGTGGCCGAGATGACCGAAAAGGGCTTTGGCTCGGTCGTCATCGTCGATGGCGACGAGAAGGTCATCGGCATCGTCACCGAGCGCGACCTGATGCGCAAGCTGATCAACAAGGGGCTCGACCCAAAGACCACGCCGCTGGGCGACATCATGACCACCGAGCTGCGCCTGGCCAACGAGAATGACGAGGTGCTCAACTGGCTGCGGATCATGTCGAACGAACGGTTCCGCCGCCTGCCGGTCGTCGACAGCGAAGGCCGCCTGAAGGCCGTGTTCAGCCAGGGCGATTTCGTCTCCTACACCTGGCCCGACCTGATCTATCAGGCCAAGAACCTCGCCCGCGCGCATGTCAGCCAGAACTACGGCATCTGGATGATCGGCGGCGGCATCATGCTCTACACGATCCTGATGATCCTGCTGGTCAGCAATCTCTAGGGATCGCGGCGCAGCGCCTTCACCTCGCCGCGCTGCTTCTTCGCCTCCAGCCGCCGCCTGACGCTGCCCTTGGTCGGCTTGGTCGGAATTCGCCGCTTGGGGACCTCGATTGCGCGGCGCACCAGCTCGGCCAGCCGCTCGCGGGCGATCTCGCGGTTGCGGGGCTGGTGGCGGGTGTCCTGCACGAAGATCAGCACCGCGCCGTCATTGGTCCAGCGGCGGCCCGCCAGCCTTCTCAGCCGCCGTTTTACCGGATCGGGGAGGTTGGGCGAGCGCTCCGCCTCGAAGCGCAGCTCCACGGCCGTGCTCACCTTGTTGACGTTCTGCCCGCCGGGGCCGGAGGCGCGGGTGAACTGCTCGGTCAGCTCCCAATCCTCGATGGTGATGCGGTCGTCGATCCTCAGCATGGTCCCTCTCCCGGAGCGTCGCGCCACAGATAGCGCGGGCGCGCGCGACATACAAAAAGGGCCGTTCCCGGCGATGGGGAACGACCCTTCGAAGATCAGGAGGTGGGCCGGTTAGACCGTGGTCCACCTGGGGTCACATGCGGCCAAGGGCTGCCTCAGCCACGCACTCCCCAAGCTGTCCCGACACATTTCTCCAATACCCTTCTCGACACTGGATCACCTCCTTTCGCTATGTTTCGCCTGATCCAAAGCTGGCATGGAAGGCGGCTTCGTCAAACAGAAATTTATATGACATTACGTGGGGGAAGCCGAACTGTGGTCAATCCTCCGCAGTCGCGACGGTCGTCATTCGTCCAGTGCGTATTCCACGAACTCCGTGGTCTGGAAAAAGCGGAAATTGTCATCCGAAAGCATGGTGAGCCGGATCCGGCCCGCATCGTCGCGCCAGACCGAGAGGCCTTCGAGGTTGTCATGCACCCCGACGCCGGTCTCCAGAAGCACGGTTTCGCCGCTGCCGTCGGGCGCGAAACGCCGCACCCGGCTGCGAAAGCCGATGCCCACGAAATCGCGCTCCAGCAGGTAGAAATTGCCGTCCGGTCCGAAATCCGCCCCGGTGACGAGAAAGCTGTCGCGCCGCGGGATCGTGAAGGGGATCGACCAGTCCCCGTCCTGCCAGCGATAGACCGGGAAGGGCCGGTCGATGCGGCCCGAACGCTCCGGGATGGTATAGAGCGCGCCCGCCGTGTCGATCGCCAGCGCCTCCAGCGCGCTGTTGAGCTGCATCCGCTCGAACGCCTTGGGTCGCGACAGCACCTCGGGGCCGTTCGGCCCGGTTTCGGACCGCACCCGCGCGCGCGCCTCGAACGAGATCCAGCGCCGCCCGTCGGCGCCGATCGCGAGCCCTTCGCTGTCGGCCAGATGCCCGGTCATGATCCCCTCGCGCCCCGAACGCAGCGGCTCGGAGCGCAGGATCTCGACCCCGGTGATCCGGCCTTGGGCGTCGCGGCTGAAGCGCCCGTCGACGATCCGGGCCCGGTCGCTGATCGCGACAAAGCCGGTGCCGTCGGTCTCGATCGCGGAAAATCCGCCGGAGCCATGCGCGCTTTCGGACCAGACATGGCTGCCGATATAGGCGGCAGGCTGCTGGGACGGCGCCCCGCCAAGAAGCAGGGCCGCCAGGACCATCGCTTTCATCAGTTCACTCGCTGGTCAGGACGGAGGCGCATTGGCCGGGCAGGTCGGCCATGGTGATCTCGCGCTTGGGCGCGGGCTTGGGCGCGTCCGGGTCGGGGGCCGGCGGGTTGAGGATGTTGCGCTGCCATTCGCGCGCCTGATCGCAGCCATCGCCCGGCGGCGGCGGGTCCTGCGGCGTGCAGTTGGTATCGCCCCGCAGACAGTTCAGCCGCACGTGGAAATGCGTGTTGTGCCCGTACCAGGGCCGGATCTTGCCAAGCCAGGACCGATCGCCCGTGGCGCTGTCGCACATCGCGACCTTGGCGCCGGGGAAGATGAAGATCCGCGCCGTGCGCGGGTCCGAGGCCGCGGCCTTGAGCAGCGCCTCATGCGCCGGTGTCCAGTTGCCGTTGGTATAGGCGCCGCCGCGCGCCTGCATGTTGGTGGACGAAATCGACTCGCGCTCGGCCACGCTGAGGGTCAGCCGGTCGGCGGGGCGCAGCCAGATGTCGATGTCGATCCCGGTCTGGTGGCTGGCATGGCCGGTCAGCATCGGCCCGCCGCGCGGCTGGCTCATGTCGCCCACATAGAGACCGTTCCAGCCGGGCAGGGCGGCGGCCTTGCGCGACAGGTCCTGCACGAAGCCGATGGTTTCGGGCTGGGCCCAGTTGCGGTTGCGCGACAGCCGCATCGCCTGCCAAGTCGGACCGGTCTCGGCCAGCTGCGCGCCGCCGGCCTGGCAGCCCTTGGAGTAGAAGCCGATCGATTCGGGACGCTGCGCCGAGCCGGTCGGAACATGGCCGAAGAGCTGTTTGGCGACGCGGGTGTCGCCCGCGTTTTGCGACGAGACCACGGCGCGCGGGGCGGCGGGCTCGCTGTCGCAGGCGGCGAGAAGGCCGAGGCCCAGCAGGGCGGCGGCGAGGGGGCGGATCATGCTGCTCGATCTCCGTTCTTGTCGACCCAGCGTAGCAGGAACAGCGCGATCGCGAACAGCAGGATTACCGGGATCAGCCCGGCGCGCGTGGATCCGCTCATCCATGTGGCGAGCCCGATCGTCATCGGCGCGAGAAAGGCCGTCGCGCGGCCCGACAGGGCGAACAGGCCGAAGGTTTCGGTCGCGCGGGCCGGGTCGGCATGGCGCACCATCAGGCTGCGCGAAGCGGCATAAAGCGCGCCGCCCGCGCCGCCGATCAGCGCGCCGCAGAGATAGAACAGGATGTCGGGCAGCCGCGAGCCGGGCGCCAGCGCCACGCCGAACAGGCTGTCGCGGCTCATCGAGACGACCAGCACCGACACCCCGATCAGCACCCAGACCGAGGCGTGGATCACCGGTTTCGGCCCGAGCCGCGCATCGGCCCGCCCGCCCGCATAGGTCAGCACCGCCGCCGCGATCGCGCCGATGATGCCGAACACCCCGATCTGGACCACCGACCAGCCGAGCACCAGCGTGGCGTAGAGCCCGCCAAAGGCATAGATCGCGGCGAGCGCGTCGCGATAGAGCATCGAGGCGCCAAGGAATGCCGCGAGGCTGGGCCGCCGCGCCACGTCGCGCAGCGTCTCGACCAGCCGCGCCGCGATCACGCCCGGCGTCACCGGCGCCCGCGCGACCGGCCCCGTGTCGCGCACCCATGCGAAGAAGGGGATGATGAACACCGCGTACCACGCCGCGATGATCGGCCCGGTGGCGCGGGTGCCCTCGCGCGCCTCCGGGTCGAGCCCGAAGGCGGGCGGGCGGCCCAGAAGCGTCACCCCCGCCGCGTTCTCGGCGAACAGCAGCAGCACGAGGATCAGCGACACCACCCCGCCCCAATAGCCCAGCGCCGCGCCCGAGCCCGAAATCCGCCCGATCATCGGCCCCGTCGCAAGCGACGGCAGCAGCGCGTTGTTGACGTTGGTCGCAGATTCGGCGGCGACGAAGCCCGCGAAGAACAGCACCAGCGCCGGGATCAGCATCGCCCCGTCGGGCTCCAGCACCCACAGCGCGGCGGCGCAGATCACGGTGATCACCGAAAACCCCGCGATCCACGGCATCCGCCGGCCCGAGGCATCGGCCAGCGCCCCGAGGACCGGCGCGCTGAAGGCGATCACCAGCCCCGCCACCGTCTGCCCCGAAGCCCAGAGCGACTGCGCGCGCGCATCGGCAAGCCCCGGATCGAGCCCTTCGCGGGCAAAGCGCGCGGTGGCGACGGCGGCGAAATAGGGACCGAAGATGAAGGTCAGACCGAGCGTGGCATAGGGCTGCTGGGCCAGGTCGAAGATCATCCAGCCCCAGATCCGTCTTTTCGTCGCCATGCCCGCTCCCCGCCTGCCCGTGGCGCCGGATCAGACAGGGGTGGGGCGCGACTGTCCACACCCGTCTTTCACCGGCCGGCCGGGCAGGGGCCCCGGCCGGGGATTTGCGTATTTGGGGAATGGTGAAAGGAGAGCGCGCGCTGCCCCTTTCACCATTCCGAAAATACGCATGGCGCGACACCGGTCGCGGGCGCGCCGGGGAAGGCGGGCGCGCCTATTCCGCGGCCATCGCCTCGGCCCGGGCATCGGCCATCGGCGGCCAGGGCCGTTCGGCCTCGGCGCGGACCCAGTCGGCGATCCAGTCGGGCATCGGTGGCGAGGCGGTCTCCTGTCCCAGCGCCTCCATCAGCCGCGCCGGGTTCACCACGCCGCCCTTCTTGCGATCGGTGATCGCGAGCCGGACCAGCGCATGGCTGGTGCATTCGCCATCGGCGCGGAACATGCCCTGTTCGGTATAGACATAGCGGTCGTCCCAGCAGACGGCGCGCGAGCGCATCGTCAGGCGCGCAAACCCTTGCACCCGGCGGCGATAGCGCACCGAAACACCCGCCACCGCCATGCCCCAGCCCCGCTTGCGCAGCGCGCCGATCACGCCGATCCGTTGCGACAGCGGCATCCGGCCCAGATCGAACAGCGTCAGCGTCCGGCCATTGTTCAGCTCGTTCCAGAAGTCGAGATCCCATGGCATGACGACATGCCGGCTTTCATGCGTGCCGGTGATCGGCAGCGGCGCATCGCTGCGGTGACGCCAGAACTGCCAGAACATACGGATGAAGGGATACATGCGGGACTCCGGGGACGGGGATCGCCGCGCAAGGTGCGCGAGGGTGACGGACGCGTCAACGGGTGACGCAGGGGCCACAGGGTCGCAGGCCCGGGTGCGCGGGATTGCTCTTGGGGGTTTCGCTCCTTACCTGTCTTGGCGACCCCAAAAGCCCCGGACGGACCGCCCATGACCTCGCTCTACCAGATCCTGATGCTGATCCTCGACATCGCGACCTTCTTCATCTTCGCGCATTTCATCATGAGCTGGCTCATCAGCTTTCAGGTGCTGAACCTGCGCCAGCCGCTGGTGGCGCAGATCTGGGACGGTCTGACCCGGCTTCTGGAGCCGCTCTACGCCCCGGTGCGCCGGATCCTGCCGCAGATGGGCGGGCTCGACCTCGCGCCGCTCGTCGTGCTGGTCGGCATCTATGCCATCGAGATCGTGTTGCGGAACAACGCCGCCGCGTTCCTCTGACGACAGCCCCGGCCCCGGCGCCGGGTCATGCGTATTTTAAGAACAAAGTAACCATGCGCCGCGCTCCATGGGGGCGGCGCCCGCCCCGACCGAGGTGAAGTCACGATGAGCCCCGTCAGCTATCTGCGCGATGTCTTCGGCTTCGACGCCTTCCGCCCCGGTCAGGAGGAGATCGTCGATGCCGTGGCCGCCGGGCGCGACACGCTGGCGATCATGCCCACCGGCGGCGGCAAATCGCTGTGCTACCAGCTTCCCGCCCTGGTGCGCGACGGGGTGACGGTGGTGATCTCGCCGCTGATCGCGCTGATGCGCGATCAGGTGCGCGGCCTGCGCGAGGCCGGGGTCGAGGCGGGCGCGTTGACCTCGGGCAACACGCCCGAGGAAACCGACGCGGTGCTTGAAAGCCTGCGCGAAGGGCGGCTGAAGCTGCTCTACATGGCGCCCGAACGGCTCGCCTCCGGGGCCACGGTGCCGCTTTTGAAACGGGCGGGCGCTTCGCTCATCGCGGTGGACGAGGCGCATTGCGTCAGCCAGTGGGGGCATGATTTCCGGCCCGACTATTTGCGCATCGGCGATCTCAAGCGCGAGCTGGGCGTGCCTCTCGCGGCCTTCACTGCCACCGCCGATGCCGAAACCCGCGAGGAGATCGTCCGCAAGCTGTTCGACGGCCAGCAGCCCGAGACCTTCCTGCGCGGTTTCGACCGGCCCAACATCCACCTCGCCTTTGCCGTGAAGGACGGGCCGCGCCGCCAGATCCTCGATTTCGCGGCGGCGCGGCGGGGCCAGTCCGGCATCGTCTATTGCGGCACCCGCGCCAAGACCGAGGCGCTGGCCGCCGCGCTGCGCGAAGCGGGGCATTCGGCGTTGCACTACCATGGCGGCATGGAGGCCGAAGCGCGGCGCGAGGCCGAGACCCGGTTCCAGCGCGAGGACGGGCTGATCGTCGCCGCCACCATTGCCTTCGGCATGGGCATCGACAAGCCCGACATCCGCTGGGTCGCGCATGCCGACCTGCCGAAAAGCATCGAGGCCTACTATCAGGAGATCGGCCGCGCGGGCCGCGACGGGGCGCCGTCGGAGACGCTGACGCTCTATGGCCCCGATGACATCCGCTACCGCCGCCAGCAGATCGACGAGGGGCTGGCACCGCCCGAACGCCGCGCTGCCGATCATGGCCGGCTCAACGCCCTTCTGGGGCTGGCCGAGGCGCTCGATTGCCGCCGCCGCGTGCTTTTGGGCTATTTCGGCGAGGCGCCGGAGGCGGCCTGCGGCCATTGCGATCTGTGCGACAAGCCGCCCGAGACCTTCGACGCGACCCAGCCGGTGCGCATGGCGCTCTCGGCGGCGCTTCGGACCGATGAGCGGTTCGGCGCGGGGCACCTGATCGACATCGTCATGGGCAATGCCACCGACAAGGTGAAGCAACGCGGCCACGAGGATCTGCCGACCTTCGGCGTCGGCAAGGGGCACTCCAAGGCACAGTGGCAGGCGATCTTCCGGCAGATCATGGGCCGCGACCTGATGCGCCCCGACCCCGAACGGCACGGCGCGCTGCGCATGACCGAGGCCGCCCGCCCGATCCTGCGCGGCGAAGAGAGCATCGTGCTGCGCCGCGACACGATCAAATCCGCCCGCTCCGGTCCCAAGGTGCGCGAGATGGTCTCCGAGGAGGACGCGCCGCTGCTGTCGGCGCTGAAAGCCAAGCGGCGCGCGCTGGCCGAGGCGGCGAACCTGCCCGCCTACATCATCTTCACCGACCGCACCCTGATCGAGATGGCCGAGAAGAAGCCCGGAACGCTCGACGAAATGGCGCGGATCGGCGGGGTGGGGGCCAAGAAGCTCGAAAGCTACGGGCGCGCGTTTCTGGAGGTCATCACCGGCGCATCGGAAGATCTGCACCCGGCGCGGCGCAAGCTCGCCGCGCGCGGCGCGGGCTCGGTCTATGACCGGCTGATGGCGGCGCAGGCGGAATTGCTGCGCGGCGAAGACGGCCATGACAAGCCGATGAGCTGCTCGGCCAAGGAGCTGGCGCGGGTGGCCGGTGCGCGCCCGCGCGACATGGAGGCGATGGAGCGGCTCGTGGGCGCGCGCCACGCCGAACGCTTCGGCGCGGCCTTTCTGCAGGTGCTCGAGGACAGCGCCGGGGAGGCATAGGCGAGGCGGTCGCCGAAGGCAGGCCGCGGAATCGTGGACAGGGTGGCCGGCCCCGTGCCAGCATCATGCGAACGCCTCGGGAGATCCGCGATGACCGGCACCACCGGCACCACCATCGCCAGCGTGATCTGGCACAGGCTCGACCGCGACGGCACCGATCGCTGTCGTCTCGCGCGGCTCGACGCGGGCTGGCTGATCGTCGGCCATGCCCGCTGGGACGAGGCGGGCGAAGAGATGGCGCTCGATTACGCGCTGCGCTGCGATCCGGGCTGGAACTGCCGCTCGGTCGATATCACCGGGCTGCGCGGCGACCGCGCCGTGGCCTACCGGATCGCGCGGCAGGGCGACGGTTTCGCGCTCGAAGGCCAGGCGCCGGTGCCGGGCACCGATCTCGATCTCGGTTTCACCCCGGCCTGGATGCTGGTGCCGCTCAACCGGCTCGATCTGCCGCAGGCGCGCCCCTACGAGATCGGGACGGCCCGTCTGCGCGCCACCGATGGCGGACGGCTGGTGCCGCTCGGGCACAGCTTCTGCCGGGTTCGGAGCGGCATGGATCACGCGATCCCGGCGCTCGGGCGCGATGCGCGCGTCACGCTCGACGAGACCGGTTTCGTCACCGAAGATCCGGGCCTGTGGCACGGGGTAGTGACACCGGGCGGCTGAGCGGGCGGAACCGGGGCCGCCGGCAGCGGTTGGGACCGCATTGCCCGACCGCCCAAGGATGCCCCCATGCAGTTCCAACTCGACATCAACGGCGAGACGCATGCGCTCGACCTCGACACGCGCACCACGCTGCTCGACGCGCTGCGCGAGCATCTCGGCCTGACCGGTTCCAAGAAGGGCTGCGATCACGGCCAGTGCGGCGCCTGCACCGTCATGGTGAACGGGCGGCGCATCAACTCCTGCCTGACGCTGGCCTGCATGCATGAGGGCGACGAGATCACCACGATCGAGGGGCTGGGCACGCCTGACGCGCTGTCACCGCTGCAGCGCGCCTTCGTCGAGCATGACGGCTATCAATGCGGCTACTGCACCTCGGGCCAGATCTGCTCGGCCACCGCGATGCTGGCCGAGATCGAGGCGGGCTGGCCCAGCAACGTCACCGGCGATCTCGAAGCGCGCGTCGAAGCCTCGATCGAGGAAATCTCCGAACGGATGAGCGGCAACCTGTGCCGCTGCTCCTGCTATCCGGGCATCGTCGACGCGATCCGGCAGGTGACGAAAGAGGAGGCAGGGGCATGAGGGCCTTTGATTACGTCCGCGCGGGCGACACCGGGGAGGCGCTGCGCCAAGGGGCGGGCGAAGAGACCCGCTTCATCGCAGGCGGCACCAACCTCCTGGACCTGATGAAGCTCGAGGTGATGGCGCCGGGCAAGCTCGTCGACATCACCCGGCTCGACCTGGGCCGGATCGGGGAGACCGACGAGGGCGGGCTCAGGATCGGCGCGCTGGTCACCAATTCCGATCTCGCCGCCGACGCGCGGGTGCGCCGCGACTGGCCGGTGCTGAGCCGGGCGCTGCTCGCGGGCGCCAGCGGCCAGCTCAGGAACAAGGCGACCACGGGCGGCAACCTGTTGCAGCGCACGCGGTGCTATTACTTCTACGACCGGGGCGAGCCCTGCAACAAGCGCGAGCCCGGCTCGGGCTGCGCCGCGCAGGGCGGCATGAACCGCATCCTCGCGATCCTGGGCACCTCCGACCACTGCATCGCCACGCATCCCTCCGACATGGCGGTCGCCATGCAGGCCCTGGGCGCGCGGGTCGAGATCGAAGGGCAGGATGGCGCCCGCGAGGTGGAGCTGTCCGAATTCTACCGCCTGCCGGGCGATACGCCGCATATCGAGACCGTGCTGGCGCCGGGCGAGCTGATCACCGCCGTGATCCTGCCCCCGCCCGCGGGCGGCAGGCAGGTCTACCGCAAGGTGCGCGACCGCTCCTCCTATGCCTTCGCGCTGGTTTCCGTCGCCGCCGTGGTGACGGTCGAGGAGGGCAGGATCGCCCGCGCGCAATTGGCCTTCGGCGGGCTTGGCCCGATGCCATGGCGCGATGCGAGAGTGGAGCAGGCGCTCATTGGCGAAACACCCACCAAGGCGCTGTTCGACCGCGCCGCCGATATCCTTCTCGCGGATGCGAAGGGCCATGGCGGCAATGATTTCAAGATCCCGCTGGCGCGGCGCACGCTCGCCGCCGTTCTGACGCAGGCGACGGAGGCCGCAGCATGACCCTGGAGACCACGCGCCACCTCAAGCACGACACGCCCGACCGCGACCGCCGTCTCGACGGCATGGCCCAGGGCGTGATCGGCACCGACATGGACCGGCCCGAAGGCGCCCTGAAGGTGTCGGGACAGGCCACCTATGCCGCCGAGGCGCATCCCGAGAGCATGGCCCACGGCTACCTCGTGCGCGCCGCCACCATCGGCCGGATCACCGGGTCGAACGCCGACGCGGTCCGGGCGATGCCCGGCGTGCTCCACGTGCTCGAAGACGAGCGGATGATCCGCAACGCCGCGCAGGGCATGGCCGGTGAATCGCCGGTCCAGAAGCAGGGCCGGTCGTGGTATGTCGGCCAGCCCGTCGCCTGCGTCGTGGCCGAAAGCTTCGAGCAGGCGCGCCACGCCGCGCAGGCGATGATGGTGACGATCGAGCCCGACGGCACCCATGTCTTCGACGCGGAGGCCGAGGGCGCCGAGATCGAGACGCCCGAGAAGAAGCAGGTCTCGCAGGGCGATCTCGACGGTGCCATGGCCTCTGCCGCCTTCTCCGTCGACCACGATTACCGCACGCCGTCGATGTCGAGCGCGGCGATGGAGCCGCACGCCTCGATCGCCCAGTGGGAGGACGGCGCGGTGACGCTGCGCGGCTCCTACCAGCTTTTGCGCTTCAACAAGAACGAGCTGGCCGACGTGCTGGGCGTTTCGCCCGACAAGGTCCGCATCCTGTCGCCCTATGTCGGCGGCGGCTTCGGCTCCAAGCTCGGCCTCGCGCCCGAGGCCGTGGCGGCGGCGCTGGCGGCAAAGGTGCTGGAGCGGCCCGTTCAGGTGGTGATGCACCGCCGTCAGGTGTTCGAGACCGTCACCCGCCGCTCGGAGACGAAGCAGCGCATCCGGCTCGCCTGCGATGCGGATGGCAAGCTGACCGGGATCGGCCACGAGAACCTCGTGAGCCAGCTGCCCGAGGAGACCTTCTCCGAGCCGGTCGCGCAGGGCACGCATTTCCAGTATGCCGCGCCCAACCGGGTCGTCGGGCACCACATCGCCCGCATCCGCCGCCCCGCCGCCGGATCGGTCCGTGCGCCGGGCGAGGCGGTGGGCGTCACCGCCTTCGAGATCGCGGTGGACGAGCTGGCCAAGAAAGCGGGCATCGACCCGCTTGAATTCCGGCTCAGGAACGTGCCGACCGAGGATCCCGAAACCGGCAAGCCGTTTTCGTCGTCGACCATGGAGGCGACGCTGCGCGAGGGGGCCAGGCGGTTCGGCTGGACCCATACTGCGCCGCGCCAGCGCCGCGAGGGCGAATGGTGGATCGGCACCGGCATGGCGGGCGCGGTGCGCGTCAACATGATGATCGAGGCGCGCGCCCGGGTCGTGCTGACCGGCGCGGGCGTCCGGGTCGAGACCGACATGACCGATATCGGCACCGGCTCCTACGCGATCCTGACGCAGGTCGCGGCCGAGATGCTGGGCCACGCGCCCGCGCAGGTGCAGACGATCCTCGGGGACACCGACCTGCCGCCCGCCTCCGGCTCGGGCGGCAGCTTCGGCGCGGCCTCGACCTCCACCGCCGTCTATCTCGCCTGCATGGAGCTGCGCGAGCGGCTGGCGGCCAAGATCGGCGTCAAGGAAGGCGAGCTGACGCTCAAGGACGGTTACGCGATCCACGCCAACCGCCAGACCCCGCTCTCGGAGATCATGGGCGAGGAGGAGTGGCGCGCGCTGGGCCATCTGAAGCCGGGCCGCGCCGGGCAGGACGTGCGGCAGGCGACATGGGGCGCGATCTTCGCCGAGGTGGCGGTCAACGACACCACCGGCGAGACCCGCGTGCGCCGGATGGACGGCACCTATGCCTGTGGCCGGGTGCTCAACCTCAAGACCGCGCGCTCGCAATGCCATGGCGGCATGATCTGGGGCATCGGCCTCGCGCTGACCGAGGCGCTGGAGCACGACCCGCGCGACGGCCACATGGTCAACCGCGATCTCGCGGAATACCACGTGCCGGTCAATCTCGACGTGCCGCAGCTTGGCGTGCATTTCCTCGAGGAGCGCGACGACTGGGCCAATCCCTTGCAGGCCAAGGGCATCGGTGAGCTGGCGATCTGCGGCTCCGGCGCCGCCGTCGTCAACGCCATCGAGAATGCCTGCGGCGTGCGGGTGCGGACCCTGCCCGCGACGCTCGATCAGGTGATGGAGGGGCTGATCGCCCGCGGCTGATCCGCGCACGGGCCCGATTGACCCGATTCGACACGATCACGTGTCGGGTCGGGGATTGGATGCGGACGTGATAGCATATATCTCCGGCTCGACTGGGGCATCAGTCGCTGAGACGATCAAGGAGATCCCGATGAAGTTGCTGTCACGAGGCGCGGCGCTGGCCTTGGCCGGTTTCGGGCTGCTGCAGGCCCCGGCACAGGCGCAGGACATCGCCAATGGCGAAATGCAGTTCGGCCGGCAATGCGTGGCCTGCCACGTGGTGCGCGACCCCGAGGGCCAGGTTCTGGCCGGGCGCACCGCGCGCACCGGGCCCAATCTCCACGGGCTCGAAGGCCGGGTGATCGGCTCGGTCGAGGGATTCCGCTACGGCGATGCGCTGGGCGAGCTGCGCGCGCGCGACGTCACCTGGAACGAAGAACGGTTCCTGGGCTACGTGCAGGATCCGACGGCATGGCTGCGCAGGACGCTCGACGATCGCCGGGCGCGCGGCAAGATGGCCTACAGGGTGCGCGATCCGCAGGACGCGGCGGATATCTACGCCTATCTGCGGTCATTGTCGGGCGCGCGCGCGGCGGCGAACTGAGGCGAACTGTCCGGGATCAGCCCAGCAGGCCGGCCTTCTCCATGTAGATCCTGAGCCACGGGGTATAGCGTTCGGGGCGCCGCGCCAGATCGGCGCGCAACGCCTCGGGCGTGATCCAGGCGGTGTCTTGCACCTCGGCGGGCGCGGGGTGGGGGCGCGGCTCCTCCGTGGGTTCGCTGACGAAGACCTCGACCAGCTCGTGCTCGGTGAGGCCCGCGCCGACATCGGCGCGGTACTCGATCCGCCCGGCCGGGCGCAGCGGCAGCCCTTTGAGGCCCAGCTCCTCGGCCAGCCGCCTTTCGGCGCAGTCGATGGCCGCCTCGCCCCAGTCGGGATGCGTGCAGCAGCTGTTCGCCCAGAGCCCCGGCGTGTGGTACTTGCCCGCCGCCCGTTGCTGCAGCAGCGTTCGGCCCTGCCACATCACGAAGACGCTGACCGCCGGATGACGCAGCCCGCGCGCATGCACCTCGATCTTGTCGACCGGCACCAGCCGTTCTCCGACCCAGGCCGGAATCTCGAAGTTGTCGGTGCCGTCGCGCATGGAACTGTCCTTTCGAAGCCGGTGAAGCGATCAGAAGCCGGGCGCGGGATCCGGCTCCGGGCCGGAGGCGGGCAACGGCGCGGCCCCCGGCAGCGGCGCGGGCGCGGGGCGGGTCTGCACCACCATCTGGTTGCCGATCGCATCGCAGGTCACGGTGACGATCTCCTCCCCGTCCCGAAAGCGCACGATGCGGCTGTCGGAGGTCTCGGCGAGCATGGCGGGGTCCTGACCGATCCGGGCCGCCGTCTCGTCGATCCGCGCAAGGCACTGCTGGAACGCCATCGGCACCGCCTGGTCGGCGGGCGCGCTGGCGGGCAGCGCGCCGCACCCGGCCAGCAGCGCCAGCCCGAGCCCCGCGAGCCCCATGTTCCGTGCCGTGATCCGCGTCATGCCGTCTCTCCCGTTTGAATGCCGGCGCAGACTGCCGCGCGGGGCAGGCGGCGTCCAGTGCCGATCATGTCCCGGCCCCGTTCAGAAGCGCCGCGAAGCCCGCGCGCATGCTGCCCTTCGTATAGGGTTTCTTGAGCGCCGGCGCCTTGGGATAGGCCGCGGCGATGTCGTCGGTGGCGCCGTAGCCCGTGGCGAGCAGGAAGGGCACGCCGCGCGCGCGCAGCGCCTCGGCCACCGGCACCGAGGTCTCGTGCCCGAGATTGACGTCGAGCAGCGCGAGGTCGAAGCTGCCCGTCTCGATCAGCCGCAGCGCCTCGCCCACGCCGCTGGCCGTGACCACGTCGTCGCAACCCAGCTCGGACAGGATGTCGGCGGCGTCCATGGCGATGATCATGTTGTCCTCGACCACCAGCGCCCGGCCCGACAGTCTAACAGCCGTCCCGGCGCGGTCCCGCGCGGTGTCGCTCTTGGCCGGGGCGGGGCGGACCGGATCGGCGCTGACGAAGCGGGCGGGAATGCGGAACCGCGCCTCGAGACCGGTGAGCGCGAAATGCAGGTCGGCTTCGCCGCCCAGCTCGAACGGGATCGAGCGTTCGATCACCGTGGTGCCGAAGCCGCGCCCGGCAGGCGGTCGCACCGGCGCGCCGCCCCGCTCGCGCCAGTCGATCCGCAGCGCGCCGTCGGCGCAGCGGGTCAGCTCCACCTCCACCCACCCGTGCAGCGCGCGCAGCGCGCCGTATTTCGCGGCATTGGTGACCAGCTCGTGCAGCACCAGCGCCAGCGCCGAGAACGCCTCCGGGGCGAGCGCCACGTCCGTGCCGGTGATCTGCACCCGCTGGCGATGGGCGGCGATGAAGGCGTCGATCTCGGTCTCGATCAGCCCGCGGAGCGAAGCCGTCTCGCCCTGCGCGCCGGTGAGCTGGTCATGCGCCCGCGCCAGCGCATCGATGCGCCCGTCGAGGATGCGGCCATAATCGTCCATGCTGGCGGCGCCGGAGCGGCTTTGCGACACGAGGCTGCGGACCAGGTTGAGAATGTTGCGCACCCGGTGGTTCAGCTCGGCGATCATCAATTCCTGACGCTCCTGCGCGCGCTTGCGCTCGGCGATGGAATCATCGGCGATCTTGAGCACCACCTCCAGCAGCGTGATGCGCAGCGTCTCGGCGGCGGCGATGTCGCCATCGCTCCAGGGCGCGCTCTGGTGGCGCACCGTCTGGCTCCAGGCCTCGAAGCTCTTGCGCGGGGTCAGGCGCAGCCCGTTCGGCCCGGGCTGCGCCGGCTTGGCCGGGTCGCCCGCCCAGGTGACCGTCTCGACCTGTTCGCGGCGGAACAGCACGACATAGTCGCGCGGGCCCCGGCTGATCGGCAGCGCCAGGATGCCCGCGACCGGCGCCGCAAAGCCGCCCGAGGCGGGGTAGGCGTCGATCAGCCGGTCGATGGCATGGACCCGGCCCGCATCGACCCCGCCAAGATGCTGCCGCAGCCCGGCGAAGTCCTCGCGCGTGGGGGCAAGCCCGGTCGCGTGGTAGCGGTCGTTGATCCACAGGGCGATGCCGTCGCAGGCGATCACCTCGCCGATCTCGCGGGCGATGCCGTCGAAATTGTCGGCGATCGCGGTGCCGTCGGTCATCCGCGACAGCATCGCGCCGTGCAGCGCCCGCGCCCGCGCGATCTGGCCGCGCTCGGCCCCGGTCTCGACGGCGGCGATCTCGTAGGACAGAAGCTGGGTGAACAGCTCCACCGCCGAGCGTTTCTGGTAATCGACGTAATGCGGGGTGGAATGGTGGCAGGCGATCAGCCCCCACAGCTTGCCATCGCGCAGGATCGACACCGACATCGACGCCGCGACCCCCATGTTGCGCAGGTATTCGAGATGGATCGGCGACACCGCCCGCGTCACCGACAGCGACAGGTCGAGCCTTTGGCCCGCCGCGTCGAGCGCCGGAAGGATCGGCTGCGGGGCGGCGTCGACGTCGCGGATCAGCCGGATCGGGTTGCGCTCGTAGAGCGCGCGCGCCTGCGGGGGGATGTCGCTCGCCGGAAAGCGCAGCCCGAGAAAGGGCGCAAGGCCGGGTGCGGCGGCCTCGGCGATCACCCGGCCGCTGTCGTCGCGCTGGAACTGGTAGATCATCACCCGGTCGAACCCGGTGAGCGCCTTCATCGCGCGCGCCGCCTCGCGCGCCATCGCCACGATCTCGGGGCGGCGGCGCACCCGCGCGATCAACGGCTGGACCAGGGACATCTCGTCGCGCGTGCCGGTGTCGTCCTTCGGTTCGAGCTCGAACAGGTAATGCGCCCCGGACAGGTGCACCGACATGTCGAAGACCCGGCCATCGCCGAGTGGCTCGATCCCGTAGATCCGCGCCGCCCCCGTGCCATGGCCGAGCATCTGCAACCGGCCCCGGATGTCGTGCAGCACGCCGCGCGCGAACAGCCCGGCCAGATCGGTTCCTATCAGGGTTTCGGCCGCGTGGCCGAGCATGTCGCCGGTATTGGCCGAGGCATGGTCGATCACCCAGTCGCGCGACACCGCGAGCAGGCAGCCATAGGGCTGCACATGGCCGAGAAACTGGATCTGTTCGCGGGCGCAATTGTCGAGATCGACGGGCGCATCGCCCGGTGAATCGGTCATTCAGACGGTCCGTTCGCTCTGGGCGGCGGTCGGGGCCGCGAAAGACTGCGTGCCAGCCTGACCGGCAGCCAGGAAAAGATCAAACAACTGACCGGCTTCGTGCACCACCAGGTCCGCTTCCGTACCTTGGTCCGGCAGGGCCCCGGCCCGGTCGCAAAAGGCGCGCCAGTCCTGCGCCATCGGCGGCAGCGACAGATAGGCCCCGGCCGCGAGCAGCACCGGGTCGCGCGCCGCGGCCCAGCGCCGCCGCAGCAGCTGGCTGCCCAGCCGAGAGCCGAGCAGCACGTAGTCCTGCGCCATGCTGCGCGTCAGCCGCAGCGGCGCGGGCCCGGCGTCCGGCGCATGATCCAGCACGCCGAGATCGGCGTCGATCGCCGCGATCATCCGGTCGAGCAGCAGCGCCCCCGTCAGCCCGCCGGGAGCGGGCCGTATCGCGGCAAAGGCGGTGCGGTGGGCGGCGAGAAACCCCGACAGGCCGGGCCGCGTCGTCAGGTCGAACCGCGAAAAGCAGGCGTCGAGCCGTGCGTGCCGCGCGGCGAGATCCCGCCTCAGGCGGCTGCGAAGCGGCGTCTGGCAAACCGTCAATTCCGTCGTTCCTCGTGATCCATCGCTTCGGCTGTCATAGCATGAGATCACCAATAGCCGGAGAGGGTGCAAGGTTCCCGGAAATTCCGATGCCGTTTCGTGTGACGATGCGGCACGGTGTCCCTGTTTCCGGGAGGCGCGATTGCATTAGCTTGGCCTCATGCTGATGCGATTGCGCGATATCCACAAAAGCCATGCCGGGGCCGAGGGGCCGGTGCCGGTGCTGCGCGGCGTCGATCTCGATCTCGACGCGGGCGAGACCATGGCGCTGACCGGTGAGAGCGGCTCCGGCAAATCGACGCTGCTGCACCTTGCGGGCGGTCTCGACCGGCCCGATTCGGGGCGGATCGAGATCGCCGGGACCGAGGTCACGCGGCTCGACGATTCGGGGCGCGCGCGGCTCCGGCGCGGCACGGTCGGCGTGGTGTTCCAGCAGTTCAACCTGATCCCGTCGCTCAGCGTCGGCGACAACATCGCGTTCCAGGCCCGCATCGCCGGGCGGCACGATCCCGCGCGGGCCCGCGATCTCGCCGAGCGGCTGGGTCTCGGGCCGCAGCTGTCGAAATATCCCGAACAGCTTTCGGGCGGCCAGCAGCAGCGCACCGCCATTGCCCGCACCCTCGCGGCGCGGCCCGAGCTGGTGCTGGCCGACGAGCCGACCGGCAATCTCGACGAGACCACCGCCGAAGAAGTGCTGGGCGCGATGCTGGCGCTGGTCGAGGACACCGGCGCGGCGCTCCTGATGGTCACCCATTCCGAACGCCACGCCGCGCGCATGTCGCGCCGGATGCACCTGTCGGGCGGGCGGATCGCTTGACCGGGGCCGTGCTCCGCGCGCTGCTGTCGCACTGGCTGCGCGCGCCGTTGCAGCTTTTCACCCTGATCGCCGGGCTGGCGCTGGCCACGGGGCTGTGGTCGGGGGTGCAGGCGATCAACGCCGAGGCGCGCGCCAGCTACGACGCCGCCGCGGCGACGCTGGGCGAGGGGCGGTTCGACCGGATCGAGCCTGCGGCGGGCGGCGGCATCGCGCTGGCCGATTACGTCGCGCTGCGCCGCGCGGGCTGGCAGGTGAGCCCGGTGGTCGAAGGCCGCCTGAACGGCGTGCGCGTGGTCGGGCTGGAGCCTTTGACCGCGCCCGGCGGGCTCGGGCCGGTGGCGGGCGAGGACGCCGACATCGCGGTCTTCCTGTCGGGCGGCGGGCAGGTCTTCGGCCGGGCCGAGGCGCTCGACGCGCTGCCCGAGGGCGGGGCTGACAAGGTGGTCTCGCCAAAGGTCGCGCCGGGCACCGCCATCACCGACGTCTCGGTCGCGCGGCGGCTGCTGGGGCGCGCGGATCTGAGCTTTCTGATGGTGGCGCCCGAACAGCCCATGGGTCGGCCCGCCCTGGCCGAGATCGCGCCGGATCTCGTGCTGCGCCCAGCGCAGGCCGGATCGGAGGTCGGGCGGCTGACCGACAGCTTTCACCTCAACCTCACCGCCTTTGGCTTCCTGTGCTTTGCGGTGGGCATCTTCATCGTGCATGGCGCGGTCGGGCTCGCTTTCGAGCAGCGCCGCCCGGTGTTGCGGACGCTGCGGGCGCTGGGCGTGTCGCTGCGCCGCCTCGTGCTGCTGATGACGATCGAGCTTCTGGGCTTCGCGCTGATCGCGGGCACGATCGGCGTGGGCCTCGGCTGGCTGCTGGCGGCGAGCCTGCTGCCGGATGTCGCCGCGACGCTGCGCGGGCTTTACGGCGCCGAGGTGGCGGGCGGGCTGCAGCTTCGCCCGGTCTGGTGGCTCTCGGGGCTCGGCATCGCGCTCTTCGGCACCGCCATCGCCGCGGGCGCCGCCTTGTGGCGGCTCGCCACCATGCCGCTGCTGGCGGCGGGCGGGCGGCGGGCCTGGGCGATGGCGGAGGCGCGCTCGGCCCGTTGGCAGGCGCTGGCGGCAGCGGTGCTGCTGGCGCTGGCCGTGGGGCTCGCGATCTGGGGCGAGGGGCTCGCGGCGGGCTTTGCGCTCCTTGGCACCGGGCTCGTCGGGGCGGCGCTGCTGTTGCCGGTGGTCTTGGGCGCGGTGATGCGGATCGGCGCGCGGACGGCGCGCGGCCCGCTGGCGCAGTGGTTCTGGGCCGACACGCGCCAGCAGCTGCCGGGTCTGTCGCTGGCGCTGATGGCGCTGATGCTGGCGATGGCGGCCAATATCGGCGTCTCGACCATGGTGTCGTCCTTCCGCGAGACATTCACCGGTTTTCTCGACCAGCGGCTCGCGCCCGAGCTGTATGTCGAGACCGCCGATGACGCGCAGGCGCGCGAGATCGCGGCTTTTCTCGAACCCCGCCTGCGATCGGTGCTGCCGCTCGCTTCGGTCGAGACCGAGGTGGCGGGGCTGCCGGTCTCGCTCGAACTTGCGCGGCCAGATCCGACCTACCCGGAGAACTGGCGTTTCCTGCAATCGGTCGACCGGCCATGGGAACGGCTCGCCGCCCGCGACGGCGTCCTGATCAACGAACAGCTGTCGCGCCGGGCCGGGCTGGCGCCTGGCGATGGCGTGCGGATCGCGCCGGGGGTCGAGCTGCCGGTGCTCGGCGTCTACGGCGATTACGGCAATCCCAGGGGCGAGGTGATCGTCACCGAGGCGCTGTTCGCCGATCTCTACCCCGAGATCGTGCCGCGTCGTTTCGGCCTGCGCCTCGCGCCCGAAGAGGTACCGGCGCTGCGCGCGGCGTTGATCGAACGGGGGCTCGCGGCCTCGGCGATCACCGATCAGGCGGCGGTAAAGCGGTTTTCGCTGCAGGTGTTCGACCGCACCTTCGCGGTGACGGCGGCGCTCAACGTGCTGACCCTCGCGGTGGCGGGCTTCGCGATGCTGATGTCGCTCTTGACGCTCGCGGCACTTCGGCTGCCGCAGCTCGCGCCGGTCTGGGCGCTGGGGCTGACGCGGCGCCGTCTCGCCGCGCTGGAAATGGCGCGCGCGGTGCTGCTGGCGGCGCTGACCGCGCTCTTCGCGCTGCCGCTGGGCCTCGCGCTGGCCTGGGTGCTGCTGGCGATCGTCAACGTCGCGGCCTTTGGCTGGCGGCTGCCGATGTTCTTGTTTCCGGCCGATTACGCGGTGCTGGGTCTGTTCGCGCTCGGGGCGGCGGGGCTGGCGGCGCTGTGGCCCGCGCTCAGGCTGGCGCGCACGCCGCCCGCGGCACTTCTGGGGGTCTTTGCCAATGAACGCTAGATGGCTCGTCCTCGCCTGCCTGCCCGGTCTCGCGCAGGCGCAGGGTTTCGCCGGGCTGGCGGGCGAGGCCGGGGAATTCGCGCTGCCTGAACGCGGCGTGCCGCCGGTCTTTCCCGAAGATCACGGGCCCCATCCCGAATTCCGCATCGAATGGTGGTACGTCACGGCCAATCTCACCGGCCCGGACGGCACGCCCTATGGCTTGCAATGGACGCTGTTCCGCTCGGCCCTCGCGCCGCGCGAGGCGCCGGGCTTCGACAGCCCGCAGATCTGGCTCGGCCATGCCGCCGTCACCGGGCCGGACACGCATCTTTTCACCCAGCGTCTCGCGCGCGGCGGCATCGGGCAGGCGGGCGTCACCGCCGCGCCCTTCGAGGCCTTCATCGACGACTGGCGTATGGCGGGGCCGGGTTTCGACGCGCTCGCGCTTTCGGCCAGCGGCCCGGATTTCGCCTATGACGTCACGCTCGACGCGCAGGGGCCCCTGGTGTTGCATGGCGAGGACGGATTTTCGGTCAAATCCGCCGAAGGCCAGGCGAGCTATTATTACTCGCAGCCCTTCTTCGCGGTGGAGGGCGTGCTGAGCCTGCCGGGGGGCGAGGTGCCGGTGACCGGGAGCGCGTGGTTCGACCATGAATGGTCCTCGCAACCTTTGTCCGAGCGGCAGACCGGATGGGACTGGTTCTCGCTCTCCTTCGACGGTGGCGAGAAGCTGATGGGCTTCCAGCTTCGCGAGGGCGATGCGGGCGGCTACACTTACGCCAGCTGGATCGAACCGGACGGCGCGCTCACCCCCTATGTCGGGGCATTCGAGGCGGAGCCGCTGGACCGGGCCGACCTCGGTGGGATATCGGTGCCGGTGCGCTGGCGGGTGCGGCTGCCGCAGGAGGGGGTGGACGCCGAGATCGCGGCGCTCAACCCGGCAAGCTGGAACGCGCTCTCGCCGCCCTATTGGGAGGGCCCCGTGACGGTGAGCGGCAGCCATGAGGGGCGGGGCTATCTGGAGATGACGGGTTATGAGTGAACACGATCACACGACATTGACGGGGCTTCTGGCGCTGGTGCGCGACCGGATCGAGGCCGGGCTGCACGACCGCGATGCCGCGGCAAGGCTGCCGGTGCTGGCGACGCGCGACGCGCAGGGCTGGCCCTCGGCCCGGACCATGGTCATGCGCGGCTTCGACGCGCATGACTGGACGCTCGACATCCATTCCGACGCCGACGCCGCCAAGGTGCTGCAGCTCACCGACGGGCCGCGCGCGGCGCTGCATGTCTGGGACGCCGAGGCGCGCCTGCAGATCCGCATGCGCGCCCATGTCGTGCGGCTGCCGCACGAAGAGGAAAAGGCGCTCTGGCAGCAGGTGCCCGAGCCGTCGCGCGCGCAATACGGCGCGGTGCCGCCGCCCGGCACGCCGATCGCCGCCGCCGATGCGTGGCACCCCAACCCGCGCCCGGCGCGCTTCGCGGTGCTGCGGGCGCGGCTGTTGCGGATCGAGGCGCTGCATATCGGCGAGATCCACCGCCGCGCGCGGTACGAGCGCGAGGAAGGCTGGCAGGGCAGCTGGCTGGTGCCGTGAGCGTGAGCCGCTCTGGCGCGAAGCCGCGCGGCGGGATACAGCGCCGCGCATGACGCCCCTCATCCCCCTGACCCGCGACCTCGTCCTGATCGGCGGCGGCCACGCCCATGCGCTGCTGCTCAAACGCTGGGGCATGGATCCGTTGCCCGGCGTGCGGCTGACGCTGATCGATCCCGGTCCGCTCACCGCCTATTCGGGCATGCTGCCGGGCCATGTCGCCGGGCATTACGACGCCCACACGCCGCAGATCGACCTCGTGCGGCTGGCGCGCTTCGCGGGCGCGCGGCTGATCATCGGCCGGGCCGAGGGGGTCGACGCGCAGGCGCGCGAGGTGATCGTCGGGGCGCGGCGCATCGGCTTCGACGCGGCCTCCTTCGATGTCGGCGTGACCAGCGAGATGCCGCAGCTCGAGGGGTTCGCCGAACACGGCGTGCCGGCCAAGCCGCTGGGCCGTCTCGCGCGCGACTGGGGCGTCTTTCGTGCGGGCGACGGTCCGGCGCGGGTGGCGGTGATCGGTGGCGGCGTGGCGGGGGCCGAGCTGGCCATGGCGGCGGCCCACGGGCTGCGCCACCGTGACGCGCGGGTGACGGTGATCGAACAGGGCAGGGCGCTGTCCGAAACCTCTCCCAGCGCCCGCCGCCTCGTGCTGCGGCGGATGGCCGACCTCGGCGTCGAGGTGGTCGAGAACGCCGCCGTCGCGCGGGTCGAGGCCGATCATGTGCGGCTCGGTGACGGGCGCGACATCGCCTCCGACTTCACCATCGGCGCGGCGGGGGCGCGGCCCCAGGCTTGGCTGCAGGCGACCGGGCTGGCGCTGGAAGACGGCTTCATCCGGGTCGGCCCGACGCTTGAGACCAGCGCGCCGCAGGTCTTTGCCGTGGGCGATTGCGCCCACATGGTCGAGACGCCGCGCTCCAAGGCGGGGGTCTTCGCGGTGCGGCAGGCGCCGGTGCTCTTCGACAATCTGCGCGCCGCGCTCTCGGGCGGGGAGATGCGCGACTATGTCCCGCAGAAGGACTACCTCAAGCTCGTCTCGCTCGGCGGCAAGGCCGCGATGGCCGAGAAATGGGGCCGGGCATGGGCGCATCCCGTGCTGTGGCGCTGGAAGGACCGGATCGACCGGAAATTCATGGACAAGCTGTCGGACCTGCCCGACATGGCCGCTCCGAAGCTGCCCGAGCCGGTGGCCGAGGGCGTGATCGAGGCGCTGGGCGACAAGCCGATGTGCGGCGGCTGCGGCGCCAAGGTCGGGCGCGGCGCGCTGCGCGAGGCGCTGGCCGGGCTGCCGGCGCAGCCCCGCGCCGACGTGGTGACGCTGCCCGGCGACGATGCCGGGCTGGTCATCACCGGCGGCGCGAAACAGGTGATCTCCACCGACCACCTGCGCAGCCTCGTCGAGGATCCGCACCTGATGACCCGGATCGCCGCCATCCACGCGCTGGGCGACATCTGGGCCATGGCCGCGCGTCCGCAGGCCGCGACCGTGAACCTGGTCCTGCCGCGCATGAGCGCCGAGATGCAGCGCCGCAGCATGGCCGAGATCATGGCGGCCGCGCGCGAGGTCATGGACGCGGCGGGCGCGGCGATCATCGGCGGGCACAGCTCTCTCGGCTCCGAGCTGACCGTGGGATTCACCGTGACGGGGATCTGCGAGGGCGAGCCCGTCACGCTCGGCGGGGCCCGGCCCGGCGCGGCGCTGATCCTGACCAAGCCCGTGGGCTCCGGCACCATCATGGCCGCCGAGATGGCCCGCGCCGCCCCCGGCCCGGTCGTGGCCAAGGCCTGGGAGATGATGGCGCAGGGGCAGGGGCGCGCCTCGGAGATCCTGCGCGGCGCGCAGGCGATGACCGACGTGACCGGCTTTGGCCTCGCCGGGCACCTGTCGGGCATCTGCGAGGCGAGCGGCTGCGGCGCCGAGCTGGAGGTGGCGAAGGTGCCGCTGATGGAAGGGGCGCTGGAACTGGCCGAGGCGGGGACGCGCTCGACGCTGTTTGCCGACAACATGGCCGGGGCCGGTGCGGTCATCCGGGGCGCGGGCGGGGCGCGCACCGATCTCATGTTCGACCCCCAGACCGCGGGCGGGCTGCTCGCCGCCGTCGCCGCGGAAACGGCCAAGCGGCTGGTCGAGGCGCTGCGCGCGGCGGGCTACCCGGCGGCGATCGTCGGGCGGATGGTCGAGGGGCGGGGGCTGCGGCTTGTCTGATCGGGGGCCGCAAGGCGCCGGATGTCGGAAAGGCGGCAGGGCGGGGAATTGCGTATTTGGGGAACAAAGTTGCCCATGCCGCGCGCCCCGGCTTGCGCAGGCGCCGTCCCCGGCGTAATCCCGCGCGCCATGTTCACCGTTGCCGCCCTCTATCATTTCGCACCGCTGCCGGATGCGCCCGACCGCCGCGAGGCGCTGCTCGAATTCTGCGCCGCGCGCGGCATCATCGGCACGCTGATCCTCGCCGCCGAGGGGATCAACGGCACCGTCGCCGCGCCGGAGCGCGACGCGATCATCGCGCTGATCGCGCATCTGCGCGGCTGGCCGGGATTCGAAGCGCTGGAGTGGAAGGAAAGCGCCGCCGACGCCGCGCCCTTCCGCAGGCTCAAGATCCGGCTCAAGCGCGAGATCGTCACCATGGGCCAGCCCGGCGTCGACCCCACCGGCCATGTCGGCACCCATGTCGAGCCCGCCGACTGGAACGCGCTGATCGCCGCGCCCGATGTCGCCGTGATCGACACGCGCAACGGATACGAGGTCGCGGTGGGCAGCTTCGACGGCGCGGTCGATCCGGGCACCGGCAGCTTTCGCGAATTTCCCGACTGGTGGGAGGCCAACCGCGAGGCGCTGGCGGGCAAGCGCATCGCCATGTTCTGCACCGGCGGCATCCGCTGCGAGAAATCGACCTCCTTTCTCAAGGCCCAAGGGGTCGAGGAGGTCTTTCACCTCAAGGGCGGCGTGCTGAAATACCTCGAAGAGGTGCCCGCCGAGCAGAGCCTGTGGCGCGGCGAATGCTTCGTCTTCGACGAACGGGTGTCGGTCGGTCACGGGCTGGCACAGGGCAGCCACGTGCTGTGCCGCGCCTGCCGGATGCCGGTCTCGCCCGAGGCCACGCGGGACCCGGCCTATGTCGAAGGCATCTCCTGCCCCGGCTGCATCGAGACGCGCTCGGACGAAGATCGCGCCCGCTACGCCGAGCGGCAGCGGCAGATGGGCGGCTGAGCCCCCTACACCTTGCCTTTGCGGCAGGTTAAGCAGGCGATATGGATGATGTCGTCATGTATCTGCGCGGCCTCGTGCCCGGGCGCCGCGCCGTCTTCGCGCTGGCCATCGGGGCGCTGTCGGGCTGGCTCGCCGCCCTTGCCGGAATGCCGTTGCCGTGGATGCTGGGGCCGATGATCGGCAACACGCTGGCGGCGATCCTGTCGCTGCCGGTGCGCGGGCCGGACCGGCTGCGCCCGCTGGTGATCCCGGTGATCGGGGTGATGCTCGGTTCCGCCATGACGCCCGAAATGCTCGACGCCGCGCCGCGCTACATGGCGAGCTTTGCGCTGCTCGTACCGTTTCTCGGGCTGACGGCGCTGGCCTCCTACGCGGTCTATCGCCGGATCGGGCGCTACGATCCCGTGACCGCCTTCTTCTCGGCGATGCCCGGCGGGCTCAACGACATGCTGATCCTCGGCGGCGCTGCGGGCGGCAACGAAAAGCGGATCGCGCTGGCCCATGCCGCGCGGGTGCTTCTGGTGATCCTCTTCGTGGTGCTGTTCTACGGCACCGCGCTCGATGTCAGTTCGGGCGAGGTGGCGCGCGGCACCGCGGCTTCGGCGCTCACCGCGCGCGACTGGGCGCTTTTGGGCGCGGCGGCGGTCGCGGGCGTGCCTTTGGGCAAGATCCTGCGCCTGCCCGCGCCGCAGATCACCGGGCCGATGGCGCTGAGCGGGGCGCTGCATCTGGCCGGGCTCGTCACCGTGGCGCCGCCGGGCTTTCTCATCATCGTGGCGCAGGTGGTGATCGGCACCGTGATCGGCTGCCGCTTCATCGGGGTGAGCGCGGCGCAGATCGGGCGCGACCTGTCACTGGGGGCGGTGTCATCGGTGGCGATGATCGCGGTGGCGGTGGCCTTTGCCGCCGCACTGACCGCGATCACCGGCCTGCCGCTGTCGCTCAGCTTTCTGGGTTATTCGCCGGGCGGGCTCACCGAGATGAGCCTGCTCGCGCTCGCGATGGGGCAGGACGTGGCCTATGTCTCGGTCCTGCACCTGGTGCGGATCATGCTGGTGATCTTTGCCGCGCAGCCGGTGTTCAAGGCGACGCGGCGCAGGGATCAGACCGGGACGAACCCGCCGCGATCGGAATCGTAGCATTCGAGCCCGCCCTCGCCGATATCGGTCCACAGCCCGTGCAGCGTCAGCTTGCCCTGTTCGACCGCGTCCCGGACATAGGGGAAGCTCATCAGGTTATCGAGCGAGACCAGCACCGCCTCTTTCTCCAGCGCCTTGACCCGCTCGGCATCCGTGCCCTCGGGCAGCCGCGCATAGCCGGGGCGCAGAAGATCCATCCAGCGGCCCACGAAGCTCGACTTTTCCTCGAGCCCGGGCGCGTGGCCCTCGCACATGTCGAAGCAGCCGCGCACGCCGCCGCAGCTCGAATGGCCGATCACGATCAGATGCGGCACCTTGAGCGCGGTCACTGCGTATTCGATCGCCGCCGAGGTGCCGTGCTGGTTGCCGTCGGGGGCATAGGGCGGCACGAGGTTGGCGATGTTGCGGTGGATGAAGAACTCGCCCGGATCGGCGCCGAAGATCGAGGTGACATGCACCCGGCTGTCGCAGCACGAGATCACCATGGCGCGCGGGTGCTGCCCGTCATCGGCGAGCTTGCGGTACCAGCTGCTGTTCTCTGAATAGGACGTGGCCTTCCAGCCATGATAGCGCTTCACGAGGTAATCGGGGAGGGGTCTGGCGATGGTCATGTCGGTCTCCATGCGTCGTCCCGACGCGAATAGGCGGAATTGGCCAAGGATTCGAGATATATCTTGCTTGGCCCGCAACGGTTTTCAAACCCGCCGCGTCCAAGGTTGCCGTCATGATGTGCCCACAGACAAGCCCCGCCCCGCATGCGCTTGCCCTGCGGCTGCCCGTGCCGGTGCCGTCGCCCGAGGCGCTTTTGCGGGTGCGGCTGCTTTGCGTGCTCGGCGACGCACGCGGCCCCGGGGGCGCGCCACCGGCGGAGCTTTCGGTCCGGCTTTCGCGGCTGGAGGCGCATCTTCGCGCCTGCGCCTTCGGGCGGCTGCGCGCCGATGCGCGCGGGCTGCGGCGGCTCGCATCGCGGGTCGGCCTGTCGGAGATGGCGCGGGTCGCGGCCAGCGTCGAGGCCTGCGCCGTCTCCGGCGACGCGGCGGCGCTTGGCGCGACGGTGGCGCGGCTGGGGCGCTGCGGCACGGGCGCGCTGCAGGCGCTGCGCCGCTCGGGCTGAAAAGGCTGACGCGCGATCCCGGTTGCGGCGGCGGCGAAGGGGGCTAGTCTCGCCTCCGACCGCCACCGCCACCCGAGGAGCCCCGCCATGCCGACCCCCGATTTCGCCGCCCCCCGCGCCGATGCGCTGACGCTGCGCCTCGTGGCGCCGAACGATCTCGACGCGGTGCTGTCCGACCTGCCCGATGCGGCGCGGGCCTGGGCGCGGGCGCAGGGATTCAGCGCGGCGGCGGGCGCGGTGCTGACCCTGCCGGATGCGCAGGGCGGGCTGACCGGCGCGCTGATCGGCCTTGGCGACGACATGGCGCGCGCGCGCGGCCGCTTCATCGCCGCGGGCGCCGCGTCGAAGCTGCCCGAGGGCACCTATGCGCTCGACCCGGCCACCGATCCCGACCTTGCCCGCGAAACGGCGCTGGGCTGGCTGATGGAGAGCTACCGCTTCGACCGCTACGCCAGCCAGGGCGCGGCGCGGGCCGCGCTGGTCGCGCCCGACGGCGTCGATGCCGACCGGCTGCGCGCCATCGCGGCGGGCGAGGCGCTGACCCGCGACCTGATCAACACCCCCGCTTCGGACATGGGCCCCGCCGATCTCGAAGCCGCCGCCGCCGAGCTGGCCGCGCAATTCGGCGCGCGCATGGCGGTCACGGCGGGCGAACATCTGCTCGAAGGCAACCTGCCGCTGATCCATGCCGTGGGCCGCGCGGCGACCGCCGCCCGCGCGCCGCGGCTGATCGACATGCGCTGGGGCGATGCGGGCCCGACCCTGACGCTCGTCGGCAAGGGCGTGTGCTTCGACACCGGCGGGCTCAACCTCAAGCCCGGCAGCTCCATGGGGCTGATGAAGAAGGACATGGGCGGCGCGGCCACCGTGCTCGGTCTTGCCCAGATGATCATGGCGCTGGGGCTGAAGCTGCGGCTTCGGGTGCTGATCCCGGCGGTGGAGAACGCGGTCTCGGCCGACGCCTTCCGCCCCGGCGACATCCTCGCCTCGCGCAAGGGGCTGTCGGTGGAGGTCAACAACACCGATGCCGAGGGGCGGCTCGTGCTCGCCGACGCGCTGGCGATGGGGGCCGAGGAAAGCCCCGACCTGATGATCTCCATGGCGACGCTCACCGGGGCGGCGCGGGTCGCGGTCGGCCCCGATCTCGCGCCGTTCTACACCGATGCCGATGACGACGCGGCGGCGATTTCGCGGGCGGCGGCGCGGGTGGCCGACCCGGTCTGGCGGATGCCGTTCCACGCCCCCTACGAGCCGATGATCGAACCGGGCATCGCCGATCTCGACAATGCGCCCTCGGGCGGCATGGCGGGGTCGATCACCGCCGCGCTGTTCCTGCGCCGCTTTGCCGGAGAGACGCGCTACGCGCATTTCGACATCTATGGCTGGAACCCCAAGCCCGCCCCGGCGCGGCCCAAGGGCGGCGTCGGCATGGGCGCGCGGGCGCTGCTCGACGCGATGCCCAATCTTCTGGGGCTGGAATGACCGCGATGGACCGCCGCCTGACCCCCGCCAATGGCCGCGTCGCGGCGCTGGACCTGGCCGGGCAGGTCCGGGCCGAGCGTTACGTGCCGGGCGAAGAGGTGCGGGTGGTGCGGCCCGTGCTGGACCTGCTGGCGGCGCCGGGCGGCGCGCGCGAGCGGCAGCTTCTGATGGGCGAGGCGGTCGACCGCTTCGAGACGCGGGAGGGCTGGGCCTTCGTCCGCGCCGCGCGCGACGGCTATTGCGGCTATGTCGAGGCCGCGGCGCTGGGCGAGGCGCGCGCCGCGACCCATATCGTCGCCACGCCGGCCACGCATCTCTATGCCGAGGACGACATCAAGTCGCCCGACCGCGCGCATCTGTCCTTCGGCAGCCGGGTCACCGTGCTGCACGAGCTGAAGACCACCTTCGAGACGCCCGAGGGCTTCATCCCGAAAAAGCACCTGCGCGAGATCGACCGGCCTTTCACCGACCCGGTGACGGTGGCGCAGATGTTCTTCGGCACGCCCTATCTGTGGGGCGGCAATTCGCGGCTCGGCATCGATTGCTCGGGGCTGGTGCAGGCGGCGCTCCTGGCCTGCGGCATGCCCTGTCCGGGCGACAGCGACCTGCAGGAGAGCCTGGGCCGCGACGTGGCGGATGAGGCCCCGCAGCGCGGTGATCTGTGGTTCTGGAAGGGGCACGTGGCGCTGCTGGTCGATGCGGAGACGATCATCCACGCCAATGGCCACGCCATGGCCGTGACCTACGAGGATGCGCGAAAGGCCGCGCTCAGGATCGAGGCGCAGGGCGGCGGGCCGGTGACGCACAGGCGCAGGCTGTAAGGGGTTACTCGATCACCCGGAACCGGCGCGCCTCGAACACCTTGAGCACCTGTTTCAGCTCGTCGCCGCGCCGCAGCACCTGTCCTTCGGGACCGATCACCGCGAACTGCCCCTGCCGGTGGCGCAGCTTGGGGCGTTTCTCGATGCGGTAGAGCGGCGTTTCCGCGGTGCGGCGAAAGACCGAGAAGACGGCCATCTCGCGCAGGCTCGCGATCGCGTAGTCGCGCCATTCCCCGGCGGCGACCATGCGGCCATAGACCGACAGGATCGGCCCCAGCTCGGTCCGGTGAAAGGCGACCTGCTCCGGCAGGCGGCCCGGAAACGGCGTGGGGGGCTGAAGCGTCATGAATACAAAGTTACGCGGGCGATGCGGTAATTCAAGTGCGGCGGCCTCATCCCGGGCCGCGTCACGCGAATGCCGCGAAATCACCGCCCCTTCGTCCCCGGTCCACCGCAGCAAAGCCGCGAGTCGCTGGCACAAGGAGGTCAGCGGCAGGCAGCCCGCCCCATCATGGCGATAATAGCCCCCACCTGACCCATGGCGGGGCGGGGCCTGTCCGCAGACCCGGCCCGGTCATGCATCGTTCAGCCGCAATAGACGCGCGCGATCTGCTCCATGGCGTCGATCTCGAAATTGATCCGCGTGGGGCTGAAATCCATCGTCACCGCATCGCCCGGCCGGATCACCCGCACCTGTCCGAGAATCAGCTCGCGCTCCAGCGCGGTGGCGGGCGCGCCGACGAGGCGCTGCCGCTCGGCCGCGCCGCACGCCCCCGGATCGGCGGGGGCAGGCGTCGGAGTGGGAATGTGCGGCGCGGAGGCGCAGGCGGCGAGCAGGAGGGGCAGGATCAGGTATCGCATGGCACGAGCCTGACCCGCCGCGCGCCCCCGCACAAGACCCGCCGCGCGACCCCGCGCGAGACCCGCCGCGCACACCCATGTGAGCGGCCCGGGCCATTGATCTCGCCCGCGCTTTCCGCGACCCTGCCCGCCAATGCGCGCCAGCCCCCGGCGCGCGCCCATCACGGAGGTCATCCCATGCGCACACGTGCCGCCGTCGCCGTTCAGGCGGGCAAGCCGCTCGAAATCATGGACGTCAATCTCGACGGCCCCAAAGCCGGTGAGGTCATGGTCGAGATCAAGGCCACCGGTATCTGTCACACCGACGAATTCACCCTGTCGGGGGCCGACCCCGAAGGGCTGTTCCCGGCCATTCTCGGCCATGAGGGCGCGGGCGTCGTGGTCGAGGTGGGCGAGGGCGTGACCTCGCTCAAGAAGGGCGATCACGTGATCCCGCTCTACACGCCCGAATGCCGGCAATGCCCGTCCTGCCTGAGCCAGAAGACCAACCTGTGCACCTCGATCCGGGCCACGCAGGGGCAGGGTCTGATGCCCGACGGCTCGTCGCGCTTCTCGACGCTCGATGGCGATCCGATCCTGCACTACATGGGCTGCTCGACCTTCGCCAATCACACCGTGCTGCCCGAGATCGCGCTGGCCAAGGTGCGCGAGGACGCCCCCTTCGACAAGATCTGCTATATCGGCTGCGGCGTCACCACCGGCGTCGGCGCCGTCATCAACACCGCGCAGGTCGAGGTGGGATCGACGGCGGTGGTGTTCGGCTTGGGCGGCATCGGGCTCAACGTGATCCAGGGGCTGCGGCTGGCGGGCGCGGACATGATCATCGGCGTCGATCTCAACGACGACAAGAAGGAATGGGGTGAACGCTTCGGCATGACCCATTTCGTCAACCCCAAGGAGATCGACGGCGACATCGTGGCCCACCTGGTCAACATGACCAAGCGGCGCGGCGACCTGATCGGCGGGGCGGATTACACCTTCGACTGCACCGGCAACGTCACGGTGATGCGGCAGGCGCTGGAGAGCGCGCATCGCGGCTGGGGCGTGTCGGTGGTGATCGGCGTGGCGCCGGCCGGGGCCGAGATCGCGACCCGGCCGTTCCAGCTCGTCACCGGGCGAACGTGGAAGGGCACCGCCTTCGGCGGCGCGCGCGGGCGCACGGATGTGCCCAAGATCGTGGACTGGTACATGGAGGGGAAGATCGAGATCGACCCGATGATCACCCACAAGCTCAAGCTCGACGAGATCAACAAGGGCTTCGACCTGATGCATGCGGGCGAAAGCATCCGTTCGGTCGTGGAGTTCTGATCCCTTTGCGATCCCTGCCCGGTGGCCGGTTCCGACCGGCCACCGGGATGTTTCAAGCCGCGAAGACCGGCTCGAAACCGCCGAAGATCATCCGCTTGCCGTCGAACGGCACCTTGTCGGGGCCGAACGCCTCCCAGCGCGGGTCGCTCTCCATGCTGGCCATGCAGGCATCGCGCGCCGATTTGTCGGGCCATTCGATCCACGAAAAGACCACCGTTTCCTCCGGCGATTTCCTGACCGCCATCGGGAACGAGGTGATCTCGCCATCGGGCACGTCCACGCCCCAGCATTCGCGCATCGAAACCGCGCCGAACTCCTGAAAAAGGGGCCAGCACGCGCGCGAGAACGCGATGTAGTCATCCTTGCGGGCGTTTGGCACCGCGATGACGAATCCGTCGATGAAGCTCATGGGTCCGCTCCTCCTTGCCGGTCCGAACAGGACCGTGCCGCCATGCTACGCCCGGTCGCCCGAGTCCCGCAAACGAAATGTTCATGTTTCGTTCATATCCTTCGGGCGGCTTCGGCTTGACGCGGGGCTGTCGGGGGGCGATGGCCGATGCAGCCAATGATGGAGGCCCGAGATGCCCGAGACCCGTCCGCTCTACGCCGTGCTGATCGATGCCGACAACATCCCGGCGCGCTTTGCCAAGCCGATCCTCAAGGAGATCACCTCCTTCGGAGAACCGGCGCTGCGCCGGGTCTATGGCGACTGGTCGGCCGACCGGCTCAAGGGCTGGGCCGACAACGTGCGCGCGCTCGGCCTCGTGGCGCATCAGGAAACGGCCAACACCAAGGGCAAGAACGCCTCCGACATCGGTCTCGTGATCGACGCGATGGACATCCTGCACACGGGCCGGTTCGACGGCTTCGTGCTGGTGTCGTCGGATTCGGATTTCACCGCGCTGGCCAACCGCATCCGCGAGCAGGGGCTCGACGTGATCGGCATCGGCGAGGCCAAGGCGCCCGAGAGCCTGCGCAAGGTCTGCAACCGCTTCGTGCTGATCGAGAACCTGATCGACGAACCCGCGCCGCAAAAGACCGGCGAGCCCATGGGCGAAGCGCCCGCCCCCGCCGGCAAGAAGCCGCCTCTCGAGGCGGTGCCGCTGATCCTGCGCGCGATGGACAAGATCGAGCAGGACGACGACGAATGGTACCCGCTCGGGCCGATCGGCCAGTACATCACCGCCGACAACCCCGATTTCGACGTGCGCAGCTACGGCAAGCGCAAGCTGTCGGACCTGGTGCTCGATCTCAAGCGCTTCGAAACCCGCAAGCAGGGCAACCAGCTTCAGGTGCGGCGCAAGGACTAGGTGCCGTAGCGGGCGAGGAAGGTGGCGACCGCGCCATCGGCCACGCGGTCGCATTCCTCGGGCGTGAACTCCTGCGTGACGTTGAAGATCGCGCGATAGAACAGGTCGGCGCGGCACAGCTCGTGGAACTGGTCGGCAGCCAGCGCGAGATCGGCGATCTCCAGCTCGCCGCGCTCCACCGCCTGGCGCAGATAGTCCATCAGGTGGGCGCGGCCCATCTCGGGGCCGCTTTTGTAGAAGGCGCGGCCGATATCGGGAAACCGCGCGCTTTCGGCGACGAAGACCCGGAACATCCGCAGCCCGAAATCCGAGGTATAAAAGGCGATCTTGCGCCGCGCGGTGCGGCCCAGCACCTCGGCGGGCGGGCCGGAGGTGCGAATCTCGGCCATGGCGCTGTCGGCGTGACGCCGGCATTCGCTGCGCGCCACTTCGAGAAACAGCAGGCGCTTGTCGGGAAAATAGCTGTAAAGCGTGGCCTTCGACACGCCCGCCGCACGGGCGATGTCATCGACGCTGGCACCTTCGAAACCTTCTCCGAGAAACACCTCGCGGGCCCCGTGCAGCACCTGGTCGTATTTGCGACCCTTGCGGATCTCCTGCGGCTCGGCTGTCATCTTGTCTCCTGTGGAACGGCGCCACGATAGCCGCCCGGCCCGGCGGCGGCCAGCCATGACCCGGCGAAGGGTTGCGGGACGGGTGGGAACCGATAGATTGGAATCATTCTAAAGAAGGCCGCCGCCATGATTCCCGGTTTTTCCTCCCGTCGCAGGTTCAACGATCTCAGCGAGCAGGAGATCCTCGCGCTCGCCATCTCCTCGGAGGAGGACGACGCCCGGATCTACCGGCTTTATGCCGCGCGGCTGCGCGAGGGCTACCCCGCCTCGGCCGCGGTGTTCGACGGCATGGCCGCCGAGGAGGACGGGCATCGCCGCCAGCTGATCGCGCTGCACCGCGACCGCTTCGGCGAGGTGATCCCGCTCTTGCGGCGCGAGCACGTGGCGGGGTTCCATGCCCGCCGCCCGGTCTGGTTGATGGAGAATCTCGGTCTCGAGACGATCCGCGCGCAGGCCGCGCAGATGGAGCACGAGGCGGGGGCCTTCTATGCCCGCGCCGCCGCCCGCGCCCGCGATGCGGCGACCCGGACCCTGCTGGGCGATCTCGCCGCCGCCGAGGCCGGGCACCAAGACACCGCGCGGGCATTGGAGGAGGAGCACCTGACCGACGGCGCCCGCGCCGACGAGGATCACGCCGCGCGGCGGCAGTTCGTGCTGACCTATGTGCAACCCGGCCTCGCGGGGCTGATGGACGGCTCGGTCTCGACGCTGGCGCCGATCTTCGCCACCGCCTTTGCCACGCAGGACACGCACACCACGTTTCTCGTCGGGCTGGCCGCGAGCGTCGGGGCGGGCATCTCCATGGGCTTTACCGAGGCGGCTTCGGATGATGGGCAGCTGTCGGGGCGCGGCTCGCCGGTGAAACGCGGGCTGGCCACGGGCATCATGACCACGGTGGGGGGGGGCCTGGCCCGCGCTGCCCTATCTCATCCCGCATTTCTGGACCGCGACCATCACCGCCATCGTCATCGTCTTCGTCGAGCTGTGGGCCATCGCGTGGATCCAGAGCCGCTACATGGACACGCCGTTCTTTCGCGCCGCGTTTCAGGTGGTGCTGGGCGGCGCGCTGGTCTTTGCCGCCGGGGTGCTGATCGGCGGCGGCTGAGGCGGGTTGCGCCCGGCGCAGGCTTTGGCGAGACTGCCGCTTCGCAAGGGGAGGGCGCGATGACGAACGAGACCAAGGCATACAGGCCCGCACCGCTGCCCCGCAGGCCCGAGATGGACGACGCGGCGATGCAGACGGCCGCGCGGGCGCATTTCGACGCCATGGTGACGCGCCATTCGGTGCGCGATTTTTCCGACCGGCCGGTGCCGCGCGCGGTGATCGAAACCGCCATCGCCACCGCCGGCCGGGCGCCGTCGGGCGCCAACCAGCAGCCATGGCATTTCGTGGCGATCTCGGACCCGGCCATGAAGGCGAAGATCCGCGCCGCCGCCGAGGAGGAGGAGCGCGCCTTCTACGATGGCGGCGCGCCGGATGAATGGATCGCCGCGCTGGAGCCGATCGGCACCGGCGCCTCCAAGCCGCATCTCGACATCGCGCCGTGGCTGATCGTGGTCTTCGCGCAGCGCTGGGGCGTGCGCGAAGACGGGTCACGCTACAAGCATTACTACGTACCCGAAAGCGTCGGCCTCGCCACCGGTTTCCTGATCGGGGCGCTGCACCTGTCGGGGCTGTCGGCGCTGACCCACACGCCGAGCCCGATGAAGTTCCTCAACGATCTTTGCGACCGCCCGGTGGCCGAGAAACCGGTGATGATCCTTGCGGTGGGCCACCCCGCCTGGGACGCGACCGTCCCTGCGGCGGCGAAGATCAAGAAACCGCTCGACGAAATCCTCACGGTGATCGGGGCGCAGACGGAGACCACATGAAGACGATCAGCGAGAACACCTGTTTCGGCGGCGTGCAGGGGGTCTTTTCCCATGCCAGCGAAGCGACCGGCACCGAGATGACCTTTGGCCTGTTTTTGCCGATGGAGGCGCAGGAGGGCCCGGTGCCGGTGCTGTGGGTGCTGTCGGGCCTCACCTGCACCCACGAGAACGCGATGACCAAGGCGGGCGCGCAGCGCTGGGCCGCCGAGCAGGGCATCGCGCTGGTGTTCCCCGACACCTCGCCGCGGGGCGAGGGCGTGGCCGATGACGAAAGCTTCGACATGGGGCAGGGGGCGGGGTTCTATCTCAACGCCACCAAGGACCCGTGGGGGCACTACCAGATGTGGGATTACGTGGCCGAGGAGCTGCCCGCGCTGCTCGAAGGGCAGTTCGCCATCGACGAGGCGCGCCAGTCGATCACCGGCCATTCCATGGGCGGGCATGGCGCGCTGACCATGGCGATGCGGCTGCCGGGGCGGTATCGCTCGGTCTCCGCCTTTGCCCCGATCTGCCACCCGACCCAGAGCGAATGGGGCCGCCGCCAGTTCACCGCCTATCTCGGCGAGGACGAGGCCGCGTGGGCGCGCCATGACGCGACGCTCCTGATGACCAAGACCGGCTTCGACGGCCCGCTTCTGATCGACACCGGCACCGCCGACCAGTTCGGCGACAAGCTCGGCACCGAAGCCTTTGCCCGCGCCATGGCCGAACGGCGCCAGCCCGGCACGCTGCGGCTGCAAAAGGGCTATGACCACAGCTATTTCTTCGTGTCCTCCTTCATGGAGGATCACGTCGATTTCCACGCGCAGGCGCTCTGGTCATGATCTATGTCGACGCCGATGCCTGCCCGGTGAAGGCCGAATGCGAAACGGTCGGCACGCGCCACAAGGTGAAGGTGGCGATCGTGTCGAATGGCGGGCTGCGCCCGTCGCAGAACCCCTATGTCGAGACGGTGATCGTCCCCGAAGGGCCGGACGTGGCCGACATGTGGATCGCGGATCGCGCCAAGCCGGGCGACGTGGTGATCACAAACGACATCCCGCTTGCGGCGAAATGCGTGGAGGCGGGGGCGCAGGTGCTGCGCCACAACGGCGAGCCTCTGACGCGGGCCAATATCGGCAACGTGCTGGCGACCCGCGACCTGATGGCCGACATCCGCGCCGCCGACCCGTTCCGGCAGGGCGGCGGCAAGGGCTTTACCAAGTCCGACCGCTCGCGCTTTCTCGACGCGCTGGAGCGGGCGCTGCGCAAGGCGAGGACCGAAGGGGCGGGCTCATGACCATCGAGGCGGTGGTCTTCGACATCGGCAACGTGCTGATCGAGTGGAACCCGGAGCGGCTCTACGACGCCGAGATCGGACCGGAGCGCCGCGCCGCGCTGTTCGCGAGCGTCGACCTGCACGGCATGAACGAACGCGTCGACCTAGGCGAGGATTTTCACGCGCAGGTTTCGGCCCTGGCCGCGGCGCATCCCGGCTGGGGCGCCGAGATCATGCTCTGGCACGACCGCTGGATCGAGATGGCAAGCCCGGAGATCCCGCGCTCGGGGCGGCTCTTGCGGGCGCTCAAGGCGCGCGGGGTGCCGGTCTTCGCGCTGTCGAATTTCGGGGTGGAGACCTTCGAGATCGCGCGCGCCCGTTACCCGGTCCTCGCCGAGTTCGATGCGCTGTTCGTTTCGGGCCACCTGCGCATGGCGAAACCCGATGCACCGATCTACGACGCATTGGAGCGCGAGACCGGCGTGGCGCCGGGGCGGCTCTTGTTCACCGACGACCGCGCCGACAACATCGCCGCCGCCCATGCGCGCGGCTGGCGGACGCATCATTTCACGGGCCCCGACGGGCTGGCCGACAGGCTGGTCGCCGAGGGGCTGCTCACCGACAAGGACGCCGCATGACCGAAATCGTTCCCTTCGAGGCCGAGGCGAAGCTCGACTGGATCTCCATGGCCCGCGCGATCGAGGCCGGGCACGACCTGCCGCCCGCGCAGGTCACCGACACCTTCCTCTATCGCGGCGAGGACACGCTGCTGAACCGCTCCGCCTGGATCGAGGGGCTTGGCATCGCGGTCAAGGTCGCGTCGATCTTTCCGGGCAATGAGGGGCCGAGCGTCAATGGCGCGGTGACGCTGCTGTCGGACACCGACGGCACGCTCGAAGCGGTGGTGGATTTCCACCTCGTGACCAAGTGGAAGACCGCCGCCGACAGCCTGCTCGGCGCGATGAAGCTGGCGCGCCCCGACAGCCGCGAGATCCTGATCGTCGGGGCGGGCAACGTCGCCTCCTCGCTGCGCGAGGCTTACGGCGCGGCCTTTCCCGAGGCGCGCTTCACCGTCTGGAACCGCTCGCGCGGGGGCGCGGAACGACTTTGCGCGCAGCACCCGGATATCGAGATCGCCGAGGATCTGGAGCAGGCCGTGCGCCGCGCCGACATCGTCACCTGCGCGACCATGGCGAAGGCGCCTGTGGTGCGGGGCGACTGGCTCAAACCCGGCGCGCATCTCGACCTGATCGGAGCGTTCACGCCGCAGATGCGCGAGGCCGACGACCGGGCCCTGCAGCGGGCGCGGATCTTCGTGGACAGCCGGGCGACGACGCTCGACCACATCGGCGAGCTGAAGATCCCGCTGGAGGCGGGGGCGATTTCGCGCGCGGACGTGGTGGCGGAGTTTTCGGAGCCGGAGGCGTTCCGGCGCGAAAGCGACGAGGAGATCACCCTGTTCAAGAATGGCGGCGGCGCGCATCTCGACCTGATGGTGGCCCGGCATATCCTCGACCGCTGGCGGTCGGCCTGAAAAATGCTCCGCTGGCGGTCGGCCTGACCCCCCTCGCGCTGGCGGATCAGTCCGCCAGCCCCGGCTCGTCGAGCAGCGTTCGGCCCGCCCGGTCCTCGACCTCGATCACCCACAGATCGGGGTCGAAGCGTTTCTGCCGCTCGATCGTGGCGTCGACCTCGGCCTCGTCCCCCTCGGCCAGCACGATCCAGACCCGCGCGCCGGTCATCAGGTCGAGGCTGCGCTGGAAACATCGCGCCTGCCCGTCGAGCGTGTTGAGCTTGACCAGCACCGCCCCCGCCGTCTCGTCGCCCTTCGCGGTGACGAAGACGGGGATGTCGGCGAGCCGCAGCCGCGTCAGGTAGGCCGAGACCCAGATCCCGGCGGCCAGTCGGCTCAAGAATTGCCGTCCTTGAAATCGAGCCCCATCTCGGAATAGCGCTCGCGCTCCTCGAGCCAGTTGGGGCGCACCTTCACCTGCAAGAACAGGTGCACCTTGCGGCCCAGAAACTCGGTCAGCTCCTCGCGCGCGGCCTTGGAGACGGCCTTGATCGTCTCGCCGGCGCGGCCCAGCACGATGCCCTTGTGGCCCTCGCGGGCGACATAGATCATCTGGTCGACCCGGGCCGATCCGTCCTCGCGCTCCTGCCAGCTTTCGGTTTCGACCGTCAGCTCGTAGGGCAGCTCCTGGTGCAGCCGGAGCGTCAGCTTCTCGCGCGTCATCTCGGCGGCGATCATCCTGAGCGGCAGGTCGGCGAGCTGGTCCTCGGGGTAGAGCCACGGGCTTTGCGGCATCTGGCTGGCAAGCCACGCCTTGAGATCGGCGGCGCCATGGCCGCGCTCGGCCGAGATCATGAAGGTTTTCACGAAGGGATGCGCGTCGTTGAGATCCTGCGTCAGCTTCAGCAGATGCTCGGATTTCACCTTGTCGATCTTGTTGATCGCGAGCGCGACGGGCTTGGCGCCCAGCCGTTCGGGCAGGGCCTCGAGGATCGCCTTCACGCCATCGGTGATGCCGCGATGCGCCTCGACCAGAAGCACCACCATGTCGGCATCGGCCACGCCGCTCCACGCGGCGGCGACCATGGCGCGGTCGAGCCTGCGGCGCGGGCGAAAGAGGCCGGGCGTGTCGACGAAGACGATCTGCGCGCGGTCTTCCATCGCGACGCCGCGGATGCGGGCGCGGGTGGTCTGCACCTTGTGGGTGACGATCGACACCTTGGCGCCGACCATGCGGTTCAGCAGGGTCGATTTGCCGGCATTCGGCTCGCCGATCAGCGCGACGTAACCGGCGCTGGTCGGGCCGTCCGCGTCGTCGCCGCCCACCGGCGCGCCGGGCAGGCCGTCCTCGTGCAGCGTCCGGGGCGTTTCGCCCTGAGCGGCGTTCTGGCTCTCGTCGCCCTTCGGCGTCTCGTCGTGCTCGCTCATTCGCTCACCCGTTTGAGTAGCGCGGCTGCCGCCGCCTGTTCCGCCTGCCGTTTCGATCCGGCGGTGGCATTCTCCGATGGCCCGGAGGCCAGCTTCACCTCGATCGTGAAGACCGGCGCGTGGTCCGGTCCCTCCCGCCCGGTCTCGGCATAGACGGGCGGCGGCTCGCCGCGCGCCTGCGCCCATTCCTGAAGCGCGGTCTTGGGGTCGCGCGCGTCTTCCTCGACCCGCATCACCCGGTCGCCCCAGAGCCCGCGCACCACCCGCTTGGCGGCCTCGAAGCCCGCATCGAGATAGACGGCGGCGATCACCGCCTCCATCGCGTCGGCCAGAAGCGCCTCCTTGCGGCGCCCGCCCGATTTCATCTCCGACCGGCCCAGCCGCAGCACGGTGCCGATCTCGATCTCGCGCGCCACCTCGGCGCAGGTCTCGCGGCGCACCAGCGCGTTGAAGCGCGGCGCGATCTGGCCCTCGGTCGCAGAGCGGTCGGCGTCGAGCAGCGCCTCGGCCATCACGAGGCCGAGCACCCGGTCGCCGAGAAACTCAAGCCGCTGGTTGTCGTCGCGCATCGGCCCGGAGATCGAACCATGCGTGACGGCGCGCGACAGCAGCTCGGGGCGCTCGAACTCGTGACCCAGACGGGCCGCGAAGGCGCGCAATTCGGCGGATACCTTCACTCGACCGCCTTGAAGAAACGGTCCGACCGCCAGGTCCAGAAGGCCAGCATCGAACGCCCGGCGGAGGAGAACATGATCCGGTCGGCCCGGCCCACCAGATCCTCGAACGGCACGAAGCCGACGCCGCGCGCGCTTTGCGGCACCCGGCTGTCGGTCGAATTGTCGCGGTTGTCGCCCATGAAGAACAGATGCCCCTCGGGAACGGTGTAGACGCCGGTATTGTCCGACGATTGCGGGCCGATGTCGAGAATCGAGTGGCTGACGCCATTCGGCAGCGTCTGGGTGTAGCGGGTCTTTTCGCAGGTGGCGCCCATGCCGACCGCGCCGCCGCGGCAGCGCGGCAAAAGCCCCTGCGGCCCCTGGCGCTCCATCACCTCGGTGAAGGTGCCGGCGGGCTCGTGGCCGACCGCCTCGTCATTGATGAAGAGCCGCCCCTCGCGGACCTGCAGCCGGTCGCCCGGCAGGCCGATGGCGCGCTTGATGAAATCCTCGCCGGTCACGGGGTGGCGGAACACCACCACGTCGCCGCGCTCGGGGTATTCGCCCCAGAGCCGGTCATTGTCGCCCTTGGCCCAGCCGCAGACATCCTCGGCCGAGATGTCGACGCCGAGCGAGGCCAGCCGCACCGAGGGGCAGGAGGCGTAGGAATAGCCATAGGCCATCTTGTTGACGAAGAGGAAATCGCCGATCAGCAGCGTGTCCTTCATCGAGCCCGAGGGAATCCAGAAGGGCTGGAAGAACAGCGTGCGAAAGACGCCCGCGATCAGCAGCGCCCAGAACACCGTCTTGATGGTTTCCCAGACGCTGTGGGCGAAGCCGTGCTTCTCTGTATCGGATCTGCTGGCCATGCGGAGGGTTCCTCGGGATTTCGGCGCTACATGCGGGGGGCGGTGCGACAAGTCAAGGAAACCGCCAAGGGCCCCGTCTAGCCTGCCCTATGGCGCAAGGCCAGACCCAGCGCCGTCCCCGCGATCACGAGCGTGACCGTCCCGCCCGCCACGAAGGCCGCGCCGACCGAAACCGCCTCGGCCAGCGCCGCGCCCAGAAACGGCGCGACCAGAAGCGCGGCGGCGTTCGCGCCCTCCGACAGCGCCGAGACCCGGCCGACCCCGCCCGGCCCGGCGCCCGACTGGATCAGCGCCCGGTAGGGCACCAGCGACAGGGCCGACACCACGCCCGCAAGCCCGAACAGCGCCAGCAAGAGCCACAGCGGCGCGATCCAGCCCAGCATCTCGGCCAGCCCGAGACCGCCGAGGATCAACGCCGCGGCGGTGTTGCCCGCCGCGATCGTGGCAAAGGCGCCGCCGGTGCCGCGCGCCCCGCCGATCAACAGCCCGCCCAGCACGCCGCCCGCCCCCACCGCGGCAAGGCACAGCCCAAGCGCGGTCTCGTCCTGGCCGAGCGCCTTGACCAGCGGCGCGATCAGCGTGTCGTAAAAGAACATCGCGAAGAACCCGAGCGCCATCAGCGAGATCGCCGCGCGCAGCACCGGGCTGCGGCGCACCAGCCGCAGCCCTTCGGCGACGTCGTGCAGGATCGGGCGCGGCGGGCGGGCCGGGCCCTCGCGCTCGAACGGATCGAGCCGCGACAGCACCAGCCCCGCCAGCATCGACACGACGGCGTTGATGGCAAACACCCCCTGGGGGTCCAGAAACGCCAGCATCGCGCCGCCGAGCGCGGGCGCGACGATCTTGCTCGACTGGTTGATCGAATGGCTCAGCCCGTTGGCGAAGATGAGATCCGCCTCCATGGTCCGGGCCTGCAGCGCCGCCTGTTTGGCCGGCGTGAAGAAGGCGTCGGCGCAGCCGCGCGCGAAGATGATCGCCACCAGCACCGGCCAGTCCGGCGCGAGGATCAGCGCCGCGGTCGCCACCGCGCGGCCGATATTGGACCAGACCAGCACCCGGTTGAGGTCGAGCCGGTCGACCAGCGCCCCCGCGACGAGACCGACGGTGAGATAGGGCAGGCCGAGCCCGACCGCGAGCCACGCGAAGGCCTGCGTCGGTGCCGACCATGTGAAGGCCAGAAGCGCGGTCACGGCGACGAAGTCGAGCCAGTCGGCGAAATCGGCGGGCACCTGCGCCAGCAGCAGCGGCCCGAGACCGCGATTGCCACCGAGGCGCGCCCGCGTCGCCGCGAACATCAGCGCCCCGGGATCGGCCGCGCCTCGATCACCACGAAGGCCTGCGCCCAAGGGTGATCGTCGGTGAGCGTGACGTGGATGATCGCCTCGTGTCCCGCGGGGGTCATCGCATCGAGACGATCCTTGGCCCAGCCCGTGACCTCCATCACCGGCTGCCCGGTCGCGAGGTTCGACACCGCCATGTCCTTCCACGCGATGCCCATGCGCAGCCCGGTGCCGAGCGCCTTGGAACAGGCCTCCTTGGCGGCCCAGCGCTTGGCATAGGTGCCCGCCACGTCGCGGCGGCGCTCGGCCTTGTGCTGTTCGGTGTCGGTGAAGACGCGGTTGCGGAAGCGGTCGCCATGGCGCTCCAGCACGCCGGCGATGCGGTCGATATTCGCGAGGTCGGTGCCGATGCCGAGGATCATGGAGATATCGGTAGCTTCTGCGCAAGCGGCGCGCAACCTGCGTCCATGCCACGACAAGGCGCCGCCCCCGGGGGGACGGCGCGGATGGACCCGAAAGAGGCGCGGGCGTCAGGCGGCGTGGCGCTGTTTCTCCGAACGGGCTTCGGCGAGCGCCTTTTCCACGTCGGCGCGCTGGGTGCCGAGAAAGCTCCATTCCGGCTTGCCCGCCGTGGCCGCGATGGCCTCGTCATAGAGCTTCAGAAGCTGCTCCTCGCCGGTGATGATCTCGTCATAGACGGCCTCGTCATCGCCGGTCAGCGAATCCTTGAGCGCCAGCCAGCCGCGATGCGCGGCAGCCGCGGTGGAGCCGCTTTCGTTCACCTCGACGCCCTCGGCGCCGAGCTGGCGGTGGATCACGGTGTGGAACTGCTCGCGCTCGGCGATGCGGCGGTCGAAGAAACCGACGAAACCGCGCTCGTCCTTCACCTCTTCGCGCGACCGCTTGTAGCCGTCGCGGCTGTCGATGACGCGGGTATGAAGTTTCTTGAGGGTATCGATATGGTCGGCCATGTCGTGCCTCCGTCTTGTGTGGGTGCCCGCTCGGGGCGCTTGCACATACAACGCAAAGCTGCGCGGATCGGTCCTTTGAAAGCGCGAATTTTTCGGCTGCTCCCCCTGTGAAAAAAGGCTGTTCGCGTGGCAGGCCCGGTTGGGGACGAGCGGAGCCGTGCGGCATCAAGGCATGGCCTGATGCCGTCCGGGTTGCGCATGGCGGCATGGGCGGGGACGGCGCGATCCGGCATCGTGCATGACCGACCGGGCAAAGGGGGGTGAGTGGAGGCCCGGCCGGTCACGCGGACAGAACGGCTGGCGGCGGGTCGCGTTCCCGGGGCATCGGGCGGTCTGCGCGGGATCCTGCCGCCGTGCCGGCCTCCGGGCCGGGGCGGCGCGTTCGCGGCCCCTAGCGCAGCACCCGCCGTGCCGCTTCCATCCGGCGGCGCATCTCGGCGATGGCCGGTGACAGGCCGCGGAAGATCGCCTCGCCGATCAGGAAATGGCCGATGTTCAGCTCGCGGATTTCCGGCAGGCCCGCGATCGGCCCCACCGTGTCATAGGTCAGCCCGTGCCCGGCATGGACCTCGAGCCCGAGCGCATGGGCATGGGTGGCCATTTCGGTGATCTTCGCCAGCTCCGCGTCGCGCGTGGCGCTGTCGCCCGCGGCGTGGGCGTCGCAATAGGCGCCGGTGTGCAGCTCCACCACCTGCGCGCCGATCCGGGCCGCGGCGTCGATCTGGGGGCGGTCGGCGGCGATGAAGATCGACACCCGGCAGCCCGCATCGCGCAAGGGCGCGATGAAATGCGCCAGCCGGTTTTCGTCCTTCGCGACCTCCAGCCCGCCCTCGGTGGTGCGCTCCTCGCGCTTTTCGGGGACGATGCAGACCGCGTGCGGCGTGTGGCGCAGCGCGATCGCCTGCATTTCCTCGGTCGCGGCCATCTCGAAGTTGAGCGGCACCCTGAGCGCCGCCACCAGCGCCTCGATATCGGCGTCCGAGATGTGGCGGCGGTCCTCGCGCAGATGCGCGGTGATGCCGTCGGCGCCCGCCTCCTCGGCCAGCTTGGCGGCCCGCACGGGTGAGGGGGTGTCGCCGCCGCGCGCGTTGCGCACCGTGGCCACGTGGTCGATGTTCACGCCGAGTCTGAGGTCCGTCATGGGCTTGGGTCTCCTTTGCGGCGGCAGCCTAGCCCGGACCCGTGCCGTCGTCAGCCGGGATTTCGGGGTTTTTTCCCAAGGCCTGAAGCTTGGCGCGCAGCTTGCGGCGGCGGCGGTTCTGGTAGGCGGTGATCACCGGCACGAACAGCCAGTAGCAGGCGAAGGCCGAGATCAGCCCGGGCAGCAGCCCGCCGACGAGATAGGGCAGGAACACCTCGTGATAGAACAGCCCCAGCCCGTGCCAGTCGGCGCGTTCGGGGCCGAACAGCGCGCCGAGATTGCGCCACAGATCCTGACCCGCGGCGCCGAACTTGTCCATGAGCGAGGTTTCGATCCCCCGCCCGGGCGGACGGCCGAGGATGAAATACCCGGTCTGCAGGGCGACCACGCCGATCGGCACATAGGTGAGCGGGTTGCCGAAGAAGGTGCCGAGCAGCGAGGCCAGCATGTTGCCCCGGCCGATCTTGGCAAAGATCACCGCGATCACGAAATGCAGCCCGTAGAACGGCGTCCAGCTCGCCAGCACGCCGGCAAAGATGCCGCGGCCGATCTTCTCGGGCGTGTCGGGCAGGCGCTGCAGCCGGTGCTTGACGTAACCGAAGGCCCGGCGCCAGCCGCCGCGCGGATAGAGCGCCTCGGCCACCGCGCGGCCCACCGACCGCCTGTCGCGCCGCTTGAAGACCACCGCGCCGCCGATCAGGCCCCGGCCGCGGCGGCGGCCGATGGCGTGCCCGCGCGCGCCGGATCGCGGTGCCGTTCGATCGATGAGACGTGGGTTTCGGCCTCCAGCGCCGTCATCACCCTGTGCAGATGCTCGGCATCGCGCAGGTCCACGTCGACGAGAATGCGGTAGAAGTCGGGCTTGCGGTCGATGAAGGTCATGTCGGAGATATTGGCCGATTGTTCGCCGATCAGCGTGCAGATCCGCCCCAGCACGCCCGCGTCATTGGTCAGGGTCAGGTCGAGCCCGACCGTGTTGACCGCGGCGTGCGTGCCTTCCTGCCAGCGCAGGTCGACCCAGCGTTCGGGCTGTTCCTCGTAATGCGCCAGCGCCGGGCAGTCGATCGCGTGGACCACCACGCCCTGGCCGCGAAAGGTGATGCCGACGATGCGCTCGCCCGGCACCGGCTGGCAGCAGGGCGCGCGGCGAAAGCTCTGCCCGGCGGCGAGACCGGCGACGGCGCGTTCCTGCGCGATCTCCTGGGCGTCGCCGCGCGCGGCCAGCTCGGGGTAGAGCGCCTCGACCACCTCGCGGGTGGTGAGATCGGCGGAGCCGAGCCGCGCCAGAAGCTCGGTCGATCCGTCGAGCCCGAGCGTCTTGGCCGCCGTCCTGAGCGCCTTGTCGGTGGCCCGCCTGCCGACATTCTCGAAGGCCACGCGCACCAGCTCGGAGCCGAGCTTGACGAAGCGCTCGCGGTCCTCCTCGCGCAAACTCCGGCGGATCGCGGCCTTGGCCCGGCCCGTCACCGCGATCTCGATCCAGCTCGATTGCGGGCGCTGGCCGTCGGCGGTGATGATCTCGACCGACTGGCCGTTCTTCAGCCGGGTCCAGAGCGGCACGCGCAGCCCGTCCACCTTGGCGCCGACGCAGGCGGAGCCGATGCGGGTGTGGATCGCGAAGGCGAAGTCGATCGGCGTGGCGCCCCTGGGGAGCTTGATCACCTCGCCCTTGGGCGTGAAGCAGAACACCTGGTCCTGGTACATCTCGAGCTTCACGGCCTCGAGGAAATCCTCGTCGTCATGGCCGGTCTCGAGCCGCTCGGTCAGCTGCGCGATCCAGCGCGCGGGATCGACGGCAAAGCGGTTCTCGACCCGAAGACCGTCGCGGTAGGACCAGTGCGCGGCCACGCCGGTTTCGGCCACCTCGTGCATCTCGCGGGTGCGGATCTGCACCTCCACCCGCTTGCCGTCGCGGCCCGAGACGGTGGTGTGGATGCTTCGGTAGCCGTTGGATTTCGGCTGGCTGATGTAATCCTTGAACCGGCCCGGCACGGCGCGCCAGCGCTGGTGGATCACGCCGAGCACGCGGTAGGCGTCGGCCTCGCTGTCGGTGATGACGCGAAAGCCGTAGATGTCGGAGAGCCGCGAGAAGCCCTGGTCCTTTTCCTGCATCTTGCGCCAGATCGAGTAGGGCTTCTTGGCGCGGCCGAACAGGTCGGCCTCGATGCCCGCGCGGTCGAGCTCGGTGCGCATGTCCGAGGTGATCCGCTCGACCACGTCGCCGGCTTCTTTCTGAAGCATGATGAAGCGGCGGATGATCGAGTTGCGCGCCTCGGGGTTGAGCACCTGGAACGACAGGTCCTCGAGCTCCTCGCGCATCCACTGCATGCCCATCCGGCCCGCCAGCGGCGCGTAGATCTCCATCGTCTCGCGCGCCTTCTGGGCCTGCTTCTCGGGCCGCATGGAGCGGATCGTGCGCATGTTGTGGAGACGGTCGGCGAGTTTCACCAGCGTCACGCGCAGGTCGCGCGAGGTCGCCATGAACAGCTTGCGGAAATTCTCGGCCTGCTTGGTGCGGGTCGAGGAAAGCTGCAGGTTGGTCAGCTTGGTGACGCCGTCGACCAGCTCGGCGATCTCGCGGCTGAAGCGCGCCTCGACCATCGCAAACGAGGCACGGGTGTCCTCGATCGTGTCGTGCAAAAGCGCGGTGACGATCGTGGCGTCGTCCATCTGCTGGCGCGCGAGGATCTCCGCCACGGCGATGGGATGCATGAAGTAGGGCTCGCCCGACTTGCGGAACTGCCCCGCATGCATCTCTTCGCCAAAAGCGTAGGCGTCGCGGATCAGGGCGTCGCGGGTGGCCGGGTTATAGCTGCGGACCAGAGCGATCAGCTCGTCTGCGGATATCATCTGGGTCGTCCTACCCCCGGCCAAATGCGGGCTGCGATCAGCCCTCTTTCTGGACCTGCATCAGCTCACGCAGCAGGCGCTCTTCGCTCATGTCGTCCTCGGCCGGCTTGTCGGCTTCCTGGCTCATCAGCAGCGACATCGAATCGGCTTCGGGCTCGTCGACCTCGATCTGGGTCTGGTGCGCCTCGATCATCCGCTCGCGCAGATCGTCGGCCTGCTGGGTCTCGTCGGCGATCTCGCGCAGCGCGACGACGGGGTTCTTGTCGTTGTCGCGGGCCACCGTGAGCGGCGCGCCGGAGGTGATTTCGCGGGCGCGATGCGCGGCGAGCATCACCAGCTCGAACCGGTTCGGAACCTTGTCAACGCAATCTTCGACTGTCACGCGGGCCATCGGGCGACTCCCATCTGAAGTAGGGCAAAGGACCGCCGCACGCGGAATCGCGCGGCACGGCCTCGAAAGCGCACGCATACAGCGCGGCGGGGCGGAACACAAGGCGCGCGGCCAACGCGCCGGGGGCGGTCAGCCGAGCGGCGCCAGCTCCGCGCGCGCCTGCGCGGGCAGCGCGTCGCGCATCGCCATGACGTCGAGCCCGGTGACCGGGTGCCGCCAGCCCGGCGCCACCTCGGCCAGGGGCACCAGCACGAAGCCGCGATCCTGCAGCCGGGGATGCGGCAGAATCAGCCGGTCGGGCGCCTCGCGGCTCTGCCGCTCGAGCGGCAGGTCGCGCCAGAGCGTCCATCCGGCAAGGTCCGGCGCGATCTGCGCGCCGAGCGCCAGAAGGTCGAGATCGAGGCTGCGCGGCCCCCAGCGGGCCTGGCGTTCGCGGCCGAACCGGGCCTCGATCGCGTGCAGCGCGGCGAGCAGTTCCGCCGCCGGGCGATCGGTCTCGATCGCCATGGCGGCGTTGACGAAATCGGGGCCGCTGCCGGCCGGGAAGGCCGGGCTGCGCCACAACCGGCTCCGGCGGGCGCCGCGCCCGAGCCGCGCCACGGCCGCCATCGCGGCGCGCAGCGTCGCGGCGGGTGGGCCTTCGGGAGAGGCGGCGTTGGCGCCGAGCGCGATCAGGGCGCGGGCGGGGAAAGCGTCGCTTTGTTCGCTATGCGGCATTCTCTTGATTTCCCGGAATAAAAGGGGGCAGGTCTGGTGGGCGGCGCCGCGCCGTCCCGACCGGCCTCGGCGATACTCCAGCAAAGGGTTGTTAACAATGTTCTATCGCGACGAGAGGCTTGGGCTGTTCATCGACGGGGCCAACCTGCACGCCACCGGCAAGGCTCTCGGTTTCGATATCGACTACAGGCTGCTGCGCCAGGAATTTCTGCGCCGGGGGCGGCTGATCCGGGCCTATTACTACACCGCGCTGCTCGATGGCGACGAATATTCGCCGATCCGGCCGCTGGTGGATTGGCTGCAATACAACGGCTTCACCATGCGCACCAAGCCCGCGCGCGAATTCACCGACGCGCAGGGGCGGCGCAAGATCAAGGGCAACATGGATGTCGAGCTGACGGTCGACGCGCTCGATATCGCCGACCGGATCGATCACGCGGTGCTGTTTTCGGGCGATGGCGATTTCCGGCCCCTGGTCGAGGCGCTGCAGCGCCGCGGGGTGCGGGTGTCGGTGGTCTCCTCGATCCGCGCCACGCCGTCGATGATCGCCGATGAGCTGCGTCGGCAGGCCGACGATTTCATCGAGCTGGAGGAGCTGCGCGACGTGATCGGCCGCACGGCGCGCCAGCCCGGACCGGCGGCCGGGCGCGAGGACTGAACCGTCGCGGCGGCGTGGCTGGACCTCGCGGCCCGGAATGCTTAGCTGTGGCGGCATCGCAATCCACCGGCCCGTGCGCCCCGGAGGCCCTCCCGATGACCGACACCGCCCTGCCGCCCCTGACGCTCCACCTCGCCGCGCCGCGCGGCTTTTGCGCGGGCGTCGACCGCGCCATCAAGATCGTCGAGCTGGCGCTCGAGAAATGGGGCGCGCCGGTCTATGTGCGCCACGAGATCGTGCACAATCGCTACGTCGTGGACGACCTGCGCGCCAAGGGCGCGGTGTTCGTCGAGGAGCTCGACGAGGCGCCTGACGACCGGCCGGTGATCTTCTCGGCGCATGGCGTGGCCAAGTCGGTCCCGGCCGAGGCGGCCCGGCGCGAGATGATCCAGGTCGACGCGACCTGCCCGCTGGTAACCAAGGTCCATAACGAGGCGGCGCGGCATTCGGTCGAAGGGCTGCAGATGGTCATGATCGGCCATGCCGGCCACCCCGAGACGGTGGGCACGATGGGCCAGCTGCCCGAGGGCGAGGTGCTGCTCGTGGAGACCGAGGCCGATGTCGCCACGGTCGAGGTGCGCGATCCCGAGCGGCTTGCCTATGTCACGCAGACGACGCTGTCGGTCGACGACACGGCGGGCATCGTGGCGGCGCTCAAGGCGCGATTCCCGGCGATCAAGGGGCCGGGCCGCGAAGACATCTGCTACGCCACCACCAACCGCCAGGAGGCGGTGAAGGCGATGGCGCCCGATTGCGACGCGCTGCTCGTCGTGGGCGCGCCCAACTCCTCGAACTCCAAGCGCCTCGTCGAGGTCGGCGCCAAGGCGGGCTGCGGCTATGCGCAGCTGGTGCAGCGCGCCGCCGAGATCGACTGGCGCGCGCTCGACGGCATCCGCTCGCTCGGGCTCACCGCCGGGGCCAGCGCGCCCGAGGTGCTGGTGCAGGAGGTCGTGGACGCTTTCCGCGCCCGCTACGACGTCACCGTGAAGCTGGTCGAGACGGCGCAGGAAAACGTCGAGTTCAAGGTGCCGCGCATCCTGCGCGAGCCCGCATGATCCCGCCCGCGGCGCTGCTGCTCGGCCTGGCGGGCGTTCTGCCCTTTGCCTGGGGCGCGCTGAGCACGTGGTTTCCCGGCCTCGCGCCGGGCTGGCTGCCGCAGCGGCTCGCGGGGCCATACGTGCAGGTGTTCTACGGCAGCGTTATCCTGAGCTTCATGTCCGGCGTGCTGTGGGGCTTTGCCACCCGGGCCAAGGGCCGCGCGGCGGCGATCGGCTATGCCGTCTCGGTGATCCCGGCGCTTTGGGTGGCCTTTCTCGTCGGCGGCGGCTGGGAGCGGTCGAGCCTCGTGCTGATCGCGGGATTCATCGGCCTGCTGGCGCTCGATGCGGGCTTTGCCAAGCGCGGCCTCGCGCCCGGCTGGTGGCTGCGCCTGCGGCTGCTGCTCACCGGTCTCGTCGTGGTCTGCCTCGCGCTGCCGCTGGCCTGAGCGCGCGCGCCTTTTCACCATTCTCCAAATACGCATGGCCCGCGGCTGGCGGCGCGCGCCGCGCCGGGCCTCTCGCGCGGGGGCAGGCCGCGCGATTTGCGTATTTTCGGAATGGTGAAAGGGCAGGGGCCGGACGTTGCCGGATCGCGGCGCTTGGCCTAAAGGGAACGCCCCGACCCTTCAGACACCGGAGCCTGCCATGGCCAAGATCTTCGCCTTCACCGACGGTGCCTGTTCCGGCAATCCCGGCCCCGGCGGCTGGGGGGCGCTCTTGCAGGCCAAGGAGGGCGAGGCTGTCACCAAGGAGCGCGCGCTCAAGGGCGGCGAAGCGATGACCACCAACAACCGCATGGAGCTGATGGCCGCGATCTCGGCGCTGGAGGCGCTGGCCAAGCCGACCAAGCTTACCGTCGTGACCGACAGCGCCTATGTGAAGGGGGGCATCACCGAATGGATGGCGGGATGGAAGCGCAAGGGCTGGAAGACCTCGGCCGGCAAGCCGGTCAAGAACGAGGATCTGTGGCGCCGTCTCGACGCGGCGGCGGCGCGCCACACGGTCGTCTGGGAATGGGTCAAGGGCCATGCCGGCCACCCCGAGAACGAGCGCGCCGACGAGCTGGCCCGCGCCGGCATGGCGCCGTTCAAGCCGGGCCGCGCCCGCGCCTGAACCTTTCGAGGCAGCCATGATCGAATGGCGCGAAGAGGGCGCGCTGCTCAGGGTGCGGCGCCATGGCGAAGGCTCGGCCATCGTGGAGGTGTTCACCCGCGGCCACGGGCTGCATGCGGGCGTGGTGCGCGGCGGCGGTTCGCGCCGGATCGCGCCGCTGCTGCAGCCCGGCGCGCAGCTCGACCTGACATGGAAGGCGCGGCTGGGCGAGCATCTGGGCAGCTTCACCTTCGAGCCGGTGCGCTCGCGCGCGGCGCAGGTGATGGAGGACCGGCTGGCGCTGGCCGGGCTCAACGCCGTCGCGGCCCTTCTCGTCACCGTGCTGCCCGAGCGCGACCCGCATGCGCCGCTTTACGACCGGACCATGGCGCTGCTGGACCTTCTGGGCGAAAGCGAGGTCTGGCCGCTGGCCTATCTGCACTGGGAACTGGCGCTCCTGGAGGAGATGGGCTTCGCGCTCGATCTCGACCGCTGCGCCGTGACCGGCGCGACCGAGGGGCTGGAACTGGTCAGCCCGAAATCGGGCCGCGCGGTGAGCCGCGCGGGCGCCGGGGACTGGGCGTCCAAGCTGCTGCCGCTGCCGCCGGTCCTGCGCGGCGAGGGAGAGGCGGGGGCGCCCGACATCGTCGCGGCGTTGCAGACCACCGGATGGTTCATCGAGCACCGGCTGGTGCCGGGCTCCGGCGACCGGCCCTTGCCCCCGGCGCGCGGGCGATTGATCGAGGCGATCGCGCGGATCGGTTGACGGTTCTTCGCCGACGGCGCGCGGAAAGCCCGGATGCGACGCGCCGAGGTCGTCTTCGTCGCAGCCCGCGGCGCGCGGCAGGGGCCAAGCAGGGGTATCCCCTTTCGCCGATGCGAGTCGTCTCATGGTTACCCCGCGCGCGCCGATCTATCTCACCCATTCGCCGACGCCGCGCATTTCGGATTTCGCGCGGCTCGCGGCGATCGAGGCCGGGGTGCGGGGCATCCTGCTGTCGGTGATGCCGCTGGCGCTCTACCGCGCCTTCGGCGATGCCGCGCTGGTGAGCGCGATCTACTTCGCGGTCGGCGTCTCGTCGCTCTGCGCCGGCCTGATGCTGCCTTGGGTGAACCGGCGGCTGCCGCGCCGCTGGCTCTTCACCGGGGTCGGGCTGTTCTATGTCTTGGGCGCGCTGCTGGCGCTCACCGGGCGGCCGGGGCTTCTGGCGCTGGGGCTGGCGTCGAACGCGCTGGCCACGGTGCTGTGGATGGTCTGTTTCAATGCCTATGTGCTCGATCACATCGCGCGGCGCGAGCTGGGCCGCACCGAATCGACGCGGCTGGTCTATTCGGCGGCGTCGTGGATGGTCGGCCCGGCGCTGGGGGTGATCCTGCTCGACTGGTGGTATCCCGCGCCGTTCCTGCTGGCGGGGGGCCTCGCGATGGCCGTCGTCGCGGTGTTCTGGCGGATGCGGCTCGGCAATGGCCGCCAGATCACCCGCGCCCATGGGCCTGCGCCGAACCCGCTCGCCTTTCTGGCCCGGTTCCGCGCGCAGCCGCGGCTGGTGGCGGGCTGGCTGTTCGCGGTGATCCGGTCCTGCGGCTGGTGGGTCTATATCGTCTACCTGCCGATCTTCTGCATCGAGCAGGGGCTCGGCGATCGTCTGGGCGGCGTCATGCTGTCGGTCTCGAACGCGCTGTTGTTCACCACCCCCTTGATGCTGCGGCTGGTGCAGCGCACCAGCGTGCGCTTCGCGGTGCGGGCGAGCTTCGGGCTGGCCGCCGCCCTGTTCGTGGCGGCGGCGCTCTTGTCGGGCGCGCCATGGGCGGCGCTGGCGGCGCTGATGGCGGGGTCGGTCTGCCTGATCATGCTCGACGTCTGCGCGGGCCTGCCCTTCCTGATGGCGGTGAAGCCGTCGGAGCGCACCGAGATGGCGGCGGTCTATGCGAGCTTTCGCGACGTGTCGGGCATCGTCACCCCGGCGGTGGCGGGGCTGGTGCTGATGGTGGCGCCGGTGGCGGGGGTCTTCGCGGCCTGCGGCGCGGGGCTGGCCGCGGCTTCGGCCATTGCGGCAAAGCTGCACCCGCGGCTTGGCGCGCCGCGCCCCCTTGCCGCCTGAGGCCGGGCGCGCGACACCTGCGCCACCGCAACCCCGGAGCGCCCATGATCCCCTTCGCCGAGCTGATGTCGCCGCAGCTGTTGCTGCTCTCCGTGGTCGTGGGCATCGGCGCCGGGATCGTGAAGGGCATGGTGGGTTTCGCCATGCCGATGATCATGATCTCGTCGCTGTCGCTGTTCTTGCCGCCCGAGCTGGCGCTGGCGGCGCTGATCGCGCCGACGCTCGTGACCAACGGCATGCAGGCGCTGCGCCAAGGCGGGCGTGCGGCGCTCTCCACCGTGAAGCGGTTCCGGGTCTACCTGATCGTGGGCGGGCTGATGCTGGTGCTCAGCGCGCAGCTGGTGCGGGTGCTCTCCGCCGAGGCGCTGTTTCTGCTGATCGGCGCGCCGGTCTCGGCCTTCGCGATCCTGCAGCTGTCGGGCTGGAAGCCGAAGATCCCCGAGAAGACCGGGGGCATCGAGGCGGCGATCGGCGGGTTTTCGGGCTTTGTCGGCGGGATGTCGGGCGTCTGGGGGCCGCCGACGGTGGCCTATCTCACCGCGATCGACACGCCCAAGGGCGATTCGATCCGGGCGCAGGGGGTGATCTACGGGCTCGGTGCGCTGGCGCTGTCGGGCGCGCATCTGCAGTCGGGGGTGCTGAACGACACGACGCTGCCGTTCTCGCTGTTCATGATCCTGCCGGCCATGGCGGGCATGTGGCTCGGCGGTCTGGCGCATGACCGGATCGACCAGAAGGCGTTCAGGCACGTCACGCTGATCGTGCTGCTGGTCGCCGGTCTGAACCTCGTGCGGCGCGCGATCTTCTGAACCGCGCGCCGCGCGCGATCAGCTCACGAAGACCCGGCTGGGGTGCAGCTCCGGTCCCATGACCCGGCCCACCGCCACGGCCCGGCCCTCATGCGCGGCCCAGGCCTCTTCGCCGTAATCGAGCCCGGAGGCGATCACCGGCGCCGGGTTGCCATTGCGCAGCCGCGTCGCGGCCTCGGCCGAGCAGGTCACGCAAGGCAGGTCGGCGAGCCCGTCCTCGAGCGGCCGCAGGAAGCGGTCGAGCGCCTCGGATTTCGCCTCGGCCTCGATCTGCGCCAGCGTCACGCCCTCCTGGGCGGTGAACGGCCCCGACCAGACCCGGCGCAGCTCGCGCACATGGCCCAGACAGCCGAGCGCGTCGCCCAGGTCGCGCGCGATGGAGCGCACGTAGCCGCCCTTGCCGCAGACCATTTCGAGCGTGGCGTGATCGGCGTCGGGCCGCTCCAAGAGGATCAGGCTCTCGACCCAGAGCGGGCGGGCGGCAAGCTCGACCTCCTCGCCCGCGCGCGCCTTGGCATAGGCGCGCTGGCCGTCGATCTTCACCGCCGAGAAGGCGGGTGGCACCTGGTCGATATCGCCGACGAAGCGGTTGAGCGCCTCCTTGATCTCGGCATCCGTGGGGCGGGCGTCCGAACGCGCGATCACCTCGCCCTCGGCGTCGTCGGTGTTGGTGGCCGCGCCGAAGGTCACGGTGAATTCGTAGGCTTTCAGCGCATCGGTGACGAAGGGCACGGTCTTGGTCGCTTCGCCCAGCGCCACGGCGAGCACGCCGGTGGCGTCGGGATCGAGCGTGCCCGCATGGCCCGCCTTCTTGGCGTCGAAGGCCCATTTGACCTTGTTGACCACCGCCGTGGAGGTCATGCCCGCGGGCTTGTCCACCACCAGCCAGCCCGAGATGTCGCGGCCCTTGCGCTTGCGTGCCATGCGGCCCTCCTGATGCCTGCGTGCGAGGCGCGCGGCCTAGCCGCCGGGGCGTGTCTCGTCAACGGGCGACAGCACGCCGACGATCGGACCCATGGCAAAGCCGAAATCCGACCGGCCGAGCCCCGGCGCGTGCAACCGGCTGACATTGCCGTCGAAATAGAGCGCCTGCGGCAGGTCGAGCGCATCGCGGAAGACCGAGCCGAATTCGTGGAAGGTCACCGGCTGGTTGGCGATGACGAACACCGCCCGGTCGCCCGCCTCGGTCGTGCCGACGCCGTTGCGGATGTGGCGCGAGGTGCTGTCGGGCAAAAAGCGCGGATGCAGATCGCCGTCGATCACCAGCATCGGGCCCGATTGCGTGGCATAGCGGCATTCGGGCGCCTCGGCCTCGTAGCGCAGCGTTTCGATCACGCGGGCGCTGGCGCCGCCGATGCAGAACACGCCGTTGGGCAGCATCCCGAAATTGCCGGGCCCGGCATTGGTGACGAGACGCATCACCTCCTTGCCCTCTTCGAGATAATGGCCGACGGGGCGGCGGTCGGGGTGATACATCCCTGCGTTCATCGCGAAGACCAGCGCTTCGCCGCTGGCGGCGCGGTCGATCGCCTGGAAGCTGCCGTAAAGGCCGCCATCATCGTCGGTCAGGAACAGCCGCAGGTCGTCGGCGGCGGGATCGACCTCGCAAATCGTGTAGGACAGCCCCTCATGCGCGATGTCCTCGCAAGGCGAAGCCAGTCCCGGCAATGGCAACGCGCAGGCGGTGGCAAGACCGAGCGCGGCCAGGGCGGAGCGTGGCGTCACGCCCCGTCCTCCTCCGGCGCGTCCCCGGAGGCGGCCACGTCGCGGCGGACCTTCTCGTCCGACAAGAGGCGGCGGGTTTCGTCCATGCGGTCGAAGGTGCGGTCGATCTCGAATTTGAGATCGGGCGCGTGCTTGAGCTTCATGTTGCGCGCCAGCAGGTGGCGGATCTCGGGCTTGGCCCGGCGCAGCGCCGCCAGCATCGTCTCTTCGTCGCCGCCGCCCAAGGGCAGCACGAAGCAGGTGGCGCGCTTGAGATCGGGGGTCGCGCGGACCTCGCCGACGGTGATCGACATGGCCGACAGGTCCGGCTCGTGCAGGTCGCCACGGGCCAGCAGCTCGGACAGGCTGCGGCGGATCAGCTCGCCCACGCGCAGCTGGCGCTGCGAGGGGCCACGGGGTTCGGAGGAACGGGATTTGCTCATGCGGCTCCATCTAGTCTTCGCGGGCGGGCTTGCCAAGCGGGCGCGGAGCGCGCGAGACAGGGGCAATCGATGAAAGGACGGCGCATGACCGAGACGACACCGGGGATCGTGATCATGGGGGCGGCGGGCCGGATGGGCCGGATGCTCGTGCAGGCGGTCTGCGACAGCGATCACGCGCGGCTCGCCGGCGCGGTGGTGCGCGCGGGGCATGACTGGGTCGGGCAGGATGTGGGCCACGCCATGGGCGGCCCGGCGCTGGGCGTCATCGCTTCTGACGACCCGCTCGAGGCGATGGCCCGCGCGCAGGCGGTGATCGACTTCACCACGCCCGAGGCCACGCTCGAGATCGCGCATCTCGCGGCGCAGGCACGCGCGGTGCACGTGATCGGCACCACCGGCTTCGACGCCGCGCAGCTGGAACGGCTGGTCCCGGCTTCGCGCCATTCGGTGCAGGTGCGGGCGGGCAACATGAGCCTCGGGGTGAACCTGCTCACCGGGCTTACGAAGATGGTCGCGGCGGCGCTCGACGATGGCTGGGACATCGAGGTGGTCGAGGCGCATCACAACCGCAAGGCCGACGCGCCGTCGGGCACCGCGCTGATGCTGGGCGAGGCCGCCGCCGAGGGGCGCGGCGTGACGCTGTCGCAGGTCGCGGATCGCGGCCGCGACGGCATCACCGGCGCCCGGACCGAGGGGCATATCGGTTTTTCCGCGATTCGCGGCGGCGACATCGTCGGCGAGCACGACGTGATCTTTGCCGGTCAGGGCGAACGCATCGTGCTGCGCCACATGGCGACCGACCGGATGATCTTTGCCCGCGGCGCGCTCAAGGCCGCGCTCTGGGGGCCAGGGGCATGCGCCCGGCGCCTATGACATGATCGACGTGCTCGGGCTCGACCGCTGACCTCTCAGAAATCGATGGCGAGACCCTGTTTTTCCCAGTCGCCGTAGCGCACCGGCTCGGGGCCGTCGCGGCCGCCGAGCTCGGTCGGCAGTTTCGCGGCGGCGGCGTCGCGTGCCGCGCGGCGGGCGCGCGCTTCCTCAAGCGCGCGCTGCGCGGCGGGGGGCAGGTCGCGGGCTTGGGTCGGGGTCTCGTCGGCCATGGCGGCTCTCCTGATGCGGGCGCGGGGCGGGGCGGCGCTTGTGCGGCGGATGCTTGGGATATACGTGCTGGGCCGTCTCCAACAACCCCCGGACCCGCCATGACACCCGACCGCACCGCCCCAGAGGACGGCATTGCCGCGCGCCGCGCCGCGCTGCACCTCATCGAGCAGGCGACGGGCGGGCAGCGCCTCTTGTCCGAAACCATCGGCGCGGGCGCGCTGGAGCGGCTGTCGCCGCCCGACCGGGCCCGCGCGCAGCGGCTTGCCACGCAGACCCTGCGCCAGCTGCCGCGCGCCGACCGGGCGCTCAAGCCGTTTCTCGTGAAACAACCGCCCCTCGCGGTGCGCAACGCGCTGCGGCTCGGCGCGGTCGAGATCATGGAAGGCGCGGCTGCGCATGGCGTGGTCAACGCGCTGGTGCAGATCATGTCCAAGGGCAAGCGCACCCAGAGCTACAAGGGTCTCGTCAACGCGGTGCTGCGCAAGCTCGGCGACCAGCCGCCAGAGGCCTTCGCCAAGCTGCCGGTGCCCAAGCTGCCGAACTGGCTGCGCGGCCCGATGGTCGAGGCCTGGGGCCGCAAAGCGGTCGACGCGATGGAGGCGGTCCACGCCGCCGCCCCGCCGCTCGACCTCACGGCCAAGGGTGATCCGGCGGCGCTGGCCGAACGGCTCGGCGGCGCATTGCTGCCGACCGGGTCGGTGCGGCTGACCGGGGCGGGGCAGGTCTCGGCCCTGCCGGGCTTCGAGGCCGGCGACTGGTGGGTGCAGGACGCCGCCGCCGCGGTGGCCGCGCGGGTGCTCGACGCGCAGCCCGGCGAACGGGTGCTCGATCTGTGCGCGGCGCCGGGCGGCAAGACGCTGCAGCTTGCTGCCGCGGGCGCCGAAGTGACGGCGCTCGATCTCTCCGAAACCCGGCTCGGGCGGCTGCGCGAAAATCTCGGCCGCACCGGGCTCGCGGCGCGGGTCGTGCAGGCCGACGCGCTCGAATTCGACGAGACCGGTTTCGACGCGATCCTGCTCGACGCGCCCTGTTCGGCCACCGGCACGATCCGCCGCCACCCGGACCTGCCCTACGCCAAGGACGGCGCGGAGTTCGGCGCGCTGATCGGCTTGCAGGCCGAGATGATCGACCACGCGCTGACGCTGCTGAAACCCGGCGGGCGGCTTGTCTTCTGCACCTGTTCGCTGCTGCCAGACGAGGGCGAGGTGCAGGTCGAGGAGGCGCTGGCGCGGCACGGGGATCTCACGCTCGACACCGGGGCGCTGGCGCGTCCGGGCATCGAGGCGGGCTGGATCGGCCCGGAGGGGCTGCGCCTGCGCCCCGATTACTGGGCCGATCGCGGCGGCATGGACGGTTTCTTCATCGCCTGTCTCCGGCGCGGGCCCGAGCGCGGGTGACAACCGCCCGCCTCCGGCCCTAGCATGGCGTGGCGCGGGAGAGGGAGAGACAGGCCGGTGGCCGTGATGCAGCTTGGATGGGGGATCGAGCGGCTCAGGTGGCGCGCGGATGCGCGCGCCCCGGTGCCCCACGCCCTGTCGCGCCCCGCCGCGCCGGACGGCGCGGGCGATGCGGGCCGGGGGCGCGACCTGCTGGCGGGGCGGCATCACCGGGCCGGGCAGCTGGTGGAGGCGCAGGGCCGCGCGATCTGGGCGCTCGGCCCGGAAACCGACCCGCAGGGCATCGCGCTGCACGGCTTTGGCTGGCTCGACGATCTCGCGAGTTTTGGCGGCCCGGCGGCGCGCGATCTCGCCTGGCGCTGGCTGCGCGACTGGATCGCGCGATACGGCGAGGGGCGCGGGCCGGGCTGGACGCCGGACATGCTGGCGGCGCGGCTGTCGCGCTGGGTGGCGCATGCGGCCTGGCTGGGCGAGGCGCCGTCGCCCGAGGCCGAGATGGCGGCATTCCTGCGCAGCCTGTCGCGGCAGTCGCGCTGGCTGGCGCGGCATTGGCGCCGCGCCGCCGCCCCGGCGCGCATCCATGCGCTGGCCGCCTTGATCGGGGCCGAGACGGCGCTGCACGGCGCGCCGCGCCAGCCCGCGCGCCGCGCCGCCGCGCTGGGGCAGGCCGCCGCCGACACGATCGGCGCCGATGGCGCCATCGCGTCCCGCACGCCCGAGGGGCTGCTCGATCTGGTCTGCGATCTCAACGCCGCCGCCGCGCTGCTGGGCGATGCCACGGCGCCCGCGCATCGCGACGCGCTTGGCCGTGCCGCCGCCGTGCTGCGGTCCTTGCGCCATGCCGATGGCGGGCTGGCGCGGTTTCATGGCGGCGGGCGCGGCGCGCCGGGGCGGCTCGACCGGGCGCTGGCCGAGGCGGGCGTGCCTCCGGGGCCGCCTGCCGTGGGGCTGCGCATGGGCTATGCCCGGCTCGCGGCGGGGCGGACCAGCGTGATCCTCGACGCCGCCGCGCCGCCCAGCGGCCCGCGCGCGATCCATGCCCATGCCTCGACATTGGCCTTCGAGATGACATGCGGGCGGCGGCCGGTGATCGTCGGTTGCGGCTCCGGCGCGCATCACGGTCCCGACTGGCGCCGCGCCGGGCGCGCGACGCTGTCGCATTCGACGCTCTGCCTCGAAGGGCTGTCCTCGGCCCGGCTGGGCCGCGGCGCGGATGGCGCCGAGCCGCTGGTCGAGGGGCCGGGCGAGGTGCTGGCGCATCGCGCCGATTCCGACGATCTGCAGCGGATCGAGGCCAGCCACGACGCGTGGCGCGCCAGCCACGGGCTGACGCATGACCGCAGGCTCGGTCTCGACCGGAGCGGCGCGGCGCTTCTGGGCGAGGATCTTCTCACCACGCTCGGCCCCGCCGACGAGCGCGCCTTCGACTGCGGCGAGCCGGGCCGGGCGCGATCCGGGCGTCACCTTCGCGATCCGGTTTCACCTGCACCCGCATGTGACGCCCGAGCTGGACGCCCAAGGCACCTGCGTGCGGCTCCGGCTGCGCTCGGGCGAGGTCTGGACGCTCGCGCATGACGGCGGCGCGCGGTTGTCGCTGGCGCCCTCGGTCTATCTCGAAAAGAGCCGTCCCCGCCCGGTCCCGACGCAACAGGTGGTTTTATCCGGCCGCGCGATGGCCTATGCGACCCTCGTTCGTTGGTCGCTCGTCAGCTCGGGCGACGCCGGGACCGCCCTGCGCGATCTGCGCAACGGCGAGGACGATCCGGCGTGAGACCCGCGGACGTGGACCAGGAAGGACGCCCCATGACTTCGCTTGCCCCGCTGCGCCGCGCGCTGCTCTCCGTCTCCGACAAGACCGGTCTGATCGACCTTGCCCGCGCGCTCGATGCGCGCGGCGTCGAGCTGCTCTCCACCGGCGGCTCCGCGAAGGCGCTGCGCGAGGCGGGCCTGCCCGTGCGCGACGTGGCCGAGATCACCGGTTTCCCCGAAATGATGGACGGGCGGGTCAAGACGCTGCATCCGCGCGTGCATGGCGGGCTGCTCGCGGTGCGGTCGGACGAGGCCCATGTCGCGGCGATGGACGAACACGGCATCCCGGCGATCGACCTTCTGGTGGTCAATCTCTACCCCTTCGAGGAGACGGTCGCCAAGGGCGCGGATTACGACACCTGCATCGAGAACATCGACATCGGCGGCCCGGCGATGATCCGCGCGGCGGCCAAGAACCACGCCGATGTCTGCGTCGTCACCGATGTCGAGGATTACGACGCGCTGCTGTCGGAGCTGTCGGAGAATGACGGCCAGACCGGCCTGCCGTTCCGCAAGCGGCTCGCCCAGACCGCCTATGCCCGCACCGCCGCCTATGACGCCGCCGTCTCGACTTGGATGGCGCAGGCCATCGGCGAGAGCACGCCGCGCCGCCGCGCCTTTGCCGGCACGCTCGCGCAGACGCTGCGCTATGGCGAGAACCCGCATCAGAACGCGGCCTTCTACACCGACGGCTCGGGCCGCCCCGGCGTCGCCACCGCGCAGCAGGTTCAGGGCAAGGCGCTGAGCTACAACAACATCAACGACACCGACGCGGCCTATGAGCTGGTGGCGGAATTCGGCGGCGACGCGCCCGCCTGCGCCATCATCAAGCACGCCAACCCCTGCGGCGTCGCCACCGGCGGTTCGCTGGTCGAGGCCTATGCCCGCGCCTTCGATTGCGACCGCACCTCGGCCTTCGGTGGCATCGTCGCGCTGAACCGCCCGCTCGACGGCGCGACCGCCGCCGAGATCGCCAAGATCTTCACCGAGGTCGTGATCGCGCCCGGCGCCGATGCCGAGGCACGCGAGATCTTCGCGGCCAAGAAGAACCTTCGCCTGCTGGTGACCGAGGCGCTGCCCGATCCGCGCAGCCCCCGGCTCACCTACCGGCAGGTCGCGGGCGGGCTTTTGGTGCAGGATCACGACACCGGCGCCGTGGCGCGGGGCGATCTGAAGGTCGTCACCAAGCGCGCGCCCTCGGCGCAGGAGCTCGACGACCTGATGTTCGCATGGACCGTGGCGCGGCACGTCAAATCCAACGCCATCGTCTATGCCAGGGACGGCCAGACCGTGGGCGTCGGCGCGGGCCAGATGAGCCGGCTCGACAGCGCGCTGATCGCGGCGGCCAAGGCGGGCCGCATGGGCGAGGCGCTGGGCCTCTCCGAAAGCCCGGCCAAGGGATCGGTCGTGGCCTCGGACGCCTTCTTCCCCTTTGCCGACGGGCTGATGGAGGCGGCGGGCGCGGGCGTGACGGCGGTGATCCAGCCCGGCGGCTCGATGCGCGACGACGAGGTGATCGCCGCCGCCGACGAAGCCGGTCTGGCGATGGTGCTGACCGGCATGCGGCATTTCCGGCACTGAGGGGCTTGTTGTGCGGCTGACCCTCTGGACCGGGTTTTGGGTGTTTCTCGCCGATCAGGCGACGAAATACATCGTGGTGCATGCGCTCGGGCTGATGGAGCGGCTGCAGATCGAGGTGATCCCCGGCATTCTCGAATTCCGCATGGCGTGGAACCGGGGCGTCAATTTCGGGCTGTTCGCGGGCTTCGACATGCGCTGGGCGCTGATCGGGCTCGCGCTCGCGATCTCGGGGGCGGTGCTGGCCTGGATCGCGCGCGACGGCGGCGGGCGGCTGGCGCTGGTCTCGGCGGGGCTGCTGGTCGGCGGCGCGCTCGGCAACGTGGTCGACCGGGTGCTCTATGGCGCGGTGGCCGATTTCCTGAATGTGAGCTGCTGCGGCATCTCCAACCCCTATGCCTTCAACATCGCCGATATCGCGATCTTCGTCGGCGCGGTGGGGCTGGTGATGTTCGGCGGCGACAAGACGCGCCCCGAACGGGGGCCGGGCCGGGGCGGCAAGGGCCGCTCCGGGCACGACGCAAAGAACCCGTGACCCGGCGCGCGTCATGCGCTAGGCAGTTGATCGGACACAAGGACGGGGACGACTGATGCGACTGGCACTGGCCGCGGGGCTTTTTGCGCTGACACTCGCCGCCTGCGGCGGGAGCGACGGCCCGGCGGGCCCCGATCCCAACACCGTCGTGCCGCAGCAGCCGCTCGAGATCCCGGCGCGGCTCGACCTGCCGCCGCCGGCGCCGGGCAGCCCGAACCGCGCCGCGCCCGCCGCCTCGGAGATCGCGCTGCGGACCAATAACGGCGAGACGCAGCTGCGCCCGCCCTACTGAACGCTCGCGCCGCCTCACGAAGCCGTGGCGGTGCTTGCGGTGTCCGCGTGACGCCGTAGGTTGAGCGCAGCGAAGGAGGCACCCCATGCTGCGCAGACTGGCTTTGGCCGCCCCCGTCATCCTTGCCGTGCCCGCGATGGCGCAGGACGCCGCGCCCGCATCGGCGCCGGATGACGCGGTGACGACCTACACCCTCGACAACGGCCTCGAGGTGGTGGTGATCGAGGATCACCGCGCCCCCGTGGTCACCCAGATGCTGTGGTACCGCGTCGGTTCCGCCGACGAGCCCGAGGGTGCCTCGGGCGTCGCGCATTTCCTCGAACATCTGCTGTTCAAGGCCACCGACGATCTCGCTTCTGGCGAGTTTTCGGCCACGGTCGCGGCCAATGGCGGCACCGACAACGCCTTCACCTCGACCGACTACACCGCCTATTTCCAGCGCGTCGCCGCCGACCGGCTGCCGCTCATGATGGAGATGGAGGCCGAGCGGATGAACGACCTCCGGCTGACCGATCAGGACATCGAGACCGAGCGGCAGGTGATCGTCGAGGAGCGCAACCAGCGGGTCGAGAGCAACCCCGGCGCGCTGGCGCGCGAACAGATGAACGCCGCGCAATACATCAACCACCCTTACGGCCGCCCGGTGATCGGCTGGATGCACGAGATCGAGGGGCTGGGCCGCGAGGATGTGCGCGACTTCTACGAGACCTATTATTCGCCCAACGACGCGATCCTCGTGGTCGCGGGTGACGTCGAGCCCGAGGAGGTGCTGGCGCTGGCCGAGGCGCATTACGGCCCGATCCCGGCCGAGCCCGAGCTGCCCGAGCGCATCCGCCCGCAAGAGCCGCCGCAGCGCGCCGCGCGCAGCCTCGTCTATGCCGATGAGCGGGTCTCGCAGCCCTATCTCACCCGCAGCTACCTCGCGCCCGAGCGCGACGCGGGCGACCAGCGTCGCGCCGCCGCGCTGACCTATCTGGCCCGGATCCTCGGCGGCTCCTCCTTCACCTCGGTGCTGAGCGAGGAGCTGGTGTTCGAGCGCGAGATTGCGCTGCACACCGGCGCGGGCTATGACGGCATGTCGCTCGACGACACGACCTTTTCGCTGTCGGTGGTGCCCAAGCCGGGCGTGTCGCTCGGTGACGCCGAGGCGGCGCTCGACGAGGTGCTGACCGGCTTTCTCGACACCGGGCCCAGCGCGGCGCAGATGCAGCGCATCCGCACCCAGCTCGGCGCCTCCGAGATCTATGCCCGCGATTCGGTCGAAGGGCTGGCGCGGCGCTACGGCGCGGCGCTGAGCCAGGGGCTCACCGTCGAGGATGTCGCGGCCTGGCCCGAGATCCTGCAATCCGTCACCGCCGAAGAGGTGGTCGAGGCGGCCCGCGCCGTGTTCGACCCCGACCAGAGCACGACCCTGCGCGTCGTCCGGGACCGCGAGGAGGAACCGAAATGATCCGCATCCTGAGCCTGACCCTCGTGCTGTGCGCCGGCCTGACCGGCATGGCCCGCGCCGCGATCGAGATCGAGGAAGTGACCTCGCCCGGCGGCATCACCGCCTGGCTGGTCGAGGACCACACCATCCCCTTCACCGCGCTGGAGATCCGCTTCGATGGCGGCACCTCGCTCGACGATCCCGACCGGCTCGGCGCGGTGAACCTGATGACCGGGCTTTTGGAGGAGGGCGCGGGCGAAATGGATGCGCGCGCCTTCCAGGCCGCGCGCGAGGATCTCGCGGCGAGCTTTTCCTTCGATGTCGGCGCCGACACGCTGCGGGTGTCGGCCCGGATGCTGACCGAGAACCGCGAGGAAGCGGTTGCCCTCTTGCGCAAGGCGCTGGTGACGCCGCGCTTCGATCCGGTGGCGGTCGAGCGGGTGCGCGGGCAGGTGCAGTCGATCCTCGCGCAGGATGCGCAGAACCCGCGCCGCCTTGCGGGACGCGCCTTCTACGAGGCGGCCTTCGGCGACCACCCCTATGGCCGCCCCGACAACGGCACGCCCGACAGCGTGGCACGGCTCACCCGCGCGGATCTCGTGACGGCGCACAAGGCGGCGCTGACCCGCGACGGCGTGCATGTCGGCGCGGTGGGCGACATCACCCCCGAGGCGCTGGGCGCGCTGCTCGACGATCTTCTGGGCGGGCTGCCGCAATCGGGGCCCGACCTGCCCGGCCATGTCGATTTCGGGCTGCCCGGTGGGGTCGAGGTGATCGACTATCCCTCGCCGCAATCGGTGGCGCTGTTCGGCCAACCGGGGCTCAAGCGCGACGACGAGGATTTCTTCGCGGCCTACGTGCTCAACCACATCCTCGGCGGCGGCGGGTTCGAAAGCCGCCTGATGACCGAGCTGCGCGAAAAGCGCGGGCTGACCTACGGCGTCAGCACGGATCTGGTGCCCTTGGAGAACGCCGAGTTCTGGATCGGCTCGGTGGCCTCGGCCAATGACCGCATGGCCGCCGCGATCGAGGTGATCGGCGACGAATGGGCCCGCATCGCGCAAGAGGGCGTCACGCAGGCCGAGCTGGACGCGGCCAAGACCTTCCTCACCGGCGAGTACCCGCTGCGCTTCGACGGCAACGGCCCGATCGCGGACATCCTCGTCGGCATGCAGGTCACCGGCCTGCCCAAAAGCTACGTCACCGAGCGCAACGCCTTCATCGAGGCGGTGACGCTCGACGAGGTGAACCGCGTGGCGGCCGAGCGGGTCGACCCGGAGGCGCTGCATTTCATGGTGGTGGGCCGCCCCGAGGGGCTGGAGGCCGCAAGCGCCCCGCGGGTCGTGCTGCCCGAAGTCGTGCTCGGGGCGCAGTGAGCCCCTCGCGCCGCGCGGGCGCGCCGTGCTAGTCTCGGCCCCATGACGCTGCAAGACGCCCCACCGCCCGCGCGCCCCGTGATCCGCCAGCTCGACGAGGCGGCGATCAACCGCATCGCCGCCGGCGAGGTGGTCGAGCGCCCGGCCTCGGCGGTCAAGGAGCTGGTCGAGAACGCGCTCGACGCCGGGGCGCGGCGGATCGAGGTCACCATCGCGGCGGGCGGCAAGCGGCTCATCCGCGTGAAGGATGACGGCTGCGGCATGACGCCCGACGAGCTGCCGCTGGCGCTGGCGCGCCACGCCACCTCGAAGATCGACGGCTCCGACCTGCTGGCGATCCACTCCTTCGGCTTTCGCGGCGAGGCGCTGGCCTCGCTCGGCGCGGTGGGGCGGCTGACGCTCACCTCGCGCGCCCATGGCTTCGAGGCGGCGGCGATCCGGGTCGAGGGCGGGCGGCTCGGCCCCGTCACCCCCGCCGCGCTCGATCGCGGCACGGTGGTCGAGCTGCGCGATTTGTTTCACGCGACCCCCGCCCGGCTCAAGTTCATGCGCACCGACCGGGCCGAGGGGCAGGCGCTGGCCGAGGCGCTGCGCCGCCTTGCGATGGCCGAGCCGCATGTCGCCTTCACCTTGCGCGATGCGACCGAGGGGCGCGACCGCGAGATCTTCCGCGTCGATGCCGAGACCGGCGATCCGGTCGCGGCGCTGGGCCGCCGTCTCGCCGCCATTCTGGGTCGCGCGTTCCACGACAACGCCCTGCCCGTGGATGGAACGCGCGAGGGGCTGCATCTCACCGGTTTCGCGGCGCTGCCGACCTATTCGCGCGGCGCCGGGGTGAGCCAGCACGTCTTCGTCAATGGCCGCCCCGTCACCGACCGGCAGCTCACCGGTGCGCTGCGCGCGGCCTACATGGATTTCTTGTCGCGCGACCGCTTTCCCGCCGCCGCGCTCTTTGTCGAATGCGACCCGCATCTCGTGGACGTCAACGTGCACCCCGCCAAGTCCGAGGTGCGGTTTCGCGACGCGCAGGCGGTGCGGGGGCTGATCGTCTCGACCATCCGCGCGGCGCTGTCGGGGGCGGGGCACCGCGCCTCGACCACCGTGGCGCAGGAGACGCTGAGCATGATGCGCCCCGGTCCGGCGGCGGAGCGGGCGGGCGATGCGGGCGGGCTGATCGACGAAGAGGACCGCCCGGAACGTTCGGAGCGCGGCACTGCCCCGGCGCGCGTCTACCAGATGGACCGCCCCTCGATGGGGGCGATGCAGGTGGCGCGGACGGGGCAGGCGCCGCTCGCGCAGGGCTTTGGCGAATCGAGCTTCGGCTTCGAGACCGCGCCGCCCGCGCCCGCCGCGCGGCTGCCCGGCACCGAAACCCCTTCGGCGCGGGTCGAGCCGGAGGAGACGCCGGGCGGCGAATCGCTGCCGCTCGGGGCGGCGCGCGCCCAGCTGCACGGCAACTGGATCGTCGCGCAGACCGAAACCGGCATGGTGCTCGTGGACCAGCACGCCGCGCATGAGCGGCTGGTCTATGAGCGGCTGAAACGGCAGATGGCCGAGACCGGGGTGGCGGCGCAGGCGCTGCTGGTGCCCGAGATCGTCGATCTCGGCGCGGGGGCGGGGCGGCTGCTGGAGGCGGCCGGGGAGCTGTCGAAGCTCGGGCTCAGCATCGAAGCCTTCGGCCCCGGCACGGTCGCGGTGCGCGAGACGCCCGCCATCCTGGGCCGGATCGACGCGGGGGCGCTGTTGCGCGACATCCTCGACGAACTGGAGGATCTCGACGCCTCGACCGCGCTGCCCGCGCGGCTCGACGCGATCCTGAGCCGGGTGGCCTGCCATGGTTCGGTGCGGTCGGGCCGCCGGATGCGGGCCGAGGAGATGAACGCGCTGCTGCGCGAGATGGAGGCGACGCCGGGATCGGGCCAGTGCAATCACGGGCGGCCCACCTATGTGGAACTGCAACTTGCGGATATAGAGAAACTGTTCGGCCGGCGCTGAGCGCGCTTGCCGGGAACCCGGTCACGGTTATGTGGGCGGACGGGATCGAAAGAGGAGGGACGCGATGCGATACGTGATGACGGGGGGCGCTCTCGCGGCGCTGCTGCTGGCTGGATGCGCCGAGGTCGGCCCCGTGGCGGGGCCGATCGCGGCCTCGTTCGCCGCGCCGCCGGTTCTGCCGCCCAGCGCGCCGGTGCGGGCGCTGCCCGAGCCCGAGCCCTTCGCGGCCGAGTTCGCCGAGCCGCCGTTTTCCGAAGGCATCGTGTCGGTCATCACCGAGGACGGGCAGGGCCGCATGGCGACATACCGTCTCGTGCCCTGCCAACAGGGCCGCGCGATCTGCGTCGGCGGTCGGGCCGGGCAGCTGTCGCGCGCGGGCGACACCTATGTCGTGAGCGGCGTGGGCGGGAAAAGCTTTCACCTCCAGACCGGCGGTGACGGTTTCGTCACCTATGGCGGCAAGACGGCGCGCGGGCAGGTGCCGCTGGCCTGGGAGCATTTTCCCGAGATCGGCATCTGATCGCGGGCGGGCGGATCGACGTCGCGCCGCGCCGCCGATCCGCCGCATCCGGGGTTTCGCCGGAGCGCGCCGATCGTTATGGAGGAGGCCGACGAAGCCCAAAGTGGCCGGAACGGTAGGTGGCGTGGCGGTCGACCCAGACAGGGGGCCAAGGCGCCGCGTCGTCCTCGCATCGCCGCGATCCTCGCGGCGGGCGCCGGCCATTGCCAGATCGAGAGGTCCGCGATGCGCCACATCTTCCTGCCGACCACCGCCCTTTTGGCCGCGCCCGGCGCGGCATTCGCCCATCCCGGCCACGTGGCCGATCTTGCCGGTCACGACCACTGGGTCGCTGGCGCGGCCATTGGCCTTGCCATCGCGCTGGGCCTGTGGGGTGCGCTGAAGGGCGGGCGCAAGGAGGAGACCGCCGAGACCTCCGAGGCCTCCGAAACCGGGGATCAGCAGGGCGACGAGGCCCGCGCATGAACGCGCCCCAGCCCAAGACCGGGGTGATGATCTGCGGCCACGGCTCGCGCAGCCAGTCGGCGGTGGACGAATTCGCGGTGCTGGCCGAAAAGCTGCCCGCGCTGCTGCCGCCCGACTGGCCGGTGGAATACGGCTATCTCGAATTCGCCAACCCGGTGATCCGCGACGGGCTCGACCGGCTGCGCGAGCAGGGCTGCACCCGCATCCTCGCCGTGCCCGGCATGCTGTTCGCGGCGATGCACGCCAAGAACGACATCCCCACCGTCCTGAACACCTATGCCGCCAAGCATGGCATCGAGATCATCTATGGCCGCGAGCTGGGGGTGGACCCGCGCATGGTCGCCGCCGCCGCCGACCGGATTCAAAGCGCGCTCGACGCCAACCCCTCCGACGTGCCGATGCACGAGACCTGCCTGGTGGTGATCGGTCGCGGCGCGTCTGACCCCGACGCCAACGGCAACGTCGCCAAGATCGCGCGGCTGCTGTGGGAGGGCATGGGTTTCGGCTGGTGCGAGACCGGTTATTCCGGCGTCACCTTCCCGCTGGTCGAGCCCTGCCTCGAACACGTGGCGAAACTCGGCTACCGCCGCGTCGTCGTGTTCCCCTATTTCCTGTTCTCGGGCATCCTGATCGACCGCATCTACGGCTTCACCGACCGGGTGGCCGAGGCGCATCCCGATCTCGAGGTGGTGAAGGCGGGCTATCTCGGCGACCACCCCGAGGTGATGAACACCTTCTCCGAGCGCGTGACCGAGCTGGTGGGCGAGGTCGTCCCGCCGACCTGCGGCATGTGCAAGTACCGCACGCAGGTGCTCGGCTTCGAGGCCGAGGTCGGCGCGGTGCAGGAAAGCCATCACCACCATGTCGAGGGGCAGGGGGCGAACGCGCCCGGCTCCAACGTGGCCGATTGCGCTCTCTGCGACGATTTCTGCACCGGCATGTGCCGGCTGGACGCCGAGGCGCAGCACGCGCATGCCCATGCCCATGGCCTGCCGCATGACCACGCGCATGACCCCGGCCACGCCCATGGCCACCATCACCACCACGGCCATGACCACGATCACGACCACCACCACGCGCCCTACCCGCAGGCCGATCACCCGCTCGGACCGCTCAGCGTGTTGAAGTCGCGCAAGTGATCTTCACCATTCTCCAAATACGCAGATCCCCCGGCCTGTGCCGGGCGGAACGGAGGCCGTGATGCGCCCCTACGAGACCGACCCCGCGAAGATCTACGCCCAGAGCTTTGCCACGGTGCGCGCCGAGGCGCGGCTCGATCGTTTTCCCGAGGATCTCCAGCCGATGGTGATCCGTCTCATCCATGCCTGCGGCATGGTCGAGATCGCTGACCGCCTGGCCTTTTCGCCCGCTGCCATGGCGGCGGGGCGCGCGGCGCTGGCTTCGGGCGCGCCGGTCTTGTGCGATTGCGAGATGGTGGCGGCGGGGATCATCCGGCGGCACCTGCCGGGCACCGAGGTGGCGGTGACGCTGAACGACGAGCGCGTGCCCGACATGGCGCGCGATCTCGGCACGACCCGTTCGGCGGCGGCGGTCGATCTGTGGCGCGACCGGATCGAGGGCGCGGTGGTGGCCGTGGGCAACGCGCCCACCGCGCTGTTCCACCTTCTGCAGCGGCTCGATGCGGGCTGGCCGAAACCGGCGTTGATCCTGGGCTTTCCGGTCGGCTTCGTCGGCGCGGCGGAATCCAAGGCGGAGCTTGCGAATGACCCGCGCGGCTGCGATTTCGTGGCGCTCAGGGGCCGCAAGGGCGGCTCGGCCATGGCTTCGGCGGCGGTGAACGCGCTGGCCAACGGCATTTCGGAGGAACGGGGATGAACGCGGTCGCAGCACAGGAGCCATGGCTCCACGTCGTCGGCATCGGCGAGGACGGCATGGACGGGCTCTTGCCCGCGACCCGCGCCGTGGTCGAAGCCGCCGAGATCATCGTCGGCGGCGACCGGCACCACGAGCTGGCCGGCGCGGTGGGCGCCGAGCGCGTGGCATGGCCCAGCCCGTTCGATGCGCTGGTCGACCGTCTCAAGGGCTACAAGGGCCGCCGCGTCGTGGTGCTGGCCACCGGAGATCCGCTGTGGTTTTCGGTCGGCGCGCGGATCGGCCGGGCGATCCCGGCGTCTGAGATCGTCTATCACCCGCAGCTTTCGGCGTTCCAGCTGGCGAGCGCCCGGATGGGCTGGAGCATGGCGGACATCGAAACGCTGACCGTGCATGGCCGCCCGGTCGAGCAGATGATCGCCTTCATCCAGCCGCAGGCGCGGCTGCTGATCCTGACCACCGGTTCGGAGACGCCCGGACAGATCGCGCGTTTTTTGACCGAGCGCGGTTTCGGCAAGAGCCCGATGACGGTGCTGGCCAATATGGGCGGCGCCGACGAGCAGCGGTTCGACGGGATCGCCGAGGCCTGGGATCATGATGTGCCTGCCTTCAACACGCTGGCGGTCGATTGCGTGGCCGCGCCCGACGCCGCGCTGATCCCGCGCGTGCCGGGGCTCGACGACAGCCTGTTCGTGTCCGACGGCACGATGACCAAGCGCGAGCTGCGCGCCGCCACGCTGGCGAAACTGATGCCGATGCGCGGCGCGCTGTTGTGGGACATCGGCACCGGGTCGGGCTCGGTCGCGATCGAATGGATGCGGGCGGCGCGCTACGCCAATGCCATCGGCATCGAGCCGCGCGCCGACCGCCGCGCCATGGCAGCGGCCAACGCGCTGGCGCTTGGCACGCCGCGGCTTCGGCTGGTCGAGGGCGAGGCGCCAGCGGCGCTCGCGGGCTTGCCCCCGCCGGACGCGATCTTCATCGGCGGCGGGCTCACGGCGGAGGTGTTCGAGGCGGCATGGTCGGCGCTGCGCCCGCTCGGGCGGCTCGTGGCCAACGCGGTGACGCTTGAAAGCGAGGCGGCGCTGATCGGGCTGCACGCGAAGCATGGCGGATCGCTGGTGCGGATCTCGGTCGCCCGCGCCGAGCCCGTGGGCCGTCTGACCGGCTGGCGCCCGGCGATGCCGGTGATGCAGTGGAGCCTGATCAAACGATGACCTCTCCCGCAACGGGCACGCTTTACGGCGTCGGCCTCGGCCCCGGCGCGCCCGATCTGATCACCCTGCGCGCGGCGCGGCTGATCGAGGGCGCGCGCATCGTCGCCTACCCGACGCTGGCGGGCGGCGCGAGCTTCGCCCGCTCCATCGCCGCCGATCTCATCGCGCCAAAGGCGCGCGAGATCGTCATGGACGTGCCGATGACGGTCGAACGCGGCCCGGCGCAGGCGGCCTATGACGCGGGCGCGTCGCAGATCGCCGAGGCGCTGGAGGCCGGTCAGGACGTGGTCTGCCTGTGCGAGGGCGACCCGTTCTTCTACGGCTCCTTCATGTATCTCTTTGCGCGTCTCTCAAGCCGCTTCCGGGTCGAGATCGTGCCCGGCGTCACATCGCTCACCGCCGCCGCAGCCGCCGCACGCCGCCCGCTGGCCGCCCGCAACGAGCGGCTGACCGTGCTGCCGGGGCCGCTGCCGGAGGCGGAGCTGCGCGCCCGGATCGAGGGCGCCGAAAGCGTCGCGATCATGAAGCTCGGGCGGCATTTCCCCAAGGTGCGCGCGGTGATCGACGATCTCGGCCTCACCGCGCAGGCTGTTTACGTCGAGCGCGCCACGCTGGAGGCGGAAGTGGTCCGCCCGCTGGCCGAGGCGCCCGACACCGCCCCCTATTTCTCGATGATCATTCTCACGAAGGGAGCCGATCCTTGGCTGTGACCCCCGTTGTTCTCGCACTCTCCCGCTCGGGCGAGGCCGTGGCCCGCAAGGTGGCCGAAGGCTTGGGCGCGCCGCTGCATGGCCGCGAGGGCCGGGTCGAGAGCGCCGACGCCTTTTTCGCCGATGCGCTCGACCACGCGCGCGATCTCTTCGCCGCCGGAACGCCGGTGATCGGCGTCTGCGCCTCCGGCATCCTGATCCGCGCCGTGGCGCCGATGCTGTCGGACAAGCGCGCCGAACCGCCGGTGGTCTCGATCTCCGACGATGGCCGCGTCGTGGTGCCGCTCCTGGGCGGGCATCGCGGCGCGAACCGGCTGGCCAAGCGCATCGCCGAAGCGCTCGACGCCCAAGCCGCCGTCACCACCGCGGGCGACGTCTCGCTCGGCGTGGCGCTCGACGAGCCGCCCGCGGGCTACCGGCTGGTGAACCCGCAGGACGCCAAGGGCGCGATGGCGGCGCTCCTGTCGGGCGGCGGCGCGACCGTCGCGGGCGAGGCGCCTTGGCTGGCCGAACTGCCGCAAGGGGACGCGCTGCGCATCACCGTTTCCGACGCGCCGCAGCCGGATCTCGGCCCCGGCCACCTCCATTTCGCGCCGCAGCGCGCCGTGCTCGGCCTCGGCTGTGCGCGCGATTGTCCGCCCGAGGAACTCGCCGCACTGGTGCGCGACACGCTGGCCGAGGCCGGGATCGCGCCGCAGGCCGTGCAGGCCGTCGCCTCGATCGATCTCAAGGCCGACGAGCCTGCGATCCTGAATGTTTCACGTGACATCGGCGTGCCGCTGCGGCTCTTCACCGCCGCCGAACTCGAAGCCGAAGCGCCGCGCCTCGCCACGCCCTCTGACGTCGTCTTTGCCGAAGTCGGCTGCCACGGCGTGTCCGAAGGCGCGGCTCTGGCGCAGGCCGGGCCCGACGCGACGCTCGCCGTGACCAAGCGCAAGACCGCCAACGCCACCTGCGCGCTGGCCATGGCGCCTGCGCCGATCACCGATCTGCGTGGCCGCCGCCGGGGCCGCCTCTCGGTCGTCGGCATCGGGCCGGGACAGTCCGGCTGGCGCACGCCCGAAGCCAGCCGTCTCATCGCGGAGGCCGAGGAACTGGTGGGCTACGGGCTCTACATCGACCTGCTCGGACCGCTCGCCGCCGGCAAGCCGCGCGCCGATTTCCCGCTCGGCGGCGAGGAGGATCGCTGCCGCTACGCGCTGGAACGCGCCGCCGAAGGTCGCGACGTGGCGCTGATCTGCTCGGGCGATGCGGGCATCTACGCCATGGGGGCGCTGGTCTTCGAACTGCTGGGCCGCGAGGCGGGCAATGGCGGCGTCACCGATGCCGCGCGCCGCGTCGAGGTGGTCTGCACGCCAGGGGTTTCGGCGCTCCAGGCCGCCGCCGCGCGCGCCGGTGCGCCGCTCGGCCACGATTTCTGCGCCATCTCGCTGTCGGACCTGCTCACCCCGCGCGAGGACATCGTGAAGCGGCTGCACGCCGCCGCCACAGGCGATTTCGTCATCGCTTTCTACAACCCGGTGTCCAAGCGGCGGCGGACGCTGCTGGCCGAAGCGCGCGACATCCTGCTGGCGCATCGCCCCGCCGATACGCCGGTGCTGCTGGCCTCTTCGCTCGGCCGCCCCGAGGAGGAGATCCGCTACCGCCGCCTCGACGAGCTGCAGGTCGACGAGGTCGACATGCTGACCGTCGTGCTGGTCGGCTCATCGCAGTCGAAGCTGGTGCCCTTGGGAGAGGGGCCGCGCATGGTCACGCCGCGCGGCTACGCAAAGAAGATCGATGCGCGCTGAACGACCGGCGCGGCACGAAGCGCCGGTCGCCATGCGTATTTGGGGAATGGTGAAAGGGATCGCCGCGACATGACCGTCTATTTCATCGGGGCCGGGCCGGGCGACCCGGAGCTTCTCACGCTCAAGGCCGCGCGGCTGATCGGGGCCTGCCCGGTCTGCCTCTATGCGGGGTCGCTGGTGCCCGAAGAGGTCGTCGCGGGCGCGCCCGAAGGGGCACGGGTTCTCGATACAGCGCCGATGACGCTCGACGAGACCCACGCCGAGATCGCGGCGGCCCATGCGCGCGGGCAGGACGTGGCCCGCGTGCATTCGGGCGACCCGTCCCTTTACGGCGCCATCGCCGAGCAGATCCGCAGGCTCAAGGCCGACGGCATCCCCTATGAAATCGTGCCCGGCGTGCCCGCCTACACCGCCGCCGCGGCGGCGCTCGGGCAGGAGCTCACGATCCCCGAGCTGGCGCAGTCCATCGTGCTCACCCGTATGTCGATGAAATCGACCTCCATGCCTGCAGGCGAAACGCTCGAGAACTTCGCCGCCACCGGCACCACGCTGGCGATCCATCTCGGCATCCGGGCGCTGCGCGACATCGAACGGCGGCTCACGCCGTTCTATGGCGCCGATTGCCCGGTCGCCGTGGTCTACCGCGCCAGCTGGCCCGACCAGCAGGTGATCCGCGGCACGCTGTCGGACATCCACGCCAAGGTGCGCACGGCGAAATTGACCCGCACCGCGCTCATTCTCGTGGGCCCGGCGCTGGGGGGCGATCAGGGTTTTCCCGACAGCGCGCTCTACGATCCGGCCCAGCCGCATGTGCTGCGGCCGAAAGCGCGGGCCTGACCGGGAATTTTCCGGGAACGTCGCTTGAATTTCATATTCTTCTGCGCAGGATGGGACGGAGGGGGAGGACCAGCCATGACCGATTACCTGACCAAGGACCTGCAGGACGCCATCGAGGCCGCGCGCCGCGCCGCGCAACGCAGGTCGGGCCGGCTTTGCGTGCATGATGGCGACGACGTCCACCCGGTGCTGCGCATGTGGGACACCGGCTTTGCCCTCGCCGCCAAGGATGCGCCGATCCTGCACGGCTTCGTCGACCTCTATGACGGGCCGCGCCATCTCTACCAATGCCTCGTCATGACCTCCCGCGTCGAGGAGGGCGAGCGCGTCTACGAGTTCAAGCGCCACAGCCGCGTCGCCGACAGCGCCCCCGTCGATTTCGAGCGGAGCGAGGCGGAGCCGGCGCTGCGGCTGCCCCGCCTCTGACCGGCTATTGCAGGTCCGAAAAGGCGGCCTGCAAACGCGATACGGCCTCGGCCACCCGCGCGCGCGGCGTGGCGATGTTGAACCGCTGGAAGCTTTCGCCGCCCAGGCCAAAGCTGGTGCCGTGGTTCACCGCGATCTTCGCATCGCCCTCGATCCGCGCCAGCACCTCTTCGCGCGTCATGCCGGTGCCCGAGAAATCCACCCATTCGAGATAGGTGGATTCGAGCGGCATCGGTTTCACGCCCGGGATCTGCGCGACCCCGTCCTCGAACAGGCGCCTGTTGCCGTCGAGATAGAGCCGCAGCGCCTCGAGCCAATCGACCCCCTCGGGCGACATCGCCGCCGTCGCCATGGCAAGGCCGAAGGAATTGGGCGACAGGCCGAGCGCCGACATCCGGGAGGCGAAGCGCGCCTTGAGCGCGGGGTCCGAAATGATGACGTTGCCGATATGCGCGCCCGCGATGTTGAACGTCTTGGTCGTCGCGGTCAGCATCACGAGCCGGTCGGCCACGCCGTCGATCCGCGTCATCGCGGTATGGGTGAGGCCGGGCATGGTCAGGTCGCAATGGATCTCGTCGGAGACGAGGATCAGGTCGTGCCGCCGCGCGAAGGCGGCCCAGCCCTCGAGCTCGGCCCGGCTCCAGACCCGGCCGCCGGGGTTCTGCGGCGAGCACAGGATCATCATCTTCTCGCGGCCCGTCATCATCGCGTCCCAGGCGTCGAAATCGGGCACGTAGCGGCCGTGATCGAAGGCCAGGGGACACTCGACCACCTCGCGCCCCGCCGACCGGATCACGCGGGCAAAGGCGTGGTAGACCGGGGTGAACAGCACGATCCCGTCGCCCGGATCGGTCCAGGCATCGACGCACAGCCCCGTGGCGTTGACGAGACCATGGGTGGTGAAGATGTCGTCGGCGGCGGGCCGCCAGCCATGGCGGCGATCCATCCACCAGCCGATCGCCGCGCGCTGCGCCGCGTCCGAAGCCGCGTAGCCGTAAATGCCATGCGCGGCCATGTTCTCGACCGCCGCCTGCACGCAGGCGGGCGGGCGGAAATCCATGTCGGCCACCCACATGGCCAGCCCCTCGTCGGGGCTGACGCCGTAGACCCGCTCCATCATGTCCCACTTGGAACAATTGGTGCCGCGCCGGTCGATGATCTCGTCGAAATCAGGGGCGGGGTGGTGGTCACGGCTCATGGCGCTCTCCTGCAGCTTCAGGCCGCGAGGCTGCACATGCGACGCGCCGGGCGCAAGGGGCGCGATATTGCCATGCGGGCCGCTTGGCCCTAGATCGGCGCCATGACATTGCGCCCCATCCTCATCCACCCGGACCCGCGTCTCAAGACCGTGGCCGATCCCGTAGACAGCATCACCGACGAGATCCGCCGGTTGGCCGACGACATGCTGGAAACCATGTACGACGCGCCGGGCATCGGCCTCGCCGCGCCGCAGATCGGCCAGATGTGCCGGCTGCTCGTGATGGATGCCGCCAAGGAGGAGGACGAGAGCGCCCGCCCGATGGTGCTCGTCAATCCGACCGTGACCTGGACCTCCGAGGCACGCTCGGTCTACGAGGAAGGCTGCCTGTCGATCCCCGAGCAGTTCGCCGAGGTCGAACGCCCGGCGGAGGTCGAGGTGCAATGGCTCGGGCTCGACGGCGAAACCCATGCCGAGCGGTTCGACGGGCTCTGGGCGACCTGCGTGCAGCACGAGATCGACCATCTCGATGGCAAGCTCTTCATCGACTACCTCAAGCCGATGAAGCGGCAGATGATCACCCGCAAGATGGTCAAGCTCAAACGCGAGCGGGCGCGCGGCTGATGGCCGTGCTCGACATCGTCACCCACCCCGCGCCGGTGCTGCGCGCCAAGGCGAGGCCCGTGGCGCTGTTCGACGCGACGCTGTCGCAGCTTGCCGCCGACATGATCGAGACGATGTATGACGCCCCGGGCCGCGGGCTCGCCGCGCCGCAGGTCGGCCTGCCGATGCGGATCTTCGTGACCGACGTGGATTGGCGAACCGGCAATCCCGCGCCCAAGGTCTTCGTGAACCCCGAGATCGTCGAGGTCTCCGAAGAGACCGTGCTGCGCGAGGAGGGGTGCCTGTCGATCCCCGACACGCCCTGCCGCGTCCGGCGGCCCGCGCGCGTCACGTTGACATGGCAGGATCTGAAGGGGCTGGGGCAGGAGGCCGTCTTCGAGGGCATCGAGGCCACCTGCGTGCAGCACGAGCTGGATCATCTCGACGGCATTCTCTGCATCGACCGCCACGAAGAGGAAGACTTTTCATGACCCGTCCCTTCCTGCGCTGGCCGCACGCCACGCTGCGCAAGCCCGCCGCCCCGGTCGAGGCGATCACCGACGAGATCCGCGCCCTGTGGGACGAGATGATCGACGCAATGGATGCGATGCCCGGCGTCGGTCTCGCCGCGCCGCAGATCGGCGTGAGCCTGCGCCTCGCCGTGGTCGATGCCTCGGATGCGCGCAAACAGGCCATCCGCATGGCCAACCCCGAGATCCTGCACGCCTCCGTGCAGCTGCGCGAGCACGAGGAGGCGTCGCCCAACCTGCCGGGCGTCTCGGCGGTGATCTCGCGGCCCCGCGCGGTCACGGCGCGGTTCCTCAACGCGGATGGCGAAATCGAGGAGCGCGATTTCGTCGGGCTCTGGGCGACCTCGCTGCAGCACCAGATCGACCATCTGGACGGCCGGATGTATTTCGACCGGCTGAGCCGGCTCAAGCGCGACCGGCTGGTCGCCAAGGCAAGAAAGTTTTCCTGATGCGCATCGTCTTCATGGGCACGCCGGATTTCTCGGTCTTTGCGCTCGACGCGCTGGTGCGCGCGGGCCACGAGATCGTCTGCGCCTATACCCAGCCGCCGCGCCCGGCGGGGCGGGGCAAGAAACCGCGGCCCAGCGCGGTGCAGGCCCGCGCCGAGGCGCTGGGGCTGGAGGTCCGGCACCCGGTTTCGCTCAAAGGCGCCGAGGCACAGGCCGAGTTCGCCGCGCTGGACGCCGACATCGCCGTGGTCGTGGCCTATGGGCTGATCCTGCCGCAGGCGGTGCTCGACGCGCCCAAGCGCGGCTGCCTGAACATCCACGCCTCGCTGCTGCCGCGCTGGCGCGGCGCCGCGCCGATCCAGCGCGCGATCATGGAGGGCGACAGCGAAACCGGCATCTGCATCATGCAGATGGAGGCCGGGCTCGACACCGGGCCGGTGCTCTTGCGCGAGGCGACGCCGATCGGGGCGACCGACACCGCCGCCGACCTGCACGACCGGCTCGCCACGCTTGGCGGCCGGCTGGTGGTCGAGGCGCTGCGCGACCTCGACGAGCTGCGCCCCGAACCGCAGCCCGAAGCGGGCGTCACCTATGCCGCCAAGATCGACAAGTCCGAGGCGCGCATCGACTGGACCCGCACTGCCGCCCATGTCGCGCGTCACGTCAACGCGCTCTCGCCCTTTCCGGGCGCATGGTGCATGGCCAATGGCGAAAGGCTGAAGCTTTTGCGCGCCGCCGCCGGGCCGGGCGAGGGTGCGCCGGGCGCGGTGATCGGCCCCGCCACCGTGGCCTGCGGCGATGGCGCGGTCGCGCTTCTGGAGCTTCAGCGCGAAGGCAAGCGCCCGCTGCCCGCCGCCGAGGCGCTGCGCGGCAAGGGGCTGCCAGAGGCGCTCGATTGACCGGCCAGGCGCGCCGATCCCTTTCACTGCTCTCCAAATACGCATGGCGCGCGGGGGACCACCGGCGCGCCATGCGTATTTAAGGAATGGTGAAGGGGATCAGCGCCTGACGATCAGCCGCGCGCCGGGGATGACGTGGCGGGCGAGCCAGATGAGATCGGGGCGCGCAAACGCCACGCAGCCCTCGGTCGGATAGCCCGCGCGGCGGCGCTGGTGCAGGAAGATGGCCGAGCCTTTGCCGGGTTCGCCGCCTTCGTTCCAATCCGTGACAAGCACGATGTCGTAGAGCGGATCGGCCCGGCGCAGCGCCTCGTGGCTGGCGGGGTAGGGCGCGCGGACATGGCTGTTATAGGCCGGGTCGCCGCTTTCGTCCGACCACAGATCGCCCGGCCGGATCGGCTCGGCCCATGGCTGCGGCGCGGCCAGCCGGTCGGGGCGGTAGAACATGCCGGTGATCCGGTGCGCGCCCACCGGCGTCGCACCATCGCCTTCGCGCTTGTCCGCCCGGATGCCGCCCTTGCCGATCGAGCAGGGCAGGTGACGGCCCATGAAGCGCAAACCGCGGCGGGTGAGGACGAGATCGGCAGGGGAATGGATCACAGAAGGTGTCCCGACTTGGCCGCCTTGGTAGCGAGGTAGTGGTGATTGTGCAGCCCCTCGCCGACCTTGAGCGGCACCCGCGCCTCGACCGCGATCCCGGCCTCTTGCATGCGGGCGACCTTGTTGGGGTTGTTGGTGAGCAGGCGAATGCGCGAAAAGCCCAGCCGCTTGAGGATCTCCGCGCCGATGCGGAAATCGCGTTCGTCATCCTCGAAGCCAAGCCGGTGGTTGGCCTCGACCGTGTCGAAGCCCTGGTCCTGCAACGAATAGGCCCGCATCTTGTTGGCAAGCCCGATGCCGCGGCCCTCCTGGTTGAGATAGAGCAGCACGCCCTGCTGCGCCGCGCCCATCTGGTCGAGCGCGGCGTGCAGCTGCGGGCCGCAATCGCATTTGAGCGAGCCCAGCACGTCGCCGGTGAAACAGGCCGAATGCAGCCGCACCAGCGGCGCGCCGTCGCGCGGCGGCTGGCCGATCTCGACGGCGTAATGCTCCTCGCCGCCATCGCCGGGGCGGTACACGTGCAGGCGCCCGCGTTCGGCGGCCTCCATCGGCAGGCGCGCGGCGGCGACGGGGGCGTAGGCCGGGGTGATCGCGGGCGGCAGCGGCAGCTCCAGCCGGGTCAGCTCGTTGGCCGCGGCAAAGCCCGCCGCATTCTCGAGCGGCAGCACCAGGGCGGCCGGCAAGAGCCGCGCCGCCTTGACCAGCGCGATCGCGGCGCGGTGCGTCTCGGCCGAGCCGTCGCGCAATGTCTTCAGCGGACCTTTCATCGGCGTGTCGAGATCGCCCGCCGGGTCGGCCACCGCGCGCACCCATGCGCAACCGGCGTCAGGGGGCAGCACCACGCGCGCGATGTCCTCGTCATAGGCGCGCGCGCGCAGCGTCACCGCGCGCCGCCCCGTGATCGCCAGCACCGGCGCACCGCCCATCTTGCGCAACTCGGTCAGCCGCTCGGGCCGGACCGCCTCCGCCGCGAGCACCAGCGCGCCCGTCTCACCGCCCAGAACCACGGGCACGCCGAGACGCAGATCGGCCAATGCGCGGGCGCGGCGTTCGACGGGATCGGGGCGAAAGGGCATGGGCGCATCCTCGCGGCAGGCCGGGCAGCCCCGGCGCGAGTGGCGAATGTAACATTTCCCCCGGCGGCGACAACTCGACGTGAGAGATGGACACGAAACTTGAGCCACATGTGATCGTTACACATCTGTAGAGCGGACAGGTCATGGAGGCGTCGAGATGGCACAAGTGAAGAAGATCCTTTTGGTCGACGACGAGGACGACCTGCGCGAAGCGCTGAGCGAACAGCTCGTCATGACCGAGGATTTCGATGTCTTCGAGGCGGGCAACGGCCACGAGGCCATGGCGCAGGTCAAGGCGGGGCTGTTCGATCTCGTGATCCTCGATGTCGGCCTGCCCGACACTGACGGGCGCGAGCTGTGCCGCGTGATGCGCAAGCAGGGCGTGAAATGCCCGGTGCTCATGCTGACCGGTCACGACAGCGACAGCGACACCATTCTGGGCCTCGACGCGGGCGCGAACGACTATGTCACCAAGCCGTTCAAGTTCCCGGTGCTGCTGGCGCGCATCCGCGCCCAGCTGCGCACGCATGAACAATCCGAAGACGCGGTGTTCCAGCTCGGGCCCTACAGCTTCCGCCCGGCGCAGAAGCTCCTGGTGACCGAGGACGACCGCAAGATCCGGCTGACCGAGAAGGAAACGAACATCCTCAAGTTCCTCTACCGCGCCTCCGAGGGCGTGGTGGCGCGCGACGTGCTGCTGCACGAGGTCTGGGGCTACAATGCGGGCGTGACGACGCATACGCTGGAAACCCACATCTACCGGCTGCGCCAGAAGATCGAGCCCGACCCCTCGAACGCGCGGCTGCTCGTCACCGAATCCGGTGGCTACCGGCTCGTCGCCTGAAGGGCGGAACCGGCGCGGCCCCGGCGCGTTGTCCAAGCGAACCCCTTGTGGCGGGGTCATGCCACATACCTCCCTGTTGGACTTGGCCGGGCCTTCGTGCCCGGCTTTTTTTCGACCAGCGACCAGCGACCAGCGACCAGCGACCAGCGACCAGCGACCAGCGACCAGCGACCAGTGCGCGCGAGGCCGGGCGGGACCTTTGGTCGCGCGGGCGTGAGCGGAACCCGCTGGGGTCGCGGGCCGGGGAAGGCTAGGCTGGCACGGCCCCTCGACAGGAGAGCCCTGATGCAAGTCTTCCGCCCGTTCCTTTTCGCCGCCGCGCTCGTGCCGCTGCTCGCGACCACCGCATTGGCCGAGACCGAGACGCTGCAGGTGCGCAACCGCTCCGGCGTGGATCTGGTGCGCATGTTCGCCTCGCCGGTGACGGATGAATACTGGCGCGACGATCTTCTGGGGGAATACGTGCTGCCCTCGGGGCGCAACGCCGACGTCACCATCCGCAACGTGTCCGAATGCCTCTATGACCTGCTCATGATGTTTTCGGACGGCGCCGTGGTGCCGGGCCGGGTCGATGTCTGCGAATCCGAACGCTTCACCATCCAGCCCTGAGATCCGGGGCCGGGGCGGTGGGTGGCGCTCGGGCGCGCGACCGGCTAGGCAGGCCCGGCCCGACAGCCCGGAGACCGCGCATGCCCTTCACGCTCTGCACCTGGAACATCAACTCGGTCCGCCTGCGCGAAACGCTGGTCGCGCGGCTCTTGCAGGAGGAGGGGCCGGACGTTCTGTGCCTGCAGGAATGCAAGAGCCCGGTCGAGAAGATCCCGCTCGAAGCCTTCCGCGCGCTGGGCTACGACCACATGATCGCGCGCGGCCAGAAAGGCTATAACGGCGTCGCCATCCTGTCGCGCCTGCCGATCGAGGAGGTCGCGGCGCATGATCACGCGGGGCTCGGCCATGCCCGGCACATCGCCGGGCGGCTGGAGAACGGCGTGACGATCCACAATTTCTATGTTCCCGCGGGCGGCGACGAGCCGGACCGCGAAAAGAACGAGAAGTTCGGCCAGAAGCTCGACTACCTCACCCATATGCGCGACGATTTCCACGCCAACCGGCCCGAACGCGCGATCCTCGTGGGCGATCTCAACATCGCGCCGCGCGAGGATGACGTCTGGAGCCACAAGCAGCTTTTGAAGGTGGTCAGCCACACGCCGATCGAGGTCGAGCATCTCGCGCAGGTGCAGGATGCGGGCGACTGGGTCGACGTGACCCGGCAGGACATTCCCGACGGGCCGCTCTATTCGTGGTGGTCGTACCGGGCCAAGGACTGGGAGGCCGCCGACCGGGGCCGCAGGCTCGATCATGTCTGGGCGACCTCGGACATCGCGGGCGCCGCGCATGGCAGCCGGGTGCTGAAATCGGCGCGCGGCTGGGACAAGCCGTCGGACCACGCCCCGGTCTTCGCCAGCTTCGACCTCTAGAGGGGCTTGGCGCGAGGGCGCCGGGCCCACATATAGTCTCATCGAAACATCAGGCCCCACGGGGCCGCCACGCATGCAAGCAGGAGCCTCTCAATGCTCGGTCTCAACGACAGCGCCCCCGCCGCCCCCGCCAAGGACGACCTGATCCGCGAGGGCTCCGACGCCACCTTCATGCAGGACGTGGTCGAGACCTCGAAGACGGTGCCGGTGATCGTCGATTTCTGGGCGCCGTGGTGCGGGCCGTGCAAGACTCTGGGCCCGGCGCTGGAGGCGGCGGTCCAGAAGGCCGGCGGCAAGGTGAAGATGGTCAAGATCGACGTCGACCGGAACCAGGCCTATGCGGGCCAGCTGCAGGTGCAGTCGATCCCGACCGTCTATGCCTTCTGGCAGGGCCAGCCGGTCGACGGCTTCCAGGGCGCGCTGCCCGGCTCGGAGATCGAGACGTTCGTCCAGAAACTCGTCGCGCTGGGCGGCGGCGAGGAGGATGGCGGCCTCGCGGACGCGATCGAGGCGGCGCAGGGCATGCTCGACGAGGGCGACGCCGCGAGCGCGGCCGAGGTGTTCGGCGCGATCTTGCAGGAAGACGACAAGAACGCCGCCGCCTATGCCGGTCTCGTCGCCGCGCATCTGGCGCTGGACCAGGTCGAGCAGGCCGAGGCGATCCTCAACGGCGCCCCCGCCGAGATCGCCCGCACGCCCGAGCTGGACGCGGCGCATGCGCAGATCGCGCTGGCCAAGCAGGCGTCGAACGCCGGGCCGGTGGCCGAGCTGCGCGGCCGCGTCGAGGCCGATCCGGCGGATCTGCAGGCGCGCTACGACCTTGCCACCGCGCTGCATGCCAAGGGCGAGACCGCCGAGGCGGTCGACCAGCTTCTGGAGATCTTCCGTCGCGACCGCGAATGGAACGACGCCGCCGCCAAGGCCCAGCTCTTCACCATCTTCGAGGCCTTGCCCGCCAAGGACCCGATCGCGCTGGCGGGACGGCGCAAGCTGTCCTCGATGATATTTGCCTGAGCCGCGCGGCAGGCTAGGTCGCCCCGCATGATGACAGGCGTGGATCTCCCCGACACTATCCCGGTCTTCCCGCTTCCGGGGGCGCTGCTCTTGCCGCGCGCCCGGTTGCCGTTGCACATCTTCGAGCCGCGTTACCTCGCCATGGTCGAAGACGTGATGAAGACGCCGGAGCGGCTGATCGGCATGATCCAGCCCTATGAAACCCCCGCGGGCGAGACGCGGCTGCACGATATCGGCTGCGCCGGTCGGCTCACCGCCTTTTCCGAGACCGAGGACGGGCGCTACATGATCACCCTCGCGGGGATCTCGCGGTTCCGGGTCAGGCGCGAGCTGGACGGGTTCACCCCCTATCGCCGCTGCGAGATCGGCTGGACCGGCTTCGAGCGCGACCGCGGCGCGGTCGAGAGCGATCCGGGAATGCGGCGCGCGCCCTTTCTCGACCTGCTGGGCCGGTTCTTCGAGGAGCAGGGGCTTTCGACCGACTGGGAAAACCTGCAGGAGGCCGAGGACGAGCTGCTGATCAACTCGCTCTCGATGCTCTGCCCCTTCGATTGCGAGGAGCGGCAGGCGCTTCTGGAGGCGCCGACCCTGTCCGAGCGGCGCGAGACGCTTGTGACGCTGATCGAATTCGCCCTGCGCGGCGGTTCCGGCGAGGAGAGAATGCAATGAGCGACGACCCGAACCTGCCGCCCGACACCCCGCCCGACCCGGTGCCGCCCGTCGATCCGATCCCCGAGCGCGAGCCCGATCCGCGTGCCGGGCGCGCCGCCTTCGACCGGCGCATGCTCGAGGCGCTGGTCTGCCCGCAGACACAAGGACCGCTGCGCTACGATGCCGAGGCGCAGGAACTCGTCAGCCGTGCCGCCGGGCTGGCCTACCCGATCCGGGGCGGCATCCCGGTGATGCTCGCCGACGAGGCGCGCACGATCGATTGAGGCGACCGGTGCGGCGGCCCCCGAGAGGGGCCGTCAGCGCATCAGCGGCGGCAGGTCGCCGGTAAGCCCCGCCGCCTCGCGGATCATCGCCCGCCGCAGCGGCGAGATGGCGTTGATCGCTCCCATCCCGGCATCGCGCGCCAGCCGCAAGACCGGGTTGTCGTTCGAAAACAGCCGCGTCGTCAGGTCGGTGGTCGCCGCCAGCGTCGCGGTGTCGAACCGCCGCCAGCGCGCGTAGCGGTCGAGCACAAGCGGGCTGCCGATCTCCTCGCCGCGCATGCGCGCTTCGCGCAGCACCTCGGCCAGCGCCGCCACGTCGCCGCAGACCGGCATTGAGCCCCTGTCCCGCGACCGGGTGCAGCCCATGCGCCGCATCGCCCACCAGCGCCACGCGCGGCGCGGTGAACCGCTCCGCGAGGCTCAGCCCGAGCGGAAACAGCCCCCGCGCCCCGGTGAGGGCGATCTCGCCGAGGAAATTGCCGAAGGCCGGGCGCAGCGCGTCGAGAAAGGCCGCGTCGTCCATCGCCACGAGCCGCTCGGCGCGGGCGCTGCGTTCGCTCCAGACGATCGAGCTGCGATTGCCGGTGAGCGGCAGGATCGCCAGCGGCCCGCCGGGCATGAAGAACTGGTGCGCGATGCCCTTGTGCGGCAGCTCGTGTTCCACCGTGCAGGTCACGGCGCTCTGGTCGTAGCCCCAGCCGCTGCGCCGGATGCCCGCCCGCGCGGCGGTGCCGCTTGCGCGCCCGTCGCAGCCGACCAGCAGCCCCGCGGTCAGCACATCGCCCGAGCCGAGCGTCACCGACACGCCCTCCGCGCGGCTCTCCTGCGCCACCACCCGGTCGGGGGCGCGCAGCGTCACGCCTTCCGTTTCCGCCAGCGCTGCGGCGAGCGCGGCGCGCAGGTGCCGGTCCTCGACCATGTGGCCCATCGGGCCGTCCTCGATCTCGGCCGAATCGAAATGCAGCCACCAGGCCGAAGCGCCTTCGCCGGCGCGCCCGTCGGTGACCTTGATCTCGACCATTTCCTGCGCCTGCGCGGCGAACCGCTCCCACACCCCGAGCCGCGCCAGCATCCGCCGCGACCCGGCGGCGATGGCATAGGCGCGCCCGTCGAAGGCCCCGGATGCCGGGGCGGGCGGGGCGGCGTCCACGAGGGTCACGAAGAGCCCCGCGCGGGCCAGCGCGAGCGCGAGCACCGGGCCGTTCAGCCCGCCGCCCGCGATGAGGATGTCGCTGTCGTGTTTCATGCCGCTGACTATGGGGCGGGGGAGGGGATTGTCCATGCGCCCCGGCGTCGCCGGTCGCCACGGGCGCGCGGCGTTCGCGGCGCGGCGGGGCCGGGTGGCGCTGGCTCGAAAGACACATGCGGGCCGGGCAGGGGGCGAATGCTGGACATCGTCCTGCCCGCGCGGGTAGTTTCCTGCCAAGAGGGGCATTGGCATGACCCCCGTTCATGAGGCAGCAATGGATTTCCCCGAACGGTTCTCGGACCTACCGGAATACGCGTTCCCGCGTCTGCGGAGCCTGCTCGATGCGCACAAGCCGGGTGGTGCGCCGCTGGCCATGACCATCGGCGAGCCGCAGCACCCCTACCCGGACTGGGTCGGCCCGACCATCGCCGACGCCGCGCAGGGATTCGGCAAATACCCGGTCAACGAAGGCTCGGAGATGCTGTTGGGCGCGATCTCGGACTGGATCGGGCGGCGCTACGGCATCGCGGTGGCGCAAAACCGGCTCCTGGCGCTCAACGGCACCCGCGAGGGGCTCTACAACGCCGCCATGGCGCTGTGCCCCGAAACCAGGCGCGGTCAGGCGCCGCTGGTGCTGATGCCCAACCCGTTCTACCAGGTCTACGCCGTGGCGGCGCTGTCGGTCGGGGCCGAGCCGCGCTACCTGCCCGCCACCGCCGGGACCGGTTTCCTGCCCGATCTCGACGCGATCGGGGCCGAGACGCTCGATCGTACGGCGATCTTCTATCTCTGCTCGCCCTCGAACCCGCAGGGCGCGGTGGCCTCCGAGGCCTATCTGAAACGGCTCATGGAGCTGGCCGAGCGCCATGATTTCCGCGTCTTCGCGGATGAGTGCTATTCCGAGATCTGGCGCGATACGCCGCCGCCGGGCGCGCTCGCCGTGGCCGACGCCATGGGCGCCGACCCCGAGCGGCTGGTGGTGTTCAACTCGCTCTCCAAGCGGTCGAACCTGCCGGGCCTGCGCGCGGGCTTTGCCGCGGGCGGCCCCGAATCGATCCGGCGGATGCGCCAGCTGCGCAATTATGCCGGCGCGCCGCTGCCGCTGCCGCTGCAGGCGGTGGCCGCCAAGGCGTGGTCGGACGAGGATCACGTGGTGGAAAACCGCGCGCTCTACGCCGCGAAATACGACATCGCGGACGCGGTGCTTGGCAACGCGCCCGGATATGCCGCGCCCGAGGCCGGGTTCTTCTTGTGGCTGCCGGTCGCGGATGGCGAGGCGGCGGCGCTGAAATTGTGGCGCGAGACGGGGGTGCGGGTGCTGCCCGGCGCCTATCTGGGGCGCGACGTGAACGGAGAAAATCCCGGCAAGGGATATGTCAGGGTCGCCATGGTGGCCCCGGCGGATGAGATGCAGCGCGGGCTCACGACACTCCGCGACTGCCTCTACGACTGAGCGAGAGGACGAGCGACATGGCGTATCAGACGAGGGGGCGAGAGCCCCTGCTGGACAGCAACACGCAGGCGGCGCTGGAAAAGCGCGGCAAGGAGCTGCTCGGACTTGTGCTGATCGCGCTGGGGCTGATGGTCGCGATGATGATCGGCTCCTATTCGCCCGACGATCCCAACTGGATGCTGGCCTCGGACGCGCCGGTGCAGAACTGGCTCGGGCGGTTCGGCGCCTCGGTGGCGCAGCCGATCGTGATGATCGTCGGGCGCGGCGCGTGGATGCTGCCGCTTGTGCTGCTGACATGGGGGGGGCGGCTGGCGCTGCACCGGGGCGAGGAACGCGTGGTGTCGCGTCTCATGTTCGCGCCGATCGTCGTGGCGCTGGCGGCGGTCTTTGCCGCGACGCTGACGCCGCCCGCGGGTTGGAGCCACAATTTCGGCACCGGCGGGCTGTTCGGCGACACGGTGCTTGGCCTGCTCTTGACGATCCTGCCCTTCGGCGCGGGGTTCGGGGTGAACCTGCTGGCGCTGCTGCTCGGGGCGGGGGTGGTGGCCGCCGGGGCCTATGTCACCGGCTTCACCCGCGAGGAAACACAGTCGCTGTGGCGGTTGCTGCTGCTGGGGCTGGTGCTGGCCTATGCGCTCGGCCTGCGGCTGATGGGGCGCGGGGCCACCGTGTCGATGCGCGCCGCCGAGGTGATGCGCGCCCGGATCGGCGACGAGATCGAGACCCGGCGCGAGCAGATGCGCCGCGAGGCCGCGCTTGCCGCGGAGGAAGAGGCCGCCGCCCGCGCCGTGCCAGAGCCCGACCGCAACCAGCGTGTCTCTGCCGTGGTGCGGGCCCATGCCGCCAAGCGCATGGCCAGCGCCAGCACCGCGCCGGTCGAGCCCCGCGACGACGATGACGACGCCCTGATCGAAGAGGCGGCCCCGGCGCGCCGGATGCCGCCCGCCGTGACGCGGGTGAAACCGCGCAGCTCGCCGGTGCCGCCGCCGCCGCCGATGCCCTCCGAGGATGCCGGCTGGCCCGATGACGACCGGGCCGATTGGGTCGAGACCGGCCATGCCGATGAGGGCTGGCCCGAGCAGGCCCACGCCGACCGGGACGCGCCCGCCTCGCAGGCCCCGGCGCGCCGCCTGCCGCCCGCGCCGCCGGGCACGCTGGCCGCGCCGCCGCGCCCGAGCCGCGCCGAAGAACCCTCCGGCGGGCTGCTGTCGCGGATGCCGCAATTGCTGCGCCGTGGTGAGCCGCGCGAGACGCCGCAGCCCGGCCCGGTGGAGCCGCCGCTGACCGCGCAGCAGGCCCCGCAACAGGCCCCGGTCGACGAGGACCGGGTCCGGTCGCGCATCACCGACGCGATCCGCGCCCGCACCGGCGCCGACACCATGCCGCCGTTCCAGAAGGGCCGGATCGAACCGGCGCTGACGCGCGGCCGCGGCCCCAAGCCGCTGATGATCACCAAGACGCCGCGTGCCGTCGCGGGGGCCGGTCTCGCCGCCGCCGGGGCCGGGCTGGCCGCCGCAGGCCAGGCGATCGCGGGCCAGGCGCTCGGGGCGAGCCGCACCGAGATGGCCCCCGGCCCGCGTGTCGAACCGCCGCTGGCGCGCGACCGGGCCGCGCCGCAGGACGTCGATGCGCAGCCCGCGCCCGAACCGACGCAGGCCGGGACCGGCACGCCCCCCGGCTGGGCCGAGACCGCCTCCGAACAGGCGGGCTGGAACGACGCCCCCATGGCGGATGGCGATGACGCCTCGGTGCAGGGCTGGGACGAGACCCCCGAGGCGGACGCGTATGACGATGCGCCCCTGCAGGGCCGGGACGCGGCGCCCGCACCGCGGGACATCGATGCCCCGGATCGCGACGAGACCCCCGCTGCCGCCCCGCGCATGGCAGAGCCGCCGCTGACCGGGCCGTGCGCACCCGCCGCGCCGGCCCCCGCTGCCGCTCCGGCCCCCGCAGCGCAGCGATCCGCGCCCGCTGTGCCCGCCGCGCCCGCGCGACCGATGAGCCCGACCGCCGAGATCGCTCGCGCCGCGCCGCAGCCCGCGCCGGTGGCGCCGCCGAGCCAGCCCGCCGCGCCGCAGGAGGCCTATCCCGACTACGAATACCCGCCGCTTGATTTGCTGATGGACCCCTCCGCGATCGAACGGCACCATCTTCCCGATGCGCAGCTCGAAGAGAACGCGCGCATGCTCGAAGGCGTGCTCGACGATTACGGCGTGAAGGGCGAGATCGTCTCGGTCCGTCCCGGCCCCGTCGTCACCATGTACGAGCTGGAGCCCGCGCCGGGCCTCAAGGCGAGCCGGGTGATCGGCCTTGCCGACGACATCGCGCGCTCCATGTCGGCGCTCTCGGCGCGGGTCTCGACCGTGCCGGGCCGCTCGGTCATCGGCATCGAGCTGCCCAATGCCCGGCGCGAGATGGTGGCGCTGCGCGAGATCCTCACCGCGCGCGATTACGGCGATCAGCAGATGAAGCTGCCGCTGGCGCTCGGCAAGGACATCGGCGGAGAGCCGGTGATCGCCAACCTCGCCAAGATGCCCCACCTGCTGATCGCGGGCACCACCGGCTCGGGCAAGTCGGTCGCGATCAACACGATGATCCTGTCGCTCCTGTACAAGCTGTCGCCCGAGGAATGCCGGTTGATCATGATCGACCCCAAGATGCTGGAACTCAGCGTCTATGACGGCATCCCGCACCTGCTTTCGCCCGTGGTCACCGACCCCAAGAAGGCGGTCGTCGCCCTGAAATGGGTCGTCGGCGAGATGGAGGAGCGCTACCGCAAGATGTCGAAGATGGGCGTGCGCAACATCGACGGCTACAATGGCCGGGTGCGCGACGCGCTGTCGAAAGGCGAGATGTTCTCGCGCACGGTGCAGACCGGCTTCGACGAGGAAACGGGCGATCCGATCTTCGAGACCGACGAGTTCCAGCCCGAGGTGCTGCCCTACATCGTCGTCATCGTCGACGAGATGGCCGACCTTATGATGGTCGCGGGCAAGGAGATCGAAGCCTGCATCCAGCGCCTCGCGCAGATGGCGCGGGCGAGCGGAATCCACCTGATCATGGCGACGCAGCGGCCTTCGGTCGATGTCATCACCGGCACGATCAAGGCCAACTTCCCGACCCGGATCTCCTTCTCGGTCACCTCGAAGATCGACAGCCGCACGATCCTTGGCGAACAGGGCGCCGAGCAGCTTCTGGGCATGGGCGACATGCTCTACATGGCGGGCGGCTCCAAGATCACCCGTGTGCATGGGCCGTTCTGTTCGGACGAGGAGGTCGAGGAGATCGTGACCTACCTCAAGGGCTTTGGCCCGCCCGATTACGTCGGCGGCGTGGTCGAGGGCCCGGACGAGGAGAAGAGCTCGGACATCGACGCCGTGCTCGGCCTCGCGGGGGGCGGCTCCTCGACCTCCGGCTCGGACAGCGAGGACGCGCTTTACGACCAGGCGGTGCAGATCGTCGCGCGTGACCGCAAATGCTCCACCTCCTACATCCAGCGCAAGCTGGCGATCGGCTACAACAAGGCGGCAAGGCTGGTCGAGCAGATGGAGGATCAGGGCGTGGTCTCCGCCGCGAACCATGTCGGCAAGCGCGAGGTGCTGGTGCCCGAGGTGCACTGACATCGCCGCGAGCCCCGCGTGAGGGGCAGCCGCCGGATTGATATCAATGGCTTAAGCCCCCTGCCCCGCCGGGTGGGGGGCTTTTTTGCGGCCCGGTCATCGGCTGACGGGGCGCGCGATATCGCCTAGCGGCGGACAATCGGGCAGAGCGGACCTATATCGAGTGGCAAGGCGCCCCCTCCCTGTTTGCCGGGGGCCACGACATGAAGGACCACGCCAGACATGACCATGATCCGACGCAGCTTCCTCGCCTCGCTCGCCGCCGCCGGGCTCGCTCTCGCCGCCGGTCCCGCGCTCGCGCGCCAGCTTTCGCTGGGCGAGATCTCGGGCTATCTCAACGGCCTGCAATCGGCGACCTCGGGCTTTACCCAGATCAACGGCGACGGTTCGATCCAGACCGGCACGATGTACATCAAGCGTCCGGGCCGGATCCGCTTCGAATATGCGGGCGACCGTTCGATGATGATCGCGGGCGGCGGCCAGGTGGCGGTGTTCGACGCCCGCTCCAACACCGGGCCGGAGCGCTACCCGCTGAACCAGACGCCGCTCAGCATCATTCTCGAGCGCAACGTCGATCTCGGCCGCGCCGGGATGGTGACCGGGCACAGCTCCGACGGGACCAAGACCACCGTGACCGCGCAGGACCCGGCGCGGCCGCAGATGGGGTCGATCCAGATGGTGTTCACCGCCGATCCGGTGGAGCTGCGCCAGTGGGTGGTCACCGACGATGCCGGCCGGAAGACCACCGTGGTGCTCAACGACCTGGCCGCCGGGGCGGGCATCTCGGATGCGAAATTCAACATCCGATCGGAAATGTCGAACTGGTGAGACCCGCCGCAATGCGAAAGGGGGCGGCCCGGTGGCCGCCCCCTTGGCGTTTCAGCGCTTGTTGCAGGCGCGCAGCTGGCTGTCGTAGAGCAGGGTGCGCCGGGCCAGCGAATCCGACACGTTGATCAGCCAGCCCTTGGATTTCCACGTGCCGCGCCGGTAGCCCGCGCGCCCGTCGTGATAGGCGAGATACTGGTTGCGCGTGTCATAGAGCGGAATGCCCAGCTCGCGCTTGGTGCCGTTCATGTACCAGCCCATGAAGTTGGTGGCATGGCGGATGTTGTCGCGCTTGTGGCGCCAGCCGCCCTCCTGTTCGAGATACTCGTCCCAGGTGCCGTCGAGCGCCTGGCTGTAGCCATAGGCCGAGGATTGCCGCCCCACCGGGATCACGCCGAGCTTCCATTGCAGCGGCGTGCGCGCGTTGCCGACGAACTTGCTCTCCTGGTAGATGATCGCCATCTGCACCGGGACCGGCACGCCCCATTTGCGTTCGGTCGCCCGGAAGGCGCGGAGATAGTCGGGATGCTCACGCACGATGCTGCAGGCGTCGTCCAGCTCGCGCGGCGCGGCGAAATCGCGCGGTCCGCATCCGGCCAGGACGGTCAACAGGATCATGGCGCGAAAGAGTCTGCTCATCTGCCCCTCGCATGTTCTGGTTTTTCCGTGAGCCTAGCCGAAGCCGCAGGGTTGCGAAACAGGCGAGGCGGGGTCAGGCGATCACGATTGCAAGGATGAGCGGCAAAGCGACCACCGACAGCAGCGTCGAGGTCACCACCAGCCCGGCCACGGCCTGGGCGTCGGCGCCGTATTTCTCGGCCAGAAGATAGGAGGTGACCGCGACCGGGGTGGAGATCTGCAGCACCAGCACCGCGAAGGCGACCGGCGGCAGCCCGAACCACAGCCCCAGCCCGGTGGCGATCGCGGCGCAAAGCGCGATCTTGGCCGCCGACAGCCCGGTCGACAGCGCCAGCGTGCCGGGCCGCAGCCGCGCCACCGCCACGCCCAGCGTGATCAGCATCATGGGAATCGCCATCTGGCCCACCAGATCCAGCGTGTTGGTGACCACATCCGGCGTCTGCCAGCCGCGCCACAGGAACAAGGCGCCCAGCACCGTGCCCCAGACCAGCGGCTCGCGCAGCACCCGGCCCAGCGATCCGCGCCCGGCCACCAGCCAGATCCCGAAGGTGAAGGAGCCGATCGCCATCACCGCGAAGACCACCACCGCGTAGCCCAGCCCTTCCTGCCCGAAGGCGAACAGCGCCAGCGGCAGGCCGAGATTGCCGGTATTGCCGAAGATCAGCGGCGCCAGGTAGGTCGGCATGTCGAGCCGCAGCGCGGCCAGCAGCAGCGCCAGCAGCGCCGCCAGCACCGCGTAGCTCGCCGCCGAAGCCAGCGACAGCGCCGCCAGCGCCGACGGGTCGATCTCGGTCTGCATCAGGGCCACGAAGATCAGGCAGGGCACCGAGATCGTCATCGCCATGCGGCTGACGAAGGGCACGTCATAGGCGAGGCCGAGCCGCACCCAGACATAGCCGATCGTGGCGAGGACAAAGACCGGCGCAGTGATCTCCAGCACTGTCAGGACAAGGTTCACGGACTGTTTCTCCCCCACTTGACCGCCCCGCATGGACCTGTGAGGGGCTTTGAGGGTAATACTGGTGGAAAGGACGGTCTGCCATGCTGAAGTCGCGCGCCAAATATTCACTGGGCCAGGTGGTCCGCCATCGCAAGCACCCGTTCCGCGGCGTGGTCTTCGATGTCGATGCGATCTTCTCGAACACCGAGGAATGGTACCAGGCGATTCCCGAAGACAGCCGCCCGGCCAAGCAGCAGCCCTATTACCACCTGCTCGCCGAGAACGCGCAGAGCTATTACGTCGCCTATGTGAGCGAACAGAATCTCGTGGCCGATTATTCCGGCGAGCCGGTCGACCACCCCGATCTGGACGACCTGTTCGGCCCGTTCGAGGACGGGCATTACCCGCTTCAGGTCGATCTGAACTGAATGTGCGATTTCGGCGGTTTGCGCGGATGGCGCGGACCGCTACACCTGCCGGATCGCCGAGCAGGAGCCCCTTATGACGATGCCATTGCCCTTCGACGAACTGCGCGGGAGAATCCTCGCCCTGACCGAGGGAGAGACCGATGAAATCGCCCTGATGGCGACCATCGCCTGCGAATTGCATCATTCCGACGACCGCTTCGACTGGACCGGGTTCTACCGCGTCACCGCGCCCGGCCTGCTGAAGATCGGGCCCTATCAGGGCGGCCATGGCTGCCTGACCATTCCCTTCGATCGCGGCGTCTGCGGCGCGGCGGCGCGCAGCGGCGAGACGCAGCTGGTCGCGGATGTGGAGGCGTTTCCGGGCCATATCGCCTGCGCCGCCTCGACCCGCTCCGAGCTGGTGATCCCGCTGCACGACGCCGATGGACGGGTCTTCGCGGTGCTCGACATCGACAGCGACCAGCCCGACGCCTTCGACCACACCGATGCCGAACGGCTCGAAACCCTGCTCGGCACCGTGTTCGCCGGGCACCAGAGCGCCCGGCGTGCATAAATCCGTTGCAGTGGCGCCCGTCCTGAGGGAGAAGCGTGACAGCCTGTACTAAAAGGCATTTTTTGTGAGTGATGGCGTGCCGGAGTCAAGCGAACTAGGACAGGACCTGCGGCGTCTGCGCAAGGCGCGGGGGCTGAGAATCGCCGACCTCGCGGCGCTGACCAATCGCTCCACCGGCTGGATCAGCCAGGTGGAGCGGGGCCGGTCCCGGCCCGATTACGCCGATCTCGTGGCCTTCGCGCGGGCCTTCGACATGCCGCTGTCGCAGATGTTTCGCAACGGCACCGCCCTGATCCCCGAGGAATCCGACGTGCTGCGTGCCGCGCAGCGCCGCTCGCTTCCGGCCGACAATACCGGCGCGGTGGATGACATGCTGACGCCCGATATTTGCGGGCTCCAGTTTTTCCGCAGCCAGCTTTTGCCACGCTCGGCCTCCGAGCAACCGGCCCGGCGCGGTGGGATCGAGCTGGGCCACGTGCTCGAGGGCGAATTCGAGATCTGGATCGGCGGGCGCCACCACGTGCTCGGCCCCGGCGACAGCTTCTGGGCCCGCGACGAGGAGATAACCTGGCTCAATCCGCACGACACCCCTTGCACGGTGATCTGGCTGCTGGCACCGCTGCCGGATGACCCGGACGCCTGACACCCCGCCCGCACCCGATTTCGGAAGCGCCTACGACCCGCCCATGGAGCCGCTCGCGGTGGTCCACGAGGATCACGAGCTGCTGATCGTCGACAAGCCCGCCGGGCTTTTGTCGGTGCCGGGCAAGGGCGAACATCTCGCCGATTGCCTGCTGAGCCGGGTGCAGGAGGCGTTTCCGACGGCGCTGCTGGTGCATCGGCTCGACCGCGATACCTCGGGCGTCATGGTCTTCGCGCTCAGCCCGCACGCCCAGCGCCATCTCGGGCTGCAATTCGAAAAGCGCCAGGCCAGGAAAACCTATGTCGCGCGGGTGCAGGGGCGGCTCGAACCCGCGACCGGCACGGTCGACCTGCCGCTCATCGTCGACTGGCCGAACCGGCCGCGCCAGATGGTCGATCACGAGAACGGGCGGCAGGCGGTGACCGATTGGCGCGTGCTGCGCGCCGGCGACGCCGAAAGCCGGGTGCGGCTCAGCCCCAAGACCGGGCGCAGCCACCAGCTCCGGGTGCACATGCTGGCGCTCGGGCACCCGATCCTGGGCGATCCCTTCTATGCCGAGGGCGCGGCGCGCGACGATCACCCCCGGCTGATGCTGCACTCCGAATCGCTGCAGCTCAGGCATCCCGATGGCGGGCGCGGCGTGCGGTTCAAGGCCAAGGCCCCCTTCTAGCCGCGCCCGGCAGGGCTCAGGCGCCGTCGAGCGGCTCCAGGCTGCGCTCCAGCTTCTCGCGCAGATGCTCGTGCTGTCGGGGCAGCTTCAACGCCTCGCCCAGATGCGCGCGGTCCTCGTCGCGGTCGAAGCCCGGCTCGTTGGTGGCGATCTCGAACAACACCCCGCCGGGGCTGCGGAAATAGATCGCGAAGAAATAATCGCGGTCGATCTGCGGCGTGGTCTGCCATCCCGACTCGGCGAGACGCTGCGCCACCTCGGCCTGCGCGTCGCGATTCTCCACCGCGAAGGCGATGTGATGCACCGAGCCCGCGCCCGACGCGGCACGATGCGCGGCGGGGTCGAGCCGGATGTCGACCGCGTCGGCGGGGTTGCCGCCCGCGACCGCGTAGCGGGTCACGGCGCCCTCGGCCGCGGTCTCGCGGTAGCCCATGAAGGTCAAGAGCTCGACCGTGGCGGCCTTGTCGCGCAACAGCATCTCCACGCCGCGAAAGCCGCGGATGGCGATGTCCGCCGCCACGCCGCCGCCGGTCCACGGCGCCCGGTCGTCGCCCGGCGTCTCGACCAGCGCGAGGCGTTCGCCATCGGGGCCGTCGACCAGTAGCCGGGCCGCGCCGAAGGCGGTGTCGCGCGACAGGTTCTGCACGCCGCGCGCGTCGAGCCGCGCCTGCCATGCGTCGAGGCTGCCCTCGGGCACGGAAAACGAGGTCAGGGAAACCTCCCCGGCGCCCCGGCGACCGCGCGCGGCGTCGGGAAAGGGGAAATAGGTCATCACCGTGCCGGGCGTGCCGATCTGGTCGCCGTAATAGAGGTGATAGACATCCGGCGCGTCGAAATTCACCGTCTTCTTGACCCGGCGCAGGCCGAGCGTGTCGGTGTAGAAGGCATTGTTGGCGCGCGCGCCCGATGCCATCGCGGTGACGTGGTGCAGGCCACGGATCTGGGTCAGCATGTCTTGGCTCCTGTGACGTTGACCCAAGACATAGCGCGCGGCGCGGCGGGCCAAATCCCCGGCCCGGGCGCGGGATCGGTGCGTGGATGCACAAGGCGGCGACCTTCGGCCCGGCGCGGGCCCGGATCGGTCGCCATGCGTATTTGGGGAATGGTGAAACGGGGCGCGCGCGATGGAGAGCGCACGCCCCGTTCCGGTGTCACTCGGCGGCGTCGAGCCCCCAGCCGGAGATCGCCTTGACCTCGAGGAACTCCTCGATGCCCCAGACGCCACCCTCGCGCGCGCGGCCCGATTGGCCGACGCCGCCAAAGGGCGCGCCGGCGCCGCGCGGGCGGCCGTTCATCTCGACCATGCCCGAGTGCAGGGCGAGCGCGAGGCGGTTGCGCCGGGCCGGGTCGGCGGACTGCACGTAGTTGGTCAGGCCGTAAGGCGTGTCATTGGCGATCTCGATCGCCTCCGCCTCGTCCTCGAAGGGCATGATCGACAGCACGGGGCCAAAGATCTCCTCGCGGGCGATGGTCATGTCGCGGGTCACGTCGGCAAAGACGGTGGGGCGGACGAAGTAGCCGCGATTGACGCCCTCGGGCAGGCCGGGGCCGCCCGCGACCAGCCGCGCGCCTTCCTTGATGCCGGTCTCGATCAGGCCCTGCACCTTGTCCCACTGGGCCTTGTTGACCAGCGGGCCGATATGGCGGCCCTCCTCGCTCGCCGGGCCGACGCCGGTCTCCTGCGCGGTGCGGGCGGCGATCTCGACCGCCTCGTCGTAGAAGCCGCGCTCGACCAGCATCCTTGTCGGCGCGTTGCACGACTGGCCGGTGTTCTGCATGCAGTGCCGCACGCCGCGCACCACCGCCTTTTCACCCGCATCGGCAAAGACGAGATTCGCGCCCTTGCCGCCAAGCTCCAGCGTCACCCGCTTGAGCGTCTCGGCCGCGGCCTTGGAGATCGCGCGCCCCGCGCGGGTCGAGCCGGTGAAGGAGATCATCTCCACGTCTTCATGCGTCGACAGCTGCGTGCCGACGCCCGCGCCGTCGCCGTTGACGAGGTTGAACACGCCCGCGGGCACGCCCGCCGCATCGAGCATCTCGGCGAAGACGATGGAGGAGAGCGGCGATTCTTCGGACGGCTTCAGAACGATGGTGCAGCCCGCGAGCAGCGCCGGGATCACCTTGAGCGTGACCTGATTCATCGGCCAGTTCCACGGCGTGATCAGCCCGACCACGCCGATCGGCTCCAGCGCGATCATCGTGTCGGGGGCGTGCTCGCCCAGCGGGCGAAGCCATTCGATCTCGTCGAAGGCGCGCAGAAAGGCCTTGAGATGGCCGGGCAGGGCGGCGGCCTGGCTGTTGCGCGCCAGATCGATCGGCGCGCCCATCTCGCGGCTCATCGCCTGCGCGAGATCCTCCTTGCGGGATTCGTATTGCGCGAGGATGCGCTCGACCACGGCGCGGCGCTCGGCGGGGGGCGTGGCGCGCCAGCCGGGCAGGGCGCGGCGGGCGGCGGCCACGGCGGCGTCGGTGTCGGCCTGATCGCCCAGCGAGATCACCGCGCAGGGCTCTTCGGTCGAAGGGTCGATCACTTCGCAGTCGCGTGGCGAGGCGGGCGCGACCCAGCGCCCGTCGATGTAGAAGTCGCGTTTCTCGATCATGGGGTGTCCTCCGTCTGGCGCGAAGAGTGTCACCGCCGAAAGCCGGCTTCAAGCGGTGGTGCACCCGGCGCCCCGTGCCTATGTTCCGGGCGTGACCGGTACAGCAGGAGGATGACATGGGACTGCGCATCAATGACGAGATCCCGGATCTCGAGGTCGAAACCGATCAGGGCCGCTACGGGCTGCACGAATTCGTGGGCGACAAGTGGACGATCCTGTTCAGCCACCCCAAGGACTTTACCCCGGTCTGCACCACCGAATTCGGTGCCGTGGCCCGGCTGTCCGAGGAATGGAAAAAGCGCGACACCAAGGTGATCGGCGTGTCCGTCGACGGGGTCGAGGATCACAAGCGCTGGAAAAAGGACATCGAGAAGGCCGGTGGAGCCGCGCCCGATTTCCCGATCATCGGTGACGAGGGGCTGGAGGTGTCGAAAGCCTTCGACATGCTGCCCGCCGAGGCGCATCTGCCCGAAGGGCGCACCCCCGCCGACAGCGCCACGGTGCGGGCGGTGTTCATCATCGGCCCCGACAAGCAGCTCAAGCTGTCGATGACCTACCCGATGACGGTGGGCCGCAACTTCGCCGAGGTGCTGCGCGCGCTCGACGCGCTGCAGATGTCGACCGGCAAGGGCGTGGCGACCCCGGCCGACTGGCAGGTGGGCCAGGACGTGGTGATCCCGGCGACGCTCTCGGACGAAGATGCCCGCGCGAAGTTCGGCGAGTTCGAGACCGTGCTGCCCTATCTGCGGATGACCAAGGCGCCGCAGTAAGGCGATCGGGGCGCCCCCAGCGCGGGGGCGCCCCGTTTCAGGCGACCACGACGGTCGTGCCGACCGGCACGCGGGCATAGAGATCCTCGACATGCTCGTTGATCAGACGCACGCAGCCCGATGAGAACTTGCGCCCCATGGTCCATGGCTGCGGCGTGCCGTGGATGCGGTAATAGGTGTCGCGGCCGTTCTGGTAGAGATAGAGCGCGCGCGAGCCGAGCGGATTGCGCGCGTGGCCGCCCGGCAGCCCGCCCGCATAAGGCCCGTAGATCTCGGGCTCGAGACGGATCATGTTGGCGGTGGGGGTCCATGCGGGCCATTCGGCCTTGCGCGCCACCTGCGCGGTGCCGGCGAAATTGCGCCCCGCCGCGCCCAGCGCCACGACGTAGCGGATCGCGCGGCCATGGCCGAGCGTCCAGTAAAGCCGGTTCTGCGCGATGCGCACATGGATCTGGCCCGGTGCCAGCGCCGCGTTCACCGGGATCTCCGTCGGCAGCCATTCGCGCGGGATCTTCACCACGCGCGGCGGCGCGGCCAGCACCGGCCCGGTGGCAATGGTTGCGGCCGCGGCCGCGAGAATGCCTCGTCTCGTGAGTTTCATGCCTGCTCCTTTCCGGGCTCTGCGGCCCGGTTCGCCTCGATGCAGGCAAGCATAGCACCGAATCGGGACGGCTTGGTTAATTCCGCCAAAGCGAAAAAGGCGGCCCCGAGGGGCCGCCTTGGATCGGGAATGCGCCGGATCAGAACCGGTAGCTGACGCCGAGCGAAAGCCACGGGTAGACCACGAGATCCTCGCCCATCTCGTTGGCGTCGTCTTCCATCTCCTGAAGGTCCCGCTCGAACTCGGCATCGACGCTGGAATCGCCGCTCGTGCCGTCGAGCGTGACGTTGACGCCGCCAATGCCGATCAGGCCGATCTCGCTTTCAAAGCCCCAGCCGCGCGCGCCGCCGCTGACATAGCCGATGGCAAGCATCGGGGCGACGTCCTCTTCGAAACGCATCGAGGCGTCGATGCGCGCGTCGTCGTAGCGCATGCCGTCATCGGCCTCGAAGCCGGTGCCGCTGCCGTCGAGGGTGCTGTCGGAGAAAAACAGGCCGCCCGAGAGGCGGAAGCCACCGCCATTGGGGTAATAATCGGCCAGCGCCGCGATGCCGCCAAGGCTGCCATCGGCGGTGATGTCGGTGCCGAAATCATCCTTGTCGCCCTCGAACTCGAAATCCGGAATGCCGGTCAGCACGCCGCGCAGGCGCAGCTTGGGCATCACCTCGTAGGCAGCCGAGCCATAAAGGCCGAAGGTGGAGACGCCGAAACCGGCGGATGCGCCTTCGACGGACTGTGCCTGCGCGGTGGCGGCAGCAAAGACGAGGGCGGCGGCGAGGGGAAGAGTGCGGGGCATCGGGGATATCCTGTTGAGTGTCCCCGCATCTGCCGAAAAGGCCTGATCCTGCGCAACCTGAAGGTGATGGGGCACGCAATGGTCACAATTCCGTGTGGCCATATCGCCGCAGTGCGGCACGCACGAAAAAAGGGGCCCGAAGGCCCCTTTTCCCGTCTGCGAAAACGGCGGGCCTCACTCGGCCTGCGCGTCCGCCTTGGCTTCCTCGCCGGTCTCCTGGTCGACGACCTTCATCGACAGGCGCACCTTGCCGCGATCGTCGAAGCCCAGAAGCTTGACCCAGACCTCCTGGCCTTCCTTGAGCACATCCGACGGATGGTTCAGGCGGCGGTTCTCGATCTGGGAGACGTGCACGAGGCCGTCGCGCTTGCCGAAGAAGTTCACGAAGGCGCCGAAATCGACGAGCTTCACGACCGTGCCCTTGTAGACCTTGCCCTCTTCGGGCTCCGCCACGATCGAGTAGATCATGTCATAGGCCTTCTGGATCGCTTCGCCGTTGGCGGAGGCGATCTTGATCACGCCGTCATCATTGATGTCGACCTTGGCGCCGGACACCTCGACGATCTCGCGGATCACCTTGCCGCCCGAGCCGATCACTTCGCGGATCTTGTCGGTCGGGATCTGCATGGTCTCGATGCGCGGGGCGTGGACCGAGAAGTCCGCGGCGCCGGACAGCGCCTTGTTCATCTCGCCCAGGATGTGCATCCGGCCATCCTTGGCCTGCGCCAGCGCCTTTTTCATGATCTCGGGGGTGATGCCCGCGACCTTGATGTCCATCTGCAGCGAGGTGATGCCCTCGGCGGTGCCGGCGACCTTGAAGTCCATGTCGCCCAGGTGATCCTCGTCGCCGAGGATGTCGGTCAGCACCGCGTAGGAGCCGTCATCTTCCAGCACGAGACCCATGGCCACGCCCGCGACCGCGCCCTTGAGCGGCACGCCCGCATCCATCATCGCCAGCGACCCGCCGCAGACCGAAGCCATCGACGAGGAGCCGTTCGATTCGGTGATCTCGGAGACGAGGCGGATGGTGTAGGGGAAGTCGGTCGCCGCCGGCAGCACCGCCTGCAGCGCCCGCCAGGCGAGCTTGCCATGGCCGATCTCGCGGCGGCCGGGGCTGCCCACGCGGCCCACTTCGCCCACCGAGTAGGGGGGGAAGTTGTAGTGCAGCAGGAAGTTGGATTTGAAGTTGCCGTGCAGCGCGTCGATGAACTGCTCGTCATCGCCGGTGCCCAGCGTGGTCACGACCAGCGCCTGCGTTTCGCCGCGGGTGAACAGCGCCGAGCCATGGGTGCGCGGCAGCATGCCGGTCTCGGCCACGATGTCGCGCACCGTGTCGAGGTTGCGGCCGTCGATGCGCTGGCCTTTCTTGACCACGTCGCCGCGCAGCACGGTCGATTCGAGCTTCTTCATCGCGGAGCCGAGATTGGCGTCCTCGAGCTGCTCCTCGGTGAGCTGCGCCTTGATCTCCTCGCGGGCGTTCGCCACGGCGGCGGTGCGCTCCTGCTTGTCGGTGATCGCGAAGGCGGCGCGCATCTTCTCCTCGCCCGCCGATTTCACGGCGTCGAACAGCGCCGAGTAATCCGGGGGGGTGAAGTCGAACGGCTCTTTCGCGGTCTCTTCGGCCAGATCGATGATCAGGTCGATCACCGGCTGGATCTGCTCATGCGCGAAGGTGACGGCGCCGAGCATCTCGTCCTCGGTCAGCTCGTAGGCCTCGGACTCGACCATCATGACCGCGTCCTTGGTGCCCGCGACCACGAGGTCGAGGCGCTGCTCGGGGTTCGCGCGCAGGTTCTGCATGTCGTCGACGGTCGGGTTCAGCACGTAATCGCCATCGACGAAGCCGACGCGGGCACCCGCGATCGGGCCCATGAAGGGCGCGCCCGAAATGGTCAGCGCGGCCGAGGCCGCGATCATCGCCACGACGTCGGGGTCGTTGACGAGGTCATGGCTGAGCACGGTGCACATCACCAGCACTTCGTTCTTGAAGCCCGGCACGAAGAGCGGGCGGATCGGCCGGTCGATCAGGCGCGCGGTCAGCGTCTCCTTCTCGGTCGGGCGCGCCTCGCGCTTGAAGAAGCCGCCCGGGATCTTGCCGGCGGCATAGTATTTTTCCTGGTAGTGGACGGTCAGGGGAAAGAAGTCCTGACCGGGCTTGGGCGCCTTGGCGAAGGTGACGTTGGCCATCACGCTGGTTTCGCCCAGCGTCGCGATGACCGAACCGTCGGCCTGACGCGCGACCTTGCCGGTTTCCAGCGTCAGCGTCTCTTCGCCCCACTGGATCGATTTTTTCACGTCGTGAAACATCGTCTTTTCCATTCTGGCCCGACCTTCGGGCCCTTGTGCCCCCCTAATGCGTGAACAATCCCTGGGGGCGGGTTGCGGAGGGGCCGGATGCCCCTGGCTCTCGTGTTTCCGTGACGCGGGGCGAGCCCGGTCCGCGCCATCCCGGATATGAAAGGGACCGCGCCGATGGCGCGGTCCCGAAAACCTTAGCGGCGGATGCCGAGGCGGCCGATCAGGGCCTTGTAACGCTCGACGTCCTTGCCCTTGACGTAGTCAAGCAGCTTGCGGCGACGGGCGACCATCTTGAGAAGGCCACGGCGGCCGTGGTTGTCCTTCTTGTGGGTCTTGAAGTGCTCGGTCAGGGTCGCGATGCGCGAGGTCAGGATCGCGACCTGCACCTCGGGCGAACCGGTGTCGCCTTCCTTGGTGGCGAAATCGCTGACGACCTTGGCCTTGTCTTCCACGGTGATCGACATCGGGGTCTCCTTTTCAAAGTGAGAGGTGATGGCACAAGCCGGGATGTCGTCCAGCAGGGCCCATGGAGCTCCACCCCCCATATAGGGCGGTGGATGCGTGCCCATAGTGCAAATCACCCGAAAAGGAAAGCGTCATGCTGCGGCGCGACGCCGCGCGGGGTCAGGCCGCCCGATCGGTCAGGAACAGCACCGCCCCCGGCGGCAGCGCCGCCACCCCGTCGAGCCGCGCCAGCGCCGCGCCGTCGGCGCGCAAGAGCACGCCTTCGGGCGCGGGCTCGAGCGTCAGCTCGGGCACGGCCCCTTCGGGGTGCAGCACCATGATCCGGTCCTGCGCGGCGTCGAAATCGGCGATCACCGCGGGCGCGCCCGCCTCGGCGCTGCGCAGCGCGAACAGGTCGCCGCCCGCGCCGCCATGCGCGATGTCGCCCGCGCCCGCCGCGATCCTGTCGTCGCCCGCCCCGCCATTGAGCCAGTCGCCCGCGCCGTCGCCCGTGCCCGACAGCCGGTCGTCGCCCGCCCCGCCATGCAGCACGTCGCGCCCGGGCCCGCCATCGAGCGCGTCGTCGCCCCGATCGCCGCCGAGCGCGTCGTCGCCCGCGCCGCCGAACAGCCGGTCGGCCCCGTCGCCCGCGCGCAGCCGGTCATCGCCATCCCCGCCCCAGAGCGCGTCGTCGCCGACATGGCCCCACAGCGCATCGGCCCCCGTGCCGCCGCGCAGCGCGTCATCGCCGCGCCCGCCATGCATCTCGTCCCCGCCCGCGCCGCCATCGGCCCGGTCGTCGCCATCGCGCAGGTCGACATGATCGTCGCCGGGGCCGGCCATGATGTCGTCATCCGCCGCGCCGCCGAAGATCACGTCGGAACCGCCCGTGCCGGTGTCGGACAGGCGCTGGGGCGGTGCGGATGGCGCGTCTTGCGGCTCGGGCGGCGGCGGGGCGTCCCCGGGCGCGGCGGCAGGGGCGGGGCCGAACACGGCGTCGGGCGGCAGCGGATCGCGCATCTCGTCATCGCCGATATCGCCGGGATCGGGTTCCTCCTCGATCAGCGTGGGCGGCAGCAGCGCCGCGCCGGTCAGGGCAAGACCGAGCAATCCGAGCAGGGCAAACATGGCGATCTCCGCGGCGGGGGCGGAGCGCAGGCTAGCACGGCCAAGGCCGGCCCCGGCCCGAAAGCCGGGCCGAGGGTTAATGGGGTGTCTTCAGCGGTTGGCGCCGGGCTGCCACAGCACGTCGGCGCGGCCTTCGTCATTGGCCATGCGCGAGGCCACGAAGAACCAGTCCGACAGCCGGTTGAGATAGCGCACGGCATGCCCGTTCACCGATTCGGCGCGGGCCAGCGCCACGGCCAGCCGTTCGGCCCGGCGCGACACGGTGCGGCACAGGTGCAGCTGCGCGGCCAGCGCCGAGCCGCCCGGCAGCACGAAGCTGCGCAGCGGCTCCAGCTTGTCGTTCATCGCGTCGATCTCGCGCTCCAGCCGGTCGGTCTGCCCGGCCACCATGCGCAGCACCGGGTGTTTCGCCTCGGCGTCGCGCGCGGGCTCGGGGCGGCACAGATCGGCGCCGAGATCGAACAGATCGTTCTGGATCCGGCCCAGCGCCGCGTCCAGGTCGCCGGTCGCGTGCTGCCGGGCCGCGCCGATCGCGGCGTTGGTCTCGTCGACCGTGCCATAGGCTTCGACCCGCAGGTCGTCCTTGGCCACCCGGCTGCCATCGCCGAGCGCGGTGTCGCCCTTGTCGCCGGTGCGGGTGTAGATGCGGTTCAGAACGACCATCAGCCCGCCCCCCTTAGAAAGACGTAAAGCAGGATCAGCAGCACCGCGACGAATTGCGCGCCGATGCGCCAGCGCATGATCTTGTTGGCGTATTTGCGGTTGAACTCGCCGCCCTTGCCGAAGGTGCCGACCCCGAGCATCAGGATTCCGGCGACGATCAGGACGGCGATGACGACGAGGATGAATAACGGATCTTGAAGCATGAGCGGCCTTTCGCGGTTGGGTCACGATCTAGCGGCCCGGCGGGCCAAGGCAAAGCGGGCGCGGTGTCGCGCCCCCTTCGGGGCCGTCACCCCCGCGACAGCACCCGGTCGAGCGCGCGGGTCGGCAAAAGCCGGCGCAGCGTGCCCGACAGGTAGGTCGGCGTGGTGACGTAGTAGCGCGGCCGCGGGCGCCGGGCCTCCAGCGCGTGGGCCAGTTTGACGGCCACGGCCTCGGGCGGCAGCTCGAACCGGTCGGGGCCGCGCGCGGTATAGAGCCGCTCAAGCAGCCCGCCCTCGTATTCCGCGCGCCGGGCCGAATGCCGCCAGTCGATCCAGCGTTCGAAATGCGGGATCGAATTGGCGCGGATGCGCGAGGTGACGGGGCCCGGCTCGATCAGGCTCACATGGATGCCGGTCCCGGCCATCTCGAGCCTGAGCACGTCGGTCAGCCCTTCGAGCGCGAACTTGGTCGCGACATAGGCACCGCGCCACTTGATCCCGACGAGGCCCAGCACCGAGGAGCAGTTGACGATCCGTCCATGGCCCTGATCGCGCATCACCGGCAGGACGCGGGCGGTCAGGTCGTGCCAGCCGAAGAGGTTGGTCTCGAAGATCTCGCGCAGCGCCTCGCGCGGCAGGTCCTCGACCGCGCCGGGGCAGGCGAAGGCGCCGTTGTTGTAAAGCGCATCCAGCCGCCCGCCGGTCGCGTCGAGCACCGCGGCCAGCCCCGCCGCGACGCTGTCGGGATCGGCGTAGTCGAGCCGCGGGGCCTCGAACCCCTCGGCGCGGCGGGCGGCGCAATCGGCCTCGGCCCGGCAGGAGGCGAAGACGCGCCAGCCGCGATTTCGCATGTGGCGGGCGCAGGCGAGGCCGATACCGGAGGAGGCGCCGGTGACGAGAAGGGTGCGGGGCATGTCCATTCGGATCGTCATGGCGGGGCCGGGGCGGGGCCGCAACGAAAAAGGCGCCCCGTATGGGACGCCCTTTCCTGCAGGTCGTGAGGTCGGCCCCGGCGGGTTCAGCTTTCGACGGGGGCGAGCAGCCGCTCCGACATCCAGCCGCTTTCGCCGGTGGCGGTGATCTCGATCCGGGCCCAGCCATCGGCGCGTTCGATCAGCTTGGCCTCGGTGCCGCGCGGCAGCGTGTCGAGCACGGCATGGCCGGTGCCGGGGCCCTGGCGCATGTTGACCCAGTCGCCGCTCACCTGCCGAAGCTCGACGGTGGCCACGGTCTCTTCGGCGGCGACGGTTTCTTCGGGGGCCGGCTGCGGGGTCTTGGGCATGAAGGCGGCGGAGATCAGCTCGACATTCTCGGGGAATTCGCGCATCGCACTGACCGGAATGCCCGACTCGCTGCGCTCGATGTCGTTGCGGGCGATCATGTCGGCGGAGGGGGTGCTTGCCTGCACCGCCCCGATCATCGTTTCGGGTTGGAAATCGGCGCCGCCGGACATTTCGTAATAGCCCACGCCAAGCAGCAGGAAGGTGGCACCGATACCGAAAACATGCTTCATGACGACCTCTTTTGCTCTGCTCAACACCCCCGCCGGACGGGTCACCTTGGCGTGACGCCTGCCGCGGCGCGGGATCTTGCTGACCCTGTGCCTGTCCAACCGCGACTTTACGCCGATGGTTCCCGCCGATAGGAAGCTTTTCATGCCTGACCCCCTTGACGACGCCGTCCAGCCCGCCCCCGACACGGGTCTCACGGAGCCGCTGCGCCGCGCCTTAGGCGAGCGGTATCTGAGCTATGCGCTCTCCACGATCATGAACCGGGCGCTGCCCGATGCGCGCGACGGGCTCAAACCCGTGCACCGCCGCATTCTTTATGCCATGCGCGAGCTCAAGCTGTCCTCGACGGGCGGCTTTCGCAAATCGGCCAAGATCTCCGGCGACGTGATGGGCAACTATCACCCACATGGCGATGCCGCGATCTACGACGCGATGGCCCGCCTCGCGCAGGATTTCGCGGTGCGTTATCCGCTCGTGGACGGGCAGGGCAATTTCGGCAATATCGACGGCGACAACCCCGCCGCTGCCCGCTACACCGAGGCCCGGCTGACCGCCGCCGCCGAGGCGCTGATGGAGGGTTTGACCGAGAACGCGGTCGATTTCCGCGGCAATTACGACGGCACGCTGACCGAACCCGCGGTGCTGCCCGCCGCCTTTCCGAACCTGCTCGCCAACGGCTCCTCGGGGATCGCGGTCGGCATGGCCACCAACATCCCGCCGCATAACCTGCACGAGCTGATCGAGGCCTGCCTTTACATGATCAGGACGCCCGGCGTCTCGGATGAGAAGCTGGTCGATCTCGTGCCGGGCCCCGATTTCCCCACGGGCGGCGTTCTGGTCGAACCGCGCGAGAACATCCTCGCGGCCTATCGCACCGGGCGCGGCTCGTTCCGCCTGCGCGCGCGCTGGGAGGTCGAGGAGCTGGGCCGCGGCCAGTGGCAGGTGGTGGTCACGGAGATCCCCTACCAGGTGCAGAAATCCAAGCTGATCGAGCGGCTGGCCGAGCTGATCCAGACCCGCAAGATCCCGCTTCTGGCCGATGTGCGCGACGAAAGCGCCGAGGATGTGCGCATCGTGCTGGAGCCGCGCGCCAAAACGGTCGAGCCGGAAATGATGATGGGGATGCTGTTCAAGAACAGCGATCTGGAGATCCGCTTCGGGCTCAACATGAACGTGCTGATCGACGGGCTGACGCCCAAGGTCTGTTCGCTCAAAGAGGTGCTGCGCGCCTTTCTCGACCATCGCCGCGAGGTGCTCGCGCGCCGCTCGCAGCACCGGCTGGAAAGGATCGACCACCGGCTCGAGGTGCTCGAAGGCTTCATCACCGCCTTTTTGAACCTCGACCGCGTCATCGACATCATCCGCTACGACGATCAGCCGAAACAGGCGCTGATGGCCGAGGACTGGGACCGCGACCACGTGCGCGCGGTATCCGAGCGCGACTACCGCTCGCCGTTGAGCGAAGCCTTGGGCGGCGGCGGTCTGACCGAGGTGCAGGCCGAGGCGATTCTCAACATGCGGCTCAGGAGCCTGCGCCGTCTCGAGGAGCTGGAGCTCCTCAAGGAGCAGGACGCGCTGATGCAGGAGCGGGCCGGGCTCGAGGACCTGCTCGCCTCCGAGGAGCTTCAGTGGAAATCCATCGCCGCGCAGCTGCGCGAAACGCGCAAGCTGATGGGTCACGGCACGCCCGGCGGCGACCGGCGCACCGGCTTTGCCGAGGGCACCGAGATCCCCGACGTGCCGATCGAGGCGATGATCGAGCGCGAGCCGATCACCATCGTCTGCTCGGAGATGGGCTGGATCCGGGCGATGAAGGGTCACATCGCGCTCGACAGCGAGCTGAAGTTCAAGGATGGCGACAAGGGCCGCTTCATCCTGCACGCCGAAACCACCGACCGGATTCTCGTCTTCGGCTCGAACGGGCGGTTCTATACCGTTTCGGCCACCAGCCTGCCCGGCGGGCGCGGCATGGGCGAGCCGCTGCGGCTCATGGTCGATCTGCCGAACGAGGCGCAGATCGTGGCGCTGCATCTCTACCGCCCCGAGCGGCGGCTTCTGGTCGCGTCCTCTGCCGGTGACGGCTTCGTCGTCAACGAGGACGAGGTGCTGGCCCAGACCCGCGCCGGCAAGCAGGTGCTCAACGTCAAGGGCGACGTGGCCGCGCGGATCTGCAAGCCGGTGACCGGCGACGCGGTCGCGGTGGTGGGCGACAACCGCAAGGTGCTCGTCTTCCCGCTCGACGAGCTGCCCGAGATGACCCGCGGCAAGGGCGTGCGGCTTCAGAAATACAAGGATGGCGGGCTGTCGGACGCCACGACCTTCGTCATGGAGGCGGGGCTGTCGTGGAAGGATCCGGCTGGCCGGACCCGGACCCAGAGCGATCTGGCCGACTGGACGGCCAAGCGCGCGACCGCCGGGCGCATGGCGCCGCGCGGCTTTCCGCGCGACAACATGTTCAACTGAAGCGGCGCGTCCCGGACGGGGCAGGAGAGGCGCGCGGCGAAAGCCGCGCGCCTCTTGCCGCTTGATTTCTGTCCCGGATGCAAATACATCGCCCGCGATGTCGAACCGGGCCACACGGAGGCCCCCGAACACGCGAGGCGCCAGCGCAGATGGCAAAGGCTAAATTCGAACGCACCAAACCGCACGTGAACATCGGGACCATCGGTCACGTGGACCACGGCAAGACCACCCTGACGGCGGCGATCACCAAGTATTTCGGTGATTTCCAGGCCTACGACCAGATCGACGGCGCGCCGGAAGAGAAGGCCCGCGGGATCACCATCTCGACCGCCCATGTCGAGTACGAGACCGAGACCCGCC
>NZ_KK088649.1:0-80148 GCF_000600975.2 Limimaricola hongkongensis DSM 17492 | reverse complement strand
CTGATCGCCCCGATCGCCATGGAAGACGGCCTGCGCTTCGCCATCCGCGAAGGCGGCCGCACCGTCGGCGCCGGCGTCGTGTCGAAGATCATCGAGTGATCGAGCTCTCCGGGCGGCCCCGCCGCCCGGTTGCCGCCTGATCGAAAGGGCCGCCCCTCGGGGCGGCCCTTTTTCGTGTCGCGGGGCAGGGGGCTTCAGGGGCCGGGCGGCAGGCCGAGCATGGCGTCGGCCTCGGCGGTGGCGGCGTCGAGCCCGGCCTTCATCGAGGCCCGCGCCGCCGCCCGCGCGGCCGCGTCGGCCTTGCGCGGGATCGCGCCCTCCCACGGGCGGAACACCACCGCGCCGCGTCCGCCCGGGCGCGGCAGCAGCAGCCGGTCCCAGCTTTGCGCGCGATGCTGCCGCTCGGTGGCATAGGCGTAGAAGAACACGGGCCGCCCGGAGATCCGCGCCCAGTCGAGCGGCGGGTCGTTGATCTCGCCGGCGGGGCCCAGCGGGCCGTCGGCGGTGATGCCGATGCTGGCGCCCGCGCGCAGCCGCTCCATCACCATCCGCGACATGGCGAGATTCGACAGCCGCCGCGACATCGCCACCGGGGTCAGCCCGCGCCGGCGATGCGTGTCGCCGGCGATTCGCGCGATCGGCGAGGTGTCGTGCAGCGTCGAGAGGTCGCCCGCCCAGGCGGGCCAGTGAAACGGCCCCAGCATCAGCCGCGAATGGCGCAGCACCAGCAGGATCGGCCCGTCGGCCAGCGCCGCGCGCAACTCGTCCTCGCCGCGCCGCTCCCAGTCGATCCGGCGCTGGCAACGGGCCAGCCAGCCATGGGCGATGCCGCCGATGCCACGGGTCACGGCGGGGCTCTTGGCCAGTCTCTTGCCGAACGACATGGGGTCTCCTTTGGGGCTCGCGCCGCGCATCTTGCAAGCGGGCGCCGCGAGGGCAAGGGCGGGGGGTGCGAGAATGCGGCCGATTGGACGCCGGGGGCTCTTGATCCCGCCGCGGATTGCGACTACTCGGGGGGCGGTCTTAGGGGTATAGCTCAGTTGGTAGAGCATCGGTCTCCAAAACCGAGGGTCGTGGGTTCGAGTCCCCCTGCCCCTGCCAAGACCACCGCGGCCCGCCCGCTTGCAGATCGCGCGGCGTCCCCGTATGTCCCGCATCGATCCCTCGAAAGGTGAAGATGATGGCCAGAACCAACCCCGTCCAGTTCGCGCAGCAGACCCGCGCCGAGATCGCCAAGGTGGTCTGGCCGACCCGCCGCGAGGTGATCCTGACGACGGTGATGATCTTCATCCTCGCCGCCGTGGCCGCGCTGTTCTTCAGCCTCGTGGATCTCGGGATCCGCTCGGGGCTGCAGGCGGTGCTCGAAGGTCTGGCGGGCTGATCCGAAGGCCATCGGGCCCCGTGGGGCTTGATCTGCGCCGCGCCGGGCGCTACTGACCGGCGGACTTGGACAAACGGCGCGCGGGTGCGCGCCGCTTTGCCGTTTGAGAGGCCCCGTCTCGCGGGCCGGGAAATTCAACGAGGCTCCGGCACCCGTGCCGGTCGCGACGGAAGGTGTCGGGCAACATGGCGAAACGCTGGTATTCGGTTTCCGTGCTCTCGAACTTCGAGAAGAAGATCGCCGAGCAGATCAGGACCAAGGTCGCCGAGCAGCAGCTCGAGGACGTGATCGACGAGGTTCTCGTCCCCACCGAGGAGGTGATCGAGGTCCGCCGCGGCAAGAAGGTCTCGACCGAGCGCCGCTTCATGCCCGGCTACGTGCTGGTGCACATGGAGATGTCCGACAAGGGCTATCACCTCGTCACCTCGATCAACCGCGTCACCGGTTTCCTCGGCCCGCAGGGCCGCCCCATGCCGATGCGCGACGCCGAGGTCGAGGCGATCCTGGGCCGGGTGCAGGAGGGCGAGGAAAGCCCGCGCACCCTGATCCGCTTCGAGATCGGCGAAAAGGTGAAGGTCAAGGACGGCCCGTTCGAGGATTTCGACGGCATGGTCGAAGAGGTCGACGAGGACAACCAGCGGCTCAAGGTCACCGTCTCGATCTTTGGCCGCGCCACGCCGGTCGAGCTCGAATTCACGCAGGTCGCCAAGCAGGGCTGACCCATGGCGCGCGCCGCAGGGCGCGCCCCTCTTTCCCCGGCGGGCCGCGCCTTTATGATGCGCCCGTGACCTGTCCGCCGGAGCCTCCCCTTTGAAAATTCTCGTCGTCTCGACCAATGCCGGCACCCGCATGGGCGGCGAGGCGATGAAGGCCGTCCAGTATTTCGCGCATCTTCTGTCCGAGGGGCGCGACGCCCGTCTCGTCACCCATGCGCGCAACCGCGATGAGCTCGTGGCGATGTTCGACCCGGCGCGGCTGATCTTCGTCGAGGACGGCCTGGCGCAGCGCGCGGCCTGGCGCAGCCGGATCGGGCGGCCTCTGGTGGGGATGCTGTTCCACCGCGCCGTCGCCCGGCTGGCCCGGCGATTCGATCCCGCCGACACCGTGCTGCATTACCTGTGCCCGATCTCCCCGGTCGCGCCGCGATTCGCGCCCCCCGGCTACCGGGTGATGATCGGGCCGCTGTCGGGCAACATCCACTACCCTGCGGCGCTCGGGCGCCGCGCCCCGTTCAGGGGGCGGGCGATGGCGCGGCTGCACGCGCCGTTGCAGCGGCTCTTGGGGCGGCTGTTTCGCGACCGGGCGCGCGCGGCGGTGCTGCTGGTGTCGGGCGGGGCGCGGACGCGGCGCTCGCTTGCCTGCGCCGGCTGCGCGCCCGGCCGCATGGTCGATGTGCTCGATGCCGGGGTGTCGCCCGGATTGCTGGCCCGCCCGCGCCCCGCGGGGGACGGCGCGGGCGGGCGTTTCGCCTGCATCGGGCGGATGGTCGACGACAAGGGATTCGATCTCGCGATCCGGGCGGTGGCGCAGGCCGGGCCGGGGGTGGATCTGGTGCTTCATGGCGACGGGCCAATGCGCCCGGCGCTCGAGGCGTTGGCGCGCGATCTGGGGGTGGCCGGGCAGGTGCGATTCGCGGGCTGGCTCGATCACGCCGGTCTCGGCCCCGCGCTCGACGCCTGTGACGCATTCGTGATGCCGAGCCTCGCCGAGGCCAACGGCATCGCGATGCAGGAGGCGATGGCGCTGGGGCTGCCGGTGGTGGCGTTCGACTGGGGCGGTCCGGGCGATCTGGGCCGGAACGGCGGCGCGGTGCTGGTGCCGGTCGGGCCTACGCGGGACATGGTGGCCGGGCTGGCCGGGGCGATGCGGGACCTGGCCGCCGACCCGGCGCGCGCCAAATCGGTCGGCGCGCGGGGCAGGGCGGTGGCGCGGGCGCGTTTCGGCTGGCCGCAGGTCGCCGCGAGCTGGTCGCGTCATTACGACGACATGGCGGCGCGGGGGCGCCGGGCCGGGGATGGGCGGGGTTGACGCGCGGGCGTGGCCGGGCTATGCGGCGGCCTTCCCCGGGGACCGTCCAAGGCCGATCCCCGGTCGCGATTCGCGCCAAGGCGGGTGTCGCGAATGTGGGAGGCCGCCGGGCGCGCCCGGTTTCGCCGCACCACGCCAACCACAGCCGCCCGGACGCGTCCGCGCGGTGTTGCGACAAGGAGAGGCCCGATGGCCAAGAAAGTGATGGGGCAGCTGAAGCTCCAGGTGAAGGCAGGCGAAGCGAACCCGTCGCCGCCGGTCGGCCCGGCGCTGGGTCAGCGCGGCATCAACATCATGGAGTTCTGCAAGGCCTTCAACGCGAAGACCGCGGACATGGAAAAGGGTTCGCCCTGCCCGACCGTGATCACCTACTACCAGGACAAGTCCTTCACGATGGAGATCAAGTCGCCGCCGGCGTCGTTCTTCCTCAAGAAGGCCGCTGGCCTGAAGCCCGTCGGCAAGCGCAACCGCGCCAAGGGCGCGACGCTGCCCGGCAAGGAGACCGCCGGCACCGTGACGCTCGCCCAGGTGCGCGAGATCGCCGAAGCGAAGATGAAGGACCTCAACGCCACCAGCGTCGAGGGTGCGATGCAGACCGTCCTTGGCTCCGCCAAGTCGATGGGTATCGAGGTGAAAGGCTGAATCATGGCAAAACTCGGTAAACGCACCCGCGCCGCCCGCGAGGCCTTCGCCGGCAAGGAGAACGTCCAGCTCTCCGAGGCCGTCTCGCTGATCAAGTCGAACGCCTCCGCGAAGTTCGACGAGACCGTCGAGATCGCGATGAACCTCGGCGTCGATCCGCGCCACGCCGACCAGATGGTCCGCGGCTCGGTCACCCTGCCCAACGGCACCGGCAAGACCGTGCGCGTCGCCGTCTTCGCCCGTGGCGAGAAGGCCGAAGAGGCCAAGAAGGCCGGGGCCGACATCGTCGGCGCCGAAGACCTGATGGAGACCGTGCAGTCCGGCAAGATCGAGTTCGACCGTTGCATCGCGACGCCGGACATGATGCCGATCGTCGGCCGCCTGGGCAAGATCCTCGGCCCGCGCAACCTGATGCCGAACCCGAAGATCGGCACCGTCACCATGGACGTGACCGAGGCCGTGAACGCGGCCAAGGGCGGCCAGGTGCAGTTCCGCGTCGAAAAGGCCGGCGTGATCCATGCCGGCGTCGGCAAGGCGTCCTTCGACGAGACCAAGCTCGAAGAGAACATCCGCGCCTTCGTGGATGCCGTCTCCAAGGCGAAGCCCGCCGGCGCCAAGGGCACCTACCTCAAGAAGGTGGCGCTGTCCTCGACCATGGGCCCGGGCGTCACCGTCGACCTGGCCTCGGCCACCGGCGCGGCCTGATAGAGATTTCCTCCCTGCCTCGGCGGGGAGCGAATGGCGGGGCGCTCGCGCCCCGTCCTGTCCGAGACGGAGGGCAGGGGGACACCCCGCTAAGGCCTTCCCGAGATGGGAAACGAGAGTTGGATTTCCGTTCGGAAGCTGTGCCTTCCCTTCGGGCGATCTCGGCCTCGGGACCCTGAAAACGGACCCGAACGGCCCCCGGACGATCAGGGGGTCAGACAGAGCCGGGGGGAAACCCCCAAACTTGGAGTAAACCGTGGATAGAGCCCAGAAAGAGAAAGTGGTCGAGGAACTCGGCCAGATCTTCGAAAGCTCTGGCGTCGTGGTGGTTGCCCACTACGAAGGCATGACGGTTGCCAATATGCAGGACCTGCGCGCGAAGATGCGCGAAGCTGGCGGGTCCGTGCGCGTTGCCAAGAACAAGCTCGCCAAGATCGCCCTTGAGGGGAAGCCCTGCGCAAGCATCGCCGACTACCTCACGGGCATGACCGTGCTCTCCTATTCCGAAGACCCCGTGGCGGCTGCCAAGGTGGTCGACGCCTATGCGAAGACCAACGACAAGCTGGTCATCCTCGGCGGCGCGATGGGAGACTCGGCTCTGGATCCGGCCGGTGTGAAGGCCGTGGCCCAGATGCCGTCGCGTGAGGAGCTCATCGCTTCGATCGTCGGCTGCATCGGTGCCCCGGCATCGAACATCGCCGGTGCCATTGGCGCGCCCGCAAGCAACATCGCAGGCATTCTCTCGACCATCGAAGAGAAGGCCGCATAAGGCATCCCGTCTCCCTCGGGGGTTGAAAGCCCCCGCGTTGGAACACAATTGAACGAACGGAAAAGTAAAATGGCTGATCTGAAGAAACTCGCCGAAGAGATCGTTGGTCTGACCCTCCTCGAGGCGCAGGAACTGAAAACCATCCTCAAGGACGAGTATGGCATCGAGCCCGCCGCCGGCGGCGCCGTGATGATGGCTGGTCCGGCTGGCGATGCCGGCGCTGCCGAAGAAGAGAAGACCGAGTTCGACGTCGTCCTGAAGGACGCCGGCGCTCAGAAGATCAACGTGATCAAGGAAGTCCGCGGCATCACCGGCCTCGGCCTGAAAGAAGCCAAGGACCTCGTCGAGGCCGGCGGCAAGGTCAAGGAAGGCGCGCCGAAGGCGGAAGCCGAAGAGATCAAGGCGAAGCTGGAAGCAGCCGGCGCCAAGGTCGAGCTGGCCTGATTTCGGCGGGCGCGCGGCACGCGCGCCACGCCTCTTGAATTGGCTGGATCCGCGATTTCGCGGGTCCAGCCGAACCCGTCTTGGAAGGGGGCTGCGTGCGGCCCCCGTCTCGGGCAGGTTCCACGGTCGGGAGGTCTTCGGTGGGACGAAGATCGCGAATGGACCGGAACTCCCCTCTCGCAAGGATGCCGTGGCCTTCCCCGCCGGCCCGGTGATCCGCAGAGACCTGAAAGGTGACGACACCCATGGCTCAGTCCTTCCTCGGCCAGAAGCGTTTGCGCAAGTATTACGGCAAGATCCGCGAAGTGCTGGAGATGCCGAACCTCATCGAGGTGCAGAAATCTTCCTATGACCTGTTCCTGAAATCGGGCGACCAGTCCGAGCCGACCGACGGCGAAGGGATCAAGGGCGTCTTCCAGTCGGTCTTCCCGATCAAGGATTTCAACGAGACGGCGACGCTCGAATTCGTGAAATACGAACTCGAGCGCCCGAAATACGACGTCGAGGAGTGCCAGGCCCGCGACATGACCTACAGCGCGCCGCTGAAGGTCACGCTGCGCCTGATCGTGTTCGATGTCGACGAGGACACCGGCGCCAAGTCCGTCAAGGACATCAAGGAGCAGGACGTCTTCATGGGCGACATGCCCCTGATGACCCAGAACGGCACCTTCATCGTCAACGGGACCGAGCGGGTGATCGTGTCCCAGATGCACCGCAGCCCCGGCGTGTTCTTCGATCACGACAAGGGCAAGACCCATTCCTCGGGCAAGCTGCTCTTCGCCTGCCGGATCATCCCCTATCGCGGCTCCTGGCTCGACTTCGAATTCGACGCCAAGGATCTCGTCTTCGCGCGCATCGACCGCCGCCGCAAGCTGCCGGTGACCACGCTCCTCTACGCGCTGGGTCTCGACCAGGAAGGCATCATGGATGCCTATTACAACACGGTCGATTACAGCTTCGACAAGAAGGCCCGCTCCTGGGTCACGAAGTTCTTCCCCGAGCGCGTGCGCGGCACCCGTCCGGCGCATGATCTCGTCGACGCCGCCACCGGCGAAGTGATCGCCAAGGCCGGCGACAAGGTCACGCCGCGCGCCGTCAAGAAGCTGATCGACGAGGGCAAGGTGACCGACCTGCTCGTGCCGTTCGACAGCATCGTGGGCAAGTTCGTCGCCCGCGACATCATCGACGAAGAGACCGGCGCGATCTATGTCGAGGCCGGCGACGAGCTGACCTTCGAGACCGACAAGAACGGCGACATCACCGGCGGCTCGCTCAAGGAGCTGATGGATGCGGGCATCACCGACATCCCGGTGCTCGACATCGACAACGTCAATGTCGGTCCCTACATCCGCAACACCGTCGCCGCCGACAACAAGGCCTGGAACCGCGAAACGGCCTTGATGGAAATCTACAAGGTCATGCGTCCGGGCGAGCCGCCGACCGTCGACGCGGCCTCGGCGCTGTTCGACACGCTGTTCTTCGACCCCGAGCGGTACGACCTCTCGGCCGTGGGCCGGGTGAAGATGAACATGCGCCTCGCGCTCGACGCCGAGGACACCCAGCGCACCCTGCGCCGCGAGGACATCGTCGCCTGCATCAAGGCGCTGGTGGAGCTGCGCGACGGCAAGGGCGAGATCGACGACATCGACCACTTGGGCAACCGCCGGGTGCGCTCGGTCGGCGAGCTGATGGAAAACCAGTACCGCGTGGGTCTCCTGCGCATGGAGCGCGCGATCAAGGAGCGCATGTCGAGCGTCGAGATCGACACCGTCATGCCGCAGGACCTGATCAACGCGAAACCCGCGGCCGCCGCGGTGCGCGAATTCTTCGGCTCCTCGCAGCTGTCGCAGTTCATGGACCAGACCAACCCGCTGTCCGAAGTGACGCACAAGCGTCGTCTCTCGGCGCTCGGGCCGGGCGGTCTGACGCGCGAGCGCGCGGGCTTCGAGGTGCGCGACGTGCACCCGACCCATTACGGCCGGATGTGCCCGATCGAAACGCCGGAAGGCCCGAACATCGGCCTGATCAACTCGCTCGCCACCTTCGCGCGGGTGAACAAGTACGGCTTCATCGAGACCCCCTACCGCAAGGTGGTGGACGGGCAGGTGACCGACGAGGTGAACTACCTCTCGGCGACCGAGGAAATGCGCCACACCGTGGCGCAGGCCAACGCCTCGCTCGACGAGAACGGCAAGTTCACCAATGATCTCGTCAACACCCGCCAGTCGGGCGACTACATGCTGGCCCCCTCGGAAAGCGTCGACCTGATCGACGTGAGCCCCAAGCAGCTCGTCTCGGTCGCGGCCTCGCTGATCCCGTTCCTCGAGAACGACGACGCCAACCGCGCGCTGATGGGCTCGAACATGCAGCGTCAGGCCGTGCCGCTGCTGCAGGCCGAGGCGCCGCTGGTCGGCACCGGCATCGAGGAAGTCGTGGCCCGCGATTCCGGCGCCGCGATCATGGCGCGCCGCGGCGGCATCATCGACCAGGTCGACGCCACCCGGATCGTGATCCGCGCCACCGAGGATCTCGAGCTCGGCGATGCCGGGGTCGACATCTACCGGATGCGCAAGTTCCAGCGTTCGAACCAGAACACCTGCATCAACCAGCGTCCGCTGGTGAAGGTGGGTGACCGGGTCCAGAAGGGCGAGGTCGTCGCCGACGGCCCCTCGACCGACATGGGCGAGCTGGCGCTCGGCAAGAACGTGGTCGTCGCCTTCATGCCGTGGAACGGCTACAACTACGAGGACTCGATCCTGATCTCCGAGCGCATCGTGCGCGACGACGTCTTCACCTCGATCCACATCGAGGAATTCGAAGTCGCCGCCCGCGACACCAAGCTCGGGCCGGAAGAGATCACCCGCGACATCCCGAATGTCGGCGAGGAAGCCCTGCGCAACCTCGACGAGGCGGGCATCGTCTATATCGGCGCCGAAGTGGGGCCGGGCGACATCCTCGTGGGCAAGATCACCCCCAAGGGCGAAAGCCCGATGACGCCGGAGGAAAAACTGCTCCGCGCCATCTTCGGTGAAAAGGCGTCCGACGTGCGCGACACCTCGCTGCGGCTGCCGCCGGGCGATTTCGGCACCATCGTCGAGGTCCGGGTGTTCAACCGCCACGGCGTCGACAAGGACGAGCGCGCGCTGCAGATCGAGCGCGAGGAAGTCGACCGTCTCGCGCGCGACCGCGATGACGAGCTGGCGATCCTCGACCGCAACATCTATGCGCGCCTCAAGGACCTGATCAGCGGCAAGACCGCCGTGAAGGGCCCGCGCGGGGTCAAGGCCGGCTCGGTGATCGACGACGAGCTGCTGGGCACGCTGTCGCGCGGCCAGTGGTGGCAGCTCGCCCTCGAGGACGAGGACGACGCCAAGATCGTCGAGGCGCTGAACGAGCAGTACGAGATCCAGAAGCGCACGCTCGACGCGCGGTTCGAGGACAAGGTCGAAAAGGTCCGCCGCGGCGACGACCTGCCGCCGGGCGTGATGAAGATGGTCAAGGTCTTCGTCGCGGTGAAGCGCAAGCTGCAGCCGGGCGACAAGATGGCCGGCCGTCACGGCAACAAGGGCGTCATCTCCCGCGTCGTGCCGATGGAGGACATGCCGTTCCTCGCCGACGGCACGCCGGTCGATTTCTGCCTCAACCCGCTGGGCGTGCCGTCGCGCATGAATGTCGGTCAGATCCTCGAGACCCACATGGGCTGGGCCGCGCGCGGCTTGGGCATCCAGGTCGACGAGGCGCTGCAGGACTATCGCCGCTCGGGTGATCTCACCCCGGTGCGCGAGGCGCTGCGCATCGCCTATGGCGAGGATGTCTATGACGAGGGCATCGAGGGTCTCGACGAGGCGGGCGTGGCCGAGCTGGCGGGCAACGTGCAGCGCGGCGTGCCGATCGCCACGCCGGTCTTCGACGGCGCCAAGGAAGGCGACGTCAACGACGCGCTGACCCGTGCCGGCTTCGACCACTCCGGCCAGTCGGACCTGTTCGACGGCCGCACCGGCGAGAAGTTCTCGCGCAAGGTGACGGTGGGCGTGAAGTACCTGCTCAAGCTGCACCACCTCGTGGACGACAAGATCCACGCCCGTTCGACCGGGCCGTACAGCCTCGTCACCCAGCAGCCGCTCGGTGGTAAGGCGCAGTTCGGTGGCCAGCGCTTCGGCGAGATGGAGGTCTGGGCGCTCGAAGCTTACGGCGCCGCCTACACGCTGCAGGAAATGCTGACCGTGAAGTCGGACGACGTGGCGGGCCGCACCAAGGTCTACGAGAGCATCGTCAAGGGCGAGGACAACTTCGAGGCCGGCGTGCCGGAATCGTTCAACGTCCTCGTGAAGGAAGTCCGGGGCCTCGGCCTCAACATGGAACTCCTGGACGCGGAGGACGAGTAACGGCGTCTTTCAGCCGCCCCGGGACACCGGGGCGGCACGCCGTCGCCCTCTGCCTAGATTCAAGGATTTGAAATGAACCAGGAACTCACGAACAACCCGTTCAATCCGCTGACCCCGGCCAAGACCTTCGACGAGATCAAGGTGAGCCTCGCGTCCCCGGAAAGGATCCTCAGCTGGTCCTTCGGTGAGATCAAGAAGCCCGAAACCATCAACTACCGCACGTTCAAGCCCGAGCGTGACGGCCTGTTCTGCGCGCGCATCTTCGGTCCGATCAAGGACTACGAATGCCTGTGCGGCAAGTACAAGCGCATGAAGTATCGCGGCGTCGTCTGCGAGAAATGCGGCGTCGAGGTGACGCTGCAGAAGGTCCGCCGCGAGCGGATGGGCCATATCGAGCTGGCCGCCCCCGTCGCCCATATCTGGTTCCTCAAGTCGCTCCCCAGCCGGATCGGCCTGATGCTGGACATGACGCTTCGTGACCTCGAGCGGATTCTCTACTTCGAGAACTACGTCGTCATCGAGCCGGGTCTCACCGACCTGACCTATGGCCAGCTGATGACCGAGGAGCAGTTCCTCGACGCGCAGGACCAGTACGGCGCGGACGCGTTCTCGGCCAATATCGGCGCCGAGGCGATCCGCGAGATGTTGGCCCAGATCGACCTCGAGGGCGAAGCCGAGCAGCTGCGCGCCGACCTCAAGGAGGCGACCGGCGAGCTCAAGCCCAAGAAGATCATCAAGCGCCTGAAGATCGTCGAGAGCTTCATCGAGAGCGGCAACCGTCCCGAGTGGATGGTGCTGACCGTGATCCCGGTGATCCCGCCCGAGCTGCGCCCGCTGGTGCCGCTCGACGGTGGCCGCTTCGCGACCTCGGATCTCAACGACCTGTACCGCCGGGTGATCAACCGCAACAACCGCCTCAAGCGGCTGATCGAGCTGCGCGCGCCCGACATCATCGTGCGCAACGAAAAGCGGATGCTGCAGGAATCGGTCGACGCGCTGTTCGACAACGGCCGCCGCGGCCGCGTCATCACCGGCGCCAACAAGCGCCCGCTGAAGTCGCTGTCGGACATGCTCAAGGGCAAGCAGGGCCGCTTCCGCCAGAACCTTCTGGGCAAGCGGGTCGACTTCTCGGGCCGTTCGGTCATCGTGACCGGCCCCGAGCTGAAGCTGCACCAGTGCGGTCTGCCCAAGAAGATGGCGCTCGAGCTGTTCAAGCCGTTCATCTATTCGCGGCTGGAGGCCAAGGGTCTCAGCTCGACCGTGAAGCAGGCCAAGAAGCTCGTTGAAAAGGAGCGTCCCGAGGTCTGGGACATCCTGGATGAAGTCATCCGCGAGCATCCCGTCATGCTCAACCGCGCGCCGACGCTGCACCGTCTCGGCATCCAGGCGTTCGAGCCGCAGCTGATCGAGGGCAAGGCGATCCAGCTTCACCCGCTGGTCTGCTCGGCCTTCAACGCCGACTTCGACGGCGACCAGATGGCCGTGCACGTGCCGCTGTCGCTCGAGGCGCAGCTCGAAGCCCGCGTTCTGATGATGTCCACGAACAACGTGCTGTCGCCGGCCAACGGCGCGCCGATCATCGTGCCGTCGCAGGACATGGTTCTCGGCCTCTACTACACGACCATCATGCGCGAAGGCATGAAGGGCGAGGGCATGTCCTTCAACTCGATCGACGAGGTCGAGCACGCTCTGAACGCCGGCGAAGTGCACATGCATGCGCGCATCAACGCGCGCATCAAGCAGATCGACGAAGAGGGCAACGAGGTCGTCAAGCGGTTCGAGACCACCCCGGGCCGCCTGCGGCTCGGCGGTCTGCTGCCGCTCAACGCCAAGGCGCCGTTCGAGCTTCTGAACCGTCTGCTGCGCAAGAAGGAGGTCCAGCAGGTCATCGACACCGTCTACCGCTATTGCGGCCAGAAGGAGTCGGTCATCTTCTGCGACCAGATCATGTCCGCGGGCTTCAAGGAGGCCTTCAAGGCGGGCATCTCCTTCGGCAAGGACGACATGGTCATCCCTGACGCGAAATGGACGCTGGTCGACGAGACCCGCGACCAGGTCAAGGATTTCGAGCAGCAGTACATGGACGGCCTGATCACCCAGGGCGAGAAGTACAACAAGGTCGTGGACGCCTGGTCGAAGTGCAACGACAAGGTCACCGAGGCCATGATGACCACCATCTCGGCCAACAAGCGCGACGAGCATGGCGCCGAGGCCGAGCCCAACTCGGTCTACATGATGGCCCACTCCGGTGCGCGTGGCTCGGTCACCCAGATGAAGCAGCTGGGCGGCATGCGCGGCCTGATGGCCAAGCCCTCGGGCGAGATCATCGAGACGCCGATCATCTCGAACTTCAAGGAAGGCCTGACCGTGCTCGAGTACTTCAACTCGACCCACGGCGCGCGCAAAGGCCTGTCGGACACCGCGCTCAAGACCGCGAACTCGGGCTACCTGACCCGTCGTCTCGTCGACGTGGCGCAGGACTGCATCGTGCGCGAGCACGACTGCGGCACCGACCGGGCGATCACCGCGGAAGCGGCGGTCAATGACGGCGAGGTGGTCTCGCCGCTCTCCGAGCGCGTTCTGGGCCGGGTTTCGGCCGACGACGTGCTGCGTCCGGGCACCGAAGAGGTGCTGGTCGCGGCGGGCGAGCTGATCGACGAGCGCAAGGCCGACATGATCGAGCAGGCGGCGGTGCAGAAGATGCGCATCCGCAGCCCGCTCACCTGCGAGGCCGAGGACGGCGTCTGCGCGATGTGCTACGGGCGTGACCTCGCGCGCGGCACCATGGTGAACCAGGGCGAGGCCGTGGGCATCATCGCGGCGCAGTCGATCGGCGAGCCGGGCACCCAGCTGACGATGCGGACCTTCCACATCGGCGGCGTGGCGCAAGGTGGCCAGCAGTCCTTCCTCGAGGCGAGCCAGTCGGGCAAGGTGGAGTTCCGCAACGCCAACCTGCTCGAGAACGCCGCCGGCGAACAGATCGTCATGGGCCGCAACATGGTCATCGCGATCATGGGCGAGGACGGCGAAGAGCGCGCCAGCCACAAGATCGGCTACGGCACCAAGGTCTTCCTCAAGGAAGGCGCCGAGGTGACGCGCGGCGAGAAGATGTTCGAATGGGACCCCTACACCCTGCCGATCATCGCCGAGAAGGCCGGTACCGCGAAGTTCGTGGATCTCGTCAACGGCATCGCCGTGCGCGAGGACACCGACGACGCCACCGGCATGACCCAGCGGATCGTCACGGACTGGCGTTCGGTGCCCAAGGGCAACGAGCTCAAGCCCGAGATCCTGATCGTCGGCGAGGATGGCGAACCGGCCCGCACCGACAGCGGCAACCCGGTGACCTACCCGATGTCGGTGGACGCGATTCTCTCGGTCGAGGACGGCCAGGAGATCCAGGCCGGCGACGTGGTGGCGCGGATCCCGCGCGAGGGCGCCAAGACCAAGGACATCACCGGCGGTCTGCCGCGGGTGGCCGAACTGTTCGAGGCCCGTCGTCCCAAGGATCACGCGATCATCGCCGAGATCGACGGCTATGTGCGCTTTGGCAAGGACTACAAGAACAAGCGCCGCATCGCCATCGAGCCCGCCGAGGAAGGGCGCGACAAGGTCGAGTACATGGTGCCCAAGGGCAAGCACATCCCGGTGCAGGAAGGCGACTTCGTGCAGAAGGGTGACTACATCATGGACGGCAACCCCGCGCCGCATGACATCCTTGCCATCATGGGTGTCGAAGCGCTGGCCGACTACATGATCGCCGAGGTGCAGGACGTCTATCGACTGCAGGGCGTGAAGATCAACGACAAGCACATCGAGGTGATCGTTCGCCAGATGCTGCAGAAGATCGAGATCATGGATTCGGGCGAGAGCACGCTTCTCAAGGGCGAGCATGTCGACAAGGTCGAGTTCGACGAGGCCAACGAGAAGGCGATCTCCAAGGGCGGCCGCCCGGCGCAGGGCATGCCCGTGCTGCTCGGCATCACCAAGGCGTCGCTGCAGACCCGCAGCTTCATCTCGGCGGCGTCGTTCCAGGAGACCACCCGCGTGCTCACCGAGGCTTCGGTCCAGGGCAAGCGCGACAAGCTCGTCGGTCTCAAGGAGAACGTCATCGTCGGCCGCCTGATCCCGGCCGGCACCGGCGGCGCGACCACCCGCGTCCGCAAGATCGCCCACGACCGCGATCATTCGGTGATCGAGCAAAAGCGCGAAGCGGCCGAGCAGGCCGCGGCGCTGGCCGCGCCCTCGGAGCAGCCGATGTCGGACGACCAGTTCGACACGATCTCGGCCAACACCGAGGACAGCCGCGACTGATCTTCCCCCGCGGAAGAGGTCCGAGACACGAGAAAGGCCCCCGGGATGCGTCCCGGGGGCCTTTTTCATGCGCGCCGCCCCACGCGCGTCCCGCGCGATACGGGGCGGGGGGGGCCGTCCCTGTCAGGCGGCCTCGGCCGCCGCCATCGCCGCCTGCCAGCGCGGATCGCCTTGCGGCGCGCGCCCCTGATGCGCGCAAAGCCGCGCCACCAGATCGGCGCAGCACAGATGATGCAACCGCGCGACATCCGGCAGGGCCATCGCCTGCGCATGGACGCGGTCGAAGGCCCGCGCATGGGCCAGCGCCGCAAGATCGCGCCGCCCGTTGCGGTCGCGCGCCTCGAAGAAGGACTGGGTATAGCGGTCCTTGGCCGCCGTCGCCGAAAGCGTGCCGCGCTTCAGCTCGAACTGCTCGGCCGAGCGCAGCATGTAATGGTTCATCTGCGCGTAGCGATGCGTGACCTGTTCGACATCCGTGTAGCGCACCGGGTGCGGCCCGTGCAGCAGCTCTTCGATCATCCGCCCCTCGCTGTCGACGATGCGGTTGGCGCCCCGGTCCCACGTGCCGTCGAACTCCCACGGCATGTGATCGCTCCAGCGCCCGAACCGGCGCGGCGTGCGAAACAGCGTCTTGACCATGACGTTGGCGGGCCGCCGCGACATGCCGCGCCTGCGAAACTGCCGGTGCACGAGACCGGGCTGGTAGCGCCGCCAGCCGCCCGTGCCGAAGCATTGCCAGTGGAACGCCACGCCGAGATGGTCGCGCCCCAGATCGTCGAGATAGGCGCCGATGCCGCCATCCCCGCGATGCAGCACGAGGAACTCGTCGACATCGCAGATCAGCAGCCAGTCGGTGTCCGCGGTGGCGGGGTGGCGCTGCGCGTGGCGATGCGCGGATTGCTTGGGCGGCGTGCCCGCGGGCGGGCGATGTTCGAACCATTGCAGCCAGCCCGCGCGCGCAAAGGCGTCGAGCAGGGCGGGGGAGCGGTCGGTGCAGTCATTGACGCCGACCAGGATCTCGAAGCCCATCATCCGGTACCACGAGATCCACTCGACGAGGAACGCGCCCTCGTCGCGCATGCCGGCGAAAACGAGAAAGCGTTCGGGGCGGTCGGTCATGCAAGCGATGATGCAGGCGATCGCCGGGGCCGTCCAGATGCGGCGGGCGGGGGCGCGGGGCGCCCCCGCCCGCCCGTGATCAGGCGGCCTCGGCGCGGTCTCGGGCGCGGGCCAGCACCCGGATCCGGCTGTCGAACTCGCCCCGGTCGACATAGCAGCCGCGCAGGTGCCGGAACCCGGTCGACGGGTCGAAGGCGGCGCGGCCATGCAGCACCCGGCGGTTGTCGAACACCACCATTTCCCCGGCCTTGAGCTTGAGCGTCACGAGGTAGGCCGGGTCTCGGGTCATCTGCATCAGCCGGCGATAGGCGGCATAGTAGTCCGGCATGATCGCGGGATCGATGTCGAGGATGTCGGCGAGATGGGCGTTGAAGCAGATCTCCTCGATCTCGCCGCCGCGCCCGCGCCGGATCACCGTCTTGCGCGCCCGAATGTCGGTGTCGCCGTCATGAAAGCGGAACGGGATGTCGACCGTGGCCAGCAGCTCGAAGGCGGCGGGGTCTTCTCGCGCCAGATCCTCGGCCACCGCGACGCCGTCGCAGAACACCGAACCGCCGCCTTCGGCCTCGTTGGCGAGGCAGTGCAGGAACTGCCAGCCCGGCGGCATCTCCTGGTTGGTCAGGTCGGTGTGCAGCGGCAGCGCGTCCGAGGTGTAGGCGAGATTGTTGGGATCGGGCTTCGAGACGACCTCGAAGGTCAGCCCGAAATTGGTCTCGCGCAGGAAACCGATCCGCCGCGCGACGCCGCAGCCCGCCTCGACATCGTCCTCGAGCCCTTCGACGATCGACAGGCCGTATTCCTTGCTGTCGCGCAGCCAGGTCGAAAGCGCCATGTCGTCGGCCAGCACCTCGGCCGCGCGGGCGCGCGGCACGCCGCCCGCGCCCAGATCGCCCCGCCACGCGGTGGCGGGCAGCTGCGCGGGATCGGGGCGCGCCGCGCCGGGGCGATTCTCGCGCAGCCAGCCGAGCTCGAACCGGCTGGCTTCGTCATGCCCGGGCCAGTCGATCACCAGCGTCGTGCCCTCGACCCGCGCCGCCTCGGGCGCGAGATCGAGCGGCACCGAGGTCAGGTCGAAGACCCGCTCGCCGGTGCGCGGGTGAAACCCCGCCGGGTCGGTGTCGCGCAGCCAGATATAGGGAAACGCATCGCTGCCGCCATCGGCCCAGTCGAGCCGCAACTGCCGCGCCTCGAGGCGCGGGCTTGCCATGTCTGCCATGGGTATCTCTCCGTAATGTCAGGGGAAAAGGGAATGCGCGGCGGCGGGCCGGGGCGGCGGCCACCAGTCATAGGCCTTCGCGTGCGGATGGCCCGGGCGTCTTCCCAGAACGACACTCATCTGCAATCCGGCCTGTCCTTCGATCCTGCGTGACGGTATGGGGCGCAACCTAACACGGCGCGGCGGTGATGTCAGGGCGGGGGGGCGCAGGCGGCCCGCCGGAGGCTGCCGCGGCGTCTTGCCGGCGGGGTGGGGCGGGCGCCCTCGGGGCGCAGTTGACACCCTTCGCGACTCCCCCTATACGGCCACCACTTGGGCAGGGGGCAGTCCGCTTTCCGCCCTGATATCAGAGCTGAAGTGGTCACGATCCGGGCCAAGTGCCCCGATCCTCTGGAGACCCACCGCATCGTGTCCGGGAGAGGGGCGCGTTCGCGGGTTTTTGTGCTTTACGGACGCGTGAAGTGCGAGGAATCGAAATCGGCGGGCCGTCCGGTCCGTGACACATGTGCAGGAAACGGGGAAAGACGCCCAATGCCAACGATCCAGCAGCTGATCCGCAAGCCGCGGCAGCCGAAAGTCACCAAGTCCAAGTCGCAGCACCTTGAGTCCTGCCCGCAGAAGCGTGGCGTGTGCACTCGGGTGTACACCACGACGCCGAAGAAGCCGAACTCGGCCATGCGGAAGGTCGCCAAGGTGCGCCTGACCAATGGCTTCGAGGTCATCAGCTACATTCCCGGCGAGAGCCACAACCTTCAGGAGCACTCGGTGGTCCTGATCCGTGGCGGCCGGGTCAAAGACCTTCCGGGCGTCCGTTACCACATCCTCCGCGGCGTGCTTGACACCCAAGGGGTCAAGAACCGCAAGCAGCGCCGCTCGAAGTACGGCGCGAAGCGTCCGAAGTAAGGAGAGAGCGCCATGTCGCGTCGTCACGCCGCCGAGAAACGTGAGATCCTGCCCGATGCCAAGTTCGGCGACCGGGTTCTCACCAAGTTCATGAACAACCTGATGATCGACGGCAAGAAAGCCGTCGCCGAGCGCATCGTCTACAACGCGTTCGACCGGGTCGAGAGCCGTCTCAAGAAGGAGCCCGTCGAGGTGTTCCACGAGGCGCTCGACAACATCAAACCCTCCGTCGAGGTGCGTTCGCGCCGCGTCGGCGGTGCGACCTACCAGGTCCCCGTCGAGGTCCGCCCCGAGCGCCGCGAGGCGCTGGCGATCCGCTGGCTGATCGACGCCAGCGCCAAGCGCAACGAGAACACCATGGAAGAGCGTCTCGCCGGCGAGCTGCTCGATGCGGTCAACGGCCGCGGCACCGCGGTGAAGAAACGCGAAGACACCCACAAGATGGCCGACGCCAACAAAGCGTTCAGCCACTACCGCTGGTAAGCGGAAGGAGCACAGTTATGCCTCGCGACTATCCTCTGCAGCGCTACCGCAACTTCGGCATCATGGCCCACATCGATGCCGGCAAGACCACCACGACCGAGCGGGTGCTGTTCTACACCGGCAAGTCCCACAAGATCGGCGAAGTCCATGACGGCGCCGCGACCATGGACTGGATGGAGCAGGAGCAGGAGCGTGGCATCACGATCACCTCTGCTGCGACCACCACGTTCTGGCAGCGCCAGGAAGACCCGACCGCCGAGGGGACTTCGGACACGAAGTACCGCTTCAACATCATCGACACCCCCGGCCACGTCGACTTCACCATCGAAGTCGAGCGTTCGCTGGCGGTGCTCGACGGTGCGATCTGCCTCCTCGACGCCAACGCCGGTGTCGAGCCGCAGACCGAGACCGTCTGGCGTCAGGCCGACCGCTACAAGGTTCCGCGCATCGTCTTCGTCAACAAGATGGACAAGATCGGCGCCGACTTCTTCAACTGCGTGAAGATGATCAAGGACCGCACCGGCGCGACCCCGGTTCCGATCGCCCTGCCGATCGGCGCCGAGGACAAGCTCGAGGGCATCGTCGACCTGATCAAGATGGAAGAGTGGGTCTGGAAGGGTGAAGACCTGGGCGCGTCCTGGGTCCGTCAGCCGATCCGCGACGAGCTTCAGGACGTCGCCAACGAGTGGCGCGCCACGCTCATCGAGAATGCCGTCGAGCAGGACGATGACGCGATGGAGGCCTATCTCGAAGGCCAGGAGCCCGACGAGCCGACCCTGCGCAGCCTGATCCGCAAGGGCACGCTGTCGCTGTCCTTCGTGCCGGTCGCCGCTGGTTCCGCGTTCAAGAACAAGGGCGTCCAGCCGCTGCTCAACGCGGTCATCGACTTCCTGCCCTCGCCGCTCGACGTGCCCGCCTATATGGGCTTCTCGCCGGACGACGAGACCGAGACCCGCAACATCCCGCGTCATGCCGACGACTCCGAGCCCTTCTCGGGCCTGGCGTTCAAGATCATGAACGACCCCTTCGTGGGCTCGCTGACCTTCACCCGGATCTACTCGGGCGTGGTGAGCAAGGGCGACACCATGATGAACTCGACCAAGGGCAAGCGCGAGCGCGTCGGTCGGATGATGATGATGCACGCCATCAACCGCGAAGAGATCGAGAACGCCTATGCGGGCGACATCATCGCGCTGGCCGGTCTCAAGGAGACCACCACCGGTGACACGCTGTGCGACCCCAACAAGCAGGTCGTGCTCGAGACCATGACCTTCCCCGATCCGGTCATCGAGATCGCGGTCGAGCCGAAGACCAAGGCCGACCAGGAGAAGATGTCCGCCGGTCTGCAGCGTCTCGCCGCCGAGGACCCGTCCTTCCGCGTCGAAACCGACCTCGAGTCGGGCCAGACCATCATGAAGGGCATGGGCGAACTGCATCTCGACATCCTGGTCGACCGCCTCAAGCGGGAGTTCAAGGTCGAGGCGAACATCGGCGCGCCGCAGGTGGCCTACCGCGAGACCATCGGTCACGCCGTGGAGCACACCTACACCCACAAGAAGCAGTCGGGTGGTTCGGGCCAGTTCGGCGAGGTGAAGCTCAACATCATGCCCACCGAGCCGGGCGAGGGCTACTCGTTCGAGAGCAAGATCGTCGGCGGCGCGGTGCCCAAGGAATACATCCCGGGCGTCGAAAAGGGCATCAAGTCGGTGATGGACTCCGGTCCGCTGGCGGGCTTCCCGGTGATCGACTTCAAGGTCGAGCTGCTGGACGGCAAGTTCCACGACGTCGACTCGTCGGTTCTCGCCTTCGAGATCGCCTCGCGGATGTGCATGCGTGAAGGTCTGCGCAAGGCCGGCGCCAAGCTGCTCGAGCCGATGATGAAGGTCGAGGTGCTGACGCCGGAAGAGTACACCGGTGGTGTCATCGGCGATCTCACCTCGCGTCGGGGTCAGGTGCAGGGTCAGGACACGCGCGGCAACGCGATCGTGATCGACGCCTTCGTGCCGCTAGCCAACATGTTCGGCTACATCAACACGCTGCGCTCGATGACCTCGGGCCGGGCCCAGTTCACGATGATCTTCGATCACTACGAGCCGGTCCCGCAGAACATCTCCGACGAGATCCAGAAGAAGTACGCGTGACGGTCGGCGGGGCCCTCGGGCCCCGCCATCACGACGCCTGACAATTCAAGGAGCCAATCATGGCGAAGGCAAAATTCGAACGCACCAAACCGCACGTGAACATCGGGACCATCGGTCACGTGGACCACGGCAAGACCACCCTGACGGCGGCGATCACCAAGTATTTCGGTGATTTCCAGGCCTACGACCAGATCGACGGCGCGCCGGAAGAGAAGGCCCGCGGGATCACCATCTCGACCGCCCATGTCGAGTACGAGACCGAGACCCGTCACTACGCCCATGTCGACTGCCCCGGCCACGCCGACTACGTCAAGAACATGATCACCGGTGCCGCCCAGATGGACGGCGCGATCCTCGTGGTGAACGCCGCCGACGGCCCGATGCCGCAGACCCGCGAGCACATCCTGCTCGGCCGCCAGGTGGGCATCCCCTACATGGTCGTCTACATGAACAAGGTCGACCAGGTGGATGACGAGGAGCTGCTCGAGCTCGTCGAGATGGAAATCCGCGAGCTGCTGTCCTCCTACGACTACCCGGGCGACGACATCCCGATCGTCAAGGGCTCGGCGCTGGCCGCCATGGAAGAGCGCGACGACGAGATCGGCAAGAACTCGATCGTCGAGCTGCTGAAGGCCGTCGACGACTACATCCCGACCCCGGCCCGCGCCGTGGACCTGCCGTTCCTGATGCCGATCGAGGACGTGTTCTCGATCTCCGGCCGCGGCACCGTGGTCACCGGCCGCGTCGAGCGTGGCGTGATCAATGTCGGCGACGAGATCGAGATCGTCGGCATCCGCGACACCAAGAAGTCGACCTGCACCGGCGTCGAGATGTTCCGCAAGCTGCTCGACCGCGGTGAAGCGGGCGACAACGTCGGCATCCTGCTGCGCGGCATCGACCGCGAGGGCGTCGAGCGTGGCCAGGTGCTGTGCAAGCCCAAGTCGGTCGCGCCGCACACCAAGTTCGAGGCCGAGGCCTACATCCTCACCAAGGAAGAGGGTGGCCGTCACACGCCGTTCTTCGCGAACTACCGTCCGCAGTTCTACTTCCGCACCACCGACGTCACCGGCACGGTCGTCCTCCCCGAGGGCACCGAGATGGTGATGCCGGGCGACAACCTGAAGTTCAACGTCGAGCTGATCGCCCCGATCGCCATGGAAGACGGCCTGCGCTTCGCCATCCGCGAAGGCGGCCGCACCGTCGGCGCCGGCGTCGTGTCGAAGATCATCGAATAACGACGCGCCCCAGTGGACGTCGCCGCGGGGCGGGTGTAATGCCCGCCCCGCACCACATTTTACGACGGGTTCGACGTGGACCGGCAATACCGCCCGGCCGACCTCTCAACCCGAACCCTTGAAGGGGACTAACATGGCCGCCCAAAGCCAGAATATCCGCATCCGGCTCAAGGCTTTCGACTACCGCGTGCTGGATGCCAGCACCGCGGAGATCGTCAGCACCGCCAAGCGCACCGGCGCCTCGGTCCGCGGGCCGATCCCGCTGCCGAACAAGATCGAGCGTTTCACGGTTCTCCGTGGCCCGCACATCGACAAGAAATCCCGCGATCAGTTCGAGATCCGCACGCATAAGCGTCTTCTCGACATCGTCGACCCGACCCCGCAGACCGTGGACGCGCTGATGAAGCTCGACCTGGCCGCCGGCGTCGACGTCGAAATCAAGGTGTGAGGGGGGTGACGATGTTGCGTTCCGGAATCATCGCCAAGAAGGTGGGCATGACCCGCCTGTTCCTCGAGGATGGCAAGCAGGTCCCCGTGACCGTGCTCCAGCTCGACAACCTGCAGGTCGTGGCGCAGCGCACGATCGAGCGTGACGGCTACACCGCCGTTCAGCTCGGTGCCGGCACCGCCAAGGCCAAGCGCGTGAGCGCGCCGATGCGCGGCCATTTCGCCGCCGCCAAGGTCGAGCCCAAGCGCAAGGTCGCCGAGTTCCGCGTGGCGCCCGAAAACCTGATCGAAGTGGGCGAGGAAATCATCGCCGCGCACTACTTCGAAGGCCAGTTCGTCGACGTGTCCGGCACCTCGATCGGCAAAGGCTTCGCCGGTGCCATGAAGCGGCACAACTTCGGCGGCCTGCGCGCCACGCACGGCGTGTCGATCAGCCACCGTTCGCACGGCTCCACCGGCCAGTGTCAGGACCCCGGCAAGGTGTTCAAGGGCAAGAAGATGGCCGGTCACATGGGTGCTGCCCGCGTGACCACCCAGAACCTCCAGGTCGTCAAGACCGACGCCGACCGTGGCCTGATCATGGTCAAGGGCGCGGTGCCGGGCGGCAAGGGCGGCTGGGTCACGGTCAAGGACGCCGTGAAGAAGCCGGTGCTCGAGCACGTGGTGTTCCCGGCCGGGCTGAAGAGCCATGCCGACGAAGCCAAGCGCCTGGCTGACGAGGCCGCCGCCGAGGCCGCCGCTGCCGAGGAAGCCGCCGCCAAGGCCGCTGCCGAGGCCGAGCAGGCCGCGATCGAATCCGCTGAGAAGGGTGAGAACAATGAAGGCTGATGCGATCAAGCTGGACGGCGCCTCCGCGGGCTCCGTCGATCTCGACGACGCGATCTTCGGCCTCGAGCCGCGCGCCGACATCCTGCACCGCGTCGTGCGCTGGCAGCGCGCGCGTGCCCAGCAGGGCACGCACTCGACGCTGGGCCGGTCCGAGGTCAGCTACTCGACCAAGAAGATCTATCGCCAGAAGGGCACCGGCGGCGCACGCCACGGCTCCAAGGGCGCGCCGATCTTCCGTCACGGCGGCACCTACAAGGGCCCGACGCCCCGCAGCCACGACCACGAGCTGACCAAGAAGTTCCGCAAGCTCGGCCTCAAGCACGCCCTCTCGGCGAAGCTCAAGGCCGGCGAGCTGGTGGTGATCGAGAACGCCGAGACCGAGGCCAAGACCTCGGCGCTGGCGAAGCAGGTCGCCAATCTCGGCTGGAAGCGGGCGCTGGTCATCGACGGCGCCGCGGTCAACGAGGGCTTCGCCCAGGCCGCGCGCAACATCGCCAACCTGGACGTGCTCCCCTCCATGGGTGCCAACGTCTACGACATCCTCCGCAGTGACACGCTCGTGCTCACCAAGGCGGCTGTCGAAGCTCTGGAGGCTCGCCTGAAATGAGCGCGAAACCCGAACACTACGACGTGATCCGCAAGCCGGTCATCACCGAGAAGGCGACCCTGGCCTCCGAGGCCAACGCGGTGGTCTTCGAGGTGGCGATCGACGCCAACAAGCCGCAGATCAAGGAAGCCGTCGAGGCGCTGTTCTCGGTCAAGGTGAAGGCGGTCAACACCGTCGTCACCAAGGGCAAGGTCAAGCGGTTCCGCGGTGTCATCGGCACCCGCAAGGACGTCAAGAAGGCCTATGTGACCCTCGAAGAGGGCAACAGCATTGACGTCTCGACCGGTCTCTAATACGTGACCCCATCGGCGCGGCCCCGGATTCGTCCGGGGCCGCTCCTTTTGACCGCAGGGGACCTTCGGGGCCCTTTATCACCGGGGACCTTCGGGGCCCTTCAACTGCCGGGTCGACACGACCCGCAAAGCAACGGAAGACACAAAGCATGGCACTCAAGTCGTACAAGCCGACGACGCCGGGCCAGCGCGGGCTGGTGCTGATCGACCGTTCGGAGCTTTGGAAAGGACGCCCCGTCAAGGCCCTCACCGAGGGTCTGACCAAGTCGGGCGGCCGGAACAACACCGGACGGATCACGATGCGTCGTCGTGGTGGTGGCGCCAAGCGCCTCTACCGGATCGTCGATTTCAAGCGCAACAAGTTCGACATGCAGGCCGTCATCGCCCGCATCGAATACGACCCCAACCGCACCGCCTTCATCGCGCTGATCCAGTACGAAGACGGCGAGCAGGCCTACATCCTGGCGCCGCAGCGCGTCTCGATCGGCGACAAGGTCGTCGCGGGCTCGAAGGTCGACATCAAGCCCGGCAACGCGATGCCCTTCTCGGGCATGCCGATCGGCACGATCGTCCACAACATCGAGATGAAGCCCGGCAAGGGCGGCCAGATCGCGCGTTCGGCGGGCACCTATGCCCAGTTCGTGGGTCGTGACGGCGGCTACGCCCAGATCCGCCTCTCCTCGGGCGAGCTGCGGCTCGTGCGCCAGGAGTGCATGGCGACGGTCGGCGCGGTCTCGAACGCGGACCACTCGAACCAGAACCTCGGCAAGGCCGGTCGCAACCGCCACTTCGGCAAGCGTCCCGCGGTCCGTGGTGTCGCGATGAACCCGATCGACCACCCGCATGGTGGTGGTGAGGGCCGGACCTCCGGTGGCCGTCATCCCGTGACGCCCTGGGGCAAGCCGACCAAGGGTGCGCGCACCCGCAACAAGAACAAGGCGTCGTCGAAGCTCATCCTTCGTTCGCGCCACGCTCGCAAGAAAGGCCGTTAACACATGGCTCGTTCTGTTTGGAAAGGCCCTTTCGTCGATGCTTACGTGCTGAAAAAAGCCGAAGCGTCGCGCGAGTCCGGCCGCAATGAAGTGATCAAGATCTGGTCGCGCCGTTCGACGATCCTGCCCCAGTTCGTGGGCCTGACCTTCGGCGTGTACAACGGTCACAAGCACATCCCCGTCAACGTCAGCGAAGACATGATCGGTCAGAAGTTCGGCGAGTACGCGCCGACCCGCACCTATCACGGTCACGCCGCTGACAAGAAAGCGAAGCGGAAGTAAGCCATGAGCAAGGACAAGAATCCCCGCCGCGTCGCCGACAACGAGGCGATGGCCAAGACCCGGATGCTGCGCACCAGCCCGCAGAAGCTCAACCTCGTTGCCGCGATGATCCGCGGCAAGAAGGTGGAGAAGGCCCTCACGGACCTGACCTTCTCGAAGAAGCGCATCGCCGGCGACGTCAAGAAGTGCCTGCAGTCCGCGATCGCGAACGCCGAGAACAACCACAACCTCGACGTCGACGAGCTGGTCGTGGCCGAGGCCTGGGTTGGCAAGAACCTGGTCATGAAGCGCGGCCGTCCGCGGGCCCGTGGCCGGTTCGGCAAGATCGTCAAGCCGTTCTCGGAACTCACCATCACGGTCCGTCAGGTCGAGGAGCAAGCCTAATGGGTAACAAGGTCAATCCCGTCGGCATGCGGCTTCAGGTCAACCGGACCTGGGACAGCCGCTGGTACGCCGACACCAAGGACTACGGCGATCTTCTTCTCGAAGACCTCAAGATCAAGGACTTCATCAAGAAGGAAGCCAAGCAGGCCGGCATCAGCCGCGTGATCATCGAGCGCCCGCACCGCAAGTGCCGGGTCACGATCCACGCCGCGCGTCCGGGCGTCATCATCGGCAAGAAAGGCGCGGACATCGAAGTCCTGCGCAAGAAGCTGTCGAACCTGACCTCGTCGGAGCTGCACCTCAACATCGTCGAGGTCCGCAAGCCGGAGCTGGACGCCGCGCTGGTCGGCGAGTCCATCGCCCAGCAGCTCGAGCGCCGTGTCTCGTTCCGTCGCGCCATGAAGCGCGCGGTGCAGAACGCGATGCGCATGGGTGCCCTTGGCATCCGCGTCAACGTCGCGGGCCGTCTCGGCGGCGCCGAGATCGCGCGGACCGAATGGTACCGCGAGGGCCGTGTGCCGCTGCACACGCTGCGCGCCGACATCGACTACGCGCTGTCCGAAGCCGAGACCCCCTATGGCATCATCGGGATCAAGGTCTGGATCTTCAAAGGCGAGATCATGGAGCATGATCCGCAGGCGCGTGACCGCAAACAGGCCGAGCTGCAGGAAGGCCCCGTGCCCCGCGGCGCCGGCGGCCGCCGGTAAGGGGAGGGTTGAAACATGCTTCAACCGAAGCGCACTAAGTTCCGCAAGCAGCACAAGGGCCGGATCCACGGCGAAGCCAAGGGCGGCTTCAACCTGGACTTCGGGTCCTATGGCCTGAAGGCCGTGCAGCCCGAGCGCATCACCGCGCGTCAGATCGAGGCCGCCCGCCGCGCCCTGACCCGCCACATGAAGCGTCAGGGCCGGGTCTGGATCCGGATCTTCCCGGACACGCCCGTGACCTCCAAGCCCACCGAAGTCCGGATGGGTAAGGGTAAGGGTTCGGTCGACTTCTGGGCCGCCAAGGTCAAGCCGGGCCGCGTGATGTTCGAGATCGACGGCGTCAGCGAAAGCGTCGCCCGCGAAGCTCTTCGCCTCGCCGCGATGAAGCTGCCGATCAAGACCCGCACCGTGGTCCGCGAGGACTGGTAAGGGCAGGGGGCTTCGGCCCCCGCGCACGACACGAAGGCCCCCGCCGAGCGATCGGCGGGGGCTTTTGCTTTGCCGGCAGCTTGTCTTTAGTGGGTTCGGGTTGCGTGCAACCTCTTGCCACAACCTGCGGCTATCTATTCGGTGGGCCTATGACCAAACTTGTTCTCCTGCATCGAGCTGACTCCATCTATGAGGACGAGCTGGATACCCGGTATGATTTTCCGAAAGCCTACTTGAAGGCTATGCGCGAAGGCGTCGGCGATTGGGTTGTGTATTATGAACCGGTGAAAGCCGGTCCGCGCGCCTATTTTGCGGTCGCCAAGATTGCGGCGATCATTCCCAAGCCGGGAGTCGCCGATCGCTATTTGGCGTTGATCGAACCCGGCAGCTTCCTGCCATTCGATGAAAATGTCGCTCGTTTAATTGAGGGCCGCCCGCTCGAAACATTGCTCTCACATCCGGATGGAACCCCTAAAAAGGGAGGCGCTCAGCAACAGGCTGTCCGCAAGTTGCCTGAGGCTGATTTTGCTAGGATCGTGAACATAGGACTGCCGCAGCATCTCGAGGAAATGGAAGCCAGGAGATATGGAAGTCCCTCTTCGGCCATGGCGGAGGAGGCACTTGCATTCGAGCGCCCCATTCTCGAACGATTGACCAAACGTGCCTACCGAGATGTCGCGTTTAGGCGCCGGGTCAGGGAAGCTTACGACTATCGCTGTGCGATTTCAGGACTTCGGCTCAGAAATGGCGGCGGCCGTCCGGAAGTGCAAGCAGCGCATATTCGCCCGGTTGATAAACAGGGAAGCGACTCGGTCCGTAACGGCCTGGCATTGTCAGGAACGTTGCATTGGATGTTCGATCGCGGTCTCATCTCCGTTGCTGAGGACTGGACGATCTTGGTGTCGCGGAACAAAGTCCCCGGTGAGGTCGTGGACCGACTCATCGTCCCGGATGGACGCCTCCGTAAGCCGAATGACCGGCATGACTGGCCCCACCCAGAAAACCTGCGCTGGCATAGAGAGAACGTGTTCGGGCAAGTATCAATGACCCCGGATGAAGCTCTACCTTGGAGCTGAGCGAGCCGAAGCGCTTCGATGGTAGCTCGACCCTACAGGCACGACACGGTGCCCCGTCCGAGAAAGGGTTTGCATCCCCGGCCCATTCCGTCTAGGGACAGCGCTCATTCACCTATCCACCGGAATCAGGGTGACCCTCTCGATGATGAAAGGGGCCTTCCGGTGATGTCGAAAGGAAAGCCCCATGGCGCTGCATGCCAAGGAACTCCGCGACAAGTCCGCGGACCAGCTCCGCGAGACTCTCGTCGACCTGAAGAAAGAAGCGTTCAACCTGCGCTTCCAGCAGGCCACCGGCCAGCTCGAGAACACCGCGCGGATGCGCGTCGTCAAGCGCGACGTCGCCCGCATCCACACCATCCTGAACCAGAAGGCGGCCGAAGCCGCCGGCACGGAGGCCTGAGCCCATGCCCAAACGCATCCTGCAAGGCGTCGTGACCTCGAACCAGAACGCGCAGACCGTCACCGTGTCGATCGAGCGCCGGTTCACGCACCCGGTTCTGAAGAAGACCATCCGTAAGTCCAAGAAGTACCGGGCTCACGACGAGGCGAACACCTACAATGTGGGCGACATCGTCCGCATCCAGGAATGCGCCCCGAAATCCAAGACCAAGCGCTGGGAAGTGATCGCCGAGTAAGGCGCCCACGTTCCAGCTTGAACGAAACCCTGGGGAGAAGGCCATAGCGAGCCCCCCAAAGGTCGGGAGAAACCCATGATCCAGATGCAGACCAATCTGGATGTCGCTGACAACTCCGGCGCACGCCGGGTGCAGTGCATCAAGGTCCTCGGCGGTTCGCACCGCCGGTATGCGTCGGTCGGCGACATCATCGTGGTGTCCGTCAAGGAAGCGATCCCCCGTGGCCGCGTGAAGAAAGGTGACGTCCGCAAGGCCGTCGTCGTGCGCACCGCCAAGGAAGTTCGCCGCGAAGACGGCACTTCGATCCGCTTCGACCGCAACGCGGCCGTCATTCTCAACAACAACAACGAGCCGGTCGGCACCCGTATCTTCGGGCCGGTGGTTCGTGAGCTGCGCGCGAAGAACTTCATGAAGATCATCTCGCTCGCTCCGGAGGTGCTGTAATGGCTGCCAAACTCCGCAAAGGTGACAAGGTCGTCGTCCTGACCGGCAAGGACAAGGGCAAGACCGGCGAGATCCAGTCCGTCGATCCCAAGGCCGGCAAGGCCGTGGTCGAGGGGATCAACGTCGCGATCCGCCACGTCAAGCAAAGCCAGACCGACCAGGGTGGCCGTCAGCCCAAGGCGATGCCGATCCAGCTGTCGAACCTGGCCATCGTCGATGCCAACGGCAAAGCGGCCCGCGTCGGCTTCCGCGAGGAAGACGGCAAGAAGGTGCGTTTCGCCAAGACCACCGGGGACGTGATCTGATGCTCGATACCGCGAACTACACCCCGCGTCTCAAGGCGACCTTCGCCGACGAGATCAAGGCCAAGCTCCGCGAAGAGTTCGGCTACAAGAACGACATGCAGATCCCGCGCCTGGACAAGATCGTCCTGAACATCGGCGCCGGGGCCGAGGCCGTCCGCGATTCCAAGAAAGCCAAGTCCGCCCAGGACGATCTTTCGACCATCGCCGGTCAGCGCGCCGTCGTCACCAAGGCCAAGAAGTCGATCGCCGGCTTCCGCGTCCGCGAGGACATGCCGCTCGGTGCGAAGGTGACCCTGCGTGGCGACCGGATGTACGAATTCCTCGACCGCCTGATCACCGTGGCGATGCCGCGCATCCGCGACTTCCGCGGCGTGCCGGGCAAGAGCTTCGACGGCAACGGCAACTACGCCGTCGGCCTGAAGGAGCACATCGTGTTCCCGGAGATCAACTTCGACAAGGTCGACGAGGTCTGGGGCATGGATATCGTCATCTGCACCACCGCGAAGACCGACGCGGAAGCGAAGGCGCTGTTGAAGCATTTCAACATGCCGTTCAACAGCTGATCCGCGGGAGGAAAAGAGAGATATGGCCAAGAAATCCATGATCGAACGCGAGAAGAAGCGCGAGCGTCTGGTGGCTCAGTATGCCGCCAAGCGCGCCGAGCTCAAGGCGATCGCGAACGACAAAGACAAGCCCGTGGAAGAGCGCTTCAAGGCGAACCTGAAGCTCGCGCAACTGCCGCGCAACAGCTCGCCCACCCGTCTTCACAACCGCTGCCAGCTGACGGGGCGTCCGCACGCCTACTATCGTAAGCTGAAACTCAGCCGGATCATGCTGCGCGAGCTCGGCTCGAACGGGGAAATCCCCGGCATGGTCAAGTCGAGCTGGTAAGGAGGGTCCACAGATGAACGATCCCATCGGTGATATGCTGACCCGCATCCGCAACGCGCAGATGCGTCACAAGTCCACCGTCATCACCCCCGCCTCCAAGCTGCGCGGCTGGGTGCTCGACGTCCTGGCCGACGAAGGCTACATCCGCGGCTACGAGCCGACCACGGGCAAGGACGGGCACCCCGCTCTCGAGATCAGCCTGCGCTACTACGAAGGCGCGCCGGTGATCCGTGAGCTGAAGCGGGTCTCCAAGCCCGGTCGCCGCGTCTACATGAGCGTCTCCGACCTGCCGGCTCCGCGCCAGGGTCTGGGCGTCTCCATCGTCTCCACGCCCCGCGGCGTGATGTCGGATGCAAACGCACGCGCAGCCAATGTCGGCGGCGAAGTGCTTTGCACCGTATTCTAAGGAGGGTCCGGAATGTCTCGTATCGGTAAACGCCCGGTCGCTCTGCCCAGCGGCGTCACCGCCAATGTCAGCGGCCAGACGGTCGAAGTGAAGGGCCCCAAGGGCACCCGCAGCTTCACCGCCACCGACGACGTCACCCTCGCCGTCGAAGACGGCGCGGTGTCGATCACCCCGCGCGGCCTGTCCAAGCGGTCCCGTCAGCAGTGGGGCATGTCCCGCTCGATGGTCCAGAACCTCGTCACCGGGGTCTCCGAGGGCTTCAAGAAAGAGCTCGAGATCCAGGGCGTCGGCTACCGCGCGCAGATGCAGGGCAACACCCTGAAGCTGGCGCTCGGCTACAGCCACGACGTGAACTTCGAGGTGCCGGAAGGCGTGACCGTCACGGCCCCGAAGCAGACCGAGGTGGTGGTCGAAGGCATCGACCAGCAGCTCGTGGGTCAGGTTGCGGCGAACATTCGCGAGTGGCGCGCCCCGGAGCCCTACAAGGGCAAGGGCATCCGCTACAAAGGCGAGTTCATCTTCCGCAAGGAAGGCAAGAAGAAGTAAGGACGCGAAAAAATGGCAAACAGCAAACGGGATCTGTTCCTGAAGCGCCGTCAGCGCGTCCGGAGCAAGCTGCGCAAGGTGAACGCGGATCGTCCGCGTCTCTCCGTGCACCGCAGCAACAAGAACATCAGCGTGCAGCTGATCGACGACGTGAACGGCGTCACTCTCGCCTCGGCCTCCTCGCTCGAGAAGGATCTGGGCATCGTCGGGAAGAACAACGTCGAGGCGGCCGCCAAGGTCGGTGCGGCGATCGCGGAGCGTGCGAAGAAGGCCGGCGTGTCCGAAGCCTATTTCGACCGCGGCGGCTTCCTGTTCCACGGCAAGGTCAAGGCGCTCGCTGACGCGGCGCGTGACGCCGGCCTGAAGATCTGAGGAGACGTAACATGGCAGAACGTGACAACCGTCGCCGCGACCGCGACGAGAACCCGGAATTCGCCGATCGTCTCGTGGCGATCAACCGGGTGTCGAAGACGGTCAAGGGCGGCAAGCGCTTCGGCTTCGCGGCGCTCGTCGTCGTCGGCGACCAGAAGGGCCGCGTCGGTTTCGGCAAGGGCAAGGCCAAGGAGGTCCCCGAGGCCATCCGCAAGGCCACCGAGCAGGCGCGCCGCAACCTGATCCGCGTGCCGCTGCGCGAGGGTCGGACCCTGCACCACGACATGGAAGGCCGCCACGGCGCCGGCCGTGTCGTCATGCGGGCGGCGCCCGCGGGTACCGGCATCATCGCCGGCGGCCCGATGCGTGCGGTGTTCGAGATGCTCGGCCTCCAGGACGTCGTGTCCAAGTCGCTGGGCTCGCAGAACCCCTACAACATGATCCGCGCCACGCTGGACGGCCTGAAGGCCGAGCAGTCGCCGCGTGCGGTCGCCCAGCGTCGCGGCAAGAAGGTCGCCGACATTCTGCGCAAGCCCGAAGAGGCCAGCGCCGAAGTCGCCGAAGCCTGAGGAGAGCGGACATGGCAACCATCGTCGTCAAGCAGATCGGCTCGCCGATCCGTCGCCCCGCCTCGCAGCGTGCCACGCTGAAGGGCCTGGGTCTCAACAAGATGCACCGCACCCGCGAGCTCGAGGACACCCCCTCGGTGCGCGGCATGGTGAACTCGATCCCGCACCTCGTGCAGATCGTCGAAGAAAAGGCCTGAGCCACCGGCTCAGCGCGAACGGAAGGGGCGCCGCGGGGAACCGCGGCGCCCTTTTCGCATATGCGCCCGTCATGCCGTCACGCCGGGGGCGCATGTTTCGCGCGCGAAACGGTCAGCAGCCGTGCCCTTTGTGGCGTGCGGCGCGCGGGCGTCATGGCGCGCGGCTTGCATGGTGGCGCCATCGGGCGTATACGCCGCCGGTGGCCTTTCCGAAGGCCCCGAATCCATTCAACGAAGCCGCGTTTGCCCGTTCCGTCGCTGGGGGGCAGTTCCGGCACAAGGAGAAGCGACATGAAACTCAACGAACTGCGCGACAACCCGGGTGCGGCCAAGAAAGCCAAGCGCGTCGGCCGTGGTCCGGGCTCCGGCACCGGCAAGATGGGCGGCCGTGGTATCAAGGGTCAGAAATCCCGTTCGGGCGTGGCCATCAAGGGCTACGAGGGCGGCCAGATGCCGCTCTACCAGCGTCTGCCCAAGCGTGGCTTCAACAAGCCGAACCGCCGCGAATACGCCGTCGTCAACCTGGGCCTGATCCAGAAGTTCATCGACGCCGGCAAGATCGACGCCGCCCAGGACATCACCGAGGACGCGCTGGTCGCGTCGGGCGTGATCCGTCGCAAGCGTGACGGCGTGCGCGTCCTGTCGAAGGGCGAGTTCACCTCCAAGGCCAACATCGCCGTCACCGGCGCCTCCAAGGGCGCGGTCGAGGCGGTCGAGAAGGCGGGCGGCAAGCTCACCCTCACCGCGCCGGCGGCCGCCGCCGAATAATCGGTGGCCGGGGGGCCTTGCGCTCCCCGCCTCCGTCACCGACTGTTCCCGCGCCGCCGACCGGAAGATCCCGGTCCGGCGGCGCTGACATGACAAGAGAGCCCCGATGGCATCAGCAGCAGAACAGATGGCCGCCAACATGAGCTGGGGGGCCTTCGGCAAGGCCACCGAGCTCCGTCAGCGGATCCTCTTCACGATCGGTCTCCTGATCGTCTACCGGCTCGGCACCTTCATCCCGGTTCCCGGGATCGACGGCGCCGCGCTGCGCAACTTCATGGAGGGCGCGGCCTCCGGCATCGGCGGCATCCTGTCGATGTTCACAGGTGGCGCCCTGAGCCGGATGGGCATCTTCGCCCTCGGCATCATGCCCTACATCTCCGCCTCGATCATCGTGCAGCTCATGGCCTCGATGTACGAGCCGCTCAAGCAGCTCAAGAAAGAGGGCGAGCAGGGCCGCAAGAAGATCAACCAGTACACCCGCTACTTCACCGTGGTGCTGGCGACCTTCCAGGCCTACGGCCTCGCCGTGTCGCTCGAGGCGGGCGATCTGGTGTCCGATCCGGGCCTGTTCTTCCGCGCGTCGTGCATCATCACGCTGGTCGGCGGCACCATGTTCCTGATGTGGCTGGGCGAGCAGATCACCGCCCGCGGCATCGGCAACGGCATCTCGCTGATCATCTTCGTCGGCATCATCGCCGAGATCCCGGCCGCGCTCGCGCAATTCCTGAGCCAGGGCCGTTCCGGCGCGATCTCCCCGGCGGTGATCCTTCTGGTGATCGCCATGGTGGTCGGCGTGCTGACCTTCGTGGTGTTCATGGAGCGCTCCTTGCGCAAGATCCACATCCAGTACCCGCGCCGACAGGTCGGCATGAAGGTCTATGATGGCGGCTCTTCGCATCTGCCGATCAAGGTGAACCCGGCGGGCGTGATCCCGGCGATCTTCGCCTCGGCGCTCTTGCTGCTGCCGACCACGCTGTCGACCTTTTCGGGCGGCAGCTCGGGGCCGGTCATGTCGACGATCCTGGCCTATTTCGGGCCCGGCCAGCCGCTCTACCTGATCTTCTTCGCCGGCATGATCGTGTTCTTCACCTATTTCTACACCCGTGAAGTGGCGTTCAAGACCGATGAGGTCGCCGACAACCTGAAGAACCAGAACGGCTTCATCCCCGGTATCCGTCCGGGCAAGCGCACCTCCGAATACCTGGAATACGTGCTCAACCGGATCCTGGTGCTCGGCTCGGCCTATCTGGCGCTGGTGGCGCTGCTGCCCGAGATCCTGCGCAGCCAGCTGGCGATCCCGTTCTATTTCGGCGGCACCTCGATCCTGATCATCGTGTCGGTCGGGATGGACACCATCCAGCAGGTGCAGAGCCATCTTCTGGCGCATCAGTACGAGGGGCTGATCGAGAAATCGCAGCTGCGCGGGCGGCGCGGCGGCAAGACCAACAAGACCAAGCCGAGGGGGCCCGCGCGCCGATGACCGTGAACATCATTCTTCTGGGACCGCCGGGGGCGGGCAAGGGCACGCAGGCCAAGCGCCTGGTCGAAGGGCGCGGCATGGTCCAGCTCTCCACCGGCGACATGCTGCGCGAGGCCCGCTCCTCGGGCACCGAGATGGGCCGCCGCGTCGCCGACGTGATGGATCGCGGCGAGCTGGTCACCGACGAGATCGTCATCGGCCTGATCCGCGAAAAGCTCACCTCGGGCAAGGAGGCCGGCGGCTATATCTTCGACGGCTTCCCGCGCACGCTGGCGCAGGCCGACGCGCTGGCCGCGCTGCTCGACGAGCTGGGCCAGAGCCTCGACCACGTGATCGAGATGCGGGTCGATGACGAGGTGCTGGTCGCGCGCATCACCGGCCGCGCCACCTGCGCCAATTGCGGCGCGGTCTATCACGACGTGACCCGGCCGATCCCGGCGGACGGCGCCTGCGCCGAATGCGGCGCGACCGAGATCACGCGCCGCGCCGACGACAACGAGGACGCGCTGCGCACCCGGCTTCTGGCCTATTACAAGCAGACCTCGCCGCTGATCGGCTACTACCACGCCAAAGGCCAGCTCGAGAGCGTCAACGGTCTTGCCGCGATCGAGGAGGTTTCGGCCGAGATCGCGGGTCTTCTGGGCCAGCAGACCCAGGACGCCTGAGCGGGCGATCGCGTGGCGCGGGCAGGGGGCTTGACCCTCTGCCCGTCCGCCCATAGACAGCCCCATCCCGCAAGGGAATCATTTCGTGCCGGTGTGCGGGTCGCTCCTGTCCCGGCGCGGATCACCTCGCAGAGTGCGGCCCGGTTCGTCCGGGCCTCAGTTGTGAAAAAAGGCTCCGGCATAACGGAGCCGCAACGAAAGGACGCAAAACGTGGCACGTATTGCCGGCGTGAACATCCCGACCGCGAAGCGGGTTCCGATCGCCCTCACCTACATCACCGGTATCGGTGACACCACCGCCCGCCAGATCTGCGAAGCCGTCGGCATCGACGTCACCCGCCGGGTCAACGACCTGTCCGACGCCGAAGTGCTGTCGATCCGCGAGCACATCGACGCCAACCTCACCGTGGAAGGCGACCTGCGTCGCGAGACCACGATGAACATCAAGCGCCTGATGGATCTCGGCTGCTACCGTGGCCTGCGCCACCGTCGCAACCTGCCGGTCCGCGGCCAGCGCACCCATACCAACGCACGCACCCGCAAAGGCCCCGCAAAGGCCATTGCCGGCAAGAAGAAATAAGGAGGCGCTTCGATGGCACGTGATACCCGTCGCGGAGGCAAGAAGAAGGTCTCCAAGAACATCGCCGCTGGCGTGGCGCATGTGAACTCTTCGTTCAACAACACCAAGATCCTGATCTCGGACGTGCAGGGCAACGCGATCTCCTGGTCGTCCGCCGGCACCATGGGCTTCAAGGGCTCGCGCAAGTCGACCCCCTACGCCGCCCAGCTGGCCGCCGAGGATGCGGGCCGCAAGGCGCAGGACCACGGCGTCAAGACGCTCGAGGTCGAAGTGCAGGGCCCCGGTTCGGGCCGCGAGAGCGCGCTGCGCGCGCTGGCCGCCGTCGGCTTCAACATCACGTCGATCCGCGACGTGACGCCGATCGCCCATAACGGCTGCCGCCCGCCGAAGCGCCGCCGCGTCTGAACCAGAACCACCTATCCGGGGCCGCGCCTGTCTGCGCGGCCCCGATCCGTCATTTTGAAACCTCGGGCGTCCGGCTCTTCGGGACCATGGAGCGCGGACAGGAATGGAGGGACGCATGATCCACAAGAATTGGGCCGAGCTGATCAAACCGACGCAGCTCGACGTCCGCCCCGGCAACGACCCCGCCCGGCAGGCCACCGTCGTCGCCGAGCCGCTGGAGCGTGGCTTCGGCCTGACGCTCGGCAACGCGCTGCGCCGCGTGCTGATGTCGTCGCTGCAGGGCGCGGCCATCACCTCCGTCCAGATCGACAATGTCCTGCACGAGTTCTCCTCGATCTCGGGCGTCCGCGAAGACGTGACCGACGTGGTGCTCAACCTCAAGGGCGTGTCGATCCGCATGGAAGTCGAAGGCCCCAAGCGGCTCTCCGTCCAGGCGACCGGCCCCGGCGTCGTCACCGCCGGTGACATTTCCGAATCTGCGGGCATCGAGATCCTCAACAAGGATCACGTGATCTGCCACCTCGACGATGGCGCGTCGCTCTACATGGAGCTGACCGTCAACACCGGCAAGGGCTATGTCGCGGCCGACCGCAACAAGCCCGAGGACGCGCCGATCGGCATGATCGCCATCGACGCCATCTATTCGCCGGTCAAGAAGGTGTCCTACGACGTGCAGCCGACCCGCGAGGGGCAGGTGCTCGACTATGACAAGCTGACCATGAAGGTCGAGACCGACGGCTCGCTGACGCCCGACGACGCCGTGGCCTATGCCGCGCGCATCCTGCAGGACCAGCTGTCGATCTTCGTCAACTTCGACGAGCCGGAATCGGCCTCGGCCGGCGCGCTCGACGACGGGCTGGAGTTCAACCCGCTGCTGCTCAAGAAGGTCGACGAGCTCGAGCTTTCGGTGCGTTCGGCGAACTGCCTGAAGAACGACAACATCGTCTATATCGGCGACCTGATCCAGAAGACCGAAGCCGAGATGCTCCGCACCCCGAACTTCGGCCGCAAGTCGCTCAACGAGATCAAGGAAGTGCTTTCGGGCATGGGCCTGCATCTCGGCATGGACGTCGAGGACTGGCCGCCGGACAACATCGAGGATCTGGCCAAGAAATTCGAAGACCAGTTCTGAGACAAGTCGGGGAGGGGCGACCCTCCCCGCACCGGGCATCTCGCCCCAAGGAGAGCGGTCGACACGCATCGGCTGCCGGACAAAGCAAAACGCTAAAGGAGAAACCCAATGCGTCATGGAAGTGGCTACCGCCGCCTGAACCGTACCCACGAGCACCGCAAGGCGCTGTTCTCGAACCTCGCCGGCTCGCTGATCGAGCACGAGCAGATCAAGACCACGCTGCCCAAGGCGAAAGACCTGCGCCGCGTGATCGAGAAGCTCGTCACGCTCGGCAAGCGCGGTGACCTGCATGCCCGCCGCCAGGCCGCGGCGCAGCTCAAGCAGGACGCGCATGTCGCCAAGCTGTTCGAGATCCTCGGGCCGCGCTACGCCGAGCGTCAGGGCGGCTATGTCCGCGTGCTGAAGGCCGGCTTCCGCTATGGCGACATGGCGCCGATGGCGATCATCGAGTTCGTCGACCGCGACGTCGACGCCAAGGGCGCGTCCGACCGCGCCCGGCTCGAAGCGGAAGACGCCGCCGCGGAGTGATAGGGGACCAACCCCAAAGCGTAGCGCCTCACTCCCAAAGAGTGGGGCGTTTTCGCTTTTAATGCTCCCATGCCAAGGACTTGTACCTTTCGATAGGTCTGGTTTGGGGCATAATGGAACGCGACCGTCATCGCATAGAGTTCCAAGGCAGCCATGTCCCTTACCTCCGGTATCGATTTTCAGACGCGCAAGCTCGCCGCGCTTTCGCCGGGCGGGTTCTTCTTCGCGCTGCATTTTCGCTTCGCGGTGCCGCTGCTCAGCCACCAGGCCTTTCCCGAGGAATGGATGAAGCGCTATACCGAGGAAGCCTATGCGCTGCGCGACCCGGTCATCGCATGGGGCTTTTCCACCACCGGCTCCTGCCGCTGGAGCGAGATCGAGATCCCCGATCCCTTCGACATCTTCGGGCAGGCGCGCAGCTTCGGCATGGTCTATGGCTTTGCCGTCTCCTGCGGCCCGATGCAGTCGCGCAGCATCGCCTCGGCCTGCCGCGCGGATCGCGAATTCACCGATGCCGAGATCGCCGAGTTCGAACGGCTGGTGCTGCAGTTGCACGAGATCACCGAGCCGCCCAAATCGCTGAGCCGCGCGCAGGTCGAGGCGCTGCGCTGCATCGCCGAAGGCGACCGCCACGCCGCCGCCGCCGCCAAGCTCGGGATCTCGGAAAGCGCGCTCAAGGCGCGGCTGGCCTCGGCCCGCTCGACCCTGCTGGCACGGACCACCACCGAAGCCGTGCAGCGGGCGCGGGATTATCGCCTGCTCTAGGCGCCGATCCGCCAGTCCGCCCCCCAGATTTCGGCAGGGATACTAAATCCCTTGGCACTTATCCACAGGCGTACTAGATTTGGGGCATGGCCGATCTGTTCGATAACATGCCCGATCTGCAACCCGAGCGGCCTCGCGCAAAGGCCGCGCCGGAGCCTGCCGGGCATAGGCCGCTGGCCGACCGGCTCCGGCCGCGCAGCCTCGACGAGGTGATCGGTCAGGAGCAGGTGCTTGGCGCGCAGGCGCCCTTGGGCGCCATGCTCGAGGCGGGGTCGCTGTCCTCGCTGATCCTGTGGGGGCCGCCGGGGGTGGGCAAGACCACCATCGCAAGGCTGCTGGCCGATGCGAGCGATCTCGCCTTCGTGCAGGTCAGCGCGATCTTCACCGGGGTCGCGGACCTCAAGAAGGTATTCGAAGCCGCCAAGCTTCGGCGCGGGCAGGGGCGGGCGACGCTTTTGTTCGTCGACGAGATCCACCGTTTCAACAAGGCGCAGCAGGACGGCTTCCTGCCGCATATGGAGGACGGGACGATCCTTCTGGTGGGCGCGACCACCGAGAACCCGTCCTTCGAGCTGAACGCCGCGCTTCTGAGCCGGGCGCAGGTGCTGGTGCTGACCCGGCTCGACTTGGCCGATCTCGAACGGCTCGCCCAGCGCGCCGAGGCCGAGATGGGCCGCCCGCTGCCGCTCGACGGGGCGGCGCGCGAGGCGCTTCTGGACATGGCCGATGGCGACGGGCGGGCGCTGTTGAACCTGATCGAACAGGTGGCGGCGTGGAAGACCGACACCCGGCTCGGGGTCGAGGCGCTGACCACGCGGCTGATGAAGCGGGCCGCGAAATACGACAAGTCGGGCGACGAGCATTACAACCTGATCTCGGCGCTGCACAAATCGGTGCGCGGCTCCGACCCCGACGCCGCGCTCTACTGGCTGGGGCGGATGCTGGTGGGCGGCGAAGACCCGCGCTATCTCGCGCGGCGCATCACCCGCATGGCGATCGAGGATATCGGGCTCGCCGATCCGCAGGCGCAGACGATCTGCCTGCATGCGTGGGAAACCTACGAGCGGCTGGGCTCGCCCGAAGGCGATCTGGCATTGGGGCAGGCGGTGATCTACCTCGCGCTCGCGCCGAAATCCAATGCCGGTTACGCGGCCTTCAAGGCGGCGCTCGCCGAGGCGCGCAAGACCGGTTCGGAGCCGCCGCCCAAGCATATTCTCAACGCGCCGACCCGGCTGATGAAGGATCAGGGCTACGGCAAGGGCTATGATTACGACCACGACGCCGAGGACGCGTTTTCGGGGCAGAACTATTTTCCCGAGACGATGAAGCGCCCGGTCTATTACACCCCCGTCGATCGCGGTCATGAGCGCGAACTGCACCGGCGGGTCGAGTTTTTCGCCGGGCTGCGCGAAAAGCGCAGGCGCGGCGAGGGGCGGTAGCCGGGCAGGGGGCGCTGCCCCCGGCCTGCGGCCTCCCCCGGCGTATTTGGGGAATGGTGAAAGGGCAGGGCGCTTGACAAGCGGAGCAGGCCCAACGACACCGCGCGGATGATGACATCCCTTGCATTGGTGGCCATGGGCGGCGCCACGGGCGCGAGCCTGCGATTTCTCGTGGGGCAGGCCGTGGCCTTTCCGATGGGCACGCTCGCCGTGAACGTGACCGGAAGCCTCGCCATCGGCGCGCTGTGGGTGCTGCTCGAAGGGCGCGCCGCGCAGCTGGCGCCGCTGCTCGTCACCGGGCTTTTGGGCGGGTTCACCACCTTTTCGGCCTTTTCGCTCGATGCGCTCAGGCTGGCGGAGGCGGGGCGCGGCGCCGCGGCGCTGGCCTATGTGGCGGGATCGGTCATTCTCTCAATCATGGCCTGCGCTTCGGGCCTCTGGATCGCAAGGAGCCTCTCATGAGCGGCGTGCAGACCATCACCGTCGGACCGGACGAAGGCGACCAGCGGCTCGACCGCTGGCTCAAGCGGCGCTTCCCACACCTCGTCCAGACCCGGATCGAAAAGATGTGCCGCAAGGGCGAGCTGCGGGTCGAGGGCGGGCGCGTGAAGCCCGCGACCCGGCTCGAGGTCGGGCAAAGCGTGCGGGTGCCCCCGATCCCGGAGGCGCATGAGGTCGAAAGCCGTCCGGTGGATCGCTCCCAGATCTCGAAGAAGGACGCGGAGATGATCCGTGGCTGCGTGATCTACCGCGACGAGCACATCATCGCCATCAACAAGCCCGCGGGCCTGCCGACCCAAGGCGGGTCGGGCGTGGCGAAACACGTGGATGGTCTCGCCGAGGCGCTGCGCGACGGCTTCGAGGACAAGCCGCGGCTGGTGCACCGGCTCGACAAGGATACATCGGGCGTGCTGCTGCTCGCGCGGACCCGCACCGCCGCCAAGGGGCTGACCGAGAATCTCAAGCATCGCGAGACGCGCAAGATCTACTGGGCCGCCGTCGCCGGCGTGCCGCAGCCGCGCGCGGGCACCATCAAGTACGGGCTCGTCAAGGCGATGGGCCACGGCAAGGGCGGCGAGGGCGAGAAGATGCAGTGCATCCACCCCGCGGAGGTCGACAAGACGCCGGGCGCCAAGCGCGCCGTGACCGATTTCGCGACGCTGAGCGCGCTGGGCCAGCGGGTGGCGTGGATGGCGCTGGTGCCGGTCACAGGGCGCACGCACCAGCTGCGCGCGCATATGGCCGAGCTGGGGCACCCGGTGGTCGGCGACGGCAAATATGGCGGGTCGGGGCAGGAAAACCTCGGCGATGGCTGGGGCGCGGGGCTGGGCGCGGAGATCGACCGCAAGCTGCACCTGCATGCCCGTTCGCTGAAGATCGAGCATCCGGTGACCAAGGCGATCCTGCAGCTCGTCGCGCCCTTGCCCGACCACATGGAGCGGACATGGGATTTCTTCGGCTGGGACACGCGCGACGCGCCGATGGACCCGTTCGACCCGGACGAACTCGACGGATGACCGAACCGCGGCTGGTGATCTTCGATGTCGACGGCACGCTCGTCGACAGCCAGCGCGACATTCTCGCGGCGATGGCGGCGGCCTTCGCCGCCGAGGGGCTCGCCGTGCCGCCGCGCGAGCGGGTGCTGTCGGGGGTGGGGCTGTCGCTGCCCGAAACCTTTCTGCGGCTCGCGGGCGCGCAGGGGCAGGACGTCCGCGCCCGCATGATCGCCAGCTACTGTGCCGCCTATGCCGATCTGCGGCAGGCGCACGGGGCCGAAAGCAGCCCGTTCTATCCCGGCGCGCGCGCGGCGCTCGACCGGCTGGCGGGCGAGCCTTTCACGCTGCTGGCCGTCGCCACGGGCAAATCGCGGCGCGGGCTCGACCGGTTGATCGAGGCGCATGGGCTGGAGGGGCTGTTTCACAGCCGCCAGACCGCCGATGACCACCCGTCCAAGCCGCACCCGGCGATGATCCGCGCCGCGCTCGACGAGACCGGCGTGGCACGCGCCCGCGCGGTGATGGTGGGCGACACCCGCTTCGACGTCGAGATGGCGCGTGCCGCCGGGATCGCCTCGATCGGCGTGGGCTGGGGCTACCAACCGGCGGCGGGGCTGTCCGCCGACCGCATCATTCACGACTGGGCCGGGCTCGCCCCCGCCCTCGACGAGCTGACGGAGACGAATTCATGAGCGACTGGAAAGCCAAGCGGTTCTGGAAGGCGGCCAGCGCCGCCCCCGCCGAGGGCGGCTGGCAGGTGCTGCTCGACGGGCGGCCGGTGCGCACCCCGGCCAAGGCGGCGCTGGTGCTGCCGACGCGGGCGCTCGCCGAGGCGGTGGCCGCCGAGTGGCAGGCGCAGGAGGAGCGGATCGACCCTGGCGCCATGCCCGCGACCCGCACCGCCAATTCCGCCATCGACAAGGTGACGGCGACCCGCGCCGAGGTGGCCGGGATGCTGGCCGCCTATGGCGGCTCCGACATGCTGTGCTACCGCGCCGAGGGCCCGGCCGAGCTGGTGGCGCGGCAGGCGGCCGAATGGGACCCGCTGCTCGACTGGGCCGCGACGCGGTTCGACGCGCGGCTGGCCGTGACGGCGGGCATCATGCCGGTGGCGCAGGACGCGGCGGCGCTGGAGCGCCTGGGGGCGCCGGTCCACGCGATGGAGCCCTTCGCGCTCTCGGCCTTTCACGATCTCGTGGCGCTGTCGGGATCGCTGGTGCTGGCCTTTGCCGTCACCGAAGGGCGGCTCGACCCGCAGGAGGCATGGCGGCTGTCGCGGCTCGACGAGGAGTGGCAGATCGAGCAATGGGGCGTCGATGACGAGGCCGAGGCGCTGGCACAGCGCAAGCGCGCGGCCTTTCTCGACGCGGCGCGGTTCTGGACGCTGCTGGGCTGAGCCGGTTTCCTGCGGGGCTGGAAAAGGGGCGGTGCCGCGCGGTGCCGCCCCTTTCGCGTGCGGTTCGCATGCAAACCGGGCTGACCCGGCGTTCGCGCCGTAAGGTGACATGGGCCTGACATGGGCCGACCCTTGACCTGATGGCGAAAGATTGCCCAACTGGCGCCGTCGGGGTCGTTTCGATCCTTGCATTCCGTCGTGGCGTCTCGCGTCGCGGCACGAGAAAGCCGCCCCCGCCAAGAGGGGCTGCGACACAGGAAGAGGTAATTCATGAAGAAATCCGTACTCTTCGGCGCCCTGACCGTCACCGGTCTCGTTGCCGGAGCGGCGCAAGCCGCCACGCTCGACGATGTCAAGGAGCGCGGCGAGCTGAACTGTGGCGTCGTGACCGGCCTTGCCGGCTTTGGCGCGCCCGACGCCAACGGCGTCTGGGAAGGCTTCGACGTTTCCGTCTGCCGCGCCGTCGCGGCCGCCGTTCTGGGCGATCCCACGGCCGTCAACTTCGTGCCCACCACCGGCCAGACCCGCTTTACCGCGCTGGCCTCGGGCGAGATCGACATGCTGGCGCGCAACACCACCTGGACCTTCTCGCGCGATACCGATCTCAAGTTCGATTTCGCCGGCGTCAACTACTATGACGGTCAGGGCTTCCTCGTGCCGACCGCGCTGGGCGTGTCCTCGGCCAAGGATCTCGACGGCGCCACCGTCTGCATCCAGACCGGCACCACCACCGAGCTGAACCTCGCGGACTTCTTCCGCAACAACAACATCAGCTACGAGCCCGTGCCGGTCGAGACCAACGCCGAGGCGCAGCAGCAGTACCTCGCCGGGGCCTGCGACGCCTATACCACCGACGCGTCGGGTCTCGCCGCGACCCGCGCCACCTTCGAGAACCCGGGCGATCACGTGATCCTGCCCGAGATCATCTCCAAGGAGCCGCTCGGCCCGCTCGTGCGCCATGGCGACAACGAATGGGGCGACGTCGTGCGCTGGACGCTCAACGCGCTGGTCGCGGCCGAGGAATTCGGCGTGACCTCGGCCAATGTCGACGAGCTGTCGGCGGCGCCGGGCACCAACCCCGAAGTGAACCGCCTGCTGGGCACCGAGGGCGAGCTCGGCGCGATGATCGGTCTGGGGAACGACTGGGCCAAGAACGCGATCGCCGCTGGGGGCAACTACGGCGAGATCTTCGAGAAGAACATCGGCGAGAACACCCCGATCGGTCTCGCGCGCGGGCTCAACGCGCAGTGGACCAATGGCGGCCTGATCTACGCGCCGCCGTTCCGCTAAGCATTCCGGGAGGGGCGTTCGCGCCCCTCTCCACCAACGAAGGACAAGGCGCCAAGCGCCGCCTTTTCCCCCGATCTGGGCGCAGCCGGAGCAACCGGCGCGAGGCCGGCGCGGGGGGACCAACGGGGACCATTACATGACAACGACCTCGGATGTTCCGAAGGCCGGGTTTCGGCCTAGCCAGCTCATCTACGACACGCGCTACCGCTCCCTGACCATTCAGGTGATCGCTTTCATCGCCCTGATGCTGGGGCTGAGCTGGCTGGTGTCGAACACGATCGCCAACCTCTCCGCGCTCGGCAAGGATTTCGATTTCGGCTTTCTCGGCCAGCGCGCGGGCTACGACATCAACCAGCGGCTGGTCGAATACGACAGCGCGTCGAGCCATGGCCGGGCCGCGCTGGTCGGCATTCTCAACACGCTGCTGATCGCGGTGCTGGGCTGCGCGCTCGCCACCGTGGTCGGCGTGCTCGCGGGCGTGCTGCGCCTGTCCAAGAACTGGATCGTCGCCAACCTGATGGCGGTCTATGTCGAGGGCTTCCGCAACATCCCCGTCCTGCTGTGGATCCTGCTGATCTTTGCGCTGATGACCGAATCGACGCCGCAGCCGCGCGATTTCCGCGACGGCGGCGACGCGGCGATGATCCTTGGCGACAGCGTCGCCATCACCAATCGCGGCGTGTTCATCCCGGCCCCGTTCTGGGGCGCGGGCGCGGGCATCCTGCTGGCGGTGTTTCTCGTTTCGCTCGTCGGCATCTATGTCTGGCGCCGCCACGCCCACAAGGTGCAGGAGCAGACCGGTCGCATCCTGCCGATCGGCTGGGGCACGCTGGGCCTGCTGATCGTGCCGACCGCGCTGGCCTTTCTCGCGCTGTCGGCGACGACGGGCCGCGAGCGGCTGCCGGTCTATGCGGTCGGCGCCGAGGCGAATATGAGCCTGGCCGATTTCACCGCCGGTCCCGGCGCGCAGGGGCTCAACGTCTGCGCCGTGCCCGGCTCGACCGAGGCGCTGAACCTGCGCCGCCTGATGCGCGCGGGCGAGGCCCGTTTCAACCTCGTGCCGGTGGCCGACGGCGCCGCCGCCATCGCCGCCGCCGAGGCCGGGCGCTGCAACATCCTGTCGCTGCCCGGCGGCACCGATCCGGCCACCGTGCCCGCGGGCGCCGTGGCGCTGTCGGAGGACATCGCGCGCGGCCTGCCGGTCGAGTTCGAGCGCCCGGTGCTGGGCGGCTTCAACTTCGAGGGCGGGCTGCAGCTCAGGAACTCGCTGATCGCGCTGTGGCTGGCGCTGTCGCTCTATACCGGCGCCTTCATCGCCGAGAACGTGCGCGGCGGCATCCTGTCGGTCTCCAAGGGGCAGACCGAGGCGGCCTTCGCGCTCGGCATCAAGCCGTCGCGCACCATGCGGCTGGTGATCCTGCCGCAGGCGCTGCGGGTCATCATCCCGCCGATGATCTCGCAATATCTCAACCTCACCAAGAACTCGTCGCTGGCGATCGCGGTGGGCTACATGGATGTGAGATCGACGCTGGGCGGCATCACCATCAACCAGACCGGCAAGGAGCTGGAGGGGATGCTGCTCTTGGGGCTGTTCTACCTCGTGACCAGCCTGATCATTTCGAGCGCCATGAACCTCTACAATTCCCGCGTGAAGCTGAAGGAGCGCTGAGATGTCGGACACGCACGCACAGACCGTCTCCTTCGTGCGCGAGAGCATGATCCCGCAATCGCCCCCGCCGACCGGCAATCGCGGCGCCGTGCTCTGGCTGCGCGAGAACCTGTTCTCGGGCTGGCTCAACATCCTGCTGACGCTGGTGTCGCTCTACGTGATCTGGTGGGCGCTGGCGCACACCATGCCATGGGTCTTCAACGGCATCTGGAACGCGGGCTCGCTCTCCGAATGCCGCGAGATCCGCAACGCCACGATGGGCGAGGGCAGCTCCGCCGCCTGCTGGGCGGTGCTGGGCGACCGCTGGCAGCAGCTGATGTTCGGCTTCTACCCGCGCGAGCTTTACTGGCGGCCGGTGCTGGCGCTGGTGATCTTCCTTGCCGCCATCGCGCCGGTGCTGTTCGCGCAGATGCCGCGCCGGGCGCTGTGGTTCACGGCGCTGTCGCCCTTCGTCATGTTCTGGCTGCTCTGGGGCGGCTCGGTCTGGTTCCCGGTTTCCGTCGGCCTGGGCTTCGTGCTGGGCTGGGCCGCGTGGCGGGCGCTGGCGCCGCTCGCGGGCAACCTCGTGGCGGTGATCGTCGCGGCGCTGCTGCCGGTCATCTACTGGCTCTACAGCGCCGGTCCGCTGGCGCGCGAGCTGGAACAGGCGGTGGCGCTTTCCATCGAATACGTGCCGAGCCAGGATTTCGGCGGCTTCATGCTGTCCTTCATCATCGGCATCGCGGGCATCATCCTGTCGCTGCCGCTGGGCATCCTCTTGGCGCTGGGCCGGCAGTCGGACCTGTTCATCATCAACAAGATCTCCGTGGGCTTCATCGAGATCATCCGCGGCGTGCCGCTGATCGTCTGGCTGTTCACCGCCTCGTTGCTGCTGAACTACTTCCTGCCGCCGGGCACCAATTTCGACCTGATGCTGCGGGTCATCATCATGGTGACGCTGTTCGCCGCGGCCTATATCGCCGAGGTCGTGCGCGGCGGTCTCGCGGCGCTGCCCAAGGGCCAGTACGAGGCGGCCGACGCGCTCGGGCTCGACTACTGGAAGGCGATGCGGCTGATCATCCTGCCGCAGGCGCTCAAGATCTCGATCCCCGGCATCGTCAACACCTTCATCGGCCTGTTCAAGGACACGACGCTGGTGGTGTTCATCGGGCTGTTCGACCCGATCGGCCTGTCGAACGCGATCCGCGCCTCGGTCGAGTGGAACGGCATCTACTGGGAGCTTTTCGTCTTCATCGGCCTGCTGTTCTTCATCTGCTGCTTCAGCATGTCCCGCTATTCGCTGTACCTGGAGAAAAAGCTCCAGCGCGGCCACAAGTAAGGAGGGTGTGATGACCGACACCACCACCGCCCGCACCATCGATCGCAGCCACATGCAGGTCTCCGACGAGGTCGCGATCGAAATCTCTGACATGAACAAGTGGTACGGCGCGTTCCACGTGCTGCGCGACATCGATCTTACCGTCTATCGCGGCGAGCGGATCGTGATCTGCGGGCCCTCGGGATCGGGCAAATCGACGCTGATCCGCTGCATCAACCGGCTGGAGGAGCATCAGGCAGGACGGATCGTCGTCGACGGGACCGAGCTTTCCTCGGACCTCAAGAACATCGACAAGATCCGCTCCGAGGTCGGCATGTGCTTTCAGCACTTCAACCTCTTTCCGCATCTGACCATCCTCGAGAACTGCACCCTCGCGCCGATCTGGGTCCGCAAGACGCCCAAGCGCGAGGCCGAGGAGATCGCGATGCATTTCCTCGAAAAGGTGAAGATCCCCGAGCAGGCGCACAAATATCCCGGCCAGCTTTCGGGCGGCCAGCAGCAGCGCGTGGCGATCGCGCGCAGCCTGTGCATGAAGCCGCGGATCATGCTGTTCGACGAGCCGACCTCGGCGCTCGACCCCGAGATGATCAAGGAGGTGCTCGACACGATGATCGAGCTCGCCGAGGAGGGCATGACCATGCTCTGCGTGACCCACGAGATGGGCTTTGCGCGGCAGGTCGCCAACCGCGTGATCTTCATGGACCAGGGCCAGATCGTCGAGCAGAACGAGCCGGAGGCCTTCTTCAAGGCACCGAAATCCGACCGGACCAAGCTGTTCCTGAGCCAGATCCTCGGCCACTGAGCGCGGATCCTGCGTATTTGAAGAACAAGGTCGGGAAGGGGGGGCGCGACAGCGGCCCCCTTTTCGCGGTCAGAGATCGGCGGGGATGGCGAAGCCCGCGACGCGGCCCTTGCCGATGGCCGACCAGTCCCTTGCATCGAATTCCAGCACCGTGACGGCGCAGGTCGGGTAGTCGTGAAAGCGCGGATGCGCCGGGGCGCTCTCGGCCAGCTCGGCGGCGAGGCGGCCGATGCCGGGGTTGTGCGCGACCAGCGCGACGCTGCGGGCGTCGGCGCCGTGCAGCGCCTGCCGAAGCTGGCGCGGCGGGGCGGCGTAGAGCATGGGCTCGTGGCGGATCGCGGGCGGGGTCGGCCATGCGGCCTGCATCAGGTCGATCGTCTCGCGCGTGCGGGTGGCGTCCGAGCACAGCACCAGTTCGGGCACATGGCCGCCCTCGGCCAGCCAGGCGGCCATGCGCGGCGCGTCGCGGCGGCCGCGCGCGGCCAGCGGGCGGGCATGGTCGCGCTGACCCGAATCGCCCCAGTCGGACTTGGCGTGCCGGATCAGGACGAGCTTGAGGCTCATGCCGCGCCGCGCGGCTTCATGCTGCTCTCGGTCGAGCGGATGATCGAGCCCGCGCCATGTTCGGTGAACAATTCCAGAAGCGCGGCATTGGGCAGCCGCCCGTCGAGGATCACCACCGCGCGCACGCCCTCGTCCAGCGCGGCGAGCGCGGTTTCGGTCTTGGGGATCATGCCACCGGCGATGATGCCGTCGGCGGTCATCTGGCGGACCTGTTCGGGCGAAAGCTGCGTGACCACCTCGCCGGAGGCGTCCTTGACGCCGGAGACGTCGGTCAAAAGCAGCAGGCGGTCGGCCTGCAGCGCGCCCGCGATCGCGCCGGCGGCGGTGTCGCCGTTGACGTTGAAGGTCTCGTTGGGGTCCATGCCGGTGGCGACCGGGGCGACGACGGGGATGATGCCCGCCTCGAACAGGTCGCGCAGCACCTGCACGTTCATCTCCACCGGGCGACCCACGAAGCCCAGCTCGGGGTCGTCGGCCTCGGCCACCATCAGGTCGTCATCCTTGCCCGACAGCCCGACGGCGCGGCCGCCCTCATCCATGATCGCCTGCACGATGCGCTTGTTGACGAGGCCGGTCAGCACCATTTCGACCACCTCGACGGTGGCCTGGTCGGTGACGCGCTTGCCGCGCACGAAGCGCGATTCGATGCCGAGCTTGCCGAGCATCTCGTTGATCATCGGCCCGCCGCCATGCACCACGACCGGGTTCACCCCGACCTGCCGCATCAGCACGATGTCGCGGGCGAACTCGGCCATCGCCGCGGCGTCGCCCATGGCGTTGCCGCCGAATTTCACCACCACGACCGCGCCGGAATAGCGCTGCAGGTAGGGCAGGGCCTCGGAGAGGGTCTTGGCGGTGGCGATCCAGTCTCGGTCCATGGTCTGCGTCCTCATCAGAGGCCCCTGTTCAATGCGTCAGGACAGCCCCGCGACGATGGCACGAAGCGTTTCGATCCCATCGCCCTTCTCGGAGCTGGTCAAGACCAGCTCGGGATAGGCGGCGGGGTGCTTGGCCAGCGCGGCGCGGGTCAGGCCGAGGCTCTGGTCCAGCTCGCTTTTCTTCACCTTGTCGATCTTGGTCATCACGACCTGGAACGGCACCGCCGCGCGGTCGAGCAGGGCCATGATCTCCTCGTCGACCTTCTTGGCGCCGTGGCGCGCGTCGATCAGAACGAAGGCGCGGCGCAGGGTCGGGCGGCCCGAGAGATACTGCTTCAGCAGCCGCTGCCATTTCTCGACCACGGCGACGGGCGCGTTGGCAAAGCCATAGCCCGGCAGGTCGACGATGTAATGGCTGTCGGCGGCGGTGAAGAAGTTGATCTCCTGCGTCCGGCCCGGCGTGTTCGAGGCGCGCGCGATGGCCTTTCGGCCCGTCAGCGCGTTGATCAGCGACGACTTGCCCACGTTGGAGCGGCCCGCGAAGCAGACCTCCAGCCGGTCGGCGGGCGGCAGGCCGGACATGGCGACCACGCCCTTGAGAAACTCGACCTCGCCGGCGAACAGAAGCCGCCCCGCCTCGGCCTCGGAAGGCTCCGGCGGGGCGGCCTCGGGAAAGCTCATCTGCATGGCGCTCATTTCTTCGGCTTTCCGGGCGTGTTGGCGGCCTTGGCGGCCTTCGCCTCGGCGACCTTCTTGCGCTTGAAGCCCGACTTGATGTTGCCGAACACGTCCGGCTTGGCGCCGTGGCTGCGCATGATGGCGTATTGCTGGATGAAGGTCACGGTGTTGTTGGTGATCCAGTAGAGCACGAGACCGCTGGCGAAGTTGCCCAGCATGAACATGAAGACCCACGGCATCCACGCGAAGACCATCTTCTGGGTCGGGTCGGTGGGGGCGGGGTTCAGCTTCTGCTGCAGCCACATCGAGATGCCCAGCAGGATCGGCAGCACGCCCAGCGAGATGATCGCGAGCAGGCTCGACGGCTCGGGGGCGGCGAAGGGCAGCAGGCCGAACAGGTTGAGGATCGAGGACGGGTCGGGGGCCGACAGGTCGCGGATCCAGCCGAACCATTCGGCGTGACGCAGCTCGATGGTGACGAAGATCACCTTGTAGAGCGAGAAGAAGATCGGGATCTGCAGCAGGATCGGCAGGCAGCCCGAAGCCGGGTTCACCTTGTTGTCCTTGTAGAGCTTCATCATGCCCTTTTGCAGCTCCTGGCGGTCGTCGCCGGCGCGCTCCTTGAGCGCCTCCATCTCGGGCTGCAGCTCCTTCATCTTGGCCATCGAGACATAGGAGCGGTAGGCCAGCGGGAACACGATCGCCTTGAGGATCAGCGTCAGCGCCACGATCGCCCAGCCCATGTTGCCGATCACCCCGTTGAGGAAGTGCAGCAGGATGAAGATCGGCTTGGTCAGGAAGAAGAACCAGCCCCAGTCGATGCTGTCGACGAAGCCCGCGATGCCGCCTTCGTTCTGGTAGCCCTGGATCGCCTCCCATTCCTTGGCGCCCGCGAACAGGCGGGTGTCGGAGGTCGCGGTCGCGCCGGGGGCCACCTCGATCGCGGGCAGCACGGCGTCGGTCTGGTAGATCTCGGAGCGGTCGGAATAGCGCACCACCGAGCGGAACGAGGTGGCCGGCTCGGGGATGAGCGTGGTCATCCAGTACTTGTCGGTGAAACCGGTCCAGCCGTTCTCGGTGACCTCGGCCACGTCGACCCGGCCCGCGCCGCGCGCATCGGGTTCGAGATCGGGCATGTCGTCGTAGTCGATCTCTTCGAGCGTGCCGTCGGTCATCCGCACCACGCCCTCGTGCAGGATGAAGAAGCCCTGCGTGTCGGGCTCGCCATGGCGGGCGACAAAGCCGTAGGGGGCGAGGGTGACGGGCGTGTCGGTGGTGTTTTCGACGGTCTGCTCGATGTCGAACATGAATTTTTCGTCGACCGAGACGGTGCGGCGGAAGATCAGGCCGTCGCCGTTGTCCCATGCCAGCGTCACCGGGGTGTCGGGGGTCAGCGTGTCGCCGTCCTCCAGCGTCCACAGCGTGTCCGGGCCGGGCAGGGCGGTGGTGGTGCCGCCCACCGGGGCCCAGCCCCAGACGGCGTAATAGGGCGTCTCGCTGCCGACCGGGGAGAGCAGCCGCACCAGCGGGCTCTCGGGGTCGAGCGTCTCCTGGTATCCGGTCAGCGACAGATCGTCGATCCGGCCCCCGAGCAGCGACAGCGAACCGGTCAGGCTCGGCGTTTCGACGGTGACGCGCGGCGCGTCCTGCGCCGCGGCTGCGGCCTGTGCGGTGCTGCCGCCAGTCGCGGTGTCGCCGGTCGCGCCGGGGGTGAGATCCCCGGCCGGTGCGCTGGAAACCGCGTCTGCCTCGTGCGAGGGGGCCTGCTCCTCTGGCGGGAAGATGAGGAACCAGCCCAGGATCACCACCAGGCTGAGCACCGTCGCCAGGACCAGGTTCTTGTTCTGATCGTCCATGAAAAGCCGCCTCGGATCGCCGGGAAAAGGTCAGTGGCGGTTCAACAGGGCGGTGGTCCGAAGGTCAAGCTCTTTTGCCTTCGGCGGCGGGGTGCCGCGGCGGGGCGCGCCGGGTGCCATGGGGCCGAAAGCGGCGTCAAACGGCCCGGCGCGGCTGCGCCTCGAAGCTGCGAAGCCAGGCTTCGGTTTCGGGGCGCGGCATCGGGCGGGCGATGCCGAAACCCTGCACATGGCCGCAGCCGAGCCTGGCCAGCATCTCGCGCTCGGCTTGGGTTTCGACCCCTTCCGCCAGGGTTTCGATTCCGAGCCGGTCGGCCATGGTCAGGATGGCCGAGACCATCTTCTGTTGCTCGGGATCGGTGTCGATCCGGCTGACGAAGGAGCGGTCGATCTTGATGCGCTGGATCGAAAACCGCCGGATCGAGGTGATCGCGGCGTGGCCGGTGCCGAAATCGTCGAGATCGAGCCGGCAGCCCAGCCCGGCGAGACCCGACAGGTTGCGCACCACCACGTCCTCGAGGCGATGCGCCACCACCGTTTCCAGCACCTCGATCACCAGCCGGTCGGGGGAGAGGTCGAAGCGGTCGAGCTCCCAGGCGAGACGGTCGATGAGTTTGGGGTCGGCCAGCTCGCTTTGCGAGAAATTGACCGCGACCTGCGGCACGCTCAGCCCCGCCGCATCCCACAGGCGCAGCGCGTTGAGCCCGTCCTGCACCATGATTTCGCCCAGGCGCCCCATCAGCCCGGCCTGTTCGATCACCGGCAGGAATTCGGCGGGCGGAATCAGGCCGCGGTCGGGGTGGTGCCAGCGGGCCAGCGCCTCGACCCCGGTGATGCGGCCGTCGCGGATCGACACCTGCGGCTGGTAATAGGCGGTGAGGTCGCCGCGATCGAGCGCCGCCGAAATTTCGTCGCACAGGTTGTTGCGGGTGCTGATGCGGTGCTGCATGGCCCGGGAGTAGCTGCGGATCGTGGCCGCGCCGCGGCGCTGCGCCTCGATCAGCGCCAGCGTCGCCGCCTGCAGCAATTCGGTGCCGCCGGGCTGCTGCAGGCGCAGCGCCAGCGCGAAACCGACCGAAACGGTTGCATAGACCTGCGCCTCGCCGATCTCGATCGGGTCCGAGACCGCCTGTTGCAGCCGCTGGCCCAGCTGGATCACGCTGTCGAGATCCAGCTTGTGGTCCGAGACGAGGGCGATGCCAAAGCAGGGGCCGTCGAGCCGCGACAGCGCGTCATCCCCGCGCAGCCCGTCCTGAAGCCGTTCGCCCACGATGCGCAGCACCTGTTCGACCGCGGCGCGGTCGTGGCGCTGTTCGAGCTGCTTGAAGGCGTCGATCTCGATCGCCATCGCCGCCACGCTCCGGCCCCCGGCCGTGCGATGCAGCATCCGGTCGAGCGCCATGGTCAACGAGGCCCGGTCGCCCAGCCCGGTCAGCGATCGCGCGGCCCGCCGCGCGACAGGATCGGCCGGCCCACCGCGCTGGCCACCGTGAGCGGCAGCGCGGCGACCACCAGCGCCATGCCAAGAGCGCCCCCGAGGATGAGCGCACCGAGAAGCAGCATCGGCGCGAGAGCGGGGCCGGTGGATCGGGCCAGCTGCCCGAGCCAGGCGCGCGCCGGGCCGCGATCGTGCAGTGGAAGGTTTCGAGCCGTGCTGCGCATCAGTGCATCCATCCCGCGGGTGGCGGGGCGCGCAGCCGCGCCCAACCTCGATCCACAGGCTAGAAAGACGATCTGATCGGGGCGTTAACGGACGGGCGGCAAATCGTTAGAATTGCCTCAGTCGCCGCCTGCGCCCAAGCCGAGCCCGGCAAAATCGAACAGCGCCGGGTCGAGCATGTGGCTTGGCCGGACCTGGCTCAGCGCGACGAACATCTTCTGCCGCCGCCCCGGCGCGTTTCTTTCCCACTGGTCGATCATCTGCTTGATCTGCTGGCGTTGCAGCCCGTCCTGGCTGCCGCAGAGGTCGCAGGGAATGATCGGATAGTTCATCGCGTTCGCGAATTTCTCGCAATCGGCCTCGGCCACGTGGGCGAGCGGGCGGTAGAGGAACAGGTCGCCTTCGTCATTGACCAGCTTGGGCGGCATGGTCGCGATCTTGCCGCCGTGGAACAGGTTGAGAAAGAAGGTTTCCAGCATGTCGTCGCGGTGATGGCCCAGCACCACCGCCGAGCAGCCCTCCTCGCGCGCGACGCGGTAGAGATTGGCGCGGCGCAGCCGCGAGCACAGCGCGCACATGGTCCGGCCCTGCGGCACCTTGTCCATGACGATGGAATAGGTGTCCTGATACTCGATCCGGTGCGGCACCTTCATGCGTTCGAGAAACTCGGGCAGCACGGTCGCCGGAAAGCCCGGCTGGCCCTGGTCGAGGTTGCAGGCGAGGATCTCCACCGGCAAGAGACCGCGCCATTGCAGTTCGGTCAGCGCGGCCAGAAGCGTGTAGCTGTCCTTGCCGCCCGACAGGCAGACCAGCCAGCGCGCGCCGCGCTCGACCATGCCGTATTTCTCGATCGCCTCGCGGGTGTCGCGGATGATCCGCTTGCGCAGCTTGCGGAACTCGGTCGTCTTGGGCGCCCCGGCAAAGAGCGGGTGGATGTCGTCTTGGGCGTCTTGGGCGTCGTCGAGCATGGCCGGACCTTTCGCTGGATCGGCGCGGATATGCCACGGGCGCGCGCGCGAGGAAAGGTCGCACCGGCCCGGGGCGAGGGAACGCCTTTTGGCCCGAACCTGTTGGCCCCGACAGGCGGCACGGGCCGCCGGATCGGCAAGGGAGAGACCGCATGACGTTTCCGATGAAGGCATTTTCGACCTGCGCGGCGCTGCTGGCGTTGCCGGGGGCGGCCACGGCGCAGGACGCGGTGGCCAACATGGTCGGCGTGGACGGGGCCCCGATGGGGACCGTGGCGATGACCGAAACCCCGAACGGCGTGCTGCTGACGCTTGGCATCACCAACCTGCCGGAGGGCGGGCACAGCTTCCACATCCACGAGACCGGCGCCTGCGCCCCGGATTTCGAGGCCGCTGGCGGGCATTACAATCCCGACGGGGCCGGGCACGGCTTTCTCAACGAGGCCGGTCCGCATGCGGGCGACATGCCCAACATCTATGCGGATGCCGAGCTGGAGGTGAATGCCGACATGTTCACCGACCGGGTCTCGATGCAGCCCGACGCCGAGAACACGCTGTTCGACGATGACGGCTCGGCGATCATCATCCACATGAATCCCGACACCTACCAGTCCGAGGCCGAGGCGGGCGCGCGTATCGCCTGCGGCGTCATCGAGCTGGAGCAGTGATCAATCGGGGACGTTGTCGATGCCGCTGCCGCCCCATGGGTGGCAGCGCGCGAGGCGGCGCAGGATCAGCCAGCCGCCCCTGAGCCCGCCGTGTTTTTCCAGCGCCTCGAGCGCATAGGCCGAGCAGGTCGGGTGAAACCGGCAGCCATGGCCGACCATGGGCGAGAAGGTGAGCCGGTAGGCGCGCACCGGCAGGGCGACGATCCGCGCGAGCGGGCTCACGCCTGTCTGTGGACGCGGCCCAGCGCCCATTCCAGGTCGCGCGCCATCTGTTCGATGTCATGCGTGGCCGTGACCTCGGCCCGACCGATCAGCACGTAATCCCAGCCGGCGCGGCCCCGTTCGGGCAGCACCTTGCGCGCGACCTCGCGCAGGCGACGCTTGGCGCGGTTGCGGGCCACGGCGTTGCCGACCTTCTTCGAACAGGTGAAGCCGACGCGCACGGCGTCCGAGCCGTCATCGCGCGGGTTGCCCTGAAGATGGAATCCGGTCGTGCCCTGCCGCAGCGCCCGTGCGGCGCGCAGGAAATCGGGGCGTTTGCGCATCTTGTCCACGCCAACGCCGAAAGACCCCTGCGCGGCGACATCTCTGCCGGCCACGGGGGTCTCTCGATCTGCCACCTGATCGGAAATCAGGCGCTCAGGACCTTGCGGCCCTGCGCGCGGCGGGCGTTGATGATCTTCCGGCCGGCCTTGGTGGCCATGCGGGCACGGAAGCCGTGACGCGACTTGCGCACACGGTTCGAGGGTTGGAACGTGCGTTTCATTGCGCTTTCTCCGTCTCAAGGGGCCGCGCCGTCCGCCGTCCATGCCGGATTCGGGGCCTGCCATATTCGAAGCCCGTGCCATAAAGAGGCATCCGCGGCCTGTCAACGCAAGCCGGGCGGAATCCCGTCCTCACGTAAAATGTTACAGTCCGGCGCCCCGGATCAACAGGGCGCGAGGGGGCTGGGCGAGGCCCGGATGTCGGTGCATGTCTGACGAGACAGCAGCCCGGGAGGCCCTCATGACTGGCGAAACCACCGAAACGTCGGCGTCCTCGCGCCCCGGCTGGGCGCGCTACCTGCCGCTTGCGGTGATCGGTGTCGTGGCGCTGGCCGGGGCCGTCCTGTTGCGCGACGTGCTGAGCTTCGAGACGCTGCGCGACAACCGCGAGGCGCTGATCGCGTGGCGCGATGCCAATTACGCGCTCGCCGTGGCGGGATTCATCGCGGCCTATGTGGTCATCGTCGCCTTTTCGCTGCCCGGCGCCACCGTGGCGACGCTGACGGGCGGGTTCCTGTTCGGCACGTTTCCGGGAGTGGTCTTCAACGTGACGGGGGCGACGATCGGCGCGATCCTGATCTTTCTCGCCGCGCGGGCCGGTCTGGGACGGCGGCTGTCCAGGGGCATGGACACCTCCGAAGGACGGCTGAAGAAGATCAAGGACGGCATCCACGAGAACCAGTGGTCGATGCTGTTTCTGCTGCGGCTTCTGCCGGTGGTGCCGTTCTTCGTGGCCAACCTGCTGCCGGCGCTGGTCGGCGTGGGCCTCGGGGCCTTCGCGATCACCACCTTCCTCGGCATCGCGCCGGGCGCGCTGGTCTTCACCTCGGTGGGGGCGGGGCTGGGGGCGGTGTTCGCCGCGGGCGAGACGCCCGATCTCGGTCTCATCTTCGAGCCGCACATCCTGTTGCCGCTGCTCGGTCTTGCCGCGCTGTCGGCGCTTCCCCTCGTGATCAAGGCCGTGAAGGGCCGGAAAGGTCTCGCATGAGCCATATCGACTGCGACATCTGCATCATCGGCGCCGGGTCGGGCGGGCTTTCGGTCGCGGCGGGGGCGGCGCAGATGGGCGCGCGCGTGGTGCTGGTCGAAAAGGGCGAGATGGGCGGCGATTGCCTCAACAGCGGCTGCGTGCCCTCCAAGGCGCTGCTCGCCGCGGCCAAGCAGGCGCACCAGATGACCAAGGGCGCCGAGATGGGCATCACGCCCGTCGCGCCCGAGATCGATTTCGCCGCCGTGAAGGACCACGTCGCGCGCAGCATCGCCACCATCGCCCCGGTCGATTCGCAAGAGCGGTTCGAGGGGTTCGGCGTCACGGTGATCCGCGAGCATGCGCGCTTTACCTCGCCGGATGAAATGCAGGCGGGCGACACCACCATCAAGGCGCGCCGCTTCGTGCTGGCCACCGGGTCGCGGCCGCTGGTGCCGCCGATCGACGGGATCGAGGACACGCCCTATTTCACCAACGAGACGATCTTCGATCTGCGCGAGAAGCCCCGCCACCTGCTGGTGATCGGCGGCGGGCCGATCGGCATCGAGATGGCGCAGGCGCATCGCAGGCTTGGCTGCGAGGTCACGGTGATCGAGGGCATGAAGGCGCTGGGCAAGGACGACCCCGAGCTGGCGGGCCAGCTGCTCGACAGCTTGCGCGCCGAGGGCATCCGCATCGAGGAGGACGCCAAGGTCACCGCCGTTTCGGGCCGCGAGGGCGCGATCACCGTCGAGACGGAAAAGGGCCGCTTCGAAGGCTCGCACATGCTCATGGCGGTGGGGCGCGAGGTGGTGACCGACGGGCTCGGTCTCGACGTGGCACACGTGAAACATGACCGGAAGGGAATCGCCGTCGGCGCGGATCTGCGCTCGGAGACGAATCGCCGGGTCTATGCGGTGGGCGACGCGGCGGGCGGGCTGATGTTCACCCATGTCGCGGGCTACCATGCGGGCGTCATCATCCGCTCCATGCTGTTCGGGCTGCCGTCCAAGGCGAAGACCTCGCATATCCCCTGGGCCACCTATACCGATCCCGGTCTCGCGCAGGTCGGGCTGACCGAGGCGCAGGCGCGCGCGGCGCATGGCGACGCGCTCAGGGTGATCCGCGCGGCGTTCGACGAGAACGACCGCGCCATCGCCGAAACCCGCACCAAGGGCATGCTCAAGCTGATGGCGGTCAAGGGCCGCCCGGTGGGGGCCACGATCTACGGCGCGAATGCCGACGACCTGATCGGCGTCTGGGCCATCGCCATCGCGAGCGGCTTGAGGCTGTCGAAGATCGCGGGGGCGGTGCTCCCGTATCCCAGTTTCGGAGAAATCAACAAACGCGCGGCGGGCAACTATTTCAGCGCCAGCCTGTTTGATAACAAGTGGGTGAAGACGGCCGTTCGGACGGTCCAGCGCTGGGTGCCTTGATCTCCCGGCGGCCCGCCGGCGAAAAGGGACCAGATGCTCAATACCCTCTCCGGACGTTTCCTGCTTCTGACCACGGTCTTCGTGATGCTGGCCGAGGTGCTGATCTTCGTGCCGTCCGTGGCGCGATTCCGGGAGGATTATCTCGAATTGCGGCTGGAGCGGGCGCAGATCGCCTCTCTGGCGCTGCTGGCCTCCGAGACGCTCGATGCCGATCTCGAAACCGAGCTTCTGGAGAATGCGGGCGTCTACAACGTCGTGCTCCGGCGCGACGAGGTGCGCCAGCTTGCGCTCTCCTCGCCGATCCCCGAGCCGATACATGCCACCTATGACCTGCGGGGCGCCTCGGCGCTGCAGCTGATCCGCGACGCCGTGGGCACGCTGCTCGATCCGGATGAACGGATCATCCGGGTGATCGGCGACCCGGTGCAGCAGGGCGGGCTGTTGATCGAGGTGACGATGGACCAGGCGCCGCTGCGCGCCGAGATGCTCGACTACGGGCTGCGCATCCTGATCCTGTCGGCGGTGATCTCGGTGGTGACGGCGGCGCTGTTGTTCGCCGCGGTGCAGGCCTTTCTCGTGACGCCGATCAAGCGGGTGGTGGCGCAGATCCAGAGCTATGCCGACGCGCCCGAGGATGCGCGCCGGATCATCGCGCCGCGCGCGGGCCTGCGCGAGCTGCACGAGGCCGAAACCGCGCTGCAGGCGATGGAGACGCAATTGACCTCGGCGCTGCGCCAGAAGGATCGGCTCGCGCAGCTGGGATCGGGGGTCGCCAAGGTCAGCCACGATCTGCGCAACATCCTCACCTCGGCGCAGCTTTTCGCGGATCGTCTCGAAAGCTCTGAGGACCCGCTGGTCAAGCGCATGGCGCCCAAGCTGGTGGGCTCGATCAGCCGCGCGGTGAGCCTGTGCGAATCGACGCTGGCCTTCGGGCGCGCCGAAGAGCCGCCGCCGCAGCTCGCCCGGCTGCCGCTGCCGGCGCTGGTGGCCGAGGTGCTGGAGGCCGAACGGCTGGCGGCGGGCGAGGAGGCCGAGATCGCCTTCGTCGACGAGGTGCCCCCGGGGCTGGTGCTGCGCGCCGATGCCGAGCAGCTCTACCGCGTGCTGTCGAACCTCGTGCGCAACGCGCGGCAGGCGATTCTCGCGCAGGGCGGCGGCGGCCGCGTCACCGTGTCGGCGCGCGAGGACGAGGATGCGTGGTGGATCTTCGTCGCCGATACCGGGCCGGGCCTGCCGCCCAAGGCGCGCGAACACCTGTTCCGGGCGTTTCGCGGCGGCGTCGCCAAGGGCGGCTCGGGGCTCGGCCTGGCCATCGCCGCCGAGCTTGTGCGCGGCCATGGTGGCCGGCTGGAGCTGGCCCGTACGGACGCGACCGGGACGGAATTCGCGATCTGCCTGCCGCGCAACGCGCCCAAGCCGCTCCTCGGCTGAGGCTTGCCGCCACGGCAGGGGCGGTTCGGTGCAGAAAGCCGGAGATTTCTGCAAAACGGCCCTTGCATGTCCCGGCACCGGACGGTAGATCGGCCTCACTCTACAGCGGACTGGTAGCTCAGTTGGATAGAGTACTTGACTACGAATCAAGGGGTCGGGGGTTCGAATCCTCCCCAGTCCGCCACTTCCTTCCCGGAAAACACGAAGATCGCCAAAGCCCCTTCGGGGGCTTTTGTCGTTTCAGGTTCCTGCATCTTTTCGGGTGGGGGACTCGAAATCGGGCCGCGGCGCGATACCTGCTGAACAAGATTTGGATTCAACCGGGAGGGCCTTTCGATGGCCGATGACAGGGAAGAACGGATCCGGCAGAGCGCCTATGATCTGTGGCAGCGCGAAGGCGCGCCGGAGGGGCGCGATCAGGATCACTGGCACGAGGCCGTGGCGCAGATCGATGCGGAGGACGCGACCGGGGCCGACGTGGCGCCCGGCACCGCCGCCGCCGCCGGTCTGGCCGGGCGTTCGGACGACCTGCCCCTGAGCGCGGATGGGCTCGACGAGATGGGGCAGCAGCAGGCCCGCGAAGCCATGCCGGACGGGCCGGGCGAGGAAATCGCCGACACCAGCCCCGCCACGGGCGGGCGCCGCAAATCCGCCGCGGCATCGACCGAGCCGGGGGCTGCGCCCAAGCGGGGCCGTGCGAAAAAGGCGGCCTCCGCGAAGAAGGTCGCGCCCGCCAAGGCCGGCGCCAAGAAGGGCGGCAACACCGTGGCCGCGGGCGAAAAGAAAGTGTCGCGCCGCGCCGTGCGCAGCGGCCCGGAAAAGACCGCCGATGACTATGCCAAGGGGCCGAGCGAAACGGGCTGAGCCCGCCGCACCGCATGGCACGAAAAAGGGCCGCTCCATGCCCGGAGCGGCCCTTTCTGCATTTGGCGCAGCGGTGCACCGATATCAGGGCGCCAGCTCCTCGGCCTCGCGCGCCTCGTCTTCGGTGATGCCGAGCCGTTGGCGCAGCAGCGTGAGATAGGCGCGGTTGGCCTCGGTCTCCGAATCCACCGCCGCGCGGGACGCGAGGTAGAACTCGACCGCCATGTCGTGGTCGTCGATCCGCGCCAGCAACGTGTCGAGCGGCTTGGGATGCTCGATCTCGGTCGCGATCAGCCGCCGCTCGTCGGCGGTGGCCTCGGCTTCGTCGAGCTGGCCCGAGATCCGATGCCGTTCATCGTCGGACAGGGTGCCGTCGGCATGGGCGGCGGCGATCATGCCGCGGATCAGCAGGAGCGCGCGATCGTCGCTCATGGCCTCGGCGGCCTGCGCGTGACGCGGATCGGGGGGATCCGAGGCGGGCGCGTCGCCGCCCAGCGCCCCCGCGATCTGGTCGAAGATGCCGCTCAGCCCGGAGCTGCTGCTGGTGCTGGCGGCCTGCGCGGTGGAGCCGCTGGCGCGCTGGCGCGACTGGTGGTCGCGATAGGCCTGGTAGGCCATGTAGCCCAGCGCCGCGACGCCGGCCTTTCCGCGCAGGCCGCGCCCGCCGAGAAGCGCCGCGTTGCCAAGCCCGCCGCGACGGCGGCCCCGGCCGCCCATGCGCGAGGCCAGCATGACGCCGAGAATGCGTTTGAGACTCATGGGAGGGATCCTTTCCGCCTGGGTCGTCAGCGCAACGAAACCGGCGCGGGCTTCGTTCCCCGGCCCATGCCCAGCCATGCCCCGCCATGGGCCGCGCGCCTCGGAGCATCCCGCCGCATGGTGTTGTGGCGGGGGGAGGGGGCCATGGCCGGACGAGGTTTTTCGGCGCCGACCGGAACCCCGCCGCGCTTGCCCCGGTTGCCTCTTGAAGACAAGAATGCGGTGCGCAGGACGCGCCACGAGGGGAGATTGCACGACATGACCGATACTGCCGAGCCCGCCAAGCGGCCCAATTCATCCCGGTTCTGGATCGCGGTGGTGGCCGCCGTGATCGGCTGGCTGCTCGTGCTGTGGCTGCTCATCGCGCGCGCCTCGATCGGCGGCGATCTCGAAGAGGCGCAGGCCCGGATCGTCGAGGTCGAGGACCAGGTGGCGGTCCAGACCGAGACCATGGGCAGCATCGAGGCGCTGCGCGCCGAGCTCGAAGGGCTCCGGGTCGAGGAGCAGGAGCTCGAGAACCGCCGCGCCACCATCGAGGCGGAGATCATTCCCGCCGAAGAGCGCCTGCAGGAGCTGTCCGGCCGGATCGAGACGGCCGAGGCCGATCTCGACGCCGCGCAGGCCGAGACGCAATCGCTCGAAGAGCAGCTTGCGCCGCTGCGCAGCGAGCTGGGCAGCTTCGAGACCCGCCGCGAGGAGGCGCGCGCCCGTGCCGAGACGGCCACCGCCGAATTGGCCGATGTCACGCAGCGTCTTGAACAGGCCCGCGCCGAGGAGGCCGAGCTGCGCCAGCTGATCGCGACGCTGAGCAGCGAGGCCGCCGAGCTGACCGAGCAGGTGGCGCAGGCCGAGACCGAGCTGGGCGAGCTGCGCGGCGAAAGCGATGCGCTGAAGGCCGAGCTGGCCGAGACGGAGGCCCGCGTGGCCGAATTGACCGAGCGGCGCGACGGTCTGGAGGCCGAGGTGACCGGGCTGAGCGATGAGCGCGCGGCGCTGTCGCAGGAGGTGAGCTCGGCCCGCGAGCAGCGGCAGGTGCTGCAGGAAGAGGTCGCGCAGCTGGCGCAGAACCTCGCGCGCCGGGCCGAGGATCTGGCGCAGGTCGAGCGCCGCATCGCCGGGGCAGGGGCCGAGGTCGAGGCCGGAACGCAAGCCGCCGCCGCGCAGGGCGAAACCGCCACGCAGGACGCGCCCGAGCCGAAGATCACCGATCTGCCCGAGGCGCAGGACGCGCAGGCCACTTCCGGCGCGCCGCAGCAGGCCGAAGCCGAAGACGCGCGCCCGCAGGTGACGGAGCTGCCCGAGGACGCGCCGGAGACGGAGACGGCGCAGGCCGCCACGCGCCCGCAGGTGACCGACCTGCCGCAGGCGGACACCGCCGGGGCTGCGCCGGAAGCGGCGCAGGACGCCGCGCGTCCGCAGGTGACCGACCTGCCGCAAGACGAGGCCGTCGCCGCGCCGGAGGCCGGTAACGCGCAGGCCCCGGCGCCGCAGGAGGCCGAAGCGGTCGCCGCGGCGGACACCGCCCCGGCCGGTCCCGCCGCGGCGCCCGCCGACAGCGATGCCACCGGCGACAGGACGGCCATCGCCGCGCTGGAGCCCGGGCTTTACACGCTGGGCCCGATCGCGGTGAAATTCTCCGATGACGGGCGCTTCACCATGGCGGGCAGCGACCAGTTCGGTCGGGTCAATGGCCGCTATGTGGCCGAAGACGGCATCCTGACGCTCGACGAGGTTCAGGGCGATACCGGGTCGGCGGTCTTCCCGATGCGCTGCGAGATGTCCCAGGGCGAAAACGGCATCGCCCTGGGCGACAGCGACGGCTCCTGCGCGCTGTTCGAGGGCCGCGAGTTCGTGGCGACCCGCTGATCGCGACCGCAGGGCGCTGACTGGCTCTCGCGGGTCTTTCGCTCCGGGCGGTCGGCGCTGTCCTTGCACTGGCGGCGGCGGCCATCGCGGCGGTGCGGATCGGCGCGGTCAGCCCCGCGGTGGGCGACGTGATCGGCGGCAACGCCTTCGAGGGGATGGTCCCGTCGGCGGCGGATGTCTTCGACGACGGCTCGACCTGGGGCGCCATGACCGCCGCCGACCGCGCCACCGCGCTCATCGCGATGCTGATGACGGGGGCTCCTGCCGGGGCGGCTGCGGCGCGAAAAGCCCGGCCCGGTGGGCATCGGCTTTGAAATCGTGCCGGGGCCCGGGTTCTGTGTCGGCCCGGTGGAGCTGGTGCTTGTTTGACCCTGCGTCCGGCAACAATGCGTTGCACCCCTTGCGCAAACGCGCGACAGAGCCGCACCGTAGCAGGTGCGCGCGACAGGGAGGACAGGACCGCATGACACAATTGCAGACGATCTTCGGCTGGATCGGGGATGCCACGTGGGGCTGGGCGCTGATCCCGTTCCTCGTCGTTCTCGGCGGGGCCTTCACCCTGATCTCGGGCTTCGTGCAGCTGCGCTTCTTCGGGCGCATGTGGGGCGTGCTGTCGGATGGCGGCGACCGCGATGGCGGCGTCTCCTCGCGCGAGGCGCTGCTGGTCTCGATCGGTGGCCGGGTCGGCGGCGGCAACATCGCCGGCGTCGCGGTGGCGATCACGCTGGGCGGGCCTGGCGCGGTGTTCTGGATGTGGGTGGTGGCGCTGATCGGCATGGCCACCTCGCTGTTCGAATGCGCGCTGGCCCAGCTCTACAAGCGGACCGAGCCCGACGGCACCTATCGCGGCGGCCCGGCGCAATACATCATCCACGGCCTGGGTGAACGCTTCAACTGGCTCGCCATCCTCTACGCGGTCTGCCTGCTGGCCTCGTTCGGGCTCGGCTTTTCGGCGTTTCAGGGCAACACCGTGGCGGTGGCCGCGAATGACAGCCTCGGGCTCGACCCGATCTGGGTCGGCGCCGGTCTCGCGCTGGTGACGGCGGTCATCGTGTTCGGCGGCATCAAGCGGATCGCCAAGGTCTCCGACGTGGTGATCCCGGTGATGGCGCTGGGCTACATCGTGCTGGCGCTGGCGGTGATCATCCTCAACATCACCGAGGTGCCGCAGGTGCTGTGGACCATCGTGGCCAACGCGCTGGGCTTCGAGGAGGCGGTCGGCGGCGGCGTCGGCGCGGCGGTGGCGCAAGGCATGCGGCGCGGCCTGTTCTCGAACGAGGCGGGTCTGGGCTCGGCGCCCAACGTGGCGGCGGCGGCGGCGGTGCCGCACCCGATCAGCCAGGGCATCGTGCAGTCGCTGTCGGTCTTCATCGACACCATGATCATCTGCTCCTGCACGGCGCTGGTGATCCTTCTGGGCGATGTCTACGTGCCCGGCTCCGAGGATGTGAACGGCGTGGCGCTCACCCAGCAGAGCCTCGTGGGGCATTTGGGCGAATGGGCGCAATACTTCCTGACCGGGGCGGTGCTGCTCTTCGCGTTCTCCTCGATCATCTACAACTACTATCTCGGCGAGACCGCCGTCTCGGTGCTGTCGGGGTCCTGGATCGCGCGGCTTGCGCTGCGCATCGCGGTGCCGGTGGTGGTGTTTCTCGGCGCGGCCGCGCCCGGCGCCACGGCGGTGTTCTTCTTCTCGGATCCGCTGATGGGGCTTCTGGCGCTGGTCAACCTGCTGGCGCTGGCGATGCTGTTCCCGGTCGGGCTGCGGCTTCTGGCCGATTACCGCCGCCAGCTGCGCGCCGGCGCGGTGGAGCCGGTGCTGGAGATCGACGATTACGCCGATCTCGACATCGACCGCGGCGCCTGGGCGGTGCCGGCCCGGACCCGGCCGCTCGGCTGAGGGCCACGACCCGTCAGACAGGAAAGGGGGCCGCGCGGCCCCCTTTTTTGATGCGCGGTTTCAAAAACCGGTGGGCGGGTTCTTGCGGCCCGGACGCGAGCGGTAGGCCGGCAGCGACCAGCCGCGCCACAGCGCCACGATCCTGAGCGTGAAGGCGAGCCCGAAGCCGGCCAGCGCCGCCGCCTCGCGGCCCGCGCCGAAGATCACCAGCGCCGCGCAGGCCGCGGCCCCCAGCATCGAGGCCGCGACATAGATCTCGCGGCGCAGGATCACCGACGGCTCGTGGCCCAGCGTGTCGCGGATGATGCCGCCGACATTGGCGGTGATCACGCCCATGGCGATCGCCACCGTCACGCCCGCGCCCGCATCGAGCGCCTTGAGCGTGCCGACCACGCTCACCAGCGCCATGCCGAACGCGTCGAGCCACAGGATGTAGCGGTAGCGGTATTCCATCAGATGCGCGCCGAAATGGGTGGCGATCGCGGTCAGGATGCAGGCGATGACCGGGGTGGGGTCTTCGACCCAGAACACCGGCTGGCCAAGGATCAGGTCGCGCGTGGTGCCGCCGCCGACGCCGGTGATGACGGCGAACCAGACGAAGCCGAGGATGTCGAGCTCCTTGCGCGAGGCGACGAGCGCGCCGGTGGCGGCAAAGGAGACGGCGGAAAGGAGGTCGAGCGCCACGAGCAGCGGCGCGAGAGGCAGGTCCATGGCGAGGCTCCGGGCGTCAGGAGGGGCGAAGGCGCCCTCCTAGACATTGCCGGGCCCAAGTCAACGCATGGTTCAGGCGGCGAGCGGCGCGAAGGTGTCGCGCAGGCGGATGAGATCATCGATCCGGCCCGATGTCATCACCTGCAGCGGGCTGCGGCCGCCAAGCGCCGATTGCCGCGCGCGGATCCAGTCGGCGGGGCCGACCCCCGTGGTTTCGCCGCGGATCGCGACATGGATGTCGCGCAAAAGCGCCATGCGGCGCAGCCGTTCGCGATCGACGATCTCGACCCGGCCCGCGCACCAGCGGCGCCAGCTTTCGGGCTGCATGCCGCCCAGGATCGCGACCATCTGCGCGTCGCGCAGTTCCCAGACCCGGGCGAGAAGGACGGCGGTGCGCACCAGCGGGGCGGTTTCCGCGGAGCTGACCTGGCGTTCGGCGGTCTCGATGGGCTGGGCGGCTGCGAACAAGGGCGATCTCCTCTGGCTCTGCCTTCGCTATACCCGAGTCGGGTTAACGGGGCAGAAACGGTTCCGCCAAGCCCCCGGCATTGAGCGGGTTTTTGCCGATCGGCGGTTCAGCCCGGCCCGGCCTCGGCCTCTGCCGCGGCGAGCGCCGCGCCGATCCGCGCGGCCATGTGATCGAGAAACAGCCGCATTTTCGGATCCTGCAGCCGCCGATGCGTGAACAGGCAGGCCATCTGCACCGGCAGCGGCGGAGTGCGCGTGCAGACCGCCACCAGCCGCCCGGCGGCGAGGTGGTCGGCCACCTCGAACACCGGTTTCATGGCGATGCCCGCCCCGGCGAGCGCCCAGTCGGTCAGCACGTCGCCATCGTCGCATTCGAGCCGCCCCGCCACCGGGTGGGGGCGCGGACCCTGCGGCGTCTGCAGCGTCCAGCGGAATTCGGTCGCGCCGGGAAAGCGCAGGTTGAGACAGTCGTGCCGCTGCGCCAGCAGCTCGGCGCCATCCGCGGGCGCGCCGCGCCGGGCGATGTAGCCGGGGGCGGCGCAGAGCACGCGGGCGCAGGTGGCGATCTGGCGGATCGTCAGGTCGCTGTCGGCGGGCCGCCCGAGGAAAAAGCGCAGATCGATCGCCTCGGCGGTGAGGTCGATCATCCGGTCCGACAGCCGCAGCCGCAGATCGACCTGCGGATAGGCCTGCGCGAAACCGGGCAGCTCGGGCGCGATCAGCCGCCGCCCGACGCCCAGCGGGGCGGCGACATGGATCGTGCCGCGCGGGGTTTCGGTGATGCGCGAGACCAGCGCCTCGGCCTCCTCGACCCGTTCGAGCACGGCGCGGGCGCCGTCATAGAAGCTGCGCCCCTGTTCGGTGGGGGCGAGGCTGCGGGTGGTGCGCTGGAACAGCCGCACGCCCAGATGCGTCTCGAGCTGGCCGATCCGGGCCGAGGTCACGGCGGCGGAGATGCGCAGGTCGCGCCCGGCCGCCGACATCGAGCCCAGCTCGTAGACCCTCACGAAGGTGCGGATGTTGTCGAGATAGGCCAAGGGCGCGGCTCCGTCATTGCTGCCTCGGGGGGATACGCGCTCATCCGCGCCGGGACCAGACGCGCGGCCCCGGCTCAGCCGAGAATGCCGGGGCCGATCAGCATCACCAGCACCGGCAGCGGCGCGGTGGCCAGCGCCAGCGTCACCAGCACCGGCAGCGGGTGGAACAGCCGGCTCAGCCCGGCGGCAAGCAGGATGCCGCCGCCGCCGCCGATCAGCGAATTGCCCGGCAGGTTCACCAAGAGCGCCAGCAGCAGGTAGCGCCGCCGCAGCACCCAGCTTCGGGCCCAGCCCGGGACGCTGGCCTCGAGGCGGCGCATCCGCAGCTCGGGGTCGGTCTCGCGCAGGCGGGCCAGCGCGGCGGCGGCGCGGTCGAGCCCGACCCGCTCCAGCGCCCGGCAGATCCGGGGTGCCGCGAGCGCGCGCCCCGCGCCAAAGGCGATCAGCAGCCCCAGCGCCGTGGCCCCCCAGACAAAGGGCGCGGCGGCGGGGCCATGCGCCATCAGGAGCGCCAGCCCGATCTCGGCGCCGGGCACGAAGGGGATCGCCAGCACCAGCGCATAGACCAGCAAGAGCCCGACCACGGCGGCGCCGAACAGCTCCATGCGCCCCTGCTCGGCCATCTCGGCGGCAAGGTCGCGCATCCAGAAGGCCAGCCAGAGATTGGCCGCGACCAGCACCGCGAGCAGCGCCAGCCGGACGGCAAGACGGGGCAGGGCGATGCGCATCGAAACTCCGGGAGCGGGTGGACGCCCCCTATCTATGGCCCGCACCGGCAAATCGCCAGAGCGGGCTAGATCGACGGCGCCACGACGATTCGCGTGCCCCATTCGGCGCAGCGCTGCGCCAGCGCGGCGGGCGGGGGCGCGTCGGTGTAGAAGGCGTCGATCTCGCGCAGCGAGGCGATGCGCGCGGGCGCCGAGCGCGAGAACTTGGAATGATCGGCCACCAGCACGGTGCGGCGCGACCGGCCCAGAAGGCTCTGGTTCACGCCGACCTCCTCGATGTCGAAATCCAGAAGGTCGCCGGTCTCGTCGAGCGCCGAGCAGCCGATCACCGCGAGGTCGAACTTGAACTGCTGGATCGTGCGGGTGGTCAGCGCGCCGACCAGCCCGCCATCCGAACGGCGGAGCGCGCCGCCGGTGACGATCACCTGCGCCTCGGCGTTCTCGGCGAGGATCGTGGCGACGTTCATGTTGTTGGTCACCACCATCAGCCCGCGATGGCGCAAAAGCGCGCGCGCCACCGCCTCGGTCGAGGTGCCGATGTTGAGAAAGATCGACGCGTCGTCCGAGATCTCGGCGGCGCAGGCGGCGGCGATCGCGGCCTTGGCGTCGGGGTTGAGCGTGCGGCGGTGTTCGTAGCCGATATTGACCGTGCCCGAGGGCAGCACCGCGCCGCCATGCACCCGGTCGAGCCGCCCGGCCTCTGCGAGATCGCTGAGATCGCGGCGGATCGTCTGCAGCGTGACCTTGAAATGCTCGGCCAGCCCCTCGACCGTGACGCGCCCCTCGCGGCGCGCGATCTCGAGGATTTCCGGCTGTCTGAAGCTTTGCGACATGGTGCGGTCCCGTGGTGAGTGTTCCATAATGCGCGAAAATGCGCGGTATGCAATGTTTCGAGACCGCATTCTGGACCGATCGCCCGTGCCGCCAAGGCTGGTTTTCGGCCGGGAACCTGAAAAACAGGGCCTGTCATGCCCGCTGTGCCGCAGAATCCGCGTGCCGCGCGGGGCAGGGGCGGGGGCAGGCGCAGCGCGGAGCGGGGCGCGAAAAGCGAACCAAAACGAAAAAACCATCTTGCCAAACGCGGGCCTCGGAGTCAGGATCATCCCGAAATCGAACACGGGCGCAGGGGAGGTCCACTTGCCGGCAATCCAGACATCCGAACCCGTGAGCGACCTGTTCGTGATCGGCGGTGGCATCAATGGCTGCGGTATTGCGCGCGACGCCTCGGGGCGCGGCCTGTCGGTGGTGCTGGCCGAGATGGACGATCTCGCTCAGGCGACCTCGTCATCCTCGACCAAGCTGTTCCATGGCGGGCTGCGCTATCTCGAATATTTCGAGTTCCGGCTGGTGCGCGAGGCGCTGATCGAGCGCGAGACGCTGCTGCGCGCCATGCCGCATATCTCGTGGCCGATGCGCTTCGTGCTGCCCTATCACCCGTCGATGCGCTTCGAGAGCGACACCCCGACCTCCAAGCTTCTGGGCACGGTGATGCCGTGGATGAAGGGCCGCCGCCCGGCCTGGCTGATCCGGCTGGGCCTGTTCATGTATGACAATCTGGGCGGGCGGAAGATCCTGCCGGGCACGCGCACCGTCGATCTGCGCGCCGACCCGGCCGGTGTGCCGCTCAATGCCGAATTCGAGACCGCCTACGAATATTCCGACTGCTGGGTCGAGGATTCGCGGCTCGTCGTGCTCAACGCCCGCGACGCCGAGGCGCGCGGGGCGAAGATCATGACGCGGACCCGCGTGCTGCACGCCGCGCGCGAAGGCGACCTGTGGGCCGTCGAGGTCGAGGACCGCGAGACCGGCGCGCGCCGCACGCATCGGGCAAAGATGCTGGTCAATGCCGGCGGGCCGTGGGTCGGCAAGCTTCTGAAGGGCGCGATCGATGTCGAGACCCGCGAGGGCGTCCGGCTCGTGCGCGGCAGCCACATCGTCACCAAGCGGCTCTATGATCACGACAAGTGCTATTTCTTCCAGGGCACCGACGGGCGGATCATCTTCGCGATCCCCTACGAGACCGATTTCACGCTGATCGGCACCACCGATGCCGATCATCCCGACCCCTCGACGCCCGCCGAATGCACGCCGGAGGAGCAGGAGTACCTGTGCCGCTTCGCCAGCCGGTATTTCGAACGCGACGTGACGCGCGAGGACATCGTCTGGACCTATTCGGGGGTGCGTCCGCTCTATGATGACGGCGCGTCGAGCGCCACGGCGGCGACCCGCGACTACACGCTCAAGGTTCATGCCGAGGGCGGCGCGCCGGTGCTCAACGTCTTTGGCGGCAAGATCACCACCTATCGCCGCCTCGCCGAGAGCGCGATGGAGAAGATCGCGCCGTATTTCGAGACCGAGCGGGAGCGCTGGACCGCCGGGGTGCCGCTGCCGGGCGGCGATTTCCCGGTCGACGGGGTCGAGGCGCTGATCGAGGGGCTGGAGACGGCGTATCCGTTTCTCGACCGGCGCTGGGCGCGGCGGCTGGTGCGGGCCTATGGCACCGAGGCCCGCGCGATCCTCGGGACGGCGAAGACGGCCCAGGATCTGGGGCGCGATTTCGGCGCGACGCTGACCGAGGCCGAGGTCGCGTGGCTGGTCGAAAAGGAATACGCTCGCAGCGCGGATGACGTGCTGTGGAGGCGATCGAAGCTGGGGCTGCGCCTGACCGAGGATCAGGCCGCCGCCCTCGAGGACTGGATGCAAGGAGAGGGGGCCGCGCGGCACGGCTGAGGCCGCCGCGCAGCAGGGAGGAAAGACATGACGCTGACGCTGGAGGGCGTGTCGAAGCGGGTGGAGGGGCAGACCCATATCCACCGCACCGATCTCACGTTGCAGAACGGCACGATGAACGTGCTTCTGGGGCCGACCCTGTCGGGCAAGACGTCGCTGATGCGGCTGATGGCCGGGCTCGATCAGCCCAACACCGGCCGGATCCTGTGGAACGGCGAGGACGTGACCGGGCAGAGGGTGCAGGACCGCAAGGTGGCGATGGTCTACCAGCAGTTCATCAACTACCCGTCGATGACCGTCTACGACAACATCGCCTCGCCGATGCGGATCTCGGGCAAGTCGAAATCCGAGATCGACGCCGCGGTGCGCAAATCCGCCGAGATGATGAAGCTTACCCCGATGCTCGACCGCAAGCCCTTGGAGCTGTCGGGCGGCCAGCAGCAGCGCTGCGCGCTGGCGCGGGCGCTGGTCAAGGATGCGGGTCTGGTGCTTCTGGACGAGCCGCTCGCCAATCTCGACTACAAGCTGCGCGAGGAGCTGCGCGCCGAGATCCCCAAGATCTTCGAGGAGGCGGGCTCGATCTTCGTCTATGCCACCACCGAGCCCGAGGAGGCGCTTTTGCTCGGCGGTCATGTCGCGACGCTGTGGGAAGGCCGGGTGACGCAGTTCGGCCCGACGCCCGAGGTCTACCGCCACCCGGTGGACGCGACCACGGCGCGGGTGTTTTCCGACCCGCCGATGAATTTCCTGCCCTTCGAGAAGCGCGGCGCCGCGCTGCGTCTCGATGGCGGGCGCGAAATCGCGGCGGCCGGGGCGCTGTCGGGGCTGCGCGACGGGCGCTACATGGGGGGCTTCCGCCCCAACCACATGGAGCTGGAGCGCGGACATGAGGGCGACATCGACTTCGACACCCGGCTCGCGGTGACCGAGATCACCGGCTCGGAGACCTTCGTGCATCTCGATCATCACGGCGAACGCTGGGTCGGGCTGATCCACGGGGTACGCAACCTCAAGCCCGGCCAGTCGCTCACCGCCTATCTCGATCCGGCGCATGTCTATGTCTTTGCCGAGGACGGCGCGCTCGTCGCCCCGGCCGCTTACGTGGAGGCCGCCTGACATGGCCAAGATCACGCTCGACAACCTCGCGCATTCCTATCTCAAGCAGCCGCAGAAGGATGACGACTGGGCGCTCAAGGAGCTGAACCACGACTGGGTCGATGGCGAGGCCTACGCGCTTCTGGGCTCGTCCGGCTGCGGCAAGTCCACGCTTCTCAACATCATCTCGGGGCTGTTGCAGCCGAGCCAGGGCCGCATCCTGTTCGACGGGCGCGACGTGACCCACGCGCCGACGGCCGAGCGCAACATCGCGCAGGTGTTCCAGTTCCCGGTGGTCTACGACACCATGTCGGTGGGCGAGAACCTCGCCTTTCCGCTCAAGAACCGGGGCGCCGATCCGAAATACATCGCCGAGCGCGTGAACGCGATCGCCGCGATGATCGGCATGGAGGACCAGCTCAAACGCAAGGCGCGCGGGCTGACCGCCGACGCCAAGCAGAAGATCTCGCTCGGGCGCGGCATGGTGCGCGAGGACGTCAACGCGCTGTTGTTCGACGAGCCGCTGACCGTGATCGACCCGCACATGAAGTGGGAGCTTCGGACCCAGCTCAAGCAGCTGCACCACGATTTCGGCCACACCATGATCTATGTCACCCACGACCAGACCGAGGCGCTCACCTTCGCCGACAAGGTGGTGGTGATGTATGACGGGCGCGTGGTGCAGATCGGCACGCCGCAGGAGCTGTTCGAGCGGCCCGCGCACACCTTCGTCGGCTTCTTCATCGGCTCGCCCGGCATGAACTTGTTCGACGCAGAGATCGCCGGGACCATCGCGACCGTGCAGGGCGCGTCCGTGCCGCTCGGCGGCAGCTACGCGCCCAAGACGGGGCATACGCAGATCGGCGTGCGGCCCGAATTCGTGCGGCTGCAGGCGGGCGGCGAAGGGCTGCCCGCGCGCATCCTGCGCGTCGAGGATGTGGGCCGCCACAAGATCGTCCGGCTCGATGTCGGCGGCACGGCGGCGAACGCGATCCTCGACGAGGGCACGCCGGTGCCCGCTGGCGCCGACCGGGTGGTGTTCGATCCGGGGGCCATCAACGTCTATGCCGATGACTGGCGCGTCGCGCCGCAAGGCGCGCAAGGAGACGGGCCGCAAGGCGCGCAAGGAGACGGGCCGCAAGGCGCGCAAGGAGACGGGCCGCAAGGCGCGCAAGGAGACGGGCCGCAAGGCGCGCAGCAGGGGAGGGCCGCGTGATGAACAAGACCGTCAATCAGAAGGCCTGGTTTCTCGTCCTGCCGGTGCTGATCCTCGTCGGGTTTTCGGCGGTGATCCCGCTGATGACCGTGGTGAACTACTCGGTGCAGGACACCTTCGGCAACAACGTCTTCTTCTGGGCCGGGCTCGACTGGTTCCGCGACATGCTCGAAAGCGAGCGGATGTGGAACGCGCTGGGCCGCCAGCTGGTGTTCTCGGGCATCATTCTCGCGATCGAGGTGCCGCTGGGCATCTTCGTGGCGCTCAACATGCCCAAGAAAGGCTTCTGGGCCTCGTTCTGCCTCGTGCTGATGTCGCTGCCGCTCTTGATCCCGTGGAACGTGGTCGGCACGATCTGGCAGATCTTCGGGCGGGTCGATATCGGCCTTCTGGGCTACACGCTGGCCAAGCTCGGCATCTCCTACAACTACACGCAGGATTTCATCGCCGCCTGGGCCACCGTGATCGTCATGGATGTCTGGCACTGGACCTCGCTGGTGGCGCTTCTGGCCTATGCCGGTCTGCAATCGATCCCCGACGCCTATTACCAGGCCGCCAAGATCGACCAGGCTTCGCGCTGGAAGGTGTTCCGCTTCATCGAGCTGCCCAAGATGGCGGGCGTGCTGATGATCGCGATCCTCTTGCGCTTCATGGACAGCTTCATGATCTATACCGAGCCTTTCGTCGTCACCGGCGGCGGTCCCGGCAACGCCACCACGTTTCTGTCGATCGACCTCGTGAAGATGGCTCTGGGGCAGTTCGACCTTGGACCCGCGGCGGCGTTCAGCCTGATGTACTTCCTCGTCATCCTGCTGATTTCCTGGGTGTTCTACACCGTGATGACCAATCTCGACAAAAGGGAGGGCCGGTGATGACCGACGCGACGACTTCCGCCCCCGGCGCCGCCTCGATCCCCGGCGACGTCTCCGCCGCCGAGCCGCGCGCGCAAAGCCGCCGCCGCTTCCGCCCCTCGGGCTCGGTCGTGGTGATGACGCTCTACCTCGTGTTCCTGATGCTGCCGATCTACTGGCTCATCAACATGAGCCTGAAGACCAACACCGAGATCCTCGGGGCCTTCTCGCTCTGGCCACGCGACCTGACCTTCGCCAACTACGTCAAGATCCTGACCGACCCGTCGTGGTACATGGGCTATGTCAACTCGATCATCTACGTGACGCTCAACACCGTCATCTCGATCGCGGTGGCGCTGCCGGCGGCCTACGCCTTTTCGCGCTACTCCTTCATGGGTGACAAGCACCTGTTCTTCTGGCTGCTGACCAACCGCATGGCGCCGCCGGCGGTGTTCGCGCTGCCCTTCTTCCAGCTCTATTCGTCCGTGGGGCTGTTCGACACGCATATCGCGGTGGCGCTGGCGCATACGCTGTTCAACGTGCCCCTGGCGGTGTGGATCCTCGAGGGCTTCATGCGCGGCGTGCCGCGCGAGATCGACGAGACCGCCTATCTCGACGGCTACTCCTTTCCGAAGTTCTTCGTGAAGATCTTCATGCCGCTGGTGGCGAGCGGCGTCGGCGTTGCGGCTTTCTTCTGCTTTATGTTCTCTTGGGTTGAATTGCTGCTCTCGCGCACACTTACAAGTGTTGACGCCAAGCCGATCGCGGCCACCATGACGCGGACGGTCTCGGCCTCGGGTCTCGACTGGGGCGTGCTGGCGGCGGCGGGGGTGCTGACCATCGTGCCGGGCGCGCTCGTGATCTGGTTCGTGCGCAACTACATCGCCAAGGGCTTTGCCCTGGGCCGCGTCTGAGAAAGGGAGAGACGACATGGCATGGATGGCATGGACCGTTCCGACGGCGATCTTCTTCGGCACGATCGCGACTCTTCTGGTGATCTTCACGCTGCTGGCGGCCCGCTACCCCGAAACGCCGCGCACCGGCGTGCTGGGGATCGAGACGACCCGCGGCGACCGGCTCTTCATCACGCTGCTGGGCTCGGCCTTCATCAATCTCGCCTGGCTCGGCCTCGTCCCCGCGGCGCAGCCCTGGGCGATGCTGGTCTGCCTGATCTACGCCGCGGCGGTGTTCCGCTGGGTCTGACAGGTTCGTTCGGCGCCGATCCGGGAGGCGGCGCCGGTTGCAAGGTTCGTAAAATGGGAGGAAACCATATGAACCCGATCTTGAAATCCACCACCGCGCTGGGCCTCGCGCTCGGGCTTTTGGCCGGGCCGGCCATGGCCGACATGGAGGCCGCGACCAGCTTCCTCGATGAGGAAATCGAACGCTCCGCCCTCTCGCGCGAGGCGCAGGAAGCCGAGATGCAGTGGTTCATCGACGCCGCCGCGCCGTTCTCGGGCATGTCGATCAACGTGGTCTCCGAGACCATCCCGACGCATGAATACGAAGCGACCGTGCTGGCCCCGGCCTTCACCGCGATCACCGGCATCCAGGTCACCCACGACCTGATCGGCGAAGGCGACGTGGTCGAGAAGCTGCAGACGCAGATGCAGTCGGGCGAGAACATCTACGACGCCTATGTCAACGACAGCGACCTGATCGGCACCCATTGGCGCTACCAGCAGGCGCGCAGCCTGACCGACTGGATGGCGAACGAGGGCGCCGACGTCACCAGCCCGACGCTGAACCTCGACGATTTCATCGGTCTGGAGTTCACCACCGGCCCGGATGGCGAGCTTTACCAGCTGCCCGACCAGCAGTTCGCCAACCTCTACTGGTTCCGTCATGACTGGTTCACCGACGAACAGAACATGGCCGACTTCAAGGAGCAGTACGGCTACGATCTGGGCGTGCCGGTCAACTGGTCGGCTTATGAGGACATCGCCGAGTTCTTCACCGGTCGCGAGATCGACGGCAAGACGGTCTATGGCCACATGGATTACGGCAAGAAGGACCCGAGCCTCGGCTGGCGCTTCACCGACGCGTGGATGTCGATGGCCGGCATGGGCGATGTCGGCGAGCCCAACGGCCTGCCGGTCGACGAATGGGGCGTGCGCGTCAACGAGAACAGCCAGCCGGTCGGCTCCTGCGTGGCCCGCGGCGGCGCCACCAACTCCCCGGCGGCGGTCTATGCGATCGAGAAATACGTCGACTGGCTGAAGGCCTACGCGCCGCCGGCCGCGGCGGGCATGACCTTCTCGGAATCCGGCCCGATCCCGGCGCAGGGTGAGATCGCCCAGCAGATGTTCATGTACACCACCTTCGTGCCGTCGCTGGTCGAAGAGGGCATCCCGGTCGTGAACGAGGACGGCTCGCCCAAATGGCGTCTCGCGCCCAGCCCGCACGGGGTCTACTGGGAAGAGGGCATGAAGGTCGGCTATCAGGACGTGGGCTCCTGGACCATCCTCGACAGCACCCCGGTGGACGAGGCCAAGGCGGCCTGGCTCTATGCCCAGTTCGTCACCTCGCAGACCGTCGATGTCGAGAAGTCGCATGCGGGCCTGACCTTCATCCGCGAGTCGACGATCCAGCACGAAAGCTTCACCGAACGTGCCCCGGCGCTGGGCGGTCTCGTGGAGTTCTACCGCTCGCCCGACCGGGTGCGCTGGTCGCCCACCGGCACCAACATCCCCGACTATCCCAAGCTGGCGCAGCTGTGGTGGCAGAACATCGGCGATGCCTCCTCGGGCGCGAAATCGGCGCAGGAAGCGCTCGACAGCCTGTGCGAGCAGCAGGAGCAGGTGCTCGAGCGGCTCGAGCGGGCCGGCATCCAGGGCGATCTCGGTCCCGTCATGAACGAGGAGCAGGATCCGCAATACTGGCTCGACCAGCCCGGCGCGCCCAAGCCCGAGCTGGAGAACGAGGACGAGGAGCCCAAGACCATCAGCTACGAAGAGCTGATCCAGTCCTGGCAGTAAGCCTTTGAACCGCCGGGGCCCGCATCCGGGCCCCGGCCCATCGCGCCGCGGGCGGGTCCGTCCCGCCCGCGGCGTTTCACTTCAAGACACGAGCACCCGATGACCCACATCCTCGCCATCGACCAGGGCACCACCTCGAGCCGCGCCATCCTCTTCGACGCCGAGATGAAGATCGTCGAGATGGCGCAGGAGGAGTTTCCGCAGCATTATCCCGACAGCGGCTGGGTCGAACACGACCCGGACGATCTGTGGGCCACGACGCTGCGCGTCTGCCGCGCGGTGCTCGACCGCACCGGCACCGCCGCCACCGACATCGCCGGCATCGGCATCACCAACCAGCGCGAGACCACGCTGGTCTGGGAGCGCGAGACCGGGCGCCCGATCCACAACGCCATCGTCTGGCAGGACCGCCGCACCGCTGCCTTCTGTCGCGACTGGCGCGCGCGCGGCGAGGAAGAGACCGTCACCACCAAGACCGGGCTGATCATCGATCCGTATTTCTCGGGCACCAAGCTCAAATGGATTCTCGACCATGTCGACGGCGCCCGCGACCGGGCGCGGGCGGGCGAGCTTCTGTTCGGCACGGTCGACAGCTGGCTGATCTGGAACCTGACCGGGGGCGCGGTGCACGCCACCGACGCCACCAATGCCTGCCGCACCATGCTCTACGACATCCACAAGGGCTGCTGGAGCAGCACCATCTGCGGCATGCTCGACATCCCGATGGAGATGCTGCCCGAGGTGCGCGACTGCGCCGCCGATTTCGGCACCGCGCAGACCGATCACCTGGGCGCCGAGATCCAGATCCTCGGCGTGGCGGGCGACCAGCAGGCCGCGACGCTGGGGCAGGCCTGCTTTGCGCCCGGCATGCTGAAATCCACCTATGGCACCGGCTGCTTCGCGCTTTTGAACACCGGCGAGGCGCCGGTGCGCTCCACCCACCGGCTCCTGACCACCGTGGCCTACCAGCTCGATGGCAAGCCGACCTACGCGCTCGAAGGCTCGATCTTCATCGCCGGCGCGGTGGTGCAATGGCTGCGCGACGGGCTTGGCCTGATCGAGGCGGCATCCGAAACGCAGGGGATGGCCGAGGCGTCGGACCCGCAGCAGCGGGTGATCATGGTGCCCGCCTTCACGGGCCTGGGCGCGCCCTATTGGGACGCCGAATGCCGCGGCGCGGTGTTCGGGCTCACCCGCAACACCGGCCCGCGCGAAATGGCGCGCGCCGCGCTCGAAAGCGTCGGCTACCAGACCCGCGATCTTCTGGAGGCGATGCGCGCCGATTGGCAGGACGCGTCCGAGCGCGCGACGCTGCGCGTCGATGGCGGCATGAGCGCCAGCGACTGGACCATGCAGTTCCTCGCCGACATCACCGATGCGCCGGTCGACCGGCCCGAAATCACCGAAACCACGGCGCTGGGCGTGGCCTGGCTCGCGGGCATGCGGGCCGGGATCTATCCCGACCAGCAGGGTTTCGCCGCGAACTGGAAGCTTGACCGCAGCTTCTCTCCCGAAATGGAGGAAGAGACGCGCGAGGCGGGCTACGCGGCCTGGGGGCGCGCGGTCGCCGCGACCCGCTCGGTATGAGCGGTTTCGACATCCTGACCGCGGGTCGTGTCTCCTTTGGCCGGGGCCGCGCGTCGGAGGCCGCCGGGGCGATCCACGCCCGTGGCACGCGCGTGCTGCTGTTGCGCGGCGGTCATGCGGGCGCCGACCGCCTGGCCGCCGAGCTGCGCGCGCGCGGCGCGACGGTCGAGGAGATCCGGCAGGCGGGCGAGCCGCTCATCGACGATCTCGACGCCGTGGTGGCGCGGGGCCGCGAGAGCCGCATCGATGTCGTGGCGGCATTGGGCGGCGGTTCGGCGATCGACATGGCCAAGGCCGCGGCGGCGCTGATTCCCGCGCCGGGCGGGGCGATGCGCCATCTCGAGGTGGTGGGAGAGGGGCGGCCACTGGAGGCGGCCCCCTTGCCCTTCGTCGCGCTGCCGACCACCGCCGGCACCGGCGCCGAGGTCACCAAGAACGCGGTGATCGGCGTGCCGTCGCATGGCCGCAAGGTGTCCTTGCGCGACGATCGCATGCTGGCCGATCTCGCCATCGTCGATCCGGCCCTGACCGACGCCGCACCGCGCGGCGTGACGCTGGCCTCGGGGCTCGACGCGGTGACGCAGGTGATCGAGCCGTACCTGTCCTGCCGCGCCACGCCCTTCACCGATGCGCTGTGCCGCGACGCGATCCCGCGCGGGCTGGCGGCGCTGATGCGGCTGATGAGGCAGGAGAGCGAGACGGCGCGCGATGACCTCGCGCTGACCAGCCTGTTCGGCGGGCTGGCCCTGGCCAATGCGGGGCTGGGGGCGGTGCATGGCTTTGCGGGTGTGCTCGGCGGACGGGTCGGGGCGCCGCATGGCGCGCTATGCGGCCGCCTGCTGCCCGGCGTGCTGCGCGCCAATGCTCGTGCCGTGGCGGGGCAGGGGGGCGACATGACCCGCCATCACGAGGTGGCCGGCTGGATCGCGGCGGCGCTGGGGGAGGGAGGCGATCCCCTCGACGCGCTGGAGGCATGGATCGACGGCTGCGGCCTGCCCCGGCTCGGTGCAATGGGTGTCCCGGCCGCCGAGATCCCCGATCTGGCCGAGGCTTCGCGCGCCTCCTCCTCAATGCGCGGCAACCCGGTGGAGCTGCCGTTGGCGGCGCTCGAAGCGGCCTTGCGCGACAGCCTGTGACGGCGGCGGCGAAGCCACGGGCAAGCCGTTTGTCGGGCGATGTGAACTTTTTTCGGTTTCGGGGTGTTTTTGCTGTTGCGACTCGCACGCCCCATCCCTAGATAGCCCCTCACCGGCGGCGCAGAGATGCACTGACGGGAACGACATTCCGAAGGGAACGGGGCGGGGTGCCATTGAGTGGCGCTCTGGTTTGGTTTTCTTCACGCTCTTTGACATCGCAGATATCTGAAGAGATATGCGGGCGGCTTCGGTTCATTTCGATGGATCAACGTCTGTATGTCGCGCCGGTAGGGGCTTGCCCCGATGACCGGTGTCAGCTTCACCGTTTGACGGACTTTCGGTTTCTGATGAAACCTGGAAGCACGGTCAGACGGATGACTGTCCCATCCAGCCGGATGGGACGATGTGCAGAGGTTCGAACGTCAAGGATAACCGCGCAAGCGG
>NZ_KK088648.1 GCF_000600975.2 Limimaricola hongkongensis DSM 17492 | reverse complement strand
GACGGGCGGAGCCCCGGCGCAGGTTCAAATCCTGCTCCCGCAACCAGATTTCCCCAAGACATCGATGAAGACCGCCCGTCAGGCGCAGAACCTGAAGGGCCAAGGCCGTCTTGGAAACGCTCCGGGGGAGCGGTTCAGGCCGTGGCGGGCGACAGCCCGGGCGCAGGGGCCAATCCTGCTCTCGCGGTGGGCTTCAGCTGTCGACCGAACGGGGCGACGAGATATCCCCGATCCATCCGATGGATGTGCCAGGGGCGGCGCCTTGCTGCCGCTCCTGACATCTTTGCGAGCATTTTCGGATCAGAGGTTTCGCGCCGCCATTTCGCTTGCGATGTGGTCGGCTTGCCGGATGGCCAGCGCGACGATGGTCAGCGTCGGGTTCTCGGCTGCCCCGGTGGTGAACTGCGAGCCGTCCGAGATGAACAGGTTGTCGATGTCGTGGCTCTGGCCCCAGCGGTTGACAACGCCGTCGCGCGCGTGTCCGGACATCCGGTTGGTGCCGAGGTTGTGCGTCGACGGGTAGGGCGGTGTCGGCAGGGTGCGGGTGGCCCCGAGTGCCTCGTATATGGCCTGGCCCTGCCTGTAGGCATGCGCCCGCATCGCCCGGTCGTTGGCATGGTCGGAGTAATGCACGTTCGCCACCGCCAAGCCGAACCGGTCCTTCACGTCATGGTTCAGGGTGACGCGGTTGGTCTCCTGGGGCATGTCTTCGCCGACGATCCACATCCCGGCCATGTTCTCGTACTGGTCGAGCGCAGAGGTGAACTCCCGGCCCCAGCCGCCCGGGTCCATGAAGGCCGCCATGAAGGGCAGGCCGAGCGAAAGCGTCTCGAGCTCGTAGCCCGCCACGAAGCCGCGGCTGGGATCGTGCCGCGCCTCGTCCTGCACGATCCCGGCCATGGTGGTGCCACGCCACATCTTCACGGGTTTGTCGAAAATGCCGTAGACCGATCCGGTGAGGTGGCGCATGTAATTGCGGCCGACCTGGCCCGAGGAGTTGGCGAGACCGTCGGGATACATCGGGCTGGCCGAGTTCAACAGCAGCCGCGGGCTTTCGAACGAGTTTCCGGCGACCGCCACGATGCGGGCCATCTGCTTGTGCTCGCGGCCGTCGGCATCGGCATAGACGACGCCGTTCACCCGGCCATCGGGGCCGTGCTCGATCCGCAGCGCATGCGCCTTTTCACGCACTTCGAGATGACCGGTCGCCTCTCCGTCGGGGATGTCCGTATAGGCCGTGGACCACTTGGCGCCCCATTTGCAGCCCTGGAAACAGAAGCCGGTCTGCTGGCAGGGCAGGCGGTCGGAATTGTCGGTGGAGTTGATCGCCATGCGGCCGGTGTGGACCTTTTCGTAGCCCAGCGCCTTGGCCCCGGCTTCGAACACCTTGTAGTTGTTGTTTCCGGGCAGGCCGGGATTGCCGTTGGTGCGCGTGACGTTCAGCTTCTTTTCGGCGAGGTCGTACCACGGCGCCATTTCCTCGGCGTCGATGGGCCAGTCGAGCAGGTTCGCGCCCTGCACCTTGCCATAGGTTGTGGCGGCTTTCCATTCATGCGGTTGAAACCGCAGCGAGGCGCCGGCCCAATGCGTGGTGGTGCCACCCACCGCCTTGACGATCCAGGCGGGCAGGCCGGAGAAATCCTTGGCCACGCGCCAGTCGCCGCTGGTGGTGCGCGGGTCGAGCCAGGCCAATTGGCCAAAGCTGTCCCACTCGTCGTTGATGTAGTCCTCGGGCAAATAGCGCCCGCCGGCCTCGAGCGCCACGACGCTGACGCCGCGCTGCGCCAGCTCGTTGGCGAGCACGCCGCCGCCCGCGCCAGTGCCGATGATGACGACGACGCTGTCGTCAGAGAGATCGAATGGTGCACTCATGATCTTGTCCTCCCTGTCCGGCTCAGAGCCAGGCGATGTCGTCGAAGCCGCGGTCGATGTAACCGCCCATGGAGAAGGATTCCCCCTCATAGCCGAAGATCGGCCAGACAGCCTTCTGGTTGTAGAGCCCGGTCACGAGACCGCCGCGGATCTTCTGGAAGAAGTCGCTGTCCTCGATCTGCCGGAGCAGGTCGACCCGGTCGCGCTCCCAGCCGATGTCGAGATAGCGGCCGTAGCCACGGGCGCGCGCCGCCTCGTCGAGCATCCGGATGCCGGCTTCGGTCGCGTCGACCTCGTCGGGCGTGTCATAGCCCTTGACCGCGACGACATAGTTTTCGTCCGGCACCCGGTCATGCGGGTAGATGTCGCGCGCAAGCTGCACCAGCGTGGCGAAGGTGCCGGGCTTGAGCGCGTTCATCTCGGTGGCCCAGGCCGCGTCGCTCGCGGCCAGAAAGCCGGTCCCGGCCACGAAGCCCGCGCCGATGGCGGTCGCGCGGGTCAGCAACTGCCTGCGGGTCAGGCCCCGCGGTGTCCTTGTCTGTGTCATTGCCGTCTCCTCCCAAAGTCGGTGAAGGGCGCCCTCGCGCCGGGTTGCATCAGCCGAAGCGGCCGGATCTTTCCAGCACCTCGATCTGGTAGCCGTCCGGGTCGGCGACAAAGAAGAACCGGCCGACCAGATCCCCGTCCGGCGCGAATTCGACGATTTTCCGGGGGGCGAAGCCTGCCGCCTCGAAGCGGGCATGCTCGGCCGCGAGATCCTCGACCGACACCGCGAGATGGCCATAGCCGTCGCCAAGATCGTAGGACGCGTCGCGGCCCTTGTTCACCGTCAGCTCGAGCTCGAAGCCGCTGTCGGCATTGCTCAGATAGACCAGCGTGAAATCGGTGAAATCGAGCCGATCGGCCACGTCGAGGCCGAAGGCCCGGTTGTAGAAGTCGACCGAGCGCGCTTCGTCGCGCACGCGGATCATGCTGTGAATCAGTTTGGCCATTGTCCCTCTTGTCCCGGATCGTCTTTCCGGTTTCACAATAGGGTCGGCCCGGCCCGCTCGGGGTAGTAGCCCTTTACTACGCCCGAAATTGCGGTGGCATCGGTCTCATTCGGCCGCCATCAGATACCTGCCGCCGACATCGCCGCGCTCGAGCGCGACAAGACAGGCACAGCGCAGCAACGAGGTGAAATTCTCGGGTTCTCCCCGCAATTCGAGCACTTCGGAATGCAGCTTGGATATGAAGGACGGGGTGCTGACGCCTTCGGCGGCCGCGATCTGGTCGACGATGTCCCAGAACGAATTCTCGAGCCGGATGCTCGTGCTCTGGCCGTTGAGGCGAAGCCTGCGTGTGCTGCTGGCGTATCGGGTCGGGTTCTGGCCCGCGAAAACCTTGCACATCTCGAATGCCTCCTGTCGCTTCAACGTGGCACGCGTCGGATGTCGGGGGTCCGAAGGAAGAGGCGCAGGCCCTTCACCACCCCGGGAAGTGTTTAGGTTTTTTCCGTGGCGTCAACCGCGAAAGGGGCCGTGCCCGACCCCGCGCGGCTTGTCCGCCCGAATGGCGCAAGCCGCCCCGCGACGCCCGAACCTCGTGCTGAATCGCGCAGATCCCGGTGGTCGCGGCTTCCCGAGACCAGTCTCTTACATCGTTGCCACGCAGGCGCGTCAGGCGCAGAACCCGAAGGGCGGGGCCACCTGCGCAACGCTCGGGTCGGGCGGGTCGGACCTCGGCGGGCGGCGCCCCGGCGCCCATCGGCGCAGGCCTTTTTCTGCGTCCCGGCAAAGCCGGGCCCTGCGGCCCCTTCTAGCGGACATGAGGGGCGGGTGCGCCCTTCTGCGCGAAACGGTGTCGGAACGGTTCGCACACAGGTTGCGACCCCCTTCGATTGCCGAAATTAGATCAGCTACGGCAAAAATTTGTTCTTTATTGGAACGGAACTCGCCCGCAGTATCCCCGGGGAGATCCGGCGTCGGGAGGGGCGTCGCGGGTCGAAATAGGGAGACGAGACAGTGCCGAACACCAAGATCACCAAGCGCCAGTTCCTGCGGTATTCCGGGGGCGCGGCCATGGCCGCCGGGGTGCCCGCCTTCATCGGCGTGGGCGCCGCCAATGCCGCCGGGCTCAAGACGGTCGAGATGCAGCTCGGCTGGCTCGCCTCCAACGGCCTGCTGGGCGAGGTCGTGGCCCAGGCCAAGGGGTTCTACGAGGCAGAGGGCGTCGAGCTGCGCATCACCCCCGGCGGCCCGAACGTCGATGGCGTCGGATCGGTCGCGGCCGGACGCGCCGCGGTCGGCCAGATCTCGTCGAGCCCGTCGATCATGCTGGCGCGGGCCGCGGGCATCCCGATCAAGGCCTTTGCCGCCGGCTACCAGAAGCATCCCTTCACCTATTTCTCGCGACCCGACAACCCGATCCGCGAACCCAAGGACATGATCGGCAAGACCATCGCCACCATGCCCACCGCGCATATTCTTCTCAAGGCGCTGATGGCGGCCAACGACATCGCCGAAAAGGACGTCGAGATCGTCAACATGGGCTCGGACATGAACCAGCTGATGACCGGGCAGGCCGACGCGGTGAGCGGCTGGCTGACCAACATCGCCGCCCTCGACGTGCTGGGCGAGGAGCGGGTCGACCTGATGCTGTGGGACACCGGCATCCAGCTTTACGCCACCGTCTATTACGCCACCGACGAGACCATCGAGGAAGAGGCCGAAACGCTGGCGGGCTTCACCCGCGCCACCGCACGCGGCTGGCGCTATGTGCGCGAGAACCCCGAAGAGGCGGTCGACCTGCTGGTCGCGGCCTATCCCAACATGGACCGCGAGGCCGAGATCCGCGCGGTCGAGCAGGTGCTCGGTTTCGTCTTCACCGAGGCCACCGAGCAGGAAGGCTGGGGCACGATGAACCGCGCCAACTGGGAAAGCCAGATCGAAGCCTATGCCGCGCTCGGCCAGTTCGACGGCGATGCGCCGGGCGTCGACGAGGTGATGACGCTCAAGATCCTCGAAATGACCGCCGACGCGCGCCGCGAGGTGTCGTGATGGCCGCGGCTGAACTTCACACGGCAGCGGGGAATCCCGCTGCCACCCCCGCCGCCAATCCCGCCGCAGGTGCGATCCGGGTCGAGAACGTCGACGTCACCTTCAGCGAAGGCACGGTCGTCGCGCTCAAGGATGTCTCGGTCGAGATCCCGCAAGGCGCCTTCGTGACCATTCTCGGGCCGTCGGGCTGCGGCAAATCCACGCTGATGCGCGCCATCGCCGATCTGGTTCCGGCGGCGCGCGGCGTGGTCGACGTGCAGGGCCAGTCGCCGCGCGACGCCCGCCGCGACCGCAATTTTTCCTACGTCTTCCAGGATGCGACGCTGCTGCCGTGGCGCACCGCGCTGGAAAACGTGCAGCTTCCGCTCGAGGTGGGCGGCGGTGGCGATGCCCATGCCGATCCGCGCGACCTGCTGGAGCTCGTCGGGCTCAAGGGCCGCGAGAACGCGCTGCCGAGCGAGCTGTCGGGCGGCATGCGCCAGCGCGTCGCCATCGCCCGCGCGCTCGTCACCAAGCCCAAGATCCTGCTGATGGACGAGCCTTTCGGCGCGCTCGACGAGATCACCCGCGACAAGCTCAACGAAGAGGTGCTGCGGATCTGGCGCGAAACCGGGACGACGATCCTCTTCGTCACCCATTCGATCCCCGAGGCCGCCTTCTTGGGGGAATATGTCCTGATGCTCGCCGCCCATCCGGGCCGGGTGAAGGAGTTCATGAAGGTCGAGCTGCCGCCCGAGCGGCGGCTGGCGGATCGCGACACGCTGGAATTCGTCCAGATCACCGCGCATCTGCGCAAACTGCTGGAGGAATGCTGACATGGCCGAGGCAAGCCAAATCCCGATGCCGGTGCCCGCGCCGCGCCTGAACCGGATGCTCGACGCCGTGGTCGCCCGCGGACCGGCGCTCGCCGCCGTGGCGGGGCTGCTCTTGCTGTGGCAGGGCGTGGTGTGGTTCTTCGAGGTGCCCGAATACATGGCGCCGAGCCCGGTCGCCGTCCTGGGCGCGTTCCAGGAAAATGCCGGCACGCTCTGGCTCAATTTCTGGCCCACCTTCTTCGAGGCGGCGCTCGGCTTTGTCGCGGGCAACCTCGTGGCGATCCTGCTCGCGGTGTGGTTCGTGCACAATTCCACCGCCGAACGCGCCTTCTTCCCGATCGCGGTGTTCATCAACACCATCCCGATCATCGCTCTGGCGCCCGTGCTCGTGCTGATCTTCGGCAACGGCTTCGCGCCCAAGATCATCATCGCCGGTCTGATCTGCTTTTTCCCGACGCTGGTGAACATGGTGCGCGGCCTGAAGGCGGTGCCGCCCGCCACGCTCGACCTGATGCGCGTGCTGTCGGCCTCCAACTGGGAGATCTTCTGGAAGGTGCGTCTGCAAAGCTCGCTGCCCTTCCTCTTCGCGGCGCTGAAAATCGCCTCCACCACCTGCGTCATCGGCGCGATCGTGGCGGAATGGATCGGCTCGAACTTCGGTCTCGGCGCGCTGATCATCGAGGCGACCTTCAATTTCCGCTCGCCGCTGCTCTACGCCACCGTCTTCACCGCAGCCCTTCTGGCCGTCGTGATGTTCGCCCTTGTGAGCTTTGCCGAAGCCAAGCTCATCCGCTGGAAGACCTCGGACGTCCACTGACCGGCCCGCAACAGAATATCTAGGAGAATCAAGATGCTGAACAAAACCCTCAGGGAGAGTCTGCGCGACGTGCCCGTGGTCGACCGCTCCGATGTCGTCGTGGTCGGGGGTGGCCCCGCCGGGATCTCCGCCGCCGTCTCCGCCGCCCGCAACGGCGCCTCCGTCACCCTGCTGGAGCGCTACCCCTATCTCGGCGGCCTCGCCGCCGGCGGCATGGTGCTGCTCCTCGACGACATGCACAACGACACCGAAATCACGGTGAAGGGCATCTGCATGGAGATGATCGAGCGGATGCGCTCCATCGGCCTGTGCCACACGCCCCCCGAGGAGGACCGGATGCCCGGCCGCCGCGAAACGCAGGAGAACTGGCAGAAATACTCGCGCTGGGGGATGTTCGACTTCCACACCCAGTCGATGCCGCACCCGGTCTGCTTCGCCGCCGCCTTCGATCCGGACGGCTACAAGAAGGTCTCCTACGACCTGATGGAGGACGCCAAGGTCAAGCTGCGCCTGCACAGCTGGTTCTCCGAAACCATCGTCGAGGACGGCGTCGCCAAGGGCGTGATCTGCGAGACCAAGGAAGGCCGCCAGGCGATCATGGGCGACGTGATCATCGACGCCTCGGGCGATCTTGACGTCGCCGCCTCGGCGGGCGCCAAGTTCCAGGAGGCGAGCTTCATCGTCACCACCGTCTCGCGCTGGGGCAATGTCGACACCGACAAGGCCGAGGCCTGGCAATACGCCAACCCCGAGGAGTTCCAGCGGCTCGACCACGAGGCCAAGCGGATCATCGGCGGCTGCTGGAACTACTGGTGGCTCAAGACGCCGCTGCCGGGCGTGATCTGGCTCAACTGCCCGCACATGCCGCAATATAGCGGCCTGACGGTCGAGGGGCTGACCGGCGCCGAGTTCGAGGGCCGCAAGCGGATGGAGACGCTGATGACCTTCGCCCGCGAGAACCTGCCGGGCTTCGAAAAGGCCCATGTGGTCGATTTCGCGCCGCAGACCGGGGTGCGCACCACGCGGCTGCTCGAAGGCGAATACGTCGTCACCAAGGACGACGTGATGAAGCGCCGCCACTTCGCCGACACCGTCTGCCGGGGCCGCGACTACTACACGCCCTATGGCGCTCTGGTGCCCAAGCAGGTCGACAATTTGCTGGTCGCGGGCCGTCACTACTCCTGCACCCCGCAGGCGCAGAAGAAGAGCCGCGAGATCCCGCCCTGCATGGCCCAGGGCGAAGCCGTGGGCGTCGCCGCGACCGTCGCGCTCAATGCCGGCGTCACGGTGCGCGAGGCGGATGTCTCCGCGATCCAGAAGCAGATGCGCGCGCAGGGTGCCGATCCCGGCGACGTGCCCTCGTCCAACGCCCTCGTCATGGAGGCCGCAGAATAATGACCCAACCGCTCCCCCTCGAAGGCATCAAGGTGATCGACTTCACCCAGGTCATGCTCGGGCCGTCCTGCACGCAGGTGCTCGCCGATTACGGCGCCGAGGTGATCAAGGTCGAAAAGGAGAAGATCGGCGACCTGTCGCGCTGGTCTCTGGGCGCCGACCCGGACGGGCTCAACAACCCGATCTTCTGCTCGCTCAACCGCAACAAGAAAAGCCTCGCGCTCAACCTCAAATCCGAAGAGGCCCGCGCGCAGGTGCTCGAGCTGATCGACACCGCCGACGTCGTGGTCAACAACTTCCGCCCCGGCGTGATGGAGCGGATGGGCATGGGCTACGCGGATCTCAAGGCCCGCAACCCCGGCATCATCTTCGCCGTGGGCACCGGCTTCGGCCTCGAAGGCCCCAACAAGCACAAGGGCGGGCAGGACATCCTCGCCCAGGCGATGAGCGGCGTGATGGAACGCCGCTCGGACCCCGAACTGCCGCGCGCGATCTTCTCGACCGCGCTGTGCGACTACACCGCGGGCATGCATCTCGTTCAAGGCGTGCTTCTGGCGCTGTTGCAGCGCCAGAAGACCGGCGAAGGCCAGCAGGTGGCGGTGAGCCTCTATTCGTCCATGCTGGCGATGCAGATGCAGGAGGCGGCGGCGCACATGATGCGGGGCCGCGACCTGAACTGGGGGGCCTTCCCGCTCACCGGCGTGTTCGAGACCACGACCGAGCCCTTCGTCATGGTCGGCGCGTTCAAGGAAAACCCGCTGCGCGACATCTGCAACGCCATGGGCATCGAGGACCTGTCGAAGGAAGAGCGCTTCAGGGATTTCGACGCGCAGGCCGCGCATCGCGCCGAGCTGCAGGCGATCTTCAAGGCGGGCTTCGCCAAGAACAGCCGCGAGCACTGGCTCGCGCGGCTCGAGGAGGTCGACATCCTCTGCGCGCCGGTGCGCACGCTGGCCGAGGCGCTCGATGACGAGCAGACGCATGTGAACAACATGGTGATCGAGGCGGGCGAAACTCCGGCTGGCAAGATCCGTCTCGTCGGCAGCCCGATCGACATGTCGGCGGCGCCGCTCTCGGTGCGCCAGGGCCCGCCGCAGCTCGGCGAGCACAATGGCGAGATCCTGTCAGGTCTCGCGCCGAAGAAGGCGCAGGTGGCATGAGCGTCCATTACGAGGTCCGCGACCGCGTCGCCCGCGTCACCATCGACCGCCCCGAGGTCATGAACGCGGTCGACCAGAAGACCGAGACCGCGCTGGAGCGGGTCTGGTGCGATATCGAGGAGCGCGACGACATCTCCGTCGCGGTCCTCACCGGGGCGGGGGAAAAGGCCTTCTCGGTCGGGGCCGACATGAAGGATGGCTCGCTGTCGGGCCTCGAATACTGGGCCGCGCCGCGCCCCAACGGCTTTGGCGGCATCTCGTTTCGCCGTTCGCTCGACGTGCCGCTGATCGCGCGCGTCAATGGCTACGCGCTGGGCGGCGGCTTCGAGATGGTGCTGGGGGCTGATATCGTCGTGGCGTCCGACACCGCGCGCTTCGGGCTGCCCGAGGCGCGGGTGGGGCGGATGCCGCTCGATGGCGGCATGGTGATGCTGCAACGCAAGATCCCGCACAACCTCGCCATGGGGGTGATGCTGGGCGGGCGGCGCATCGACGCGGCGACGATGGAGCGCTTCGGCCTCGTCAACGAGGTGGCCGGGCAGGGCGAGCTCGACGCCGTCACCGAGCGCTGGATCGAGGATATCGCGGCCGCCGCGCCCTTGTCGCTGCGCGCGATCAAGCAGGTGGTGAACCGCACCGGCCATCTCAGCCCGTCCGAGGCGCAGGCGATGAAGCTCCCGGCGGTTGTTAAGGCGTTGAAAAGCGCGGATGCTGACGAGGGCGTTCGCGCCTTTCTCGAAAAGCGGGCGCCGGTCTGGCAGGGCGCCTGACCCGGACGGAGAGACGACATGCACGCAGCCTTCCTGCGATACTTCACGGTGGTGGCCCGCGCCGGATCGATCCGCGCGGCCTCCGAGCAGCTGCATGTCGCCTCCTCCGCGATCAGCCGCCAGATCCAGAAGGTCGAGGACGAGCTTGGCACGCCGCTGTTCGAACGCCTGCCGGGGGGCTTGCGGCTGACGCAGGCGGGCAAGCGGCTCCTGGCCCATGCCGACCGCACGCTGAATGATTTCGAGGTGCTCAAGGGCGAGCTGGGCGCGCTGCGCGGCGAAAAGACCGGCACCGTCTCCATCGCCTCGCTCGACAGCCTGCTGGTGAGCTTTCTGCCCGAGCAGGTGAGCAAGTATCACAAGGCCCATCCCAAGGTCGATTTCCGGGTGCGCACCGGCGCGCATGGCACCGTCGCCACCATGGTCGCCGAGGGCGAGGCCGATCTCGGCATCACCTTCAGCCTCGCGCGGCCCGAGGACACCGAGTTCATCGCGCCGATCCCGATGCCGCTGATGGCGATGGTGGCGCGCGATCACCCGCTGGCCGAGCGCGAGTCCGTGACGCTGAGCGATTGCGCCGCCTACAATCTGCTGTTGCAGCTCGACACCGCGCCGATCCGCTCGCTGATCGAGATGGAATTGTCGGTGCTCAACCGCACCGGTCGCGTGCTCGCGGCCTCCAACAACCTGATGATGCTCAAGCCGATGATCCTCGAAGGCGACGGGGTCGCCTTCTACACGCCGCTCGGCATGGTGCACGAGCTGGCCGAGGGCAGCATCGTCGCCGTGCCGCTGGCGGGCACGCGGCTGGGCGGGCTGGAGCTGGGGCTTCTGGTGCCGCGCCGCCGCAAGCTGACGCAGGCCTCCGAGGCGCTGGTCGCGCAGCTGACCGAAGGGCTGGAGGCGCTGCGCGAGGCGCCGTGGATGCAGAAGTTCAACGCGCTGGAGCGCGCATGAGCATCGCGCTCGACGTCGACCGCTGGTGGCCGCGCCCCGGCCATGGCGCGCCCGAGGGCCCGTGCCAAATCCTGTGCAACCCCGAGCCGCGCCGCCTTCCGGGGCGGGGCGGCACAGGGCAGGGCGGCACGGGGATGATGGCGCTGCCCGCGCCGATCAACGGGCATGACCATGGCTACGGCATCCGCACGCTCGATTTCGGCGCGAATGACGACGCGCTGGAGCCGTGGATCGCCGGGCTGCGGCTCAGGCCGCGCACCGATCCCTATCTCGAGGCGCTCGTCGCGTTTTCGCGGCTGGCGCGGTCGGGCTGCGCCGGGACCGTGCATTGCCACAACTCGCTCAACGCCGGGCGCCTGGTCGAGGAGGCGGGCGATGTGGTGCGCGCGGCGCGCGATGTCGGCATCAGGCTGGCGCTGAGCTGCCCGCTGCTCGACGCGTCGCCCATGGTCTATGGCGGGGCCGAGGCGTATCGCCGGACGCTTGGCGCGGCGGAGGCCGACTGGCTCGACGGGCTCTTGCCGCGCTACGCGCCGATCCCCGATCAGATCGCCGCCGTGGAGGAGATCGCCCGCCGCCATGCCGGCCCGATGGTCGACGTGCAACTCGGCCCGATCGGCCCGCAATGGTGCTCGGACGCGATGCTCGAAGCGGTGGCCGAAGCCTCCGAGCGCCACGACCGGCGCATCCACATGCATCTTCTGGAAAGCCCGCGCCAGCGCGGCTGGCTCGATCGGCGTTTCGCGCACGGCGTCGTCGCGCATCTCGACGCGATCGGCTTTCTGTCGCCGCGCCTGACCGTGGCGCATGGCGTGCAGCTTACCGCCGCCGAGGCCGAGCTTCTGGCCGAACGCGGCGTGCGGCTGGCGTCGAACCCCTCGGCCAATCTGCGACTGCGCTCGGGTATCCTGCCGCGCGACGTGGCGGCGCGCATGGCGACCGGCATCGGGCTCGACGGCACGGGGTTCGACGACGCGCAGGACATCTGGGCCGAGATGCGGCTGTTCGGGATGTTGCAGGCGGGCCGGGGGCTCGAGACGGCGATGCCCGTGGCCGCCGTGTTCGACGCCGCCTGCGGCATCAATGCCGATATCGGCGCCATGCCGCGCGGCGCCGATATCGTGACGCTCGACTGGGCGGCTCTGAGCGCCGAGGCGCTGTGGCCCGACGACGCGCCGGGCGAACGCCTTCTGGCGCGGATGGGCGCGCGCCATGTCCGCGATCTGGTGGTCGCGGGCCGCGCGGTGCTGCGCGACGGCGCGCTCACCGGGATCGATGCTGATGCGGCGCTGGCAGAGCTTGTGGCGCAGGCCCGCGCCGATCTGCCGCGTCTGGAGGCGCTGCGTCCCGATGTCCGGCGGACCGCGGCGCTGACCCGCGCGCATTACGCCCGAAGCTGACCGCCATGCCGTAAGCGCGGCGCGCGGGGGCCGTCGCTGAACGGGTCGTTCCCGAAATTCAGGCTTCGGCAAGCTCGTAATGCCGGATGCTCCGGGTTTCGACCAGATCGGCCTCGGCCGGGTCGATATGCGGGCTGGCGTAATCCTCCCCGGCAAAGGCCTTGAGGGCGTCCAGATCCTCCCAGACCATGACAAAGCTGAACTCGCGCGGGCTTTCGGGACGCGGCGCGCCGGGCAGCACCTGAAGGATGCCCTTTGTGCCCTTCATCATCGGGATCGCCTTTTGGGTGAAGAACCGGCCGAACTCCTCTTCCTTGCCCTGCTTGGTGACGACTTGGAATATGCGCATGATCATGTCTTCGATCTCCTGTGGTGGGGCGCCCTTCGGGCGCAGGACCGCTTCGATGATGGCTCCAGCATAGCACGCCGCGCGCCAGCCGGGCGCCGGGGCACGAAAAAGGCGCGCGCCGCGTGGGAGCGGGCGCGCGCCATAAGGCCACCGGGAGGAGGTGGTGACGACGTGGCGGTCAGGCCTGGATGTAGGTGGTCTTGACCGTGGTGTAGAATTCGCGCGCGTATTGCCCCTGTTCGCGCGGGCCATAGCTCGACCCTTTGCGCCCGCCGAACGGCGTGTGGTAATCGACGCCCGCGGTCGGCAGGTTGACCATCACCATGCCGGCTTCGGCATGGCGGCGGAAATGCGCGGCGTGGCCGAGATGGGTGGTGCAGATCCCGGCGGACAGCCCGAAATCGGTGTCGTTGGCGACGCGCAGCGCCTCGTCATAATCGGCGACCTTGATCACCGTGGCGACGGGGCCGAAGATTTCCTCGCGGTTGATGCGCATCTCGTTGGTGGTGTTCGTGAACAGCGCGGGCGTCATGAAATGGCCGGGCGTGTCGCCCTCGATCACCTCGCCGCCGCAGACCAGCGTCGCGCCTTCGTCCTGCCCGATCTTCACGTAGCGTTTGTTCTGCTCCAGCTGGCTCGCATCGACCACCGGGCCGATATGCACCGCGCCGTCCATCGGGTCGCCGACCTTGAGCGCGCGCAGCTTTTCGGTGAGCGCTTCGACGAAACGGTCATGGATGCCTTCGGTCACGATCAGCCGCGAGGAGGCGGTGCAGCGCTGGCCGGTGGAGAAGAAGGCGCCGTTCAGCGCGCAGTTCACCGCCACGTCGAGATCGGCGTCGTCGAGCACCACGAGAGGGTTCTTGCCGCCCATCTCGAGCTGCACCTTCTTCATCTGCGCCACGCAGGTCTCGGCGACCTTGCGCCCGGTTTCGACCGAACCGGTAAAGCTCACCGCGTCGATCTCGGGGTTGTCGAGGATCTCGGCGCCGACCTCGGAGCCGCGCCCCATGACGAGGTTGAACACGCCCTCGGGCGCGCCCGCCTCGTGGATGATCTCCGCGAGCGCCCAGGCGCAGCCCGGCGTCAGGTCGGCGGGCTTGATCACCACGCAGTTGCCATAGGCCAGCGCCGGGGCGATCTTCCACGCCGGGATCGCGATGGGGAAGTTCCACGGGGTGATCAGGCCGATCACGCCGAGCGCCTCGCGCTGCACCATGACCTCGACGCCGGGGCGCACGCTGTCGACCGCGTCACCGGTCTGGCGCAGCGTTTCACCCGAAAAGAAGCCGAAGACCTGTGAGGCGCGCATCACCTCGCCCTTGGCCTCGGCAAAGGTCTTGCCTTCCTCGCGCGCCAGAAGCTCGCCCAGCTCGTCGGCCCGCGCGGCGATCGTGTCGGACACCTTCTTCAGAAGGTCGTGACGCTGCTGCGGGCCCGATTTGCTCCACGCCGGAAAGGCGGCGCGTGCGGCCGCGATGGCACGCTTGGCGTCGTCCTTCGAGGCGCGCGCATAAAGGCCGACGATCTCGTCGGTGTTGGCGGGGTTGCGGTTTTCGTTGATATCCGCGCCTTCGACCCATTCGCCCGCGATCAGGTTGCGGTGTTGCTTGGTCACGTCGTTCATTTTCATCGATTCAGTCCTGTTGGTTTTTTCGGGTGGTGACGCTCAGGCCGGCTCGGAGGCGAGCACGGCCCATGCCGGCAGGGCCTGCGCCTGTGCGTCGGTGAGCGGGGAAAGCGGCGGCAGCACGCGCGCATAGCCGGGCGCGTCGTGCAGCTTTGCCACCAGCGCCTTGACGCTTGGGATCAGCGGCGTCGCCGCGATGGCGCGGCGGCGAAGGCCCAGCTCCTCGGCCAGTGCGGCGTCCGACGGGGTCCGCCAGAGCCGCTGCGCCAGCGGCGCGGTGAGGTTGACGGTGGCCGAGATGCAGCCCGCGAAGCCGCGCGCGGGCGCCTGGGCCAGCGCGGATTCGTCGCTCGGGAACACGTCGAAGCCGGGGATTTGCGCCAGCTCGGCGGCATAGTCGAGATCGCCCGAGCTGTCCTTGGCCCCGGCGATCCGGTCGGGAAAGCGCGCTTTCAGCGCGGCGGCGAAACCGGGCTCGAAGCGCAGGCCGGTCATCTGCGGGAAGTTGTAGAGATAGATCGGGATCGGCCTGTCGGCGGTCGCCTCGACCAGCGCGGCGAAGAAGGCAAGAAGCCCGGCCTCGTCGACGCCCTTGTAGTAATAGGGCGGCAGCACCAGCGCCCCGGCAAAGCCGAGATCGGCGGCGTGGCGGGTCAGCGCGACGGTGGTGGCGAGATCCGGGCAGCCGGTGCCGACCATCATCCGCGAAGGCGCGATCCCGTCGGCCATCGCGGCCATCAGCTCCATCCGGTCGGCGGCGGGCAGGGAGCTCGCCTCGCCGGTGGTGCCCAGAAGGTTGAGCGCGTCGCAGCCATTCTCCAGAAGCCAGCGCGCATGGCGCAGCATCGGCGGCAGGTCGGGGCGCCCGGCCTCGGTCAGGGCCGTGGCGATGGCGGCGATCACGCCGCGCGGTCGGTTGGGGGTCATCTGCACCTCAGGCAATCTGGCGTTGGGATTTGGCACGGGCCGCGACGAGCGGGTGATCGGCCTCGACCGAGACCGATTTGTCCCAGCCGCCGGGATCGCCCAAGCCCGACACCTCCGGGCCGAAGAACTCGCGGTTGACGGCGGCAAAGGGGCGGGCCGCCTCGGGCAGCTCTTCGTCGTAATGGATCGCATCGACCGGGCAGATCGACAGGCACAGCCCGCAATTGATGCATTCGTCGGGGTGGATGTAGAACATCCGCCCGCCTTCGTAGATGCAGTCCGCCGGACAGGCGAGCGTGCAGGCGCCGTCCTTGATGTCGATGCAGGGGTCCGCAATCACGTAAGCCATCTGGCAGCTCGCTCCTTCAAGTCACGAGGCGACTATCAGGCGCGGATGCGATCCAATAAAGTAGAGAATATCGCTTTGGTCGTTGCCGAAACGGCAATGGTCTGGCGGGGCCCCGGCGCCGGGATCCGCCGGGTTCGGATCGCCGCCGCGCCGTTCACCCCATGGTTGCGACGGTCGGCGCGAAAGGGGGGCGTGCCCGAAGGGTCACGCGCCCGCGCAGGCGCCCGGTTCATCGAAAACGGGGCGGGGCCTTCACTTGGTGTCTGGCGTATCCGGCGCGGCGTCCACCGTTTCGCCGAAGGTCGTCTCGACCTCGCGGATCGCGGCCTCCATGCCGACGCGGACCACCTCGGCGAGCGGCAGCGATTTGCCATGCGCCTCGCAGATGCGCCGGGCCGCGAGAAACCGCTGGGCCAGCGCGTTGTCCACCCGCACGCTGATCTGCCGGCTGTCGGCCATGTCGCCATCCGGGCGGTCGTCGGTCCTGCCTGTCACGCGATTTTCCCCGCTGGCTGTGCGCACCCATTACAGCGCGTTTGCCGCCGCCGGGCCAGAGGTTGTGCGCTGCGACATCGCACAATTTGAGGTTTCGTTTGTCGCGGCGCATCTGGCCGGGGCAGGGCGCGGCAGGGCCGGGGTGCAAGACCCCGGCCCGCAGCGATCACAACCGGATCACGAAGCGCGCGAAGCCGTCCGGCCCGTCGCCCGCGGGCGCGATCTGCACGCCCTTCACGTCGTTGAGATAGTTGGCCGCCGCCGGGCCGGTGTCGAACAGCACCGTGGTCCCGTCCATCGGCACGAAGCTCCAGTTGGCATCGGCGGAGGGCGAGATCGTGCCCTGCTCGACGATATAGCGCACGATCACGTCGCGGTTGGTGTCGGGCCCTTCGAACACGATGGTCGAGCCGTCGGCGCCGGGGAACGACCCGCCGCCCGTCGCGCGGTAGTTGTTGGTGGCGATGATGAACTCCTGCTCCGGGTCGATCGGCTGGCCTTCGAATTGCAGGTTCCTGATCCGGTTGGTGTCGGGGTTCACCACCGCGCCCTCGCGGTCGAACTTCGCGGGCTCGCTCAGGTCGATCTCGTAGGTGACGCCGTCGATCACGTCGAAATTGTAGGAGGGGAAATCGTCGTTGAGCAGAACCTGCTCTTCCTTGCCCTTTTCGATGTGGTTGAACATCCCCGCCGAGCGTTCGAGCCAGTCCTTGACCTCGGCCCCGGTCACGCGCACCGCGCGCACCGTGTTGGGATAGAGGTAGAGATCGGCCACGTTCTTGATCGCCACGTCGCCGGTCGGCACGTCGGTATAGTATTCCGGCCCGCCACGACCGCCCGCCTTGAAGGGTGCGGCCGCCGACAGGATCGGCAGGCCCTCATGCTCGGTGCCCTGAAGCATCTGCTCGATATACCAGGTCTGGGCGTTCGAGACGATCTGCACCGACGGGTCGTCGGCCACCAGCGCGAAATAGCTGTGCAGCGGCGCGTCGGTCTTGCCCACCGCGCGGCGCACGTAATCGAGCGTTTCCTGATGCTCCTCGGCCACCGACTCCAGCACCGGCTCGTGGCTTTCGACCAGCGGCGTGATGCTGCGGTCCTCGCCACGCTCGTAGATCGGGCGCGCCTCGACCTCCGATCCGGCCACGCGCCAGCCCTCGCCATCGCGCTCCAGCATCAGGTCGACGAGCCCCATGTGGGAGCCCCAGAACCCCGCCATCACGCCCGGCTTGCCGCCGATCGTGCCCGCCGCGACATCGACGCCCTCGTGATCCTCGTAGTCGGGACCGGGGAAGACGAGATGGCTGTGCCCGGTCAGGACCACGTCGATCCCCTCGACCCCCGCCAGCGGGATGGCGGCGTTCTCCATGCCCTCGGTGTGTTCTGCCGGGCCGATGCCGCTATGCGCCAGAGCGACGATGATCTGCGCGCCTTCCTGCTTCATCTTGGGCACATAGGCCTCGGCGGCCCGCACGATGTCGCGCGGCTCGACCTTTCCTTCGAGATGCTTGCGGTCCCAGTTCATGATCTGCGGCGGCACGAAGCCGATCACGCCGATCCGGATGGCATGCGTCTCGCCCGCGCCATCGGTGATCTCGCGGTCGAGAATGGTGTAGGGCGGCACCAGCGTCTCGTCCTCGGTGATGCTTTCGCCCTTGGCCGTCACCACGTTGGACGACACGATCGGGAAGGCGGCGCCCGAGACCGAGTTCATCAGGAACTCCAGCCCGTAATTGAACTCGTGATTGCCCAGCGTCGAGGCGTCGAAGCCCAGGCTGTTCATCGCCTCGATCACCGGGTGCATCGCGCCCTCGGGCATGCCGCGCTCATAGGCGATGTAGTCGCCCATCGGGTTGCCCTGCAGGAAATCGCCATTGTCGAACAGCACCGAATTGGTGGCCTCGGCGCGGATATCCTCGATCAGGCTCGCGGTGCGGGCGAGGCCGACGGTGTCGATCTCGCGGTCGGCGTAATAGTCGTACGGATAGACATGGACGTGCAGATCCGTGGTTTCCATGATGCGCAGATGCGCCTGGTTCGACATGGCGCGCACCGAAAAGGGGTGCAGCGCGATCATGGCCGAGCTTCCCGCGAGAAAGCCGCGGCGGTTGAGAATCAATGCCATCGGTCGGGTTCCCTGTTGTTGCCGGGGGTCGTACGCCCCCGTGTCATGGGCCGAGACTAACCGCTGCGCGTGACAGGGGAATGATCTTTTGCCGCCTGCCGCTGCGGAAACCGGCTGGACGCGGCTGCAACCGGGTGCTGTCCTGCGCCCGGCAGGACGGAGGACGAGATGCGCAGCGAAAAAGACAAGATGCTGGCGGGCGAGCTGTACCGCGCGGGCGACCCCGAGCTTCAGGCGCTGGCCTGGCGGGCCAAGGAATGGATGGCCGCGTACAACGCGATGTCGGTGGCCCCGACCGCCGACCGCCATGCGAAACTGTCCCAGATCATGGCGCATGTCGGCGAAGACGCGGTGATCCGCCCGCCGTTCTATTGCGATTACGGCATGAACATCCGGCTCGGGCGGGGGGTGTTTTTGAACTTCAACTGCGTGCTTCTCGACGTGGTGGAGATTTCCATCGGCGATCTGACGCAGATCGGGCCGGGCGTGCAGATCCTGACCCCCGACCATCCGAGAGAGGCCGAGGCGCGGCGCGAGGGGCTGGAGTTCGGGCGGCCGATTCGCATCGGTTCCAATGTCTGGATCGGCGGCGGCGCGCTGTTGATGCCGGGCGTGACGGTGGGCGACGACGCGATCATCGGCGCGGGCGCGGTGGTGACGCGCGACGTGGGCGCGGGGGTGACGGTGGGCGGCAACCCGGCACGGGTGCTGGGGCGCGCTGGCGGGGCCTAGCGCGCGGTCGGAAAGGACAGCCGCGCCACCAGCCCCTCGCGGTGCCAGTCGAGATCGAGCGTGCCCCCGACGCCTTCCACCAGAGACCGGATGATGCCCGAACCGCCATGCCGTTCGGGCGCGATCACCTCGGGGCCGTTCCTCTCCTGCCAGTGCAGCGACAGGCCGTCCTGTTCGGACATGGTGATCGCGACATGGCCGTCCGGATCGCCCAAGGCCCCGTGCTTGACGGCGTTGGTGGCCAGCTCGTGCACGGTGAGCGTCAGCGCCGAGACGAGATCGGCGGGCACCTCGGGGTCGGGGCCTTTGAAATCGAACTGCGCCGCGCCATTCGGGGCATAGGCCTCCAGGATCGGGCGCAGCAGCTCGCGCAGCCGCGCCGCGCGCGGGCTTTCGATGGTGCGGAAATGCGCGTCGCTGAGCGTCTTGAGCCGCCCCTCGACGGTCCTGGCCAGCGCCGGAATATCGGTCGCCTCGCGCGCCGACATGCGGATCATCACCGACATGACGTTGACGATGTTGCGCAGCCGGTGGCCCAGCTCGCGATCCGCGAGCTGGCGCGCCGCGCGCTCGGCCTCGCGCCGGGTCGAGGTGTCGAGCTGCGAGCCGAAATAGAGCATGGGGGTGCCGTCATCGCCCATGATCGGCCCGATCTGCAGCGCGTTGAGAAAGGCGGTGCCATCCTTGCGGTAATTGACGATTTCGACCGTGTCGACTTCGCAGCTTTCGATGATGCGGCGGATGCGGGCGATGCTGTCGGGCGTGGTGTTCGCGCCTTGCAGGAACCGGCAGTTGCGGCCGATCACCTCGTCGACCGCATAGCCGGTCAGCGCGCAAAAGGCGTCATTGGCAAAGACGATCGGGTTGTCGGGCAGGGTGGGGTCGGTGATGCAAAGCGGCAGCCGTGCGTGACGGATCGTCTCGAGCAGCATCTCCTCGTTGAGCCGGTCCGGCCGGCCCTGCATCGTATCGCTGGTTTCCAGGTTCAACGTTCAACCATCTCCCGAGATCGTCATCCAGTCTGCCAGACCGGCGCCGGGGGTCAAGAACCGCGGCATCGCCCCGACCGGCGCGCTCCCGAAAGCGCCTTTTTCCGTTTCGTGACAAGAAGGGCCGCATCTCGCGATGCGGCCCTTTTGGTATGTGTCGCGTGGCCGAAGGCGATCAGCCCTCCTGGCCCTCGTCGTCATTGGCGGCGCCGCCGATGTCGTCGAACAGGCCCTGGATCTCGAACTCGGCAGCGGCTTCTTCTTCCGCGGCCAGGTCCTGGATCGACTTGCCCGACGCCTGCAGCTCGGCCTCTTCGGGCGAGCGGGCGACGTTGACCTCGATGGTGGCGTCCACCTCGGGGTGCAGCACCACGGTCACCTCGTAGAGGCCGAGGTCCTTGATCGCGCCGCGCAGCACGACCTGCTTGCGGTCGACGGTGAAGCCGTCGGCGGTCGCGGCCTCGGCGACGTCACGCGTGGTGACCGAGCCGTAGAGCGAGCCGCCGTCGGAGGCCGAGCGGATCACGACGAACTGCTGCCCGTCGAGCTTGGCGGCCATCGCCTCGGCTTCTTTCTTCGACTCGAGGTTCTGGGCCTCGAGCTGGGCCTTCTGGTCCTCGAAACGGGCCTTGTTGGCCTCGTTCGCGCGGAGCGCCTTGCCCTGCGGCAGAAGGAAGTTACGGGCGTAGCCGTCCTTGACCTTCACGATTTCGCCCATCTGGCCGAGCTTGGCCACACGTTGCAGAAGGATCACGTCCATGTGTCGGTCTCCTTATTTCACGGCGTAGGGCAGCAGCGCCAGGAACCGCGCGCGCTTGATCGCCTGGGCGAGCTTGCGCTGGTTCTTGGAGCCGACGGCGGTGATGCGCGAGGGCACGATCTTGCCGCGCTCGGAAATGTAGCGCTGCAGCAGACGCGTGTCCTTGTAGTCGATCTTCGGCGCGTTCTCGCCCTCGAAGGGGTCGGTCTTGCGGCGGCGGAAAAACGGTTTGGTGGCCATTCTGTTATCCTTTCCTGGAGGCGATCAGCGACGCTCGCGGCGGTCGCCGCGCTCTTCGCGCTTCTGCATCTGGACCGAGGGGCCCTCCTGGTGCTCGTCGACCTTGATGGTCAGGACGCGCATCACGTCGTCATGCAGGCGCATCAGGCGCTCCATTTCCTGCACGGCGGGCGACGGGGCGTCCGAGCGCAGGAAGGCATAGTGGCCCTTGCGGTTCTTGTTGATCTTGTAGGCCATGGTCTTCACGCCCCAGTACTCGTTCTCGAGCACCTTGCCGCCATTGTCGGCGAGGACGGTCGAGAAGTGCTCGACGAGGCTTTCGGCCTGCGCGTTGGACAGGTCCTGACGCGCGATGAAGACATGCTCGTAAAGCGGCATGTGAACTCCAGTTCGGTTCCGGGCGCATTTCATAGAACGGGGCCATGACCTTCCGCTCCCCGTTCACGAGAGGCTGCGCGGTTCTAGCGAATACGCGGAAGGATGCGGCCTTATACAGCGATCGCGCGGGCGTGCAAGCCGCCTGACCGGCCTTGTCGCGGCACCCTGTCCCGGCGCCTTGTCGCACATCTTGTCCCCGCGCCTTGAGGCGGCAGGCCCGCGCGATGCCTTTCGCGGGCCATATTCCCGCCCTTATCCCCCCGGAGGGTCGACCTATCCGAAGGCACAGGTGTGGAGACCGCCGCAATGACCGCAACCGCCAGCCCCCGCCCCGATCGCGCGCCGCTCGTCCTGGGCTGCGGCCCCCGATGCCGCCGCCTCGCGGTGATGGTGCTGTTCGCGGTCTGGGCCTTCGCGCTGGGCGTCACGGCGGCGGCGGGGGCGATCTGGATGTCGCCCTTGGGCGGGCCGCTCGATCTCGCGCTGTGGTCCAGGCTGGCGGTGGCGGTTCTGCTGGGCGGCGGGCTGATCTGCTATGCCGGGGCCGGCAGCCGCAGCGAAATGCACATCGACACCGAGCGGCGGCTGGTGCGCGAGGTGCTGCGCCGCCCCGGCGGGCGGATCGAGCAGGTCGCCACGTGGCGCTTCGACGAATTCTGCCGCACCGAGATCCGCGACCGCCGCGACCCCAAGCGCATGACCCTGCGCGCCGAGCTGCGCCTGTCGGGCAGGAATGTCTCGGTGCGGGTGGCGCAAGGCGATCTGGACGCGATGTCGCTCCTGGCGCGGCGGATCGAGCGCGATCTCGGCCTGCCGCCGCGCCCGGCCGCGCCGCTGTTTCGCCGCGCCGCCTGAGCCACGGCCTTTCCTTGTCGCGGCGCGCGCCAGCCGCTATGCGGTGATCCAACGCACCGCATCATCAGGGAGCAGGGCCATGCGCGCATTCGTTTTTCCGGGGCAGGGATCGCAGACCATCGGCATGGGCCGGGCGCTGGCCGAGGCCTATCCCGCCGCGCGCGACGTGTTCGACGAGGTCGACACCGCGCTCGGCGAAAAGCTCAGCGCCCTGATCTTCGAGGGCGAGATCGACGAGCTGACGCTCACCCGCAACGCCCAGCCCGCGCTGATGGCGACCTCGATCGCGGCGATGGCGGCGCTGAAATCCGAAGGCATCTCCGTCACCGACGCCTCTTATGTCGCCGGTCACAGCCTTGGCGAATATTCCGCGCTCTGCGCCGCCGGTGCGCTGCGGCTCGACGACACCGCCCGTCTGCTGCGGCTGCGCGGCGAGGCGATGCAGGCCGCCGTGCCGGTGGGCGAAGGCGCGATGGCCGCACTTCTGGGGCTCGATCTCGCCGCCGCGCGCGAGGTGGCCGGGGCCGCGGCCCAGGGCGAAGTCTGCGAAGCCGCCAATGACAACGACCCCTCCCAGGTGGTGATCTCCGGCAGCCGCGCGGCGGTCGAGCGCGCGCTCGACATCGCCAAGGAAAAGGGCGCCAAGCGCGCGATCCTTCTGCCGGTGAGCGCGCCGTTCCACTGCGCGCTGATGGCGCCCGCCGCGCGCGCCATGGCCGAGGCGCTCGAAGGCGTCGACATCCGCGAGCCCGCCGTGCCGCTGGTGGCCAATGTCCGCGCCGAGGCGGTCTGCGACCCGGCGCTGATCCGCGGCCTTCTGGTCGATCAGGTCACCGGCGCGGTGCGCTGGCGCGAGAGCGTGGAGTTCATGGCGCGCGAGGGCGTCACCGGGTTTTGGGAAATCGGCGCGGGCAAGGCGCTGTCGGGCATGATCCGCCGCATCGCCAAGGGCACGGAGACCCGCGCCATCGGCACCCCCGAGGACGTCGTCTCGGCCAAGGGCTGATCCGCTTCACCATTCCCCAAATGCGCAAACCCGCGCGCGCCGCGATGCGCGCGGGCGGTGGTCCGGGCCCGGCCTTGCTGCTAGACCCTTGATCAACGGATTACGCAGGAGACCCCACATGTTCGATCTGACCGGCAAGACCGCCCTCGTCACCGGCGCCTCTGGCGGCATCGGCGGCGCCATCGCCACCGCGCTGCATGGCGCGGGCGCCACGGTGGGGCTGTCAGGCACCCGCACCGCCCCGCTCGAAGAACTGGCCGCCGCCCTGGGCGATCGCGCCCATGTCCTGCCTTGCAACCTCTCCGACGCCGATGCGGTGAACGCGCTGCCCAAACAGGCGATCGAGGCGATGGGCGGGCTCGACATCCTCGTCAACAACGCCGGCATCACCCGCGACAACCTGTTCATGCGCATGTCGGATGAGGACTGGGCGCAGGTGCTCGACGTCAACCTCACCTCGACCATGCGGCTGTGCAAGGGCGTGGTGCGGCCGATGATGAAGGCGCGCTGGGGCCGGATCATCAACATCTCCTCGATCGTCGGATCGACCGGCAACCCCGGCCAGGCCAATTACGCGGCGGCCAAGGCGGGCATGGTCGGCCTGTCGAAATCCATCGCCTACGAGGTGGCCAGCCGCGGCATCACGGTGAATTGCGTGGCGCCCGGCTTCATCGCCACCGCGATGACCGACAAGCTCAACGACGATCAGAAATCGGGCATCCTCGGCCAGATCCCGGCGGGCCGGATGGGCAACGCCGACGAGATCGCGGCGGCGGTGCTGTACCTGGCAAGCCCCGAGGCGGGCTATGTCACGGGGGCGACCTTGCATGTCAATGGCGGCATGGCGATGCTCTGAGACGGTGGCTTCGGGCGGCACAAAGCGTTTGCGCGGCCCGGAATCTCTGCTAAAGGACGACGAGATTTTCCGACAAGGGGCCGTTTCGGCCCCCGTCGGTGAGCGGCCCGCTCGGGCATGAGACTGCCCCAAGGGGCAAGAGAAAAAGGCCCAGAGGGGCCGGAAAGACGTGAGGAATTGTTATGAGCGACGTCGCCGACCGCGTGCGCAAGATCGTTGTTGAGCATCTGGGTGTCGAAGAGGACAAGGTCGTCGAGAACGCCTCGTTCATCGACGATCTGGGCGCCGACAGCCTCGACACCGTCGAGCTGGTCATGGCCTTCGAGGAAGAGTTCGGGATCGAGATCCCCGACGACGCCGCCGAGACCATCCAGACCTTCGGCGACGCGGTCCGCTTCATCAAGGAAGCGCAGTAACCGACAGGGCCATGGCCTTCGGGCCGGCCAGGTGGAAACGGCACCCTTCGGGGTGCCGTTTTCGATTCAGCCCGCGCGCCGCCTGTTGCCCCGCCGGGGCCGGATCAGCGGCGCCACCGCCTCCGCGCTCAGCGGCTTGGCGAATTGCACGCCGAGATAATGGGTGGTGCGCCAGCGCAGCGCCGCCTCGATCTCCCGGTCCCCGAACAGCACCATCATCTGCTCCAGCCCGTCGGGTTCGAAGGCGGGGTCGACCCGCAGCTTGGCGCCCAGCCGGCTGATGTCGAGCAGCCGCGCCTCGATTTCGCCGCTGTCGCCGCGCACCCGCGCGGGCAGGTTCACCACGTGGCGCTGCGCCTGCCGGGCGCGCAGCTGGCTGCGCCCGATCATCAGCCGCACCAGCACCGCCCCGAACCCGGCCATCGCCAGAAGCGCGATCCCGGCCTCGGCCAATCGCGGCATTTTCCACGCCACGGCCACCGCCACCGTTTCCGACCCCGCCACCGCGCCGGGCGCGGCGCGCGCCGTCTGCCCGGTCCCATCGGCGCAGCCATGCCGGGCCAGCAGCGCGCCGAGCCGGTCCAGCACGATCCGGCTTCTGGCCTCGCGCAGCCGCGCCGCCGCGGCCGGGCCGGTCCAGCCCGCCGCGTCGCGCACCGCCTCGACGAGCGTGAGCGCATCGTCGATCGCCTCGCGCTGCCGCGCCAGCGGATGGTCGCCGAGATTCCACATCACCCGTTCGATATCGATGCGCCGCAACGCCCGGTCGATCCCGGTGATCGACCCCGCGCGGGCGGCGTCCACCACCCGCCCCAGCGCCGCGATCGTGTCGCAGGCGGGGTCGGCGCGCAGCGGCGCGGCGAACAGGATGAACATGAGCAGCACCGGCCCGATCCGCATGGAGACCCTCCTTGCGCGGGATTTGGCCCGACAGAGCTGAAAACCGCGTTAATCGGCGCGCCCGCGCCCTTGCTCCCGCGCGAAGCCCTGCGGTATCAGGACGCGAGTTATTGCGAAGAGGATGGTCAGATGCGGCGAGTGGTCGTGACGGGGCTGGGGCTGGTGACGCCGCTGGCCGACAAGGTCGAGCCGAGCTGGGAGGCGATCCTGGCCGGGAAATCCGGCGCGGGCACCATTACCCGCTTCGATGCCGATCATTTGGCGACGAATTACGCCTGCGAGGTGCCGCGTGCGGCGGATGCCGACCCGGCGATCCGCTTCGACGCCGATGCCTACATGGCGCCGAAAGAGCAGAGGAAGGTCGACGACTTCATCCTCTATGGCATCGCCGCCGCACAGCAGGCGGTCGAGGATTCGGGCTGGATGCCCGAGGATGACGAGGCGCGCGAGCGCACCGGCGTGATGATCGGCTCCGGCATCGGCGGTCTGAACTCGATCGCCGAGACGGCGCTTTTGATCAAGGAAAAGGGCCCGCGCCGCGTGTCGCCCTTCTTCATCCCCGGCGCGCTGATCAACCTGATCTCGGGCCAGGTCTCGATCCGCTACGGCTTCAAGGGCCCGAACCACTCGGTCGTCACCGCCTGCTCGACCGGTGCGCATGCCATCGGCGACGCCGCGCGCCTGATCAAGTACGGCTCCGCCGACGTGATGGTCGCCGGCGGCGCCGAGGCCGCGATCTCCGAGATCGGCATTGCGGGCTTCAATGCCTGCAAGGCGCTCTCGACCAAGCGCCGCGACGATCCGCAGGCGGCGAGCCGCCCCTATGACACCGACCGCGACGGCTTTGTCATGGGCGAGGGCGCGGGCATCGTCGTGCTCGAGGAATACGAGCACGCGATGGCGCGCGGCGCCAAGATCTATGCCGAGGTGCTGGGCTATGGCCTGTCGGGCGATGCCTATCACATCACCGCGCCGAGCGAGGATGGCGAAGGCGGCGAGCGCGCGATGCGCGCCGCGCTCAAGGATGCGGGCCTGAGTCCGGACAAGATCGACTACATCAACGCGCATGGCACCTCGACCATGGCCGACACGATCGAGCTTGGCGCGGTCGAGCGGATGATGGGCGAGGCGGCGAAGAAGGTCACCATGTCCTCGACCAAGTCGATGACCGGGCATCTTCTTGGCGCCGCCGGTGCGATCGAGGCGATCTTCTCGATCCTCGCGATCCGCGACCAGGTCGCGCCGCCGACGATCAACCTCGACACCCCGGCGGTCGACACGGTGGTCGATCTCGCGCCCAACCAGAAGCGCGAGCGCGAGATCAACGTGGCGCTGTCCAACAGCTTCGGCTTTGGCGGCACCAATGCCTCCGTGCTGTTCGGAAAGGTCGCCTCCTGATGTGGCGTCACCTCGCCTCGAACACGATCACCTTCCTGATCGTGGGTCTCGCTGGCGCCGCCGGGGTCATCGCCTGGGGCGTGAACGAGTATTCGGGCGAGGGCCCGCTGGAGACGGCGATCTGCCTGCGGGTCGAGCCGGGCACCAATTTCCGCGCCGTGAGCCAGCGGCTCGAAGATCAGGGCGCGATCGGCTCGGGCGCGATCTTTCGGATCGGGGCCGAGTATTCCGAGAAGACGAGCCAGCTCAAGGCTGGCAGCCACCTGATCCCCGAACGCGCCAGCATGGAGCGGATCGTCGATCTGGTGACCCGTGGCGGCGCCTCGACCTGCGGCACCGAGATCCTCTACAGGATCGGCGTCAACTCGGTCGAGGCCGAGGTGCGCGAGCTCGATCCCGCCACCTCCAGCTACACCGAGCTGGCCGAGTTCGACCCGACCGCCGAGGGCGTCGAGATCCCCGAGGCCTACGAGACGATGCGCGAGCGTGCCGATACGCGCTACCGCATCGCCATGGCCGAGGGCGTCACCTCGTGGCAGGTGATGACCGCGCTCAACGCGCTCGACACGCTTGAAGGCGATGTCTCCGAGATCCCCGCCGAGGGCAGCCTCGCCCCCGACAGCTACGAGATCACGCCCGGCACGCAGGTGGCGCAGGTGATCGAGCGGATGGCGGCGGCGCAATCGGCGATTCTCGCCGAGGCGTGGGATAACCGGATGGACGACCTGCCGCTCGACAGCCCCGAAGAGGCGCTGGTGCTGGCTTCGATCGTCGAGAAGGAAACCGGCGTCGCCGCCGAGCGTCCGCAGGTGGCAAGCGTCTTCGTCAACCGGCTGCGCCAGGGCATGCCGCTGCAGACCGACCCGACGGTGATCTATGGCATCACCGAAGGAAAGGGCGTGCTGGGACGCGGCCTGCGCCGCAGCGAGCTTCAGGCCGAGACGCCGTGGAACACCTATGTGATCAACGGCTTGCCGCCGACGCCGATCGCCAATCCGGGCCGCGCCGCGATCGAGGCGGCGCTCAACCCGGCCTCGACCGATTTCGTGTTCTTCGTGGCCGACGGCACCGGCGGCCATGCCTTTGCCAAGACGCTGGCCGAGCACAACAGCAACGTCGCGAAATGGCGCGAGATCGAGGCCGAGCGCGCGGCCGGAAATTAAGATTTCCTTATGGATACGGGCGCTTGCGCCCCGTTCCTGCGATCGCGGGAATTGACATTCCGGCCGCAATGACGTAAGGTCACGTTCAGGCTGGCAGAGAAGTGCAAGGCGGCCCCGGAGACATCCGGGGCCGCCTTTTTTCGTGCGTTCGCGTCCGGCCGCAACGAAAGGCAGGCATAGAGATGAACGAGATGACGGGCCCGGACGGGCCGGAAGCGGCGGCGCGCCGCAAGGAATGGGACGACGCGTGGCGGCTGTTGTCCTCGGTGCGGTCGACGCTGGCCGACATGTTGTCGGACCTGCAGTCCGACCTTGGCGCGCCAAAGGATTTGCAGAGGAAAATCAGCGAATTGGAGGCGGCCCTTAAGACGGCGTTCGACGTGGAAAGGAAATTCAATGACTGGCTTGGAAAACAGGATGGCGGGTGCGTCGATGGCGAAATCGACATCGAGGCCGCGCGGCGACGGATCTCTTGCCGCCTGGATCGCCTGCGCGCCTGCTGCCGCGCGGACTGAGTTTCTCGACGCGCTGTCGGCGGACGAGCTTTCGGCGCTGCCATGGCTGTTCGACATCTGGGCGCTGCCGCACCAGATCGCGCCCGAGGGCGACTGGCGCACATGGGCGATTCTTGGTGGGCGCGGCGCGGGCAAGACCCGCGCCGGGGCCGAATGGGTGCGCAGCCGGGTCGAAGGCGCGCGGCCCCGCGATCCGGGCCAAGCGCGGCGCGTGGCGCTGGTGGGCGAAACGCTCGACCAGGCGCGCGAGGTGATGGTGTTCGGCGACAGCGGGATCATGGCCTGTTCGCCGCCCGACCGCAGGCCGGTCTGGAGCGCGACGCGGCGGATGCTGACATGGCCCAACGGCGCGGTGGCGCAGCTGTTTTCGGCGCATGATCACGAGGCGCTGCGCGGCCCGCAATTCGACGCCGCCTGGGCCGACGAGCTGGCCAAGTGGAAGCGCGGCGCCGAGGCGTGGGACATGCTGCAATTCGGGCTGCGGCTTGGCGATCCGCGCGCCTGCGTGACCACGACGCCGCGCAACGTGGCGGTGCTGCGCGATCTTCTGGCCTCCGATAGCACGGTGACGACCCACGCGCCGACCCAGGCCAACGCCGCCAATCTCGCGGCGGGGTTTCTCGACGAGATGCGGCGCCGCTACGCGGGCACGCGGCAGGGGCGGCAGGAGCTTGACGGCGTGCTTCTGGCCGATGCCGAGGGCGCGTTGTGGCGCGCCGCGATGCTGGAGGCCTGCGCGGTGGAGGCGGCGCCCGAGCCCGACCGGATCGTGGTCGCGGTCGACCCGTCGGTGAGCGCGCATGCCGGATCGGATGCCTGCGGCATCGTGGTGGCGGGGGCCGTGACGCGCGGCCCGCCGCAGGACTGGCGCGCCTATGTGCTGGAGGATGCGACGGTGCAGGCGGCCTCGCCGCTCGACTGGGCGCGCGCGGCCTGCGCGGCGATGGCGCGGCACGGCGCCGACCGGATGGTGGCCGAGGTGAACCAGGGCGGCGCGCTGGTCGAGACGGTGGTGCGGCAGGTCGATCCGCTGGTGCCGTTCCGGGCGCTGCATGCCGGGCGGTCCAAGGGGCTTCGGGCCGAGCCGGTGGCCGCGCTGTACGAACAGGGCCGGGTGCATCACCTGCGGGGCTTGGGCGCGCTGGAGGACCAGATGGCGCAGATGACGGCGCGGGGTTTTCTCGGATCGGGCTCGCCCGACCGGGTGGATGCGCTGGTCTGGGCGCTGCACGAGCTGATGATCGTCCCCGCGCAGGGCTGGCGGCGTCCGCGGCTTCGGATGCTCTGATCCCCGGTTCACCATTCTCCAAATACGCGCGGGGGGCCGCGGCACGCGGCGGGGGCGGCAGCCCCCTCCGAACCGGGGTGTTGCGCGCCCCCGCGCACAGGGGATGTCGCGCGCCCCCGCGCACAGGGGATGTCGCGCGCCCCCGCGCACAGGGGGTGTTGCGCGCCCCCCGGACCACCGCACGCCCCGTTCCCGATTTCCCAACCGCGCCCTGCCATTCTCCTGCCCAAGACGAGAGGGCGACCAGCGGGGGGCGGCAATGTTCGAGTTCTTCAAGCGCGACAAGGGGGCGCCGGAGGCCAAGGCTTCGGCGGCGGGGCGGTGCCTTGCCTGGCCCGGCGCGGGGCGACCGGCGTGGAGCGCGCGGGACACGGTGTCGCTGACCCGGGCGGGGTTCGTCGGCAACCCGGTCGGGGTTTCGCGCGGTGCGGCTGATTTCCGAGGCGGCGGCGGCGCTGCCGTTGATGTTGCAGGACCGGGGCCGCCGTTATGACGACCACCCGGCGCTGGCGCTTCTGGCGCGGCCCAATCCCGGTCAGGGCCGGGCCGAGCTGATCGAGGCGCTGGTCGGGCAGATCCTGCTCACCGGCAACGGCTATGTCGAGGCGGTCGGCACCGACGCGCTGCCGTTCGAGCTGCATGTTCTGCGCTCGGACCGGGTATCGCTGGTGCCCGGCGCCGATGGCTGGCCGGTGGGTTATGAATACACCGTGGGCGGGCGCAAGCACCGCTTCGCGGTCGAAGACGGCGTCTCGCCCATCTGCCACATCAAGAGCTTTCACCCGCAGGACGATCATTACGGCCTCTCGCCGCTGTCGGCGGCGGCGACGGCGATCGACGTGCACAACGCCGCCTCGGCCTGGTCCAAGGCGCTGTTGGACAACGCCGCGCGCCCGTCGGGCGCCATCGTCTATCGCGGCGCCGACGGTCAGGCCGGGCTGACGCCGGATCAATACGACCGTCTGGTCGAGGAGATGGAGAGCCAGCACCAGGGCGCGCGCAATGCCGGACGCCCGATGCTGCTCGAAGGCGGGCTAGACTGGAAGCCGATGGGGTTCAGCCCGTCGGACATGGAGTTTCAGAAGACCAAGGAAGCGGCGGCGCGCGAGATCGCGGTGGCCTTCGGGGTGCCGCCGATGATCCTCGGGATACCGGGCGATGCGACCTACGCCAATTACCAGGAGGCCAACCGCGCCTTCTACCGCCTGACCGTGCTGCCGCTGATGGCGCGCGTGGCGGGGGCGCTGGCCGAATGGCTGTCGGATTTCGGCGGCGAGCGGTTCGATCTGCGCGTCGATCTCGACCAGGTGCCCGCCTTGGCCGCCGAGCGTGACGGCCAGTGGCGGCGGGTCTCGGAGGCGCTGTTCCTGACGGATGCGGAGAAACGCGCGCTGCTGGGCCTGCCCGCGCGCGAGGTCGGCTCGGATGGATGATCTGCGCGACCACCACTTCGCCTGCGCGCCGGGGATGCGGATCGAGGCGCATGAGCGGCTCGTGGCGCTTCAGTTCGCGCAGGTTGCCGCGACGCTGGAGCGGATCGAGGCGGTGATGGAACGGCTGGAGCGCCGGCTCTGGCTCGCCGTCTACGGCGTGGTCGCCGCCATCGGCGCGCAGGCGGCGCAGGGCATCGTGGGTCTTTGAGGGAGGAAATGATGGAGCTGGAACGCAAGTTCTGCGCAGGCGGCACGGCGGGCGCCGGGCCGCTGGAGATCGGCGAGGGGGCGGAGATTTCCGGCTATGCCTCGGTCTTCGGCAAGCCCGATCAGGGCGGCGACGTGGTCGAGCCGGGGGCCTATGCCGCCTCGCTCAAACGCCTGGAGGGCTGTGGCGGCCGGGTGCGGATGCTGTGGCAGCACGACCCTTCGCGCCCGATCGGCGTCTGGGACGAGGTGCGCGAGGACGCCACCGGGCTTTGGGTCAGGGGCCGGATGCTCACGGAGGTGGCGCAGGGCCGCGAGGCGGCGGCGCTGGTGGCGGCGGGGGCGATCGACGGGCTGTCGATCGGCTACCGCACGCGGCGCGCCCGCAAGGACGGCGCGCATCGCAGGCTGACCGAGCTGGAGCTTTGGGAGGTGTCGCTCGTGACCTTCCCGATGCTGCGCGAGGCGCGGGTGGGCGCGAAACATGACGGCGCGCTTGCCGCGAAGATCCGCGCCGCGCGCGCGGCGCTCAGGGGAAAAGAGGGGGAACGCGATGCGTGACGATGATGACGGGCTCGGCCGCGAGATCGGCGGGCTGATGGAGGAGCTGGGCCGCTTTTCGGCCGAGATGCGAACGACACTCAAGGCACAGGACGACCGGATGACCAGACTGGACCGCAAGACCGCGCTTGCCGCGCGCCCCGCTCTCGAGGCCAAGGCCGAAGGCCAGCCGCACCGCGCCGCCTTCGGCGCCTATCTGCGCACCGGCGAGGATGACGGGCTGCGCGGTCTCGGGCTCGAAGGCAAGGCGATGAGCACGACCGTCGCCGCCGATGGCGGCTACCTGGTCGATCCGCAGACCGCCGACCGGGTGCGCGGCGTGCTGGGCGCGACCGCCTCGTTGCGGGCCGTGGCCTGCGTCGTCGCGGTGGATGCGGGGTCGTATGACGTGCTGATCGACCATGCCGAGCCGGGTGCCGGCTGGGCCGGGGAAACGGCGGCGCGCACCGAGACCGGGACGCCGCAGATCGACCGCATCACCATCCCGCTGCACGAGCTGTCGGCGCTGCCCAAGGCGTCGCAGCGGCTCTTGGACGACAGCGCTTTCGACATCGAGGGCTGGCTCGCGGGGCGCATCGCCGACACCTTCGCGCGCTCGGAGGCCGCGGCCTTCGTGTCGGGCGACGGCGTGGACAAGCCGCGCGGCATTCTCGACTATCCCAGCATCGACGATGATGGCTGGAGCTGGGGCAATCTGGGCTATGTCGCCACCGGCACGGCGGGCGATTTCGACGCCACCAACCCCGCCGACGCGGTGATCGACCTCGTCTACAGCCTCGGCGCGCCATACCGCGCGGGCGCGCGCTTCGTGATGAATTCGCGCACCGCCGGTGCCCTGCGCAAGCTCAAGGACGCCGATGGCCGGTTCCTGTGGACCGACGGGCTGTCGGCGGGGGAACCCGCGCGGCTCCTGGGCTACCCGGTGCTGATCGCCGAGGACATGCCCGACATCGCGAATGACGCCTGCGCGCTGGCCTTCGGCAATTTCGAGGCGGGCTACACCATCGCCGAGCGGCCCGACCTGCGGGTGCTGCGCGATCCGTTCTCGGCCAAGCCGCATGTGCTGTTCTACGCGACCAAGCGGGTCGGCGGCGCGGTGAGCGATTTCGCGGCGATCAAGCTTTTGAAGTTCGGCATCGCCTGAGGACGCGCCGGGCCGCCATGGCGGTGGCCCGGCGCCTTTCCTGCGACCGCGAAAGGACGGGTGATGAGACTGATCGAAACGGGCGCTGTGCCCGAGGCGGCGTTGCCGATCGAAGGCTTTCGCGCGCATCTGCGGCTCGGGACCGGCTTTGCCGAGGACGGGCTGCAGGATGCGGGCCTTGCGGGGTTCCTGCGCGCCGCGATCGCCGCGATCGAGGCGCGCACCGGCAAGGTGCTGCTGGCGCGCGGCTTTGCGCTTGAGCTGGCGCGCTGGCGCGATGCGGGGCATGTGGCGCTCCCGGTCGCGCCGCTGCGGGCGGTGACGGGGTTCGACATGGTGGACGCGCAGGGCGTGGCGGTGCCGGTGCCCAGCGGGCGCTGGCGCGCGCTGCATGACGACGCGCGCCCGCGGCTGGAGCCGCTGTCGGCGGCGCTGCCCGAGATCCCTTCGGGCGGGGTCGCGCGGATCGCGTTCGAGGCGGGGTTCGGCCCGGGCTGGGCCGACATGCCCGCCGACCTGGCGCAGGCGGTGATGATGCTGGCCGCGCATTACCACGAATACCGCCACGACACCGGGCTCGGGCCGGGCTGCATGCCGTTCGGGGTCACGGCGCTGACCGAACGGTTCCGCGCCCTGCGGCTGTCGGGGCGCGGCGCATGAAACCGGTGCGCTTGAACCGGGCGCTGGTGCTGGAGGCGCCGCTGCGCCAGCCCGACGGGGCGGGCGGTTTCGCGCCGGGCTGGATCGCGCTGGGCATGATCTGGGCGCGGATCGAGGCCCGCTCGGGCCGCGATCTCGACGGCGGCGGCGCGGCGCTGAGCCGGGTGCTTTTGCGGATCACGCTGCGCGCCGCGCCGCCGGGATCGTCGATGCGCCCCGCGCCCGAACAGCGGTTCCGCGAGGGCGGCAGGATCTTCGCGATCCGCGCGGTGCGCGAATGGGACGCGGACGGGCGATACCTCGTCTGCGAGGCCGAGGAGGAGGTGGCGCGATGAGCTACGCGATGGCCGAGGCGCTGCAGGTGGCGATCCATGCCCGCCTGACGGCGCATGCGCCCCTGACCGACCTGTTGGGCGATGCGATCTACGACGCGCTGCCCGCCGGACCGCTGCCGCCGCTCTACGCGGTGCTGGGGGCGGACAAGGCGCGCGACCGCTCCGACGCCACGGCGGCGGGGGCGGCGCATGATTTCACCATCAGCGTGATCGGCGACGCGGCGGGGTTTCGCGCCGCCAAGCGGGCGGCGGCGGCGATCTGCGACGCGCTGTCGGGGCCGCCGCCGGATCTGGCGCGCGGGCGGCTGGTGGGGATCTGGTTCGTGCGGGCGCGGGCGCGGCGAAGCGGCAGCGGCGATGCGCGGCGGGTGGATCTCACCTTTCGGGCGCGCAGCGACGAGGGCTGAAACACAGCAAGGGAGGGCGCGCGATGGCGGCTCAGAACGGCAGGGATCTCCTGCTCAAGATCGACATGACCGGCGACGGGCTGTTCGAAACCATGGCGGGGCTGCGCGCGACGCGGCTCTCGCTCAATGCGCAAAGCGTCGACGTGACCCATCTGGGGTCTGGCGGCTGGCGCGAGGTGCTGGGCGGCGCGGGCGTGCGCAGCGCCGCCATTTCCGGCTCGGGCGTGTTTCGCGACGCCACGACCGATGCCCGCGCCCGGCAGATCTTCTTCGACGGGGACACGCCGGAATTCCAGGTGGTGATCCCGGATTTCGGCACCATGACCGGCGCGTTCCAGATCGCTTCGATCGATTACGCCGGCAGCCATGACGGCGAGGCCAGCTTCGAGATCGCGCTGGTCTCGGCCGGGCCGCTGCGCTTCGAGGCGGCGCTGTGATCGCCAACCCGCATGGCGGCGAGGTGGCGGTGATCCTCGACGGGCGCCGCCGGGTGATGAAGCTCACGCTCGGCGCGCTGGCCGAGCTGGAGGAGAGCCTGGGCGAGGACAGCATCGCGGCGCTGGTGGCCCGGCTGGAGGCGGAGGTGTCGGCCCGCGACGTGGCCGCATTGATCGTCGCGGGGCTTCGCGGCGGCGGCTGGCCGGGCCGGGCCGCCGATCTCGTGGCGACCGAGATCGAGGGCGGCCCGGTCGAGGCGGCGCGGCTCGCGGCCGTGCTGGTCGCGCGCGCCTTCGGCGGGCCGGGGTGATGCGGCTCGACTGGGCGGCGATGATGCGGGCGGGCATCTGCGGGCTGGGGCTCCGCCCGTCCGAATTCTGGGCGCTCACGCCTGCCGAGCTGCGGCTGATGCTGGGCCCGGCGGCCCCGGCGCCGATGGGGCGGGCGCGGCTGATGGAGCTGTGCCGCGCCTACCCGGACGATCCGGGCAAGGAGGGATCATGACTGAGGACGAGTTCGAGGCGTTGGAACGCGCCATGGAGGAGACGGGCAACGTCGCAGAAAGCTTCTCGCGCGAACTGGCGCGGATGCGCGACGGCATCCACGAGACGACGCGCGACCTGGGGCGGCTGGAGCGCGGGTTCGCGGGCGGCATCCGCCGCGCCATCGACGGCGTGCTGTTCGAAGGCCGCTCGCCGGGCGGCGCGCTGAAGGGGCTGGCGGGGACGATGTCGGACACCGTTTATGGCACCGCCATGCGGCCCGTGACGGGCCGGCTTGGCGGGGCGCTGGCGCGGGGGGTGAACGGGCTGGTGGCGGGGCTGATGCCCTTTGCCGATGGCGGGGCGTTTTCGGGCGGGCGGGTGACGCCTTTCGCGCGCGGCGGCGTGGTGTCGGGGCCGGTGGCCTTTCCGATGCGCGGCGGCACCGGGTTGATGGGCGAGGCGGGGCCAGAGGCGATCCTGCCGCTGTCGCGCGGCCCCGACGGGCGGCTCGGCGTCGCGGCGGGGGCGCAGGGCGGCGCCGTCCGGGTGACGGTCAACATCGCCACGCCCGACGCCCAGAGCTTTCAGCGGTCGCGCGGGCAGGTGGCGGCGCAGATCGCGCGCGCCGTCGATCGCGGCCGCCGCGACAGGTGAAAAGGACGCAGATCATGGCATTCCACGACGTGAGATTTCCCGCGGCGGTCAGCTTCGGCGCCACAGGCGGGCCGGAACGGCGCACCGAAATCGTGACGCTGGCCAACGGGTTCGAGGAGCGCAACACCCCCTGGTCACAGTCGCGCCGGCGCTATGACGCCGGGATCGGCCTGCGCGCGATCGAGGATGTCGAGGCGGTGCTCGGCTTTTTCGAGGCGCGGCGCGGGCCCTTGCACGGGTTTCGCTGGAAGGACTGGCTCGACTGGCGCTCCGCGCCGGGGCGGCGCCCCATCGGCCCGCTCGACCAGCAGATCGGCCTGGGCGACGACGCGACCACCGGCTTTGCGCTGGTCAAACGCTATGGCGACGGGCCCGACCCCTATCTGCGCCCGATCGCCAAGCCGGTCGCGGGCAGCGTGCGCATCGCGGTCGATGGCGATCCGGTGGTCGAAGGGGCGGGGGTTTCGGTCGATCACGCCACCGGCCTCGTGACTTTCGACCTGCCGCCCGCGGTGGGCGCGGTGATCACGGCGGGGTTCGAATTCGACGTGCCGGTGCGGTTCGACACCGAAACGCTGATCGGCTCGGCGGCGAGCTTCGCGGCGGGCAGCGTGCCCGAGATCCCGGTGGTGGAGATCCGGTTATGAGCGGGTTCGCGAACCATCTTTCGGGCGGTGTCACCACGATCTGCCGGGCCTGGGCGCTGGAGCGGGCCGACGGGCTTGTGCGCGGCTTTACCGATCACGACCGGCCCTTGTCCTTCGACGGCATCGACTTTCGGCCCGAGACGGGGCTGAGCGCCAGCGCGCTGGTGCAGGGCGCGGGGCTGGCCGCCGACACAGGCGAGGCGCTGGGCGCGATTTCGGATGCGGGCGTGACCGAGGCCGAGATCGCCCAAGGCCGGCTCGACGGGGCGGGCTTGCGGATCTGGCGCGTCAACTGGGCCGCGCCGGAGGAGCGGGTGCTGGAGTTCCGGGGGCAATTGGGCGAGATCCGCCGCGAGGGCGGTCTGTTCCGGGCCGAGCTGCGCGGGCTGTCGGACCTGCTGAACCGGCCTTCGGGGCGGGTCTACCAGCCGCGCTGCGACGCGAGCTTTGGCGATGCGCGCTGCGGCGTCGATGCCGGGCAGCCGGGGATCGCGGTCGAGCGGATGCTGGACATGGCGACGGGCGCGCGGCTGCGCTTCGACTGGCCGGACGGCCCGGCGCCGGGCTGGTTCGCGCAAGGCCGGGTCGAGGTGCTGGACGGGCCCGGCGCCGGGCTGTCCGCGCCGATCCGCGAGGACCGCATCGAGGCGGGTGCGCGGATCGTCGAGCTGTGGCGCCCGATCGGGGTCGCGCTTGCGCCCGGCACGGCGCTGCGGCTGGTTGCGGGCTGCGATAAGCGGGCCGAGACCTGCCGGATCAAGTTCGACAACTTCCTGAACTTTCGCGGCTTTCCGCATCTGCCGGGCGAAGACTGGCTGATGGCGGTGCCGCGCGGGGCGGCGGGGTGAGCGGCCCCATGCCGGAGACGCGCGGCAGGGTCGTGCCGGAGGCGCGCGGCAGGGTCGTGCCGGAGGCGCGCGGCAAGGTCGTGCCGGAGGCGCGCGGCAGGGTCGTGCCGGAGGCGCGCGGCAGGGTCGTGCCGGAGGCACGCGGCAAGGTCGTGGCCGAGGCGCGGCGCTGGATCGGCACGCCCTATCTGCATGGCGCGGCGCGGCGCGGGGCGGGTTGCGATTGCCTCGGCCTGGTGCGCGGCGTCTGGGTGGCGCTGGCGGGGGCGGCGCCCGAAGCGGTGCCCGCCTATCCGCGCCATGAGGCGTCCGCCCGCGAAATCCTGCGCGACGCGGCGCGGCGGCACCTGCGCGAGATCGCGCCGGAGGCGGCGGGGCCGGGCGATCTTCTGCTGTTCCGGCTGCGCCGTGGCGCGGCGGCGCGGCATCTGGGGGTGATGGCCGCGCAAGGGGGCGGGCCGAGCTTCATCCATGCCTATGAGGGGCACGGCGTGGTCGAAAGCCCGCTGACCCCGCCATGGCGGCGGCGCATCGCCGCCTGTTTCGCATTGACGGAAAGGATCGGCTGATGGCGACCATCATGTTCGGAGCCGCGGGCATGGCGCTTGGCGGCGCGGCGGGCGGCAGCGTTCTGGGCCTGTCGGGCGCGGTCTGGGGCCGCGCGGGGGGCGCCGCGCTGGGCCGCGCGATCGACGCGCGGCTGTTGGGCGCGGGCGCCGACCCGGTCGAGACGGGGCGGATCGACCGGTTCCGCCTGACCGGCGCGGGCGAGGGCGCGCCGATCGCCCGGCTCTGGGGCCGGATGCGGATCGGCGGGCAGGTGATCTGGGCCTCGGAGTTCGAGGAACGCAGCGCCACGAGCGGCGGCGGCAAGGGCGCGCCGCGCCCCGAGATCACCGAATATTCCTATGCGGTGAGCCTTGCCATCGGGCTGTGCGAGGGGCCGGTGCGCCGCATCGCGCGGATCTGGGCCGACGGGGTCGAGCTGGGCCGCGAGGAGATCGCATGGCGGCTCTACGAGGGGCACGAGGACCAGCGCCCCGACCCCAAGATCGAGGCGGTGGAGGGCATCGGCCGCGCCCCCGCCTATCGCGGGCTGGCCTATGTGGTGATCGAGGATCTCGATCTCGCGCGGTTCGGCAACCGGGTGCCGCAGTTCTCCTTCGAGGTGCTGCGCCCCGCCGATGTCGCGGACCCCGCCGGGGCCGAGGATCTCGCCCGGCTGGTGCGCGGCGTCGCGGTCATTCCGGGCACCGGCGAATACGGTCTGGCGACGACGCCGGTGCATGTCGCCACCGGTTTCGGCGAACGCCGCCCCGCCAACCGGCACGGGCCGTCCGGGCCGAGCGACGCCGAGGCCGCGCTCGACGACCTGGTCGAGGAGCTGCCCGACTGCCGCGCCGCGTCGCTCGTGGTGTCGTGGTTCGGCGACGACCTGCGCGCCGGGCACTGCACGATCCGGCCCAAGGTCGAACAGCGCGAGGATGATGGCGAGGAGATGCCGTGGCATGTCTCGGGGCTGGTGCGCGCGGATGCCATGGCGGTGCCTCGGATCGAGGACCGGCCCGTCTATGGCGGCACGCCGTCGGACCGCGCCGTGATCGAGGCGATCCGCGCCATGGCCGCGCGCGGGCTTGAGGTGACGTATTACCCGTTCATCCTGATGGACCGGCTGCCGGGCAACGGCCTGCCCGACCCGCATGGCGGGGCCGAGCAGGCGCCGCTGCCATGGCGCGGGCGGATCACCACCGCCATCGCGCCGGGCCAGCCCGGCACCACCGACCGCACGGCCGGGGCCGAGGCCGAGGTCGCGGCGTTTTTCGGCACGGCGCGGGCGGAGGATTTCACGATCACGCCGGACGGCCCGGCCTATCACGGCCCCGAGGATTGGGGGCTGAGACGCTTCGTGCTGCACCAGGCGCATCTTTGCGCCATGGCGGGCGGCGTCGAGGCGTTCTGCATCGGCTCGGAAATGGTCGGGCTGACCACGATCCGGGGCGCGGATGACGGCTACCCGGCGGTGGCGGCGCTGCGCGACCTGGCGGCGCAGGTGCGCGGTATTCTCGGGCCGGGGGTCAAGCTCTCCTATGCCGCCGACTGGTCGGAATATCACGGCCACCAGCCGGGCGGGGCGACCAAGCGGTTCCATCTCGACCCGCTCTGGGCCGACCCGGAGATCGACTTCATCGGCATCGACAACTACATGCCGCTGTCGGACTGGCGCGACGGGGTGGATCATCTCGACGCCACCGATCACCGCTCGATTTACGATCTCGACTACCTCGCGGGCAACGTGGCGGGGGGCGAGGGCCATGACTGGTACTATCATTCGCCCGAGGCGCGCGCGGCGCAGATCCGCACGCCGATCAGCGATGGCGACGGCGAGCCGTGGGTCTGGCGCTACAAGGATCTGAAGGGCTGGTGGGGCAATGCCCATCACGACCGGATCGACGGGGTGCGGCAGGCCGCGCCGACCGCGTGGCAGCCGGGGATGAAGCCGATCCGCTTCACCGAGCTGGGCTGCGCCGCCATCGACCGGGGCACCAACCAGCCCAACAAGTTCCTCGATCCCAAATCCTCGGAATCGGCGCGGCCCCATCAGTCGCGCGGCCATCGCGACGAGCTGATCCAGATGCAGTACCTGCGCGCGGTGCATCGCCATTTCGCCGACCCCGCCGCGAACCCGGTCTCGGTCGTCTATGGCGGCCCGATGCTCGACACCGAACGGATGCTGGTCTGGGCGTGGGATTTGCGGCCCTATCCGTGGTTTCCGGGGCTGGCGGAGGTCTGGAACGACGGCGCGAACTGGGCGCGCGGGCACTGGATCACCGGGCGGACGGCGCATCGCGACCTTGCCTCGGTGGTGGCCGAGATCTGCGCCGGGGCCGGTGTGACGGCGATCGACACCTCGCGGCTGCATGGGCTCGTGCGGGGCTATGTCGCGCAAGGGGTGCAAAGCGCGCGGGCGCTGTTGCAGCCCTTGATGCTGGCGCATGGGTTCGACGCGGTGGAGCGCGACGGGGTGCTGGTGTTTCGCAGCCGCGACGGGCGGGCCGACGCGGTGCTCGACCCCGGCGGGCTTGCGCGCGTGGCGCCCGAGGCGCCGGTGGTCGAGATCGCGCGCGATGGCGAGGCCGCGCTGCCCGACCGGGTGCGGCTGGGCTATGTCGCGGCGGAAACCGGGGCGGCGGGCAGCGTCGAGGCGGCGCTGCCGGGCCATGCGCCGCGCCATGTCGAGACGGCGGAGCTGCCGATGGTGCTGTGCCGGGGCGAGGCGCAGGCCATCGCCGCGCGCTGGCTGGCGGAGACGCGGCTCGGGCGCGAGACCGCCGGTTTCGCGCTGCCGCCCTCGGCGCATCCGCTCGGGGCGGGCGACGTGGTGGAGATCGCGGGCGCGCCGGGCGGCGGCTGGCGCATCGACCGGCTGGAGCGCACCGCCCATGCGCAGATCGAGGCGGTGCGCTGCGCGCCCGCGCCCTATCTTCCGGCCCCCGCCGCGGACGAGACCGAACAGCCCGGGGCCTACCTGCCGCCCGTGCCGGTCGAGGGCGTGTTTCTCGACCTGCCGCTCCTGACCGGGGCGGAGGCGCCGCACGCGCCGCATTTCGCCGCCACGGCCAATCCGTGGCCCGGCGCGGTGGCGCTGGTCTCGGGCGTCGAGGATGCCGATCACCGGTTGCAGCTCGTGCAGCCGCTGGCGGCGACGATCGGCACGACGCTGACCGCGCTCGGGCCGGCGCCTGCGGGGCTGTGGGATCGCGGCCCGGCGCTCCGGGTGCGGCTGGCGCAGGGGCGATTGACCGGCGCGACCCAGGCGGCGCTGTTGTCGGGGGCCAATCTCGCGGCGATCGGTGACGGAGAGAGCGATCATTGGGAGCTGCTGCAATTCGCGCGGGCCGAGCCGGTCGCGCCCGGCGTCTATGATGTGTCGCTGCGGCTCAGGGGGCAGGCGGGCACCGATGCGGTGATGCCGGATGTCTGGCCCGCGGGCAGCCGCTTCGTGCTGCTCGACGGGGCGCCGCGGCAGGTCGATCTGCCGCAGGCGGCGCGCGGGCTGGAGCGGCATTACCGTTACGGCCCGGCGCGCCGCCCGCTGACCGATCCGAGCTGGCGCCACGAGATCCGCGCCTTCGCGGGCATCGGGCTCAGGCCCTATGCGCCGGTGCATCTGCGGGCGCGCGCGGATGGCGATGACCTGGCGATCTCGTGGATCCGGCGGGCGCGCAGCGGCGCCGATGGGTGGGAGGGGCGCGAGGTGCCGCTCGACGAGGGGCGCGAGGCGTATCTTTTGCGGATCGTCGCGGGCGGCGTGCTGCTGCGCGAGGCGGAGGTCGGGGCGCCGCGTTATCGCTACACCGCCGCCGCGCGTCTCGCCGACGGGGCGGCGGAGCCGCTGGCGGTGCAGGTGGCGCAGATCTCGGACGCGTTCGGGGCCGGGCCCTTCGCCACGCTCACGGTGACGCCATGAGGCCGGTGCTGCCCGGATGCCTCGATCGCGGCGTCGCGGCGCTGTTGTCGGTGCCGCCCGGCGCGCGCGCCGATCTCGCCGCGCGGATCGTCGGCGAGGCCCGCGCGGCGGATGCGTGGCGCAAGCGGATGGGCCGCGCGCACCCCTTGTGGGGCGACGGATCGCTGATGGCGGCGGCGCTGCGCCACCCGGCCGCGCCGCTGCCGCCTTCGTTCGGGCGGGGGGCGCGATCGGCGCTGCGGCAGCTGCTCGACGCTCTTGACGCAGCCGCCGGGCTTTGATCTTGGCCATGGGGCCCTATCTTGGGCGGACAGGGACGCGGGATCAGGAGGCCATGGCGATGGCGACACCACAGGCGCAGCTGACCGAGATCGACCCGGTCTGGAGCCGGATCCGCAGCGAGGCGCAGGACGCCATCGCGACCGAGCCGCTGATGGGCGGGCTGATCCATACCGGCGTGCTGCATCACCAGAGCTTCGCCTGCGCGCTGGCCTACCGGCTGTCGCTCAAGCTGGCGTCGGACGAGATGGGCGCGCAGATCCTGCGCGAGATCATCGACGGCGCCTATGCCGCCGAGCCCGAGCTGGTGAATTCGGCGCGCGCCGATCTCGTCGCCACCTATGAGCGCGACCCGGCCTGCCACCGGTTCCTGCAGCCGCTGTTCTATTTCAAGGGCTACCAGGCGATCCAAGCCTATCGGCTTGGCCATTGGCTGTGGGAACAGGGGCGGCTCGACCTCGCCTATTTCGTGCAGATGCGCGTGTCCGAGACCTTTGGCGTCGACATCCACCCGGCGGCCCGGATCGGGCGCGGGGTGATGATCGACCACGCCCATTCGGTGGTGATCGGCGAGACGGCGGTGGTCGGCGACAACGTGTCGATGCTGCATTCCGTGACGCTTGGCGGCACCGGCAAGGAAGAGCAGGACCGCCACCCCAAGATCGGCAACGGCGTGCTGATCGGCGCGGGCGCCAAGGTGCTCGGCAATATCCGCATCGGGGATTGCTCGCGCATCGCCGCCGGTTCCGTGGTGCTGATCGACATCCCGGCCTGCAAGACCGTGGCGGGGGTGCCCGCGCGCATCGTCGGTGAAGCGGGCTGCGCGCAGCCCTCGGTGTCGATGGACCAGACCTTCAAGGGCGAGTAGGCGCGCCGTCTTGCGGCGCGCGCGCCGGGCGGCGAATTCAAACGCTGCCCGGCGGCCGCCCGGTCCATGACCCGTGGCGATGGCGAAAGGCGGGGCGTCGATCGTCGCGCGGGGCCGTTTTTCGAAACAGGGCGAGACCGGCGGATCGCGCCGAAGATGGGCGCCGGGCCCCGAGCCTTTCGCCCCGGCGCGGTCGACGGGGCGCGCCGGGACCGCGAAAAGGCCCGAAAACAGACCTGAAGACCGGCGTGCCGCGTCCGGGCGGGGCAGGGCCGGTTACGCCTTGTCGTCCTCGGCCTCTTTCTTGTTCTTCAGCTCGTCGTAATCGCTGGGATCGAAATCCTCGGGGTCGTAGGCGTCCTCGTCCTCGGGGATTCCGGTCACGTAGGTCGTCCCGGTCCTTTCGTCATAGGCCAGCCCGTAATTCGCGCGGCCCTCGGATTTGTAGCGCCGGTATTCGTGCAGGCCCGCATAGATGACGACCGCCGCGACCGGCAACAGGATGAGGACGGCGATCAGTTTGGCTTCCATGGAAACGCTCCTTTGCGGGGGTGGTCGGGGGAGGTGAGTGGTCGGGGCCAGCGCGTCCAGCGCGCTTCTCTGCCCGTCGATCCGGGCGGCAGAGATATCCCCGGACCGCCTGAGCATCAAGCTGTCCAAGATAGCGCGCCGGAGCGATCCGTCGAAGCGCGCCCGTGCCGCGCGCATCGGCAGCAAGACGGGCCCCGCCGGGGCCCGCCCGGTGTCGTCCCGGACGGCTGTGGCGCTATTCCTCCAGCGGCAGCGCGAAGGTGATCAGCTGGTCGCCCACCTGCGGCTTGAGGATCGGGTTGCCGCCCGCCACGAAGCTTACATATTGCCGCCCCTCGTGCTCGTAGACCGCCGGGATCGCGACCGCCGGGGCCTCCACCCGCCATTTCCAAAGCTCCTCGCCGGTCGCCGCCGAGAGCGCGCGGACATGGGCGTCCATCGAGGCGCCGATGAAGATCACGCCGCCCGCCGTCACCGCCGGGCCGCCCAAGGTCGGGCTGCCCCAGCTTTCGGGGGCGTAGAAGCCCCATTGCTGGGTCATGCCGAAGGGCCGCTCGTAGAGCCGTTCGCCGGTGTCGAGATCATAGGCGAGGATCGTGCCGAAGGGCGGCTTCCAGCAGGGCAGGCCGAGCGGGGTCAGGAAATTCTTCAGCTCGAAGCCGTAGGGCACGCCCTCTTGCGGGTAGAAGCCCTGCTCGGCGCCGCTGTCGCCCGCGACCTCCTCGTATTCCTCGCGCGGGATCATCCGCAGGATCTGCGCCACCTTCTGGGTGTTGACGTAGAAGGTGTTGGTGGTCGGATCGAGCGCGCCGCCGCCCCATTGCATGCCGCCCGCGGTGCCGGGATACATCAGCGTGCCGCCGCCTTCGGCGGTGGGCGGCGTGAACAGCCCCTCGTAGCGCAGGTTTTCCAGCGTCTCGGAGCAATAGCCGAAGCTGGTCAGGTCCGCGAGCCACCAGATGCCGGGCCATGTGTCGGAGGTGTTGGTGGGGGCGGGCACGTCGTAGAAGGGCTGGGTCGGGGCCGCCACTTCGCCGGGCAGGTCGGAGGCGGGCACGGGGCGTTCCTCCATGCCGAAGACCGGCTCGCCGGTTTCGCGGTTGAGCACGTAGAGCATGCCCTGCTTGGAGGTCTGGATCAGCGCCGGGATGGTTTCGCCGTCACGCTCGATGTCGACGAGCGTCGGCGCGGCGCCGGTGTCGTAATCCCAGATGTCGTGATGCACGAGCTGGCGCGACCAGATGATGTCGCCGGTGTTGGTGTCCACCGCCGTCACGGATGTCGCCAGCGGCAATTCTTCGGTGCGCGCGCCGCCATAATAGTTGGGCGAAGGCGAGGAGACCGGCATGTAGATGATGTCGCGCTCGGGATCGACGGTCATGTGGGTCCAGACATTGGCGGTGCCGGTGCGGTCCCACAGCTCCTTGGGGATGAAGTTCACGGTCCAGTCGAGTTCGCCGGTTTCGGCATCGACCGCGAAGACGGTGCCCGGAGGCGCCTGCGCGCTTTCCCAGTCCTTGCCGGCCCAGCCGATGAACAGGCGGCCATCATGCGCGACGGGCGGCTGCAACAGCGACAGCGGCCAGCGGTCATTGGTGTCGTTCCACTGGTTCACGTCGAGAATGCCGTTTTCGCCGAATTCCTCGCAGACGGCGCCGGTGTCGGCGTCGACGCTGTGCAGCTTGGCGTCCATCGTGCCGATATAGACGCGGCGCGCGCAGGCGCCGGTCGCGCCGGTGTCCCAGTAGGTGACGCCGCGGTTCTTGAGCGCGGGCTGGGTCAGCGCCTCCAGCCGGGCCTGGCTGTCATAGGACCAGCGTTCTTCGCCCGTGGCCGGGTCGAGCGCGAGAATGCGGTAGAAGGGCGTGCCGACATAGAGCGTGTCGTTGGCATAGACCGGCGTGGCCGACCACACGGTCTGCGGCAGCTCGCCCGAGCCGTCGGAGACGTCGCCGGTCTCGATCTCCCATGCGGGTTCGAGCTCGTGGACGTTCGCGTCGGTGATCTGGGTGAGGGGGCTGTATTTGCGGGCCTGCAGGTCGCCGTGAAAGCCGGGCCAGTCCTGCGCGCGCGCCTCCGGCGCGGGCAAAAGCGGCAGGGCGAGCAGGACGAGCGCAAAGGCCGGGCGGCGGTCATGCCCCTTGCGCGAGACAAGGTTCCAGACGGCGCCGATCGTGGCGAGGATCATCGCCCACATCGCGGTGTCCTGCATCAGGAAATAGGCCGCCACCGCCGTCAGCGCCGCGCCGAGCAGCACCAGCCATTTCAGCGTGACGTTGAGCCAGAAAGGCATCCATTTGAACAGCACGAGCCCCGAGGCGAGCGTCACCGCGACCGCCCCGAACAGCGCCAGCGCCGCCCCCGTGCTGCCGGCCACGCCGCTGTCGGGCCAGAGCCAGGCGATCAGCAGCGCCACCACCGCGACCGCCCCGGCGATCAGCGTAAGCCCCAGTCCGGGCTGTTTGTCACGGTATGTCATCGGGTTCCCTCACATTTGCCTCAGCTCAACGCGAGGTCGTGAGGCGGGTTCCCGCCGAACGGGCATGGGCGGGGGACCTTTGGCGGGCCGGGGGGAAGAAATGAAAAGGGCCGCGCCCCGGTGCGGAGCGCGGCCCTTTCAAGGCGCGATGCGAAACGGGCCTCAGGCCAGCATCATCATCGGGTTTTCCAGCGCCTCGGCGATCTGCTTGAGAAGCTCGGCGCCGAGCGCGCCGTCGATCACCCGGTGATCGACCGAGAGCGTCACCGACATCACGGTGGCCACCTCGATCTCGCCCGCGTCGTTCACCACCGGCTTCTTCACGCCCGCGCCGACCGCGAGGATCGCGCCATGCGGCGGGTTGATGACGGCGTCGAAATTGTCGATGCCGAACATGCCGAGGTTGGAGATCGCGAAGCTGCCGCCCTGGTATTCATGCGGGGCGAGCTTCTTGTCGCGCGCCCGCTTGGCCAGATCCTTCATCTGCGCCGAGAGCGAGCTGAGGGTGCGGGCCTCGGCGTCGCGCAGGACGGGGGTGAAGAGACCACCCTCGATGGCGACGGCCACGGCCACGTCCGACGGTTTCAGCTTGAGTACCCGGTCACCGGCCCAGACGGCGTTGGCATCCGGCACCGCCTGAAGGGCGAGGGCCGAGGCCTTGATGATGAAGTCGTTGACCGAGAGCTTCACGCCGCGGCTTTCGAGCTGCTTGTTGAGCTGGCTGCGGAACTTCAGCAGCGCGTCGAGACGGATGTCGCGGCGCAGGTAGAAATGCGGGATGGTCTGCTTGGCCTCGGTGAGACGCGCCGCGATGGTGCGGCGCATGCCGTCGAGCTTGACCTCCTCGAACTCCCGGTCCGCATACATCTTGCAGATCGCATCCGCCTGCACGCCGGGGGCGGCGGGCTCGGCCACGGGGGCCTTGCCGGCGTCGCCCTTGGGGGCTTCGGCGGCTTTTTCGGCGGCGGGCTGCGCGCCCGGCTTGGCGTTTTCGACATCGGCCTTGACGATGCGGCCATTGGGGCCGGAGCCCTCGATCCGGCTCAGGTCGAGACCCTTGTCCGCCGCGATCCGCCGCGCCAGAGGCGAGGCGAAGATGCGGCCGCCATCGCGGCCCTTGGGGGCAGGGCTGCCCGACGCGGCGGCTTCGCCGTCGCCGGACGACTTCTGCTGGGCCGCGCCGCCATCATCGCCATAGCCCTTGGCGGGCGATGTCTCGGCCTTGGGCGTGGCGGGTTCGGCGTGGCTGTCGGCGTCGCCCTGTTTGGGCGCGGTGGAGCTGTCGATGTCGTCGGCGCTCTCGCCCTCTTCGAGCAGCACGGCGATGGGGGTGTTGACCTTCACCCCCTCGGAGCCCTCTTCGATCAGGATCTTGCCGACGATGCCTTCGTCGACGGCCTCGAACTCCATCGTCGCCTTGTCGGTTTCGATCTCGGCCAGAAGGTCGCCGGAGGAGACGGTGTCACCCTCCTTGACCAGCCATTTCGCGAGCGTGCCTTCCTCCATGGTCGGCGACAGCGCGGGCATCAGGATTTCCGTTGGCATGTCTCGCGCCCCTTACTTGTAGGTCACTTTGCGCACCGCCTCGACGACCTCGTCGGTCGTCACCAGCGCGTGCTTCTCGAGGTTGGCGGCATAGGGCATCGGCACGTCCTTGCCGGTGCAGTTGATCACCGGCGCGTCGAGATGGTCGAACGCCTCCTGCATCAGCACGGTCGAGATGTAGCCGCCGACGGAGCCCTGCGGCCAGCCTTCCTCGACGGTGACGCAGCGGTTGGTCTTCTTGACGCTCTCGATGATCGCGTCGGTGTCCATGGGTCGGATCGTGCGCAGGTCGATCACCTCGGCCTCGATGCCGTCGGCGGCCAGCTTCTCGGCGGCCTCAAGTGCATAGGTCATGCCGATGCCGAACGACACGATGGTGACGTCCGTGCCTTCGCGGGCGATGCGCGCCTTGCCAAGCGGAATGGTGAAATCATCCATCACCGGCACCTCGAAGGAGCGGCCATAGAGGATCTCGTTTTCGAGGAAGATCACCGGGTTCGGGTCGCGGATCGCGGATTTCATCAACCCCTTCGCGTCGGCGGCGGAGTAGGGCATCACGACCTTGAGACCGGGGATCTGCATGAACCACGCGGCGTAGTCCTGGGAGTGCTGCGCGCCGACGCGGGCGGCGGCGCCGTTGGGGCCGCGGAACACCATCGGCGCGCCCATCTGGCCGCCCGACATGTAGAGCGTCTTGGCCGCCGAGTTGATGATCTGGTCCATCGCCTGCATGGCGAAGTTGAAGGTCATGAACTCCACGATCGGGCGCAGGCCGCCAAAGGCGGCACCCACCGCGATGCCGGTGAAGCCGTGCTCGGTGATCGGCGTGTCGACCACGCGCTTGGGGCCGAACTCGTCCAGCAGGCCCTGGGAGATCTTGTAGGCGCCCTGGTACTCGCCCACTTCCTCGCCCATCAGGAAGACGTTGTCCTCGCGGCGCATCTCCTCGGCCATGGCGTCGCGCAGCGCTTCGCGGACGGTCGTGGTCTTGGTCTCGGTGCCCTCGGGCCAGTCGGGGGTGCGCGGCGGCTTGGGAGCCGCGGCGGCGGGCGACGAGGCGGCGGGGCTGTCGGCGGGGACGGTGTCCTTGGGTTCGGCCTTGGTCTCTTCCTTGACCTCGGCCTTGGCATCGTCGCCGGTGTTGCCACCGGCGCTGTCGATGGCGGAGGCGTCCTCGCCTTCCTCCAGCAGCACGGCGATCGGGGTGTTGACCTTCACGCCCTCGGTGCCCTCGTCGATCAGGATCTTGCCGACGGTGCCTTCGTCGACGGCCTCGAATTCCATCGTGGCCTTGTCGGTTTCGATCTCGGCCAGGATGTCGCCGGAGGCGACGGTGTCGCCCTCCTTGACGAGCCACTTGGCGAGCGTGCCTTCCTCCATGGTCGGCGAGAGGGCGGGCATCAGAATTTCAGTCGCCATGGATCAGGCCTCCTGCGGGGCTTCTTTAGCGTAGATGTCGGTCCAGAGCTCTTCGAGCGCGGGCTCGGGGCTCTCCTTGGAGAACTCGGCGGACTCGTTGACGATCTCCTTGATCTCCTTGTCGATCGCCTTGAGATCGTCCTCGGTGGCGTGCTGGCCCGAAAGCAGCACCTGCCGGATCTGCTCGATCGGGTCGCGCTCCTCGCGCATCTTCTGCACTTCCTCGCGCGAGCGGTACTTCGCGGGGTCGGACATCGAATGGCCGCGGTAACGGTAGGTCTTGATCTCGAGGATGTAGGGGCCCTTGCCCTCGCGGCAGTGCTTCACCGCGCGCTCGCCGGCCTCTTTCACCGCCAGCACGTCCATGCCGTCGACTTCCTCGCCCTTGATGCCGTAGGCGGCGCCGCGTTCCCACAGCGAGGGCGACTTGGTCGAACGCTGGACGCTCGTGCCCATCGCGTACTGGTTGTTCTCGATCACGAAGACGACCGGAAGATCCCAAAGCTGGGCCATGTTGTAGGTCTCGTAGACCTGGCCCTGGTTGGCGGCGCCGTCCCCGAAATAGGAAAAGGTCACGCGGCCGTTTTCGAGATACTTGTCGGCAAAGGCGAGACCGGCGCCGATCGGCACCTGCGCGCCGACGATGCCATGGCCGCCGTAGAAGTGCTTTTCCTTCGAGAACATGTGCATGCTCCCGCCCTTGCCTTTGGAATAGCCGCCCTCGCGGCCCGTGAGCTCGGCCATCACGCCCTTGGGGTCCATGCCGCAGGCCAGCATGTGGCCGTGATCGCGGTAGGAGGTGACGCGCTTGTCGCCTTCTTCCGCCGCAGCCTCCAGCCCGACCACCACGGCCTCCTGGCCGATATAGAGGTGGCAGAAGCCGCCGATCAGACCCATGCCGTAAAGCTGGCCGGCCTTTTCCTCGAACCGGCGGATCAGCAGCATCTCTCGGTAGTAATGCTTGAGCTCATCGGCGGGGATGTTGGAGCCCTTGGGGGCAGGATTGGAACCCTTGGCGGGGCCTGTGTCGGAGGTCTTCCGGGTCGCCATGGCGTCTCCCTTCGCGCTGTGACGGATAGTTTAGCCTTGAACTATCACTTACAGAAGTTGGGCGGGATGCAACAGGGCAAACTCGACATGGCCGGAATGCAAAGCGCCGCGCCCCCCAAGGAGAACGCGGCGCTTGCGAAAAAGGGTCTTGAGGGTGCCGCTACGTCAGCGGATGACGATCTCGTCGGCGCGGATCATGCCGAGCACCTCGCGCGCGCGGGCGTCGAGAAGGTCGAGATCGAGATAGTCGTCCGACAGGCGCCGGGTCAGATTCTCCATGCGCGCCACTTCGCCGCGCAGGCTGGCGAGTTCCTTCTCCAGGCCACGGGCCTCGGCCTCCACCTCGGCGCGCCGGAACACGCCGTAATCGCCCTGCACCGCGGCGAAGGTGAAGTAGAGTCCGATCAGCAGCATGCCGATCAGGTAGAGGGCCGGGCCCAGAGAAGGGGTGCGTTTCATCACTGCTGTCTTGCCTCGTGTGCCACCTCTTTTTCGGGCGGCTGAAAATATCATGCCACGAAAAAGGCGGCGCGAACATCGCGTTCGCGCCGCCTTGGCGTGTTGTCGCCGGTCACCGTGACCGGTTTGCCGCGGTTTCGCCGCGACCCCGGTCCGGCCTGCGCGGCTCAGCCGCGGCCGAGATAGATGTCCTGCAGCTTGCCGAGCATCTCCAGCGCCTCTTCGCGCGGGCGCTGGAACGAGTTGCGGCCGATGATCGAGCCGTTGCCGCCGCCGTCGCGGATCGCGCGGGCGTCGTCATAGACCGAATCCGCGCCCTTCTTGGCGCCGCCGGAGAACACCATGATGCGCCGCCCGCCAAAGGCCGACTGCACGCAATGCTTCACCCGCGCCGCCTGAGTCGAGATGTCGATGTTCTCGGCCTCGTAGACCTTCTTGGCCTCAGGCAGCGACAGGTGGTCGGTCGACAGCTTGATCTTGATCACATGCGCGCCGATCAGGGCGGCGATCTGCGCGGCATAGGCGGCGATGTCGATCGCCGTTTCGCCGTCCTTGTCGAGCGCCTCGCCGCGCGGGTAGGACCAGATCACGGTCGCCACGCCCTTGGCGGCGGCTTCCTTGCGCATCTCGACGATCTCCTCGAACATGTCGAGCGCGCAGTCGGAGCCGGGATAGATGGTGAAGCCGATCGCCGAGCAGCCCAGCCGCAGCGCGTCGTCCACGCTCGCCGTCACGGCCTGGTTCTTGCCGGCGGTGCCGGACATCAGCGAGTTGGCGCTGTTGCATTTGAGGATGGTGGGGATCTGGCCCGCGAAGCTGTCGGCGCCCGCCTCGATCATGCCCAGAGGCGCGGCGAAGGCGTTCAGCCCCGCATCGATCGCCAGCTGGTAGTGGTAATGCGGGTCGTAGCCTTCGGGGTTGGGCGCGAAGCTGCGGGCGGGGCCGTGCTCGAAGCCCTGGTCGACGGGCAGGATGATCATCTTGCCGGTGCCGCCCAGCTTGCCGGCCATCAGCATCCGGGCGAGGTTCGCCTTCACGCCGGGGGTCTCGCCCTCGTAGTTGCGAAGGATGTCGCGGACGGTGTCGGTGGTCTGCATGGGGAGCCTTTCGGTTTGCGTTGCCGCAAACCTAGGGCGCCGCCCGGTGGCTCACAATCCTGTTAGCGCCACCGGGCGGCACTGTTAGCGCCACCAAAGCCCCGTGATCTCAGAGGCTTGGGAAATCAGGCCCGGCCATAGGCCCGGCCGGCCAGCCGGGCGGAGAGGCCGCGCGGCAGCACCCGGCCCGCAAAGGCGGCGAGTCGCGTCATGCCGCCGGGCACGACCGTCTGGCGCCGCGCCAGCATCGCCTCCCATCCCGCCTGCGCAACGTCGCGCGCGCGGGCGGGCCGCATCGGGCCGGAGGGGCCGTCGGCGGACATGCCGGCGGCGTCGAAGAAGCCGGTCTCGACCGGGCCGGGGCAGAGCGCGGTGACCGACACCTCGCTGTCCTCGGCCTCCAGCTCGGCGGTGACGGCGTCCGACAGCGACAGAAGATAGGCCTTGGTCGCGTGGTAGACCGCCATGCCGGGGCCGGGCACGAAGGCCGCGACCGAAGCGACGTTGAGCACGTGGCCCTCGCCATTGTGGCGCATGTGGCCGATGGCGGCCTGCATCAGCACGGTCGCCGCCGTGACGTTGACCGCGACGAGGCGCTCGGCCTCATCGGTGCCGCCATCGCCGAAGCGGCGGTTGAGCCCGAGACCGGCATTGTTGACGAGGATCTCGATGCGGCGGCCCTCGGAGGCCTCGCGCCACAGCCGCTCGGCGCCGCCGGGGCGGGCGAGATCGGCGGGGATCACGACGACCTCGACCCGCTGGCGCAGCTCGGCGGCCAGCGCCTCGAGCTTGTCCTCGGAACGGGCCGAGAGGATCAGGCGGCGACCGCCACGGGCCGCGATGCGGGCGAATTCTTCGCCGAGGCCCGACGAGGCCCCGGTGATGAGCGTCCAGCCGCGGCTTTGCGGGACGAGATCGGTGCGGGCGGATTGCATCTGGGTGTTGCCGCTCATGCGCCCAGCGCCTTCACGCCCGGCAGCACCTTGCCTTCCATCCATTCCAGAAACGCCCCCCCGGCGGTCGAGACATAGGAGAAATCCTCCGCGACGCCCGCGGCGTTGAGCGCGGCGACGGTGTCGCCGCCGCCCGCCACGGAGACGAGCTTGCCCGCGCGGGTCAGCTCGGCGGCTTTTTTCGCCGCCGTCACGGTGCCGCGGTCGAAGGGCGCGATCTCGAAGGCCCCGAGCGGCCCGTTCCAGACCAGCGTCTTGGCGTTTTCCAGCGCCATCTCGACATGCGCGACGCTGTCGGGCCCGGCGTCGAGGATCATCGCGTCGGATGGCGTGTCCTCGGCCTTGACGACCTCGCTTTCGGCGCCCGCCTTGAACTCGCGCGCCACCACGACGTCGCGCGGCAGCAGGATGGTGCAGCCTTTTTCGGCGGCCTTGGCGGCGATGTCGCGGGCGGTGCCGGTCAGGTCGTGCTCGCACAGCGATTTGCCGACGTCCAGGCCCTGGGCGGCAAGAAAGGTGTTGGCCATGCCGCCGCCGATCACCAGCGTGTCAACCTTTTCGACGAGGTTCGACAGCAGGTCGAGCTTGGTCGACACCTTCGCGCCGCCGACCACGGCGACGACGGGACGGTCGGGCGTGCCGAGCGCCTTTTCCAGGGCCTGCAGCTCCTCGGCCATCAGCCGGCCCGCGGCGCAGGGCAGCAGCCGCGCCAGCGCCTCGGTCGAGGCGTGGGCGCGGTGCGCCGCCGAGAAGGCGTCGTTGACGTAGACATCGCCCAGATGCGCCAGCTTTTCGGCGAAATCGCCGTCATTGGCCTCTTCGCCCGCGTGAAAGCGGGTGTTTTCCAGAAGCAGCACCTCGCCATCGGCGAGCGCGTCGACCGCCGCCTGCGCATCCTCGCCGATGCAATCCGCGGCGAAGGCGACCTTGCGGCCGAGTTTCTCTTCGAGCGCGGGCAGGATCTGTTTGAGCGACATGTCGGGGACGACGCGGCCCTTGGGCCGGTCGAAATGCGCCAGCAGGATCACCCGCCCGCCTTTTTCGGCGATGTCGGTCACGGTCGGCACGATGCGCGCGATCCGGGTGGCGTCGGTGACGCGGCCCGCCTCGACGGGCACGTTCACGTCCACTCTCACGAGGACCCGTTTGCCCGCGAGATCCAACTCGTCGATCGTCTTCCAGCCCATGCGCCGTCCTTTCCGTTTCTGCTTGGCGAATAGGTAGCGCCCGGGGCCGGGGCTCTCAAGCCATTGGCTTACGCGCGGCGCCGCCTTATGTCGGGGGCAAAGCAGCAGGAGGACCGGCAATGGCCGAGATCAAGGACCCCGAGAACACCATCATCATCGAGCTCAAGGACGGCCCGGTGGTGATCGAGCTTCTGCCCGACGTGGCGCCCAAGCATGCCGAGCGGATGAAGGAGCTGGCCCGCGCCGGTGCCTATGACAACGTCGCCTTCCACCGCGTGATCGACGGCTTCATGGCGCAGACCGGCGACGTGGAGCACGCCAACATGGAAAAGGACTACAACCCGCGCCGCGCCGGCACCGGCGGGTCGGACAAGCCGGATCTTCCGGCGGAGTTTTCCAACGTGCCGCATGACCGGGGCACGCTGGGGGCGGCGCGTTCGGCCAACCCGAACTCGGCCAACAGCCAGTTCTTCATCAATTTCAGCAACAACCATTTCCTCAACAAGCAATACACGGTCTATGGCCGCGTGATCGAGGGGATGGAGCATGTCGACAAGATCACCAAGGGCGAGCCGCCCGCGAACCCCGACCGGATGATCAGCGTCAAGGTGGCCGCCGATGCGTAAGCTCGCGGTTCTTCTCGCGCTCGCCGCGTCGCCCGCCGCCGCCACCGGGATCGAGATCGACGTCGCCGGCGAGGCCGAGGGCACGATCAGCATCGACCTGTTCGAGGATGTCGCGCCCAACCATGTCGAGCAGATCACCGCGCTGGCGGGCGACGGCGCCTATGACGGCGTGGTGTTCCACCGCGTGATCGACGGCTTCATGGCGCAGACCGGCGACGTGGAGTTCGGCCGGACGGGCGGCGACATGTCGATGGCCGGCATGGGCGGCTCCGAGCGCGACGATCTCGTGCAGGAGTTCTCGGACAGGCCGTTCGAGCGCGGCACCGTGGGCATGGCCCGCAGCCAGGACCCGAATTCGGCCAACAGCCAGTTCTTCATCATGTTCGCGCCGGGCGATTTCCTCAACGGCCAGTACACGGTCGTGGGCGAGGTGACCGACGGGCTCGACGTGCTCGACGCGATCAAGCGCGGCGAGGGGGCGAACGGCGCCGTGATCGGCGCGCCGGACGTGATGCGCGAGGTGCGCGTCACCGAGTGACGCCGCCTGCCGCGGCCCCGGCGGGCCGCGGCAATCCCTCAGGCGTCGGGCAGCAGCCGCGGCGCCGGAAAGCGGATCTCGATCCGGGTGCCTTCCGCGCCGCTGCGGCGGAAGATCTCGCCATTCACCCGCGCCACCGAGGCGTCGATGATCTGCCGGCCAAGGCCGCTGCCGCGTTCGGGGGCGGCTTCGAGCCGGTCGCTGCCGACGCCGTCATCGACGACCGACAGGCGGGCTTCGCCGCCCGCCAGCTCCAGCGCCACGTCGATCCGGCCGTCGCGGCCTTCGGGAAAGGCGTGCTTGGCGGCGTTGGCCACGGCTTCGTTGAGCAGCAGCGCCAGCGAGGCCGCGACCTCGGAGCGCACCATCAGCGGCACCAGCCGGTGGCGGATCGCGACGTTCGGGGGCAGGGTGGTTTCGAGATGCCGGATGATGTCCGGCAGGAACTGGTGCAGGGCGATCTCGTTGCGGGCCGACACCTTGTGCAGCTCCGCGTGCAGAAGCGAGATCGCCGAGAGCCGGTCGATGGTTTCGGACAGCGCCTCGCGGGTTTCGTCGCTGCGGGCCTGCGCGCGCTGGATGCGGACCAGGGCGGTCACCATCTGCAGCGAATTCTTGACCCTGTGATCGACCTCGCTGGCCAGCGTTTCCTGCGCCGCCAGCGCGCGGCGCAGCTCCATCCGGCGCGTCACCTGCCGCGCGAGGATGATCAGGAGCCGCTTGGTGGCGTCCGAAAGCCGGCGCGGCTTGCGGTCGAGAATGCACAGCGCGCCGATCGGCGTGGTGTCGCCCAGCTTGAGAATCGCGCCGCCGTAATAGCGGATCGGGTCGGGGCCGGTGACCAGCGGGTTGTCGCGGGTGCGCGGGTCGGCGGCGGTGTCCTCGATTTCGAGAAAATCGGGACCGGAGAGCCCGTGCGCGCAGATCGACTCGTCCATCGTGTAATCGCGCTGCTGCGTGCCGAAGGCCGATTTCGCCCATTGACGTTCGTCGTTGACCAGCGTGACCAGCGAGATCGGCGCTTCGCAGATCTCCGCGGCATAGCTGGTGATCTCGTCGAAATCGGCCTCGTCTTCGCTGTCCATGATTCCCAGCGACCGGATCGCTTCGGCCCGGCGTTCGCTCGTATGGTCGAAGACGTCTCTCACAGGCTCACTTTCTTACCGGTACCACCGCGTGCATGGCGGTCATTCGCAAATCGGCCGCGCGGTTCCACCGCTCTTAAGTGCCGCAGAAGGTCTTGTCGACTTTCTCATGCCCGGCTGGCGGCGCAACATGGATTTTGGCCAGCGCCGGATCCGGCTCGAAGGGCGCGGTCACCACCGTGAGCATGTCGTCGAACACGGAAAGATCGCCCGCCATGGCGGCGGTGATGGTGGCTTCGATGCGGTGCAGCCGCGGCACCACGACCGGGTTGGCCGCCGCCGCGACGGACAGGTCCGGCCCGCGCGCCCGCCAGCGGGCGATCCAGTCGGCATCCGCGCCGCTGCGCTCGGGCGCATCCTCGGCCAGTGCCCTGAAGCCGTTGGTGAAATCGGTGCCCGCCGCGCTCATGGCGGTGAGCAGCGCCTCGATCAGCGCGCGATCTTCGGGGGTGGGTTCGGCCAGCCCGATCTTGGCGCCGAAACGGTCGAGCCATGCGGATTGGTAGAGATCGGCAAAGCGGTTGATGATGGCGGTGAAATCCTCGACCGCGCGGTCCTGATTGGGCATCAGCGGCACCAGCGCGGTGGCGAATTGCGCGATGTTCCACAGCGCCACCTGCGGCTGGTTGCCATAGGCGTAGCGGCCATGCGCGTCGATCGAGGAAAAGACCCGGCCCGGATGGTAGCCGTCCATGAAGGCGCAGGGGCCGTAATCGATGGTTTCGCCCGCGACCGAACAATTGTCGGTGTTCATCACGCCGTGGATGAAGCCGAGGCTCATCCATCGGGCGATCAGATCGGCCTGCCGGGCCACCATCTGCGCCAGCATCTCCGGCACGCTGCCCGCGTCGGGGTAGTGCCGCGCCATGGTGTGATCGGCCAGCGCGCGCAGCCCGTCATGATCGCCGCGCGCGGTGAGGATCTGGAAGGTGCCGACGCGGATATGGCTTTGCGCGACGCGGGTCAGCACCGCGCCGGGCAGGACGGTCTCGCGGATCACCTCTTCGCCGGTGGTGACGGCGGCGAGCGCGCGGGTGGTCGGCACGCCGAGCGCATGCATCGCCTCGCTCATGATGTATTCGCGGATCACCGGCCCGAGCCAGGCCCGCCCGTCGCCCATGCGGGAATAGGGTGTGCGCCCCGACCCCTTGAGCGCGATGTCGCGGCGGATGCCGTCGGGGCCGAGGATTTCGCCCAGAAGGATCGCCCGCCCATCGCCGAGCTGCGGGTTCCACTGGCCGAACTGGTGCCCGGCATAAAGCTGGGCCAGCGGCGCCGCCCCGTCGGGCACGGCGTTGCCGGCAAAGACGCGCAGCCCTTCATCCGAGCGCAGCGCCTGCGCATCGAGGTCGAGATCGCGCGCGAGGCGGTCGTTCAGCGCGATCCAGCCGGGGCTGGCCACCGGCACCGGCGCCTGCCGGGTGAACAGGCGGTCGGGCAGGCGGGCGTAGCTGTTGTCGAAGGGGATATGCAGGCTCATGGCTTCGATCTATGCCCTGCGCGGCCTGCGCCAAGCGTGGCGGGCCCGAAATTCCGCGAAACCGGCCACTTTGTTCCCAAAATACGCAAATCCACCGGCCTCGGCCCGCGCCATGGTCCCGGTCAGAGCCGCTCGATCCGCTCGCTCAGCAGATCGAAGAGCCCGTCGCGGTCGACATCGCCGAGAAACAGCGCGTTCCTGGGCCGGTCGGTCACGCCCCACCAATCGGCCACGGTCATGCCCAGCGTCAGCTCCGATCCGGTTTCGATCTCGACATTGATCTCGCGACCCGAGAAGAGATCCGGGCGCAGCAGCCACGCGATGACGCAAGGATCATGCAGCGGCGCGCCTTCGGAGCCGTATTTCTCGGTGTCGAAGCGTTCGAAGAAATCGGTCCAGCTCGCGACCACCTCGCCGATCCGCCCCATGCCGCGCATCCTGGCGATCCAGTCCTTGGAGGTGAGCGCCTTGTGCGTGGCATCGAGCGGCAGGACGGTGATGGGGCGGCCGCAGGCGAAGACCTCGCTCGCGGCCTCGGGATCGACATAGATGTTGAACTCGGCCGCCGGGGTGATGTTGCCGCCTTCGAAGAAGCCGCCGCCCATCAGCACTATGCGCTGCACGCGCGCGACGATGTCGGGGGCGCGGCGAAAGGCGGTGGCGATGTTGGTGAGCGGCCCGAGCGGGCAGAGCGTGACGGTGTTCTCCGGCTCGCGGCGCAGCGTGTCGATGATGAAATCGACGCCGTCCTGCTCCTGAAGCGGCAGGCTGGGATCGGGCAGGGTGATGCCGTCGAGCCCGGTCTTGCCGTGCACGTGTTCGGCGGTGACGAGCGGGCGGGCGATGGGGGCTGCGCAGCCCGCGAAGACCGGCGTGTCGCGGCCCGCCAGTTCGACCACCTGGCGCGCGTTGCGCTGGGTCAGGTCGAGCGGCACGTTGCCGGCGACGGCGGTGAGGCCGAGCACCTGAAGCTCGGGCGAGGCGAGGGCGAGCAGGATGGCGACGGCGTCGTCCTGACCGGGATCGGTGTCGATGATGATCTTCTGCGCGGCCATGTGGTCCTCCCTCGTGAAGATCACAGGAAGGCAGGAACGCCGCGCGGGGGCAAGCCTCGCGCGGCGTCAGCGGCTCAGACGCGCGCCTCGGGGCCGCGCGACAGGGCGGCGACGCCGGTGCGGGCCAGCTCGGTGAGCCCGAGCGGGCGCATCAGGTCGGCGAAGGCGTCGATCTTTTCGGGCGTGCCGGTGATCTCGAACACGAAGCTTTCGAGCGTCGAGTCGACCACGTTGGCGCGAAAGATGTCGGCGAGGCGCAGCGCCTCGACCCGGTGATCGCCTTCGCCGCGCACCTTGAACAGCGCCAGTTCGCGTTCGACCGTGGGGCCTTCGACGGTAAGGTCATGCACCTCGTGGACCGGCACGATGCGGCCCAGTTGCGCCTTGATCTGTTCGATCACCTGCGGCGTGCCGGAGGTGACGAGGGTGATGCGCGACATGTGGCCGGTGTGGTCGATCTCGGCCACGGTGAGGCTTTCGATGTTGTAGCCGCGGCCCGAGAACAGGCCGATGACGCGGGCCAGCACGCCGGGTTCGTTCTCGACGATCACGGCGAGGGTGTGGCGTTCCTCGATGTCGGAATAGACCGAGCGGAGGTTGTAGGCGGAGTGGCTGGTCGAGCCTTCCTTGATGTTCAGCATGGGGTCGCTCCCTGTCCGGCGCTGGGCCGGAAAATTGCAATTTTCCGGGCGTTTCCTTGGAAGGAAACGCGGTTACACCAGCACCGCGCCGCCGGCCTCGATGGCATGCGCGGTCGAGACCTCGCCCATCAGCATCTCGTTATGCGCCTTGCCAGACGGGATCATCGGGAAGCAGTTCTCGTGCTTTTCGACGAGGCAGTCGAAGATGACGGGGCCGTCATAGTCGAGCATCTCCATGATCGCGTCGTCGAGATCGGCGGGATCCTTGCACAGGATCCCCTTGGCGCCGAAGGCCTCCGCGAGCTTGACGAAATCCGGCAGCGCCTCGGACCAGCTTTGCGAATAGCGCTCGCCATGCAAGAGCTCCTGCCACTGGCGCACCATGCCGAGGCGTTCGTTGTTGAGGATGAACTGCTTGACCGGCAGGCGGTATTGCACGGCGGTGCCCATCTCCTGCATGTTCATCAGCCACGAGGCTTCGCCCGCGACGTTGATCACGAGGCTGTCGGGATGCGCCATCTGCACGCCGACCGAGGCCGGGAAACCGTAGCCCATGGTCCCGAGGCCGCCGGAGGTCATCCAGCGGTTCGGATCCTCGAAGCCGAGATATTGCGCGGCCCACATCTGGTGCTGGCCGACCTCGGTGGTGATGTAGCGGTCGCGGTCCTTGGTCAGCGCCTCGAGCCGTTGCAGCGCGTATTGCGGCTTGATCACCTTGTCGGAGTTGCGGAAGGACAGGCAGTCGCGCGCGCGCCATTCGCCGATCTGCGCCTGCCACTGCGCCAGCCCCTCGCGGTCGGTCTTGCGGCCGCGCGCGCTCCATGCCGCCATCAGGTCGCCGAGCACGTTGGCGACGTCGCCGATGATCGGGATGTCGGTGCGGATCACCTTGTTGAGCGAGGAGGGGTCGATGTCGATATGCGCGCGCACGGAGTTGGGCGAAAACGCGTCGATGCGCCCGGTGATGCGGTCGTCGAAGCGCGCGCCGATGCAGATCAGCAGGTCGCAGCCATGCATCGCCATGTTGGCTTCGTAAAGCCCGTGCATGCCGAGCATGCCGAGCCACTGCTCTCCGCTCGCGGGGTAGGCGCCGAGGCCCATCAGCGTCGAGGTGATCGGAAAGCCGGTCGCCGCGACCAGATCGCGCAAAAGCTTGCTCGCCTCGGGGCCGGAATTGATGACGCCGCCGCCGGTATAGAAGACCGGGCGCTTGGCGGTTTCCATGGCCCGCGCCAGCGCCTCGATCGCCGCCGGGTCGCCCTTGACGGGCGGGGCGTAGCGGGTCGGGCGGGTTTCCTTGCCGCCATAGGTGCCGGTGGCGAACTGCACGTCCTTGGGGATGTCGATCAGCACCGGGCCGGGGCGGCCGGCGGTGGCGACGTGGAACGCCTCGTGCAGCGTCGCGCCGAGGCGGTCGGTCTCCTTGACCAGCCAGTTGTGCTTGGTGCAGGGGCGGGTGATGCCGACCGTGTCGGCCTCCTGGAACGCGTCCGAGCCGATCATGAAGGTCGGCACCTGCCCCGACAGCACGACGATCGGGATGGAATCCAAAAGCGCGTCGGTCAGCCCGGTGACGGCGTTGGTGGCGCCGGGGCCGGAGGTGACGATGGCGACGCCCGGCTTGCCGGTGGAGCGGGCATAGCCTTCGGCGGCGTGGATCGCGCCCTGTTCGTGGCGCACGAGCACGTGGCGGATGTCGTTTTGCTGGAACAGCTCGTCATAGATCGGCAGCACCGCGCCGCCGGGATAGCCGAACACCGTGTCGACGCCCTGATCCCTCAGCGCCTGGACGACCATCTTCGCGCCGGTCATCTGTCCGCCCGTTTGCTCCGTCTGCCCTGTCATCGTGCCCGTGTCCTGTCTGTCTGCCGCGCCCTGCGTACAAAAAAGCCCCCGGTGATCCGGGGGCGCATGGTCGACCGTCATGGTCCCTGCCGTCACCGGCCCACGCGCCCTACCTCACCGATTACGAGGAGAAGATCCATGCTCTCCGGTCCTTTGATGCTCCGCCCGCGCAGATATGCACGGGCGGGCGAGAGCGTCAACCGCAAACGGCGGATAAAGTGTCGTGGATTCGGCAGTAACGGCAACATTATTTCCAGAAGAGGGGTGCCCGGGGTCGATCCGGCATGCTCATTGCGCCACCGGCTTGCCCGACTCGTCCTTGGCGTCCTGCATCAGCGGGTCGTTCTCCGCGTCGTCGGGCTTTGGATCGTGCTTGGCCTGGCGCTCCATCTCGCTGTCGAACTCGGCCCCCAGCAGCACGATGAAGGAGGACAGCCACAGCCACATCAAGAGCACGATCACGCCGCCCAGCGCGCCGAAGGTTTCGTTGTAGCCGCCGAAATTGCGGACGTAGAAGGCGAAGCCGAGCGATCCGACCAGCCACAGCAGGCAGGCCAGCGCCGCGCCGGGGGTGATCCAGCGCCATTTGCGCTCGGCCCGGTCGGGGCCGTAGCGATAGAGAATCGCAAGCCCCAGCGCCACCAGCGCGAGCAGCACCGGCCAGCGCACCACGATGAGGATCAGCTCGGTCGTGCCCTCCCAGGGCAGCACGCCCAGGAGCGCCGGAAGCCCCGCCGCCACCGCGACGATCAGCAAAAAGCCCAGGATCATGCCCAGCGTCAGCGCCAGAACCTGCAGGTAATAGGAGACGAGACCGCGGCTTTCCTCGGCCTCGAAGGCGACGTTCAGACCTTCGACCAGCGACTGCACGCCCTTGGAGGCCGAGTAGATCGCCACGAGGATGCCGAACACCGCGGCGAGGCCGAGCCCGCCTTGCTCGGAGCCCGCGACCTCCTTGGCCTGGCCGAGCACGATCTCGGCGGCCTGCTGCGGCAGGAAGCCCGACAGGCTTTCGAGCTGGCCGACCACGGTGGCGGGGTCGAAGAACAGCCCGGCGATGGCCATGGCGGCGACGATGCCGGGAAAGATCGCGAGCAGCCCGTAAAAGGCGCAACCGGCGGCGATCAGGCTGACATGGTCGTCGCCGATCTCGGAATAGACGCGTTTGAGCGTGGCGAACCAGCCGGGCTTGTTGATGTCGCCCGGATGGGCGTCCGGGTTTCGGTGCTGCGCCATCGGTGACCTCCGCTGCCTGTCCATCGTAGGGGCAACACCGCAAGCGGCGGCTGCGTTCCGCCGATGCGCACCGGCGCGGGGTTTAACAAAACCCTCACCTCCATGTCGCATGACCGTCACGCGCAGCATCTAGCACGACGCCAGCAAGACCTGCGCAACGAGGGAACGAGCCATGGATCGCAAGCAACTCAACGCATTGAGCTGGGACGACTGGGACGAGCGCCGCCGCCCGACCGCCGAGACCACCGATTTCGACCGCGTCGTCGCGGGCGCGGTGTCGCGCCGGGGCTTTCTGTCGGGGCTGGTGGCCTTTGGCTCGGGCGCCGCGGTGATGGGGTCGGGGGTCATGGGGGCGACCAGCGCCCGCGCGCATGCCGTGTCGCGTTTCGGCTTCACGCCGATCCCGATCGCGACCGATTTCACCGTGCATGTGCCCGAAGGGTACGAATGGAAGGTTCTGACAAGCTGGGGCGACCCGCTGTTTTCCGACGCGCCCGCCTTCGACCCGGCCCGCGGCACCACCCATGAGGGGCAGGCCCGCGCGGTGGGCGAGAACACCGACGGCATGCATCTTTTCGCGATCGATGGCCGCGAGGTGATCGCGGTGAACCACGAATACGCCAATCTCGAGATCAACCTGCCCGACAACGACGAAGGCCAGCCCGCCTCGGTCGAGGACATCCGGCAGGTGCAGGACAGCCAGGGCGTCGCGGTGTTCGAGGTCAAGGACAACGGCGCCGGCTACGAGGTCGTGCTCGACAGCCCCTATAACCGCCGCATCACGCATCGCACGCCGATGCGGATCACCGGCCCCGCCGCCGGTCACGCGCTGTTGCGGACCTCGGCCGATCCGTCGGGCACGCAGGCCCTGGGCACCTTCAACAATTGCGGCGCGGGCCGCACGCCGTGGGGCACCTATCTGACCTGCGAAGAGAACTTCAACGGCTATTTCGGCTCCACCGACGCCGAACTGGCGCTGCCCGAAGGGTTCGACCGCTACGGCATCGGCCATGCGTCGCGCTATGCCTACGAGCAGTTCGACGCGCGCTTTGACCTCGCGGCCGAGCCGAACGAGCCGAACCGGGCGGGCTATGTCGTGGAGATCGACCCCTCTGACGCGTCCTCGACCCCGGTGAAGCGCACCGCGCTGGGCCGCTTCAAGCACGAGAACGCCGAGGTGACGCTGGCGGCCGATGGCCGGGTCGTGGTCTATCTGGGCGATGACGAGCGCGGCGAGTTCCTCTATCGCTACGTCTCCGACGACGTCTATGTCGAAGGCGGCGACACCTCCGGGCTGCTCGATGCGGGCCAGCTTTATGTCGCGAAGTTCCACGAGGATGGGCGCGGCGAATGGCTGGCGCTGACGCCGGAGACGACCGGCATGGATCGCGCGATGATCCACATCCACACCCGCCAGGCGGGCTCGGCGGTGGGCGCGACCACGATGGACCGGCCCGAATGGGTCGCGGTCAACCCGGTGCGGGCCGAAGCCTACTGCGCGCTCACCAACAACAAGAACCGCGCGGTGAAGCCCAACGCGGGCGGCGACGAAACCCCCGTGGGCGGCCCCAACCCGCGGGCCGAGAACAATTACGGCCAGATCGTGCGCTGGCGGCCCGAGGGCGAAGACCACGCCGCCGACGTCTTTGCATGGGATCTCTACGTGATGGCGGGCAACCCGGAGGTGCATTCGGACGCCTATGCGGGCTCGGACAACGTGACGCCCGGCAACCTGTTCAATTCGCCCGACGGGATGGCCTTCGACAGCCGCGGCATGCTGTGGATCCAGACCGATGGCGATGACAGCAACGAGGGCGATTTCGCGGGCATGGGCAACAACCAGATGCTCTGCGGCGACCCCGAAACCGGCGAGATCGCGCGCTTCATGACCGGGCCCAAGGGGTCGGAGGTGACCGGCGCCACCTTCTCGGCGGATCGCAGGACCATGTTCGTGGGCATCCAGCACCCCGAGAACTTCCCCGACCCGCAGGCGCTGCCGCGCTCCTCGATCGTCGCGATCCGGCGCACCGACGGCGCCGAGATCGGCTGATCCGGCGGATCGTTGTAGCATGGGGGCGGCCCGGAGCGATCCGGGCCGCCCCTGTTCTTGTTCTGGCCGCATGGCGCGCCGCAAGACGGGGTGACGCCCCCCTTCGGGCCGCCGGTGGCCCGGTCGGGAAGGATTCCGAAACCCGGCGCACAGGCCATCTGTCGGGCCGCCTCGGGCCGCGAGATGCCGGGGGCTAGCCCGTGGTGACGGGCCTTGTGTCGGGCAGGGTGATGCGCGCCACCTGTTCGGAGATCGGCGCGACCGAAAGCGGATGCGTCTCGGCGGAATAATCGTCGCGGTCGCCCATCGGCTGCCAGCGCCCGCCGCGATAGAGTTCCAGCGCGTTGAAGCGGGCCTTGTAGTCCATCTTGGGGCTGCCGGGCACCCAGTAGCCCAGATAGACGTAAGGCAGGCCCATTTCCTGCGCGATGCGCACATGGTCGAGGATGACATGGGTGCCGAGCGAGCGGCGTTCCTCGCCGGGGTCGAAGAAGGAATAGACCATCGACAGCCCGTCATCGAGAATGTCGGTCAGGCAGACCGCGCGCAGCCCGTGGCGCGGATCGTGGGTGGCGGCGGGGTCGGTGTATTCCACCAGCCGCGAGCGCACGGGCGTCTCCTCGACCATGGCGGCGAATTCGAACATGTCCATGTCGGCCATGCCGCCCGCCGCGTGGCGGCTGTCGAGATAGTCGCGAAACAGCGCGTATTGTTCTTCGGTGGCCCAGGGCGAGGTGGCGCGGCGCGCGAGGTCGCGGTTGCGGCGCAGCACCCGGTTCTGGCTGCGCGAGGCGGTGAAGCGGGTCACGTCGATCCGGGCCGAGAGGCAGGCGGTGCATTCGGCGCAGGAGGGGCGATAGAGCACGTTCTGGCTGCGGCGGAAGCCCTGTTTCGACAGCGCGTCGTTGAGCTTTTCGGCCTGGTCGCCCTGCAGCGCGGTGAACAGTTTCCGCTCCATCCGGTCCGCGAGATACGGGCAGGGCTGGGGGGCCGTCACGTAGAATTGCGGCGCGAAGGGCAAAGTATGGCGCATGAGGCTCGAACTCGGGCTGGGCGTCCCGAGGAAAGCTAGCGCCCGACCGGGCCTCTGCCAAGCCCCCCTCGGGGCCGGGCGGCGGGGCGCCGCCCGCCCGGCGCGCCTCTCAGCGGCGGCGGCGCAGCGCCGTGGTCGCCAGAACGCTGTCGGTCAGGCCCTGCCCATGCGGGGGTCAGCAGCATCATCGCCATCGACACCAGCTGCAGCGGAAAGATCGCGACCGAAACGGCATAGCCCGCCGTGTGCAAGAAGGCCTGCGTCGCGTCGAGCGGCCGGTCGTCGCCATCGCGCAGCTCGATCGCCATCAGCCGCATGCCCCAGGTGGCCGACCCGGCCGTGATCGTGGCCCAGCGGTAGAAAAACCCCACCACCATCATCATCAGCGGAAAGAAGAACAGCCCCAGAAAGGCGGTGAACGGCACCAGCAGCGCGCAGATCACCGCGATCACCATGACGTCGACCGTCCAGGCCAGCGCCCGCTTGAAGGCGGTGCCGTCGTAGCATTCGGGGCTGGTCTCGGGGTCGGGCAGGCCACGCAGGCGGGCGGCGAATGTCGGTGCGGCGGTCATGTCGCGATCCTTTCATGCGAAACGGGGGGGAACAAGAGAGACGGCCCCCGACAGGGGCCGCCCCGATGGCCGCGGATCAGGCCGCGTCCTTGCCGTTGTCGTCGTCGTCCTCGGCCTTGGCGCCGGCGTCGCGGGCCTTGGCGGCGCGGTCGTCCATAAACTGGTCGAACTCGGCCTTGTCCTTGGCTTCGCGCAGCCGCTCGAGGAAGCCCTGGAAGGCGCGCTGTTCTTCTTCGAGGCGGCGCAGCGTCTCGGCCTTGTAGGCGTCGAAGGCGGTGTTGCCCGAGGAGCGCATCGCGGTGAAGGGGGTGACGCGCTTGCTGCGGGTGCTGCAGGATTTGCTGAACATGCGATTGCTCCAGATCATGTAGGCGAGAATGGCGAGGCCGACCGGCCAGAAGGCGATGAAACCCAAGACCATGGCGGCGATCCATGCGGGCTTGCCGCGGGCGTCGAGCCAGGCCTCGGCGCGGACGAACCAGTCCTTGAGGCCGGAGCGCCCGGGGCGATGGGTCAGGGGCATGTCGGTCGTGGACATCGAGGAACTCCTTCGCGGAAGGGCCCGTCTGCCGGGCCGGGGTGAATGTGAATGTGTTTCACATTACCGCAGATGGGGGAGGTGACGCGGTGCTTCAAGGGGTGATGTGAACTTGATTAACATTTTTTGCGCGGATCGGGGCCGCGGCGGCGATTGACGCTGTCTGCGCGGCGCGCCACGGTCCGGTCATGACCGATCTCGCCTCGCGCCTGCGCCGCGCCCCGCGCCCCTTCGATCCCGACAAGGCCGCCGAGGCCCGCGCCCTGTGCGGCTGGGCCGACCCGGCCACCGCCGAGCTGATCGGCGGCACCGCCGGGTGCAGCCCCTATCTGGCCAACCTGATGTCGCATGAAAGCGGCTGGCTGGAGGCGGCCTGCGCCGATCCCGAAAGCATGGTCGAGGCCGAGCTTGCCGGTTTTGCCGGTCTCGACGCCAAGGCGCTGGGCCCGCGGCTGCGCCGGGCCAAGCGGCGCGTGGCGCTGATCGCGGCGCTGGCGGATCTGGGCGGGGCCTGGCCGCTCGAACAGGTGACCGGCAGCCTGACGCGGCTGGCCGATGCGGCGCTTCAGGCCGGGCTCGAGGCGTTGATCGCGCCCGAGATCGCGCGCGGCAAGCTGCCGGGCATGGGCGAGGACGACATCGCCACGGGCGCGGGCATGGCGATCTTCGCGATGGGCAAGATGGGCGCGTTCGAGCTGAATTACTCCTCGGATATCGACCTGATCTGTCTTTATGACGAAACCCGCTACGAAGGCGCCGACCAGCACGAGGCGCGCGCCGTGCTGGTGCGGGTGACGCGCAAGCTGGCGGGGCTGATCGGCGACATCACCGATGAAGGCTATGTCTTTCGCACCGATCTGCGGCTGCGCCCCGACGCCGCCGTCACGCCGGTCTGCCTGTCGATGGCCGCCGCCGAGCAGTATTACGAAAGCGTCGGCCGCACATGGGAGCGTGCCGCCTGGATCAAGGCGCGGCCCTGCGCGGGCGACCTGTCGGCGGGGGCGCGCTTCGTCGACACGCTGCGCCCCTTCGTCTGGCGCCGCCATCTCGATTTCCACGCGATCCGCGACGCGCATGACATGCGGCTCAAGATCCGCGATCACAAGGGGCTCGGCGGGGCGCTGCAATTGCCGGGCCACGACGTGAAGCTGGGCCGGGGCGGCATCCGCGAGATCGAGTTCTTCACCCAGACCCGGCAGCTCATCTCGGGCGGGCGCGATGCGAGCCTGCGGCTGCGCGGCACCATCGAGGGGCTCGACCGGCTGGCGCAGGCGGGCTGGATCGAGACCGGGACCGCAGAGGCGCTGAGCCGGCATTACCGCGCGCATCGCGAGGTCGAACACCGGGTGCAGATGGTCGGCGACCAGCAGACCCACAAGCTGCCCAGCTCGGAGGAGGGCTTCGCGCGGCTCGCGGCCTTCATGGATCGCGACGAGGCGGATCTGAAATCCGAGCTGACCGAGCGGTTCGAGCAGGTGCACGCGCTGACCGAGGATTTCTTCGCGCCCGGCCATACCGAGAGCACCGTGCCCGATTTCGGGCGCGAGGTGACGGCGCGCTGGCCCGGCTACCCGGCGCTTCGATCCGACCGCGCGGTCGAGATCTTCGACCGGCTGCGGCCCGAGATCCTCAAGACGCTGGGCGAGGCGGCGCGCCCCGACGAGGCGCTGGCGCAGTTCGACGCGTTTCTCGCCGGGCTTCCGGCGGGGGTGCAGCTGTTTTCATTGTTCGAGGCCAACCCGCAGCTGACGCGGCTTCTGGTCGATATCTGCGCCACCGCGCCGGGGCTGGCGCAGTACCTGTCGCGCAATTCGGGCGTGCTCGACGCGGTGATCGGCGGCGGGTTCTTCGCCGACTGGCCCGGCGTCGCGGCGCTGCGCTCGGACCTGGCCGACCGGCTGGCGCGCCAGCCCGACCACGAGGCGCGGCTTGGCGCGGCGCGGGTCTGGGCCAAGGAGATCCATTTCCGCATCGGCGTGCACCATTTGCGCGGGCTGATCGATGCCGCCACGGCGGGGCGCGAATATGCCGAGCTGGCCGAGGCGGTCGTCTCGGCGCTGGTGCCGGTGGTGATCGACGAGATCGCGCGCCGCCACGGCCCGCCGCCGGGCCGCGGGTTGTCGGTGCTGGCGATGGGATCGCTCGGGGCGGGGCGGCTGGGCTCGTCCTCGGATCTCGACCTGATCGTGATCTATGACGCGGGCGGGGTCGAAGCGTCGGAAGGCCCGCGCCCGCTGGCGGCGCGGACATGGTATGCGCGGTTCACCCAAGGGCTGATCACCGCGCTGACCGCGCCGATGCCCGATGGCCGTCTCTACGAGGTCGACATGCGGCTGCGCCCCTCGGGGCGGCAGGGGCCGGTGGCGACCGCGCTGCCGGCGTTTCGCGCCTATCAGCAGGACGAGGCCTGGACCTGGGAGCATCTCGCGCTCACCCGCGCTAGGGCGGTGGCGGGCGAGCCGGGGCTTGGCGCGGAGATCGAGACGTTCCGGCGCGAATTGATCGCGCAGAAGGCGGGCGGCGACACGGTGGCCGCCGATCTCGCGGCGATGCGGGCGCGGCTGGCCGAGGCGCGGCCCGGCGGCGAGGGGTGGAACCTGCGCGACGGGCCGGGGCGGCTTCAGGACGTGGAGCTGTTCGCCCAGAGCCTCGCGCTGCGCGCCGGGTCGGCGGCGCGCGAGGTGCCCGCGCAGATCGCGGCCGGGCACGGGGCCGGGCTGATCGACGAGGAGGGTGCCGCGGTGCTGACCGAGACGGGGGACCTGTTGCGCCGGGTGCAATGCGTGGCGCGGCTGCTCACCGGGGGCGGGCCGTTGCCCGAGACCCCGGCCGAGGGCGGCGCGCGGCTGTTGCTGCGCGAAAGCGGCTGCGACACGCTCGACGACCTGCGCCGCGCTCTTGACGCGGCGAGCGCGCGGGCAGAGGGGGTGATCGCACAGGCCCTGCGGGGCGCAGAGGCGGGAGAGACGCGATGACGGACGAAATCGACCCCAAGGGGCTGGTGCGCGAAGCCTACAGGATCGAGGGCATCACGATCGGCGAATGCCGGTCGATCTTTCTCGACTGGGCGCTGTCGCTGCCCGAGGGGGCCGAGAGCGGCATGGCGATCCGGCGGCTTCTGGAGCGCCACGCCACCGCGCCCGAAGGCCATCCGATGACCGCCGTGCTGGTCGAGGGGCTCGATGTCGCGCAGCCGCCGCGCCGGCGCGGCGGGCGGGCCGGTCGCGCGGCGGGCTAGGCCGCCGCGCGCAGCGGGTCAGCGCGGCAGCGCCGCGGCTTCGGCGGCAAGGCTGGTGATCCCGTCCCAGTTGCCGGAGGCCACCATTTCCTTGGGCGCGACCCAGCTGCCGCCGACGCACAGCGTGTTCGACAGCGCGAGGTAATCGGGCGCGTTCCTGAGGCTGACGCCGCCGGTCGGGCAGAACTTCACCTGCGGGATCGGCGCGCCGATCGCCTTGAGCGCGGGCACGCCGCCATTGACCTCGGCGGGGAAGAATTTCTGCACCGTGTAGCCGCGATCGAGCAGGCGCAGCACCTCCGACGCGGTGGCGGCGGCGGGCAGCAGCGGCAGGTCGTTGGCCTCGCAGGCGTCGAGAATGCGGTCGGTCGCGCCGGGGCAGACGCCGAAGGTGGCGCCGGCCTCCTTGGCGGCCTCGACATCCCTGGCCGACAGCAGCGTGCCCGCGCCGACGACGCCGCCATCCACCGTGGCCATTTCCCGGATCACGTCGAGCGCGGAGGGCGTGCGCAGCGTCACCTCGAGCGCGGGCAGCCCGCCCTTGACCAGCGCGCGGGCGAGATCGGCGGCATGGGCCGCGTCCTCGACCACCAGCACCGGGACGACCGGGGCGAGCGCGCAGACCTTGGCGGTGAGTTCGGAGGCATGTTCGGGTGTCATCTCGGGATCCTGTCTTCTTTGAGGTGAATTTTTTGGGAATTGATCGCCATTAACGTGCGATTAACCCTTCCGCGCCACGCTGTGATGGCTGGAGGAGGAAGGCAATGGCGCGTGGCGGCACTGTGGTTCTCGCGGGCGCGATCGTTCTGGCCGGATGCGGCGGCGGCGGAACGGATGCGGACCCGCCGCCCGTCTTCGACTGGGCGATGTTCGACAGGCTGTCCGCGCGCCACGCGGCCACCGACCTGCCACGGGGCGGCAGCGCCCGCTATGATGGGGGCTTCGTCGCCGATATCCGGCAGGCGGATGTGACGCCGAGCGGCCGGATCGCGGGGGGCGTGACGCTCGATCTCGATTTCGCCGATCGCAATGCGACCTTGCCGATCGAAGGGCGCCTGCACGACATCGAGGGCGAATTTCTCGGCGCGCCGGTACGGATCGACGATCTGCCGCTGCTGCCCGGGCAGGGGCGTCTGGTGCTGACCCGCGACGGCGCGCAGCGGCGGGGCCGGATCGAGGCGGGGTTCGGCGCCGAGCTGCCGCTGGCGGGGGAAAACCGCCGTCTCGACATCGGCATCGAAACCGCGCTGCGCGGGCCGGGCGGGCGCGCGATGGCCGGGCCGGTGTCGGGCACGATCCTCACCGCGCCCTTCACCGATCAGCCGCATGTCCTGACGGGACGGTTTCACGCGACCACCGATTGATCAGACGACCACCGCCGCGCCGTAGGCCGCGCCGCCGACAGTCCGGCGGAAGGTTTCGAACAGCTCGCGGCCCACGCCGTTGCCATTGCCCGCGAGATCCGCCGGGGCGGGGTCGCGGCCATCGAGGTTTTCGAGCACTTCGAGCGTGCCCGCGGGCGCGTCGAGCCGGACCATGTCGCCGTCGCGGATCAGCGCGATGGCGCCGCCATCGGCGGCCTCGGGCGTCACGTGGATCGCCGCCGGAACCTTGCCCGACGCGCCCGACATCCGGCCATCGGTGACAAGCGCCACCTTCAGGCCCCGGTCCTGAAGCACGGCGAGCGTCGGCGTCAGGTTGTGCAGCTCCGGCATGCCGTTGGATTTCGGACCCTGGTAGCGGACGACGACGATGGTGTCTTCCTTGAACTCGTCGTTGCGGAAGGCGGTCTTGACCGCTTCCTGATCGTGGAAGACGCGGGCCTTGGCCTCGATCACGTGGCGCTCGGGCGCCACCGCCGAGGTCTTGATGACGGCGCGGCCGATATTGCCCGACAGCTGGCGCAGCCCGCCGGTCTTCTGGAACGGGTCGGAGACCGGGCGCAGGATCTTGTCGTTGAGCGTCTCGCCCGAGCCCTTGGCATAGGTGACGCGGCCCTCGGACAGCTTGGGTTCCTGCGTGTAAAGCTCGAGCCCCTCGCCCGCGACGGTGCGGGTGTCGGGGTGCAGAAGGCCCGCGTTCAGAAGCTCGCCGATCATGTAGCCAAGGCCACCGGCGGCGTGGAAATGGTTCACGTCGGCGAGCCCGTTGGGATAGACCTTGGCCATCATCGGGGTGATGGTCGACAGCTCGGCGAAATCCTCCAGATCGAGGATCACGCCCGCCGCCTTGGCCATGGCGGGCAGGTGCAGCACGAGGTTGGTCGAGCCGCCCGTGGCCATCAGCCCGACGATGCCGTTGACGAAGGCGCGTTCGTCGAGCACGTCCGAAACGGGGGTGAATTCATTGCCCAGAGCGGTGATCTGCGCCGCCCGCTCGGTGCCCGCGACGGTGAGCGCGTCGCGCAGCGGCGTGCCCGGATTGACGAAGCTCGCGCCCGGCAGGTGCAGCCCCATGAACTCCATCAGCATCTGGTTGGAGTTGGCGGTGCCGTAGAAGGTGCAGGTGCCCGGCCCGTGATAGGACGCCATCTCGGCGGCCATCAGCGCGTCGCGGCCCACCTCGCCTGCGGCGAATTGCTGGCGCACGCGGGCCTTTTCGTCGTTGGGCAGGCCGGAGGTCATCGGACCGGCGGGCAGGAACACCGCCGGGATGTAGCCGAAGGTCGCGGCGGCCATGACGAGGCCGGGCACGATCTTGTCGCAGACGCCCAAGTAGACCGAGCTGTCGAACACGTTGTGCGACAGGCCGACGGCGGCGGCCATGGCGATCACGTCGCGCGAGAACAGCGACAGCTCCATCCCGGTCTGGCCCTGGGTGACGCCGTCGCACATCGCGGGCACCCCGCCCGCGACCTGCGCGGTCGCGCCCGCCTTGCGCGCGGCCTCGCGGATCTGCGCGGGATAGGTCTCGAACGGCTGATGCGCCGAGAGCATGTCGTTATAGGCGGTGATGATGCCGATATTCGGGGCCCGGCCCGTGGCCAGCGCGTCCTTGTCCTCTCCGGTCGCGGCATAGGCATGGGCCTGGTTGCCGCAGGTCAGGTGCGCGCGGCGCGGCCCTTCGGCGGCGGCGGCGGCCATGGTGTCGAGATAGGTCCGGCGCGGGCCTTCGCTGCGGGCGCGGATCCGGTCGGTCACGGCTTCGAGCGTGCGGTTGAGGGCCATCTGGCAGCTCCTGTCGAAAATCGGTGTCGGCCCGGCGTTAGCATGGTTCGTTAGCGCTAACAACCTTTCTGGCGGGCGGGCCGGGCGCGGGAATGCCCTTGCGTCCAAACGGGGCCGGGCGGCGCATGGTTTCGCGCGTGGTGGCTTTTCGTGGCGCGCGGGGCGGGGTAGGAGGGCGCATGACACCGTTTCCGCACCTCCCGCCCTATCCCACCGTCCGGCTCACCCCCAAGGCCGATGCCCGCGCGATCCGCCACGGCTTTCCTTGGGCCTTTGCCAACGAGATGGTTCTCGACCGCCGCACCAAGGCGCTCGCGCCCGGATCTCTGGCGGTGCTCGAGGACGCCGAGCGCCGCCCGATGGCGGTGGTCACGATGAACCCCGGCTCCAAGATCGCGGCGCGGGTGCTCGATCGCGACCCCGAAGCGGTGATCGACGGCGACTGGATCGCCGAAAAGCTCGCCCGCGCGCTGCGTCACCGCGAGGCGCTTTACGATGCGCCCTTCTACCGGCTGGTGCATGCCGAGGCCGATGGGCTGCCGGGCGTGGTGATCGACCGCTTCGGCGATATCGCGGTGCTGCAGCCCAACGCCGCATGGGCCGATGCCGGGGCCGAGACCATCGCCGACGCGCTCTTGGCGGCGACCGGCATCCGCCGGGTCGTGCTGAACGGCTCGGGGCGCGCGCGCGGGCTCGAAGGGCTTGGCGAAGAGATGCGGATGCTGCGCGGCGACGCGCCCGAAGGGCCGGTCGAGGTGCCGATGAATGGGGCCACCTACATGGCTGACCTGATGGGCGGGCAGAAGACCGGGCTGTTCTACGACCAGCGCCCGAACCACGCCTTTGCCGCCGGGCTGGCGCGTGACGCGCGGGTGCTCGACGTGTTCTCCCATGTCGGCGGCTTCGGTCTCGCCGCCTTGGCGAACGGCGCGGCTTCGGCGCTGGCGGTCGACGGCTCGGCGCCCGCGCTCGATCTGGCGCAGAAGGGCGCCGAGGCGTCCGGGCTGGCGGAGCGGTTCGAGACGCGGCAGGGCGATGCCTTCGACACGCTGGCCGCGCTCGACCGCGAGGGGCGCCGCTTCGAGCTGGTGATCTGCGATCCGCCCGCCTTCGCGCCGTCCAAGCCGACGCTGGAGGCGGGGCTTCGGGCCTATGAGCGGATCGCGCGGCTGGCCGCGCCGCTGGTCGAAGAGGGCGGCTACCTCGTGCTGTGCTCGTGCAGCCACGCCGCGGATCTTGCGAAATTCCGCGCCGCTTCGGCGCGCGGCATCGGCAAGGCGGGCCGCAAGGGGGCGATCTGCTACACCGGTTTCGCGGGCGCCGATCACCCGGTGCTGCCGCAGCTGGCCGAGGGCGGCTATCTCAAGGCGCTCGTGTTCCGGCTGTGAGGGGCCTGCTCGACGCCTGCGTCCTTTATCCGACGGTGATGCGCGAGCTGCTTCTGGGCTGCGCCGCCAAGGGGCTCTACGAGCCGCGCTGGAGCGCGCGGATCTCGGAGGAATGGGCGCGGGCGGCGGCACGGCTGGGGCCGGAGAGCGAGGCGATCGCGCGGGGCGAGATCGCGATGCTCGGCTCGGCCTTTCCGCGCGCCGAGGTGGCGGCCAGCCCGGATCTGGAGCGGCGACTCTGGCTGCCCGATGCGGGCGACATCCACGTGCTGGCGAGCGCGGTGGCCGGGCATTGCGACGTGATCGTCACCATGAACGCCAAGGATTTCCCGCGCGATGTTCTGGCCGAAGAGGGGCTGAGCCGGGCCGACCCGGACAATTTCCTGCTCGGGCTGTTCGAGGCCAGCCCCGGCCCGGTGGGCGAGGTGGCGGCCTCCGTGGTGGCCGAGGCCACGCGGCTGTCGGGCGAGGCCTGGGCGCCGCGCAAGCTGTTCAAGAAGGCGCGGCTGAACCGGTTCGGCAAGGCGGTGGAGGCGGCGGCGGGCTAGGTGCCGAGCCACTTCGCCTCGTTCGCCTCGATCGCCTTGAGCCGCGCCTCGGTCTTGGGGTGGCTCATCAGCCATGCGGGGGTGGCGCCGCCGACGCCCGCCAGCGTGTCGAGCTTGGAGAGCAGCGATTTCTGCGGCCCGGTGCCGAAGCCCGCCTTGATCATCAGCGCCGAGGCGTAGGCGTCGGCCTCGTATTCGTCGACCCGGCTGATCCGCGCGGCCACCAGCCGCGCCAAGCCGCCCGCGATCAGCCCGCCGACACCCGGAATGATCCGCGACAGCACCGCCGCGAGCGCCGTGCGCAGCGCGTTCTGGGCCGAGAAATCGACCATCCGCCGACGCGAATGCCCGAGCGCCACGTGGCCCAGCTCATGCGCCACGACGCTGGCGATCTCCTCGGCCGTGACCTCGCCGGAGGCAAAGCGCTGCACGAAGCCGCGGGTCAGGAAGATCCGCCCATCCGGCGCGGCGAGGCCGTTGACCGGCGCGATTTCATAGACATGCACCTTGATCCGCGGCAGGTCGAGCGCGCGGGCCAGCGCGTCGCAGACCTTGCGCAGCCGCGGCTCGGCCAGCTCGGTCGATTGCGTGTCGAGCGCGCGGCGCGTGCGCCAGGCCGAGACCTGGTAGACGGCAAAGCCGTAAAGCAGCGCCAGAAGGATCGGTGAGAACTTCAGCATGACCGCAATATGGTGACGCGCGCGGGGCGCGGCAAGCACCGTCGCTGGGGGTCGGCTGCGGCTCGAACGCCACAGGTTGCGTCAATCGTGACGGTTCGGGCGGGAACAAAAACCCGGTGAAATATCTTGTTCCGGTGTCAGGGGGGTTGTCCAACAAAACGAGGCAACCATGAACTACGAGCAATTCGACAAGCAGGTCCGGGATGCCGCGATGCAACGGGCGTTTCCGGTCGAACAGGCCACACCGGATCGTCTGCGCCAACTGCTCGAACAGCTGAGCGGGCCGGCCAAGCCGGCCGAGCGGTCGTCAGAGGAGCGGGCGGGCTGAAACCGGCCCGCCCGTACCGGATCAGCCGGCAAGCCGGCTCAGCAGCAGCAGCACGAACAGCCCCACCACTCCGAGCGCCACGCCATGCGCCGCCCCCCATTGGGCCATGTCGGCGGCGCCGCCGCCATGACGGCGCGCGCGCCACGCGCCCAGGATGGCGCCGATCACGAGGCCGGTCAGGGGAAGGATCATTGCAACGTCTCCGCATGAGCCGCGGCCGGGGCTGGCCGCAGGGGCCGCAGTAGCGCGCGCCCGCGGCGGCTGTCCAGCGCCCGCCGCCGCGGCGCGGCGTCGCGGCGATGCGGCGGTCGCGCGCTCTTCATCCTGAGCGCGAGACGTGTTAATGTGCCGACAATTCCGGCGCGTGCGCCCGAATTCTCGAAAACCCTGTTTTTAAAGCGGACGTGCGCGTTGCCGCCGCGACACGACGCATCAGAAACAGGGGTGACAGGAGAAGACGCAAGGGGTAGGAGAGCGGCATAAGAGGGTACGCCGGTAGCGGGGTGGATTGGGGACCCGGCGCTGGCCCTTCAACGGGAGCACACATGAAAGCCGAGTCCTTCCTTTCAGACACGTACCGGCCCGCCGAAGACGAGCCGTTCATGAACGAGCGTCAGCTCGAATATTTCCGCCGCAAGCTTCTGGCCTGGAAGGCCGAGCTTCTGTCGGACAGCCGCGACACGATCGAGGGAATGAAAGACGCGACGCGCAACATTCCCGACATCGCGGACCGCGCCAGCGAGGAAACCGATCGCGCGCTCGAGCTGCGCACCCGCGACCGGCAGCGCAAGCTGGTGTCCAAGATCGATTCCGCGCTGCGGCGGATCGAAGAGGGCGAATACGGCTATTGCGAGATCACCGGGGAGCCGATCTCGCTGCGCCGTCTCGACGCCCGGCCGATCGCCACGATGAGCCTCGAGGCGCAGGAGCGCCACGAGCGCCGCGAACGCGTTCACCGCGACGATTGACCCCGTGACCGGCCTGCCCCGGCGGATCGCGGTTGCGGGCGCCGGGATCGGCGGCCTGACCGCGGCGCTCTGTCTCGCGCGGGCCGGGCACGACGTCACCATTTACGAACGGGCGCCCGCGCTGCGCGAGATCGGCGCGGGGCTCCAGATCACGCCGAACGGCGCCGCGGTGCTCGAACGCATGGGGCTTGGCCCGGCGCTCGATGCTGCGGCGATCCGCGCCCATGCGGTGTGCCCCACCGACGGGCGTTCGGGCCGGGCCATCGCGCGTTTCGCGCTGGATGGCGGATCCTATCCCTATCGTTTCATGCATCGCGCCGCCCTGGTCGATTTGCTGGCCGAGGCCGCGCAGGCGGCGGGCGCGCGGATCGTCACCGGGTGCCGCGTGACCGGGGCGGACCCCGCGCGGGGGCGGCTCGATGTCGATGCCGGGCCGCCGGTCGAGGCGGAGCTGATCGTCGCCGCCGACGGGCTGCGCTCGGTCCTGCGCCCGCTGATCGCGCCGGGCGCGCCGGCGTTTACCGGGCAGGTTGCGTGGCGCGCCGTGATCGACGATTTCCAGGCCCCGCCCGAGGCGCGGATCTGGATGCTGCCGGGGCGGCATGTCGTGACCTATCCGCTACCGGGGGGGCGGCTCAATCTCGTGGCGGTGCGCGAACAGGCGGACTGGGCGCCCGAGGGCTGGGACCATGCCGACGATCCGGCGCGGCTGCGCGCGGTGTTCGGCGATGCCGCGCCCGATCTGCGTGACATCCTGGGACGCATCGAACAGGTGCGGCTCTGGGGGCTGTTTCGTCACCCGGTGCCGGCGCGCTGGCATGCGGGGCGGCTGGCGCTTTTGGGGGATGCGGCGCATCCAACGCTGCCGTTTCTGGCGCAGGGGGCCAATCTCGCGATCGAGGATGGCTGGGTTCTGGCGCGGATGCTCGACGCGCCCGGTGGGCTCGACGCGGCGCTGGAGCGTTACGGGCAGGCGCGGGCGCCGCGCGTGCGTCGCGCGATCGCGGCGGCGCAGGCCAATGCCCGCAATTATCACCTTTCGGGCCCGGCGCGGGTTGTGGCGCATGCCGGGCTCGGCGCGATCGGGCGGATCGCCCCGGCGCGGTTCACGGCGCGCATGGCATGGCTGCACGCGCATGACGTGACACGCGAAAGGCCCGCCGCCACGGGGGACGACGGGCCGACCTCCTGAGGGAGGTGGCGGGCTCCCGGATCGGGAACCCGCATCAACAGACCGGGGTCAGTCGCGGACGCGCAGCTGACGGGTCGCGGTGACTTCGCCATCGGCATCGTAGAGCACGGCGAGCACGTTGCTGCGGTGCGGCGCGTGGTCGAGCTTCACGCGGACATCGCTTTCGAGACCGGCGCGGACCTCTTCGCTGCCCAGCGGCAGGGCGTTGGTCAGGCTGGTGCCGTCGAGGATCTCGACGCGGCCGCCGGTCTCGGTGCGCACGAGGTCCAGCTCGACGAAGCCGGCGCTCTCGACGCTGCGCTGGTTGCTGAAGCCGTCGGTGGCGGCGAGGGCCGGGGCGGCGGTGGCGGTGACGAAAGCGGCGAGGATGAGGTTTTTCATGGGTCTTTTCCTTTGGTGTGGTGCCCCGGGGAGGGTGGGGCGAAGTGTCATCGCGGCGGCCATGCAGGCGCGCCTTGCAAGAGAGTTACGGCCCGTCGCGGCGTGCGGCCATGGCGGGTGTGTCGCCGGTCGTCGCAGCACGGAGCCCTGCGACACGTTGCGACAACATCGTCCCGGCAAGGCCGGGCAGGCCGTCGAGATGAAGTGTCGTTGCGTGGTGCATGGTGGCCTCCGGGCCGTGTCTCGTTGCGATGACCGGGAGATAGGGGTGATGATCGTTGAACTGAACAGTTCAGTGTGTGCACCGGCGCGGCCCTGTCTGTGCGCGTGGGCAGCCTTGTTTCGCCTCGATATTTTCGGGGTCGTCCCGGTCCTTGCAAACAAGGGGCGCGCGGATTTCGCCGCGCGCCCCTCATGCCGTGCTCGCGAGAGTGTGATCGGTCAGGCGTCGAGCTCGATCCAGACCGGAACGTGGTCCGAGGGCTTGTCGCGGCCCCGCACCTCGCGGTCGATCCACGCATCGCGCAGCAGATCGGCGGCCTGCGGGGCCAGCATCAGGTGGTCGATGCGGATGCCGTTGTCGCGCTCCCACGAATTGGCCTGGTAGTCCCAGAAGGAATAATGCCCCGGCCCGCGCACCCGCGCGCGGAACGCGTCGGTGAAGCCGAGATGCTCGATCCGGCGGAACGCGGCGCGGGTCTCGGGGCGAAACAGCGCGTCCTCGACCCAGGCCGCGGGGCGGGCGGCGTCCTCGGGCTGCGGGATCACGTTCCAGTCGCCCGCGAGCAGGGCGGGCTCCTCCTGCGCCAGAAGCGCGCGCGCCCGGTCGTGCAGCCGCGCCATCCAGCCGAGCTTGTAGTCGTATTTCGGCCCCGGCGCCGGGTTGCCGTTGGGCAGGTAGAGGCAGCCCACGCGCACGGCGCGGGTTTCGCCCATCACGGTCGCCTCGATGTAGCGGGCCTGTTCGTCCGTGTCGTCGCCGGGCAGGCCGCGGGTGATGTCCTCGAGCGGCAGGCGCGACAGGATCGCGACGCCGTTGAAGCCCTTTTGCCCGTGGGTTTCGACGGTATATCCCATGTCCTCGAAATGCTGGCGCGGGAAGGCCTCGTCGACCGACTTGATCTCCTGCAGCAGCGCCACGTCGGGGCGCTTGTCCCCGAGCCAGTCCGACAGCGCGCCGATCCGCGCCTTGACGCCGTTGATGTTGAACGTGGCGAGTTTCATGCGCGCATCCTTGGGCAACCTTGCGTCCGGGTTTGTAACAGGCGAACCCCGGCGGGCAAGCCGCCTAGCGGGTGCACAGCTTGCGCGGGCCCGAATAGGGCTGGAAGCTGCAGTCGGAGGCGCGGAACGACCGGTAGGCGCGCGAACAGGCGCGCACGTTGCAATTGGGCTGCTCCTGCGCGGCGGTGCGGCGCAGCCGGTCGGCATTGGTCGATGTGACATCGGTGCCGCGGCGCACCCGCACCGGCGTCTGGCTTTCGGCCGAGGGCGCGCGCGCCGCGCCTGCGCCGCCCGCGGCGAGCACCACCTCGCGCCAGATCTCGGTCGGAAGACCGCCGCCGGTGACGTCGTTCATCGGCGAATTGTCGTCATTGCCGACCCAGACGCCGACCACGAGCCGGTCGGTGAAGCCGATGAACCACGCGTCGCGGCTGTTCTGGCTGGTGCCGGTCTTTCCGGCGGCAAAGCCGTCGATCGCGGCGCGTTTGCCGGTGCCGTTCTGCACCACGTCGCGCAGCATCGACAGCATCGGCTTGCGGGTGCGGTTGAGCTTGACCGCGTTCGGGTCCGAGCCCGACACCGACAGCGCGACCCCGGTATCGCCGAGCTTGAGGCTGGCGATGCCGGTGGCGGCGATCGGGGCGCGGCCCGCGAGGATCGCGGCATAGGCTTCGGTCATGTCGAGCAGCGACACCTCCGACGAGCCCAGCGCGAGGCTCGGCGTCGGCGTGAGATCGCTTTCGATGCCGAGCTGGCGCGACACCTCGATCACCTGCTCGATGCCGACCTCTTGCGCCAGCCGCACCGTCGCCGCGTTGAGCGATCGGGTGAAGGCCTCGCGCAGCGTGACCATGCCGGCGTATCGGCCGTTGAAGTTCTCGGGCGCATAGCCGTCGATGTCGATCGGCTCGTCGGGCAGGCGGGTGTCGGGATCGGCGCCCATGACCAGCGCGGCGAGATAGACCGGCAGCTTGAAGGTCGATCCGGGCTGGCGCATCGCGTCGGTGGCGCGGTTGAACTGGCTGGTCTCGTAATCGACGCCGCCGACCATGGCGCGCACCCGCCCGTCCGGGGTCATGGCGACGATCGCGCCCTGGCTGGCCCCGGCTTCGGCGCCGCGGCCGGCGATGGCGTCGCGCAGGATCTTCTCGGCCTTGGCCTGAAGCTCCATGTCGAGCGTGGCGGTGACGTTGAGAGGGCCGTCGACGGCGCCCGACAGCTCCTGCGCCTCGTCGAGCACCCAGTCGGCGAAATAGCTGCCCGCGCGGGCCGGGGGCGGCGTGGGCTCCAATGTCGCCAGCTCGGCGCTGGCGCTCTCGAATGCGGCGGCGTCGATCCATTCCAGGTCGCGCATCACCGACAGCACCACCTCTGCGCGTTCGCGGGCGCGGTCGAGATCGGACTCGGGGTTGATGGCCGATGGCGCGCGGATCGTCGCGGCGAGGATCGCCGACTGCGCGAGGCTCAGCTCCTGCACCGGCTTGTCGAAATAAAGCTGGGCGGCGGCGGGCATGCCCCAGGCCCCCGCGCCGAGATAGGTGGAGTTGAGATACAGCTCCATGATCCGGTCCTTGCCGAGCTGGCGCTCCAGCCCCAGCGCGAGGACCATTTCCTGCAGCTTGCGTTTGTAGGTGCGCTCGGGGTCGAGATAGAGCACCTTCACCAGCTGCTGGGTGATGGTCGAGCCGCCCTCGACCACGCCGCCCGACGAGATGTTGCGCCACATGGCGCGGCCGATGCCCTCGATGTCGACGCCGGGATGCTCCCGGAAGCGCCGATCCTCGATCGCCGAGACCGCCTGCGGCAGGTGGCCGGGCATCTCGTCGAGCGGCACGTAGCCCGCGCGGTAGGCGCCGCGGGTGAACAGCGTGTCGCCCGCCTCATCCTCGACGGTGAGCGTCGGCTCTTCGAGCGGGGGCAGCATGTCGGCGAGCGGCAGGTCGCGCACCGCCCAGACCAGCACGCCACCCGCAAGCACGATGCCCAGAAGCAAGAGGAAGGCCAGCCCGAACACCGTGCGCCAGACCCAGCGCGTCGCCCGCACCGTGGCGGCGGGGCGCAGCTTGCGCTGGTCGAGCCGGGCGCGACGGCGGGCGGTGGCGTTGCGCCAGCCTTGCACGGCGCGCGCGCCGAGAGAGAGGCGCGGGGCGGCGGATTGGGCCGTGTCCTGCGATCCGCCTTGGGTCTCGGGCCCGGCATCGCCGCCCGACGACCGGGCCGTTTCGCGTTGGGCGCGCAGCTTGTCGACGGCGGCGGTGCCGGTTCGGGCCGCGCGGGAGGACAGGCCGCGCAGCGCCGCGCCGCCCTGGCCGATGCCGGTCGACGCGGCGCGGCCAAGGCCCCGGCCACCCCGGCCCAGCGCCCGCATCAGCGCCGCCCAAAAGGCCCGCGCCGCCTGCGACAGGTCGGCATCCTGCGGCGCGGGGGCAGTGTCGCCGCGCGGCGCGGCAAGAGGCTCCGCCCCGGCCCCGTCAGTGGCGTGATCAGGGCGGTCGGGCGTCTTGTCGTCGGTCATGGATATCGGGTTCCGGTGCTGTCAGCACCCGGAGGGTAGGCGCGGGCCCGACCGCGTCAAGCGGTCGCAGCCGGTCAGATCGAAAAGCTGGTGCCGCAGCCGCAGGAGGAGGTGGCGTTCGGGTTTTCGATCACGAAGCGCGCGCCGATCAGCTCGTCGGCGAAATCGATCACCGCGTCGGCGAGAAAGGGCAGCGAAACGCTGTCGACCACGACCTTCTCGCCCGACCCTTCGAGCACGAGATCATCCTCCTTGGGGTCGTCGAGCGCGATCTCGTATTGAAAGCCGGAGCAGCCGCCGCCCTCGACGGCGATGCGCAGCGCCTTGCCCTGCGCCTGCGCGCCGATTTCGGACAGGCGCTCCCAGGCGCGGGGGGTGACCTTGGGGGGCAGCGTCAGCATGGTGGAACCTATCTCGGGCCGGGTCATTGACGGTCGCCGGGCCGGGAAATCCAAGCGAATTCCCTGTCCGGGCGGCCTTTTGCCCCATATAGGTAAGGGAACAAGTGACGACAAGCTGGCGGACGACATGATGGCTCCCTACGCCTCCGACCCGCGCGCGACGCGCGGCAGGCTCCACCCCGAGGAGGAAAGCGCCTTCCGCTCCCCCTTTCAACGCGACCGAGACCGCATCATCCATGCGAGCGCGTTTCGCCGCCTCAAGCACAAGACGCAGGTCTTCATCGAGCATGAGGGCGATTATTTCCGCACCCGGCTCACCCATTCGATCGAGGTGGCGCAGGTGGCGCGGACGATCTCGGGCGTGCTCGGGCTCAACACCGAGCTGACCGAGGCGGTGGCGCTGGCGCATGATCTCGGCCATCCGCCCTTCGGCCATACCGGCGAGGACGCGCTCGACGCGCTGATGGCACCTTATGGCGGGTTCGATCACAACGCGCAGGCGATCCGCATCGTCACCTCGCTGGAGCGGCACTATGCCGATTTCGACGGGCTGAACCTGACATGGGAGACGCTGGAGGGCATCGCCAAGCATAACGGTCCGGTGACCGGCGAGATCCCCTACGCGCTCGCGGATTACGTCGCCCGTCACGATCTGGAGCTGCACACCCATGCCAGCGCAGAGGCGCAGGTGGCGGCGCTGGCCGACGACATCGCCTACAGCCATCACGACCTGCATGACGGGCTTCGGGCCGAGCTGTTCTCGACCGACGAGCTGGCCGAGCTGCCGATCCTCGATGGCTGCTTCGCCGAGGTCGACCGGCTCTATCCCGGTCTCAACTACTATCGCCGCCGGCACGAGGCGCTGCGCCGCTTCTTCGGCGTGCTGGTCGAGGACGTGATCGGCGTGGCGCGCGCCAATCTCGCCGAGGCCGACCCGAAATCGGCGCGCGAGGTGCGCGCGGCGGGGCGGATGATGGTGCGCTTCACCCCCGGCCTCTGGGCTGATCTCAAGGTGCTGCGCGAGTTCCTGTTCCATCGCATGTACCGCGCCCCCGAGGTGGTGGTGATGCGCGAACGGGTCACGGGGGTGATCCACGACCTGTTCCCGCTGTTCATGGCCCATCCCGAGCATCTGCCCAAGCAATGGCGCAAGGACGTGGCCGAGGCGCAGGGCGAAATCGCCTTGGCGCGGATCGTGGCGGACTACATCGCCGGGATGACCGACCGTTTCGCGCTTCAGGAACATGCGCGGCTGACCGGCTCGGACATTCTGGAAAAGACCAATGTTGCGGGGGCCTGGAGTGGCGATTGAAACAGCGACGGACAGCGCGGCGGCGCTGAGCCCGATCATGGCCTTCGCGCTGGTCGGCGCGATCGGCGTCGGGTCGCAATGGCTGGCATGGCGGCTGCGGCTGCCGGCCATCGTGCTGATGCTGGCGGCGGGCCTTGCCATCGGTCCGGGCCTTGGCTGGTTCGTGCCGGCGCGCGACATCGGCGATCTGGTCCGGCCGATGATCTCGATCGCGGTGGCGATCATCCTGTTCGAAGGCGGGCTGACGCTCAATTTCCGTTCCTTGCGCGACGAGGCCAAGGGGGTGAGCCGCCTGGTCTTCATCGGCGCGCCGCTGGGCTGGCTGTTCTCGGCGCTGGCGCTGCGCTACGGCGCGGGGCTGAGCTGGGAAAGCGCGACCGTGTTCGGCGGCATCATGATCGTCACCGGCCCGACCGTGATCGCGCCGCTGTTGCGCACCGCGCGGCTGTCGCGGCGCCCGGCCTCGCTTTTGCAATGGGAGGCGATCGTCAACGACCCGATCGGCGCGCTCGCCGCCGTGCTGGCCTTCGAGGTGGTGCTGGTGCTGCGCACCGCCGTCACCGTCGGCAGCGCGGTGTGGGAGCTGGCGCTGGGCATCGGCGTGGCGCTGGCGCTGGGCGCGGCCGGGGCGGGGATCGTCGCCTGGGGCTTTCGCAAGGGGCGGGTGCCGGAATACATGAAGGTGCCGGTGCTGTTCTCGCTTCTGCTGGCGGTCTTCGCGGTCTCCGACACGGTGCTGCATGAAAGCGGGCTCTTGGCGGTGACGGTGATGGGCATCGGCATCGCCAATGCCGATCTGCCCTCCTACACCGAGCTGCGCCGTTTCAAGGAGCACGCGACGATCCTTCTGGTGTCGGGGGTGTTCATCCTTCTGGCCGCGGCGGTCGAATTCGAGACGCTGGCCGCGCTCGACTGGCGCGCGGTGGTCTTCGTGCTGGCGGTGGTGCTGGTGGTGCGCCCGCTCACCGTCTACCTGTCGCTCCTGGGCGCGGGCGTGCCGTGGCGCGAGCAGCTTCTAGTGGCGCTGACCGGGCCGCGCGGCGTGGTGCTGGTCGCGGTGGCGGGCCTGTTCGGCGAGCGGCTGGCCGATCTGGGCGTGCCCGACGGCCATGTCGTGGCGCCGCTGGCCTTCGTGCTGGTGGCCTTCACGGTGGTGGTGCACGGCTTCACCCTCGTGCCCTTTGCCCGCGCGCTGGGCCTGTCGGGCGGGGTGGTGCCGGGCGTGCTCTTGATCGGCGGGTCGCGCTTTACCCGCGGGCTGGCCGAGGCGCTGCGCAAGGTCGAGGTGCCGGTGCTGATGGCCGATCCCAACCACAACAACCTGCGTGCCGCCCGTTCGGAGGGCATCACGACCTATTCGGGCGACATCCTGTCGGAATCGGCCGAACATTTCCTCGAGCTGGTGAGCTATGACGTGGTGGTCGCGGCGACCGAGAACGACGCCTACAACACGCTGGTCGCCACCGATCTTGGCCCGGAATTCGGCCGCGACAACGTCTACCAGATCACCCGGCAGAAGAACGAGAGCGCGCGCCACGCGCTGTCCTCGAGCCTGACCGGGCGCGCCTTCGGCCCCGAGGAGGGCTATAACGGGCTGGAGCAGCTGATGCGCGATGGCTGGAGCTTCCGCGTCACCCGGCTGACCGAGGAATACGGGCTGGAGGAGTGGCGCGCCAAGCGGCCGCACGCCAAGGTCGTGGCGCGGGTCGGGCCGCAGGGCACCACCGAGTTCATCCGCGAGGACGAGGAAATCCGCCCCGCGCCCGACGTGCGGATCATCTCGATGCTGCCGCCGGGCGAGGAGAAGGGCACCGACCCCGAGGCGGGCCACGAGATCGCCAGGCAGGCCGCCAAGAACAAGCCGACCAAGCCCGGCGGCGGGCCGAAGACCGGCCCCAAGGCCGGACCCGGTGCGGCATGGTCGATCGCGGGCCGCCGCAAGCCGCGCGGCAAGCGGCCCCGCGCCGCCTGATCCGGGTCCGGGCGCCGGGAGCCGATCCCGGTGCCCGGTTCGGGTTTCGATCCAGACGCAGGCGCCGGGTTTCGACAGATGCGTCCGGTTCGCGCTTTGCCGCAGGCCGCGGTGCTTGGCATTTCCCCAAGCGCCCGTTCCGGGCATTGCGCCCGAGCGCCCGTTCCGGTCTGGATAAGCGCGCCCGTTCCGGTCCGAGCAAACGCGCCCGTTCCGGGCATCGCCGTGAGCGCCCGTTCCGGGCGACGGGCAACGCAGCGCGCGTTGACGCGCGGCACCGCCATGGTAAAGGGTCGCGGGCCGATCTCGCGGCACGACTAGGCCGAAAGGACTGCGCATGAACCTCTTCACCGACATCCGGGCGCTTGTGCTCGACACGCTTGATGCCATGGCGCGCGACGGGGCGATCCCCGAGGCGCTGCAGACCGGCGCCGTGACGGTGGAGCCGCCGCGCGATCCGGCGCATGGCGACATGGCGACCAACGCCGCGATGGTGCTGGCCAAGCCCGCCGGGAAAAAGCCGCGCGACATCGCCGAGGATCTGGCCGCGCGGCTGGCCGCCGACGACCGCATCGCTCATGCCGAGGTGGCCGGGCCCGGCTTCATCAACCTGCGGCTCGCGCCCGCGCTGTGGCAGGGCATCGTGCGCGCCGCGCTGACCGAGACCGGTTTCGGACGCTCGACCATGGGGCAGGGCGAAAAGGTCAATGTCGAATACGTCTCGGCCAACCCCACGGGGCCGATGCATGTCGGCCACGCCCGCGGCGCGGTGTTCGGCGACGCGCTGGCGCGGCTGCTGGATTACGCGGGCCATGACGTGACCAAGGAATACTACGTCAATGACGGCGGCGCGCAGGTCGACGTTCTGGCGCGGTCCTCCTTCGAACGCTACCGCGAGGCCTGCGGCATGACGCCCGAGATCGGCGAGGGGCTCTATCCGGGCGATTACCTCGTGCCGGTGGGCGAGATGCTGAAAGAGCGCTGGGGCGAGCGGATGCTGAACGCGCCCGAAAGCGACTGGCTCGACGAGGCGCGCGAGATCGCGACCGAGGCGATGATGGAGATGATCCGCGACGATCTCGCCGCGCTGGGCGTCACCATGGACGTGTTCTTTTCGGAAAAGGCGCTTTACGGCACCGGCCGGATCGAGGCGGCGATCGAGGAGCTGCGCGCGCGCGAGCTGATCTATCGCGGCACGCTGGAGCCGCCCAAGGGCAAGACCCCCGAGGATTGGGAGCCGCGCGAGCAGACGCTGTTCCGCTCCACCGCGCATGGCGACGATGTCGACCGGCCGATCATGAAATCGGACGGCGCATGGACCTATTTCGCGCCCGACATCGCCTATCACTACGACAAGATCGACCGTGGCTTCACCCAGCTGATCGACGTGTTCGGCGCCGATCACGGCGGTTACGTCAAGCGGATGAAGGCCGCCGTCTCGGCGCTGTCCGAGGGAAAGGTGCCGCTCGACGTCAAGCTGATCCAGCTGGTGAAGCTGTGGAAGAACGGCGAGCCGTTCAAGATGTCCAAGCGCGCGGGCAATTTCATCACGCTGCGCGATCTCGTCGACCAGGTCGGCCCGGACGCGGCGCGGTTCCACATGCTGACCCGCAAGAACGACGCGCCGCTCGATTTCGATTTCGACAAGGTGCTGGAGCAGAGCCGCGAGAATCCGGTCTTCTACGTGCAATACGCCAATGCGCGCATCAGCTCGGTGCTGCGCAAGGCCGAAGCGATGGGCATCGCGGTCGATGACGCGACGCTGGCGGGGGCGGATCTCGCGGCGCTCGACCACGAGGCGGAGCTGGCGCTGATGCGCAGCCTTGCCGAATGGCCGCGCCTCGTGGAGATCGCCGCCAAGGGCCACGAGCCGCACCGGGTCGCGTTCTATCTGTACGACCTCGCCTCGGCCTTCCACGCGCTGTGGAACCGCGGCAATGACGAGCCGGGCCTGCGCTTCGTGCAGGAGGGCGATGCCGCCACGACCCAGAGCAAGATTTCGCTCGCGCGGGCGGTCGGCGTTGTGATCGCGGAGGGGCTTGGTATCCTTGGCGTCACCCCGGTCGAGGAGATGCGCTGAGCGCGCTGGCGGTCGGGCAAGGCAGAGAGGGGCGCGCACCCCCCGGGGCAGAGAGGCTGAGATGGCACAACCGAGCGATCCGCAGGGGCCCGGGCGGCTGGCCGCCGGGCTGGCGCTGGTCTTCCGCTATGCGGGGGCCATCCTGTCTCTGGCGCTGGTGCTGGGCATCGCCGTGTGGGGCTACAAGCTGTGGGTGCGCGACGTGACCGGCATCCCGGTGGTGCGCGCCATGCAGGGCCCGATGCGCGAGGCGCCCGAGAACCCCGGCGGCGAGATCGCGCTGCACAAGGGGCTCGCCGTCAACGACATCGCCGCGATGGGCGAGGCCGCCGGTCCCGAGGAACGGCTGGTGCTCGCCCCGCAGGCGCCCGGTCTCACAGAGGAGGACCTGATGGTCCAGCCGACCGCCGAAGCGGGCGAGCTGCGCCCGGATGAGGATCTCGCCGGGGCGGCGCCGGTCTTCGACCCCGACCGCCCGATGTCGGCCAGCGACATCGCCGATCTCGCCGATCGCATCGCCGCTGAGGCGGGCCTGCCCGTCGAGGCCGTTCCGGGCACCGTGGCGGGGCCGGACGCCTCGGTCATCGCGGCAGCCGAACCGCAGGCGGCGCAGGCCGGCCCGGCCCCGCCCGCGCGCCCGGCGCTGCGCCCCACCGCGTTGCGCCCCGCCACGGCGATGGCCGCCGCCGCCGCGCCCGATCCCGAACCCGAGCTGGACCCGGTGCGGGTCGACACCCGCAAGATCGCGCCGGGCACCAGCCTCGTGCAGCTCGGGGCCTTCGACAGCCCCGAGGTGGCCGGGCGCGAATGGGCCCGGCTCAACGGCCGCTTCGGCGAGCTCCTGGCCGGGCGCGAGCGTCTGGTGCAGCAGGCGATGAGCGGCGGGCGCACCTTTTTCCGGCTGCGCGCCACCGGCTTTGCCGACCTGGCCGAGGCGCGGCGCTTCTGCTCGGCGCTGGTGGCCGAGGACGCCGCCTGCATCCCGGTGGTGGTGCGATGACCGCCGCCGCGATCCTCGGGCCCGAAGGGGCGCGCCTTGGCGCCGACGAGGCGGCGTTCTTTCGCGACGCCGATCCGTGGGGCTTCATCCTGTTCGCGCGCAATGTCGAGACGCCCGACCAGCTGCGCCGCCTGACCCATGAGCTGCGCGCGGCCCTGGGCCGCGACGCCCCGATCCTGATCGACCAGGAAGGCGGGCGGGTGCAGCGGATGCGTCCGCCGCATTGGCGCGCCTATCTGCCCGCGCTCGACCAGATGGCGCGGGCCTCCGATCCGTTGCGCGCGCAATGGCTGCGCCACCGGCTGATCGCGGCCGAGCTGCACGAGGTCGGCATCGACGTGAACTGCGCGCCGCTCGCCGATCTGGTGGAGCCGCAGACGCATCACATCCTGCGCAACCGGCTTTATGGCGACACGGTCGACGGCGTGGTCGCCGCCGCCCGTATCGCCGCCGAGGGGCTCCTGGCGGGGGGCGTGCTGCCGGTGCTCAAGCACATTCCCGGCTATGGCCGGGCGCGGGTCGACAGCCACAAGGCGCTGCCGCGCGTGGCGGTCGGGCTCGACGAGCTGCGCGCCCGCGATTTCGCGCCCTTCGCGGCGCTGTCGGACATGGCGATGGGCATGACCGCGCATATCGTGCTCGAGGCGATCGATCCCGAGCGGCCTGCCACCACCTCGCCCGCCGCGATGCGGATGATCCGCGAGGAAATCGGGTTCGACGGTCTGATCATGACCGACGATCTGTCGATGGAGGCGCTGTCGGGCGGCATCGGCGAACGCGCGGGCGCCAGCATCGCGGCGGGCTGCGACGTGGTGCTGCACTGCAATGGCGAGCGGGCCGAGATGGCGGATGTGATCGCCGCCTGCGGGGTGATGGGCGCCGAGGCCACGCGCCGCGCCGAAGCCGCGCTGGCGCAGCGCCGGGCGCCGGAGCTGGCGGATATCGAGGCGCTGCGCGACGAGCTTGGCGCGCTTACCGGGGAGGATGCGTGATGGATGGCGGACAGGATGTCGCCCGCGGCGCCGACACCGGCCCGAATGCCGGCCACGCCACGGTCGCGGATCGCCGGGCCGCCGAGGCGCTGATCGTCGATGTCGAGGGCTTCGAGGGGCCGCTCGATCTCTTGCTGACGCTGTCGCGCACCCAGAAGGTCGATCTGCGGCAGATCTCGATCCTCGCGCTGGCCGAGCAATATCTCGGCTTCGTCGAGAAGGCCCGCGTGCTCAGGATCGAGCTGGCCGCCGATTATCTCGTCATGGCGGCGTGGCTGGCCTTCCTGAAATCGCGGCTGCTGCTGCCGCCGGACCCGGCCACGGAGGAACCTTCGGGCGAGGATCTCGCCGCGCATCTGGCGTTCCAGCTGGAGCGATTGCAGGCGATGCGCGAGGCCTCGGCACAGCTGATGGCGCGCCCCCGGCTGGGGCGCGACGTGTTCGCGCGCGGCGCCGAGGAGGCGGTCACGGTGCATCGTTCGACCGTGCACCACGCGAGCCTGCTCGATCTCATGCAGGCCTATGCGCGGGTCAAGACGCGCGACGAATTCCGTCCCTTCGTCATGGACCGGCGCGATTTGATGACCATGGAGCAGGCGCTCGACCGGCTGCGCGCCATGGTGGGCGAGGCCGCCGACTGGGCCGACATTTCGGCCTATTTCCCCGAGGACTGGCAGGCCGCGCCGCGCCGACGCCGCTCGGCCACCGCCGCGACCTTCGCGGCCTCTCTCGAACTGGCCAAGGAAGGCCGCATCGAGATCCGTCAGGGCGACATCTTCGCCCCGATCGAGATCCGCCGGAAGGACACCGCATGACCGACCAACCCGAAACCGCGCAGTTCGACGCCGCCTCGCGCGCCGAGGCCGAGCGGATGGTCGAGGCGCTCTTGTTCGCCAGCGCCGAGCCGGTCGCCACCGCCGAGCTGGCGCGGCGCCTGCCCGAGGGAACGGATCTGGCCCGCGCGCTCGACGATCTGCGCGCGCGCTACGAGGGGCGGGGCGTGGAGCTGCGCCGCAGCGGCGATTCCTGGGCGTTTCGCACCGCGCCGGATCTGGGCCACCTTCTGGAGCGCCACGCGGTCGAGACCCGCAAGCTCAGCCGCGCGGCGACCGAAACGCTGGCGATCATCGCCTATCACCAGCCCGTCACCCGCGCCGAGATCGAGGAGATCCGCGGCGTCTCCGTCAGCCGCGGCACGGTCGATCAGCTGATCGACATGGGCTGGGTCCGGCTGGGGCGGCGCAAGATGACGCCGGGGCGGCCCGTGACCTTCGTGGTCACCGAAGGCTTTCTCGACCATTTCGGGCTGTCGAGCCCGCGCGACCTGCCCGGCCTGCGCGAGCTGCGCGCAGCGGGGCTGCTCGACAACCGGCCGCCGCCGGGGCAGGGCGGCGAGGAAGAGGACGCACAGGCGCAGGACAGCCTGTTCGGGGCCTGAGCCCCATCGGCGGCAAGGCGCGGCCCCACGGGGCCGCCCCAGCGCCCCGGTGGCGCATCAGGGCGCGCGGAACTGCTTGGAGAGCTTGAGCCCCTGGCCCTGGTAATTCGAGGCGATCCCGGCGCCGTAGAGCTGGTCGGGGATCTCGGCCATCTTTTCATAGACGAGCCGTCCGACCACCTGCCCGTGTTCGAGCACGAAGGGCGCCTCGTGGCAGCGCACCTCGAGCACGCCGCGCGACCCCTTGCCCCGCGCCGAGGCATGGCCGAAGCCGGGGTCGAAAAACCCCGCGTAATGCACCCGGAATTCGCCTGCCATGGCAAGATAGGGCGCCATTTCGGCGGCATAGGCGGGCGGGATGGTCACCGCCTCGCGGCTGACGAGGATGTAGAAGGCGCCGGGATCGAGGATGACGCGGCCCTTGGGGCTCGGCACAGCTTCCCAGAATTCGGACACCTCGTAATGGCCGATCCGGTCGAGATCGATCACCCCGGCATGCGGCTTGGCGCGAAAGCCCGCGCAGGCGGCAAGGGCGGGCGACAGGTCGACCGAAAAGCCCAGGCCCTCGGAAATCAGCGCCTCGCCGTCGACCAGCGGCTCGCGCGCGTGCAGATCGGCCAGCGCGGCATCGTCGAGCACGGCTTGCCCGGCGCGAAACCGGATCTGGTTGAGCCGCATGCCGGGCCGCACCAGCACCGAAAAGCTGCGCGGGCAGATCTCGGCATAGAGCGGGCCGTCATGGCCCGGCGCGATGCGGTCGAACTCGGTGCCGCCATCGGCGATCAGCCGGGTCAGCAGGTCGAGCCTGCCGGTCGAGCTTTTGGCGTTGGCCACGGCCTGGATGCCGTCGGGCAGGGCGAGCCGCTCCATAAGCGGCACGACGTAGACGCAGCCCTTTTCCAGCACCGCGCCTTGGTCGAGATCGATGCGGTGCATCTCGAATTCTGCCAGCCGGTCCTCGACCCGGCGGCCATCGCCCGCAAGGAAGGAGGCGCGCACCCTGTAGGCCACGCGGCCGAGCCTGAGGTCGAGGCTGGCGGGCTGGATCTGTTCGGGGCGGATCGGGGTGTCGGCGCGAATCGCGCCGCTTTCGATCAGCTGGGCGATCCCCTGGCGGGGCAGAACTCCGGTCACGCGACGGCTCCTCCTGACATGACGACGCCCGCCGCTTTGAGGCGGCGGGCGGTCATAAATGGTCGGGCTAGCAGGACTCGAACCTGCGACCTTCCGTCCCCCAGACGGACGCGCTACCAGGCTGCGCTATAGCCCGACTGAGGCTGCTAATGCCTTATGTGGCGGGTGGGGGCAAGCCGGTTTGCGTAAAAAAATCGCGAAATCAGCGCTTGCCGTCGCGGGCATCGATCATCCGCGCGCGCAGCCGCTCGATCCGGGCGACCAGCGGCGCGATCCGGGCGGCGCGGGCATTCAGGCAGGCGGAACCGGCGGCATGCAAAAGCGCCAGCGGGGCCTGCGGGGTTGGGGCCAAGCTTGGGGCCGGGCTTGGGGCGGGGGCGGCGGCGGGGCGCGATTGCGAGGCGGTTTCGGCGCCCGGCCCGAGATCGGAATCGGGGTCGAGCAGGAGCACCGCATCCTCGACCGCCGGGCGCGGCGCCGGGCGGGGCGCGGCGGGGGGTGCCGGGGGCGGTATCGGCGTTGCGGCCTTCGCCCGCGACATGGCGTACGCCCTTTTCGCGCAGGAGCTTCTGCACGCCCTTGATGGTCATGCCCCGGTCGTGCAGCAGCATCTTGATGCCGCAGAGCAGGTCGAGATCCTCGGGGCGGTAGTAGCGCCGCCCACCGGCGCGTTTCACCGGCCGGACCTGCGCGAACTTGCTTTCCCAGAATCGCAGCACATGCGCAGGCGTGTCGAGCGCCTCGGACACCTCGCCGATGGTGCGGAATGCTTGAGCCGATTTCACCATCCGGGCCGCCTCAGCTCCGGTTGCCCGCGGCGACCTTGTCCTTCATCAGGTGCGAGGAGCGGAAGGTCAGCACCCGCCGCGGATGGATCGGCACCTCTTCGCCTGTCTTGGGGTTGCGGCCGATCCGCGCCGCCTTGTCGCGTACCGAAAACGTGCCGAAGGAGCTGATCTTGACCTGCTCGCCGGCCACCAGCGCATCCGAGATATGCCCCAGGACCGCTTCGACCAGCTCGGCGCTGTCGTTGCGCGACAGCCCCAGCTCCTCATGCACCGCCTCGGCAAGATCCATCCGGGTCAATGTCTTGTCCGCCATCTCGATCTCCCTGCTCTGCCGCAACTTTAAGGCCGACGGCAATTTCAAGTCAATCTCAAGTGGATGGAAGTCACAGTTGCAGCGAGGTCACGCGGGGTCACCAGCGCAGCACGACCGACCCCCATGCGAGGCCGCCGCCGATCGCCTCCGTCACCACGAGATCGCCCTTCTTGATCTGGCCGTTGGCCTGCCCGACGGAGAGCGCCAGCGGGATCGAGGCGGCCGATGTGTTGCCATGGTCCTGGACCGTGGTCACCACCTTGTCCATGCCGAGGCCGAGCTTCTTGGCCGTGGCCTGGATGATGCGGATATTCGCCTGATGCGGCACGACCCAGTCGACATCGTCGGGGCCGAGCCCCGCCTTGTCGAGCGACAGATGCGCGGTTTGCGCCAGCTTTTCAACGGCGTGGCGGAACACCTCGCGGCCCTCCATGCGCAGATGGCCGGTGGCGCCGGTCGAGACGCCGCCATCGACATGCAGGATGTCCTTGTGGCGGCCGTCGGAGTTGAGATCGGCCGACAGGATGCCGCGGTCGGAGGACAGGCCCTCGCCCTCGGCGGCTTCGAGCACCAGCGCGCCGGCGCCGTCGCCGAACAGCACGCAGGTCGCGCGGTCGGTCCAGTCGATGATCCGGCTGAAGGTCTCGGCGCCGATCACCAGCACGCGTTTCGCCTGGCCGGTGAGGATCATCGCGTTGGCGGTGGCCAGCGCGTAGACGAATCCGGCGCAGACCGCCTGCACGTCGAAGGCGAATCCATGCGTCATGCCCAGCTCGCGCTGCACCATGGTGGCGGCGGAGGGGAAGGTGAAATCGGGGGTCGAGGTGGCGAGGATGATCGCATCGACCCCGTCGGTGTCCGCACCGGCATCGGCCAGTGCCGCGCGGGCGGCGCGGGCGGCGAGATCGGAGGTGGCCTGTCCCTCGGCGGCGATGTGGCGCCGCTCGATCCCCGAGCGCGAGCGGATCCATTCGTCGGAGGTCTCGACGAAGGCCTCGAACTCGGCGTTTTCCATGACCCGTTCGGGGAGGTAGTGCCCGACACCCGTGACGACCGCGCGAATGGTCATGCCTTGATCTCCTTGGGTGCGTCCTGATGCAGGGCCGAAACACCGGCGATGCGATGCGCCAGCCTTTCGGAAAAATCGGACCGCGCAAGCCGCGCGGCAAGGCTCAGTGCGGCGGCGACGCCGGTGGCGTCGGCCGAGCCGTGGCTTTTCACCACGATGCCGCCCAGCCCGAGAAACACGCCGCCATTGACCTGGCGCGGATCGATCCGGGATTTCAGCCGGCCCATCGCGCCACGCGACAGCAGCGCCGCGAGCTTGGAGATGGTGGAGGACAGGAACGCCTCGCGCAAGAGCCCCGAGATCAGCGTGGCGGTGCCTTCGCCGGTCTTGAGCGCGACATTGCCGGTGAAGCCGTCGGTGACGATCACGTCGACCCGGTCCGAGGGGATGTCGCCGCCCTCGACGAAGCCGACATAGTCGAAATCGCCGTTCCCGGCGGCGGCGCCGATCATGTCGGAGGCGACCTTCAGCTCGGCCCGGCCCTTGTGCTCCTCGGTGCCGACATTGAGCAGCCCGATCCGCGGCCGCTCCAGCCCGAGCCCGTTGCGCGCATAGGAGGCGCCCATCATGGCATAGGCCAGAAGATCGTCCTGATCGGCGCGGATATCGGCGCCGACATCGAGCATGACGTTGAAGCCCTGCCGGTTGCGCGAGGGCCACAGGCAGGCGATGGCGGGGCGGTTGACGCCCTCGGCCTTGCGCAGCCGGATCATCGACACCGCCATCAGCGCGCCGGTGTTGCCGCAGCTGACGCAGGCGCCGGCGCGGCGGTCGCGCAGGGCGTCGACGGCCGACCACATCGAGGTGGACTTGCCGCTGCGCATCACATTGGAGGGTTTGTCGGTCATCGTCACCACGCCGTCGGCATGGACGATCTCGACCCGGGCGGCGACGTCCGAGCCCGAAAACAGCGGCTCGAGGATCTGTCGCTGGCCGTGCAGGATCACCTGCGCGGAAGGATCGGAGGAAAGGAATTTCGTCACGCCTGCGGCCACGACGGCCGGGCCCTGATCGCCGCCCATGGCGTCGACGGAAAGCGTGATGGAACTGTCTTGGGACATGCCCGTCATCGCGGCCCCGATGCTCTGGGCGCGGTCGTGGTGGCGCGCCGGTGTCGCTGCTGCAGACATCCGGGCCGTGCCCCGAGGGGCGGCGCGGTCCGGGCCAAAGCCCGTCCCGCGCCAAAGCCCGGATAACGGGGCTTACGCCGCGTCGTCGTCCAGCTCGGTCTCGGCGGCCTGCGCGATCACTTCGCGATCGGCATAGCTGCCGCAGGACGGGCAGACGTGGTGCGGGCGCTTGAGCTCCCCGCAGCTGGTGCATTCATTGGGGTTCGCGCCGGTCAGGCCGTCATGGGCCCGACGCTGGTTGCGGCGCGACTTGGAGATCTTGTTCTGCGGAACGGCCATGTCACAACCTCGAAGTAATACTGGCTCTAGTCTAAGTGGGCGCGGAAACGGGTCCGGCCCGGCTGGCGGGTGGGCGCATGGCCCCGGTCAGGGGATCCATCCCGCGACGTCCGGCCGCTCTTAGGCGATAAGAAGCGGGCTGTCGAGCCGTGGAATGGAAAGAGGCCGCGAAAATACGGCCGCCGCGCCGAAAAGCAAGGGGGCAGTGCTATGCGTCGTCGTTTTCTCCGCCCGAAAGCTTGTCGCGCAGCCCCTTGAGCCCGGCAAACGGCTTCACGTCCTCGTCGGTGATCGGTGCGGCGCCCGGCGCGGTGGCGCTCATGTCGGCGGGGCCCACGCCTTGGGCGCGCGGGTAATCGGGCAGGGCGAGCGCCAGCGCCTCGATCATCACCTGGCCCAGATCGACCGCGGTGGGCAGCGGCTCGATCGTGTCGTCCTCGGGCATCTCGGCCTCGGCCTCGTCGGGTTCGGTCACGTCGGCGAGATACCGGCGCAGCACGGTCTCGTCGATCCGCGTCACCACCGGGTCGAGCGTCACCACGCAGTCCTGCACCACCGTGGCGCCGAGATCGCCGTCGAGCCGCCAGCCGCGGCTGCCCTCGGGCGAAAGCCGCGCCGCGAAGCGCAGCTTGCGGATGCCGCGGATGCCCAGGGCCGCGGCCACGGCGGCGCGGGCGGGCGCGTCGGTTTCGATCACGGCCTCGGTGCCGCGGCGTTCGGACAGCTCGCCCAGGCGGATCACCCGGCGCGGAAGTGGGGTCGCGTCTGCCATGGTCCGCTTCCTTCCTTGAAGATAGGCTTGGTGTTGTTGTAAGCGGCTTTAGAAGCCGCAAGGGCTTGAGGCAAGAGCAGGGGCAGATGGGCATGGATACCGGCCGGGACAAGATCGGCCGCGGGTTTCGCCGCGGCGCCGCCATGCTGGGGATCGCGCTCCTCGCGGCCTGCAGCCCGACCGAGCGGTTCCACGGATACGTGCCCGCCGAAGCCGTGCTGTCGTCGATCTCGCTCGGCGAAAGCCGCGAGGCGGTGCTCGAAAAGGCCGGCCCGCCGACCACCACCGGCGCGCTCGGCGCGCAGGATCTCTACTACGTGCGGTCGGTGTTTCGCCATTACGGCTTCTTCGCCCCCGAAGAAGTGAGCCGCGAGGTCGTCGCGATCAGCTTCGCGGCCTCTGGCGGGGTCGCCAATGTCGAGCGGTTCGACCTCAGCGACGGGCGCATCGTGCCGCTGACCCGCCGGGTCACCGAGGACAGCGTCGAAAGCGGCACCTTCCTGCGGCAACTGGCGGGGGCGGCGGGCAATTTCGACCCGAGCGCGCTGATCAACGACGAATGACGCGGCGATCAGGCCGCGCTTTCATCCGTGGAGGCCGGTTTGAACTCCATCGCCACGCCGTTCATGCAGTAGCGCAGCCCGGTCGGCGCCGGGCCGTCGGGAAAGACGTGGCCCAGATGCGATTCGCAGGCCGCGCAATGCACCTCCGTGCGCTTCATGAAAAAGCTGCGATCGGTCTTTTCGCCGACCGCGTCGGGGCCGATCGGCGCGTAGAAGCTGGGCCAGCCGGTGCCGCTGTCGAACTTGGTGTCGGCATCGAAGAGCGGGCGCCCGCAGCCCTTGCAGGTGAAGGTGCCGGGCCCCTTGGGAAAATTCTCGTGGCTGAAGGCGCGCTCGGTGCCGTGCTTGCGCATGACCTTGTATTCGAGCTCGGACAGCTCCTCGCGCCATTGCGCGTCGGGTTTGGTGATCTTGTCCATCTGGTCCTCCGTGATCTCGCCCCCCTATGTAGTCAGCCATGGCCGATCCGCCAGAGCGCGGCGTGATGCTGCGGCGCGCCGGGATGGTCGCGTTCGAGCCGCGCGGGGCCGCGCGGGCGCGCGCCATGGCGCTCAGGGCGCGCTGCTTCGTGGAGCTGGGCGGGGCGCTGCGCGACGAGGACGGCCATGACGCCACGAGCCGTCATTTGCTGGTCGAGGACGGGGCCGGTCGGGCGCTGTGCGCGCTGCGCTGGCGAGTCTTCGAGCCGGCGGAGGTGACGCAGGCCGCGAGTGCCGCGTCCTACGACCTGTCGCCGTTGGCGGGCTGGCCGGGGCGGCTGATGGAGATCGGCCGGTTCTGCACCGCCCCCGAGGCGCGCGACGGCGCGGCGCTGCGTCTCGCGCTCGCGGCGCTGACCCGGATCGTGGTGCGGCAGCGCGCGACCTTGCTGTTCGGCTGCGCCTCGTTCGCCGGAACCGACCCCGCGCCGCACGCCCCGGCGCTGGCCTGGCTCGGCGCGCATCATGCCGCGCCGCGCATGATCGCGCCCGGGCGCCGGGCGGGCGAGGCGGTCGCGCTCGGCGGGCCCGTCGCCGATCCACGCGCGGCGCGGGCCGGGCTGCCGCCCTTGTTGCGCAGCTATCTGGGCATGGGGGGCGTGGTGGGCGATCACGCGGTGATCGACCGCGCGATGAACACGCTGCATGTGCTGTGCATGGTCGATGTCGCGGCGATCCCGGCGCCGCGCGCCCGCGCGTTGCGCGCGCTCGCATTCGGGCCTTGATAAGCCGCGCGCCGCCCTCTAGCTGGCGGGCATGGCACGCGCACCCCTTCTCCAGCTCACCGATATTTCCCTCACCTTCGGCGGCGATCCGGTCTTCGACGACCTGTCGCTCGCGGTCCAGACCGGCGACCGGGTCGCGCTCGTGGGCCGCAACGGCTCTGGCAAGTCCACCTTGATGAAGGTGATGGCCGGTCTCGTGGAGGCCGATCGCGGCATCCGCGCCGTGCCGCCCGCCACATCGGTGGGCTACATGGAGCAGGACCCGGATTTCTCGGGCTTCGCCAGCTTGGGCGACTGGGCCGCGCAGAACCTCGAGCTGGGCGAGGAATACAAGCTTTCGGTCGTGGCCGAGGGGCTCAAGTTCGATCCCGACCGCGATCCGGCCACCGCCTCGGGTGGCGAGCGGCGGCGCGCGGCGCTGGCCAAGCTGATGGCCGAGGCGCCCGAGCTGATGCTGCTCGACGAGCCGACCAACCATCTCGACATCGAGGCGATCGCCTGGCTCGAGGCCGAGCTGAAGCAGACCCGCGCCGCCTTCGTGCTGATCAGCCACGACCGCGCCTTTCTCAAGGCGCTGACCCGCGCGACGCTGTGGATCGACCGCGGCGCGGTGCGGCGGCAGGAAACCGGCTTCGAAGGCTTCGAGGCGTGGCGCGACAAGACCTGGGAAGACGAGGACATGGCGCGCCACAAGCTTGATCGCAAGATCAAGTCCGAGGCCCGCTGGGCGGTCGAGGGCATCTCGGCCCGGCGCAAGCGCAACCAGGGCCGGGTGCGGGCGCTGCAGGAGCTGCGCGCCGAGCGGGCGGGCCAGATCCGCCGCCAGGGCACGGCGGCGATGGCATTGGGCGAAGGGCCGACCTCGGGCAAGAAGGTCGTCGAAGCCTTTGGCCTGCGCAAGGAATATGCCGGCAAGCGCATCGTCGATAACTTCGACCTGACCGTGATGCGCGGCGACCGGATCGCCTTCGTCGGCCCCAACGGGGTCGGAAAAACGACGCTTATCAAGATGTTGCTTGGCGAGGTTGAACCTGATGAGGGCCGCATCAAGCACGGCACCAACCTCGAGATCGCGGTGTTCGACCAGGCCCGCGCCCGGCTCGACCCCGAGGCGACGCTGTGGGACAGCCTGACTAATGATCCGCTGATGGCGGTGTCGGGCTCCTCGGACCAGGTGATGGTGCGCGGCACGCCCAAGCACGTGGTCGGCTATCTCAAGGAGTTCCTGTTCGACGAAGGCCAGGCCCGCGCGCCGGTCAAGTCGCTCTCGGGCGGTGAAAAGGCGCGGCTGTTGCTGGCGCGGATCATGGCGCAGACCTCGAACGTGCTGGTGCTCGACGAGCCGACCAACGATCTCGACATCGAGACGCTGGACCTGCTGCAGGACCTCCTGGGCGAATACGACGGCACCGTGCTTCTGGTCAGCCACGACCGCGATTTTCTCGACCGGGTGGCGAGCACGACGATCGCGATGGAGGGCGACGGGCGCGCCACGCTTTATGCGGGCGGCTGGAGCGATTACCGCAGCCAGCGCAAGAACGCCGCCGCACCGGTGAACCATGCCCCCGCGCCGCGCGGCAGCGCGCCCGCGCCAAGCGCCCCGAGCGCGCCCAAGCCGAAGGCCGAGGCGCCGAAGCCGAGCCTCAGCTTCACCGAAAAGCACCGGCTCGAAGAGCTGCCCGGCGTGATCGAGCGGCTGACGCGCGAGATCGCCAAGCTTGAGGAGCTGCTCGCCGACCCGGAGCTGTTCACCCGCGAGCCGGTGAAGTTCCGCAAGGCGACCGAGGCGATGGCCGAGCGCCAATCGGCGCTGGATGCGGCTGAAACCGAATGGCTGGAGTTGGAGGAGAAGGCCGGGGCCTGATCTTTAAGTCATTATCCTCAAACGAAAAAAGCCCGCCTTCGGAATGAAGGCGGGCTTTTCTTTCGCTTGTGACGATCAGCCGTCGAAGTTCACTTCTTCCATGATCCGCAGCGCGGCGGCGCGGTGGTCGGCCAGCGTCGGCAGGTCGGTCTCGTCGGCTTCGAACTCGCCCCAGCCCTGCACCAGCTCGGAGGCCTCGGCGCTGTCGAGCACGGGGTATTCGAAGTTCGCCTCGGCATAGACTTCCTGCGCCTGCGGCGAGACGAGGAATTCCATGAACTGGACCGCCTCTTCCTTGTTCGGCGCGGACTGGGTCAGCGCGACGCCCGAGACGTTCACATGGGTGCCGCCGTTCTCGAAGGTCGGGAAGGTGATGCGGACGGCGTTCGCCCACTCGGTCTGCTCTTCGTCCTGCAGCATCTTGCCCATGTAATAGGTGTTGCCGAGCGAGATGTCGCATTCACCGGCCCAGATCGCCTTGACCTGCGCGCGGTCGTTGCCCTCGGGCTTGCGCGCGAGGTTGTCCTTCACGCCCTGCGCCCATTCCTTGGCATAGTCTTCGCCGTGATGGGCGATGATCGCCGAGACCAGCGCGAGGTTGTAGTTGTGCAGGCCCGAACGGGTGCAGATCCGGCCTTCCCACTTGTCCGAGGCGAGATCCTCGTAGGTGGTGATTTCGCCGTCGGCGACGCGCTCCTGGCTGGCATAGACGATGCGGGCGCGGGTGGTGACGCCGAACCAGTCGCCGTTCTCGCCGCGCAGGTTGGCCGGAACCGACTCGTTCAGGACCTCGCTCTCGACCGGCTGGGTGACGCCGGCATCGACGATCTGGCTGAGATTGGCGATGTCGACGGTCATCACCAGATCGGCGGGCGACCGCTTGCCCTCGGCTTCCAGCCGCTCGACGATGCCGTCCTCGACGAAGGCGAGGTTGACGGCAATGCCGGTCTCTTCGGTGAAGGCGTCGGCCACCGGCTGGATCAGCTCGGGCTGGCGGGTGGTGTAGACGTTGACATCGGCCATCGCGGTGGTGCCGGCCAGGGCGGCGGCGATGGTGAGAACGGGGCGAAGGGTCATGGGACGCTCCAATTGCGTGTTGCGATTGGTGGCGCTTAAACCCGAGCGAATTGGTCGGGTCAATGCCTGAGTTTTTTAGTTTGAAACTTTTTCGCGCTGCTTCTCCGCGCGCCGGATCTCGTTCCACAGAGCGTCCATCTCATCGAGGTCGCTTTCGGAGGGATGCTTGCCGCGAGATTGAAGTTCGACCTCTATGTATTTGAAGCGTCTTGTGAATTTATCGTTGGACCGGCGCAGGGCCGCCTCGGGATCGACGTCGAGATGCCGCGCCAGATTGGCCATGACGAACAACAGGTCGCCCATTTCGGCCTCGATCTCGTCATGGCTCAGGCTGTCGCGCGCCTCGACCAGCTCCTGCGCCTCCTCGACCAGCTTGTCGAGCACCTGCGCCGTCTGCGGCCAGTCGAATCCGACCCGTGCCGCGCGTTTTTGCAGCTTGGCCGCGCGCATCAGGGCGGGCAGGCCAAGCGCCACGCCGTCGAGCACGCCGGTCTCGGCGCGGCCCGCGCGCTCGGCCGCCTTGATCGCCTCCCAGGCCTGCGTCTGTTCATCCGCCGTGCGGTCGCGGCTTTCATCGCCGAAGACATGCGGGTGGCGGGCGATCATCTTGTCGGAGATCGCGCGCGCCACGGCGGCGAGGTCGAAATGCCCGGCCTCGGTCGCCATCTGCGCGTGGTAGACCGATTGCAGCAACAGGTCGCCCAGCTCGCCGCGCAGCTCGGGCCAATCCTCGCGCGCGATGGCGTCGGCCACCTCGTAGGCCTCTTCGATCGTGTAGGGCGCGATGGTCGCGAAATCCTGCTCGATATCCCATGGGCAGCCGTGCTCGGGGTCGCGCAGCGCCCGCATGATGGCCGAAAGCCGCGCGATTTCGCGAGCGGCATCAAGGTCGGGCTGAAGGATCTCGGGCTCGGTCTGGGGCATTGCGCGTGGCTCCTGTCGGTGGCAAGCCGCAGGCTAGGATTTCAAAGCCCGGAGCGCCAGCCATGCCCGTCGTCAATCGCATCGCCGATTTCACGCAAGAAATGCAGGGCTGGCGCCGCCAGCTTCACGCCGCGCCCGAGGTCGGGTTCGACTGCCACGAGACGGCGGCGTTCATCGCGGCCAGGCTGCGTGAGTTCGGCGTCGACGAGATCCACGAGGGCATCGCCACATCGGGCGTCGTGGCGCTGATCCGTGGTCGCGGCGACGGCCCGGTGATCGGGCTGCGCGCCGACATGGACGCGCTGCCGATGGACGAAGAGACCGGCCTGCCGCATGCCTCGGCCAACATCGGCGCGATGCATGGCTGCGGCCATGACGGCCACACCACCATGCTGCTCGGAGCGGCGAAATACCTTGCCGAGACGCGCAATTTCGCAGGGACCGTCGCGCTGATCTTCCAGCCCGCCGAAGAGGGCGGCGGCGGCGCCGGCGTCATGGTCGAGGAGGGCGTGATGGAGCGGTTCGGCATCGGCGAGGTCTATGCGCTGCACAACGAGCCGGGCCTGCCGGTGGGCCATTTTCGCACCGCGCCCGGCGCGATCATGGCGGCGGTGGATGATTTCACCATCACCGTGACCGGCAAGGGCGGGCATGGCGCCATGCCGCAGGACGCGACCGACCCGGTCGTCGCCGCCTGCGGCATCGTCACCGCGATCCAGACCATCGTGAGCCGCAACCACGATGCGCGCGAGGATCTGGTGATCTCGGTCACGCAGATCCACACCGGCAGCGCCGACAACGTGATCCCCGCGACCGCCTGGATCAACGGCACGGTGCGCAGCTTCGATAAAGGCGTGCAGGCGATGGTGATGCGCCGCATGCGCGAGATCTGCGAAGGACAGGGCATGGCCTACGGCGTGCGCGCCGATCTCGACTACAATCTCGGCTACCCGGCGACGATCAATGACGCGGGCCGCGCAGAATTCGCGGCCGAGGTGGCGGGCGAAGTGGGCCTTGCCAGCGCTCCCGACAGCCCGCGCGCCATGGGGGCCGAGGATTTTTCCTTCATGCTCGAGGCGCGGCCCGGCGCCTATCTCTTCATCGGCAATGGCGACACGGCCGGGGTGCATCACCCCGAATATGATTTCAACGACGACACCGCGCCTTATGGCGCGTCCTTCTTCGCGCGGCTGGTCGAACGGGCGCAGCCCGCGCGCGGCTGAGCGCCGCAGGTGGGAACGCGGCGTCGCCCAAGACGTTCGGCTGGGGAAAGCCGCGCCTTGGGCGCGCCGGAAGTTTGATAGGCAAGGCATTGAAGAAAATGGCTATTCTGACTGTATCTGCACTGGTCGCCGCGGCCGTGCCGCTGACATGGGTGCGGGTCGCGCCCTCGGATGCCGATCGCTGGCATGTCGACCCCATGGAGGTGGCGCAGGTGCCGGTGAAGCCTAAGCAGGGCGGTTGGCTGGTGCGCACCGGCCCGGCCCATGCCGCGCCGCCGGTCTTTGCGACCGATCCCGCGACGCTGCTGTCGGCCTTCGACGAAATCGCGCGCGCCACGCCGCGCACGACGCTTTTGTTCGAAAGCCCGGCAGAGGGGCGCGCGACCTATGTGACGCGTTCGGCCCTGATCGGGTTTCCCGATTATACCAGCGTCAAGGCGGTGCCTGAATCGGGGGGGGCGGCGCTGATGATCTGGGCGCGCAACCGGTTCGGCGTGTCGGACATGGGCGTCAATCGCAAACGGGTCGAGGCGTGGATGGCGGCGCTGTCCGAGCGGTTGCCGCGCCGCTGAGCGTCACTTGACGCGTCCGGGGCGATGGAGGATGGGTGATCCATGATCGCACAGGACAAGATCGACCAGATCACCGCCCGCTTCGAGTTTCTCGAGGCCAAGATGTCGTCCGGGGCCTCGGGCGGCGAAATCGCCGAGCTGGGCCGCGAATATGCCGAGCTGAAGCCCGTGGTGGAAACGGCGGCGCTGCACGCGCGGCTTGCCGCCGAGATCGACGAGGCGCAGGCGCTGCGCGACGATCCCGAGATGCGCGACCTCGTGGAAGAAGAGCTGCCGGGCCTGCGTGCGCGGCTGGAGGCCGCCGAGACGGCGCTGCGCCTTGCGCTTTTGCCCAAGGATGCCGCCGATGCGCGCCCGGCGATGATCGAGATCCGCCCCGGCACCGGGGGCGACGAGGCCGCGCTGTTCGCCGCCGACCTGCTTCGCATGTATCAACGCCACGCCGATGCGCGCGGCTGGCGCTTCGAGATCATCGAGGAGCAGGCCACCGAGCTGGGCGGCATCAAGGAGGTCGTCGCGCGGGTCGCGGGCGAGGGCGTCTTTGCCCGGCTGAAATACGAGTCCGGCGTGCACCGCGTGCAGCGCGTGCCCGAAACCGAAAGCGGCGGGCGCATCCACACCTCGGCGGCGACCGTGGCGGTGCTGCCCGAGGCCGAGGCGGTCGATGTGAAGATCGACCCCAATGACATCCGCATCGACACGATGCGCGCGTCCGGTGCGGGCGGCCAGCACGTCAACACCACGGATTCGGCGGTGCGGATCACCCATATTCCCACCGGCATCGTCGTCACCTCGAGCCAGAAGTCGCAGCACCGCAACCGCGAACTGGCGATGGAGGTGCTGCGCTCGCGGCTGTTCGACGCCGAGCGGATGCGGGTGGAGGGCGCGCGGTCCGCCGATCGGCGCGCGCAGGTCGGCTCGGGCGACCGCTCAGAGCGCATCCGCACCTATAATTTCCCGCAGGGCCGCATGACCGATCACCGCATCAACCTGACGCTCTACAAGCTCGACGCGGTGATGGGCGGCGATCTCGACGAGATCATCGACGCGCTGACGGCCGAGGCGCAGGCGGCGCTGCTGGCGGAGATGGAGGCATGAGCCCGCTGCCCGCGGGCCCGCTGACCGGTTCGGCGGCGCTGTTCGCGGCAACGCGGCGGCTGGCCGAGGCCGGGGTGCCCGATCCGGGCCGCGACGCGCGGCGGCTGTTTTCGCATGCGGTCGGCGTCGATCCGGGGCGGCTGACGCTGGTGCTGCCCGAGCCGATCGACGGCGCGAAGCTCGAGGCGTTCGAGGCGCTGGTGGCGCGGCGCTGCGCGCGCGAACCGGTGTCGCACCTGACCGGCAGCCGGGCCTTCTATGGCCGTCGCTTCAAGGTGACGCGCGACGTGCTCGACCCGCGCCCCGAAACCGAGATGCTGGTCGAGGCGGCGCTGTCCGAACCGTTCGGCCACGTGCTCGATCTTGGCGTGGGATCGGGCTGCATCCTGCTGACGTTGCTGGCGGAAATGCCGGATGCGCGCGGGGTGGGCGTCGATGTGTCCGAGGCCGCCTGCGCGGTGGCGCGCGAGAACGCGCGGGCGCTGGGGCTTGCCGACCGGGCGCATATCTCGGTGTCGGACTGGGTCAGCCGGGTCGAGGGCATGTTCGATCTCGTGGTGTCGAACCCGCCCTATATCGCGCGCGGCGAAATGGCGGATCTCGCGCCAGAGGTGCGCGACTGGGAGCCCGAGGGCGCGCTGACCGACGGGGCGGACGGGCTGTCATGCTACCGCGCGATCCTCGATGGCGCCGCGCGGGTGCTGGCGCCGGGCGGTCGGCTGGTGATGGAGCTTGGCGCGGAGCAGGCCGAGGCGGTGGGCGGGCTTGCCGTGGCGCGGGGGTTCGCGCCGGTCGCGCTCATCCCCGATCTTGACGGGCGCGACCGGGTGATCGTGCTGGGATTGCCGCAATCGGGGTTCTGAGCGCGGAAAAACCCGCGTTTTGCGTGGATCGGGCAGTTTCTGCTTGCTCCACCCCGCCTCGCATGGTTAGTCCTAGGCATCGGACGGAGGAAGGCGCAAGCGCCTTCAAGCCCCGACACGCTGCCAGATCATCGCAGGCCCCGACGTCGCAGCAGCGCGCATCGCGCGCGCAGACCGGGGCACAAGCGCAACGCCTGAGCCAGGCCGGAACCGAAGAATCACATGAGATCATCGAAGTCACGCTCGCGCGGCAACAAGAACCGCAACAACCGTCCCTCGGGTGGCAACATCGTCAACCGCGTGTTCGACAGTTCGGGCCCGGACGGGAAGGTGCGCGGCACGCCGCAGCAGATCATCGAGAAATACACCCAGCTGCACCGCGACGCGCAGCTGTCGGGCGACCGCGTCGCCGCCGAGAACTTTGCCCAGCATGCCGAGCATTACCTGAGAATGCTGGCCGAGGCGCAAAAGGAGATCGAGGCCAAGCGCGAGGAGGCCGAGGCGCAGAACCGCGAGCGGCAGGCCGAGCGCGACCGCCAGGCCGAGCGTGACCGCGAACGCGCCGCCCGGCTGCGGGCGCAGGAAGAGGCGCAGCAGACCCAGCAAGCCCCCGAGCCCGCGCGCGAGCCGCGCCGCGAAGACAGCGCCGCCGATATCGTCGAGACGCCCGAAACCCGCGAAACCGGGCGCGAGATCCCCGCTCAGGAGCCGCAGGCCGCCGAGGCCGAAAAGCCCAAGCGCGCGCGCAAGCCGCGCGTGAAGCGCGACACGCCCGATGGGGAGAAGCCCGCGCCGCGCGCCCGCAAGCCCAAGGCCCCGGCCAAGACGGAAAGCGACTCGGCCGAAGCCGCCGAGTAGGCGCTCCGTCGACGTCGAAGAAAAAAGGCGGCGCCCTCTGCGGGTGCCGCCTTTTTCGTCAGCGTGCCGCGGCGACCGACCGGGCCAGCGCGCACCACGCTTCGAGCCCGACCCGTTCGGCCCGCTCGGTCGGCGCGATGCCGGCGGCGGCGAGGTGATCCTCGATCCCCGGCGCCACGCCCTTGAGCGAGGCGCGCAGCATCTTGCGCCGCTGGTTGAAGCCCGCCGCCACGACACGCGAGAGCACGGCCGGATCGGCCGGGAAGCGCGGCTCGGGCAGGGCGGTGAGATGCACCACCGCCGAGGACACCTTGGGTGCGGGCACGAAGGCCTGCGGCGGCAGGTCGAGCACGATGCGCGCATTCGCCCGCCACTGGGCGAGGATGGCGAGACGCCCATAGGCCTTGGAGCCGGGCGTCGCGACGATCCGCTCGGCCACCTCGCGCTGGAACATCAGCGTCAGGCTTTCCCAGAAGGGCGGCCAGTCTTTGGGCGTGAGCCAGCGCACCAGAAGCTCGGTGCCGACATTGTAGGGCAGGTTCGCCGCCACCCGGATCGGCGGCGTCAGATGGGCCAGCGGGTCGACCTCGAGCGCGTCGCCCTCGATCACCTGCAGCCGTCCGGGGTAATGCGCCGCGATCTCGGCCAGCGCCGGCATGCAGCGCCCGTCCTTTTCGATCGCGAGCACGCGGCGCGCGCCCTCGGCCAGAAGCCCGCGCGTCAGCCCGCCGGGACCGGGCCCGATTTCGAGGATGTCCGACCCTTGAAGATCGCCCGCCGCCCGCGCGATCCGCGCGGTGAGGTTGAGATCCAGAAGGAAATTCTGTCCCAGTGTCTTCTTGGCGCGCAGGCCGTGGGTTTCGATCACCTCGCGCAGCGGGGGCAGATCGTCGATGGCGGCCATGACGCGCTCCTGTTTCACCATTCCAAAAATACGCATGGCGCGCCGCTCGGGGCCCGCCGTGCCGCCCGTCTAGCGCGGCCCGCGCGCCTGCGCCATATCCGCCGCCATGCGGATCGCCGCGATCATCGATGACGGATCGGCGAGCCCCTTTCCGGCGATGCCGAAGGCGGTGCCGTGATCGGGCGAGGTGCGGATGAAGGGCAGGCCGAGCGTGACGTTGACGCCGCCCGAGAAATCGATGGTCTTGATCGGGATCAGCGCCTGGTCGTGATACATGCAGATCGCCGCGTCATAGGTGGCGCGCGCCGCCGCATGGAACATGGTGTCGGCCGACATCGGCCCCGCAAGGTCGAACCCCTCGCCCCGCAGCCGGTCGAGAAGCGGCGTGATCATGGCGATTTCCTCACCGCCCATCTTGCCGTCCTCGCCCGCATGCGGGTTGAGACCGGCGATGGCGAGCCGTGGCGCGGCCACGCCGAAATCGCGGATCAGCGCGTCGCGGGTGATGCGGATCGTGCGCTCCAACAGGTCGGGCGTCAACCGCGCGGGCACCTGCGCGAGCGGCACGTGGATGGTCGTCGGTACGACGCGCAGCGCTTCGCAGGCGAGCATCATCACGACCTCGTCCGTGCCCGCGAGCGCGGCGAGGTATTCGGTATGGCCGGGATGGGCGAAACTCGCGCCGTCGATCAGCGCCGCCTTGTGGATCGGCGCGGTGCACAGGGCCGCGCAGGCGCCGGAGCGCACGAGGTCGACGCCGTCGCGGATCGCGTCGATCACGCCCTGGGCATGGGCCGGGTCGGGCGCGCCGGGCACGGCGGGCGGCCCGAAATCGCGCGCGAGCACGGGCAGGGCCGTGGCCGACACAGGAGCGGCCTGCGCCGCGTCGTCCACCGCCTGCCACGGCACCGCGTCGGGCAAATGGCGCGGATCGCCGAGCCACAGCAGCGGGATCTCACCGCGCAGCCTTTCCCAGGCGCGGGCCGCGATCTCCGGGCCGATGCCCGCGGGCTCGCCGCAGGAGATCGCGATCGGGGTCATTGCGGCACGATGCGGGCCTGCGCCTCCAGCTCGGCGAGCAGGATGTCGGCGCGGGCCGAAAGTTTCTGGCCGACGAGCTGGTTGCGCACCGCGTCGCGATCGGCGCCCTGCGCCGCGACCGGGGTGCGCGAACACAGCATGGTGAAGAACAGCGTGCCATCCTCGCTCAGGTTCCACGCCGCCTCGTTGCGGTCGAGCCGCGCCAGTTCGAGCCCGAGATCGCGCGGCAGCGCCGAGGGCGCCACGCTGCGCCGCACCAGCCGCTCCTCGGGCAGGTCCTTCGCCACGCCGTAGAGATCGTCGCAGGTGTCGGTCAGCCCGGCGACGCGGCGCGCCTCGGCCAGCGCCTCGGCGGTGCCCGCGCCGGGGATGGCGAACTGGGCATAGTCGATCTCGGCGATCTGCGGCGGGGGCCTGCGGCGCCTCGCGGATGTCGCGCAGCTGGAACAGCGCCACGCCGTTGCGGATCGGGATCGGCGGCGTCACCTCGCCCGGCTCCAGCGACAGCAGCAGGCCGCGCAGCCCGGCGGGATAGTTGCTCAGCGGCAGCCAGTCGAGCCGGCCGCCCTGTTCGCGGGTCGGCAGGGCCGACACCTCGCGGGCCTGCGCCTCGAAGGCGGCGGTGGAGCGCAGACGGGAAATCTGTTCGGCGCGGGCCTGTGCGGCGGCGGCGCGCGGCGGCGGCGCGGGGATGATGATCTCCGACAGCAGCAGCTCGACCGCGTCCGGGCCGCCGGTCTTGGCCAGCTCGGCGTCGATCTCGGCGTCGGAGATTTCGACGCCGCTGCCGTAGCGGCGGCGGACATAGTCGCGCCACGAGGCGTTGACCTTCACGAAATCGCGCAGCGTTTCGCGCGCGATGCCCTGACCCGCGAGCTGCGCGACGAAGGCGTCGAGCGACAGATCGGCGCGCTGCGCGAATTCGGCCATCGCGGTTTCGAGCCCTTCGTCGGTGAGCTGCATGCCGGCGCGGTCAAGCTCCTGAAGCTTGAGTTTTTCCTCGACCAGCTGGCGGCGCGCCTCGGCGGCGGTGTCGCCGGGCGTGTTGAACGCGGCGAGCAGCCTGGCGCGTTGGTCCAGCTCGTAATTGGTGACGGCGGCGCCGTTCACCGTGATCGCGGGGGCAAAAAGCCCCTGTGCCGCGGCGCCCATCGGCGCGGCGAGGGCGGTGGCGATCACCGCCGCCTTCACGAAATCCAAAGCCCGCATCCCGGCTCCCATCCTCGTCCGATCCGTCCGCATCACCCCTCGCAGCGCCCGGCGGCCGCGACAGCCGGCCGGCCCGCGGAAAACCCGCTCAGGTTGACCGACAGGCCAAAGCTCGTGGAGGGGTCCACGTCCTGCGTGTCGGTGTAGCGGCGCGATGCGGAAAGGTCCACCGTGACGCATTCGTTGCGCCAGCCGACGCCGAACTCGGCGCGCACGGGGGCTTCGGCGGCGATGTCGTAGCGGGCCTGCGCCGAAAGGCTCCAGCGCGGCCCGAAGCGGAGCGTGGTGTCGAGCGCGGTTTCGGTGATGCGTTCGTCGAAGCCCTCGGCCACGTCCGGCTCCAGCCACAGATAGGCGGCGCTCAGATCGAACTGCGCCTGTTCCAGCGCCACGCGCGCCTCGGCCCCCGAGATGTCGAGCGCGTCGTCGAAGCTGGCGGTCAGTTCCACCCCGGCGCCGGTGCCGAAATCGAGGCTGCTGGAGACGAGCCAGTCGGAGCGGCGCTGCGACAGGTCCGAATTGTCGAACAGCTCCGGCTGGACCCGGTCGCGAAACAGCCGCCCGCCCTGCAGCGACAGGGTCCGGCCCGCGCTGTCGATCCGGCTCCAGCGCAGCCCGAGCCCGGCGCTGAGACCTTCCTCGACGAGATCCTCGCCCGGCAGCCGGTCGAGCGCGTGCAGCGTCGTGGCGTCGAACTCGATCAGCTTGCTGTCCTCGTTGGGCACCGTGTCGCCCTGCACCCCGGCATAGGCAAGGCTCGCCACCGGCTCGACGATCTGGGTCGCGCCGCTGGCCGGGCCTTCGCGGCGCAAGAGCGGCCAGCGCAGCGTGACGCCCGCGGCCTGCGACAGGCGCGTCTGCGCCGTGTCCTGCGCCGGGTCGTCCGAGACGGCATAGCCATCCGCGCCGACCCGCAGCGCGGTATCGACGAGCAGGCCCGGCCCGACCAGCCCGGCGCCGTGCCAATCCGCCGAGAGACCGATGCGGGCGACGTCGCGGGACGCCTCGGCGCCGGTGCCGTCGCGCCACAGCGCATCCGCATCGGCCCGCAGCGTCAGGCGTCCGCCGATGCCGGGCGTCAGCACCTTTTCGCGTTCGAGCCGGGCCACGAGCGGCGGCAGCGAGGCGCTGGCCTCGGCTTCGCGCAGGCTTTCGAAATAGGTGATCTCGGCCAGAGCGTAGCCGTCATCCCGAAACCGGTAGGCGCGCAGGCTGCTGTCGAGCCGGTCCTGGTCCGACAGGTCGTAATCGAGCAGGAAGGCATCGTCGGAGACCGCCTCGATGTCGAATTCGAGCCGGATGTCGCGCGGCAGCGCAAAGGCGCCCTCGGCCAGCAGCGCGTAGCGCGGCCCGGCGCGGTTGTCGTCCTCGCTCAGATGGGTCTCGATCTCGGTCCAGCCGTTGCGGAACGCCTGCCGGTAGCGCAGTTCGAGATTGCGCGCGCCGGTGGCGATCCACGGCGTCACGGTCAGGTCGCGGCGCCCGCCGAGCCGCACGAAGTAAGGTAGCTGCACCCCGAACCCGAGCGTGTCCGAGGAAAACAGCTGTGGCACCAGAAGCCCCGAGGCGCGTTCCAGCGTCGGGTCGGGCAGCCGCATCCGCGGCAGCCACATCACCGGCACGCCGCGGATGTGAAAGCTGGCATCGTCGAAATAGAGCTGGCGCGCCTCTTCGTCATGCACGACGCGGGCGGCGCGGATTTCCCACAAGGGCGGGCCGCCGCCGCAGACCCGGCAGGAGGTGGCGGCGGTGCGGGTGAGCGCGGTGATCCCGTCGCCGGTGCGGTCGATCCGGTGGGCGGCAAGCTGCAGCTGCCGGTCGAGCACCAGCCGCGCGCCGCGCAGCAGCCCGGCCTCGAGCTGCGGGCTGAGCTCGGCGGCGCGGGCGGTGAAGACCTCGCCCTCGGGGGTGGTGATCAGGATCGGCCCGGTGACGTTGAGCCGGTCGGCGGCCCGGTCATAGGCGATGGCGGCGGCGGAGAGCCGGGTGCCGTCGTAGAAGGCCTCGACATTGCCGCGCGCCACGAGCGTCTCATCCGCGGTGACGGTGACGCTGTCGGCCACGAGCTGCGCGAGGCCCTGGGCCGCGGCGGGCAGGGGTGCGAAGGCGGGCGCGAGCCCGACCAGGGCCGTGATCAGGCGACGGATCATCCATCCTCCAGGTGTAGAAGCAGGCCGAGCGACGACAGGATCGCCGCGAGAGGGGGCGCCCAGGCCGCCATGAAGGGCGGGATCTGGCCGTTTTCCCCGAGGATCTGCGCGAAGTTGCGCAGGAAATACACCCCGAAGCTCAGCAGGATCGCGCCCAGCACCATGACGCCGACCCGGCCGCCGCGCTGGTGGCGCATGGTGAAGCCCGCGCCGATCAGCAGCATCGCGGTCAGGAAGGCGGGCTGCGCCAGCTCGGTCTGCAGGAACACCTGATGACGGCGCGCGGCAAAGCCCGCCGCCTTCAGCCGTTCGATGAAGCCCGGCAGCTTCCACACCGAGATCGTCGCCGGATCGCCGAAACTGTCGCGGATCTGGTTGGCGGTGAGCGAGGAGGACAGCGTCATCTGCGGCATCCGCTCGGCGGCGGTTTCGGGGTTGTCGGCCAGAAGCGGCCAGCGCTTGACCCCGCGCAGCAGCCAGTGGCCGTCCTGAAGCTCGGCGAGGCTGGCCTCGACGCGCTGGCGCGGCAGCCCGCCATTGTCATAGCTCAGGAAGGTGGCGTCGTGCAGCACCGTGCCGTCGAGATTGCTGGCGCGCGCGCGGATCACGGTCTGCGCCTCGCCATCGCCCTGACGCAGCCACAGCCCGTCCTCCGACAGGCTGACCACGCGTTCCTCGCCGCGCAGGCTGTCGGTGCGGGCCTCGTAGGCGCGGCTGGTGGCGGCGACCAGCGGGTTGATCAGCGCCACCGCCGCGAGCCCCAGAAGCAGCGTCATGACGACCGGCGCGAGCAGCGCCGACAGCGCGGAACGCCCGGCGGCGCGGGTCACCACCAGCTCGGAGGAGCGGGCGAGACCGAGAAACAGCGCGATGCCCGAGATGATCACGATCAGCGGCAGGATCTCGTAGAGATCGGCGGGCACGCTGAGCAGCGTCAGCGCCAGCAGCTCGCCAAGCCCGGCGGCATCGCCGTAGCGGCGGGCCTTTTCGACGAAGTCGATCAGCCCGAGCATCACGAAGAACACGCCCAGCGTGCCGAGAAACGCCATCACGAAGCGGCGGGCGAAATAGCGGTGCAGGATCATGCGGGATACCTCCGGCGCAGCCGCCTGCGCGGGCGTCCCGCGAGCGCCAGCTCGATCGTGGCGATGGCAAAGCCGGTGACGCCGGGCAGGTAGGTCACCGGCCATTGCCCCGGCGCGCCGCGCAGGATCGTCGCGGCCACCGATTCCAGCGATTGCACGATGATGATCAGCCCGATCGCGGCAAGGATCTGGCGCCAGACGCCGAACCGCGAGAACCCGCCGATCAGCAGCGTCGCAAAGCCGATCAGCGGCGCCGCCGCCGCCAGCACGGCGCCCGCGATCCGTTCATGCGCCTCGGCGGCGAGCTGCTCGGGGCTGCGCTCGGTCGCGGTGAGCAGCTCGGGCGTCGGGCGCAAGAGATCCCATGTGGGCACCTCGCGCACCCGCAGCCGGCCGCTGTCGGAGGCGCGGGTCAGCGGTTCGAGATCATAGGCGAAATCCTCGAAACGGGTGGTCGACAGCCGCGCCGCGTCGGGCCGCAGCACCTGCACCAGGCCGTCGATCATCACCAGCTGCGGCGCGGTCGCGGTTTCGACCAGATAGGCGCTGGCGGCGGTGTAGGTGACGGTCTCCTGCGGATCGCGGCTGTCGGAGATCATGAGATCGCGCAGCTCGCCTTCGGGGGTGATCTCGCGGATATAAAGGGTGATGCCCGAGATCGGCGACAGGAATTCGCCCTCCTGCAACAGCCGCGCGGTGGCGGATCGGGCGATCTCGGATTGCCGCTCGGCGAGACGGGCATTGGCGAGCGGGTTGATCACCACCGTGAGCGCGCCGGTCAAGAGCCCCGACAGAAGCCCGAACAGCAGCACGGGCCGCGCCAGCCGGAACGGCGAATAGCCCATGGCCTGCACCACCGTCAGCTCGCTGTCCGAGGTGAGGCGGTTGGTGACGTAGAGTGCAGCGGCAAAGCCCGAGATCGGCACCACCAGCCGGATCAACGAGGGCAGGGTCAGCATGGTGAGTTCGAGAAACACCGACAGGTTCTGCCCGTCGGCCACGAGCTGGTCGAACAGCTGCACCGCGCTGTTGACCCAGTAGACCAGCACCAGCACCAGCGCGAAAAAGCCGAACAGCATCATCAGCTGCGACAGCATGTACCTGTCGAATCGCGCCACCGGTCCCTCGTCCGTCTCTGGCCGCCGAGGTGGCCGCCTGCCTGTGCGCATCCTAGCCGAGGCGGCGGGCGGGTTGAACCGCGATCTGGTCATTGCCGCGGCTCGTCGCTAGGCTCCGCCGCCAAACCCCACGATCCCCAAGGAGCCGGCATGTCCCGCACCCCCCGCATCGATTTCCTTCCCCACGACGCCGACACGCTGTTCGCCACGCCGGGCCGCATCGCGGTCTTCGTCGGGCCGGACGGCCCCGAAAGCGCGGTGGCCCGCGGTCTCGACGAGCGCACCGGCGGGGCGCTGTCGCGGCTGGCATCGGGCGCGCGCTGGGGCCGGGCCAAGACCGGCGAGGTGATCGAGATCGCCGTGCCCGCCGGGCTGGCCGCCGAGGCCGTGCTCGTGGTCCGGCACGATGCCGAGGCCGACCGCCTGGCAATGCGGCGCATGGGCGGCGCCATCGCCGCCGCCGCCGGGCGCGGCGAGCTGACGATCCTCGCCTCGGAGCTGCGCCATGCCGACGAGGTGGCGCTGGGCGTTGCGTTGCGGGCCTACCGCTTCGACGCGCATCAAAAGCCCGACGCGACCGAGGCGCCCGATGGGCAGGTGCGGATCATGTCCGACGAATCGGAGGCGCTGGCCCGTGCCGCCGGGCCGATGGCCGCGATCGCCGAAGGCGTGGCCTTCACCCGCGATCTGGTGAACGAGCCCGCCAACGTGCTGACCACCGACGATTTCGCCGCCCGTCTCGCGGCGATGCAGGAGCTGGGGCTCGAGGTCGAGATCCTCGAGGAGGACGAGCTTGCCCGTCTCGGCATGGGCGCGCTGCTGGCCGTGGGCCAGGGCTCGGACAGCCCGTCGAAGGTCGTCGTGATGCGCTGGGAGGGCGGCGGCGACGAGCCGCCCCTGGCGCTCGTGGGCAAGGGCGTGGTGTTCGACACCGGCGGCATCTCTCTCAAGCCCGCCGCGGGCATGGAGGACATGACCATGGACATGGGCGGCGCGGGCACCGTCGCGGGCACCATGCGCGCGCTGGCACTGCGCCGGGCCAAGGCCAACGTGGTCGGGCTCGTCGGTCTCGTGGAGAACATGCCCTCGGGCAACGCGACGCGTCCGGGCGACGTGGTGCGCTCCATGAAGGGCGACACGATCGAGGTGATCAACACCGACGCCGAGGGGCGGCTCGTTCTGGCCGACGTGATGTGGTACGCGCAGGAGCGGTTCAAGCCCTCGGGCATGATCGATCTCGCGACGTTGACCGGCGCGATCATCGTGGCGCTGGGCCACGAGAACACCGGCGTCTTTTCCAACGAGGACGGCTTTGCCGAGGCGCTTCTGGCGGCGGCGCAGACCGAGGGCGAAGGCGCGTGGCGCCTGCCGATGGGCGAGGCCTATGACAAGGTGCTCAAGAGCCGCGTGGCCGACATGCGCAACGTCGGCACCGGGCGCGAGGGCGGCTCGATCACCGCGGCGCAGTTTCTCAAGCGCTTCGTGCAGGACGGCACGCCCTGGATCCATCTCGACATCGCGGGCACCGCGTCGCTGAAATCCGACTGGGCGCTCGGACCCAAGGGTGCGACCGGCTGGGGGGTGATGGCGCTCAACCGGCTCGTGGCCGACCGCTACGAGGGCTGATGTCATGGGCGCGGCCTTTTTCTACCACCTGACCGACGGCCCCGCCGAGGAGCTGTTGCCGCAGCTGCTCAAGCTCGCGGGCAAGCAGGGCTGGCGGGTGGAGATCCGGGGCCGCGCCGCCCGCGCCATGGACCGGCTCGACACCGATCTGTGGCGCATGGGGTCGCCCGAAAGCTTTCTGCCGCATGGCCGCGCGGGGGGGGCGCAGGACGCGGCGCAGCCGATCCTGCTCACCGTCGAAGGCGAGGCCGCGCCGGGCCTGCCTTGCGTGATCTGTCTCGACGGGGCGCAGGCCGCGCCCGACGAGGTGCGCGGCGCCGAGCGGGTCTGCATCCTGTTCGACGGATTCGATCAGGAGGCGGTGCAGGCGGCGCGGGAGCAGTGGAAGCGGCTTACCAAGGCGGGGTGTTCGGCGCAGTACTGGGCGCAGGAAAACGGACGCTGGACCAAGAAGGCCGAAGGCTAGCGCGCGCGGCCTGCGTCGGGTTTGCGTATTTTCGGAACGAAGTGGCCCGGCTCAGCGCGTCAGGACCAGCGTGCCGTTTTCGATTTCGAGCCGGCCGAACAGGCGCAGGTAGCCCATGCCAAGCAGTGAGCCCGCGAGGTCGCCATCGGTGACGACGGCGGTGATGTTTTCGTCCTCGATCCCGCCAAGCGCCACGCTGTCGAGCGTCACCCGCGCGGTGCGCACGGTGCCGTTGGCGGTGGTGGCCGAGCCGAAATAGTCGAGCGTTTCCGGGTCGATCCCGGCGCGGCGCGCATCCTCGCGGCCCAGCACCATGTCGGTGGCGCCGGTGTCGACCACGAAATCGACCGGGACGCCGTTGATCGCGAGCGTGAGATAGTAATGCCCGTCGCGGGCCTGCGGCACCTCGATGCCTTCGGCGCCGATCATGGTCTGGCGCGGCACCGCCTCGTCGCGGATATCGGACCACAGCCCCGCGGCGGCGATGGCGCCGATGAAGATCAGCGTCCAGACCGCGGCCTGCTGCGCGACCTGCCCGAGGCGGTCGCGGTTCTGCACGAGAAACCACCCGGCGATGGCGGCGCCGAGAAGTCCGAGATAGGCGAGGCTGGCAAGGTTGTCGGGGCTCATGCCCATCAATATGGGGTCAATCGGCGCCGGGAAAAGGCAGGCCGAAGCCCGACCCGTGCAGGCCGTCGATGATGAACTGCACCGCCAGCGCCGCCAGCAGCATGCCCAGCACCCGCGTCACCACGTTGAGCCCGACCGCCCCCAGCACCCGCGCCAGCGGATCGGCCAGCGCAAAGGCGATCCAGACGGTCGCCAGCACCGCCAGCGCCACGCCGTAGATCGCGGCATAGCCGAGCGGGCCAGTGGCCTCGGCGGTGAGCAGGATCAGCGTGGTGATCGCGCCGGGCCCGACGATCAGCGGCAGCGCCAGCGGAAAGATCGACGGGTCGTGATCGGGCTCGCTGCCCTCTTCGGCGTTGTCGCGGCGGCGCGCCTGACGCCGCTCGAACAGCATGTCGAGCGCCGTGAGAAACAGCAGCACGCCCCCCGCGATGCGGAAGGCCGGGACGGAGATGCCGACAAAGCGCAGCACCGCGTCGCCGAGGATCAGGAACAGCAGCATCAGCACCGCCGAGGTCGACAGCGCCCGGAACGCCACGCCGCGCCGCTGCGCCGGCGTCATCCCCGCCGTCATCGCGACGTAAAGCGGCGCGAGACCGATCGGATCGACGATCACGAACAGCGTGGTGAAGGCGGTGACGAGGGTAGCGATTTCGATCACGGGAGGCGGTCCTTGGGCCTGTCGGCGGGCCGGACCCGCATTCCTGTCGCAGCGTGCCGGGTGACGGCCGGTGGAGCAAGGCCGCGCCGAGGGTGACGCGGCGCCGCTCGTGACTTTGTTCTCAAAATACGCCGGGGGAGGGCCGCAGGCCCGGGGGCTCGCGCCCCCGAACTCGGTCAGGCCGCCTGCGCGGCCTCCAGCTTTTCGAGCGCCGCCATCCACAGCGCCTCGGCCCGGCCGAGCGCCTCCATGACTTCGGCGTATTTCTTGTTCCACGTCTCCAGCTCGCCCTTGCGGCCATCCTCGTAGAGCGCCGGGTCGGCGAGCTTCTTGGCGAGCTTGTCGCGCATGTCGTTGATCTTGTTGACCCGCTCCTCGGCCTTGCGGGCCTCGGATTTGAGCGCGAGGACCGCCTCGCGCGAGGGTTTCTCGAGCTTGGGCTTTTCCGCTTTCGGCTTTTCGGCGGGCTTGTCGCCCGAGAGCAGCATCTTGCGATAGGTCGGAAGGTCTTCGTCGTAAGCGGTGACGCGCCCGTCCTTCACCAGCCAGAGCCGGTCGGCGACCATCGACAGAAGATGCATGTCGTGGCTGACGAGGATCACCGCGCCCGAATAGGCGGTCAGCGCCTCGACCAGCGCCTCGCGGCTCTCGATGTCGAGGTGGTTGGTCGGCTCGTCGAGGATCAGCAGATGCGGCGCGTCGAGCGTCGCGAGCAGCAGCGACAGCCGCGCCTTCTGCCCGCCCGAGAGACGGCCCACCTCGGTGTCGGCCTGCGCCGCGCCAAGGCCGAAGCCCGCGAGCTTGGCGCGCAGCTTGGGCGGGGCGATGTCGGGCAGGGCGCGCTGGATGTGCTGCAGCGGCGTCTCCTCGACGCGCAGCTCGTCGACCTGGTGCTGGGCGAAAAAGCCGATGCGCAGCTTGTTGGAGCGGATGATGTTGCCGCCCATCGGCGCGAGCCGGTCCGAAAGCAGCTTCGACAGGGTCGATTTGCCTTCGCCGTTGCGGCCCAGAAGCGCGATGCGGTCGTCCTGATCGATGCGCAGGTCAAGTTTCGAGAGCACCGCGCGGCCGTCATAGCCGACGCTGACGCCCTCGGTCGCGATGATGGGGGGCGACAGCTCCTCGGGCTCGGGGAAGGTGAAGACGGTGCGCGCCGCGTCCTCGGGCACGCGGATCGTCTCCATCTTTTCGAGCATCTTCACCCGGCTCTGGGCCTGCTTGGCCTTGGACGCCTTGGCCTTGAAACGGTCGACGAAGCTTTGCAGGTGGGCGCGCTGCGCGTCCTGCTTCTTGGCCGCCGCCACCTGCACGGCGCGCTGCGCGGCGCGGGCCTTGGCGAACTGGTCGTAGCCGCCGGTCCAGTAGGTGAGCTGGCGGTTCTCCAGATGCAGGATGCCGCCCACCGAGCGGTTCAGAAGCTCGCGGTCGTGGGAGACGATCAGCACGGTGTGCGGGTATCGCACGAGGTAGTTTTCGAGCCAGAGCGCGCCTTCGAGGTCGAGATAGTTGGTCGGCTCGTCGAGCAGCAAGAGGTCGGGCTCGGAGAACAGCACCGCGGCGAGCGCCACGCGCATCCGCCAGCCACCCGAAAAGGCGGAGCAGGGCATGAGCTGCTCTTCATGGGTGAAACCGAGCCCCTTGAGGATCGTCGCGGCGCGCGCCTCGGCGGACCAGGCGTCGATGTCGGTCAGGCGGGTCTGGATCTCGGCGATGCGGGCGGGGTCGGTCGATTCCTCGGCCATCAGGCTCGCGCGCTCCGTGTCGGCGGCGAGCACGGTGTCGATGAGAGAGACCTCGTTGCCCGGCACCTCCTGCGCCACGCCGCCGATGCGGGCGCCGCGCGGCAGCTCGATCTCGCCGGTGTCGAGCGTCAGCTCGCCGCGGATCAGCTTGAACAGCGTGGTCTTGCCGGTGCCGTTTCGACCGACCACGCCGACCTTGTGGCCGGCCGGGATCACGGCGGAGGTGTGTTCGAGAAGCGGTCGGCCCTCGACGGAATATGAGATGTCTGTGATGCGCAACATGGCAGCGCCTTGCCCGAAGCCGGGCCGCGCGTCAACGCCGGAGGCGTTCGGGCGCCGTCGCGGCGGCGGCAACCGGTCGCCATGCGTATTTGGAGAATGGTGAAACAGGGGCGCGCCCATCCTTTCACCATTCCTCAAATACGCAAGGCGCAACGGGCCGGGCCGGGTGCGCCGCCGGAGCCTTGGAGCGCATCGAGCGTCTTTTCAGCCCGTGCCCCGCGTGCTAGGGCGCGCGGCGACCGGGGGCGCATCTTCGCACCCCCTGCTGCAACCCGTTCAAATGAGGGACATCATGGCCACCGAACGCACGCTCTCGATCATCAAGCCCGACGCCACCAAGCGCAACCTGACCGGCAAAATCAACGCCAAGTTCGAGGATGCCGGCCTGCGCATCGTCGCGCAGAAGCGGATCCAGCTGACCCAGGACCAGGCCGGCAAGTTCTATGCCGTGCATGCCGAGCGTCCCTTCTTCGGCGAACTGACCGAATTCATGGCCTCCGGCCCGGTCGTCGTGCAGGTGCTCGAAGGTGAAGGCGCGATCGCCAAGAACCGCGAAGTCATGGGCGCGACCAACCCCGCCGACGCCGCCCCCGGCACCATCCGCGCCGAGTTCGCCGAAAGCGTCGGCGAGAACTCGGTGCACGGCTCGGACGCGCCGGACACCGCCAAGGAAGAGATCGCCTTCTTCTTCTCGGGCCTCGAACTGGTCGGCTGAAGCCGCTCATTCGAGCTTTCGAGGAAAGGCCCGCGCGAAAGCGCGGGCCTTTTTCATTTCGGGGCGAAGACCGACCAGCCGGTGCGATCGGCCAGCATCTCCAGCGCGATCGAGGCGAGATGCGAATTGCCCACCGCGTTGAGCCCCGGCGACCAGCAGCCGATCGCGGCCCGGCCCGGCGCCACCGCGAGAATGCCGCCGCCGACGCCGCTCTTGCCCGGCAGGCCGACGCGGAAGGCGAATTCGCCCGAGCCGTCGTAATGCCCGCAGGTCAGCATCAACGCGTTGATCTGGCGCGCCATGCGCGGCGCGATGGCGCGCGCGCCGCCGGGGCTGAGCGCGCCGTCAAAGGCGAGAAAGCGCCCCGCCTGCGCCAGCTGGCGCGGCGTCATGGAAATGGCGCAGTGGTGGAAATAGGTGCCGATCACCTTTTCGGGGTGGCGCTGGATCGTGCCGAAGTCGCGCATGAAATTGGCCAGTGCGGCGTTGCGCCAGCCGGTTTCGGTTTCCGATTTCGCGACCGCCGGATCGATGGCGATGTCGTCGTCATCGGCCAGAAAGCGCACGAATTGCAGGATCTGGCCCAGCGCCTCGCGCGGCTCGGACCGCGACAGGATCGCGTCGGTCACCGCGATGGCGCCTGCGTTGATGAACGGGTTGCGCGGAATGCCGCGCTCGTGTTCGAGCTGGACGATGGAGTTGAACGGATCGCCCGAAGGCTCGCGGCCCACGCGGCTCCAGAGCTGATCGCCGATCCGGCCCAGCGCCACGGCGAGCGCGAAGACCTTGGAGATCGACTGGATCGAGAACCGGGTGTCGGCATCGCCGCCGGCGATCACGTTGCCCTCGGCGGTGGACAGCACCAGCGCGAAGCGGCGCGGATCGACATGCGCCAGCTCGGGGATGTAATCGGCGACATGGCCGCGATCGGTCTCGGCGGCCATGCGGTCGCAGATCTCGTCGACGATCTCGCGCAGGCGCCTGGGGTCGGTGACGGTCACGGGCTCAGCACTTCACTTCGCTGTCGCGCAGGCCGGTCTCGACCAGCAGGCAGCGGTTGCGCGCCTCGTAGTAGTAGCCACGCGCGTACCATTGCACCGCCTTGTCGCGGTTGCCGTTCGACACGATCCACGCGCCGCGCAGGTATTTGACCGCGTAGCGCAAATTGGTGTCGGCATCGAGAAGCTCGGAGGCCGGGCCGCGATGGCCCATGGTGCGGGCGGTTTCGGGCAGGATCTGCATCAGCCCGTAATAGGGGCCGTTGCGGGCGCCGGGCCGGTAGGAGCTTTCGCGCTGCACCACCCGGTGCACGAGATCGCGCGGCACCTTGTAGGCGTCGGCATGCTTGTTGATGAGCCGCCTGATCTGCGGGGTCTCGTTCGGATAGAGATCGGGGATGGCGGGCGTCCTGCCGGACGGTCCGCGGCCGCAGGCGGCAAGCGCGGCAAGGCCGAGGCCAAGAGCGGCGCGGCGACTATAGGTCATCGGAAGGCTCCGTTGGAGAACGCGATCCGATCCGTTCTAGCCCGCCGCGCCGCGCCGCGAAAGGGTCGCGCCTCAGATCGCCGCAAAGTCCCGGAACAGCGGCTTGGCGGGGGGCTGCTGACCCTTGCGCGGCTTGGCGGGGGCGTCTTTGGACGGGATGGTGTTCGGCATGTCGCGTTCCTTGTCTGCGGCCTTCGTTCTGGCCGCCTCATGCGACGCTGCTTCACTCCGGCGGTTGCGATTCTTCAAGGCTGCACGCGCATGGCGACAGCGGCCGGGCAAAAAAGCGGCAGGTCATGGGCGACCTTCCGCCAATCCAACGGGGACACGCCGGCACGGGTCCCTCAACAGGGCGTGAGGTGGATCGCCTTGCCCGGATCTGTACCTATTTCGCGACAGTTGCCATCCGCGCAGAGCCGCCATCCCGCGCCGGTCGCGCCCGAGGCCGCGAGGTCGAGCGCGGGGATGGAAAGGCCGGGCGCCCAGACCCACCAGCCGTTCTGCAGGCGCGCCTCCGGGCCGGGCTCCATCCCCGCGCCGGAGCCGCGCACGCGGGCCTCGTCGAGATGCAGCGCGCCGTCTTCGACGCGCCAGCTTTCGCGCCAGCCGATCTTTTCGACCGAATGGGTCCATTCGAGCTCGAACGTTCCGGCGGCGAGGCCGAGCGCCACGCCGCCGATCATCAGGCAGGCGCTCATGCGGCGGCCGTCGCGGGACGCCACCGGATCAGCAGCGCCACGAGAAGCGCCAGCCCGAGCCCGATCCAGTCGGTGATCGGCCAAGCCGCGACCAGCGTGAAGGCCGCGATCATCGCCAGCACCCGCAGCCATGCGGGCAGGGGGCGTCCGACCCAGCCGATCACCGCCGCGCCCCAAAGACCGATGGACAGCAGCGACTTGGTGATGATCCACGCCACGGCGGGCCAGTAGCCGATCGCCTCGGCCAGAGGCCCGCCCGCCTGCAGCATCAGCGCCGGGGAATAGACCGCCATGAAGGGAATGACGAAGCCCGCCGCCGCGACCTTGATCGCCTCGATCGAGATCTTCAGCCCGCTCTCGCGCGCGATCGGGGCGGCGGCGAAGCAGGCCAGCGCCACGGGCGGCGTGAGATCGGCGAGGATGCCGAAATAGAACACGAACATGTGGCTGACGATCAGCGGCACGCCCAGCTCCAGAAGCGCCGGGCCCGCGATCGAGGAGGTGATGATGTAGTTGGGGATGGTCGGGATGCCCATGCCCAGAAGCAGGCAGGTGATCATCGTCAGCACGAGGCTCAGGAACAGGTTGTTCTGGCCGACCGCGACGATGAACTGGCCAAAGGTGTTGGCCGCGCCCGTCAGGGTCATCGCGCCGATGATCACGCCCACTAGAGCGCAGGCGACGCCCACGGGCAGCGCGGTGCGCGCGCCGTCGGCGAGGCTGTCGCGGCACAGCAAGAGCGTCTCGCGCCCGCCCCTGAAGGCGGCGCAGGCCGCGATCAGCGCGACGATCGCCACCACCAGCACCTCGATCCCCCATTGCAGGAAGGCGGCGGCGACGAGGCCGAGCCCGACCCAGACGATCGAACGCAGCGCCGCGCTGGGCAGGCCCAGAGCGATCGAGCCGCCAAGGATCAGCAGAACGGTGAGCCCGAGGCCGACGGTGCCCGCGAAAAGCGGCGTGTAGCCCGCGAACAGCAGGTAGATCAGGATGCCCAAGGGCACGATCAGCATCCAGTTTTCGCGGATCGCCGCCATGGCCGAGGGCAGCTCGGCCCGTGTCAGGCCGCGCAGGCCGTGCCGGCCCGCTTCGAGATGCACCATCCAGAAGGCGGAAAGAAAATAGAGCAGCGCGGGCACGATCGCGGCCTTGACCACCTCGACGTAATCGACGCCCAGCGTCTCGGCCATGATGAAGGCGACGGCGCCCATCACCGGCGGCATGATCTGCCCGCCCATCGAGGCGGTGCTCTCGACCCCGCCCGCGAAGGCCGCGCGGTAGCCGAAGCGCTTCATCAGCGGGATGGTGAACTGGCCGGTGGTGACGACATTGGCGACGCCGGAGCCGGAGATCGTGCCCATCAGGCCGGAGGAGACCACGGCGACCTTGGCCGCGCCGCCCTGACGATGGCCGAACAGGCCGAGCGCGACATCGGTGAACAGCCGGATCATCCCGGCCTTTTCGAGAAAGGCGCCGAACAGGATGAACAGGAAGATATAGGTCGAGGAGACATAGACCGGGATGCCGTAGATGCCCTCGGTGCCGAACGCCATGTGGTCGATCACCTGCTCGAAATCATAGCCGCGATGGATGAGCGGCGGCGGCAGGTGCTGGCCGAACAGCGTATAGGCGAGAAACAGCCCCGAAATGATCGGCAGCGCCGGGCCCATCAGCGCCAGCGCCGCGCCGAACACGGTCAGAAGCGCGATCACCCCGATCGCGAGATCCATGGTGAGCGGCCGTCCCGCGCGCAGGATCAGCGGTTCGTATTGCCACCACTGGTAAAGCGCGACCGCGACGCCCGCGAGCGCGAAGGCCCAGGCAACCGCCTTGAGCCCCGGCCCGCGCCCGCGCGCGGCGGCCACCAGCGGGAAGGTCATCAGCATCAAAAAGCCGACATGCAGCGCCCGCGTCACCTGGCTCGGCAGATCGACGAGATGGGCGGCGGTGACGATCTGGAAGGTCGAGAAGGCGACCGCGATCCAGAACAGCATCCGCCCGGTCGTGCCCGGCGGAAAGGAGGATATGTGGTGATCGGGACCGCCCGCCTCGGCGGGGATCTCCTTGAGCGGGTCGGATTGCGCGGTCATGGGGGAATGCCTTCGGTCTGGTGCGAAACGCCCCGTCATCCGGGCGGGATGGCGGGGCGCGATCTGGATCGGGCCGGGGGCGCCAAAGCGCGCCCCGGCGAAAGGTCAGTCGATCAGTCGATCATGCCCTGCTCGCGGTAGAAACGCTCCGCGCCCGGATGCAGCGGGATCGGCATGCCGTTCAGCGCGTTCTCCATCTTGATGTCGGCGGCGGCCATGTGGTTGGCCTCGAGCGAGTCGAGGTTCTCGTAGAGCAGCCTGGTCATCTCGTAGGCGAGATCGTCCGACACGCCGGCATGGGTCACGAGAAAATTCGACACCGCGACGGTGGGCACATCCTCGGCCTGGCCGTCATAGGTGCCCGCGGGAATGGTGGCGGCGATATAGGGCGCGCCGAGGCTTTCGGCGGTTTCCTCGGGGATCGCCACGACGTTGATGTCGAGCGCGGCGGCGAGATCGCGGATCGAGGCCACGCCGAGACCGGCCGATTGCAGCGTGCCGTCGAGCTGGCGGTTCTTGATCAGCTCGACCGATTCCGCGAAGGGCAGGTACTCGGTCTTGCCCAGATCGTCATAGCTCATTCCCATCGCGCCGAAGATGGCGCGGGCGTTGAGCTCGGTGCCGGAAGCGGGCGCGCCGACCGACAGCCCCTTGCCCTTGAGCTCCTCGAAGCTGGTGATGCCGCTCTCGGCCGAGGCGACGATCTGGATGAAGTTGGGATAGATCGCGGCGATGCCGCGGATCTGGTCGAGCGGTGCGGTGAAGCCCGCATCGGCGTTGCCCTCCCACGCCATCGCCACCGTGTCGCCCAGCGCGAAGGCCAGCTCGCCGCGCCCGTCCTGCAAAAGGTTCATGTTCTCGACGCTGGCCTTGGTCGACTGCACCTGCGTGCGCGCGCCCTCGATGTTCTCGCCGTAGATGTTGGAAAGCCCGACGCCGAGCGGGTAATAGACGCCCGAGGTGCCCCCCGTCAGGATGTTGATGAACTCCTGCGCGTTGGCGGCCAGCGGTGCGGTCACGAGCGCCGTTGCGGCCACGGCGCCCTTGAGAATGGTGGTGATGGTCATGCGGTTCTCCCTGTGCGGCGGCCCCCTCCGGCCGCCTCGCTGGGGCAGAGACTGCATGAGGGGGCAGGGTCTGGCAAGCGCGTTGGTCATGTTTCCAGACCGCCACGTGCCACCGCCGCGCGCCAAGGAGGCCGGGCCCGACAGCGCGCTGCCGCCCATCGCGCGCGCGGGCCATTTCCCGCGCCGCGCCAAGGCTGTATCGCAGTCGCATGGATATCATCATCGCCACCGCCATCCTTGCCGCCTTTTTCCTGCTGATCGGGCTGGGGGAGCCGCTCGCCGCGCGGCTGCGATTGCCGTTCAACGTGATCCTCGCGGGCTTCGGCGTGCTGGCGGGTCTCGGCGCGACCTTCTTTCTCAACACCCAGCTGACCGATGCGCTCAACCCGGTGGCGGAGGCGATCCTGAACCTGCCGATCCGTTCGAACGTGTTTCTCTACGTGTTCCTGCCGACGCTGCTCTTCCAGGTGACGCTGGGGGTGAACCTGCGGCGGATGATCGACGACTGGGTGCCGATCCTGACGCTGGCGGTGGTGGCGGTGGTGGTGGCGACCTTCACGGTGGGCGGCGCGCTCTACCTGACGGGGGTGCTGCCGCTGATGGCCTGCCTGCTGATCGGGGCGATCGTCTCGACCACGGACCCCTCTGCCGTGGTCTCGATCTTTCGCAACCTCGCCGCGCCGCGCCGCCTGAGCCGGATCATCGAAGGTGAAAGCCTTTTGAACGACGCCGCCGCGATCGCGCTGTTCGGCCTGTTCATGGGTTTCGTGATGCGCGGCGTGCCGAACCCCGAACTGGGTCCGGCGCTGGCGCAGTTCCCGTGGCTTCTGGGGGCGGGCGGGCTGACCGGCTGGGTGATGGCGCAGGCGGGGGTGCGGCTGATGAGCTGGCTGGAGCGGTTCGCCCTGGCGCAGGTCTCGATCTCGGTCGCCTTGCCCTATCTTGCCTATATCGCCGCCGAGCGGCTGGTCGGCGCCTCCGGCGTCATTGCCGTGGTGGGCGCGGGGCTGACGCTCAACCTCGCGGCGCCGGGGCGGCTGTCGCCGCTGTCATGGACCAACATGCGCGAGGTCTGGGACCTGCTGGCGCATTGGGCGGGGGCCTTCATCTTCCTGCTCGCCGCGCTCTTGATCCCGCGGCTGCTCGACGGGGCGCGGCCGGTCGATTTCGCGCTCGTGGCGGTCGTCACGCTGGCCGCGCTGGGCGCGCGCGCCGCGATCCTGTGGGGGTTGCTGCCGCTACTGAGCCTGGCCGGGCTGTCGCCGCCGGTGGAGCGGCCCTACCGCGCCGCGATCCTGTGGGGCGGCCTGCGCGGGGCGATCACGCTGGCGCTGGCGCTGGCGGTGACCGAAAGCCTGCGGGTGCCCGAGGATGTGCGCCGTCTCACCGGCATCATCGCCACCGGTTTCACGCTGTTCACGCTGATCGTGCAGGGTGTCACGCTGCGCCCGCTGATCAAGTGGCTGGGACTGGAGAAGCTGTCGCCGCTCGACGCGGCGCTGGCGCGGCAGGTGGTCGCCGTGGCGCTGCAAAGCGTGCGCGAAGCGGTGGCCGAGGCGGCCGAGAATTACGGGCTCACGCGGGAGACGGTGCGCTCGGAGGCCAAGAGCTTTGCCGCCCGGCTCGACGATGCCGTGGCCCGCGCCGAAGAGGGCGAGGCGATCTCCGACAGCGACCGGATCACGCTCGGGCTGATCGCGCTGGCCGGGGCGGAACGCGACCATGTTCTTCAATTGTTCCGGGATCGGGCGATCTCCAACCGGCAGGCCGAACAGGCGCTGGCCGAGGCCGACCGGCTGATCGAGACGACCCGCACCGGCGGACGCATGGGCTACAGGCGGGCGGCGCGCGCCAGCATCGGGCAGGGCGGGCGGACACGCTTTGCCGCCTTCCTGCACAACCGGCTGCATGTGTCGGGGCCGCTTGCGCGGCTCACTGCCGACCGGTTCGAGCTGCTTTTGACCCAAGGGCTCGTGCTGCGCGATCTCGACGGGTTCATCGACAGCCGCATCAGGCGCATCCATGGGCGGCGCGTGGCGGAGCTTCTGCACGACCTGATCGGCAGGCGGGCCGAACAGGTGGCGCAGGCGCTCGACGGGCTCAGGTTGCAATATCCGGGCTATGCCGAGGAACTGGAGCGACGCTTCATCCGCCGCACCGCGCTTCGGATCGAGGAACGCGAATACGCCGCGCTGCGCGAGGACGGGTTGATCGGGCCGGAGCTGCACGCGACCCTGCTGGCGCAGATCGAGACCCGGCGCAGCGAAGCCGAGGCGCGCCCCAAGCTCGACCTCGCGGTGCAAAAGGCGGTGCTGGTGCAGCAGTTCCCACTGTTCTCCGATCTCGACGCAGGCGTGCGCCAGAGGCTGTCCAAGGCGCTGGTGACGCGCTTCGTCGCCGCGGGCGAGGTGCTGCAGGGCCGCGATGCCCCGGCGCGGTCGGTCAGCTTCATCGCCTCCGGCGCGGTGGAGATCGAAACCGCCGGGCAGACCGTCCGGCTTGGCCGGGGGGAGATGTTCGGCCAGCTCGCGCTCTTGAGCCCCAGGCGTAAGCGGGCCGAGGTCCGGGCGCTCAGCCACGGGGTGCTGCTGGAGCTGGACGAGGCGCGGTTCCTGCGGCTGATGCGGCGCAGCCCGGCGGTGCGCGAAGCGGTGCGCGACAGCGCGCTCAAGCGCGGCATGGATCCCGAACGCGCCGCCGCGCTGGGCGGCAAGCCCGCGGCCTGACCCGGCCTAGCTCCGCGCCGCCTCCCAGACCGAGAACTCGGCCTCGCGCTTGCGCCGCAGCTTGGAGGCGACATGATCGGGCAACGGCATCGGATGCTCGGGCGAGACGTTGAGCCGGGGCAGGTCGATCGACATGGCGAGACGCTCTTCGAGAAAGCCCACGAGCCGATCCATCGCCTCGTAGCGGAACAGATGATCGACGCCGATGCTGCCTTCGCCGCAGCCGACGAACCGCGCCTGGCTGCCGACGGCGGCATAGGGAGCAGGCTTGCCGCGCGCGTACTGGTCGACGAAATCCTCGAAGGCCACGCCGCGGGTGGAATTCTCGTGCCCCGCGAGATCGGCGCGCTGCCGGTAGCGCCACCAGCTGCCGAGCCAGTCGACCGGCTCGCGCACCGCGGCGACCGTTTCGAACCTCGTACCACCCGCCGCCTCGATCAGCGGCAGCACGAAGCGGCGGGCGCGGTAAAGCGGCGCATGCTTGATCTGCGGCGGGTCGCGCAGCACGAATTGCGCGCGCGGCGCGAGCGTTCCCTCGAGCGCCGTGGTGCCCGTCTTGGGCACCGCCAGAAGGATCAGGCGTTCTTTCCAGAATACCAGCATGAAGCTCTCCGTGACGTGATCGCGCTAACCTTACATTAACCGCTTCCGAGGGAAACTGGGGGCAGGTTTCGCTTGCAATGTTCCTCTTATGGTCCCATATCTGCATGAGTGAACAAGACGTGAACGACGCAATGATTGCCGCCATGTGGCGGGTGTGGGATAAGGATTGCGGACAATGGCAATGGCAGATCTTCTCCAGATGAGCGACAAGCGCACGGCAGACCGGCAGAAGGCGCTCGACAGCGCCCTGGCCCAGATCGAACGGCAGTTCGGCAAGGGCTCCATCATGAAGCTGGGGGGCGAAAACGCCTTCCCGGACATCGAGGCGACCTCGACCGGGTCGCTCGGGCTCGACATCGCGCTGGGCATCGGCGGCCTGCCGAAAGGCCGGATCATCGAGATCTACGGCCCCGAAAGCTCGGGCAAGACGACGCTGACGCTGCACGCTGTGGCCGAGGAACAGAAAAAGGGCGGCGTCTGCGCCTTCGTCGACGCGGAACACGCGCTCGATCCGCAATACGCCAAGAAGGTCGGCGTGAATCTCGACGAGCTGCTGATCTCGCAGCCCGACACCGGCGAGCAGGCGCTCGAGATCGTCGACACGCTGGTGCGCTCGGGCGCGGTCAGCATGGTGGTGGTCGATTCGGTCGCGGCGCTGACCCCCAAGAGCGAGCTTGAGGGCGACATGGGCGACAGCTCGGTCGGCGTGCATGCCCGGCTGATGAGCCAGGCGATGCGCAAGCTCACCGGTTCGATTTCGCGTTCCAACTGCATGGTCGTCTTCATCAACCAGATCCGGATGAAGATCGGCGTCATGTTCGGCTCGCCCGAAACCACGACCGGCGGCAACGCGCTGAAATTCTACGCCTCCGTGCGGCTCGACATCCGCCGCATCGGCGCGATCAAGGATCGCGACGAGGTGGTCGGCAACTCGACTCGCGTGAAGGTGGTCAAGAACAAGGTCGCGCCGCCGTTCAAGCAGGTCGAATTCGACATCATGTATGGCGAAGGCATCTCCAAGACCGGCGAGTTGCTCGATCTCGGCGTCAAGGCCGGCGTCGTGGACAAGTCGGGCTCGTGGTTTTCCTATGGCGACCAGCGGATCGGGCAGGGGCGCGAGAACGCCAAGACCTTCCTGAAGGAGAACAAGGAGGTCGCCTCCGAGATCGAGGACAAGATCCGCGCCGCGCACGGGCTCGAATTCCTGATGTCCGACGATGACGGCGGCAGCGACGACAGCCTCGTCGACGGCTGAACCATCGCCGCCAGGCAAGCCGGAGGGCCGGGGCCATCGCGCGCCCCGGCCCTTTCGCGTTCCGGCCCCTTCGCGCACGGGACTTTACGCGCCGCGAGGCCGGGGATAGGACGTGGACGCCGCGACCCGAAGGAGACGACATGACCAGCCTCGCCGATATCCGCTCCACCTTCCTGGACTTCTACCGGCGGCAGGGACACGCCGTGGTGCAAAGCTCGCCGCTGGTGCCGCGCAACGATCCCACGCTGATGTTCACCAACTCCGGCATGGTGCAGTTCAAGAACCTGTTCACCGGGGTCGAGACGCGCGACTACACCCGCGCCGCCACCGCGCAGAAATGCGTGCGCGCGGGCGGCAAGCACAACGATCTCGACAATGTGGGCTACACCGCGCGGCATCACACCTTCTTCGAGATGATGGGCAATTTCTCCTTCGGCGATTACTTCAAGGAAGAGGCGATCCGCTATTCCTGGGAGCTTCTGACCAAGGAGTTCGGTCTCAACCCCGACAAGCTGCTGGTCACGGTGTTCCACACCGATGACGAAGCGGCGAACCTGTGGAAGAAGATCGCGGGCCTGCCCGACGAGCGGATCATCCGTATCGCGACGTCGGACAATTTCTGGATGATGGGGCCGACCGGCCCCTGCGGCCCCTGTTCTGAGGTCTTCTACGATCACGGCCCGTCGATCTGGGGCGGCCCTCCGGGCTCCCCGGAGGAGGATGGCGACCGGTTCATCGAGATCTGGAACATCGTCTTCATGCAGTTCGAGCAGTTCGAGGACGGCACGCGCCGCGATCTCGACGCGCAGTCGATCGACACCGGCATGGGGCTGGAGCGGATCGGCGCGCTCTTGCAGGGCAAGCACGACAATTACGACACCGATCTCATGCGCGCGCTGATCGAGGCTTCGGCGCACGCCACCTCGTCCGAGCCGGATGGCCCCGGCAAGATGCATCACCGCGTCGTGGCCGACCACCTGCGCTCGACCTCCTTTTTGATCGCCGATGGCGTCATGCCGTCGAACGAGGGCCGCGGCTACGTGCTGCGCCGGATCATGCGCCGCGCCATGCGCCACGCGCACCAGCTCGGCGCGCAGGACCCGCTGATGCACCGTCTCGTGCCCGCTCTGGTGCAGGAGATGGGCGCGGCATACCCCGAGCTGGGGCAGGCCCGCGCGCTGATCGAGGAAACGCTGCGCGCCGAGGAGACCCGCTTCCGCCAGACGCTCGACCGGGGCCTGCGGCTTCTCGACGACGAGCTGAAGGGTCTGCCCGAAGGCGCGGCGCTGCCCGGCCAGGCAGCGTTCAAGCTCTATGACACCTATGGCTTCCCGCTCGATCTGACGCAGGACGCGCTGCGCGAGAAGAACCGCACCGTCGACACCGAGGGCTTCGACGCCGCCATGGCCGAGCAGAAGGCCAAGGCCCGCGCCGCCTGGGCCGGGTCGGGCGAGGTGGCCGACGCCACCCATTGGTACGATCTGGCCGACGCGCATGGCGCGACCGAGTTCCTCGGCTATGACACCGAAGAGGCCGAGGGCCAGATCCTCGCCGTGCTGACCGGCGCCGATCAGGTCGAAAAGGCCGAGGCCGGGACCAAGGTGCAGGTCGTCCTGAACCAGACGCCGTTCTACGGCGAGGCGGGCGGTCAGGTCGGCGACACCGGCACGATCCGCACCGAGACCGGTCTCGTGCGCGTCACCGATTGCCGCCGCATCGCGGGGCTCTTCGTGCATGTCGGCGAGGTGGCCGAGGGCCATGTCGATCGCGGGCAGGGCGCCGAGCTGAAGGTCGATCACGACCGCCGCACCGGCATCCGCGCCAACCACTCGGCGACGCACCTTCTGAACGAGGCGCTGCGCGCCGCACTTGGCGATCATGTCGTGCAGCGCGGCTCGCTCAACGCGCATGACCGGCTGCGTTTCGACTTCAGCCACAACGCCGCGCTGACCCCGGCCGAGATCGAGCGGATCGAGGACGAGGTCAACGAGATGATCCGGCAGAACTCGGCCGTGGAAACGCGGGTGATGACGCCGGACGAGGCGCGCGGCATGGGCGCGCAGGCGCTGTTCGGCGAAAAATACGGCGAGGAGGTCCGCGTCGTCTCGATGGGCAAGCGCGCGGGCTCGGGCAAGGGCACCGACCAGGCGACCTATTCGATCGAGCTGTGCGGCGGCACGCATGTGCGCCAGACCGGCGATATCGGCGCCTTCGTGCTGCTGTCCGACGGTGCGTCCTCTTCCGGCGTGCGCCGGATCGAGGCGCTGACCGGGCGCGAGGCGCTGAAGCATCTCGCCGCGCAGGGCCAGACGCTCACGGAAGTGGCGCAGGTGCTGAAAACCCCGGTCTCCGAGGTGCTCGACCGCGTCAAGGCGCTGGCCGATGAGCGCCGCGCGCTTGCCAACGAGGTGGCGCAGCTGCGCCGTGACATCGCCATGGGCGGCGGTGGCGGCGCGGGCGCGCAGGCGGTCGAGGTCGGCGGCGTGAAGTTCCAGGGGCAGGTGATGCAGGGCGTCACCGGCAAGGACCTCCCGGCGCTGATCGACAGCCTCAAGGGCCAGATCGGATCGGGCGCGGTGCTGCTGATCGCCGATACCGGCGGTAAGGCGGCGGTGGCCGCCGGTGTCACCGACGACCTGAAGGACCGCATTTCGGCGGTCGACCTGCTGCGCGCGGCGGTGGCCGAGCTGGGCGGCAAGGGCGGCGGTGGCCGCGCCGACATGGCGCAGGGCGGTGCCGCAAGCGCCGACAACGCCGAAGCCGCGATCAAGGCCGCCGAAGGCGTGCTGGCGCAGGCGCTGGAGGGCGTGGCATGAGCGCGCTCTGGATCGCCCATGTGAAGGTCACCGACGAGGCGCGCTACATGGAATATGCGCGCCGCGCGACGGGCGCGATCGCCGATCACGGCGGCGAATTCCTCGTGCGTGGCGGCCCCTACGAGCAACTGGAGGGTCCGGACCGTCCGCGTAACGTCGTGGCGCGCTTCCCCAGCCTTCAGGCGGCGCATGACTGCTACCACTCCGACGCCTACCAGGAGGCGCTGAGCTTCGCCAAGGGCGCCGCCGAACGCGAGCTGGTGATCGTCGAGGAGGCCTGACGCTGGAGACGGTCGCCAGCCTCACCGCGCGGTTTCCGCGTCCGGGCCGGGTCGACTGGATCGGCCTGCGCCCGGCGCGGCGCGCGGATCTCGTGGCCGTCGACGGGGCCGAAATCGAACAGGCCGGGCTGGCGGGCGATCACGCCCGCCCCGGCAAACGGGCGGTGACGTTGATTCAGGCCGAACACCTGCCGGTCATCGCGGCTCTGTCCGGGCTTGGGGTCATCGCGCCCGAGACCCTGCGCCGCAACATCGTCGTGTCAGGATTGAACCTCACCGCCGCGCGGCATCGGCTCTTGCGCGTGGGCTCTGCCGTGCTGCGGTTTTCGGTGCCCTGCGCGCCGTGCTCGCGGATGGAGGCGGCGCTCGGCGAGGGCGGCTACAACGCGATGCGCGGCCATGGCGGCTGGTGCTGCGAGGTGGTCGATCCGGGGCGGATCGCCCTCGGGGATGACGTCACGCCGGTCTGACACGGCGCGGATGGAACGAAAAACGCCCGGTCGTTCCGACCGGGCGTTTTCATGTCTCGTCGCGAGATCAGCTGGCCTTGGCCTGCCGCTTGCGCTCATGCGGGTCGAGATAGCGCTTGCGCAGGCGGATCGCGTTGGGCGTGACCTCGACCAGCTCGTCATCGTCGATATAGGCGATGGCCTGCTCGAGGCTCATCTCGACGGGGGGCGTCAGGCGCACGGCTTCGTCGGTGCCCGAGGCCCGGACGTTGGTGAGCTTCTTGCCCTTGAGCGGGTTCACCTCGAGGTCGTTGTCGCGGCTGTGCTCGCCGATGATCATGCCCTCGTAGACGGCGGCCTGCGGATGCACGAACATCTTGCCGCGATCCTCGAGGTTCCACAGCGCGAAGGCGACCGTGGTGCCGTTTTCCATCGACACCAGAACGCCCTGACGGCGGCCCTGGATCGGGCCCTTGTGCGGGGTCCAGCCGTGGAAGATGCGGTTCATCACGCCCGAGCCGCGCGTGTCGGTCAGGAACTCGCCCTGGTAGCCGATCAGCCCGCGCGAGGGGACATGCGCGATGATCCGGGTCTTGCCGGCGCCGCCGGGCTTCATCTCCACGAGCTCGCCCTTGCGCACGCCGGTGAGCTTTTCGACCACCGGGCCGGTGTATTCGTCATCGACGTCGATGGTGACTTCCTCGACCGGCTCCATGCGGACGCCGTCCTGATGCTGGAAGATCACCTGCGGACGCGAGATCGACAGCTCGAAGCCTTCGCGGCGCATGTTCTCGATCAGCACGCCCATCTGAAGTTCGCCGCGGCCCGACACCTCGAAGGCGTCGCCGCCCGGCGTGTCGTCGATGCGGATCGCGACGTTCGATTCGGCCTCTTTCATCAGGCGCTCGCGGATCACGCGGGACTGCACCTTCTTGCCGTCGCGGCCCGCAAGCGGGCTGTCGTTGATGCCGAAGGTCACGGTGATGGTCGGCGGATCGATCGGCTGGGCCGGGATCGCCTCCTCGACCGACAGGTCGCAGATCGTGTCGGCCACGGTCGCCTTGGTCATGCCGGCGAGGGTGACGATGTCGCCGGCTTCGGCGGCGTCGATCGGCTGCTGGCCGAGACCGCGGAAGGCGAGGATCTTGGAGACGCGGAACTGCTCGATCTTGTCGCCCTTGCGCGACAGCGCCTTGACGGTCTCGTTCGGCTTGAGCGTGCCGCTTTCGACGCGGCCGGTCAGGATGCGCCCGAGGAACGGGTCGGCCGACAGCGTCGTGGCCAGCATGCGGAACGGCTCGTCCTTGGCCTGCTGCTGCTTGGGCGCGGGAACGTGGCGCACGATCATGTCGAACAGCGCCTTGAGATCCTTGCGCGGCCCGTCGAGCTCCATGTCGGCCCAGCCGGAGCGGCCCGAGGCGTACATCGCCGGGAAATCGAGCTGCTCTTCATCGGCGTCGAGATTGGCGAAGAGATCGAAGCATTCGTCGAGCGCGCGGTCGGGCTCGGCGTCGGGCTTGTCGACCTTGTTGAGCACCACGATCGGCTTGAGCCCGAGCGCCAGCGCCTTCTGGGTCACGAATTTCGTCTGCGGCATCGGGCCTTCGGCGGCGTCGACCAGCAGCACCACGCCATCGACCATCGACAGGATGCGCTCGACCTCGCCGCCGAAATCGGCGTGGCCGGGGGTGTCGACGATGTTGATCCGGGTGTTGCCCCACTCGACCGAGGTCGCCTTGGCGAGGATGGTGATCCCGCGCTCGCGCTCGATGTCGTTGCTGTCCATGGCGCGCTCGGACACGGCCTGGTTCTCGCGGAAGGCGCCGGATTGTTTCAGCAGCTCGTCCACCAGCGTCGTCTTGCCATGGTCAACGTGCGCGATGATCGCGATGTTGCGGATATCCATTCAATTCACTCTTTCAGGGGTCGTCGCGCCTCTACACCAAAAACCGCGCCATGGCCAGTCTTGTCGCCGTATCGTGGCGACAAGGCGGGTTTGCGCGCGCCGGGATGCGGTCAGTGCGGGTTGGCGCCGGAAAAGACGTTGATCACCACGATGCCCGACAGGATCAGCGACATGCCGATCACCGCCGGCGTGTCGAGCTTCTGGCCGAACAGGGTCCAGCCGATCGCGGCGATCAGAACGATTCCGAGACCCGCCCAGATCGCGTAGGCGATGCCCACCGGGATCGCCTTGAGCGCCAGCGACAGAAGATAGAAGGACAAACAATAGCCCAGCACCGCGACCAGCGTGGGGCCGATGCGGGTGAATTGCTGGCTCGCATGCAGCGCCGTGGTGGCGACGGTTTCGGCGGCGATGGCGAACATGAGGACGATCCAGGGCATGACGCGGCACCTCAGGTGGCGATGTAACGGTCGCGGCGATGGTTGAAGGCGATCACGGTGTTGAGGATCGCGGCGCCGAGAAGCGACCACAAAACGACATCGAGGTCAAACAGCGCCAGCGCCACGCAGAAGATCACCGCATCGGCGCCAAGCTGCACGTAGCCCGCGCGAAAGCCGTAGCGATCCTGAACGATCAGCGCGACGATGCCCAGGCCCCCGAGGCTGCCATTGTGGCGAAACATCCCCAGAAGCCCGAGCCCCACCAGCACGCCGAAGATCACCGCGCCGAGCCAAGGGTCGAGATGGGCGATGTCGAACCGCCCCGGCAGGGCCTCGGTCACCACTGACAACAGCGTTACCGAGATCACCGATTTCACCGTGAACTCCGGTCCGAGCCGGAGCCAGGCCAGCCAGTAGAAGGGCAGGTTCACCACGAAGAACACCGCCCCGAAAGACCAGCCGGTCAGATAGGAGAGGATCACCGCTATCCCCGCCGTCTGCCCGGTGATCAGGCCGGCATGGGTCAGCACGTGCAGCCCGAGGCTGCAGGCGAAGATGCCGATGCTCAGCCCCTGAACATCTTCGAGGGCGGAGTGGCGGGTGGCGGAGGAGATGGTGCGCATGGCCGCCCTCTAGGGCAGGAATGCTGACCTGTCCAGTGACTCAATTGCCGCGCAGCCGTGGCGGCAGCTCGCAGCCCCAGACCGTGGCGCCGGGCAAAAGACGGTGCGGCAGCTGCGCGGGCAGGTTGGGGATCTCGCAGGCGTGATAGGGCGGCTGCGCATCGCGCGGCAGCGAGCGCCCCGGCGCCAGCCAGATCCGGCCCGGCACGCCCTCGGCCTGCACCACGATATCAGCGTCGCACTGGTTGGTGCGCAGGTCCGAAATGCAGTGATCGGCATCGGGCAATCGCTCCGGGCCCAGCCGGTCGCGGGCCACGGGCAGAAGAACGGCGGCCCCGATCAGGGCCGCCGCGCTCCATTTCAGCTTGCGCATCAGGCGCATGGCGCTCAGGCGAGCGACTTGTTGAGGTACTCGTCGATCTTCTCGAGGAAGCCCATGGTGGTCAGCCACTTCTGATCCGGGCCGACCAGCAGCGCGAGGTCCTTGGTCATGTGACCGTCCTCGACCGCCTGCACCGTGACCTTTTCGAGCGTCTCGGCGAAGGTCTTGAGCTGCTCGTTGCCGTCGAGCTTGGCGCGGTGCTTCAGGCCGCCGGTCCAGGCGTAGATCGAGGCGATCGAGTTGGTCGAGGTCTGCTCGCCGCGCTGGTGCTGGCGGTAGTGGCGCGTCACGGTGCCATGCGCGGCCTCGGCCTCGACGATGGCGCCATCGGGCGTCATCAGCTGCGAGGTCATCAGGCCCAAGCTACCGAAGCCCTGCGCCACGGTGTCGGACTGCACGTCGCCGTCATAGTTCTTGCAGGCCCAGACATAGCCGCCCGACCACTTCATCGCCGCGGCGACCATGTCGTCGATCAGGCGGTGCTCGTAGGTGATGCCGGCCTTCTTGAAGTCCTCGGCGAACTCGGCGTCGAACACCTCCTGGAACAGATCCTTGAAGCGGCCGTCATAGGCTTTCATGATCGTGTTCTTGGTGGACAGGTACACCGGCCAGCCGCGGGCGAGACCGTAGTTCATCGAGGCGCGGGCGAAATCGCGGATCGAATCGTCGAGGTTGTACATCGCCATGGTGACACCGGAGGAGGGCGCGTCGAACACCTCCTTCTCGATCGTCTCGCCATCCTCGCCGACGAACTTGATCGTCAGTTTGCCCTTGCCGGGGAAGCGGAAATCGGTGGCGCGGTACTGGTCGCCAAAGGCGTGACGGCCGACGACGATCGGCTGGGTCCAGCCCGGCACGAGGCGCGGCACGTTGCGGCAGATGATCGGCTCGCGGAAGATCACGCCGCCAAGGATGTTGCGGATCGTGCCGTTGGGCGAGCGGTACATCCGCTTGAGGCCGAATTCCTCGACGCGGGCCTCGTCGGGGGTGATCGTCGCGCATTTGACGCCGACGCCGTATTTCTGGATCGCATGCGCCGCGTCGACCGTGATCTGGTCGTCGGTCTCGTCGCGCGCCTCGATGCCGAGATCGTAGTATTTCAGGTCGATGTCGAGATAGGGCAGGATCAGCTTTTGCTTGATGAAGTCCCAGATGATCCGGGTCATCTCGTCGCCGTCGAGCTCGACGACCGGATTTTCGACTTTGATCTTGGTCACGGGGGCCTCCGCATCTGTTGTGCCGTTCCGCGCCGCAATAGCGCAGATCGCGCCGGTGTGAAAGGCGGCATACACTTGTATACGGGCGAACTTCGCGCGCGCTCGCGGGTTGGGGCCGCGAAAGGAGCCAGATCATGCCCAAGGACACCACCGCAACGATCCGTCACGCCGAAGAGCTGGCCCGGCTCGACCGCATGGCGCATCTCATGGATGCGCGGTTCAAGGTTTTCGGTTTCCGGTTCGGGTATGACAGCCTGCTCGGGCTCATCCCCGGGATTGGCGACACGATCTCGCTCGCGCCCTCGGCCTGGCTGGTCTGGCGCGCGCATCAGCTTGGCGTGCCCAAGCGCAAGATCGGGCGCATGGCGGTGAACACCGGCGTCGATTACGTGGTCGGGTCGATTCCGGTGATCGGCGATCTCATCGACTTCGGCTTCAAGGCGAACCTGCGCAACGCGGCGATTTTGCGCGAGCATCTCGAGCAGGACGCGGTGAGGGTGGCGCGCGACGTGACGCCGCGTGGATGAGGCGCGGGCGGGATCTTGCGTATTTGGGGAATGGTGAAGGGGATCAGCGCCCGGAAAACCAGGCGTCGATCCGGGATCTGAGGCCGGACCAGAGCGCGGGCGCGCCGCGCGCGACCTTGGTGCCGACGCGGGTTTCGAGCTGCTCCGGCGTGACGTTGTATTCGGGCCATGTGCCGCCGCCGGAGGCGAGGTTCGACAGGACCGGCTGCACCCGGTCGATCGATTTGGCGAACACCGCGTCGTCGCTCTCGGCGGCCTCGAACTCTTCCCAGATCGCGCGCAGGCCGTCGCGCTGATCGGCGGGCAGCAGGCCGAAGATGCGATCGGCGGCGGCCTGTTCGAGCGCCTCCTGCTCGGCCGGGTCGTGGTCGCCGTGAATCGGGGTGTCGCCGGCGTCGATTTCGACGAGATCGTGCAAAAGCAGCATCGTCAGGACGCGCGACACGTCGACGGGACGGGCCGCGTGCTCGGCCAGAACCACAGCGTGCAGCATCACGTGCCAGCTGTGTTCGGCCGAATTTTCGCGCCGCGAGGCATCGTGCAGCGTGGTCGCGCGCAGCACGGATTTGAGACGGTCGGCCTCGCCGAGAAAGGCGATCTGCGCGTCGAGACGGCTCACGCGGACGGGCCCTGGCGCAGCCGTTCTTCAAGCAGGCGGCGCGCACGCTGCTCGGCCAGGCGGACCCGGACCGAGGTCATGAACGCCTCCTGCGTCGTCGTCGACGACGCGCCGAGCGCCTCCGACACCTCGGAAATCACCTCGTCATCGCCGAGCCTTTCGGCCGCGGCGATGGCATCGCGCGCCAGCGCGTCGGCGAGATCCTCGGTCACGCCCATCAGCGGGTGTTTTCCGTCAGGCGGCGGCCGACATAGCCCTTCACCGAGCCGATCATCGTGTCCATGTGCGGGTCTTCGAAGAAATGCCCGGCGCCATCGACCACCTCGTGGGTGATGGTGATGCCCTTTTGATCATGCAGCTTGTTGACGAGACCCACCGTGTCGGCGGGCGGCGCCACGCGGTCGGCGGAGCCGTTGATGATCAGCCCCGAGGAGGGGCAGGGCGCGAGGAAGGAAAAGTCGTACATGTTGGCCAAGGGCGCCACGCTGACGAAGCCGGTGATCTCGGGGCGGCGCATCAACAGCTGCATGCCGATCCACGCGCCGAACGAAAAGCCCGCGACCCAGCAATGCTTGGCGTTGTTGTTCATCGACTGCAGGTAGTCGAGCGCCGAGGCGGCGTCCGACAATTCGCCCACGCCCTGGTCGTATTCGCCCTGGCTGCGGCCGACGCCCCGGAAGTTGAAGCGCAGCACCGTGAAACCCATTTCGTAAAAGGCATAGTGCAGGTTGTAGACCACGCGGTTGTTCATCGTGCCGCCGAACTGCGGATGCGGATGCAGCACGATGGCGATCGGCGCGTCGCGGTCCTTTTGCGGGTGATAGCGGCCTTCAAGCCGGCCCTCGGGGCCGGGGAAGATGACTTCGGGCATGGACGTCCCTTGCGGCTGCGGCGCGTGTGACGGTTTCTTGACAGAAAACCTCGGGCACCTTAGAACGGTTCTAACTCCGAAGGCGATCGCATCGGAGCGGCTGCAGGGGAGTTAACCAGACCCCTTCGCGGCGTCAATGAGAATGGCCCTTCACGGGGCGTCCAAGCGGAGCGGAGGCGCGATGAAGCTGTCGACCAAGGGGCGGTATGCCATGGTGGCCCTGACCGATCTCGCGCTGCAGCCACAGGGCACGCTGGTGACGTTGGGGGAGATCTCCCGGCGGCAGGACATCTCGCTGCCCTATCTCGAACAGCTCTTCGTCAAGCTGCGCCGCGAGGGGCTCGTCGAAAGCGTGCGCGGGCCGGGCGGCGGCTATCGCCTTGCGCGGCCCGCCTCGGAAATCCGCGTGGCCGAGATCCTCGGCGCGGTCGATGAAACGGTGAGCGCGATGCACAAGGGGGCGGGCGTCTCTGGCGGCGCCTCGGGCAGCCGGGCGCAATCGCTCACCAACCGGCTGTGGGAGGGGCTTTCGGCGCATGTCTACGTGTTCTTGCACCAGACCCGGCTGTCGGACGTGACCTGCAACGGGCTCGCGCCCTGTCCGGCGGTGCCGACGCTGTTCCACGTGGTGGACGAATGAGCCGGATCTATCTCGACCACAACGCCACCGCGCCGCTGCGCGCCGAGGCGCGCGCGGCGATGATCGCGGCGATGGACGTGACCGGCAACCCGTCCTCGGTCCATGCCGAGGGCCGCGCCGCCAAGGCCATCGTCGAACGCGCCCGCGCCGACATCGCCGAGGCGACCGGGGCGAACGCCGCCGATATCGTCTTCGTGTCCGGCGCGACCGAAGCCTCAGCGCTGGCGCTCGAAGGCCGGGGGCTCGATGGCGCGGCGGTCGAGCATGACGCCGTCGCGGCATGGGTGTCGGACGCGCTGCCGGTCGATGCGCAGGGCCGGGTCAGCGTGGCCGAACCGGGCCGCGCGGTGTTGCAGCTCGCCAATTCGGAAACCGGGGTGATCCAGTCGCTGCCCCAGGGGCTGGCGCTGTCGGACATCACGCAGGGCTTCGGGCGGCTGCCCTTTGCCTTCGACTGGGCGGGGCTGGACATGGCGATCCTCTCGGCCCACAAATTCGGCGGCCCCAAGGGGGTTGGCGTGCTGATCCTGAAACGCGGCACCGATCTGGCCGCGCGCATCCGTGGCGGCGGGCAGGAAATGGGCCGCCGTGCCGGGACCGAGAACGTGATCGGCATCAGTGGCATGGCGGCGGCGGCCCGCGCCGCGCAGCGCGATCTGGAAAACGGCGCATGGGCGCGGGTGGAGCGCCTGCGCGACACTCTGGAGCAGGCGGTGGAATCCGCGGCGCCGGATCTTATCTTTGCAGGCAGGGGCGCGGCGCGGCTGCCCAACACGAGCTGTTTCGCCGCGACCGGCTGGAAGGGCGAGACGCAGGTGATGGCGATGGATCTCGCCGGGATCGCGATTTCCGCCGGTTCGGCCTGTTCGAGCGGCAAGGTCCGCGCCAGCCGGGTGCTGACCGCCATGGGATATGCCAGCGACATCGCGCAATCCGCGATTCGTGTTTCGCTGGGAGTGGAGACGACCGAGGACGAGGTGCTGCGTTTCGCGGATGCCTGGGGCTCGGCCTACAGGAAAATGCGCGCCCGCGCGGCGTGAGTGAACAAAGGAGACCGTCATGGCGATCCTCGAGCAGGACATGACCAAGGAAGCCAAGGAAGGCGTCGACCAGGAGACGGTCGATGCCGTGGCCAAGCTGTCGGGTGCCTACAAGCACGGCTGGAACACCGAGATCGAGATGGACTACGCGCCCAAGGGCGTGAACACCGACATCGTCAAGCTGATCTCGGACAAGAACGAAGAGCCCGAGTGGATGACCGAATGGCGTCTGCAGGCCTTTGCGCGCTGGGAGAAGCTCGACGAACCGAACTGGGCGATGGTCAACTACCCCAAGATCGATTTCCAGGACATCTTCTACTATGCCCGCCCCAAGAGCATGGAAGTGAAGCCGAAATCGCTCGACGAGGTCGATCCCAAGCTGCTTGAAACCTACAAGAAGCTCGGCATTCCGCTGAAGGAGCAGATGATCCTTGCCGGTGTCGAGGGCGCCGAAGATCAGGCCCCCGCCGATGGCGAGCGCAAGGTCGCCGTGGACGCGGTGTTCGACAGCGTCAGCGTCGGCACGACCTTCCAGGAAGAGCTGAAGAAGGCGGGCGTCATCTTCTGCTCGATCTCCGAGGCGATCCGCGAGCACCCCGAGCTGGTGAAGAAGTATCTCGGCACCGTGGTGCCGCAGTCGGACAACTTCTATGCCACGCTGAACTCGGCCGTCTTCTCGGATGGTTCCTTCGTCTACGTGCCGCCGGGCGTGCGCTGCCCGATGGAGCTGTCGACCTATTTCCGCATCAACGCCGAGAACACCGGCCAGTTCGAGCGGACGCTGATCATCGCCGACAAGGGCTCTTACGTGAGCTATCTCGAAGGCTGCACCGCGCCCAAGCGCGACACCGCGCAGCTGCACGCCGCCGTGGTCGAGATCATCGTCGAGGAAGACGCCGAGGTGAAATATTCCACGGTGCAGAACTGGTATCCCGGCGACGAGGACGGCAAGGGCGGCATCTACAACTTCGTCACCAAGCGCGCCGATTGCCGCGGCGACCGCGCCAAGGTGATGTGGACGCAGGTGGAAACCGGCTCCGCGGTGACGTGGAAATACCCGTCCTGCATCCTGCGCGGCGACGACAGCCAGGGCGAGTTCTACTCGATCGCCATCGCCAACAACCACCAGCAGGCCGACACCGGCACCAAGATGGTCCATCTGGGCAAGCGCACCAAGTCGCGCATCGTGTCCAAGGGCATCTCCGCCGGTCAGGCGCAGAACACCTATCGCGGCCTCGTCTCGATGCACCCCAAGGCCAAGGAAAGCCGCAACTACACCCAGTGCGACAGCCTGCTGATCGGCGACAAGTGCGGGGCGCACACCGTCCCCTATATCGAGGTCAAGAACAACTCGAGCCGCGTCGAGCACGAGGCGACCACCTCGAAGGTCGATGACGAGCAGCTGTTCTATTGCCGCCAGCGCGGCATGGACGAGGAGGAGGCGGTGGCCCTCGTGGTCAACGGCTTCTGCAAGGAGGTGCTTCAGGCGCTGCCGATGGAGTTCGCCATGGAAGCGCAAAGCCTCGTCGCGATCTCGCTCGAAGGCTCGGTCGGCTGATGGATCAGGTCGCGGCCCCGACCCTCACCTTGCCGGAAACGGAGGCCCGCGCGTTGCGCGCGGGCTATGAGGGTGCGGCCGCGATCCTGGAATACGGCGCCGGCGGATCGACCGCGATGGCGGCCGAAATGCCCGGCAAGACCGTGTTTTCGGTCGAAGGCGACAAGGCTTTCATCGCCGATCTGCGGCGCCGGTTCGACGCCCATCCGCCCGCCGCCACGGTGCATCTGCACCATGGCGATATCGGCCCCACCGCGCGCTGGGGCCAACCGGCGGACGAGGCGGGGCATTGGCGGCGGTTTCACCGCTACCCGTCATCGGTCTGGGATCGCGACGATTTCGTCCACCCCGACGTGGTGCTGGTGGATGGGCGGTTCCGGGCAGCCTGTTTCCTGACCACGCTGTTTCGGATCACCCGTCCGGTGCGGCTGTTCTTCGACGATTACGCCGAGCGCCCGACCTATCACGAGGTCGAACGCTACGGCGCCCCGGTGGCGATGCATGGCCGCATGGCCGAGTTCGCCCTCGACCCCACACCGATCCCGGCAGGCGACCTGACCTGGATCCTCGAGACATTCACCCGCAGGAAGTGATGCGGAAGGAGAAAAATATGCTCAAGATCAGTGACCTGAAGGTCAAACTTGAAGAAGAAGACAAGCAGATCCTGAAAGGCGTCGACCTCGAGGTCGGCGCGGGTCAGGTGCATGCGATCATGGGGCCGAACGGCTCGGGCAAGTCGACGCTGTCCTACGTGCTGTCGGGCCGCGACGGCTATGAGGTCACCGGCGGGTCGGCCTCGCTCGAAGGCGTCGACCTTCTGGACATGGAGCCCGAGGAGCGCGCCGCCGCCGGCCTGTTCCTTGCGTTCCAATACCCGGTGGAGATCCCCGGCGTCGGCAACATGACCTTCCTGCGCACGTCGTACAACGCGCAGCGCAAGGCGCGCGGCGAGGACGAGGTCTCGGCGGCCGAGTTCCTCAAGCTGGTGCGCGAAAAGGCCAAGGACCTGAAGATCGACGCCGAGATGCTCAAGCGTCCGGTCAATGTCGGCTTTTCGGGCGGCGAGAAGAAGCGCAACGAAATCCTGCAGATGGCGGTGCTCGAGCCGAAGATGTGCATCCTCGACGAAACCGATAGCGGTCTTGACGTGGACGCGATGAAGCTCGTCTCCGACGGCGTCAACGCGCTGCGCAGCGAAGGCCGGTCGTTCCTCGTGATCACCCACTACCAGCGTCTTCTCGACCACATCGTGCCCGACGTCGTGCACATCATGGCCAATGGCCGCATCGTGAAATCGGGCGGGCCCGAGCTGGCGCTCGAGGTTGAGAAGAACGGCTATGCCGATCTGATGGACGAGGTGCAGTAATGGCGCTTCCCAAAGCGAAAATCGACGCCACCGAGGCGCGCCTGTCGGGGATGCAGATCCCCGAGGGTGGCGCGGGCTGGGCGCGCGCGGCGCGCAACGATGCGCTGGAGCGGCTGACCGGCATGGGGTTGCCCTATCGCCGCGACGAATACTGGCGCTTTACCAACCCCGCCGAGTTCCTCGCACCCGAGACGCCGCGTGCCGAGATCGCGCTCGATGCGCCGGGCTTTGAGGACACGCAAGCGCTGCGCGTCGTCTTTACCGATGGCGTGTTCGACGAGGCGGCCTCCGACGACCTGTCGCAAGAGGCGCTTGAGATCGAGCGTTTCGCCGATGCCGTGACCAAGGATATCCATTGGGTCAAAGGCTTGCTCGGCGTTCTTGAGACGGCAGGGCAGGACCGGGTCGACCGTCCGCTGGCGACGTTCAACACCGCCTTTGCCGAAGACGGCCTCGTGCTGCGCGCGACCGGCAAGGTCGCCAGACCGGTGCATGTCGAGTATCGCCGCGCGGGCGAGCAGGCCGAAGCCGTGCTGCGCCACATGGTGCGGATCGAGGACGGCGCCGAGCTGACGCTTCTGGAAAGCGGCGTGGGGGCCGCGCGGCTCAACACCGGCATGGAAGTGGACATCGCCGACAATGGCGCGTTCCACCACGTGCGCATGCAGGGCCGCGACCACGAGCGCCGCGCCGCCACGCATGCCTTCGCGCGTCTGGGGCAGGAAAGCACCTTCAAGAGCTTCACGCTCTCGCTCAACGGCATGATGACCCGCAACGAGGTCGTGATCACGCTCAAGGGCGGCGACGCGGTGGCGCATGTGGCGGGGGCGGCGCTTGGCGACGGGCGCGATTTCCACCATGACGACACGGTCTTCGTCACCCATGACGCGGTGAACTGCGAAAGCCGCCAGGTGTTCAAGAAGGTGCTGCGCAACGGCGCCACCGGCGTGTTCCAGGGCAAGATCCTCGTGCAGCCCGACGCGCAGAAGACCGATGGCTACCAGATCAGCCAGTCGCTGCTGCTGGACGAGGACGCCAATTTCCTCGCCAAGCCGGAGCTCGAGATCTACGCCGACGACGTGCAGTGCTCGCACGGCTCGACCTCGGGCGCGATCGACGAGACGGCGCTGTTCTATCTGAAGTCGCGCGGCATCCCCGAGGACAAGGCGCAGGATCTTCTGGTTCTGGCCTTCGTCGCCGAGGCGCTGGCCGAGATCGAGGATGAGGGTCTTGCCGAGACGCTGCGCGAGCAGCTCGCGGGCTGGCTCGAGCGGCGCCGCTGAGATGGCGGTGTCCTCGGACATCATGAGGACCTGGCGCGGCCCGCGCCGGGTCGTGGCCGAACTGGCCGATCAGGGGCGGCGCGAAGACCGGGCGCTGGTCTGGCTTTTCGCGGCCTGCGGCCTGATCTTCGTGGCGCAGTGGCCGCGGCTGGTGCGGGTGGCGCATGAGACGGGGGCCGATCTGACCCGTCTCATGACCTATGACCTGCTGGCCTGGATCTTTGTCTGGCCGCTGTTCTTCTACATCATCGCCGGTCTGAGCTGGCTGGTGATCCGCCTGTTCCGGCGCGGTGTCACGGCCTTCGACGCGCGGCTTGCGCTGTTCTGGGCGTTTCTCGCGGCGACGCCGGCGGGGCTGCTCTACGGGCTGCAGGCCGGGCTGAACGGGCCGGGCGCGGCCACGAACCTCGTCGGCGCGGTCTGGATCGCGGCGTTTTTGCTGTTCTGGGCGCAGGGTCTGCGCGCCGTCATCGCGCGTCGGAGCTGAGGTCATGTGGAGCTATATGACCGATTTGCTGCGGCTCAGCCTGCGCGCGCCCGGCGATGCGGCGGCACGGCTGCTCGCGACCTTTCCCGGCACTGCCGCGGCCTGGCAGGGGCTCGTGCTCGTCACCTGCGTCAGCGTGGTGCTCACGGCGCTGATCCAGGGCGCGATGCCGATGATGCCGATGGAGGGCGCCGCCACGGGCTTCGGGCTCACGCCCTTCGTCTATGCCGGGCTGCTCGGGGTGTCGCTGGTGCTGCTCGCGGGCGGCATGACGGCGGCGGGGCGGGTCCTGGGCGGCGCGGGCCGGTTCGGGCAGGCGCTCGCGCTCGTCGTCTGGCTCGAAGTGCTGGCCATGGCGCTGCGGCTGGTGCAGGGCGTGCTGATCCTCGTGCTGCCGCCGCTGGCGGGGCTCGTGGGCCTGGCCGGCCTGGTCTGGCTGTTCTGGTGCCTTGCGCGGTTCATCCAGACCCTGCACGGCTTTTCCGGCATCGGCCGCGCCGTCGTGGCGCTGTTTCTCGCCTTTCTCGCCATCGGCACCGGCCTTGCGCTGGTGCTGGCGCTCACCGGGCTGACCGTCCAGGGAGGATTGTCCAATGTATGACGTCGATGAGATCCGGGCCCAGTTCCCGATCCTGTCGCGCAAGATCGGCAAGGCGCCGCTGGTCTATCTCGACAACGGCGCCTCGGCGCAGAAACCGCAGGTGGTGATCGACGCGATCACCCGCGGCTATGCCGAGGAATATTCCAACGTCCACCGGGGCTTGCACACGCTTTCGACCATCTCGACCGAACGCTACGAGGGCACGCGCGACGTGGTGCGCCGGTTTCTGGGCGCGCCCTCGCAAAATGAGATCATCCTCAACACCGGCACCACCGAGGGCATCAACATGGTCGCCCATGGCTGGGCCATGCCGCGCATGGAGCCGGGCGACGAGATCGTGCTGTCGATCATGGAGCACCACGCCAACATCGTGCCGTGGCATTTCCTGCGCGAACGGCAGGGCGTGGTGATCAAATGGGTCGAGACGGACGCCAATGGCGATCTCGACCCGCAGGCGGTGATCGACGCGATCGGGCCGAAGACCAGGCTCGTCGCCGTCACCCACATGTCGAACGTGCTCGGCACCGTGGTCGACGTGAAGGCGATCTGCGCGGGCGCGCGTGCAAAAGGCGTGCCGGTGCTGGTCGATGGCAGCCAGGCGGCGGTGCACCAGCCGGTCGACGTCGCCGATATCGGCTGCGATTTCTACGCGATCACCGGCCACAAGCTCTATGGCCCCTCGGGGGCGGGCGCGATCTATGTCGCGCGCGAGCGGATGGAGGAGATGCGCCCCTTCATGGGCGGCGGCGACATGATCGATCAGGTCACGCGCGACACCGTCACCTACAACGCCGCCCCGATGAAGTTCGAGGCGGGCACGCCATCGATCGTGTCGACCATCGGCATGGGCGTGGCGCTCGACTGGATGATGGATCTCGGGATGGAGGCCATCGCCGCGCATGAGCGCCGCCTGCGCGATCACGCGATCGACCGGTTCAAGGGGCTGAACTGGCTCAACATTCAGGGGCAGTCGGAAGGAAAAGGCGCGATATTTTCGCTCACCCTCGAAGGCGGGGCGCATGCGCATGACATTTCCACCGTGCTCGACAAGAAGGGCATCGCGGTGCGCGCGGGCACGCATTGCGCGATGCCGCTGATGCAGCATCTGGGTCTTGGCGCGACCTGCCGGGCCTCGTTCGGGCTTTACAACACCGAAGCCGAGGTCGATCGGCTGGTCGAGGCGCTGGAGCTGTGCCACGAGTTGTTCGCCTGACGCGAGATTGACGCGGGGGCGGGCGCGAAAAGCCGTTGCGCCCGCCCGCGCTTTCGCCTATCGAGCCTTCATCGGCACCCGTAGCTCAGCTGGATAGAGCGCTGCCCTCCGAAGGCAGAGGCCAGAGGTTCGAATCCTCTCGGGTGCGCCATTTCACCAATGATATGCACATCTTCGACGCTGCGCCTGCGCGCTGGCGACCGGGGTCGCCTGTGCCGTATGCGGCGGCCTTGACCCCAGCCTTCGCCATGCGCCAGATCGTTCGTGAACGGCGGCGCGGGGCGGGTGGTGACGACGAGATTTGCGGGGATCATGGCCGCCGTGACGGCGGCCATGCTGTGGGGAACGACCGGAACGGTGCAGGCGCTGCTGCCGGCGGCGCGCGATCCGCTGGCGGTCGGCGCGCTGCGGCTGTCCTTCGGCGCGCTGGCGCTGCTGGCGATGGCGCTCGCGCATGGGCCGAGCCGTCGGGCGCTGCGCGGCCTGCCTTGGGCGGGGCTGGCGCTGGCAGGCGTTGCGGTGGCCGGGTACAATCTTTTGTTTTTCCGCGCGGTCGAGATCGCGGGTGTCGGAATCGGCACCGCGGTGGCGATCGGCAGCGCGCCGCTCTGGACCACGGCATGGGAAATCGCGGCGCAGCGGCTCTGGCCCGACCGGTGGCGCGGCGCGGGGCAGGTCGTCTCGGTCGCCGGGGTGGTGCTGCTGGCGCTGGCGGGCGGCGGCGCGCAGGGCTCGGCGCTCGGCGTGGCGCTGGCGGCCGGGGCGGGAGCCTGCTACGCGACCTATTCGCTCGTCACCTCGCGGCTGGGCCATCGCGCGCCGCCGCTGGCGCTGGCGGCGGCCACCTTCGGACTTGGCGCGCTGCTGACGTTGCCGGTGCTGCTGCTGGCGCCACCGGTCTGGCTGTCGGGGGCGGAAAGCTGGGCGGCGATGGCGTTCCTCGGGATCGGTGCGACGGCGCTGTCCTACGCGCTCTATACCTGGGGGGCTGGCCCGGCTTGCCGCCTCGACCGCCGTGACGCTGGCGCTGGCCGAACCGGTGACGGCCTGGCTGCTGGCGGTGACCGTGGTGGGCGAGCCGGTGACGGTGCCGCGCCTGGCGGGGGCGCTTCTGGTGCTGGCCGGGCTCGTGGTCGTGGCGCTGGTGCCCGCGCGTCCCGCCGCCGCGCAGCCATGCTGAACCCGAACCCGTTTGACCCGTCGCCCCCGGCGGCCTAGAAGTCAGCAACACTTTCAAGAAGCGGGACCTGCCTTGACCGACGCCAGCCCCATCCGCCACGACTGGACCCGCGCCGAGGCGCAGGCGATCTTCGACCAGCCGTTCAACGACCTGCTGTTCCAGGCCCAGACCGTGCACCGGCAGCATTTCGACCCCAACAAGGTCCAGCGCAGCCGGCTTTCCAACATCAAGACCGGCGGCTGCGCCGAGGATTGCGCCTATTGCAGCCAGTCGGCGCGCAACGGCTCGCATCTGCCGGCCTCCAAGCTGATCGAGGTCGAGCGCGTGCTCTCGGAGGCGCGCCGCGCCAAGGAGCAGGGCTCCACCCGGTTCTGCATGGGCGCCGCGTGGCGGTCGCCGAAAGAGCGCGACATGGACCAGCTCGTCGCCATGGTCGAAGGCGTGCGCGCCATGGGCATGGAGACCTGCATGACGCTGGGCATGCTCGAGGACGACCAGGTGATCCGGCTCAAGGGCGCGGGGCTCGACTACTACAACCACAACATCGACACCTCCGAGCGGTACTATCCCGAGGTCATCACCACCCGCACCTTCGCCGACCGGATCGACACGCTCAACCGCGTGCGCGAGGCCGGGATCAAGGTCTGCTCGGGCGGCATCCTCGGGATGGGCGAGACGGAGATGGACCGGATCGACATGCTCCTGGCGCTCGCCAATCTCGAAGAGCATCCCGACAGCGTGCCGATCAACCAGCTGATGCCGATGCCCGACACGCCGCTCGCCGATGCCGAGCCGGTCGACGGGATCGATTTCGTGCGGGTGATCGCCCTGGCCCGCGTGTTGATGCCGAAAGCGCATCTGCGCCTGTCGGCGGGCCGCACCTCCATGAGCGAGGAAACGCAGGCGCTGTGCTTCTTTGCCGGTGCCAACTCGATCTTCTCGGGCGACGTGCTGCTCACCGCCGAGAACCCCGGCGAGGACCGCGACAGCGTGTTGTTCGGGCGGCTCGGGCTGGAGCCGATGGAGCTCGGCGAGACCGGGGCAAGATGAGCGCGGCGGCCTCACGGGGCCGCCCCGGCTTCCCGCGCCACGCCGAGGCGCTCGACGCGCTCGGCGCGCGGGGGCGCAGGCGGGCGCTGATGCCCCGCGCGGGGCGGGGATTTTTCCTCGAACGACTATCTCGGACTGGCGGGCGCCGAGCTACTGCGCGACGCCGCGCGCGCAGCGCTCGACCGGGGCGTGGCCACGGGATCGGGCGGATCGCGGCTGTTGCGCGGCAACGACGCCGAGCACATCGCCCTGGAGGCCGAGGCGGCGGCGTTCTTCGACGCGCCCGCCGCGCTTTACATGGGCGCGGGGTTTCCGGGCAACGTGGCGATCTTCTCGGGCCTGCCGATGCAGGGCGACCTGGTGCTGCATGACGAACTGGTCCATGCCAGCGCGCATGACGGGATGCGGCTTGGGCGGGCCGAGACGCTGGGCTTTGCCCATAACGACGCCGATGCCGCGCGCGACGCGCTGAAACGCTGGCGCGAGGCGGGCGGCACGGGCCGGGTCTGGATCGCCTGCGAGAGCCTCTACTCGATGGAGGGCGACCTTGCGCCGCTCGACGATCTGGCCGCCGTGGCGGCCGAGGACGGCGCGGTGCTCGTGGTCGACGAGGCGCATGCGACCGGGCTTTATGGCGCGCGCGGGCAGGGCCGGGCACATGGGCTCGACCCGTCGGTCGATCTCGTGACGCTGCACACCTGCGGCAAGGCGCTCGGCTCTGCGGGCGGGTTGGTCTGCGCCGATCCGGTGCTGATCGACACGCTGGTCAACCGGGCGCGCAACTTCGTCTTTTCGACCGCGCCCGCGCCGCTCGACGCGGCGGTGGTGCGCGCCAGCCTGACGCTGATGGCGGCGCGGCCCGAGCTGCGCGCGGCGGCGTGGGACAACATCCGCCACGCCCATGACGCCGCGCGGCGCGCGGGTCTTGGCGATTTCAGCACCCAGATCCTGCCGGTGATCGTCGGCGAGGATGCCGGGGCCGTGGCGCTGGCCACCGCCCTGCAGGCGCGCGGCCACGACGTGCGCGCGATCCGCCCGCCCACCGTGCCGCGCGGCACGGCGCGGCTGCGCGTTTCGATCACCCCCAATGTCACACCGGCCGAGATCGACGCGCTGTTCGCGGATCTCGCCGATCTTCGAAAGGCCGCAGCATGAGGCCGATCATCGTCACCGGCACCGATACCGGCATCGGCAAGACCATCGTCTCCGCGGCACTCGTCCAGCTGCTCGGCGCGCGCTACTGGAAGCCGGTGCAGTCGGGACTTGAGGAGGAGACCGACAGCGACATCGTCGCGCGTCTGTCGGGCGCCGAGGTGCTGCCCGAGGCGGTGCGTCTGAGCCTGCCCGCGAGCCCGCATATCTCGGCCGAGGCCGAGGGCGTGCGGATCGATCCCGAGACACTCAAGCTGCCCGAAATTTCCGGCCCGCTGGTGGTCGAAGGGGCGGGCGGCCTGATGGTGCCATTGGACGACGAGACGACCTTTCTCGACCTCTTTGCTCGCTGGGGCGCGCCGGTGGTGCTCGTGGCGCGCACGGCGCTCGGCACGATCAACCATTCTCTGCTGTCGCTCGCGGCGCTGCGCGCGGCGGGCGTGCCGGTGGCGGGGGTGATCTTTTCGGGCGAGGCCGCGCCGCGGGTCGAAAGAACCATCATCGAGATGGGCGGCGTGGCGCATCTGGGCCGGCTCGACCGGCTCGACCCGCTGACGCCCGACACGCTGCGCGCCGCGGGCGATGCGCTGGACCTTGCGGCGATCCGCGCCGCGATGGAGGCCGCATGACCGACGCCGCATTCGACCGCGACCACCTGTGGCATCCCTATACCAACGTCATGGCGCAGGGGCCGACCTACATGGTCGACAGCGCCGAGGGCGCGTGGATCACGCTCGACGACGGCACGCGGATGATCGACGCGATGTCGTCGTGGTGGTGCACGATTCACGGCCACCGCAACCCCGCCATCACCGCCGCGATGCATGCCCAGATCGACAGGCTGCCGCATGTGATGTTCGGCGGGCTGACCCATGCCCCGGCGGTGGAGCTGGGCCGCAGGCTGGTGGCGATGACGCCCGAGCGGCTGCAGCATGTGTTCTACTGCGACAGCGGTTCGGTCGCGGTCGAGGTGGCGATGAAGATGGCGGTGCAGCACCAGCTGGCCGCGGGCAATCCGGGCCGCACCCGCTTTGCCACGCCGCGCGGCGGCTATCACGGCGACACGTGGAAGGCGATGAGCGTCTGCGACCCGGTCAACGGGATGCATCATCTGTTCGAAGGCGCGCTCAACGTCCAGTATTTCGCGCCGCGCCCGCCCGTGGCGCTCGGGCAGGACTGGCCCGAGGATGACGAGGCCAACGGCACGGCGGCGCTGTCGCGGCTCTTGCACGAGCATGGCGACCAGATCGCCGGGCTGATCCTCGAACCGGTGGTGCAGGGCGCGGGGGGCATGCGCTTTTACCACCCCGAATACCTGCGCCGGGCGCGCAGACTGTGCGACGAGATGGGCATCCTGCTGATCTTCGACGAGATCGCCACCGGGTTCGGTCGCACCGGAGAGCTGTTCGCCGCCGATCTCGCCGGGGTGGCGCCCGACATCATGTGCCTGGGCAAGGCGCTGACCGGCGGGCATATGTCCTTTGCCGCGGTCATGGCCTCGGGCGCCGTGGCGCGCCGGATCGGCGAGGGCGAGCCGGGTCTGTTCATGCATGGGCCGACCTTCATGGGCAATCCGCTGGCCTGCGCCGCCGCCTGCGCCAGCCTCGATCTTCTGGCCGACGGGACGTGGCGCGAGCGGGTGGAGGCGATCGCGGCGCAGATGCGAAGCGAGCTTGCGCCCGCGCGCGACATGCCCGGCGTCGCGGATGTGCGGGTGTTGGGGGCCATCGCGGTGATCGAGATGGATCACGAGGTCAGCGCCGACCGGGCGCACCCGATCTCGCGCGAAACCGGCGTCTGGCTGCGCCCGTTCGGCCGCAACATCTATGCCATGCCGCCCTTCATCCTGACCCCCGACGAGGTCAGCAAGGTCAGCGCCGCGATGATCCGTCTCGCGGGCGTGCTCTAGACCGATGCGCTGGCGCTGGCTCAGCGGGCCGGGACCGGCGCCCGAGGTGGTCGTCGTCTTCGGCGGCTGGGCCGCGGGCGCCGCGCCGCTGGCGCATCTGCGCGCCGATCGCGACGTGCTGTTCGTCGAGGGCTGGGACGATCTCGGCGCCGACCTGCCGCCGCTTGCGGGATACGGGCGGCGCAGCCTCGTGGCGTGGTCCTTTGGCGTGGCCGCCTATGCGCATTGGCAGGCGGGGCGCGAGGACATCTTCGACCGGCGCGTGGCGATCTGCGGCAGCCCGGTGCCGGTGGATCGCCGTCTCGGTATCCCGCCCGCCATCTTCGCGCGCACCCGCGACCGGCTCGACCCGGCCACGCTCGACGCCTTTCTCGACCGGGCCGGGGCGCCGCGCGTGACCGCGCCCGATATCGCTGCGCTCTGCCATGAGCTTGACGCGGTGGCCGCGCGCGGCCCCGCGCCCGCGGTGGATTGGGACGCGGCGGTGATCGCCACGCGCGACCATGTCTTTCCCGCCGCCAATCTGCGCCGCGTCTTCGCGGAGCGCGCGCCGCGCGAGATCGACGCGCCGCATTGCCCGTTCGGCGCATGGGCGGGCTGGGACGAGGTGCTGGCGTGAATGCGACGCATGAGCGCGTGGCGCGCGCCTTCCGGCGCGGCCTGCCGAGCTATCACGACGCCGCGTCGGTGCAGGCCGCGAGCGCCGGGCGGCTGGCCGAGATGCTGGCGCAGGACGGGGCGGGGCCGCGGATCGGGCGCGTGTTCGAATTCGGCTGCGGCACCGGGCTTTTGACGCGCCGGTTGCGGGCGCGCTTCGACATCGCGGGCTACGACGCCAACGACCTGCTGCCGGAGGCGGCGGCGCATCTGCCGCCCGATCTGCGGGCGGGGTTTCGGCCCGGCCCGGTCGAGGACCTGCAGCTCGGCGGGGCCTATGACCTCATCGCGTCGGGCGCCACGATCCAGTGGATCGCCGACCCGGCGGCGCTTCTGGCGCGGCTTTCGGCGCATCTGGCGCCGGGGGGGCGGTTGCTGCTCGGCGGGTTCGGGCGCGGTCATTTTCGCGAAATCTCGACGCTCGCGGCCCCCGCGCCGCTGTTTTACGCCGATCCCGAGGATTGGCCCGGCCTGCTGCCCGCCGGGCTGGAGCTTCGGGCGATCGAGCGTCGGCGCGAGGTGCTGGGCTTTGACGATCTGCCGCAGCTTCTGCGCCACCTGCGAGCCACCGGCGTCACCGGCAATGCGCGCGCGGGCTGGGGCCGGGCGGCGCTGCGCCGGGCCGAGACGCGCTGGCGCGCGGCGCATGCGCTGCCGGACGGGCGGCTCGGGCTGAGCTATGATTGCGTGCATCTTGTCGCGCGGCGCACACCTTAAGTTGCGCGTCTGCCGGGAAAAATTGTGCGGCACCGCCAAGGCTGGTAAAGTTGCGCGGCGCAGCCGATGCGCAATGTGTGGAGCGAGACCATCGAAAGAATGATCCTAGGGCAGGGCAACCTGCTGCTCGAAAAGTGCGACGCATCGCATCCGCTGCGACAATCCGGTGCGCTCGAACCGGTGGAGTTGCCGCAAGGCACCTATGTCGAACGCATGGGACAGAAGATCGAGCACGTGATCTTTCCTTCGTCGGGCATCCTGTCAGTGGTGGCGCGCGGCCCCGGCGGGCAATCGGTCGAGGCCGGTCTCGTCGGCTGCGAGGGCATGTCGGGGCACATGCTCGTGCTCGGCGGCGACGAGAGCGTGCATGACATGATGATGCAGATCGGCGGGCGGGGCTGGCGCGTGGACGCCGCGTCGTTCCGCGAGGCGCTGCGCGAGGCGCCGCTGCGCGATCGCAGCCTGCGCTACATGCAGTCGATGCTGATCCAGCTCACCCACAGCGCGCTGGCCTATGGCAAGGCGGTGATCGAGATCCGGCTCGCGCGGTGGCTGCTGATGTGCCAGGACCGGACCGGTCAGGACACCCTCGATCTCACCCACGAATTTCTCGCGCTGATGCTGGGGGTGCGCCGGTCCGGCGTGACGGTGGCGCTGCACAAGCTCGAAGGCGACCACCTGATCCGGTCGCAGCGCGGCCGCGTCGTGATCCGCGACCGCGCAGGTCTCGTGGCGCTGGCGGAGGGGTTCTACGGCGCGCCCGAAGCGCATTACGAACGGCTGCTTGGCATCCCGCTGCGCTGCTAGGCCACGGGCGCAGGCGCACGGGTCCGGGTGCATGGGCCGGGCGCCAGATCCGGCCCGAAAACCGCTTGATCGTCGCCATGCCCCCATACTAGGCCGGAACCATGCGCGTCATCGAGAACATCATCAGCGACCGGGGGTCCAAATACGCCGTCTCCGGCGCGGCCTGCGGCTCGGAGGCCGAGGCCAAGGCGCTGGTGAAGGCGCTGCAGCGGCGCAAGAAATTCGCCAAGGCGACGCATAACAGCTGGGGGCTTCTGGCCAGCGACGGGCCGGTCAAGAACGATGACGGCGAAAGCGGCGCGGGCATGGTGATCCTGCGCATGCTGGAGCGCGAAGGGCTTCACGACCACCTCGTCGTCGTGACCCGCTGGTATGGCGGCAAGCATCTGGGCGGCGACCGGTTTCGCCACGTGCAGGAAGCGGTGCGGATCTATCTCGAACAGTCAGGCACGGGCGCGCCCTGACCTGTCCGCGCCCTTCGGGGTCTAGAGATGGCCTTCGGTCGCGATGTTGATCGTGGTGCCGCAATGCTTGCAATGCACCGCGTCCGGGTCGTGCAGCGCGAGGCCGCAGGTCTCGCAGGGCTCGCGCACCTTTGTGGGGCGAAACAGCACCTGCGCCAGCCGCAGAAACAGCGTGACGCCGCAGATCATGATCGCGACCGAGATCATCCGCCCCCACGTGCCCTGCAGCGTGATGTCGCCAAAGCCGGTGGTGGTGAGCGCCGTCACCGTGAAATAGAGCGCGTCGGCGTAATTGCCGATATCGGCGCTGCTGCGATGCTGGGTCGCGAAGACGAGGCCGGACATCACGAAGATGAACACGCCGAGATTTGTCGTCGCGACGAGGATCTGCTCGTTGTCGTGAAAGAAGCGGAAATCGGTCCTGAGCCGGACCCGCATCTGGTACATGTGCAGCAGGCGCAGCGTGCGCAGCACCCGCAAAAAGGCAAAGCCTTCGCCCGCCAGCGGCGCAAAGAACGACGCGGCGCTGGCGATATCGGCCAGCGTGGTCGGGTAGGTGAGAAACCGCGCCGGGCGCGGCGCGATCCAGATGCGCGCCAGAAGGTCGGCCACGATCACCGCGCCGAAGGCGAGATCGACGGTCTGGATCCATGGCCCGTAGGCGGTGAAGGACGTCACCACCACGAACAGGATCGCGACGAGGTCGAAGCCCAGCAGCCAGTAGCGGAACCGGTGCGCGCGCGGGGTCTCGCCTTCGTAAAGCTCGACCACGCGCCGCTTGGGCCCTCGCGGCATCGACCGCGCCCGGCCCGGATCGCCGGGCGGCGCGGCGGCGTCGATGCCGCCGGGCTGCTGCGCCTCGGGTCGTCTCAATGCTGCGGCCTTTTGACGGGCAGCACCGACATCGCCGCGACGATGACCGCGCCGACCGCGAGACCGACCACTCCCATCATGGTCGCACCGGTCAGCCAGCCCAGCGCGCCCGGCAGGATCGGCGCCTGCGTGGCGACGAATTCGGTCGCGTCATGCACGAGATGACCGGGCAGGGCGATGTGATATGCCTCCAGCCCGTGGATCAGGATGCCGCCGCTGACCCAGAGCATCGCCGCCGTGCCCACGATCGACAAAAGCTTGAGCACGTAGGGCATGGCCTTGACCAGAAACCGCCCGAAGGCCGGAAGCAGCCCGCCGGGGCCGCGCGCGGCCAGGGCGATGCCCAGATCGTCGGCCTTCACGATCACCGCCACGGCGCCGTAGACGATGAAGGTGATGAAAATGCCGACGAGGCCGAGCACGACCGCCTGCGTGACGAAGGGTTGATCGGCGACGGTCGACAGGGTGAGCGCCATGATCTCGGCCGAGAGGATGAAGTCGGTGCGGATCGCTCCCTTGACGGTGCTGTCCTCGTCGAGCGGCGCGTCCTTCTGCGCGCCATGCCCATGGCCGAGCAGCACCTCGGCGATCTTTTCGGCGCCCTCATAGGCAAGAAACAACCCGCCCAGCATCAGCAGCGGCGTGATCGCCCATGGCGCGAGAAAGCTCAGCGCCAGCGCCGCGGGCAGCAGCACCAGGATCTTGTTGCGCAAGGAGCCGATGCCGATCTTGCGGATGATCGGCAATTCGCGGTCTGCGGCAAAGCCGAGCACGTATTTCGGCGTGACGGCGGCATCGTCGATCACCACCCCCGCCGATTTGGACCCCGCCTTGAGCGTGGCGGCGGCCACGTCGTCAAGCGAAGCCGCCGCGGTCCGGGCGATGAGGGCGACGTCGTCGAGAAGTGCGAATAATCCGGAACTCATGGGCCTGCCGATCGTGGAAATTTGAATGCCTTGGCACGGGTCTATCCGGTCACAACCCGCCATGCATGGTTTGGATCGCCTCAAGGTTCGGATTTTTCGTGATCCGTTGCCAAGGCGGGCAGGGGCCGAGGCTGGGGCCGGGGCGCCGGGCCGGGTGGCGGCGGCTGGCCTTCGGGGCAATGGGCCCGCCGGGAAGGAGGGCCGCCGCCCGGCATCGCGGGCGGCGGCACGACATTTCAGCGTTTCTTCATCGCGGCGAGCAGGGCCGATCCGAGAGAGCCGGTCTGGTTCTCTGCGCCGGAGCCGCCATTCTTCGGCGCCTGCCCGCGGGGCGGCTTGCCGGTCTTGCTGGTCTTGCGGGGGGCGTCGGGGCGCGGCTTTTGGCGGGCGCCGCGATCCTCTCCGGCCGAGGCGCCGCCATCCTTGCGCATGCTCAGGCCGATGCGCTTGCGCGCCACGTCCACCTCGGTCACGCGCACCTGCACCACGTCTCCGGCCTTCACCACCTCGTGCGGGTCCTTCACGAAGCGGTCGGCGAGCTGGCTGACATGCACGAGACCGTCCTGATGCACGCCGATATCCACGAAGGCCCCGAAGGCGGCGACATTGGTGACCGTGCCTTCGAGACGCATTCCCGCGCGCAGGTCGCCGATCTGTTCCACGCCTTCGGCGAAGGTCGCGGTCCTGAAGGAGGGGCGCGGGTCGCGGCCGGGCTTTTCCAGCTCGGTCAGGATGTCGCGCACGGTGGGAAGCCCGAAATGCGCGTCCACATAGGCTTCGGCCCGCACCTGCTTGAGCAGCCCGGGCTCGGCCTGAAGGCTGCGCAGGTCGCGGCCGCAATCGGTCATGATCCGGCGCGCCACGCCGTAAGCCTCCGGGTGCACCGCCGAGGCGTCGAGCGGCTCGCGCCCGTTTCGGATGCGCAGGAAACCGGCGCATTGCTCGAAGGCGCGCGGCCCCAGGCGGGCCACCTTCAGAAGCTCCTTGCGCGTCGTGAAGGCGCCGGTCTGATCGCGATGCGCGACGATGGACTCGGCCAACCCCGGCGTCAGCCCCGAGACATGCGCAAGCAGCGGCGCCGAGGCGGTGTTGAGATCGACCCCCACCGCGTTCACCGCGTCCTCGACCACCGCTTCGAGCGATTTCGACAGGCGGCGCTGGTCGACATCGTGCTGGTACTGGCCGACGCCGATGCTCTTGGGCTCGATCTTCACCAGCTCGGCCAGCGGGTCCTGAAGCCGTCGGGCGATGGACACCGCCCCGCGCAGCGACACGTCGAGATCGGGAAATTCCCTGGAGGCCAGCTCGGAGGCGGAATAGACCGAGGCGCCCGCCTCGCTGACGATCACCTTGGTCGGCTTTTTCACCTCGGCGGGCATGAGCGCCAGCGTGTCGGCGACCAGCTTCTCGGTCTCGCGCGAGGCGGTGCCGTTGCCGATGGCGATGAGCTCGACGCCATGCGCCTTCACCAGCCGCGCGATCGCCGCCTGCGCGCCCGCCACGTCGCGGCGCGGCTGGAACGGATAGAGCGTGTCGGTCGCCAGCAGCTTGCCGGTGGCGTCGATCACCGCCGCCTTCACGCCGGTGCGGATGCCCGGATCGAGCCCGAGCGTCGGGCGCGCGCCCGCCGGGGCGGCCAGCAGCAGATCCTTGAGATTGCGCGCGAAGACGGCGGTGGCCTCTTCATGCGCGCGGGCGCGCAGCTCGGCCACCAGTTCGGTCATCATCGTGGTCGACAGCTTGACCCGCCAGGCCCAGCTTGCGACATCGCGCAGCCAGCGGTCGCCGGGGCCATCGCCCGACGGGTGCAGCCGCGCGGCGACCATGGCCTCGCAGCGCGGCGCGCCGATCTCCTTGTCGGGGCCGATCTCGAAACGGATGACGCCCTCCTTCATGGCGCGCAAGAGCGCCAGCGCCCGGTGCGACGGCATGGTCGCCCATTTCTCGGAATGATCGAAGTAGTCCGAGAACTTGGCGCCGGTCTCCTCCTGGCCGGCGACCACCCTGGCGGTCACGATGGCCTCCTTTTGAAGAAAACCGCGCAGCTCGCCCAGAAGCCCGGCGGTCTCGGACAGCTCCTCGGTGAGAATGTCGCGGGCGCCGTTCAGCGCCTCCTTCACGTCCGGCACCGCCTCGCTCAGATAGGCTTTCGCAAGCGTTTCCGGGTCGCGGGCCCGATCCGCCATGATCGCGTCGCGCAGCGGCTCGAGCCCGTTTTCGCGTGCGATCATCGCCTTGGTGCGGCGTTTCGGCTTGAAGGGCAGGTAGATGTCCTCGAGCTGGGTCTTGGTTTCGGCGGCGCCGATCGCGCGGGTCAACGCCTCGGTGAGCTTGTCCTGCTCGCGGATCGACTTGAGGATCGCATCGCGCCGGTCGTCGAGCTCGCGCAGATAGCCGAGCCGCTCGGCCAGCAGGCGCAGCTGCGCGTCGTCGAGCCCGCCGGTGGCCTCCTTGCGGTAGCGCGCGACGAAGGGCACCGTCGCGCCTTCGTCGAGAAGCTTGATCGCGGCCGCGACCTGGGGCGCGTTCGCGCCGATGTCCTGGCCGATTGTCCGGTTGATGCGGGTGGCGCGATCCATGGTGGTCCTTTCATCTCCTGCCGGCCCCTCATACGCCTGCGGGGCGACGGGCAAAAGGGTGGCGCGGCGCCGGACAGGCAGGGGCACCGCCGGGCGACTGCCCGGACGGGTGGCACCGTCCGGGCAGGGGGATCACGTCAGGAGCTGCGCGATCACCTGCTGCTGCTGCTTGCGGCCATCCGGGTCCAGCCCGGTCTTCAGCCTGGTGAAGTCTTCGGACCATTCCGAGGTCCGCCTGCGCAGCGGCGGTTCCGCGGCAGTGAGCACCTCGATCACGACCTCGGCCACTTCATCGGCCGTCTGCGACGCACCATAGCCCTGCCGGGACTGCGCGCCCGAGATGTAGGTGTTGAGAGCCGGCAGGTATTCATCCTCCAGCATGCCGCCGGTTTCGGCCATCTGGTTCAGCACCGTGTTGACGAATTCGGACGCGATGCCGCCCGGTTCGATCGCGGTGAAGTTGATGCCGAAGGTCGGTGTGATGTAGCTGGCCATGGCTTCGGTCAGCCCCTCGACCGCGAATTTCGCGGCGCAATACACCTCGTTGAAGGGCTGCCCGACCAGGCCGCCGACCGAGGTGATGTTGATCACGTGACCGGCGCGCGCCATGCGCATGTGCGGCATCACGGCCTTGGTGCAGCGGATGACCCCCATCAGGTTGATGTCGAGGATCGTCCGGATGTCGGCCTCGTCGGCCTGTTCGAGGCTGCGCACATAGCCCATCCCCGCATTGTTGACGAGAACGTCGATGCGGCCCTGCCGGGTCATGACGGTTTCGACCGCCGCCGCGACGGAGGCCGTGTCCTGCACGTCGAGCTGCAGCACCTCGAGCGCCGCGCCAGCCGCGCGGGCCGCCTCGTCGAGCTGGCCACGTTTTTCGGTGTTGCGCATCGTGGCATAGACGATGTGCCCGGCTTGCGCGGCCTGCACGGCGATGGCCAGGCCGAGGCCGGTGGAGGTCCCGGTGACGAGAATGACTTTCTTCATGGTTCGTGTCCTGTGATCATGGGTTGGCGATGGAAAGCCAGACCCGGTCGAAGGCCTGGGAAATCAGCTCGGGCGGGATCGGGCGCCCGGCCAGCACCGCCCCGCGGGCCAGCTGCATGGCGGGCGCCACGAGCAGAAGCGACAAGAGCCCGTCCTGCATCGGGGCGAGCGTGCCGTCATCGACACCGCGCCGCAGCAGCGCCGCGATGTCTTCGGCGTATTCGTCGGCGATGGCCTGTTCTCGGGGGGGCAGGAGCTTTGCGGCGTGGGCATAGTCGAGAAACAGGAAATCCTGCGGCCGGTCCCGGACGAAATCGAACATGTCGAACCACAGATGGCGCACCATCTTCGCGGTATCGGCCTCGTCGCGATGCCTGGTCAGGCAGCCGTGGAAGTCCGCCTTGAGCTGCAGGTAGACCTGCCGCAGCATGTCGTCCTTGTTTTCGAAATGCACGTAGACGGTGCCCGCCGAGACCTTGGCGCGCTTGACGATGCCCGCGATGCTGACCGCGGCAATGCCGTTCTCGACCGCCTCGGCCACGACCGCGTCTTGGAGTTTCTGCCTGGTTCGGTCCTTGCTGGATCTGTGCATGTCGTCCCCGTTGCCTGATGAGGGACACGTAAAATAATGAATATTCATTATCAAGGATGGGGTGATATTTGGGTTGCAGGGGCTCGTCTTGGGGGAGGTGGCGGCCTGAAGGGCCACTCATCTACCGCCGATGTACCAAAGCCTGTGTCCGAAACGCGAAAAGCGCCCCCGAAGGAGCGCTTTTCCGTCTATTTCCAACCATCTAGAGGTGGTTGGCTCCGGCGGTAGGGATCGAACCTACGACCAATTGATTAACAGTCAACTGCTCTACCGCTGAGCTACGCCGGAACATGTGGGCGATATACAGTTATCGGATCGGGAGTGTCCAGAGCCCTTTCGGGAAAAAATGCACCTCACCTCACGTCAGCCGGAATCGCGCCTCCGCGAGCCGGGTGGTTTCGGCGGTGACGAGGTTTCGCTCCATGAGATCAAGCAGGTGCGCGAGGACGTTGCGCCGTGCCGCCGGATGCAGCGCCGGGGCGACATCGGCATAGAGGCGCGCCGTGATCGCGCCCGCATCGGCGGGCCCGTGGGCAAGGGCCGCGCGGATCTGCGCCTCGCGCCCGGCGCGGTGGGCCACGAGCGCGTCGATGCGGGCGCGGGGCAGGTCGACCGGCGCGCCATGCCCGGGATAGAGCCTGCGCGGACGCAACGCGCGCAGCCGCGCGCAGGAGCGGCGAAAGGCGGCGAGATCGCCGTCGGGGGGCGAGATCAGCGTGCTCGACCAGCCCATCACCAGATCGCCCGAAAACACCGCGCCGCGCCACGCGAAACACAGGTGCCCGGCCATGTGGCCCGGCATGTGCAGCGCCACCACCGGCGTGCCGCCCGGCGCGACCCGATCGCCGTCGCACAGCCGCCGGTCGGGCCGGAACGCGCCGTCGAGCCCTTCGCCGCCGCCGATTCCGGCCCCGGCCAGCCGCCGCATCAGCGCGCTGCGCCCGGCTTCGGCGGGGCCGAAGCCGCAGACCGGCGCGCCGGTCGCAGCGGCGAGCGCCGGGGCGAGGGCGGAGTGGTCGCGATGCGCATGCGTCACGAGAATCGCCTCGACCGGGCGGCCATCGATCGCCGAAAGCAGCGCCGCGAGATGCTCCGGCTGGTCCGGGCCGGGATCGATCACGCACAGCCTGTCGCGCCCCAGAAGATAGCTGTTGGTGCCCGGCCCGGTCATTGGCGACGGATTCGGAGCGCGCAGCCGCACCAATGAGGGCTCAAAGCGTTCGCGCGTGTCCTCGGACATGCTTTTCCTTTCCGGTTCGGGTCGCTAGCCTGCGCCATGACCTTCGATTGGCTCAAACGATGGATGCCGCGCGGGCTGCAGGGCCGCGCCGCGCTGATCCTGTTGCTGCCGGTGGTCACGCTGCAACTGGTGATCTCGATCAGCTTCGTGCAGCGCCATTACGAAGGCGTCACGCAACAGATGACAAGGTCGGTGCTGATCGACCTGCGCTACGTGGCCGAAACCGTCGATGCCGCCCCCGACCGCGCCGCCGCCGCGGCCGCCGCCGCCCGGCTGGGCGGGCCGCTGGAGCTTGAGACGCGCTTTGCGCCGCCGCCGGTTGCGGGCGATTCGGTGCGCCGGTGGGATCTGTCGGGGCGGCAGGTCGTGGCGACGCTGCGCGAGGGGCTCGACCGGGTGCAGGCGGTCGAAACCCTCGGCCGGCAGGTCACGGTCTGGATCGGCACCGATCACGGCCCGCTGTCGCTCGGTTTCGGGCGGCGGCGCGTTTCGGCCAGCAACCCGCACCAGCTGATCGTGCTGATCGTGGTGCTGGGCGCGCTGATGAGCACGGTCTCCTATCTCTTCTTGCGCAACCAGCTGCGGCCCATCACCCGCCTGGCCGCCGCCGCCGCCGCCTATGGCAAGGGGCGCATCGTGCCCTACAAGGCGGGCGGCGCATCTGAGGTGCGGGCCGCGGGCATGGCGTTCGTCGACATGCGCAACCGGATCGAGCGGCAGAGCCAGGCACGGCGGATGATGCTGTCGGGGATCAGCCATGACCTGCGCACGCCGCTGACCCGGCTCAGGCTCGGCCTGTCGATGCTGCCCGAGGAAGAGGCCGCGCCGCTGGTGGGCGACGTGGACGAAATGCGCCGCCTGCTCGACGCGTTTCTCGATTTTGCCCGCGGCGATGCCGGTGACGAGGTCGAGCGCGTCGACCCCGCCGCGCTGGTCGCGCGGGTGGTCGAGGATGCGCGTCGGACCGGGCAGGCGGTGAAGCTGCTGCCGGTGCAAGGCCCCTCCGAACCGATGCCGCTGCGCCCCACGGCGCTGCGCCGCGCGCTTGAAAACCTGATCGGCAACGCGCTGCGCTACGGGCATCGATGCGAGGTCACGCTGATCGTGTCGCGGCGCAGCCTGCGGCTTCTGGTCGAGGATGACGGGCCGGGCATTCCCGAGGCGCGGCGCGAAGAGGCGATGCGGCCCTTCACCCGGCTCGATCCGGCGCGCAACCAGGATCGCGGCACCGGCGTCGGGCTCGGGCTCGCCATCGTGGCGGATATCGCGCATGCGCATGGCGGCGCGCTGCATCTGGGCGACAGCGGCAGGCTGGGCGGGCTCAGGGCCGAGCTGGTTCTGGCGCGCTGAGACCGGGGCCGCCGCGCCCGAAGCTGCCCACCGCCTGCGCCACCAGCAGGCTGAGGAACAGGTTCTCGCCGCCGCCCTCGGCGATCATGAACAGCCCGCCCAGAACCGGCCTGTCCGGCCAGGCCAGCCCGGCCAGCACATGCAGCGTGTCGATGCCCACGGCGCAGAGCACCACGCCCGCGAAACACGCCCCGAGCCCGATCGCGCGCCGGCGCAGCGTCGCACCCGCGCGGCGCCAGCCGATCCAGATCGGCGCCGCGCAGGCCAGCCCCAGACCGGCCCAGACGGCCAGTTCGCCCAGCTGGAAGGCAAGGCTGCCGATCCGCGCATGAAGCCCCGAGGCCAGCGCGAGGATGACGCCGCCGCGTTCATGCAGCCGCCCGGCATCGTCGAGCACCGCCACGCACAGGGTCAGCGCGATGGCGGCGGGCAGCACCGCCCGTTCGCGGCGCCACGCCAACAGCAGCGCCACGGCGGCGATCGACCATTTGAGGTAATTCGCCATCTCCGCGAGGCCCCAGTCATGGTCGAACTGCAAAAGATCCGGCCAATGCGCCGACGGGTCGCGCGCCACAGCGATCCCGTATCTCACCCCGACCGCGAGCAGCACGAGATCGAGCGCGACGAAGCCGAGCAGCAACCTGCGGTCGAGCCGGCCCAACCCCCATGGCAATGCGATCATCCCGTTCACCCCCGGCCTCGCCCGTGAAGCGGCCAAGCTGCCATGCCGGGCCGGGCCGGTCCAGAGCAGGGGGGCGATGCGGAAACGAACCGGTTCGTTCGGGCGGCGTTGGGCCGGATATCGCAACACCGAAAGGATCAGACATGCAGATCAGGACATTCGCCCCCGCCGCGCTGGCCGCCCTGTTGCTCGCCGCGTGCAATGCACCGATGGACACGCGCATCACCGGGGACGCCCCGGATGCCACCAGCCGGCTGAATGACGAAGACCGCGCCGATTACCGGCCGGGCGGCGACCCAGTGCTGTCGACCGATGGATTCGTCGGGGATGACGACGACGACTGAACATCTGCTGCCGGCAACGGTGCGGACAGGGCAGACATCCCGGTGACGAAAAGACAGGGGCCGCCACCGGGCCACTCGTGAACCACGCACCGACCGGTGGCATATAATGTCATCGCTCTGCGCCCCGAAGCGCCGCGATCGCGGCCTGTCCCCGGAGCGGTGCTCGAAATTGACCTATCCGGTCCATGCGGGCCGGGTGGTATCGAACCTTGTCGAAACCCGGCGCATCGCCGTCGATTTCCATGGCAGTTCGGATACAGGTGGCGCGCGATTGCGGCAGCCGCGCGGGATGCGTTGTCCCGATCGCCCGGCCTCTGGCGCGACGGGAACCTCAAGCCGTGACATCGCCGCTATTCGGGTGATGCGGCGCGGGCCGGGGCCGTTCGCGACGCTTGGGCAAGATGCGAAATGGCAACCATTTCACAGAAGGTGAAATTTGCCCCAGGGGACGCATTGTCGCCACAATCGACCACTCCTATAGGTGCATAACAATACCTTTGGGTAGAAGCTTGGCCCACTCACCTCAGCCTTTCGTCGAATGCTGAAGGCGCCGCGCTGCTGCCCCAGAAAAAAGGGCAGACCTATGAGCATTTCCTACGCGATGCAGACCGGTGTGAGCGGTCTGCGGGCGAACTCCACGGCGGTGGGCCGGATTTCGGAGAACATCGCCAACGCCAACACCGACGGCTACCGGCGCAGCTTCGTGCAGATGGTGACGACCAGCACGCTGAGCGACAATGCCGGGATCTCGCCTTCGGGGGTGCGCGCCTTCCAGAGCGCCGATGTCAGCACCGAGGGCGCGGTGCGCGCCACCAATTCGGCCACCGACATGGCGATCGGCGGGCAGGGGTTCTTCGTGGTCAGCGCCCAGCCCAACGAGACCAATGAAAGCAACTTCTTCCTGACCCGCGCGGGCTCGTTCCTGCCCGATGAGAACGGCGACCTGCGCAACGCGGCGGGCTATTACCTCGCCGGGTTTCCCTATGACCAGACCGCCTCGATCGGCAATGTCGACCGCAACCAGTTCGGCGATCTGAAGACCGTCAATCTCGGCAGCCTGTCGCAGACCGGCTCGCCGACCAAGGAGATGACCGTCAGCGGCAACATCCCCGCCCAGCAGACCGGCCTGGCCACGCCGGGCGAGCCGTTTCTCAGCTCGGCGGAGTATTTCTCGCCGCTGGGCGAGGCCGAGCGGATGCAGTTCTCGTGGCAGCCGACCGCGACGGCCAGCCAGTGGACGCTGAGCATCGCCGACGCGGATGGCACGCAATACGGCGACGTGACGGTGGATTTCCACGACAGCGGCCCGCTGGCCGGGGCGCCGCGGCTCTATTCGAACCCGGTTTCGAACGCCACGGCGCCGGCGGGCTTCGCCTTCGATCCGGCGACCGGCACCGCGACGCTGACCGTCGACAACGGCGCCGTGCCGCAGGTCATCGAGGTGGCGATCGGCGAGCCGGACACGCATGGCGGCATGACCCAGTTCGCGGGCGATTACTCGCCGCTCAAGATGGCGTCGGACGGGGCCGAGAGCGGCGTTCTGGTGCGCACCGAGATCGACGAGCGCGGCGATGTCTACGGCGTGTTCAACAATGGAAGCCGCAAGCCGCTCTACAACATCCCGCTGGCGCAGGTCGCCAATCCCGACGGGCTGCTGGCGGCCGACGGCAACGCCTATGCGCTGTCGCGCAGCTCGGGCAAATACAGCCTGAACCAGGCCGCCGAAGGCTCGGCGGGATCGCTGACGGCGGGGGCGCTGGAAAGCTCCAACGTCGAGATCGCGCAGGAGCTGACCGAGCTGATCAGCACCCAGAGGGCCTATTCCTCGAACGCCAAGATCGTTACAACCGTCGACGAGATGCTCGACGAGACGATGCGCCTGAAGCGTTGATCGCGGCAAAGGGGGCAGGGCGGCTGCAGAACGCGCCGCGCCCCCGGCTTTTGGAGATATCAGAATGAGCATCACGAGCGCCTTCACCAGCGCCCGCAGCGGGCTCGCCGCGGCGGAGAGCTGGGCCGAACTCACCTCCGGCAACATCGCCAACGCCACGCGCGAAGGCTATGCGCGCCGCGCCGCGCCACTGGTCGGCCAGCCGGGCGGCGGCGTCGCCGCGTCGGGCATCCAGCGCGCCGTCGACGACCGGCTCGACCAGTCGCACCGGATCGAGATTTCGCGCGTGGCCGGGCAGGAGGCCATCGCCGGCGCGCTCGAAACCTATGCCGCGACGCTCGGGCAGGTCGGCGACGGCACCAACCTGTCGGACCGGCTCTCGGCGCTTCAGGTCGGGCTCGACACGCTCGCCTCCAACCCCTCCGAACCCGCGATCCAGCAGGACGCGCTGCGCGCCGCGACCGGTCTTGCCTCCGGCCTGCGCGAAACCGCCTCGGCGCTCGAAGGCGTGCGCGAGCAGACCGCCGCCGGGGTGATGTCCGATGTCGGGACAATCAACGCCACGCTGCGCGAGGTCGTCGACCTGAACCGCCGCATCAGCCAGGAGCCGGGCCCGACCCAGCGCCGCGCCGGGCTCGAGGACAGCCTGTCGAAGACGCTCGACGGCTTGGCCGAGGTGCTCGACCTGCGGGTCAGCCGCGACGACAAGGGGCGGATTTCGGTCGCCACCACGGGCGGCGCGATGCTGGTCGAGAACGACACGGCGCATGAGCTTGAATTCGACGTCGCCGCCGCGTCGCTGTCGGTCAACGGCGTCGACGTGACGCCCGGCACGCCCGGCGCGCGCGGCTCGCAGGAGGGGCGGCTCGCGGCGCGGCTCGACCTGCTCGGCTCGGACCTGCCGCGGATGCAGCGGCAGCTCGACGAGATGGCCGGGGCGTTGATGCGCGGCTTCGAGGATGCCGATCCCAGCGTCGGTGCCGGTCAGCCGGGGCTGTTCACCGATGCGGGGGCGGGGTTCGACGCGGCGCAGATCGACGGGCTCGCGCAGCGCATCGAGATCAACCCCGCGGTGCGCGCGGACCAGGGTGGCGGCGCGTGGCGGCTTCGGGACGGCATCGGCGCCATCCAGCCCGGCCCGGCCGGCTATGGCGGTCTCGCCGACGCGTTTTCGCAGATGCTCTCCGACCCGATGAGCTTCGACGCCGCCGCCGGGCTTGGCACGCAGGCGACGGCGGCGGATTTCGCCGGCTCGCTGCTCGCCGAGCAGCAGGGCCTGCGCAACGATGCCCGCGACCGGGCCGAAACGCTCGGGGCGGGGCGCGACGCGGTCGCGGCCACCCGCGCGGCGGCGCAGGGCGTGAACATCGACGACGAGCTGCAGCAGCTGATGCTGATCGAACAGAGCTATGCCGCCAACGCGACCGTGATGCGCACGCTCGACGAGATGATGGACACGCTCTTGAACGCGGTCCGGTAAGGGGGGACGCAAGATGATCTCGACGATGAATTCCATGGCCACCCTGCAAGGCTCGCTCGCGAGCCGCCGCAACATCGCCGACCTGTCGCAACGGCTCGACAGCGCGGGCCGCGAGGTCAGTACCGGCAAGCATGCCGACATGTACCGCACGCTCGGTCCGCGCTCGGCCGAGGCGCTGGCGGTGCGTTCGCAGCTGGCGCGGATCGACGGTTTCGTGCAGTCGAACGGCGCGCTGTCGCGGCGGCTCGAAGCCGGGGCGGGCGCGCTGAGCGACATTCGCACCACCGCGCAGGGCGTGATCGAGACGGCGCTGCAAAGCGGCGGCTCGGGGCAGGTCACGGCCACCTTGCAGGCCAGCGCGCAGGCGGCGCTCGAGCAGATCATCGGCATCGCCAACCGCGACCATGCGGGCGAGGCGCTGTTTTCGGGGATCGACACCGACCGCGCGCCGCTGCAGCCCTTTGACGAGGTGAACCCGCGCAGCGGTGTCTCGCCGCGCCAGATGGTCGATGCGGTGATCGGCGCGGGTCCGGCCGACGCCGCCGGGGCCGAGGCGATGGCCGATACGCTGGCCGCGGTCTTCACCCCCGGCACCGGCAATTTCGAGGACAGCTTCTACAACGGCACCGCCGCCGCGGTGCCGGACCGGCTGATGGCGCGGATCGACGAGAACGAGACGATCACGCACGGCATCCAGGCCAATGACCCGGGCTTCACGGATCTGCTGCGCGGCCTGTCGATGCTCGCGGCGACGGATGTGTCGCAATTCGCCGACCCGGCTGCCGGGCAGGCCTGGCTCGACCGCGCGGTCGGGGCGATGAGCGACGGCAACGCCAAGCTTTTGCAGGCCGAATCGAAGCTCGGCGCGCAGCAGGCGCGGCTAGAGTCGGTGATGGAGGCCCACGCGGTCAAGCGCGACCTCTATGCCAAGCAGAGCAACGCCATCGAGACCGTCGATCCCTACGAGGCGGCGACCCGGCTGACCGAGCTGCAGACCCAGCTCGAAGCGAGCTACATGGTGACATCGCGGCTGTCGAAGCTCTCCTTCCTCAACTACGTCTGACAAACTTCCATGCACAGTTTGCATTAATGCAACCTGTGCATGGATTGCTTCCATCTATTCTTGTGATGCCGACCGCCGCTCCGATAGGATGAGGGGGCGACGAAATGGCGGGAGCGGATCATGGCAGGACGGTTCACCGGGCTCTGGCCCGCGCTTGCGGTGGCGCTCGCGCTGATCCCGGCCGCCACGCCGTCCGCGCGGGCCGAGGTGCGGATCAAGGACATCGCCCAGTTCGAGGGCGTGCGCGAGAACCAGCTCGTGGGCTATGGTCTCGTGGTCGGTCTGAACGGCACCGGCGACAGCCTGCGCAATTCGCCTTTCACCGAACGCTCGATCGAAGGCATGCTGGAGCGGCTCGGCGTCGGCAACCTGACCGATGAACAGATGCGCACCCAGAACACCGCCGCCGTCATGGTCACGGCGATGCTGCCGCCCTTCGCGCGGCGCGGCTCGACCATCGACGTGGTGGTTTCCTCTCTGGGCGATGCCTCGTCCTTGCGCGGCGGCACGCTGATCGTCACGCCGCTGACCGGCGCGGATGGCGAGGTCTATGCCGTCAGCCAGGGCCCGATCGCGGTGGCGGGCTATGCCGCCCAGGGCGCCAATGCCAGCATCGTCGAAGGCGTGCCGACGGTGGCGCGGATCGAGAACGGCGCCACGGTCGAGAACGAGATCGACTTTTCGATCAACGAGATGAACAGCATCCGCATCGCGCTGCGCACGCCCGATTTCACCACCGCCGACCGGGTCGAGCGGGTGATCAACGACCGCCTCGGCGGCGGCGCCACGGCGCTTGATTCGGGCACGATCGAGGTGCGGCCCACCGACAAGAACGACATCCCCGGCCTGCTGGCCGAGATCGAATCGCTGCGCGTGCAGCCCGACGCCATTGCCAAGGTGGTGATCGACGCGCGCTCGGGCACCATCGTGATCGGCTCGCAGGTCCGCATCGCCGAGGTCGCGGTGAGCCAGGGCGGGCTGACGGTGATCGTCAAGGAGGAGATCGAGGTGAGCCAGCCCGAGCCGATCTCGATCGGCAACACCGTGGTGGTGCCGCAGACCGAGGTGACGGTCGAGGAGCAGGAGGCGCAGTTCTCGATCCTCGAAGGCGATGTCAGCCTGCAGCGGCTGGTCGACGGTCTCAACGCCATCGGCGTCACCGCCAGCCAGACCATTTCGATCCTGCAGGCCATCAAGGCCGCGGGCGCGCTTCACGCCGACCTGGAGATCATCTGATGGAAATCAGCCCCGGCTCGCTGTCGATCCGGCCACTGGCCAAGACCCGCGAGCCCGACCCCGAGACCATGGAAACCGCCAAGAAATTCGAGGAGATGTTCCTCGCCCAGACGGTGGACGAGATGCTCAAGAGCGCCGGTACCGGCGCCTTCGGCGGCGGCCATGCCGAGGAACAGTGGCGCAGCTTTCTCGCCCGCGCCTTCGCCGAGCAGATCGCCGATCAGGGCAGCTCGGGCATCGCCCAAAGCGTCGCGCGCGCCATCGACGCCTATGGGGACGCCGGGGAGGGACGCACGTGAGCGCGCAGGACGTGGCGGACGCGCCCGGCTTCGACGCCGACATCGCGGCGCTGACCGACCTGCTCGAAGCGGAAATCGCGGAGATCCGCACGGGCGATCTGTCGCGCGTGGCCGGGCGGCTCGAAGAGAAATCGGCGCTGGCGGCGCGGCTCGACGCGGCCGGGCCCGAGATCGGCGCGGCGCTGGATGACGAGGACGGGGACGGGCTGCGCGCGCGTCTCGACGCGCTGGCGGCGCTGATCGCGCGCGACGCGGCGCTGCTGGAGCGGATGCGCGAGATCACCGCCGAGGTGAACCGCGAATTGTCGCGTCTGCGCGACCGGCACGGGCTTGGCGGTCTTTACGGCGCCGACGGCCATCGTAGCGCGCGGGACACACTCTCGCGCGCCTCCATGGATAAATCGGTATAGCGCCACAAACGCGCCCCAATTCATGGCTTTAACCATAGTCATACCGCGGCGGTCATGCCGACTTCGTCAGAAAGACGATCGAACAGTAAGAACGCTGGAGCAGTAAAAATGTCTTCGATCCTCACCAACAATTCCGCGATGTCCGCCCTCTCGACCCTGCGGAACATCAACTCGAGCCTGAGCAACACCCAGGACCGCATTTCGTCGGGCCTCAAGGTTTCCTCGGGCAAGGACAATGCCGCCTATTTCTCGATTTCCGAGACCATGAAGGGCGACAGCGGCATGACCAAATCGGTCAACGAAGGGCTGACTCTTACCAAGAACGTGGTGTCTACTGGCCGCCTTGGTGCGGAGACTGTCAAAACGCTCGCCAAAGAATTCTCTGAGCGCGTCGCTTTTGCGCAGGCCGAAGGGGTTGACCGTAAAGAGGTTCAGAAAGAGCTCGACGAGCTTGTAAAGCGCATCGGATCTGCGATCGATCAATCCTCCTTCAATGGCAACAGCGTCACGGACGGTACAGTCGGGCTTGAAAACGCAGTCAAGACGGCTGATGAACTTGACGTTGTGACTGGGTTGAAGCGCGATGCTGCTGGCGCTTTCTCAACGACGTCGATCAAAGTCAGCCAAGTAAACTTGTCCGCCATCAAAGACGCGCTTGCAACGATCGATATTAACGATCAAGCCGACGAGACCACACCAGTTGCTGCGGACGCTGGAACCATCGGCGGGAAGGCCGCATATGCCGGCACTACCGCTGAAGCACGCATGAAATATAGTCTCGAAGTGGCCGAGCTTGCACTGGGCTATGCTGTTGAGGCTGCGACCACTCTCGGTGTAGCCGAGAAGACGCTGGAAACTCAGCAAGAGTTTCTGACCTCGCTGTCTGACCGTCTTGATAGCGGTGTCGGCTCCATGGTCGATGCGAACATGGAAGAAGAAGCTGCTCGTCTTCAGGCGCTTCAAGTCCAGCAGCAGCTCTCCAGCCAAGCCCTGTCAATCGCCAACCAGGCGCCGCAGAACATCCTGAGCCTGTTCCGCTAAGGTTCGGCGCGGCTCGCCCCTCGGGGCGGGCCGCACCCCGTCCGGGCCAGCGCCCGGCATTTCTCCAAGATTTCCGACCGGCTGACGCGTCTGCGCGCTCCTCGGGCTGTGTCCGCGTCCGCCTCCACCACGCCCTGCGAGAACAGCGGGGCCCAGCGCGAGAGCAGAACGCATGAGCATCGCCGCCTACAAGACCACCATCCGCGAAAGCGAAACCCCCCGCCAGATCGAACGCCGCATCCTGAGCCGCGTGACCGGCCAGATGGCCAGCCGCGCCGAGGCCTATGACCGGGCCGACAGCAGGCTCGATCGCGGCGCGCTCTTGTCCGACGGGCTGCGGAATGATCTCGCGACCAACCAGAAATTCTGGAACGAGCTGAAATACGATCTCGCGCAGCCCGAAAACGCGCTGCCGGCCGAGCTGCGCGCCGGGCTGATCTCGCTCGCGCTCTGGGTGGATCGCCAGACCAATGCGGTGATGGGCGGCAATGCCGGTGTCGGCGCGCTGGTCGAGGTCAATCGCTCGATCGTCGCGGGCCTCGCGGGGCAGGCTCCCGCTACGGCGGAGGTGGCCTGACATGGCGCTCAAGCTCACGCTCAAGCCCGACGAACGCATCGTCGTGAACGGCTGCATGATGCGCAACTCCTCGCGCCGCCATGTGCTGACCGTCGAAAGCCACGCCGACGTGGTGCGCGGTCATGACCTGCTCGACGAGGACGCGCCCGCGACGCCGGTGACGCGGGTCTATTTCCTGATCCAGACCGCGCTGATCCAGAAGGCGGTGCGCGACGACTTGCTGCCGGTGATCCAGAAACAGCTCGCCGCGCTTGCCACGACCTTCGGTAACCCCAGCCTCGGCCATGTCTTCGAGGCGGCGAACTACGTCTCGATCGGCGATTTCTACAAGGCGCTGCGGGCGCTGCGCCCGGTGATCGCGCATGAGGCCGAGCTGTTCGAGCGGATCGCGGCGCGCGACGAGGCCGCCATGGCGGCGCGCGCGCCCGAAGCGCATGAACCCGAGCGGCGGGCGGTCGGATGATCAGCCTTTCGGGCCTGAACACGCGGATGGGCCTGCAGCTGGTGGACGCTACGCGCGACCGCCAGCTCGACATGATCCGCGACAGCGCAGAGGACAAGCGCGCCATCGCCGCCTTCGAAGAGCGGATCGGCAATGTGTTCTCGGTCGACCAGCTGATGGAAGACCGCGAGCTTTATGTCTTCACGATGAAGGCCTTCGGGCTCGAGGATCAGATCTTTGGCAAGGCCATGGTCGAAAAGATCCTCAAGAGCGACCCGGACGACCCGAAATCGCTGGTCAACCGGCTGACCGATCCGCGGTTTCGCGAGATGCACGAGGTCATGGGCTTCGTTGACGAAGGCCAGAACAACCTCAATACCTTTTCCACGAGCTGGCAGAGCGACATGGTCGACCGCTATGTCGAGCAGCGGTTCGAGAGCGCGCAGGCCGAGCAGAACGAAAAGGTCGGCACCGTGCTCGAATTCCGCCGCAAGGCGGGCGAGATCAAGAACTGGTTCGACGTGCTCAAGGACAAGGACCTGTCCGAATTCATGCGCACCGCGCTCGGCGTGCCCGCCAGCGCCGCCGGGCTCGACATCGACAAGCAGGCCGACCTGTTCAGGCAGAAATTCGACCTGGCGGATTTCAAGAACCCCGCCGAGCTGGAAAAGCTCGAACGCAAATATGTCGCGATCTCGGACGCCAAGGCCGGGGTGCAGGCTTCGGCCAATGCCGCGCTGTCGCTGATGAACGCCGCCGTCAGCGCCGGGGCGGGGGGGCGGTTCACGCCGATCACGCTCGACATCAGCGCCATCACCGCGCTGCCGCGCCGCACCTATTGAATGCGGCGCGGGCCGGGCCGCGTCACTCCAGGATATCCTCGTCCTCGTCGCTGGCGCTCGGCAGGTCGATCGAGCCTTCCTCGGCGAGCTGGCGGGTGTAGTCGACGATCATGGTCTGCGCGGCGCGGGCGTCGCGGCCCCTGACCGGGCCCATCGTGTTCATCTCGTCGAGCAGCATGTCGCGCGCCCGCGCCGTCAGCGCGTCGAGGAAATGCGCGCGCATTTCCTTGGAGGCGCCGCGCAGCGCCAGCGGCAGCGTGTTGCCCTGCAGGCCCCGCATCACCCGCGCGAGGCTCTGCGCGTCGAGCCGGATCAGGTCCTCGAAGGTGAACATCTTGGACACGATGCCTTCGAGCGCGCCGGGCCGGCGGCTGTCGATCGCGGCCTGCAGCCCCTCGAACACGTCGCGGTCGAGCTTGTTGAACAGGTCCGCCATGCGCTGTTCCATCTCGACCGCGCTCGACTGGCCGCCCGCCGAGAGCATGTCGGTCTGCAGCGTCTCCTCGATCTGCGCCATCATCTTGGGCGGCACCGCCTCCATGCGGATCATCCGCTCGACCACGTCGCCCATCATCTCATCGCCCAGAAGCGGCAGCACCTTGGCGGCGACGTCGGTGTCGATGTTCGACAGGATCGCCGCGGCGGTCTGGCCGTGCTCGCCCTTGATGTAGGTGGCGATCACCGCCTCGTTCATGGCCGAGAACTTGGCCCAGAGGTCGCGCTCCTTCATCGGGCCGCGAATGTCGTTGAGGATCGCCTCGACCTGCTCGTCGGGCAGGAACGCCCGCAGCATCGCCTCGGCGGTGGTCAGGGAGCCGACCACGCCACCGCCCGTATCCACGCCTTCGGAGAACTCGGCCAGCACCTGCTCGACCAGCTCGGCCTGCACCACGCCGAGCCGGGCCACGGCGCGGGTGATCTTGGCGATGTCCTCGGGGGAGAGCTTGCGCATCAGCTCCGAGCCGCGCTCCTCGCCGAGGCACAGAAACAGGATCGCCGCCTTTTCGGCGCCGCGCAGCCGCCGCAGCGGCGGGGTGGGCGGCGTCGCCGCGGCACGCACGGGGTTGGGTTCGGGGGCGGGCGCAGGGGTCATCGCGTTCATCGTCATCCTCCGGCCAGCGGCACATAGCTTTCCATCAGGCTGCCCGCCAGCATGTACCAGCCGTCGATCAGCACGAAAAAGATCACCTTGAACGGCAAGGAGATCAACACCGGCGGCAGCATCATCATGCCGGCGCTCATCAGCACCGAGGCGACGATCAGGTCGATCGCCACGAAGGGCAGGTAGATCAGGAAGCCGATCGAAAAGGCCCGGCGCAGCTCCGAGATCATGAAGGCCGGGATCAGCGAGCGCCAAGACGCGTCTTCGGCGGTCTCGGGCACCGGGGCGGGCTCGGTGCCGTCGGCGCGCGCGGCCAGCCCCTCGAACAGCTCGATGTCGCGCGGACGGGTGTTGGCGAACATGAAATCGCGAAACGGGTCGCCGATCCGCGCGATCGCCTGCTCCTCGGTGATGGCGTTGTTCAAAAGCGGCTGCAGACCGCCCTCCCAGGCATCCTCGAACACCGGCTGCATGACGAAGAAGGTCATGAACAGCGCCATCGAGGACAGCACCATGTTGGGCGGCGTCTGGTTCAGGCCGAGCGCCGAGCGCAGCATCGAGAAGACGATCACGAAGCGGGTGAAGCTGGTCATGATCATCAGCAGGCCCGGCGCGATCGACAGCACCGTCATCAGCGCCACGAGCTGCAGGATCCGCCCCGACAGAGAGGCGCGCTCGTCCGAGCCCGGCGCCGCATCCGAGAACACGTCGCCCAGCGCGCCGAGCACGCCCGCGCCGTCCTGCGCCATGGCCGGCAGCGCGGTGAGCGCGAGCGCGCCGGTCGCGAAGAAGAGGAGGTGGCGGGCCATCGGTGGTGTCAGTCGCCCGTCACGTAATCCTTGACGATCTCGGTCAGCGAGACGCCGATCCGCGCATCCCCCAGCTTCACGAGATCGCCGCGCGCCACGAGGCGGTCGTTGATCACCACCTCGACCGGCTCTCCGATGCGCTTGTCGAGCTCGATCACCGAGCCGCGCCCGAACTTCAGAAGCTGCGCGATCGGCAGCCTCGCATGGCCGAGCACGATCTGCACGTCGAGCCCGACATTGAGCATCGCCTCGATGTTGCGCCCGCCCTTGGCCGTTTCGGCCTCGGGGGCGTCGTCGAACAGCGCGGCGGCGTCCTCCTCGATCTCGGGGAACTCGGCGCCGGTGGTCTTGCTGGGGGTATCCGTCACGTGCGGTCCTCTTGTTCGGGGTGGGGGCGGGCGTGGGCCCGCAAGGTGTCGCGGATCGCGGCGCAGATCCGCGAAAAGCTGTAATCGAGCCGCCCGCCTTCCCATGTCACCCGCGCATCGCCGGGCACGAGAGCGGGGTCCTCGGTGATCCGTGTCTGCGCCCCGAGGCCCTGCGCGGCGACGAGCGCCTCGACATCGGCGCGCAGGTCGCTGGCCGGATCGCCGGCCGGCGGCAGCGCGATCTGCAGCTGGGGCGCCCCGAGACCGAGCCTGAGCCCGCGCCGCACCTGCGCCAGCGCGCGGGCATGGGCGCGGGTGTCGAGGATCTCGGGCAGCACCGTCTCGGCGGTGGCGGCGGCGTAGCCGAGGATCTGCCGCTCCAGCGCCGCGCGATGCTCGGCCTCGTGCGCCAGCACCGCGTCGAGCCGCGCCGCGATCCGGCCCAGCGCGCTTGAGCGGGCCTCGGTCTCGGCCGCCTGCGCCTCGGCTTCGGCGGCGGCGCGGCCTTCGGCGCGGCCTTGCGCCAGGGCCTCGGCGCGCACCGCCTCGATGGCGGCGAGCAGCTCCTCATCGGTGTGGCGCGCCCGCCGCTCGCGCTGCGCGACCTGCCGCTCCTGCGCGATCTCGCGGTCGAAATCCCTTTCGAAGATCGACATCTCAGGCCTCCTCGGCCAGCCAGCTCTGCACCACCTTCAAGGAGGCTTCGGGCTCGCTTTCGACCATGTCGCCCACCGAAACGAGGCGGCGCTTGTTGACCTTGCCGTCGACCGAGGCGAGCGAGACCATCTCGCCGCCATCATAGGTCGCGAATTGCTGCTCATAGGGCAGGACCGCGTGCTGGCCGGTGCCATCGGGCAGCGCCGCCGCGGCCCCGGCCTGTCCGGCCTGGCCCAGCTGTCCGGGCAGCGCCGCCATGCCGGGCAGCTGCGTCGCGCCCTGGCCGTCATAGCCGAGCCGCGCGGCACCCGCTTCGGTCGCCCCCGCGAGCGCTAGCCCCGTCCCGGTCTCGGGCAGCACCCGGCGCAGCATCGGCCGCAGCCCGAAGCCCAGCACCGCCGCCACCAGCGCCAGCGCGAAGGTGCCGCGCAGGATCGCGCCGAAGTTCTGCGCGATGGTCTGGCCCAGCGACAGCCCGATCGGCGCGCCGACATCCATCGAATAATCCATGAAGCGCAGGCTGTCGACGGAGACGGTGTCGCCGCGCGCCTCGTCATAGCCCACCGCCGAGCGGACCAGCGCCTCGAGCCGTTCAAGCTCCTGCGCGCCGCGCTCTTCATAGATCGTCTCGCCATTGGCGGCGACGTTGTAGATGCCGTTGACCAGCACCGCGACCGAGATCCGCTGCACCGATCCGGGCTCGCGCACGGTCTCGCTCTGGGTCGAACCGATCTCGTAATTGACGATCTCGTCGGTGCGGGTCGAGGTGGAGGCCGACTGGTCGCCATTGACGTCGCCGCCAAGCTCGGGCGGCAGGTTGTTGGCGACGCCGACCTCCTGCTGCGTGCCCTCGCGGTCCTGGCTCTCTTCCTGCCGGGTCTCGGTCGAACGCACCACCTGCTGGTCGGGGTTGAAGCTCTGTTCGCGGATCACCTGCCGCTCGGTCGACAGGTCGACATTGACCTGCACCCGCGCATTGCCCGCGCCGACCCGCGCGGTCAGCATCTCGGTGATCGAGCGCTGCAGCCGCTCCTGCATCGAGGCGCCCGCCGCCTGCACGCCGGCGTCGCCCTCGGTCTCCTCGCTCAGGATGGTCTCGCCGCTGGCCGACAGCACCGTGACGCGCGACGGCGCGAGATCGGGCACGGCGGAGGCCACCAGCGCCCGGATCGCGAGCCCCTGCCGGCGCGAGATCGAGGAGGTGGCACGGCCGCGCACGATGACCGAGGCGGAGGGTTCGGGCCGGGTGCGCGAAAACGCCTCGCGCTCGGGGCAGCACGAGATGCACGCGCGCCGCGTCGATGCCGTCGATGGTCTGGATCGAGCGGGCCAGCTCGCCCTCGAGCGCGCGCAGCCGGCTCACCTGCTGCATGAAGCTGTTCATGCCGAGCCCGGAGGACTGGTCGAAGATCTCCCATCCCGCGCCGCCCTCGCCGGGCAGGTTCTGCTCGGCCAGCGCCATGCGCGCCCGCGCCACGTCGTCCTGCGGCACGCTGACGATGGTGCCGCCGCCCGACAGCTCGACGTCGAAGCCGTCCTGTTCGAGCGCCGAGACCACCCGCCCGGCGGTGGCCAGCGACAGGTCGGAGTACAGCGGCGCATAGCTCGGCGCGAGCACGAGGTTCAGCCCCACCAGAAGCGCCAGCACGAGGCCCAGCCCGGTCGCCCCTAGGGCGATCAGCCGCGGGCGGCCCAATGCCGCGAGATTGTCGATGATGGATTGCACGCCAAGGCCTCGCCGGTACGGGTCTTTGACAGGCAATCTATTCCGAACTGCGGCAGTGGAACAAGTATAGTCATGTATAAGTTCTTGCCTGTTAGGCCCAAACAACACATATTGTCCATGTTCCGACGACACTCCGGGGACCGTCAGTCATGTCCGATGCGAATGCCAAGTTGGCGGGCCGGGAAAACGGCGCGCGCCCGGGCCGGTTGCGCCTGATCCTCTTGATCCTCGTTTCCGTGGTCGCGCTCGGCGGCGGTCTCGTCGCGGCGGTGGGCCCGTCGCGGATCATGGCGCTGGCCGGTCTCGGCGGCGCAAAGGCGCCGCAGGCCGATGCGGCGCAGGCGCATGACACCGCCCCCGAGGAGATGCGCGCGGCGCTGGCCGCCGATCCGGCGCGCATGGCGATGCCGTTCGAGGAAATCATCGTCAACATCACCGCCACCACCGTTTCGGGCCGCCAGACCAGCCGGTTCCTGAAGCTCGACCTCGCGCTGATCTATGATTCGGCCGCGCCCGACGCGGCCCGGCTCGAAGAGCGGCGGATCTACATGCGCGACAGTTTCCAGGATTACCTGCGCACGCTCGACGAGCGCGACCTGCGCGGCAGCCTCGGCCTGTCCGAGCTGAAATCGGAGCTGCTGCGCCGGGCCCGCGCGGTTTCGGGCGGCGCGGCGCCGCGCGAGATCCTGGTGTCGGACATGATCGTCCAGTGAGGGGAGAGGCCGCATGAACCAGCGCACGCTGCGCCAGCCCGAGGGCGGCCTGACCGCGGGCAGCATCGAGGAACAGATCATCCAGATGGCCTCGCTCAGCTACGAGCGTCTGCCGCTGCTGGAATCGATCTTCGAGCGCTACGCGCTGACGCTCGGCAGCGCGTTCAAGAGCTTCGTGGCGATGCCCTGCGAGGTGACGCTTCTGTCGTTCGAATACCTGCCCTGCGGCCCGGCGCTCGAGGCGATCGGCGCGCCGGCGCTCACGGCGGTGGCGCGGGCCGATCCGTGGGACGCGCGGATCGCGCTGGCGGTGTCGCCGGAGCTTTTGTTCTCGACGCTGGAGATCATGCTGGGCGGGCGCAACGGCGACAGCCGGGCGTGGTCGCCGCGCAGCTTCACCGCGATCGAGCGGCGGTTCTGCCAGAAGCTTGCCGAGATGGTGTTCGACGAACTGGAGCCGGGCTTCGAGCCGGTCGGCGGGGTGCGGTTCCGCTTCGATCACCTCGAGAACATCCCCTCCAATGCCGTGATCGCCCCGCCGGCCACGCCGGCGGTGCGGATCCGGTTGCAGGTCGGGCTCGAAGGGCGCGGCGGCACGCTCGATTTCGTCATTCCCGACAATGCGCTCGAAAGCATTAGGCCGCTGTTGTCGCAAAGCTTTCCGGGCGGAGACATCGGTGGCGACAGCGGTTGGCGCGAGGCGCTCGGCCGGTCGATCTCGGGCTCCGAGGCGCGGCTGACGGCGGTGCTGCACGAGGTGCGGCTGGGCCTGCGCGAGGTGCTCGACTGGGCGCCGGGGCAGGTCATTGACCTTGGGATCGACATGGAGCACGAGGCCACCGTATCGTGCAACGGACGCGCGCTGTTCCGCGCCGCGATGGGCCGTCGCAAGAACGGCGCGGTGGCGTTGCGCGTCACCGAAGAGCTTGGAGACGAGAAGGAGCGCGACGATGGCCGTGCTGATTGACGCGGTGATCCTGCTGATGCTGGCCGGGGTCCTGGGATACGCCTTCATGGTGGACCGCCGGGTGCGGTCGCTGATGGACACCCTGCGCGAGCTGCAGCCGATGATCACCGCCTATTCCGCGGCGGTCGACCGCTCCGAGGAAACGGCGCGCGACCTGTCGAGCACGGCGCGCGGCATGACCGAGGCCGAATCCCGCTCTGCCAAGGCGCCCGCGCCGCGCGACAAACCCGCGCCGCGTGGCGGCGACAAGGCGGCCCGCGCCGCGCGTGCCGCGCGCGCGCAGGCGGCGGGCGTCACCCGCGTCACCGGCAAGACCGAGCTGGTGCAGGGCTTTTTCGACAGCGTGCGCGAGCGCGGCCAATGACCATGCCGCGTCCCTTCCAGATGGTGATCGGCGGTCTGGCGCTGGCCGGGGTCGCCAAGGCGGCGCTGCTGGTGGGCGGCATCGCTGACGCCCCCACATCGCCGCAGCCGCGCCCCGGCCTGTTCGTCGGCGCCGCCAATGCCGCGGGCGGCGAGGCCGAACCCGCCGCGCCGCCCGCGCCTGCGCCGGCGCCCGCCGCCATCCCGCAAAGCTGTGCCGCGCCCGAAGAGGTGCTCTCGGCGATCGCGACCGAGCGCGGCCTGCTCGACGAGCAGCGCACCGCGCTAGACGGGCGCGCCTCCGAGATCGCGCTCGCGCGCGAGACGCTGGAGGTGGAGACCGCCCGGCTCGAGGAGCTGCGCGGCGAGCTGCAGGGGTTGTTGAACGAGATCGACGACGCCCGGCAGGCCGATGTCGACCGGCTGGTGGCGCTCTATGTCAACATGAAGCCGCGCGAGGCCGCGACCATCATGAACGATCTCGACATCGCCGTCGCGGTGACGATCCTCGGCGCCATGCCCGAGCGCGACGCCGCGCCGGTGCTGGCGGCGATGAACGTGGTGCGCGCGCAGGCGATCTCGATGATCATTCTCGAACGCTCCAAGCTGCCGGGCGACCAGCGGCTCGACGGCATCCGGCTGCAATAGGCCCTAATCCTCCTCGCGCAACCGCGAGCCTTCGGGCGGGGCGCGGCGGATCCGGCGCTTGAGATCCATGATGTAGCCGATGATCTCGGCCACGGCCTGCCAATGCTCGGCCGGGATCGCGTCGTCGACCTCCACCACCGCGTGCAGCGCGCGCGCCAGCGGCTTGTTCTCGACCACCGTGACCTCGTTTTCGCGCGCGATGCGGCGGATCTGCGCGGCGATCAGGTCGGCGCCCTTGGCGACGCAGACCGGCGCGGCGTCCACCCCCGGCGTATAGCGCAGCGCCACCGCGTAATGGGTCGGGTTGGTCAGCACGACGGTCGCCTGCGGCACGGCGGTCGCGATCCGCTGCTGGGCGCGCTTGCGGCGCAGCTGCGCGCGCTTGGACTTGATATGCGGGTCGCCCTCGCTGTCCTTGTGCTCGTCGCGGATCTCCTTGAGGCTCATCCGCTGCTTGCGGATGTAGTCGATCCGCTTCCAGATGATGTCGATCAGCGCGACGGCGGCGAGAAAGGCGGTCGCGCCGACCAGCATCCGCACGATCGCGCCGCGCGCATGCGACAAGAGTGTCTCGGGCGTGAAATTCGGCGCCTCCCAGATCTCCATGACCGATCCGCGCACCGCGAAGATGGCGATCACCGTGACCACCGCCACCTTGGCGATGTTCTTGCCGAACTCGACGAAGGCATCGGCTGAGAACAGCTTCTTGAAGCCCGAGCCGGGATTGATCTTCGACAGCTTGGGCTTGATCCGCTCCAGCGCCACCACCGTCTGGCCCTGGATCAGCACCCCGAACAGCGCCGCCAGCACCATCACCAGAACCACCGGCGCCAGCGTCCCCGCCACCGCGATCACGAGATGCTGCGCCACGCCGCTGACGTCGCGCAGCCCCGTCGCCCCGACGCCGATCTCCATGCCGCCCGCCGCGGCCAGAAGCCCCGACAGATCGCCCGCGAGCCGCGGCATCATCGTCGGCAGCACGTAAAGCGCCAGCACGAGGAGCGCGAAGGCGCTCATCATGTTGCCGGTTTCCTTGGAGGAAGGGACGTCGCCCTTCTGCCGCGCCTTGCGCAGCTTGGCTTCCGTCGGCTCCTCGGTCTTGCTGCTCTTGTCCTCTTCGGACATCGCGCCCCCCTAGAACCTGAAGCCGTTGAACCAGTCGGCCAGCGCCTGCGCCGTGCCGGCCAGCATCGCCGGACCGGCGAGGACGAGCCCCAGAAGCCCGGTGGCGATCAGGATCGGCGCGGCCACGAAGAACACCGGCAGGCTCGGCATCGCCCGGTTGGCCAGCCCCATCCCGAGATTGAGCACCAGCGACAGCACGTAGAACGGCGCCGCGAGCGAGACGCCCAGATAGAAGCTCTGCGCCACCGCCCGCACCACCTGCTGCGCCAGGTCGCCCAGCATCAGCTGGCCGGGCGGAAACAGCACATAGCTGTCGACCAGCGCCCGGATCATCAGGTGGTGCAGCTCGGTCACGAAGATCAGCGCCACCCCCGCCATCATCAGCACGCTGGCCAGCAGGGTGGAGCCCTCGAAGCTGCCCGTCGCCGGGGCGAAGGCGTTGGACAGCCCCGCCACCATGCCGAGCTGATAGCCCGCGAAGCTCAGCGCCGAGAACAGGATCCGCGCGGTGGTGCCGATCCACAGCCCGATCGTGATCTCGACCGCCAGCATCGCCAGAAGCGGCACCGGCGCGATCCGCGCCGCGCCCTCGACCGGCACCAGAGGGGCGAGCGCGGCGCTCAGCATCAGCGCGAAGAGCAGCCGGTGGCGCGGCGGGATCGCCTGTTCGCCGAAACCCGGCAGGAACATCAGCGCAGCACCCAGCCGCGCGAAGACGAGGCCCGCGGACAGTGCCTGCCCGACGAGGATCTCGGCGAGATCCAAGCCTAGCCGCCGATCGTGGCGACGGTGCGCAGCGCCGCCTTGCGGTGCACCTCGTTGTGCGAGATCACCTGCGTCATCGGGCTCACCCGCTCCAGCATGGAGCGCACGAAGGAGCGGACCTCTGGGCTGACCATCAGCGCGGGCCATTCATCCTTCTGGGCGAATTGCTGGATCTCCTTGCGGGCTTCCAGCACGAATTCCTGCACCCTTTGCGGCGACATCAGGAAATTGCGCTCATCGCCGTTCATCCGCACCGCGCCGTTGAACTCCGTCTCCCAGGCCGAGGACATGGTGATGACGGGCACGAAGCCCTGCGCGTCGGTCAGCGCGTGGCAGATCTGGTTCGACAGGCGGCGGCGCACATGCTCGGTGATCAGCGTCACGCTCGACGTGGTGCGCCCGGCTTCGGCGATCGCCTCGACGATCAAGGGCAGGTTGCGGATCGAGATCCGTTCCAGCAGCAGCGCCTGCAGCACGTGCTGCACCAGAATGGTCGGGCTGGTGCCCGAGATCTCGCCCGCGAGCTTCTGGTAGGGGCGCGGCAGCCCCTCGATCAGCTCCTGCACCGCGCCATAGGTCAGAAGCTCGGGCATGTGCTGCTTGATCACCTCGGTCAGATGCGTGGTGATGACGCTTTCGGGATCGACCACGGTGCAGCCCGCGGCTTCGGCGGCGTCGGCATGGCTCTGGTCGACCCAGACCACCTCGAGCCCGAAGGTCGGATCCTTGGTGCGCGGGCCGGGCAGGGCGATCGCGGCCTCGGAGGGGTTGATGACCATCATGCCCGTGGCGCGCACCTCGGCGGTGGCGGCGGCGACGCCCTGCACGGTGATGGCATAGCTGTCGGCGCCGAGCACGGGGTCGTCCTTGATCCGCACCGAGGGCAGCACGAAGCCGTATTCGCGCGCGAAGAGGTGGCGCAGGCTCTTGATCTTGCCGGGCAGGGCGGCGTCGGGGCGGTTGATCAGCGGCACCAGCGCCCCGCCCAGATCGAGCCGCAGATCGTCGAGCTTGAGCGTTTGCTGGACGTCGTCCTCTGGCGGGGCGCTCGCGGCCGCTTCGCCCGCGATCGCGCTGGCCGCCTCGCGCGCGGCGCGCGCCTTGGCCTCGCGGTCCATCACGAAGCCCAGACCGGCCATCATCGCGGCGAGGATGGCAAAGACCGGCAGCGGAAAGCCCGGCAGGAGGCCGATCCCGAACAGCAGCCCTGCGGCCATGTAGAGCGCCTTGGGAAACTTGCCGAGCTGGGTCAGCACCGCCTCGTTGGCCGCGCCCTCGGTGCCGCCCTTGGTGACGATGAGACCGGCGGCGAGCGACACGATCAGCGCCGGGATCTGGCTCACCAGCCCGTCGCCGATGGTCAGCGTGGTATAGACATTCGCCGCCTCGCCGATCGGCAGCCCGTGCTGGACCACGCCGATCAGGATGCCGCCGACGATGTTGATCATGGTGATGATCAGCCCCGCCACCGCGTCGCCGCGCACGAATTTCGACGCGCCGTCCATGGCGCCGAAGAACTTGCTTTCGTCCTCGAGCTCCTTGCGCCGCTCCTTGGCGGCGGTCTCGTCGATCAGCCCGGCGCCCAGATCGGCGTCGATCGCCATCTGCTTGCCTGGCATCGCGTCGAGCGAGAACCGCGCCGCGACCTCGGCGATGCGGGTCGAGCCCTTGGAGATGACGATGAAGTTGATCACCACGAGGATCGCGAAGATCACGATGCCGATCACGAAGCTGCCCGCGACGATGAAGCGCGAGAACCCCTCGATCACGCCGCCCGCCGCCCCCGGCCCGGTGTGGCCCTGGCTCAGGATCAGCCGGGTCGAGGCCACGTTGAGCGACAGCCGCAGCATGGTCACGACCAGGAGCAGGGTCGGAAAGCTGTTGAACTCCAGAGGTTTCGGAATCCACAACGCGACCATCAGGATCAGCGCCGAAAGCGCCAGCGACACCGCGAGGCCGAGATCGAGAAGCACCGAGGGCAGCGGCACGAACAGCACCGCCAGCACCAGCGTGACCCCGACCGCGAAGCCGACGTCGCGGTTGGCGAGGCCCATGTCGACCATCGAGAAGGCGGGCTTGGTGTGGGGGGCGGGTTTCGGGCTCATGCGGGTCTCACGATGCCGGATCGGCGCGGCCGATCACCGGCCTGAGCGGGGCGTTGCTGTAGATGCCGAAGCGCGCGCCGCCCGCCGCGCCACCCGCCGACCAGCCGCGCCGCATGGCGCCGCGCGCCAGCGGGCTGGCGCCGGGGGCGACCGGTGATGCCGCGCCACGGCCGGCGATGTCGCGAAACCCGGCGATGCGGTCATTGGCGACCTCGATGTTGCGGCGCAGCGCCGCGAGATAGACCTGCTGCGCCTCGGGCGTGCGGGAATGATAGGCCCCGGCGGCGGCGGTCCAGTCGCCGAATTCCTCGTAGAGCCCGCGCAGGAACCGCGCCGCGTAATCGACATTGCGCGCCGGGTCGAACCCCTGGGCCGTGTCCTCGAACGCCTCGGGATGCCAGCGCATGTTGATCTGCATGCAGCCGACATCGATGCTGTCGATCCCCGCCGCGCGCCGCTGCGCGATCCAGCCCAGCGCCTGCGCGCGGCTGTCGAACAGCCGGCCTTCGCCCGCGGCGTTCACCGCGTAGGGCCAGATCGTCTGATGGCCGCCGCGCGTCACGCCGGCCTCCTGGATGCCGATGGCCAGCAGCAAATTGCCGGGGATGCGGTGGCGCAGCTGCGCGCGCAGGATCTCGGCCACGCAGACACCGTGTTCGAGCGGCGCGCCATGCGCATCGGCCCCGGCGGCGGCCGGGGCCTGCCGCGCGCCCGAGCCGCGGTAGAAATCGCCCCAGCCGGCAAGGCCGGGCCGCGGCAGGAGCGCCGCGACCAGCGCCACGGCGAGGCCGAGCCGTCTCATGCGCCGCCGCTCGCGATCAGGTCGAAGACCCGGTCCGACAGCTTGGTCAGCGTGGCATAGATGAAGGGCGTGGCCGCCAGCAGGCCGAGAAAGATCGCCGCGATCTTCGGCACGAAGGTCAGCGTCATTTCCTGGATCTGGGTCAGCGCCTGAAAGAAGGCGATGACGAGCCCGACGCCCAGCGCCAGCGCCAGGATCGGCCCCGAGCCGATCAGCACCGCGAGGATCGTCTCCGACAGGATGTCGTATGTATCGCTCTCGGTCATCGCCGCGGCCCCCGCGCCCTGAACGATGCCGCGATCAGATCGGCATCCGCATGATTTCCTGATAGGCCTCGACCACCTTGTCGCGCATCGAGACCATCATCTTCACGGTGCTTTCGAGCTCGAGCGTCGCCTCGACCACCTGCTGGGTGCTGACTTCCCCCACCAGCCCCTTATGCGCCACGGCTTCGGCGTCGCGTATGTTGCCGACCGTGTTCGCGGTGGCGCCCTTCAGGATCTCGGCAAAGCTGTCGCCGGTGGCCGCGGGTTCGGCCGGAACAGGCGTGCCCGACAGCTCCTGCGAGGAGCGGTAGGCGCCGCGGACATTCGAGGTGGAAAGGATCGAGGAAAATTCGGTCATCGGTCAAACCTATCGCAACAGATCAAGCATCTGGGTCCGCATCGCGCGCCCGGCCTCGAACATGTTCATGTTCGCCTCGTAGCTGCGCGAGGCCTCGCGCATGTTGCTCATCTCGAGGATCGGGTTGACGTTGGGCATCTTCACCATGCCCTTGGCATCCGCCGCCGGGTGCGCGGGGTCGTGCACCAGCATGAAAGGCGTCTTGTCGCGGCCGAAATCCTCGACCCGGACCATCGAGGCGCCGATCTCGCGGTCGATCATCTCCTCGAAGGACAGCGTCTTGCGGCGATAGGGATCGGCGCCGGGCGTGCTGCCGGTGGAATCCGCGTTGGCGACGTTCTCGGCGACCACCTTGAGCCGTTCGCCCTGCGCCTTCATGCCGCTGGCGGCGATCGCGCTGATCGAGTTGAGAGGGTCCATGGCGATCTCCTGAAGCTCAGCGCATGCCGGTGACGGACAGCGACAGAAGCTCGTGGCCCTTGCGGTAGAGCTGGCTGGCGAGGCGATAGCTTTCGCTCACCTCCGCGGCCTTCACGGTCTGCTGTTCGAGCACCACGGTGTTGCCGTCGATCGAGGCGTCCCAGGCGGCGGGATCGTCGATCACGCGGGTCGCGTCGTGGCGCCCGCCGGAAGAGGTGATGTGGCGCGCATCGGTGGTGGCGACCCCGGATTGCGCCCCCGCGAGCACGGCGTCGAAGCCCGACACCTCCCGCGCGCGAAAGCCCGGCGTGTCGGCGTTGGCGACGTTTTCGGAGATCACCTTCTGCCGCGACGCGAGCCAATCGAGCCGTTTCGAAGCAAGAGCAAAGAAGGACATGCCATCGAGCATTTGCGTTTCCTTTCGGGTCGATCATGGATAGCATGTATAAATCGGCATGACTACCGGGATGATCTTCATGCAGACGGCATTTTCGGAACTGACGTCGCAACTGCGCAACGCCTCCGAGGCGCGCGTCTCGGGCGAGGTGCGCGCGGTGCTGGGCCTGTCGCTCACGGTGAGCGGGCTGGAGCGGGCGGTCGGGATCGGCGGGCGCTGTACGGTGCATGGCGCGCGCGGGCCGGTCTTGGGCGAGGTGGTCGGCATCGACGCGCGCGGCACGCATCTTCTGCCCTTCGGATCGTGGTCCGGCGTGGTGGTCGGCGACCGGGTCGAAAGCAGCCCGCGCGGCGACCTGGTGCGCCCCGACGGCGCGTGGATCGGGCGGGTGGTCAACGCGCTCGGAGAGCCGCTCGACGGGCGCGGGCCGCTGATGGAGGGCGAGGCCGCGCGCCCGGTGCGCGCCGGGCCGCCCGCCGCCTTTGCCCGCCGCCGGGTCGGCGCGCGGCTCGACACGGGCATCAAGACGCTCGACGTCTTCGTGCCGCTGTGCCGGGGCCAGCGCATGGGCGTCTTCGCCGGCTCGGGCGTCGGCAAATCGACACTGATGGCGATGCTGGCGCGCGGCGCGCAGGCCGACGTGATCGTGGTGGGCCTTGTCGGCGAGCGCGGCCGCGAGGTGCAGGATTTCATCCAGGAGGATCTCGGGCCGGAGGGCATGGCGCGTTCGGTCATGGTGGTTTCCACCGGTGACGAGCCGCCGCTCATGCGCCGACAGGCCGCCTGGACCGCGACCGCCGTGGCCGAGCATTTCCGCGATCAGGGGCTTCAGGTGCTCTTGCTTCTCGACAGCGTCACCCGCTTTGCCATGGCGCAGCGCGAGATCGGGCTGGCGGCGGGCGAGCCGCCGACGGCCAAGGGCTATCCGCCCACGGTGTTCGCCGAGCTGCCGCAGCTCCTTGAGCGTTCGGGCCCCGGCGCCGAGGGGCAGGGCGACATCACCGGTCTCTACACGGTGCTGGTCGATGGCGACGACATGAACGAGCCGGTGGCCGACGCGGTGCGCGGCGTGCTCGACGGCCATGTCGTGCTCGACCGCGCCATCGCCGAGCAGGGGCGCTTTCCGGCGGTCAACATCCAAAAGAGCATCTCGCGGATGCTGCCCGGCTGTCATTCGGCGGCGGAATACGCGGTGTTGCAGGCGGCGCGGCGCAGCCTCGCGCGGCATGCCGACATGGAGGAGCTGATCCGCATCGGTGCCTACAAGTCCGGTTCCGACGAGGAGGTCGACGCCGCGATCCGCTTCGCGCGCCCCGCCGACACGTTTCTCAGCCAGCGCAAGGGCGAAGCGATGGTCGCCGATGAAAGCTTTGCCGAGATCTACCGCATGCTGGCCGAGGCGGGCATCGCCGTGGCGTTGCCCAAGCCCCCGGCGGCGCCCGCGCCGCTGCGCCGCGCGCCCGGCTGAAGGGGGCTTTCGCCCGTGGTCCCGGACGTCTAGAGAGGTCCGCTCGGACCGGCCCGGCGGGGCCTCACTCGGCGGAGACCCCTCATGACGTCCACGGCCTGCGGCATCGATTTCGGCACTTCCAATTCCACCGTCGGCCTGGGCTGCGCGCAGGGCGCGCGGCTGATCGCGGTCGAGGGAGAAGAGCCGACGATCCCGAGCGCGGTGTTCTGGGAGGTGGACGATCCCGCGCCGATCTTTGGCCGCGCCGCGATCGACGCCTATGCCGAGGGCGAGGACGGGCGGCTCCTTCGCGGGTTGAAAAGCACGCTGGGTTCGTCGCTGATCACCGAGCGCACGGCGATCGGCCGCCGCTCGGTGAGCTTCGTGGAGATCCTCGGGCATTACTTCGGGCATCTGCGCGCCCGGCTCGACGCGGCCATGCCCGGCGTCGAACGCGCGGTTCTGGGCCGCCCGGTGCATTTCGTCGACGACGATGCGACGGGCGACCGCGCGGCGCAGGACGCGCTGGAGGAGATCGCGCGCGGCGCGGGGTTTTCGGAGGTGAGCTTTCAATACGAGCCGATCGCCGCGGCGCTGCATTACGAAAGCGGCATCGCGCAGGAAGAGCTTGTCCTGATCGTCGATATCGGCGGCGGCACCTCGGATTTCTCGGTGGTGCGCGTCGGCCCCGGGCGCAGGTCGCGTCCCGACCGCGCGGACGACATCCTTGCCAATGACGGCATCCGGGTCGGCGGCACCGATCTCGACCGGCTCTTGAGCCTCGCCAGCGCCATGCCGCATCTCGGTCTCGGCAGCCCGATCCGGGGCGGCAAGGGCGACATGCCGCGGCATTACTACGTCGATTTCGCCACGTGGCACCGCATCAACCGGCTTTATGCGGCGCGCGCGCTGTCGGATCTCAAGGCGCTCGCGCGCGAGGCGGATGCGCCCGAGCTGGTGGGCCGCATGGTCCGCGCGGTCGAGGACCGGCGCGGCCACGCGCTTGCCATGGCGGTGGAGGGCGTGAAGGTCGAGTTGTCGGAGGCCGAGGCCGCGCGCCTTGAGTTGAAGCCGCTGGTGGGCGGCCCGAACCCGGTGGTGACGCGCGCGGAATTCGAGGCGGCCATTGCCGCACCGCTGACCCGGATCGGCGACCGGATCGGCGCGGTACTGGCTCAGGCGGGCGTCGGGCCCCAGGCGATCGGCACGGTGTTCATGACAGGCGGCTCTTCGCGCCTGCCCATCTTGCGCGCGCTGGTGGCCGAGCGTCTGCCCGAGGCGCGGATCGCGACAGGCGACATGCTGGGGTCGGTCGGCACGGGTCTTGCGCTGGAGGCCGGTCGCCGCTTTGGCTGAGGCCACTTTGTTCCACAAATACGCAAACCCGACATGTCGGATCGCGCCACGCAAAAAGGCCCGGGAGCATCCCCCCGGGCCTTTTTTTCGGTTCCGTTCGCTGCCGCTTCAGAGCGGCCGCTTGAGCCATTTCGAGATCACGCCGACGATGCCTTCGCGGAACAGCAGCACGCCGAGCACGAAGATCACGCCCTGGATCACCGTGACCCATGCGCCCATCGAGGCGAGGTAGTTCTGCATCGTCACCACGATGGTGGCCCCCAAGAGCGGCCCGAACACCGTGCCGACCCCGCCCAGAAGCGTCATCAGCACCACTTCGCCCGACATCGACCAGTGCACGTCCGTGAGCGAGGCAAGCTGGAACACCTGGCTCTTGGTGGCGCCCGCCAGACCCGCGAAGGAGGCCGAGAGCACGAAGACCATGAGCTTGTAGCGGTTCACCCTGTAGCCGAGCGAGATCGCGCGCGGCTCGTTCTCGCGGATCGCCTTGAGCACCTGGCCAAAGGGCGAATGCACGATCCGGTAGAGGAACAGGATGCCGCCGAAGGTCACGGCGAGCACGAGGTAGTAGAGCGCCTCGTTGCTGTCGACGGGGAAGATCCCGAACAGCGAGCCGCGCGGCACCGACTGGATGCCGTCCTCGCCGCCGGTGAAATCGGCCTGCAGCGCGAAGAAATAGACCATCTGCGCGAAGGCCAGCGTGACCATGGCGAAATAGATCCCCTGCCGCCGGATCGCCAGCGCGCCGATGGCGAGGCCGAGAATGCCCGCGGCGAGGGTGCCCGCGATGATCGACAGCTCGGGCGAGAGCCCCCAGACCTTGGAGGCATGCGCCGCGACGTAGGAGGCGCCGCCGAAATAGGCGGCATGGCCGAAGGACAAGAGCCCGCCGAAGCCCAAGAGCAGGTTGAAGGCCGCCGCGAAGAGCGCAAAGCACATCACCTTCATCGCGAAGACCGGGTAGACCAGCATCGGCAGCACCGCGAGCACCACGAACAGCACGGCGAAGATCGCCATGTGCAGCTTGGGCATGCCGGCGGTGGCGGGGCGGCGTTCGTTCGTTTCGGGCTGGATATCGCTGACGCTCATCAGTTGTTCCTCCCGAACAGGCCTTCGGGCTTGATCATCAGCACGATGGCCATGATGACGAAGATGACGACGGCGGAACCGGCGGGGTAGAACACCTTGGTCAGCCCTTCGATCACGCCGAGGCCGAAGCCGGTGACGATGGCGCCCATGATCGATCCCATGCCGCCGATGACGACGACCGCAAAGACGACGATGATGAGATCCGCGCCCATGTTCGGATTGACCGAGTAGATCGGCGCCGCGAGCACGCCCGCAAAGCCCGCCAGCGCCACGCCGAAGCCATAGGTCAGCATGATCATCAGCGGCACGTTGATGCCGAAGGCGCCCACCAGCGTCGGGTTCTCGGTCGCGGCGCGCAAGTAAGCGCCGAGCCGGGTCTTCTCGATCACGAACCAGGTGCCGAAGCAGACGATGACCGAGGCCACCACGACCCAGCCGCGATAGTTGGGCAGGAACATGAAGCCGAGGTTCTGGCCGCCCGAAAGCTGGTCGGGGATGTTGTAGGGCAGGCCCGAGATCCCGTAATAGTTGCGAAACAGCCCCTGGATGATCAGCGCGACGCCGAAGGTCAGCAAGAGGCCGTAGAGGTGATCGAGGTGATAGAGCCGCCGCAGCGCCAGCTTTTCGAGCACGATGCCGGTCGCGCCGACGATGACGGGCACGAGGATCAGCGCCCACCAGTAGTTGATGCCGAGATATTCGAGCAGCATCCACGCGACGAAGGCGCCGAGCATGTACTGCGCGCCATGGCTGAAATTGATGATGTTGAGCAGGCCGAAGATCACAGCCAGCCCGAGCGAGAGGACCGCGTAGAACGACCCGTTGATCAGCCCGAGCAGGAGCTGCCCCATCAGAACCTGCGGCGGAATGCCTAGGAGTTCGAACATGCCTGTCCCGTTGTTTTGAGTGGCCCCGAAGGGCGGGGGTGGGCGCGCCTTGCGCGGCGCGCCCGGTCAGCCGTCAGCCTTCGTTGGCAAAGGCGCAGCCCGAACCTTCCATCGGCAGGAACGCGTCCTCGCCGGAGATGGTCGAGACGTGGTTGTAGAGATCCCACTCGCCGGTGGATTCATCGGGCGACTTCACCTCGTAGAGATGCATGTCGTGGATCACCCGGCCATCCTTGCGCACATAGCCTTCGCCGAAGAGCGGGTCGTCGAAGCTGTTGGCCTTCATCCATTCGGCCACCACGTCGCCATCGGTCGAACCGGTGGCCTCGACGGCGCGTAGGTAATGCATGGTGCCCGAGTAGACCCCGGCATGGACCATGGTGGGCTTGGAGCCGAACTGCTCCTCGAACCGGGCCGACCAGGCGCGGGTGTCGTCGTCGTGATCCCAGTAGAAGGCCTCGGTCAGCACGAGGCCTTGGGCGGTCTCGGCGCCGAGCGCGTGGACGTCGGTGATGAACATCAGCAGGGCGGCGAGCGCCTGGCCCGACTGGGTCACGCCGAACTCGGCGGCCTGCTTGATGGCGTTGACCGTGTCGCCGCCCGCATTGGCAAGACCGATCACGTCGGCGCCCGAAGCCTGCGCCTGCAGCAGGAAGGACGAGAAGTCGGTCGCCGGGAAGGGGTGGCGCACCGAGCCGACCACTTCGCCGCCCGAGTTCTCGACGATCTTCATCGTCTCTTCCTCGAGCGAATGGCCGAAGGCGTAGTCGGCGGTCAGGAAGAACCACTTGGCGTCGCCGCGCTCGGTCACGGCGCCGCCGGTGCCCTTGGCGAGGGCGGCGGTGTCGTAGGTCCAGTGGATCGTGGTCGGCTGGCACTGCTCGCCGGTGAGCGCGGTGGAGCCCGCGCCGCTGTCGATCAGGATCTTGTTGGCCTGCGCGGTGATGTCGGCCACGGCGAGCGCGGTCGAGGAGGTCGGCACGTCGAGGATCGCGTCGACGCCGTCCTGATCGTACCACTGGCGCGCGATGTTCGACGCGATGTCGGGCTTGTTCTGGTGGTCGGCCGAGATCACCTCGACATTCATGCTCTTGTCGGCGGCGCCGAAATCCGCGACCGCCATGCGCGCCGCGACCACCGAGCCTTCGCCCGACAGGTCGGCATAGACGCCGGAGCGGTCATTGAGCACGCCGAGCGTGACGTCGATGCTGTCTTGGGCCATGGCGGGCAGGCCAAAGGATGCGACAGTCAGCGCACCAAGTACCGTTTTCTTCATGTTTTCCTCCCATTGGACGGCGCTTTTGATGCGCCTTTTGAAGTCTTCAGACGCCCAGATAGGCGTGAAGCTTGTCGATGTTGGCGTCGAGTTCGGCGTTGGGGATCATGTCCACCACCCGGCCCTGATCGACGACGTAGTGCCGGTCCGCGACCGAGGCCGCGAAGCGGAAATTCTGTTCGACCAGCACGATGGTGAAGCCCTCCTGCTTCAATTGCCGGATCGTCGCGCCGATCTGCTGGACGATGACGGGGGCGAGACCCTCGGTCGGCTCGTCGAGCAGCAACAGCTTGGCCCCGGTGCGCAGGATGCGGGCGATGGCGAGCATCTGCTGCTCGCCGCCCGACAGCTTGGTGCCCTGGCTGCGCTTGCGCTCCAGCAGGTTCGGGAACAGCTCGTAGATCCGCTCGACCGACAGGCCGCCTTCGGCGATCTTGGGCGGCAGCATCAGGTTTTCCTCGACATTGAGCGAGGAGAAGATGCCGCGCTCCTCGGGGCACAGCGCGATGCCGCGCTTGGCGATGTGGCGCGGCTCCAGCCCGATCATCTCGGTGCCCCGCATCGTCACCGAGCCGCTGCGCTTGGACAGGATCCCCATGATTGCCAGAAGCGTCGAGGTCTTGCCCGCGCCGTTGCGGCCCAGAAGCGTGACGACCTCGCCCTCGCGCACCTCGAAGTCGATGCCGTGCAGCACGTGGCTTTCGCCGTACCAGCCTTGCAGATTTTCGATCTTCAAAAGCGCCTCGCCGGTGGCGGCGGGGCGCTGGCTCATCGTGGCGGCATCAGTCATGTCCGGCTCCGATATAGGCGTCGATCACGTCGGGGGATTTCGACACGGTGTCGTAATCGCCTTCGGCGAGGATCTCGCCACGGGCAAGAACCGTAATCTTGTCAGACAGATCCGCGACGACCTTCAGGTTGTGTTCGACCATGAGGATGGTGCGGTTCGCGGCGATGCGCTTGATCAGCGCCGAGGTGCGTTCCACGTCCTCCTGGCCCATCCCGGCCATCGGTTCGTCGAGCAGCAGCATCGCCGGATCGAGCGCCAGCGTCGTCGCGATCTCCAGCGCCCGCTTGCGGCCATAGGACAGCTCGCCCGCGCGGGTGTCGGTGAACTCCGACAGGCCGACCGCGTCGATATGCGCGCGCGCCTCGTCGTCGAACTGGGTCAGCCCGCGCTCCGAGCGCCAGAAATCATAGCTGTCGCCGCGCTTGCGCTGCAGCGCCACGCGCACGTTCTGCAACACGCTGAGATCGGGAAACACCGCCGAGATCTGGAAACTGCGCACCATGCCGAGCCGGGCGATGTCGGCGGGCGCCATCCTGGTGATGTCGCGCCCGTCATAGGTGATGGTGCCGCGGGTCGGTTGCAGGAACTTGGTCAACAGGTTGAAGCAGGTGGTCTTGCCCGCGCCGTTGGGGCCGATCAGCGCGTGGATCGATCCGCGCTCGACCGTGAGGTCGACCTTGTTGACGGCGACGAAGCCCTTGAATTCCTTGGTGAGCCCTTCGGCCTTCAGAACGGCGTCCATCACCAACCGCCCCGCGAACGCGGACCGGCAAACGTGATCTGCATCACTGCCTTCCTCCCATTTTGCGTTCCGCCTCCGTTACTCCCCGGGCGGATTTCAACGAAGCTAGGCAGCAGCCGGAGCGTGTGTCAACCATGTGGCAGGGCTCGGGCTCCGCCAGCGCCGCAAAATTTCGCTGTCGTGCAGAAAACCTTGCGAAAATGCCATCATGCAGGGCAGTTTTCCGGCGCCGCGCCGCATCGAAGCGTTGCGAGACGCGGCCCCGAATGCCATGACAGCGCGACACGAATTTACCCGGGAGGGGGGAGAAATGCGCGCTCTCGCGGCGGTGGTCACCGCCATATCGGCCTTGAACCGGATCATCGGCCACGTCTTTTCCTGGCTCGCGCTGGGGATCGTCGTGGTCTGCTTCACCGTCGTGGTGCAGCGCTACGTCTTCGCCATCAGCCATGTCTGGATGCAGGATCTCTATATCTGGCTCAACGGCGCGATGTTCACCGCCGTGGCGGGCTTTGCGCTTTTGCGCGACGACCATGTGCGGGTCGACATCTTCTACCGCCCCGCCTCGATCCCGAGAAAGGCGCTGGTCGACCTGATCGGCGTGGTGCTGTTCCTCATGCCCTTCTGCGTGGTGGTCTGGCTCTACGCGATGCCCTTCGTGCAGCGTTCCTGGGGCTATTACGAGGCCTCGGCCAACATCGGCGGCCTGCCGGGGCTGTTCATCCTGAAAAGCTTCATCATCGCCTTCGCGCTGCTCGTCGGTCTTCAGGGCCTCGCCATGGCGGGCCGCTCGATCCTGACGCTGGCCGGGCGCGACGGGCTGTTGCCCGAGCGGCTGCGCTACACGCTCCAACCCGACCATCTGACCGAGGCCGCCGAATAACATGGACCTAGTACTCATCGGAGAGATCCTGTCGGGTCTCATGTTCTTCGGCATCATCGGTTTTTTGATGATGGGCTTCCCGGTCGCCTTCACGCTGGCGGGCGTGTCGCTTCTGTTCGGGCTCGCGGGCTGGGCGATCGGCGTGTTCGACCCGTCGAATTTCGGCAGCCTGCCGGGCCGCTACATCGGCTTCATGTCGAGCGAGGTGCTGGTCGCGGTGCCGCTGTTCATCTTCATGGGGGTGATGCTGGAACGCTCGCGCATCGCCGAGCAGCTTTTGCTCACCATGTCGAAGCTGTTCGGCAATCTGCGCGGGGGGCTGGGGCTGTCGGTGGTGATCGTCGGCGCCATGCTCGCGGCCTCCACCGGCGTGGTCGGCGCCACGGTCGTCACCATGGGTCTCATCTCGCTGCCCGCGATGCTGCGCGCGGGCTACGACCCCAAGCTCGCCACCGGCGTGATCTGTTCGTCCGGCACGCTGGGCCAGATCATCCCGCCCTCGACGGTGCTGATCTTCATGGGCGACATGCTGTCTGGCATCAATTCACAGGTGCAGATGGAAAAGGGCAATTTCGCGCCCACCCCGGTGTCGGTCGGCGATCTCTTCGCGGGCGCGCTGCTGCCGGGCGTGATGCTGGTGGTGCTCTATTCGCTCTGGATCGTGTTCAAGGCGATCACCGATCCCGACAGCTGCCCCGCCACGCCGGTGCCCGAGGCCGAAAAGCGCGGGCTGTGGCGCGAGGTGGTGGTGGCGCTGCTGCCGCCGCTTTTGCTGATCATGGCGGTGCTGGGCTCGATCCTGGGCGGCGTCGCGACCCCGACCGAAGCGGCCTCCGTGGGCGCGGTCGGCGCGATCATCCTCGCGGCGCTGCGCTGGCGGCTGTCGTTCAAGGTGCTGCACGAGACGGTGGTGGCCACGGCGACGATCACCTCGATGGTGTTCATCATCCTGTTCGGCGCCTCGGTCTTCTCGATCGTGTTCCGCCTGATGGGCGGCGACAACCTCGTGCACGAGTTCCTGACCAACCTGCCGGGCGGCACGGTGGCGGCCGTCATCGTCGTCATGGCGATCATGTTCGTGCTGGGCTTCATCCTCGACACCTTTGAGATCATCTTCATCGTGATCCCGATCACCGCGCCGATCCTCTTGGCACTCGATGTCGATCCGATCTGGCTCGGCGTGCTGGTGGGGATGAACCTGCAGACCTCGTTCCTGACGCCGCCCTTCGGCTTCGCGCTGTTCTACCTGCGCGGCGTGGCGCCAAGCTCGCTGCCGACATCGGCGATCTATCGCGGCATCATCCCCTTCGTGGTGCTGCAGATGATCGGCATCGCGATCCTGTTCGCGTTCCCCGGCATCGTGACCTGGCTGCCGACGGTGCTCTGACCGTCCGAACCCGGCGAGACAGAACGAAAAAGCCCGGATCCTTCGATCCGGGCTTTCTCTTTGCAAAGCGGCTTGCGCTTACATGTCGAAATACTGCTGGCGCGCGCGGATGAAGTTGGCATCCGCCGTCTCGCCCTTGGTGCGCAAGAGCTTGAGCGAGGAGATGAAGCTCTCGGTGGTGCGCTTGGTCAGGTCGTCGCCGCCGTCGCGCAGCTCGCCCAGCACCTCCTTGGCGGCATCCGCCGCGGCCTTGAGCACCTCTTCGGGGAACTGCTGCACGTTGACGCCATGCTCGTCGACCAGCGTCTTGAGCGCGCGCGGGTCGTTGGCGGCGAAGTCCGAGGCGACCTGATCGTACTCGGCCTGCGACACGTCGCGGATGATCGCCTGCAGATCCTCGGGCAGCTCGGAATACTTGGCCTTGTCGACCACCAGCTCGGTCGCGAGCCCCGGCTCCACGAAGGAGGGGAAATAGTAGTTCTTGGCGACCTGGTGGAAGCCCAGCGCGAGGTCGTTGTAGGGGCCGACGAACTCGGCCGCGTCGAGCGCGCCCGACTGCAGCGCCTGGAAGATCTCGCCCGCGGCCATGTTGGTCGCGGTGACGCCCATCTTCTCCCAGACCCGGCCACCGAGGCCCGGCGTGCGGAAGCGCAGGCCCTGCAGGTCGTCGAGCGAGGTGATCTCGTCGCGGAACCAGCCGCCCGCCTGCGTGCCGGTGTTGCCCGATAGGAAGCCCTTCACGCCGAACTGGTCATAGACCTCGTCCCACAGCTCCTGGCCGCCCATGTGGCGCATCCAGCCCGCCAGCTCGCCCGAGGTCATGCCGTAGGGCACGCCGGTGAAGAAGTTCAGCGCCGAGGATTTGTTCTGCCAGTAATAGGCGGCCGAATGCGACATCTCGGCGGTGCCGTCGATCACCGCGTCGAGCGATTGCAGCGGCGGCACGAGTTCACCGGCGGAATAGACCTGGATCGTCAGACGCCCGCCCGAGGCGGCGGTGATCCGGTCGGCCAGGCGCTGCGCGCCGACGCCGAGACCGGGGAAGTTCTTGGGCCAGGTGGTGACCATGCGCCAGGTGATGTTGCCCTGCGCCACGGCGGGGGCGGCCAGTGCGGCCGCGCCTGCGCCGAGACCGGCCTTGGTGATGAACGAACGACGATCCACGCGTCTCTCCCTGTTGTCTCTCATGTCCCGCGCCCCTCCCGGGCAGCGGGCCCAGAGGCGAGATAAATCCATGCGCGGGGGGCTTGTCCAGCCTTTCGCGTCGGCGGCGGCTTGCCGGAGCCGGGCGAGGCTGTTGACGGCAAAGGGCAAATGGATTCATGTCCGGCCAGCCGCAGGAGAGAACGGATGACGAACCAAGACCCCCAATTGCCGGTGCTCGCGCCGCGCATCTCCATCGCGGTCGACACGGCGGCGCGGCTCGGTTTCGCCAGCGCGCAGGCGCGCGCGGCGGTGATCCGGTCGCTGGAGCTGGTGCATGAGGGCGAGGTGCCGGTCGAGGGCGCCGAGCTGCATGTCTGGTCCGACCCGGCGGTGCTGCGGCCCCGGCAATGGCGGCTCGACCGGATCACGCCGGGCGAGCGGGTCGCGATCACCGATCTTGCCGTCGCGCTCGACCCCGCGCCGCTCGCCACGCTGGAGACCGCCACGCCCGCCACGCTGCGGCTGGAGCTGCGGCAGGGGGGGCGCGTGCTGGCCCGCGCCGAACGGACCGCGACGCTTTTGCCGCGCGACGCCTGGGGGGGATTGGGCGAAATGGCGCATCTTCTGCCCGCCTTCGTGCAGCCCGACGCCGCCGTGACGGCGGGGCTGGCCGAGGCGGCGACAGCACTTTTGTCCGAGGCCGGGCGGGGCGCGCCCGACGGCTACCGCGCGAACGATCCGGGGCGGGTCTGGATGCAGGTGGCGGCGCTGTGGTCGGCGGCCGCGGGCTGGGGGCTGCGCGGCGCCATGGCGGGCGGCGACGTGGCCGTGCAGGGCCAGAGCCTGCGCCAGCCGGGCCGGATCCGCAGCGAGCGGCTGGCGACCCCGCTGGAGGCGGCGGTGCTCCTGGCGGCGGGGGCCGAGGCGCTGGGCCTGAACCCGGTCATCGCCTTTGCCCGGGGCCGGGTCTGGTGCGGCGTCTGGCTCACCCCGCGCGATCTGGGCCGGGTGGTGGAGCCCGACGCGGTGGCGCTGCGCAAGGCGATCGCCGCGCGCGAGCTTCTGGTGCTCGACCCCGAAGCGCTTGGCCGTGGCGCGGGCTTCGAGGCGGCGCGGGCGGCGGGGCGCGATCTGGGCGCCGAGGCGCAGGAGACGGGCTTCATCGCCGCGATCGACGTGGCGGCGGCGCGGGCGGCGGGCATCGCGCCGCTGGGGGCCACCGGCCTCGACCCGGCCTCCGCGCCGGGCGGAGCGGTGACACCGCCGCTCCCGGCGGGACCCGGCCCGCAGGATCTGCCGGTGGAGGAGGTCGAGGACGACCCCGCCACCCCGGAGGGGCGCATCGAACGCTGGCAGCGCAAGCTTCTGGACCTGAGCCTGCGCAACCGGCTCCTGAACTTTCGCGACGGGCGCGGCGCGGTGCCGTTTCTGTGCACCGACATGGCCGCGTTCGAGGATCGGCTGGCGGGCGGGGCGACCGCGATCCCCGAGCCGATGGACGAGGCCGAAAGCCTGTCGCCCGACGAGATCGCCGACCGCGCGGGCCGGGCGCAGGAGCGCGGGCGGCTGGCTTCGCCGCTCACCGCGGCGGAACTCAACGCCCGCCTCGTGGCGCTGCACCGCCGCGCGAAGAGCGACATGCAGGAGGGCGGCACCAACACGCTGTTCCTTGCCGCCGGGTTCCTGCGCTGGCGCCGCGAGGGCGAGGAGCGGGCCTATCGCGCGCCGCTTCTGCTGATCCCGGCGCGGCTGGAGCGGCGCTCGGCCAAATCCGCGTTCCGGCTCGGCCATCTGGAGGACGAGGTGCGCATCAACGCCACGTTGCTCGAATTCCTGCGCCGCGACTTCGCGCTGACGGTGCCCGGTCTCGATGGCGATCTGCCGCGCGACGACAGCGGTATCGACCTTGCGCGGATCTTCGATCTGGTGCGCCTCGCGGTGCGCGACATGCCGGGCTTCGAGGTGATCGAGGAGCTGTCGCTCTCGACCTTTTCCTTTGCCAAGTTCCTGATGTGGGAGGATCTCGTCGCGCGCGAGGCCGCGCTGCGCGACAGCCCGCTGGTGCGGCATCTGCTCGACGGGCCGCAAGAGGCGTTTGCCCAGCCCGATTTGCCGCAGATCGCGCCGCATGATCTCGACGCCGCGCTCGCGCCCGCCGATCTGGTGACGCCGCTGCCCGCCGACAGCAGCCAGCTCGCCGCCGTGGCGGCGGCGGCGCAGGGGCGCGATTTCGTGCTGATCGGCCCGCCGGGCACCGGCAAGAGCCAGACCATCGCCAACATCATCGCGCAGGTCATGGCGCAGGGGCGCACCGTGCTGTTCGTGGCCGAAAAGGCCGCCGCACTCGACGTGGTGCATCGCCGCCTTGCCGCGCATGGCCTGGGTGATGCCTGCCTTGAGCTGCATTCGAGCAAGACCGACCGCAAATCCGTGCTGGCCCAGCTCGGTCGCGGCTGGGACCGGGCGGCGGCGGGAGATGCGGATGACTGGGTCGAGGTGACCGAGGATCTGCGTATCACCCGCGACCGGCTCAACGCCTATGTCGCGGCGTTGCATCGCAAGGGGCGGCAGGGGTTCTCGGTGTTCGAGGCGATCGGCCGCGTCGCGGATGGCGCGCCGCCGCTGCGGCTTTCGTTCGCGGGGCCGGAGGCGCATGACGCGACGAGCTATGCGCGGCTGCGCGATCTGGCGGGCGATCTGGAGCGGCTGGCACAGGTGGCCGGGGGCGATGCGCCGACCGAATTGCTGCACGGCGCCGAATGGTCGTTCGACTGGCAGCAGAAGTTCCTCGACGCGGCCGCGGCGCTGGGCGGGGCGGCGCGCGGGCAGGGACGGTGCCTCGGGGTGCTGTGCGACCGGGTCGGCCTCGCCCCCGAGGCGGCGCGCATGGCGGCGCGGCGCGACCTTTTCGCGCGGCTCGCGGCGCTGGCGGGGCCCGACGCGCCCGACCTGTCGCAGCTGCCGGACCTGCCTCTGGCCGAGCTGGAGCGCGCCGCCGAGGCGCAAGGCGCGGCCCATGCGGCGATGGCGGCGGCGCGCGCCCGGCTCGCCGCGGACTACCCGCCCGATATCGACACCCGGCTCGACATCGCCGCGCTCGACGCCGACTGGCGCGCGGCGCAGGGCGGGGTCTGGCCGCTCTCGGCGCTGGCGCGGCGCCGGGTGCGCGCCGTGCTGCAAAGCCACGCCCGCGCCGGCACCGTCGATCCCGACGCCGATCTCGACGCGCTGCACCGGCTCGGGCGGGCGCGCGCAGCACTGGAGGCCTCGCCGCTGTCGCATCTGGCCGAGGACCGGATCGCGGATCTCGTCACAGCGCGGCGCGCGGTCGAGACCGCCCTGTCCGGGCTCGCCGGGGAGGGCGCGCAGGCGCCCCGGCTCGGCGCGCTGCGGGCTGAGCTGACCCGGCCCGGCGACGGGCCGCTGCGCGCGGCGCTCGCGGCGCTTGAACGATCCGAGGCGGAGGTCGCGGCGGCGCGGGCGGCGTTCGAACATCTCGGCGGTCGGGTGCCCGACACAATGGCCCCGGCGGAGCTGGCGCGCGCGCTCGACGCGCTGGCCGAACAGGCGGCGCGGCTGGCCGACTGGACCCGCTGGATGGATCTGCGCGCGCGGGCCGAAGCGGCGGGGCTCGCGCCGTTGGTGGAGGCGATCGAAGAGGGACGGCTCGACCGGCCCGCCCGCGCCGCCTTCGAGGCGGCCTATGCCGCGTGGTGGCTGCCGCGCGCGATGGATGCCGAGCCGCTGTTGCGCGATTTCGCGCATTGGGCGCAGGACGATCTCGTCGCCCGGTTCCGCATGCTCGACGACCGCGCCGCCGCGCTGGCGCCGGGCGAGGCGCTGCGCCGGATCGGCGGGGGGCTGCCCGCGCGCGACGCGGTGCCGCGCGCCTCGGAGCTGGGGCTGTTGCGCCACCAGCTCGGGCTCAAGCGGCCCTCCATGCCGATCCGCCAGCTTCTGGGCCAGATGCCCGACAGCCTCCCGCAGCTGGCGCCCTGCGTGCTGATGTCGCCCTTGTCGGTGGCGCAGTACCTGCCCGCGGGCCAGCCCGCCTTCGACGTGGTGATCTTCGACGAGGCGAGCCAGATCACCACATGGGACGCCATCGGCGCCATCGCGCGCGGGCGTCAGGCGATCGTGGTGGGCGACCCCAGGCAGCTGCCGCCGACCAATTTCTTCGGCCGCGCCGAAGAAGAGGAGGACGACGAGGAAGAGGGCGCCTTCGCGCTGCGCGACATGCCGTCGATCCTCGACGAGGTGGCGGCCTCTGGCGTGCCGGTGCGCCGCCTCGACTGGCATTACCGTTCGCGCGACGAGGCGCTGATCGCGTTTTCGAACCATTTCTATTACGATGGCGGTCTCGTCACCTTTCCCTCGCCGGGAACCGGCGGGGAGGCGATCGCGCTGCACCGCGTCGACGGGCGCTATGGCCGGGGCCGCGGGCGCACCAATATCGAGGAGGCGCGCGCCGTCACCGCGATGATCCGCGACAGGCTCGTGGCCGAGCTGGCCCGACCCGAAGCCGTGCGGCACAGCATCGGTGTCATCACATTCAACGGCGACCAGCAGGCGCTGATCCTCGACCAGCTCGACGCGATGCGGCGCGACGCGCCCGATCTGGAATGGTTCTTCGACGAGGCGCGTGACGAGCCGGTGATCGTCAAGAACCTCGAGAACATCCAGGGCGACGAGCGCGACGTGATGCTGTTCTCGGTCACCTTCGGGCCGGATCTCGCGGGCAAGCTCAGCATGAATTTCGGCGCGCTCAACGCCGAGGGCGGCGAGCGGCGGCTCAACGTCGCGATCACGCGGGCGCGGCGCGAGCTGCATGTCTTTGCCTCGCTGGGGGCGGAGGATATCGATCTGGGCCGCAGCCGCGCCCGCGGCGTGGCCGATCTCAAGGCGTTTCTCGATTATGCCGATCGCGGCGCGGTAGCGCTGCCCGCGCGCGACACCGGCAGCCTCGGCCCGGCGGAGAACCCGTTCGAGGAGGCGGTGGCGCGCAGCCTCGAGGCCAAGGGATGGGAGGTGCGCACCCAGATCGGCGTGTCGGGCTACCGGATCGACCTTGCCGTGGTGCATCCCGACCGGGGCGGGGCCTATCTCGCCGGCGTCGAATGCGACGGGGCGACCTATCATTCGGCGGCCACCGCGCGCGATCGCGACCGGGTGCGGCAGGCGGTGCTCGAAGGGCTGGGCTGGCGGATCGAGCGGGTCTGGTCGACCGACTGGTTCCGCGCGCCCGCCCATGTGGCCGACCGGCTCGACGACCGGCTGCGCGCGGCGCTGGCCGAGGATCGCGCGCGGCAACGGGCCACGGGGCCGAAACGGCTGTCGCTGCCCGCGCCGCAGAGCTGAGGAGTGGCGGCATCGAGGCCGGGGCGCGCCGGGGCCGGGCGCGCGCCGGGGTCCGGGACATGCCGGGGCCGATGGCGCCGCTTGACCCGGTGTCATGCCTCCTCTAGCCCTTGGACATGGCCGGTCACGGGGTGGGCGATGGCGTCGTCAGAACCCCCGGCCATGTTTCATTTCCGTCCCGGACGCCCGGACAGCCGCGCCCCTCGCAGGTGGGTCGCGCATGTTGGGAGACGCCTCCATGATCCGCCCCCGCACCAAGAGCCCCGTGGCCCCGCCGCGCCGCGCCGCGCAAGGCGCCGCCGGGACGGGCATCCTCATGATGGCGATCGCCATGGCGCTGCTGCCGGTCGGCGACACGCTGGCCAAGCTTCTGACGCAGGCGATGCCGCCCGGCGAGGTGGTGCTGTGGCGCTTCGGCTTTCAGGGGGCGATCCTCGCCGGGCTGGCAATGCTGCTGCGCCACCGCCTGCGCGGGCCGATGTTCTCGCCGGTGCTGGTGCTGTCGGGGCTGTGCTCAGTCGTCACGATGACCGGTCTCGTGGGGGCCTTCGCGGTGATGCCGATCGCCACGGCGATCGCGATCTTCTTCGTGGAGCCGCTGATCCTCGTGGTGCTGGCGGCGCCGCTCTTGGGCGAAAAGGTCGGCCCACGCCGTTATGCCGCCGTGGGCGTCGGGTTTCTCGGCGCGCTGGTGGTGATCCGGCCGGGTTTCGACGGTTTCACCCCGGCGGCGCTGCTGCCGCTGGCGGCGGCCACGGGCTATGCGCTCAACGCGGTGATCCTGCGTGGCGTGTCGGGCACCCGCTCGGCGCTGACGATCCAGACCGGCGCCACGCTCTATGCCGGCGCGATCGCGCTGCTGGTATTCGGAGCGGTGCGGCTCATGGGCGGGCCGGGGTTTGCGGCGCTGTCGGCGCCGGGGTGGGTCTGGGGCGTGCTGCCGCTGGCCGGGCTGCTGTCGGCGGGGACGTTCCTGCTCATCGCCGAGGCGTTCCGCCGCTCCGAGGCGGGGCTTCTGGCGCCGTTCCAGTATCTCGAAATCGTCGGCGCGGTGATCCTGGGCTATTTCGTCTTCAACGAGTTGCCCGACGCGCCGACGATGCTCGGCACCGCGATCATTCTCGGCTCGGGCGCCTATGTGGTGCACCGCGAACGCGTCGCGGGGCAGGGCGCGCAGGGCGGGGAAGACCTCGCCTCGCAGGGCTGAGGCCCCGCCCGCTCAGTCATCCCGCTCAGCCGGGGTCGCGGGGCCGCTCGCGGCGCATCATCGCGGTCACGGCCCGGAAATCGGGATGGGTGGCGATGTCGTCGAGATCGAGCGGCGCGCGCGGCCGCCAGTTGGGATAGCTGTCGACGGTGCCGGGCATGTTGGTGGGCGATTTCGGCCCGACCATGTCGGCCAGCCGCACCCCCACCAGCGCCGCGCGCGTCCGCGCGAGGTATCGGTGGGCGGCGACCAGCACCTCGCGCGGCATTTCGCGCCGGCGCGGCAGGCGGCCCCTGAGCGCGCCGGATCTGCGCATCGCGTCGAGCAGCGCGCGGCGTTCGCGCGCCCGCTCGCGCGCATGGGCATCGCTGTCGGCATCGTTCACGAGGCCGAGCTCGCGGCGCAGCTCGATATCCTCGCCCGCCCACCAGCGTTCCAGCACCGGCAGGTCATGGGTCGAAAGACACGCCAGCGCCGTGGGCCGGTATTCCTGCGGCGTCTTGAAGCGCGCGCCGTCCTTTTCGAAGTAAAGGATCGAGTAGGACAGGATGTTGGCCGCCTGCATCGCCTCGCGGAACCCCGGCGGCACGAAGCCGAGATCCTCGCCGATCACCACCGCCTCCTTTTCGCGGCTCTCATGCGCGAGCACGCGCAAAAGCTCTGCAAACGGGTAGCGCAGATGCGCCCCGGCGCTGGCGCTTTCGCCCTCGGGGATCAGGAACAGCTGCCACAGCGCCATCGCGTGGTCGATCCTGAGCGCGCCCGCATGGGCCAGCTGGGCCGCGATCATGTCGCGGAAGGGGGCAAAATCGTGCTTGCGCAGGCCCCCCGGCGAAAACGCCGAAAGCCCCCAGTTCTGGCCCTCGGAGGCAAAGACATCGGGCGGTGCGCCGACCGACAACCCGGTCATCTGCACCTCGCCGCCGCCCCAGCTCGCCGAGCCGTCGGGCGCCTCGCCGACCGCGAGGTCGAGGTAGAGCCCGATCCGCATGCCCGCCTTTTTCGCGCAGGCCATGGCGGCGTCGAGCTGGCGCGCGGCCTGCCATTGCAGCCAGAGATGAAAGCGGATGTCTTCCGCCTGCGACGTCGCGAAATCCGCGACCGCCTTGCTTTCGACATCCCGAAGATCCTCCGGCCAGCCGCCCCAGCCGACGCCGTGCCCCTTGCCCGCCATGTCGAGCGAGAGCGCCTCGAACAGCGCGTGGCGATGGAGCGGCTGGCCGCCTTTTTCGACGAAGCGTTCGAAGGCGTCTTCGTCATCGTCGAAGGGTTGGCGCGCATGGGCCGCGCGCAGCGCCGCCAGCTTGGCGGGAAACACCGCGTCGTAATCGACCAGATCGCCCGCCCGAAGTGCGGCGCCATCAATGTCGGCGGCGTCATGGCCGGGCAGGTCATCCAGCGCGATATAGACCGGGTTGAGAAAGCTCCGGGTCGAGGGGGAAAACGGGCTGCGCTTGGACGGGTCGCCCCAGAACAGCGCGTGCAGCGGGTTCACCCCGAGAAAATCCGCGCCCGCGCGCCCGGCGATGCGCGCCATCTCGGCCAGGTCGCGGAAATCGCCGATGCCGTGATTGCGCGCCGAGCGCAGCTCGTAGAGCTGGCAGAACAGCCCCCAGCCGGCGCGCGCGGTCGAGCCAGCCGGGCAGGTGGCAGACGCCATCCTCGGGCACGGTCATCTCCTGCGGCGCGGCGGGACCGCTGGCGGCGGCGTCGGGATCGACGCCGATCTTGCGCAGGATCAGCCGCAGCGTCGCCTCGGGCACCGGGCGGGTGCCGCCGTCGGGATCGTCGTATTCGGTGGTGATCCCGTGATGATGGCACAGATCGGCAAGGTCGGTCATGCGGACTCCGTGGGGAAAGAGGGGGACGGCAGGGCCGGTAAACCCCCGGCCCGCCGTGACAAGTTGGCCGTGGGCCGCCGGTCTTGGCAGCCCCGGCTCCGGCCTTTGCGGTCCTAGCGGTCGGGAACGAGGATGACGGTCGCCAGCGGCGGCAGCGTCAGCGACAGCGAGACCGAACGCCCGTGGCATTCCTCCTGACGGCAGGCGATCCTGCCGCCATTGCCGACGCCCGAGCCGCCATAGATTTCGGCATCGGTGTTCAGAAGCTCGGTCCAGTCGCCGCCTTCGGGCAGGCCGATGCGGTAATCCTCGCGCACAACCGGCGTCATGTTGGAGATGACAAGCGCCGGGCGCGTGCCGCTGTCGGCGCGGCGCAGAAAGGCGAAGATCGAGCGTTCGTCATCGCCGCCATCGACCCATTCGAAGCCCGCCGGGTCGCAGTCGAGCGCGTGCAGCGCCTTCTCGTCGCGGTAGATCCGGTTGAGATCGCGCACGAGGTTCTGCGCGCCCTTGTGCTTGTCGTCGTCGAGCAGGTGCCAGTCGAGCGAGACGTCGTGGTTCCACTCGCGCTCCTGCCCGAACTCGCAGCCCATGAACAGAAGCTTCTTGCCCGGATGGGTCCACATGAAGCCCAGGTAAGCGCGCAAATTCGCGAATTTCTGCCAGCGGTCGCCCGGCATCTTGTTCAAAAGCGACCCCTTGCCGTGCACCACCTCGTCATGGCTGATCGGCAGGACGAAATTCTCGGACCACGCGTAGTGGATCGAGAAGGTCATCTGGTGGTGGTTGTACTTGCGGTAGACGGGATCGTTCTGGATGTAGCTGAGGCTGTCATGCATCCAGCCCATGTTCCACTTGAAGTCGAAGCCGAGGCCCCCCTGATCGACGGGGCGGCTGACGCCCGGAAAGGCGGTGCTTTCCTCGGCGATGGTGGCCGCACCCGGCGTGCGCGCCACGACCTGCGCATTGGTGCCCTTCAGGAACTCGATCGCGTCGAGATTCTCGCGCCCGCCATACTGGTTGGGGATCCATTCGCCCTCGTTGCGCGAATAGTCGAGATAGAGCATCGAGGCGACCGCATCCACGCGCAGCGCGTCGATGTGGTACTTGTCGAGCCAGAAGGTACCCGAGCAGCGCAGGAAGTTCGCCACCTCGTTGCGCCCGAAATTGTAGATCAGCGTGTTCCAGTCCTGATGGAAGCCCTGCCGCGGATCGGCGTGTTCGTAAAGCGCCGTGCCGTCGAAATTGGCGAGGCCATGCGCGTCCGACGGGAAATGCGCGGGCACCCAGTCGACGATGACGCCGATCCCCGCCTGATGCAGCCGGTCGACCATGGAGGCGAATTGTTCGGGCGTGCCATAGCGCGAGGTCGGCGCGAAGAGACCCACCGGCTGGTAGCCCCACGAGCCGGTGAAGGGGTGCTCGGAGACCGGCATGAATTCGACATGGGTGAAGTTCATGTCGCGCAGGTAGTCGACCAGCAATTCGCCGATCGTGTCGTAATCGAGCACCTCGCCCTCGGCCCCGCGGCGCCAGCTCCCGAGATGCACCTCGTAGATCGAGACCGGCTTGTCGTGCAGCGTGCCCTTGGAGCGGCTCTCCATCCAGTCGCCGTCCTGCCAGTCATGCCGGTGCATGCCGTGCACGATCGACCCGGTGGAGGGGGGCTGCTCCTGCCGGAACGACATCGGGTCGGCTTTCAGCGGTTGCAGGTCGCCATGCGCGCCGACGATCTCGAACTTGTAGAGATCGCCCACCGCGAGGCCGGGGACGAACAATTCCCACAGCCCCGCGCCGAAGCGGCGGCGCAGCGGGTGGCGGCGCCCGTCCCACGCGTTGAACTGGCCGACCACGCTGACGCGGCGGGCATTGGGGGCCCAGACCGCGAAAGAGACGCCCTCGACGCCCTCATGGGTCACGGGATGCGCGCCGAGCCGTTTCCAGATCTCCTCGTGGCGGCCCTCGGCGACGAGGTATTCGTCCATCTCGCCCAGCACAGGGGTGAAGCGGTACGGATCGTCGCGCTCCCACGAATGGCTGCCCGCGCGCATCCGCAGCCGGTAGGGCGTGCCGTAATCGAAGCCTTCGGGCATTTCGCCCCAGAACACGCCCTCGGCGTTGATCCGGGCAAGCGGCGCGACGTCGCTTCCCTCGGGGGTGAGCACCGTCACCTCGGCGGCGTCGGGGGCAAAGACGGTGAGCCCCATTACGCCGCCCTCGGATTTATGCGGGCCGAGGATCTCGAACGGGTCGCCCATGCGGCCCCGGATGATCGCTTCGATCCGGGAGGGGTCGGGGGCGGATGCGGGCTGGGTGTCGCTCGCGTTGGTCGTCATTGGGTATCCTCTTCGTCGATCAGGTCGAGCAGGCCGCTCAGCGGAATGTCCACCCAAGCCGGGCGGCTGGCAAGCTCGTAGCCCACCTCGTAGACCGCTTTCTGGATCACGAAGAGATCCAGCAGCGCGGCGGCAAAGCTCTCGTCGTCAGGATGGGCGGGGCTGTCGGCGATGACCGCGTGGTACTCGGTCATGAAATCGCGCATGGCCTCCTTGCGCCATTCGCGGATCAGCGTTTCGGCCTCGGCGCCGTCGGTGCCGGAGTTCTCGGCCCAGCGCAGCGCCGAATAGGCCGCGTAGTCGAGCGATCGCAGCATGCCCGCCACGTCGCGCAGCGCGTGGCCCTTGGCGCGGCGCTCGGCCAGCGTGCGGCGCGGCTCGCCCTCGAAATCGATGATCATGACGTCGTTCTGCGCCATCAGCACCTGCCCGAGGTGATAATCGCCATGCAGCCGGGTCAGCTGCCCCGAAGGGGTCATCCGCGACACCGCGTCGATCCGCGCGATCAGCCTGTCGCGCCGTGCGAGGATCTGCTCGGCATGCTGTGCCGCCCGCTCGGGCAGGTCGGCCAGGCCCTTGAGCCGGTCGAGCATCGCCACGGTTTCGGCCCGGACCTCGTCGCACAGCGCGGCAAGATGCGGCCCGTCCAGCGGTTCGGCGGCAAAGGCCGGATCGTCGGTCGGATGCGCCAGCGCGCGGTGCATCTGCGCGGTGCGCCGGCCCAGCGTGCCCGCGATGCCCAGCACCGGCAGGTAGGGCGGGCTTTGGTCCTCGTTGCCGGTCGCCTTGTCCTGCAGGTAGCGGTCGAGCGCGTTGGTCACGGCCCCCCAGGCGTCGCCCTGGTTGGCGACATAGGCAAAGGCGGCGCCGAGCGACGTGGTCTCGCCTTCCTCGGGGCGCAGCGCGATCTCGCCCAGATAGGCGGGGGTGCCGTCGAAACCCGCCACGTCCGTCAGGAAGCGCGCCACCTCGATATCGGGCTGGAGGCCCTCGCGCAGGCGGCGATAGATCTTGAGCACGGCCTTGTCGCCGAAGGCGACGGTGGCGTTGGACTGCTCGACGTTGAGAAGGCGCGGCTCGCCCGGCGCCTCGATCTCGGCCATCGCGGCGCTGGGCGCGAAGACGAGCCTGCCGCGCGGCGTGTCGGTCTCATGGCCGTCGCGCAGCGCCGCGAACAGCTCGCCCATCAGGGTTTCGTCCACCGTGCCGTCGATCAGCCCGCCGACGCGCGGCCCCTTGCGCAGCTTGGCCATGGTGTAGCCCAGCGTCGAGGAGCCGAAGGACACGCTGTCCTCGCCCCAGACGGCGGCCAGCGGCAGCAGGTAATGCTGCGTCTCGCCGCCGACCTCGACATCGATCAGCCCCAGCGCGCCATTGCCGCCGATCTCGGCCAGCGGCGCGATGCCGACGCGGGAGATGCGCGCGTCCTTGGCCGCGAACCAGCGTTGCAGCGGCAGGAATTTCGGCAGCACGTCGGTGCCCAGAAGCCGCCCGTCGCGCCCCGAGATCGCCGAGGAGACGCGCCCGTCGCGGGTGGTCAGCGTCACGAATTCCGGCAGGATCTGCTGCGGCGGCTGGTGCCAGGACGGGGCCTGGTCCTCGTCCGCGAGCAGGAACCAGTAGAAGCCGTAGGAGGGCAGGGTGATCAGATAGGGCAGCGCGCCCACCGGCGGAAAGGCCGAATGCCCCGTAAGCTCGATCGGCACCCGACCCTGATAGCCCGACAGGTCGATCTCCACCGCCTGCGCGGCGCGGCCCAGGTTGGCGACGCAAAGCACCGCCTCGCCCTCGTGCTCGCGGATATAGGCGAGCACGCGGCGGTTCGACGGGTACAAAAGCTTCATCTCGCCGCGCCCGAACACGCTGTGGTTCGAGCGCACCTGCACCATGCGGCGCATCCAGTTCAGCTGCGAGGACGGGTCCTTGGACTGGCTTTCGACATTGAGCGCCTGAAAGCCGTAGATCGAATCCTGGATCGTCGGCAGATAGAGCTGCTGCGGATCGGCGCGGGAGAACCCCGCGTTGCGGTCGGGCGACCATTGCATCGGCGTGCGCACGCCGTCGCGGTCGCCCAAGTAGATGTTGTCGCCCATGCCGATCTCGTCGCCGTAATAGAGGATCGGCGTGCCGGGCATCGACATCAGCAGCGAATTGAGAAGCTCGATCTTGCGCCGGTCGTTCTGCATGAGCGGCGCGAGCCGGCGGCGGATGCCCATATTGATCCGCGCGCGCTTGTCGCTCGCATAGGTGTCCCAGAGGTAATCGCGCTCCTTGTCGGTCACCATCTCGAGCGTCAGCTCGTCATGGTTGCGCAAAAAGATCGCCCATTGGCAATCCTCGGGGATGTCGGGCGTCTGGCGGATGATGTCGGTGATCGGGTGCCGGTCTTCCTGGGCCACCGCCATGTACATGCGCGGCATCAGCGGGAAGTGGAATCCCATGTGGCACTCGTCGCCATCGCCGAAATAGGGCCGCGTGTCCTCGGGCCATTGGTTGGCCTCGGCCAAGAGCATCTTGTCGGGGTAATGCGCGTCGAGATCGGCGCGGATCGCCTTGAGGACGTCATGCGTCTCGGGCAGGTTCTCGTTGTTGGTGCCGTCACGCTCGACGAGATAGGGGATCGCGTCGAGCCGGAGCCCGTCGACCCCCATGTCGAGCCAGAAATGCATGACCCGCAGCACCTCCTTGAGAACCTCGGGGTTGTCGAAGTTCAGGTCGGGCTGGTGGTCGAAGAAGCGGTGCCAGTAGAACTGCTCGGCGACCGGGTCCCATGTCCAGTTGCTGTCATGGGTGTCGTTGAAGATTACCCGCGTCTTGTCCATCCACTTGGCCGGATCGTCGGACCAGACGTAGAAATCGCGCTCGGGGCTGCCCTTGGGGGCGTGGCGGGCGCGCTGGAACCATTCGTGCTGGTCCGAGGTGTGGTTGATCACCAGCTCGGTGATCACCCGCAGGCCACGGCGATGGGCCTCTTCGACGAAACCGCGGAACTCGTCCATGTTGCCGTATTGCGGGTTGATCTCGGTGTATTCCTGGATGTCGTAGCCATCGTCGCGCAAGGGCGACGGGTAGAAGGGCAGCAGCCAGACGGCGGTGGCGCCCAGCTCCTGCACATGGTCGAGCCGGCTCATCAGCCCGGCGAAATCGCCGATGCCGTCGCCATTGCTGTCCTGATAGGCCTTGACGTGGAGCTGGTAGATGACCGCGTCCTTGTACCAGTCGCGCTGATTGTTATCGATCGGGGCGTCCTGTGCGTCGGTGGGCATGCTGTGGTCCTGCATCAGTCTCTTGCTCCTCCCGGCGGGATCAGCCGCCAGATCGCGTAGGGCCGGTCCTCGGGGTCGAGCGTCAGCCGATGCTCCTTGCCGTGCCAGGTGAAATGGTTGCCGTGGATCGCGTCCTGCACCTCGATCGAGGCCTCGTCGGGCAGGCCGAAGCGCCACAGCGGCAGATCGAACGAGAAATCGCGCCCCGCATGCGGATCGAGCAGCACGTGGAACAGCAGGTAGCTGCCGGTGTCCTTGTCGAAGCGGCCATAGCAGAGCACCGCGTCGTCATGCGCGTCGAAGAATTCGAGATTGGTGAAATCGCGCATCGCGGCGTGGCGCCGGCGGATGCCGTTCAACAGCCGGATGTCGTCCTTGATGTGGCCGTCGCGGTCGAAATTCCAGTCGCGGATCTCGTATTTCTCGCTGTCGAGATACTCTTCCTTGCCGGGCAGGGGCCGCGCGTCGCAGATCTCGAAACCGCTGTAGACGCCGTAATTGCCCGCCAGCGTCGCCGCGAGCGCGAGCCGGATCCGGTGCCCGGCGCGGCCCGATGTCTGCAGGAAATACGGGTTGATGTCGGGCGTGTTGACGAAGAAGTTCGGCCGCATGTAGTGGCGGCACTCCTCGGTCGTCAGCTCGGTCAGGTACTCGGTCAGCTCTTCCTTGGTGTTGCGCCACGTGAAGTAGCTGTAGGACTGGTTGTAGCCCAGCTTGGCGAGCCGCTTCATCACCTTGGGCCGGGTGAAGGCCTCGGACAGGAACACCGCGCCGGGATGGCGGGCGCGTACCTCGTCGATGATCCATTCCCAGAAGGGGAACGGCTTGGTGTGCGGGTTGTCGACCCGAAAACACAGCACGCCATGATCGGCCCAGTAGAGGAACATGTCGCGCACCGCTTCCCAATAAGGGGCGTTGGGGCTGCCATCCTCGAGATAGTAGCGGAAATTGACGATGTCCTCGTATTTCTTGGGCGGGTTCTCGGCATAGGCGATGGAGCCGTCGGGCCGCCATTCGAACCAGTCGGGATGCTGCTTGATCCACGGATGATCCGGCGAGGCGTTGAGCGCGATGTCGAGCGCGATCTCAAGCCCCTGTTCGCGCGCCGCCGCGACCAGCGCGTCGAAATCCTCGATCGTGCCCAGCTCGGGGTGGATGTCGCTGTGGCCGCCGTCCTCCGATCCGATGGCATAGGGCGAGCCCACGTCGTCGGGGCCGGGTGTCAGCGTGTTGTTGCGCCCCTTGCGGTTGGTGCGCCCGATCGGGTGGATCGGGGTGAAGTAGAGCACGTCGAAGCCCAGATCCCGCACATAGGGCAGCCGGTCGATCACGTCCCGGAAGGTGCCGTGCCGGGTGCCCGGCGCGGCGGAGCGGGGAAACAGCTCGTACCAGGCCGAGAACGCGGCCACGTCGCGGTCGGCGAAGACCGCGAGATCGCGGTCGAGCCGCGTCAGGCCGTAGCGCCGCCCCGAGCGGGTCATCTCGGCGAGCGTGTCCTCGCTCAGAAGAATGTCCATGCGCTCTTCGGTGCTGCCGTGATTGGTGGCATGCACGAGGCTTTCGAGTGCGGCGCGCCCCTCGCCCTCGGGGGCATGGTCGCGCGAATTGGCGATGAGCCGGTGGCCCATCTCGGCTTCGAGATCGACGTTCAGCCCGGCGGCGATTTTCTTGGTGGTGTCCTTGCGCCAGCCAAGAAAATCGTCGCGCCACGCGATCAGCGTATAGCGGTAGAGCGCGTTTTCGGGCGGCGTGAAACTGCCCTCCCAGCGGTCGTTCTCGACGAAGGCCATCGGGGTCTCGTGCATGTCGTCAGACCCCTGGCGCCACCACAAAAGCGCGGCGCGGATGCTGTCATGTCCTTCGCCGAAGATATCGGCCCGCAGCTTGAAGGGGCGTCCCGCCACGGCCTTGGCCGCGAAACGGCCGCCATCGATCTCGGGGTCGAGGTTTTCGATGCAGATGCGCGCACGCGCCAGGGCCTGCATTTCGCGCCTGCTGTCGCCTTCGGTGCGGCCCGGCTCGTGCGGGCGCAAATCGTTGTCATGCATGAACCAAGGTCCCTCCGCCTGGTTGGTGTCCCTTTGGTCAACCGCGCCGGTCCCCGGCGGTTCCGGCGCGTCCCGGAGTTCCGCCCGCAAGGTGGCGCGCCGCGCATGGGCCCGCATGAAGGGAGAAAGGGGCGGGAGCGGGCCGTCAGGCCGTGCTGACGCGGGATTGATGGTGCCGCGGTTGTCAACAAACGCTCCCGCGTGCCAGATCATGCCCAAGGCTGGCGCCGGGCGGCGCCACGCGTTTCGAAATCTGGCGAAATCGCGGGAACCTCCTCCCGTCCCGTTGATTTTGCCGACGGAGGCATTGGATATGATCGACAGACGTTATTTTCTCGCGGCGGGGACGGCGCTTGGCATTCTGGGCAGCCGCGCCGCGGCGCAGGACGAGGGCGCCGGGCCGGATCTGCCCGAAAAATACCTGCCGCGCATGGTGAACATCCCCGCGACCATGAACCCGGGCGAGATCCACGTCGACCCGAACCGCTTCGCGCTCTACTGGACGCTGCCCGAGGGCAAGGCGATGCGCTACTCGGTCGGGATCGGGCGCAAGGGGCTTTACGAGACCGGGGTGTTCCGCATGGGCGCCAAGAAGGAATGGCCGAGCTGGACGCCGACCCCCGACATGATCGAGCGCGAGCCCGAGAAATACAAGAAATGGGAAGACGGCATGGAGGGCGGCCCCGACAACCCGCTCGGCGCCCGCGCGCTCTACCTGTTCGACGGCCCGCGCGACACCTATCTGCGCATCCATGGCACCAACGCGCCGCGCACCATCGGCACGGCCGTGTCGAACGGCTGTGCCCGACTGGTCAACGATCACATCATCGACCTCTACCCCAAGGTACCGCTGGAGACGAAGGTCTTCCTCTACCCGAGGTTCACCTGACGGCGCGACGCTTGTTTTGACCGCCCCGACCCTCCGGTCGGGGCGGTCTTGCAAGGGCGGGAAGGGGCCGGGTGAAGAAAAATCGCCTTCGGGCGAAAAAACCTCTTGCGCCCTGCGGCCCCCATGGGTAGAAGGCCCCTCACCGGCGGCGCAGAGATGCACCGGCGGGAACGACATTCCGAAGGAAGCGGGGCGGGGCGCCATTGAGTGGCGCTCTGGTTTGGTTTTCTTCACGCTCTTTGACATCGCAGATATCTGAAGAGATATGCGGGCGGCTTCGGTTCATTTCGATGGATCAACGTCTGTATGTCGCGCCGGTAGGGG
>NZ_CM002676.1 GCF_000600975.2 Limimaricola hongkongensis DSM 17492 | reverse complement strand
AGCCCCCAGCCGAGCCGCAGGATCGGACGCCGGCAGAACCACAGCGCCGCCACCATCGCCGCGACCCGCAGCGGATAGGCGGTTTCGGGGTCGGCAAAGAAGCTCGACGCCACCACGGCCGAGCCCATGAAGACCATGAAGGGCAGGATCCGCGCCACGTTCCAGTCGTCGCGCAGCGGCGGCAGGGCCGGGGCGGCGGCGTCGGGGCGGGCGGCGGCGCCGGCGGGCGCGCGCTGCAGCCACGGCGTGGCGTGCACCGCCAGCATCCCGCCGAAGGTCAGTGCCGCGAACATCAGCCACCCGGCATTGGAGTGAAACCCGTCCACCGCGAGATCGGGCGACACGTTGAGACCGATCCACAAGAGCAGCGTGATCCGCACCGCGTTGAGCAGAAAGGACAGCACGAGCCCGATCGGGACGATCAGGAAGATCCGCGGAAAGGCGAGCTGATGCCTGAACAGCGCGATATAGGTCAGCGAAAAGACGGTCACGAGCGCGAAGCCCTCGATGCCCGAGCAGCTTTGACCGACCTCGACGAAGAAATCGCCCTGCCCCAGCACATAGCTCGAATGCCGGGCGACCAGCTCCATGCCCGCCAGGGCGGCGAAGCTTCTGACCGTCTCGAAGGTGATCTCGGTGACGCCGTGAAGATGCCACAGCGGAAACAGCCGGTCGCCGAGTTCGGGCATCATCAGCCCCAGCACCAGCAGCGCCGGCAACAGCGGGCCGGAATTGCGCAACAGCGCCCCCCAGGCCGTCCAGGGCGCGAGCAGGCGCAAGATCGCCGCGCCGGACAAAAGGCTGCCGATGGTCCAGCTGGCCAGCGCGAGCCGCGCGGCCGACGACCCGGAACCGGGCTCCGTCCCGATCAGCCCCCATGGCAACAGCGTCAGCACCACGCCGAATACCAGCGCCACCAGCGGCGGCACGCTGCGCGCCGACGGGGCGGCCTGCCGCAAAAGCGGCGCGCTCAGCCGTGGCCGGGCCACGGCGTAGATCACCCCGAGCACCAGCGCCGCGATGGCGCGCTCGTCGATCTTCTCGGCAAAGACGCAAAAGCGCCACCGCGCGAGATCGGTGCAGCCTTGCTTGAACAGCACGTCGAAGGTCGGGGCCATCGCGGCGAGCGCCAGGGCAAGGCCCATGGCCGCGATGCCGTGCCCCGCCCGCAAACGCCGCCCGGCTTGCCCGCCGGGCCGGGTCATGGATCTGGTCATGCGGCCCCCGCGATGGCTGATGGCTGGGGCGCCCCGTCCCTGCGGGGAGGGGGCGCCCGATCTTTCGCCCGTGACAGGCGCATACGGCGCCGAAGCGGGTTCAGGCGCGCCGGCGCCGCTCCCAGAACAGCGCCACGGCCCCGAGGATCGCCGCGCAAGCGGCCATGCCGCTCGTGATGTCGATCTCCGGCACCTGCGTCGGCGGTGGTGGCAGGAAACCGGCCTGCGCCGATCCCGCGGCCATCACGGCGGCGGTGGCGAGAACGAGAAGTCGTTTGCTCATGAACGGAGCCCTCCTGAAACGCGCCGCGATCCCTGACCCCACGGCGGACACTGAGACATGCGGGGCCGCTCGAAGCGGACCCCGCGCGCACCGCCCCATCCCTCCCGGCAAGGGCGGTGCGACTTCGGCGGCCAGGCGCCGAACCGGTCCCGAACCGTTTCTCAGACGCAAAGGCAGTCCTGCGCCAGCGCCTCGAAGGCGACGCCGATGATCAGCGGCTGGTCATGGCCTTGCTGCTGCGCTTGCGCCGTCGGGGTGATCAGCAGGCCGACGATGTCGCCCTCCCCCGCCTCGAACCCCTCGCCATTGGCGATGGCCGCATCGAGGATTTCGCGCGCATTCTCGGATGTCCCGATCGGCGCGAACAAGGAACCATCGGGCAGCGGGCCGTCGGTGAGCCCCCAGATCGCGCCCTGGATCTCCATGTCGTTATAGGTCTCTCCCGTGCCGTCGCCGTTGTCGGTGTCGCCGAAGCCCTGGTTGAGGATCCAGTTGACGAGGTCGAGGTTGTCCCTGGCGGTCTGGCCGTTGATCCCGACCGTCTCCAATTCGCCCGCCGGCACGTTCGCGGCGACGGCCACCGTCATCTGGCCCTTGACCACCGGCGCGAGATCGATGTCGCCATTGGCGTCGACATCGAGCGTGTCCTCGTAGCCCGACAGGCAATAGGCCTCTTCATAGACCATGCCGTCGAAGCGGGCGTCGCCGGTGCCCGACAGCTTCAGCGTGATCGCGTCGGCATTGATCAGCGGCTCGTAGCTTTGCTGCATCTGGAAGCAGACCTCGCCCTGCGGCAGGCTGGCATTGATCGTCGCGAGCGTGTTCTTCGCCCCGCAGATCGTCATGTCGACCTCGGCCGTGGCCTCCAGATCGCCATCGGTGATCGAATAGCCAAAGCTGTCGGAGGCGGTTTCGCCGATCAGCAGGTCGGCGGCCGCGACGCCGTCATAACTCGCGCCGGAGCTGTCATAGGACAGCGTGAAGTCGGCGTTCAGCGTCACCGTCGCGCCGGAGGCCAGCGTGACGCTGTCGCCGATGGCCACCGCCACGCCCGCGACATGCGCCACCTCGACCGGGTCGCCATCGGGGTCGCCGTCATTGCCCAGCACGTCGATCACGGTGGTTTCGGTCGCGCAGACCTTGCCGCTGTCGTCCTGCGGCTCCGGCGCGTGGTTGCGCCGCACCAGCCCCGCATCCGCCGACAGGTCGGTCTGCCCCGCCGCCAGATCATAAAGCCCGGTCATGCCGGTGCCGGGGTCGGCGTCGCTGTCGGTCGCATCGTCGCCCTGGTTCGCCGTGGTGAACTCGAACTCGTCGGTCGGCTCGAACGCGACCGCGTAGCGGCCCGCCGCCAGGTCGTCGAAGAGATACCTGCCCTGCGCGTCGGTGGTGGTCGTGTCGATGATGGTGCCGCTCTCGTCCTTGAGATGCACCGTGACCCCGGCCACGCCGGCCTCGTCCGCGTCCTGCACCCCGTCGCGATCGGCGTCGAACCAGACGAAATCCCCCAGCGCCGCGGGCAGGGGCGTGTCGTCCTTGCAGATCTCGAGCTTGTCGATGCGGGCGAATTCATTGCCGTCGCGCACGCCCACGATGGTGATCCGGTCACCTGCGCTCAGCGCGACATCGTCCAGCGTGATCTCGCGGAACACGCCGGTTTCGCCATAAGCTCCGCCGGTGTCCTCGTCGAGCCGGACGCTCTTGAGCAGCCGGCTGCCGACATAGATCTTGATCAGGCCCTGACCGTCATTCTCGTCGACGACGCAGAGCTTCAGGTCATAGGTGCCGGTCTCGCCCTGGAACACGGTCTTGGCATAGGAGGGATCGCAGCTGGTGGTCTTGATCACCTCGCCGCCGGAGGCGCCGTCGAGGGCATGGATCTTGTAGTTGTAAAGCTGCATGTCCTCGGCCTCGATCACGAGGCAGTCGCCCGGCGGGGCGGAGGGTTTGCAATCGCCGGCATCGAGCTGGTCGTAGCCCAGCTTGATGTTGCCGTTCAGATCGCAGCTCTTGCCGACGGTGAGCCGGGCCCCCGCCTGCGGCACGCCATAGGCCGAATGGAAAGTGTAGTAATTCGCGCCCGAGCCCTCCTGCTCGAACTCGATCATCACATAGCGGTTGCCCTGCGCGTCGCGCACCTGGAAATACTTCTCGGCATAGATCCGGCCGCCATTGCCGATATCCGCGCCGTCCGGCCCGTCGCAGATCCGCGCGGTCTGGTAGCTGCGGTCGGCGGCCTTGTCGTTGCAATAGGACCTGTCGCCGGACAGGTAGGGATCGTCATCGCGCACCTTGACGCACAGGCCGGCATTGGCCGGCATCTCGAACCGGTCGCCGCAATCGACGCCGCCGGACAGGCCATTGTCCTGAAGATCTCCAAGCGACAGGGCCGTGAATTCGCGAATTGTCGGAGCGTTGTGATAGTCGTATTTCTGATAGGTCATGGGCCACCCGGAGCACTGATCAAAACGAAACAAATCAAAAAAGGCGCGCAGAACAGAGGGGAACACCCCCGGCTGAAATCGAGAACATCGATTTCGAAAATACCACGAATACTAAAGCCAGCATCATGCCCGCCAATCCGCATGAGTCAAGGCATTACATTATTCCCGGCGCCATCGGCGATGGTCCGCATTGCGCCAGGGGTCGCAAATCCGGTGCCCCGCCGACGATAAAGGAAACGCGTTCTCCCGCGGAATTCAAATCCGCCCCACGCCTTCATACGCCGTGAAACCGGCATCCCGCGCCTGCGCCGGATGATAGATGTTGCGCAGATCGGCCATGCGCGGAACCGCCATCCGGCTTGCCAATTCCCTGAGGTCGAGCGCGCGGAATTCGTTCCATTCCGTCAGGATGACCAGAAGATCGGCGCCCTCGGCGGCCAAATAGGGATCCTCGGCCCATTCGACGTTCGGCAACAGCGTCTGCCCCTCGCGGCGGCCCTGCGGATCGACCACGCGCACATGCGCCCCGCCGCCGACCAGCGCCGGCACGATGGTCAGCGCCGGTGCGTCGCGCATGTCGTCGGTGTTGGGCTTGAAGGTCACGCCGAGCACGGCCACGATCTTGTCGCGGAACGTGCCGTCGGCGAGGGTCTGCAGCTTGTCGATCATCCGCCGCTTGGTCTCTTCGTTGGCGCGGATCACCGCCTCGACGATCGACAGCGGCATGGCGTGCTCCTGCCCGATCCGGGCCAGCGCGCGGGTGTCCTTGGGAAAGCACGACCCGCCATAGCCCGGACCGGCATGCAGGAACTTGTTGCCGATCCGGCCATCGAGCCCCATGCCCTTGGCGACCTGCTTCACGTCGGCCCCGGCGCGTTCGCACAGGGCCGCGATCTCGTTGATGAAGGTGATCTTGGTCGCCAGAAAGGCGTTGGCGGCGTATTTGATCATCTCCGCCGACTCCAGGTCGGTGGTAATGATCGGGAAATCGCGCAGGTAGAGCGGGCGGTAGATCTCGGCCATCACGGCGGCGGCGCGCTCGGTCTCGACGCCGACGATGACCCGGTCGGGCTTCATGAAATCGTCGATCGCCGCGCCTTCGCGCAGGAATTCCGGGTTCGAGACCACGTCGAACTCCAGCCCCGGATTGGTGCCCGCGATCACCTCCTTGACCTGCCGGTTCGCGCCGACGGGCACGGTCGACTTGGTGATGACCACCAGATACCCGTCGGCGGCCTTCGCGATCGCCTCGGCGGCGGCCATCACGTAGCTAAGATCCGCGTGGCCATCGCCCCGGCGGGTCGGCGTGCCCACGGCGATGAACACCGCCTCGGCGCCGCGCACCGCCGCCAGAAGATCGTCGGTGAAGGACAACCGCCCGGCTTCGACGTTTCGGGCCAGAAGCACGTCGAGCCCCGGCTCGTAGATCGGCACCTCGCCGCGGGCGAGGCGGTCGATCTTGTCGGGGTTGTTGTCGACGCAGACGACCTCGTGGCCGAAATCGGAAAAGCAGACCCCGGACACCAGCCCGACATATCCTGCGCCAATCATCGCGATCTTCATGCAGCCGCTCCCATATGCCCGCAACCCCGGATGCCGTCCGGGTCAGAATGCCGACAGCCGCCGTTTCAGGCAATCTTTAAGCGCCGGCGCGATCCGCGCGTCCCGCACCGGGCGGCGACCACACCCCCGCGCTGGATTTGACGTCGCGCAGATGTCGCGCCCGGAATGGCGCCGGGCTGGCATCTGGGCCGGCACCGTCGTCTTCATGCGCGCCCGCAGGCGGCCAAGGCGAAGGCCGGCGCGACATGAAGAGGTGAATGGCGGCGTCTCGTCTCGGCCCCTTTCGCCAAGGGCGAATTGGGGGCGGATCCGGCACGCCGCCGGCTTTGCACATCGCATGAGAGCGCAATTACGGGAAAAATGCGCGTTTTTGTTCTTGCCCTGTGGCGGGGCTTCACGTGCTAATGACGTATCGTCAACCGGATGGCGCAGCGTGGCCCGTTCGAGGGCCGCGCGCCCGGCTCCGGGAGCGCCACGCGCCATCGCCATGCCGGTGGCCGATCGGACAAAGGGGTGGCTGGAGAATGTATCAGATCGGGGTCAGGGAGATGCTTGCGCTGTGCAATGTCGTCTCCCGCCGTCAGCTCATGCGGTATCGTGGCGGCGAGAACGGCTATGCCGACCGGTTCGAGGCCGGGCTCCGGGATCGCTGCGATGTCCGGCACGCGCTGGCGGTCAACAGCGGCACCAGCGCGTTGATCGCCGCGCTGGTCGGGCTGGAGATCGGCCCCGGCGACGAGGTGATCGTGCCCGCCTATACCTGGATGGCGACGGCGGTGGCCGCCACGGCGGTCGGGGCCACGCCGGTGCTGTGCAACGTCGATGCCAGCCTGACCATCGATCCCGACGACATCGAACGCCGGATCACCCGCAACACGCGGGCCATCATCCCGGTCCACATGAACAACCTCGTCTGCGACATGGACCGGATCATGGACATCGCGCGGCGGCGCAACGTCGCGGTCGTCGAGGATGCGAGCCAGGCCGTCGGGCTCAGCTACAAGGGCAAGGCCGTGGGCGCCATCGGCGATGCCGGCGTGTTCAGCTTCAACCAGTTCAAGAACATCACCGCGGGCGAAGGCGGCGCGCTGCTCACGAACAACGAAAAGATCTATGCCCGGGCGCTGATGTATCACGACATCGGCGCCTCCACCCGCGAGGGGGCCAACCTGCACAACCAGATCGTCTTCGCCTCGATGAACATGCGGGTCTCCGAGCTTACGGCGGCGGTGCTCTACACCCAGCTTCAGCGGCTGGACGGCATCGTCAGGAACCTGCGGGCGCGGCGCGAGACCGTGCTGTCGGCGCTCAAGAACATTCCCGGCGCCGAGCCCGCCCCGCATAACGACCCCGAAAACGCGGTCGGCCTCGCCATCCGGCTGCCGGACGCCGACGCCGCCGCCGCCTTTGCGGGCCGGATGGACCGGACCTCGCGCGCCATCGACAGCGGGCGCCATATCTTCACCACCTGGAAGCCGATCCTCGATCGGACCGCGGCGGACCCGCGGCTCAACCCGCGCAACTGGGCCGAGCGCGACGTCGATTACGACGTCGCGGCGTTCCAGCCGACGATGGCGCATCTCGCCCGCACCTGCCTGATGGAAACGCCGTTCCGGCTTCCCCACCCCATGCTGCGGCGGAAATACCGGAAGGCGGCGCAGTCATGGACCGCCTGAGACGCACAGATGAACCTCGCTGACCCCCCCTGCCGGGAGGCCAGCCTCGACGAGGTGCGGGCCGGGACCGGCTATGATGCCGTCGTGATCGGCGGCGGCGCCACCGGCGGGCTCGCCGCCGAACAGCTGACCGAAGCCGGGCGACGGGTCCTGCTGCTGGATGCGGGCTACCGCAAGCCGCTCGGCGAGGCGCCGGTGGGGCGCATCGTGTCGGGCTTCACCCGGCTGGCCGCGCGGCCCGCGCTGCAGCGCGCGCTGCCCTATCGCGCGCTCGTGCTCGGGCAGAAGGTCCTGCGCGGCGCGGCCCGTTTCCGCCAACCGGTCCAGTCGCAATGCTATGCCTGGCCGAGCGCGCCGGACGCCTTCGTGGACGACATCGACAACCCCTACGAGACGCCGCCGCGACAGCCCTATCGCTGGGTGCGCGTGCGCCAGCTGGGTGGACGGATGATCGTGCCCGCCCATGGCAAGCAGTATTACCGGCATTCCGAGGTCGATTTCTCGCCCCCCGACGCGCCGGGCTGGCCGGTCGATTATGACGAAATCGCGCCCTGGTACGACCTGGTCGAGCGCAAGCTGGGCCTGTCGGGCCGGCGCGAATCCTCCCGCTGGATTCCCGACAGCCGGATCGAGACGACGATCGCGCCGAACCCGCTGCAATCGATCCTGCTCGACCGGCTGGCCGAACGCTACCCGTCCTACACGCCGATCCTGGGGCGCCACGCCCTGCCGCGGCCCTCGGTCGAGATCGCGGCCCGGACCGGCCTGCTCGGCCTGCGCAAGGGCGCGGTCGTGCGCAGCCTGCAGCTGACCGAAGCCGGGGCGGTGGCCGGGGTCAATTTCGTCGATGCCCGTTCGGGCGCCGAGATCTTCGCGCCCGCATCGGCGGTGTTCCTCTGCGCCTCGGCCTTCGAAAGCACGCGCATCCTGATGAATTCGAGCGCCGAGCGGCACAGCACGCGGTTCCCTGCGCCCTCCCCGGCGCTCGGCCGCTACATCACCGATCACATCTCGGCCAAGATCGAGGGCACGCTTCGGGACCGGCGCGTCGCCGGGGTCAGGATCAGGACCGAGCCCGAACATTGCATCTGCCTGCCGCGCTTCGACACGCGCACCGCCGCGCAAGGCGTCTCATCGGGGGGCTTCGGCCTGCGCATGTACCTGTTCGGCGGGGGCCGCGGCACCTGCCATTTCGTCGCCGTTTCGGATGCGGAGCTGGAGCCGCGCGACACCAACCGGCTGGTGCTGTCCGAACGGCGCGACCGCTGGAACATCCCGGCGCTGCGCATCGACTGCCGCCACGGTGCGCGCGACGCGGCGGTGTTCGGCCAACAGGTCGAGGCGCTGCGCGAGCTCGTCGAGCTGTTCGACATCGAGACCGACATCTCGGATCTCGCCCCGTCGGTGCCGGGCGCGTCGATCCATGAATGCGGCGGCGCGCGCATGGGCACGGACCCGTCCGCTTCGGTGCTCGATGCGCGCAACCGGCCCTGGGGGGTCAAGGGGCTCTACGTCACCGACGGCGCGGCCTTCCCGGCCATCGGCATCCAGAACCCGACCCTGACCATGATGGCGCTCACCGCCCGCGCCTGCGACTTCCACATCCGCGCCACGGCATGAACGACCCCGCCGGGCGGAGGTCGCGACCACCGTTCCCCGACCCGCCGCACCCCCAGTTGCCGCAATGTCTCCTTTATTTCGCCCCGATTTCCCCTTCGGTTGTACGGGCGCCTGCGATACCCCGGTGCCATCCGCGCCCTGTCGACGAATGGAGGCCCCATGGTCACGATCACCCCGGTTCTTCTGTGCGGCGGCTCCGGCACGCGGCTATGGCCGCTGTCGCGCAAGAGCTATCCCAAGCAGTTCGTGCCCCTGGTGGGCGAAGAGACGCTGTTCCAGGCCTCGGCCCGGCGGCTGCATGGCACGGGGCTCGGCGCGGGCGGGCTCGGCTTCGCGGCCCCCGTGGTGCTGACCAATGCCGAGTTCCGCTTCATCGTCGCCGAACAGCTCGGCCAGGCGGGCATCGATCCCGGCGCGGTGCTGATCGAACCCGAGGGACGCAACACCGCCGCCCCGATCCTCGCCGCGGCGCTGCACCTCGCCGCCACCGACCCCGAGGCGGTGATGCTGGTCGCGCCCTCGGACCATGTCGTGCCCGACGCGCCCGCCTTTCACGCCGCGATCGAGCGCGGTCTCGGCCCGGTTTCCGAAGGCCGCCTCGTCACATTCGGGATCACACCCGACCGGGCCGAAACGGGGTATGGCTATCTCGAGATCGCGGCGCCGGTCGCCGATGGCGCGCCGCAGGATCTGGTGCGCTTCGTCGAAAAGCCCGACGCCGCGCGGGCCGAGGCGATGTTCGGCTCCGGCGCCTTTTTGTGGAACGCGGGCATCTTCATGGCCCGCGCCGCCGACATGGCCGCGGCGTTCCGCCACCACGCCCCCGATCTGTGCGCCCCGGTCGAGGCGGCGCTCGACCGCGCCCGGGCCGATCTGGGGTTTTTGCGGCTCGACCCGGCGGCCTGGGCGGCGGCGCCCGACATCTCGGTCGATTACGCGGTGATGGAAAAGGCCGGAAACCTGTCGGTGGTGCCCTTTGCCGCCGCCTGGTCGGATCTGGGCGGCTGGGACGCGGTCTGGCGCGAAAGCGGCCCCGACGCGCATGGCGTGGTGGCCACGGACGGGGCCACGGCGATCGATTGCCGCGACACGCTGCTGCGCTCGGACAGCGACCGGCTCGAAATCGTCGGGATCGGGCTCGACAACATCATGGCGATCGCCACCGGCGACGCGGTGCTGGTGGCCGACATGCGCCGCGCGCAGGACGTGAAGCTGGCGGTCGCGGCGCTCAAGGCCAAGCAGGCCCCCCAGGCCACCTCCTTTCCCAAGGTGCACCGGCCCTGGGGCTGGTTCGAAAGCCTCGTGATCGGCGGCCGGTTCCAGGTCAAGCGCATCCTCGTGCATCCCGGCGCGGCGCTCAGCCTGCAAAGCCACCACCACCGCTCCGAGCACTGGATCGTGGTCGAGGGCACGGCGCGGGTGACGGTGGATGACGCGGTCACGCTCGTGACCGAGAACCAGTCGGTCTATATCCCGCTCGGCGCGGTGCACCGGATGGAAAACCCCGGCAAGCTGCCGATGGTGCTGATCGAGGTGCAGACCGGCGCCTATGTCGGCGAGGACGACATCATCCGCTACGAGGACGTCTACGCCCGCGGCTGATCGCGGCAGGCCGGAACCCGGCCCGCCGCGGACAGTTGCCCCCCTGACGGGGCCCGCGCGGCGGCCCCGCGACGTCAGCGGGGGGCACATGACCGGACGGTTACAGGACAGGATCGCCATCGTCACCGGCGCGGAATCCGGGATCGGGCAGGCCACGGCCATCGCCTTTGCCAAGGCGGGGGCCGATCTGGTGCTGGCCTATCTCGAGGATGCCGATGCCGTGGACGAAACGGCCCGCGCGGTGCGCGCCACCGGCCGCGCCGCGGTCAGCGTGCAATGCGACCATACTTTGCCCGGCGACGTGGAGCGGCTGTTTGCCGCCGCGGCGGACGCCTTCGGCCCGCCCGACATATTGGTGAGCGCGGCGGGACGCGACGCGCCGGGCATCGAGGCGGCCGAGATGCCCGACGAGACATGGGAGACCATGCTCAGGACCGACCTCTTCGGCCCGTTCCTGTGCGCCCGCGCCTTCATCCGGGCGCGCCGCGCCGCGGGCGGCGGCGGGCGGATCGTCAACATCTCCTCGGTGCACGAGGAGATCCCGCGCATCGGCTCGGCCGCCTACGACGCCGCCAAGGGCGGCTTGCGCAACCTCACGCGGACGCTCTGCCTCGAACTCGCGCCCGACCGGATCGCGGTCAACAACATCGCGCCGGGCATGATCCTCACCGCGATGAACCAGGCGGCGATGGACGACCCCGAGCAGCTGGAGCGGCAGGTGCGCAACATCCCGTGGCGCCGCCCTGGCCAGCCCGAGGAGGTCGCGCATCTGGCGGTCTACCTCGCCTCGCCCGAGGCCGATTACGTCACCGGCCAGACATTCACCATCGACGGAGGCTTGTCGCTGAATGTCGGACAAGGCGCCTGAAACGGAAAACCGCGCGGCCTCGGTGCCGCAACGGCTGGCGCATCCCGCGCTCGGGCTGCTGGCGCTGATCGCGCTGGTCATCGCGGGCTGGGCGCTGCATGCGATGCGGCCGGTCTTCCTGCCGATCACCTTCGCGCTGTTTCTCGCGCTGCTCCTGGCGCCGGTGCAGCGCGGCGCCGCGCGGCTGGCGGGCGGGCGGCGCTGGGTCGGCCATGTCGCGGCGATGGCGGCGCTCGGCGCGGCGCTCGCGGTGTTTCTCGCCGTGCTGTGGCTCTCGGCGCAACAATTCCTCGTCCGGTTCCCGGCCCAGGAGGCGCAGCAGGCGATCGACCAGCTGTCGCAGGCGCCCGACGGCGCGGGCCGCGCCACGGGGCAGGTCGCCTCCGAGGCCACGGGCGCGGCGGTCGAAAGCGCGATCCAGGCCACGCCGGGGGCCGGGATCGATCCGGGCAGCGCGCCAAGCCGATCCGACGACACCGGCAGCTCGGAGAGCCTGGTCGCGCAGATCCGCGGCATGGCCGATGGCGGCATCGGCGGCACGCTGGTCGAACGGGCCTCGGGCCTCGCCACGACGGTGGTGTCGATGATCTCGGGCATCCTCCTGGCGCTGGTGCTGATCTTTTTCCTGACCCTGCTGATGCTGATCGAGGCGCCGCGCTGGCAGCGCAAGCTGTCGGCCATGACGCGGTCGGACACCCGTGACGAGGTGCTCGGCGCGGTCGATGTGGTCGCCGGCAAGATCCGCCGCTATCTCGGGGTGCGGCTGGTTCTGGGGCTGCTCACCGGGGCGCTCTATGCGGGCTGGCTGTGGCTGTTCGGGGTCGACCTTCTGCTGGTCTGGGCGCTGCTGGCCTTCGTGCTGAACTTCGTGCCCTCGGTCGGCTCGCTGATCTCGGGCGTCCTTGCGGTGATCTATGCCTTTGCGATCAAGGAGCCCGGCACGGCGGTGCTGATCGGCGCGGGGCTGTTGGTGATCGAGCAGGTGATGGGCAATTACGTCGATCCGCGCGTGCAGGGCCGGCAGCTGTCGATCTCGGCGCTGGTGATCCTTTCGGCGCTGCTGTTCTGGGGCTGGATCTGGGGCGTGGCGGGCGCGATCCTCGCGGTGCCGATCACCATGGCGGTGATGGTGGTCTGCGCCCATGTCCCGCCGCTGCGCTGGATCGCGCTCGCCCTGTCGGACGAGACGGATTACGCCGGGATCGAAGCGCGGCTCGGCGCCCCGGACCCGGCCGGGGCGCGCCGCTGATCATTTGCCGAACACCACCGTGCGGCCGCCATTGACCAGCACCCGCCGGTCCAGATGCAGCGCCACGGCCCGCGCCAGCACCCGGCGTTCGATGTCGCGCCCCTTGGCCACGAGATCGTCTGGCGTGTCGGCATGGGTGACGTGCTCGACGTCCTGGGAGATGATCGGCCCCTCGTCGAGATCCTCGGTCACGTAATGCGCGGTGGCGCCGATCATCTTCACGCCGCGGGCATGCGCCTGATGATAGGGCTTGGCGCCCTTGAAGCCGGGCAGGAAGGAATGGTGGATGTTGATGCAGCGCCCCGACAGCCAGGCCGACATCTCGTCGCTGAGGATCTGCATGTAACGCGCCAGCACGACCAGCTCCGCCCCGGTCTGTTCGACCAGCGCGCGGATCTCGGCCTCCTGCTGCGGCTTGGTCTCCTTGGTGATCGGCAGGTGGTGATAGGGCACGCCCTTGGGCAGCGTCAGGCTGAGCGCGGTCTCGGGGTGGTTGCCCGCCACCGCCACCAGATCCATCGGCATCTCTCCGATCCGCTGCCGGTACAGCAGGTCGGCGAGGCAGTGGTCGAATTTCGACACGAGGATCAGCACCTTGGGCCGGTAATCCTGCGCCGCGAGCTGCCAGGTCATGCCGAAGGCGGTGCCGATGCCGTCCATCTTGGCCCGGAACCCGCCATCGCCGCCCACCTCCTGCGGCAGCCGGAAGGCCACGCGCATGAAGAAGGTGCCGGTCTGGATGTCGTCGAACTGCCGCGCCTCGGTGATGTCGCCGCCGGTCTCGGCGAGCGCGGTGGCGACGGCGGCGACGATGCCGGGTCGGTTGCGGCAGGTGAGCGTCAGGATATGGGTGGTCATGGCATCTCTCGTCTGGGGCTTGCGGCCGTTTTCGCGCGCCCGGCGGCGGGATGCCAGCACGCCCGCGCCGCTCCGGCGCGGTTTGGCGACATTGCCGCGCGAAACCCGGCCCCCGCTGCCGCGTTGGGGAACAGAGGTTTCCGATAGGAGCACGACATGAGCGAGGCGAAGACGACGACCGACCACGACGAGATCCGCGATTGGGTCGAGGCGCGCGGCGGCCACCCGGCGCGGGTGCGCGACACCGGCGATGACGGCGGGGCGGGCCTCCTGCGCATCGATTTCGAACCGCAGGCCGACGGGCTGGAGCGGATTTCGTGGAGCGACTGGTTCGCCACCTTCGAGGAGAGCGGCCTGGCCTTTCTGCATCAGGACCGCGCCGCCGACGGCGCGGCCAGCCGGTTCAACAAGCTGATCAGCCGCGACTGAGGCAGGCCGCGCCCGGGGCGCCGATGCGCCGCCGCGGGCGTGGCTCGCCTCTCCCCCGCTGCCCGGCCCGGCAAAGGCGCCCCCTGCCCCGCCGCGGCTGGCGCAGCCCGGCGGCGCGGTCTAGTTTCGCCGGATGCGCCTGCCTTTGTTCCGACACCCGTTCCCGCCCCCTGCCCCGGCCACGCCGTTTCACGCCATCGGCGACGTGCATGGGCGGCTCGACCTGCTGGCGCCGCTGCTGCGGCGCATCGCGCGGCGCGGCAGCGACCACCCGATCGTGGTGCTCGGCGACATGATCGACCGCGGCCCCGACAGCGCGGGCGTGCTGCGGCTGCTGCATCACTGGCGGCACGAACAGCTCGTCTGTCTCGCCGGGAACCACGAGGCGATGATGCTCGGCTTTCTGGCCGACCCGGTCCGGCGCGCCGCGCTCTGGCTGCGCAATGGCGGGACGGAGAGCCTGGGGAGCTTTGGCATCGCGCCGCCCGATCTCGCCACGCCCGGCGCCGCCGCCGAATGCGCCGCGGCGCTGTCGCGCGCGCTGGGGCCGATGGAGAACTGGCTGCGCGGCCTGCCGCTGCGCTGGAGCAGCGGCAATGTCGTGGCGGTGCATGCCGCGCTCGACCCCGCGCGCCCGCCCGGCATGCAGGACGAAAAGACCCTGCTCTGGGGGCATCCGCGCTTTGCCGGCACGCCGCGCCGCGACGGGCTTTGGGTCGTGCACGGGCACGTGGTGCAGGACGCGCCATCGGCCGAAGGCGGACGGATCGCGGTCGACACCGGGGCGTGGTTCACCGGCCGCCTGACGGCGGCACGGATCGCGGAGGGGGCGGTCGATTTCGTCACCAATGACGGCTGATCCGGCGGCTCAGCCCCCGGATCCGCACCGGCACCCCCTTGTAGGCCGGGGTCTTCGACAGCCTGTCGTGATAGCCGAGCGGCACCAGAGGGTTGGTTTCGGGATAATAGGCCAGCACCGTGTCGTCGGGCAGGTCATAGGCGATGACCCTGAGCCCGCCGACCTCACGCGTCTCGCCATCCTCGACGGCGCAGCAAAGCGTCACCTCCTGCCCTTCGCGCAGCCCCGCTCTCGCGATCATCTCGGGGTTCATCATCACCACCTGCCGGTCGGTCTCCAGCCCGCGCAGCCGGTCGTGAAAGCCGTAGATCGTGGTGTTGAACTGGTCGTTCGAGCGCACCGTGACGAGCGTGTAGCTCTGCGCGTCCGGCGCCTGCCCCAGCGCCGACAGCGTGTCCGGCGCGGTAAAGATCGCGCGGCCCGTCTCGGTCTGCCATTGCCGCTCGCGCGCGGGGTTGCCCTTGTGGAACCCGCCGGGCTGGAACAGCCGGTCGTTGAAGCGTTCGAACTTGTCGGGATAGGTTGCCTCGATCAGGTCGCGGATCAGGGCATAGTCGCCGACCCAGTCGTCCCATTTGACCTTGGGGTTGGGGTCGAGCGTGGCCTTGGCGATGCCCGCGACGATGAAGGGCTCCGAGCGCAGCATCTTCGAGGCCGGCTCGCGCCGCCCCTGGCTGCCATGGATCATCGACAGGCTGTCCTCCATCGACACCGCCTGCGGCCCGGTCGCCTGCATGTCCATCTCCGCGCGCACGAGGCAGGGCAGCAGCCACGCCTCGCGCCCGACCAGCGTGTGGCTGCGGTTCAGCTTGGTCGCGATCTGCACGTTGAGATCGAGCTTCTGCCAGGCCGGGTCGGTGCGGCCCTGATCGGGGATCGCGCGGGCGAAATTGCCGCCGAGGCCGACAAAGCCCCGCACCGACCCGTCGAGCACGCCCTGCACCGCCTCGATCGTGGTGGTGCCGGTGTCGCGCGGGCTTTCAAAGCCGAACATCTCGTCGATCCGGTCGAGCGGCACCAGCTCGGGTTTTTCGGAGATGCCGACGGTGCGCTGCCCCTGCACGTTGGAATGGCCCCTGACAGGCGAGATCCCCGCCCCCTCGCGCCCGATATTGCCGCGCATCAGAAGCAGGTTCACATACATCGCGATGTTGAGGCTGCCATGCACGTGCTGGGTCAGCCCCATGCCATAGATGCCGATCACCTTGTCGGAATTGCAGTACATCTCGCCCACCTCGGCGATGTCGTCGCGGCGCAGGCCGGTGATGCGCTCGATCTCGGCCCATTCGGTGGCGCGGATCGCCGCCTCGAATGCGGGCCAGCCGCTGGTGTGCTGGGCCACGAACTGGCGGTCGATCACGCCGCCGCCCTGTTCGTCGTCGATCTCGAACACCCGCTTGCACAGCCCCGCCAGCACGGCGACGTCGCTGCCCGGCTTGAGCTGGAGATAGCGATCCGAGATCACCGTCTCCTTGCCCGCCAGCATCTCCACCGGGTTCTGCGGATCGCGAAAGGTGACGAGACCGGCCTCGCGCACCGGGTTGAAGGTGACGATCTTGCAGCCGCGCTTCTTCGCGGCGCGCAGGGGATGCAGGAAGCGCGGGCTGTTGGTGCCGGTGTTCTGGCCCATGAAGATGATCATGTCGCAATGATCGAAATCCGACAGCACGCAGGTGCCCACCGGCGAACCCGTCACCTTCTTGAGCCCGACGCTCGTCGTCTCGTGGCACATGTTGGAGCTGTCTGGCAGGTTGTTGTTGCCATAGAGCCGGGCCAGCAGCGCGTAGAGATAAGATGTTTCGAGGCTGGCGCGGCCCGAGGCGTAGAACACCACCGATTTGGGGTTTTTCGCGCGGATCTCGCGCAGCGTCGCGCCGATACCCTCGAACGCCTCGTCCCACGTCGCCTCGACATATTTGTCGCTGGCGGGATCGTAGCGCATCGGATGCGTCAGCCGTCCCTGGATCTCCAGCTCGTAATCGGGCCATCCGCGCAGCTCGCTCACGGTGTGGCGGGCAAAGAAGTCGGGCCCGCAGCGGTCGCGGGTCAAATCCCAGATCGTCGCCTTGGCGCCGTTTTCGCAGAATTCGGCGACATGCGGGTTCGGCGGCTTGGTCCAGGCGCAGGAGGTGCACATGTGGCCGCCGGGCTTGTTCTGGCGGCGCAGCGTGTCGATCACGCCGGGCGAGGGATGGTCCTGTCCCATGTGCCGCGCCACGCTCGACAGCGACCCCCAGCCGCCAGACGGCTGATCGTAATGCGGCAGATCATCGCGCTGATGCGTTTGCTTGCGGTCGGTCATGCTCGGCCCTCCCCTGCGCCATTGCGCGGCGAAGAAGGCGGATGGCCCCGGCGTCGCGCGTACCGGGCATCAACTTGGACGCGAGGGCGCGGTTCCTTCGCGCGGGGGCGTCCGGGGAACCGCGCCCTCCGGCTTCCGGTTGACCGGCGACATCTTCGAAGGAGCCACGCCATGGCCGAGACACCGCACACCACCGACCGCCTGCGCCACGACATCGACGAGGGCAAGGCCGGCGACAAGAAGGGCTTTCCCGACACCTCCGCCTCGCCGCTGGGCACCGATGACGAGGCCTCGGGTCATCCCAACACCAAAGAGCAGGTGAAGATGGCCGAAGAGGCCGAGACTAGGAACCCCGATCGCGGCGAGGCCCCCAAGGCCAGCGGCCAGGAGCGGCCCGTCAGCGTCGAGCACAAGAGCAGCCTCACCGCGCCCGAGACCAGGAACCGGACCATCCTCATCGCGGTGACGGTCGGCACGGCGGTGGTGCTGACGGTGATCGCGATGATCGTCTGAGCTAGCCCGCGGCGATCACCGTGACCTCGGAGACGCCGCCATCCACGTCGCGGCAGGCGGCGAGCAGCCGGGCCGAAAGATGCGTCTGCACATAGGCCGCGTGAAAGCGCGACGGCGCGGCCAGAACCAGCCGCCCGCCCGCGCGGCTGTCGCGGGTGAGCGCGCGCAGCCAAGATGCATAGAGCCCCGGCTCTTCCGCGTGCAGCAGCGCCTGCGCCAGCGCCCATTCGCTCCCGCCAGAGAGATCGGGCGGCGGCACCTCGCCGCGGATCGGCAGCGGCACGACCTTGTCGTCGGCCTCCCCGGCGTCGAGCCTGCAGGCGAAATCCGGGCCGACCCGCTCCCAGCCCGGACGCGTGTCCTGCATCAGCCGTTCGATCCCCAGCGCGTATTCCGCGACCCGCCCCCTCGCCCCGGCGCGGGTCAGCTCGACCCAGCCGCGCGCCCGGAGCTTGGCCATCTCGCGCTTGACCGTGCGCTCGTCCACCGACCAGAGCCGCGCGATTTCGCGCACGCCGACGGCCAGCTCGTCGCGGCCCCAATTGTAGCGCGCGGTGATCAACGTCATCAGCCGCAGCGCCAGCACCTGTTCGGTCCGGTCCTGCGACAGCGCATGCGCGCCGAGCGCGGTGAGGAGATCGTATTTGCGGGCCGCCGCACCCCGGCCCACGGGCTTTGTCCTCAACATGGCGCGCCTCGTCCTGCCACCTCTGGGATGGTATTCTCACTGCCTTGGGTAAACGGTGGCTTGTTGCACCGTTCGCAGGGTGGCCCGTCTTCGCAACGCCTTTCCCATCTCTTGGCTGATTTGCGTCCCTTTGCACGATTCTGTCAAGTCGAGTCCCGGTTCGGGGTCTCTGGCCCCCAACCATTTTCGATAGAAAATCGGTATGTATAGGTATTGGGGGACATCCAAGGCGTCCCCTATTTCGCCGAAAATGTCCCCTATTCCGGGTCCGGCGCGGCGCGACGTGTCCCCCAATTCGGGCCCTGCCCGGCCCGCTCTCGCGCGGCTGACGCCGGGGCGCTGCGAATCGCCGTGGCCCTTGCGGCACTGGCGATCCGCGATTTTTCGAGAATCCCGGTTTTCACGATAAAGGACTTTTCTTCATCGCCAAATCCGGCGTAGATCGGTTTATCACAAGAATTAGCGTTCCCGCGTTTGCCGGTTTCCGGTTCCCCGCGGGGAACCGGAGGGCAGACACCGCATGTTCACGCACACCGACCTGGCCCGGCTGCAATCGCAGTCGCTCAAGATGCAGGGCTTCATCCGGCAGCAGACCTTCTCGCCCGAGAGCGAAAAGAACCTGCGCCGCTTTTCAAGCTGGGAGGTGGCCGAGCTGATCCTCGGGCTGAACCCGTCGACCTTCCGTGGCCGTCTCGCCGCCGACCCGTCTCTGCCGCAGGGGCGGGTCGAGGAGGATGGCCGCCAGCGCTGGTACGCGCTCGAGGAGATCAACGAGCTGCGCCGCAAGCTGCGCCATAAGGGCAAGCCGCTGCTGCCGCCCCGCCCGGCCGGCAAACGCGCGATCCGCGCCGCCGTCGCCAACTTCAAGGGCGGCGCGGGCAAATCGACCGTGGCGCTGCATTTCGCCCATGCCGCGGCGCTCGACGGCTACCGCGTGCTCTGCGTCGATTTCGACCCGCAGGCCACCCTGTCGCATTCCATGGGGCTCAGCGACGTGGCCGAGGAATACACCGTCTGGGGCATCATGGCGCGCGACCTGATCCGCGAGACCGCGCGGATGAACGCCGCCGGGCGCGGTGCCGAAACCGGCACCGCCCTGCCCGAGCGCAAGCTGCCGGCCTCGGTCACCGGCATGGGGCTCGACGATCTGCGCGTCACCGATTTCATCAAGCCGACCTCCTGGCCGACCATCGATCTCGTCCCCTCCTGCGCCAACGCCGCCTTCGTCGAATTCGCCAGCGCGCAGTACCGGCACCTGAACCCCGAATGGTCCTTCTTCGCCGCGGTCGACCGCTATCTCGATCACCTGCCCGAAGACACCTATGACATCATTCTGTTCGATTGCCCGCCCGCCATCGGATACCAGTCGATGAACGCGGTGTTCGCCGCCGACGTGCTTTATATCCCGTCGGGCCCCGGCTACTGGGAATATGACAGCACCACCTCCTTCATCGGCCAGCTGGCCGAGGCGCTCGAGGATCTGGGCCGGTTCCGGGGCGCGGTGCCGCCGGGCACCGAGCCGGAAAAGCATTTCGCCGACATCCGGTTCCTGCTGACCCGGTTCGAGCCGAACAACGACCTGCACCGCGCCATGCAGCAGGCATTCCACAAGGTGTTCGGCCCGCATGTGGCCGAGCACCCGATCGAGATGACCCGCGCGGTCGAACAGTCGGGGCGGTTTCTCTCCTCGGTCTACGAGATCGATTACCGCAACATGACCCGCGAGACATGGCGCCGCGCCCGCGCCTCGTTCGACCGCGCCTATGACGAATTCCGCGCCACGCTCGTGGCGGCGTGGGACCAGCTGGAGGATTGAGATAGATGGCCAAGAAACGCAGCGTCTTCGACATCGACTTCACCCCCGACGAGGTCGCCCCCGCCGCGCCCGCGGCGCCGGAGCGGTTCCCCGCGGGGAACCCCGCGCCGGAGCGCGCGGCGCCCGAAACCCCCCCGGCGCGCCGCGGCCCGATGGCCTCGGCGATCACCGAAACCGCCGAAGCCGCGCGTGGCCGGGCCGAGGCCGAGGCCGCGATCCGGGCCGAGAACGACGATCTGGCGCATGAACATGTGCGGCTCAAGAAGCTGGGCCTGATCACCGATTTGATCGCGATCGACGCGGTTCGCAGTTCCAAGCTGGTGCGCGACCGAGCCCATAACCGCGACCCCGAGCTGGAGGAGCTGAAGCTTTCGATCCAGGCCATCGGCTTGTCGAACCCGATCCGGGTCGAACAGGACGGGCAGGGCGGCTACGAGCTGATCCAGGGCTATCGCCGTCTTTCGGCGTTTCGCGAGCTTCTGGAGCAGACCGGCGATCAACGCTATGCCAGGATCCCGGCGGCGATGGTTCCCCGCGGGGAACCGGTGCGCGATCTCTACCGCAAGATGGTCGACGAGAATCTCGTGCGCAAGGACATCTCGTTCGGCGAAATGGCGCAGCTCGCGCTGAGCTATGCCGAGCAGACCGGGATCGCGCCGCATGACGCCGTCTCCGAGCTCTATGCCTCGGCACTCAAGCAAAAGCGCAGCTATATCCGCAGCTTCACCCGCGTTCTGGAAAGCGCGCGGGGCGCGATCCGGCACCCGGAGGCGATGCCGCGGGCGCTCGGGCTCGACCTGTTCAAGATCCTCGATGCCGACCCCGCGCTCGGCGACGAGCTGGTCGACATGCTGAACCGCGCGCCCGAGCGCGACGCCGAGGCCGAGATCGCGGTGCTCAAGGATTTCGTGCACCGGGCGCCGAAGATCGTCAAACCGCGTCCGAAATCGGTGTCGAAGACGATGCTGCGCCTGCCGCGCCCCGAGGGCGAGGCGCGGATCGCGGCGTCGGACGGGCGGGTGGAACTGCGGCTGCCGCGCGATTTCTCGGCGCTCGACCGGGCCCGGCTGCAACGCGCCTTCGAAGCGTTCTTCGGGGCGCTGGACGGCGAATGAAAAAGGCCGGTTCCCCGCGGGGAACCGGCCTGCCGGATCGAACGCCCCATTTCGGGGCGGGTCCTAGCCGTCGCTGGGCGGCTTGGCCGCTTTCTTGGCCCGTGGTTTTCGGGTTGTGGCGGTCTTCGGCGCGGCCTTGGTCGCCCGCGCCTTCGCGGCGGTCTTGCCGGTGGTGGATGTCTCGGTGCCGGCCGTTTCGGCGGCAGCCTTGCGGCTGCGCGCCGGCTTGGCCTTCGCCTTTGGCTTGGGCGCGTCTTGCGCATCTTGCGCATCTTGCGCGTCCGGCGCGGCCGCGCCGTTGCCCGCCTCGGCGGCCATCTCCGCATCGATCTCGGCTTCCGCCTCCTGCCAATGCGCGTGGTGCTGTCCCTCGGGGGATCCGTCGCGCTGCCACATCTCGTAGGCGCGCTTGCGGATCCGCTCTTCGCGATCGTCAGCCATTGTCATACTCCCTTTCACAGAGCCGCATCTTGCCGTCCTCCGCGCCCGTCCGGCGAGGCCGGAGCGCGCGGGGAAACATCTGGTTCGGAGCCGCGCAGGGGCCGCCCCGGCAGGCCGCGGAGGCCTCCGGGGTCCGGGTCATGCCGCGCCTGCGAGATAACCGTCGCCCGAGTGCCGGCGGAATGCCAGAGCCGGCTGACGCAGCGTCAATTATGTACGGAACCGTACGGGCGATCAACCGCGCCCGCGATAGCCCGGCACGCCGGTCTCGGGGATCCAGACACCGCGCGGCGGCTCTCCGGTCTGGTAGAACACGTCGATCGGAATACCACCGCGCGGGTACCAGTAGCCGCCAAGCCGCAGCCATTTCGGGTCGAGCGTGTCGACCAGCCGCCGCGCGATCGACACGGTGCAATCCTCGTGAAAGGCGCCGTGGTTGCGAAAGCTCGTCAGGAACAGCTTCAGCGACTTGCTCTCGACCAGCCAGTCGCCGGGCACGTAGTCGATCACCAGATGCGCGAAATCGGGCTGGCCGGTCAGCGGGCAGAGCGAGGTGAACTCCGGCGCGGTGAAGCGCACGGCATAATCGACATCGGCCTGCGGGTTGGGCACCCGCTCGAGCACCGCCTCCTCGGGCGATTGCGGCTGCACGGTCTGGCCGCCGAGCATGGTCAGGTCGTCATAGATGGATTTTTCGGACATGGGGATCTCCTGGCGCGTCACGCCCACGATATGGGGGCAGGGGGCGGTCCGCCTAATGCCGCGCGCGGCAGGGCCCGGCAAGACCCCGCCGCAAAAGCTCACGCCGCCGACAGCCGCGCGGCCAGCCGCTCCAGATGCCGCGCGAGAAGATCCTGCGCCCGCCCGGCGCTGTCGGCCTCGGTATAGAGCCTGCATTCGGGCGCGTTGCCGGACGGGCGCAGATGCACCACCGCCCCGTCGGCGAAGCTGACCCTGAGCCCGTCGGTCTCGTCGATCCCGGTCTCGGCGCTGCCGGTGTCGAAGAAGGCCGCGCGCGCCTGCGGGTCGGCGCGCAGCGCGTCGATCAGCGCCATGGACCGCTCGGACGCCACCCCCTGCAACCGGTCGGCGGCGGTGAAGCGCGGCGGCAGCCGCGCCGCCAGCTCGGCCAGGCCCACCCCCTTGGCCCGCGCCGCCGCAAGCGGCGCGACGATCGGCAGCACCGCGTCGCGGGTCATCAGCGGCGCGATCTTGCCTTCGGGGCCCTGCGCCGCAAAACCGAGCAGGAAACCGCCATTGGCCTCGTAACCGATCACCCGCGCGCGCGCGTCCTCCTGCAACGCCGCCTCCATCCCCGCGATCACGAAGGGCGATCCGATCCGGGTCCTGCGCAGCGCAAAGCCCTCCATCGCCTCGACCAGCGTGTTCGACGACACCGGCGTCACCACCACCCGCGCCCCCAAGTGCCGCGCGGTGAGCGGGCCGAGAAGGTCGCCGGGGATCATCGCGCCATGCGCATCCGTCACCATCGGCCGGTCGGCATCGCCATCGGTCGACACGATCGCGTCGAGCCGGTGCGCGGCGGCCCAGCCCGCCAGCGCCGCGCGCATGTCGGGGTCCACCGCTTCGGTGTCGACGGGGATGAATCGGTCGGAGCGGGCAATCCGCACCACGTCACCGCCAAGCGCGGCGATCACCTCGGCCAGCGTGTCGCGCGCGACCGAGCTGTGCTCAAAGACGCCGATGCGCAGCCCGGCGAGCGCCCGTGGCCCGAACGCCTCGGCATAGCGCGCGACGTAGCGCGCGGCGCAGGCCTCGTCGCGCTCGAACGCGCCTTGGGGCGCGTCCGGCGCGCCGCCCGCATCGCGCGCGGCGAGGATCGCCGTCTCGTCGGGCTTGGCGATCTCGCCGCTGGGCAGGTAGAACTTGAGCCCGTTGCGATCGGCGGGGATGTGGCTGCCGGTCACCATCACCGCCGCGTGGCCGCGCGCCATCGCCGCCATGGCGAGCGCGGGCGTCGGCACCGCGCCGCAATCGACCGCACGCAGCCCGGCGCCGCGCACCGCCGCGATCACCGTGGCCGCGATGCGCGGCGAGCTGTCGCGCAGGTCGCGCCCGACATGCACGGCGCCGCCATGCGGACAGGCGGCGATGAAGGCCCGGACATAGCCATGGACGAGATCGTCGCTAAGATCGGTGACGAGGCCGCGCAGGCCGCTGGTTCCGAATTTGGGGGGCATGGGCGTCCTGTTCGTGCAGCGATTGTCGCGCGGTTTATGTCAGCCGCCTTGCAACGCGGCAAGCGCGGCGCCGGGGAACAGCCACCCGGGTCCGGCGATTGAGACGGCATATCCGAATGACGAGGAACGCCGCCATGCCCCGAGCGATCATCCTGTCCTGCGCCCTCGCGGCGCTGGCCCCCGCCGCCGCGTCGGCACAGCCCTCCTTCGATTGCGACGACGCCCGCACCGCGACCGAGCGCGCGATCTGCGCCTCCTCCGGGCTCGCCTCGCTGGAGCTGCGCATGACCGAGGTCTATGACGATCTGGCCGACCGCATCGGCGAGACCAAAGCGCGCTCCATCGCCGACCGCCAGCTCGAACGCCGCCAGGCCTGCGACGGCGACACCGCCTGCATCGAGCGGCAATTGCTGACCTCGATCGGGATCTTCCGCGCCGAGGCCCGCGCCGCGTCGGCCAACAGCCCGGAGGCGGGGGACGCGGCGCTGCGCGATTTGCGCACGGCGCTTGGACAGGCGCCCGCCGCGACGCCCGACACCGGTGGCGGGAACGATGACAGCCGCGCCGAAAAGCGGGCGCAGGGCGCGGCAGAGGCATTCGCGCGGTTGCCGGAGTATCGCCGCCGCAACGTGCAGGGCCGGCTGCGCGACGCGGGGTTCCTGTCGGGGGCGGTGGACGGGATCTGGGGCGCCGACAGCGCGGCGGCGGTTCGGTCGCTTCTGGCCGCGGCGCGCAAGGGGGGACGCAATTTCCCGGTGCAGAACGAGGCCGGGGCCGATGCGCTCTACCGCTTCATCGACAGCGACCCGTTCTATTACGAATTCATTCCCAAATCCGCCCGCTGACGCCACGCCGCCCGCCCCCTTGGCTCTGGCCTTCGGCGCGAGAGCCGTTACATGGGGCGTCCCGATGGAACGAAAGGGGAATTGGCGGCGATGATGGGACGGACGCATCTGGCGCTCGGCGCGGTGGCGGGGGTGCAGCTTGCGGCGCAGACGCCGGGGCTCGGCCTGCCGATCATGGCGGCGGCGCTGTTCGGGGCGATCCTGCCGGATGTCGACACCCCCTACAGCAAGCTCGGCCGCAGGCTGTGGCCGTTGTCGCGGCTGGTGCTGCAGGTCTTCGGCCATCGCGGCGGCACGCATTCGGCGGCGTTCGTGCTGCTGGCGACGGCGCTGATGTGGCTGGTGTCGCCGCCGGTGGCGCTGGCGCTCGGGGCGGGGATCCTGACCCATCTGGCGGCGGATGCGATCAGCTACGGGCATGGCACGCGGTTCACCGCGCGCGGCGCGGGCGTGCCGCTGCTGTGGCCGCTGAGCGACCGCAAGACCGGGCTGCGGCTGGTCAAGGTGAACGGCGCGCTCGAAAACCTCGTGATCCTGCCATGGATGGCGCTTTACGCGGCACAGATCGGCTGGGCGCTGATCTGACGGTGCGGGCTGGTGTTTCCTTGCCGCCGCCGCTGCGGTAGGTTGGCGCAAAACAACGCAGGCAGCGGATCATCGGCATGGCATCTACGCGACTTCCCGTTCTGCTCGGGATGGCTCTCTTGCTGGCGGCGTGTGGCTCCTTGCCACGCGGCGCGGCCTTGCGCAGCGAGATCCTGCAGACCCAGGCCATCGGCGACACGGCGGCGCGCGATTTCGAAGTCGCGCCGGTGACGCGGGCGCTCTTGCCGGTCTATGCGGCCTGGCCCGGCGCGGGCGGCACGGGGCATTCGTGGATCGAACGGGTCGACCAGCCCGACACCCGGATCATCGCGCCCGGCGACAGCCTTGCGATCACCATCTGGAGCACCGAGGAAAACGGCCTTCTGACCGCGCCGGGCCAACGCTTCGTGGCGCTGCCCGAACAGCGCGTCGGCGCGGGCGGCACCGTGTTCCTGCCCTATGTCGGCACGATCAAGCTGTCGGGCATGAGCCCCGAGACCGCGCGCGACCGGGTCGAGGCGGAATACGCCGAAGTGACCCCGTCGGCGCAGGTGCAGCTCGATTTCAGCGAGGGCCGCCAGAACACCGTCAGCCTCGTGGCCGGGGTGGCGCAGCCCGGCAGCTTTCCGTTGCCCGACAATGATTTCACGGTCATGGGGCTGATCGCCGAGGGCGGCGGCATCGACAAGGGTCTGCGCAACCCGCAGATCCGGCTGGTCCGCGACGGGCGCATCTTCGGCACCTCGGTCGAGCGGCTGCTCGACAACCCGCGGCTCGACACCACGCTGCGCGGCGGCGACAAGATCCATGTCGAGGCCGATGACCGCAAGTTCCTGTCGCTCGGCGCCGCCGGCAGCGAAAGCGTGCATTACTTCACCGAGGACCGGCTCGACGCGCTGGAGGCGATGGCGATCATCGGCGGCGTTTCCGACAGCCGCGCCGATCCCGGCGGCATCCTCGTGCTGCGCCGTTACCCGGCGGGGGCGGTGACGCCGGGGGCGGGCGGCCCGGACCAGCCGCGCGTGGTCTTCACCATCGACCTGACCTCGGCCGATGGGCTGTTCAGCGCCGGCGAGTTCGAGATCCTGCCCGGCGACCTGGTCTATGCCACCGAAAGCCCGGTGACCTCGGCGCAGACGATCTTCTCGATCCTGGGCACCAGCCTCGGCCTGGCGAGCCGGGTCGGCGCCGGTCTCTAAACCGCGCTCCAGCGCCCGACGGCCATCAGGCGCACGCCCGCCACCTGCGCGCCCGCCGCGAAAGCGGGCGCGCCCGCCACCCTTGGCAGCCGCAGCGCCGCCGAGGCCGCCCCCGTCTCCTGCATCAGCCCGCCGAGATCGCCGGGCCCGGCGCCGGTATAGCCCGTCTCGGCGCCGGGCAGCGTGGCGCCGACCTGCGGCGTGTCCGAAAACGGCGCGGGAAAGCTCCAGACATGCTCCAGCCGGTCGGCCGAGACCTGCGCGAACAGCGCCGCCTCGGCCCAGGCGATCTGCGTGCCGTCGGCAAGCCGCAAATAGCGGCCCGCCGCCGTCGTCCCGCTTTCGAACACCGCCCCGCTCGGCAGCCCGGCCTCGAACGCCACCGGCCCGAGCAGGTCCGCCTGCCCGATCTCGCGGCGCCAGCCCTGCCAGACGCCGCCCGACCGCGCCCGCCGCCAGGCCCGGCCCGTGGCGGTTTCGCACAATCGCTGCGCCACCTCGCCCGGCGCCTGCGCCGCGACCCAAAGGACCGCCGCGCCGCCGGTGCCCGCCGGCGCGCCGGGCGCGGGCAGCGTCATCGCATAGATCCCGCCCGCCAGCGCCGTGTCGGCATCCGCCACCTCCGGCGCCGCGCCCGCGCCGATGCCGAATCCCCCACCGCCATGAGCCGCCCCGGCGTCGCGTCGCGCGCATCCGACTGCACCGCCGCGCCGGTGGCGCGCCCATCCAAGGCCGACAGCCGCAGCGCCGTGGTCCAGCCCGCGCCATCGGCGCTGGTCTTGATCGAGAAATCCGCCTCGCCCGCCAGCCCCATCTCGGCGCCGCCCGAAAACCCGGTGTGGAACAGCAAAGACGCGGTGTCGCCGACGCCCGCGCGGTTCAGCTTGAGCCGGTGCCCCGCGCCGTCATGGTTCAGCAGCGTCGCATCCGCCGACAGGCTGAGCCGGTCGGTGGCATCGGGCGTGGCGTTGATCCCGATCCGCGCGGCGCGCAGCGGCCGGTCGCCCGGCGCCTGCCAGCCCTGCGCGCCGAAGCTCAGCTCCGCGTCCTCGGCGAGGCAATGCGCCCGCCAGCCGGGCAGGGGCGTCTCGAACCCCCAAGCGCCGTTCTCCCGGACCGCGATCTCGCCGTCATGGCCGGCCCAGTCGCCCCCGGCGCCAGCGGCGACGATGTGGCGCGCGCCGGTTGCGGGGGCGTCCGGCGGGGCGGCCCGGTCGCGATCCGCGACGACGGGCTGCACCAGCGCGTCGAGCCGGCAGATCGCCTCGTTGTGGGTGACGTGCTTTTGCGCCTGTCCGGGCTGGATGTAGGGCAGCGACAGGATGGCCGAAATCTGGGTCATGGGATCCTCTTGGGCGGTGCGACATGGCGAGGATAGGACCGACCGGCAAAGACCCGGTGAGCGGGGCGCGCGTTGCATTTCTTGCATGGATGGCACATTGGCGCTCCAATGCAGTGGACCGAGCCGGGAGAGCCGAGATGATGGATCGCGACGACGCGCAGGCCCCGCGGGTGCTTGTCACCGGCTCCGCCGGGTTCATCGGCTATCACCTGTGCGCCCGGCTTCTGGAGACGGGCCACCGGGTGACCGGGCTCGACGCCTTCACCGATTACTACGACGTCGCCCTGAAGCGGGCGCGTCATGCGCGGCTCGAAGGTCCGAACTTCACCGCCCATGAGGGGCGGGTCGAAACCCCCGGCCTGCTCGACGATCTGATCGCGCGCGCGCGGCCCGAGATCGTCGTGCATCTGGCCGCGCAGGCGGGCGTGCGGCATTCGATCGAGGCGCCCGAAAGCTATGTCGAGGCCAACCTGATCGGCAGCTTTCGCCTGATCGAGGCGCTGCGCCGCCATCCCTGCCGCCATTTGATGATGGCCTCGACCTCGTCGGCCTATGGCGCCGAGACCGAGATGCCGTATCGCGAGGACATGGCCGCGAACCTGCCGATGTCGTTCTATGCCGCCACTAAGAAGGCGAACGAGGCGATGGCGCACAGCTATGCGCATCTTTACGGCATCCCGACCACGATGTTCCGCTTCTTTACCGTCTACGGGCCATGGGGGCGGCCCGACATGGCGCTGTTCAAGTTCACCTCCGCGATCCTCGAAGACCGGCCGATCGACGTCTACAACCACGGCGAAATGCGGCGCGACTTCACCTATGTCGACGATCTGGTCGAGGGGCTGGTGCGGCTGGCCGACCGCGCGCCGCAGGCACCGAAGGCGCGCGGCGCGGCCACCCCCGGCGACAGCCTGTCGCCGGTGGCGCCGTGGCGGGTCGTCAATCTCGGCCATGGCGCGCCGCAACGGCTCGACGATTTCATCGCCGCGATCGAGACGGCGACGGGGCGCGAGGCACGGCGCAACCTGATGCCGATCCAGCCCGGCGACGTGCCCGCGACATGGGCCGACACCGCGCTGCAGGAGGCGCTGATCGGCAAGCTGCCCAAGACGCCGATGGCGCAAGGCGTGGCGCGCTTCGTCGCGTGGTACAGGGCGCATTACGCGGCCTGATCCTTGATTGTCGGGTTTCGTTTGAAACTGCTCTGCCGCGGCGCGGCTTGGCGGCGGCGGCGGCGCGCCGCTAGGGTGGGCATCGCCAATACGAGGGAGAAAGATGCACGATTTCGCAATCCTGTGGGACTGGGCCGGCTTTGCCGTGCGCTGGCTTCACGTCATCACCGCCATCGCCTGGATCGGGTCGAGCTTTTACTTCGTCGCGCTCGATCTCGGCCTGCGCAAGGCCCCCGACCTGCCGCCCGGCGCGCATGGCGAGGAGTGGCAGGTGCATGGCGGCGGCTTTTACCACATCCGCAAGTTCCTCGTGGCGCCAGACGCGATGCCCGAGCACCTGACATGGTTCAAATGGGAAAGCTACGCGACGTGGCTGTCGGGCGCGGCGCTCCTGATGATCGTCTACTGGGTCGGGGCGGAGCTGTATCTGATCGACCCGTCGCGCGCCGATCTCGCGGTGTGGCAGGCGATCGCGCTTTCGGCCGGATCGCTCACCATCGGCTGGCTGGTCTATGACCGGCTTTGCAAATCGGGCCTGGGCAATCGCCCGACGCTCTTGATGGTGCTGCTCTTCGCGCTCTTGGTCGCGATGAGCTGGGGCTACAACCAGGTCTTTACCGGGCGCGCGGCGCTTTTGCATCTGGGCGCCTTCACCGCGACGATCATGACCGCGAACGTGTTCCTGATCATCATGCCGAACCAGCGGATCGTGGTGGCGGACCTCAAGGCGGGGCGCAAGCCCGATCCGAAATACGGCAAGATCGCCAAGCTGCGTTCGACCCACAACAACTACCTGACCCTGCCGGTCGTGTTCCTGATGCTGTCGAACCATTACCCGCTCGCCTTCGCCACCGAGTATAGTTGGATCATCGCGGCGCTGGTCTTCCTGATGGGGGTGACGATCCGGCATTACTTCAACACCATGCACGCGACGGGCCGCGGCCCGCATTGGACATGGGGCGTCACCGTCATCCTGTTCCTGATCCTCGCATGGCTCTCGACCGCGCCGATGTGGGGCTCCTTTGAGGAGGCCGAGGCGCGCCCGATGACCGCCTATGAGCAGCGCTTTGCGCAAGCCGAGGGGTTCCACGAGGCGGAGCGGATCGTGGTGGGCCGCTGTTCGATGTGCCACGCGCGCGAGCCGGTCTGGGACGGCATTCGCTGGGCGCCCAAGGGGGTGGTTCTGGAGACGCCGCAGGACATCGCGCAGAATGCGCGGGCGATCTACCTGCAGGCTGGCGTCAGCCACGCCATGCCGCCCGCCAACATCACCGATATCTCGGATGAGGACCGCCGCGCGCTGGTGCGGTGGTTCAAGGCCGGGCAGGGGGCCTGAGATCCAAGCCCGCCGCTTCCGGGGGGCGCCGAAGAAAAAGGGGCGCGGTCCGATCGGACCGCGCCCCTTTTCGTTTCCGTCGCCGCCCGTCGCCTCACCCCTTGGCGCGGCGCACCATGCCGAACAGGTCGCGCGTGTCGTCGGGGTCGGCCAGAAGGTCGAGCATCGCATAATGCCCGGTGCGGTCGAGCTGGTCGCGGATGTAGCGCAGCGCCGAGAAATCCTCGGTCGCGAAGCCGACGCTGTCGAACAGCGTGATCTGGTCGGCGCCGCGGCGGCCCTCCTTCTTGCCGGTGATGACCTCCCACAGCTCGGTCACGGGGTGGTCCGGGTCGAGCTGCTGGATCTCGCCCTCGATCCGGGTCTGCTCGGGGTATTCGACGAAGATGTCCGAGCGCAGCAGGATGTCGCGATGCAGCTCGGTCTTGCCGGGGCAGTCGCCGCCGATGGCGTTGATGTGGACGCCGCGCCCGACCATGTTGTCGGTCAGGATCGTCGCGTATTGCTTGTCGGCGGTGCAGGTGGTGATGATCTCGGCCCCCGCGACCGCCTCTTCGCCGGTCTCGCAGGTGGTGATGTCGAGCCCGCTCTCGGCGAGGTTGGCCGCGGCCTTGCGGGTCGCCGCCGGGTCGATGTCGTAGATGCGGATCTTCTCGATGCCGAGCATCTCCTGGAAGGCCAGCGCTTGGAACTCGCATTGCGCGCCCGCGCCGATCAGGGCGAGCGTCCTGGCGCCCTTGGGCGCGAGATGGCGCGCCGCGACGGCGGAGGTGGCGGCGGTGCGCAAGGCGGTCAGCACCGTCATTTCCGACAGCAGGATCGGGTAGCCATTGTCGACCCGGGCCAGCACGCCGAAGGCGGTGACGGTCTGGAAGCCGCGCTTGAGGTTCGACGGGTGGCCGTTGACGTATTTGAAGCCGTAGGTCTCGCCATCCGAGGTCGGCATCAGCTCGATCACCCCCTCGGGCGAATGGCTGGCCACGCGCGGCGTCTTGTCGAACAGCTCCCAGCGGCGGAAATCGGCCTCGATGTACTCGGCCAGCTCGGCCATCATCCGGCGCGGCCCGATGCTGTTCACCATTTCCATCATCTGCGCCACCGAGACGAAGGGGACCATGGCAAGCTTGGACGGGGCGGGGGCGTCGGTCATCTGTCACTCCTGTGCGGCGGTTTTGCCCGATCCTGTCGCATTCCCACGCGCATGGGGAGGGGGCGGATTGCGCATGACGCATGGTTCTTCTTACATTCTGCGCAGTCAACCGACGGAATGCACATGACCCAGCTCGATCCGACCGACCGCCGCCTGCTGGCGCTGTTGCAGCAGGACGCCCGGATGCCCGTCGTGGCGCTGGCCGCCGAGCTGGGGCTGTCGCGCGCCACGGTGAGCGCGCGGATCGACCGGCTGCGCGGCACCGGCGCGATCCGCCGCTTCACGGTCGAGCTGGGCGCGCCGGATGCCGATGACCTGATCCGCGCGGTGATGCTGATCGAGCTTCAGGGCCCGCAGGCGCGCGGCGTCGCGGCAAGGCTGCGGCGGATGCGGCAGGTGTCGGAGCTGCATTCGACCAATGGCGCGTGGGATCTCGTGGCGCGGATCGAGGCGGCGTCGCTGTCGGAATTCGACCGCGTGCTGGGCGACATCCGCGAGATCCCCGGCGTGCTCAACTCGGAGACCTGCCTGCTGCTGAACCGGGCGGGCTAGGCCGCGCGCGGCGGTGCCCCGAACGCGAAAGGGCGCCCGTCCGGCCGGACGGGCGCCCAATTCAAAGCCCCTCGGGGGGCGGTTTACTTGCCGCGCTTGGGGGTGTCGTAGCCGCCCTTGCGGGGCTTGTCGGATTTGACGCCCGGCTTGCCCGGCGGCGTGAAGCGGCGCGAGGTGTCGGAAGCGCCGCGCGGTTTGGCCGGGCCGTCGGATCTGGCCGCGCGCGGGCCGGGCTTGGCGCCCGGTTTCGCGAAGGGCTTGCCCGCGGGCTTCGCACCGGGTTTGCCGCCCGGCTTCCCAGTGGGCTTGCCGGGCCGATCCGAGACGGCGCCGTCGCGGCTGCGGTCGAAGGGTTTCGTGTCCTTCTTCTTCCACGGCTTGTCGCCGCCCTTGTCGCCTGCGGGCGCGTCGCGCTTTTTCCACGGCTTGTCGGCGGGCGCGCCCTCGGCCTTCTTGTAGGGGCGCTCACCGGCGGGCTTGTCGGCGCGCGGCTTGCGCGGCGGGCGGTCGTCGGAGGGCGCGGCCTGCGGCGCCGGGGCGTCGGGGGCCGGGCGCGCGGGCGCGTCACCGGTTTCGGACCGGGGCGCGTGGTCGGGGCGGGGGCCGCGATCCGGGCGGGGGCCACGGTCGGGCCGCGGCCCGCGTTCGGGCCGGGGGCCGCGCTCGGGCCGGGGACCGCGCGACAGGTCCGGCGCGGCGTCGAGCGCGGTCATCTTCAGGCCCTCTTCGGGCGACATGTCGGGGCCGATGGCGCGCAAAAAGCCCGGCACCGACGCCTCGGCGATCTCCACGAAGGTCTCGTTGTCCTGAATGCGGATCGCGCCGATCGCGTCCTTGGAGATGTCACCGGCGCGGCACAGAAGCGGCAGCAGCCAACGCGCCTCGGCCCGCTCGGCGCGGCCCACCGACAGCGAGAACCACTTGCCCGGCCCGAAGGCAGCGGCGGGGCGCTTTTGCGGTTTGGTGTCGGGCGGCAGCAGCTCCTCGGGGGCCGAGCGGCGGGCGCGGTAGAGCGCGAGATAGGCCGCGGCGATGGTTTCGGGCGCGTGGCGCTGGAGCAGCTTGGCGGCAAAGACCTTGGCGTCCTCGGCCACCTCGGCGCCCCAGATCGGATCGTCGAGCAGCCGCGCCTCGTCGGCGGCGAGGATGTCCTCGGCCGAGGGCGGCACGGTCCAGTCGGCCGAGAGCTTGGCGGTGCCCAGGAGACGCTCGGCCTTCTTCCGCGCCTTCATCGGCACGATCAGCGCGCTGACGCCCTTGCGCCCCGCGCGGCCCGTGCGGCCCGAGCGGTGCAGCAGCGTCTCGGAGTTCGAGGGCAGCTCGGCATGGATGACCAGCTCCAGGTCCGGCAGGTCGATGCCGCGCGCGGCCACGTCGGTCGCCACGCAGATCCGGGCCCGCCCGTCGCGCATCGCCTGCAGCGCGTGGGTGCGCTCGTTCTGGGTCAGCTCGCCCGACAGCGACACCACCGAAAAGCCGCGGTTCGACAGCCGCGCGGTGAGGCGCGCGACCATGGCGCGGGTGTTGGCGAACACGATGGCGTTGGTCGCGTCCTGGTGGCGCAGCACGTTGATGATCGCGGCCTCTTCGTCGCCCTGGGCCACCTGCATCGCCTTGTAGGAGATGTCGGCATGCTGGCCGCCCTTGGTGGCGACGACGACGCGCTCGGCGTCGTTCTGGAAATCCTTGGCGAGCTTGGCGATCGCCGCGGGCACGGTGGCCGAGAAGAGCAGCGTGCGGCGGCTTTCGGGGCAGGCCGAGAGGATGAATTCGAGATCCTCGCGGAAACCGAGATCGAGCATCTCGTCGGCCTCGTCGAGCACGACGGCGCGGATGTCCGACAGGTCGATCGCGCCGCGGCGCACGTAATCGGCAAGACGGCCCGGCGTGGCCACGACGAAATGCGCGCCGCGGTCGAGCGCGCGGCGCTCGTCGCGGATTTCCATGCCGCCGATGGCGGTGGCGATGCGGGCCCCGGCGCCGCGATAGAGCCATTCGAGCTCGCGCATCACCTGGCTGGCCAGTTCGCGGGTCGGCGCGATGGCGAGCGCCACGGGGGCGGCGGCGCGGCCGAGCTGGCCGTCATCGTCGAGGATGGTCGGGCCGATGGCGAGCCCGAAGCCCACCGTCTTGCCCGAGCCGGTCTGCGCCGAGACCAGCAGGTCGCGCTCGGCAAGCTCCGCTGCGGTGACGGCCTCCTGCACCGGGGTGAGCGTGTCGTAGCCGCGCGCGTCGAGCGCGTCCCTGAGGGTCTGCATCATGTCAGAAAAGGTCCGTTGGTCTGGAAGGCGGCCCATATCGGGCCGGGGGCGGCCCGTCGGGCCACGTCAAAGGCGGACCCTTACGCGCAAAACGCGGCGTTGTATAGCGGCTTTCGGCGCAATCCCGCCCTGCGCGGGCGCGCCGCCGATCCGCGCCCGCGCTGACAGGCGAGGACCGGCAGGCGAAGAGTCGCGCAGAAGTTCCGGCGCGGGGCTTGCGCCCGCCCGTGCGGGCGCAGAGCATGGCCGCGCCGCGGGAGGGCGGCGCAGGACAAAAGGGAGCGGGCCATGGCCGAGGCGCAGATCGTGGGCTGGGCGCACAGCGTCTTCGGAAAGAGCGAGGCGCCGGACACGGCGGCCTTGATGGCGGAGGTCACGGGACCGGCGCTCGATCATGCCGGGATCGGCGCCGGGGAGGTCGACGGGGTTTTCGCGGGCGTGTTCAACAACGGCTTTTCGCGGCAGGATTTCCAGGCCTCGCTGGTGGCGATGGGCGAGGACGGGCTGCGCCACGCGCCCGCCACGCGTTACGAGAACGCCTGTGCCACCGGTTCGGCGGCGCTCAACGGCGCGATGGATTTCATCGCCGCGGGCCGGGGCCGGATCGCGCTGGTGGTGGGGGCCGAGAAGATGACCGCCACGCCGGGGCCGGAGGTGGGCGACATCCTGCTGGGCTGCTCGTGGCGCGAGGAGGAAGGCGACACGCCCGGCGGCTTTGCCGGGATCTTCGGGCGGATCGCCCAGGGCTATTTCCAGACCTATGGCGACCGCTCCGAGGCGCTGGCCCGGATCGCGGCCAAGAACCACGCCAACGGCGTCGAGAACCCCTATGCCCACATGCGCAAGGATCTCGGCTTTGAGGCCTGCAACGCGGTGAGCGACCGCAATCCTTACGTCGCGGCCCCGCTGCGCCGCACCGACTGCTCGCTGGTGTCGGACGGGGCGGCGGCGCTGGTGCTGGCGGATGCCGAGACGGCGAGGACGATGCGCCGTGCCATCGCCGTGCGGGCCCGCGCGCAGGTCAACGACATCCTCGCCATGAGCCGCCGCGACGTGCTGGCCTTCGAGGGGCCGAAGCGGGCCTGGGCCAAGGCGCTGGAGATGGGCGGGCTGACGCTCGACGATCTCGATCTGGTGGAGACGCATGACTGCTTCACCATCGCCGAGCTTCTGGAATACGAAGCGATGGGCCTCGCGGCGCCGGGGCAGGGGCACCGGGTGATCGAGGAGGGCGTCACGCTCAAGGGCGGGCGGCTGCCGGTGAACCCGTCGGGCGGCCTGAAATCCAAGGGCCACCCGATCGGCGCGACCGGCGTGTCGATGCATGTGATGGCGGCGATGCAGCTGATGGGCGAGGCGGGCGGCATGCAGGTGCCGGACGCGCGGCTTGCGGGGGTGTTCAACATGGGCGGCGCGGCGGTGGCGAGCTATGTCTCGCTGCTCGAACGGGTCGGCTGAGGCGGTTCGCGCCGGTCGACCTATCCCAAAGCGTATTTGCATACGCTATCGTATTGTCGCGGAATGGCGCGGATTTTGCCTTAATCGAGGCGCCAACTGGTCCCTGTTCAACCTCAGGAGGTCAGGCATGCCGCTTTCATTCAACGCCCAGCCCGGCGGTTTTTCCTGGAAGGACATCATCGCCGCGCTCCGCGAGGCCCGCGACGGCGCGGCCAGAACTTCGGCCAGCCCGGAGCCCGCCGCCAAGCCGGCCCCCGTCGCCGCCGCGCCCGCCATCGTCGTCGATGTCCCGGAGCCCGTCGCGCTCGTGCCGCCCACTGCGCCGACCGCCGCACCTGTCGTGCCGCCCGCCGAAGCCACAGCCCCGGCTACGGCCACGGCCACGGCCACAACCCCGGTCGGCGCGGCGGCGCAAACGCCCGAGGCGCCCGCCACACGGGAACCGGCCAGTCCGGTCGCCGATGTCGCCACCCGAACGCCGAGCGTCGCGGCCGATGACAGCTTGGCGGCGGGGCGCGCCGCGCTCGCCGATCTCGGGGCCAGCCTGCTCGGGGTGGCGGACCGTGCCCCCGCATCGGCCGGACGCCCCGTTCCGGAGACTGTCGACGCGGCGCGGGCCGCGGCGATCGCGCTGCGAGGCAGGATGAAGCTCGAAAACCTGATCTCCGCGATCGGCCCCGGCGGCGCCGGGGCTGGCGCCGCCGACACCGCGGTCGACTCGCTGCAACCGGGGCAGGCCGCGCATGCGGCCTATCGCGCCGCCGCCGCGCCGCCCGAAACGGGCGGGCACCGTCTCAGCATGGCCGGCTGAGACCGGCCCGGCGGGCCAGCCCGTCAGACAGGCGTGGCGTGCTTCGTCCGTCCGGCGCGCCGGGTGAAATCGACCGTGGTTTCAAGGATTTCGCCTTCGGCCTCGTTCACCTCGCGCACCAGGTGCCCGGTGCAGCTGGTGCACAGCGCCAGCCAGTCGCGCATATCCGCGGTCAGGCGGTCGCGCGCCCCCTCCTGCCAGCGCGCCACGGCGTCGGTGATCCGCGCGGGATCGCCGCCCGCGCCCGCGATCTCGGCGGCGAGACCGCCGAGAGCCTCGGCCATCACGTGCCGCCGCCTGAACCACGCAGCCGCGAAGCTGCCGGTTTCATCGAGAATCCGGGTCTGGGCCGTGAGGACATGCTGCATCTGCGGCGCGGCCAGGGCCTTCGGCGCCGCCTCGGCGGCGGGGTCGGTGTCGGCGGGTCTGTCGGTCATCTCAAGCCTCCCATGCGAGATCGACACGATGGCAGCGTGACAGGTCTTTGGCCCGCGATCCATGACCTGCATCAAGCGGCGGGGTTTCGGCTTGAAACAGCGCATGCGCCTGCCCGGTTTCAGGGCGCCTGCCCGCTTTCGAAGCGGTCCTGCGGCGGTGTGGCGGGGCTGTCGCCCCGGTGCGACCGAAAGGCGGCAGGGGCGGGGCAGGAACGATTCGGATCGCGCGCAGGACGACGCCGCCCCCCCCGAGCGGGGGAGCGGCGTCCGAGAGCATCGCCCGGTCAGGCCCGACCGGGCCGACACCTCATTCGGCGGCGAACTGGTTCATGGTGTTGGCGTGCCCCCCGGCCTTGAGCGCGCGTTCGCCGCCGACCATCTCCTTGAAGCTGTCGCCGAGATCCGAGCCGACCTCGTGCTGGTGCCTGACCGCCGAAATGCCGCGGCGGATCTCCTCGCGCTGCACGGTGGCGACATAGGCCAGCATCCGGTCTTCGCCGAAATAGCCGCGCGACAGCTCGTCCACCGATTTCGCGGTCAGGTGGAAGGTCGGCAGGGTGATCAGGTTGTGGAACACCCCCGCCTTGGTCGAGATGTCGTGCTGGAACCGCCTGAGCCGGGCATCGGCCTCGCGGCCCAGATCGGTCGCGTCGAATTCGGCCTTCATCAGCGCGGTGCCGTCGGGATAATCGGCCTCGGCGATCCGGCCTTCGGCGATCCAGTCCGCGCGGACCTGCTTGCGCAGGTTCAAAGTCCAGTTGAACGAGGGCGAGTTGTTGTAGACCAGCTTGGCGTGCGGGGCCGCGCGCCGGATCTCGTCGACCATGCTGGCGATCTCGGCGACGTTGGGCGTGTCGGTCTCGATCCAGATGAGATCCGCGCCGCCATCATTGAGAGAGGCCACGCAATCCTCGATCACGCGGGCCCGGCCCGTGTTTTCCTTGAAGCGCACCAGCCCGTTGGGCAGGCGGGCGGGCTGCTGCCAGCCGCCATCGCGCCACAGCGCGATCTCGCCCTCGGCGGGCTGGTCCGCGAAGCTCTCGGTTTCGACCCATTTGAGGTATTCGGCCGCGTGGTCGCCGGGGGCCCGGCTCACCGGGAGCTTCTGGGTCAGCCCGGCGCCGAGACTGTCGGTGCGCGCGACGATCACGCCGTCGGTGACGCCCAGCTCCTCGAAGGCCAGCCGGCAGGCGCGCAGCTTTTCGATGAAATCCTCGCGCGGGACGGTCACCTTGCCGTCCTGGTGGCCGCATTGCTTGGCGTCCGAGACCTGGTTCTCGATCTGCAGGCAGCAGGCCCCGGCGCGGATCAGCTCGCGCGCCAGAAGATAGGTCGCGTGCTCGTTGCCAAAGCCCGCGTCGATATCGGCGATGATCGGCACGACGTGGCTTTCGAAGCCGTCGATGGCGGCGATGGCCTCGCGCTCGGCCTGCGCGTCGCCCGCCTTGCGCGCGGCGCTCAGCGCGCGGAACAGGTCGTTCATCTCGACCTCGTCGGCCTGCCGCAGCGAGACGTAGATCTCCTCGATCAGGTCGGCCACGGCGGTCTTTTCATGCATCGACTGGTCAGGCAGGTGGCCCCAGCGGTTGCGCAGGCCCGCGACCATCCAGCCCGAAAGATAGACATAGGCGCCCTTGGTGGTGCCGCGCAGCCGCTTGACCGACCGGATCATCTGCTGGGCGTGAAAGCCCGACCAGCAGCCCAGACTTTGCGTGAAATGCTCGGGGTCGGCGTCATAGGCGGCCATGTCGGCGCGCATCACGCGCGCCATGTCGCGGGCGATGTCGAGATGGGTGTCGTAGCTGTTTTGCATCTGCAGTTGCACGATGTCGTCGAGCCCGACGCCGCCGGGGGCGGTGCCGTCCGGGAAACGGCTCTGGAGGGCGGCGCGGCGCGCGGCATAGCTCTGGCGGCGCGGCGGGGTGGTGTCGGTCATGTCCTGTGGTCCTTCGGGATGGGTGTGGGTGGGGCGGGGGGCATGGCGCCCCCCGGCGATGATCAGTCGAGCGTGTCGAGCAGCGGCGCCGCGAGGCGGACGACATGGTCCGGCTGCGGGCTGGCGCAGGCCGCTTCCTGCACGATCCGCGCCGCCGAGGCGTAGCGGCCGCGATGGAAGCTGTGCGGGCCCAGCCATTCGACCAGCGCCACGATTTCCTCGTGGATCAGCGCGGCCAGCCAGTCGGCGGTCATGCGGCGGCTGTCGCCCGCCTCCATCTCGACCGCCGCGCCATGGGCGAGCCACTGGCCAAGCCGCGCCCGGGCGAGATCGGCGGAGGCGAGCCCGTGCAGACCGTCCTCGATCCGCACCGGGCCGCGCCCGGCGATCCAGGCGGCGAGTGCGGCGATGGCGATATGGACGGTGCCGCGCAGCCCCGCTTCGGTGACCGGTCCGGCCTGCGGCTTGAGCAGCATCTCGGGGCTGATGCGGAAATACTGGCGCGGGCGGCCGATCTGGTGCGCGCCGGGCAGGGCGCGCTCCACCGCCGCGCGGGCCGGCGCGATCCGGTCGGGCGCATCGAGCCGCAGCCCGTCGCAACCCTCGTCGAGCGGGCCGCGCAGGAGCGCCGGATCGGTGCCTGCGGGGGCCTCGGCGATGGCATGGGTGCCGCGGCGATGCGCGACCTTGACCATGCGCGCGGCGCAGGTCCCCAGAAACGCCGCCTGCGGATCGAGCGTCGCGGGCAAGAGCGCCGCTTCATGCGCGCGCATCAGCCGCAGATACGACGCCGCCAGCGGGGCGGCGCGCGAGGTCAACCCGACCGCGCGGTCGCGCAGCTCCCACAGGATCTCGTCCATCTCGAAGCCGGCATTGACCGTCTCGATCGCCACTTCGGCGCGCAGCGTGTTCGGCGCCAGTTCGGCCCGCGTTTCGCAGATCGCGAGGATCTCGGACCACAGCCGCGCCTCGCGGTGGCTGTCGATGCCGCCGATCTGCAGCCACGGCCCCATGCCGCGCGCCGACAGCGGCGCGGCGAGATGGGTGACGATCAGCGCCAGATCGAACAGCCCCGCGGACACCGGGTGCCCGCCGATGAGCAGCGCCGGCTCGTCGCGCTCCAGCGGGCGCGGGCGGATCAGCATCGGCAGCGGGTCGTCGGCGGTCGCCGTCAGCGCGGCGATCCCGGCGACGAGATTGGCGAAACCCGGCGCCGTCGCCTCGTCGAGATCGACGATCATCGCCGAGGCGCCCGCACCGCGCGCCGTGGCCAGCGCGCCCGCCTCGGCCCCGGTGACGAGACAGAGCCTGCGGTCGCGCAGCGCCTCGGGCGCCGGGGCGCAGCTCCAGATCCCCTTGCGGGTGGCGGTGGTCTCTTCGAGATAGTCGGGCAGGCGGCCGGCATCGGCGCGCTCCTGCCGGCGGGCGCGGGCGACGTCGAGCGCCTGCATCCGGGGCGCGAAACGGGTCTGCAATTCGGCGGCCAGCGCCAGCGCCTCTTCGGTGAGGACGGCAGAGGCGCCGGGCACGTCGCGCAGCAGAACCGGCTTGGGCGCGGCGGGGGCGGGGACGAGATCGAGGGGCATCTGCGAAACCTTCCTGTTGGGGACGCCGCGACGGAACGGCGTCTTGCTGTCTGTAAGGTTAGTAGGGTCATGACGCAGTTGCAGCATAATTAAGTTGCGAGCGGGTAATCTTGTAAGTTATGTAACCAATAATGATGAAACATTGTTAGGTATGTCGTGGTGGAACACCGGGAAAAGCTGCTGATCGGCCCGCGATTGAAAACCTTGCGCGTCTCGCTCGGGCTGACGCAGGCCGACATGGCGGCGCGGCTCGGCGTCTCGGCCAGCTACGTGACGCTGATGGAGGGCAACCAGCGCCCGGCCTCGGCCAAGCTCCTGATGCGGCTGGCCGAAGCCTTTGACATCAATGTCAGCGAGCTGGCCCCGGAAACCGACGCGCAGCTCGCCGCCGATCTCGCGGCGGCGCTCAAGGATCCGGCGCTCGAGGCGCGCGTCGGCCGGGTCGAGATCGAACAGGCGCTGTCGGCGGCGCCGAACGTCGCGGCGGCGCTGGTGCGGCTGCATGACCGCTACCGCCAGATGATCCTGAGCCGCCAGTCCGAGACCAACCCGCTCGCCGATCGCGACAAGGTCGAGGTGCTCGAGGAGGGCAGCCGCGCGGTGCAGGCGGTGCGCGCCTGGCTGTTCGAGCGGCGCAACCATGTCGACGCGCTCGACCGCGCCGCCGAGGCCATGGCCGACGAGATGTCTCTGCACCGCAGCGAGCCGCATATCGCGCTGACCGAGCGGCTGCGCGGGCACGGCATCCGGGTGCGCATCCTGCCGCCCGACGTGATGGCCGGGCGGCTCCGGCAGCATGTCGCGCATCGCGGCGAGCTGCGCCTGTCCGAGCTTCTGAGCCAGCCGAGCCGCCGGTTCCAGATGGCGGTGCTGCTGGCGCGGATGGAATTCGGACAGGAGATCGCCGACGAGATCGCGGGGTCGGGGCTGACGGACCCCTCGGCGCTGGCGCTGGCGCGGGTCAGCCTTGCCAACTACTTCGCCGCCGCGCTGCTGATGCCCTATGCGCGGTTCCTCGCCGCCTGCGAGGCGGCGCGCTACGACGTGGAGCTTCTGAGCCACCGTTTCGGCACCAGCTACGAACAGGTCGCGCACCGGCTGACCACGCTGCAGCGCGACGGCGCGCGCGGCGTGCCCTTCTTCTTCGTGCGGGTCGATCAGGCGGGCAACATCTCCAAGCGGTTCAGCGCCGGTCGGTTTCCGTTCTCCTCCTTTGGCGGCACCTGCCCGCTGTGGAACATCCACGCCGCCTTCGAGGCGCCCGACCGGGTGCACACGCAGGCGATCGCCATGCCCGACGGGGCGCGGTATTTCTCGATCGCGCGCACCGTGACGCGGCATGGCGGCACGCTGGGCCAGCCCGCGACGCGGCTGGCGATCGGGCTGGGCTGCGACGTCGCCTACGCGCCGCGGCTGGCCCATGCCGAGGGGCTCGATCTCGACCGGATCACGCCGACCGGCATCGGCATCAACTGCTACCTGTGCGAACGCCCCAACTGCGCCAGCCGCGCCCATGCCCCGGTCAACCGCCGTCTGGAGATCGACGAGAGCGAGCGCGGGCTGGCGATCTACCGCTTCGAGGGCGAAGGCTGAGCCTTTGCAGGCTTGGCTTTCGCGCCGATCCGCCCGCCCAGGCCCTGCCGTGGCGGCAGAGCTTGCAAGCGGCGCGCGCGGGCATAGACTCTGGCATCTACAGCGCCCGGAAAGGACCCTTCATGACCCGCTTCCTGCACGACATCGAAACCCGGCTCGGGGAGATCCGCGAGGAAGGGCTTTGGAAGACCGAGCGCGAGATCACCTCGCCGCAGGGCGGGCGGGTCGATCTCGCCGGGCGCGAGGTCATCAACCTGTGCGCCAACAATTATCTCGGCCTCGCCGACCACCCCGACCTGATCCACGCCGCCAAGGAATCGCTCGACCGGCACGGCTATGGCATGGCCTCGGTGCGATTCATCTGCGGCACGCAGGATTTGCACCGCAAGCTGGAGAAACGCCTGGCCGAGTATCTCGGCCATGACGACACCATCCTCTTCGCCGCCTGCTTCGACGCCAACGGCGCGCTGTTCGAACCGCTCCTCGGCCCCGAGGACGCGGTGATCTCCGACGCGCTCAACCACGCCTCGATCATCGACGGCATCCGCCTGTGCAAGGCCAAGCGCTACCGCTTTGCCAATTCCGACATGGCCGACCTTGAAGCCAAGCTGAAGGAGGCGCGCGAGGCCGGTGCGCGCCACGTGATGATCGCCACCGATGGCGTCTTCTCGATGGACGGCTATCTCGCCAAGCTCGACGAGATCCGCGCGCTCGCGGACAAGTACGAGGCGCTGATGATGGTCGACGACTGCCACGCCACCGGCTTCATGGGGCCCAAGGGGGCGGGCACGCCCGCGCATTTCGGCGTCAAGGCCGACCTGCTGACCGGCACGCTGGGCAAGGCGCTTGGCGGCGCCATCGGCGGCTATATCGCGGGGCCGCAGCCCGTCATCGACCTGCTGCGCCAGCGCGCGCGGCCTTATCTCTTTTCCAACGCGCTGCCGCCGATGGTCTGCGCCGCCGGGCTCGAGGCGCTGCACCTCGTCGAGCAGAGCGACGATCTGCGCGCGCGGCTCTTCGAGAACGCCGAATACTGGCGCAAGGGCCTGACCGATCTCGGCTTCGAGATCCTGCCGGGCGAGCATCCGATCATTCCCGTGATGCTGCACGACGCCAAGCTGGCGCAGAAGATGGCCGCGAGGCTCGACGAGCTGGGCGTCTATGTCTCGGCCTTCTTCTTTCCCGTGGTCCCCAAGGGCAAGGCCCGCATCCGCACCCAGATGAACGCCGCGCTCACGCGCGCGGATCTCGACGCGGCGCTTTCGGCCTTCGGGCAGGCGGGCCGCGAGCTGGGCGTGATCTCGTGAGCCGCCCCAACGGCATGACCGCGCTGGTCAAGGCCAAGCCGGAAGAGGGGCTGTGGCAGCAGACCGTCCCGGTGCCCGAGATCGGCCCCGACGACGTGCTGATCCGGGTCAACAAGACCGGGATCTGCGGCACCGACGTCCACATCTGGAACTGGGACGACTGGGCGCAGGGCACCGTGCCGGTGCCGCTGGTGACGGGGCATGAATTCGCGGGCGAGATCGTCGAGTTGGGGTCCAACGTCACCGATCTCGCCATCGGCCAGCGCTGCTCGGGCGAAGGGCACCTGATCGGCAAGCAGTCGCGCCAGAGCCGCTCGGGCAAGTTCCACCTCGACCCCGAGACGCGCGGCATCGGCGTCAACGAACAGGGCGCCTTTGCCGAGTACCTGCGGCTTCCGGCCTTCAACGTGGTGCCGCTGCCCGATGCCATCGACGACGAGATCGGCGCGATCCTCGATCCGCTCGGCAATGCCGTGCACACCGCGCTGTCCTTCGATCTGGTGGGCGAGGACGTGCTGATCACCGGCGCGGGCCCGATCGGCATCATGGCCGCCGCCGTCGCCCGCCATGTCGGCGCGCGCCATGTCGTCATCACCGACATCAACCCCGACCGGCTCGCGCTCGCAGCACAGGTGGCCGACGTGGTGCCGGTCAACGTGGCGCAGGAGGATCTGGCCGAGGTGGTGCCGCGTCTGGGCATGAAGCAGGGCTTCGACATCGGGCTGGAGATGTCGGGCAACCAGCGCGCGCTCGACCAGATGGTCGAGCGGCTGGTGATGGGCGGGCGGATCGCCATGCTCGGCATCCCGCCGGGCAAATCGCCGGTCGACTGGAGCCGCATCGTGTTCAAGGCGATCACCATCAAGGGCGTCTATGGCCGCGAGATCTTCGAGACCTGGTACAAGATGATCGCGATGCTGGAGAACGGGCTCGACGTGCGGGGTGTCATCACCCACCGGATGCCGGTGGCCGATTACGTCGCGGGTTTCGAGGCGATGCGCGGCGGATCGTCGGGCAAGGTGGTGCTCGACTGGACCGCCGCGCGCTGAGACCGCGCCCATGCACGGGATGCATGGCGGGTCTACGGCGGGCAGGGGTTTTCATTCGCCGTTACCGCTACCAATTTGGGGTCAACGACGCGGCGATACGCGCCACGCCGATCAGGCCCGCGACAAGGGCCGCATAACGGACCCGAACCAAGGATACTGACATGGCCACCGCCACCATCGACCAGCGCACCACCTTCAACACCGAAACCTTCGGCCTGACCGCGATCACCGCGCGCTTCAAGGCCGCGATCGAGCGCAACCGGGTGTACCGCCAGACCCAGCGCGAGCTGGGCCAGCTGAGCGACCGCGATCTTGCCGATCTCGGCATCGCCCGCGGCATGATCAACACCATCGCCCGCGACGCGGCCCGCGCCGCCTGATCGCGCATGGACCTGCCCCGTCACCGACGGGGCGCCGAAACGGCGGTCGTCCCGGCACGGGACGGCCGCCGTTTTGCGTTTGCGCCCGTTTCGGGGCCGGTTCGTGTTAAGCTGGGGCCAGGCGGTCCGCCTGCCGTGGTCCGCCCAGCAGGAGGTGTAACGATGAAGATGTTTGTCATGAGCGCGGCGCTTGTCGGTGCCGTCGGGGTGGGGACGGCACAGGCCGAGACCATCAGCGTCGAGGGCGTCGGCAAGGGCACGCCCAACAGCATGCAGATGCCGGTGGGCGAAGGCATGATGGTCGTGCACAACCAGGTCGAATATGACGGCTTCGAGACCACCGATCCCGATAGCCCCTTCGCCAGCCTGTCCGGCCCGTGCTTCGGCGCCGCGCTGGTCGATGTCGGCGCGATGCAGGGCAGTGGCTATTGCCACTATTCCGACGCCGATGGCGACATGGCGGTGATGGAATGGACGGTCACGGGGATGGGCGAGGAGGGCCGGATCACCGGCGACTGGATGGTGCGGGGCGGCACCGGCAAATGGGCCGAAGCCGAAGGCGGCGGCACGTTCGACGCCGGCGGCGAGGGCGGCGACTACACCAACATGGTGACCGGCGAAGTCACGATGCCCTGACGGATACTGGGCGGTTCCGCATCTGTTGATCGGACTTGTTTTGGACCTTGCGGCTGCCCGCTCCATATTTGGTATGAGGGGGCGTTTGTCTCCACAGCATCTCCTCCTCGATCCGCAGTTGTGGAACCATGGAGGATCTGATGTTCAAACGGCTGGTGACCACGGCGCTGTTGTTCGGCATGGCGGCGACCGCGCCCCCGGCGGCGGCGATGGGCTGCGCCCCGCGCGATCACATCGTCGAGAGGCTCAAGGATCGCTACTCCGAGGCGCTGACCGCCGCCGGTCTCGAAACCACGGTCGAGACGCGGCAGCGGATGCTCGAAATCTGGTCCAACCCGGAAAACGGCAGCTATACCGTGCTGCTCACCGACCCGGCGGGGATCAGCTGCATTGTCGGCTACGGCTCCGAATTCCATACCGTCGCGGCCCCGCCCGATGGGGAGCTGGGCTGAAACCGGGGCACCGGATCAGCCGGTCGGCATGATGAACATCTCGCGCAGGTCGGCGGTCTCGGACTGGTCGAGCGCGAAGACCACCGCGCGGGCGATGTCCTCGGGCCGGATCTTGCCGGGCTTGGGCTCGGAGAAGAACGGCGTGTCGACCATGCCCGGCGCGATCACCGTGCAACGCCCGCCCCAGTCGCGCATCTCCTCGCTCATGTTGCCGGCATAGCCGTGCACGAACCACTTGGTCGCGCCGTAGATCGAACCCGCGATGTGCCGCTTGCCCGCCGCCGACCCGGTCAGCACGAGATGCCCCTTGCGCTTTTTCAGCTCGGGCAGCGCGGCGCGCGCGGTGTAGAGCAGCGCCATGATGTTCAGATCCACCATCTTGCGCCATTCCTCGGGATCGCCCTCCACCGTGCCGGGCGTGTCGAGCCCGGTCCCGGCATTGGCAAAGGCCGCGTCGAGCCCGCCCCATCTCTCGACCAGCTTGGCCACGGCGCGCTCCTGCGCGGCCAGGTCGGTGGCGTCGCCCGGCAGCGCCAGCGCCCGGTCCCCGAGTTCCTTGACCAGCGCGTCCAGCTTGTCCTCGCTGCGGGCCATCAGCCCGACATGCCAGCCCGCCGCGACGGCGGCGCGCGCGGTGGCGGCGCCGATGCCCGACGAGGCCCCGGTGATGAAAAGGATGCGATGTCCCATGTACGTCTCCTGTCCTGCGTTCCTGCACGGGGAGGTGTGGCGGCACCGTCGCGCGGCAAGCCCCGGCCATGGCGGGAGGGCTTCGCATCTGCGCACAGGGCGACGCCTCCGGCCAGCGCGCCGCCGGGTCGGGCCTTGGGCCGGTGCGGGCGGCTCATCTTGCGTCAAAAAATATGCGGCATTCTTTATACACGCTTGACGTGCAAAGCTGTCGTCGCTTCAATGCCATTAAATTGCCCGCTATCTCGGGCCTGTTGCGTACGCAACACCGAATCTTCGCCACCAGGGACGTCTTTGCCGCCGATGCCTATGCACAGCTACGCTCCGCATGATTTCTCCGAACTCGCGCGGCTTGCCCCTGCCGGATTCTCGGCGGTGCTGCGGGTGCGACGGGGGCGCGCCGCGCATATCGAGAACTGCTATGCGCAAAGCTGGCGCGACACCTATGCGCGCAAATCCTATTTCCTGCGCGACCCGGCGATCGGCTGGGCGCTGAGCCATGACGGGGTGGCGTGCTGGGACAGCCTCGCGGCGCGCGATCCCAACGGCGTCATCGCCGACGCGCAGGCGCACGGGCTCTGCCACGGCATCACCGCGGCGACCGGAGACGCCGAGACCCGGTCGTTTTGCGGTCTGGCCCGCGCCGACCGGCCCTTTACCGCGGCGGAGCGCGATCTCGCGCTTGCGATCATCGCAAGATTGCACGCGGGCGCGCCCGGCGCCATCGAACTGACCGCCGCGCAGCGCGAGGCGCTGCGGCTGATGGCCTCGGGGGAGCGGCATGCGCGCGCGGCGGGGATCATCGGCATCAGCGCCAGCGCGCTCAAGGCGCGGCTGAAATCGGCGCGGGCCGCGCTCGGGGCCCGCACCACCGCCGAAGCGGTGCATGCCGCGCAGATGCGCGGCATGATCTGAAGCGCCGCCCGGCCCGCATCGCGCGGGGCCCGGACGCCGCGGGCCGTCTCAGCGGTGCAGCGCCGCGCTGGTCAGCAGCGAAAGCGGGTTGGCCCGCTGCGCCACGGGGGCGGCGGGGCGCGGCGTGAACGGTGCCTCGAATCGGGCAACGCGGCGGATTTCGCGGATCTCGCGGCTGGAGACGCCCAGATGCGCGAGATCCTCGTCGCTCAGCAGCGCCAGGTCGCAGATCGACTGGCGATGGGCGAACCACCGGCCCGCCGCGGCGCGCAGGCGCGCGACGAAGCCGGCGCTGGCAACGGTGGGGGCGGGGGTGGAGGAGACGATGGCGGACACGGGGGCGGACACGGGCGCGATCCTTTGCAAAAGAAGGGGTTGGGAATGGCGCACATAGTCCCGCCCGGCGTCCTTGTCACGGGGCTTGCCCTGCAGTTTGGACAGGGCCGTCATGCGGGCCCGGCATGCCGTCCGGGCCCGGCGGCGCGGGGCTGTCCGGCGCGGTGCGCACGAGCTGTTCGGCCAGCCGCCGCGCCGCCATCGGCAGCACCGCGCCCGCGCGGGTGAGCAACCCGTAAGGCGCGACCGAAATGCCCAGATCCTCGGGCAGGACCGCGCAGGCCGCGCCCGAAAACCGCATCGCCACCGCCCGCGCCATCGGCGCCACCGCGTCGCTGCGCTGGACCAGCGCCAGCGTCAGCAGAAAGGACGAGGTGGTGACGCTCACATGCGGCGCCGGCAGGCCGAGCCGGGCCAGCCGGTCCTGCACCGTGTCGTGCAACAGCGTGCCGGGCGCGGGCAGCACCCAGTCCTGGTCCAGGATCTCGCGCGGGGGCGGGCCCGACTGCGCCAGAAGCCGGTGCCCGGCCCGCACCACCAGCGCCACGGGCTCGGGGCTCAGCGGCACGAAATCGAACGGCTCCCTTGGCCGCGCGGCGGGCAGCCGCGCCAGCGCGAGATCGAGCTGCCCGTCGAGCAGGGCCTCGCTCAGCTCTTCGGAATTGGCGATCTCGACCCGGATGCGCAGCTTGGGCATCGATCGCCGCGCCGCCTGCAGCACCGGCAGCACCCGGTCCATCGCCGGGCCGGTGACGGCGCCGATGCGCACCTCGCCCGACAGGCCCGAGGCGATCTCGGACAATTCCCGCCCGGCATCGTTCAGCTCGCCCAGGATCCGCCCGGCACGCCGCGCCAGCGCGCCGCCCTCGGGCGTGAGCCGGATCCCGCGCCCGTCGGGCCGCCGCAGCGCGCAGCCCGCGATCCGCTCGGCTTCGGACAACAGCCGCGACGCGGCGGGCTGCGCGATGCCGAGCGCCGCGGCCGCGGCGCCGAGCGGCTTGCCCTGTTCGAGCTGCGCCAAAAGCTGCAGATGCATGATCTTGAGCCCGCGCCGCAGCAGCCGGTCGGCTGGATCATCCCGGTTTTGATATGGATTCATGTCGATCCAGTATTTGAATGATATCGGACAGTTTGGCAATCTGGGCCAAAGACCGGGCCGCGGTCGGGCGCTGTCGCCGGGACCGGGCTGCGGCGCATCTGTTCTGCCCCGAAAGGCCCCATCATGAGCTTCACCCCCGCCCCCTGGCCCCGCAAGCTGCGTTCGCAGGAATGGTTCGGCGGCACGTCGAAGGACGCGATCTATCACCGCAGCTGGATGAAGAACCAGGGCCTGCCCGCCGACCTGTTCGATGGCCGCCCGGTGATCGGCATCTGCAACACCTGGTCGGAGCTGACGCCGTGCAACGCGCATCTGCGCGACCTCGCCGAGCGGGTGAAGTTCGGCATCTACGAGGCGGGCGGCCTGCCGGTGGAATTCCCGGTCTTCTCGCCGTCGGAATCGACCCTGCGCCCGACGGCGATGATGTACCGCAACCTGTGCGCCATGGATGTCGAGGAGGCGATCCGCGGCAAATGCATGGACGGCGTCGTGCTGCTGGCGGGCTGCGACAAGACCACGCCGGCGCTGTTGATGGGGGCGGCGAGCGTCGATCTGCCCGCGATCCTGGTGTCGGGCGGGCCGATGCTCAACGGCCATTTCCGGGGCGAGAAGGTCGGCTCGGGCACGCATCTGTGGCGGTTCTCCGAGGCGGTGAAGGCGGGCGAGATGACGGCCGAGGAATTCGTCGAGGCCGAGGCCTCGATGTCGCGCTCGCCGGGCTCGTGCAACACGATGGGCACGGCGTCGACCATGGCGAGCATGGCCGAGGCGCTCGGCATGGCGCTGTCGGGCAACGCCGCGATCCCGGCGGTGGACAGCCGCCGCCGCGTGATGGCGCATCTGACGGGGCGGCGCATCGTCGACATGGTCAAGGACGACCTGAAACCCTCCGACATCATGACCAAGCCCGCCTTCGAGAACGCGATCCGCACCAACGCGGCGATCGGCGGTTCGACCAACGCGGTGATCCATCTTCTGGCGATGGCCGGGCGGGCCGGGGTCGATCTCACGCTCGAGGACTGGGATCGCTGCGGCCGCGACGTGCCGACCATCGTGAACCTGCTGCCCTCGGGCCAGCACCTGATGGAGGAGTTCTTCTTTGCCGGCGGCCTGCCTGTGGTCATCCGGCGGCTCGGCGAGGCGGGGCTGTTGCACAAGGGCGCGCTGACCGTGTCGGGCGGCGCGATCTGGGACGAGGTCAAAGACGTGCGCAACTGGAACGAGGACGTGATCCTGCCGGTGGAGAAGGCGCTCGCCAAATCGGGCGGCATCGCGGTGCTCAAGGGCAACCTCGCGCCGCTGGGCGCTGTGCTCAAACCCTCGGCCGCGACGCCCGCGCTGATGCAGCACCGGGGCCGGGCGGTCGTGTTCGAGGATATCGACGACTACAAGGCGCGGATCGACGACGAGGATCTCGACATCGACGAGACCTGCGTGATGGTGCTCAAGAATTGCGGCCCGCGCGGCTATCCGGGCATGGCCGAGGTCGGCAACATGGGCCTGCCGCCGAAGATCCTGCGCCGCGGCATCACCGACATGGTGCGGATTTCCGACGCGCGCATGTCGGGCACGGCCTACGGCACGGTGGTGCTGCACACCTCGCCCGAGGCGGCGCGCGGCGGGCCGCTGGCGGTGGTGCGCACGGGCGACATGATCGAGCTGGACGTGCCGAACCGGCGGCTGCATCTCGACATCACCGACGAGGAGCTGGCCACGCGGATCGCCGCCTGGACGCCGCGGACCGAGGCCCCCGCCTCGGGCTATGCCAGCCTCTACCACGACCGGGTAATGGGGCCGGAAACCGGGGCCGATTTCGATTTCCTCGTCGGCTGCCGCGGCAGCGCGGTCGGCCGGGAAAGCCACTGATGCCCCGCAAGATCGCGCTTGTCGGCATCGGCAAGATCGCCCGCGACAGCCACGTGCCGGCCCTGCAGGCGAGCCCCGACTGGGATCTCGTCGCCACGGTGAGCCGGTCGGGCAAGGTCGAGGGCGTCGAGGCGCATGATGATTTCGACGCCTTTCTCGCCGCGCGGCCCGACATCGGCGCGATCTCGCTCTGCCTGCCGCCGCAGCCGCGCTTCGATTATGCGCAAAAGGCGCTGTCGGCGGGGCGGCACGTGATGCTGGAAAAGCCCCCCGGCCAGACTCTGGCCGAGGTGCACGCGCTCGCCGCTCTGGCGGCGACACGCGGCGTCACGCTCTATGCCAGCTGGCACAGCCGCATGGCGGCGGGGGTCGCGGCGGCCAAGGCGTGGCTGGCGGGCCGCGCGGTGCGCGGCGGGCGCATCATTTGGAAGGAAGACGTGCGCAAATGGCATCCCGGACAGGACTGGGTGTTCGAGCCGGGCGGCATGGGGGTGATGGACCCCGGCATCAACGCGCTGTCGATCCTGACCGAAATCCTGCCCGAGCCGGTGCACCTGACCGCCGCCACGCTGGAATTTCCCGAAAACCGGCACACGCCGATCGCCGCCACGCTCGATTTCACCGGCAATCTCCGGGCCGAATTCGACTGGCGGCAGGAGGGGCCGCAGAGATGGGACATCGAGATCGACACGCCGCAGGCCCGGATCGCCCTGCGCGACGGCGGCGCCCGGCTTGAAATCGACGGCGCGGCGCAGGCCTTGGACGAAGGGCCGGGCGAGTACCCTGCGCTTTACGCGCGCATGGCCGATCTGGTGGCGCGCGGCGACAGCGAGGTCGATCTCGCGCCGATGGTGCATGTGGCCGATGCGATGACGCTTGGGCGGCGGATCGCCGTGGCGCCCTTCGCGTTCTGAAGCGGCGGCGGGACAGGGCCTATTGCGGCAGGGGTTTTTCGAGGAACACCCGGTTGCCCGACCGCCCGGTTTCGCGCCAGCCGAGGCGGTCGTAGAAGCGGTGCGTGCCCTCCATCGCCGCGTGGGTGGTCAGGGTGATGGTCTGCGCGCCCCAGGCGCTGGCTTCTTCCTCGACCAGCGCCAGCAGCGCCCGGCCGATCCCGCGTCCGGCGGCATCGGGATCGACGGCGATGTTCGACAGCCGGGCGCGGCCCGGCCCGATGACGAGCACCGCGCCGCCCAGTATCCCGGCCCCGCTTTCGGCAAGCCAGACATAGTGGTTGGCGATGTCATCGCCGATGCCACGGGTGACCGGCGGCAGGTCGGGCAGGTCCGCATATTGCGCATAGCCGCGCGCAAAGCAGGCGGTGAGCGCGGCTGTGTCCTCGGGCACGGCCCGGCGTATCGTCCAGTCTGTCATGCCATGCAGGCTCGCAGGGGCCGCGCCGACAGGCAAGACCCCCGCTGCCGGAAAGCGGAGCGGGAAGGGCAAAGTTTGCTGGCGGGATGTCGCGCCGGGTGAAGCCGCTTTGACACGAGGCGAGGCCCGCGATCCGCTATTTGTCAAGAAACCCAAGGAAAATGCAGTTCGGCGGGGCGCGTGCCGCGTTATGGGCATTCGTATTGCATAATAAGCGTTATGTATCTTGATGGCGCGACCAATGACCCGTGGCCGGTTGAAACGCGATGCGGATCGGACCTCCGGGCCGCATTTGCCGAAAGCACGCCTTGAGCTGCGCGCGGGAGAGCCGCCTTCGCGGCCTGGCAAAGACAGCTCGGCGCCGGACCGCGGCCCGCCCGCGTCGCTCCGGCGATGGCAAAGCTTCTTGTGGATTCGCATGAGTCGCAGGGCTAGGGTGAAACCATGGCCCGCTTCGGACCAGGTTGTCAGTCTAGTACCGGTCGAATGGCCGGGCCGGAGATGAACCCGTAATGTCGTTCTCGGTTTTCTTGTTCCAAAGCGTTTCGCCAGATGCCGGCTTTCGCAGGTAGCGTCGTTTCCCTGTCAGGGGCCCGGGTCTTTGCGGTGGCGCTGCAACTGGCGACCCTGCCGGTCGTGGCGCGCTATGTCCCGCCCGCCGAATTCGGTCTCGTCGCGCTGTCGATGGTCTTCGTCGGGCTGGCGATGGCGCTGAGCGATGCCGGTCTCGGCAAGTCGCTGCTGCGCGATGGCGGGCGCGACGATCTGGTCTGGTCCAGCGCCTTCTGGATGCTGTGCGGCTTCGGTCTCGTGCTCGGGCTGTGCGTGCTCGCCGCCGCGCCCTTCGTCGCCTTGCTCTACGATGCCCCCCGGCTGGCCCGTTTCCTGTCGGTCCTGGCGCTGGTGCCCGTGCTGCAAAGCATCTCGGCGGTCTTCGTGGCCGAGCTCGAATCCCGCCACGCCTTCCTGCCGCTGGCGCTTGCCCTCGTGCTGTCGAGCGTGCTCAGCGCCGGGGTGGCGATCGGGCTGGCCATGAACGGCGCCGGCGCATGGGCGCTGATCGCCCAGCAGGTCACGCTCTTTGCCGTGCAGGCCGTCTGGTACGTGCTCGGCTCCACCTTCCGTCCGCGCGTGACCTTCTCGCGCCATGCGCTCGGCGCGCATCTGAAGTTCGGCTCCGACACGCTGGGCTGGGCGATGCTGCAATTCGTGATCCGGGAATCGCTGCGGCTGGTGATCGGCTTCGTCGGCACCATGGCCCAGCTCGGGGCCTTTGCCATGGCGATGCGTTTCTTGCGGGTGCCCTCGACCGTCATCAGCGACCCGGTGTCGCGCGTGGTCTATGTCCGCATGGCGGCGCAGCACGCGACGCCCGGCGCGGTCCGCGACCTGTTCCTGCAGGCCAGCGGTCTTCTGGCGGTGATCGTCATTCCGCCGATCGCCCTGCTCGCGGCGGCGAGCGAACCGGTCTTCGTGCTGCTTCTTTCGGAGCAATGGAGCGATGTCGGGCTGCTGTTCACCCTGCTGGCGCCGGGCTTTGCGCTGCAGATCGCGCTTTCCCCGAACGGCACCGCCTTCATGGCGCAGGGCCGCACCGACCTGCGATTGCGCGTCACCACCGAGATGGCGGTGCTGTGGCTCTTGATGCTGCCGCTGGCCGCGTCGTTCGGGGCGGTCGCGCTGGTGGCGGCGCGTTCGGTCTGGTTCATCGTCTTTCTGCCGCGCATGGCCGTCTTCATGCGCCGCGCCTTCGATGTCGGGCTGGCCGACATCATGGCGCTGCTGTGCTGGCCGGTGCTCCTCTCCATGGCGGGATTTGCGCTGCAACGCGGCCTGTCGCGCAGCCTCGGGCTCGGGGAATGGGGCCAGCTGGGGCTGGCGCCGGTGCTGCTGTTGCTGGTGTGGGCGGCGATCCTGCTGATCTCGCGGGGGCGGCTGCGCGACAGCTATGCCGCGCTCAGAGCCGGAATGGCCTGAGAGATGGATGGCCGGGCGCGCCCGCTGGCCGGAACGGCACCGCCCGAAGGCGAAAGGACGATCATGAAGTCGCGGATCGACAGCAGCTTTGAGACGACGGCGGCGGCGCCCGCGTCACCGCTCCGGATCGCGGTGCTGGGGGGCGATGCGACCAACCCCACCCTGATCCTGCGCATCCGGTCCTTCATGCGTGGTGGCGCGGCGGTCGATGCCTTCACCTTCCGCCGCCGGAAATACAATGTCGACTACCAGCCGGACTGGCCCAACACCCATCTCGGCGAGACGGTCGACCGCAATTACCTGCGCCGCCTGTCGCGGCTTGCCCGGGCCGCCGTCCGGCTGTCGCGGCATCGCGCGCGGTTTCGCCGGGTCGACGCGATCTATGCCCGGCAGATCGACCTGCTCGTCCTGGCGCTCTTTGCCAAATGGGTGTCGGGCAGCCGCGCGAAGATCGTCTACGAGGTGGAGGACATCCAGGCGGTGTATTTCCGCGACGATGTCGTGGGCGCGCTGTTTCGCGCGATCGAGCGATGGGTGCTGCGCCGCATCGACCTTCTGGTGCCGCTTTCGCCCGGTTTCCTGCGCGGGTTCTACGAGCCGGTGCTGGCCTATGGCGGCCCGAGCTTCGTGCTCGAGAACAAGATCCAGCCGGGCGAGCGGCGCGGGCTTGCCACGCCGGCGGGCCGGGTCTGGGAGGAGATCACCGACCGCTGGGTCATCGGCTGGTTCGGCACCCTGCGCTGTCCCAAGAGCATGGCGCTGCTCGAACGCATTGCCGAACGGCTCGGGCCGAAGGTGGAGATCTATACCCGCGGCTACCCGACCGAAACCGGGCTCGACGCCTATATGCGGATCGTCGATCGCCATCCCAACTGGGTGCATGACGGCGAATACAGCATCCCCGACGATCTCGAGACGATGTATGGCCGGGTGCATTTCTCATGGTGTCTCGACATGCTCGACGAGCATGGCAATTCGCAATTGCTGCGCGCCTGCCGGGTGTATCAGGGGGGCTATTACGGCGCCGTGCCTCTGGTGATGGCGGGCACGGAGATGGACCGCTGGCTCGGCGAGGCCGGTGTCGGCCACGCCTTCGCGCCGCCCTATGCCGACGCGATCGCCGATTTTCTCGAAGAGATGGACCCCGCGCGCTACCGCGCCGAGCGGCAGGACATCATGGCGCGGCGCGACGCGCTGTTTCTCGAGGACGGGCGCGAGACGCGCGCGCTTCTGGACGCCATCAGGGCGCTGTGACGGCTCTGGCCGCGGGGCCGGTGGTCTCGGCGGGCGGGGCCAGCAGGGCCTGCACATCCTCGATCTCCGGGCCGAGCGCGGTCTCGAACAGGCGCGGCGTGAAGCCGATGCCGCGCAGGGTCGAGGTGTCGACGTCGAGCTCGTTGCCCTCGGGCTCGCGGCGCGGGTTGTCGACATGGCTGATCGGCACGCCGGTCTGCGCCGAGACGAGCGCCGCGATATGGTCGACGCTGCAGGTTTCGGCGACCTGGTTGATGACCCGCACGCGGTCGCCCCGGTTCGGCGGCGTCCGCGTGGCATAGGCAATGCAGCGTAGCATGTCCTCGATATGGATGAAGCCGCGCCTTTGCGTGCCGCTTCCATAGACCGACAATGGCTGCCCCGTGATCCCCTGTATCATGAAGCGATTGACCACCGTGCCATAGAGCCTGTCATGGTCGAAACGGTTGACCAGCCGCGGGTCGATCCGGGTCTCGGCGGTCTGGGTGCCCCAGACCACGCCCTGGTGCAGGTCGGTTACCCTGAGCCCGTGAAACCGCGCGTGAAAGGCAAAGAGCTGCTGATCGAGCGCCTTGGTCATGTGGTAGATCGAATCCGGCTCGCCGGGGAACAGCACCTCCTTGCGCACCTCGCGCCCGTCGGGGCCGGTGGCGGTCACCGGCAGGTAGCCTTCGGGAAGCCGCAGCCCGGCGCTGCAATAGCCATAGACGCCGAGCGAGCCCAGATGCACCAGATGCGGGTCGATGCCGCTCTCGGCGATGGCGCTCAGGATGTTGTGCGTGGCCCTGAGATTGTTGTCGACCGTGTAGCGCCCGGCCTCGGAGGACATCATCGAATAGGGCGCGGAGCGCTGTTCGGCGAAATGGACGATGATGTCGGGACGGCAATCGGACAAAAGCGCGCGCAGCGCGGCATAGTTTTCCGCGAGGTCGATGTCGTGGCTCCGGATGCGCCGCCCGGTCCGGTCGTGCCACGCGCCGAGCCGCTCCGGCAGGCTGCGGATCCGGGTCAGCGAGGCGGTGCCGAGGCGCTTGTCGATCTCGCGCCGGGAGCCGTTGTCGAGCAGCGTCACCCGCGCGCCCAGCCGCGAAAAACGCAGCGCCATGGGCCATCCGCAAAAGCCGTCGCCCCCCAGCACGAGCACGGATGCCCCGGCAAGGCCGCCGCCAGTCCCGAAATCGGTGATTTCACTCGTTTCCAAGGGATTATTTCCCCCAAACCAACAATCTAGATTGCAGCATGGCCGGGCGTTTCGGGCAAGTGCTCTTGCGCCCCGATGCGCCCGACACAAGCGAAATTGATTGTTTACACCCGCCGCGCGCCAGCCGTTTCGACAGGTGGCAGGATCCGGTTCGGCAGGCCCAGCGGCGCGGCGATACGTTCGGCCCGCCGCCAGAGCGCGTCCCCCCCCGCCCCCCGCAGCGCCCCGGTTTCGCCCAGCAGGCAGCGCCGCCACAGCACGTCGTCGAGCGACATCGCCATTTCCTCGCGCATCGCGGCCCTTATCCGCGCCGCCAGCGCGCCGGGATCGGCCGGATCGACCGGGTCGCAGGGCGTCACCGGCAGCGGCGTGGCAAAGCTGCGCCACGCGCCCTCGCGCGCAGGAATGCCCACGGGACCGGCCCGGTCGGCCCCGAGCTGGGACTGCGCCAGCCCGAGCATCCGCTCGGCCACCAGCCGCGCGGTGGTGTATTTGACGCCGACGCAGCTGATCAGCCCGGCGGTGCCGTCGGCATGGCGATGGTCGATCAGCGTGCCGCGGGTCTGGCGCTGCACGGCGCTGCGCGCATCGTCGGCATCGGCGGGGATCAGGCCGCGATGGACATGCAGCACGTCACCGGGACCGAGCGCGAGCTCCGGGCAGACGGCGTCGATCGCCGCGAGGAACGCGGCGCTGTCGGCCCGGTCATCGCCAGGGGCGTCGCCGGGGGCGTCGTCGCGATGCGGGGCCTCGTGGGTGCCGATCATCATCCGCCCCTGCCACGGCACCAGGAAATACATCCGCCCGCCGCGGTCGAGCACGGCATCCGCCTGCGCCCGGCTGATCACGCCGAGCGCGCGCGCCCCGGCGGGCCGGTCGAGCACGAGGTTCATCGCCCGCGCGAAACGCGGAAAGCGCGCGCGCGCCGCGTCGCCCAGAAGCGCCCCGGCCAGCGCCCCGGTCGCGGGCCCGGCGCAGCACAGCGTGACGCGGGCGCGGATCTCGGCCTGCCCGCCATCGATCCGGTCGCGCAGCCGCGCCCCGACAACCCGCCCCCGCGCGCCGATCAGCGTCTCGGCCTCGACGTAATTGGCGATGTCTGCGCCCGATGCGGTCGCGGCCCGCAGGGTGGCGAGCAGCAGCCTGTTGGTGTCGCTCACCTGCCCGTCGCACCAGAGCCCCGCCCCGGTCAGCCCGCCGGGCGCGAGATCCCCCAGAAGCGCGGCGGCCCGGCGGCGCCCGACCACCCGCGCGCCCGGCCAGCCGCGCCCCTTCGTCCCGGCGGAGCCCAGCCCGTACAGCGCCGCGACGGCGGCGAAGGCGCCGGGCCCGCGCAGGCCGTGGCCGACCAGCGGGATCGCGAATTCGAGCGGCCGGACCAGATCGGGTGCCGCGCGCAGCCAGAAGGTCCGCTCGCGCGCCGAGGCGCGCAGCCGCGCGAAATCGAGATGCTGCACGTAGCGGATGCCGCCATGGATGGTCTTGAGCGAATTATGCGATGTGCCGCCGCCGAAATCGTCGCGCTCGACAAGGGCGGTGCGCAGCCCGCGCAGCGCCGCCTCGCGCGCGGCCATGGCGCCGTAGATGCCGCCACCGATGACCAGCACGTCGTAGCGGGCGGCGGCGAGATCGGGCAACGAGGCGCGCCACATCGGATCAGCCGGCCCGCAGCATGACTTGGCGATGCGCGAAGGCCACCGGGCCGCAGCGCCGCCCGAACACGGGCGGCTGGACGGTCAGCCGCAGCAGCCAGTCGCGCAGCGCGGCCGCGGGCCGGGCGCGCGGGAGCGGTTGGTCGCAGACGACGCCATAGCGGCCCGCATCCTGCGCCGCCGCCGCGATCGGCAAAGGATCGGTGCCGGGCAAGACCGGCGGGCCACCGCGAAAGCAGCCCGGTTTCGGCCAGCCGAAGGGCCGCCCGGCATTGTCCCCGAGCAGCACGCCGGGCCGGGCCGCCGCGTCGAGCAGTGCGCGCAGCACCCGGCCGCGTTCGCCGATCCATTTGCCCGCGCCCCATGGCAGCACCGCCGGCAGGCCCATGCCGCCCAGCCGTGCCAGGATCTCTGCCGCCGGCTGCCCGCCCAGACCTTCGGGCCGGCCGCCGACCGCGAGGATTTCGAGCCCCTCGGCGCTCACGAATTGCCGGCCCGAGACGAGAAGCAGCTCGCGCCCCTCCGGGCCTTGCAGCCAAAGCGCCTCGGGGTCCTGCGACGGCGCCTGCGCGCGCCATCCCCGCGGCAGGCCCCGCCCGGCGGCAAAGGCGTCGAACACGTCCGCGCCCGGTATCTCGGTGAGGATCAGGCCACCCGGCGCGGGCGGGTGGCCGCGCGCGGCGCCGGCCCTTGCGAGGTTGTCGGCCGCGCTTTGCAGAAAAACCGCCCGGTCGAAACCGGGGTGAATATGGACATGGGCGTCGATGAGCATGAAACGGCAACCACCTGCACTCGGAAACCGCCAACCCGTCCCTTGCCTTGGCCGGGAGAGGGTCGGCCCGGTCAGGATAGTCGCAATCCTCGACAAATAAAGCGCGCAGGCGGCGGAAACGATCGGTTTCGCACCGCGGTCGCTCGACCGGTGAGATGGGGTCCTGTAGACAGGGGAAAGGTGCCGGTTGCGAGTGTGGTGATGTCCAGATCGATCGAAGGCCTGTTTTCCCATGGCGACCCGGACGACCGGCGCCTGGTGTTGCGGGTCGACCGGATCGAGTTCGTGCTGTTCACGCTCTGGGTCGGCGTCACCTTCGTCCAGTTCGACAATGACGAGCTGCTGCTCTATCCGCTCGCGCTCTATTACGCGGTGATGGCTTGGCAGAAACGCGACCGGACGGTGCCGCTCGCGTTGCGCGCCTGGCCGATCATGCTGTTCCCGCTGTGGTGCTATCTCACCGTCTTCTGGGCCATCATGCCGATCGAGGCGGCCAAGGGGGCGACCTATCTGCTGCTGACCAACGTGATCTGCGTCTACATCGCCGCGACGCTCGATGCCCGGCGCATTCTGTACGCGGTGTTCCTGGCCACCGGTGCGATCGGGTTGTTGAACCTCGTGCTCGGGATCGCGACCGGCAACATGCTGACGGCGGTGTTCGTCCACAAGAACATCCTCGGCAGCAACATGGTCGTGCTCTGGCTGGTGTCGCTTGCGGTGCTGCTCGACACCGGGTCGGGATGGCGGCTACGGCTCGCGGGGGCGGGGCTGGCGCCGATCGCGCTGTATCTCGTGGCGCACAGCAATTCGGCCACCGCGATGCTGCTTGCGATCGCGCTCGGGGCGATCTGCATCAGCGGCGCGCTGATCCTGCGCGGCGGCCTGCTGCGGGCCAGCCGGATCGCGCTGCTCTGCGCGACCATCGCGACCGCGAGCGGCATCGCCAGCCAGGTCGTGCCGGTCTATCAGGGCGACCTCGCGGGCGAGGTGCTGTCGAAATTCGGCAAGGACAAGACCCTGACCGGGCGCACCCTGCTTTGGCATTACGCCGAGGAGCAGATCGAGGAACAACCGATGCTCGGCGTCGGGATGGGCGGGTTCTGGCGCTACCAGGCCTCGCCACTGGTGCGCCGCATCTACGAGGAGTTCCACAAGGGCCCCTATGCGCAGTTCCAGTTCCACAACAGCTATTACGAGATCGCGGTGCATCAGGGGCTGGTCGGGGTCGGCTTTCTGCTGGCGGGCATCGCCTGGGTCACGGTCTGGATCTGGCGAAGGGCGCTGGTCTCGGCCGCGATGCCGCAGGTCTTCTTTTTGTGCATATGGGCGGCGACGCTGGTCCGGGGCCTGACCGAAAGCGACTTCATGCGCCCCTTCGTGCTGTTGCAGATGCTGTTCTGGATCGGCGCCCTGACGGCCATCGCCGCCCGGATGCGCAGCCAGACGCCCCGCCCCCCGGTGTCCCGTCCGCTGCGGCTCGCGGATCGGGGGCGGCCGATCCGGCCCGTCGACCGGTTGCCTTCCTGAAATTCACGGCCGCGCACGCGGCGAATGACCCTTGGCGGTCATCTTTCGGTCACGTCCGTCTGGCAAAAGGCCAGCGCGGGTTCGAAGAGAATCGATTTTCCGGCCCGCGACGCGCCTTCGCTACCGGGGGGCGAAGACATTCGGCGGCTTCATGCAGGGATTGTGCGTGGTGTCGTCGTCCAAGCACGACATTGGTCAGAAGGACCGGTGAACGCCGCGTAAACGAGCGGAAATCTGGTTTTTCACCCTGTCTGATCGGCCTGAATCTGCCGGTTTCAGAGTTTGTGCTGCCGGGTCGCTTCTCAAGGCAACCAAGTTTGGTAGCTGTGCCGCAGCAAGAGAGCCAGATGAGGCAACACACGGACTGATCCAGCTGACGACACCATGTGCCACTGCAATGGCACGCAGCGCAGGAACTTGAATTTTCACTTAAATCGTCGATCTGCGACGACTCGTCAAGACGATATTCATCCGGCTGGTCGATTTCCGACACCGCCCGAACAACCGGGGGGTGTGCGCGGTCTTTGTGCGTCAGGGAACTCGGCCAGGGCCGGCACCGCCCAATCGGCGCGCCCGTCTCGACACGGGCGCCGCTTCGAAGAAACAAATACGAGACGGACATAAATGATGAACCAAGGACATGATCACGGCGACATGCTCGCCATGCTCGACACCATCCTTACGCCCGCCAAGGCCACGCATACCGCCGTCAAGAACGGGGCGTGGACCGACCTCAATGTCTGGGAAGGTGGCAAGGTTCCGGGCAATGACGCGGATGTCTTCATTCCCGCCGATGTTGCCGTGACCTACGATTCGAACTCGGCTGTCTCGCTGGGCACGGTGCGTGTCGACGGCGATCTGAAATGGGCGACCGACCGCGACACCAACATGCTGGTCGAAACCATCGCGACCGCGCCGGGCTCGCATCTGGAAATCGGCGCGGCGGGCAAGGCCGTGGCCGCCAATGTCAACGCCAACGTCACCTTCCGCGACACCCCTCTCGAAACCGGGAACAAGATCGACCATGGTCTCGTCGCCTTTGGCCGGGTCGACATCGAGGGCGCCGCGAAGGAGAGCTACCTGTCGCTGACCGACGGCGCCAAGGCCGGTGCCACGAGCGTCAAGGTCGATGGCGACCTGTCGAACTGGAAGGTCGGCGACACGATCCTCGTGGTCGGCACCTCGCGCATGGGCAAGAACGGCGCGGGCGAGCTGCGCACCCAGGACGAGGAGCGGGTGATCACCGCGGTCGACGGCAACAGCATCGCCTTCGACAAGCCGCTGGCCTACAACCACCAGGCGCCGCAGGGCTATGATTTCGAAACCTATGTCGGCAACCTGTCGCGCAACGTGACCCTCGCCTCCGAAAACCCCGACGGGGTGCGCGGCCACGTCATGCTGCACAACAGCGACCTTGGCGGCAAGGCCTACGCCAACTCGGTCCGTCATGCCGAGTTCGAGGATCTCGGCCGCACCGAGTTCAACGGCTCGAACGGCGCCGACAACCCGATCGGCCGCTACTCGCTGCACCTGCACCAGACCGGGACCGGCAACGACGCGGCCCATTCGCTGCTCGACGGCAACGCCGTCAATGGCGGCAAGGGCTGGGGCATCGTCCAGCACCAGAGCAACGCCGTCATCTCGGACAACATCGTCTTCGACGTGCGCAATGCCGGCATCGTGTCGGAGCGCGGCGACGAGGACGGCGTCTGGGAAGGCAACCTCGTCACCTCGATCCGCGGCCACGACAGCGCCGACAAGGCGGGCAATGACGGCACCGCCTACGAGAACCAGTCGCGCATCATCGTGCAGCAGGACAACATCGCCGCCAACTCCAAGATCGGCTGGAACCTGCAGCCCGAGGATCTCGTCTCCGCGTCCCGCGACGGCATGGCCGCCAAGATGCATGATCGCGACCAGCTCAAATTCGACCCCTCGCCCTTCGACGAGGCGATCAGCCATCACGAGCCCTCGCTCGAGGACTTCGACGGCAACTCGGTCATCGCCAGCGATCTTGGCATGCGGATCTTCCACCGCGCCGATTCCGACGACACCGACCTGATGAGCGTGATCCGGGATTTCGACATCTGGGGCGGCGGCCAGGCCGTGGACCAGGGCAACTATTCGTCGAACTACTTCTACAAGGACTCGGTCTGGATGGGCGATTCCGGCCCGGCGCTCAGCATCGAGCGCAAGACCTCTTCCGTGGTTCTGAACAATGTCGAGATCGTCGATTACGACACCGCGTGGAAATCCACCGGCATCAACCATGAATCGGCGATGATCGACGTCAAGCTCAAGAATGTCGGCCAGACCTTCGACCAGCTCGACCTTCTGTTCGCCGCCGATGGCGGAACCGCGGGCAAGGTCAAGTCGGAGTACCGCAACAAGTACGGCCTCGATTACGACAATCCCGAGCCGAAGATGTACGACAGCGCCTCGCTCAAGCAGGTCGACAAGGTGCGCTTCATCGCCGATGGCGACGCCGACCTGACCCTGAGCCCCGGTGACAATTCGGTCTCCATCCACGGCAAGACCATCGACAGCCTCGGTGAGCGCCGCTTCAACGAATACGTGCAGGCGGCGAATTACGACGGCAGCGGCGCCAGCAAGGACTTCGAAGGCATCGACGCCACGCTCAACGGCGGGGGCGTGCTGCGCAAGGAATTCTTCGTCGACGAGTTTCTCGACATCCATGGCACGATCCAGAAATCCGACGGCGCGTGGGTGGCACCGGTGGTGCATTGGGTCACCGACCGCCTGACCGGCGACAACCACCCGGTCGTCATCGAGATCGAGCTCGAAGGCTTCGAGACCTCCTATCTCAAGGGCTACGAGATGCCCGGCTGGACGCCGCCGGCGATCAACAACACCGGCTATCTCCACGCGTGGGAGAAGGTCGGCGATGGCAAGCCCGGCGCGACGGATGACGAGGATCACGGCGGCGGTCACGGTCACCACATGCCCGGTTCCGGTTCGGGCACGGATGACGGCATGGATGACGGCATGGAGATGCCGACCGACACGGGTGGCAGCACCGAGGTCGAGGATCCCGCGCCCAAGCCCGAGCCCAAACCCGAGCCCGAACCCGAGATCGACGACACCCCGGACCTGCCGGCGTCGTCTGGCGACCTGCGCGAGCTTCGGGGCAACGCCAGCAACAACGTGCTGACCGGCAAGACCGGGGATGACCTGATCATCGGCAAGGGCGGGCGCGACCTGCTCATGGGGGCCGGCGGCGATGACACGCTGCGCGGTGGCGCTGGCAAGGACGTGCTCCGCGGCGGCGACGGGGCCGACCGGATCGTCGGCGGCGGCGGCTCGGACCGTCTGTTCGGTGAGGACGGCGCGGATCGCTTCGTGCTCGACGTCACGCATAAGGGCACGGACCAGTTGCTCGATTTCTCGGTGGCCGGGCGCGACTCGATCGAACTGGTCAACGTCTCGAATGCCTTCGACATGGCGGATGTCGCGTCGCATGTGCGGATCACCGCCAATGGCAGCTATGGCATGCTCGAAACCTCGAATGGCGACGGCGATTTCAAGACGGTCGCGATGATTTCCGACGGGGCCGCGCTCACCGTGTCCGACCTGATGGCCGACGGCCTTCTGACGGTGAAGGGCGGCGCGCCGGTGCAGGACGATACGGACGACGATCCCGTGCAGGCGCCGACCGATGACGTGGCCGAGCCCGCACCGGCGCCTGCGCCCACGCCTGCCCCGACGACCGGCCCGGCGCCGACGCAGACCGGCAGCGCGGGCGAGGAGCGGCTCACGGGTGGCGCCGGGACGGATGTGCTGTCCGGCATGGGTGGCGTCGACCGGCTGTTCGGCTATGGCGGGGACGACTGGCTCGATGGCGGCGCCGGTGCCGACATTCTCGTCGGCGGCGCGGGGGCTGACACGTTCTACTACGGGGCCGACGACATCGGCACCGGGCGGGACTTCATCCTCGACTTCGTGTCCGAGCAGGAGGACCGGTTCGACCTGTCGGACCTGCTGCAGGGCGCCACGGCGGAGAACATCGGCGACTATGTCGAGGTCCGCGGGGTCCACAACAAGGCCTATCTGGCGGTCGACGCCAATGGCGGTGGCGACGATTTCAAGGACATCGCCCTTCTGCGCAACGGCGGCGACCTGACGCTGCAAAGCCTGCTCGACGCGGATGCCCTGATCTTCTGAGCCGCCGGGCTTCAGCTACTGCATCGCCCCCGGGCGATGCCGCGGCCAGCGGGGCAATCCCGCTGGCCGCTTTCGTCTGGGCGCTCTCAGCAAGGCGATGACTTTGGCGCCGTACCGTGCCATCCTGACCGCGTGGTTTGACATGTGTGGAACGAGGTTGGTTCATGGGCAGGATGGATCCGTCATGGCGGGAAGCCGACGCTGTCGGCCCGCCCCCCGCGCCCGACCCCGAGACCGTCCTCGTCGCGGTGCCGACGCTGAACGAGGCGGATCATGTCGATGACTGCCTGGCCTCGCTGTTTTCGGATCCGTGGATGCGCGACGTGGCCCTGGTGGTGGCCGATGGCGGCAGCACCGATGCCACCGTCTCGATCGTCACCCGTCTGGGGCGGCGCTGGCCGACGCTTCGCCTGATCGACAATCCCGGCCGGTTGCAATCGGCCGCGATCAACGCCGTGGCCCGGCTGGCCACGCCGCGCACCCGGTTCCTTGTGCGCTGCGACGCGCATGCGACCTACCCGCCCGGCTATGTCCGCGCCGTCGTCGCCGCGCTGGCCGCGCGGCCCGACGCCGTCGCCCTCGCGACGCCGATGGACGCCACCGGTGCGACCTGCTTTCAGCGCGCGGCGGCCTGGGTGGTGGACACGCGGCTCGGCTCCGGGGGGTCGGCGCATCGCGGCGGGCAGCGGTCGATGTGGGTCGATCACGGGCATCATGCCGGGTTTCGGATCGACGCGTTTCGCGGCGTCGGCGGCTATGACGAAAGCTTCAGCCACAACGAGGATGCCGAGCTCGATCACCGGCTGGGCCTGTCGGGCGGAAAGATCTGGCTCGATGCGGGCATCCGGGTCGGGTACCGCATGCGGCCGACGCCGCGCGCCTTGCTGCGCCAGTACTGGAATTATGGCCGTGGCCGGGCCCGGACGCTGCGCAAGCACCGGCTGCGGCCGCGGTTTCGCCAGGTTTTGCCGGCGGCGAACCTCGCGGCACTGGCGCTGTGCGTGGCGCTCGCGCCGGTCGCGCCCGCGTTTCTCGCCCTCCCCGCGCTTTATCTCGCGCTGCTCGTGGCCGTGTCGGTGACGGCCATGCTGCGCCTGGGTTCGGCGTGCGGGATCTGGGCCGGTTTGGCGCTCGCGCTGATCCATAACGGCTGGGGCGCGGGGGTCTTTTGGCAATTGCTAAGAGGAGGACGCCGGTGACCAAGCGCAGCGTCGACATTCTGATTTGCACCTTTCGCCGGCCCGACGTGACGCGGACGCTCGCTTCCGTCGCCGCCTGCACGCCGCCGCCCGACACGCGGCTGCGGATCGTCGTGGTGGACAATGACGACACCCCCAGCGCCCGCGAGGTGGTCGAGACGGCGGCCGCCGGGCATCCGTTCCCGGTCAGCTATGTCCATGCCCCCCGCCGCAACATCTCCATCGCCCGCAACGCCTGTCTGGACGCGGCGGATGCGGATTGGATCGCGCTGCTCGACGATGACGAATATGTCGAGCCGGGCTGGCTGGTGGCGTTGCTCGAAACCGCCGAGCGCGCGCAGGTGGACGGGGTGTTCGGGCCGGTTCTGGCCGATTACCCGCCCGGCACGCCCGGCTGGATCCGGGCGCGCGATTACCATTCGAGCCGGCCGCAGCGCCGCCGGGGCCGGGTGGAGACCGGGCTGACCGGCAACGCGCTGCTGCGCTGGCGCAACACGCCGTGGCAGGCCGAACGCTTCGACATCGCGCGCGGGCGTTCGGGCGGCGAGGACACCGAGTTCTTCTTTCGGCTGGGCCGCGCCGGGGCGCGGTTCGAGATCTGCGACGCGGCGATCGTGCGCGAAGCGGTGCCCGAGAACCGGCTGAGCTTCGATTGGCTGCGCCGGCGCCGGTTCCGGATGGGGCAGAGCTATGTCAGCTCGGCGCCGACCCTTTCAAGCCGGCTGGCGCTTGGCGGCAAGGCGATGGCCAAGACATTGCTGTGCGGCGGCATGGCGCTGGCCTGCGTCGCGCACCGCGAACGGCGCAACTACTGGTCGCTGCGCGGGGCGATGCATGCCGGGGTCTGCGCCGGGTGCATCGCCCTGCCCGAAGCCGAGCATTACGGCGCGGCCTCCGAGCCTTCGCGGTAGTAGTATCGCGGCGCCTCGCGTTCGCGGGTCATCGTCATGACCGCGCAGGTGATCGGCACGCCCGCCACCCGCAGCATCGACAGGCAGTCCCGCAGATCGTTGGTATCGCTGCGCTTCCAGCGCACGGTCAGCACCACGTCGTCGCAAAGCCGGGCCACCGGCAGCGCGTCGCTGACCAGCACCAGCGGCGAGGTGTCGAAGATGATCAGGTCGAAGAGCTGCTCGAGCTCGTGCACCATCTCGGTCATGCGATCCGACAGCAGCAGCCCCGCGGGATCGGCGATGTCGGGCTGGGCCGACAGCACATGCGCGCCGGTCTTGGGGTCCTTGCGCAGCGCCTCCTTGAGCGGGACGCGCCGCAGCAGCACGTCGACGATGTCGGGCGAGGTCGGCAGGTCCAGCACCTTCGCGATCGAGCTTTTGCGCAGGTCGGTTTCGACCACGATGCAGCTCTTGCCCGCGCGCACCGCCGCATGGGCCAGCAGCAGCGATGTCGTGGTCTTGCCCTCGTTCTTCTGGGCCGAGATCACCGCCACCTTCCAACCCGGCTCGGTGCGCCGCAGCATCAGCGTGTTGCGCAGGGTCCGCACCCCTTCGGCCAGCGCGAGGCTGCCCTTTTCGTTGACGACGCTGACCGGGTCGACGCGGCGGAAAAAACGCCGCAGGCTCGGCAGGGAGGCGACGACGGGCACGTCTCCGAGCAGGCGCCGCAGCTTTTCGGGGCTGTCGATCGAGCGGTCGAGGAAGGCGCGCAGGAACACCAGCGCCAGCCCGGCGAACAGCCCGGCCACGAGCCCGAGAAACACCGCCACCTTCTTGTTGGGCGCGCTCGGCGCCCGCGGCGGCTGCGCATAGGACACGACGCGGGCATCGGCCTCCTGCAGGCTGCCGATCTCGCTGGTCTGGGTGAAGGTGGACAGGAAGGATTCGTAGACGAGCCGGCTTGCCTCGGCCTCGCGTTCGAGCTGGCCCAGCCGGATCTGCTGTTGCGACAGGGTCAGGAACCGCTGTTCGAGATTGCGCAGCTGGTCGCGAATGGAGCCTGCCTTGGCCGCCGCCACGGCGGCCTCGTTGGCCAGAAGGTCGCGCAGGCGCATGATTTCCTGACCCAGCGCCTGCTCGACCCGCGCGACGTCGTCGGCGGCCTCGGCGATGCGCGGGCTGCCGGCTTCGAACCGCTCCTCGAGGCGCGCCATGCGCATCTGCAGCGCCGCGCGTTCGGCTTCGAGCTGGCCGAGCAGGTCGGATTCCAGCACGCCGATCACGGCCAGGAGGCCCTGATCCTCGATCAGCCGGTCGATTTCGCGCAGGCTGCCGTCGATCTCGGCCTGCGCGGCGTTGACCTGGACCAGACGGCTCGACAGCTCGCGGATCTGCTGCTCGAACCGCTCGGTCCCGCCGGAATTGCTGCCCAGCATCCGGTCGCGGAACTCGACCACCGTGCCCTCGGCGGCCTCGACCTGAAGCCGCAGGCTGGCGATCCGCTCGTTCAGGCCTTCGGTGATCCGGCGCGTGCCGCGCAGCTTTTCCTCGAGCTGAAAGGCGATGTACTGGTCGGCCACGCTGTTGACCACGGCGGCGGCGATGGTCGGGTCCGGCGAGACGAAGTAGATGTCGACCAGCGCGGTGTTGCCGACCTGCCGCACCCGCAGGCCCGAGCTGAGCCCGGCCACGTAATCGGCCTGCTCGCCCAGCGATTGCCGCTCGGCCCGGGCCGCGCGCAGGAGCGGGCTGTCCGCATCCGCCCCTTCGGTCGCGGCCCCCGTCGCGGCCTGCTGGGCGGGCCGCCCCAGCGCCGCCATCACCCGTTCGGTGGCGCGCGAAACCAGCCTCTTGGCCCTGACGGTCAGCGGGACGCTCTCGCCGTCATCCGGCCGCAGCGCGGCATTGAATTCGGGCCGGGTGTCGAGCTCCAGCTGCTCGGCGACCCGGCTCAGCAGCCGGCCCGACTGCATCAGCGCGATCTGCCCCGGGATCTGGCTGCCATCGAGCGCCAGCCCCTCGAACAGGTCGCCCAGCAGGTTGTCGGCCTGGCTCTGCTTGCCCAGCAGGATCTGCGATGCGGCGGTGTAGGTCGGCGGGACGCGCTTGACCATGACATAGCTGACGAAGCCGCCGACCAGAAAGCACGCCGCGATGATCCACAGACCGCGGCGCAGGATGCGGAAGAACTCGGTGAAATTGACGACCAGCTCGCCGCCCCCATCGCCGTCGCCGTTCCGCTTGCCCCAGTTTCGCTGGAAAACGCTGCCTACCGTCTCGTTCATGTCACGCAACCCACACCTGCCCCCGGGGATAGGCGATTGAGTTCACGCCCCGGCGCGCCCGGCACGCCGCCTGCGGCGCCGGGCTGCTGACGACCAGTCTGCGCCGAGCCGCGAAGATCAGACCAGCCTTTTCTGAGACCCGGACACCGGGTCGTGACATCAAGGCGGGCCATTGGCGCATCCGCGACACGATCATCGCGCGAACCGTGCGCCGTTTCCCTTTCGGCAACACTTGCAAGGGGCTGGCCCGTGCTCAGCGCGCCGGTTCCTTGCGGATCACCGATTTGACCGAATACTGGGTCAGGCGGCGGCTATGGGCATAGATGATGATTTCCCCGATCAGGCCAAGCGCGATGACCTGCAGGCCGAGCACCACCATCAGCACCGCGAAGATGAGCCCCGGCCGGTCGGCCAGCGGCACATCCGCAAAGATCCGCAGCACCAGATAGACCGTGGTGATCACCATCCCGAGCAGAAAGACCGGCAGGCCCACCGCGCCGAAGAACCGCAGCGGCCGGCGCAGGAACTTCAGCACCATGAACAGCGTCAGCGCGTCGAACAGGGCGCGCAGATGGCCGAGCGGTTTGAACACGAACTTTGCGCCGCGGGCGTCCGCCGGCGGCTGATCGACATCGATCTCGGTCACGGTGTAGCCCAGCTCGGACCCGATCGCCGGCAGGAAATGCTGCCGCACGCCAAAGGCGCTGGCCTCGGCGAGCGCGGGGCGGCGCGCGGCGCGGGTGCGGCAGAACAGGTCCGACACCGAACGCCCGAACAGCGTCCGCAGCATCGCGCGCAGCGCCGACTGGCGCATCGACCCCGCCCGCCCGCGCCGCGCGGCCACCGCCATGTCGCAGTGATCGAGCGCGCCGACCAGCGCGGCGATGTCGGCGGGCGCCACCTCGGGCCATCCGGCGAGCGTCAGCACCCGGTCGCCGCGCGACCGCTTGACCGCCGCCAGAAGCCCCGCATCCTCGTCGAGCCAGGGCCGCTGGCCGAGGATGGTCAGCTCGGGCCAGCGCCGTTCCAGCGCGGCCAGCTGCGTCATCATCTGCTCGTCGCGCGCGTCGACCACGCAGAGCACCTCGTAGCTCATCTTCAGGTCGCTCAAGACGGGGCGGTACATTTCGAGCGTGCCCGGCAGGTCGGGGGCGCCCTCGACCGACACCAGCACGGAAAGCTGAAGCGCGGCGCGCTCTTGCGGGGCAATCTCAGGCAACGTCACGTTCATGGTCCCTCCCGTCGTCTTCTGTCAGGTCGCGTTCGATGTCCTGCATCGTCCCGTCGGCATCGGCCGGCCGGAACGCCAGCGTCGCGATCGGGCCGCACAGGAAGAGAAAGACCGCCAGCGTGGCGAGCAGGCCCGACACGGTCATCGCCACCACCTGCGATCCGGCCGCATCCGCGCCGATCGCCAGCGCCGAGATCGGCGCCAGCAGCGCCAGCAGCGCCCCGAGCTTGGTGAAGCTCGACAGCGGGCGGCGGGCGAACAAAAGCAGCGCCTTGATGACCAGCAGATCGAGCAGCACCTTGAAGATCCGCGACAGCCCGTATTTCGATTCCCCGAACTGGCGCGCCCGGTGATGCACCCCGACCTCGGCGATCCGGGCGCCGACGGGGATGGTCATGGCCGGGATGAAGCGGTGCATGTCCGAATAGAGCGGCACGTTCTGGATGACCTCTGCGCGGTACACCTTGAGCGAACAGCCATTGTCGCGGATCGGCAGGCCCGTCACCTTGCCGATCAGCCAGTTGGCCATCCTCGAGGGCACCTTGCGCGACAGGAACTTGTCCTGCCGGTTGACCCGCCAGCCGACCACCAGGTCGAAGCCCTCGTCGAGCTTGGCGAGCATCATCGGGATGTCGGCGGGATCGTTTTGAAGATCGCCGTCCATGGTCACGATATAACGGCCGCGGGCAAAGGCGATCCCGGCCCGCATCGCGGCGGTCTGGCCGTAATTGCGCTGGAACTGCACGATGGCGAGCCGCGGATCGCGCGCCGCGATCTCGCTGGCCCGGGCGATCGACGCGTCGCGGCTGCCATCATCGACGAACAGGATCTCGAAATCGCGGCCCGACGGGTCGAGCGCGCCGACGATCGCCTCGTGCAGCAGCACGACGTTGTCTTCCTCGTTGTAGATCGGCACGACCACCGAAAGATCGGGAACCCGGCCCCCGGATGGCACAGCGCCAGCGCCGATCTTGTACTCGTTCACCATGAAAACAACCTTTCCCGACGATACCGGCAGCCCGCGGAAACATGCCTGACGCTAGCAGAGTTGCCCCTTTCGAGACAGGTTTATCTTGCCCGACCATCCTGGGACGCGCCGCCGCGGCTCTCAATTCGTGACGGTCCCCACCCCATCCGGCGCGACCTCGACCCATTCGATCTCCAGCACGTCGAGCGGCGTCAGCAGGCTTTGCGGACCGCCGATCTCGGTCACCGGCTGCCCGTCCGTCTCGCGCGTGATCCTGAACACCGGCGCATAGGCGACGCCGGTATCGGCATCGGCCTGCGCCATCTCGGCACGGGTTTCGTGCAGCAGCCGCCCGAGCATCTCGCGGCGCAGGTCGAGCTGCACGATCGTCGCCTGGTCGGCCTGCAGCGCGGCCAGCACCTCGGTGGCGCGGCGCTGCCGGATGTCGTTCAGGTCGCGCTCCATCTCGCCGATCGTCTGGGCGGCGCGGAACAGCTGGGTTTCGGCGTCGAGATCGCGGGCCTGCAGGTCGATCAGCGCCTGCTGCATGTTCACGAGGCTCGGCGAACGCACCAGCCCGCGCTCGGCCAGATCCTCTATGTTGCCCACGGATTCGGACATCAGCTCGATCTGGCGCTGGATGCCGCCGCGCTTTTCGGTCAGCACGCGCGTTTCGCTTTCGAGCAACGCGCGGGAGGATTCGAGCGAGGCGATCGACCGCTCGAACGCGTCCTGCCGCGCCTGCATGAGGCTCAGCTCGCGGGCATAGATCTGGTCGACCGCGGCGGCGCCTTCGGGGTGGCCGATATCCTGCGGCAGCGCGAACCGGGCCGCGCCGCCGCTCTCGGCGTCGCCCTCGGCCTCGGCTGCCAGCCGCGCCTCGCGGATGCGCACCCCGGCAAGCTGCGCCCGCAAGGCCCGCAATTCACCGCCGAGCCGGATCGCTTCGGAGACCCGGCCCCCGGCGCGCTCCTCCGGCGCGCGGAAATAGCCGCCCGCCATCGACAGAAGCTGGATCGCGCGCAGGCCGGGCCGGTATTCGTACTGCCCCGGCTGCGCCACCTCGCCAAGGATGAAGACCGGCCGATGGCGCAGGATCTCGATGGCGACGCTGGGCGCCTCGTTCAGACCGGTGCGCTCCTGCAGGGCGCGCGAGACCCGCGCGGCGAGATCGTCGATGGTGGTGCCCCCGGCGTCGAGCGGGCCGACGATCGGCAGCATCACCCGGCCATCCGCCGCGATGGAATAGGAGCCGCGCATCGCCTCAAGCTCGACGAAGGCGGCCTGCGTGCTGTCCCAGACCACCGCCCGCAGACCGATCTGCTCGGTCGGGCCGAGCCTGTAGGCGGGCGGCTGCGTCTCGGCGCGCGCGGCGCCGCCGATCAGGAAAACTGCCGCAACGACACTCATGAAACGAAAAATAGGTAACATAAACCCTGCAATCACTTTGCTACATAGTGCGTGTAGGTGCTGGAAATCCGCCTCTTATTGCGCTCTAGTCCAAAGTGAAGACCATCAGACGCCGTTGCGTCAAGGAAAAGCGCGGACCCGACAGGCCCCATGCCAGCCACGATCACGGCCATCGTACCGACCTACAACCGCGCGGCGCTGCTTGGCGAAGCGCTGGACGCGCTGTTGGCGCAATCGCGCCCGGTGGCCGAGATCATCGTCTGGGATGACGGCTCCACCGACGCGACCGAATCCGTGGCCCGCGCGCGCGCCGGGCCGGTGCGCTATTTCCACGGCGCCAATGGCGGCAAGTCCCGCGCCCTGAACGCCGCCATGGCGCGGGCGCGCGGCGATTACGTCTGGATCTGCGACGACGACGACATCGCGTTGCCGCGGGCCGCCGAAATGCTGGCCGAGCCGCTGGACCGGTGCGCCGGGATCGGCGTTTCGGCGGCCAGCTACCGAAGGTTTCGCACCGAAGGGGGCCAGCGGATCGAATCCGGGCCGGGCTACTGGCCCGACCTGCGGCAGGGATCGGTGCTACGCCACCTGCTCGAGGACATCTTCCTGTTCCAGAACGCCACGCTGGCGCGGCGCGGCTGCTATGCCGAGGTCGGCCCGTTCCGCGAGGATCTTTCGCGTTCGATCGATTACGACATGATCGTCCGGCTCGCCGCCCGCTACCCGGTTCATGTCACCGAAAAGCCGGTCTTCTTGCAGCGCAAGCATGACGGCGATCGCGGCCCGGCCGCCGCGCGGCACGCCGCGGCGCGCTCCGACGAGGTGTGGAAGGCGGCCGACCGGGCGGTTTTCGCCCCGTTCCGCCAGAGCCTGCCGCTCGCGCTCTACGAGGCGATGTATGGCGGCGCCGCGCCGGGCGCGCGGCGTCGCGCGGCGCTCTTGCAGCGCGGCTGCGTCTATGCGCGGCGCACCGACTGGGACAGCGCGCTTGAGGATTTCGCGCAGGCAGCCGCGATCCTGCCCGACACGGCGCTGTCGCGCACCGAGCGGGCGATCTGCCTGCGCGCGATGGCCGGGAAACATGGCTGCGCCGAGGCGCTCGCCCCGCCGATCCGCGCGCGGCTGGCGCGGCTCGGACGGCAGGGTCCGGCGGGCGCGGCGATCGCGCGCGGCCTGCTGCGCGGGCTGGTCTGGCGCCTGCGCCACGCGGTTCGGGCGCGGGATGCGCAGATGGTGCTCCGGCTCGTGGCGGGCTTTGCGCGGATCGGCGCCGCGAGCTGGCGCCCGGCGGGCGCGACATGGCCCGCCCTGACCGAACGCCGCGAACCGGCGCTGCTCCCGCTCGTGCTCGGGGAGCATGAATGACCGTCGCCGCGCGCCCCTTGCCCGACTTCGTGGTGCTCGGCGCGATGAAGGCCGGTACCACCACGCTCTACCGCTATCTGCACGAGCATCCGCAGGTCGGGATGTCGCGGATGAAGGAAACCGACTACTTCATCCGCAACAAGAATTTCCGCCTCGGCCCGGACTGGTACCGCGCGCAGTTCGCCCCCGGTTTCGACGTCTATGGCGAGGCTTCGCCGAATTACACGATGCGCGAGATCTTCACCGGCGTCGCCGGCAATCTGGTGGAGGCCGCGCCCGAAGCGCGGCTGATCTTCATCGCCCGCGATCCGGTCGACCGCTTCGTGTCGCAATACCGTCATCTGTGGCTCCTGGGCCATGCCCGGCTCGCGCCCGAGGGGCTGCTCGACACCACCGAAGGGCGCGAGATCCTCGCCACGAGCCGCTATGCCTGGCAGCTTCAGCCCTTTCTCGAACGCTTCGACCGCGCGCAGCTGCTGATTCTCGATTTCGACGAGCTGCGCTGCGATCCGCAAGGTCTGATGGACCGCGTGACCGATCATATCGGAATCGCGCGGCACCGGGTGCCGCTCATGTCGGCGCAGAATGATGCCGCCTCGATCGCCCGCATGCCCGGCGCGGTGCAGCGGCTGTGGCGCAGCCCGGCGATGCGGCGTTTCGACCCGCTGATCTCGCGCCGCGCCCGCGATGTCGCGCGGCGCGCGCTGTCGATCGGCCCCAAGCGCCACGTGCCCGACCTGCCCGAGACGTTGCTCGACGCGGTCGCGGCCGGCCTGGCCGAGGATGCGGCCGCGTTCCGGCGGCTCTCCGGCCTCGATTTCGCGCATTGGCGGGTCTGACGCCCGGGTCGTCGGATCAGGCGCGCGCGCGCCGCGCGTCATCGGTGTCCACCGGGCGCAGCGCCGCGCAGATCGCGTCGCGCACCTCGGCATCGGTCAGCCGGAACGCCGATTCCGGCCGTGTCAGAAGCGCCTTTCGCGCCGCGTGCAGATCCCCGGCGGAGAGCGCGCGCAGCTGCGCCACGAGCGCTTCGGCATCGGGGCGCGGCAGGGTCCAGCCCAGCCCCTGCGCCACGCGCGCGCCCGTTTCCGTCCCCGCCACGGCAAGGGAGGGACAGCCGAAGAAGCTCGCCTCGTAGATGCGGTTGGGCAGCAGCCAGGTGGAGTTGGCGTCCCACTGCCACAGATCCTGCGACCAGACGAGATCGCAATCCGCATAGACCCGCGCGAGGCCCGCCGGGTAATCATAGGGGCCCAGATAGGCGATGTTGTCATGCGCCGCGACGACCGCGTCGAAATCCGGAAGCGCGTGGCGATGGACCACCCCGTGCAGCCGCAGCTCCACCGCCGGACCGAGCTGCCGCGCCGTCTCCGCCAGCAGCGCGAGGCTTTGCGGGCAACGCAGCGTGCCCACCCAGCCCAGCCGGATCGGCGCCCCGTCGGGCCGCGGCGGCCGGCTGTCCTGCGCGGGCCGCGTCACGGCGCCCTCTTCGTACCAGAGCTTGTTCTCCAGCAGCACGCTGCGCCCGCGCCAGCCCTGAACCGGGTGGAAATAGGCGCTCAGGAAGGCGGGCGAGGACACCACGAGGCAATCGACCCGGCGCAGCATCCGCCGCTCGATCCAGCGAAAGAGACGGCCACCGGCGCCCGTGCGGGTCATCATGCCGTGGATGTCGAGGCATTCGTAGATCAGCGCCGGACGCCCCGGGATCAGCGCGCGGGCCATCGCCGCGAGCGCCAGCATGTCGAGATTGCGCGCCACGATCACGTCGGCCTCCGCCAGCGCGTGGCGATGGCGCGCGATCACCGGCAGCGCCGCGGCCAGCGACCGGACCCGGCGCGCGAGGCTGTTGTTCGAAATCTCGCCGAGCGCCACGTTGGGCCAGAACGGCTCGAAGGTCTCGTTCATGTTGCGGCGCCGCATGGTGAAGCCGCGCACCGCGAAACCGCAGGCCATGTAGCTGCGGATGCGCCGGATCTGCGCGGCCTCCGCCGCGTCGAAGCCGAACACCGCCAGCTTTGTCATCGCGCCCCTCCCCTCGCCGGCCGACATGCCGGTCCGTCTTGCGAAGTCTTGTCGCAAACGGGCGCGCCCGCAATCTGCCGCTGCGCCGAATTTGCAGAATTGCCGAACGCGCATCTTGGGTGCTAACGTCGGGGGGTGTTTTGTGTGCCTCCCCGCGAGGAGCCGTGTTCGGCCGATGACCCGTCGCTTGCGTTCCACCTTCATGCTGGCCGTCCTGTTTTCGGGGATCGCGCTGCTCTATGCCATCGGCGTGTCGAGCCGGTCGATCTGGTTCGACGAGGCGATCACCCTGCAATCGCTCGCCGGGGCCGCCTTTCGCGGGCTTGAACCCGGCGCGGTGCAGATCGCCGAATTGCGCCCCTATGTCGAAGGCACCACCACCGTTTCGGGGCTGCTGCGGCATTACATCGAAACCGACATCCACCCGCCGTTCTATTTCCTGCTTGCCCATGCCGCGACGCTGGTCTTCGGCAATGATCTGATGGTCGTGCGGGGCGTGTCGCTGGTGCTGGTGCTGGTGTCGGCCGGGCTTTACATGAACATGCTGCGGCGCACCGGATCGCCCGCGCCGTTGCTGATGATGCTGGTCTATGGCCTGTCCTTCACCGCCATCAGCACGGCGCAGGACGCGCGCGGTTACGCGCTGTTGCTGCCGCTGGCGATCGGCGCGTGGCACCTGCTCGCGGTGATGCCGGATCTGTCGGGGCGCCGCCGCCTGGGCGGCGAGGCGCTGCTGGGCGGGCTGTGCGCGGGGCTGATGCTGACGCATTACTTCGCGGTGCTGCTGGTTCTGGCGCTGTTCGGCTGGCACCTGCTCGACGGGCTGCGCCGCCGGCGCGCCATCGCGCTGATCGCGCCGCTGGCCTGCACGCTGTTTTTCCTGCCATGGCTGCCGGTGCTGTTCGATCATCTCGGGGCCCGGCCCGGCCAGATGCAGGGCTTTGCCGGTCTGGTCGAATGGCTCAGGCGCGTGGCGCATCTGATGGCCGGGCAGGTCTTTTCGGCCAGCCATTTCGCGGTGTCGAGCCAGGTTCAGACCATCGGCCGGATCGCGGTGCTCGGGCTCGCGGCGCTCGGCGCCCTGGCGGCGCTGCGGCGCCCTTCGATGGGGGCCGGGCGCGACCGGCTGGCGCTGATCGCGGTCGTGGTGCCGGCGCTCGGGCTGGCGGGGTTTCTCGCGATGTCGGTGCTGCTCGACCGCTGGTTCGACGCGCTGCGCTATTTCGTGATGTTCGCCCCCTTCATGGCCTATCTCGCCGGGCGCGGCGCGCTCGAACTGGGGCGGGCGCTGTTCGCCGACCGGGCGTGGCGCCTTGCCCCCGCCCTGCTGCTCGTCGCGGCCGAGGCGGCGATGGCCAATTACGGCTGGGAGGCGAACCGCAACCGCGGCGGATCCTATCTCAACTCCATCGCGGCGCAGGTCGCGGCGCGACCGGCGGGCGAGACGCTGGTGCTGATCGACATGGGCAGCGGCCGCGGCACCCCGCTCGAGGCCGCCTATGCCCTGCCGCCCGATACCGGGGCCTATCTTCTGGACAGCGACCCGAAGGGCTGGGGCGCCGCCGCGGCGGACATCGCGCCGCGGCTCGACGGCGTCAGCCAGGTGCTGCTCCTCTACACCATCGAGCGCGGCTCCATGGAGAGCGACAAGGCCCAACTCTACAAGGAGATCGTCGAGATGCTCGAAGCAGACGGCTTTGACAGGACCGCCGCGGCGCCCGCCGATCAGGGCCGGCGCTACTATGCCAGATGGAGCCGGGGCGGATGACGGCGCAGGACCTGCCACGGATGCCGCTGCCGCCGGCCCGGCCCCGCAAGGCCGATCCGCTGATCTCGCTGGTCGTGCCCTGCTATGCCGAAAGCGAGGCGATCGACGCCTTCATCCCCGCGGTCGACGCGGCGCTGCCGCAGGCCCGGATCGAATTCGTCTTCGTCAATGACGGCAGCCGCGACGACACGCTCGTCAAGCTGTTGGCGCTGAGCCGGGGCGACCCGCGCGTGGTGGTGGCCGATCTGAGCCGCAACTTCGGCAAGGAGATCGCCATGACCGCCGGTCTCGATCTCGCCACCGGCGACGTGGTGGTGCCGATGGATGCCGACCTGCAGGACCCGCCCGAGCTGATCGCGCAATTCCTCGAACGCTGGCGCGAAGGCTACGACGTGGTGCACGGGGTGCGCGCCGACCGCAGCAAGGATGGCCGGATCAAGCGCGCGACGGCGCAGTGGTTCTACCGCTTCTTCAACCGCCTCGCGAGCACCGAGATCCCCGAGAATGTCGGCGATTTCCGCCTGATGGACCGCAGCGTGGTCGATGCCGTCACCCAGCTGCCCGAGCGCAGCCGCTTCATGAAGGGGCTGTTCGCCTGGGTCGGGTTCAGCTCGACCGGGGTCGAATATGCCCGGCCCGAACGCTGCGCCGGAACCACCAAGTTCGGGTTCTGGAAGCTGTGGAATTTCGCGCTGGACGGGATCGTCAGCTTTTCCACCATGCCGCTGCGGGTCTGGACCTATCTGGGCACGCTGGTCGCGCTGTTCTCTCTGGTCTATGGCGGCTATGTCATCGCGCGCACGCTGATCTTCGGGCGCGACGTGCCGGGCTATGCCTCGCTGATGGTGACGGTGCTGTTCCTGGGCGGCATCCAGCTGATCTCGCTCGGCATCATCGGCGAATACGTGTCGCGGCTGTTCGTCGAAACCAAGCAGCGGCCGCTGTACCTGTGCCAGGGCGTCTACAGGAAGGGACGGGATGTTTCGAAACGGGCGCGCGCGGTCTGAAGGCGCGAAGGCGGCCCGGTTCGGGCTGGTGGGGGCGGCGGCGACGCTGATGCATCTCGTCGCGGCGCAGGCCGTTCTGGCGGCGGGCGTAGCCCCGGTGGCGGCGAACGCGGCGGGGTTCGCCGCGGCGTTCGGGCTCGGCCTGCTGGGGCATTACCATTTCACCTTCCGCGCCGCGGGCCCCTTCGCGCGGGCCCTGCGCCGCTACGGCGTGATCGCGATGGGGGGCTTTCTGGTCAACAACCTGGCCCTGGCCGCGCTCGTGGCCTCGGGCCGGGTCGGCGACGGCGCAGCCCTCGCCACGGCGATCCTCGTGGTGCCCGCCGCCACCTTCCTCGCCAGCCGGCTGTGGGGCTTTGCCGCGCCGCGCGCCCCGAACGAAAGGCCCTAGACCGGTGCCGAACACGCTTGCCCATCTCGGTGTGCAGGCCCTTCTCACCCGCGCCGCGATCCCGGGGATGGATCTGAAATGGGTCTGGGCGGGCTGTGTCCTGCCCGATCTTCCATGGATCCTGCAACGGCTCGTCGAGGGCCGGATCGCCGGGCTGTCGGCCTTCGACCTGCGGCTCTATGCCGTGGTCCAGAGCAGCCTGTTCGTCACGCTTCTGGCCGCGGGCGCGCTGGCGCTGCTGTCGCGGTGGCCGGGGCGGACCTTTGCCACGCTGGCGCTCGGCGCGGTGCTGCATCTTCTGCTCGATGCCACCGAGACGAAATGGGCCAACGGGGTCCTGCTCTTCGCCCCCGCCTCGTGGGAGTTGCTGAATTTCGGCCTCTACTGGCCCGATGGCTGGACCGGCCACCTGCTCACCGCGCTCGGGGCCGTGCATGTCGCGCATGCGGTCTGGAAGGCGCGGCGGCACCGGCCCGCGCCCATCCGGGCGCCGCGACCCGACCGCGCAGTCGCGGCGGCCGGGCTCTGCGCGGTCTACATGCTGCTGCCGCTGGCCTTTCTCGATCGCGCCGCGGCCCAAGATCTTCACCATGTCGCCACGCTGCGCGGCGACGTCGCGCGCAGCGGCCGCGCCATCGAAATCGACCGCGGACAGGTGATCGCGACCGGCGCGCAGGGCGCCATCATCCGGCCCGGCACCGGCCCCGCGCTGGCCGTGATCGCCGATGGGCTCGACGGCGCGCGCACCGTTTCCCTGCGCGGGCGCTTCGTCGATCACGACACCATTCGGGCGACGGCGCTGCATGTGCATGCCACGGGGCAACGCGACCGGCTCACGCTCGTCGGGCTGGTCGTCGTGCTGGGCTGGTGGGTGGTCTGGGCCTGGCGGGCCGGGGTGCTCAGCGCCGTTGCGCGATCTCTCGCGCCGGCACGCCCGCGACCACCGCGTTCGGCGCCACATCCGAGGTCACGACGGCGCCCGCCCCGATGATCGCGCCCTGCCCCACGCGCACCCCATCGAGCACCCGCGCCCCGGCGCCGATCCAGACATCCGCGCCGATCACCACCGGGCCCTTGGTCGTCAGACCCTGCGTGACCATCGGCCCGGCGCCGAGCGTGGTCAGGTAGCGCCCGCCCCCGAAATAGCACTGCCCCGCGATGATCGCATGATCGCCGATCTCGATCCCCGACACGCCGCTCAGGTAGCATTGGCTGCCGATCGAACAATCGGCGCCGATGCGCAGGTAGCCCTGCTTGAGCACGAGGCTGGTGCCGCGCGCAATGAGGCAGCGGTCGCCGATCACGAAATCATCCGGCCCGGACCCGCCGCGCGCATCGAGCGCGCAGCCATCGTCGATGGCGACGTGATCGCCGATCGACATCCGCCCCGGGCAGCGCAGCGACACGTCGCGCCCGACATTCAGGCCGCGCCCGGCCCGGCCGAACAGCCCCGGAAACAGCGCCCGCCGCAGCGCGAAGCCCAGGGCCCCGCGCGCGCCCGCCGCCAGCATCATCGCCGCCTCGTAGCGCAGGAATGCGCCCGGCGCGGTCGTGCCGACGAAGAAGGCCGCGTATTTGGCATAGGCCGAGCCCTGCCCCGAAAGCCGCTCCACCACCTTGTCCTTGGGCGGGTGCGTCCCGGCGTCGTCCAGATCCTTCATGTGCCCCTCTCGCGCAGCGTTTCGAAAACCGTTCGGAAATGCGGCGCCATGTTGCGGGCCGCGGTGGCGCTCAGGTGATTGTTGTCGCGAAACACCGGGATCCCGTCCTGCACCAGCCGGCACGCCATTTCGTCGCACAAGGCCCGGTCGAGCCGCACCGTGGTCAGCCCGTGGCGTTCGGCCAGCCGGTCGAAGCCCGCGATGCTGTGCGCGGTGCGCGCGTCGAAGACGTCCCGCGGCAGGGCCAGATCGCCGATGGCGCCCTGCCACAGCGCCTGCCGCAGCAGCGCGCTCGGGACCTGCACGCCCGCTTCGGGGGTCGGGTAGACCAGGATGACCCGCTTGCCCGCGGCCTGAAGCGCCGTCACCGCCCCGTCCAGCCGGTCGAGGAAAAGCGCCAGCCGCGCCTCGACCGCGACCGGCGACAGCGGCGTGTCGCGCGACCCGATGGTGATGCTGCGCCGCCCGCGTTCGGCCAGCCCGTAATCGAGCCAGCCCTGCGTATAGATCGGCGTGCGAAAGCTCAGCACCACGACCTCGATGCCCGGGTCGTTGAGGATCGCCGGGATGATCTCGTCGAGGTAACGGCTGCAATCATGGTCGTTGCCGGTCCAGTAGACCTGGAAATCGGTAAAGCCGGGGCAGCCCTGCTTGGCATAGAGCGCGACCGAGGCGCCCGCGTCGTGACCGGCCTGGTCGAGCGCCGGCACCAGCGCCGGGGCATGGCTGTCGCCCCAGAGCGCGACCTTGGGCGGGCCGGCGGTGACATCGCCATAGATGCAGGGGTCGAGCCAGCTTTCCTCCTCGGTCTTGACGTAAAAGCACGGCCCGCTGCGCGGATCGAAATCCTCGCTGAAGGCGGCGATGCGCTGCAAATCGCCCGGCAGCCGTCCCGGCAGGCCGCGGCTCAGCACCAGCCCGCCGCTCACCGCCAGCAAGAGCGCCGCGGTCGCCCCGGCCCCGGCGAACAGGCGCAGCCCCGGCACCGGCCCGCCCGGCTTGCGGAACGGGCGCTCGACATAGCGCAGGCTGAGCGCCGCGGCCGCCAGCGACAGCGCGAAAAGCGCCGTGCCCTCGACCGGATCGGGCATGTCGAAACGCCAGTAGACGAAGAAGACGATCACCGGCCAGTGCCACAGATAGAGCGAATAGGAGAGCTTGCCGATCCAGACCGGCCCCGCCGCCCCCAATAGCCGCGACACCGGGCTCGGGCCGAAACGTCCGGCATGGATGATCATCGCGGTGCCCGCCACGGGCGCCAGCGCCGCGACCCCCGGAAAGGGCGTGGCCGCGTCGATCAGCAGAACCGCGCCAAGGATCAGCGCGAGGCCCAGCCCCGCGACCGCCCCGCGCAGGGCCGCGCTGTGCAGCGCCGGACCGGTGACGCAGGCCAGCAGCGCGCCGATCCCCAGCTCCCAGGCGCGCCAGGGCAGGAGATAATAGGCCGCGCTCGGATAGGAGCGGGTGGCGAACGCGCTGAGCAGGAACGACGCCAGCGTGATCGCGGCGATCCAGCCGGTGGCACCGAACCGGCGGCGCGACACCGCGATCATCAGCAGCGGCAGCAGGATGTAGAACTGCTCTTCGATCGCGAGCGACCAGCTGTGCAGCAAGGGCTTGCTGTAGGCGGAGGCGTCGAAATAGCCCGATTCAAGAAAGAACAGCACATTCGAGGCAAAGAGCGTCGCCGCGACCGCGCTCTGCGCGGTGTTGAGCAGGTCTTTCGGCACCTGCATCAGGCTGGAGATCGCCAGCGTGACGGCGATGGTCACGAACAGCGCCGGCAGGATGCGGCGCACCCGGCGTTCGTAAAAGCGCAGGATGGAAAATTGCCCCTCAGCGATCTCGCGCCGGATGATCGAGGTGATGAGAAAGCCGGAGATCACGAAGAAGACGTCGACGCCGACGAACCCCCCCGCCATGGCCGGCACGCCGAGGTGAAACAGCACGACCGGCAGCACGGCCACCGCGCGCAGGCCGTCGATATCGGCACGATAGGAAAGCTGGGACATCTGGCGAGCACGCCTCCCGCAAACTGGAACTGGTCAAACGCGACGCCGGATCCGGCATGCCCCCGGTGGTGTCGCGGCACTTGGGATCGGCTCAGGCCCGGCCGGTCCCGGTCATTCTCTCCTTGCTGATGATGCTCGCGCGGGCCGCGCGGCACGGGCCGCGGCGCGTGTTGCGCCACCGTCCTTCGCGCTCCGCGACACCCTTCACGCTCTCGCCTCCGCTCTTGCCGATGGGCGGAACCGGGGCTTCCGGCTGTCCGTGACGCCCCGGATCTCTCCCCCTACGTCATGCCAGAAATCGGCGTTTCGCGCCACTGTCTTGTTTCGAAACGCCCGCAAGACCGTTTCGCAAAGCGGCCCTGCCCGGGTCATGGACCGGGCGGCCCCGCGCCCGGAAGACGCTTGCGCGCGGCGGCCGAAAGCTGCCGCAGCAGCCGTGCGGTCGCGCGCGGACGCCGCGCGATCCGACCCCCCGCCGCGAAAGGCCGGCGCGCCTTCAGCAGGCCGATCGCCTCTTCGGCCACCGCCAGATCGGTGTTGAGCCGGATGCGGCGGCGCATCTCGGCGCGGCCCCTTGGCCCCAGCACGGCGGCGTGTTCGCGCAGCACCTCGCGATCCGCGATCAGAAGCTGCCGGGCATGGTCGGGGTCGAGCCTATGCGACACCGAGCCGCTGCGCGTCGTGTAGAGGTAGCCGGGCTGCGGCAGGTAGCGCATGTCGGCCCCGGCGATCAGCATCGCCAGAACAAGGTGAAAATCCTCGCCATTGCGCAGGCGCGGATCGTAGGCGATCCCGTGCTCGACAAGAAAGCGACGCCGTATCAAAGGCTTGAGATAACCAAGCGACATCCGCCCATCGCGCATCTGGTTGCCGCGCAGATAATCCGGCAGCGTCCAGCGCCGCCCCTCCGGCGCCCCGTCGAAGCACAGCGGCGGGGCCGGGGCCTGCCGCCCCGCCATGTCCGCCAGCACCAGCCCGTCGCAGACGATGTCGGCGCCGTGGCCGCGGGCAAACGCCGTCAGCCGCGCCAGCCGGTCCGGGCAGAACCGGTCATCGGCGTCGAGCACGGCCACCCATTCGCCGCGCGCCTGCGCCAGCGCGGCGTTGCGCGCGGCCCCCGGCCCGCCATTCTCGGCCAGCCGCAGCACGCGGATCTGCGCATGCCTTTGCGCCAGCGCGTCGGCCACGGCGGCGGTGCCGTCGGGCGAGGCGTCGTCGGCGATGAGGATCTCGACCCCGGATGGCGATGCGCCGAGCACGCTTTCGACGCAGGCGCCAAGCGTCTCCTCGGCCCGGTAGGCGGCGATGATCACTGTTGTTTCGATCATGATTCCGAGCTAACCATGAAGGTGACGATTGGCCCAGCCATGTCAGGTGTTTGCGATGTCTATTTTTTTACGTACATCAAGGGCTTTCGCGGTCCATCTGGCCCTCGCCACGGCGGCGATGGCAGGATCCGCCGCCGCGGATGAGGCGGCGCCCGGTTTCATCCTCGACGCGGGCGAATTCAGCCGCGCCGACATCCAGCCGCAATGGTTCACTTCGAATTTCGCCATCAAGACGTCGGGCTTTCGCACCGCGTGGCGCAAGGCGCTGGTCTCGACCGAGGATGGCCGCATGGTGCTGCAGCTGCGCCCCGCCCCGGACGGCCATGACAAGGATTTTCTCGGCAGCGAGGTGCAGCGCCGCCAGCGCACCCATTACGGCCGCTACGAGGTGGTGATGACGGCGGCGCGCGGCGATGGCGTGATCTCCTCGTTCTTCACCTATACCGGCCCGTGGTTCGACGATCCGCATGACGAGATCGACTTCGAGTTCCTCGGCCGCGACACCACCAAGGTCTGGGCGATGGCCTTTGCCGACGGGCAGAAGCTGTCGGGCCGCTGGATCGATCTGGGCTTCGACGCCGCCGAGGCGCCGCATCTCTATGCCTTCGAATGGCACCCCGACCGCATCGTCTGGTATGTCGACGGCAAGGAGATCCTGCGCGTCACCGAGGCGGACGGGCCGCTGCCGCAGACGCCGGGCAAGATCTATGCCAACATCTGGGCCGGCGGAAAGGCACAGCGCAACTGGTCTGGCGAAGCGCCGATCTGGACCAGGGCGGCGGCAAGCTATGACTGCATGTCCTACCGCCCCTTCGGCGTCGACGCGCCGCAATGCTCGGACGGGATCCTTCGTGACTGACGCGGCCCCCGCCACGCCGCGCGCGACCGTTGTGATCGCGGCCTGGAACGCCGAAGCCAGCATCGACCGGGCGATCGCTTCGGCGCTGCGGCAGACCCTGCCGGTCGAGGTGGTGGTGGTCGACGACGCCTCGACCGACGGCACGAGGGGGCGCATCGCGGCGCTCGCCCGCGCCAACCCTGCGCTGCGCTGCATCGGGCAGGACCGCAACCCCGGCCCCGCCGAAGCGCGTAACCGCGCCATCGAGGCCAGCCGCGCCCCCTGGATCGCGGTGCTCGACGCCGACGACGTGATGGCCCCCGACCGGCTGGAGCGGCTGGTGCGGCAGGCCGAGGCGGCGCGGCTCGATTTTCTCGCCGACGACATCGAGAAGGTCGACGAGGCCGATCCCGACGGGCCGCGCCAACGGCTTTATTCGGACCACGCGATCGGCACGATCGACATCGATGCCGCCGCCTTCATCCGCGCCAACCTCGCCGCCGGCCATGGCGACCGCCGCGAAATGGGGTTTCTCAAGCCGGTGATGCGCCGCGGTTTTCTCGATCGCCACGCGCTGCGCTACGCGCCGCTGCGGCTCGGCGAGGATTACGACCTCTATGCCCGCGCGCTGATCAGGGGCGCGCGGTTCCGGCTGACCGATCCTTGCGGCTATCTCGCCACGGTGCGCGCCAATTCGCTGTCGGGGCGCCACGCGACGCAGGACCATGCCGCGCTGATGGCCGCCGACCGGCGGATGCTCTCGCAGCCGGGACTTTCGCGCGAGACCCGCGCGGCGTTGCGGGCCCATCTTCTCGAACATCATCGCAAATGGGTCTGGCGGCGGATGATCGACGCGGTGCGCAACCGCGACCCCAAGGCGGCGCTGGCCTGTCTGATCTCACCGCCCCGGGTGAGCGCGGACCTGTCGCGCCGGCTGCTGCGCGAGGGACTGCAACGCGGCCTGCGGCGCGGCGGGACCGGCTGAATGCGCGCGGCGGATTTCGATATCATCGTGGTCGGCGATGCGCGGTTCCAGGGCGGCACCACCGCCGCCATGGCCGCCGATGTCGCGGCCTTCTCGCGGCTCGGGGCGCGGATCGGGCTGTTGTTCGTGCGCTCTCCGTTCCTGGAGGATGACGAGGATCCGCCGAACCCGGCGGCGCTGGAACTGGCCGATCTCGACGGGGTGCACCTGCTCGCGCCCGGCCAGCCCGCGCAGGCGCGGCTGGCCTTCCTGCACCACCCGATGGTGTTTTTCCGCGGCATCGAGACCCGCTCGCCGCTGCGCGCCGACCAAAGCGTGCTGGTCGCCCATCACCCGCCCTTCCGGGCCGACGGGTCGCTGGAATACGATCCCGTGACCACCGCGCGCCGGGCCCGCGCCGCGCTGGGTCTCTCGGTCCGCTTCGGCCCGATCTCCGGCACGGTGCGGCGCCAGCTCGAAAGCTTTGCCCCCTTCATCCGCCTGACCGGAGAGGACTGGCCCAACATCTTCGACACCGGGCGCTGGTCCCGCGGGCCCGAGATCCTGACCGGGCCGGGCGCGGTGATCGGGCGGCATGGCCGGGCGGATCTTCTGAAATGGCCCGCCACGGCGGCCGAGATCGACGCCTGCCTGCCCGCCTCGGACGCGCTGCGCGTGCGGGTGCTGGGCTGCCCGCAATCAGACCTTCGGGCCCGCGGCGCCCGGCTCGACGGCTGGGAGGTGGTCGAATTCGGCGCCGAGGACCCGTCCGCCTTCCTGCACAGCCTCGACATCTTTGCCTATCACTACCACCCCAACTGGGTGGAGGGGTTCGGGCGCACCGTGATCGAGGCCGCGCTGAGCGGCCGGCCCTGCCTGCTCGATCCGCGGCTCGAACCGACCTTCGGGCCGATGGCGCTGTATTGCCCGGCCACCGAGGTGGCGGCGGCGGTCGAACGGATGTTGTCGGACAGGACCGGCACGCGGCGGCGCGCGATCGAGGCGCGCGAGATCGCGCAGCGGCGCTTTGGCACCGACAGCCTGCGGCCGCGGCTCGCCGCGCTGCAGAACGATCCGGGCACCCGCGCCCGCCGGGCAGCGAGCATCCCGCCGACCGTGGCGCTGCGCAAGCTCGCGGGGCTCTATCGGCGCCGCACCGCCGGGCTGGAGGGCTGAGCCGTGGAGCGCAGACCCTCTCTTGGCAGCCAGCTCGCCCGGTCGGTCGCGCTGGGGCTGCACCGCGCCCGGCCCGGCGCGGGGGACAGCCGCGCGCGCCCGCTCTTCGTCATCGGGTCGGGGCGGTCGGGCAACACGCTGATGCGCCGCCTGCTGATGGCGTCGGGCGAAATATACCTGCCGCCCGAAACCTATGTGCTGGGCGAGATCATCGAACGCTGGCCGCGCGGCGCGCTGTTGTCATGGTATGAACGGGTCTGGCTGTTCTGCGCCTATTTCGAGAAGCACCCGGAATTTCCGACCTTCGCGCTCGACAACCTCAACGCCTTTGCCGACGAGGCCGTGGCGCTGCCGCCACCGGCGCGCAACCTGAGATCCCTGTTCGAGACCTTCTACCGCCACCTCGCGCGGCAGCACGGCTCCGCGGCCCATCGCTGGGGCGACAAGACCCCCTACAACACCGTGCACCTGCCCGCGATCGACGCGTTGTTTCCCGATGCGCAATATCTGTGGCTGCTGCGCGACGGCCGCGACGTGGCCCTGTCCTATGTGCAGGCCGGTCTTTACGACGATCTCGGCGCGGCGGCCGAGCGCTGGGTGTCGGCGAACCGGGCCTGCGCCGCGCTCGCCCGGCGCGGGCGCGATGTCTACCGGCAATCCTACGAGGATCTCGTGACCGCGCCCGAACGATCCGTCAGGGCGATCTATGGCTGGGCCGGGCTCGACTACGCGCCGGGCGTCCTGACCGACTCCGGCGGCGCGATGGGCGATGTCGAACGCCGGGCGCATCACGGCAACGTCCGGCGCCCGATCTCGGCCGCCTCGGTCGGGCGCTGGCGCGCGCAGCTCGGCCCCGCCGATCTCAGGCAGATGCCCGAGGCATTTGCGCCGCTGCTGGCGGAATACGGCTATCCCGGCTGACCGCGCAGCCCGGAGGGCAACGCGGCGCAGGTCGCGGGATCGCCAAGCGCCGACGGATCGGCGAACCAGCGCAGCAGGCGGACCGGCCCGGCCCGTTCGACGTGCAGCCGGATGCCCGGCGTCTCGAACACCGAGAAGAAGTCGATGTAGCCCGCCGGTGGCCGCCACTGGAGGTCGGTCACGAAGACGCCTTCCGGGACGCAGTTGACGACGTCGCGCAGCGAGGCCAGCTCCGAGATCATCGGCTTGCCGGTGCGCGGATCGCGCGCGAATTCGGTGCGGTTCATCTCGGGCAGCCAGTTCAGGCTGTAGGTCAGGTCGAGCCGCCCGAGATAGGCGATGGCGTTGAGGTCGTTGGCCGCCACCACGAGCGCCCCGTCGCGATCCAGCTCGGCCACCCGGTCGCGCGCCTCCTCCCAGTCCAGACGCGGCACGAAGGGCGGCGCGCCGCCACCGGCGGCGAGGCTGATCGCGCGCGGCACCGCCCCGTTGGCCAGCACCGCGAACAGGATCGCCGCCACCGTCAGGGCGCGGCCCGCAAAGGCCCCCGCGACGGGAACGGGAAGCCCCCGCAGACCGCGCCGCACCGCTTCGAACAGCGCCGGCAGCGCCGCCTGCACGCCGATCGCCCAGAGCCCGAACAGGAAGGGGGAGAAGTAATAGATATAGCGCAGGTTCTGGACGCCCGCGAAGGAATGGATCACCAGCCCCAGCGCGCTGATCACCGCGCAGAACCCCGCCGGGCGGGGCGCCTCGCGGATCGCCAGCAGCCCGAGCAGCGGCGTGAGCGGCCAGAACAGCGGATAGAAATCGCGCAGCACCCGGTTGTAGGCCGACGGGTCGCTGTCCCATGGCGATTCCCGGTATTCGGTCCACAGCGCCTGCAGCACGCCTGCGCCGAAGGCCAGCGCGACGACGGTCAGCCCCGCCGCGATCAGCCCCGCGAAGATCCAGACCCGGTGACGGCTGCGCCAGATCGCGGGCAGCACCACGCACAGCCCGAACCAGACCAGAAGACACAGCACCCCGACCAGCGTCGTCTCCTGAAACTGCAACGCGCCCAAGAGCAGCAGCCCCGCCCCGAGGGCGGCGAGCAGCCGCTGGCGCGGTGATGCGCCCGGCGCGGCGGCCTCGTAAAAGCACAGCGCCCCGCCCAGAAACAGCAGGCCGTGCAGCGCGTAGAAACGGGCGAATTGCGACAACAGGATGCCGCTGGGCCAGAGCAGCACCAGACCGGCCACCGTGATCCCCGCGATCCGCCCGGCCTTGCGCCAGACCCAATAGGTCGCCAGCGCGGCGAAAAGCGCCCCGAAAAGCACGTTGGGCAACCGGGCGACCAGCACCGTGTCCGATCCGGTCAGCGCGAAAAACGCCGCGGTCAGCCGGGTATAGGGCGCGCTGCGCGTATAGGTGCCCTCGGCGATGCCCAGCGTGCCGCTGTCGAGCCAGCTGCGCGCCGCCAGCAGGTGATACAGCTCGTCATAGAACGGCGCGGCGTCGAGCAGGGCCACGCGGCTGGCGCAAGCGAGCACGAAGACCAGCGCCGCCACCGTCACGGCGCTCAGCTCCGGTTTGCCGAAGGTCGTCCTGTCGCGTGCCACCTGCGTCGTCATAGCGCCCTCCTGGCTGGCGGGTTTTGCGCCCCCGGCTCCGGCCCCCGCCCCGCCCCCGCGCCCGGCCCGGTCATCGCACCACCGGTGTCGGCGCCGCGAAATCGACCGGCACCGGCCGGTCGCGGGTCGCGAGCAGGGTCTCGAGCTGCGTTGCCACGAGATCGGCCCCCGTGGCGGTGAAATGCAGCGTGTCCGACAAAAGCGGCATGCCCTGCTGCACGAAACGGCAATGGCTTGCATCGCACAGCGATGCCGTCGGATCGAGAAACCGGATGTTGTCCTGGGTGATCGTGTCGCGCAGCACCGCCCCGACCCGGTCGGCGGCGTCGGCCAGATCGGCCCGCGCGACCGCCGTCTGCCTAAGCTCCCCTGTCACCCGAAGCTGTTTGAGCGTGCTAACCCGCACCCCGGTTTCGGGGGTGAGATGCGGCAGCACCAGCACCACCTCGCTGGGCAGGCTGTTCAGCTGGCGGGCCAGGTCCTGCAGGACCGGCCCGGCATCGATGACCGGCGCGCCGCCCGCGGCCTCGACGACCTGCCCCGGCGCCCCGCCCAGAAGGGCGGCGAAATGCCCGGCCGTGACCACGAGATCGAACCGCTCGGCTTCGATGAAGCCGAGCATGGAGCGGGCGAACTCCGGGCAGGGCTGCGCATTCTGGCTGGCCCGGTGGTAATCGAGATTGAGCGTGCAGTGCGAATGGGTCAGCAGGTGCACCTCGTATCCGCGCGCGGCGAGGCTGCGCGCGAAGGCGGGGGCGAGCGAGCTCATCACCGAATCGCCGAACAGCGCCGCCTTGCGCGGCTGGCCGGGATTGACCACGCAGCCCGCATCCGGCGGCGCGGGCGCCGGGGCGTCGCGCGTATACATGCAATCCGAATACCAGCCGCTTTCGACATAGACCCGCATTTCCCAATCGCTCAGCCGCTCCGGGAAGCCGCCGCGCAGATCGCCCGCCACGCCGATCCCGGTGACCGCCACGATCGAGGCGGCCGACCAGGCGAAGACCTGCTTTCGCCCCGGCACAAGCGCCAGCGGGCCGCGGCGGCGGAACGGTTTCTCGACGAAATGCCAGGTCAGCACCGCGAGCAGGACGCAAAGCAGCAGCAGCGCGACGAGCACGGGCGCGGCGGGCTCATGGCCGAGATAGTGCCGCGCGAAGGCCAGCACCGGCTGGTGCCAAAGATAGAGGCTGTAGCTGATCAGCCCGACGAAGACGACCGGCCGCAGCGCCAGCACCCGGCCCAGCAGCGCGCCGGGATCGGCGTACAGGATGATCAGCGCGCTGCCGAGCACCGGCGGCACGGCGGCCCAGCCGGGAAACACGGTATGCGCGTCATAGGCGAGCATGGCGTAGAACACGAGCCCCGCCCCCGCCAGCGCCAGCCAGCCATTCGGCCAGCGGCCATGGCGGTGATGCAGATAGGCGCAGGCCGCGCCCGCGATCAGCTCCCACGCGCGGAACGGCAAGAGGTAATAGACCATCATCGGATGCGTCGAGATGTACCAGAGCCCGGCGGCGAAGCTCGCCCCGCCGATCGCCAGCAGCACCCCGACCTGGCGTCGGCCCGGCTGGCCATGCAACAGCAGCAGCAGGCCGGGAAACAGCAGGTAGAACTGCTCCTCGACCCCGAGGCTCCAGCTGTGCAGCAACGGCAACAGCTCCGCTTCGATCGCGAAATAGTCGCTCTTGAGCCAGAAATAGACATTCGAGACCGATAGCGCCGTGGCGGCGACGCTTTGCAAAAGCTCCTTGAACTCGCGCACGAGCATCCACGACCAGCCGAAGGGCAGGCAGACCAGCACCACCACGAACAGCGCCGGCAGGATCCGCCGGGCCCGGCGTTCGTAGAAGCGGGCGATGCTGAAGCGTCCGGCGGCGAGATCCTCGAACAGGATGGTGGCGATCAGGTAGCCGCTGATCACGAAGAACACGTCGACCCCGACATAGCCGCCACTGAAGGGCGGCAGGCCCGCATGAAACAGCAGCACCGGCACCACCGCGAGGCAGCGCAGCCCGTCGATCTCGGGCCGGTAGCCCAGCTTTGCGACGGCCCGCCCCGTCATCCGCGCGTCTCCGCCCCGAGCGCCTCATGGGCATGGCCGGCGGAAAGGCGCGGCACGACATCGCGGCGCAAAAAGCGCGACAGCTTGCGGCGATAGGCCTCGGGGCTATATTCCGCCTGCACCCGGCGCCGCGCCGCGGTGGCCAGCCGCGCGCGCAGCCCGTCATCCGCGAAGAGTTGCCCGATGGCCCGGCCCATCGCGTCGGGCGCGGGATCGACCAGGCAGGCGATTTCGTCGTCGAGCACCTGCGTATGGGTCGGCAGCCGCGTGGCCAGAAGCGGCCGCCCGCTGTCGAGATAGGAATAGACCTTCATCGGCGTGTTGCGGCCCTGCACGCGCGGCGACGCGACCACGGTGGCCTGCGCCAGGTACTGGCCGATCGCCTCGATCGGCCGCGGCCCGAGCAGCGCCACCCGCGCGCCCAGCCCAAGCCGGTCGGCCTCGGCGCGCAGGGCCGCGACATGCGCCTCGGCGCCGCCGATGATCACCAGATGGCCCGGCGCGCCATCGGCCACGGCGCGGGCGAACCCTTCGAGCAACAGATCGACGCCCTGATAGCCTTCGAGATTGCCGATATACATCAGCACCGGCCCCTCGAACCGGCAGTCCCGTGGCGGCGCGGTCCCGGCGGCGGGATCGATCAGGGTGACATCCTCGAGCGTCTGCACCGGCAGCCCCGGCGCATGGTCGCGCATCAGCCGCTCCAGCGCCGGGCAGCAGGTGATCGCGGCGAGCGCACCGCGCGCCGCGCGCGCCTCGACCGCGCTCAGGACGCGCGCCACCCAGCCCGGCAGATCGTACTTGTCGCCGATCTGCTCGGGGATCGAGCTGTCGACATCGCAGATATAGGGCACCCGGAAGATCGGTCCGAGCAGCATCGCCATGTAGGCGGCCTCCTCGACCGCGATGACGAGATCGTAGCGCCGCCGCGCCAGCAGCAGCGCCAGCCGCGGCAGCATCACCGCATCGGCGGCGACCTTGCGCAGCGAGAACCCCGGCGGCACGCCGCGCAGCCCCGGCAGCAGCGGGCTGCGCCGCAGGGTCACGCCGGGCATCGCGATGGCGTCGCCTTCGTCGAAGGCCAGAAGATCGACCTCCCAGCCCTCCGACACCAGCCCCTCGGCCAGCGCCCGCACCGCGATCGGCGTGCCGCGCGGCACGAAGAAGGGCTGCGGCGCGACGATCAGCACCCGCAGCGGCGCCACCCCCGCTGCGCCGTCCTCGCGCGCGGCCAACCGCGCGCCGTTCCGAAAGGGAAACCGGAATTTCGGCCAGACCGTCACACTCATAAACACACTCCCGGCGGCCCACCCCTGCCGAACCGCCGTCACTGCAAACACACCCGGCGCACACGTGCCGGCCAAACCAGCGCCATGCCCCGCAAACGGGCATGCCGCAGCGTCAGACTACACCAGCCCCACCGGATTCCATCAGGTTTTTTTCAAAGCCGGGATGTCGCGGGCCCGGTCCCGCGGCTGCGAAATGTCTCGCCAGAAGGGGGGTGGGCGGCTATGAAGGAGAGGTGGGCTTGTTGCGCCCGCTTGGTATGTTCGCCTGTTTGATGAGTGGATCATGTTCGATCATTCCGCCACCGGTTCGCGCCCCGGACGCCACGCCTCCTCGCTCGGTGCGATCGGCGGTTTCGCGACGGATCGCGGGCGGCGCGGCGGGCGCGGCGGCTTTCTTCTCAAGGCGGCCGCCTCGATCGGTCTCGTTGTGTTCATCCTGAACCGGGCCGATCTCGACGCGGTCTGGCGCGCCATGGCACAGATCGCCCCCGGCTGGCTTGGCCTCGCGCTGGCCTGCCAGCTGCTCGGCCCCGCCATCATCGCGCTGCGCTGGCGCGGCCTGCTCGGGCATCACGACCTGCATCCGGGCTGGCCCTATCTCTATCGCTCGGTGCTGGTCTCGGGCTTTTTCCGGCAATTCATGCCGTCGACCATCGGCGGCGATGTCATCCGCGGCTACGACGCCTGGCGGGCGGGGGCCTCGAAGAGCCTGGCCTTGATGTCGCTGGTGGTGGACCGGCTGGCGGGCCTGCTGGCGCTGCTGACGCTGGCGATGCTGGCGCTGCTGCTGTCACCCCAGATCGATCAGCGCGTGCCCGGCCTGAGATGGCTGGGCCTGGCATTGCTTGCCGCGCTCGTGGCGCTGGCGGTGCTCTTGGCGCGGCCGCGCCGGGCCGGGGCCGCTTCGGGACGGCTGGGCAGGATCGGCGCGGCGCTCGCGCTCTATCACGGGGCGATGCCGGCGCTCTTGCGCGCGGCGGCGCTGTCGCTGCTGTTGCAGGTCAACGTCATCACCTTCTACTGGGCGCTCGGGCTGGCGCTGGGACTGCCCGTCTCCTACGCCGATTTCTACGTCATCGCCCCGGTCGCGGTCCTCGTGATGATGCTGCCGATCAGCATCAACGGCATCGGCGTGCGCGAAGGCGTCTTCGTTCTGCTGCTCGCCCAATGGGGCGTCCAAGCCTCCGACGCGCTCGCGCTGGCCTGGCTCGAATTCGGAATTTTCCTGCTCTTCGGCTGCCTTGGCGGCGTGCTGTTCGCGCTGCGCAGGGGCTGAACATGCCGGGGGCAATGCCCTGAATAATGGAACATTATTTCGCAATTCAACCGCCACCCGGCATATCGCATCATTGTCATGGCGTGGATTGAACAATCGTGTAGATAATGGGCCCAGCCGTTCCGTTTTTTTTGGCTGTGTCTGGTGTCAGTGAAAGGTGGTTTTCATGTCAGCGAATGACGAGGTGTTCGGAACCTCCGGTAATGACGTTCTTTCTCCCGACCATGATGGTTCGATCCTTTACGGCCTCGGCGGCAATGACACCCTGGTCAACGGCAATGGCGACGACATCCTCTATGGCGGCGAGGGCCGCGATACCTTGCGCGGCGGCGGTGGCGACGACGTCTACGAGGGCGGCGCGGGCTTCGACGTTCTGATCGGCGGCACGGGCGCGGATCGCTTCGTCTGGGGCATGGACGCGCTCGATGGCAATCGCGACCTGCTCTATTATTTCTCCGCCGCCGAGGGTCACGTGATCGATTTGTCGGCGATCTCGGCGCATTACGGCTGGACCCAGTCGCAGGCCGAAGCGGCGGTGAGCGTCACCGACGGGCCCAAGGGCGCCCTGCTGTCGGTGGCCACGCCTGATCTCGGCACCATTTCCCTGATCGACATCCGCGGCGTCGCCGCGAGCGAGGTGACGGGGGCGCTGCTCTTGGTCTCCGGCCCGCCGCCGGACACCGGCGATGATGACGGCAACATGGCCCTCACCCTGCCCGACGACCGGATCACCATCGGCGAGGAAGGCAATGTCGAGGTGGTGCTGTCCGGGCTCGACGCCGACGCCACGGCGGTGATCACGATCAGCGACGGCACCAACAGCCTGACATCGCCCGCGATCTCCGCCGATGGGTCGGTTGTCTTCGACCTGTCGGGCTTCGACGACGGCGCCGTCACCACCGAGGTCACCGCCACCGATGCCGGCGGCAACGCCACCACGCGGCAGGGGCCGGGGCTGACGCTCGACACGGCACCCGACACCAGCGCCGATGCCGATGGCAACCTCACCCTCACCGCCCCCGACACCGAGATCGACGCCTTCGAGGCGGACGATGTGCAGATGACCGTCACCGGCATCGATGACGACGCCGACGCGGTGGTCGAGATCAGCGACGGCACCACCACGCTGACCCGCACGCTGGCCGCCGATGGCAGCGTCAGCTTCGATCTGACCGGGCTGCAGGACGGGCCGCTGACCAGCCGCGTGGTGGTCGACGACACCACCGGCAACACCGCCAGCGTCGACGGCCCCGGCCTGACGCTCGACACCGTCACGCCGCCCCCGGCCGAGAACGAGATCTTCGGCACCTCGGGCAACGACACGCTGATCCCCGAAAGCACCGGCTCGATCCTTCACGGGCTGGCGGGCAACGACAAGCTGTTCAACGGCGATGGCGACGACATCCTCTATGGCGGCGACGGGCGCGACACGCTGCGCGGCGGCGGTGGCGACGACGTCTACGAGGGCGGCGCGGGCTTCGACGTGCTCCATGGCGGCGCGGGCGCGGATCGCTTCGTCTGGGGCATGGATGCGCTCGATGGCAATCGCGACCTGCTGTATTACTTCTCCGCCGCCGGGGGCCACGTGATCGACCTGTCGAAGGTCGCCGAGCATTACGGCTGGAACCAGTCGCAGGCCGAGGCGGCGGTGAGCGTCACCGACGGGCCGAACGGCGCTCTGCTGTCGGTGGCCACGCCTGATCTCGGCACCATATCCCTGATCGACATCCGCGACGCCGCCGCGAGCGACATCACCCCCGCCACCGGCACGCTGCTGCTCACCGGCGCCTCTGCCGATGACGACGCCAACATGGCGCTGACGCTGCCCGATACGCTCATCACCGCCGGCGAAGAGGGCAATGTCGAGGTGGTGCTGTCCGGGCTCGACGCCGACGCCACGGCGGTGATCACGATCAGCGACGGCACCAACAGCCTGACATCGCCCGCGATCTCCGCCGATGGGTCGGTTGTCTTCGACCTGTCGGGTTTCAATGACGGCGCCGTCACCACCGAGGTCACCGCCAATGATTCCGAGGGCAACACCACCATCCGCTCGGGGCCGGGCTTCTGGATCGCCTCGTCGGGCACGCTGTCGCTCGCGGGCGAGGCCGCGGCGGTGGTCATCGACCTCGCGGCCGAGAGCTACGCCACCGCGGCGCGGGTGCTGGCGATCGGCGATTCGCTGACCGTGGGCTGGCGCGACCGCAACGATCCCGCCGAGAGCAACGCCGAGCGCGAAGGGTTTCGGCAGGATATGTTCGAGCGGATCGCCACGGATGGCGGCTGGTACGATTACGTCGGCCCCTACCAGAACGGCCCGGCCGGAATGCTCGACCGGGATCATGCCGGCGTGGCGGGATGGGAAATGGCGCAGCTGATCGCCAACGGCTATTTCACCAACATGCTCGAGGATCACGCGCCGGACGTGACGCTGCTGATGCTCGGCACCAACGATCTCGACGAAGGGACCGCCGACGTGCTGGGCACGCAGGCCAATCTCGTCTCGGACCTCACCACCGCGGTCGAACAATTCTATGCCGTGTCCGGCAATGACGACCGGCATCTTGTGGTGTCGACCCTCGCGCCGCTCACTCGCCGCGACAACGAACCCGAGCACGCCTATTTCGCGAATGAAGGCTACAGCATCGTCGGCGGCACCGCTGTGGCGGGCGATGCCGGTAACGGCACCTATGTGCCGGGCATCAAGGCCACCATCGCCGGGCTGCAGGCCAGCCATCCGACGCTGATGCTGTTCGAGAACCCGCACGCCGCGCATCCGCCTTCCGACACCGCCGACCAGACCGATCACCTGACCGGCGACGAGGTGCATTGGAGCGCGGGCGCCTATACCGAATATGCCGACGCGCTGGCCGACCTGCTCGTCGGCGGGATCGGCCTTGCGGGCGGCACCTTCGGCGGCAGCCCCGTGGCGCTGCCGGGCATCGCGAACGTGACCGGCACCGAGGCGGGCGACCGCATCCGCGGCGACGCGGGCGCCAACCGGCTCGACGGCGGCGGCGGCAACGATCTGCTCGAAGGGCGCGGCGGCGCGGATCATTTCGTGTTCGACGAAAAATCCCTGTCGCAGACGACCCCGGACCGGATCGCCGATTTCAACGCCACCGAGAACGACATGATCGATGTCAGCGCCATCAGCGCCTTCTTCGGCTGGACGCTGAGCCAGGCCCAGGCCGGATTCGAGCTCGTGGCGGTCACCGGCGGGGTCGATCTCACCGTCACCGCGTCGGGGTCCACCACCTCCGTGGTGCATGCCGCGCAGATCACCCTCGGCGATATCAGCCTCGCCGACGACGTGATCCTCGTCTGATGCGGCGCGGGACCGGGATGCGCTTGGGCGGCGGGGGCGGCGCATGACCGCCGCGCCCGACCCCGCGGCCCCGGGCCGGATCAGCCTTGGCGTCCACGGCGCGCGCGGCCTGCTGGCCTTTGGCGTTCTGGTCTACCACGTGGTCAATTCCGGGCTGCCCTCATGGGGTCTTCCGCCGCTTGTCGAGGAGGGTCTGCGCTCGCTGAAATACGGCGTCGAGATCTTCTTCGCGATCAGCGGCTACGTGATGGCCCGTTCGATGCAGCGGGCGCGCAGCCCGGGCCGGTTTCTTCTGAACCGCGCGACCCGGATCTTTCCGGTGCTGTGGACCGCGGTGCTGGTGGTGGTGCTTCTGTCGCTGATCAGCCAGAGCCGGGCGCCGGCGGCGCTCGACCCGGCCAGCCTCGTGCTGTTGACGCTTGCCAACCTGATGGCGTTGCCGGGCGTGTTCGACCTGCCGCTGTTCCTGCCCCCGGCCTGGACGCTGAGCTTTGAATTCGCCTTTTACCTTTTGTGCTTTGCCTATCTCGCGCTGCGCCAGCGCTGGCCGGGGATCGGCTGGGCGCTGCCGCTTGTGGTGGTCGGGGCGGTGTTCGCGCTGCACCATCCGCGCGCGTTGTTCTTCATGTGCGGGTTGCTGGTCGGGTCGGGCCGGTTGCCCGGCGGGCCGGTGACGGCGGCGCTGTCGCGCGCGCCGGGGCTGATGCTGCTGGTGTTCCTGGGCGTCTGGCAGGCGGCCGCGCTGCCGGCGGCGCCTTTTTTCGAACCGGTCTGGAGCTGGAGCGAACCGCGGCTGTTCGTGCTCGCCGCGCTCGCCTTCGCGGCGGCCACCCTGTCGCTGAACGGGATCGCCGCGGGACAGGGCTGGTTCGCCGCGCGGTTCTTGCAAAGCCGGGCGATGATCTGGCTCGGCACGATCAGCTATTCGCTCTATCTGTGGCACCCGGTCGTGCTGGCGATCGTCAAGGCGGCGATGCGAGAGGCCGGTCTGCCCGCCATGCTGGGCGATTGGAGCCAGCTCGTCTTCTTCGGCATCGCGGCGCCGATCTCGCTGCTGCTGGGCCATCTGAGCCAGGTCTGGCTCGAACGCCGTTTGACCGAGCGGCTGCGGCGCGGCATGACCGCGCCGCCGCGCGTTCCGCCCTATGCGCGGGAGACCGTCGTCAAGTGAGGGCCGCCACCGGGTGTTGCGGAGGGTGCCGCGGATCGCGGCGCGCGCAGAGGATCACGGGGGTCGCGATCGCAGCACCCCCCGCCGCCGCAAGGCCGCGTTCCAGGATCGATGACAGGCCGGGGCGTTTCAGCACGCGGTGCACGACCATGGGCAGCACGAATTGCCCGACCGCCGGGCCCGGCGCGAACCCCTGCGCGGCCAGATGCGCGCGCATTTCATCGTGCCGGAACAAACGATAGCGGCGGGTGTCGCCCTCGACCCGCTTTTTCAGGGCGAACAGCCGGTCACCGAACAGGTTGCCCGCGCGTTGGGTCGGAAAATCGACGATCACTGCGTGCCGCGCCACGCGGCACATTTCCGCGACCAGCCGGTCCCAGTGACCGACATGCGCGAGAATGCGGATCGAGATGACGACGTCGAAGCTGCGATCGGCATGCGGCAGCACCGTCAGCGGGCCGGTCTCGGTCGACAGCAGGTCGCTGTCCAGATGGCAAATCTGGCCGAGCGCGGCCTGCGAGCTGGCCCGCACCCGAAGCCGGTGGCCATCCGCGACAAGCGGCCGTGCGACCTGGGCGTGGCCGCCGCCGATATCGAGCACGCTGGCCGAGGGCCAGGGCCGGATCAGATCCCGCAGGATCGCGCTTTGCCGCGCCAAGAGCCAATCGCCGGCCGGCCCCTGAAACCGTTTCGCATAGCGGTCGCTCGATGACACGAGATCCGGCTCGCACGACCCGATATCGAGGGGCGTCTCCGACACGATATCCCGCGAATGCATCACATTGCCCAGCGGGGACGAAGACTGGAATTCCGTGTTTTTTATTTTCATTTTCAGTGCCTCTCGAGGCCAACCGCGCCGCGCCTTCATTCTGGCACGTCTTTTACGTTTCAGGACGGTAAATCCTGCCCGATATCCGAAAGATCCTAATCCCGGGCGCAAGGCACGCGTTGCCGAAAAGCGACAATACGGCACGAACTCGACATTAAATTGGAAATACCGGGAATGTCTCTCGATTGGAAACCGGGGGCGCGGCGATGTCGATCGCTGTCACGGCCAAAAGACGCGCCCCGATTTGATCGCGGGCCCTGAAATGGCCCGCGGATCGCTCAGACCGCTTCGCGCGATCGGCCATCGGTGTCCCCGGCCGCATCCAGAAGACCGCGCGCGCGGTAATCGGCGATGATCTCGGCCACCTCGCCCGCGAAATCCTGACGCGGAGTATAGCCCAGCATGCGCCGCGCCTTGCCGATGTCGTAGGCGCGGTTCTTGAGAAAGAACGAAACGCGGCGGCGGAACAGCGGCGGTTCGACCCCGATCGGCTTGCAGATCTTTTCGGTCAGTAGGGCAAGCATCATGACCGGCGCAACCGGCAGGTGCAGCCGCGGCTCCGGCACGCCAAGCTGCCTCGCGATTTCATGGACGTTGTCCTTCAGCGCGTGATAGCGCGCGCCACCGATCAGGAAGGCTTCGCCATTGACGTCGTCGCGCTGCATCGCCAGCCGGAACGCCTCGGCGAGATCGCGGACATCGACCCAATGGGTCAGCGCCGTCCCCGGCCCGACATAGAAGAACCGCCGCCGCGAGATCATGCGAAACAGCTTCAGGGTCCGGTCGTCGCCGGGGCCGTAGATCATCGTCGGCCGGATCACGAGACCGCCGATGCGACCCGCCTTGAAATAGGACTCCGCGATCTTCTCGCCTTCGAGCTTGGTCACCTGATAAAGGTCGCCGGGGTTGAAATCCGCGGTCTCGTCGGCGGGCGGATCCTTGATGTCGCTGTGGACGCCGTTGGTCGAACAATGGATGACGCGGGCCGCGCCCGCGGCGATGGCCGCGTCGAAGACATGGCGCACCCCGTCGGCATTGACGTCCCAGAACGCGCGATCCGGGACGCCCTCCTGCCGGAACAGCCCGGCGATATGATAGACCCCCGTGACCCCGTCAAAGGCCGGGCCGAGCGTGTCGGGGCGGGTGATGTCGCCCACCACGACCTCGGCAAAGGGTTCGAGCGGCGCCGCCTGTGCCGCGTCGCGGACCATGGCCCGGACCCGGTCGCCCCGCGCATGCAGGTGCCGCACCAGATGACCGCCGACGAACCCGGCCGCCCCCGTGACGAGAAAAAGCGGGGGAATTGTATCTTCGTGGGACATGTCGGAGCTCCGGGCTGATGGGGCAATTGTCAAAAACGAAATCGGAAACGCGCATCACCGCTGGCGGCCCGGATGGGCCGAAATGGACGCATCTTGCAAGAAAGGGTCGGCCAAGGGGGCCGGGGAGGTCAAGGATTTATCGCCCCCGCAAGGCGCCGCCCGGAGGGATCACCGCCTGTCGAGATACCGCACGATCACCACCGCCAGGGTCAGCACGGCGCCGGTCAGCCCCTGGATCGGAAGCACCCAGAGCAGCGAGATGCCGGTCGAATGCGTGATCCATATCGCGATGCCGAAGGACAGCGGCAAAAGCGCCAGCGCCAGCACGATGACCGATCCCCGGCGCGGCATCGGGCGTGGCCGATGCTTCGCCTTCGGGGATGTTGCCGACATGCTGTCTGGAGCTTCCGTTCGAACACTGGCCAAGGCGTCCTGCCCCTTTTCGCGAGAATGACATCATTGCGCCTTACCGTCCGAACGGCCCCGCGCAAGATCAACCCATGGTATTCTGGATACGCATTCCCGGGCCATTTCGCAATCTTTCTTGCGCAGCTGGGGAATGATGAGCGGATTTCCGATCCTGGCCCCGATTCTGCCCGCGATTCTGGCCCGGTGAATGCAAGCGCCGCGCCCGGCCGGACGGAACGTCCCACAGACAACCCGCTGCCACACAACTATGGCAAGAATGCAGTTAAAGTTTGCAAGAATTCGGTTCCGCATCGTATAGTCGGGACAGAGAAAGCGACGATCAGGGGTGTGCGTCGTCCGGGGATTTCGATCGGTGGAGCAGGCCAAAGGTCTGGTGTCGTGCGAGAAAATCCCTTCAGCACCCCGAAACGAAACCACGGGTCAATGTTTTTCGACCCGTCACGGCAAGCCCGGCCATCAGAGCCGGCAACAACAATGGCGGAACGAGGCAGAGCCGCGCGCTTCGGCGTTACCGGTATCTATCGACAGTGAAAGGTGTTTTTGAACGGTAGTTTTTTAGGATGTGGTCATGATGGATACTTCGACGGCAGCGCCGCCAACGCGATCGAGCCAGGTTGAACGTACCCGCTGGTTTCCTGCTATTCGATATGACGGGTTCGCCAAGAGAGCCCTCGATCTGGTCCTGGCGCTGCTTTTGCTGTCCACGCTCGGGCCGATCATCCTGATCCTGTGCCTGATCGTCCGCCTCGATGGCGGGCCGGGCCTGTTCGGCCACCCCCGGATCGGGCGTGACGGGCGCAGCTTCCGCTGCTGGAAAATCCGCACCATGGTGCCCAATGCGGGCGAACGGCTCGAACAGCTTCTGGCCTCGGACCCCAAGGCGCGCGAGGAATGGGAGCGCGACCACAAGCTGCGCAACGATCCCCGGGTGACCCGGCTCGGCAACTTCCTGCGCGAAACCTCGCTCGACGAATTGCCGCAGATCTGGAACGTTCTGACCGGGGAGATGAGCCTGATCGGCCCGCGCCCGGTGACCGAGACCGAGCTCGAGCGTTATGGCTCGCACCGCCCGGTCTACCTGTCGCTGCGTCCCGGCGTCACCGGCCTGTGGCAGGTTTCGGGCCGCAACGACACCAGCTACGACAGGCGCGTGCAGCTCGACGCCGAGTATCGCCAGCGGATCTCGCCGCGCACCGATCTGGGGATCTTGCTGCGCACCGTCGGGGTCGTGCTGAACCGCACCGGCTGCTGATCTCCGGGGGGGGGGGCTGGCGGGGCGGGCGCAGCCCGGCCTGCCGCGCCCCACCGCATAATTCCGCGCCATCGCTCCTGATCCCGCCTCGGCGGGATGCTTGCTTCGGGCGCTCCGGCGTCGGGTTTCAGATCGCCGACCAGTTTCCGGTCAGCACCGCGTATCCCGCGATGAGCGCATTCGCCGTGGCATGGCAGATCACCGTGTCGCTTAAGCGGCCCCGCGGCCGAAGCGCCAGCGCCGCAAAGACCAGACCGGCGAACAGCGCGAGCGCAAAGCGCTGGTGCAGCGCCGCGAAGGCCACGCTGCTCAGCCCGATGGCCGCGACCGCCCCCAGCCGCGACCGGCGCGCCCCGAGCAGATCGAAGAGATAGGAGCGAAAGAACAGCTCCTCGATCAGCGGCACGACCATGACGGTGCCGAACACCCGGATCGCGGCCCATGCGGCGAAGACCGCCCCGCCCATCAACAGCACCGGCGTGTCCTGCGCCGCCGGGCCGGATGGCTGGCCCAGCCAGATCCACAGCCCGGCGATCACCGCGCCTGCGCCGATCGCCAGCGGCGACAGCCCCCAGCCGAGCCGCAGGATCGGACGCCGGCAGAACCACAGCGCCGCCACCATCGCCGCGACCCGCAGCGGATAGGCGGTTTCGGGGTCGGCAAAGAAGCTCGACGC
>NZ_CM002675.1 GCF_000600975.2 Limimaricola hongkongensis DSM 17492 | reverse complement strand
AGCCAGAGCGCCGCCGCCCGCAGCGTCGCCGCGACCGAGCGCCGCCGCCCCGCCCTGCCGAGCGTCGGCGCGGGCGCGCGCCCCTCGTCGCCCAGGCGCCACGCCCCCCAGCCCGCCGCCGCGGCGATCACCAGCGGATAGGGCACCGCGAAGGCGAACAGCGCCACGAAGGCCAGCCCCGCGATCGCCAGGGGCTCGGCCCCGACCAGCGCGCGGCGCGCGACCCGGACCAGCGCCTCGATCACGATCACCAGCACCGCCGCCTTGATGCCCGAAAACAGCGCCCCGGTGATCGCGAGATCGCCGAACCGCACGTAAAGCGCCGCGAGACAGGCGATCAGCACCGCGCCGGGCAGCACGAACAGCCCGCCCGCGACCAGCCCGCCGCGCGGCCCGTGCATCCGCCAGCCCGCATAGGTGGCCAGCTGCATCGCCTCGGGCCCCGGCAGCAGCATGCAAAACGACAGCGCGTCGAGATATTGCCGTTCGCTCAGCCAGCCGCGCTCCTCGACCACCTCGCGGTGCATCAGCGCGATCTGCGCCGCCGGGCCGCCAAAGGACAGCACCCCGATCCGCCACCAGACCCGCGCCGCCTCGGCCAGTGTCGGGGCGGAGGACGGGCGCTCCGAGGCGACCGCGCCGGTCATGCCGGGCGCCCCCCGAACGCGGGGCGGAGCGGGCGCGAGGGCGTCGGGGGCATGGGATCGTCCTTTCCGGCTCCGGGCCATGACATGCGGGCGCGCGCGACGGCGCGCATGGTGCCGGTGATTGCAGAGACGCCCCGGCGCCGCAAGTGGCCGGAGGCTGGCCCACGGGCCAGAGACGGGCCGGGGCACGGGCCGGAAGGCGGGCGCCAACGACCGGGACCGGGCAGGCCGGAACGCGGGGATCAGGCCGCGCGCAGCGCCTCGACATCGCGGGCCATGTCCTCGGCCAGCGCCGCGAGCGTCTGCGGCGTGCCGCCGCGATGCGCCTCGATCCGCAACCCGGTGATGTCGGCCTGATAGCGCCGCGCCAGCCGCGCCGGATCGGCGTCGGGCGGCACTTCGCCCGCCGCCCGCGCCGCCGCGAAGACCGCCGTGATCTCGGATTGCATCTCGTCGAGGTAAAACCGCGCCCGCGCGCCGATCCGCGCCTCGTCCTCGGTCACGTCGAGCAGCGTCTTGATCAGCATGCAGGCCTGCCGCGCCGCCGCGCCATCCCCATCCGCGGGCCGCCCGACACCGCGCAGGAATTCCGCCAGCGCCGAAAGCGGCGAGCCGGTCTCGGCGCGCAGCGCCGCGATCTGCGCCCGCTGCCGGCCGAAATACCGCTCCAGCGTCGCGAGGTAGAGATCCTCCTTGCTCTTGAAGGCGGCATAGATGCTGCCGGGCTTCATCCGCAGCGCCGCTTCGAGATCCTTCAGGGAGGTCGCGTGATACCCCTTGCGCCAGAAGAGGTGCAGCGCCGCGTCCAGCGCGGCTTCTCGGTCATAGGGTCGGGCTCGGGTCATGCCGCCAAGATAGGCGGTCGGGCGCGGTTTGTCCCGCCTTGCGGCCCGGCGCCGCGCCTCACCTTTGAGTGATCGCTCAATTCGACCTATTGAGCGATCACTCAAAACGGTTACCTTGGCCCTCGCATCACGGGCCCACCGGCCCCGACCGAGGAGAATTTCATGACCGATTTCACGCTGCACGACGAAACCACCGCCCCCGACGCCGCCAAGCCGCTGCTGGCCAAATCCAAGGCCACCTTCGGCATGATCCCCGGCCTGCACGCCGTCATGGCCGAGGCGCCCGGCCTGCTCGACGCCTACCAGCAGGTGCATGAGCTGTTTGTGAACTCCAGCTTCGACAAGGACGAGCTGACCGTCGTGTGGCAGGCCGTCAACGTCGAGAACGCATGCCATTACTGCGTCCCCGCCCATACCGGCATCGCCAAGAGCATGGGCGTCGACGACGCGATCACCGACGCGCTGCGCGACGGCACGCCGCTGCCGAACGCCCGGCTGGAGGCGCTGCGCGACTTCACGCTCAAGCTGGTGCGCGGCCATGGCAACGTCGCCGAAGCCGACGTGCAGGCCTTTCTCGACGCGGGCTTCACCAAGCGGCAGATCCTCGAGGTGATCCTGGGCTACAGCCAGAAGATCATGTCGAACTACACCAACCATCTCGCCGAGACGCCGGTCGACAAGCCGTTCCAGAAATTCGCCTGGACCCCCGCCGACAAGGCCGCCTGACCCGGGGCACCCCGCCCCGGGCGGCCTGCCCGGCCTGCACCGCCCCGGACGCGCTCCGGGGCGGTTTCTCGCGTGCCGCCACCCCGCTTTGCCGGGGCGGATGTCACAGTCGGGCCGCTGCGGCACACGTGCCGGTTACATCTCGGCGCCGGGTCCGCTATCAGGCGGCTATCCGAAACAGCGAACGAACGAATTCATGACCCACTCGATCGAGATCGTCCCCCTGCACTGCACCGAAACCGGCCTCCGGCTTCGGACCAAACCAAAGCTGGCCACCGAATACGATGTCGTGGCCCGGCGCATCGGAAAGGGCGGGGCGACCTTCCTCTGGCGCAAGCCGGCGGACACGATCGAAGAGGCGCAGGGCATCGCCGCCGAGGCGCGCGACGCGTTCGGGGCGGACACCCGGCTGATCGACGAAATCTCGCAGCCTGCGATCGCCGCGCGCGCGGCCCCCGCCGCCCGGACCGCGCGGCTCTGATCCCTGGCCGCCCCCCGCGCCATGCGGGGCGGCGGCCCACCGCGCCCGCCGGTTCAGCCTTCGGGATGCGCCGTGCGGGTCATCACCACCGCCATGTCGTGGATCCGCGCGCTCGCCTCGGTGCCCAGCGTTTCGCGGGCATGGGTCGCGTCGTGCAGCCGCTGCACCAGCGCGCCGATCTCGTCGATCTCCCGGTCGGTGAACTCGCGGTCGGTGCGCGCGAAGCCGCCAAAGCTCAGCTCCCCATCCTGGTGGATCGACCGCATGTGACCGTGGTTGAGCCCGAAGCCGCGCGCCCGCGCGAAGATCCCGTTTTCCTCGGGCTCGTCGAAGTCCGACCAGCGTATCGCGCCGTGGTTGCCGATCGCCCAGCGGACGGTCGGATCGCGCATCAACAGCCCCTCGCGCCCATAGATTTCAAGCCATTCCGCCGGGTAGGCCTCGAACATGTAGCGCGGCGTCATGAAGCGGATATGCAGGCCGAGCGCGAAACCCGCCGGTGCGAGTTGCTTGAGACGGGCCAGCACCTCGATCACGATCCGGGCGGGATCAGAGCCGCGGTCTTCGGGCGCGGCGTCGGGGACGGGGTATTGCACGGAATTACGGCCTCCGGGGGTTTTTTTGATCGATCCGGCAATCAGCCATGGTCAGGCAGGCCGCCGGTCGGGTAGATCGCAACCGAGATCCCCACCAATCAATAGGTTGTGACATTGACACGGCAGATCATGGAGGATGCGGCAAAGAGGTTCGGGCCGACCGGTTACTATCTCGGGTTGCGCATCCGTTTCGCGTTTCCCGCGACCGAGATCAACCGCCTGCCCGTCCCGTGGATCGATTTTTACACGCGTGAGAAGTTCTTTTTCGACGATCCGGCGCTGCGCTGGTCCTATGACAACACCGGCGCCATCCGCTGGGAGGATCTGGCCCGGACCGACCCGCTCGGGGTGGTCGGCCATGGCCGTGCGCACGGGCTGCGCCACGGCGCGGTCGCGGCCTATAGCGAGGAGGGCGGGCTGCGCAGCTACGGGCTGTTCTACCGCGCCGACCGGGCCTACCGCGCCGCCGAGCTGACCGAGATCGCCGCGCAGCTCAAGGCGCTGCATCACAGGCTCGACCCGCCGACGACGCTGACCCGCGCCGAGCTGGAGGTGCTGCGCCGCATCCAGGAGGGTGGCCGGATCAAGGAGATCGCCTGGGCGCTCGGCGTTTCGGAAGGCGCGATCAAGCAGCGGCTGAAGAACGCCCGCACCAAGCTCGGCGCGCAGAACGGCACCCATGCCGCGGCGCTCGCCTCGGGCTTCGGCCTGATCTGAAGGGCGGCCTCGCGCCGCGCCACGCCGCCCCCCCATGGTGTCAGCCCCGCGCGATGTCGCGCATCGCGGCGAGAAAGCGGACCACCTCGGCCTCGGTGTTGTAGTGGCACAGCGACACCCGCACGCAGCTCTCCATCCCGAGCGGTCCGAGGATGTTGCCCGAATAGTGATCCGCCTTGCGGATATGGGTGCGGATCCCGGCGGCGTTGAGCGCGGCGACGATGTCGCCCGCCGCGTGGCCCTCCAGCGCGAAGGACACCAGCCCCTCGCGGCGCGGGTTGTCGATGCCGCCCAGGATGGTGATGCCCTCAAGGCTCGCCAGACCCGGCAGGTTGCCCGCGCCGTGCAGCATCGCGCGGGTCAGCGCGCTCTCCTGCGCGTGGATCGCCTCGCCCGCCGCGACGATGCGGTCGCGCCGGTCGCCCTGCGCGCCGACCCGCCCGCCGAGCCAGTCGAAATAGGCCACGACGTCGGAAAACGCCGCATAGGCGCCCGCGTCGCGGGTGCCAAGCTCCCACGGCGCGCCGGGCGCGCCCATCAGCCCGTCATGCGGCAGCGCCGCGAGCCGGTCCGACAGCCACGCGATGCCGTAGCCATGGCGCGAAAACACCTTGTAGGGCGAAATCACGTAGCCATCGACGCCGAGCGCGTCGAGATCGAGCCGGCCATGCGCCGCGTGCTGGATGCCGTCGACGATGATGTAGCAGTCGGGCGCGGTCTCGCGGATCTTCGCGGCGATGGCGGCGACATCGACGCCCATCCCCGTCACCGGCGAGGTGTGCAGAATCGTCGCGACGCGGGTGTCGGCGGTGATCTGGGGCGCATAGGCGGCCGCGTCGACCGAGCCGGTGGCGTCGTCATGCGCCACCAGCACGTGGGTCTTGCCGCCAATCGGCGCATAGCGGTCGGCGGCCGAGCGGGTGGCGGGATGTTCGAGCGTCGAGCCGAGCACCCGGCCTTCGGGCGTGCCGAGGCAGGCCGCGCCGATCAGCCGGAACAGCAATTCGGTGCCGCTTTCGCCGGCGATGAACTGGCCGCCGGGGGCGTTGAAGAACGCCGCCATGTCGTCCTTGGCCCGCGCGATCAGCGCCACCGCCGCCTGCCCCGCCGGGTTGTCGCGGCCCGGATTGTCGGGGATGGCGGCAAAGCGGGCCGCGGTCTCGACCACGGATTTGAGCGTCAGCGCCCCGCCCGCGTTTTCGAAGAACACCCGCTCGCCCTGGAACGGGCAGTCGGAGACATGGGCAAAGCGATCGCGGATCTCCTCGATCAGGCTTGGCTCGGTGTCGAACATGGGTCGTCATCCTTCAACTTGGGGGCGGCGCGTTATCGAACGGGATCGCGCGCGGGTCAATCGGGGCCGGGTCAATCGGGGGCGGATCAATCGGGGGCGGGGTTGGCGCAGGCCAGCCGGCGCGCCTCCACCGCCCGCGCCAGCGCGTCCATCGCCCGGTGCAGCCCGATGGCAAGCGCGGCCACCACGAGGATCGCGGCGAACATCAGGTCGGTCTTGGCCCGGCCATTGGCCAGCAGCATCAGGTAGCCAAGCCCGCGCGACGCGCCGACCCATTCGCCGATGATCGCCCCGATCGGCGCATAGACCGCCGCCAGCCGCAGCCCCGACAACAGCCCCGGCAGAGCGGCGGGCATCCGCACGCACCACAGGATGCGCCCCGGCCCCGCCCCCATGATCCGCGCCTGCGTCACCCAATGGGCGGGCGTCGCGGCGAGCGCGTCGTAAAAGGCCGATGTGACCGGGAAATAGATGATCAGCAGCGCCACCGCGACCTTGGAGCCGAGCCCGTAGCCGAACCACAGCGTGAACACCGGCGCCAGCGCGAAGACCGGCACCGCCTGGCTGAACACCAAAAGCGGGCGCACCAGCCCCGCCGCGCGCGGCGACCATGTCAGCCCCAGCGCCGAGAGCCAGCCCAGAAAGGCCCCGAGACCGAGCCCCAAAAGCACCTCCGACGCCGTCACCAGCGCGTGTTCGGCCAAAAGCGCGCGGGACTGCCACAGCGTCTGCGCCACCCGCCCCGGCCCCGGCAGGATGAAGCCCGGCATGTCGAGCGCCCAGACCGCCCCCTGCCACAGCCCGAGCCCCAGAAGCGCCGCCCCGAGCCCCTTCATGCCGCCTCCAGAAGCCGCCGGGTCAGGCGGCCCGTCATCTCCAGCACCTCGGCCCGGTCGGGCGCGCGCGGCGCGGCACCGCCGCCCGCCTCGATCCATTCGACGCCCCGCGCGGTCAGGATCGCGATCCGCTCGCCCAGCCGCGCGGCCTCGGCCGGGTCATGGGTGACATGCAGCACCGTGCGTCCCGAAAGCTGCGCCGCCGCCAGGTCCTGCATCCGCGCGCGGTTGGCCACGTCGAGCGCCGAGAACGGCTCGTCGAGCAGCACCACGGGCCGATCCTCGTAGAGCGTCCGGGCGAGTGCCGCACGCTGGCGCTGCCCGCCCGACAGCGCGTGCGGCTTGCGCCCCGCGAGCCCGCCAAGCCCGACCCGGTCGAGCAGCGCGCGCGCCCGGTCGCGCGCGCGCGGCTGCGCCCGCAGCCGCGCGCCGAGCGTCACGTTGTCGATCAGCGACAGCCATGGCAGCAGCCCGTCCGACTGCGCCATCAGCGCGATCCGCCCCGGCAGCGGCCGCCCGTCATCCGCCGTCACCGCGCCATCGAGGCAAAGCCCCTCGGACAGCCCCGAAAAGCAGTGCAGCAGGGTCGACTTGCCGACCCCCGACGGCCCCAGAAGGCAGGTCCAGCGCCCGGCCTCGGCCCGGATCTCCACCGGCCCGAGCAGCACCCGCCCGCCCGCCAGCACCCGGCCCGAAAACCCCAGACCGGGCGGCGCGGCGACGGCCCGGCCCGCCGCGCGCGGCAGGGCGCGGTTCACGGCTCAAGCCCCATCTGCCAGAACCCCGCCTCCAGCCGGGTCGCGGTGGTGAACCGCCCGCACAGCACCGGCCAGCGCGGCGCGTCCTGCGGCACCCGCCCCAGCCGGCGCGTTACCGCGCCGTCGAGCAGCGCGCCGACCTTGTCGCACAGCGCCTGGTAGTCGGCGCCGCCATAGGTTTCGATCCAGTCGCGATAGGGCGTGTCGCGGCGTTCGGTGCACAGCCTGCGCCCGATCTCGCCATAGCCCAGCACGCAGGGCACCAGCGCCGCCAGAAGCTCGGCGAAATCGCCCGCATGACCGGCATCGAGCACGTAGCGCGTATAGGCGATGTTGGCCGGGCGCTCCTCGGCGGCGTCCAGCATCCGGGCATCGATCCCCGCCTCGGCGCAGATCCCGCGATGCAGCGCCAGCTCGTCTTCGAGCAGCGCCTGCGCGGTGGCGGCGCAATGGCGCATCTCCTCCATCGTCTCGGCCTTGGTCACCGCCAGCGACCAGGCGCGGGCGAACTGCACCAGAAACAGGTAATCCTGCACGAGATAATGCAGGAAGGCCGCGCGCGGCAGGCTGCCATCGGCGATCCCGCGCACGAAGGCATGATCGACATAGGCGTCCCAATGCGGCCCCGCCGCCGCCCGCCACAACGGGAAGATCCGGCCATAGCTCATGCCCCGCCTCCCGGCACCAGCGCCAGATCCGAAACCGGGCGCGTCCCCTCGATCAGGCCCGTCTCGTCGAGAAACGTCTCGAACCGCGCATAGCGCCCGGCATCGAGCGCGGCAGGCCGCAGCGCGAAGCGCGACACCGTGTCGATCCACGCCATGGCGTTGAGATCGTCGTCGAGCTCCGTCGAGGTGGCGGCGAAGATCTCCCAGCTGTCCTCGGGGTGGTTGACGATGAACTGCACCGCCTTCTCGGTCGCGCTCAGGAACCGCATGATCGCGTCCTCGTCCATGAGTTCGGGATTGGCGACGTAGATCAGCTCGTCATAGGCGGGCACGCCGGTTTCCTCGGGGTAGAAACACCGCCCCTCCACGCCCTCGATCTTCATCTGGTTCAGCTCGAAATTGCGGAACGCGCCGATCACCGCGTCGACCTGCCCCGACATCAAAGACGGCGACAGCGACCAGTTGACGTTGACCATCTCCACGTCGTCGGCCTTCAGACCGGCAGAGCCCAGCATCGCGGTGAGCATCGCGCCCTCGACCCCCGCCACCGAAAACCCGATCTTGCGCCCCTTCAGGTCGGCGATCTTTTCGACCGGCCCGTCCGCCTGCACCAGAAGGCAGTTGAGCGGCGTGGCCACCAGCGTGCCGACCCGCTTGAGCGGCAGCCCCTCGGCCACCTGCAGATGCAGCTGCGGCTGGTAGGAGATCGCCAGATCGGCGCGCCCGGCGGCGGCCATCTTGGGCGGGTCGGCGGGATCGGCGGGGGCGATGATCTCGACCGCGAGTCCCTCTTCGGCGAAGTACCCCTTTTCCTGCGCGACGATGATCGGGCCGTGATCGGGGTTCACGAACCAGTCGAGCATCACGGTCAGCTCATCGGCGGCGGCGGCGGGGCCGGCGCTCAGGCACAGCAGGGCGGCGAGGTGTTTCATGCGGTCTCTCCGGTTGGGTCGCCAAGCGCGACAAGTGTGATGTCGCCGTCCCAGACGGCGGATAGCCGCGCCGCGGCGTTCCACGCGCGCTGGCCCGAACGGCAACACAGAACGGCGCGCTGGCCGGGCGCGGGGCGCGGCCCGTCCGGGCCGAAATCGGACACGGCGTGGCGGCGCGCGCGCGGATGCGCGATCGGGCCTTCCTCGGGGCGGCGCAGATCGGCCACGAAATCCTTCGGGCCGATCCCGGCGGCGGCGATGAAGCGCGGGCGCCGGGCGGGTTCCGGCGCGCCGTCGAAGGAAAACCCGCCCATCCGCCACGTGGCCGCGTCGAAGCTCACCAGCCGCCCGAGCGGCGACGGCGCGGCCCCGGCCAGGATCGACAGCGCCATCTGCGCCTGCACCCCGCCGATCGTCGCCACCACCGGGCCGAGCACACCGTCCTCGGCGCAGGAGCCCATGCGTTCGGGCAGGTCGGGAAACACCGCCCCGAGCGACGGCGCGCCGCCGCAGCAGGCCAGCGCATAGCCCGACATCCCCGCGACCGAGGCGGTGACGAAGGGCAGGCCGCGCGCCGCGCACAGGTCCGAGGCGACATAGCTCGCCGCGAAGCTGTCGGCGCAGTCGATCACCAGGTCGACCCCGTCGCACAGCGCCGCCGCATTGTGCGGCCCGAACATCGCCGCCACCGGCTCGATCGCCACCTCGCGGTTCAGCCCGGCCAGCCGCAACGCTGCGGCATGCACCTTGGCCCGCCCCAAATCGGCCTCGCCGAACAGGGTCTGGCGGTGCAGGTTGGTGATCTCCACCCGGTCGGCGTCGCAGATCCGCAATTGCCCGACCCCGGCCCCGGCCAGCGCCGGCAGAAGCGGCGCGGCCAGACCGCCCGCGCCGATCACCAGCACCCGCGCGGCGCGCAGCCGCGCCTGCGCCTCGGCGCCGAAGCCCGGCACCGCGGCCTGCCGCGCGTAACGGCTCATCGCACCGTCTCCAGCCAGTCGCGCAGCCGCGCCTCGGGGGCGGGGTTGAGGGTGATGTCGGTCACCGCCGACACCACGTCCGCCCCCGCCGCAAACGCCGCCGCCGCGCGGTCGACGGTCAGCCCGCCGATCGCGACGAGGGGGCTCTCGCCGATCAGCCGCTTCCATTCGGTCAGCCGCTCGACCCCTTGGCGCTCCCATTTCATCTTCTTGAGGATCGTCGGCCAGACCGGCCCGAGCGCCACGTAATCGGGGGCCAGCGACAGCGCCCGGTCCAGCTCGGCCCGGTCATGCGTGCTGACCCCGAGCCTGATCCCCGCGCGGCGGATCGCCGGGACATCCGCCGTGTCGAGATCCTCCTGCCCCAGATGCAGCCAGTCACACCCCAGGTCGATCGCCGCCCGCCAGTGATCATTGACCACCAGCACCGCGCCATGCGCCGCGCAGAGATCGCGGGCGCGCGCGATCTCGGCCCCCGTGGCGGCGTCGCCGCGATCCTTCATGCGAAGCTGCACCAGCTTCACGCCCAGCGGCAGCATCCGCGCCAGCCAATCGGCATCCTCGAAGATCGGGTAGAAGCGCGGCAGGCTCATGCCAGCACCGCCCGGCCAATGAGCGGCGTCGAGGGCGCCGCCATGTCGCGCGGCTCCATCGGGTCGGCCTCGTATCCGAGCCGCCCGGCCTCCACCGCCTTCGCAAAGCCTTCGGCCATCGCCGCCGGATCGCCGGCGCGGGCCACCGCCGTGTTCAACAACACCGCGTCGAAGCCCATCTCCATCGCCTCCGCCGCCTGCGACGGCAGGCCGAGCCCGGCATCGACCACCATCGGCACCTCCGGGAACTGCGCCCGCAGGCTGCGCAGCCCGTGCCGGTTCGACAGCCCCAGGCCGGTGCCGATCGGCGCGCCCCACGGCATCAGCACCCCGCAGCCCGCATCGAGCAGCCGTTCGGCCAGCACCAGATCCTCGGTGGTGTAGGGAAACACCTCGAACCCGTCGGCGCAGAGCTCGCGCGCCGCCTCCACGAGCCCCCAGGGGTCGGGCTGCAACGTGTCGGCATGGCCGATCACCTCCAGCTTGATCCAAGGGGTGCCGAACATCTCGCGCGCCATCCGCGCCGTGGTCACCGCCTCGCGCGCCGAATGGCACCCGGCGGTGTTGGGCAGGATCCGCACGCCCAGATCGCGCACCAGGTCCCAGAACGCCCCGCCATCGCCGCCCGCCGCCTCGCGGCGCAGCGACACCGTGGCGATACCCGCGCCGGAGCGGCGAAACGCCTCGGCGAGAATGGCGGGCGAAGGATATTGCGCCGTCCCCAGCATCAGCCGCGACGACAGCTCCGTTCCATAAAGACGCATCATTCTCAGCCCCCCTGCCGCGGGGCGAGGATCTCGACCCGGTCGCCGGGTGCGAGCCGGGTTTCGGCCCGCGCCGCCGCCGGGACAAAGGCCTCGTTCACCGCCGTCGCGACCCGCGCATCCCCGTGGCCAAGCGCGTCGAGCGCCTGTTGCAGCGTGTCCGCCGCGATCTCGCGCGGTTCACCATTCACCGTGATCTTCATCGCATAGCTCCGGTTTGTTGCCATCGCAGAGCCAGCCCGCCAGCTGCCGCGCCAGCGCTGGCGCGAGCAGGAAACCGTGGCGGAACAGCCCGTTGACGTGGATCGTTGCGCCGCGCCTGCGGATGCGCGGCAGGTTGTCGGGAAAGGCGGGGCGCGCATCGGCGCCGATCTCCAGCAGCTCGGCCTCGCCGAAACCCGGATGCAGCGCATAGGCCGCGCTCAGAAGCTCCACCACCGAGCGCAGCGTCGCGGGCCCGCGCCCGGCGCTTTCGATCTGGGTCGCGCCGAGCATGAAGATGCCGTCCCCGCGCGGCACGACATAAAGCGGAAAGCGCGGATGCAGCAGCCGCACGGGCCGGGTCAGCACGATGTCGGGCGCGCGCAGCACCGCCATTTCGCCGCGCACCCCGCGCAGATCCGGCAGCACGTCGCGCGCGGCCAGCCCCCGGCAGTCGATCACCCGGCCCCCGGCGATCTGCCCGACCCGGCCCTCGCCGCGCTCGAACGTCACGCCGCGCGCCGCGAGCCTTGCGCGCAGCCCCGTGATCGCCGCGCGCGGGTCGAGATGCGCCTCGTCTGCGACGAACATGCCGCGTAGCCCGCGCCCCGCAAGCGCCGGTTCCAGCGCGTCGAACGCTTCCGCGTCGAGCGTCTCGCCCGGCACCCGCCGGGCAAACCGCGCAAGCTCCGCGCGATCGCGCGGCAGGGCGGCGACCAGCGTGCCGGCCCGCGTCACCTGCGCGCCCTGCGCCGCCCACCAATCCGCCGCCGCGCGGCCAAGGCGGACCACCGGCTCCTCGGCGGTCTCGCCCTCGCAATCGGGGGCCAGCATGCCGCCCGCCCACCACGAGCAATGATGCGGGCCCGCGCCCTCCTCGCGGTCGATCACCGTCACCGCGCGGCCCCGCGCCGACAGCTCGGCCGCCACGCACAGCCCCATCACGCCCGCGCCGATCACGAGCTCGGTCATGCGACACCCGCGTGGAAATGATCCACCGGCCCCTGCCCGCCGCCGATCCCGAGGCTGCGCCCCGCCCGGATCGCATCGCAAAGCCACGCCTGCGCGCAGACCAGCGCCTCTGGCGGCGCCTCCCCGCGCGCGAGAAGGGCGGCGAGCGCCGCCGACAGCGAACAGCCGGTGCCATGGGTGTGCGGCGTGTCGATGCGCGGGACCGACACCTCGGTCACGCCGTCGCGCGTCACCAGCCGGTCGGTGCAGACCGGCCCCGCCGCGTGACCGCCCTTCATCAGCACCGCGCCCGGCCCGAGATCGAGGAGCGCCCGCCCCTGGGCCACGGTCTCTTCGGGGGTGCGCGCCATGTCGGTCCCGAGAAGCCGCGCCGCTTCGGGCAGGTTCGGCGTCAGGATCGTCGCGCGCGGCAACATCAGGGCCGTCAGCGCCGCCACCGCCTCATCAGCGAGGAGCGCATCGCCCGATTTCGCCACCATCACCGGGTCGAGCACGACCGGCCCGGCATGGCCGTCGAGCGCGCCCGCCACCGCCTCGATGGTGGCGGCATCGCCGAGCATGCCGATCTTGATCGCGTCGGGGGGGATGTCGCCGCGCACGGCGGCGATCTGCGCCGCGATCATCCCGGGCGGCACGGGCGACACGCCGAACACGCCGCGCGTGTTCTGGGCGGTGATCGCCGTGATCGCGGAGGTGCCGTAAACGCCGAAGGCGGCAAAGCTCTTGAGATCGGCCTGGATGCCCGCACCGCCGCCGCTGTCGCTTCCGGCGATGGTCAGGGCCGTTGTCTTGCGCATCGTCACACTCCCCCGGCGGGGGCACGGACAAAGCACGGGTGGACACGCCACCTGTCGACCCTGTCTCCGTTCCCTACGCCGGTCTTAACCGGATCAGGTTCGATGGGTCGGCAGTCGCCTCTCAGCCCCTCGACGGGGGCACCCCAACGGATTCGGACCCGACGTTAGGCGGGGCCGCGACCCGGCGCAAGGGGGATCGTCGGCGCAAGGCGCCCGGCCCGCGAACGGGCCGGGCGCGCAGGTGGGCGCGAGGGTCAGCGCAGCCGGTCGATCACCCGGCGCAGCTCGGCGGCCATGTCGATCCGTCCCGCCTCGGCGTGGTCGACGCGCAGCCGCACGCTGCGTTCGCGCCCGGCGCGGAAGACCCCGCCGCGATTGTCGACCGTCAGCAGCACCTCGACCCCGCCGGGCACCGGGCGAAAGGCGATCTCGACCTCCTCGATGCCGAAATCGCCAAGGCTGGCCGGGCGGAAATCGAACTCCTGCACGAAGGGCGGATCGCGGCGCGGCTGGTATTCCACCTCGGTCTCGGCGAGCCGGAACCCGGCGTTCTGGATGCCCTCGATCACCGCCAACATGCTGCGGTCGGGCAGGATCGTCACCGCGTCGGAATCGCGCGGATCGACCGCGCCGGGCACGTCGAGCCGGCTGCGCAGAAAGCTGCGGGTGGAGCCGATGCTGATCGGCGCCGAGGCCGGCACCTGCATCTCGATCCGAAACGACATCTCCTCGCCCGGCGCGACCGTGCCGATCTCGACCTCGCCCGCGGCGAGCACGATGTCGCTGTGCAGCTTGCTGTCGCCCGGCCCCTCCACGAGACAGCGCGTCACCAGTTCGAGCGAGGCCGCGCGGATCTCCTGGGCGGTCGTGCCGCCTTTGATGCGGATCTCGGCGCGCAGCCGCCCGCCGACCTCTATCTCGTCATCGTCGAGCACCGCGTCCACCGTCGCCCCGCCGATGCCGAGCCGCGTCAGAACCTTGTTGAGCATGGCTTTTTGTCCCTCGTGATGGCCTTCGGGACGGATGTGGTGGCTCGGGCGCCTCGATGAAAGAGCGACTGTCGCCGCGTCAGAGCCCGGCGGCGATTTCCGCCCGCCCGGCATCGAGCAGCGCGCCGACATGCGGCGCGAAGCTGCGCCAGACATCGACCCGGAACGCCTCCGCCCCGTCGCGCCACAGCACCACCTGCGCGCTGTCGAACACGGTGCGCACCGCCCGCCCCGGCGCCAGCCGGCCCAGGTCGCGCGGGCAGCCGATCGACAGCAATTCCGCCGCCGCCGGGCCGGTGATGGCAAAGCTCACCTCGCGGTCGGACAGCTCCACCAGCGCGTGCGGCGCCTCCGCATAGACCTCCGCCCCCGCCGCCGCGATGGCGTCGGTTTCGGCCTCGGGCGCGTGGATCAGCCATTCGTCCGGGCCAAGACAGAGGACCGCGCGTTCGCCCGCGCGCGCCACCTCGCCCACCCGCTCCGGCAGATCGAGCCCCAGCGCCCGCCCGAGCGCCGCGCGCCCCTGCTGTCGCACCCGAAGCGAGAACCGCGCCACCGGCGCCAGTGCCTCGACCCGCACCCGCGCGCCCGCATCGGCGGCAAAATCATGTGTCTGGCTGGTCATCATCGCGCCCTCGTTCAAAGCTTCAGCCTGTCGCCATCGGGGTCGTAGAAGGCGGTCGAGGTCACCTTCGCGCGCACCACCCCATCCGGCATCGGCACATGCACCGTCTCGCCCATCCGGTCGCGCCCGCCCTCGATCAGCGCCATGGCGATGGAACGGCCCAGCGTGGCGCTGTGATAGGAGGACGTGACATGGCCCACCATCTTCATCGGTTTCGGCTGGTCCGGGTCGAACACGATCTGCGCGCCCTCCTCCAGCTTCACATGGCCGTCCTCGGTCAGAAGGCCGACGAGCTGCTTGCGCCCTTCCGCCACGAGATCGGGCCGCGCCAGCGACCGCTTGCCGACGAAATCGGGTTTCTTCTTGCCGATCGCCCAGCCCAGCCCCGCATCCTCGGGCGCGACCGTGCCATCGGTGTCCTGCCCGATGATGATGAAGCCCTTCTCGGCGCGCAGCACATGCATCGTCTCGGTGCCATAGGCGCAGATGCCATGCGGCTGGCCCGCCTGCATCAGCGCCTCCCACAGCGCCCGGCCATGCCGCGCGGGCACGTTGATCTCGAAGCCCAGCTCGCCGGTGAAGCTCAGCCGGAACAGCCGGGCCTTGAAGCCCGCGACACGGCATTCGGCCACCGACATGTGCGGCATCGCCTCGGCGGACATATCCGCCCCTTCGACCAGCCCCTCCAGCACCTTTCGCGCCTTCGGGCCGTTGAGCGCCACGGTCGCCCATTGCTCGGTGGTCGAGGTCAGCCAGACGTCGAGATCGGGCCATTCGGTCTGAAGGTAATCCTCCATCATGTTGAGCACCCGCGCCGCCCCGCCGGTCGTCGTGGTGACGTGGAACAGGTCCGGCCCGAGCCGCCCGATCACCCCGTCGTCGCGGATATAGCCGTCTTCGCCGAGCAGCACGCCATAGCGGCAGCGCCCCGGCGCGAGCTTGGTCCACGGGTTGGTGTACATGCGGTTCATGAACTCGACCGCGTCGGGCCCCGCCACCTCGATCTTGCCCAGTGTCGAGGCGTCGAAGATGCCGACGCCCTCGCGCGTGGCGCGGCATTCGCGCGCCACGGCCCGATCCATGTCCTCGCCGCCTTGCGGGAAATACCACGCGCGGCGCCACAGCGAGACAGGCTCGTAGACCGCGCCGTTTTCCTCGGCCCAGCCGTCGATCGGCGTGGCCCGCGTCACCTCGAAGGTCGCGCCCTTGTGATAGCCCGCGAAGGCGCCGAAGGTCGTGGGCGTATAGGGCGGGCGGAAGGTCGTCAACCCGACCTCGGGCGGGGCCTTGCCGACCGCGTCGGCGGCGATCATCAGCCCGTTGATGCTCGACATCTTGCCCTGGTCGGTCGCCATGCCGTTGGTGGTGTAGCGCTTCACATGCTCGATCGAGCGCATGCCCTCGCGCACCGCGAGCCGGATGTCCTTGGCCGTCACGTCGTTCTGGAAATCGATGAAGGCGCGCACGCGGCTCGACGTCCGGTCGGTCGGCAGCTCCTTGTGGCTCTCGCCCGTGCCAGCCCGGTCATGGGCCACCGCCGGGGTCGGGGCCTCGGCCTCCTGCCCCAGCGCCCGCGCCGCCGCGGCCCCCGCCTCGGCCCCGTCCGACAGCGCATCGAGATAGCCCCAGAGCCCGCGCCCCGCGCCCGCGATGTGGCACTCCTCGGTCATCCGTCCGGGCAGGAAGGTCCGGCTCTGCTCGTCCCAGGCAAGGCTGGCCTTGGTGTGCGAAAACAGATGCAGCGACGGCGTCCAGCCGCCCGACATCAGCAGGCAGTCGCAATGCAGCATCCGCGGATCGCCGATCCGCCCGGCCTCGACCGGGTTCACGGTGACCGAGGCCACGCGCAGGCGGCCCTTGGTGCCGGTGACGGTGTGGCCCGCCAGCAGCTCGATCCCGCGCGCCCGCGCCTCGGCGCGCAGCGCCTCCGGCGGGGCTTCGCGGGTGTCGATGATGGCGACCACCTTGGTCCCGGCCTCGGCCAGATCGAACGCCGTGAAATAGGCGCTGTCATGCGATGTGACGATCACGGCGCGGTCGCCCACGCGCACGCCCCAGCGGTGCAGATAGCTCTGCGCCGCCCCGGCCAGCATCACGCCGGGCCGGTCGTTGCCATGAAACACCAGCGGCTTTTCCAGCGCGCCCTGCGCCAGCACCACCCGCGTCGCCCGCACCCGCCACATCCGCTCGCGCGGCGCGCCATCGGGGATGGTGTCGAGGTGATCGGTGATCTTCTCGCACAGCCCGATCATGTTCTGGTGGTAGTAGCCGATCGCCGTGGTCCGGGTCATCAGCCGCACGCCGAGCGATGCCAGCTCCTCCAGCGTCTGCGCCAGCCAGTCCCACGCCGGTTGCCCGTCGATCCCGACGCCCGGATCGGACAGGATCGCCCCGCCCATTTCCGGGTTTTCGTCCACCAGCGTCACCCGCGCGCCCGCCCGCGCCGCCACAAGCGCCGCCATCAGCCCCGAGGGCCCCGCCCCGACCACCAGCAGGTCGGTGTGCAGATAGCGCGAGGCATAGATGTCGGGATCGACCTCCGACGGCGCGCGGCCAAGCCCCGCGGCGCGGCGGATGATCGGCTCGTAGAGCCTGTCCCAGAAGCTGCGCGGCCACATGAAGGTCTTGTAGTAGAACCCCGCCGGGAACAGCGGATGCAGCGCGTCGTTCACGGCACCCAGATCGAAGGCGAGCGAGCCGAGCCGGTTCTGGCTTTCGCACTCCAGCCCCTGCCGCAGCTCCTGCACCGTGGCGCGGGTGTTCGGCTCGAACCGCCCCGGCCCGCGCGAGGTGCCGATGAGCGCATTCGGCTCGGCGCTGTCGGCGGTCACCGGCCCGCGCGGGCGATGATACTTGAACGACCGGCCCATCAGGTGGATGCCATGCGCCAGAAGCGCCGAGGCGACGGTGTCGCCGCGCAGCCCCTCATACGCCTTGCCGTCGAAGGAAAACCGCACCGTTTCGGCGTGGTTCACCCGGCCCTTGCCGGGCAAGCGGAACCGGCTCATTCGGCCACCCCCAATGATGCGAGATCGGGGCGCTTCTCCCCGGCCTTGTAGGTCAGAAGAAACCGGTCGCTCACCGTGTCGCGCACCGCGTTGAAGAACCGCGCGCAGCCATGCACGTGCCGCCAGCGTTCATAATGCGGCCCCCGCGCGTTCGACCGGATGAACAGGAAATCGCGCCACTCCTCGTCCGTCAGCGTGGAGGGATCGGCGGGCCGGATGATATGCGCCTCGCCGGCATAGGCGAACTCCGCCTCGGGCAGGGTCTCGTCGCAATAGGGGCAATGGATCAGCAGCATTCTCTTACCTCAATGCGCGACGGCGGCGGCCGCCGCCTCGTCGATCAGCCGCCCCGTGCGGAAGCGGTCCAGCGTGAAGGGCGCGTTGAGCGCGTGCGGCTCGCCCGTCGCCACCGTGTGCGCCAGCACATGCGCCGCGCCGGGCGTCGCCTTGAAGCCCCCGCGTGCCCCAGCCGCAATTGACGAAGAGGTTCTTCACCGGCGTCTTGCCGATGATCGCCGAGCGATCCGGCGTCACGTCCACCGTGCCGCCCCATTTGCGCAGCATCCGCATCCGGTTGAAGATCGGGAACACCTCGCAGATCGCCGCGACCGTATGCTCGATCAGCGGCAGCCCGCCGCGCTGGCTATAGCTGGTGTATTGATCCGTGCCCGACCCGATCACCAGCTCGCCCTTGTCGGACTGGCTGATATAGGCGTGCACCGTGTTCGACATCACCACGCAGGGGAACACCGGCTTGACCGGCTCCGACACCAGCGCCTGCAACGGAAAGCTTTCGAGCGGCATCCGCACATCGGCGCTCTGCATCACCACGGATGTGTGTCCCGCCGCCGACACCGCGACCTTCTTGGCGCCGATGAAGCCCTTGGCGGTATCGACCCCCGTCACCGCCCCGTCCGGCCCGCGCCTTATCGCGATCACGGGGCAATTCTGGATGATATCGACGCCCATCGCCGCCGCCGCCCGCGCGTAGCCCCACGCCACCGCGTCGTGCCGCGCGGTCCCGGCGCGCATCTGCAACGCCGCGCCCATCACCGGGTAGCGCGCGTCCTTCGAGATATTGAGCGGCGGGCAGAACGCCTTCGCTTCCTCCGGCGTCAGCCAGCGGTTGTCGACGCCGTTGAGCCGGTTCGAATGCACGTGGCGCTGGAAGCTCTGCACGTCATGCACGTTATGCGCCAGCATCATCACGCCCCGGCGCGAGAACATGACGTTGTAGTTCAGCTCCTGTGACAGCCCGTCCCACAGGTCGAGCGCGTGGTCATAGAGCTTGGCGCTTTCGTCATAGAGGTAATTCGAGCGGATGATGGTGGTGTTGCGCCCGGTGTTGCCGCCGCCCAGCCAGCCCTTGTCGATCACCGCGACATTGGTGATGCCGTGTTCGCGGGCAAGGTAATAGGCCGCGCCCAGCCCATGCCCGCCGGCGCCGACGATGATGACGTCGTATTGCTTCTTGGGTTCGGCATCGGGCCATTGCGCGCGCCAGCCGGTGTGGCCGGTCAGCGCGTTCTTCACCACGGCAAAGGCGGAGTATCGGGTCATCGGGGCGGTCCTCGGGCGGGGGCGTCGGGCGCAGGGCGTCGCCCCCGAAGTGCCACGATCGCGCGCCGCCCGAGCGGATGGATGCGACGCATCGGGGCGGCGTTTGCGACATCGCCGCCCCGGCGGGCCTAGCGCCGGGGCAGGAACCCCGCATGCCGGTTCACGTCCTTGTAGAGCAGGTAGCGGAACGGCCCCGGCCCGCCCGCATAGCAGGCCTGCGGGCAGAAGGCGCGCAGCCACATGAAATCGCCCGCCTCGACCTCGACCCAGTCGCGGTTGAGCTTGTAGACCGCCTTGCCCTCCAGCACGTAAAGCCCGTGCTCCATCACATGCGTCTCCTCGAACGGGATCACCCCGCCGGGCTGGAAGGTGACGATGGTGACATGCATGTCGTGGCGCATGTCCGCCGGGTCGACGAAGCGGGTGGTGGCCCAACGGCCCTCTGTGCCGGGCATCTCGGTGGGCGCGGCTTCGGCATCCGAGGTGACGACCGGATCGGGCTTCTCCAACCCCTCGACCGGCTCATAGAGCTTGCGGATCCAGTGGAACCGCGCCGCCCCCTCGCCCGCATTGCGCAGCGACCAGCGGCAATCGGCGGGCAGGTAGGCAAAGCCGCCCTCGGCCAGCGCATGGGTTTCGCCCTCGATCCGCAGATCGACCCCGCCCTCCACCACGAAGATCACGCCTTCGACGCCCGGCTCGGTCTCGCCGCGCTCCGAACCGCCGCCCGGCCCGACCTCCATCAGGTATTGCGAAAACGTCTCGGCAAAGCCGGTCATGGGCCGCGCGATCACCCAAAGCCGCGTCCCCTCCCAGAACGGCAGAAAGCTCGTGGTGATGTCGCGCATCGTGCCGGCGGGCAGCACGGCATAGGCTTCGGTGAAGACCGCGCGCCCGGTCATCAGCTCGGTCTGGTCGGGATGGCCGCCCTTCTGGGCGTGGTAGCGGGCTCGGGTCATGGGGTGTCCTTCCGGGGGTTGTCCTTCTGGGCGGGCTGGGGCGCAGTGTTCCACGGATCGCCCCGCCCGTCTTGGCCCCGGCAGCGACAAGGTATTTCAGCCTGCGCTTGATAATGCCCGCCCCGGATGTGCATGGCCCTTGCCCTTCCCGGTCCGGCCTGATGGAGCTTCAAATAATTTGGCATGATCCGCGCCGCGCCGCTGCGATAGGCTGCGCCCAAGCAAAGGAGACCCCGACTTGAACCGCTATCCCCGCGACATGATCGGCCACGGCGCCGAGACCCCCGACCCGAAATGGCCCGGCGGCGCGAAGATCGCGCTGCAGATCGTGCTCAATTACGAAGAGGGCGGCGAAAACAACGTGCTGCACGGCGATGCGGGCTCCGAGGCGTTCCTGTCCGAGATCGTCGGCGCCGCCCAGTGGCCGGGGCAGCGCCACTGGAACATGGAATCGATCTACGAATACGGCGCCCGTGCCGGGTTCTGGCGGCTGCACCGGATGCTCAGGGATCTGCCCGTCACCGTCTACGGCGTCGCCACCGCGCTGGCGCGCAGCCCCGAACAGGTCGCGGCGATGAAAGACGCGGACTGGGAGATCGCATCTCACGGCCTGAAATGGATCGAGTACAAGGACGCCGACGAGGCGCATGAGCGCGCCGACATGGAGGAGGCGATCCGCCTGCACACCGAGGTGGTGGGCGAGGCCCCGCGCGGCTGGTACACGGGCCGGTCGTCCGACAACACCGTCCGGCTCGTGGCCGAGCAGGGCAGCTTCGCCTATGCCGCCGACACCTATGCCGACGACCTGCCCTACTGGTCGCGCTTCGGGGATCGGGACCAGCTCATCGTGCCCTACACGCTCGACGCCAACGACATGCGCTTCGCCACGCCGCAGGGCTTCAACTCGGGCGACCAGTTCTTCGCCTATCTCAAGGACAGCTTCGACTGCCTCTACGAAGAGGGCGTCGAGGGCGCACCGAAAATGATGTCGATCGGCCTGCATTGCCGGCTCGTCGGGCGGCCCGGACGGGCGCAGGCGCTCAAACGCTTTCTCGATTACGTCCGCCGCCACGAAGGCGTTTGGTTCGCCACGCGGCTCCAGATCGCCGAGCACTGGGCCGCGACCCACCCGCCGGTGGCGCGCGAACGCCCCTCGGAGATGGAGCGCGACACCTTCGTCTCCCGCTTCGGCGGCATCTTCGAGCATTCGGCATGGATCGCCGAGCGCGCGCATGACCTCGAACTCGGGCCCGCCCATGACACGGCGACAGGGCTGCACAACGCGCTCGCCCGCGCCTTCCGCTCGGCCACGCCGGACGAGCGGCTCGGCGTGCTCACCGCGCACCCCGATCTCGCGGGCAAGCTGGCGGCGGCCAAGCGGCTGACCGCCGAGAGCACCGCCGAACAGGCCAGCGCCGGTCTCGACGCGCTCACCGATGCGGAACGCGCGCGCTTTACCGAACTCAACGACGCCTATGTCGCGAAATTCGGCTTTCCCTTCATCATCGCCGTGCGCGACCACGACAAGGCGGGCATCCTTTCGACCTTCGAGGCGCGCGTGGACAGCGACCGCGACACCGAATTTGCCGAGGCCTGCCGACAGGTCGAACGCATCGCGCTGCACCGGCTGAAGGCGGTGCTCCCTCCGGCCGGAGGCCGGGACCGGTCATGAGCCGCGAGATCCGCACCGAGCCGCTGACCCGCGACGCCTTCGCCCCCTTCGGCGACGTGATCGAGGCCGCGGGCGCACCCGACAAGCTCATCAACCAAGGCCTCTGCGGGCGGCATCACGACCTCGCCCGGCTCGATTTCGGGGATGGCGGACGGGCCGGGATCAGCGTCTTCGACGCGAAGCCCCGCGCCCTGCCCTACAGCTTGGAGATGGTCGAGCGGCACCCCGAGGGCTCACAGGCCTTCGTGCCGATGAGCTTGGCGTCGTTCCTCGTCATCGTCGCCCCCGACGCGGGCGGCGCGCCGGGCCAGCCGCGCGCCTTCGTCACCACGCCGGGCCAGGGCATCAACCTGCTGCGCGGCACATGGCACGGCGTGCTGACCCCGCTCGAAGCCCCGGGCCTCTTCGCGGTGATCGACCGGATCGGCGAGACCGCCAATCTCGAAGAGCACTGGTTCGACGCGCCGTGGACCGTGACCGGCTAAAACACGCGGGGCCGGTCCACCCGGCCCCATCCCCGTCTCAGCTGCCGCGATAGGTCGAATAGCCGAAGGGCGAGACCAGAAGCGGCACGTGGTAGTGGTCGTCCTGCGACATGCCGAAGCGCAGCGGCACTTCGTCGAGAAAGCGCGGGCTTTCGGGTGCCACGCCGCAGGCATCGAGGTAATCGCCCACCGCGAAGACCAGCTCAAAGGTGCCGGTTTCGAACTCCGCCTCGGGCAGGATCGGCGCGTCGGTGCGCCCGTCGGCATTGGTGACCGTCTCCTTGATGACGCGCCGGGTGTCGCCCTCGATCCGGGCAAGGGTGATCCGCATCCCGGCGGCGGGGCAGCCGCGCGCGGTGTCGAGAACATGGGTGGTCAGAAATCCGGGCATCGCGGTCGCTCCTTGAATTGCGCCGCCAGACTAGCGCGGCGCGCCGGGCGGCGAAAACCACCCGCCGCGCCGAGGGTGTTTCAACTTATCCCTGCGGATCGGCCCCACCGGCGCACCCCCGGCCTCACCCGCCGAGCGCGATCCCCTCGCGGCGCGGATCGGCCCCGCCCATAAGACCCCCTTCGCCGATCTCGATCGCGTGCAGCCCCGAGGTCAGGTCGCGGATATTGGTCTCGAAGCCGATCTCCTTGAGCGGCGCCTCCAGCGCCTCGGCCTGCGTCCCGGCCTCCAGGTCGAAGGTGCCGAACCGGTTCACCAGATGCGGCGCGGCGAGTGCTTGCTGCACGTCCATGCCCCAATCGGCCCAGTTGACGATGGCCTGCGCGACATAGCCGATGATCCGGCTGCCGCCGGGCGAACCGACGACCAGCACCGGCGCATCGCCCTGCATCACGATGGTCGGCGCCATCGAGGAGCGCGGCCGCTTGCCCGGTTCGACCCGGTTGGCGATGGGCCGGCCCTCGTCATGCGTGGCAAAGCTGAAATCGGTCAGCTCGTTGTTGAGCAAGAACCCCCGCACGAACAGCCGCGAACCGAAGCCGTTCTCGATCGTCGTGGTCATCGACAGCGCGTTGCCATCGCCGTCGACGATGGAGATGTGGCTGGTCGATGGCAGCTCGATCGACTGGTCGTCGCCCCAGAGCATCGCGTGCTGCCATTCGGGGCTTCCCGGCGCCACCTCGGGCAGCGCGTCGTCGCCCGACAAGAGCGCCGCCCGCTCGGCGAGATAGGCCGGATCGACGAGACCTTGGGTCGGCATCGGCACGTAATCGCTGTCGGCCATGTAGCGGCCCCGATCCGCGAAGGCGAGCCGCGAGGCATCGCCGATCAGCCGCCACGCCTCGGCGCTCTCGGGCCCCATGCCGCCGATGTCATAGGTCTCCAGCATCCCGAGGATCTGCCCCACGGTCAGCGCCCCCGACGATGGCGGCCCCATGCCGCAGACCTCGAAATCGCGGTACTCGGCGCAGACCGCCTCGCGCTCCACCACGTCGTAGATTTCAAGATCGCGCTCGGACAGCACGCCGGGATTGCCCGCCGCGCCCTGCACCGTCGCCACGATGTCGGCGGCGATGCCGCCTTCATAGAACGCATCCGCGCCGGTTTCGGCGATGGCGCGCAGCACTTCGGCGTAATCGGGGTTGGTCAGCCTGTCGCCCGCGGCGATCGCGGTGCCGCCGGGAAAGAAATATTCCGCCGTCGCGTCGAATCTCTGCAACCGCTCGGCGTCATCGGCCACCAGCGTCGCCAGCCGCGGCGACACGGCAAAGCCGTCCTCGGCATGGGCGATGGCCGCGTCGAACAGCCCCGACCAGTCGGATTTGCCCCATTTGCCATGCGCCGCCTCCAAAAGCCGCGGCGTGCCCGGCGTGCCGACCGACAGCCCGCCGACCACCGCGTCGAAGAACTCCAGCGGTTCGCCCGCCTCGTCCTGAAACAGCGTCGGCGTCGCCGCCAGCGGCGCGGTTTCGCGCCCGTCAAGCGTGGTCAGCTCGCCGCTCTCCGCGTCGTACCAGACGAGAAACGCGCCGCCGCCAAGCCCCGAGCTTTGCGGCTCCACCAGCCCGAGCACCGCCTGCACCGCCACCATCGCATCGGCGGCCGAGCCGCCATTGCGCAGCACCTCGGCCCCGGCCTCGACCGCGAGCGGGTTGGCGGCGGCGACCATCCAGTCCTGCGCCTCGACCGGCTGGCCCGCCTGTTTGGCCTGCATCGCGGCGCGCGCCGCCTCGGACAGCCCGACGATTTCGCCGGTCGATGTGCCTTCGGTCGTGACGGCATCGGCGGCCTGCTGCGCGGCGGCGGGCCCTGCGGCCAGCAGCAGCATCGGGATCACGGCGTGTCTCATCGGTCTGCTCCTCTACGAGTTGCAGCCATTAAGCGCACCGCCTGCCCTAGGGGCAACCCCCACCGGCTCAGCGCAGACCGTTCAGCGCAGCCGGGCCTCGGTCTGCGCGTCGAACAGCATCGCCCGCTCCGGCGCGACGCCGAGCCCGACCCGTTCGCCCGGACGCGGCGCCGCCTCGTCCTCGTCGAGCTCGACCACCAGCCGGTCGCCGGTCCCCGCCACGAGATAGGCATAGGACACGCCGCCCAACCGCTCCACCAGATCGACCGCGTGGCTGTCGCCTTCGGCCAGGCTGAGATGCTGCGGACGCACGCCGACGATCACCTCCGTCCCCGCGCCGGGCAGCGTCGCGGGCACGGCCAGCGTCTGCGCCCCGAGCCCCGGCGCCAGCACGCCGCCCTCGGCCACCGATCCGCCGACGAAATTCATCGCCGGAGAGCCGATGAAGCCCGCGACGAAACGGTTGTCGGGGTCGCGATAGAGATCCATCGGCGCGCCGACCTGCTCGATATGTCCCGCCCGCAGCACCACGATCTTGTCAGCCAGCGTCATCGCCTCGACCTGGTCATGGGTGACGTAGATCATCGTCGCGCCGATCTCCTTGTGCAGCCGCGCGATCTCCACCCGCATGTCGACCCGCAACTCGGCGTCGAGGTTCGACAAGGGTTCGTCGAACAGGAACACCTCCGGGCCGCGCACGATGGCCCGGCCGATGGCGACCCGCTGGCGCTGCCCGCCCGACAGCGCCTTGGGCTTGCGCTTGAGGTAATCGTCGAGCTTGAGGATGCGGCTCGCCTCGCGGACCTTTTCCTTGATCTCGGCCTTGGCGTGGCCGGTCATCTTCAGCCCGAAGCCCATGTTTTCCTCGACCGACATGTGCGGGTAGAGCGCATAGGTCTGAAACACCATCGCCACGCCGCGATCCGCCGGGTCGGCGCGGGTCACGTCGTGTTCGCCGATATGGATCTGCCCGTCGGTGGTCTCCTCCAGACCGGCGATCATCCGCAGCAATGTCGACTTGCCGCAGCCCGACGGGCCGACGAAGACCACGAATTCGCCATCCGCGATGTCGAGATCGACCCCGTGGATCACCTCCACCTCGCCATAGCGCTTGACCAGCTTGCGCAGCGTGACGTCAGACATTTCTCTCTCCCTTGTCGCGGGCCTGCCCCTCGTCGGGGAAGCGCCACGCCTCCATGTCCCTTGAAATATGCGCCGCCGCCTCCCGCAGCAGCGGCACCATCGCCTCCAGGTCGTTCAACGTCTTGCGCGCCGTGACCGATGTGACCGACAGCGCGCCGATCACCCGGTCGCGCGCCGTCAGGATCGGCACCGCCACGCAGATGATGCCCGGCTCGTGCTCCTCGCGGTCAAAGGCGAAACCCGCCGCGCGGATCGCGGCCAGCTCGGCGCGCAGCGCGTCGGCCTCGGTGATCGTCTGCGGCGTGAACCGGTAGAAGCTTTGCAGCGCCACCGTCCGGTCGAGCGCGGCGGGCTCCAGAAAGGCCAGCATCGCCTTGCCGACGCCGGTGCAATGCGCCGGGCCGACCTTGCCGGCCTGACTGAACATCTCGATCGGCTGCGACGGCACGCGTTTGTCGACGTAAAGCACCTGCCCCGCGTCGAGCTGCGCCAGATGCACCGTCTCCTGCGCCCGCGCCGCCAGCCGCGCCAGATGCGGCCGCGCCACCGGCGCCAGAGAGGATTGCTGCCACGCCGCATGCGCCAGCCGCATCAGCCGCAGCCCCGGCGCATAGGTCTGCCGCTCGGAATCATGCGCCAGAAGCCCCTGGTTGGTGAGCGTCTGGAGCAACCGGTACAGCGTCGCCTTGGGGTAATCCGAACGCGCGCGCAGCTCGTTGAAGCGCACCGGCCGTTCGAACCCGGCCACCAGGTCGAGCACCGTCACCGCCTTGCCGATGGTGCCGTCGCCGGCCTGCATCCCCGCCTGCGAAGCGGTCCGGGATTCGCCCTGCGCGTCGTGCTGCTGCGCCGTCATCCGTCTCTCCCCCGCTGTGCCGCGTCCCGTGGCGGCCCCGGTTTCCCCGACGAAAGGCGACGCCGCGTCAGGGCTGTTGACAAGCATAGGCCCGGTCGGCGTATCATTTCAATATGCAAAACCTGTTCTCAAATAATGAGACTGGTGGCGCAAAGCAAATGGGGAGGAGACCATGGCTATTCACCACCGGGCCGCGCTTGCCGCGCTGGCCATGTCGACACTTCTGTCGACCGGCGCACTCGCCGAGAGCCACGAGATGGCGCTCACGGGCGATCTCAAGATCTTTTCGGACATGTCCAACCCCGCGCCCCGCGCGGTGATGGAGGGGATGATCGACCGCTTCGGCGAGATGCACCCGGATCTGAACATCGAGCTGACGGTGATCGACCGCGAAGCCTACAAGACGCAGATCCGCAACTTCCTGACCGCCAACCCGCCGGACGTGGCGAACTGGTACGCGGGCAACCGCATGGCGCCCTATGTGGACGCCGGTCTGTTCGAGGACGTCTCGGACCTCTGGGAGGGGGACATGTCCGAGCAGCTGGCCTCGACCAAGGGCGCGATGACGCTCGACGGCAAGCAGTGGGGCGTGCCCTATACCTATTACCAGTGGGGCATCTACTACCGCGAGGACATCTACGCCGAGCACGGGCTCGAAGAGCCGCAGGACTGGGACCAGCTCAAGTCGAACTGCCAGACGCTTCTGGACAACGGCATCAAGTGCTTCACCATCGGCACCAAGTTCCTGTGGACCGCCGCCGGCTGGTTCGACTACCTCAACATGCGCACCAATGGCTACGATTTCCACATGGCGCTCACCGCCGGTGAGGTCGAATGGACCGACGACCGGGTGAAACAGACCTTCGCCAACTGGGCGGAGCTGATCGAGATGGGCGCCTTCATCGACAACCACACCGCCTATAGCTGGCAGGAGGCGCTGCCCTTCATGGTGAATGGCGAGGCCGCGGCCTATCTGATGGGCAACTTCGCCGTCGCGCCGCTGCGCGAGGCGGGGCTCACGGACGACCAGCTCGGCTATGCGCAGTTCCCGGCGATCAACCCCGACGTGGCGCTGGCCGAGGACGCGCCGACCGACACCTTCCACATCCCGTCGGGTGCCGAGAACAAGGAGGCCGCCAAGGCGTTCCTGAAATTCGTCACCTCGGCCGAGAACCAGACGCTGATCAATGCCGGCGACGGGCTCGGCCAGCTGCCGGTCAACGCCAACTCCTCGGTCGATGACGACGAATTCCTGAAGGAGGGCTTCGAGACGCTGTCCTCGAACAGCCCCGGCGGCGTCGCGCAGTTCTTCGACCGCGACGCGCCCGCCGAGATGGCCAAGGTCGCGATGGAGGGCTTCCAGGAGTTCATGGTCAAGCCCGACAATCTCGACCGGATCCTCGACCGACTCGAGCGCGCGCGCCAGCGGATCTACTGATCCGAAGGCACGCCCGATCGCCGGGGGCGGCAAGCCCGCCCCCGGCCCCCATATTCCCTTTCGCCAGAGGTGCAGCCATGGCCCCGCTTCCGCCGTCCACCGCGCCCCGCCCCGCACCGGGCCCGGCCCGCCGCTCGTGGTGGGGCCGCAACCAGATCGCGATCACGCCCTGGCTGTTTCTCGCCCCCGGCATCCTGTTCTTCGCGGTCTACGTGCTGATCCCGGTGTTCCAGAGCTTCAACGTCTCTCTTTACGACTGGGACGGGCTCGGGGCCGCCGAATATGTCGGCCTGCGCAATTACGAGGAAATGTATTACGACGACGCGTTCTACACCTCGCTGCGCAACAACCTGATCTGGCTGGTGCTCTACCTGCTGGCGATCCCCATGGGTCTCGCCATCGCGCTGTTCCTGAACCAGACCGTCACCGGCATCCGCATCTACAAATCGCTGTTCTTCTTTCCCTTCGTGATCTCACAGGTCGTCGTCGGCCTCGTCTTCAGCTGGTTCTACGATCCGTCCTTCGGGCTGTTGAACGTCATGCTGGGCTGGTTCGGCGCGGGGCCGATCAACGTGCTGGGCGACGAGCGCTGGGTGACCTACGGCATCATCGCCGCCGGGCTCTGGCCGCAGACCGCCTATTGCATGATCCTCTATCTCACCGGCCTCAACGCCGTGGACCCCGAGCAGATCGAGGCGGGCCGCCTCGACAACGCCAAGGGCTTTCGCATGCTGTGGCACATCATCCTGCCGCAGCTGCGCCCCGCCACCTTCATCGCCTTCGTCGTCACCATCATCGGCGCGCTGCGCAGCTTCGACCTCATCTCGATCATGACCGCGGGCGGCCCGTTCGGCGAAAGCCGGGTGCTCAGCTTCTACATGTTCGAGGTGGCGCTGTCGGAATACGGCTTCCGCATGGGATATGGCGCGGCGATCGCGGTGGTGCTGTTCCTGATCATGCTGTGCTTCATCACCTATTTCCTGTGGTCGATGTACCGCGAGGAGCGCGGCCGATGACCCGCGAGCAGTTCGACGCGCTCTGCGCGACCCGGCCCGGCGCCACCCGGTCGGGCCCGGGCGAGCTCGACTCGTGGAAGGTCGGCGGCAAGATGTTCGCCTGCTGGGGCGATTACGCGCATCGCGACACCAACACCGCGACCGTGGTCGTCGCCACGCCCGACCGCGAAACCGCCGAAATGCTGGTCGAGGCCGGGGCCGCGCATTGGCCGCCCTATTTCCGCGGCGCATGGGTCGGGCTGACGCTGGACGGGCTCGATGTGGACGAGGCCCGCCACCGCATCGCCGTCAGCTACGCCCGGGTCCGCGCGGGCCTGACGAAAAAGGCGCAGTCGGACCTGCCGCCCCTGGAGGAGAGCTGAGATGTTCCCGACCCCGATCGAAAAACAGCCGCGCGGCGCGCAGATCGCCTACCAGTCGCTGATCCCCGTCGCGCTGATCCTGTGGCTTTTGCCGCTGATCGCGGTGGCGATCTTCTCGATCCGCCCCGACGCCGATTTCGCCAACGCCAATTACTGGGGCTGGCCCTCCTCCTTCGAGGGCGTCGCCAACTATTCGAAGGTCTTCTTCGAAAGCGACATGCCGCGCTATCTGCTGAACTCGGTCTTCATCACCGTGCCGACGGTGATCGGCGCCGTCGCGCTGTCCTGCATGACCGGCTTTGCGCTCGGCGTGTATAAATTCCGCGCCAACCTGTGGATCTTCTTCCTGTTCGTCGCGGGCAATTTCGTCCCCTTCCAGATCCTGATGGTCCCGGTGCGCGACCTGACGCTCGATCTCGGGCTCTACAACACCAAGACCGGGCTGGTGCTGTTCCACGTCGCCTTCCAGACCGGCTTTTGCACGCTGTTCATGCGCAACTTCATCCGCGCCCTGCCCTTCGAGCTGATCGAGGCGGCGCGCGTCGAGGGCGTGGCCGAATGGCGGATCTTCTGGTTCGTGGTGCTGCCCCTGATGAAGCCCGCCATCGCGGCGCTGGCGGTGCTGATCTTCACCTTCATCTGGAACGATTACTTCTGGGCCGTGGTGCTGACCCAGGGCGCCGAAAGCCAGCCGGTCACCGCCGGGATCACCTCGTTCAACGCGCAGTACCGCGCCGCCTATCACCTGATGAGCGCGGGCAGCATCGTCGCCGCCCTGCCGCCCGTGGCGATGTTCTTCCTGATGCAGCGCCACTTCATCGCCGGGCTGACGCTGGGAGCCGTGAAATGACCACCGACCACTGGCGCCTCGACAGCTTCACCCAGACCCTCGTTCTGGCCAGCGCCGATGCCCGCCTCCCCGAGGTGGTCTATTGGGGCGCGCCGCTGCCCAAGGGCTGCGATCTCGAAACCATCGCCCGCGCCCACGCCATGGACCGCACCGGCGGCATGCTCGACGCCAACCCGCCGCTGTCGATCTGCCCCGAGGCCGATCGCAGCTTTCCCGGCCAGCCGGGGCTTGCCTTGCGCGATGCAGACGGCCGGGTGCTCCGCCCCCGGCTGCGGCTCGCACGGGCCGAGACCGATCGCGACCGGCTCGACCTGCACTGCGCCGATGAAGACCTCGGCCTCACCTACACCGCGCGCCTTGCCATCGACCCCGACACCCATGTCCTCACCCTCTCCGCCGAGATCGAAAGCGAGACGCCCATCATCGTCGATTGGCTCGCCGCCCCGGTGCTGCCCGGCCCGCAGCTGTCGGACGAGATGATCGACATGGCGGGCCGCTGGATCGGTGAATTCCGCCCGCAGCGCACGCCGTGGTCCTCCGGCATCCGCCTGCGCGAGAGCCGCACGGGCCGGTCGGGACACGAACATTTCCCCGGGCTGATCGTGCCGGGGCGCGGCGCGACCAACACCACCGGCGAGGCGTGGGCGCTGCATTACGGCTGGTCCGGCGGGCACCGCATGCTGGCCGAGGAGCTGCCCGATGGCCGCCGCCAGATCCAGTTCGGCCACGCCACGGCCACCGAGCTCGCCCCCGTCACCCGCGCCGCGACCGGGCCGCTTCTGGCGACATTCTCGGGCGCTGGTCTCAACGGCTGCGCCATCGCGTTTCAACGCCACATCCGCGACCGCATCGTGCGATGGCCCGACCCCGACCGCCCGCGCCCGGTGCATTACAATTGCTGGGAGGCGATCTATTTCGACCACGATGTCGAGACGCTGAAACAGATCGCCACCCGCGCCGGCGCGCTCGGGGCCGAACGCTTCGTGCTCGACGATGGCTGGTTCGGCAGGCGCGACGACGACACCACCTCTCTGGGCGACTGGTGGATCGACGACCGCAAGTATCCCAAAGGGCTCGGCCCGCTGATCGACCACGTCCACGACCTGAACATGACCTTCGGCATCTGGTTCGAGCCGGAGATGATCAACGCCGACAGCGACACCTTCCGCGCCCATCCCGACTGGGCGATGGGCCCCACCGACCAGATCGAGGGCCGCCAGCAGCTCGTTCTCGATCTGACCAACGAAGCCGTGCGCGATTACCTGTTCGACCGGATCGGCGCGGTGCTGCGCGACCACGCGATCGACTATATCAAATGGGACCACAACCGCCTGCTCCCCTATGCCGATGCCGCCCAGACGCGCGGCATCTATGCCCTTCTTGACCGGCTGCGCGCCGCCCACCCGCAGGTCGAGATCGAAAGCTGCGCCTCGGGCGGCGGCCGGATCGACGCGGGCATCCTGTCGCGCACCCACCGGGTCTGGCTGTCGGACAGCAACGACGCCGCCGAGCGGCTGCGCATGCAGCACGAGGCGGCGCTGTTCCTTCCGGCGGCCATCACCGGCAGCCATGTCGGCCCGCGCCATTGCCACACCTCGGGGCGGGTGCATGACATCCGCCTGCGCGCTTGGGTCGCCGCACAGCGGCACATGGGCTTCGAGATGGACCCGCGCGAGCTGTCCGAGGAAGAGGCGCAGGTGCTCACCCGCGCCACCGCCTGGTGGAAATCCAACCGCGACTGGACCATGCGCGCCGACATCCACCGGCTCGACAGCGCCGACAGCCAGGTCATCGCCGAGCAGCAGATGGCGCGCGACGGCGCGCGCTTCGCCCTCTTCGCGGGCTATGGCGGCACCTCGTCACAGATCCTGCCGCGCCCGCTCCGCCTCACCGGTCTCGATCCCAACGCGACCTACCGGGTCGAGCTGGTCAATGCCGAGGATCTGGGCGTGCTGTCGCGCGGCCCCGCCGCGCTCAAACACGGCCCCGTCGACCTGCCCGGCGCCTATCTGATGGGCCACGGGCTGCACCTTCCCTGCGCCTTCCCCGACACCATATGGGTGCTTGAGGGCACCCGCCTTTGACGGACACCGCCATGACCGAGCCGACCCGCAGCCTTGGCTGCTGCTACTACCCCGAACACTGGCCGCGCAGCCTGTGGGCCGAGGATGCCCGCCGCATGGCCGAGACCGGGCTGACATGGGTGCGGATCGGCGAATTCGCGTGGTCGAAGCTCGAACCCACCCCCGGTGATCTCCGTTTCGACTGGCTCGACGAAGCGATCTGGACCCTGGGCGACGCCGGGCTTCGGATCGTGCTCGGCACCCCGACCGCCACGCCGCCGCGCTGGATGCTCGACCGCCATCCCGACATGCTCGCCGTCGACGCCACCGGCCATCCGCGCAAGTTCGGCTCGCGCCGCCATTACTGCTTTTCCCACGCGGGCTATGCCGCCGAAAGCGACCGGATCGTCACGCTTCTGGCCGACCGCTACGGGCGCAACGACCACGTGGCGGCCTGGCAGACCGACAATGAATATGGCTGCCACGACACCACCATCTCCTACTCCGACGCCGCCCGCGCCGCGTTTCGCCGCTGGCTGCGCGCCCGCTATCCCGGGACTGGCAATGACGGCGATATCGACGCGCTCAACGCCGCGTGGGGCAACGTGTTCTGGTCGATGGAATACCGCGATTTCGACGAGATCGACCTGCCCAACCTCACCGTGACCGAACCCAACCCGGCCCATGCGCTGGCCTTCCGGCGGTTTTCCTCGGATCAGGTCGTGGCCTTCAACCGCCGTCAGGCGGACATCATCCGCGCCCGCTCCACCGCGCCGATCACCCACAACTACATGGGCCGGATCACCGATTTCGACCATTTCGCCGTTGGCCGTGACCTCGATTTCGCCTCGTGGGACAGCTACCCCTTGGGCTTTCTCGAAGACCGCGCCGGCGCCACCCCCGATCAGCAGCGCGCCTTCGCCCGCCAGGGCGACCCCGATTTCCAGGCCTTCCACCACGACCTCTACCGCGCCGTGGGCCGGGGCCGGATGTGGGTGATGGAGCAGCAGCCCGGCCCCGTGAACTGGGCCCCGCACAACCCCGCGCCCCTGCCCGGCATGGTCCGGCTGTGGAGCTGGGAGGCCTTTGCCCACGGCGCCGAATGCGTCAGCTACTTCCGCTGGCGGCAGGCCCCCTTCGCGCAGGAACAGCTTCACGCAGGCCTTCTGCGCCCCGACAGCCAGCCCGCGCCGGGGCTGGAAGAGGCGGCACAGGTCGCGCGCGAAATCGCGCAGGCCCCCGCCGTCTCGGCCAAATCCGCCGAGGTGGCGCTGATCTTCGACTATGACGCCGACGCCGCATGGGCGGTGCAGCCGCACGGGGCGGGGCTGAGCTATTTCGGCCTCGTGCTCGATCTCTACAAGGCGATGCGCGGGCTTGGCCTGTCGGTCGACATCCTGCCCGCGACGACCCGCGATTTCACCGGCTACCGGCTGATCGCAGCACCCGGCCTGATGCACATGCCGGGCGATCTGAAATCCGCGCTCGCCCCTGCCGAGGCGGAGGTGCTGATCGGCCCGCGCAGCGGCGCCCGCGACGGCGAGTTTTCGATCCCTGTGCCGCTGCCGCCTGATTTTCCCGGCCTCGACGTCACGATCGCCCATATAGAGAGCCTGCGCCCCGACTGCCCCGCCCCGCTCGATCAGGGCGGCGCCTTCACCGGCTACTGCGAAACGCTCGACGGCGGCGCCAAGGTGGTCGAGCGCACCGCCACCGGCGCCCCGGCGCTGATGCGCGCGGGCCGGGTGAGCTATCTGGGCGGCTGGCCCGACCCGGTCGCGGCGCGGCGGATCATCGCGGGGCTCTGCGCGCGCGCCGGTCTCGACACGGTCGAGCTGCCCGACGGCATCCGCCGCCGCGACACCGGCACGGAGCGGTTCTGGTTCAACCACACCGAACGGGCGGTGCGGGTGGCGGGCCGCGACCTGCCGCCGATCTCGGTCACGCGCGAACTGCTCTGAACGGATCCGGTCCCCGGGGGGGGCGGATGTCGCGGGCGATGTCGGCGGGCGGCGGTGCTTGCCGTTGCATCCGCAGGTGGTATACCGCTGCGTAAAGGCCGCGTGCCGCCCATCCCAGCCTGCCGAAAGAGCCGCCATGTCCTCCCCGTTTCGTGCCGGATTCCGCGATTGCCTGCCCTTCGTGCTGATCGTGGTGCCGTTTTCGACCCTGTTCGGCGTCGTCGCGCGCGATGCCGGGCTCGACATCCTTCAGGTCATGGCGATGTCGGTGATCGTGGTCGCCGGGGCGTCGCAATTCACGGCGCTGTCGCTGCTTCAGGACGGCGCGCCGGTCTTCGTGGCGCTGCTCGCGGCGCTGGCGGTGAACCTGCGCATGGCGATGTATTCGGCGGCGCTGGTGCCGCATCTGGGCGGCGCGCCGCTCGGGATGCGGGCGCTGGCGGCCTATTTCATGGTCGATCAGAGCTTTGCCGTCGCGGTGCGCCATTACGAGGACAGCCCCCAGATGACCGGCGCCGAGAAGCTGCGCTATTATTTCGGCTGCATCACCGCGATCTGCCCGCTGTGGTACGCCTGCAGCTTTGCGGGCGCGCTGATGGGGCGGGCGATCCCGGCCTCGCTCTCGCTCGATTTCGCGGTGCCGGTCTGCTTCATCGCGCTGCTGGCGCCGCTGCTGCGCAGCGCGCCGCATCTCGTCGCCGCCCTCGTCTCGGGGCTGGCGACGGTGGCGCTGGCGGGGCTGCCGTGGAATCTCGGCCTGCCGCTGGCGGCGTTGGCGGCGATGATCGCGGGGGCGCAGTCGGAGCTCCATCTTGCCCGGCGCGCCGCGCGCCGCGCCGCGTGCCCGGCATGATCGGCGCGGGCGCGTTCTGGGCGCTGACCATCGGGCTCGGGGTCGGCACCTTCCTGATCCGGTTTTCGTTTCTCGGGCTCTTGGGCGGGCGCAAGCTGCCCGACTGGCTGTTGTTGCATCTCAAATATGTCGGCGTCGCGGTGTTCCCGGCGCTGATCGTGCCCGCCGTGCTGTGGCCCGCCGCCACCGGCGGCGCGACCGAGGCGCCGCGGGTGATCGCGGCGCTGCTCGCGGTCGCCGCCGGGCTGCGCTACGGCCCGTTCGGGGCGATCGGCGCGGGGCTGGTGGCGCTCTATGCCGGTCAGGCGCTGCTCTGACCGCCCCATGATCTTGGAGGAGACAGGATGAAACTGCTGCGATACGGCCCGCTCGGCCACGAGAAAACCGGCCTTCTGGACGCCGAAGGCGGCCTGCGCGACCTGTCGGAGCACCTGCCCGACCTGTCGGGCGCGGCCCTGGCCGGCCTGGACCGGATCGCCGCGATCGACCCCGCCACCCTGCCGCTGGTCGACCGGCCCGAGCGGATCGGCGCCTGTCTTTCGCGGGTGCCGAACTTCTTCTGCGTCGGGCTCAACTATGCCCGCCACGCCGCCGAAGCGGGCGCCAAGCCCCCCGCCGAGCCGATCCTGTTCTCCAAGGCCGCCTCGGCGCTGTCGGGCCCGTTCGACCCGGTCATCCTGCCGCGCGGCGCGGAAAAGGCCGACTGGGAGGTCGAGCTCGGCGTGGTGATCGGCGCCGAGACGCATGACATCCCCATGGCCCGCGCGCTCGACCACGTGGCGGGCTACTGCACGATCAACGACGTCTCCGAACGCGCCTTCCAGACCGAGCGCGGCGGCCAGTGGATCAAGGGCAAATCCGCCCCCTCCTTCGGCCCGGTCGGCCCGTGGCTCGTCACCCGCGACGAGATCCCCGACCCGCAGGCGCTGCGCCTGTCGCTCTGGCTCAACGGCGACATGATGCAGGATGACAGCACCGCCGACATGATCTTCCCGGTGGCCGAGATCGTCTCCTACATGTCGCGCTTCATGAAGCTGATGCCCGGCGACGTGATCGCCACCGGCACGCCATCGGGCGTCGGCATGGGGATGTCGCCGCAGCGCTTTCTGCGCCCCGGCGACGTGATGGAGCTGGAGGTCGAAGGCCTCGGCCGGCAACGCCAGGAGGTCATCGCCAGCCGCTGACCGCCGCCGCTCAGCCCACCGGGCTGGGCAGCGCTTGCCCGGCGAGATGCGCGGCGATGTTGTCGCGCTGCAGCTGCCCCATCGCGGCGCGCGTCTCGCGCGTGGCCGATCCCTGGTGCGGCTGCAGCACCACCTGCTCCAGCGCGGCGAAACGCGGGTTCACATCCGGCTCGCCATGAAACACGTCGAGCCCGGCCCCGCCGAGCCGCCCCGTCTCCAGCGCATCGAGAAGCGCCGCCTCGTCCACCACCGACCCGCGCGAGATGTTGATCAGCACGCCATCGGGCCCCAGCGCGTCGATCGCTTCGGCCGACACCGCGTTCTCGGTCTCTGCGCCGCCGACCAGCGCGACAAACAGGTAATCCACCGCCGCCGCCAGCGACACGGCGTCCTCGTGGCGGGTCCAGCCGGGCGTCTCCTTGGCGCTGCGCGACTGGTAATGGATCTCCATCTTGAACGCTGCGAGCCGGTCGGCGATCTCGCGCCCGATCCGGCCCAGCCCGAGGATCCCCGCGCGCCGCCCCGACACCTTGCGAAACAGCCCCGGCGCCGCGCCCGCCGCCCAATCGCCGCCGCGCACCAGCGCGTCGCCCGCGATCAGCCGCCGCTGCTGCATCAGCAGCAGCGCCACCGCCAGATCCGCCACGTCGTCATTGAGCACGTCGGGCGTGTTGCTGACCCGCACCCCCGCCGCCCGCGCGGCGTCCAGGTCGATCGCGTCGACCCCGACCCCGTAATTGGCGATCAGCCCCAGATCCGGCAAAAGCGCCATCTCCGCGGCCCCGAACCCGTCATGCCCCTTGTAGGCGACGGCGCGCAGCCCGGCGCGGGCCCCCTGCCCCATCGCGCGCAGCGCATCGAGATCCGCGACCTGCACCGCGCCCATCGCGCGCAGCGCCGCCAGATCCGTGTCGTTGTACTGCCCGATCGCCAGTATCCCGGTCATCTCGTGTCCTTCCCGTCCCGCGGCGCGTGGCCGCCTCACCGCCTTTGCGGCGGCTGTTCATGCCGTTCGCCCGGCCATCGCGCCGACGATGCCGAGATGGCCGCCGAGGTCAAGCGCTGGCCAGGCACGGGGCCGGGCGCGGGGCCGCCGCGCCGCGCCGCTATTCCGGCACGGGCTTTGGCAGGGCCTCGAAGATGTCGGGCTGCATCTCTTCCCAGAAGGCGAAGATGGCGCGCGCGTTCAGCGCGCTTTCCCAGCCATGGCGGCGGAAATCCTCGCGCTCCAGCTCGCCGTCGAGCTGGCCCAGCATCAACCGCCGGTCGGCGTCGCGCTGGGTCGGGTTGCGGCGCCTTGCCGCCTCGGCCACCGCTTCGAACCGGGCGACGCGGGCGGCGCGGCGGGCGGCGCGCAGATCGGTCTCGGCCTCGGCCTCGGCGGCCTTGGCGGCGCGCGCCTCGGCGGCGGCGCGCGCCGCCGGGCTCGGCGCGGGCGCGGGCTTCGGCGCGGCGGGCGGCACCGGCGCTCCCTCCCAGCCCGCGTCGAGCGCCGCGCGCAGATACCCGACCGGGCTGCGCACGCCCTCCTTGCCCGCCACCCAGTCGAGCTTTTCGGCCACCGCCTCGGCGCCGTGCTCGGCGATCCATTGCCGCGCCAGCCGGTCCGACACGCCCTGGGCGCGCAGCCGCTCATAGACCGGCTGGCTGCGCACCGCCTGCCCGTCATCGATGTCGAGCATCGCCAGCTGCGGGTTTTCGCGGATCACGAAGCGCAGCTCTGTCACGCTGCGGCCCACGCGCTTGAACTCCGGCGCGATCAGGATGTTCGACGACCGGTTCACCTCCTCCACCGCCGGCTTGATGACCTTGGCGTTGAGATGCTTGAAGCTGCGGTAATAGGCGCTGTCATCGACCCCCATCAGCCGCCGGAACACCTCGAGCGGCCACCAGCCGGTCGAGCCGGTGCGCACGAAGCGGTAGCAGTTTTCATAAAGCGCCAGCCCGTGCCCCGAGGTGAACCGCCTCTGGATGTCGAGATTGATCAGCGCGAAGACCCGCGGGTCATGCAGCTTTTCGGCCAGCGCGGGGGAATAGGCGTAATCGCAGACCCCGTCGCGCAGCCGCGCATGCGCCAGAAGCGCCGAGACCCCCCATTCCTGCCGCCCCTTTTCGTCGAGCATGTCCCATTCGGCCACCGTCTCGGCCAGCCCGCGCAGCGCGTCGCGCAAGCTGTCGATGTCGTTCGAGTTGTAGCCGATCATCAGACACAAGGTGCGCGCGTCGATCGCGTGGACGTTCTGGCTCAGCAGCGTGTCATAGGCGTTGAGCAAGAGCACGTTGCTGAGCTTGCGCTGCAACAGCGTCAGCTTGCCGCCGATATGGATCGCGGCGACGTTCTTCTTGACGGTGCCGCGGCGCAGCGCGCCGCTCAGCCGCGCGGCGTCGATCCGCTCCGGGGCGGCCTCCGCCTCCCCTGCCCCGCGCTTTTGCGCCTGTCGTTTCGGCTCCGCCGCCATGCCCGTTCCCCCCGTCCTGGCGCTCCCGCTCCCTGCCGGAACCTGCCGTTTGCGGCACCTGCGCGCAAGCGCGATCTGGGTACCTTCGCCCATTCCCCATCCTATCCCGTAAAAGGGTACCTTTGCGTGACCCCACCGCGCGCAGCCCGAACCGGGGCGCGCAACACCCCCGATCAGGGGCATCGCGGCGCGAATCGGCGCCGCCGGAGCCGCTCTTTGGCCGCTTCGCGCGCGGGAATTGGCCGGTTCCGGGCTGGGGAGACGCGGTTTCGCGGCCCCTGAATCCGGGTACCCCTTGTCCTGAAAACGGGTACCTTTGGTCCTGTAAAGTGGTACCTTTCGTCCCGGAAACGGGTACCCAATGCCCCATATACCATTGAGATACATATATTTTTCAGAGCCAAAGACTCTAAAGATTCCAAATAAAACAAACAGGGCCGCGGTTGTGGCGTTTGGAATTCTGAAAGATTCATGGTTCAGGTTTCGCGGCGAAACCCACCGCCTTCTCGGTGTTCCGGGCCGCGACATGGAGTATTCCGCTGTCGCGGATGATGTGCGAGGGTTCGATCGATACCAGTTCGAACGACGCACATGACAGAAGGCTTCGCATGACCAAGCGCGCGGAAACGACCTCACCGCCCTTTCACAACATCGACCCGGCCCGCGCCGCGGCGCGGCTTGGCCCCCGCGTCGACACCACGCGATTCGCCAAGGCCGCCACCTTCTGCGCCCGGGGCCGCGACGACATGGCCCGGCGCGGCTATGCCCCCGACGGCACGAAATCGCTGCGCCGGTTTTCGATCTGGGAAATCACCCGCTACCTGATCCCGGTCGCCGCCGCGCATCTGCGCCGGGTGCTCAAGGCCAACCCCGACCTGCCCCAGGGCGACGGCGAAGCCGGGGCGAAATGGTTCAGCCTCGACGACGTGCTGAAGCTGCGCAGGCATTTCGCGCAGGAAGGCGCCGCCAACAAGGAATACCGCCCCTGGCGCCCCGAGGGGCAACCGGCCAAGATCACCGCCGTCGCCAATTTCAAGGGCGGCTCGGGCAAGACCACGACCTGCGTGCACCTCGCCATGGCCGCCGCGCTCGACGGCTACAAGGTGCTGGTGATCGACCTCGACAGCCAGGCCTCGATGACCTCGCTTCTGGGCGGCAAGGTCGCGGATGAATGGCAGACCGTCTTCCCGCTCCTGGCCCGCGACTATGCCCGCGCGGTGCAGCAGGAGAACCTCGTGCGCGAGGCGCGCGGCGAACCGGCCCTGCCCCTCGACGAGACCCTGACAGAGGCGCTGGAGGTTTCGCCGCGAAACCTGATCCAGTCGACGCATTGGCCCAATATCGACCTGATCGGCGCGCAGCTGAATCTCTACTGGTCGGAATTCCAGATCCCGGTCTGGCGCATGAACCTGAAATCCTGGTCGCTGTGGGATGCGCTCAACAACGCGCTGAACGAGGAAGGCGTGCTCGACGACTACGACATCGTGTTTCTCGACACGCCCCCCGCGCTTGGCTATCTGACCATCAACTCGCTCTCCGCCGCCGACATCCTGCTGGTGCCGCTTGGCGCGTCCTTCCTTGAATTCGACTCGACGGGCCGGTTCTTCGACATGCTCTATTCGACCTTCGCCTCGATCGAGGAAGGCGAGAACGCGCAGCGCAGGCGGGCGGGATTGCCCGAGATGCGGTTCGAATGGGACGTGGTGCGCGCCATCATCACCCGCTACGACGCGGGCCAGCAGACCGATCTGGCCAACGTGATCCAGGCCTATTTCGGTGATTTCATGACCGCCTACCGGCAGGAATTCACCGCCCTCGTCGGACAGGCCGGTGAACAGATCAACGGCATCTACGAGGCCGATTACCGCGACTTCAACCGCGAGACCTACCTGCGCGGCCGCGAGGCCTTCGACCGCACCTATGCCGAGTTCAAGGAGCTGCTCTTGGGCAGCTGGTACCGCGACATGATCGAGGAACAGGAGGAAACGCATGGCCAGACGCAGGACGCTTGAGGCCCCCGATCCGCGGGCGCTGGCCGAGATCGAGGCCGGTTTCGCCGCGAAACCCGGCCCCGGCCCGGGTGGTTTCGCCGCGCCGATCGCGCAGGTCGCCTCGGAGGCGGCGACCGGCCGCGATGCCCGTCCCGCGACCGATCGCGCGCAGGAGGCCCGCACCACTTCCGAGGCGGCGGCGTGGCGCGACGCACAGGCCGAGGGGCGGGTGATCGTCACCCTGCCGCTCGACCGGATCGCGGTGAACCACCTGACCCGCGACAGGGTCGAAACCGACGCCGAGGCGATGGAGGAGCTGATCGCCTCGATCCGCGCCAATGGCCAGCGCCTGCCGATCGAGGTGGTCGATCTCGGAGAGGGGCGCTACGGGCTCGTCTCCGGCTGGCGGCGGGTGCGGGCGCTGGCGCGGATCGGCGCGGAAGAGGGCACGCCGCCCACCGCGCGGGCGATCATCCGCCCGGCGGTCGAGGCGGGCGATGCCTATGCCGCGATGGTCGAGGAAAACGAGATCCGGGCGCAGCTGACGCCCTATGAACGTGGCCGCATCGCCGCCGTCGCGGCGCATCTGGGGGCGTTCGCGTCGATGGAGGCGGCGGTCGATACGATCTTTGCCGCCGCCTCCAAGGCCAAGCGCTCCAAGATCCGCTCCTTCGCGCTGGTGCATTACGAGCTGGGCGACGTGCTGTCGCATGGGCGCGAGCTGTCCGAGGCGGCGGGGCTGCGGCTCGCCGCGGCGCTCAAGGCCGGTTTCGCCGCGAAACTGCGCACTGCGCTGGAGCGGGGCGAGGCGGAGGATGCCGCGGCCGAATGGGCGCTGCTAGACGCGGTGCTCGGGCCGCTGGAAAAGGCGCCGCGCGACGCGGCGCGGGGCGGGCGGCCACGCCGGGCCGCGCCGCCGCCGCTGGCCGAGACGGTGCTGCCGGACGGGGCGCGCGCCACGGTGCGCGGCGATGGCGCGCGGATCGTGCTGACGCTGGACGGGCAGGGCGATCTTGACGAGGCGGGGCGAAGGGCGCTGGCCGAACGGCTGCTGGAACGGCTGATCGACGCGCGGGCGGAGTGAAGGCATCACCTTCGGTTTTCGTCGTAAAGCTTTGCAATTGAATGAATAAAGCGGGCGGCGGAAGCGAAACTGACGTTTGCTTCCGCCGCAACGAAAAAGCGGGGCCCGAGGGCCCCGCTTGTCCGGTCGGTGATGTCAGGCGTTCAGGCGAGCGCCAGGTTCACCGCCGATTCGCGGCCGTCGCGGCCGGATTCAATGTCGAAGGACACCTTCTGATCGTCGGCGAGGCCGTTCAGCCCCGAGCGCTCGACGGCGGAAATGTGGACGAAGACGTCCTTGCCGCCGGTGTCGGGCGCGATGAAGCCGAAGCCCTTGGTGGTGTTGAACCATTTCACGGTGCCAGTGGCCATGTCCGTGTCTCCTGTATGGTGGGCCGCCCGCGACATGCGGGCGGTGCGGCGTTGCAGTCTGGATCGATCAACTGAGCCGTCCAAGCGGAGACAGAAGGGTCGAAAAAGATAACGTCAGCCGCCCCGAATATGGCGGCTGTCCGCGATAAATCAAGCGTGGCGGCCCCGGCGCGCCGGGCGGGCGCGCGGTCGGGCGGGCGGGAAAAGACGCAATCTGAGGTTTTACAAAAGCTTTATCGAAACGTCGCGGTGCGCTTAGTCTGGGCGGGCAGAAGACCGGCATCGAGACCGGTCCTGACACCAAGGGAGGACGACACATGACACGACTGGGACTGCTGGCGCTGGCCACGGCGCTGCCGGGCATGGCGCTGGCCGAAAGCCACATGGCCGAGGGCGCGGGCGGCGCGCTGAGCTATGGCGAAAGACCCTTTTTCCTGATCGAGGCGATGCAGGACGGCCCGCTCAAGGACAAGCTGATGTCCTGCCAGGGCCAGTCGCCCGAGCGCACGGCGTTTTCGATCGCGCATCGCGGCGCGCCGATGATGATCCCCGAGCACACCAGGCAATCCTATGTCGCGGGCGCGCGGCAGGGCGCGGGCATCGTCGAATGCGACGTGACCTTCACCGCCGATCACGAGCTGGTCTGCCGCCACGCGCAGAACGATCTTGCCACGACGACCGATATCGTCGTCTCGGATCTCGGCGCGAAATGCACCAGCCCCTTCACCCCGGCGGGCGAGGGCACGGAGGCCGCCGCCGAATGCCGGACCTCGGACATCACGCTGGCCGAGTTCCGCGAGCTGAACCCGAAGATGGATGCCGCCGACAAGACGGCGACGACGGCGGAGGAGTTCCAGGGCGGCACCGCGGCGTGGCGCACCGATCTTTATGTCGACGGCACGCAGCTGATGACCCATGCCGAGTCGATCGCCCTGATCGACAGCCTCGGCGCGGATTTCACGCCCGAGCTGAAGGCGGCCTCGGTCGAGATGCCGCATGACGGATTCAGCCAGGAAGACTATGCGCAAAAGCTGATCGACGAGTACAAGGCGGCGGGGATCGACCCGTCCCGCGTCTGGGCGCAGAGCTTCAATCTCGACGACATCAAGTACTGGATCGAGAACGAGCCGGAGTTCGGCGCGCAGGCGGTCTATCTCGACGATCGCTACGAGGCCGAGGATGACGACGAGGGGCTGATCGACCCGATGGACCCGTCGAGCTTCAAGCCGACGATGGCCGAGCTGGCCGAGATGGGCGTGAACTACATCGCGCCGCCGATGTGGATGCTGGTGACCACGGACGAGGCGGGCGAGATCGTGGCGTCGCCCTATGCCGAGGAGGCCAAGGCGGCCGGGCTGAAGATCATCGCGTGGTCGCTGGAGCGTTCGGGCCCGCTGGCCGCGGGCGGTGGCTGGTATTTCCAGTCGGTGAGCGATGTCATCGACGATGACGGCGACACCTATGCCATGGTCGACGCGCTGGCGCAGGATGTGGGCGTCGAGGGGATCTTTTCGGACTGGCCCGCCACGGTGACCTATTACGCCAACTGCATGGGGCTCTGAGAGGGGCCTGAGACGGGCTCCGAGAGGGGCAGGGGGGGCCGTGCGCGGCCCCCCGCTTCAGATATGCGGGATCACGAAATCGGGCATGATCCCGGCGGCGTCGATCGCCGCGACGACATCCGCGCCCGCCAGCGGGCCGTGGTCGGTCACCAGCGCCGTGGCAAAGCCCATGGCGCGCGCGCCGAGGATGTCGGTGTGCAGCGTGTCGCCGACCATCAGCACGCGGGCCGGGTCGGGCGCGGGGTCGAGCCGCGCCAGCGCGAGATCGAAGATCGTGCGGAACGGCTTGCCGCAGAATTCGGGGCGGCACAGCCCGTCATCGGCCAGCGCATGGGCGAAATGGCCGGGCTCCAGCGTCAGCCCGCCTTCGCGCGGGGCGACGAGGTCGGGGTTGCCGACCAGAACCGGGCGGGGCCGCGCGCGCAGGCTCGCCGCCAGAAGCCGCTGGCGCCGGTCGGTCCAGCCATCCGCGCCGACCAGCAGGAAGCCCTCCGCGCGGTCATAGGCCGCCGCGTCGTCGAGCAGCATGTGCGCGTCGATCCCTTCGAATTCGCGCAACCCATGGCCGGGGCCAAGCATCACCCCCCACAGGCGCGGCGGCGCGTAGCCGAGACGGGTGAACAGCGCCTCGCGCGAGGTGACGACCTCGTCGGGGGCGAAGTCGAAGCCGAGGCTTTCGAAGCGGCGCATCATGGCGCGTTTCGGATAGCCCGCGGAGTTCGACACCACCATCACCCGCTTGCCGCTTTCGCGCAGTTCGGCGATGCGGCGGGCGGCGCCGAGGATCGGGGTTTCGCCGACATTGAGCACGCCGTAGGCGTCGAACAGGATCACGTCGAAGGGCGCGGCGATGGCGCCGAGATCGGCGGCGCGGCCAAAGCCCGCCCCCGGCGGGGCGGGGGGCAGGCGGTGGCGGATCGCCAGGTAGGCGGCGAAGGCCGCGTGCCCGTCGGGGGCCGGGCCGGTCACAGGATCCGGCGGCGCAGCCAGGCCGAGACGATCTCGCCCAGGATCACCAGCCCGAGGATCGCCAGGAGCACGGTGGCCGCTTCGCGCCAGTTGAAGGTGTCGATCGCGCCCTGAAGGATGATGCCGATGCCGCCCGCGCCGACGAGGCCGAGCACGGTGGATTCGCGCAGATTGATGTCCCAGCGCAGGATCGACACCGCCCAGAAGGTCGGCATGACCTGCGGCACGATGGCATAGGCGATCACCTTGAAACGCGACGCGCCCGTGGCCTCGAGCGCCTCTACGGGGCGCTTGTCGATCTCCTCGATCGCCTCGCCCAGAAGCTTGCCGACGAAGCCGATGGAGCGGAACATGATCGCGACGATGCCCGCGACGATGCCGGGGCCGAAGATGGCGACGAACAGAAGCGCCCAGATGATGGTGTTGATCGAGCGCGAGGAGACGAGGATGAAGCGCCCGACCCAGAGCGTGGCGCGGTTCGGCGTGGTGTTCTGCGCGGCGAGCCATGCGACCGGGAGCGACAGGATCACCGCGAAGGCGGTGGCGATGGTGGCGATATTCACCGTTTCCCACAGCACCCGCAGGATCGCGGCGAGGTTGGTCGGGTCGGGCGGGATCATCCGGCCAAACAGATCGCCCATCTGTTCGGGCGCGTCCCAGACCCAGGCCCAGATCACCTCGATCGAGGAGACGGCCCATGCGATGGCCAGAAGCGTGAACGCGAGCACGGCGTAGCGTTGCAGACGCTGCTTGAGCGAAAAGCGGGTCCAGTCGTCGCGGCGGGCATCCGAGAGGGTCATAGGCGTTTCCTGATCTGGCCCGACACGGCCTCGGACAGAAGGATCGCGCCGACGATGACCATGGTGATGGCCAGCGCGAAATCATAGTCATAGCGGCCGAAGGCGTTGGCCAGCGTCGAGCCGATGCCGCCCGCGCCGACGATGCCGACCACGGCGGAGGCGCGCAGGTTGCTGTCGAGCTGGTAGATGGTGAGACCGACCTGACGCGGCATGATCTGCGGCACCACGGCGTAGATCAGGGTCGACAGATACGGGGCACCGGCGGCGCGCATCGCCTCGACCTGGCCGAAATCGATCTCCTCGATCCGCTCGGCCAGCATCTTGGCGACGAAGCCGATGGAATAGACGATGAGCGTCAGCACACCGGCCAGCGGCCCGAAGCCGACCGCCTTGACGAAGATGATCGCGACGATGACGGGGTGAAAGCTGCGCGCGACGATGATGATGGCGCGGCCCAGATAGAACACGGCGCGGGGCACGATGTTGCGCGCGGCCATGAAGGCGATCGGGATCGACAGCAGAACGCCGCCGAAGGTGGCGAGGATCGCGATCTTGAGGCTTTCGAGAAAGCCGTCGATCAGAAGGCCCGAGCGTTCGAAGCTCGGCGGGAAGGCCCCGCCGAAGATGCGGCCCGCGCGCTCCACGCCTTCGGCGACGCGGGGCCAGTCGATCGGCAACGTGCCCAAGGTCCAGACGACATAGAGGATCGCGCCGCCATAGACGAGCCAGCGGGCGACCGGGTTGGCGATGAAGCTCGGCTTGCGCCAGTGGTCGCGCGGGGCCGTGGCGCCCGAGGTGGCGCCGCCGGCGGCGCCCGCGGGCACGTCCGGGCCGGAGGTTGGGCCGTCGATCCGGGCGGGGCTCATGACGCCTCCTTCAGCCCGCCGGCGCGGTCGGCGGCGGGGCTGCCCGAATAGATCCGGTCCATCGCCTCCTGATCGAGCGCCTGCGGCAGATCGTCGAAGATGATCCGGCCATAGCGCATGCCGACGATGCGGTCGGTATATTCGCGCGCCTCGTGCACGTTGTGGATGTTGATCAGCACCGGCAGCTTCAGCTCGCGCGAGAGGTCGCGCAGAAGGCCCATGATCTGTTCGGAGGTCTTGGGGTCGAGCGAGGCGGTCGGCTCGTCGGCCAGAAGAATCTCGGGCTTCTGCATCAGCGCCCGGACCACGCCGACGCGCTGGCGTTCGCCGCCCGACAGCTCATCGGCGCGCTTGTCGGCGTAATGCGCGATGCCGACCCGCTCCATCAGCTCGTAGGCGCGGCGGATGTCGTCCTTGGGATAGCGGCGGGTCAGCGCGGCCCATGTCGAGATGTAGCCCAGCCGACCGGATTGCACGTTCTCCATCACGGTCAGCCGGTCGACGAGGTTGAAGCCCTGAAACACCATGCCGATCTTGCGCCGCGCCCGGCGCAGCTCGGCGCCCCGCAGGCGGGTCAGCTCGGTGTCGTTGAGGGTGATCGAGCCCGATGTCGGCTCCACCAACCGGTTGATGCAGCGCAGAAGCGTCGATTTGCCCGCGCCGGAGGAGCCGATGATCGACACCACGCTCTCGCCCTCGATGGTGAGGTCGAGATTCTTCAAGACCGGCTCACCGCCGCCATAGCGCTTTACCAGGTCGCTGATCTTCAGCATGTCGTTCTCCTTGTGGACCCCGGCCCCGATGCGGGGGCCGGGGCCATGCGCGTCACTCGGCGGCGAGACCTTCGGGGGTGTACTCGACGCCGTTGGCCTTCTGGATCTGCCGGATCACCGCCCACTGGTCCTGATAGGTGATGGGGATGAACTTGCTGACGCCGGTGAACTCCTCTCCGAGCGCCGTGCCCGAGAAGTCGTAGCTGAAGAACGCCTCTTCGATCTTCTGCTTCAGCTCGGGCGCAAGGTCATGCGCATAGGTGTAGGATGTGGTCGGGAAGGGGTCGCTTTCCCAGACGATGCGGACCTCTTCGGGGTCGTAGAGACCGCGCTCGGCCATGCGGTCGACCACTTCGGAGGCGACGGGGGCGGCGTCGTAATCGCCCGCCACCACGCCGAGCATCGACTGGTCGTGGCTGCCCGAATAGGTGACCTCGTAATCCTCGTCCGGCACCACGCCGAGATCGGGGAAGAGCGCGCGCGGCGCGAGGTTGCCCGAGTTCGAGGTCGGCGAGGTATGCGCGATCCGCTTGCCCGCGAGGTCGGCGGGTTCCTGGATGTCGCTGTCGGCCTGCGTGTAGAGCTGCAGCTTGTAGCCGAACTGCCCGTCATCCGACCCCATGATCGCGAAGGGCACGGCGCCCGCGAGGTTCACCGCATAGGGCGTCGGCCCGGTCGAGAAGCCCGCGATGTGCAGGCGACCGGAGCGCATCGCCTCCACCTCGGCGGAGTTGGACTGCACCGCGAAGAACTGCACGTCCTTGCCGGTGACGTCCTCGAGATGGGTGATGAAGGGCTCCCAGATGTCCTCGTAGATCGCGGGGTCTTCGACGGGCGTATAGGCGAAGACGAGCGTGTCGGGGTCGCGCAGCGCGGCCTCGTCGGCGGGCGCGTCGGCCACGAGATCGCCATCGGCGTCGCAATACATCGCATCGAGCGCGCCGCGCTCGGGGCAGTCGTCCTGCGCATGGGCCGCATGGGCCGCATGGGCCGCGAGCGTCATCGCGGCGAGCGTTGCCGCGCCCAGAATCTTGGGGTGATTGAGCATGTCGAGTGGTCCTCCTCCCAGGGATCATCCGGCGCAGCCTTCCTCCAAAGGCAGAGCCAGTCGGGACAGATCACAGCACTTTGGGTTTGACAGTGCAACATTTTCTTGCGCGAAAATGTGTCATGTCGGACATCTGGAGGGGGAGTGGATGGCCAGCGAGGCGCGGCCCGCCAAGGCGGAGCGGCAGGCGCAGATCCTGATGGAGCTGAAGCTCAGGCCGCATGTGCGGATCGCGGATCTGGCGGCGCGGTTCTCGGTCACGCCCGAGACGATCCGCCGCGATCTCGGCGCGCTGGACGGGCGCGGGCAGATCCGCCGGGCCTATGGCGGCGCGACGGCGCCGTTTCCCGACACAAGGCACGGGCTGGAGGCGCGGCAGGGCACGCGGGTCGAGGAGCGGGCCCGGATCGGCCGGGCGGCGGCGGCGCTGGTGACGCCGGGAGAGACGCTGATGATCGATGCGGGCGCGACCACGATCGAATTCGCGCGGTACCTCGCCATCGCCGCGACGCCGGTGACGGTGATCACCAATTGCCTGCAGGTGGCGCAGCTTCTGGGCGGCGTGCCGGGGGGGCAGGTGATGCTCTGCGGCGGGCGGCTTCTGGCGGGGGAGGGGGCGCTGGTGGGCGCCGAAGCGGTGGAGGCGCTTGGCCGCTACCGGGTGGATGCGTGCTACTTGGGGGCCTCGGCGATCGACGAAGCGTCGGTGAGCGAGGCGGTGCAGGGCTTCGACGCGGTCAAGCGGGCGATGCTGGCGGCGGCGGCGCGGCGCGTCGTGCTGATCGATTCGACCAAGCAGGGGCGGCGCGATTTCGCGCAGGTGGCGCCGCTGTCGAAGATCGACCTGGTGGTGACCGACCGCGCGCCCGAGGCGGGGCTTGCGCGCAGCCTTGCCGCGCAGGGCGTGGCGCTGCGGGTGGCGCGGGGCTGAGCGCCGCGCCCCGTGGGGGACGCGGCGGGGGCGGTTCAGAGGTAGATGGCGCCGCCGAAGATCTTGCGCACCATTTCGGCGCGGGTGGTGCCGAGTGCTTCGAGATCCTCGTCGCTCATCTCGTTGAGACGGCGGACCTGCTGCATGCGCGGCCCGGTCTCGGCCAGCGCCACGAGGCCGCGGCCGATGGCGGCGAAGGGGGCGATCAGGGTGGCGGCGATGGAGCGGGTGGCGGTCTGTGCCATGGGTCTGGCCTCTCGTCTGGTATCCGTTTGTCTTGACGGGGATATGGCGCGCGGCGCCGGGGCGGACAACAGACGCCTCGGTCTGGCCGGGTTGCACTGAGTGCAAGGCACGCGATCAGCCGGTGAGCGCGCGCGCGGCGGCGCGGCCCGAGATCAGCGCGCCCTCGATCGTCTCGGGCAGCGGCCCGGCGAGCCAGTCGCCGGCCAGCGCGAGATTGGGATAGGGGTGCGGATCGGGCCGCGTGGCGCGGCCTTCGGGGCTGGCATCGGCGGTGGCGGCGCGGGCGCGGATGAGGCGCGCGGCGATCGGGGGGGCATCGGCGCCGGTGGCGCGGGCGATCTCGGCCCAGATCCGGGCGGTGAGCGCGGCGCGGTCGGGCGCCGGGCCGGTGAGGCTGTCGGCCGCCGAGACGGTGACGGAGAGCACGTCATCGCGGCGAAACAGCCAATGCGACAGGCTGGAGATCAGACCGGTGAGCGGCGGCAGGCTGGCGGCCAGCGCCGGATCGACGCGGAAATGCGCGTTGAGGATGGATTGGCCGGGACCGGGGGCGGGCAGGTCGAGAAGGCGGGAGAGCGCCTCGGGCGGCAGCGCCAGCACCGCCGCGTCGCCGGGGGCGAGGGCGATCTCGTCATTGCCGAAGCGCAGGGTTTCGGCCCGGCCCGCTTGGGCCGTCAGCCCGGTGAGCGGGTGGCGGTAATGCGGGCGGATGCCGCGCCGCGCCAGGGTGGCGAGCGCGGGGTCGATCAGGGTCGGGCCGAGACCGCGCGGCATGGTCACGGGGCGGCAGGCGGCGCCGCCGCGCAAAACAGTGCGGCGCAGCACCTCGGCCAGCGGCGCGGCGGCGGCGCGGTCGGGGGGCGCATTGAGCACGGCGAGGGAGAGCGGCTCCCAGATCCGGGTCCAGGCCGGGCCGCGGCCGGGGATCGCCTGCGCCACCGTCGCGCCGGGGCGCGCGCGCATCAGCCGGGCGGTGTCGGGGCCGAGGGACAGGGCCGTGCCGGGGGGCAGGCGCAGCCCGCCGGTCAGCAGGTCGCGCAGGCTAAGCGGCAGGCGCAGCGCCCAATGCGCGCCGGTGGACAGATCGGTGAAGGGCAGCTCGGCGCGCGGGGCGATGTCGAGAAGATCCGCCGCGCCGATGCGGCGGCAATGGTCGAACACCGTCTCGTTGCCCGACAGCACGAGATGGTTGCCATTGTCGATCAGCCGGTCGAGTGCGGCGTCGTGAAAGCTCCAGCAGCGGCCCCCGGCGCGGGCCGTGGCCTCGTGCAGCACGACCTCGCGGGCGGGATCCTCCGACAGCGCCAGCGCGGCGGCCAGCCCGGCCAGCCCGGCGCCGACGACATGGACCCGGCTCACCGCGCGGCACCGCCACCGGCGAGGCAGGCGAGCCCGTCGAGCAGCTTGCGCCAGCGCGGGCGCGGGCGCGGCGGGCGCGAAGGATTGGCCTCGATCTCGCGCAGCAGCCGCTCATAGGGGCCCATCATCAAGAGCGCCGGGGCGATCCGCAGCCGCGAATGCGCGCCGATCTCGCGCGCCGCATCGGCAAAGGCCGCGCGGGCGCGGGCGGCGAGACGGCGGCGGGCTTGCGGCAGGCCGGGCGCGCCGGGCACGGCGGCGGGGTGCGCGGGGATGCCGGTTTCGGCCAGCAGCCCGGCGGGGAGGTAAAGCCGCCCGAGATCGGCGTCCTCCTCCACGTCGCGCAGGATGTTGGTGAGCTGCAGCGCCTCGGCCAGCGACAACGCGAAGCGGCGCGAGGCCTCGCCGCGCCACGCGCCGAAGACATGCATCGACAGGATGCCGACCGCCCCCGCGACGCGGCGGATATAGGCGTCGAGCCGGGCCTCGTCGGGGGCGATCACCCCGTCGAGATCCATCCGCATCCCGTCGAGCACCAGCTCGAACTCCTCGTGCGGCAGGCCGTAGGCGCGGGACGCCCGCGCGATTTCGCGGCCCACCGGGGTGTCGGGGCAGCCCGCGCGCACGCGGGCCAGCTCGGTCGCCCACGCGTCGAGATAGGCGCGTTTCTCGGCCAGCGGCGCGGGGCCGTCGACCATGTCGTCGACGAGGCGGCAAAAGGCATAGATGGCGAGAATGGCGCGGCGGCGCGGCGCGGGCAAAAGCCGCATCCCGGCCTTGAAGCTGCTGCCCGAGCCGGAGACGATCTCGGGGACGCGCAGCTGCATCGTGTCGCCGGTCGCGCGCATGGGGCCGGTGGCGGTCATGCCGCGCGGCCCGGAGCCGTGCGGCGGGCGCGGCGTGGCGCGACCAGCACGACGCCGCCGCGCAGCCCCGCGCGCAGCCAGTCGCCGCGCGCCGGCGCCACCCGCGTGGCCAGTGGATCGGACCGGCGCAGCCGCGCCAGAAGCCGCAGCGCCAGCGCGCGGATCACCGTGATTTCCGCCCGCAACCGGCGCGAACGCACCGTGCCGGGCAGCGCGCCCGCGCGCGCCAGAAGCGTCTCGCAGCAATCGAGCATCCGGTCGAGCGCGGCGCGCAGCCCCGGCGTCAGCGCCGCAGCGCCGAGGTCATCGGGCGCCGCCCCGGCTTCGGCCAGCCAGTCGGCGGGCAGGTAGATCCGGCCCAGGTCGCGCCAGTCCTCGCCCAGATCCTGGCCGTGGTTGAGCAGTTGCAGCGCCGTGCACAGCGCGTCGGCGGCCTCGCGGTCGGCCTCGGCCTCGCCATGCAGGTCGAGCAGGTAGCGCCCGACCGGGTCGGCCGAGGACCGGCAATAGGCGCGCAGCCCGTCCCAGTCGGCGCAGGGGCGCGCGTCGATATCGGCGCGGAAGGCGGCGAGCATGTCGATGGCGTGCCGCTCCAGCCCCGTCTGCCCGGCGGCCACCAATGCCGCGTGCAGCGCGTGGCCGCGCGGATCGCCCGGCGTCCTGCCGCGCAGCCCCGCCTCGATGAGATCGAGCCTTGCGTGCTTGTCCGCGGGGTCGAGATCGGTGGCGTCGGCGATGTCGTCGGCGGCGCGCACCACCGCGTAGAAGGCATGGACCGGCGGGCGCAGCCGGGCGGGCAAAAGCCGCGATCCGACCGGGAAATTCTCGGTCTCCATGCCGCGGGCACGCGCGGGGGCGGTCCGGGGCGCGGCGCTTTGACGCGGCGCGGGTTGCGCGTTTTTTTCCATGGTTTGCGCCCCTCCGCGCACTAGATCGTTGCTCGCCCTCTCGACGGGCGGATATCGAAAGAACGTTTGCAATGGTAGATATACCCGCCCCAGTGGCAATCCTTTCCCTTCCGGCAGCGGGTCACGCGGCGGTTTTCGGCACGCCTCCGGCACAGCTCCTTTGCGCGCCTTTGGCGCGGTCTTTTCGCGCGCCTTCGGCACAGTCTTCTTGCGCGCCTTCGGCACAGTCTTTTCGCGCGCCTTCGGCGCGACAGGAGGCCTGAGCATGGACGGCACGGGCAATTTCGGCGGCGCGCCGAAACGGGTTCTGGTGATCGGCGCGGGCCCCGGCGGGTTGGCGACCGCGATGCTGCTGCGCGCGGCAGGCGCCGAGGTGACGCTTTTGGAAAAGGAGGACCAGCCCGGCGGGCGCACCGGCGCGATCCGGCAAGACGGGTTCACCTTCGATATCGGCCCGACCTTCTTTCTCTATCCCGAGATCCCGCGCGAGATCTTCGCCGCCTGCGGCTATGATTTCGACGCCGAGGTCGACCTGATCCGGCTCGACCCGATGTACCGGCTGCAATTCGACGACGGGCGGGCCATCGACGCCACGGCGGATGTCGCGCGGCTGACCGAGCAGGTGGCGAAGATCGATGCCGAGGACGCCAAGAACGTGGCCGGGTATCTCGAGGCCAACCGCGCCAAGTTCGAGGCGTTCCGCCCGATCCTGCAACGCCCCTTCGAGGGCCTGGGCGACCTGATGAAGCCCGACATGATCCGGGCGCTGCCGAAATTCCGGCCCTGGGCGACGGTGGATGGCGAGCTGCATCGCTGGTTTCGCAACCCCGATGTGCGCGTCGCCTTCTCGTTCCAGTCGAAATATCTGGGCATGTCGCCGTTCAAATGCCCGTCGCTGTTCACCATCATCGCGCATGTCGAATACGGTTTCGGCGTCTGGCACCCGCGAGGCGGCTGCAACGCCATCACCGCCGCCATGGCGCGGGTGGCGCGGCGGATGGGGGTCGATATCCGCCTGTCCGAGCCGGTCGAAAGGCTCAAGCTCGAGGGGCGGCGCGCGGTGGGCGCGGTCACGGCCAGGGGCGAGCACGACGCCGACGCGGTGGTGATGAATGCCGATTTCGCCCATGCGATGACGACGCTGGTGCCGGATGCGGCGCGCAAACGCTGGACCGACAAGCGGATCGCGTCCAAGAGCTATTCGTGCTCGACCTTCATGCTCTATCTCGGGGTCGAGGGCGACCTGCCCGACATGCAGCATCACACCATCGCCTTTTCCAACGATTACCAGCGCAACGTCGCCGAGATCGACGCCGGGAAGGCACCGGTGGAGCCGACGATCTACGTGCAGAACGCCAGCCGCACCGATCCGACACTGGCCCCCGAGGGGCATTCGGCGCTCTACGTGCTGGCGCCGGTGGGCAACCTGACGGGCGGCGAGGATTGGGCCGCGCTGGCGCCCGCCTACCGCGAGAAGATCCTCGACAGGGTGTCCAAACTCGCGGGGCGCGACATCCGCCCCGCGATCCGCACCGAGATCATGTACACGCCCGATGACTGGCGCTCGAAGCTCGCCGTCTACAATGGCGCGACCTTCAACCTTGCGCATAACCTCGGGCAGATGCTGCATTACCGCCCGAGGAACCGGTTCGAGGATATCGACGGGGTGTATCTCACCGGGGGCGGTACGCATCCCGGATCGGGGCTGCCGACGATCTTCGAGAGCGCGCGCATCGCCGCGCGGCTCTGTGCCGGGGATATCGGCCTGCCGGGGGCGGGCGAACTGACGACGACTTTGCCGATGGAGGCTGCGGAATGACGAAGACGGGGATCATCGGGGGCGGGCTTGGCGGGTTGGCCGCCGCTTGCACGCTGGCCGCGCGCGGGCATCGGGTGGTGCTGTTCGAAAAGAACGACTGGCTCGGCGGCAAGGCGGCGGTGCTCGAGGAGCAGGGGTTCCGCTTCGACATGGGGCCGACCATCCTGACCATGCCGCGGGTGCTGGAGCGGATCTTTTCCGAGGCCGGGCGCGACCTGCATTCGGAGCTGGACCTGCGCCGGCTCGATCCGCAATGGCGCTGTTTCTACGAGGATGGCGCTGTGCTCGACCTGCGCGACGACCCGAAGAAGGCCGCCGAGGAAATCGGGCGGCTGTCGCCCGCCGACCGCGAAGGCTTCGAGCGGTTCATGCAGGTGGCCAAGCGGCTGTCGGACGTGTCGGACAAGTTCTTCTTCTGGAAATCGGTCGAGGATCTGCGCGACACGATGGATCTCAAGGCGAACATGTCGCTGTCGACCCTGTCGGACGTGCTGGCGCTTCGGATGCACCGCACCGTGGCCGGGCAGATCAAGCGCGACGTGAAGGACAAGCGCGTGGCCCAGATGCTGGAGCATTTCATCCAGTATGTGGGGTCGTCGCCGCTGGCCTCTCCGGCGGTGCTGTGCGGGATCGCGCAGATGCAGCAGGGCGAGGGCGTGTGGTACCCGATGGGCGGGACGCGGGCCGTGCCGCTGGCGCTGATGCGGCTGGCCGAAAGCCTTGGCGTGGAGATCCGCACCGGCTGCGGCGTCAGCCGGATCGAGGTGGAACAGGGCCGGGCGCGGGCGATCGTCACCGAAGAGGGCGAACGGGTCGCGGTCGACCGGGTGGTGTCGAACATGGACAGCGTGCGCACCTATGCCGAGCTGGTCGGCGGCGAGCCGGCGGTGGAGTTCGCCAAGAGCCGCCGCCGCGAGGCGGCCTGTTCGGGGGTGGTGCTCTATCTCGGCCTGAACGAGCGGTACGAGCATCTGGCGCATCACAACTTCGTCTTTTCGCGCGACCCCGAGGAGGAGTTCGGTGCGATCTATGACCGCGGCGAGCCCGCGCCCGATCCGACCGCCTATCTCGCCGCACCCGCGCGCACCGAGCCCGGCGTCGCGCCCGAGGGGGGCGAGGCGCTCTATGTCCTTGTCCACACGCCGTATCTGCGCCCGCATCACGACTGGAGCGAGATGTTCCCGGGCTATCGCGACGTGATCATCGACAAGCTCAAGCGCTGCGCCGGGATGGAGGATATCGAGGAGCGGATCGTGGTCGAACGCGCGCTGACCCCGCAGGACATCCATGACCGCTACCGCGTGCTCGACGGGGCGATCTACGGGCTGGCGAGCCATGGCAAGGTCATGGGCGCGTTCAAGCCGGGCAACCGGTCGCGGCAGGTCGAGGGGCTGTATCTCGCCGGCGGGTCGGCGCATCCGGGGCCGGGCATGCCGATGGCGCTGATGTCGGGCTGGATCGCGGCCGACACGCTCGACCAGGATGCGGGCGGGGCCACGCAGGGCGCGGGGGCCGATGTCGCCGCCGAGTGAGCCCGAGGCGCGGCGCTCCGCGCCGATGGCGCGGTTCTTCGCGGGCGTGATGCGGCGCCAGCTGGCCGCGCAGTTCCGGGCGGTGCGCATCGCCCGGCCCGGCCTGCCGGATCTGCCGGAGGGCAGGCCGGTGATGGTCGTGGCGAACCACCCGTCATGGTGGGACCCGGCGGTGATGATCGGGCTGCATGAGCAGCTCTTTCCGGGCCGCGAGGGGTTCGGCCCGATCGAGGCGGCGATGCTCGACAAGTACCCGTTCATGGCGCGGATCGGGCTGTTCGGCGTCGAAGAGGGACGGCGCGGGGCCGCCGGGTTTCTGCGCACCGCCGGGTCGCTCGTGGAACGGAGCGACCGGGTGCTCTGGATCACCGCGCAGGGCAGGTTCGCGGATGCGCGCGAACGCCCGATCGGGCTGCGGCCCGGGGCCGCGCATCTGCTGGCGCGGGCGCCGCATCTGGTGGCGCTGCCGCTGGCGCTCGAATACCCGTTCTGGTCGGAAAAACGGCCCGAGGCGCTGTTGCGGTTCGGCGCGCCTATCGAGGCGGGGGCGCAGGAGGGCGCGCGCGATCTCGCGGCGCGGCTGGAGGCGGCGGTGACGGAAAACTGCGACGCGCTGGCGGCGCTGGCGATGGCGCGCGAGGCGTCGGCCTTCGAGACGGCGATCGGCGGGGCGCGCGGCACCGGCGGGGTGTATGGGCTCTGGCAACGGGGCCGGGCGATGCTGTCGGGGCGGCGTTTCGTGCCCGATCACGGGGAGAAATGATGCTGCTGATCCTGTCGATCATCGGTCTCGCGCTGGCGGCGCTGTTCGCGGCGATGTGCGTGGTGAACCTGTCGGTGCTGCGCCCGCCCGAAGGGACGGGGGGGGACGCGGTGTCGATCCTGATCCCGGCGCGCGACGAGGCGGGCAATATCGGCGCGGCGCTGGACGCCGCGCTCGGTCAGCGCGGGGTCGAGCTGGAGGTCGTCGTGCTCGATGACGGCTCGACCGACGGGACCGACGCCATCGTGGCCGCGCGGGCGGAATCGGACGCGCGGCTGCGGCTGGTGCGGGGGGCGGCGCTGCCTGAGGGCTGGATCGGCAAGACCCATGCCTGCTGGCAGGTGTCGCGCCATGCCCGGCACCCGGTGATGCTTTTCGTCGATGCGGATGTGCGGCTTGCGCCCGACGCGGCGACCCGGCTGTCGGGGGAGATGACGCGGCGCGGGCTCGATCTTCTGAGCGGGTTTCCGGGGCAGCGCACACCGACATGGGCCGAGAAGATCGTGATCCCGCAGATCTTCACCACGCTGCTGGGATACCTGCCGCTGCCGATGGCCCGCGCCCGGCCCGACCCGGCCTTTGGCGCGGGCTGCGGCCAGCTGATGGCGGTGCGGCGCGACGCCTATACGGCGGCGGGCGGGCACGCGGCCTTTGCGGGCCGGATGCATGACGGGTTGGAGTTGCCGCGCCGGGTGCGGGGCACGGGCGGGCGCACGGATCTGTGCGACGCGACGCCGGTGGCGACCTGCCGGATGTACGCCACGCCGCGCCAGATCTGGGACGGGTTTTCCAAGAACGCGACCGAGGGGATGGCGACGAAGCGGGCGCTGCCGGTCTGGACGATTCTGCTGTTCGGCGGGCACGTGCTGCCGTTTCTGACGCTGATCGCCGGGCTGGTCGCCGGGGCGGCGTGGCCCGTGGCGCTGTCGGCGCTGGCCTGTGCCATGGTGCTTGGCGCGCGAATGGCGATGGCGGTTCGGCTGCGGCAATCATGGCTGTCGGTCGCCGCGCACCCCTTGGGCGTCATGGTGGTGCTGGCGATCCAGTTCGCGGCGCTGTGGAACGCGGGCCGCGGGCGGCGCGCGGTCTGGCGCGGGCGCGATTACGGCATCGGCTGAAGCTCAGCCGATCAGCGCGCGGGTGATGCGATCGACCGTCTTGCCGTAGGGCGGGCGGACCAGCCGGGCCAGCGAGCGGCGCGCGACCATGATCGACCGCGGGCGGGTGAAGGCGCGAAACCCCTCTTGGCCGTGATAGGCGCCCATGCCGGAGGCCCCGGCGCCGCCGAAGGGCAGCTGGTGAATGCCGACATGGATCACCGCTTCGTTGATGACGGCGCCGCCAGAGGGGATCGCCCGCGCCTCGTCGCGCGCCGCCGCCGTGTCGCGGCCATAGACATAGAGCGCGAGCGGGCAGGGGCGGGCGTTGATGAACCCGCGCGCCTGCGCGGGGTCGTCATAGGGGATCACCGGCAGCACCGGGCCGAAGATCTCGTCCCGCATCGCCGGGTGGTCGGGGCCGGGATCGATCAGGGCCACGGCGCCCATGCGCGGCGGTCTGGGCGGGGTGTCCATCAGCGGCACGGCATGGGCGTCTGCCGTCAGCGCGGCGAGCCGGTCGCGGTCGGCGGGGCGGGCGATGGCGGCGTAATCCGGCCCGTCGGGATCGGGGTAGAGCGCGCGGGTGGCGCGGCGCAGCGCCGCCACCAGATCGTCGAGCCGGTCGCGCGGCACCAGCACGTAATCGGGCGCCACGCAGGTCTGGCCCGCGTTCAGAAGTTTCCCCGCCATGATCGAGGCGGCGGCGGCGTCGAGATCGGCGTCGGCGCGGATCAGCGCCGGGGATTTGCCGCCCAGCTCCAGCGTCACCGGCACGAGGTTTTCGGATGCGGCGCGCATCACGTGGCGGCCCGTGCCGGTCGAGCCGGTGAAGAACAGCCCGTCGAGCGGCGCGGCGGCGATGGCCTGCGCGACATCGGCGCCGCCATTGACGCAGCGGGCGCGGTCGGGGACGGCGCGCTCGACGATGCGGGCGATCAGCTCGGCGGTGCGGGGCGTGTGCTCGGACGGGTGCAGGATCGCGCGGTTGCCGCCCGCAAGTGCTGCGGCGAGCGGCACCAGCGCCAGTTGCAGCGGATAGTTCCAAGGGCCAAGGATGCCGACGGTGCCCAAGGGCACCCGCTCGACGCGGGCGGTGGAGGGCCATGTGTGCGGCGGCAGCACGACCCGTTCGGGCCGCATCCAGCGGCGCAGGTGGCGGCGCGCGTGCTGGGTGGCACCGACCACCATCGCGACCTCGGTGAGCAGCGTCTCGGGGCCGGGGCGGCCGCCGAAATCGGCGTCGATGGCGGCGACCGCCGCGTCGGCATGGGCGCGGGTTTCGCGCATGAGTGCGGCCAAGTGGGCGGCGCGTTCGGCGCGCGAGGGCGGCGTTTCGGGGCCGCTCAGGGCGGTCAGCGCGTCGTCGAGCGGGGTCATGGCCTCTCCTGCGGGATGATCTCCGTCTTGTGGGCCGGAAAGCACCGCCCCGTCCAGCCGCCATAGATCACCGGGTTGCGCGCGCACAGATCGACCAGCAGACCCGAAAGCGGCCAGCGCGCGCCGTGGCGCAGCCGGGCGCGGGCGGCGAGCGCGCCATAGGTCGCACCCGCGAGGTTGACCGCCACGTCGCCCATCGTGTCGGGCAGGCCCGAGCGCTGCGCATTGGTGCCAAAGAGCGCGTCGATGGTGAATTCTAACAATTCCCACGCGCCGCCGACCAGCGCCGCGAGCCCGACGCCGAGCGTGCCCAGCACCCAAAACGCGGTGCGCGGCGGCGCGCCCGCCGTGGGCAAGAGCGCCAGCGCCACGCCCGCGATCGCCAGCACCGCCGAGGCGACGAAATGCAGCCCCGCATCCCATGCGGGCACGTCGCGGTAGAAGCCGCCCGCCTCGCCCAGCACGAAGGCGGCAAGGCAGAACACCAGCACCCCGGTGGCCAGCCCGCGCGGCATCTCGATCCCCGAAAGCCACGTGTAAAGCGGCAGCAGCGCCGCCAGCGCCATCGCGCCGCCCGCGCCGAGCGTCAAAAGCCCCTGTCCGGTCAGCGCCCCCGCCGCCGCGATCAAGGCCGCGCCGCCCCAGGCGAGCGCGCGCAGAAGGCGCGGCAGGGCGGGGCTGGGCCAGAGGCTGGCATGGATCATGTCGTGGTCTCGGGCATGGGCTCTTTTCGGCGGGTGCGGCGCTCCGGCTCAGCGCTTGATGATGATGTAGAGCGCGTGGATGATGCCGGGGATGTAGCCCAGCAGCGTCAGGATCACGTTGATCCAGAAATGCTTGCCCAGTCCCTCTTGCAGGAACACGCCGAGCGGCGGCAGCAGGAAGGCGATGATGATGCGGATGATGTCCATGACGGCTCCTTGCGGCGCGGGCGCGCCGGTCTCGTGTCGGTGACGCGGCTGCGCCGATGTCGTGTCGGGTGGCGCCGATGCGCCGGTTGCAGGGCCAATGCGGGGCGCGCGCCATGGTTCCGCGCAGCCCCCTTTGCGCGCGGCACCGCGGCGGCGTAGCGTCGGCGCGATGCGGGCCCATGGCCGCCCGCCGCCAGACAGAGCGAGGACAGGATGAGCGATTTCTTCAAGGATATCCCGGCGATCCGCCACGAGGGACCGCAAAGCGGCAACGAGTTCGCCTTTCGCCATTACGACCCCGACGAGGTCGTCTTGGGCAAGCCGATGCGCGATCACCTGCGCTTTTCGGTGGCCTATTGGCACAGCTTTGCATGGGAGGGCGGCGATCCGTTCGGCGGGCAGACCTTCGAGCGGCCATGGTTCGGCGACGGCATGGAGAAGGCCAGGCTCAAGGCCGACGTGGCGTTCGAGATGTTCGGGATCCTCGGCACCCCGTATTTCTGCTTCCACGATGTCGACGCGCGGCCCGAAGGCGCGGATTTCGCCGAGAACACCCGCAACCTGCGCGAGATCACCGATTACTTGCAGAACAAGATGGAGACGACGGGCACCAAGCTTCTGTGGGGCACGGCCAACCTGTTTTCGCATCGCCGCTACATGTCGGGCGCCGCGACCAACCCCGACCCGGACGTCTATGCCTTCGCCGCCGCCACGGTAAAGACCTGCATCGACGCCACCCACCAGCTCGGCGGCGAGAATTACGTGCTCTGGGGCGGGCGCGAGGGCTACGAGACGCTTCTCAACACCGATATGGGCCGCGAGCGCCAGCAGGCCGGGCGGTTCCTGGCCCAGGCGGTCGAATACGCCCGCAAGATCGGCTTTGACGGCACCATCCTGATCGAGCCCAAGCCGCAGGAGCCGACCAAGCACCAATACGACTACGACGTCGCCACGGTGTACGGCTTCCTCAAGGATTTCGGCCTGGAGAAGGACGTGAAGGTCAATATCGAGCAGGGCCACGCGATCCTCGCCGGGCACAGCTTCGAACACGAGCTGGCGCTGGCGCGCGAGCTTGGCATCTTCGGCTCCATCGACATGAACCGCAACGACTACCAGTCGGGCTGGGACACCGACCAGTTCCCCAACAACGTGCCGGAAATGGCGCTCGCCTATTACGAGGTGCTGCGCGCGGGCGGGTTCACCACCGGCGGCACCAATTTCGACGCCAAGCTCAGGCGCCAGTCGCTGGACCCCGAAGACCTGATCCTCGCCCATGTCGGCGGCATGGATGCTTGCGCGGCAGGCTTCAAGGCGGCGGCGCGGATGCTGGAGGACGGCAAGCTCGAAGAGGCGCGGACGGCGCGCTACGCGGGCTGGGACAGCGAGGCGGCCCAAGCCATGCTGGCGGGCGGTTTCGAGGAAATCGCGGCGCGGGTCGAGGCCGAGGGCGTGAACCCCGCGCCCCGCTCGGGACGGCAGGAGCGGCTCGAAAACCTCGTGAACCGCAACCTCTAGGGCCGACCGCGGCCTGCGAGACCGAACGCGACCTGCGGGGTCGAAAATGGCCTGCGGGGCCAAGCGTGGCCTGCGAAGCAAAACCAAGGCGTGATGGACAGCGCCGCCGCCCGGCGGCGCTGTCGAAACCGGGGCCCGTGGCGGGGCTGGACCGATGGCGGCAGGCGCGCGCCGCTTCCGAAAGGTCAAACAACGCCGAACCAATTGGCATCCAATCCGAAATCCGGCGCAATCATCCGCATCGTGCCGCCTTGCCGCAGTTTCCGAAATTACGGGCTTGCGAAATCCACGTGGATTTGCCACCAATTCGGCATTGGTTTGCGGATAGGTTCGCAGGCAGGATCGCGGCGGCACCTCGTGCCATCAAGCAGGAGGCAGACGCAGATGGATCAGCCGCTTCTGGAGGTGGACAACCTGCGGTTCCGGTTTCGCGGACAGGGGCAGGACGTGGTGCAGGACGTGTCGTTTCGCGTCGGCCGCAACGAAACGCTGTGCATCGTCGGCGAAAGCGGCTGCGGCAAGAGCGTCACCGCGCTGGCGCTGATGGGGCTGTTGCCCAAGGACGCGGTGCGCTTTGGCGCGGGCGAGATCCGCTTTGCCGGCGAACGCCTCGCCCCCGACGACCACGCCCGGATCGCGGCGATGCGCGGCGACCGGATGGCGATGATCTTCCAGGAGCCGATGACCTCATTGAACCCCGCCTTCCGGATCGGCGACCAGATCGCCGAGGCGGTCGAGCGGCACCGCCGCTGCGGCCGGGCGGCGGCGCGGGCGCGGGCCTGCGACATGCTGCGCCGGGTCGGCATCCCGGCCCCCGAGCAGCGCATGGACGAATACCCGCACCAGCTGTCGGGCGGCATGCGCCAGCGGGTGATGATCGCCATGGCGCTGGCCAACGACCCCGAGCTTTTGATCGCCGACGAGCCGACCACCGCGCTCGACGTCACGGTGCAGGCGCAGATCCTCGACCTGATCGCCGAATTGCAGGCCGAAACCGGGATGGGGACGATCATGATCACCCATGACCTCGGCGTGGTGGCCGAGATCGCGACCGACGTGGCGGTGATGTATGCGGGGCAGGTGGTCGAATACGGCCCCGCCAAGGCGATCTTCGAGGACCCGCAGCACCCCTATACCATCGGGCTGATGGCGTCGGTGCCGTCGCTGACCGGGCCGCGGCGCAGGCTGTCGACGGTGCCCGGATCGGTGCCGGGGATCGGGCAGATGCCCGAAGGCTGCCGGTTCTCGTCGCGCTGCCCGTTCGCGGCACCGGTCTGTGCGACGCGCCCCGATCTGGCACAGCAGGGGCCGGGCCACCGCGTCGCCTGCCATTTCGCCCCGCTCGACCGGACATTGGAGCGCAGCGCATGAGCGACACGATCCTCGCGGCCCGCGGGCTGAAGAAACATTTCCAGCTCGGCGGCGGGCTGATGCGCGCGGGCCCGGTGGTGCGCGCCGTCGACGGCGTGTCGATCGAGGTGAAGCGCGGCGAAACCTTCGCCATCGTCGGGGAATCGGGCTGCGGCAAATCCACGCTCGCGCGGCTCCTGATGCGGCTGCTCGAGCCGACCGAGGGCGAGATCGAGTTCGAGGGGCGCGACATCGCGGCCATCCGGGGCCGCGATCTGCGCGAGCTTCGCCGCGACATGCAGTTCGTGTTCCAAGACCCGTTTTCCTCGCTCAACCCGCGCATGAGCGTCGGCAAGCTGGTGGGCGAGCCGATCGAGACGCATCGCCCCGAGCTGAGCCGCGCGCAGCGCCGGCAGGAGGTGGCGCGGCTGCTGCGCAAGGTGGGGCTGCGCCCCGAGCACGCCGACCGCTACCCGCACGAGTTTTCCGGCGGCCAGCGCCAGCGCATCGGCATCGCCCGCGCGCTGGCGTCGAACCCGCGGCTGGTGATCGGCGACGAGCCGGTCTCGGCGCTCGATGTCAGCGTGCAGGCGCAGGTGGTGAACCTGCTGCACGACCTGCGCGAAGAGTTCGACATGACGCTGGTGATCATCGCCCATGACCTCGCGGTGATCCGCCACATGAGCGACCGGGTCGCGGTGATGTATCTGGGACAGGTGGTCGAAAGCGGCCCGACCGACGAGATCTTTGCCAATCCGCGCCACCCCTACACCATGGCGCTTCTCTCGGCGATCCCCGAGCCCGCGCATGGCGGGCAGAAGGCGCGGCTGGCGCTGAACGGCGAGACGCCGAGCCCGGCCAACCCGCCATCGGGCTGCCGGTTTCACACACGTTGCCCCTTCGCGCGCGAAGATTGCGCGACGACCGCGCCGGATCTGCGCGCGGCGGGCCCCGAAAGCCATGTCGCCTGCCATCACTGGCAGGAGATCGGCGACAGGCGTCCGGCGGCGGGCCTCACCCCCGCCGCCGGGCGCAGCGCGGGCGCGCAAAGACGCTTCGCGCTCTATGAGGCGGCCACGCGCGATCGGGCCACGCAAGACCAGGCCAAAAGACCCGGAACGGCGGCCAACGCCGGGGCATCATCCTGACCGACAGACAGAGGTACAACCGCATGACTTTCCGCAAGACCACGCTGCTCGCCGCGCTTTTGAGCGCCACGGCGCTTTCGGCGCAGGCCGCCGATTTCCGCTTTGCGCTCGAAAGCGATCCCGACATTCTCGACCCCGACCAGTCGCGCACCTTCGTGGGGCGGATCGTCTACACCTCGCTGTGCGACAAGCTGGTCGACATCACCCCCGATCTGGAGATCATCCCGCAGCTCGCCACCGGCTGGAGCTGGAACGAGGCGGGCACCCAGCTGACCATGCAGCTGCGCGAGGACGCGGTGTTCCATGACGGCACGCCCTTCGACGCCGAGGCCGTGGCCGCCAACATCGAACGCTCGCAGACCATGGAGGAGAGCCGCCGCAAATCCGAGGTCGCCTCGATCATCGGCACCGAGGTGCTGGGAAGCCACGAGATCCGCATCGATCTCGGGCAGCCGGACGCGACGCTGCTGGCGCAGTTCGCCGACCGCGCGGGCATGATGGTCTCGCCCACCGCCGCCGCCGAAGCGGGCGCGGATTTCGGGCTCATGCCGGTCTGCTCGGGCCCCTACAAGTTCGAGGAGCGGATCTCGCAGGACCGGATCGTGCTGTCGAAATTCGCCGATCACTACGACGCCGACGCCTATGGCTTCGACACCGTCACCTTCCTGCCGATCCCCGACGACACCGTGCGTCTGGCGAACCTGCAATCGGGCGATGTCGACATGATCAACCGGCTGGCCGCGACGGATCTGGCGCGGATCGAGGCGGACCCGGAGATCGAGGTCGCGCAGGCGATCTCGCTCGGCTACCAGGGCGTGACCTTCAATGTCGGCAATGGCGAGGCCGCCGACAACCCGTGGGGCACCGATGCCCGGCTGCGCCGCGCCTTCGAGCTGACGCTCGACCGCAACGCGATCAACCAGGTGGTGTTCGAGGGCGCCTCGGCCGCCGGCAACCAGCCCTTCCCGCCCAATTCGCCGTGGTATGACAGCGCCGTGCCGATGCCCGAGCGCGACATCGAGGCGGCCAAGGCGCTGCTCGCCGAGGCGGGCTATCCCGACGGCATCGCGCTCGAGGTGCAGGTGCCCAACCGGCCGGTGTCGATGCAGCTGATGCAGGTGGTGCAGTCGATGGCCGCCGAGGCCGGGATCGACATCACGCTCAACGCCAAGGAGTTCGCGACCATGCTGGCCGACCAGTCGGCGGGCGCCTATGTCGCAAGCCAGGTCGGATGGTCGGGCCGGGTCGACCCGGACGGCAACATCCACCAGTTCGTGACCACCGAGGGCGGCATCAACGATTCCGGGTTCTCGCACCCGGAGGTGGACGCGGCGCTCGACGCGGCGCGCACCAGCTCGGACATCGCCGCGCGCAAGGAAGGCTACGACGCCGCGCGCAAGATCCTGAACGAAGAGGCGCCGCTGGTCTACATCTACCACGACACCTGGATCTGGGCGATGGCTGACGACATCACCGGTTTCACGCCCTACCCGGACGGCATGCTGCGCCTTGCCGGCGTGACCAAATCCGAGTGATCCGACCCCGCCGCGCCGCCCCCGTCAGACGGGCGGCGCGGCCCCACCCTCCCCACGGGACGATCCGATGCTGAGTTTCCTCATGCGCCGCGCGGTGATCGCGCTGCCCACCGTCATCCTGATCTCGATCTTCGTGTTCGGCCTGCAAAAGCTGCTGCCGGGCGATCCGGTGCTGGCCATGGCCGGCGAGGAACGCGACCCGGAGGTGATCGAATACCTGCGCGAGAAATACCGGCTCAACGACCCGGTCCCGGTGCAGTACCTGACATGGATCAAGGGCGTCGCCACCGGCGATCTGGGGATGTCGCTGCGCACCAATCAGCCGGTGACCGAGCTGATCGGGCAGAAGCTGCCGGTGACGATCCAGCTTGCGGTCATGGCGCTGATCTTCGCCGTGGTGATCGGCGTGCCCGCGGGCATCCTGTCGGCGGTCAAGAAGGGCACGATCACCGATTACGTCGCCAATGTCGTGGCGCTGTCGGGGCTGTCGATCCCGAATTTCTGGCTCGGCATCATGCTGATCCTTCTGGTCGCGGTGAACTGGCAGATCCTGCCCGCCTCGGGCTATGTGCCGCCGGGCGAGGATCTGTGGCTGTCGATCAAGACCATGCTGATGCCCGCCTTCGTGCTGGGCACGGCGCTGGCGGCGACGCTGATGCGCCACACCCGCTCGGCCATGCTCGGCGTGCTGAAATCCGACTACGTGCGCACCGCGCGGGCCAAGGGGCTCGTGGAACGCCGGGTGATCCTGAAGCACGCGTTTCGCAACGCGCTCACCCCGATCGTGACGCTGACGGCGCTGCTGTTCGGCGAGCTGATCGCAGGCGCGGTGCTGACCGAGCAGATCTTCACCATTCCCGGCTTCGGCAAGCTGGTGGTCGATGCGGTGTTCAACCGCGACTACGCGGTGGTCCAAGGCATCGTTCTGGTCACGGCGGTGGGCTTCATCGTCATGAACATCCTTGCCGACGCCGCCTATTTCATCCTGAATCCGCGCCTGAGGAAGCAATGATGGCCCAGCCCGCGACCGCGCAGCCCGCGACCCCCGCGACGATCGATCCGCAGGCCGTCGCCGCCGACGACCCGGTGCTCGCCGCGCGCCCCGAAAACCGGGTCTGGAAGAAATTCCGCGCCCACAGATCGGCGATGCTGGGCGGGATCCTCGTCGGGTTCTTCGTCGCCATGGCGGTGCTTGCGCCGATCCTGCCGATCCCCGACCCGGTCGCGACCGATTGGGGCGCGGTGCGCAAGGCGCCCTCGGCGGCGCATTGGCTCGGCACCGACGAGATCGGGCGCGACGTGCTGGCCCGGCTGGTCTGGGGGGCGCAGGCCTCGCTGATGGCCGGCGTGGTGTCGGTCGGCATCGCGGTGGCGTTCGGCGTGCCATTGGGCATTCTGGCGGGCTATTTCGGCGGGTGGACCGACGGCGTCATCTCGCGCTGCACCGAGGCGCTTCTGGCGGTGCCGTTCCTGATCCTCGCCATCGCGCTGGCGGCGTTCCTGGGGCCGTCATTGTCGAACGCGATGATCGCCATCGGCCTGTCGGCCACGCCGATCTTCGTGCGGCTGACGCGCGGCCAGGTGATTTCGGTCAAGGCCGAGGATTACGTCGACGGCGCCCGCGCCATCGGGCTGTCGACGCCGAAGATCCTGAGCCGCTACATCTTTCCCAACATCCTGCCGCCGGTTCTGGTGCAGGCGACGCTGACCATCGCCACCGCGATCATCGCCGAAGCCTCGCTGTCCTTTCTCGGCCTCGGCCAGCAGCCGCCCGCGCCCTCCTGGGGCTCGATGCTCAACACCGCGAAGAATTTCCTCGCGCAGGCGCCGTGGATGGCGATGTGGCCGGGGATCGCGATCTTTCTCGTGGTGCTGGGCTTCAACCTGCTGGGCGACGGGCTGCGCGATGCGCTCGACCCGCGCGAACACTGATCTTCTGAACGAGAGTTGCATATGACCGGCTTTACCACCCGCCCCGAGATCCGCGGCACCTTCGGCACCGTCGCCTCGACCCACTGGATCGCCTCCGCCACCGGCATGGGCATTCTCGAACGCGGCGGCAACGCCTTCGACGCCGCCGTGGCCACGGGCCTCGTGCTGCAGGTGGTGGAGCCGCATCTCAACGGCCCGGCGGGCGATCTGCCGGTCATCTTCCGCTCCGCCGAAACCGGTAAGGTCGAGGTGGTCTGCGCGCAGGGTCCGGCGCCCGCCGCCGCCACCATCGAGCATTACAAGGCGCAGGGGCTCGATCTCATCCCCGGCACCGGGCTTCTGGCGACGGTCATTCCCGGCGCCTTCGACGGCTGGATGCTGATGCTGCGCGATCACGGCACGATGGAGATCGCCGACGTGATGCGCCCGGCCATCGATTACGCCCGCGACGGCCACCCGGTGCTGCCGCGCGTGGCGGCGACGATGCAGGGGCTGGTGGAGTATTTCGAGACCGAGTGGCCGACCTCCGCCGCGGTCTGGGCGCCGGGGGGGCGGGCACCGCAGGCGCATGAGCTGTTTTGCAACCCCGATCTTGCCGACACCTACGAGCGGCTGGCGCAGGCCGAAGGCGCGACCCGCGAGGCGCGGATCGACGCGGCGCGCGCGATGTGGGCCGAGGGGTTCGTGGCCGAGGCGGTGGAGGAGTATCTGAAGGACGCCGAGGTGCATGACGTCTCGGGCCGCAAGAATCGTGGCGTTCTGACCAAGGATGACATGGCGGGCTGGCGCGCGAGCTACGAGGCGCCGGTGTCGATCGACTACCACGGCTGGACGGTGCACAAGACCGGGCCGTGGGGGCAGGGGCCGGTGCTGCTGCAGGCGCTGTCGATCCTGAAGAACGTCGATCTCGCGGCGATGGACCCGAACGGGCCGGACTTCGTGCATGCGGTGATCGAGGCGATGAAGCTCGCCTATGCCGACCGCGAGGCCTATTACGGCGACCCGGCGCAGTCGGACATCCCGATGAAGGTGCTGCTGTCGGACGTATATGGCGCCGAGCGGGCGAAGCTGATCGGCGAGAGCGCCTCGACCGAGCAGCGGCCGGGCCGGATCGAGGGCTTTGCGCATCTCGCCGAGGCCGCGATCGAGCGGGCGGGCCGCGATTTCGACCGCAACCCCGACGCCGCGCCGCAGGAGCCGACCATGGCGCACCTGTCGGAAAAGCGCGGCGACACCGTGCATCTCGACGTGATCGACAAATGGGGCAACATGGTCGCCGCCACCCCGTCGGGCGGCTGGCTGCAAAGCTCGCCGGTCATCCCGGGTCTCGGCTTTCCGCTCAATTCCCGCGCGCAGATGTTCTGGCTCGACGAGGGGCTGCCGACCTCGCTGGCGCCGGGGCGGCGCCCGCGCACGACGCTGACGCCGAGCCTTGCCGAAAAGGACGGGCGGGCGATCGTGTTCGGCACGCCCGGCGGCGACCAGCAGGACCAGTGGCAGCTGGTGTGGTTCCTGCGCTTCGTGCATCACGGCTTCGACCTGCAGCAGGGCATGGACGCGCCGCTGTTCCATTCGCTGCATTTCCAGGGCTCGTTCTACCCGCGCGAGGCCAAGCCCGGCGAGATGATGATCGAGCCGTCGGTGGGCGAGGACACCATCGCGGCGCTGCGCGCGCGTGGCCACGCGGTGACGGTGGCCGAGCCGTGGAGCGTCGGGCGCCTGACGGCGGCGCTGCGCGAGCCCGACGGGCTGTTGCGCGCGGCGGCGACGCCGCGGCTGATGCAGGCCTATGCGGTGGGGCGCTGAATGACCTATTCGATCATCGCGCATGACCGAGAGACGGGCGAGATCGGCGTTGCCGTCGCCTCGCGCTTCTTTGCCGCCGGGGCCGCCGTGCCCTATGTCGGCGCGCGCTGCGCCGTGGCGACGCAGGCCTTCGTCAACCCGGTCTGGGGCGTCGAGGGGCGCGCGCGTCTGGCGGCGGGCGAGAGCGCCGAGGCGGTGCTTGCCGATCTGGCATCGCGCGACGCGGGCCGGGCGATCCGGCAGTGCCACATGATGGACGCGGATGGCAGTTTCGCCGCCCATACCGGCGCCGATTGCGTCGATTGGGCCGGGCATCTTCTGGGCGATCACCATTCGGTGGCGGGCAACATGCTGGCGGGCGAAGAGGTGGTGCGCGCGACCTTCGACGCCTATCTCGGCGCGTCCGGGCCGATGGCCGAACGTCTGCTGGCGGCGATGGAGGCGGGCGAGGCCGCTGGCGGCGACAAGCGGGGGCGGCAGGCCGCCGGGCTGGTCGTCCATCGCGGGCAGGATTACCCCTATCTCGACCTGCGGGCGGATGACGATGCCGACCCGCTGGCCGAGCTGCGCCGCCTGCTCGACGTGGCCGACGAGCGGTATGTGCACGTGGCGGGGGCGATGCCGACGGCGGAGAATTTCTCGGGCCTGACCGACCGCGCGCCGATCGACCGGGCCATCGCCGAGGCCGAGGCCCGGCGCGCCCGTGAGGGGCGCGTCTCGCGCTCGCGCGCGACCGAAACGGGGGCCTGAGATGGATCTCGGCACGCTTCTGACGCTTTTGGGCGTGGCCGTCGCGGCGGGCATCGCGGGCGGCATTCTCGCGGGGCTCCTGGGCGTGGGCGGCGGCATCGTCATCGTGCCCGCGCTTTATTTCGCGCTGTCGCTGACGGGCATGGAGCCGGGGCTGACCATGCAGCTTGCGGTCGGCACGTCGCTGGCGACCATCGTGTTCACCTCGCTCTCCTCGGCGCGCGGCCATTACAAGCGCGGCGCGATCGATGCGGGGCTGCTCCGGCTCTGGGCGCCGTCGATTCTCGTCGGCGTGGTGCTGGGCAGCTTTACCGGCGGGCTGATCGACGGGCGCATCCTGATCGGCGTGTTCGCGGCGGTGGCGGCGGTGGTCGCGCTCGACATGGTGCTGCGCGGGCGCAAGGGCGAGGTCGCGCCCAAGGGGTTCTCGAAACCGGCCTGGGCGGGGTTCGGGGTGTTCGCGGGGTCGGTGTCGTCGATGATGGGGATCGGCGGCGGCACGGTCTGCGTGCCGCTTCTGAATTTCCTCGGCTATGACATCCGCCGCGCGGTCGGCACCTCGGCGGCGATCGGCTTCGTGATCGGGCTGCCGGGGGCGGTGATCTACATGCTGACCGGTCTCGGCGCCGAAGGTCTGCCGCCGTTTTCGCTCGGTTACGTCAACCTCGTGGCGGTGGCGGTGATCATCCCGCTGACGACCACATTCGCGGGCGTCGGCGTGCGGCTGGCGCACAGCATTCCGCAGCGGGCGCTGCGGCTGTCCTTCGGGCTGTTCCTCGCGCTCACTTCCGCGCGTATGCTATGGGATCTGGCGGGGGCCGTGGCATGACCGAGATCCGCGACGACATCGTGCTGGCGCGGCTGCGCGACGGGCTTCGCGACGAAAGCCTTCTGTCGAACGGGCGGGTGCTGCCCGAGCGGCAACTGGCCGAGCGGCTCGGGCTTGGCCGGGCGCGGCTCAGGCGGCTTCTCGACGTGCTGGAGGGCGAGGGCACGATCTTCCGGCGGCAGGGGCAGGGCACCTTCGCCGCGCCGCCGCCTGTGGGTGGCATCGAGACGCTGGTGCGGCAGGTGACGCCGCACAATCTCATGGAGGTGCGGCTGGAGATCGAACCGGCGCTGGCGGCGCTGGCCGCGCAGCGCGCCACCGCCGAGGAGCTCGGCGTGCTGGAGCGGCTGATGCAGGCGACGCTGTCGCCCGGCGAGGTGCGCGCCTACGAGACCGCCGACGACATCTTTCATTTCAAGATCGCGGAGCTGGCGCACAACCCGCTGTTCCTGACGATCCACCAGTCGATCCGCTCGGTGCGGCGCCACGCGCAATGGACCGAGCGGCGGCGCGAGACGCTGTCGGCGGAGCGCATCGCGCAGCTCGGCCAGCAGCACGAGGCGCTGTTCGACCACATCGCCGGGCGCCGCCCCGCCGAGGCCGCCGCCGAGATGGAGCGGCATCTTCTGTCGGTGTCGAGCACGATGCTCAGGGTCCGCCGCCACGAGGCCGGGGCGGCGGAGTGACGGCCGCCCGGCGCCGGGCGGCCCGGGGCGCGGTCAGGCCGCGGCGGTCGCGATGATCTCGACCCGGTACTCGGGCGTGGCGAGGCGCGCCTCGCAACAGGCGCGGGTGGCCGGGTTGGCCGGGTCGATCCAGGCGTCGTAGACCGCGTTCATGGCGTCGAAATCGGCCATGTCCGCGATCCAGATCGTGACCTGGAGCAGCTTGGACTTGCTGCTGCCCGCCTCGGCCAGAAGCGCGTCGATCGCGTCGAGACAGCCGCGGGTCTGGGTGGCGATGTCGGCGCCCGGCGCGCCGACCTGACCGGCGAGGTACAGGGTGTCGCCGTGCCGGACGGCCTGGCTCATCCGGGGGCCGGGATGCATGCGCGTGATGGTCATGTCGTGCTCTTCTTGCTGGGAAAACGCCCTGCACGGTAGCGAAGCGGGCGACCGGGGCACAGCCGCCGGCGCGACGCGGTGCACATGCCAGCGATAGGCTGTATCTATGACAGGCGGCATGCCAGGTTTCGGCGCCGGCACGAAGAGGGACGCGCGATGGACACCAGCCTGCAAGGCGATCTGAACTGGAACCTGCTGCGGGTGTTCTTCCTGATCGCCGAGGAAAAGAGCATCACCAAGGCCGCCCGCCGGCTCGGGCTGAGCCAGCCTTCGGTCAGCAGCGCGCTGCAAAAGCTCGAAACCCAGCTGGGCTGCCGTCTGGTGTTCCGCGACAGCCGGCATTTCGAGCTGACCCTGCGCGGCGACAAGATCTTCCAGGAGTGCCGCGACATCTTTCACAGCACCGAGCGCATCGCCCTGATGGTGCGCGACGCCCCCGAAGAGGAGCGGGGCCGGGTGCGGTTCCAGGTGATCAGCAACCTCGTCTCGCCGATCCTCGACGAGGTGCTGCGGCTCTATCACCAGCGCCACCCCTCGGTGGTGTTCGAAAGCGAGATCAAGAACAGCCAGACCATCGTGCACAACATCCAGGAGGGCCATGTCGGCATCGGGTTCTGCCTGCTGGCGCGGCCGGTGAGCGGGCTGACCTCGATCCGGCTGTTCCGCGAGGAGTTCCGCGTGTTCTGCGGCGCCGAGCATCCGTTTTTCGGGCAGGAGTCCGTCAGCGTGCGCGACCTGCAGCGCGAACCCTTCATCGCGTTTGCCTGCGCCACCGAAGGGGTCGGGCTGGAGCCGATGGTGGTGCTGCGCGAGAACACGCGGCTCGGCAGCCGGATCAACGGCATCAGCCCCAATCTCGAGGAGGTGCGCCGGATGATCGCCGCCGGCCTGGGCATCGGCATCCTGCCGCTGCTCGCGGTGACCGACGACATCCGCAAGGGCACGCTGTGGCCGCTCAGGATCACCGACGAGGCGATCGGCGCCGATGTCTATCTCGTCCATGCGCCGCTGGAGAAGCTGACGCCCTCCGAGCGCCGCTTCGTCCAGATGACGCAGGAGCTGATCGCGCTCGACCCGGCTTCGGGCTAAGCGCGCGGTCCCAGCGTCTGGCCTGGCGTCCGGCCCAGCGTCCGGCCTAGCGGTCGGCCCGCGCCACCACCGCGTGCAGCAGGATGTTGAGCCCGGCGACGAAATCCTGCGGCGTGCAGCTTTCCTCGTTGTTGTGGGTGATGCCGTTCTTGCACGGCGCGAAGATCATCGCCGTCGGGCAATGGGTGGCGAGGAAATAGGCGTCGTGCCCGGCCTGGCTCTGGATGTCGCGCCAGTCGAAGCCCATGCGCCGGGCCTCGTGGCGCAGCCCCTCGATCAGCTCGGGATCGAAGATGTCGCCGCCCCAGTCCCATTCATCCTCGATCACCGCCTCGCAGCCGCAGCGCGCGGCGGCCTCGAACAGCGCGCGGCGCATCTTCTCGGCCATGGCGCGGGTGGTGATCGGGTCGGGGTGGCGCACGTCGCAGACCGCCTCGGCGGTGTCCGACAGGATGCCCGGCTTGTTCGGCCAGGCGGTCAGCCGCGCCGCCGTGGCCTTGCCGTCATGCACCGCGAAATCCCAGCCCAGATCGTCCACCGCCGTCAGCCAGCGCGCGCCCGCCGCCAGCGCGTTGCGGCGCAGATCCATCGGGGTCGGGCCGGTATGGGCGGTCTGGCCGGCGAAGCTGGCGCGCATCCCGCGCACCGGGTAGCCGCCGGTGACGATGCCGACCTCGCGGTTTTCGGCGTCGAGGATCGGGCCCTGCTCGATGTGCAGCTCGAAATAGGCGTCGATCTCGCCCGCCTTGCAGGGGCGGTCGCCCTTGTAGCCGATCCGCTCCAGCTCGTCGCCGAAGCGCGCGCCGTCATCGCCGATCAGGTCGTGCACCCAGCCGATGTCGTATGTGCCGACGAAGCAGCCCGAGGCGACCATCGGCGGCGAGAAGCGCGCGCCTTCCTCGTTGGTCCAGTTCACCACCACGATCGGGCGGCGGGTGACATGGCCCAGATCATTGAGACGGCGCACCACCTCGAGCCCGGCGAGCACGCCGGCGATGCCGTCGAAGCGGCCGCCATTGATCTGGGTGTCGAGATGGCTGCCGATCAGGATCGGCGGCAGGCTGTTGTCGGTGCCGTCGCGGCGGGCGAAGATGCTGCCCGCCGCGTCCACCTCGACCGTGAGCCCGGCCTCTTCGCACCATGAGCGAAACAGGTCGCGCATCTGCCGGTCGGCATCCGACAGCGCCAGCCGCGACAATCCGCCGGGGCGGCCCTTGCCGATCTCGGCCGAGGCTTCGATGGTGGTCCAGAAGCGGCTGAGATCCGCCCGCGCGTCAGGTGAAATCGACATGGAGGGTCCTATGGTTGTCTTGTGGATGTCTTGGAAAGGGGGCCCCGGCGCGGCGCGCGCGGCCGGGGCGGGGGGCCTCAGAACACGAGGCCCGGCAGGTCGGTGATCAGCGCCGGGACCAGCACCAGAAGCAGCAGCACCCCGACCATCACGCCCAAAAACGGCAGCAGGTAGCGGAACGAGGCGCTGAGCGGGATCTGCCCGACCCGGCAGGCCGCCATCAGGTCGATGCCGAGCGGCGGCGTGTTGGCGCCGATGGCGAGGTTGATGGTCAGCAGGATGCCGAAATAGACCGGGTCGATCCCGTAATGGCCGAGGATCGGCAGGAACACCGGCGCCAGGATCAGGATGATCGCGATCGATTCCATGAAGGTGCCCAGCACCAGAAGCACCAGCATCATCATCAACAGCGCGACGGTGGCGCTCTGCGTCGTCTGGGTGATGCCCGCCACGGCCAGCTGCGGCACCTGCTCGGCGGCGAGGATCCAGCCGAAGACCGAGGCCGAGGCGATCACCAGAAGGATCACGCCGGTCATCTCGGTGGTTTCGCGCAGGAGCCGCGCCAGCAGGCGCAGGTTCAGCGCGCGGTAGACGAAGGCGCCGATGAACAGCGCATAGGCCACGCCGATGCCCGCCGCCTCGGTCGGGGTGAAGATCCCCAGCCGGATGCCGCCGACGATGATGACCGGCGCCAGCATGGCCAGCACCGATCCCTTGGCGGTGCGGCCCAGCTCGGCCCAGGAAAAGGGCGTGCCGCCCTTCCAGCCATGCTTGCGCGAAATCCACCACGCCACCAGCATCAGCCCGAACCCGAGCAGCAGGCCGGGAATGATCGCCGCCACGAACAGCTGGCCGATCGAGCTGTTGGTGGCGGTGCCGTAGACGATCAGCACGATCGAGGGCGGGATCACCGTGCCGAGCGAACCGGCGCAGCCGAGCGCCGAGGCGGAGAAGCCCGGCGCGTAGCCCTGGTCGCGCATCGCCGGCAGCATCATCGTGCCGATCGCCACGACATCGGCGACGCCGGACCCCGAGAGCGATCCGAACATCATGCAGGCGATGATCATCACCATCGCCAGCCCGCCGGTGCGCTGCCCGATCAGCGCCGCGCAAAAGGCGATGATCCGTGGCGCCAGCCCGCCATGCACCATCAGCAGCCCGGCCAGCAGGAACAGCGGGATCGCCAGCAGGGTGAAGCTGTCGATGCCAGAGACGGCGCGCTGCGCGACCACGATCATCGGCGCGGTATCGGCGATCAGCAGGTAGAACATCGACGACAGCCCGAGCGCCACGGCGATCGGCGCGTCGAGCAGGACCAGCAGCACGAAGACCACCAGCAAAAGACCCAAGGCGAGGCTCATGCGCGGCCCCCCCGCAGCACCAGACCGGCCAGCGCGAAACCGCAGCACACCGGCAGCGACAGGTAGAACAGCCCGACCGGCAGCGACAGCGCCGTGGTCTGGTGCGACCAGGTCATCAGCGCCAGCCGCGCGCCGGTCTGGGCCAGCACCACGAGGAACACCGCGCTGGCCAGCCCGGCCAGCGCGGCGAAGCCGCGCCGCCAGGCGGGCGGCATCGCGGTCAGGTCGATCAGCCCGGCGCGGAAATGGCTGCCGCGCACGAAGCCCGACACCGCGCCCACGAAGGTCAGCCAGACCAGCAGCAGCCGCGGCAGCTCCTCGGCCCAGCGGGGCGTCGTCGCGAACAGGTAGCGCGAGACGACGACATAGACGACCATCGTGGCAAAGCCCGCCACGATCGCGGCGCCGAGCCAGCGCGCGCCCCGGTCGATCTGCCGCGCCGTGGCGCGGGTGGTCGTGGACAGGCTCATGGTGTCAGTATCCCTTCCGGCCCGCGGCACAGCATGCATTCGTCGCAATAGGCGGCGACGACGACCCATTCGTCCGAGATCACCTCGACCGTGTGGTCGAGACCGGGCGGCAGCCGCACCGCCGTCCCTTCGGTCATGCGGTATTCCTCGCCGCCCGCGCGCAGGATCGCCTCGCCCTTGAGCGTCAGCGTCACCTCGTCGCGCGGGTGGCTGTGGGCGACCGAGCGGGCGCCTTTCTTGCCCGTGGTCACGCTGAGCTTGATGAAGCCCTCGCCGCGCGCGGCGGGCGAGAACAGCACCTTTTGTGAAAAGTCGTAAAGTTGCACCGGCTCCACCGATGCAACCTGCGTGATTTCCGGCCGCGGCTGGCTCATTTCCGGTACTGGTCCAGGATGGCCAGAAGATCGGCGCCATAGACCTCGGCCTGGCTGTCCCAGATCGGGGCCACGGCCTCGATGAAGGCGGCCTTGTCGACGGTGTTGAACGCCATGCCCTGCTCTTCGAGCTGCGCGATCAGCGCGTCGTTCGCCGCCGCCACCATCTCGCGCTGCTTTTCGCCCCAGCTGGACGCCGCCTCGGAGACGATCGCCTGGTCCTCGGGCGAAATCCGGTCCCAGACCGATTGCGACATGGTCAGGGTCGCCGCGCCCCAGATGTGCTCGGAGAGCGAGACGTATTCCTGCACCTCGTAGAAGGAGGAGGAGTGGATGATCGCCAGCGGGTTCTCCTGCGCGTCGAACACGCCCTGCTGCAGGGCCGAGTACAGCTCGCCGAAGGAGAGCGGCGCGGGCTCCGCGCCCAGAAGCTCGAAGGTGGCGAGCCGCACCTTGTCGGGGGTCACGCGGATCTTGAGCCCGTCGAGATCGGCGGGCGTCTCGATCGGGCGGACATTGTTGGTGATGTTGCGAAAGCCGTTCTCCCACCAGCCCAGCACCTTGATGCCCTTGGGTTCGAGCATCCCGGCCAGCGCCGTGCCCAGCTCGCCGTCGAGCGCGGCAAAGGCCTGTTCGCGCGACGCCCAGGCATAGGGCATCTCGATGATGCCGATGCGCGGCTCCACCGCCTGGAACGAACCCGAGCCGATCAGCCCGGCCTGCACCGAGCCGAATTGCAGCCCCTCGATCACTTCCTTTTCGCTGCCCAGCTGGCCGGAGGCGAAGACCTCGATCTCGACCCGGCCCTCGGTGCGCACGGTGACCTCCTCGGCAAAGCCGGTCGAGGCGGCGTGCCAGCTATGGCTTTCGGGCAGCACGTGGCCGAGCCGCACGGTGACATCCTGGGCCAGCGTGACGGCCGGAAGGCAGGCGGCAAGGCCAGCCGCCACGAGGCCGGTCCTGAGGAACTGTGCATGGTGTTTCACGTCGTCTCTCCTGTTGTTTTCGTCTTTGCGGGCAAAGAGACACCTGGCCGGGGCAGCGCGCAAATAGGCGCAAGCTATGACAGGAACAGGCATCCCGAATGCTTGGAGCGGTGCGGCGGGCCGGGACCGGCCCGCCGCCTAGCGTGGCGCGGTTCCGGTTCTGGCCCCGGTTCCGGTTCGGATCTCGGTCCCGCACCGGGCCGGTTGGCCCGGCCCCTCGACCACCGGTTGCAGCGCCAGGTGGGTCGTCGTCGCCGCGACATGCGGCAGCGCCAGGATCCGCGCCCCGAGGCTGTCGCGGAATGCGGCGAGATCGCGGCTGCGGATCTTGAGCAGGTAATCGAAGCGGCCCGCCACGAGGTGGCATTGCTCGACCTCGGGCAGACGCCGCACCGTTGCGTCGAATTCGTCCAGCGCCGCCGCGTCGCTGCGCGACAGCCGCAGCTCGACGAAGGCGACGTGATCGCGCCCGAGCAGCGCCGGGTCGATCAGCGCCCGGAACCCGCGAATGACGCCGCGCGCCTGCAACCGCTTGAGCCGGACCTGGCACGGGCTCTTGGACAGGCCGACCCGCGCCGCGAGGGCGGTGACCGGCAGCCGGGCATTCGCCAGGAGCTCGGCGAGGATGCGGTGATCCGTCGGGTCCGGGAACGCCCCCTGTCGGGTCGTCACGGCGCGGGCCGGGACGCGAGATGGATCCCGGCGAGCATGCAGCGTACCGATCCGCCCGCCAGCTCGATCGTCGGGATCGCCAGCGGCAGGATCGTGGCGTGCCGCTCCAGCGCCGCCTGCTGCGCCGGGCGCAGCGCCGCCCAGGCGCGGCGCGACAGCGCCAGCACCGGGCCGTCGCGCCCGGCCAGCTCGATCGCGTTGCCGGCGAAATCGCCGATCTGGCCATGCGTCAGGTCGACGATTTCGCGCCCGCTCTCGGCCAGCCGCTGCGCGATCTCGGCGCGGCGCGCGGGCGCGCGGATCGTGTCGAGCCCGATCATCGCGAACCGCGTGCCGATGCACATCAAAACGTTGGTGTGATAGACCGCGCGGCCCTGCGCGTCCTGCGCATCGAAGGTCACCGGCTCGAAGTTGAAATGCGTGCAGAACCGCTCCAGCGCGACCTCGTTGGTGCGCATCGACCGCGCGGCATAGGCGACCCGCTCGACATGGTCGAGCACCATCGCCCCGGTGCCTTCGAGAAAGATCCCGTCCTGTTCGAGCCCCGAATAGTCGATCACGTCCTGCACCCGGTAGCGGTGCTTCAAGAGCGCGATCACGTCGGCGCGGCGCTCCTGCCGCCGGTTGGGCGAATACATCGGGTAGATCGCGACATGGCCGCCCGCATGGGTGGAAAACCAGTTGTTCGGAAAACAGCTGTCGGGGGTCTGCGTGCCGGTGTCCTCGAAGCGGTGGACGGTGATGCCCGCCGCCTCGAGCCGTTCGGCGGCGCGGGTCGCCTCGTCATGCGCCGCCTGCGCCACCGCGGCGGCATCGCGCGCGGTGTCTAGCGACTGGAACGCGTTGTCGGCGGCGGTCTGCGGGTTAGGCCGGAAATGATGCGGGCGGATCATCACCACCGCGCGCGGCGCCTGCACCGAAGCGGCGCGGGGGCGGGGGCAGGGGGCGAATTGCGGTGTCATCGTCGAAATCCATGGGTTGGGAGCGTTTCGACACAGGGTATGGCCTGCAGTTTCCGGCCTGTATTGCCAAGTTTGCCAAGCGATGATGAAATATCCGGCGATCTGTACATAAGGAATGAGCAGACTGCCATGCATGTTTTCGACGATCTGGACCGTCGGCTCATCGCTGCGCTGCGCGCCGATGGCCGTGCGCCGATTTCGAATCTCGCCCGGACGCTCGGCGTGTCGCGCGCCACGGTGCAGGCGCGGCTCGACCGGCTTCTGGACACCGGAGCGGTTCTGGGCTTCACCATCCGCGCGCGCGAGGATCACGCCGAGGGTGTCCGCGCGGTCATGTCGATCGAGGTGAACGGGCGGTCGACCACCACCGTGATCCGGCAGCTGCGCGGCATGACCGAGCTGCATTCGCTGCATTCGACCAACGGCAAATGGGATCTCGTGGCGCAGCTGCGCGCCGAGACCTTGCATGATTTCGACCGGGTGCTGCGCGAGGTGCGCAACATCGAGGGCATCACCAACAGCGAAACCAGCATCCTGCTGAGTTCTGTGTGACCCCGCCCGCGCCCCGAAGCCCCGACGGGGCGGGCGCGCGGGCGGGGCGGGGGGCCGGGCCGCTGCGGCAGCCCGGCGGCGGATCACGCGGCGGGCGCCATCCGGCCATGGCGGCCCAGCTGGCCGGACCAGCGCACCAGCACCACGCCGAGCGCGACCACGACGGCGCCGGCAAAGGGTGCGGCGGAGAGGCCGATCTCCTCGACCACCAGCCCGCCGGCCCAGGCGCCGAAGGCGATGCCGAGATTGAAGGCGCCGATGTTCAGCCCCGAGGCGACATCCACCGCGCCGGGCGCCACCTCGCGGGCGATCTGCACCACGTAGGATTGCAGCGGCGGCACGTTGGCAAAGGCAAAGCCGCCCCAGAAGGTGACCACCGCCACCGCGGCGACGCTGTTGGTCAGCACCGTCCCCAGCGCCAGCAGCAACAGCGCCAGCCCGGCGAAGATGATGGTCAGCGACGGCACCGCGCCGATCCGGTCGGCCAGCTTGCCGCCAAGGATGTTGCCCGCCGCGACCGAGGCGCCGTAGAGCAGGATCACCAGGCTCACCGCGCCGGCGGAAAAACCGGTCACGTCGGTCAGCATCGGCGCGAGATAGGTAAAGGCGATGAAGTTGCCGCCATAACCCACCGCGGTGATCAGGTAGACCAGCAGCAGCCGCGGCGAGGTCAGAACCTGCGCCTGCGCGCGCAGGCCCGGCGCGGCGCCGCGGCGCAGATTGGCCGGCACCAGCGCCGCCGAGGCGATCAGCCCGACCAGGCCGAGCGCCACCACGCCGAGGAAGGTGGACTGCCAGCCGAAGCTCTGGCCGACCCATGTGCCGAGCGGCACGCCGGTCACCAGCGCGACGGTGAGCCCCATGAAGACCAGCGCGATGGCCGAGCTTTCCCTGTCACGGTCCACGAGGTCGGTCGCGATGGTCGAGGCGATGGCGAAGAACACGCCATGCGCGAGCCCGGTGATGAACCGCGCCGCGATCAGGCTGCCGTAATCGGGCGCGAAGGCGGCATAGCCGTTGCCGGCGATGAACAGCGCCAGAAGCGCCAGAAGCAGCGTCTTGCGCGGCATCTTGCCGGTCAGCGCGGTCAGCACCGGCGCGCCGATGGTGACGCCGAGCGCATACAGGCTGACCAGCAGCCCGGCAGAGGGCAGCGACACGCCGAGATCGGCGGCGATGGTGGGGATCAGGCCGACGATCACGAATTCGGTCGTGCCGACGGCAAAGGCGCTGATGGTCAGCGCCCAAAGAGCGAGTGGCATGGGGTCTCTCCCGGTGCAGGGTTTCTGTCTCGACCGGGGAGATGACAGCGCGTATGTTTTGCGTGAACAGCCAGTTTCGGAAAGGGTCTTTGCGTAGAATGCACGAATTGCCCCAGACCCGCGATCTCGCCGTCTTCGTGGCGGTGGTGGATCATGGCGGTTTCGCCGAGGCGGGGCGGTTCTTGCGGCTGGCGCCTTCGACGCTCAGCCGGACGGTGTCGCGGCTTGAGGCGCAGCTGGGCGCGAGCCTGCTGCGGCGCAGCACCCGCGCGATCGAGCTGACGCCCGAGGGGCGCGATCTTCTGGTCGCGGCGCGCGACATCGTGGCGCGGGCCGAGGGGCTGTCGGAGCTGGCCACGCAAAGCCGCGCGCCGCGCGGGCCGTTGCGGGTGGATGCGCCGGTGCCCTTCGTGCTGCATGCCATCGCGCCGAACCTGGGCGGGTTTCACCGGACCTACCCGGAGGTCGACCTGACGCTGGACATGAGCGACGCGGTTACCGGCCTGTTCGGCAGCCACGCCGACCTGGCGATCCGGTTCGGGCCGCTGGACAACAGCGACATGCTGCGCCGCAAGCTGGGGCGGCAGCCCTGGAAGCTGGTCGCCGCGCCGCATTATCTGCGCCGCGCCGGCCACCCGGCCCGGCCCGAGGATCTCGCCGGGCTGGCGCAGGTGCGGTTTGCCGCGCCCGATCACATGAACGAGCTGCGGTTTCACGGCCTGGCGCAGCCGGTCCGCCCGCGCGCCGCCGTCACGGCCACCAATGGCGAGGCGGTCCGCCGGCTGGTGCTCGGCGGGTTGGGGATCGCGCGGTTTTCGCAATTCATGGTGGCCGAGGATCTCGCGGCGGGACGGCTGGTCGAGCTGTTCCCCGACCGGCTCGACGCCGAGCCGCTCAATGTCACCGCGCTCTACATGACGCGCAGCTCGGGGCTGCGGCGGCTGGCGGTGTTTCTCAACTGGCTGGAGGCGCTGGTGCAGCGCGCCGGCCGCGCTTAGGCGTATTTCGCACCGGGGTGCGGGGCCATCGACGGGGCCCTGTCTTCTGGCCGCGCCACCTGCGCCGGACAGGCGGCGTAACCTATCTTATGTATCTTTTGAGGCCGCGAACCGATCCGGGCCGCGCTCGGGTCATCGGGCGGCGGCGCGACCCGCGCCGCCGCCCGGCGTTCAGCTGGCGTCCCCGCCGGTCTTGGGGCCGGTGTCGGCGCCCGTATCGGCACCGGTGTCGGGACCGCTCGCGCCATCCTCGACCTGCCTGAGCCGCAGCGCCTGGGTCCGGCCATCCTTGGCCTCGCCGAAGAAGATGGTCTGGTGCGGGAACGGGATCTCGATCCCGCGCGCGTCGAAGATGCGCTTGAGGATGCCGTTATAGGCCCGGCCCAGACCCCATTGCGTGCCCGGCACGGTCTTGATCCGCGCCCGCACCACGACGGCGCTGTCGCCAAAGCTGTTGAGCCCGAACCACTCCAGATCGCCGATGATGTTCATCTTCTGCTCGGGGTCGGTCTTCAGCTCCTCGAAGGCGTCGAACATCGCCTGTTTCGCCTCCTCGACATCCTCGCGGTAGGCGATGCCCATGTCGCAGACGAAATACGAGAAATCGCGCATGAAGTTCGACACCATGTCGACGCTGGAGAACGGGATGATGTGGAAGGTGCCCTGCACGTCGCGCAAGCTCACCGAGCGCACGGTCAGCTTCTCGACCACGCCGGTGGTGCCGCCGACGGTGACCACGTCGCCCACGTTCATCGCGTTCTCGAACTGGATGAAGACACCGGTGATGATGTCCTGCACCAGCTTCTGCGCGCCGAAACCGATGGCAAGACCGAGCACACCGGCAGAGGCCAGCAGCGGCCCGATGTCGAGCCCGATCTCGGCCAGAGCGAACATCAGCGTGAAGATCAGAAGCGCGATCGCGAAGGCGTTGCGCAAGAGCGTCAGCAGCGTGGTTTCGCGCGCGGTCGGCACCCGGCCCACCTCGGCGTTGAGCCGGTAGTCGATCCAGCTGTTCACCGCCAGCCAGATCGCCGCCGCCACCAGCAGGATCAGCACCACCGAGACGACCCGGCCCGACACCTCGAGCCCGGCCGGGGAGGCGAACCAGCCGCCCAGGTCGAACAGCCCGATCACGTCGAGCGTGAACAGGATCACCGCGAGAGAGACCAGCAGCCGCAGCGTGATCAGGAGCTTGGGCACGATGGCGTTGAGCCGCGGTTCCAGAAGCGGCAGCTTGCGCCGCATCTCGTCGGGCAGCACCACGCCGTGGCGCAGGCCGCGGCCGATGGCGCCGATGACCAGCGAGCCGATCAGCGCCGCCGCCAGCACCTTGCCCGAGCCGATCAGGTAATCGGCCACCACCTCGCCCGAACGCGAGATCACCACCACGAACATGAAGCCCAGATAGGTCAGCGCGAACCAGTGCCAGGTCCGGGTCAGCGTGCCCAGCATGCCGCCGAGCTGCTTGCGCGCGGGGCGCGCATCGGCGGGACCGCCGGTCGCGGCCACGGCGGCGGCGGGGGCCGTCTCGGGCGTCTCCTCGGGCGTCTCCTCGGGCGCGTCGCTCTCCTCCTCGACCCGCTCGGCCATCAGGCGGCGGGCGATCCAGTTGGCGACATTGGCGCGGTGGCGGACCACCAGCGCCACGAGATAGACCAGCACGAAGACCGACAGCAGCGCCGACACGCCGAGACCGGCGGTGAAGGAGATGTTGCGGTTGACCAGCGGCACCACCAGAAGCTGGCCATAGCCCAGCACGCTGACCACGACGTTGACATGCCGGTTCAGCCGCTGCGCGGCGCTGTTGGACAGGTTGACCAGCCGCAGCCCGCCGGTGGCCGGCGAGACGATGGCGCGGATCGCGACCTTGACCAGCTCCACCAGCAAAAAGGCGTTGAGATAGAGCGCCTGCCGGAAGCCGACCTCGGCATATTCGCCGAGCGCCAGCAGGCTGATCGCATAACCCAGCGCCCAGGCGGCAACCACCACCGCGGCGTCGAGCGCGGTGGAGCCGATGAACAGGAAGATCATGCGCAGGAAATTCGCCTGCTCGGCCCGTTCGCCCAGCCGCCGATAGACCGGCGTCACCATCGCCCTGAGACCGAGCCAGACGGCGACGGTGATGACGATCACGAGGATCAGGCTCTGGAAGGTCTCCCACAGCACCGGCAGATCAAGGCTCGCCAGCCCGCCCAGAAGGTTGCCATTGCCCGAAAAGCTGCGCACCACCTGGTCGGCCTGCGCGGCCAGCCCCTCGGCGATGGATTGCGTGGTCTGGGCGATGCGCGCGCCGATCGACAGGCGCGGCTCGACCTGCTGCACCTCTTCGGCGACCGCCTCGAGCTGGTCGACCGGGCCTGCGCCGGTGGTCACGCGTTCCAGCTCGGCGATCAGGGCGTTGCGCCCGGTCTCGTCGCGCAGCACCTCCAGCAGCGTCGAAAGCGGGCCGGGTTCGGCCGCGGCCGCGGCGGCGTCGCCCTCCTCGGCGGTTGCCTGCGCGGGCAGGATCTGGGCCTGCGCGCCGCCCGGCGCGGCAAGGCTCAGCAACAGGCCCAGCATCAGGGCGAAGACAGGGAGCAGATAGGCAAGAAGTCGCGGCATCGGCGGCCTTCCTTCTGATTGTTTCGACGGGCCGTCCCGAAACGCCGCCAGGCAGCCGGGAGGGCCGGGATTTCGAGGCCGGGGCGCCTTGCGGGGCCTTCGGCTGATGATGCGGACCACGCGCCTTGGCATGACCGCTGCGGCGGCGGTCCTAACGTGGCTTCGGCGCGAACGATAGGGAGCGGCCGGCACAAACGGTCCTTGGGCGGCGCGGCCGCGCTATGCCCCGGCCAGCCGCAGCGCCGCGCCGCAGGCCGCGCAGACCAAAAGCGTGGCGGCCACGCCCCTGCGCCAGCGCAGCAGCATCAGCGCCGCGAGCAGCACGATCGCGCCGCCTTGCCAGTCGAAGCTGGCCCAGACCGGCCACGCGGCGCGCAGCGGCCCGGCCTGCATCGTCCCGACCGTGCCGAACAGCACGTGCAGCCCGAACCAGACCGACAGGTTGGCGATCACCCCGACCACCGCCGCCGTCACCCCCGCCAGCGCCGCGCGCAGCCGCGGGCGCGCCGCGATCCGGTCGATCCAGGGCGCGCCCGCGAAGATCCACAGAAAACACGGCGCGAAGGTGGCCCAGAGCGTCACCAGCGCTCCGCCCAAGCCCCAAAGCAGCGCCCCGCCCCCCTCCGGCGCGGCCCGGTACCCGGCGAGAAAGCCCACGAATTCGGTCACGAGGATCAGCGGGCCGGGGGTGGTTTCAGCCAGCCCCAGCGCGTCGAGCATCTCGCCGGTGCCGAGCCAGCCCTGCGTGGCGACCGCCTCCTGCGTCATGTAGGCCAGCACCGCGTAGGCGCCGCCAAAGCTCACCATCGCCAGCACCGAGAAGAACCGCGCGATGTCCGCGAAGACCGGCGGCGCCAGCAGCGCGACCAGCGCCAGCGGCCCGATCCACACCCCGAGCCAGAGCGCCGCCGCCCGCAGCGTCGCCGCGACCGAGCGCCGCCGCCC